>CAVWDZ010000001.1:0-3188490 GCA_963753905.1 uncultured Acidimicrobiaceae bacterium | reverse complement strand
ACCTATTCGAGTCTTCGAGCAACCGTTCACCCGAGCCAGCGGTTCTGTTCTACGTGACCGCCGAGGACCGTGGTGATGACGAAGTCGAGCGGTTGATTCAAGCCGCTGGCTTCGAGCCGATGAAGATCGGCGGGATCAACCAGTCGAGCCGGCTCGAAGTGGGTGGCGACCTTCACGATCTCATCGTCGGCCCAGCAGAGGCGCGCTCTCTGATCGTTGGGGCCTGATCGCATTGCCAGCTCGGCCGAGCCACGTCCCGGGTTGGGTCATCGCCCACAACTTGCTCACAACGCGACCATCGCCATGTCGACTGGCACCCAAACACGCGAGCCGCTGCTCGATGTTCGCAGCGACCAAGAGTTCACTCAGAGTGAAGCCGTGACCAGTCGACTTCCCGAGCCGCTCCTGAACCTGGTCTACCGCTTGGAAGCAATTGTCGGCGACCTCCAGGATGTCGGCGAGATCTCCGCTGGTCACCGGCGCATCGTTCCGTTGACCAGTGGGATGTTCAGCGGACCTGAGCTGAGCGGGACACTGCTTCCGGGAGCGAGCGCCGATTGGCAGATTGTTCTTCCGGATGGCACAGCACTTGGCGACGTCCGCTACACGCTTGATGCCGAACGCGGAGATGTACTATACGTTCAATCTCAAAGTGTGCGGCACGGAAGCACGGCGGTCCTCGAGCGGCTCGGACGTGGGGGAGATGTCGACGCAGGTGAATACACTTTCCGCACTTCAGTCAAAATGGAGACCGGGCCCGACAGCCTCGACTGGTTGAACAAAGGCCTAGTCGTCGGTGTCGGAGGCCGGCAGCGCGGAGGCGTGATCTACGAGGTCTATCTCGTCGGATGATGGGTCCATCCGACTCGGGAGAGCCGTCGACGCGACCTCGTGTCGGCCTATCCGATGCTTCGCGCAAAGTCGTCATCGTCACCGGAGCCTCCCAAGGCATCGGCGCAGGACTTGTAGAAGGCTTCCGCAATGCCGGATATGCGGCCGTTGGTTCGTCGCGCTCGATCGACCCTTCCGCCGCTCCCGATTTCATCACGGTGAGGGGTGATATCGCACAAGTCGAGACCGCTCAGCTGATCGTGGAACAGGCGGTCGATCGTTTTGGGCGCGTCGACAGTCTGATCAACAACGCGGGGATTTTCATCAGCAAGGCATACACCGACTACACACTGGATGACTACCTCGCGATTACAGCCGTGAACCTGACCGGGTTCTTTCATATAACCCAAGCCACCATCCGCCAGATGCTGACTCAGGGCACTGGTGGTCACATAGTCAACATCACTACGAGTCTGGTCGACCACGCCGAGAGCGAAAACCCGTCCGCTCTTGTATCGCTTACGAAGGGTGGACTGGCAGCTGTGACGCGCTCATTGGCCATCGAGTACGCGTCTCGCGGTATTCGCTTCAACGCAGTTGCCCTCGGAGTCATAGAGAGCCCTCTCTACGACCCGGCGTCGTATGAGGGCCTGGCACAACTCCATCCGCTCGGCCGAGTCGGCCACATTAGCGACGTTGTAGAAGGGATCCTCTATCTCGAACTGGCCTCATTCGTCACGGGAGTCGTCCTTCACATCGACGGAGGTCAGTCCGCGGGAAATTGATTCGCCAACTGATCTAGCCCTCCAACTAACAGGGACATCTGGAAGTCGCGACCATCTGTCGGCATGCCTGACCGCCTGTGGTCGACGATGTCCGAGGGACTCCGCAACGCATAGCCGAGAAGTGCTTTCGCAGCCTCAAGATTTTCACTCTGCAACTGATGATCGGCGCCAGTTCTGCGCTGCCAACCGAGTCGGACGCGTTGGCCCTAGTCGCGAGAACCTCGTGCGGTTGCTACGTCCTGATCGGTTGGAACCGGAGTGATATGAGATCGGTCATCATTTGTCGCTCTGCGGCTGCCACCAGCCGATTCGATGTTGCTCGAAGGGTCAGCGGAATACAATCGATCCGATCACGCGATGAGGAACTTGAGCCAGGCCCTTAGTGGCAATCCCGACTCGATGGCCAAACGGCTGCTGGGTTGTTATCTAAACCGAAGACTTGGGAACAAGAAAATCGTCTGCAAAATAGTTGAGACTGAAGCCTACGACCAGTTGGATCCTGCTAGCCATAGCTACAGAGGAATGACGCCGAGGAACAGCGTCATGTTCGGTGAAGCTGGTTACCTATATGTCTACTTCAGCTACGGAATCCACTATTGCATGAACATCGTAACCGGGGAAGAAGGTCATGCTTCGGCAGTCTTGATAAGGGCGGTTGAACCCATCAGTGGACTGGACACAATTCGATCCAACCGTCCGAAGATTTCAAAAGAGAGAACGCTGACGAACGGACCCGGCAAAGTTTGCCAGGCACTGGCGATTGATTTGGATTTCAACGGACACGACTTAACCAAACAACCGCTAACACTGACACTACATAGTCGGCTGGCATCGTCACAGATATCGATTGGTGCGCGTGTAGGCATCACCAAAGCCGCCGATCTTCAGTGGCGGTTTTTTGTAAAAGACAATCCCTACGTGTCGGTTCAGAGACGTGGTTGATCTCGCCACAGGCATGCCTCGACTATGGCTGCGTCTACTTCCGTAGACGGTCAGCGTTGATCGGAGCGCCGCATGAGCCCAGACGTCCCGGATGAGGCATGTAACTGCTCAAGTCCCGCCGCCCATGACGTCGGCGTTGAGTGGGGCTCGCTGAATCCATGGATCTCCGCTATCACGTCCTCGGCGGCCATCCCACCCATTCCCCAGTCGTCTCAAGGAATGCTCATTTCCCCAGAGTCGGCCTTCGAACACCGGCCGGTGGGACACGAGTCGTTCGGGTCTGCCGACAACTGCTTGCTGGCGCGAACAGCGTCATTTGCTCGCACGCACCCGACAAGCAGGGGTTCGAACACATCGTCATTTGCCTTGGTTGGCAATTGCCAATGAAATACCGCCTCTGAACAGGGAAAACGTTGTGATTCTGACAACGACGTGGAGATGACGGGACTCGAACCCGTGACCCCCTGCTTGCAAAGCAGGTTCACATTCCACACTCGTCCTCACTCGGACCCATCTACCAGGTACTATAGGGAGGAGCTAGTTGCTTGGGGGTCAGTGGGGGAGTGAAAGTGCCCCCAAGAGTGCCCCCAGAGATCTGACCAGAGAGGGTTCGACAATGGGACGTCCACGGAAACTCGGCCACGGCGAGGGTTCGGTCTACTTTGAGAGCGCCACGGGGCGCTGGCGAGGCGAGGTGCGTGGCGAACAGGGTCAGCGGCGCAGAGTCTCAGGCTCCACCCGCAAGGAGGCCACTGAGAAGCTTGATGAGTTGCGCCGCCAGATTGCTGACGGGTTGCCTGTTGGCGACGACACTCGACTTGGTTCGTGGATCCAATGGTGGCAAGCGAACGTCGGCGCTGCGAAATCTCCTCGAACTGCCGATCACGATCGCTGGGCATTGGCTCAGCTTGATCAGATCAAGGGAAAGCGGCTTCGGGACCTAACGGTGGCCGACGTTGAGGGGGAACTCCATCGACTGGCTACCCGGAAGACTCCGAAACGCTCCGGGCGGGGTGGGAGGAAGGGACCTCTGGGTCGTTCGGCATTGGTCAAGGTTCGGCGGGCATTAGCTGAGGTCCTGACAGAGGCAGAGCGACGGGACATGATCGGTCGCAATGTAGCGAAACTTACCCGAATACCGGTAGGGGCGAAGGCCCCAACTTCACGGCGTTCCCTTACGCCGGAACAGGCGAGAAAGCTCATCGCAGCATCGGTGGACGATCTTCATTACGCCCTGATTGTTCTGATGTTGCACTGCGGGCTCCGACCCGGGGAGGCGACGGGCCTCCCATGGGACGCCATCGATTTCGAGGAAGGCACTCTCACGGTTCGCCAGTCCCGCAGGGTGCTTCCAAACGGCAGAATGGTGATTGGTCCCACAAAGACTAAGTCCGATCGGGTTCTCGCCACGCCAGCGCTCGTAATGGAGGCACTGCGATCTCACAAGGTCCGTCAGAAGGCCGACAGACTGGCGGCTCCGGTTTGGGAGGACTTCGGTCTTGTGTTCTGCAATGAAATCGGCCGACCTATCGACCCGTCGAACCTTCGCCGAGAGGTCCGTCGATTGTGCGAAAAGGCTGAGATCGAACCCATTACGCCGTATGAACTACGACACTCGACGGCTTCGCTTCTGGTAGATGGTGGAAGCCCCCTCGAAGAGGTAGCCGATATGCTGGGTCACAAGGACGTCAGGATGCTGGCACAGGTATACCGCCATCGGGTAAAGCGTGTGGTAGATCTGACCGAAGCCCAGGAGCGCATGCTCAGTGGAGGCTGACTGAATCGGATTCTGGGTTAACCAATCCTCTACCCAATCCGACCATTACGACACCTGCCTGGGGCCCCACGGCGAGATCGATCGCTAATGGTGGGATGGGAGTCGACTACTCAAGTTTCGATGGTGTCCAGGTCGATATCCTCCTCCGTGGACGACGTGCGCCCTTCCGCCCCATTGCTCGATCGAGATGAGACCACTTGGTGGTTCAGTGGAGAGCCCTGTGAACCGGATGGCCTTCCCTACTGCTATCGCTGTAAGCCGCACCAGTACCCGATGGTCGTCTACATGACCCGAGGTTGGAGTGCGGCCTTTCACAAGACCCCCACCTGTGAAGCACTTCAAAGCGGGCAGGACAAGGTCGTGAGGCGAGGTGGAGACGCAGCCGAGATTGAGTCGGCGAATATCCAGACGGCACTCGGGAGTGGGCGCTTTCCGTGTCTAGTATGCCTGCCTTCAGAGGTGACGTGACATTGAACTTGTGTTGGTCGACCAATAGGTCGGTTGGTCGAGTTGACG
This sequence comes from uncultured Acidimicrobiaceae bacterium, assembly GCA_963753905.1. Classification (GTDB taxonomy): domain Bacteria; phylum Actinomycetota; class Acidimicrobiia; order Acidimicrobiales; family RAAP-2; genus Bog-756. The sequence continues at coordinate 3,183,639 of CAVWDZ010000001.1, read as the reverse complement.
AGCGACTTGCTGCTCAAGCACCTGGGCGATCGCCTCGATTTCTGAAAGCAACCGCCCCATTGTGACGATGATCTCGTAACGTTGAGAGGGAAGTAGCGAGACGAACGAGAGGAACGGCACGTGGAAGGTTGGGAAGACGACTTCCTCAGCGATCTCGATCCGAGAAAGTGGAGTGCCCCTGACGGTGCTCCCAAGGCGCTCAAGCCATCGCTGCTGTTCCTTGGGAAGGGCGACCATCCTCTCGAAGTCGTCCTTGCTTCCTGCGGCGGTCGCCCAAAGGCGGACGATGTGCGCAAGCTCTGGACGGGTCGTCAGAATCGGCGTCCCAGTCCCTTGCTGTTGATCGTTGGCTATCCCGAGAACGGGGACATCTCATTGACGATCTGCGGACCCGTAGGTGACCATCCAACCCTCCTCAACGACCTCGCCGTCTCCCAGGTCGAGCGACTGGCTTCCGCCGCTCTTGCTGAGCCAACTCGGCATCATGCACTGCGGTTCCTGCTGACCATGCTTCCTGAGGTTGAGTCCGACATGCCGGGCATTCGCAATACTGGCTTGCTCGCAACCCAGGAACTCCGCTTTGGCGTGCCCGCCCGCTCAGACTGGGCCGAAGCAACGTCAAGTGGCCAGCACCTGCTCAAACTCTCCGGCCAGCCGCTCGTTGAGGGGCTCGGCTTCTCCGTAGCCAATCTGTCGATCACGTCGTCTGTTCTCACCGTCGGCGACGGCGTCAAGCGTGCCGTGGCGATCTTTCTCGACGATACGGAATCCTTTGACAGTGCATCCGAGCGTTTCCAAGGCACTAGCCCCGTCTCCCAGGCTCTCGCCCTGGCTGACAAAGAGTGCGCCGTCTAATCCCAATCGTCAGCGGTTGAAGGTGGGACGGTCACTGCTGGATGAGCCTCTAGGTCGTCTGGGGTATCCCGAAACGCCTATCACCCATTCACGCAGAGTGGTCCACTTGGCCAGTTGTTGCACACGTCCCTCACGACAATCAGGACATCGCTATTAGGCACAAGATTGCTGTCGTTTGCGTTCAGGGGGCCGACAGCGTTCTGCATGGCCTGAGCCAGCATCGTCTGGTTCTCACATCCGTAGGCGACAGGCTGCTCGCTAGAAAGGGTTCCGGCCCCGAACTGAGGATTCGAGGGATCCCCGTTGTAGACGCCAGTCACTGCCGATGTGCAGGTGGCGAGCGATGGGCCAGCTGCCTGGGTGGTCGTCGTGGGGGAAGGAGCAGTGGACGTCGTGGACGACGTGCTGGAACTTGTAGTTACGGGATGGGTCGTGGAAGTTGAGGTGACGGGGGCAGTGTCCACATTGGTCTTTGGTGCAGTGACTCGGCCGACAATGAATGCGGCGGCCAGCAACAGCACCACGGCGCCGCCTGCGAGAAGCTGCCTACTTGTCACAGTGAAACTCTTCGACTGTGCCATCAACGCCCCTTAGGGAATAAAACTTCATCACGATGAATCACTGACTATCAATGTTGTACCAATCGAAGTCGACACTTGATCAAATAGGGTAAGTCCGTCGCCGAAATGCCGATAACTAGTGCGGTGGCGTCCCAGGAGAATCGTTGGTGGGAGGCATGGGCATAACAAAATTCGGGTGGGATTCTGGCGGGTACCAAGCCCCGTTGGAGGCCTGCCACCAGCCGGGACCAGGTGGTGACGTCTGCGCCCCATAGGGAGCACCCTGTCCTCCGCCAGTGGGCTCCGCTCCAGCTACGAATGATGCGGACCGGCCAGACTGCTCAACTTTACGACGCTGAGTAAAGATAACGATTGTGGCCACAAGGCCAGATACCGATGCAAGAAGGCAGAGCCAAAGTCCTATTCCGACACTCACGCCCACATCTTGCGAGAGCTGCGAAGACACCGAGGACACATCGGATGCGTCATGAAGGCTGACTCCGAGAGCTATCAGGAAAATGACCCCGACGCCGATGAGCCAGCCCGTTGCCACGAATCCTCGGACGAGAAGCACCCCAATCACGAGGGCGACTATCCCGAGCGTCAGCGTGATGCCTCCGTCGCCGGCAGTTCCATTGACCGATAGCGATAGGAATGCAGTTGAAACTGTCGCCCAAGGCAAGACGGAACCGAGAATGAGAAGAGCACCGGCACCTGTCACGATCCCAGGCAACAGCTTTATAGATCCCAAGGAGAATCCAGTCCCAGCACCTACCCGAGACGACCCTCCATGTGAGTATCTCGGCTGGCCCTGGGATTGCTGGCTCCACTGCGGTTCGGTCGGAGGTACCGCTGTTTGACGGGGCGGCGGCGGAGGAACCGGCGGTTGATAGTTCGGATGCAGCTCCGGTGCATACCACTTGCCATCGCTGGCCTGCCACCAGCCGGGACCATGCGAAACATCGCTCATCACTGTCTCCTGGCCCATTGACCCAACAAAGGCCAGCTCAAGAGCAGTTATACGCTGCCACCTTTGGACCCAGGCGTCAGTGTAGTCACGCGTCGTACAGATGACCACGACCGGGCGGCCGCCATTTGAGACCTGACGCTTCCGGTGCCTGTCGGCACAGCCTGGTTGGTCAACATGCGGTCGAGCTAAAGCTGAGTCCCGATTCTGCCGATCGCTAGAGCAAGGACGATTGGCCAAAACAGGGGGCTCGGGCAAGGCAAACCAACTCAAGGAGCGCAAATGAAGCGCATCGTCCTCACAATCGCCACGATGGCGGCTCTCACGACAGGGGCCGTTGCCCTGAGCGGCAGCAGCCACGCTGCAGCCACAGCTGCACCACCGGTCAACGAGGTCATAGTGCCAGCACCGCCTGTTCGGGTCCATGTCGTTCCGGCGCCGGTTGTCGTCGCTGCACCTGCTCCCCCACCAGTGACGACCACACCTGTCACGGCGACGGTCACAACTCCCGCTGCTCCGGCGCCAGTTGTTGCGACAGCTCCCGTTGTGACGCCTGCTCCGACCTCTGCACCTGCTCCCGCACCGGTGTCCCTCCCCAATCAGCCGGTCCCTCCCCTGGGTGTGCCGGCCGAGGTGCAGAGCTGCTCTGTCACCTGGACCGGCCTACAGGTCGACGCCCAGACCGGCCAGACCGTTCAGATCAGCGAGGTATACGGCGGGAGCTGTGTTCAGGCCAACGCCATGGCCCAACTGCATCCGGGAGCCGTGGTCACCATTGTCACCAACGGAATGGACACCGCCACGTAGGGGTTTGGCCCACGTAGCCCAAAACGCCATTTGAGGATTGGGTTTCATAGATGACCATGTTGAGTTGGCCATCTATGGAACCGGCGCCTTCCTTGTGGCGCCGATCCCACGTTGAATGGCGGCCGGCCTGACCACTCAAGGAGACCATTCCGATCATCTTCGGGCTCCCGAGCATTGCGGTGGATCGTATGAGTCCAAAGGGCGACGGCACCTGTGAAAACGATCTCACTCCGTAGGGGCGTTAGCCCTGGTAGTGGCTAGGTAGCAGGTTCGCATGTCGTCGCCTCCATGACCCAGAGCTACTGTCTGCAGGGCGCAGACAACGGGCACCGATCCGTTGGGGGCGGCTAAGGAGGTCCAATGTTCGGAGTGAGCGGGATCAGTCTGTGGAGTAGGTCCATAAGGCAGATAGCGGCTCTGGGTGTGCTGGTGTTGACCGTAGTGAGCCTGGTCGCCACGAGCGGTTCCGAAGCGAGTGCCTCTTCGCCAGCCATTGCCTATGTGGCCAATCTCAACTCCCACTCGGTGAGCGTGATCAACACGGCCACCAACACCGTGACGGCCACCATCCAGGTGGGGGTAAAGCCGGTGGGTGTTGCCGTTACCCCCAACGGGACCAGGGCTTACGTAGTCAACAACTCCGGCACTGTGAGCGTAATCAACACCGTGGCCAATACAGTCGTCAAAACCGTAGCGGTCGGAAGTCAGCCCTACGGGGTAGCCATTTCACCCAATGGCGAATGGGCCTATGTAACCAATACGTATCCTTACGATACGAGTTCAGGTCCAGGGACCTTGAGCGTGATCAACACATCCACCAACGCTGTCGTTGCGACTGTGACCGTTGGAGAATCCCCATTTGGAGTGGCAATCACGCCCAATGGTTCAGCTGTATACGTAACAAACACGGGTGACCCGGCCAGCGGCCAACCCAGCACCGTGAGCGTGATCAACACCGTGACCAATACAGTCACTGACACCATCGGCGTAGGCGTTGCACCACAAGGTGTGGCCATCAGCCCGAACGGGACAAGGGCTTACGTGACTAACGAGTACAACAACACTGTGAGCGTGATCAACACGTCTACCAACGCCGTCGTCAATACCATCCATGTAGGTGGTAACGGGCCCGAGGGCGTGGCCTTCACCCCCAACGGGACCAAGGCTTATGTGGCCGACTATTCGAGCGCTCTGAGCGTAATCAACACAGCCACCCACGCAGTCAAGACCTTTAAGCTTGATGGCATTCCGACACAGGTGGCCATCACCCCCAACAGCACAACAGCGTATGTGACCGATCGTAGCTATGACAGGGTGTGGGTCATCGACATAGCCACCAACACGGTCTTCAAGACGGTCACAGTTGGCGTGCACCCGGAGGGCGTAGCGATCTTCCCGTGATCACCCCATTTTGACCGTCACTTGTTAGCAGCGGCCCGCCACTTCTCGACCACGTCGTTAGCAATGCGACCACGGGGTGCAACTTTGATCCGGTGGGCCTTGGCCCACGCCCGGACCTCAGTGCGGTCGTAGCCTTCGGACCGGGCTCCTGATTGACGCTTTGTCTGTGTGGATTTGCCATTTCGGCCACTTGTCGATCGGCGAGCGCCCCGAGCCCTGTCAACGTAGGGCCTCAGCGATCTGCGAAGTTCGTTTGCATTCGCCTTTGACAGGTCGATCTCGTAGTTCTTCCCATCGAGCGAGAACCTGGTCGTCTCTGCGGCCTCAGTGCCATCGAAATCATCGACCAGTGAAACCGTTACCTCTTCAAATCGTGCCATACCACTCCCTTTGTGCATTGGTGTGAATCGCACAACCTAGCAAAAGGGATATCACGGCACGCCGAGGGGCGACGCTGGAGTGGAGAAGCTAACCCGCCTCCACCGCACCGATAGTGCACGCAGTTTCACCCGGTTGCGGTCGTACGAATCCACGCTGATCGGTCCCCGGACAGATTAGGACACCGTTGAGGGTGGTACCCATTGGGATTACATGGGCAGCTGGGCTCGTTGGACCGGGAAGCATTGTGAGTGTCGGCCCGCCATTGTTCCTCAAGGGCCCGAGATCGGGGTTGGCCTTCACAATGTCAGTAGTCTGCGTGAACTCACAGAGTGCACCGGTACTGTCGTTCGTTAAGTTGTAACCCACGCTCGTAAACGAACCTACTCCGCAGTTCCCCTGTGAAGGGACATTCCCTTCATTCACATTGGCGGCGACGATAGTCGCTCCCATCGTCACTCTGCCACCCAACCCTGCAACACCCCCGCCGGTAGAGAACGCAGTATTACCGACCACTGTACTGGCGGTCAGCTTGACGATTCCGGTATTTGCGATGCCATTGTTGGCAGTGAATATTGCACCCCCATGACCTGAGTCGTTTCCTGTGAAGGTACTGTCGGTGATCGCATCGGTGCCTGCGATGTCGGCAATTCCTCCCCCATCCATGGAAGAGGAGTTATCCAAGAAGGCGCTGTACTTGGCGGTCAGGGGACCCTTGTTTAGGATCCCGCCCCCTTCGTAAGCGGTATTTCCTACGATGCTGCTGTGGTTAATGGCGAGGCTACCTTGTGAGTAGATACCACCTCCGACACCTCCGTCATTCACCGTGTTTGCTTCGATGGTGCTGGAAGTGATCGTTACGCTGCTCGTCGAGTAGATACCCCCGCCGCTGCCCCCGTCGATAGCCGAGTTCCCCGAGAGTATGCTGTTCGTCAGTTTCAGAGGACCTAGATCCAAGATTCCGCCACCAGTGATCGCCGATCCCTTTTCGACAGTAATCCCAGACAATGCGACTTGCACGCCCACAGATATGTTGAAGACACGAACAGCATTGTTACCACTGACTACAAGGCGATCAGCCCCGGGGCCCGTGATTACCAGCGGCTTCTTTAGCTTGATGCTGCTGCCAATCACGATCGGCGAACTTGCCGGGCAGGACACCGAGAAGCTGATCGTGTCACCTGAGGAGGCGTTGGCCACTTCATACGGCAACGAACCTGGGTGCGTAGGCGAACCGGAACAGTTCGTCACAGAGTCAGTGGCAGCTCCAGCTACCTGAGCAGAGAACACTGAGGCCGACACGCAGCCAACACCAGCAATCACGCTCAAGACCAGCTTCCCAACGGCCGGATGTCGGGACCTTGGTTCGTACCTCGTGCCAACACCTATCATGGTATGCCTCCTCGTTCGCCGCACCCGCTCCTCCGCAAGACAACGGTAGCCCAGCGCCCATCAGAGTGCCCTTGAATCCAGTGACCCGCTCGTACTGAGGTCACGGATGTGGATTATCCCCCTCCGGTAATCCGAGACATGGTTACCTCCTGCACCGTCAAATCCCACACTCGATCGATTAAGGATGGGCGGGGTCAGAGGTGGCCACCACCGATTGGCCATCTATGCAGATACCTGCTCGTTCACTTCGGGTCTACGGTCAATAGTCAAATACCGGTAGAGAGTCTGGCGACTGACGCCGGCCAATTGGGCAATTCTCGGAGACCGACAACTCACCTTTGTCGTATCGCTCTTGGGCCTTTCGAGCGGCCGCTGGGCTGAACTCTCGCTTCCGGCCGCCCTTTCGACCTCGGGCTCGGCTGGCCGCTAATTCCGAGTTCGTCCGCTTCGACGAGCAGTTCACGTTCCATTTCGGCCACGGCGTCGCCGTCCTGAGGCATGACCGATCGGGCCCGCTGAATCAACCCCCACCTACCCGGCAGGGGCCGGCCATCAACCAAAGAGCGATGACGAAACGCCGCAAACGGCGGATCATCCCTCCGGGGAAAAGGGGGCCAAATCGAGAGCAGCACCGTGCAAGTTGATCGAGTCCCGCAATCGTGAGGCAAGAATGCGCAAACGGGCCAACGGGTCATTTTCCAGCGGAACGATCCCGTCCCACTTCCGATCGTAGGGATCGAAGGTTGTCTCGACCACCTCTTCGGGTGGTAGCTCCAAATGCGCTCGTGCCACGGCTCCTTCCCGTATACCAACATCGTCGTTTTCCTCGAGTTCCAGCATCAGGCCCCAGAAGCACTCGGCAAAGAGGATGAGAAACCCGGCCGAGTAGTGCACGGAACCATGGGACCGATGCCGGTTGATCATGAGGACACACTTGGCGGGGGGTACCTGGAAGAGTTCGAGGTCAACAATCCTGACATCTTCTGGAAACTCACCGGCGAGGATTCGGTCCCGGATCTCGTCGGGCAAGTCTTCTGGGTCGAAGTCAGGCGACGAGAGGAATTCGTGGGTGGACTCCAAAGCCTCTCGGGTCTCCTCCAGATCCCAGGATGGAAGGTCGGGAGCCTGATCCACGTAACGTTCCGCTAGGCCTGCGCCCTCAGATCTCCACTGACGGGCACGATCCTGATCGGACACCAGCTCCCACCCGAACGTCTCAAATTGAACCATGTCAAGCAGCCGACACGATTCCCTGAGGTCCTTTAACTTATCGAGCCGCTCACGAGCGTCAGCACCCCCAGCCTCAAGGGCACGCTCGTACCATCTCGCCGCATCATCAAAGTCTCGTCGATCAGCTGCCAACATTCCCAAGTACGTCATGGCGCTGGCTACTCCACCATCAGCAGCCTTGTGGAACTTTACGAGAGCACCGTCCCTGTCCCGACTCTCGTACAAGAGAACTCCGAGGTTGTATGACCCCCAGGCATCTCCGGCCGTCTCGGCCTTCTCGAACCAATCTCGGGCCTCATCTTTTGCGCCCCGCTCGTTCGACAGAACTCCGAGCCATATCATCCCTTGACTACTGCCGGACTCGGCCAACCTGCGGTTCCACGCTTCGGCCTCGGATTTGCGATCAAGCGAGACGAGGAGGTCGGCCAGGGAGCCCATGCCACCACTGTGACCAGCTTCAGCGGCCTTTCGGTACCACTCCTCGGCACCCTTCGTGTCGCCCTTGTTCTTGAGAAGGGTTCCCAGTCCGTGCATTGCACTGACGTCTCCTGCTTCGATCGCTCGACGAGCCCAGACCTCCGCCTCCACAGGATCTCGATCTCGTAGTTCGTAGCTCAGCCCGTACATTGCTTCAGTACTTCCGTGTTCGATTGCTCTGCGAAACCAGTCGATGGCTCCCGACGAGTCGCCACACCGCTGGCGGATATACCCAGAGAGGTTGAGAGCGAAGGGGTCATTTGTCTCTGCGGCTTGGTCCGACCATCGCTCCGCCTGGTCGAACTTGCCCTCAGATGCAAATAACCTCCCCAATCTCTTCATTGCGTCGATGTCGCCCTGCTCGGCAGCTTGTTGTAAGGCATCTCGGTCGCCATTGGCTTCCATCGGCCCATGATGCCAAACAGCATCGAGTACCGCCTCTTCGTGCCCTGGCCCCAGTGCCTCCGGGCCGGTTGGACGGTGTCTGCATGGGCCATGATGGATCCATGGCTGTGGATGAGCGGATCCAATGGGCGACCGACCTCGGACCCGCACGCTGGATCGCACCTCGGCTGCATCCGTTCAACCAGGACACGGGATCTGTGGTCCCCGAGGGGTTTGAGGCGTACTGTCGAGTGTTCCACCCTGACGGCCCCATCTATCCCGATGGATCGTTCCGCTCCTGGACTGAGATTGCGGAGAGCAACGGGCGCATTGCCCACCCGAACATGCAGTTTCACATGATCAACACACCGATAGGCAGTCCAATTCCCGATCCGTTGCATGAAGGATCCGGTCCATCTGGAGGAACCCTCCCACCGAGGGAACGCCAGCACCTCCTCCCACTCCTCCGGTCGGAGACCGCAACTCCCGAGCACTGCTGCTTCTGTATTTGGGATGGCTACGGCGACATTGCGGTGCCTGGACCAACTGTCAACCTGCCGAAGCGCAACTATGGGCTCTACCGGGGCCCGATTGAGCTGGCGATGGCACCTCTCGACGTGCCGTGGAACCGGCAGTCCCCAAATCTGTGGTGGCCCGACGATCATGCGTGGATCGTGGCGACCGAAATCGATTACGCCTGGACCTATGTCGGAGGATCTCAGACATTGATCGACACGGTCGTTTCAGACGACCTCTTGGAGGCCATGCCAGTGCACCTCGACGATTCGCCGTTCTGGACGGGTGACACCGTCAACGTCGATGTGGAGGGCTGACGGCCTACATGCCCGCTCTCGCCGGGGAGGACAACGCCCGGTTTGTAGGCTGATGCCGTGAGCGATCCCGGATCTGTGCCTGACCCACAAGACATTCAGATTGTCCTTCGTGCCATCGAGCTTCACGAACATGACGAGACCTTTGGCAGTGAAGTCGTCGTGGCCGAGACCGGACTGGAGCAGTCCGTCGTGGACACGGCGCTTATGCACCTCTGGCAGGAGGATCGGATTGAGTGCCGGCATGTCGGCTGGACTGATCTTGATCCGATTCTGATCCGAATTCGGCGGGTCATCCCAGGACGAGACCGCCTTTGGGGGGAGCACGGACGGTACAACGACCAGCGGGCTTTCGGGGATCCGGCGGCTTTCAAAATCCCGCAGGTATTTGACCCCAGTGCCATGAGCCCGGATGAACTCCTTCGATCGATCCCTGGGGGACACGAGTACATGGCAGCTGAGTCTGACCGTCGTCAAACGGAGCCTCCGACAGTCGAGTTGAGTCCCGAATTTGGGGTGGAGATTCCACTCTGGCCTCAGGATGGTGAAACCCACGCTCTAATACCGGCTGCGCTGTTGGAAAGACTGATCACCTGGCAGCGATCATTCAGGGCGAACTTCAATCCTCACTCGGGTTGGACGTCGCTGACTATCAATACGCAGTGGGCTGAGGAAGCACTTGAATTAGAGGCTGACCTCCGAGCGGCCTTTGAGGGAAGATTCAGGGTAGAGGTCGACCTCTGGCCACTGAACCCCGGGTTCGTACGTACTTCACTGTTGAATCGACCGCCGATGCTCTGATCGGACACTCATCGTCACCCTTACTGGCCGGCGCCTCAGAAAGCCGGGGACAGGCTCTGTCCAGTCGCTTCCTTCTGGCCGGACCTGTGGAACGATTAGTCAATGTCGACAGCGTTACGCTGATCGCCAGTTCAACGTATGGATTTGGAGCGATAGCCTTCAGGCGTGTTCGAGCGCTTCACATCTCAGAGTCGACAAGTCATGAACTTTGCGCAAGAAGAGGCGCACCGCCTGAACCATGATCACGTCGGTACAGCCGATCTGCTTCTCGGATTGATGGAAGACAAGGAGGACGGACCAGGCGAGATCCTGACCGATTTGGGCGTAGCGACAGACGATGTGAGACAAATGGTCCTCGAAATCACTCCCATGGGAGAGGAGGGGGGAGACAGAGCATCTCAGTTCACAGCCGAACTGAAGAGGGCGCTCGAACTTGCGCTTCGTGAGTCGATCCATCTCGGAAGCTCCTCCGTCGACCCAGACCATCTTCTCATTGGCCTGCTCCGCAACAGCGGCTGCGTCGGCACGAGGATTTTGGCCAGCCTCATCGGTGACCTGAACTTGGTGCGCCAGGAACTCATCGACAGAACGTGGTGGTGGGCTGGCCGAGTTGCTGAGGAGGATGGCGTCGAAAAGCGCATCCTGGAGCATCCCAATATTCGGCCTCTTGATGCTGCACCTCCTGAACAGATTCCATCAAGGCCGAAGAAACAACGGTCTAAAGAGGTACCACCGACTCCCGAGTGGCAACCGATTCGACCCCCTGACTTCCGACAACTGGTCTCTGATGGAATCGAGATCCTCGACCATGGGTTGCCAAAGCTCCCGAAGGCGCTGGATGACTCGAAGTCCGTTCCGGTGGCGTACTGGAAGGGCGAGGTCTTGGGAACGGTGCTCTTCCTCTATTACCGTCGAGGACAAGACGGAAGCCCTCATCCCTGTGGATTCTCCGGCACCTATGTCCGAGGTGAGGAAGGATGGCAGGCCCGTGAACGGTGGTCTCCAAATGATGGGACCGGGATCGATTTCGACCCGATCGCCTCAAGCCAGTTCGAGGATCACGGCGATGCCGCAATCCATTCGACCGGATCTCGGCACCAAACCGACCCTGCGCCGGACGAGCCAGCGATCCTCATCTCCGGGCGACACAGTCCTGAGGTCGCCGAGATCCGATTCGTCCAAGGGGACGTTGTTCGAACAAGCCCGGCGAACGGCCACTTCGGATTCTGGACGATCTGTACAGATGCATTTGAGCCATTTCGGATCGAGGGCTATGACAACGATGGCGCTCTGATCGGCTTCATTGACGAGCCCCTCACCCGATACATGCCCGCCCCCGTACCGCTAGAGGTTCTGATTCCGACCGACCTCGAACTTCCTCATCAGTACGGCGGCATCGTTCGGATACTGAAGGTGGAGCGTCACGAGGAATCAGTCAAGGTGGAGTGGCACGTGACCCTGGAACCCGATCCAGACGTGCAACTTGCTGATCAGCTTGAGGCAGTAGAGAGCAAGGCAGACGAAGCATGGAGCCTCGAACGGCTGCACGAGCACGTCCGACTCATCGATGTCCTAAAGCTGACCGTGTTCTTCGGCCAGCTTGAGCACCTAAGCCTGGCCGATGACCTCGGCACCGTTTACCAAATGCAAGGGGGAGGCGGGTCGACAGGTCAGGCGGAGGGTACATGGGACCAGAAGTTCGAGCCAGCGATCCCTAATGAAGCGACCATGCTGACAGTTCATTGGGAAGACCTGACCTTTGAAGTGCCTCTCCCCTGACCGAACACCTGCGCCAGATGCGTCATCGACCGTGGATGACTGAGCTGAGGCAGTCTCGGAATCTGCACCTGAGGAATAATGGTCATTATGGCAGGAACGGCTCGTCCCTCGGTGATTCTCAAGTGGATTCCGCTCACCGTGGTTACCGTGGCCGCCATCGTCGGGGCATGGCTTGGGGTTACGGCAGGCGCCACGTCGGCAACCACGGTCCCAGCGGTTCTCCAGCAGATCATTGCGTCCACTCGAGCGGCAGGTTCGGCGAAGCTGACCTACACAGCCACCTCAGTTGGATCAACCCCGTTGCTGTCGCACACCATCGTCGGACACGGGGCGGTCGACTTCAGGTCTGACCAGTACCGCACGATCTCGATCCAACGCTCGACGGAACTCTCCAGCTCAGGCGGGGGACCTGAGCGACCGGCGCCGAGTGTCTCAACAAATGAGGAGGTCTTCTACAAGGGACACGACTACGTCGAGCTCCCTGGTCCGTACTTCGGTCAGCCCCAATGGACCGAGTTTCCGTCCGTGACGGAGACTCCACCGATCGTGTTCGGCAGCTTCGATCAGTCGGAGGCGACCCAGGCCCTCTCCGCTCTGTCGCAACCGTACCGACAGCTGTCGATAGCGACCGTCGGCCAACAGTTCATTGGAGGGACCCGCACGACCCTCTACCGTGTGACCGTTGTTCCCCGCCGGTGCGCTGAGGGTCTCACAAGCGTTGAGACACCAATCACGGTCAACATCTGGGTCGATGGCGAGCAACGACTGGTACAAGCGAGAACGACGACGAGAACCACGTACACCATTTCCAAACAAGTTCTCGCATTGGGCCTTCCGTCAGAGCTCGATGGAACCGTCGTGAGCACGTCCACGCTCTCGATGTACGACTACGGAACCCACGTCCAGATCGCCGCTCCTCAGCCGATCTTTCACCCCAGTGGTTCTGGATACGGATCAGGATTCTTCTCCGTTGCATCTGGTTGTTCCCAGTCGAAGCACCACACGAAGTAGCGGGCTCCCCCACTGGACCCAAGCATCTCAGGTTCCTCCGACGGTAGATTCGGGCCATGACGGCGTTCATCAAGTACGTGACCTTCGATTGTGCCGACCCCCGACGACTCTCCAGCTTCTGGTCCGAAGTCACCGGCTACCCATCAGTCACGGCCGAGGATCACTTCGCAGCCCTGGCGGCCCCCGACGAGCGTGGCGTCCGGGGGATCCTCTTCTGGCGGGTTCCCGAGCCGAAGGCAGCAAAGAGTCGAATGCACATCGACCTTGCCTCGAAACACCCTGACGACGAGATCGAGCGGCTCGTAGGGCTCGGTGCACAGAAGGTCGATTACCGGACGGGCAACGGGGCGAGTTGGACTGTCATGCTGGATCCCGAGGGAAACGAGTTCTGTATCGGATAGGACACGAGGCCGAGCGCCGGGTTGGCGGTGGCGTCGACGGTGCCACTCACCCACTATGACTACCTGTGGTCCATCTGCAACTCACGCCTCCTTAGCCGATCTTGCCACGGCGAGCTGCTCCGTAAACGACCGGGTACCGTCGATGACGACGTCGGCGAACTCCTCTGGTCGATCCCTTTCGAAGTATGCCGACTCATCGCTGAAGTATGTCTCCCACAACTTGGTGATCTCCTCTTCCGTCCCCATTGCAGTGTCTCGGGCGACGCCTCTCCCCAGGCAGATCTCTTTGGTGCATTCCACGAATACTCCAAGGCTGAGGTAGCGGCGGAACTCGCTTCGAAGCGCACCGACACCCTCAAGAATCGTGATGTCGGTAACCTGCTGGTTCACAATGGGTTCTCGATGGTGTCCCTCCCACCATTGTGATCGTGGGTAGCTCAAGACCCCTACTCCCGAGACCATCGGATCCAGCACCTGCTCGATCAGAAGTGACCACCAGTCCTTCGGGTTGTCCCAACTTGCAAAGTCATCAGTGTGAATGACCTCGGCATTGAACTCCACGCTGAGCAAGCCGGCCAGGGTCGACTTTCTGCACCCCCGTGGCCGTCGATCCCAATGAGCTTCGACCTTCCAGCTCGTGCGGGCTTGGCTCGTAACAACGACGCCAAATCGCTCCGTCCCATTGAATCACTCCCTGTAATGCCTCAAGCTGTGCAACCGGCAGTCCTCAGCACGGACTCCATCGGGGGTCACGGCCAAGTCGAGCGAGGAGCTTGGCCTGTGCACCTGACCCTTGGGGTACCTCCAGGGGATTCTGGTACATCCCGGTTCTGTAGAGAGCCGTGTCATCGGAGGGCAGTCCCTGCAGAAACGCACGGCACAGGTCTGGGTCGAGGATGACTCTGTGGCCTGCTGCACGACCCAGGTCCCAGGTATGAACGAGCACATCGAGGCTCAGCAATGGCACGATGCCGGCAGCATCAATCTGGGACGGTGGATTGTTTCCGACGGCAGGCACATCGACGACGCCCTCGAACAAACGGGGTCTCCTCAGAAGCTGATCGAGTGCGGCAAAGGTGGCCTCCCACCGGCCCACAGGATCGTCCTTCGGGCGATGCGGCTTGGCCGCCAGTGGACGAAGGAGAAGCACATCGTGGAAACCGATTACATGCTCCATGACACCTCTAGCATCCCACTCACCGCATGGTGACTGAGCCTGCCAGCGATCACCGACGACGCCGACCTCATCACCGAATGCCTTGCAGACCTGCCGATGCCGGTCCGCCATCTCGTCAGAGTTACCCGGCATTGAACCTCCTGTAAAGCCCAGTATCTCAGTCTTGTCCCGCTGGCGTTGAGCCGGATCGCCGGGATCGTGATCCACCCGGCACGTCGGGGGAGGCGTCAGAAGTCGCCGCAGGGTGCGCCACCCTTGATTTCCCATAGCGGTGTCGAGGGTGCAGTCCCAAAGAAACTCAGCAATAACCGATCGTCGGAGATAGCTCCGGGCACTGTGACACTCCCATCGTGCTCCAGGGTGAAATCACTTGGCGGATAGAGGGCACGCACGTGGGCCAGTCTGCATCCCGGTCGTCGCATCCTTCGCCGTCATTAGGGCGGGCGTATTGGGCTTCGGAACGGGTGAGTTGGCCCCCATCAACGTCTGCGGACCGTCGAGGTATCGGTAGCCGGCAAACGTGTCTCCGTAGAACTCCACGGAGAGGTCACCCCAGTGCACCTCGGTCCTCCCCGGGCATCCGCCGCCAGCAGTCACGACGGGCGCACCGAAATACCTCGTCATCGTGGACATGGCACTTGTTTGGGATTCGCCAACCGTTACGACGCCCACCCCGTCGGGTCCCAGTGTGATGCCAGAGGATGAAAGGAGACCTGACGAGGCGTTGGTCGGCGTCTTTGCGTTCGTGGTTGGCGGATGGGTCGAGTTGACTGCCGTCGCTCCACCGCACGCTGTTAGAGAAACGGCAAGGATGAGGCCGGCAAGTGCCGGCGTTCGCCATGTCCGAGATTGCCGAACAGTCACATTCACTATCATGCACCCATTGCGATGCAGCGACCTCTCAGCGACGAACGGTCCAGGCCAATATCGGCCCCTCGCCCATCCGCAACCTCCGTGCCCAGGGAGGACACGCCCGGCTATTTGGAGGATCGTCAACCCATACTGTCGATGGCCCTGTCCGGCAGGGTGGATCCTTCATCAGACAGGAACTCACTGTCATGGTCGGACGGGGTTGACATGTTGTCAGTCTGATCGGGATCAGAACCAGGGGCGATTTCGACCAAGGGATTGACACGGTCCGATCTACTTGCACGAACTGGAAGCTCTCCTTGAATCTCATCCTCGCCTGAAGATTGATCGGATGTCGACGATGATCGAACCGATGGAGCCGGAGGCGACCAGGGTTTGAGGTTCTGCACGACGTCGATGTAGAACGAATCCACCAGAGTCAATACAGATCCGACGAACGATCCTCGTCCCTGCCCTCGCTTCGTACCAATCGGTGCGGACAGGCGCAGCGAGAACGTCTTGATGTCCTTTTTCGGATCATCGAAGAGAACGTGGGGAGAGTCACGCACCGCCGATAGCGGCTCGCAGAATCCTGTACGTGCCCAAGCCGGGACTGCTTCGATCAGCAGACTGGTCGGGGCCTCGCCCAGTTGGCGAAGCAGCCAGTTGATCCGAGTCGTTGACTTGCCTTGCGCAGGAGCATCCAAAGACACCGAACACGTAGCTCGACCCGACTTCAAATCAACGATGATGTCAATCGGTGAGACTGCATTTGGAACTTTGAGGCCTCCCGCCAAAGTTCCCCGATCAACCAACTCTGCCGCAGAGGATTGTAGGCGCTTCGCCGTGTCCCGAAGTTGCGCCCTGGAGAGTGCAGGCCGAACATCAACACCGAGTTTCCGAGAGAGACGCAACCCGGCGAAGGCAACTAGCTGGCCGAAGCGGCCGACGACGTCGAGCGTCCGAGGATCCGCAGTCCGCAATGTCCCATCTGTCGCACCATCACGGACAGCAACCCAGGACCCACCCATGTCGTCGAAGTCAACCGCACCAGAACGGGGATGCTCAAGATAGCGAATGAGTTCGGCCAGCATCCACGCCTGATCGGGGTTGGAAACCGACCGATTGATTCGCTCGATTACTGCCTCCGTATGGATCCGACTCCACGACAGATGATGGAGGTGGACCTTTCGGAGCTTCTTCTTGTCGACGTTGCAGGGATGCTCTCCGACGACGGTTGCGATTTGATTTGAGATGGTGATGACTGCCTGGAAGTCATTGTCTCTGGCAACATCGAGATAGGCCTCAATCTGCGGTGCCTCAAGATCATTGCGGTCCGTCTTCACTTCAACCAATGCGGTCCACACCTGGTTGCCACGAGTAGTGCGAATTACCCCGTCGGGTCGAACTTGTCGGTCCCCCAGTTCAAAGGTCACCTCGATGAAGCACTCGATTTTGCCAGCCGGTGCACCGAGCGGACCGAGCACTGCTCGATGGAACTCGTGAACCGATGCCAGGACGGCGAGCAACGCAGAAGCGCCACGACGTTCCTGTTCATCGGACCCTTTGATGCCCGAAACTGGGATCAGTCTCGCAGCTTCCCACCCATCCTGATCCACCTTGTGTCGCCTCACTCTCAGTCCGACCGCTCGACTCTGCCACAGGCGTGGTCGTTCTTTGCGTATTTGGCAGCTGCCAGCCCGCTTGCACGGGTTTCATCGACTCGAATACCGACCGGCTTGAGCCTCCAAGTCGACGAGTCGGCTATCACAAACCGAACTCACCAGTCCGATCGGCAGACCGGAGGGCGGCCTGGACCTGAGGTGTGATCGGCCCATCTCTGCCAAAGGAGTGGGACCCGATCTGCTGAACGAGTGACTACCCTCGGCCGTCTCTGACCAGTCACGATGAGGTCATGCGGTCAACGAGGGGTCTTCGACATCCGATTACGACTTCGATCGGTGGTCGGGCGGTCAGTCTTCTCACCATCGGCCATGTAGCTGCTGCCCTGAGCAGGACGGTCTGGACGATCGACCACTGGACAAAGCTCGGTCTGCTCCCCGAGGCGCCATTCATCTTGAGGCCCGAAGTTCCCCTCAGGCGCCGTCGGCTCTACCCCGATGCGTTCGTCGCTCTGCTCGCACAGATCGCCGACCATGATTACTACGGTCCCCGGCTCGACTACCCCGACTGGAAGCGATTTCACGCCGATGTTTTGGCGGCGTATCAAACGACGGTGGAACCACTTCTCGACCCGTGGATTATGGATCAGCACATTCCGATGACCGTGGAACCCGACGTGGGCTGCCTGGGGCCCGGAGGGAGATCGACCTCTAATGGTGGGGCCCCCTACCCTTTGTGCATTAGGGGTGGCATGCACCACAGGCCAAGGGATGGACATGGGTCCTGGTTTGCACCCACTGTTCAATGACACGTCGGTCCTCGGAGCAGGCCTTGAGGTAATCGGCAGTCCACGATCGTCCACTGGCGGGATCTCCACTAATCGTGTGACAACTGGCTCTGTGCAGCACCACGTACGAGGCATTTGGAGGTCGGTTGGCGTTGATGACAAATCCACTCGGATGGGCAGAGAGCCAGGCGACGTAACCATTGTCGTCGTCCTCGAAGACCTCGGGATCGGTCATGCCCATGAAGCTAGCCCTTCACCGACGGGTGGCCCGACCTGCTCAAGGGGTAGAGGCTTCACTTGTTTGGACATTCGCCTCCCAAAACGCTCGATAGCTGTCCCTCGTTGCCTGAACATACGGGAGCCGCTGTGCAACAAGCTCATCAGGGGTGAGCCCTTCAAACGAGAGCCCCCGCTTCTCGGCGTTGTCAAAATACCGATTGTCCGCAGTGTTGCAAAACATGCAGGCGGTCACGATGAAATCCGGGTTGTCCCGATTCGGGTGACCCCTCGGGAGAAGGTGGTCCCATGAGAAGGAGAGCCAGGTGCTGAAGGACCGTGTCCCGTCGAGTCCGCAGTAGCGACACCGGAAGTTGTCTCTCTGGTGCACCTGGAAGGCGTAGCCCCTCAATGCATCCGAAAACGTGGCCACGTCCTACCTCGCATCCCTCTTAGCGAATCCGTCAACTCGCTGGACATGCCGCTCCAAGGTCACTGATGATCAGGGACGGTACCTGTGGACCGCCGCCTGGACAGCCCACTTCAGCACTCCCCGGACCCGCCTCAAGCTGCCAGGTTCCGTCGATCAGCTCGGAGAATCCGTATGCCGAACCGATATTGGGATCATTTATATTCCACTTGGACCACGTTGGATCGTTGGGATCAAGTGTGGCA
The DNA here is from genome assembly GCA_963753905.1 of uncultured Acidimicrobiaceae bacterium. Taxonomy (GTDB): domain Bacteria; phylum Actinomycetota; class Acidimicrobiia; order Acidimicrobiales; family RAAP-2; genus Bog-756. The sequence goes on along the minus strand of CAVWDZ010000001.1, from coordinate 3,165,039 downwards.
GTGACGTAACTGGCCGGCTCGTTTTCAGCAATGGTTACCGAAGCTACGACAGCGCCAGTTGTGTCATTCATCAGGGGGGTCGTTGTTGTGGTCGTCGGGCTGGGAGAGGGTAGAGGGAGGGTTACGCCAACGACTTGGCAGTCGCTCCCTACGGCCGCAGTGGGATAAAAGTTAACACTCCCGGGATTACCGGGGCTATTGGTTGTGAAGAGGCTCTCGAAAGTACCGGCGTCGTGTGCGAACAAAGCAGCTCGGGACGTGCCAACACCATTGTCTCCAGCAGCGTTGGCCGCATTGACGAATGTCACGGCGTCGTTGTAGCCGACTCGACCGCTCGCACTCGCTTGCATCGCTTGATCCAGTGTCGAACACGCCTGGGCGTCTAGGAGGGCGTCCGCTGTCGTGGCACTGGCATTCGTTTTCGGCTTGGTGGTCGTGGTTCTCGGAGTTGTTGTCGACGTCGACCGAGTATGACCCTCGGAGCGTGAGGAGATCGGAGTCGGAGATGAGCAGGCGGCTGCCGCAGGCACCAAGAGCACCAGAGCCAGGATCGCCGCCCACTTCATCGTCTATCAGGGTAGTGGCTATTCCGAACAATTGGCTGTGATGCCCGAGCAGTTGCCGTTAGCCAGCTCTCTCCATGAGGTGGTATCGGAGCACCGGATTGCCAAAGGCACCAACTGAACTAGGAACCGGTGCTCGGTCGGGGGCGCTCCCTTGGTCATTAGTGGATTATCCGATTATCCCAAGGCATCAAGCCCGTTACCTCCTGGGCCATGCAATCTCACGCACGATCGCTTGACGGTGAGGGGGTCATAGATGGCCGCCTCTAATTGGCCACCTATCCAGATGTCTCGGCCGTGTCTCGACTGACCTAGTGGGCAGCCAATGAGCTTCGGGAAATGCGGCGCAACGGATGATCATGCGGCGGATCCACCGGTTCAGCCTCGGGGATGATTTGGGTATTGGGTATTTCTCCCGTCGGGTTCCGGTAGCGGCGGCAGGGCAGGGGAAATGGCGGGGGACGCCCGATTCCAATCTTCGCCATCGCCAACTGCGTCCACCCTCACCTTGTCGTGTCTCGGTCTCGACGTGACCATTCCGTTGCACTGAAGTACGAGTGATCAGGTCGGAACAGCGCCCACAACGTTGTTCACCGAAACGCCCAGACCTGGGAGCGAGCCCTTATTGACGGCATCTCCAAAGCTGAACACCCCGCCATCGCTACCGATCAGGTTGTAACCCCGGCTGTCGGCCGAGACCACGATCCCCACGATGTTATTGACGTCAACACCGAGGGCAGGAAGATCGCCGAAGTTCCCAGCATCCCCGAAGGCGGAGACTGCTCCATTGGCTCCGACAACCCAGTACCCATGGCCATCATGAGTGACCGTGATCCCAACCGCCCCATTGGGCGCATTGCCATAGAAGTGGGCATCACCGAAGGCATAGACGGAACCGTCCGATCCGATCAACCAGTACCCGTGGTCGTCGGCGGTCGCAGCGATCCCGACGATGTTGTTCACGTGGATACCGATCCCAGGCAGTGAGTTGGCGAAGGGGGCATTGAAGCTGAATACCCCACCGTCCCTGCCCACCAAGAAGTAGCCCTTGTCGTTGAGCGTCGGCACAATCCCCACGATGTCGTTGACATGGACCCCAACACCTGGGAGCGAGTTGGCGAAGGGAGCGTTGAAGGCAAAGACCCCACCATCTGATCCAACTAGGAAGTAGCCATTGTCCGTGGCGGTGGGCACGATGCCTGTGATGTTGTTGACGTGGATACCGAGTTGCGGGAGCGATCCGTGGAAACCTCCGCTAAAGACGAACACCCCGCCATCAGAGCCGACGAGGTCATAGCCGTGCGATACCTTCGGCGAAGGAGGTGGGGGCGGCGAGCCGAACACGAAGCTCGCAGTTTGTGTTCCAGATCCGGCCACACTGATCGCCCGCACGGTGACCGTCCCACTCCCCGAAGGAACAACGACAGTCGCCGACGTGGCGCTTGCTGAGAGGACTTGGGCCGTTGCTCCGCCGAAACTGAATGCAGCGTGCTCCAGTCCGAGTCCTGAGATCGTCACCTGAGCACCACTGTAGCCAGGACTCACTGAGGTCACCTCGGGGCAGGAGAGTCCCGCCGCAAGTGGGGAGCCCAGCCCAGTTGCTGCGTCATAGCCACCCGTGGCCGGGAACGCACCTCCGGTCGATCCTGTCATGTCGGTGTTGCCGGACGTGATGTCTGTCAGTGCCGAACCATAGGAGCCTTGCGCAGCGAGGGCATACAACGCTGGTGTCCAAACGCCAGTAGTCGTCGTGCATCCATCGTTCATGTCGGCCACGAGACCGGCCATCAACGGGGCGGCGAAACTCGTTCCACCGCCCAATGTCCATGCTCCATTCACGTAGACGGCCATGCCCGTACCAGCATTCGCCGAAATATCAGGCACCTCCCGGCAATACTGTCCACAGGGTTGGGCAACTGGCCAGTACAGGATGTTCGGTTGGTAGGCAGACCTTGGCTCGTAGCGAGACATCCCTCCGCCGCCCGCAGCTTGACCTCCGAAGAAATCGGCACACGCAATACTCTCGTCCAACTGGCAGAAGTTCCAAGCAACCTCATTGCCAGGGCTGAGCGATGTGCCACCAACTGCAGTTACCCAAGCATCCGACGCCGGATAGTCAACCTCCTCATTCGTGGACCCATTGCCCCGGTAGCAATCCTCACTACCTGAGTCGCCCGATGCAGCAAGCACCGTCTGTCCTTGAGTGGCAGCTCCCTCAAACAATGGAGTCAATGCCGGGATTTCACCGGCCTGGTCTGCGAACGGCTCACACAGTCCCCAACTCGTGGAAATCACTTGAGCCGCATCGGCACCGACGATCTCCGACCAGGTGTCGTACTCGCCTTGCGCCGTATTCGGTCCTTCATAGGAGACGATTGAGGAGCTGGGAGCCTGCGTTGCTGCCTGTTCAATGTCAAGGTCTGCCTCACCCGTCCCGGCTCCTCCCACGGCCCCGCCACCTCCGTCGATTGCCACCGTGCTCACTGGGTTGGTTAGACCAAAGCAGTCTCTCGTACGTTGCCACGTCGGTCGAGGAGCTAGAGGCTCCCTCAAAGACGCCGATCGTCTCGCCATGTCCATCCTGACCATCTGCGAGCAACGAACCGATGCCGTACGTTGCGCCGAGGGAATCGAGGGTATAGCCGCTTGCTCCTGCATCCGACTGAGCCGCCGTACACGGAGTGAGACCGTCCGTGTGCGGCTGACTGCTCCCCTCAGCCGATCTGGTCGATGTCGAAGAGAATGTACTCTCGGGCTCAGCGGCCACCACGGTATTGAGCCCCAGGATTGCTGTAATCTGACCGCCCGCCAACGACTGGGGAACCTGCGGAGCGCTCTGCGCCAAGTAACCCTGGCGACCCGAACGTGTCACGTATTCCTTGAATGAGGTTCCGAGGCCCGCAGCAACCTGGGCCTCAGGTGCTGATGCCCTCACCGCAAACCCAGAGAGGGTGGTAGTCAGACCTTTGCCATGTAGCCAGGACTCAACAGCACCAACCTCGGCCCTCGATGGTCCAAATCGCTGCATGAACTCACCCGGCCGAAGCCACTGGTGGTAGCGAGGCGAGTGCGGATCATAAAGACCTTGGAGGAGCGACTGAAGTTGACCGCTGTTGGAAGGCTCCAATACGACGCTGATTTGGAGCTTCTGACTGCTTGGCAAGGCCCCTAGAGGTCTTGCTCCAGCGGGCGCTGACCCAGGAACCAGCGCAGCCGGGCGCACGAGCGCCGGTGAGGCTGCCGCCGAAGTCGCAAATGACAAGACTCCGGTCATCATGACGATGGCTGTTACGCACCGTCTGGCAATCCGAGACATTCCAGGCAGTCTTCGTGGCCGTATCATCTGAGCGGCTCGATCGACTTATCCAGTCGAGATCCGGTGCGGATGAAGGTCTGCCTAGCCATGACCCGGTCCCGCCCTTCCGCCTAGGCCCCAGCCAGAGCATCATCGAAGTGGCGGCGAGTCTATGGCACCCGTGAACTGTATGGGCAACTGTGGCAATCGAATCGATCCTTGATGGTGGGGCACCTTCCCCAGCACCTGGCGCCGGTGACCCTGGCAAGCCACCCGGTCCATGGACCCATGCCAATCGGATATGGTGCCTCCCGTCCCAGGCAGAGCCTCAGCGGATTCTCCAGGGGTACTCATTGCTGCATCCAGCTCATCAGGATATCCGTGCCTGGGAGCGAGAAAGGTGGCGGGACAGATGATTTCGACTCGGAAGAGGAGGCGTGCGGCCTCCCTGCTCTCCAGCATCGTGATGGCGGCCGGCTTGTCAGTGGTCGTGCTGGCAACTCCTGCGGGTGCTGACACAGCGACCTACTCCAGTACTCAGGTAGGTACGACGGGTGACACGGCCTCCTTCTCGCAAAGTGGACCTTGGACGATGGCGTGGAGTTACAACTGCAGCGCATTCGGGTCGCCAGGGAACTTCGGCGTCGAGGTAAATAACTCCATCAATGACCTGGGAGCCAACGAACTCGGATCCGGGGGGAGTGGCACGGACTACTACTACGACACAGGCACCTTCTCCCTCTCGATCATCAGCGAGTGTGACTGGTCGATCACAGTCAGCCCGAATGCCGGGGGTCCGACCGGGATACCAGTCACCATCACGAGTTCCCAGATTGGAGTCACCGGAAACTCAAACACCTTCTCTGTGGGTGGACCGTGGACGATGGCTTGGAACTACAACTGCACCGCCTTCGGGTCGCCGGGGAACTTCGGCGTCGAGGTCAACCAGCCGCCCGGTGACTCTGCTGTGGATATCGGGCCCAACGAGCTTGGCACCGGCGGCAGCGGTAGTGATTCGTACGGCGACACTGGAATCTTTTCGTTGAGCGTCATTAGCGAGTGCAGTTGGTCCATCACGGTAAGCCCTACAGGTTCGGCACCTCCTCCACCACCCCCACCTCCGGCGACCACCGGTATGGCTTCGACGCCCAATGGTGGGGGATATTGGATCGTCAATGCAGCGGGAGGTGTGACGACACGTGGCAATGCTGCCGGTTATGGATCCATGGCCGGAGCCACGCTCAATGCTCCGATTTCCCACATCGTCTCCACCCCTGACGGGAAGGGCTATTGGCTGGTCGCAGCAGACGGTGGCACCTTTAGCTTCGGTGACGCCCACTTCTTCGGCTCAATGGGAGGACAGCATCTCAATGCCCCTGTCGTTGATCTCGCCCCCACACCAGACGGGAAGGGCTATTGGCTTGTTGCCGCCGACGGCGGGATATTCGCCTTCGGGGACGCCCACTTCTACGGGTCGATGGGGGGCCAGCACCTGAATAAGCCAGTGGTCGGGATTTCTGCGACTCCAGACGGCAAGGGGTACTGGCTCGTCGCAACCGACGGCGGCATCTTCGCCATTGGTGATGCTCCCTTCTACGGATCGACGGGCAGTCTCCAGCTCAACAAGCCGGTCAACGGAATGACGTCGACTACGAACGGCAAGGGGTACTGGTTCGTAGCCTCAGATGGAGGGATCTTTAGTTTCGGCAATGCCCGGTTCCACGGCTCGACTGGCGCACTGACCCTCAATGCTCCCGTGGTGGGAATGGCTGCCGACCCTGCCACTGGTGGCTATTGGCTGGTGGCGGCCGACGGGGGGATCTTCAGCTTCAATGCACCGTTCTACGGCGCCGCCTGACAATCCTGGCTCCGCCGATGGTTGATGTTCCTCGGGGGTCTAATCCCAATCGGTCCTGGGCAGCCCTGGTGTTATCAAGCTGGGCTTTTCGTTCAGGGCATTACGACGCCTGCCAGGGGCCCCAAATCGAGATCGATCGCTGATGATGGGGGTCTCCCCCATTACGCCTCCGGGCCTCCCAAAGATCGATGAGCGGTCTCGATCGCAGCATCAAGGGCGGCCACGATCCGATTCCCCCGCCGTCGGTACCCAAGGGCTACGACAGCCGCATCTCTCAACTCTGCATCGGTGCGGAGCAATGTGTCGGACTCAATCCAATGAATCAACGACACCAGCTGCTTGGCAGAGTACTCGGTAATGGGGAGCATTCGAGGCACCGGCATTGCCCCTTGGCGCTGGGGTGCACCAGGTCGGGGTCTCGCATCCGATCGGTCACTGGTGAGGTCGTCCAACTCAATGAGCGGCTGGACCCCAGGTATTGAATCCCCAGGCGCATCACAGGCGTCCACTGCGGCGGCGTAAGCCGCAACCGCTCTCTCCACCTCGTGCTCTCGGTGCTGGAACCATTCTTGAGACCAGATCCGGTGGAACGACCAACCAAGTCGTTCGAGATGTTCCTGGCGCAGACGATCACGGTTTCGAGCCGATGGAGCCGAATGGTAGGCAGCGCCATCAGCCTCGATGGCCATCACCATTTGACCTGGTCGAGTTGGGTGCTGGGCTGCGAAATCGATCCAGTAGCCTGAGCATCCGTATTGCGGGATCATTGGGATGCCAGCGGCGGTCAGCTGCTGTTGAACATCACGCTCGAACGGATTGAGTTGGATAGCCTGGCGGGCATGAGGTCCGAGGTCTGTTCCCTTGGATTCGGCGTAGGCGAGCAATCGCTGCAGCATTTGGGGACCTTCAGAGTTCAACTTCGCCGGGTCCATGTCTTGAGAAGAGAAGGATGACACGATCGTCATGCGCCTTCGGGCCCTGGTGGCTGCCACGTTCAAGCGGCGCTCACCGCCGGCATTGTTGATCGGTCCAAATCGGTAATAGAGCCGGCCGTCGGCAGACTTTCCATACCCCACCGAGATGATGATGGCATCACGCTCGTCACCCTGGACCCGCTCAAGGTTCTTGACGAAGAGCTGCTCACCAGCAACCCCGGTGTTCATGTAGTGATCGAGCACGGGGTCTGTGGCCCTGGCCAGGCGCAACGCCTCTTCAATCCGGTTGGCATGGTCACTCCCGAAGCCAATGATCCCGATCGACTCATCAGGGTGTGAGCGCACCTGCTGAGCAACCAACTCCACCAATCGGCGCACCTCAGCCGTCGATGACGACGTTTTCTCCTGTTGGCCAGGTACAAAGGGCACCAAGACATGGGACACCGCATCCTCGACCGAGGTACCGGGGAACGTGGTGAGGGACCAGTCGTAGAGCGACTCCTGAGCATTCGAGAATGCAATCAATCGCTCGTCCCGGCTGCGGTAATGCCACTCAAGAGTCTTCGTCCCATTCGGAGGAGGAAGTAGTGCCCCCATTACGTCGAGGATGGATTCAAGGCCCTGCACCAGGGAAGTGGAGATCTCTGATTCCTCCTCGTCGGTGTCGTCGGCCGTAGAGGCGAAGAAGGCAGTCGGGGGAAGCTGATGAGGGTCTCCGGCCACGATGGCCTGGTCTGCCCGAGTGAGAGCCCCAACCGCCCCTGCAGGAGTGACCTGAGATGCCTCATCGAAGATGCACACATCGAAACAGCGCTCGGCGGGGAGTAGTTGAGATACGAGTAGTGGGCTCATGGCCCAGCATGGCTTCAGGGCGGCGAGCACATTTGGCGCTTCGGCCCGCAGTCGGCGGATGGTCATATGCTTCCGCTTCAACTTGGCTTGTTTTGCGAGCAGCTCGGACTCCCTGGGGAAGTCGCTTCGGGCCTTGGTCACCCTCTCGGCCACCATGCGGTTGATGCGCTGGGGGGTGGCGACAATGTGCGAGATATCCGATTGCTGAAAACGCTCGACCGTGACTCGGTGTACGTCACCGTCAAATGCTGCGATTTGAGGATCCGTGCTCTTGACTGCATCTAACACCGACGACAGCCAGGCAAAGCGAAGCGATGCGACGGCCTGGTCTGCGCCGAGGTTTCGGGCCCCCACGTCAATGAGAATCTCAGCCAAACCTGCTCCGGTGAGATTCGAATAGAGGCGATGGAGTTCCGGCAAACGTGCCAATGTCTCGTCGTCGCCCAGCAAGGCATCCAGTTGGCTCGCCACTGCGGTAATCGGCTGTGCCTCTATCCCGGGTAAGGCGGCCGCTGCGCCTACTGCCCGCAGTTCAGCAGAAAGCTGGGAGTACGCAGCCTCTGATCCACCAAGATCCTGAGGTAATCGGGGCACGAGGCCATCACGGGAACTCCGCCGCCAGGTGTCAGCCTGGGATCGGGCAAGCGCCACAGCGGTGTACATCTCACCTGATGTGGGTTTGGCACCGTGCCAGAGAGCCAGCATCGTCTTCTTCATTTTGCGATAGCTGGCCTTGGTGGCCGAAGACCATGCCCGGGCTGGTGCTCCCGATCTGGCAGGAGCCAGGTCGGCCAGTACCTCGTCCAGCGGCAAAGTGAAGATGGAGGCGTCCAGCACCGACAATGTCGCTGCAACACCATCGAGGAGGGAAAACAGCCCAAGCCATGCATCGATTGTCTGAGGCTCCGAGAACCCGCACTGATCGAGCACCGTTTGGAGTCGGATCCCAGTTTCGGGGAGGGTCTGTGTCCGCACGTGCTGAGCAGACGTGCGGACTGACTGGGCCAGGTCGATGCTGGTCACTGTGCCTGCACTGAGTGCGCCCGACCATGGGGAAACCCCTTGGACGAGCGGTAGGCCCTTCAGGAGCACGAAGCGTTCAAGGTCGCCCTGCCGCTCAAGTAGCCGAGCCTGGGTGAGGTGAGCGAGGTAGGTGGGGGAAATCCGCACGTCAGTGCGGACTGGGTCGTCGTATCCAGGTAGCTCTGTGTAGATATCAGAAGCCGAAATACCCCAAGGTTGGCGGATCTCCTTGAGGGCGGCCGTTCGTTTGACAAGTTCATTTCGTCGACGAGCCAGCTCCTCCTGCTCTGGGGAGTAATCGATCAACGGAGTTGAACTGGCCGCATGCAACGCTCTGTCCAGCTCGCCAATGATCTTCGACCTTGAGCCGGAGCTGTCGTGGAGATCGAGCACCAGGTCGCCCAGGCCGACCATTTCGAGCCGCTTCAACACGGCGTCAATAGCCGCTCGCTTCTCAGCGACAAAGAGAGATCTTAATTCCCCGGGCAGACAAAGTGGCGATCAGGTTGGCGATTGTCTGCGACTTACCCGTGCCGGGCGGTCCCTGAACGACCAGATCAGACCCCGCCACCGCAGCGTTGATGACATAGCTCTGCGAGGCATCGGCATCGAGAACGAGGAACTCGTCAGCTGGCGGAATGTGGTCCGGGTCGAGAATCTCGGCGGTCAGCTGGCGGGTCCGTAACTCCTCTCGGGCATCCTCATCGCCGACGATTGCACAGATCAGCGGTGAGGCCACCATTACATCGAGACTCTTTGAGAGATCCTCGACCATGGCCAGGTTGGCGTAAAAGAAGTTGGAGAGCACTACCCGAGGGCTGATGGCAAAACCGGGAACCTCAGCCGCCAGCTTGGTGAACCGCTCAAATAGCGACACTGCATCGCCACGCTCTCCTGCCGCCGCCACCAGCTCATCCAGCGACTCTGGGTCGATTTCCACGGCAAAGTCAGTCCTGAGCGCATGCAGCAGGGTGGGATTGACCTCCCACTCTCCCTCCAGGGCGAGGTCAAAGTCCTCCGCTACCCCGCCCCTGGCAATTAGCGCCACCTGGCACAGCAAGATCGGTGCGCAAGGAGTACGAGTGCTTCGGTCCCCTTCCCATGTCGCCATGCCCCAACCCAGGCGGAGTGTGCTGAGACCCCGCTCTTCAAGGTTCTCGGCCGCCTTCTTGGCGGCGCCACGTGATCGCTTCGCCGCAGCAGCGAGCTGGTCCCTGTCAATGCCGAACAGCTCACTCAGACGAGACTTCCCTGTCTGGACCAGACGACCCACGGTGGCTTCGTCAGCGCCGGCTTCTGGTGACAAATCGAGCGACCCTGTCACCCGGTCCTGGTAATACAGGAGGTTGTTGCGGCCGCCGAGGTCGATCAGCTGGCGACCCCACTTTTCAATGGCATCCTCCACCGTCTCGGTCCGGTCTTGCGGGTGGTCAGGCTCTGGTACCCCCGGCGATGCGGTGTTCTGATTAGCGCTTTCGATCTCGTCAATCGCATCGGGCACAGGTGCCGGAGGCGTGCTCACGGGCGTCGCCCGGTAATCCGGGTGGAGTTCAGGCGGGTACCACTTCCAGTCCGATGCCTGCCACCAACCAGGGCCTTGTGCAGTGTCGCTCATCCAACCTCGCCACCAGGAGTTCGCCAGAGTCTGGAGTAGACCCGATCGATCGGAACACGCTACACGGGCGGTGACTCGCCAAATGGGCTTCAGGTTGAGTCAGAGCCGCTTGTGTTGGCCCATGACCCCGTCACTCAAGGCATGCGGAGCCCGCCTGGGGCCCCAAATCGGGACCGATCTTTAGACGTGGGGCAGTACTCATGGAAAGAGCTTGTTTGCTACTCCACCATCGCTGTCACAGCCTTGCCCTAGCTTCTCGGATGTCATGGGCAGGCCGTGATCGGAGGCGAGTGATGACTGAGCGGACCCTCGTCTGTGCTGGAAGGCCCGTTGCTGGCGCACAGGACGAGATCCGCAGATACTGCGGACTGCCGTGGCGGGGAGGAGAGCCCGAGACGTGGGCCTACAAGCATTACGACCTGACCCCAACTGGGCCCGACGATTTCCCGGGCCCACCAGATTTCCTCGCCGCCGCCGTCATCCATCCCGGATTCGGAAATGCGGAGATGGTCTTCTTCAGGGGCGAAGGTGGGGCCGAAGCATGCCAGCAATGGCTGTCTCAACTGCCCCGAAATGTCGACCTCGCTGATGCCGACGAGCAGACGCTTGGACACCTCGCCACCCTCCCTGAGCTGGCAGACGGGCAGTGGCTGGCAATCCTGTCCAAGGTCGCCCACCGCAAGCGCCCGAAGCTCGTCCCACTCTTCGACAAGGCAATCGTGGACTGGTATCGCCCCGTCACGGGACTGAGAGGCTCCGTTGCCTGGCCCGCTCTGATCCAGGCGTTGCACGAGGACCTGGCGATGCCCGAAAACCGACAGTTCCTCGGCGAACTGAGGGCCGAACTCGGACTGGAGCTTGGTACGGCCGTCCCCTCGAACTTGCGTCTGGTGGACATTGCCATCTGGATGGACGGACGGAAAGGTTGAGGTCACGGTCTGAAACCGACAGCCACGTCGGACCGAGTGCCGACGATGTGCAACCAGGCGGTTGGACGGAGTTCAGAGCCAAAGGTGCAAGCACGCTGGTAGGCCCAAATGGTGCTCGATTGTCCAGCGATCCCCAATTAGCTGACCTCTTCGACGAACTGAACCATCACCACTTTGACGGGAGACTTCCCTTTGTCCACGTCAGTCGTGGTATTCCTCTGGATCTTCGGGCAAACAATGAAGACGGACTTGCGGTCTGCCGGAAGCGAGATCCCGGAGGGACAGGATCAACCGTGGCCATCACGATCCATCTGACCGATTGGTTTTTCGATTCGCCCATGCCAAACGAGGAAACTCGCTGGCAACACATCACAAGAAGCCTCCTCCACGAGATGGTTCACCTTGCAATTACCTTGGATGAGCTTGGTGGAAGGTCCCTCACAGATATCGACGACCATGGGCAGGCGTTCGCTGACGAATGCAATCGGATCGGTCGACCAGTCGGGTGGCTGAGAGTTGTACCGACCAGCCGTGCGAGTCGTGAGCTGGAGGACGCATGCTTCTGGCCTGGAGACGACACGTGCGATCGGTGTGCCAAATGGAGTATGAAGTCCGACTAGTGGCTCCGAATGAGTACAGAGGAGTACCATTATCCACCGATAAATGGAAAGGCATTCAATGAGTTCAGAAGTGTGGCTGAAGCAAGCCCGGCGTCTGGTGTTTGATCACAACTCCCAGTACCTGAATCAGGCATCTGTAGATGCTCTTCGAACGTACCTCACGGGATACGACGGTAGGTACTTCGAACAACTCACCGATCAGTCGAGTCCAGACAGGTTCACACCTACCGATCTCCTGGCCTTGAATGCCTTATCTGTCTCTGTTCCCCCGTCCGCAGCATCATGGATTCTCAGGACGAACGGAAGAGCGGAAACCGGTGCCCTCCTCTCGGATATCGATTCCACAATGTATATGGAAGATGTGCCGCACACTGAGTTCGACGCCTTGCTTGGTGAGCGGTCAGCGGCCTGGGCGCTTTGGGACCTGTTGCACCAACAGCGAGGTATCGGATCCACGATTGCTGGGAAACTCTTGGCGGCCAAGCGTCCTCGTCTTATCCCGATATCGGACGAATACGTGAAGGATGCCCTGGGCACCTCCGAGCGGGACCTCTGGAAATGCATGTGGACCGTTCTCACCGACGAGGAGATCCAGGCCGGACTCAAGAAGCTGAGACACGAGGTCAGCGAAGCCAAAGAGCTACCGCTCCTACGTGTGATGGACGTCGTTGCTTGGATGGCCGAACGACATCGAGGCGACGGCATTTAGTGGCTCAGATGGTGACGGAGACCCTTGGAGCGTCGGCCACAGATTTCCCACAAGACGCTATGGCTCGCTGCCGGTACCCTTTGACGTAAGCATTGCGGCGCCGTGAGAGGCACGTTCATTGGGACGATATTTCTTATAGTGGCGAGCATCGTTGTGGCTATTGTTGCAGGGGTTATCAGTTTTGCCTGGTCGGTCGTTACTTTGGTGGTTGTTTCTATTTACCAGGCCATCAGGTGGGTATTCACGACTGATTAAGCGAGCCTGACAGTTATGGGCCTTCGAGTTTCTTTAGCGACGTCAATCCACGGCCTATCTGGCGGAATAACTAGGCACCTCAATTCTTTGTAGCCATTCGCCACTTCTCGACCACGTCGTCGGCGATACGTCCACGGGGCGCAACTTTGATGCGGTGGGCCTTTGCCCACTCCCGAACTTTGCTGCGGTCGTAGCCTTCAGCCCGGGCTCCTGATTGACGCTTTACCCGTGGCGATTTGCCATTTCGGCCGCTTGCCGATCGGCGAGCGCCCCGAGCCCTGTCAACGTAGGGCCTCAGCGATCTGCGAAGCTCGTTGGCGTTCGCCTTTGACAGGTCAATCTCATAGCCCTTCCCATCGAGCGAGAACCTGACGGTCTCTGCAGCCTCAGTTCCATCGAAATCATCGACCAGTGAAACCGTTACCGCTTCAATGCGAGCCATGCCACTCCCTTGTGTGTTGCCGTGAGCCGGTCAACATATCAAATTGGACCGTGCGTGCTCCATTTGCAGGGGTCATGCGAATAGTGACCGGTAGAGGACCCTTTAGTTGTCCCCCCAATCATCTCCCCAGTCGGTGCTCAGCGGCGGTGTTTCCTGCCCTTCTGGAACCACGAGCTGGTGCAGGTGGCCTCTCTCGTTCCTTCTCCAAATCCTTCCCATTGAGTCCTCAAACTGGAGGCGAATGGGTGGCGCAACGTTAGACGAGGGCAGGGAGTGCTTCGGAAGTTTGATCTTCACGGGAGCACGGAGGGTGTCCATTGGTGGTGCCACGTGAATGTGCAATGCCACCGTTTCGTGGTCCGGCCCCCAGTGTTCATCAACCAACACGACAACTTGCCAGATTGGTTCTTCAGATCCGTTTCTCAGGGCGACTCGGACAATGTCGTTCTCGGTGTCCCAATCCTCTACCCAGGCAGAGACCGTGGCTGCCTGGGTACGTTGGCGGTCCTTAGTTTCCCTGTCATGTTCTTCCCTGAGGATGCCGAGCTGATCCTCGGCGACACCGAGTTGCGTGTTGAAGATCCGGGCCGCAAGGACTGAAGCGACCAGTGCAGCGAGAGCCAGTCCCGCTAGCACCCAGGTAGGCAGGTCCCCCCAGTCGGGTGTCGAGGAATCTACGGCCGGCAGCACAGTGGAAGCCTATGGAGGTATTTCGTGCTGGATGTGGCACACGAAGCTGGCCGTGCCCGCTTCATTGGTACGGACAGTTCATTGGCAGTAGGTATCAGTGTATTGATTACGTACCGGAGTAATCGTACGACTGCCATAGATCGTTGAGCGCAGTCTGAGTGAGGACGATCCACAGGATGCCACCCACACAGGGAACCAGCACCCATAAACCAGTAGCACCGTCTACCGGTGGGATCTTGTTTTCATCCGCATAGCACTTTCCGACTTCGGAAGGGAGTAGGAATGCGTTGACGATGCCCACGATGATCGCAAGAGCAAGACCCACTCCGCCGCCTATACCTCGGCCCGCAAATCCTTTCAGGTCTCGGAAGGAACGATACTGCCAATACAGGGAGTAGATCCCCAGGGTGATGATCGACAGCCCAACAACTGCCCACGGATTTCTACACTTGCCTACTTGCAAGCCACTCCGTCTCACTACGGGCGGATGCCACTGAGGGATGCCGTACCTCTGATCGTCGTATGGCGGGTACCAGGAACCATCGCTGGCTACCCACCACTCCGTGGTAGATAGCTCTGGCTCCAGTAGGGCAGATCCTGTCATGCGTACCATCCTGTCATCTCGACGGGTGACTGCGGAGATTCCGACTGATGCAGTTTCCGAGATCGGTCGAGTGGAAGCATGGCCCCACAACGGCACCGAGCATGCAGGACTCGGGCAACCGCTCCGTCGAAATTGGTATCAGTTCGTTCAAGGATCCGTCATCGAGGTCCGATCGAGGGATGGGGGTCCGTCTCTGCCTGGCAATCCATCCAGTCTGCGGTGCAACTGTCTACAGCCTTATGGTCCCAATGGAAGTTCACCAGGCACGAACTTGCCATGGAGAATCCACCCGACCGGCTGCGTGCTCGTGACGGGATAGGTCTGGCCGGCATCTTCGACCATTGGCGTAAACGCCGCTGGGTTAGTAGTGGGAGTCGTCGCCGACACCTCATAAAGAGTCAATGTACCGGAGGAATTCTTGGCGCTGTACCAGATTGTGGATCCATCAGGTGCCAATCCAAGGCTCGTCAGTTGTTGGTTGGTGGTAGGCGTGAGACTTGTCACGGCACCGGTGGAGACCATACAGCTGGTCCCTCTGCCTATGCCAGAACAAGGAACAGTTGCGATTGGACCAAGCGCAATCCGAACATACTGACTGCTGCCGTTCTCGCAAATTGCAGTCGAGTCATCAGACAAACCAAGGATAAAAGGGCAGTCGAAATTGCCATTGATCGTCGAGGTTCCAGGACAACTCGGTACGTAGCCTCCTGTATTTCCGTTGGTCTCATAGTCCGGCTCAAGACACTGGCTGGAAAGTTGTTGGGGAGTGCCAAACACGAGGAACCCGCTGCCGTACTGGGAATACCATCCGTCCAGGAAGAAGGCGACGGTGTTCCCCGACGGACTTCTCAGAAGAGGTACCGGCAAAGGATCACCGCTTGCAGAGAAACCAGCAATTGAACCGGGTCCATATTGAACAGGAGTGCCGCCACTTGAAGGCACGTGCCACAGATTCTCAACATACGAGTCGTTGCTAACGGCCTGCTGGCTCCACCAGAGATCTCCGGTGACGGGATCAAACACAGGGTTACTTGCCTTGATCGTATTGTCCGCATAGTTGGAAGCTTGAGTCGTCAGGTCGACGAAACTTGATCCTCCAGCGCTAACGTACCCAGCATCCGTTGAATTGTTGGAAACCGTATCGACTTCTGCCCAACGGCTCAGACTCGGCGAGACCGTCAGCCCGCTGCACCTACCTCCCGCTGCGGCTTCACCGAATGACCCGGTGGGACCAGCGACTAATGGCGTAGAGATTATTGCCGAGCTGTTTGACGGCACAGCATAGAAGTTGTCGTTAACGCATACCACGAGTTCTGGGTCAGCGTTCTGATTACTGCTCGATTGTGAAGTCGAAGGCGTGGACGTTGTGGATATCGGGGGTGGAGCCGTGCTTGACGTCTCTGTTGAGGTCGCACTCGATGAACAGCCTGCAACGACCAGCGTCGTAGTCAAGCCAACGATCCCAAAAAGGACCCGGTGCTGCTTCATTCGTGCACCTCCTTGACGCCGACGGGCAGTTCGACAATTGGCGAGATGGTAGCGAAAACTCGGACTCACGGTGAGAAGGCCAACCGGTAGCCAGTCGGGGGTCGCTCCGAAAGGGCCGATGGTGTTATCGATTCATGGGCTCCTCTGGATCGGGACACCTCCTGGCACGCCTAATCCCACGCACGATCTTTTGATGATGGGAGGGGCCATAGGTGGCCTTCACGCAGTGGCCACCTATGGCCATCAGTCGGTGACGGTAATCGTCAGCGTCTTTGACCAAGTGTGATGCGTCGGGTGGGCGCTGTCGGCAATCGTGAAGAACACGGAATAGGGCCCCGGAGAGACTGTCGCCTTCACCGTTCCCGTGATCTTGCCGGTTGCGGGGTTGAGCACTAGACCCGCCGGGAGCTTCGGTGACGTGTTCGCCCAGGTGAAAGGCGCCACTCCGCCAAGCTCGGCGAGTTGCGCCGAGTACGGGACACCGATCTTGGCCGACGGTAGAGCGGTCGTCGTGATGTAGATGCTTGCGACCTGGAGCTTGAAGGACTGGGTAGCCGTGACCCGACCATTCGTGGCCATGATCGTGATGGGGAACGATCCGGTGGCAGTGGGAGTACCCGCCAAGACTCCAGCCTTGGAGAGAGTTACACCTACCGGCAATGCCCCGGTCTCGGTGAACGATGGAGCTGTGATCCCAAGTGACGTCACCGAGAGGGAGCCACGGTGACCCTTTACGAAGACTGTGGAGGCGGGTGAGGTGATCACGGGCGGCTTCACGGTGATGGTGGTGGACCCCGTCGCTGTCGTGTAGTCAACAGAATCGGTCGGCGTGAAAATGACATGCAGGGTGTTGGTCCCGGCTTCCAGTGCGGTCCCGGCAGACGGCGTGTAGGAGAAGGTCCCTGGGACTGAAGCCTGTGCGTCAAGCTGAGTGGCACTTAGGGGGGTGTCGGTGTAGATCGCACTCGGCTGAGTCCATGTGATTGTCGGGGTGGCCGGATTTACCGAGAAGCTCTGGCCAGTGCCGTCAGCGGCGGTGTAGTCGGTGCCAGCGGCCACGTGGGCAGCGAGAGTGCAGGTGCCCACGCCCACATAGGTCACATCGAAACCCGAGACGGTGCAGACCCCGGTGGAGGACGAAGTGATCGACGTGGTCCCGTCCCCGGAGGTCGCAACGGCTGCGGTGAAGCCGCCGCCGTAGGTGCCCGATGCAGGCAGGTCCGAGATGGTCGGCGTACTGGGCGTGGCTTGGTTAACGAGGAGCGTGACGCTCGATGTCGTCGAGGTGTAATCGGTAGTGTCTGTCGGAGTGAAGGTTACTGAAAGATCTTGACTCCCCGCCGGGAGTACCTGGCCGACAGGCGGACTATAGGAGAACGTTCCAGGAACCGAAGCCGTTGCGTCCAGTTGGGTTGCTGACAACGGAGTGCCGTAGGTGATTGGGGACGGACTCGACCAACTGATCGTCGGCATTCCCTGGCTAACGCTGATCATCTGTTGAACCTGTGGTGCGGTGGTGAAGTCGGTGTTCCCAGCCTGATTGGCGTTGATCGTGCAGGTGCCTACCCCGCTGAACATGACCGTTCCACCGTTGATCGAGCAGACAGAAGACGCAGAGCTGTCAATGGTGAGCACCACAGGAAGTCCCGACGAGGACGAGGCAGATGTTGCATACGTGGGACTGCCGACGTAAGCAGACCCGGGCGGAATAGATGAGAACGACACCGTCTGCGTGAGTTGCTCGGATGCCCCGAGATCGCACGGAGTCGGTCGAGCAACTCCTCGCTGATCTGGCATCGAGCACAATGATGAATCAGTGACACCTCCGGCTGCCGGGCTACCCGGTTCGAGGGCGATCGTCTGCGTCGGTCCACCGTTGCTCTGGATTCCCCTGGGATCGAGGCTTGCGGGTGTGTCGGAGAAGCTGGTCGAGCTGGTGAACCTGCAACTTCCATCATCGTCGAGGTTGTACCCATTATCCACAAAGGTTCCCGGGTCACCCCCTTGGCCCTGACAGTCCCCGCCAGAATCGCTATCGGCAACGATCGTGGCTGCGGTATCAACGTTCCCCTGAACATTGAAGATCCCACCACCAAATCCCGCTGTGTTGTTCGCAAGCGTGCTGTTCGTAACAGTGGATGTTCCGATGTAGTTGTAAATCCCGCCTCCTGCACCTGCGCTGTTTCCATCAAAGGTGCTGTTGGAGACACTCACCAGGCCCTCTTCGTTGGCGATCGCTCCGCCATAGTTGGCTGCGCTGTTGTCCAAGAAGGTGCTGTCGATCACGGTGAGCGGGGAGCTACCCATGATCGCCCCGCCGCCATACACCGTGGCAGTATTCCCAGAAAGTGTGCTGTCTATGACGGTCGTGGGGCCTCCACTCCTCAATGCCCCCGCACTCGTGGCGCTGTTATCCAACAGCGTGCTATCGGTAATCGTTAGCGTCCCATTGTTGTCGATGCCACCGCCCTGGCCGCTCAACTCAGGGTCGTAGCTAACTGGGTTCTGATTGTCGCCGTATCCGTCTTCGATAGTGATGCCCGATAGCGAGGCAGTCACACCCGAAGCGACCTCCATCACTTCTACAGCATTGTTCCCACTCACAGCTAACGAGCTGACACCAGGTCCATTGATGGTCAGGTTCGTATCGATGTCGATGGTGCTACTAAGGGTGATGGGTGAACTAGCTGGGCAGGTCACTGAGAAGATGATGGTGTCATCCGAAGAGGCATTAGCCACCTCATATGGCAATGACCCCCGGTCAGAAGCCGAGCCGGAACAGTTAGTGACGATGTCGGTTCCCGACTGATAGGCGCCAATGTCACATGGTCTGGGCCGTGCAACTCCTCGTTGGTCTGGCGTCGAGCACAATGATGCATCGGTGACAGCTCCGACTGCGGGGCTACCCGGTTGCAAGGCGACTGTCTGAGTCGGACCACCGTTTCTTTGGAGTCCAGCTGGGTCAAGGTCTGCCGGGGTGTCGGAAAAGTCGTTGCTCGCTGAAAATCCGCAGGTTCCATCGTCATCGAGGTTGTAGCCACCGTCAATGAGGGTCCCGGAAATGGTGCAATCGCCCCCTGATGAGCTGTTGGCAACCATCGTGGCCACGATGGTTGCCGTGCTCCCTCCGCTGAATTCGATGCCTCCACCTGCTGGGGCGCCATTCCCCGAAAGCGTGCTGTTGGTGACCGTCAACGTGTGAACGTCATCGATGCCACCGCCTAAGAACGACGCATGGTTGTCAGCCACAGTGCTGTTGCTTACGTCAAACGTGCTGCCATTGATACCCCTAGACAAGATGCCGCCACCGTAATCTGAACTATTGCCAGACAGAGTGCTATTGCTAATCGTCGAGATCTGGCCGTTTGAGGCGCCACTGTCAATGCCGCCACCAAGAGCACCGCTATTACCCGACAACGTGCTGTCAGTTATGTTCAACGAGCCACCGTTTTCGATACCTCCGCCTTGTCCGCCTGCGCCAACGACGGATGTGGCGCTGTTGTCGGAAATGTTGCTATTGGCAAGGCTGAGCGTGTTGTCGCTCCAGATCCCGCCACCATAACCTGCGCTATTGCCAAACACGGTGGTATCAGTGACATCCAGCGTGCCGTTATTGTTGATTCCGCCGCCACCGACGCCAGCGATATTGCTTGATATGTCGCTTTCTGTTAGCTCCAGAGTGCCACTGTTTTGGATGCCGCCACCGTTGGAGGCGCTGCCATCTTCGATGGTTAGACCGGAGATCGTGACGGTCACACCGGAAGCGTTCACATCGAACACCTCGACGGCGTTGTTCCCGCTGACAACCAAGCTGCTTGCGCCCGGTCCGTTGATGGTCAGATTGGTGCTGATGTCGATGGTGCTGGAAAGTGTGATCGGTGAGTTCGACGGACAGGTGACAGAGAAGCTGATCGTGTCACCTGAGGAGGCGTTGACCACCTCATAGGGCAGTGATCCCGAGTCGGAAGCTGAACCGGAGCAGTTAGTCACTGTGTCTGTAGCTGCACCGGCGACCTGAGCAGAGAGCACTGAGGCCGATACACAGCCAACACCAGCAACCAAGCACAAGACCAGCTTCCCAACGACCGTACGTCTGGACCTTGGTCGGTACTTGCTGCCAGCACCCATCATGGTACGCCTCCTCGTTCGCCGCCCCCGCACCCCCACAGGAGAAGGGTAGCTCAGCGGCGATCAGAACTCCCTTGAGTCCAGAGCCGCACACGTCCCGGATCACAAGTGTGGATTATCCCCTCCCGGTGATCCGAGACATGGTTACCTCCTGGGCCACCTAATCGCACGCAGGATCGCTTAATGGCGGGGGGTCATAGATGGCCACCTCTGATTGGCCACCTATGCCGATGCCTGCTCGTCGACCACGAACGGGACGTGGAGTGATTTGGCTGCCCGCTTCTTTGCATGCTCACCTCGACGGTCGTAACGGGCAGTCGTCGTAACGTTCGCATGACCGACGAACTGCTGCACCACCGAGATGTCTACGCCTGCATCGAGCAGATCCGACACGCACGACCGGCGGAGGTCGTGGGGCGAGAATGGCTTCACCTTCGCCTTCTTCGCCCGAGATCGGAGGATGGCGTAGACCGCCTGATCAGTCATCGTGCGGATGATGAGGTCTCCGGTTTGGAAAATCGGGCAAAACAGCGGACCAGGCTCATCTCCCCGCACGGTGAGCCACGCAGCCATCGCCTCTGCTGCGCCGTCATCGATGTAGGCACTCCGCTCCTTGTTGCCCTTCCCTCTAATGATGAGCGCACCGCTCTCGGGGTCGTAATCGGAGACATCCAGGGCGACGACTTCGGCTCGCCGCAGACCAGCGGCGTAGAGGACGCCGATCAGTGCAGCATCACGCACATCGGACGGACTGCCCTTACGACACGACTCGAAGAGCGCCCGGAGTTCTCCTCGTGAAAGTGCTCGGCCTCGGGGTAAACGCTCACCTCGGACGGCCGGAAGATCGATGGCCCTCTGGAGGTCCTCGGCGCTCATGAGTTGGAGCCGCCAGGCCTCTTTGAGGACCCCCCGGAGGGCAGCCAGATGCCGGTTGACCGTGGCCGGGCTGTAGCGCTCGGCGAGGGCTGCTCGCAGTGCCTGCGTGTGCTGGTAGCGAAGTCGGTCCCATGGCAGCTCCTCGATCCCGATTCGGCCGCTGGTCAGGAGGTCCGCCATGGTCTCCAAGGCCGCTTTCTGCGACCTGCGAGAGCCTGGTGCCAGGCGAGCCAAGTAGACCGCCACTGGGTGCAGAGCGGGATCGACGACGGGCGCTGGCAGGAGGTCCTCGGAGACTGGTGCGGGTAGGAGATCGGCCACTAGGTGCCCTTCTTAGAACTTTGATTCTCATAAGTAGTCTATCAGGCGCTTCCTCCCTGTTAAAGGGCCGTTTCTGGACGACTAATACCCCCTGTGCAGCGAGTCCCAACCCTGTCAGATCTGGCGTGCTTCCATGGCCTCTTCAGGCCCTCTGGAGGGCTTCTAACCGCCCGAACCCTCCCTTCCCGGCAAATGCCCTAAGGGATCACATGCTGTTGAATAACGAACGTATGTTCGGTACGGTCGCTGGGATGCGCTACGAGGTAGACGTGACGATGCCAAAGGGCCTGGACGATCGGACATGGCGATTTCTGGATGCCGTGCAGAGATCAGCTAATCGGCTGGTCCGGTTCAGGGGCGACGATGGATCCATCACCCTCACAGTCGACGTGGCGGGCATGTGCCGGGAGGAGGCCGTGCGGGCCGCAGCCAGGGAGGTTGCCAGCATCTTCCCAAATAGCTGCGACGAGAAGTACGGCGAACCCCGACAGACCTAGTGCGGTCCCAGGAACGGCTCCATCACCCTGCCAAGCTGAGACTTGTAATCCTCCACCGAATTGGAGGAACGCTCGACGGAACGAGAGGGAGACGACCATGAAACGATCAACCTCCGATAAGAACGGCGGCAATGTCGACAGCCCGAGCGAGTGGCGACCTCATCCTCGAAGGAGGTTCCTATTCGGGAGCGCTGGTGCATTAGCCGCTGGCACCGCAGCGTTGTTTGCTACATCGACACCCGCATCTGCCGCAACTGGGTCCCCGTTCTTGTTGGGAGAATCAAATTCTGCGTCGAGTCAGACGTTCCTTGACGCAACGACAATGCCAACGGGCACCCCTGCATTCCAGTGCAACGTTACCGGACAAGGGAGCCTCGCCGTCTATGGCGCTACGGGCGGAGGGATAGGAGTCCAAGGCTCTGATTATGGGGCCCCGCTCAATGAGGCTGGGATCGGTGTTTACGGCACGAGCGATCTGGGTGATGGCATGCAGGCACAAGGCGGCCGAAATGGCGTCTGGGGCATTGGTGGCGCCACGGGTGCAGGAGTCCTAGCGACGAACGTGGGAGATGGGACGGCCCTCAAGGTCGAAGGTCGAGCAGTCTTCTCCCGCAGTGGACACGTGAAGGTGGCTGCAGGGGCCAAGACCGTGACGGTACCTGGCGTTGCTCTCACATTGGCCAGTCTTGTGTTGGCCAGCCTTCAGAACAGCCTGCCGGGTGTCTTCGTTGAGGCCGTTGTTCCAAGTGTCGCTTCAAGCTCATTTAAGATCATACTGTCGGCACCTGTCCCACAAAACCGGTTGGCCAGTATTGGCTGGTTTGTCGTCAACTAGGAAACCAGCGCACGAGTGACTACGGATGATTGCGATCCAGCCAAAGCAGGCTCACGACCGATTGCTTAGGCACGTCAAATGAGTGACACCTCTCAGGGCTCAGGGTGGTGGCAGGCGAGTGACGGCAAGTGGTATGGCCCCGAACTCCATCCTGACAGCTCGACGTTAGCGCCAAGCAGCAGCGGGAATACCGGATCTGTACCTGAGGCGGGCAAGGACCTCGAAGAGCACACCTATTGCACAAGTTGTGGCACACAAGCAGCCGCTGCTGCCTCCTTCTGTGGCGAATGTGGGCGTCCACTCCGACTGGACATTGGGGAACCGGGCGGTTCAGAGAGCCAGGATCTTCAATCACGAACCGGGCACAGGAAACTGATGGCAACTGCATTGGTTCTAGCGGTCCTTGCTGGTGGAGGCGTCTTGATCGCACTGGCCGTCTCCCGCAATGAAGGGCGTGCGGCTCCACTGGTCAGTGCGAGCGCCAAGTGCCCATCGACCTATCCCTCGGGAGCCTTCTGTTCAACCACGAGTGGGACCTCCGGCCCCCCAAAAGAAAGGGCGTCAACAACCACGGCACCGCAGCCAGTCCAGCTCCCCTGCTCCTCGGCAGCGCTGTTTCCGCTCGTTGTTCAAGCCGAGCCGTCTGTGACCCCAACTGACGTTCCGAATGGAGGCACACCGATCTCTGTTGACTGCGCAGGTGGTTGGGCCATATTGCAAGACTTCACCATCCAAGCCGGAAGTGGTGACGGCATTGCCCTCTTCAAGCAGGCGGGCACAGGTTGGCAGTTCATTACAATGATCGACAACTCGGGCGGAGGCCCAGGGTGGAATCCGTGCTCTCAGTATCCTCCTGCCGCTCTGGCGGCACTCGGCACGCAGATCTGTTCCCCGCCAGCAGGAACCACCACTACAACCGTGGCCACCGCCACCGTACCCGATGCAGTTGCGCTGGGAACTCAGTGTGGTTGCTCAGGTGAACCCAGGACTGAGATCACACAGGCTGGCTTCACAGTACAGGTTTCATACTCTCAATCGGGAGCCTGTTACTACACAACTCCTACGGGCCAACAGATCTGGAATTCGGGAGCAGTTGTAGGCCAATCCCCAGATCCAGGAACCATTGCCCCAGTGGGCTCGGCCGTCACCCTGGATATCTGTAGTGGGACGGTCAGCTTATTTCCCTGATATCGCAGATCGCCGTTGTTCACGACTCGGAGACCGCACTTCCATCTCTTCTTTCCTGTACCCCTCTCCCCAAGGAATACGACGACCTCGGTCCAACACGCCGATTTGGCCTCCTCCAGATCTGGCGACCGACCGCTCCCGCACTCGGATTCACCGAATCTGCGAATCCACCTCCTTCTTCATCGACCCATGCGGGACGCACCTCCATGGGATTGGTCATCGGTCTCTTACCGGTCTGTCTATGTCGATCGACTAATGGTGATGGTCATGGAGGGTGTGATGGACGGCAACTGCGCCACCCAACAAGAGCCCGAGTCCAAGTAGTCCATCGTTGCGGCGTTGTCGCTGCATCTGTTGGATGTAATAGATCTCCTCGATCGTCGGCGGGCGGCCATACTGGTCTTGGAAGACCTCGAAGATCTCCTGGGGGGTCGAAATCCCCTGATTGGCCGCCTCGATCATTGGGTCGACCAACCGGTCCAGACGTCTCTTGACAACAATCACCGGCCCGACCCAGAAGGCGAGGAGCCCGCTGACGATGGCGACGTAGCCGACATAATCCGGCGGGACGACCGCTGTGATCCCGTAACCAGAGGCGTTGCTGATCAGGTTCTGATTTGAAGCCTCGATGTTGGCGCCGATGATCCCGGTGGGAATCGCAACTGCGACGCCAGCAACGAAGATCCAAAATCGGATCCGGTTCCATCGGTGCCTTCGGTCATTGGCTCTGTCCTGTACCTTCGGAGGCTCAGTCATGGTCATCCCTTGCCAGATCAGCCTCGACCTGGTGGCCGGGAACACTGAATCCACCTCGGAAGTTGAGCCTCTCTGCCAGGGCCTCGGGCGTGGCTGATGTGAGGGGCTCGAAGCTGCAGGGTCTCCATTCGTCCTTATCTAGGGCGATGCAGAAGAGCTTGACCCTGCGCTGCTCCAGATCCACGGCAAGAATGCGATAGCGCTCGCAGACCCTGACCTTCGCACCACGCTTGGTGACCTTGAGTACACGTTCCACCCGGTGATGGCGGTAGTGAGCAAGTCTGTCCAGGTATTCGACACTGATTACGCCATCAGCGACGTCCACCAACGTGCCTGTGCTTGGGGTCACCTCCGACGATTTTTTGGCCTGTATCCAATGGACCTCATGACCCGGGAGATAGAGATCGCACTTCTGCGCAGCCATTACAGGTCACCGTCGAAGAGGGAAAGCTGGTTCGGATCACCCAAAGCAGAATGCGGATCCCGATTGCTCTGCTCTAGGGCCCGGGCAGCGTCCTCCAGCGACCTGACCAGTCGGTCGCATTGCCGGATTGTCAGCCTTTCGAAGTCGATGCCTTTCGGCGTTGCGGTGACCCAGGCCTCGGGCACCCTGGCGCAGAGGTCAAGTAGGGCCAAACGCAGACGCCGGGCCAAGAAGGTCGACCGTTGGAGGTTCAGGGCGTCCGGCGGGATTTCGGGTGGTGCAGGGTCGTGAATGCTCCCAGCAGCGGATGCGTTGACGGCCACGGAGTCATTACGGGTGGTTGTCATGATGTCCTCATCGCCTGGCATTGCCACCGTTTCCCGCTAGGGAGGGTTGGAGAGCGTCACAGGCCCAGGTGCCTCGGCTCGTCTTGATGTGGAGACACCATCATGACTCAATCTGGCGTACTGAAGCAACCTCTCCCCACCGGATCGGTTCGCTCCCGCCTTGGTCGTGCCCCGGATTCAGCGCTAGAGAAATGCTGGCTGCAAGACTGGTGGACATGAGGCTCTACCACCGAACAGCCAGCGGTTCCCTCATCTTGGAGAAAGGGTTTCGAGACACCAGCGGCACGTACCTCACCGGCGAAGAGCACGAAGGTGTCTTCTTGTCCGACACGCCTCTCGACTGGAACGAGGGAGCCAAAGGGGAGGATCTCCTCTCCGTCGAGATCCCCGAAAAAATGATCAGTGACTACGAGTGGGTCCAAGAAGGGAAGCCCTACCGGGAGTGGTTGGTCCCAGCGGCTGTCGTGAATAGTTATCCCGCTGAATGGGCCGGGGAGTGCGGCAACTGCGGTGCACTCCACTCGCGCTCAGATGGTAAGCCGTGCTCGGAGTGCGGTTACGCCCCATGACCAAGCACTGGGGGTTCATTATGTGCTCCTAAAGGCGCTCAACCCGAAAATGCAGGGTCCGGGTGATTACTCTTGGGCATCTCGGAGCAGCGACGATTGGGGCATGCGCTCAACGAGGGGGCTCAGACATCCGATTACGATTTCGATCAAAGGTAAGCCTGTCAAGCTGGTTACCGTCGGCCACCTCGCCGCTGCTCTCCGCAGGACAAACTGGACGATCGACAACTGGATAAGGATCGGTCTCCTCCCCGAGCCCCCCTTTCTCTTGAGGCCCGAAGTTCCTCGCATGCGGCGTCGGCTCTACCCAGAGGCGTTCGTCACTCTGCTCTCCGATATCGCCGACCGGGATTACTACGGTCCCCGACTCGACCGTGCCAACTGGCTCCGATTTAACGAAGAGGTGGCAAAGGCATATCAAAGGGCCGTGGAACCGCTCTTCGACCCGGGGGTTACGGATCAGGTTCCGTCGACCGCCGTGGAGGACGAGGTGGGCAGGCTCAAAGCCGATCAACACAACGCATCACCTGTTACCTGACGCCTATCTCAGGCTACTCAGGCCCCTTTGTGCCTCGGCCTTGACGGCAATGCAACTGTGTCCTGGGTCCGATCGTCCACGTGATTGTGTTGAAGGTCAAATCTCCTATCAAGAGTTGCCTTGATGATCCACGTCTGACGCACCGCAGTTCATGATTATCGTGGTGATCACCCCGCTTGGCTCCAGGTCGGCTAGTGAAGCCTGTCCCTCACACGCCGCCCCAGTTCGACTGTGCCTTCGAGCATGGCGAGGGTCAACAGCTGCTCGTCCTTGAGGAAGTCCACCGTATGCCCGCCCAGCATCACGTCTGCAGCCTTTGCGAAAGCAACGTCTCCTCTGCTCCCTCGACCGCGCCATGACCAGGCCACTACCTCCCGGGCACGCTCGTCACCCAGGAGCACAAGCCCAGCGAAATGGACGGGTCCTGAATACCCAGCCCATTCGAAATCTGGTTTCAAAGCGGATTTGATGTTCTCAGCTGCATTCAAATCCTCGTAATGACGTATCCCAGCCCACCAAGACGCCATGAGGGCTTCCCTCCATCCTGCATTCCAGAGGGCCAGAACGTCATGATCACTCACCTCGGGCGCAGTGCGCACCATCGCATCTTCAAGAGCCGCCAAGCTTGAATACCCCGGTGGAGCCTCAAGATTCAATCCGAACTGGATGTTCAGGTAGAACGGGTGAACGAAGAGCATCCTTGCTGTTTCGGCGTCCATAGTCGTTGATCCTCAAGTTCTTCATCGGGAGTGGCGACACCGATTGTGTTCCACGCCATCTTCGCCTACGACCCGGTGCTTCGCCGTCCCACACCTCCTCTGGCGGCTTCAGCTGGTTCGACAGCTCATCGATTTGCGAGAGGGGTCTGTAGATTTGTCTACGGCTCTCAACCGCCACCTGGGTTCGGATGTACCGCACTCGGGCCGTCCGGGGCGCAGAGGGGCTCCTGCTGAGGTCGGTCGCCGGGAGTCCGTCATCTAGCCCTAAGTGGTCGCTGCCGAGCCAGGGTCTCTGCCTTAGCCCGGGTCAGCTTCTTGCCGCCCCTCCCATCCCGCCAGAACCCATTGGTGGAGTGCACGAGATACTGGCGCTTTGGAGTGCCGTTCAGGGCGAGATAGATCTTTGCCATATCGGGATCGGCCAAGGACTTCATCTGGTACCCGAAGAACGGAGGCCCAGCTTTAGGTCGGGGTCGCTGCAGGTAGATCATTTTCGGCCATGCTCGCTCGACTACCCGCCTAGAGATCCTTTTGTCGGCGACATGGATGTAGAGGATTGCATGATTACCCGTCTCTTCAGGATTCTCCTCCACCATCCGGGCGCACTCGAACGTGGGGTAGGTCTTCCGCATCTTCTCGATTAACTTTCTAATGCGCTTGGCGATTTCCTCGTAGGTGTCACCCACATCAGTCAGAGTGAGGACGTAATCGGGTTCGGCTAGCCAAATAGCACGGGCAACGGCCCTTGCATTCCAAATGGCACAGTCGTAACAGGTATTACGGTGACACCGAGCAGGCACCCACCTCTTTAGGAAAGGTTCAAATCGGTAACGCATCTTCTCCATGATCTCTCCTGTAATGGGGTCCACAGAGCGTTTGGTCTTTGGAGTAGAGCACTGGAGAGGGAGGTCATCAAAGAGTAGAGGTTGGGTAGAACCGAGTTGCTGAGGAGTAATCAGCCACCCAGGGGCACCCCCCGTTTCATTAGAGGCTGGAGGTCCATTATGTAGTTGACGAGGATTAGAGGGAGTAGGTGCATACGGAGACTCGGATATCTTCGTAGGGATGGGGCTGTTAGTGGGGACATGAAGGGTAGAGGGAACAAGTGCATCGGAGTGGAATGAACCTTCGCAATCCTGAGTATTGGTCTCGTTCAGGTTCTGCAGAAACTCTGCTCCTGCTTCTCCCAGGTTGATTCCTCGTCTTACTTCAACGACTCCCTCTGGAAAGGCATTTGAAGTTGAGCGGTAGATAGCTCTGGGGCGTCCCTGATATTTTGCTCTTGAGCCCTTGCCACGGCCGTTGACGGCCTCCCCTCGCACAGGAGGGGAGGTTCGTCTTTGTCGGCCGGTCACGACGACCCGATTTGCGACTCGGTCCCACCACTGGCGATGAAGCCCTCAACCGCTGTACGGGCGATCAGCCGACGACGCCTAACGGCAAATCCGGTCAGTCGGCCATCGGCGAGCAGGTTCCAGACCGTATTCGGGCTGACCCGCAGCAAATACGCCGCCTCGTTGACCGTGAGTGCCAGCGTGCCGGGTGCGGGCTCGGTGGCGACGGCTGATTTGCGCCGTGGTGTGCCCTTCCTCCGTCGTTCAGCCCGATTGGGCGGGACGGGTTCCTGCAAAATGCCTGACATCTTTTCCTCTCCGACCTCTCACCGACATGGAGCCGGGAGAGGTAAGTGAGAGGTCGATCAGGTCGTCAACGCATCCTTCACCCGGCACGAGAGTGCGGGGAGGTAGGGAGGCGCCGTTGAAGTGCGTGCACCGACTAGAGGCGGTGGCAGAGGGTCCGGGATGTCGACGAAGTCGTCAACGCTCCAATCGGGTCCTTCTTCGGCCGGATCAGCGTTGTGGCCGAGTAGATTCGCCAAGCGAATGGACAGTAGAGCCTGCTGTGATCGCCTTGCCCGGTCCTTGAACGGCTGTCGAAGGCTAATGGAGAACTGCTCGGCCACCAAAACTCTGGTCGCCAGCCGGACGGACTGAGTCCGCTCGTCAAAATGCTCATCGCCTCGTCCGTAACAGCGTCGAGTTGATCGGGAGAAGCATGACTTCGACGGCATAAAGGTTCACTGTACCCAATGCACCCCAAGGGTACGTACGCACCTACTGAGAGGTCACACTCTCCCCTCAGACCTTCCCCCTTTTACGTTTTCCGAGAAGGAGAGCCAATACATCATAAACAGACCCATTCACCCCCAGAAGTGCCCCCACAGCTTGACGGTTCGCCCAGGCTCTTGGCGCACAGGCCTGTGACAAGGGAGTTTGTGGTGGAGATGACGGGACTCGAACCCGTGACCCCCTGCTTGCAAAGCAGGTGCTCTAGCCAACTGAGCTACATCCCCGGAGTAGATGCGGGCTGACCCGCGATCACGAGATTAGTTGTTCAACGAATCGGGCGGGGTTCCCGCCCGCAGACCCTCGGGGCCTGATCCGTGGATCTGCGGAACGGCCGCCGGCGGCGCTGGTGGGGTCGAATCTGGGTGCGGAGTCGAGACTGTCTGGGACGTCGTCCTCCATGGCATTTCGCCTTCGATGGCGCGCGTTCGATAGCTTTGAGCTCGCATGGATTCAGGCCAGGCGGAGGCAAGCGGGGGGCATTCGGGCGAAAGCCGGCCGGCGGACGCGCTCCCGAGACCGCGACGCCCCCGGTCCGAGTTGCGCGAGATGCTCATCTCGGCTGGCAGGACCGTCCTCCTGGAGGAGGGGCTGACCCTCGGAGTCGAGCGGGTCACCTTCAAGCGCGTGTTCGACGAGGTGGAGCGCACCACTGGCGCCAGGGTGACCAACGCCGCCGTCATCGACCGCATCTGGCGGAATCAGGAGGAGTTCCAGGTCGACGTGCTCCTGGCCGTGCTCGCCGAGGAGGGCACCGAGGAGTTCGAGATCACCGAGGAGGCCTTCAATGCCGCACTCGCACTCGCCGACTTCTCGACCCCGATCTCCAGGCGGGCGAGCCTGGCCGAATTGATCCGCGTCGCGACCGCCGCGTTCGTCGAAGCGGCACAGCGCTCGGCGGTCAGCATCCAGTTCGCCCTCGGGACCTACCTTGCCGCGGGCAGGGCCGCTGTCCCGGATGAGCGCCTCATCGACGCGTTCCGTCGAACCAACGAGGAGCTCACCGAACGCTACGCCGAGATCTACCAGGCAGGACTGGATCTGGTTGGATGGCGGGTGAAGCCCGGACTCGCGATGCACGATGCGGCCGTTGCCTTCTCTGCATACGCCGAGGGGATCGTGATGCGCTTGCTGGTCGATCAAGACGCCTTTGCGCCGATCAAGCTGATCCGGCCGGCGGATGGAACCTCGGTCGACTGGACGCTCCTCGGCATCGGCATCAACTCGATGGTGGAGTTCTTCGCCGAGCCCGATCCCGCATGGACGCCGCCCCAAGGGTGAGCTGGGTCGCCTGACCGGGCGGCGAGCTCGACCAGTCCCGCCCGCTTACGCGGTCCGTCACAGCCCCGGCCTACGGTGCATTTCGTCGGACCGTCCGGGCCGTACCACGGACCGGATCGGCGGGCCGCCCTGCTCTCATCGACGGACGGCGCTGCATCTCGCTCCCCGACGGAGCCCTCCCCTCCCGGGGGACCGCCCCCGACGACCCAGGAGCAGATCCATGGGCTCTCCAGACCGCACCGAGCTCCTCGACACCCTGACCGAGGGCATCTCGTCACTGACCAACTCCGAACAGTGGCGTCGCCACCTCGACGTCCAGGCCCGCTTCCATCGCTACAGCTTCGGCAACGCCCTGCTCATCGCCGCCCAGTTGCCCGAGGCCACCCGGGTCGCCGGCTTTGCCAGCTGGAAGAGGCTCGGGCGGTCGGTCAGCAAGGGGGAGTCGGCCATCTGGATCCTCGCCCCGGTCGTCGGCCGGAAGGTCCAGGTCGAGCGAGACGAGGAACACCGTCCGATCCGCGGATTCCGCACCGTGCCGGTGTTCGACGTGAGCCAGACCACCGGCGACCCGCTCCCCGAGGTCTGTCACAAATTGGCCGGAGGTGACCCCTCCCGGTGCCTCGATCGGCTCGTGGACCGGGCCGAACGCGTCGGCTACGCGGTCGTGTTCACCGACCTCCCCGGCACCGTCAACGGCGACTGCTCCTTCGCCGCGCGCCGGATCCGGGTCGAAGCCCGCAATGCTCCCGACCAGCAGGTCAAGACGCTCGCCCACGAGCTCGCTCACGCCCTTCTGCACGAGGCGGTCGACGACCGGTCCCTCGCTGAGCTCGAGGCCGAGTCGACCGCCTATGTGGTGTGCCGGTCGCTCGGACTCGACTCGGGCACCTACTCCTTCGGCTACGTCGCCACCTGGGCCGGAGGCGGCGACCAGGCGGTCGCCGGCATCAGAGCGTCCGGAGGACGCATCCAGCAGGCGGCGGCGGTCATCCTCGATGCGCCCGACACCGGGGAGTCGACCGGTGAAGCGGCATGAGCCCGGAGGATCCCGTGGGGCGCCCTGGTCAGCCGGCAGCTGTCGCGCGTTCGCGGGACCGGTCGATCTCCTCCCATGCGGCCTCGACCCCGTCGAACCCACCGACCTTGGTCAGCTTGTCGGGCTCGAGGTCCTTGTAGACCTCGAAGAAGTGCGCGATCTCGAAGGTGAGGTGGGGAGGCAGCCCCTCGAGGTCCTCGACGCTCTCCCACATGGGGTCCCCGCAGGCCACCGAGATGATCTTGGCGTCGGGACCCTTCTCGTCCGTCATCCAGAACACCCCGACCGGACGGCTCTCGACCAGGCAGCCCGGGAAGGTCGGCTCGTCGAGGAGGACCAGCGCGTCGAGCGGGTCACCGTCTTCGGCCAGGGTGTCGGGTACGAACCCGTAGTCGGCCGGGTAGAAGGTCGCCGAGAAGAGCCGACGGTCGAGGCGGATCACGTGTCGCTCGTGGTCGTACTCGTACTTGTTGCGGCTCCCCCGGGGGATCTCCACGACTACCTCGATGGTGCGGTCCGTGTGCATCACCCGTACCTTTCGTCGTCGGCCTCCTCATTGTGGCCCATCCCTGGTGGCAAGGCCCATGTGCCCGCGTCGGAGCTGGATCCGGTCCGGGCAGCGTGAGCACCCCTTGCTAACGTCTGTTTCCGTGAGCATCGAGGCCCTCCGCGGAACCACCGGTGGACCGGGGCGCGGCGGCGAGTCGCGGTACTTCGCCCGGCAGCTCTCTGACCTGGACTTCAACGACCGGCTACTCGACCTGGTCGCCGACGACAATGTCCCGCTCCTCGAGCGGGTGAAATTCCTCATCCTGTTCAGCGAGCGGATCGATGAGTTCTTCCAGGTCCAGGTCGCCGGGCTGCGCCGTCAGGTGGTGGCCGGCATCAAGAGTCTCGCCCTCAACGGCAGCACCCCCGAGCAACTCCTCCGCGACGTGCGGGCCTCGCTCGAGCGGATGGTCCGCCGTCAGGAAGCACTCCTCCTCCAGATGATCGAACCCGCCCTCGGCGTCGAGGGGATCGAGCTGTGCGATTGGAAGGACCTCGATTCGGCCGACCGCACCTACCTCCACGAGGTCTTCGATCGCCTCATCCTCCCGGTGGTCACCCCCCTCACGGTCGACCCGAGCCACCCGTTCCCCTACATCTCCAATCTGTCCCTCAACGTCGGCGTTGAGGTGAGGAGCCGGCAGGATGACAACGCGCGGTTCGCCCGGGTCAAGGTCCCGCCCAACGTCGACCGCCTCCTGCCACTGCCCGGAGGAGGGGATCGATTCGTCCCACTCGAGCAGATCATGGTCGCCTTCCTGGACGAGCTGTTCCCGGGCATGGACGTCGGGGAACCCTGTGTCTTCCGGGTCACCCGTGATGCCGACCTGGCGCTCGATGACGACGCCGCGGACGACCTGCTCCTTGCCCTCCAGGAGGAGCTCCGCAGACGCCGCTTTCTGCCGGTCGTCCGACTCGAAATCGATTCGCGCACCTCGGAGGCACCGGTCGAGCGTCTGACCGAGGAGCTGGGCCTCGGCCCGGACGACGTCTACCGGTTCGCCGGCGAACTCGGTCTCGACTGCCTCTGGGCCATCCACGCCCTCGATCGACCCGAGCTCCACGACGAGCCGTGGAATCCCCTCGTGCCACCCGCCTTCACCTCGGTCGAGCGCGAGGAGGACGCGAGCATCTTCACCGTTCTCGACCGTCAGGACGTGCTCGTCCATCACCCCTACGACTCCTTCTCCGCCTCGGTCGAGGAGATGATGAACGAAGCGGCCGACGATCCTTCCGTGCTGGCCATCAAGCAGTGCCTCTACCGCACCTCCGGCGACAGCCCGGTCGTGGCCGCCCTGGTCCGGGCCGCAGAGCGCGGCAAGCAGGTGGCCGTGCTGGTCGAGGTGACCGCCCGCTTCGACGAGGAGGCCAACATCGGCTGGGCCCGTGCGCTGGAAGAGGCGGGGGCCCACGTGATCTACGGCCTGATGGGGCTCAAGACCCACGCCAAGACGACCCTGGTCGTCCGTCAAGACGGCGACGCGGTGCGGCTCTACTGCCATGTCGGTACCGGCAACTACAACCCCAAGACGGCCCGCATGTACGAGGATCTCGGAGTGCTCTCCTCGCGTCCCGCCCTCGGGGCGGACGTGACCCGTTTCTTCAACTACATCACCGGTTTCAGCCAGCCGCCCCACTACCAGGAGCTGGTCACCTCCCCCGGGGGGATCCGCGAGCGGGTCGTCGAGCTCATCGACGCCGAGGCAGAGGCCGGAGCCGACGGTCGGATCGCCATCAAGGTCAACGGCCTCGACGACGTGGCCGTTGTCGACGCGCTCTACCGGGCATCGCAGGCCGGGGTCCCGATCGACCTCATCGTCCGCGGCATCTGCTGCCTGCGTCCCGGCGTCCCGGGTCTGTCCGAGACGATCCGGGTCCGTTCCATCGTGGGCCGGTTCCTCGAGCACTCGCGGATCCTGCGCTTCGGCGGTGCGGCCGGCCGCCCCGCCATCTACTACATCGGCTCTGCCGACCTTCGTCGCCGAAACCTCGATCGGCGGGTGGAGGCCATGATCCCGGTCGCCGACCCCGACGCGGTGGTGCAGCTCGAGGAGATCCTCGCCCTCAACCTGGCCGACGATGTCCAGTCGTGGTCGCTGGCCGCCGACGGGTCGTGGCACCGGATCCCAACGGTGGTCGGCCTCGCCACCCAGAAGGCGCTCGAGGAGGTCGCCTTGAAGCGCGGCGACTTGCTCGACGAGTCCCGCAGCCAGCGTCGCTGAGCCGCCGACCGGGGCTCGTTCGCCGGTCCGTGGGCACGTCTCGCCACCCGGGGCCCGTGGCTCGTACGCTGACGAGGTGAGCTCGGACAGTCGTCCCGGAGGCGTCCCCGAACACGAGCGCGAGATCGAGATCATCCGGCAGGATGCCCGGCGAATGGCGTGGCTGTACGCAGCCGCCGCCGTCTGTCTCGTGCCGTGGATCGCCTTCCTGGCGGTCACCCTTCCCGGCCGGGACATCGACCGTCACTACAACCTGGCCTGGGTCGGATTCGACGTGCTGCTCGTGTTGGCGATCATCCGCACCGCCTGGTTCGCCTTCCACATCGACCCCCGGGTGCAGATCCCGGCGGCAGCGACGGCCACCCTCCTCATCGTGGACGCCTGGTTCGACGTGACGACATCCGGGAACCGCAACCAGTTCCTCGAGGCCGCGGTGATGGCTGTGTGCATCGAGATCCCGGCCGCCCTCTTGTCGCTGTATCTGGTGCGACGGGTCAACCGGCACCTGAGCGACCTCGCCGACTTCGAGCAGCTCATCCGTGCGCAGAGGCTCCCTCCGCCCGGCGATGCGCCCGGGGTCGGGTCAGACGGCGATGGCGGCGATGCGGGACATGATCTCGTCTGACAGCCGGGGCAGCACGTCGAGGGCGCCCAGGTTCTCGTGGACCTGTTCGACCCGGCTGGCTCCGGTGATCACCGAGGACACGTGCGGGTTCCTCGCGCACCAGGCGATGGACAGTTGGGCGAGGGTGCAGTCGAGCTCCTTGGCCACGGTCGCGAGCTCACGGACCTTCTCGTTGCGCTCCTTGTCGGTGAGCATCTTGGCCAGCCACTCGTAGCCGGGCAGTGTCGCCCGCGATCCCTCCGGCACGCCGTCGAGGTATTTGCCCGAGAGGAGACCCGAGGCAAGGGGACTCCAGGTGGTGAGGCCGAGGCCGATGCTGTCGTAGAGCTGCGCGTACTCGGTTTCGACACGGTCCCGCCACAGCAGGTTGTACTGGGGTTGCTCGACGACCGGCTTGTGCAGGTGGTGCCGGTCGGCGATGTCCCATGCCTGGCGGATCTGCTCGGCCGACCACTCAGAGGTCCCCCAGTAGAGGGCCTTGCCCGACGCGATGAGGTCCGAGAGGGCCCACACGGTCTCCTCGATCGGGGTCTCGGGGTCGGGCCGGTGGCAGTAGACGAGGTCGACGAAGTCGAGGCCGAAGCGCTCGAGGGACCCGTCGAGGGCCTGCATGAGGTACTTGCGGTTGAGGGTGTTCCGCATGTTGACGTTCGAGTGGATCCCCCAGAAGAGCTTGGTCGAGAGCACATAGGTGTGGCGCGGCCAGCCGAGTGCCGCGATGGCATCGCCCATGATCCGTTCGGACTCGCCGGCTGAGTAGGCCTCGGCATTGTCGAAGAAGTTGACGCCCGCCTCGTACGCTGCGCCCAGGCAGTCCTCGGCCAGCTTCCCGGCCAGTTGGGGCCCGAAGGTCACCCAGGACCCGAAGGACAGCACGCTGACCCTGAGCCCGGACCCGCCAAGGCGGCGATACTCCATCTCCATCGTGTCTCCTTCTCTGCGGCTGTCGGGGGGATCCTATGGGGTGCCGGGCCTGCGCGGGCCGGGGCAGCCGCGCGATGCTCGGTCCCTTGACCGGTTCACCTACCCGCACCTCGCCCCTCCCACCCCTGCCGCCACAGGCGACCGGCGTGCCCTGGCCGGCCGACGACTGGCCGACCGGACCCCTGCCCCCGGGCGTCGACCTCGGCGCTCTGATGGATACCGCATTCGATCCCGCCGGGCCGCTGCAGGACACCTACGCGGTGATCGTGGTCCAGGGCGGAAAGCTGATCTACGAGCGGTACGGTGGCGCCCTTCCGCAGTGGGAGGGTCCGGGCAAGCCGGTGCATCCCGAGACCCCGCTGTTGTCGTGGTCGATGGCGAAGAGCATGCTGCACGCCACGGTCGGCGTGCTCGTCGGCGAGGGCCGGCTCGATCTCGACGCTCCGGCCCGGGTGCCACAGTGGGCGAGCGCAGGGGACCCGAGAGGGTCGATCACCCTCCAGCAACTCCTCGAGATGCGCGACGGCCTCGCCTTCGTCGAGGAGTACGAAGACCCCGACACCTCCGACGTCCTTCAGATGCTCTACGGCCGCGGCGAGGCCGACATGGCCGCCTTCGCAGCGGACCGGCCGCTTGCCGCCGCACCGGGGGCGCTCTTCCACTACTCGACCGGCACGAGTGTCATCGTCTCGGGCATCGTCGCCCGGGAGATCGGTCCCGGCGAGCCGTACCGGCGGTTCGTCTCCGAGCGGTTGTTCGGTCCGATCGGCATGCGGTCGGCCATCCCCGGCTTCGACGCGGCGGGCACCTGGGTGGCCGGCTCATACGTGCACGCCACGGCCCGGGACTACGCACGGTTCGGCCTCCTCTACCTCCGGGACGGCGTCTGGGGAGACCGGCGCCTCCTGCCCGAGGGGTGGGTCGACCACGGGCGCGGACCCCGGTCGGTGGACCCGGAGGACGGCCACCTCTACGGGTGCCACTGGTGGACCCGGGACGAGCCCCTGGGCACCTTCTGGGCGGCAGGGCACGAGGGTCAGTACCTCGACGTCTGCCCCGCTCTCGACCTCGTGCTCGTCCGCTTGGGGCGGACCGATGCGGAGCACAGTCTGGAGCTGCGGGCCTGGCGTGACGAGGTCATCGACGCCTTTCGCGATCCTCCCCGGAGCTGAGTCGCCGCCGGCCGCTCAGCCACAGCCTCGTCCGACTCAGTCGACGGCGACCCTCCCGGCCCGGGCCCGGGTGGCCTGTTCCTCCCACTTGCGCTCGATGTCGCCGAAGTGCCAGATGGCGAGGGCCACGATCCAGGTGACGACGAAGATGGCGACGATGACGAACCCGGCCCGGTTGAGGTTGAACGTGGCGAGGAACGCCCAGAAGCCGCCGGAGAGGTCGCCTTCCTGGGCGAGCAGACCGAGGATCTCGACCGTCCCGATGAAGAGTGCGATGAAGACCGAGAGCCCGGTGATGGTGAGGTTGTAATAGATCTTCCGGATCGGCCTGGCGAAGGCCCAGTCGTACGCGAAGTTCATGAAGCACCCGTCGATGCTGTCGAAGAGGCACATTCCCGCCGCGAAGAGGATGGGCAGCGACAGCACGGCGTAGAAGGGGAGCCCGCTGACCACGGCGGTGCCGGCAAGGACCAGCAGGGCGATCTCGGTGGCCGTGTCGAAGCCGAGCCCGAACAGCATCCCCACCGGGAACATCTTCCACGGTTGGTCGATCCGTCTGGCATAGCCGCCGAGGAGTCGATTCATGAGGCCGCGGTTCTGTAGTTGGCGCTCGAGTTCGGTGTCGTCGTAGCGACCGTCGCGCATCTCGCGGGCGACCCGGATGATCGACACGAGGACCACCAGGTTCATGAGGCCGATGACCCAGAGAAAGGTGCCCGAGACCGACGTGCCGATGATGCCGGTCCAACGGTGGAGCGCCGAGGCATTGTTCTTGACCGCACCGTTGAGGGCCCGGATGCCCAGGTTGAGCAGCACCGCCATGATGAACACGATCGAGGAATGGCCGAGTGAGAACCAGAAGCCGGTGGTGAGGGGTCGTTTCCCCTCCTGGATGAGCTTTCGGGTGGTGTTGTCGATGGCCGCGATGTGGTCGGCGTCGAAGGCGTGGCGCATCCCGAGCGAGTAGGCGAGCACGCCGGTCCCGAACCCGAAGATCTCCACCTTGGTCACGTGGTAGCGACCGCTCGCGGCAGCGAGCAACGACCAACCGCCCACATTGAGCACGATGGTCACGACGGCCATGCCGGCGACCTTGGTCCATTCCTCGGGTGTGAGCCGGTCGCGGATCGTGGCGATGCGGCCCATCTGGTCTGCCATCGAGGAGGCTCCTCCGCGGGGACGTGGGGGTCGGGAGCAGAACTGTTGCCACCGTAGAGTAAATGCGACCAGCTTGCAAGAAGGGACTGTTCGCTCTAGGATGATCCTCCTGTGAGCCGGTCCCAGTCCGCCCACGAGCACCTCCACGAAGTCCACACCGTGGAAGACGTGCTGGCCCTGGTGCGCGAGCACGGCGGACGGGTGACCAGCCCGAGGCGGCTTCTCCTGGAAGCCCTGTTCGACCGGTCCGGACACCAGACGGCCGAGGATCTGGCCGAGGCGGTCCAGGACCGGGCGCCGGACGTGGCCCTTTCCACGATCTACCGGAACCTGGACGAGCTCGAGCAGCTGGGCGTCATCGTCCACTCCCACCTCGGACACGGTCCGGCCACCTACCACCTGGCGGCCACTGCGCACTGCCATTTCGTGTGCCAGAGCTGCGGAGCGGCGGTCGCGGCCCCCGACGAGCTGTTCGCCGGCCTGGCCGCGTCCGCCCTGGAGCGGTTCGGGTTCGAGATCGACACCCATCACTTCGCCATCCTGGGGCGCTGCGCGGTCTGCAGGGAAGGCTGACCCCCGCCACGCGCCGAGGTTTGGTGGGTGGACCGCCGGTGATCAGCCGGGCGCTGAGCCCGGCGAGCCGCACTCTTGCGACGACCACGGCCATGGGCGAGAGTCTCGTCCGTGCCAGCCCCTTCCACGTACCGGGCCACAGTGGGCTCCCAGCAGGTCGATCTCCCGTTGGTGCCTGTCGCCGACGACCTCCTGATCGCGCTCCTCATCACCGTCGACCTCGGGTTGACGTTCGCCGATCAGGCAGGTCGCGAGCTCGCCGCGGCGCTCGCTCCACTCTCGCCCGAGGTCGTGGTGTCGGTTGCCACCATGGGGATCCCGTTGGCCATCGAGGTCAGCCGTGCCCTCGGACTGGACGATTACGTGATCCTCCACAAGACCCCGAAGATCCACCTGGGGGACTCCTACTCCGAGCCGGTGCGCTCGATCACGACGGAGAGCCGCCAGATGCTCCGGATGGACCCGGCCAGGGTCCCGTCGGTGCGCGGCCGCCGCGTCGTCGTGGTCGACGACATCGTGTCGACGGGCGCCTCGATGTCGGCAGCGCTCGCGCTCATCCGCCGGGCCGGCGGGACCCCGGTCGCCGTCGGGACACTCATGACCGAGGGATCGGCCTGGCGCGGGGCACTCGGGCCGGATGCCGCGCTGGTCCGGGCACTCGGCGCGCTGCCCGTCTTCCGTCCGGATCCGTGGGGCGGTGTGCAGCCGGACTGGTCGTAGTCCGCGTCAGCGGCCGCCGGCAGCTGCTCCGCCGGCGGCCTGGTCCTCGATCTCCTTGAGGTCGAAGTAGTCGCGCCAGCGGGTCACCAGCCCGTCCTCGTCGACGTCGACGACGGTGCACCCGTG
The DNA here is from genome assembly GCA_963753905.1 of uncultured Acidimicrobiaceae bacterium. Lineage (GTDB taxonomy): Bacteria > Actinomycetota > Acidimicrobiia > Acidimicrobiales > RAAP-2 > Bog-756. The sequence continues at coordinate 3,125,454 of CAVWDZ010000001.1, read as the reverse complement.
GAGGATGATCGGGATGGTGCCACCGAGGGTTCCCCTGCCGATCCACTCGAAGGCACCGCCCTCGTGGTCGCCGTGGACCCAGAGGATCTCCTGTCGCCAGTCGGGGAACGACGCATTGGTCATCTCCTCGATCGCCGCGAGGTCGGCGGTGGGCTCGTTGACCGGATCGCTGAAGAGCGCGCCGGGCGCGAAGAACGATGGGAAGTCACCGTCCGGTCCGAGTGCCGCCTCGAGTCGCTCCGACCACGCCGTCCAGTCCATCGGATCACGGTAGCCCGCCGCCGCCGTCCGGGACGATCGAACCGGATCGTGTTGCCCGAGGCGCCCCGGGCGACCCGAGGCGACCCGCTGTAGTGTGCGCCCAGGGAGGGACGTGCCCAGTGGTGCAACGGAAGGTGTGAGTCGGGTGGCCGGTGAGGGTCTCGAGGGGTTGCGAACCGGGAAGCCCTACGTCGTGGTCTCGGCGGACGCCCACGCCGCTCCCGACTGCCTCGACGAGTTCCTCTCCTACGTCGATCCGGCCCATCGCGAAGCGGTCGCGGCGTTCGGCGATCTCTCCTCGGTGGCCATCCCCATGTTCGGTGGTCTCGACCCCGGGGAGATCGACGATCCCGACGCCGTGCGGGCGGTGGCCACCCGACGCCTGGCAGGCATGGGAGTCGACACGGCCCGGGCGCGCGGCTGGCTGGCCAGGTACAGCACCGACTGGGTGTTCCCCTCCGACGCGGACGGTCGGAGGCTCGCCTACCTCGAGGACCAGGGGATCCATGCCGAGGTCGTCTTCCCGGGGCCGGTGCTCGCCGGCGGTCTCTCCCCGGCGATGTACCTGGGCGGGCAGACCGACAGGGGGCTCGAACCGGTGTGGCCGGCCCTCCATGCGTACAACCGGTGGTTGGCAGAATTCTGTGCAGCCGCCCCGGGTCGGCGCACCGGGTGCCTCCCGATCGATCTCCACGACATGGAGCGGGCGGTCGAGGAGATCGCATGGGCGCGCACCAACGGCATCTTCGGCGGGGTGATGCTTCCCGCCATGTCCCTCAAGTCGGGACTCCCCGGTTACGCCGACGACTACTACGAACCCCTCTGGAGCGCGTGCGAGGACAATGATGTCGTGGTCAACCTGCACACGGGTGCATCCGGCACCGCCACCGACGCCAAGCAGCTCTACGACGCCAAACACGGAGGCTTCCTCGGACTCTACGAGGTGTTCGTCTTCACCAGGCGCCCGCTCTGGTTCCTGCTCTTCGGCGGGGTGTTCGACCGCCATCCGAGGCTCAAGGTGGTCGTCACCGAGAACGGTGCCCAGTGGTTGCCGTCACTGATCCGGGACATGGAGGCGTTCTTCGACACCCATGGCAGCGCGCCGGTGCGCTCCTATCTCAAGATGCGTCCTGCCGAGTACTTCGACCGGCATGTGTTCCTCGGCGGCTCGCTCATGAAGCGATCAGAGGCCGAGATGCGGCACGAGATCGGCATCGACCGGCTCATGTGGGGTGCCGACTACCCCCATCTCGAAGGGGCCGCACCCGTGCACCGCCCCATCCTGCGCTGGGTGTTCGGGGGGATGCCCGAAGAGGACGTCCGACGGATCCTCGGACTCAACGCCATCCGGGTGTTCGGCTTCGACGAGGCGCAGCTGCAGGAGGTGGCCGACCGGGTCGGTCCGACGGTCGAAGACCTGTCGACGACCGTCGCACTCGACGAGTTCCCGGAGACCTTCAGCTGGAGCCTGGCCCGACCGGTGCCGCTGTCGTCCACGACGACCGCTGCATCCTGAGCTCTGCCAAGCAGATGGTCTTCGACCTGTGGGTCAACTCGATCTCCAGCAAGGCCGCCGAACGGTTCCTTGCCCAGAAGGGCTTCGGGGGGATCGAGGGATTCTTCGGGAGCGGGATCCAGGGAGGGATGACCAATCTCGACCTGATCGACGAGATGGACCGGCTCGGCGTCGACCGGGCGGTCCTCACCAGCACGCTCAGATCAGTCGATCCGGAGACCCTCGCCTTCGTCGACGAACACCGGGACCGCCTCCTGCTCGCAGCGACCTCGGACGATCCGGGGCGGCCCCGTGCGCAGAGCGCAGCGGTGCGGTCCCGGGTCGGCGAGGGGACCCTCGCCCTCGTGCGGGTGTCACCACTCCTGCACCAGTACCCGCTCAACCACGCGCTCTACTACCCGCTCTACGCCACCTGTGAAGAGCTCGGGGTCCCGGTGTCGATCAACATCGGCATCCCCGGCCCGAGGGTGCGCTCCGCCTGCCAGGATCCGGTGCTCCTCGAGGACGTCCTCATCGACTTCCCCGACCTGGTGGTCATCGGCGCCCACATGGGGCACCCCTACGAGGAGCTGCTCATCGAGTACCTGCTCAAGTGGCCCAACCTCTATCTCTCGAACTCCGCCTATCTGGCCAAATACATGCACCCGGCACTGGTGGCCTTCATGGGCTCGCGTCGGGGGTTGGGCAGGGTGCTGTTCGCCTCCGACCACCCCTTCATGCCGTTGGAGCGCGCCCTGACCGCAGCCCGCGCCCTCCCGTTGGAGGAGGGTGCGATGGAGGCCTTCCTCGGTGGGGCGGCCGAGCAACTCTTCCAGCGGTCTGCCAATGGCTGACCGGCTGCCCGATCAGCTCCGCCTGATGGCCTCGGCCTATCCCGACGAGACGGCCTACCGCAATCTCGGGGACGGCTCGTCGATCACCTTCGTAGCATGGGAGCGCGAATCGAACCGGCTGGCCCGGGGACTCCAGGACCGGGGAGTCGGAACGGGTGACCTGGTCGCCATCTACCTCGAGCCCTCCCAGATCCTCGACTGGATCGTGAGCTACAGCGCCCTGCACAAGCTGGGCGCGGTCGCGGTGCCGACCAACAACCGGCTCTCGACGTCCGAGGTGCGGGTCATCTTCGAGCATGCGGACGTGCGCGCGGTCATCTGCAGCGGTGCCTACGGCGAGTCCGTCGCGCCGCTCCTCCGGTCCCGTCCGGGCCTGCTGGTGGTCACGGTCTCGCCGTCGGACCTCGACGGTTCGACCGATTTCGAGGAGGTCAAGAGCGCGGACTCCCGTGCCATCCAGGTGCCGCTCGACGACGATGCCCTCGCCGACGTGATGTACACCTCGGGGACGACGGGGAGACCGAAGGGAGTCACCGTCAGGCACGGCCAGATCGCCATGCTGCCCAACGGCCGTCCCGAGTGGCAGGGAACCGGGTGGCTGACCGCATCCCCGGTCTTCACCTTCGCCGGCCTCGGGTTCATCTACAACCCGATGAAGGCCGGGATGACCGTGCTCTTCCTCCCCTCGTTCGACGCCGGCCGGTGGCTCGACATCGTCGGACGCGAGCGTCCGGTGATCGCATTCGTGGTGCCGGCCATGGCGCAGCTGCTCATCCATCATCCGGAGTTCGAGTCCGCCGACCTGTCCAGTCTCCGCAGGCTCATCCTCGGGAGCGCCCCCCTGGCTCCGGACACGCTGCTGCGCCTGCAGCAGCGGTTGCCGATGGCTGCGGTCCTCAACAGCTACGGCATGACCGAGGGAGGACATGCCACCTTCACCATGGACCCGGAGGGCGCCCGCACCCGGCCCGGAGCGGTGGGGCGACCGACCCCCCCGGTGGAGGTCCGCATCGTGGACGAGGAGGGTGGTCCGTGCCCGGTCGGCAGCGCCGGCGAGGTGCTCACCCGCAACCCCAAGGGGCACCGCGAGTACTACAAGGACCCCGAGGCGACCGCTCGCATGTGGGAGGGGGGGTGGTTGCACACCGGCGATCTCGGCTACCTCGACCGCGAGGGGTACCTCTTCATCGTCGGCCGGAAGAAGGAGGTCATCGTCCGGGGCGGGATGAACGTCTACGCCGATGACGTCGCGGCGGTCCTCCAGTCCCATCCCGCGGTGGTCGAGGCGGCGGTGGTCGGCGTGCCCCACGACGTGCTCGGTGAGGACGTGGCGGCGTTCGTCGTGCTCGAGCCCGACCAGCGTGTCTCGGCGGAAGACCTCGTCGCGTTCGCAAAGGGACAGCTCGCCGACTACACGGTCCCACGTTCGGTCACCTTCCTCGCCGAGCTGCCGAGGAACGCGAGCGGCAAGGTCGTCAAGTCGCGGCTCGTCCCGGTTCCGTCGGGCATACCGGCGGCGGCGTCCCCGGGACCGGTCACCGCCTGACGCGGACGCCACCAGCAACAGGATCCGACAGCCACCACCAGGAGAGGGAGCGCCGTGCAAGATCATCGGTTCGATTTCATCGTCGACGGGACACCCGGGGAGGTGTGGGACGTCTACTGGAAGGGGATGCGGGCCGGCGTGACCACCGACACGGTCACCATCACGATCCTCCACCAGGGGGACGAGGCCGGAAACGGCCTGGTCCGCCACTGCCGGTTCCCGGTCCCGAAGTACCTGCTCTCGCGGGGGAGGGCCCAGTCCTGGGAGTGGATCACGGAGTCCGAACGGCCCGTCTCCTGGCGCTACGACGCCATCGGCAAACCTCTGTGGTCCAAGGCATCGGGATGGACCAGCTTCGAGGACCTCGGGGACGGGCGGACCAGGGTGCACTTCCGGGAGACCTATTCGGCGTTCAACCCGGTGATGCGGGCGCTCCTCGAGCGGCGGGTGCACGATTTCATCTCGAAGGACAACGACACGCTCATCGAGGCGGCGCTCGTGCGGTCGCTCGAGCGGTCCCGTGAACGGGACAAGGACTCGCGCTGAGCCCCTCTCGGCCGGTGCCGCCGGCCCGGGCCGCCCCTCGCGTCCGGCGTCCCCAGCGCGTAAGGTATCCCGGCAGCGCCGGCCTCCCGGGAGGGGACGGCCGGATGCGGCCGGGGTGCTCGGACCAGGAGGGATCACGATGAAGACCGACGCAGCAATCCTCAGGGAGATGCGGGGCGATTGGAAGGTCGAGACGATCGATCTCGATCCGCCGAAGACCGGCGAGGTGCTGGTCAGGATCGCAGCGTCCGGCATGTGCCACAGCGACGAGCACCTCCGCACCGGTGACCTCGGTGGCCTCTACCCGATCATCGGCGGTCACGAGGGGGCGGGGGTGGTCGAGGAGGTCGGACCGGAGGTGGCCGACCTCAAGCCGGGCGACCATGTGGTCTTCGGGTTCGTGCCGGCCTGCGGCAAGTGCCCCTCGTGCGCGAGAGGCCATTCGAGCCTCTGCGATGTCGGGGCGGAGCTCATGATGGGGACCCAGGCCGACGGCACCTACCGCCACCACTCGACTGCAGGGGAGGACCTGCACACCATGGTGTGCCTCGGCACCTTCGCCCGCCACACGGTGGTCAACCAGGCGTCGTGCGTGAAGATCCTCGATCACTACCCGCTGGACAAGGCCTGTTTGATCGGGTGCGGGGTCACCACCGGATGGGGCTCGGCGGTCTACGCGGCCGAAGTCCGGCCCGGTGACGACGTGGTGGTGATCGGCATCGGCGGTATCGGTGCCTCTGCCATCCAGGGGGCGCGCCTGGCCGGAGCCGAGCGCATCTTCGCCATCGACCCGGTTCCCTTCAAGCTCGAGATGGCCACCAAGTTCGGGGCCACCCACACCGCCGCGAGCATCGAGGAGGCGACGCCGCTGATCAACGAGGTGACCTGGGGCAAGAACGCCGACAAGGTCATCTGCACCATGGGTGTCGGTGACGGCCGGTTGATGGAGAGCATCATGCAGCTGACCGCCAAGCGCGGGCGGGTGGTGGTGACCAACATCCACCCCATGGCAGAACTCGACGTGACCCTGTCGCTGACCTGGCTGACCCTGCTGGAGAAGCAGATCGTCGGGACCATCTTCGGCTCGGCCAACATCCGCTATGACATTCCGCACCTGCTCCGCCTCTACGACCAGGGTCAACTCGACCTGGACAACATGGTGACCCGTACCTACCCGCTCCAGGACGTCAACCAGGGCTACGTCGACATGCTCGAGGGGCGGAACATCAGGGGCGTCCTGGTCTACGAGTAGCCGGCCCACCGGGTCACCGGCGATGGCCGAGCACGGAAGCGACATCGACCGGAGCGACGAGTGGGCTGCCCTCAAGGCGACCCACCTGCGCCCGCCGGGCGAACGTCCCGTTTCGAGCGGTCGGGGCCTACACCACTTCGCCCTGCTCTCGAGCGACGTCGAGCGGACCATCGCCTTCTACCAGGACCTCCTCGAGTTCCCGCTCGCCGAGCTGTTCGAGAACCGGGACTACCGGGGCTCCACCCACTTCTTCTTCGATGTCGGCCACGGCAACTACCTGGCCTACTTCGACTTCCCGGGTCTCGACCTCGGTGCGTACCGCGAAGTGCTCGGGGGGCTGCACCACATCGCGATCTCGGTCACGCCCGAGCAGTTCGAGCGGCTGGTGGCCAAGGTCGAGGCGGCCGGCATCGCCACCCACATCGTCGACGGCACCTCGGCCTACTTCGCCGGTCCGGACGGCGAACGGCTCGAGCTGCTCAGCTACCCGCTCGACGACATGTACGGGACGATCGTCCGCTGACCAGGGTCGTGCCAGCGCCCACCGGGCGGCGTCTTGGCCATCCCCTCACGACACGATCCACCTGCGTGCACCCCGTAGCCCTCAGGAGCCCCTGTCCGGTTGACGCGTTAGTCGTTGCTAACGTATATTGCCGTGCGTGACCTCGTGGCCATCATCGCCGAGCCCAATCGCCGGCGGTTGCTCGAATTGCTCAACGGTGGCGAGCAGACGGTCAGCGAGCTCGCGGCACATTTCGGCAGTACCCGGTCGGCGATCTCCCAGCATCTCGGGGTCCTGGCCGGTGCCGGGCTCGTCGAGGCGCGGAAGGTCGGGCGGTTCCGGTACTACCGGCTGCACCCAGGGGGCATGGCTGAGCTCCGCACCTCGCTCGACCAGTTTTGGACACGGGAGCTCGCGGACCTGGCAACCACTCGCCCGCCCGGACAAGGAGACACCGCGATGCCGGTAGAAAAGTCGGTCCTCGTGCCGCTCGGAGCCGATGAAACCTTTGCACTGCTCACGGAGCCCGACCGGCTCCGGCGGTGGCAGACCGTGAGCGCTCGCATCGACCTGCGTGCCGGGGGTGACTACCGGTGGACGGTGGTCCCCGGGCACACCGCCGCCGGGACGGTCATCGAAGTCGAGCCCGGAAGGCGTCTCGTCCTGAGCTGGGGTTGGGAGGATGCGGTGGACCTCCCTCCCGGGGCGTCCACGCTCACCATCACCCTCGAACCAGCCGACGGGGGAACGCTCGTGCGCTTGGTCCATGACGGCCTCACCGATGCCCAGGCCGCCGGGCACGGGGAGGGATGGGATCACTTCCTCGAACGTCTCACGATTGCCGGCCGCACCGGAGATGCCGGTGCCGACGACTGGGCGGCCTCCCCGGATCCGTTGGATCAGCTGTCGGCGGCTGAGGCAGCGCTGGCCCTCTGCCAACTGGTGCTCCGGGACATGAGCGACTCCGATGCCAGAGCATCGACGCCCTGTGTCAAGTTCACCGTCGCGGACCTCGTCGACCACCTGCTCGGGTCGGTCTCCCACCTGGGCTCGATGGCCGGCGCGGACATCGCGGTCCCACCGGAGGGCGCCATGGAGTCCCGGGTGGCGAATGCCGCCCAGCAGGCCCTCGAGGCCTGGCGTCACCGCGGGGTCGAGGGAGAGGTCCTCTTCGGATCGAGTCCGATGCCGGCGGCTCGCGCAGCGAGCATCCTCTCGATCGAGTTCCTGGTCCATGCCTGGGACTTCTCCGTCGCCACCTCCAAGACCATGTCACCGAGTGACGCGCTGAGCGAGTACGTCCTCGGGCTTGCCCGTGCGCTCATCGCGCCGCCCATGCGGGACGGGGAACGCTTCGGAGCCGAGGTCGAGGTCGGTCCGGACGCCGGTGCCATGGAGCGGTTGGCGGCCTTCACCGGGAGGTCCGCCTGACGGTCGTGCAGTGCGTGAATCGGACATATCAACGAATGGAGAGAGAAATGAGCAAATACGTACTCGCCTACAACGGTGGAGCGATGGGCGCCTCACCCGAGGAACAGGAGAAGGCGATGGAGGCATGGATGGGCTGGTTCGGATCGCTCGGTCCGGCGGTGCTCGACGCGGGCAACCCGTTCGGACCCGCCTCGACCGTCGCCTCCGACGGATCGGTCTCCGAGGGTGGGACCAGTCGCCTGACCGGCTACTCGATCATCGAAGCCGACAGCCTGTCGGCGGCGGCGCAGAGTGCCAAGGGGTGCCCGGTCCTCTCGAGCGGTGGGTCGATCGAGGTCTACGAGGCGATGCCGATCGGATGAGCGGGCGGAGCTGAAGCCGAACCTCGAGCACCGGGGGTGTGAGCGCGCGTTCGCTTGGTCCCGCCGGCCTAACCGGCAGGACTCACTGCGGCGACCGCCTGCTCCAGGTATCGCCAGGCGATCTCAGGGGGCAGGCCGCCGACCAGCGGCTGGAGCCCGAGGGGCGAGCCACCGGCGACCTGGGCTCGAGCCTCCTCGGGGGTCAGGATCTGGTAAGCGCCCCGCTCGGCACGGAGCTCCTCGGCGCTCGTTGCGAACGAGATCGAGGCGGTGGCCGGCCGATCGACGTTCCACCGGCCGTAGGTCAGTGCATCGAGGAGCAGGTACTCGCCGATCTCGTCCCATGCCCGATCCGGATCGTCGGACACGAAGACAGTGAGGGGCACCCCCGCAGCGGGAAAGATGCAGCCGACCGGTGCGACCCCCACCCGCGCGGCCTCGTCGAGATATTCGGACCCGAGTGTCTCGTCGTGGGTCTCCGCGAGGAAGAGCAGGCCGAGCCTGGCAGCCCGACGGGCGGCGGCGACGGTGCCCCCGCCGTAGGCGAGATGCGGCCCGCCGGGGGTGAACGGCGGTGGGGTGATGTGCGCCGTCCGGCCTCCCAGGCGTACCGCTTCGCCGGCGAGCAGCGCCCGGACCACGCCGATCCGTTCCTCGACAAGGCGGGCACGCCTCCGGCGGTCGATGTCGAAGAGGTCGAACTCCTCCTGCCGGTACCCGATCCCGATGACGTAGGAGACGCGACCGTGGCTGATCAGGTCGATCACGGCGAGGTCCTCGGCGAGCTTGACCGGTTCGTAGAACGCCAGGAGCAGCGCGGCGACAGTGATGGGCAGGCTGGTTGTCCGGGCAGCCAGCGCGGCGGCAACGGGAAGCGGCGACGGCAGGTACCCGTTGTCGACGTCGTGGTGCTGGCTCACTGCGACGGTCAGGGCCCCGCGTCCCTCGGACCACGCCGCCATCTCGAGTGCCGCTGCGTAGCCGGCAGCCCGCTCTCCCGGGTCGTTGCCTGCCGCGGTCATCGTGAAACGCAGGAGGAACATCGCCTCAACCTAACAAGGCCGCCCATCGAGCTTCTGACCGAGTCCGCCCGCAGCCTCAACAACAGTCCCTGCAAGACACTGGATATCCGAAACCACCGGAGACCTGGAGTCACCTGGTCGGGCTGCCCGGATTTGAACCGGAGACCTCTGCGTCCCGAACGTGGATCAGGCGAAATTCAGCGGCCGCGCCGTAGCGCCAGATCAGCCTGAGTTCGCCGCCCCTTTCGCCACTACGCTGACGAACCTCGCCAGCAGGGGAGGGAAACCATGGATGTTGGGGCTGTTGTCACCGCCTACGGCTCGGCCTGGAACGAGCCTGACGAGGCCGCCCGGCGCCAGTTGCTGGAGTCGGCCTGGACCGACGACGGCACGTACTGCGACCCCACGGCCAACGTCGAAGGCAGGGAGGCGCTCATCGCGCACATCGGTGCTTTGCAGGTTGCCATGCCCGGGCACACGATTGACGTGGTCAGGGCTGCCGACGAGCACGACGGCCACGTGCGTTTCGGATGGGTGATGCACAGCCCTGACGGTGCGGTGGTGCTCGAAGGCATGGACTACGGGCACCTGGCAGACGACGGGCGGCTTCAGCAGATAGTCGGCTTCTTCGGACCCTTGCCGACCCTGGACCCTTCGTGACCACGGAACAGCCAGCAGTCACGATCATCGGTTCCGGCATCGCCGGTAGTGCGCTTGCAGCCGCGCTGGCGAGCGCCGGGGTCCCGGTCCTCGTCCTCGAGCGGACAGAGCAGTTCGTCGACCACGTGCGGGGCGAGTACATGCATCCCTGGGGGGTCGCTGAAGCCATACAGCTCGGACTGCACGGCGACCTTGTCGAGTCCGGGGGCAATGTCATCTCACGTTTCATCGGCTACGACGAGGTCTATTCATCGGCAGAGGCCGAGGCCGGCGCCGTGCCACTCGCAGACCTCTTGCCCGGTGTCCCGGGTGCCCTGGGCATCGGACACCCCGTGGCCTGCCAAGCCCTCTTCGATGCCGCCGTGCGGGCGGGCGCGCAGGCACTCCGCGGCGTCGAGCAGGTCAAGGTGGCGCCTGGCGGGAGTCCCGAGGTCCGGTACGTGCACGGCGGTAGCGAGCATGAGGTCCGACCTCGCCTCGTCGTCGCCGCCGATGGACGCGAATCCTCGACACGGCGCCAGCTCGGCGTCGAACTCACAAAGACAGACCCCCGCATCTTCCTCGCGGGCATGCTCGTCGACGGCGTCCGCGACTGGCCGAGCACCGACTCGGTCATCGGCACGTCCGGCGACACGATCCTCTACGCATTCCCCCAAGCTGAAGACAGGGCTCGGCTCTACATCGGGTACTCGATCGAAGACAAGACCCGCTTGGCGGGCGCCGACAAGGCGAAGACGTTTCTGGAGGCGTTCCGCGTGGACACGATCCCCGACTGCGGACGTTTGGTCGATGCCAACCCGGCCGGACCGTGCGCTGCCTATCCCATGTTCGATTCCTGGTCAGACGCCGTCATTGCCGATGGCGTCGTGTTCGCCGGTGACGCCGCGGGTTTCAGCGACCCCACCATTGGAGAGGGCTTGTCGGTCGCACTGCGCGACGCGTGGATGATTCGCGACGTCCTCCTCGGTGGTGAGGACTGGACGAAGGAGGCCTTCACGCCGTACGTGGAAGAGCGGGCGGAACGGATGCGGCGGCTGCGTTTCGCCGTGCAGGTCTTCACCGACGCCCACATCCCGCTCGGGCCGGACGGAGTGTCCGAACGGCGGCGTCGCTCGAACCTGATGACGCAAGACCCGGATCTCTTCATGCTTGTCGCGGCCATGACCTGCGGGCCGGAACTGGCGCCTGAGTCCTGCTTTGCGAACGAGACCAGGGAGAAGCTGCTCAACCCGGTCTAGGCTTCCAGCCGCTTCCACCGGAGGTCTTCCCGGGTCATCGGAAGCGCCGTACCGTGACCGCCGAGTCGCACGGAATTCCCCAGGCCCATGGTTCCCTGAGACGGAACCCCGAGCCACCTGTACCTCTCTGGTCGGGCTGCCCGGATTTGAACCGGGGACCTCTGCGTCCCGAACGCAGCGCGCTAACCAAGCTGCGCCACAGCCCGTCGCAGGGACCGGTCGATGCCGGCCCCAGGACGCTGGTGATGCTACCCGACCGTGGTGCGGTCGTTCCCCCGCTCCCCGGTATCTGTCCCGTCGTCGCGGACAGGGGGAGGTGTGGTGCGCTTTGCCACCACCTTGGCGATGCGGCGCTTGTCCATCTCCGAGACCTTGAGCTGCCACCCGCCGACCTCGGCCGCCTCCCCCTCCTCGGGGATGTGCCCGAAGGCGTCGAACAGGTATCCGCCCAGGGTCACGTACTCTCCCTCGGGCAGGTCGATCCCGAGTTCGTCGTGCAGGTCGTCGAGGCTCATCTTGCCGTCCACGAGCCACCGCGTACCGTCCACCCGCACCGCGTCGGGCTCGTCGTCGGGGTCGAACTCGTCGGGCAGGTCCCCGACCAGCGCGCCGAGCAGATCCTTGACCGTGATGACGCCCTCGACGCCGCCGTGCTCGTCGACCACAACCGCGAATGCCCGCCGTTGCCGGCGCATCTCCGCCAGCACATCGAGCACCAGCCGCGACTCCGGCACCAGGAACGGCTGGCGGAGCCGCCTCGAGATGTCGATCGGGCTGGGCGACTTACCCTCGTCGTCCTCGGCACCCACCTTCCACCCGGCCCGGAACAGGTCATTGACGAAGAGGACGCCGATCAGGTCGTCGAGGTCCTCCCCGTAGACCGGGAAGCAGCTGTGGCCCGACTCGCGCACCGCCTGGGACACCGCGTCCACGGTCAACGGGATGGAGAGCGCGACCACGTCGACCCGTGGGGTCATCACCTCGCGCACCGCGGTGTCCCGGACGTCGTGCAGGGCATCGATGATGAACTGCTCCTGGGCGTCCGCCCCACGGTCGGCACCCGGGCCGGACGCTCCGTGGCCGGAACGGGCGCCCCCGCCCCTGCGGCTCCCCTTGGTGGTCTGGTCGGAACGGCGATGGAACACGGACACGGCGGCGACCGGTCAGCTCGGCAGAGCGGCTTCAGGCGCCGGCAACGAGCGGTGCGGACACGATGGACAGGGGTTGGTAGGACTCGTCGTAGTAGGTGCCCCCGTCGAGCAGCGCGGCCACCGCCCGTCGCAGCCGGATCGGGTCGAGCGGTTTGACCAGCCAGCCCTCGGCCCCCGAGCGACGCGCCAGGAACACATCCGGGCGCCGGTCGAGCAGCATGAGAACGGGTATGTGCCCGATCTTGTCGTACGAGGCCTCGAGGCGGAGCTCGAGGCAGGTGGCCATGCCTCCCATGTTGCCCATCTGGAGGTCGACGACGACCAGGTCGGGCTCCTCGTCGGCGACGAGCGCCATGACGTCCGGCCCCGAGCGCGCCTCGACGATGGTGACGTCGGGTGATCCGGCGGTCGCGGCGATCTCGGCCCGCACCGATGGGGCGTCGCTCGCCACGATGATGGTGGGCACATCCGAGAGGTTAGCGCCCGCCGGGACCTGCCCCGAAGGCCCGCCCGCTCAGGGCCCTGGGGCGGCGAAGAGCAGGTCGGCGACGGTCTCGAGACCGGCGAGGTCGTGGACGTCGGTGTTGAGGAGCGGGACCCGGTAGACGGGTGCCGGGTCGATCCTGGCCACCAGGTCGGCGTAGGCCTGCTCCTCGCGGTCGGAGGCGAGGGTGTAGCCGCGCAGGTTGTCGACGAGGTCGCCGAGGGCGCCGTCTCCATCGCCCTCGGTCTCGATGGCGGTGAGGGCGTCCAGCTGGGCATCGGTCGCGAACCTCGGCTGGACCCGGTTGAGCACCAGCGCGGTCGTTGCCATGTGCGACTCGGCCAGCTTGTCGGCGAAGTGCAACGCCTCGTCGACCGAATCGGGTCTCGGCGAGGCCACCAGCACGAAGGCGGTGCCGGGTTGGACGAGGAGCTCCCGCACCCGGGCGGCCCGATCCCGGAATCCCTCCTCCATCCCTTCGAAGGCCTGGAAGAACGACACCGCGTCGCTCACGATGTCGGCGCCGGCCACCTTGGAGATGGTCCGGAGCAGTGCCTGGGCGGCCACCCCCACGACCCGCAGCCCGGCCCGGGTCGGCTTCATGAGGGCCTGGAAGATCCGGTTGTCGAGGAAGTGGGTCAGCCGCCGGGGCGCGTCGAGGAAGTCGAGGGCGTTCCGCGACGGCGGGGTGTCCACTACCACCACGTCGAACCCGCCCTCCTCGACCAGCTCGTGGAGTTTCTCCATTGCCATGTACTCCTGGGTCCCCGACAGGGTGCCGGTGAGGTTGCGGTAGATGCGGTTGACCCGGATGTCGTCGGCCTGTTCGTCGGAGTCGGAGTAGCGCGTAATGAGGTCGTCGAAGGTCCCTTTCGGGTCGAGCATGAGGGCGTGCAGCTCACCGGGCCAGTCGCCCCTGATCCGGGTCGGGCGGTTGGAGAGCTCGTCGACCCCGAGTGCATTGGCCAGCCGCCGGGCCGGGTCGATGGTGACCACGCACGCCTTGCGGCCGAGCCGGGCGGCCTGGAGGGCGACCGCGGCGGACGTGGTCGTCTTGCCCACGCCGCCCGAGCCGCAGCAGATCACGATCGACCGGTCGCGGGCGAGGTCGTCCATCGTGGCGGGCCGGGTGCCGTTGCCCGACCGGCCGGACTCCGCTGGTCCGGACCTCATACCGACACGTCCGCGGGGTCGGGGAGGGCCTCGATGCCCGCGCCGAGGGAACGGCTCAACTCGTCGAGCTCGACCGGGCCGATGGTGTCGGCGAAGAGGAAGGGGACGCGGATCTGGGGAAGGGGCAGCTCGGCGGCCAGACGTCCGATCTGCTCCTCCTGGAGCTGCTGGCGGCGCGAGCGGAACACCCTGGCCGCCTCGAGCGCCTCGAGCAGCGCGTGGTCGAGACCGACCCCGGCCTGTTCGGCGGCGGCGGAGGCCGCCACCCCCAGCCCGGCCAACGGCGGGTAGCAGGCGTTGACGATGATCGGGCCGAGGGCGATCCCGACCTTGTCTTCCAGGGCGTAGGCGGCTTCGATGACCTCGTTGACCGGCATCTCCTCGGGCAGCGTGACCAGGGCGACCTGGCACCGGGTCGGGTCGGAGAGCAGGGAGACCACTTCGGCCGCCTGGGCCCTGATCGGTCCGCCACGTGCGGCGTCGAGGAGCCCCCCGGCCGAGGACAGGAAGGTCATCGTGTGACCGGTGGCCGGCGCATCCACCAGGACGAGGTCTGCCGTGCCGCTGCGCTCGATCTGCTTGACCTTGCCGAGCACGAGGATGTCCCGGATCCCGGGGATGGCCCCGGCCACGATGTCGACGATCCCCGAGGAGAGGAGGCGCTTGGAGACCCGCCGCATCCCGTGGTCGGCGAGGTACTCGAGGAGGGCGTCGTCCGGGGTGATGGTGCGGGCCTGGACGCTGCCCCGGGGGATGGCGACCCCGTCGTCGTCCTCGCCCTCCTCGCCGAGGACCGCCCCGGCGGCTTGGAGGACCTGACCGGTGTAGTCGAGGTCCTCGTCGCTGCCGAAGGCGGCGGAGACCCCGCTGCGCCCTTCGAGCTCCACGACCAGGACCGACATCCCCGATTCCGCTGCCAGACGGGCCAGTGCGGCGACGATGGTGGTCTTCCCGACCCCACCCTTGCCCGCCACGATCAGCACCCGGCTCTGGCTGCAGAAGGCGCGGACGTCCATGACCCACCGAGCGTAGTGTCCGGCCCTGCCGGCACTGCCGACGGTCCCCAGGCGCCGGGACTCCCCGGCGTGGGGCGCTCGGCCCGCCACGCTCGGCGCGAACCGGCCAGATTTTGCCGCGAATCCTCCTCCGACCTCTTGTGTCCTCCCATGCCGGAGAGTACGTTCCCATTGCTGGAGAGAGGCACGAAGGGGGAGTCGATTCGTGGAGCAGGCGGCAGACAGTTGGCAGCTCAAGGCCTCGTGCCGTGGGCCACAGGCGGAGATCTTCTTCCCGCCTGCCCATGCCGAGCGCAAGGAAGAGAAGCTGCAACGCGAGGACCGGGCCAAGGCCATCTGCCGAACCTGTGTCGTCCGGACCGAATGCCTCGACTACGCCATCCGCATCCATGAGCCGCACGGCATCTGGGGCGGCCTCAACGAGATGGAACGCAAGCAGCTGGTCGAGCGACGGGTCGGCTGAGCCGGCCGGTCGGCCCGGTCACCCGAGGCCGAGCGCCTGGTCGGCGCTGCGCACCGCCTTTGAGCTGCAGACCGCGACCGGCTGTCCGTCGGTGGCGAGGCAGATGCCCGCGCTGAGCTCGTTGGCCGCGGCGATGATCGCCTGACCGGTGGGCGGCGAAGGCGTGGTCGACTGCGGGGTGGCGGCGAGGGGCTGGGCCACCTCGCCTGCGATCTGGGCCTGTGACTGGCTCACCAGGAGCGCCGGGCTGAAGCCGGAGGTGGCGGTCACCATCTTGTTGTCGATGTCCACGAAGGGCCAGGTGCCGGGCGCGCCATCCCCATTGATCAGCGGCGTGTAGCGCGCCACGAGTGCAGCCTCGCCCGGGTCGAGGTGGCTGATGCGGGTGAAGGTCCCGTCGGGGCCGGCCTGGTCGGAGTAGAGCTCGAGCCCGGTCAGGGTCACGTATCTGCTCGAGTAGGTGGTGCCCACGAAGCTGAACGACTGGATGCCCGAGAAGACCGAGAGTGGGGCCGACTGGGAGTTGTGGAGCGTGCCGAACCTGCCGAACCGGTCCAGGGCCACGATGAGGGGCCACCGCTCGGCGGCGCAGAACGGGCAGTACTCCGACCCGACGAAGAGCACCTCTGGCCGCCCACCCCGGGAGATCGGCGGCTGCCCGCTGAGGACGACGGGCGCGGTCAGGGAGGTGCCGGGCACGGTGACGCCCACCGAGTCGAAGGTCGAGGGGGTCACTCCGGCAAGGGTCGCGACGACGTCGGCCGAGGTGACCGACGGCCGGGCGACGCTCGCCGGCGTCGTGGAGCGGGTGAGGGCGTAGGTCACCAGTGCCACGAACCCGAGGAGCAGCACGATGACCGCGCCCCAGGCGAACCGGGCGGTCCGGGTCGAACCGGACGCGCCGTTCCGCACCGGTTCCACGCTGTCCTCGGTCGCCGTGTCTTCGTCAGCGGAGGGAGTACCCGCCTCGGTCACCCGTCGTCCGCGATTCGGATGCGACTACGCCGGGTCGGGGGCCAGGAGCTCGTCATCCTCGAACGCCCGATCGTCCTCGCCGTAGCCGGGGGCGAGGACGATCGGGGCCGAGGTCACGATGATCACGAAGAGGATGAACGTGGTCAGGTGGACGCCCGAGCACCAGAGGCAGATGGCCTTGATCAGGAAGAGCTCGGCGATGATCAGGTACACGATCATCCCGACCCCGGTGATCGAGAGGGCCAGCCGGGCCAGATGGATCCGCCGATCGGCGGAACGCCAGGCCGCGGGCAGGCAGAGGACCAGCATGGGCACGAAGAAGGCCAACCCGAGCATGGCGACCGGGATGCCGAAGATGACCGACTGCGGGCTGGTTGTCACCTTCTCGCAGTTGATGGCGCCGCCCGTGTTGCAGACCAGGGCGGCCTTGTTGAAGTGGGTGATCGTGAGATAGGTCGCGATCCCGAGCCCGGTGATGCTGAGGAGCAGGGTGGTCAGCGGTTGCCAGCGCAGGGTGGGCATGGTGGTCGGTCGTGGTGGTCGACGGGCAGCGGCTCAGCTGGCGCTGATGCCGAGCGCCTTGGCAGCGGCCTTGACACCCGAGCTCGTGCACACGTCCCCGGGCTGGCCCTTGGTGCTCGCGCAGATGGCGGCGCTCATGTAGTTGGCGGTGGCCACGATCGCCTGCGTCGCGGGGTTGGTCGGGTCGGAGAGGCCGCTGGCGATCTCGGTCCAAGATTGCCCGGCGAGGATGCCCGGGTCGTAGCTGGCGCCCGAGAACAGGGCGACGTTGTTGATGTCCACGAACGGGAACGAGATCCCCCCGCTCGTGCTTGCGTTGGGCAGGTACTGCGACGAGCTGTACTTCTGGAGGATGACCGCCTCGGCATGGGTCGGGTTCTGCAGGGTGGTGTAGCCCCCCGCGGCAAGCGGCACGTTCGTGTACTGCTCGACCCCCTTGAAGGTGATGTAGGGACTGGTCAGGGTGGCCCCGTAGAAGCTGAAGGTGTGGGTGATGGGATCGACGTCGGTGTGCGAGGACGCCGTGATCTTGAGGTCGGACCAGGTCCCGAACCTCGAGAGGGCGGCTGTCATCGCCCACCGCTCCGCTGCGCAGTAGGGGCAGTACTCGGCGCCGTAGTAGAGCATGGCCGGGCTCTTGCCGTCGAGGGAGAGGGGCGGCTGATTGTGGAGGACGGTCGGCGGGGAGACTGCGACAGACGACGAGGTCACCCCCACCGTGTCGTAGACCGAGAGCGGGATGTTGGTGACGTCCTGGACGACGGATGCCGGAGCCGGCATCACCGGGGTGTAGGAGAGGTTGGCGGTGCCGTTGCCGCCGACGACCTTGACGATGATCAGGACGGCGACGATCACGACGACCAGGCCGACTGCTCCCCAGGTCATCAGGGCGGTCCGGTTGGCCCTCGGGGCCGCCGCGGTCGCGGGTCCGGCCTTGCCCCCCGGCCGGGGGGTGTTCCCGCCCTTGCCCGAAGGAGCTTTGGCCGTGACCGGCCGGCTCTGGGCACGGCTCTTGTCCTTGGCGCTCTGACCGGGACCGTTGGTAGCCGGCGGCTTGGGCGTGTTCCCGCCCTTGGGCGTGTTCCCGCCGGTGCCGGGCTTCTTCGTGGTGTCAGCCATGATTCCGCAGTCCTCGATCCGTGGAGTTCTCCCGGCCCGAAGCGTAACTGGTCCGCCTGGGGCGTTGCGATCGGGCGCTGCAGGATGCGGCCGGTACCGCCGGGGTGGGCCTAAAGTGATCGGCCATGTCGGTACATGCATCATTCCCGGACGACCCAGTGCCGCCCGGGACGGGCACCCTCGGACGGCACCCGACCTCGCCCAGCTGGCGGTGGGTCGCCGTCGACGGTCATCGGGTCCGCTGCGTGGCTGTCGGATCCGGCCCGCCCGCGCTCTTCCTGCACGGCTGGGGCCTGCGGCCCAACGCCTATCTCCGGCCGATCGAAGCGATGGCTGCCGCGGGCTGCCGGGTCTACGCCCCCGCCCTGCCCGGGTTCGGCGGCACCCGTGAGCTCGAGGCCGAGCAGCGGACCTTCGACGGGTACGGGGCCTGGGTCGGGCGGTTCCTCGACGCGGTGGGGGTCGACCGGGTCGCACTGGTGGCCGGCCACTCCTTCGGCGGTGGCGTGGCGACCGCCTTCGTGCACCACCGGCCGGATCGGGTCTTCTCGCTGCTTCTGGCCAACCCGATCGGCAGTCCGACCTGGGCCCTCTTCCCCAACGAGGTCCGGACCATGATGCAGCGCCCGTTCTGGGACTGGACCCGCCACTTCGGCGGTGACATCCTGGCCTCGCCACGGCTGCTCCGTCTCCTCCCCCGCCTTCTCGAGGACTTCGTCCCCAACCTGGTGCGGAATCCACTCGGGATGCTCCGCACCGGGGAGTTCATCCGCCGCGCCGATCTGGTCCAGGAGGTCCGGACCATCGCAGCGCTCGGGATCCCGGTCTCGGTTGCCTGGTCCGACCGCGACGGTCTGGTTCCCCGGTCGGCCTTCGATGAGCTGCGCCATGCAGCCGGAGTCGAGGGTGTGGTGATGGAAGGCCCCCACGCCTGGCTCATCGCCGATCCCGCGGCCTTCGGGGAGCTGGCGATCAGCGCCCTCGTCGACGCGCGGCACGCATGGGCTCGGCCCAGCGCCTCCGCCTGAACCACGAGCGACGGTCCACTCCGGCCCCCGGTGACCCGCGACCCGGACGGTAGCCTGAGCGGGTGACCGTGACCCTGCGCGACGCCGCCACGGTGATGCTCGTCCGTGATGGGGTGGACGAGGCAGGGGGACCGGCGGTCGAGGTCTGCATGCTACGCCGCAACCTGGCCTCCGAGTTCGTCGCGGGCGCCTACGTCTTCCCCGGCGGGTCGGTCGACCCCGAGGACCGCGGCCCCGCCACCGGCGAGTTCTGCCGCGGGTTGGCCGACGCCGAAGCCAGCGCCATCGTGGGCGTGGAGTCCGGGGGGCTCGCGTTCTGGGTGGCCGCCCTGCGCGAGTGCTTCGAGGAGTCCGGCGTGCTGGTGGCCGAACCCCGGGACGGGTCGGGCGGGACCGGGCTGCTCGACACCTCGGACCCGGAGACGGCCCGACGCTTCGATGCCTACCGCCTCGAGATCAACGAGGGGCGTAGCGGCCTGCTCGACGTGTGCCGCGCGGAGGGACTGGTCCTCGTCACCGACTCCGTCCACTACGTGAGCCACTGGATCACCCCGGAGCTCGCGCCGCGCCGCTACGACACCCGGTTCTTCGTGACGGCGGCGCCGCCGGACCAGGTCGCCCGGCACGACGACGGGGAGACCATCGCGAGCATCTGGATCCGCCCCGACGAGGCGCTCGCCCGCTTCGGGGCCGGTGACTTCGAACTGCTCCCCCCGACCGTCTCCAACCTCTCGAGCCTGGCCCGCCATGCCTCGACAGACGAGGTCATGGCCTGGGCCAGCGCGGTGACCGACGTGCCCACGATCCTGCCCCTCGTGCTGATCGAGGACGGCCGCCTGCTCATCCTGCGCCCGGGCGACGATGGCTACGACCAGGCCCTCGAGGCCCGCCTGGCCTCCGACCAACCGGTCTCACCGGAGCTCGCCGCCTTCGTGCGCGAGCGCTGGGGCCCGAAGGCGGGTGCGGGGGGTCTGCCCTGAGTCCTCGGCGCCCGGTGACCGCTCAGTCGGCTACGGCCGCCGTGGCGTCCCCGGCGGCGAGGGCAGCCTCGACCCGCTCGAGCACCCGGGCACTGCACCCCTCCATGGAGACCACCGGGGCTGCGGACGTGACCAGCACGT
Organism: uncultured Acidimicrobiaceae bacterium; assembly: GCA_963753905.1. Classification (GTDB taxonomy): domain Bacteria; phylum Actinomycetota; class Acidimicrobiia; order Acidimicrobiales; family RAAP-2; genus Bog-756. The sequence continues at coordinate 3,105,233 of CAVWDZ010000001.1, read as the reverse complement.
CGGCCATGCGGGCGAACTCGGCGGCCAGGGGCTGGTCGTCGTCGAGGGCGACCGGGGTTCCGGCGTCACCACCGGCAGACACCGACGGATGGAGGGGTACCTGGCCGAGGAGCGGTACCCCGATGTCGCCGGCCAGGCGCGCGCCCCCTCCCGAGCCGAACAGCGCGTACGACTCGCCGTGCTCGCAGGTGAAGTCGCTCATGTTCTCGATCACGCCGATCACCCGGAGATAGCCCTTGCGGGCCATGTCGGCCGTACGGGCGGCCACCTTCTGGGCGGCCAGCGGTGGGGTCGTGACCACGAGCACCTCGGTGCGGGGCAGCATCCGGGCCAGCCCCATCTGGATGTCCCCGGTGCCCGGCGGCATGTCGATGAGCAGGTAGTCGAGACTCCCCCAGTGGACGTCTTCGAGGAACTGCTGGACGGCCCGGTTGAGGATGAGGCCGCGCCACATGATGGCGTTCTCCTCGTCGGCGAGGAACCCCATCGAGAGCACCCGCAGCAGGCCGTCCCCGACCCGGCGCTCGAGGGGGACCATCTTCTTGTGGTGGGCCTCCACATCGCCCTGCATCCCGAGGAGCCGGGGCACGCTGAATCCCCAGATGTCGGCGTCCAGCACGCCGACCGTGAGACCCCGCCGGGCCAGGGCGACCGCCAGGTTCACGGTCACCGAGCTCTTGCCGACGCCACCCTTGCCCGAGGCGATCGCGATGATCCGGGCGGTGTCGGGGATGTCGGTCGCGGGCGGCTCCTCCCGGGCATGGAGCCGCGCCCTGGCCATGACCTCCCGCTTCTGGTCGGCATCCATGACACCGGTGGTCACCGTGACCCGGTCCACCCCGGGGAGTGATCCCACGTGGATCTCGACGTCGCGCTGGATCTGGGCCCGGAGCGGGCAGCCGGCGACGGTGAGGGCGACCTCGACCTCGACGACGCCGCCGTCGGTGTGCACGGCGGTGACCATGCCCAGCTCGACGATGTCGGCCCCGAGCTCGGGGTCCATCACGCTGCGCAACGCGGCCCGGACCGTCTCCACCGAGGGCGGTCCTGCCCCGGCGGGGGGAGTGTCGGGCCTGGTCACCTCCGCAATTCTACCGGGAGTTCTCCTCGGGCCCGGTTCCTCCGCCGAGCCACCAGGGACCGTCGACGGTCGGCGGTGTTCCGCGGCGGCACGTCCACGGGTACGCTTGAGCTGTGCACGGCCCGGACGGCGACCGTCCGGTGACCCAGGAGGATGACCCATGAGCTCGACCATGCAGACCGTCAGCATCGGAAAGAAGCCGAACCCGGTCACCCTGACCGACGTCGCTGCCGCCAAGGTGCGCGAGCTCCTCGCCGAGGAGGACACCGAGGGCCTCGCACTCCGGGTGGCCGTGCGTCCCGGCGGCTGCTCCGGCTTCAGCTACGAGATGTTCTTCGACGCCGACGTGGCCGAGGACGACGTGGTCCGTGCGTTCGGCGAGGTCAACGTCGTCGTGGATGCGACGAGCGCCGACCTGCTCCGGGGCTCGATCCTCGACTACAGCGACGGCCTCCAGGGCGCCGGCTTCCACGTGACCAACCCGAACGCGACCCGCACGTGCGGGTGCGGCTCCTCCTTCAGCTGAGCCTCCATCGGCTGAGCCGTTGATCCCCTGATCCGGCTCAGTATCAACGGCGCCGAGGTCGAGGTCGCCGACGACGACACGACCCTGCTGGACCTCCTGCGCGAGCAGCTCTCGCTGCGATCGGTCAAGGACGGCTGCAGCCCCCAGGGTCAGTGCGGCTGCTGCACGGTCTGGGTGGACGGCGCCCCCCGCGTCTCGTGCGTGACGCCGGTCCGTCGCCTCGACGGGCGCAGCGTGACCACCCTCGAGGGACTGCCGGCGGCGGTGCGCACGCGCTGGGCCGGGGCGCTGGTCGAGTCCGGCGGCAGCCAGTGCGGCTTCTGCACCCCCGGCATCGTGATGCGTCTGGCGGCACTTGCCGGCCCGGTCACCGACGAGCAGATCGACCGGGCGCTCCTCGCCCATCTCTGCCGCTGCACCGGATGGCACAGCATCGAAGCCGCTGCCCGCGCGGTCCTCGGCGGCGTCCCCGAACGGCACCCCGCCCCACCGCGTGACCTCGGGGCAGCCGCGGCGCGGGCCGCGCTCGAAGGCGGGGTGCCCCAGCGGGTCGGCCCCGGGGTCGTGCTGGGGGAGGCGGGATTCGCCGATGACGACTGCCCGGCCGATGCGCTGGTGGCGGTGCCCGACGGACGGGGCGGCTACGCGATCGGTGAGACACCCCGCGCGGCGCGGGCGCTGGCAGGAAAGCTGCAAGGGCGAAGCTCGACGGAGCCCCTGCGTCATCCGGTGGAGGTTCCGCCGGGGGAGTGGAGCCTCTCCCTCGTCACGACGTGGGTCGAACCGGCATACGTCGAACCGGACGCCTCGTGGTGCGCCCCGGGCGGCCGACCGGCCTCCCCGTACGGGAACGGAGGGGCCTTCGGGGGCAAGCTCCACTCGCCCGTCGGGGCAGACGCACGCCGCCTGGCCGACGAGCACGGGCGCGCCGTCCGGGTGCTCTGGTCGCGTGAGGACGTGGTCCGGTATGCCCCGAAGCGCCCACCGATCGCAGCCGGCATCGCCCCCGACGGCACCGGGGTCCTGCGGGTCGGGGTCACCGGTGGGGGGCTCGCCGCCGCGTGGGACGGGCTGGTCGATCGGGTGGGCGCGGTCGCTCCGGGGATCGTCCTCGAGCAGGTGCCGATCGAGGGCCCCCCCGTCTCGTCCGATCTGCGGGCTGCGGTGTGGGCCGAGGCCGCCGTGCTGGTCGTCGCGGCCGGCTTGGCCGGTGCCGGCCCGGGCACCCCGGTCGTGGACGTTCCCGTCGAGGTGGTCGCCCCCTCCGGCGGTCGAGCGGTGGCCCGGTGCGGCGCCGACGGGCAGGTGGCGATCGAGGTCGACGCCGGAGACGTCCTCGACGAGACGGTGCTCCGCTCGTACGTGCTCGGCGCCGCGCACCAGGCAGTCAGCTGGGTGCACTCCGAGGGGATCGCCGTCGACGCGACGGGGGCGGTGTCGGATCTCACCATGCGCTCGTTCGGGATCCTCCCGGCCCGGGCGATGCCCGCGGTCACGATCACCGTCGGTGGCGACCACTCCGGGGCGCCGGTCCCGGCCTCCGACGCGGTGTTCGCCGCGGTCGCAGCTGTCCGCTGGTTGGCCGACGGCCTGCCCCGGTCCTGGCCCACCCACCGGGGCGGCGCGGGCCGCCCCTGAACGGACCGACGGACGGGGCGCCGGGGCCGCGCGCGGTCGGAAGGCGCCGTGCCCGCGGCGTCCGCGTAGGCTTGCGGACCACCCATCGGTCGCCCGCGAGGAGCCCCCATGAGCACGCCCGTCGGTCCCTACACCCCCATCGTCCGGGCCGGCGCATGGCTCGTCTGTTCCGGACAGCTCGGTCTGTGCCCCGCCTCCGACGGCGTCCCACCCGCGCTGGCCGAGGGCGGACCCGGCCCGCAGCTGGCCCAGGCCGTCGCCAATGCGGCTGCGCTGCTCTCCGCCGAGGGCGCCTCCTTGGCGGACGTGGTCAAGACCACCGTGTTCACCACCGACCCGGGTGCGTTCGCGGCCGTCAACGAAGCCTATGTGACCGCCTTCGGGGACGTCCGCCCGGCCCGTTCGATGGTCGCCGTGTCGGCGCTGCCCATGGGGGCGGCCGTCGAGATCGAGGTCTGGGCCCACCGCGAGCCCGACTGAGTCCTGGCGCGGTCGGGATGCAGTCCAGGGCGCGGTCAGGGGGACCAGCTGGTCTGCCCGAAGCGGTAGCCGACCGAGCGCACCGTCTGGATGAGGTGGGCGTGCTCCTCGCCCAGCTTGGCTCGCAGCCGTCGGACGTGGACGTCCACGGTGCGGGCCCCGCCGTAGTACTCGTAGCCCCAGACCCGGCTGAGGAGGGTCTCGCGGGTGAAGACCTTGCCGGGTCGTGCGGCCAGGAACCGGAGCAACTCGTACTCCATGTAGGTGAGGTCGAGCACCTTGCCGGCGACTGCGGCCTGGTAGGTCTCGAGGTTGAGGATCAGCGGGCCGTGTTCGAGCAGGTCGGGGCGCAGACCGCGACCGGTGCGCCAGAACAGGTGCGCCAAGCGCGCGGAGAGCTCCTCGGGGACGACGGGCTCGAGGCAGAGGTCGTCGAACAGGTCCTCGCGCAACTCGAGCTCGCTCAGCTGGTCGAAGGACACGATCACCAGGACGGGGGCCAGGGGCACCTCGCGCTTGCGCAGGTGCCGGCAGAGCTGGAACGCGCCCATCGGATCTGCCCCGCTGCAGATCACCGCGCCGCCCCAGCCGTCCTCGGGTTCGTCCACCTCGGCCGACTCGGGACGGTCGATCGCGTGCCAGGGATAGCCGGCCCGTTCGAGGACGCTGGTCACCGGGGTCGGCGGGGCGGCCGGATAGCACAGCAGTGGTTCCATGCGTCGCTCCCCCTTTCTCGGTGACGGTGGCTGATCCGGTGGTCCGGCCGGGGCCGGGTGCGGCTAGAGCAGCGGCAGGTAGCGATCGAGTTCGAACTGGGTGACGTGGGCCTTGTAGCCGGCCCACTCCTCGCGCTTGTTGCGGATGAACCACTCGAAGACGTGGTCGCCGAGGGTGACGGCCAGCAGCTCGGACTCCTCCATCCGGACCAGGGCCTCGTTGAGGCTGCCCGGCAGGTGGAGGATGCCCTTGTTGGCGAGCTCCTCGGGGCTGAGGGAGAAGAGGTTGGCGTCGGCCTCGGGCGGGAGCTCGTAGCCCTCCTCGATGCCCCGCAGGCCGGCGGCCAGGATGACCGCGAAGGCCAGGTACGGGTTGCAGGCACTGTCCGGCGCGCGGTATTCGACGCGGGTGGACTCCGACTTGCCCGGCTTGACCACCGGCACGCGGACCAGTGCGGAGCGGTTGTTGCGGGCCCACGAGACGTGGATCGGGGCCTCGTACCCCGAGACGAGTCGTTTGTACGAATTGACCCACTGGTTGGTCACCGCGGTGATCTCGCCGGCGTGGCGGAGCAAACCGGCGATGAACTGCTCGGCCACCTGGGAGAGCCCGCCCGGCCGTTCGAGATCGACGAAGGCGTTCGTATCGCCGCGGAACAGCGACATGTGGGTGTGCATGCCCGACCCCTGGACCCCGGCAAGGGGCTTGGGCATGAAGCTCGCGAACACCCCCTGCTCGCGGGCCATCTCCTTGACCACCAGCCGCACGGTCATCACCGTGTCGGCCATGGTGAGGGCATCGGTGTAGCGGAGGTCGATCTCGTGCTGGCTCGGAGCGTCCTCGTGCTGGGCGTGCTCGACCGGGATCCCCATCTCCTCGAGGGTGAGCACGGTCCGCTGGCGGATGTCGCTGGCCCGGTCCGCGACCGTGAGCTCGAAGTAGGAGCCCGAGTCGAGGGTGGTCGGGGCGTGGGCCGGGTCTCCGTCGGCGAAGTAGAAGAACTCCATCTCCGGGGCGGCGAAGAAGGTGAACCCGCGGCTGCTGGCCCGCTCCAGGGTCCGGCGCAGCACGTGGCGGGGGCAGCCCTGGAAGGGGGAGCCGTCGAGGTCGACGATGTCGCAGAACACCCGGGCCACCTGGACGGGGGGGACCTCGCCGTTCGCACCGGGCTCACCGTGGCCGTGCCAGGGGAGCAGCTGGAAGGTGTTGGCGTCCGGCCGGGCCAACACGTCGGACTCCTGCACCCGGCTGAACCCGTCGATGGCGGACCCGTCGAAGGTCATCCCCTCGTCGAGCGCGTTCTCGAGCTCGGCCGGGGTGATGCTGAACGTCTTGGGTGTCCCGAGCACATCGGTGAACCAGAGCTGGACGAACCGGATGCCGCGCTCCTCGACGGTGCGCAGGACATACTCCTCCTGACTCCTCATGGGGTCGGAGTCCTGCGTGGGTGTGGCGCGCTGGGGGAAGGTGTCACGGGGATCGATCCCCTCATTGTCGCAGCTGGCGGTCGTGCCGGTCGACGAGCGTGTCTCCGGGCGCATCGGGGCGCGCCCGCAGGGGCCCGGAGACCGGGTCCTGTTACGGGCTCCGGCGCGGGCACCGGAGCCCGCCCACCAGGTCGGGCAGCGGTGGCGTCGCCCGGGTGGTCAGGTCCCGGCGGCCTCGCCACAGACAGTCTCCACCAGTACGGCGGTCACCTGGTAGGGGTCCATGTTGGCGTTCGGCCGGCGATCCTCGAGCCAGCCCTTCTTGGCCTTGGCCACCGCCCACGGGATGCGGATGGAGGCACCGCGGTCCGAGGTGCCGTAGCTGAACGTGGTGTAGTGGGCGGTCTCGTGGGCACCGGTCAGGCGGCTCTCGATGCCGACGCCGTAGACGGCGATGTGCTCGTCGATGCGCTTCCCGATCGCCTCGCAGCCGGCGATGATGGCGTCCCAACCGCCCTCTTCGCGCATCGCCTTGGTCGAGAAGTTGGTGTGGGCGCCGGCGCCGTTCCAGTCACCGAGAATCGGCTTGGGCTCGAGGGTGGCATAGACGCCGAAGTCTTCGGCGACGCGGAACAGCAGCCACCGGGCCACCCAGAGATGATCGGAGATCTCGAGGGGCGGGAGCACACCGACCTGGAACTCCCACTGCCCCATCATCACCTCGGCGTTGGTCCCCTCGATGCCCAGCCCGGCGTCGATGCAGGCCGCGGTGTGCAGTTCCACGATCTCGCGGCCGGGCATCTTGTCGCCTCCCACCCCGCAGTAGTACGGGCCCTGGGGGGCCGGGTAGCCGACCGCCGGCCAGCCGAGCGGGCGGCCGTCCTTGAAGAAGGTGTACTCCTGCTCGATGCCGAACATCGGCTCCTGGTCGGCGTAGCGCTCGGCCACCTCCCGCAGCTTGGCCCGCGTGTTGGTCGGATGGGGCGTGAAGTCGGTGAGCTCCACTTCGCACATCACGAGCTTGTCGTCGGGGCCGCGGAGGGGATCCGGGCAGACGAAGACCGGACGGAGGACGCAGTCGGAGTCGTGTCCGAGAGCCTGGTTGGTGCTCGACCCGTCGAAGCCCCAGATGCCCGGCTCGGCACCGTCGGCGACGATCTTGGTCTTGCTCCGGAGGAGCGGCGACGGCTCGGTCCCGTCGATCCAGATGTACTCGGCTTGATACGGCACGTGTGCTCCTTACGATCCTCGGTCGTGATGCTCGGTTGTTTCGATGGCCCTGCTTGCCCCGGCCCGACTGCCCGCAGCCCGAGCGGCGGCACACGCTACCGGACCCCGACCGGTCACCACCGACGGAGCGCGGCTGCGGGGACACCGCACTATCGCAGGAGGCCGTTTCCCCCCCGTTACCCCGTTGTGAACGGACGATGAACTCATGACCACGGAACCGCCCCCGTGGAGCCCTCGGCGGCGCCGGTAAGCTGGGGCGATGCCTCGGGTACGGGTTGCCGCCTGCCAGATCGACACGGTGGTCGGCGACCTGTCCGGCAACGCCGAACGGATCCGCAAGGCCCTCTCCGTGGCCCAACGGTCGGGCGCCGATCTGGCGGTGTTCCCCGAGCTCACGGTCACCGGGTACCCGCCCGAGGACCTGCTCGGGCGGCCCGCCTTCGTGGCCGACAACCTGGCGGTGTTCGCCGAGGTGGCCGCCGCAACCGACGAGTGCGCCGCGGTGATCGGCTATGTCGACGTGCTCCCCGACGGCCGGCTGGTCAACGCGGCCGCGCTCTGCCACGGGGGCGAGGTCGTCGGGCGCTACCACAAGCGCCTGCTCCCCAACTACGGAGTCTTCGACGAGCAGCGTTGGTTCGCTCCCGGATCCGGGCCCTCCAGCCTGTTCGGTGTCGCCGGCATTCCCATCGGGGTCACCATCTGCGAGGACATGTGGATGGCCGGCGGACCGATGACCGAGCAGGCAGCCGCCGGAGCACGCCTGCTCCTGAACCTCAATGCATCGCCGTACTCGCGCGGCCGGCGAACGGAGCGGCTCGCGGTGCTGAGCGCGCGCGCCGCCGAGACCGGATGCGCGATCGTCTACGTCAATCAGGTCGGCGGCCAGGACGAGCTCGTCTTCGACGGCGCCTCACTCGTGGTCGACGACCTGGGCGCGGTGGTGGCCTCGGCCGTCCAGTTCGCCGAGGAGGTCCTCGTCGCCGATCTCGAGGTGGCGGTCCCGGGCGGAGATGCCGGATACCCGGGACACGCGGTGCAGGTGACCGCATCCAGCCGGGCCACGGGGAGCCCGTCGGTGCACCCGATCGCCGCGGTGCTCGATCCGGTGGCCGAGGTCTACGAGGCACTGGTCCTCGGGACCCGCGACTACCTCGCCAAGAACGACTTCGCCGACGCGGTGATCGGGCTGTCCGGGGGGATCGATTCCTCGCTTGTGGCGGCTGTCGCCGTCGACGCCGTCGGCGCGGCGCACGTCCACGGGGTGACCATGCCCTCGCGCTACTCGAGCGATGGATCGGTGTCCGACGCGGTCGCCCTGGGCGCCAACCTGGGGATCGACGTCCGCACTGCGCCCATCGAGGTCGCCCACCGGGCCCTGACCACGACCCTGGCCCCGCTCGTCGGTGGCGAGCCGGCGGGCCTCACCGACGAGAATCTCCAGAGCCGCATCCGCGGTGTCCTGCTCATGGCCCTGTCCAACGCGCACGGATGGATCGTGCTGACCACCGGCAACAAGAGTGAGATGGCCACCGGCTACTCGACCCTCTACGGCGACTCGGCCGGCGGGTTCGCGGTGATCAAGGACGTGTCGAAGACCCTGGTCTACGAGCTCTGCCGGTACCGGAACGCCCGAGCCGGCTTCGAGCTCATCCCCGAGGCGGTGTTGACCAAGGCCCCTTCGGCAGAGCTCCGCCCCGACCAGCGCGACGACGAGTCCCTCCCGCCCTACTCGGTGCTCGACCCGGTGATGGCCGGCTACGTCGAGGCCGACCGTTCGGCCGATGATCTGGTGGCGGAGGGATTCGACCCCGCCGTGGTGGCCCGCGTGGTCGGCCTGGTCGACCGGGCCGAGTACAAGCGTCGCCAGATGCCGCCGGGAGTGCGGATCTCCGGCAAGGCGTTCGGCAGGGACCGTCGCATGCCCATCACCAATCGCTACCGTGCGGTCGGTGCCCCGGTCGCGCCGACCGCGTCGCCCACCCCGCCGGTCGGGGAGACCCGGGCCGTTGTCTGAGGTCACCCTCCCCGGCGAAGTGCCGGGAGTGGCCGACGGGGTGCTGGTCGGGAACATCGGGAACGGTCGTGTCGCGGACCTCGCGACCGCGTTGCCACTCGGGACGACCGCCGCCCTGGTCGGCGAGTACCGGTGGATCGAGACCGCGCTCTACGAGACCCTGGGGGCCTGGGTGCGCGAGCTCCCGGTCGCCGCCGTGCAGGTCCACCTCGACGGCCAGAGCATGCGGCACGCCTGGCACGCCGAGCTGTGGGGCGATCGCCTGCCCGTCCTCAGCGGTGTGGACCCGGACCAGCTCACCCAGCCGTCGGCCGCCGCGTCCGCGCTCTTCGCCGCGCTCGACGGGGCCGCCGCGCCGGCCGACGGTCCCGGCTCGACCTGGTCGGTGACCGACGAGCCGGCTGAGCGCCCGGGTGCCCTCCCGCGCCTGGCCGGTCTCTACCGTGTGGTCCTGCCCCGGCTGGTGACCTCCTACACCCGCCATCTCCAGGCGACCGCGCCGGTGGCCGACGGACCGCTGCGCCGCGCCCTCCGGCTCGTCCTGCGCGACGAGATCGAGGACTGGGCGGCGGGGGAACGTCTCGTCCAACGCCTGGTCACCGGGCCCCACGACGTGGCCGCGGTCTACGAGTTCCAGGAGCGACTCGAATCGGCGGTGGTCGCCGCCGGCGCCCGCGCCGGGCTGGTCACCCTGCCCGACTCGGTGCCGGCGGACTGAGGGTAGCCGCCCGTCGTGACCAGGCCCTGCGTTCGGGGGGCTTGACGCGTCCGGTAAACTTCGGAAGCAGCAATCGTTGCGCCCGACAACGCCAGGCCTGCGTCGCCCACCCCGCAGCACGGGGTACCCCATCCTGAGGCGATCCCGAGGCCTGGTCTCCCCCACCCTGGTGGGGAACACGAAGGACCCGGTGAAGTTGGCAAAGGAGCGCCTCGAGCGAGACGACGAGGATCTGGTTCGGTTGTATCTGACCGACATCGGACAGTACCCGTTGCTCACGAAGGACGACGAGGTGCGGCTGGCTCAGGCCATCGAGGCCGGGCGAGAGGCCGACGGGCAGCTGGCTTCGGCGCCGAAGGGACTGACCCCGGCCAAGCGCCGGGAGTTGCGTCGCACCACCCTGCAGGGGGAAGCCGCACAGCAGACGTTCGTCCAGTCCAACCTCCGCCTGGTCGTGTCGATCGCCAAGAAGTACCAGGCCTCGGGGCTCCCTCTCCTCGATCTCATCCAGGAGGGCAACCTCGGCCTGATGCACGCCGTCGAGAAGTTCGACTGGCGGAAGGGCTTCAAGTTCTCGACGTACGCCACCTGGTGGATCCGCCAGGCCATCACCCGCGGCATCGCCAACACCGGCCGGACCATCCGCCTGCCCGTCCACGCCGGCGACACGCTGGCCCGGGTGCAGAAGGCCCAGGCGAGGCTCGAGCTCAAGTACGGCCGTCCGGCCACGCTGGCCGAGCTCGGCGCCGAGGTCGAGATGCCCGAGGACAAACTGGTGGAGGCACTCCGCTTCCGCGCCGAACCCCTCTCGCTCTCCGAGCCGCTGCGCGAAGACGGCGACGCAGAGCTCGGCGACGTGGTCGAGGACCGTTCGGCCGAATCTCCCTTCGAGGTGGCCGCGGTCTCACTGCTTCCCGAGGAGATCGGCCGGCTGCTCTCCCCTCTCGACGAGCGTGAGCGCGAGATCCTGCGGCTCCGGTTCGGCCTCGACCGGGGTGAGCCCCGCACGCTCGAGGAGGTCGGGGAGCACTTCAACCTGACCCGCGAGCGCATCCGTCAGATCGAGGCGCGGGCCATGTCCAAGTTGCGCCACCCGTCGTCGGACACCGGCGCACGGGACCTGCTCACGGTCTGAGTCGCCGGGACGGGCCAAACGCCCCTCGCCGGCCGCCATGGGAGCGGGTACGCTGTCTGTCCATGAAGAAGCTCGTGATTCTCGCTGTCATCATCATCCTCGGTGCGGTCGCCGCGAAGCGGTTGCGTTCGACCTGAGTCACCGCGCCCGGGTCCCCCGGCGGGCAGGGTCCGCCTGGTAGCGGGTACCAGCACACGGTCCGGGGTCCGCCCCGGCTGGCGCAGGCCGGTCGCGACGGGCGCCCGGGCGTGAAGGGCTAGACCCGCGGGCGCCGTGCGAGGCGCCACGCGGCCACGATGCCGACGGCGGCGACAACGGTCACCCCGGCCGCGGTGGCCGTGATCGGGAGGCTGGGTACCGAGACCCGGTCCCGCAGACGCACCGGCTTGGTGAAGTGCATGACCTCCCACTCGCGCTCGCGGGCCACCTTGGCCAGCACGCGGTCCGGGTTCACGGCCACCGGGTGGCCCACCGCCTCCAGCATGGGCAGGTCGGTGTAGGAGTCCGAATACGCGGAGGACTCCGAGAGGTCGAGGTCCTCCCGTTCCGCGAGTGCTCGCATGGCCTCGGCCTTGAAGGGGCCATAGGCGTAGAAGTCCATCTCTCCCGCGTAGCGACCCTCCTCGTCGACCACCGCGCGCGTGGCGATGCATCCGTCGACCCCGAGGTGCTCTGCGAGTGGTTCCACGATCTCCTCGGGTGCCGCCGACACCAGGTAGACGCGGTGACCCGCCGCCCGGTGCGCCTCGATGAGGTCGAGGGCCTCCGCGAAGATGATCGGTTCGACCGTCTCCTCGAGCGCCTCCCGCACGATCTCCCGGATCTGGTCCCGGTCCCAGCCCTTGGTCAGCATGAGCATCGACTCGCGCACCCGGGCCAGCTTCTGCTCGCTCGCGCCGAGGTGGAGGTAGATGATCTGGGACACCACGGAGCGGGCGATGAGCCTGCGGTTGATCAGCCCGCCCCTGTAGAACGGCCGTCCGAACGCTGCGATCGACGCCTTGGCGATGACCGTCTTGTCCAGGTCGAAGAAGGCGGCCCGCATGGCCATCAGGCCCCGACCAGCAGGCGCTGCACCTCGTCCTCGGCGTCGGCGGTGACCAGGGCCAGCACTTCGTCGCCGACCGCCAGTCGGGTGTCGCCGCGAGGGACGATGAGCCGGTCGCCGCGGACGACGGCGACGACGGTTGCGTCGCGGGGGACCCCGAGATCGGCGATGGTCGCTCCCGCGGCGGGGGAGTCGTCTGCCAGTGTCACCTCGACCAGATGGGCATTGCCGCCCTCGAAGCGGAGGAGGCGGACCAGACTGCCCACCGAGACCGCCTCCTCGACCAAGGCGGTGAGCAGCTGGGGCGTCGAGACCGAGACGTCGACACCCCAGGACTCGGTGAACAGCCACTGGTTCTTCGGATGATTGACCCGGGCGACCACCCGCGGGACGGCGAACTCCTGTTTGGCGAGCAGGGAGACGACGAGGTTGTCCTCGTCGTCTCCAGTTGCGGCGACCACCACGTCGACTGTCGACAGGCCCGCCGCGTCCAGAGAGGCCACCTCGCAGGCGTCGGCCACCACCCAGGTGATGTCGAGGGAGCTCCGGATCCGTTCCACGAGATCGGGGTCCCGCTCGATGAGCAGCACGTCGTGACCCCCTGCGTGCAGGTCGGCCGCGATGGCCGTTCCGACGCTGCCGGCACCGGCGATGGCGACCTTCATGCCCGCTTCTCGATCACTGGCGCAGGCGCGGCGCTCCCGCGCAATCGGGTCCGGAGCCGCTCGAGGGCGCCGGTGGTGACCATCAGATGGAGGACGTCACCGTCCTGACCGACGAGGCCCCCGATGTCGAGGCGGGCGACACCGGCCCGGGTGACCGCGACCAGGGTGACCTCGCCGGGAACGGAGAGCTCGGTCAGTCGCTTCCCGGCCCACCGCTCGGGCAGCTCGCGCTCGACCAGGGTGAGTGCGCTGGTCGGATCGGACCACTCGCCCTCCACCTCGTCGGGCAGCAGACGTCGCCGGACCTGGTCGATCGTCCACGACACGGTGGCGACCGTGGCGATGCCCAGCCTGAGGTAGATCTGCGCCCGGCGGGGATCGTAGATCCGGGCCACCACGTGGGGGATCTCGTAGGTCTCGCGCGCGATGCGGGCGGTCAGGATGTTCGAGTTGTCGCCGCTGGTCACCGCAGCCAGCGCGGACGCGCCCGGCGCGCCGGCCTCCTCGAGGTGGTCACGGTCGAAGCCGGAGCCGACCACGGTGGACCCGGCCCACCCGGCGGGAAGCCGTCGGAAGGCCCGCGGGTTCCGGTCGATGATGGCCACCGAGTGGCCCTGTGCCACGAGCCCGACGCCGAGTCCGGAACCGACCCGGCCGCAGCCGACGATCACGATGTGCACGGGTTCCATGCAACACGCATCGTCGGATGCGCACAACTCTTGAGCCGTCCGGCCGCAGTTTGCCGGAGTCTGGAGGCGCACAGGCACGACGGGGCCTCGTGCTTTACTGATGGGGTGGACCCGACCGTGACCGGAACCGGGGACCAGGCGACCTCCGAAGCGGCTCCGTCCCGAGAGCCGGCGCCCGGCGGGGGGGCCGCCGTTCCGTCGCGGATGAGGCCGGAAGCGCAGGTGCCTGCCGGCGTAGACCTGCCCGAGACGCTCCGGTACCGGCTCAAGAACCGACTGCTCGGGCCGCCGATCGCGTCTGACCGGCAGACCTCGGAGCGACTCGGGAAACCGACCGCGCTGGCGGTCCTGTCCTCCGACGTGATCTCCTCCTCGGCCTACGCGACCGAGCAGATGCTGATCCCTCTGGTGATCGCGGTGGGAGTGGCTGCCTACTCCCTGGTGATCCCGGTGACCATCGGCGTCGTCTTCGTGCTCCTCTTCGTCACCCTCTCCTACCTCGAAGTGGTGAAGGTCTACACGAAGGCCGGAGGCGCCTACGTGGTCACCCGCGAGAACTTCGGCCTCACCGTGGCTCAGATCGCGGCCATGTCCCTGCTCATCGACTACACCCTGACGGTGGCCGTGTCGGTGGCTGCCGGTGTGTCGGCCATCACCTCGGTCTTCCCGGGACTGAGGCCGCACACCACGCAGATCGCCATCGCCCTGGTGATCATCTTGGCGTACGGGAACCTGCGGGGCATCCGCGAGGCCGGCCGGGTCTTCGCCGTTCCGACCTACTTCTTCATCGTCAACATGGTGGCTCTCATGGCCGCGGGGCTCTACCGGGCCGTCGACGGCACCCTCCACGCCCACGCCATCGTCGGGCAGGGCACCGCGGGGAACCCGACCGTCCACATCGGGAGCGCAGGGAGCGGCCTGCTGTACGGGGCCACCATCTTCGTGGTCCTGCGGGCCTTCGCCTCAGGGGGATCAGCCCTCACCGGCACCGAGGCCATCTCCAACGGTGTGAGCATCTTCCGTCGTCCCGAGTCGCGCAACGCCCGGATCACCATGGTCCTCATGGCCACGATCCTCGGCTCGCTCGTGCTCGGGGTCTCGCTGCTGGCCTCGGTCACCCACCCGGTGCCCTACGAGTCGGGTACGCCCACCGTCATCTCCCAGATCGCCAAGTTCGTCTACGGCACGAGCGGCCCGGGCAATGTCTTCTACGGCATGCTCCAGGTGGGGACCACATTCATCCTGATCCTCGCGGCGAACACGAGTTTCACTGGCTTTCCGTTCCTCGCCAGCTTCGCCGCCGAGGACTCCTACCTGCCGCGCCAGCTCACCAAGCGCGGCCACCGGCTGGTGTTCTCGACCGGCATCATCGTCCTGACCGCGGTCTCCATCATCCTGCTGTGGATCACTCAGGCCAAGGTGGACAAGCTCATCCCCCTGTACGCCATCGGGGTGTTCACCGGCTTCACCATGGCCGGGGCCGGCATGGCCAAGTACCACCTCACCCACAAGGAGGACCACTGGCGCCGCCGTCTGGCCATCAACGGCACCGCCTCGGTGCTCTCCTTCATCGTCCTCATCATCATCGCCGTGTCCAAGTTCACCGAGGGGGCGTGGGTGATCCTCATCATCCTCCCCCTCGGGGTGGTCATCCTCCTCCGTCTCCACCACCAGTACATGAACGAGGAGCGCCAACTGGAGGTGGGAGCGGCCGAGGCGGCCGAGGCGCCGGTGCTCAACCGCCACGTCGTGGTCGTGCTGGTCGACCGCCTCGACATGGCCACGGCACGCGCCCTCCAGTACGCACGGACACTCCATCCAGACGAGCTCCGGGTGGTCCACTTCTCCCTCGACTCCAAGGCCTCCGCCGAGCTCGAGGACGAGTGGCGTCGTCTCGGGCTCACCCAGCTCCCGCTCGACATCGAGGAGTGCGAGGACAGGAGGCTCACCCGCGCCGCGCTCGAGCTGGCGGCGGAGACGGTGGCCGACGGCGAGACCGAGCTCTCCTTCCTCCTCCCACGCCGCGGATTCGCCGCCGGGTGGCAGCGCCTGCTCCACGACGCGACGGCAGACGAGATCGCTGCAGCGGTGAGCCAGCTCGCGCACGTCAATGCGACCGTCGTCCCCTATCAGCTGACCGGAGGCTGGCTCTCGCGACGACGCGAATGGCGTCGCCGGCCGGATGTGGCAGGACGGCCGGGTGTGGGATCCCGTTCCGCCGACCGTGCGCACGACCGGGAAGCTGCGGCGCGGGCGTTGTTCGACCGGCAGGCCTTCGGCGAACGGGCGCGGGGGACCATCCCGATCAGTGCCGCAGAGTGGCGCAAGCGGGTCCGGGTGGCAGGGCGGGTCAAGTCGGTGCGGGTCCAGCCCCGGGCCGGGACCGCGAATCTCGAGTGCGTCCTGGCGGACGAGAGCGGGAAGCTCCTCCTCGTGTTCCAGGGCCGGCGCCGCATCCCGGGCATCCAGCCCGGAGCCCGCCTGGTCGTCGAGGGGATGGTCGGGGACTGGGCCCGCCGCCAGGCCATCCTCAACCCCGACTACGAGCTCATCGCCGGCTCAGAGGCCGAGGTCGAGCCGGTCTGATCCGGAGAGGTCCCCGCGGCTCCCGGCCGTGGTCGCCAGGGGAAGGTCCCTGGCGCGGACTGGCCCCCTGGTGTGCTTCCTTGCCCCTGACCCCCATTTGTCGCTATCTTCTGGCCCCGTTGCCGGGAACGGCGCGACCTGCGGGTTCGCCACGGTGTCAGGCCGGTCGGCCGTGGCGTCGCAGGGGCCTACGCCCTTCGCGTGCTGCGATCGACCGCGGCAGGACTGCCGGTCGGCGACTGACCATGACCCCACCGTGACCCGACCATGACCAGAATGAGGCAGTACAGCAGCCGGCTGCAGGCAATGAGCCGGCGGCACGCAATCAGTAACGCAATCAGTAATTAGTCAGTATCCGAACACGCAGCACACCGAAGGGAGCCACTCCGATGACCCACCTCCTGGCTGAAGGGGGGTACCAGATCTTCTCGCTGCACAACTCCGAGAAGATCTGGCTGTACTTCGCCATCGTCTGCGCCCTCGCCTCCATCGTGACCGGCCTGCTCCTGGCCCGGGGCGTGCTCGCGGCCGATCAGGGCACCGCCTCGATGAAAGACATCGCAAAGGCCATCCAGGAGGGCGCCGAGGCATTCCTGGCCCGGCAGTTCAAGACCATCGGCATCATCATCGTGCCGCTCGCGGTGCTCATCTTCTTCACCGCGACCAAGGTCACCCACACCGCCACCCACGTGGTGGTGACCGCAGGCGCGGTCCACCTGGTGCAGTACACGGTCACCGACCTCACCTTCGCCCAGGCCGGGATCTACCGGGTGATCTGCTTCCTGGCGGGCGCCCTGTGCTCGGGCCTGACCGGCTTCCTCGGCATGAGCATGGCCGTCCGCGGGAACGTACGCACGGCTGCGGCCGCCCGTGAGGGCAAGATGGCACCGGCGCTCAGGGTGGCATTCCGCACCGGGGCGATCACCGGCCTCCTCTGCGTGGGACTCGGTCTGCTGGGAGCCACCGTGATCGTGCTCATCTTCCAGAACACGGCCACCTCGGTCCTGATCGGGTTCGGCTTCGGCGCCTCGCTGCTCGCCCTCTTCATGCGGGTCGGCGGCGGCATCTTCACCAAGGCGGCCGACGTGGGCGCCGACCTGGTCGGCAAGGTCGAGGCCGGCATCCCCGAGGACGATCCCCGCAATGCGGCCACCATCGCCGACAACGTGGGCGACAACGTCGGCGACTGCGCCGGGATGGCTTCGGACCTCTTCGAGTCCTACGTGATCACCATCATCGCCTCGATCATCCTCGGGGTGACCGCCTTCAACTCCATCGGCCGGGGCGGGGCCGCGGCCAAGACGGTCATCTTCCCGATCGCCATCCCGGCCATCGGCATCATCGCCACGATCATCGGTGTCTTCGTGGTGCGGGCGGGGCGCAACGACCGCAACGCCATGGCCCCGATCAACCGCGGGGTGTGGACGGCGGCCATCCTCACCATCGGCGGGGCGGCGGTGGTGGCCGGCGCCTACCTCCACTACTGGAAGGCGTTCTACGCGGTGCTCACCGGTGTGGTGCTCATGCTGGTCGCGAGCCAGATCACCGAGCACTTCACCTCGACCGAGCGGAGCCCGGTCAAAGAGGTGGCCGAATCGGCCCGCACCGGTCCGGCCACCCTCACCCTGGCCGGTATCTCCCTCGGGCTCGAGTCGTCGGTGTGGGCGATCATCGCCATCGTGCTCGCCATCTCGGTGTCGATCGGCCTGGCCGGAGGGAACATCGAGCTCTCGCTCTACCTGGTCTCCCTCACCGGCATCGGCCTGCTCTCGACGGCCGGGATGATCGTCTCCGAGGACAGCTTCGGCCCGGTGTCGGACAACGCGGCCGGCGTGGCCGAGATGTCCGGCGAGTTCACCGGGGAGGCCGAGCGGATCATGGTCAGCCTCGACGCGGTCGGCAACACGACCAAGGCCGTGACCAAGGGCGTGGCCATCGGCTCGGCGGTGCTCGCCTCGGTCGCTCTCTTCGCCTCATTCATCGAGACGATCGGCTCCCAGCTCAACCTGCACGCGCCGTTCGGAGCACCGACGAACTGGCTGTTCAACCTGCCCCAGACCTCGATCAACGTCTCCCACCCGACCATCTTCATCGGGGTGCTCATCGGTGGTTCGATCGCCTTCATCTTCTCGGCCCTGGCCATCCGGGCCGTCGGCCGCTCGGCCGGGACCGTCGTCCAGGAGGTGCGCCGGCAATTCCGCGAGCACCCCGGGATCATGGACTACACCGAGAAGCCCGAATACGGCAAGGTCATCGCCATCTGCACGACCGCCGCCCAGCGGGAGCTGGCCACACCTGCGCTGCTCGCAGTGCTCTCGCCGGTCATCGTCGGCTTCGGCATCAGCTACTTCGCCCTGGGTGCCTTCCTCGTGGGGGCCATCCTCACCGGCCAGCTGATGGCCAACTTCCTGTCCAACTCGGGAGGGGCCTGGGACAACGCCAAGAAGTACATCGAGGACGGCAACGAAGGCGGGAAGGGCTCCGACGCCCACACCGCGGCCGTCATCGGCGACACCATCGGCGATCCCTTCAAGGACACCGCCGGCCCCGCCCTCAACCCGCTGATCAAGGTGATGAACCTGGTCTCGCTGCTGATCCTCCCGGCGGTGATCACGCTGCACCCGCACACGGCGGCGCGTCTGTCGATCGCCGGAGCCGCCCTGGTGGTGCTGCTGGGCGCGATCGCCTTCTCCAAGCGCAAGACCGAGTCGATGGACAGCGAGCTCCCGGCCACCGTGAGCGCCGCCGCTTGAGCGCGGCGCCCCTCCGCGGCACCAGGCATCCGCGGCACGAAGCCCCAGCTCACCGCTCCTGAGCGACCCCGAAGGGCCCCGGGCCGGGTTGACAAGGCCGCATCCCACCGTTAACCCTGTGCCCACAGCCATGCCTCCCACGGACCTGACGGAGATGCCTCCAGAAGACCTCGACACCGACGACGGTGCCTCCGGGGGACGCGCGCGGGGTGGGGGGAAGCCCCTGGTCATCGTCGAATCGCCTGCCAAGGCCAAGACGATCGCCGGCCTGTTGGGCCCGGGGTACGTGGTCGAGTCCTCCATCGGCCACATCCGGGACCTCCCCCGGAGCGCGGCCGAGGTGCCGGCGGCGTTCAAGGGAGAACCCTGGTCGCGTCTCGGGGTGGACGTCGACAACGGATTCAAGCCGCTCTACGTGATCCCCGCCGACAAGAAGGCCCAGGTGGCCAAGTTGCGCAAGCTCGCCCGCGGGGCCAGCGAGGTCTACCTGGCCTCTGACGAGGACCGGGAGGGCGAGTCGATCGCCTGGCACCTCCTCCAGGTGCTCTCGCCGAGCGTGCCGGTCAAGCGGATGGTCTTCCACGAGATCACCCGGCCGGCCATCGAACGCGCGGTGCAGGAGTGGCGCACGGTCAACGACAAACTGGTCGACGCCCAGGAAACGCGCCGGATCCTCGATCGTCTCTACGGCTACGAGGTCTCCCCCGTCCTCTGGAAGAAGATCATGCCCCGGCTGTCCGCCGGTCGGGTCCAGAGCGTGGCCACCCGGATGGTTGTGGTGCGGGAACGCGAGCGCATGGGCTTCCGGTCGGCCGGCTGGTGGGGGATCGACGCCACCTTCACCCCGATGGGCGCGGCCACCCCCGCGCCGGAGGGCACGCCGGCGTCCTTTGTCGCCTCCCTGGTGACCCTCGATGGTCGCTCGTTGGCCTCGGGCAGGGACTTCGACCAGTCCGGGGTCCTGACCTCGCCGGGCAGCGTGGTCGTGCTGGACGAGACCGAGGCACGTGCCCTGGCCGCCGGCCTCGAGCAGTCGTCCTTCACCGTGTCGTCCATGACCCACAAGCCGTTCCGCCGCTCGCCGGCCCCGCCCTTCATGACCTCCACCCTCCAGCAGGAAGCCGGCCGCAAGCTGCGGTTCAGCTCCAAGCGGGCGATGCAGATCGCCCAGCGCCTCTACGAGGACGGCTGGATCACCTACATGCGGACCGACTCGACCACCCTGTCCTCCGAGGCGCTCGCGGCCGCCCGCTCCCAGGTCACCGCTCTCTACGGTCCCGACTACGTGCCCGCCCAGCCCAGGCGCTACGAGCGCAAGGTCAAGAACGCACAGGAGGCCCACGAGGCGGTCCGCCCGGCCGGAGAGACGTTCCGCACCCCCGACGAGGCCGCCCGGTCGCTCTCGGGTGACGAGTTCCGCCTCTACGACCTCATCTGGAAGCGCACCGTCGCCTCCCAGATGACCGACGCGACGGGGACCAGCGCCCAGGTGCGGCTCACCGGCAGGTCGGACGGCGACGGCGCCGTCCACGAAGCAGAGTTCTCGGCGTCGGGCAAGGTCATCGAGTTCCCCGGCTTCCTCCGGGCCTACGTCGAGGGGGAGGACGATCCGGAGGCCGAGCTGGCCGACCGCGAGGTGCACCTTCCCCCGATGGCCGAGGGGGACCCGGCCTCGGTGGCAGACCTCGAACCGGGGAGCCACGCCACCCAGCCACCGGCCCGGTACACGGAGGCCTCGCTGGTAAAGGCGATGGAGGATCTCGGGGTGGGCCGTCCGTCCACCTATGCAAGCGTGATCGGGACCATCCTCGACCGCGGGTACGTGTGGAAGAAGGGCACCGCCCTGGTGCCCTCCTTCACCGCCTTTGCGGTGGTCGGCCTCCTCGAGCGGTACTTCTCGTACCTCGTCGACTACGGCTTCACCGCTTCGATGGAAGACGACCTCGATGCGATCGCCGAGGCCCGGGAGGAGTCCCTCCCCTGGCTGACTCGGTTCTACTTCGGCGCGGCCGGCCCGGACGGGGGATCCGGCAGCGGATCGGGCGCCGCCTCGACCGGCAACGGGGCCGACGGTCACGACGGCCCGCTCCCGGCCGCACCCGGCGCGCTGGGGCTCAAGCGCGAGGTGGCCACCTATCTCGGCGAGATCGACGCCCGGGAGATCAACTCGATCTACATCGGGACGGGCGCCGACGGCGAGGAGATCGTGGCCCGGGTGGGCCGCTACGGCCCCTATCTCCAGCGCGGCGAGGACCGGGTCTCGATCCCCGAGGACCTGGCTCCCGACGAGCTCACCACGGAGAAGGCCGAGGCCCTCCTCGAGGCGCCCTCGTCGGACCGGGTGCTCGGACCGGACCCCGAGACCGGCCTCCCGGTCGAGGTCAAGGCCGGACGGTTCGGTCCCTATGTCCAACTCGGGGAGCTGGCAGAGGGCGGCCCCAAGCCCCGGACCTCGTCATTGTTCGCTTCGATGTCGCCCGACACGCTGACCCTCGACGAGGCCCTCACACTGCTCCGCATCCCGCGGGTCGTCGGGACCGACCCGGAGAGCGGCCAGGAGATCGTGGCCCACAACGGCAAGTTCGGCCCGTACCTCAAGAAGGGGACCGACACCCGCAGTCTTCAGGCCGAGGAACACCTGCTGACGGTCACCGTGGACGAGGCCCAGGCGCTGTTCGCCCAGCCGAAGACCCGTGGGCGCAACGCCCGTGGACCGCTGCGCGAGGTGGGTGCCGACCCCGACACCGGCTTGCCGATGGTGGTCAAGGACGGCCGCTTCGGGCCGTACGTGACCGACGGGACCACCAACGCCTCGCTGCGACGGGGAGACGACATCGAGGAGCTGACCGTCGAGCGGGCCTCGGAGCTGCTGGCCGAGCGTCGTGCGGCGGGACCGTCGCAGCGGACCGCAAAGAAGAAGGCAACGGCGAAGAAGGCCCCGGCCAAGAAGAAGGCGTCGGCAAAGAAGAAGGCGACGGCCAAGAAGACGACCGCCAAGAAGAAGGCGGCAGTTGAGAGCGCCAGCGGCGACGAGTGACCGTGGCCCCGGGCCGACTCATCGCTCTCGAAGGGATCGACGGCTGCGGAAAGACCACCCAGGCCCGCCTGCTCGCAGAGTGGCTCGGTGCGCTGTGCACGTTCGAGCCGGGGGCCACCTCGCTCGGGGCGTCCCTGCGCGCCCTCCTCCTCGACCCCGACCGCGATCCGGTCGACCCACGGGCCGAGGCTCTCCTGCTGGCGGCCGACCGGGCCCAGCACGTGGCCGAGGTCATCGCACCGGCGCTCTCCGCCGGGCGGTGGGTGGTGACCGACCGCTATGTCGCGTCGACCATCGCCTACCAGGGGTTCGGGCGGGGTCTCGACCGCGAAGGGCTCGATCGGCTGGAGGCATGGGCCACGGGCGGGCTCCGGCCCGACCTGACCGTCCTGCTCGACCTGCCCGTCGCCGCGGCCACGTCCAGGCGGGCGGGATCGCCTGACGATCGGTTCGAGGCCGAGGGAGAGGCCTTCCTCCAGCGGGTGGCCGACGGCTTCCTGGCCCTCGCCGCCGAGGGCCGCGATCCGTGGCTGGTGGTCGACGCCACCGATCCGTCAGAGGTCGTCGCCGCGACCGTCCGGGCGGCGATCGAGGCGCTGCCCGGCTCGGACCTGCAGTGAGGGTGACGTGAGTCCCGATACCGACACGGGCGAGCAGCCTCCGGTCGCGCGGCTCTTCGAAGGCGTGGTCGGCCAGGAGCGGGCTGTCGCGCAGCTGATGGCGGCGGCCCGTCGTCCGGTCCACTCCTATCTGCTCCACGGTCCGCCCGGTTCGGGGAAGCGGACGGCTGCCCGCGGCCTGGCCGCCGCACTGCTCTGCCCCCGTGGTGGCTGCGGCGCGTGCAACGTGTGCCGCCGGGCGCTCGCCGGCACCCACCCCGACCTGGTGGTCGTGGAGCGCTCGGGCGCGTCGCTGGACGTCGACGACGCGCGCACCATTACCGCCCGCGCCCAACGCCATCCGCTCGAATCGGCGCGTCAGGTGCTGCTCGTCCCGGACGTCCACCTAGCCGTCAACGCCTCCCCCGCGCTGCTCAAGACCATCGAGGAGCCGCCCCCACCGACCGTCTTCGTGCTCCTCGCCGACGATCTCCCTCCCGGCCTGTCCACCGTCGTGAGCCGATGCGTGCAGGTCCCCTTCGTCGCCGTGGCCGCAGCGGCCGTCGAGCGGTGGTTGATCGCACAGGGTGTCGACGAGGGAATGGCCGGTTCGGTGGCTTCCGCCTCGGGGGGCAATCTCGACCGTGCCCGCCTGCTCGTCCGAGACCCGGGCTTCGGCGAGCGGCAGCGATTGTGGCAGTCGGTGCCCGGCCGGCTGGACGGAAGCGGCGCGGCCGCCTCCCTGGCCGCCGACGAGTTGCTCTCCCTCGCCGAGGGGGCCCTCGCCCCCCTGCGGGAGCAGCACGCTCGCGAGCTCGCTTCCCTGGAGGAGCAGGCCGAGGCCACCGGGGCACGGGGTGTTCCCGGGCGCAAGCAGGTCGAGGACCGCCACAAACGGGAAGAGCGGCGGTGGCGGACCGACGACCTGCGGATGGGTCTGGCCGCCCTCTCCGGCGTCTACCGCGACCGGATGGTCGCTGCGCTGTCCGCCGCCACCCCGCCGCGGTCGGCCGGGGAGGGGACCATGCGCCGGCGGACCGGGCGCGAAGCGGCGGCCATCGAGAAGGCGTCGGCTGCGCTCGGACGCAACGCGCAGGAGGGGCTCCTGCTCGAGGGGCTCATGGTCGAGCTCTCGGGCATGCTCGACTGACGACGTCCGGGCGGTCCCTCGATCGCTCCCTGGACCTGTCCCCGGTTCAGATAGCTTGGTGGCCCTCGCCTGGGTAGCTCAGTCGGTAGAGCAACGCACTCGTAATGCGTATGCAAAACTGACAAAAGTGCAGGTGAGATGCAATAACCGGGACATAATCCTCTAGTCACCGTTAGGCACGTTTACCAGGGATTTTGCAGAACTAGGCACGGTTTCTAGTCAGGGTTCTAGTCACGTACTGTGACTAGGGACGCTCAGATTCGTTCTAAGCGCCGGTCCGCCCGATTACTCGTTTCATGCTTGCTCGACGGCTCGCCAGGACCACTAAGCGTCTGTAGCGCCTGCTGAGGGGCTGGACTAGCTGCGACTGGACGTCCGTTTCGCTGGACGTGCTGCTCGCTTGGTACGGGTTGGTGACTTCCTGGTCTGAGCGAGCGCAGCACCGGCAACTTCCCGCTCCGCTTTCGTGGATGACTTCCTAGCCAGTTCTCGACCGGCTTGGCTTGCTACCCGCTTGCTTGTCGGCATCGGGGCCTTCCCTTCGTACGTGGAAGCAAGAGGTCTTGCGCCTCGCTTGGATCGTAGCATCGGATATCGAACGAATGTTCGGTGTCCTCGCGATCGGCCAGGGATTAGACGGACCGGTCACTCGCTCTAGCCGTTGTGGGGGCAGGAGGGTGTGACCGGTCCGCAGGACTGATTATCGGGGCGATGTGTGTCGTTCCGAAGCCAGATCCGGCCCGTTGCCTGCAGAGCCGCTCGACCGCTCGACGTGACCACAGCCGCCAGCGTCCCGCCAGTCGGCGGCTATCAGATGTCCCTGCTGCATATCGAATCAGCCCAATATGGAATCTACGGTCACATGATGGACGTCACGAAGGTCATTCAGGACAATATCAAGAATGATTTCGTCCGCCTGCTCGTGAGTAACGCATCATTTGCCAACGATCCGGCTCCGCATTCCCCCAAGACTCTCAATGTTCGGTATGTCTACGGGAAGCAGCCGGGAGAAGTTGATATTCCCGAAGGAGGCACGCTTCGCTTGCCACCATAGGAGCACAGTGTCTACGACGAGGGAAGTTCGTATTCATACTGCGGACACAGATCGTCGATGGCGTCAACGGAGGCGATGGTCACCTCTGTGAACTGATTCCCCTTGAACTGGCTCTCGAACTGCTGATTCAGTTGCGACGCCGTCACCCCACTCTTAAGGGTCGAGCAGACCTGGTTCCCGATGGCAATGAGTTCCTGCTGCGTTCCAAACGCACTGATTCCCGGGGAACCCACGTCATTGACGTACTTCTGTTGTGCTGCCGTCAGGCCACTGTTGGAACAACCCGCTAATGCGAACCCACTCGCCACCAGGGCGACGCCCACATGCCGAACCCGCATCGCTTCAAGTCCTCCGCTTCAGTTTCGAGTCGCACGCCAACCGGCCAGCAACGTTCATGGCTCGAAGCTGCCGTTGTTGACCTTGAGACCGAACGTTTCACAGATAGTTGTCATCTGGGCGAAGTCCGTCGCAGTCGCATTGATCTTGTTGGCATTCCAGTCTGCCTGCGCTTGCGCTCCTTCTTCCCGTAGCTGGCTGTCTTCTGCGGTGGCTGCGGCGCTGAAGATATGTTCGGCGTCGGCGTTCGTGGCCTTCTGAACCCCAGTCAGGAGGTAGTTGTCCCAGTATCCAACTTGACCGCACGTGTACAGGTCGTTTTGTCCGGCGCTGGGGTTGGTGGAGCAACCAGCCACCAACGCCAACCCTGCGAGCAAGACACCCACAACTGTCCACCGGACCGCTTTCGCCATCGGCCGATCGTACCGAAGATCGGACAGCTGAACACAACCCTGCGAAAATGAAAAAGGGACTGCACCGGAAGCGAGGTGCAGTCCCTATTTCTATTAGCTCAACCAAGTTGCGCACCATCAAACACAGTGGGAGCAGAGCAAGGGCGTATGTTGTCAGCGTCGGCAGATCAAGGGAGCACTAATGGACAAGTTCAAGAGCATTTCAGCATCACGATGGGCTGTGACTGGGATCGCAGTCGTCGCAGTACTGATACCACCAACATTCGGAATGATGGCAGTGAACGCATCAGCGAGCACAACCACGCAGGCCACTGCATCGACAACAACGCTGTACCAGCAAGAGGGAAGCGGTGGTCCTATCAGTTCCACTGGCACTGGCACCTGGGTTGCGCTCTCGCCTTACCTAGCACCAGGCACCTATGTGGTGGAGGCAGCAGCTGATGTGCAGCTGGGCTCGCTGTCAACCATCACATGCAGTATCCGTAGCAGTTCGCCGGGCAGCACAGTTCACGGGAGTCAAGGCAGTGCCGCAAACCTGAGCGACAACGGCATACCATCCGAAGACGCAAATATCGCTCTGAGTGCCACGGTGGTATTGACGAATCCCGCTAATCGGATTCAGCTGAGTTGCATCGCTGGCAGCAACACGGTGTCAGTGGTCAACTATTCCGTAACCGAACAGGCAGTCGCCAAGCTGATCTTGAATTAGGAGCTCAGAAAGCCGGGACCTCACTCGACGAGCTGTCGTAGCACCTAGCGCCTACCGTAGGTCCATCGACCACTATGCGAACGCCGTGAGGGTGGAACCGGGTATCTGCTGGCGCATGGTGAGCCGAGGCCCCGGCTATCGCACAGGTTCCCCCACAGACTGCCCTGAGCCTGTCCGCTGGATGGGGCGGGCGATGGTTGGTCAGCGACGGATGCGGCTGTTCTCTTGCGACGGGCACGTCGAGGGTCTGGAGGACGTGCGGCGGGTCCGTCTAACAGGGCAGGGGTGACCCAGAACGGGGCCGCTGCGATGAGTGCAGTGTCTAGGGCCGGACCGAGCTGCGCTCTGTCTCACAACGCCAAGAGCTGGGCGCTAGCGGACGTGATTTAGCAGCGCATCCGAGCAACTCCAGTGCGATGAGTTCGTTCCTGAGATTCAAGAGTGAGTCGAACATTGTCGATAACGGCAATGAGCCAGACCACGACGAAGCCGACTCGGATGGGACCGGAACGTGGAAACTTCTAGACCAAGCTGGCTTAACCGCCACATCACCCTGGTGTTGACGTTTATATTTGCCATCGCATTTGGTCTAGCTTTGCTTATTTATCCTCATCGAGATCCCGTCTTCAGGCCCTTACCGTGGAATGTATCGGTTCAGGCGAATGCTCCGATTTCAGCTGTCACCGTAGAAGTGAGTCAAACCAACCCGCAGCAGTGGCAGATAGGAGCGACCGTTGCGATGGCGACATCTCACGGCTCGCCCGTTGTGCAGGTCAGTATCGCATTGCCTGGCGACACGACCGTCGATAGCTGTGATCCGCCCACATGCTCGGTGGCCAGTACCCTCGGTGATTCATACGGTGAGTTGGTGACGCTGAATAGTCACACCACATTCGACACCGATCTTGGACCATCCTCCGCCGTCGAGATGACTGTTGATTCGGAGTCAGCCTTCGCATGGAGTGCAAATGGCGTCAGTGCCGAAGTCCAACTTCCCACTGTCGCCGTCATGACTCAAACGTCTTGTGCGTTCTCAGCGAACCCCGCGATCTGCGATCAGTGAATCTCGCGCTTGGCGATCAACGAAAACCGCGTTGAGCTGATCCCGGTTCCTCGAGGGTAAAGGTTAGCGGTGCCTCCTTCCTGAGTCCCGATCGGGCTCGGTTGCGGCCTGTTCGAGGGCGTGGTGTTCCCTCATCCTCCAGGACGGTCCTTTGATGTTGAAGACCACCGCGTTGTGCATGAGGCGGTCGAGGATGGCGGCGGCGACCACGGGATCACCGAAGATCTCGCCCCACTCCGGCAACCCCCGGTTGGTGGTGATCAGGGTCGGGTGTCCCTTCTCATAGCGGGTGTTGACCACGTGGAAGAAGACGCCGGCTCCGCCTCGTTCGATGGGGAGCAGCCCGACGTCGTCGATGACCAGCACGCTCGGTGCAGTGAGGGTTTTGAGCCTGGTGGCGAACGTCCCTTCCCGCTTGGCCTTCACCAAGGTGTTGACCATGTCGTCGGCGGTGGTGAAGTAGCCGCGGAAGCCGGCTTCGACCGCAGTGGTGGCCAGGGCCACGGCCAGATGGGTCTTGCCGCATCCTGGCTGGCCGAGGAAGAGGATCGGTCGGTTCTCCTCGATGAACCGGAGCGTGGCCAGGTCGTCGACCAGCTTGCGGTCGAGGGTGGGCTGGAACTGGAAGTCGAAGTCGGAGAGCGTCCGGCGGAACGGGAAGCGGGCGAACCGCAATCGTGCGGCCAGCTTCCGGTTGACCGTGGACGACGCCTGCTCACCGACCACCCGGGCCAGGAACTCGATGTGGCTCCACTCCTGGGCCTTGGCTTCCTCGGCCAGGGTGGCGAAGCACTCGGCCGATCGATTGAGCCCCAAGTACCCGAGGTCGTCCTTCAGCTGCTCATAGAGGGAGTTGGTCACGAAGAGGCCTCGGTTCCATAGCGGGAGAGGTCAGGGGTCTCGACGTCCACGTCGCCGCCGATCGCCAGACGGAGTGGAACCTGGACTGGTTTCTCGTCGGGAAGCACGACCGACAGATGCCGGCCACGGCTGCGGCCGAGGGCTGCCTGTTGGGCTGCTTCCCAGTGCCCCGGATCCCACACCTCGCCGGTCAGTGGATCGCCGACGGTGTGGGTGCTGACCACCTCCCCGGCCCACCGGATCTCGATGGTGGACGAGTCCACCTCGTGGCGCACCTCGACCTTCTGGCCCAGACACTGGGGTGGCACCGAGTAGGGGACCCCCCGCCACTCGATCTGGGGGATGGCCACGTGCACCCGCCGGGTCTCGACATAGGCGGTGTCGAACCGGCGGCGAGGCAGCGGCGCCAGCATCGGGGCCTCGATCAGGAACCGCTCGGCCGGGACCTCTCCCATGCCCCGGTGGAGTCGTCCGTGGATACGGTCGGTGATCCACAGACCTGCCCACCGGTTGAGCTCGCCCACGCTCTTGGGCGCGCCGGTGGCGGCGCACTCTTCGAGGAATCGCTCCTTCACGTCTCGGAAGGGGCGTTCGACCTTGCCCTTCCGCTTGGCGTCCCTGGCCTGGCAGGCCCGGATCTCGGTGCTGTGGAACTGGGCGAACTCGGCCGCTGGCGGGTGGAGGGTGAACCGCCGACCCTGGGACTGACCGAGTGCGCCCATCCGGTCGGTGCGACACACCTTGGGCACACCGCCAATGGACTCGAAGAACCGTACCAATCCCTCGAAGGTGTACTCCCGGTCGATGGAACGGGCGAACCACCAGATCCGCATCCGGGACCACGACAGGATGGCCGAGAAGCACTGGATCTCTCCCAGTCCCCACTCCCTCGTCCAGTGGGACACGTCCGACCAGTCGAACTGACACTCCTCACCTGGCCCAGTGACGATCCGGGTCGACGCCGCCGGGGAGGCGGTGAACCGAGGGCCCCGCAGTTCGTTGAGGTGTCGGGCCACGCTCGCATAGGAACCGGCATACCCCTCGGCCGTGATCAGCTCGAACACGCTGGTGGCGAGCAGTCGCGGTGCTGGCCGCACCAGCTCGGCGATCCTTGCCGCCCAGCGCTCGTCGATCACCGCGGGGGCGACGGTCGACCGCTTCTGCGCTGGACCCCCGTTCTTCAACCAGTTGCTGATGGTGCTGGGGTGATAGCCGGTCTCCTCGGCGATCTCTTTGATGCTGAGGCCCTGGCGCTTCATTGCCATGACGTCCATGAACTCCTCCTGAGTCATCATTTCTGTGGTCCCTCCAGTGGGCTTGGCGCAGTGGTTGCCCAAGACCCTGGAGGGGCCCATGACCGGCCGGGTGGATCCCGGCCAGGAGGAACGCGGGAGTCAGCTCAACGCGGGTTTGGCTGATTACAGATCGCGGGTTTCGCTGATCGCCGATCGCGGGTTTCGGAGATCACAGAACGCGGGTTTCAGAGATCGCGCACACGTCTGTCGCATCCAACGCTCTGATGGGTGTGACAGTCGCATATGGAATACCAAGTTATGATCAATACGATTGGACAGGAGGCAGCCAACCCAATCTTGAGTTTGCACTATCGGAGTTGGGATTAACCGGCGGAGCAAACTGGCATTTTCCATTTGGTGAATCGATTAGCCCGGACTCTGTCAGTGGGACGAGCGACACTGCAGCAAATGCGGACAACCGACGTATTCTCATAGCGGGTGCTTTCTTGGGTATTGCGGGGGGAGCGCTCATCGGTGCCATTCAAGAGCGGGCACACAGGGAGAAGCGAGCTAGAAGGGGTCCAGGCGGTCGCCAATGACGACGCCCTGAACCGTCCGCCGCTCGCACCCGCCGCTTGCCTTAGTGTCTGAAAGCATGAAACTAGCGAAGCTAACCATTTCTCGCTCAATGATCATCTGTGCAGTGGCGGCCGCCGCAGGATGCGGTGGCGCATCCGCAAGCAGCCCGACGACGAAGCCGGTATCAACCACGACCTCCTCCGTTCCGCCTACCACTACAACAACCTCGGTCGCAAGTGTCGATGCACTAATCGACGGCCTCTTCTATGGACTTACCCAAGCTGCTGCCGTCAGCAATGAATCAGCCCTCCAATACATACTTAGCAACGATTACCCAGGTGTGGTCAACACGGCATCCTTCAATGCTTGCGCAGCATCTAGCGGAAGCAACTGGCTCGATGACACCGAGGCACCGAACCTCACGACTTTGGCCCCTGCACCAACTTGGTATCAAGCACCTACATCTACCGAGCCATATTGGAATGCCCAGTCGAAACCACCCGCAGGAACGACTTACATCCTCGAAGATACGTACGCTGTCCCACCGTCAGCCTCACAAACCGCCCTAGTGCACGTGACGATTCTTAGCAGCAAAGCGTATTTTTACTACGGTCCAATTTGCTGAGGAGCCGTCGGCAGGTCGGCCGTGCCGACGCATGAGACGCCGTCAGGGAAGCCCATTGGTAAATGTAACAATGTTGGCTCCCGCTCCAATCGCGAAGCCAACCGTAGCGGGGAAGGTCGTCGTCGGAACTGATGGGGCAAAGAGCACTGTTCCGACGCCCTGATACTCGGTGTTGGTGAGCTCAACACCGGAGGTCGCCGGTAGCTGTTCCGAGATATTCACCGTGACAGCCGCACCGTTGGCGTTGTTGGTTGGGATTCCGCCGTAGTTGATGAAATGTGAACATGAACCTCCGCTGCCTAGCAGCGTCACAGTGTCACTGATCGCTATAGTTCCGCCGTTGACGGTATAGGAGATATCGAAAGTGAACTCCTTGCCTGCGAGACTCGATCCGGAAGGATCTTGAGCAACGCAGACGGTGAATTTTCCCGGATTAAGCACCGACTCGATGGTCAGAGCCATCGCTTCCTGTCCTGTCGAGGATGGATGAAACATCCGATTGAACCAGGAATTGGAGCTGCAAATATCGTGACCGATGAAGGAATAGGGTCCCATGTTGGGGTCCACGTACTGCGCGCCGACTGCGTTGGCGGCACGGTAAATCTCACCATTCAGCGCGGCCTCGGCCGAAGCAAGGTAAGTCTGGTTCGCTGCGGAAAGCGTAGACGAGGTTAGTCCCGAACAATCCGTCGTGGCCTGGGCTGAGAAAATATCTGGATAGCCGACAACGAACAGGGAGGCGTCTTTCGGGGTTTCCGCTTTGATCTTGGCATAGGTGGCTTTCAGCACTGTCCCGAGCGCTGAGATTGCAGAGGCAAGTCCCACGATGGGATGAGCACTAGTGCAGTCACCCAGAACGCCACGCGTGAGACAGTAGAAGAGTTTGCTCGAAAATCCGAGGTCGTCACCACCGACGGAGACAGTGACGATACGGGCGTGAGATAGCCCCCCTGAATCTTGGAGTTGCTGGGGCTCCGTGCCATTCGCCGTGTGTCCTGAGTTCCAGAGATCTCCTGTTGTCGCGCCGTTACAGGCCAGAAACAAAGGTGTCATGCTCGGCAGATTCGTGACCGATTTGAACCAGGTGTTCAACAGCATCGGATATGCCTCTGGTGAACGTTCACAACCATCATCGGTGGGCCACGGCGTACCGCTGACACGTAGCCATGGGTATGGCCCGGGTCCAGGATCGTCATAGCCGGAAGAGAACGAGTCTCCCAAAGCGACGTACGTGGTGGCAGGGAGTGGGTACACCAACACAGTGGCCGTCGCGTGGTTCGAACAACCTTTGATCAGGCAACTTCCTGTGAGCTCAAAGGAATAGCTGACTGTGGCAGTCGTGAGATTCTGGGGAATCCGAATTCGCGGCCATGGTGGAAGCGGATTGCAGGTAGGAAGTCCGGACAGAGTGGGCGACGATGTCACTGAACACGATGTGAATATCCCACCCGGCTTCGCAGAAAGGGTGACGTAGCCGCCAGCAGAGCTGAGAGTGGTCGGATAGGCACTGAAACAGAGGTCTGAACAGCTCGCAGCTGGGTTGCCTGCGTTGCTGGCTCGACCCCCTGCTGCAGCGATCCCGCTAGAGAGGGTCGCCGCTGTACTGAAAGATGCCATCAAGAGTGTCAATGCGAGTGCCCCTCGCCATGAGCGTGCCTTCACCTTCCGCCTCCTTAGGTGTACCAGGTCCAGATGAGGTTAGCTGGCCCGGTCCAGCGTGGGGACCCGAGAGTTCCCCAGGGACAGGTCGCCTGATTCGCACCCGCCCTACCTCGATGGCCATCCGTCGCCATCTCGGTCGCTGGTGCTGATCCACGACACCGATTCTCGGCCACTGGACGGTCGGAAGGTAGCCCATAGCGCCCGCGAGGGGAGCACCCCAGGGTGCCTCGGAGCAGCACCTCGACGCTGATTTCTTTGTGCCTGGCCACGTTCTAGCGTAATCCATGCAGAACAAGAAGCCGAACCCGGCCGCCCATGCGAGCCCCGACCACAGTGATCTAACCTTCGTTCCATCCGGGTGATCACCCGTGCGGAATCTCACCCGATAACGAAGGCGGGGATGTCATGTCACGAGCAAATTGTCGGGGAATCGCTGACAAAGTACTGGTAGCCACGGTCGTCATGGCAGTGGCGCTGACGATTGCGGTGAACGGCGTCGGTGCTCAACTTGGCAGAGCCGGAGCGGTCACCCCCCCTACGTCGGTCGACGCGAGTGCTGATGCCGGGAGCACCCCACGACCACTGCAGTCCCCCTTCAGGAGAGCCAGATCGCATCGGCGACATTCACCAACGAAGCAATGGGGTGGATCGAGATCTGCTCGGACACTTACCACCTGGAGTCTGGTGGGCTGAGCTTCCCCTTCACGATAAACGGCGGTCCGCGCTTCACTGTGGTGTATGGCCAGTGCACGCGGCCCTTCGAAGTGCCATCTGGTACGGCCACCATTGGTTACACCGCCGGAAACGAGGTGATCCGATGAAAGTCACCTCCTCCGTTGGTTGCGGAAGTCCAAATGGTCCCGTCGTCCACAGTGGCTCGGTGTCGGTCCCGGTGTGCTCCGGCGGTGTCAACCTCGAGACCATCGTAACTTTCACCTATTTCCCCATTACCGGTATGTTCATGTCTACGGAACAGACATCGGGTGCCAACCTCGACAAAGGTCAGCCGTTTGTGTTCGACTACTCTTACCAGGTCGAGGGCGTTACGAAGACGGGTTCGGTCACGCTGACAAATCCGGCGAGCGGCTGGAACTACTACGTCCTGAAGGGCCCGATCGCGGTGATCGATGCCGACGGGTCCACGGTTTACATCTCGATCAGCGAGGAAGAACCGAGTACTGCTTCGGTGGAGCTGGAAGCTCCAGTACCAGGGCGGCGGGACCGTCATCAGCAGCCCATCCTTGCCGACGACGACCTTCCGAACGACCGTAACGTTCAGCCTTGGCTCTGGAAAGAACGTGGAGACCTTCACGCAAGGCACGGCGGGCTAACGCCATCCTGGAGGTGTTCGCAATTGGGAGGCGCTCTCGGCGCGCTGCTTCCAGTGGCGACACAGGGTTCCCGGTTATTCCCGGAGGCGAATAGGTGCAGACCCAAAGTCGAAGAACTTGTGCGAGGCCGCACCCGCAAGTGTCGAGGCGATCTCGGCTACCGAGGGATCGCCAGTGGCGTACAGGGATCGGGCAGAGCGGACCTGAGTGGGAGACAGGGCTGGCGGACGACCGCCCACTCGGCCACGGGCACGGGCAGCGCTAAGACCTCGTTCGTGCGCTCCACGATTAGCGATCTGCTCAACGGTCAGGACATCTCCCAAGATAACCAGGCAATCTCATCTGATGTATTGACTTCACGAGTTCATCAACTTGGCTACGGCGCTTGGCCTGCCGCCCCCATCCGCCTCGTCGGCCACGAGCTAGCAATGACACGCGGAGAACTTGAAGCATGACCGACGTCAGTCTGCGTCCCGTCGCTTCAGCATGGGTCGAAAACAGCCAGTTTTGGATAGCTACTTTCCCCTGAAAAAGCCGGTGTGACCACCGATCGGGGTTGGATGTGGACTGCGTTTGACCATGGAGTGATTCGCCTCCGATCCTGGCTGCAGTGGGTCCGATTCGTCCTACTCGGAGATGGTCAGTGCTCCGATCTTCACCAGATTGTGGTTGAACACCCCGTGGCCACACCAGGTTCGGGCTCCTTGGATCCCGTCGATTTGTGTGCGGTTCCATCCAAAGTCCCGTTGAGACAACTGATGCGACCTTCGCTCCCGGTTCGCCACTTCACGAGCTCTGGAAATGAGGTCTCGTTTCGACGTTTCGTCGTGAGGCACTCGGTTTTCCTTTCGTGGGTAGGACCACCATTTGAACGCCGAGCGCGCTGAGTTTCGCCAACGACAGTCTCGCCATAACCCCGATCAGCGGTGACCGCTTTAGGTACTCCTTGGACCGACGCGTGACCAGATCGACTGCAGGAACGAGTCGGTGCATCCGGCGGGTTGCCGACCTCGACGTTGTAGTCGATCACGACACCATCTTCGTTGTCGACGACCTGTGCCTTGTAACCGAACTCGACCGGCTTTCCGAGTCTGCCTTTGCGGATTGGTCGGGCATCGAGGTCATGCAGTGAGACCAACGTGGTGACCCATCGGGAACGACACCGGCGAGTCGTCGCCGGTTTGCTCGGCGACCTGTTCGATCCGATCGGCAGTGGTCTCGAATTCGCGAATTGCGCACCTTCCTGGGGCGGCGTTACAAGCGCCTCAGTGCTCGGCGAGCGTTGCCGCCACGTTTCTTGCCTCGGCGACTGCCGTCAGGGCGATCCGGACCATGTCGGCATTGATGGCCATGACCTCGTCTTTTGCCTCGCCAGTGCGTCGTCGAAGGTTGGCACCGATGGACCTGGCCCGAGCCCGCATCATCCGAGTCCGGTCCCGAGAGGTGGTCTTGGACGCCAATCCCGCAGCCTTCAACTTCTCGATGCCTTTGGCCATCTTGGCCACGCCCTTGGCCAACAGACCCGAGTCCGTCGGGTAGGCAACGTTGGCGGGAACCACCGTGGTGTCGGCACGGACCTTGTTGGTCTTCAACACCTTGGCCGCCTGGGCCTTGGCCAACAGCGCCTCGTTCAACCCGTCGACCGCCGATGACCCGCACCGGGTGGTGATCTTCATCAACGTGGTCGGGTGGGGCACTGCAAGCCCAACGGGATCCGACAGAACCGCTGCCACGAGATGGAGTCAGCGACCTCGCGGCACAGCGGCTCGAACCCCAAGCGGTAGCGGTACTTCAAGAACATCAGCCGGAGGTACGTCTCGATGGGAACGGACGGGCGTCCGAGGGCGGCGTGGAAGTGGGCCCGGAACGGTTCGAAGAAGGCCGGATCGTCCAGCAGGCGGTCCACCGACTCCAACTCGGAGGGCATCCCGAGGCACATCTCGGGGAGGATCGCTTCCCACAACGTCCGCTGCGCGTTTACAGTTCTCAACACGATGGCCTCGATCCGTACTAGTCCTACGGTTCGGGGCCATCCTTATCGATCTGGGCTCAAATCGCGAGTATCTACGGCGACTTTTT
This sequence comes from uncultured Acidimicrobiaceae bacterium, assembly GCA_963753905.1. Classification (GTDB taxonomy): domain Bacteria; phylum Actinomycetota; class Acidimicrobiia; order Acidimicrobiales; family RAAP-2; genus Bog-756. The sequence continues at coordinate 3,069,790 of CAVWDZ010000001.1, read as the reverse complement.
CAGGGGGAAGTGGCTAGGGCGAGAAAGTAGGCCTTCCTGGCGTGCTCGGCTCGCCTCGCTCGCTCTGCAGGCGACAGCACTCCAACAGGATCGACCTCCTGTTCGAAGCGCACCAGAAAGGTGCGACGCGCGGGTTCGGTGTTTGTCTTCCCGGCGGCGTGCATCCGGTGAGCAGCGATCCGTGCCTGGAGGGACCGTTCCTCGGGCGTGCTCACAGCTCAGACATTGATCAACTCACGTCAGCGCTGTGAAACTGGTGGCACTGGTTCCGTACCCCCTGCGGTAGGTCATCTTGATCCTCCTGGCGAATGCCCGCTGCCTAGCAGGCAGAACGTAAGCAAGCCGGCGCGATTGCACCAATCGATCAGTTAGTCTGTGAACTGCGTGGCTCACGCGCAGCGATGCATTTCTCCAGAATGTCGCACACGGTGAAACCAGACCGGAAGGCGGCATCCGCTCTCACCAAACGATCACGTTCGAATCTAAGCGATCCCCTTCGAATTGCTGCAATTCGAGGTTCTGTATGCTCGAAACCGGCGTCATGGATTACTCCATCGGTAGCTCTCGACCGATTCTGCAGGAACGTTCGACTCGCTGAAACCGTATCCTTCGTCGTCGAGAGTAAACCTCAATGGGCCCGGTGTCGGGTTATCTACGTAAAGACCCGTAGTCCCATCCGGATTTGTTGCAGAAAGCACACACAGTCCCGTTCCCGACTCGCAAGCGGCCAAACCAGCCCCCGACGAGTCGGTATTCGCGATAACCGTACTACCAGGGCTAGAGGCCGACTGCCTCGTAAGAAGCCAGTACTCGACGTTGTCTGTTATAAGCCCATTTGATGTGTTGACGGTAATCGCGCCCCGACCGTTCGCGCATCCTCCATCATGAGGGCCATCGCCGGAGTTCAGGGCGAGGTTAAAAAACTGGACTCCCGAGGCACCATCATCAACCCCTCCCACGATTAGATGCTGCGAATCCCAGTCAAGATTCGCAGCAAAGTTGGGAATACCATTCGGTCCCGTTCCAGCATTCGGTCCTGATCCGCTGCACTCCGTAATGAAGTTAGTCAGCGGCGGGGGAAAGAGGAGCTGCGCGCCAACATTGCCTTGAGCCTTGAGCTTGGGATTTCCATAGCAGTGCCAAGCGATTCCAGCGACGGTTGAGCCCATCGTGGCCACAGCGCTGTTAAGTTGAGAGGTCGTCCAGCAGAAGCTAGAGGTCGTGTTCTCAGTGCCACACGTTTTCACATTGTTCCAATTCCAGTCGTACGCAAGAATCTTTGTTGAAAGTTTGTTGTGGGCTAGGGCTAGGGCTAGGGCCTTTACAAACGTGGTCTCACCAGTTGGGGAGAGGATCATTCCCGGATAGTTGGAGGTAGCGCTACCGGGTTCGTTCTGCGGGGTGACGTAATTGATCGTGATTCCAGCCGAAGCATAAGCCTGAATATACTTCACGAAGTAGTTCGCATAGACGGAGTAGATATTTGACTCGATCCCCTTAATATTGGTGTTCAGGGTATTGTCACCAGAAGCATCGAAGGACTTTGAAGTCTTCATCCAAGTCGGCGCACTCCACGGTGAGGCGATGATAGTTAGATCAGGATTGATCCTGAGGGCCTGTTGAAGGATGTCAATGATATCCTGGTCGTACGGATACACGCTGAAGCACACGAGATTTGGATCGCTCTTGGCTCCCTGACAGAATTTTTTCGAACTCTTCGCCTGCGGAATATCATCGTAGGTGTACTCAGCAGTCGTTGACGAACAGGTTGCTGCAGCCACGGAACATTCGGCGTTTGGCGGTCCATCAGAGAAGTCGTTGGCTCCCATTGGGAGACGGATCATGGAGATCCCCGCGCCCGAGATTGGGTCGAACAACGAATCCAGCGCGTTGGTCAGCGACGACTTGGGTAAGGACTCAAGCACTGCTGCCGAGCTATTGGTAAGGGTGACTCCGAATCCGTCAAGCTTCTGCTTGGCCTGATTCGGGTCTAAGACGATTGTCCCGCTATTCTCAGAGACAATCGGGAGGCTGTATTCGCCAGGTGCTTTTTGGTTGGAAGAACTCCCCAACGTCTCGTACCCATCAACTTCGAGCGCGAATCCGACGCGTGGGCTGTACATTGTCGCTTTTCCACCGGCCACAGCGCTCACCGCATAATAGCCACTTTTAGCGTGTGCGATAAATACTGACAATGTCGACGACGATACGGTAACAAGTGGATCGGCCCCAAAAGGAGTGTCCGGGGTCGCTGTGTAGAAAATTCGATAACCGGTGATTCCCGAGGCAGTAGGGGCTTGCCAAGTAAGCCTCGCGCCGCCCGATTCACTTTGCATAGCGATCTCTGGAACCTGATCGAGCGGCACAGCCGGGTGTGTTTCCACCGTGTTGGGCGCACCCGGATTCCCACCCAGTTGGTCCACAAACGAACTGCTCAAGTCTAGTGGTCCGTTCACGGTGGCGTCTGGTACGAGCCTGTAATAGCCAGTCCAGAAGGTGTCTCCGGGATCAATTTTGTCGGTTCCATACGAAAGTTGTTGTTGCGGTTGGAAAATGAAGGCCGAGTTATTAGCGTGCGAGAGAGTGACGACCGGGTTGTAGATCGGGATATCGGCAACGTTCTTCAGGCCCACTCTAACGAGGTAGGGGTATCCTGTCAGAGCTGTCGCGTCAGCATCGATTGTCATTGAAAGTGCCGATGAACCCCAGATCTTCAATGGCGGATAGCTGAGCGCGGTCAGCGTTACGGGTACATTTAGTGGTTGAAGAAGTGCGGAATACGTTGCGGACAGATCGTAATTTCCCTCTTGGTCGCCCCTTACGATCCAATTCACCGATGCACTGGTATTGCCGGCAATGTCGGGAAAGCCTTGAGTCAACTGCTGGGGGGTCGGAGTCGGCGCCAGGCTCAATCCAGGTGGAATCTCGAGGGTGGCGCTGCCATTGGTAAGGGTAAAGCTTGAGGGTGCCAGGTTTTGAACCATCATTTGCACATTAAAGAACTGCTTTAGAAAGCTCGCTGTTCCAGGAATAATCATCCAATCGAGAGTCGGTTGGCCACCGACGACCTCTGGCGACACGTCATAACAGCTATTAGACGCCGACGAGCAATCCCAGTACCCGCCATTTTGAGTTGCAGTCCATCCACCTCCTCCCGCGCCGCCACTACCTCCCGTGTTGCCACAGAATTTCGTCCCTCCACACACATAGCCGTCAAATGCCACGAACCCCAGGTTTACTGAGAACTCGTCCACGTATTGATTACCTGGAGCTCCAGGATTGATGCCGGCCGCCAATATTTGAGCCTCCGTCAGTTCCTGGTCGGTTAGGCTGGCCTGAGCGAGTGCTCCAGGAACGAGATTGATTGCACCCGATCCGACGCCACCGCTGATCGAAGTGGATACCGTGGCCGGTACGAAGCCTTCTGCATAGACGTACGCTGTATATGTTCCGTCAGGAAGCCCGTTCAGGGTAGCCACACCGCTACCGTCGCTTGTGCCTGACACACTTTCTCCATTCCCCTCTTCAACAAGTGCTTCGGCACCAACGAGCGGTGCTCCATTCCCCGTGATGGTGATCTCGAGACCAGAGTCGGTTGGTGCCGGATTAACCGTCACAGCAATCGATGCCGAACTGGACGAGCCGTTGGCCGTGACAGTAAGGGTTGCTGTATAGGTCCCGACTGAGGCATAGGTGTGCATCGGATATTCACCAGTCGCATGTGGCGTCCTATCGCCGAAATCCCACTTGTAGCTGGAGATCGCGCCCGCCGGCTGCGAGCCTGATGCGTCAAACTGAACCGACTCGCCCACCGAGGTGACTTGGTCATCGCCAGCCACAGCGAGGGTGGGTTGAGGAGTAGCGACAAATATGCTCACAGTCTTGCTGGTATCTAGTTGTCCGTTGCTTACATCCAGCACGGCCTTGTAGCTGCCGGCGATGGAATAGGTGTGTGTGACCTCTACCGAACCGATGACAGATCCCGTCGATGGAGTGCTTCCATCCCCAAAGTTCAACGTGTAGGTCAGTGGAGTGCCGGATGAATCGCTACCTTGGACCGTGAACGTTGTCCCCAATGGGGCGATCCCCTCTGACTGGTCAACACTCAACGAGGCCACCGGCGGCTGGGCGCTTGCAGCCGCGACCTCGACTGCTGCCGTGGAAGAAGTGGTCAGGTCCGTAATGGCATCCACGACCGATACCTGAGCAGTGAAGGATCCGCTGCTCTGATAGACATGCGTCAGGACCAATGGGACATAGGGTGCGGCGATGGATCCCGTTTCATCTGGTGTTCCATCGCCAAAATCGACCGAATATGTCAATGGATCGTTGGCCGGTTGATTCGCAACCACAACCAGACTCGTCCGCAAGGGAACGGCCCCGTCTGCAGGATCTGCGCTGACGTTCACGGTTGGCCCATTGGTGGCAATGACGATTGTCAGTGGCACCACTGCTGTATCCGGTGCGAGCGCGGAATCGGAAATACTGAGGACGAATGAGAAGCTGCCGGAACCAGTTGGGGTCCCGCTGATGGCTCCATAAGCGTCGAGACTCAGACCGGGAGGAAGCGAACCCGACTGGAGCGACCACGTATAGGGTGCGACTCCTCCGGCGGCACCCAAGTCTTCGTAGTAGGAGGCGCCAACACTTCCACCTGGTGGGTTTGTCACAACGGACTCGAGCGACGCGGGAGGATTGACGGTGAGCGTCAGGCTCTCCGTCACCGTCTCGGGGATGGGCACGGATCCATCGGTGGCGACCACGGTGAACGTCGATTGACCAGCCGTCGTCGGTGTCCCAGTGATCTCGCCGGAGGCGTTCATGCTCAATCCGGCCGGAAGCGATCCGGACGAGATTGCAACCGTGTAGGGGGCGATCCCGCCCTCAAGGGCAACTGGAGTGGCATACGCTATCCCCTCCGTTGCAGCCGGCAACGATGACGAAGTGACCGCGAGCGGAGCGGGTGCGACGATGATCGAGGCGCTGAGCAGTCCCGTTCTCGGAAGTGGCTCCGACGAGTCAGTCACTTTCAGAGTGAACCGATCGGCCTCACCCGCTGTCTCCGGAATCCCAGAAATGACGCCACTCGAGGTATCGAGAGAGAGGCCAGCCGGGAGGGCTCCGTTGAGGACGGACCAAGTGAGGGGAGCCGTCCCGCTACTGGCATGCACCGTTCCCGAATACGTAGCACCGACCTGGGCCGTGGGGAGAACAACGGGGACCAGATTGAGAGGAGCTGGATCAACCTGAAGTGTCAATGCAACAGTAGGAGGACTCGGCGCATGACCCAGCGAGTCGGTAACCCCTACCGAGAAGGTATACGTTCCGACAGCCGTCGGACTTCCAATGAAGGAGCCTGCACTGGAGAGGGAGAGACCCTCTGGCAGGGTCCCAGACACAACAGCCCACGAATAAGGCGCGATGCCGCCCATGGCAGCCAGTTGGGCCCCAAAGGGCTCGCCCTCGGTGGCTGACGGGAGGGATGTTGTCGAGATCTCGATAGGTGTCGCTGGGCTGACCGAAAGGGTGAGCGCTGCCTGGGCGCTCTCCGGCGTGGGGGTGGAGGAGTCTGTGGCCTCAGCCGTGAAGGAGAACATCCCCGAGACTGTCGGTACACCAGACAGCTTCCCAGAGGGATCGAGGGACAGACCAGCAGGCAGGGTGCCCGACAGTATTGACCACGCATACGGGGCCACACCTCCGCTCGCAGCTAACGAGGCAGTGTACGACTCACCCTCAGTGGCAGTTGCCAAGGGGTTCCAGCCTTCGACATAGAGGTACCCGGCGCCAGAGATTGTCACTCCAATGTTCGCGTATGCCACCTCGGGGGTCGGCTGGGCGGAATCGGTGGCCTCGACCTTGAAGGAATAAGTCCCGGATGTCGTTGGCTGTCCCGTTAGTACTCCATTGGACTGCAATGTCAGTCCGCCAGGAAGTTCTCCGGATAGCACTGCCCACGTGTCAGGACCGACGCCACCACTCGCAGTTAGGACTGCCTTGTAGGGTTGGCCTTCTGTCCCTACCTGGAGAGTGGTCGGCTGGACTGAGAGGGGCAGGGCTGGCCCGAACGTGAGCGAAATCCGGGCGAAGGTGACCTCAGGACTCGGATACCCAGAATCGGTCGCCGCAGCCGTGAACGAGTATGTGCCTGCATCGGCGACGTATCCAGACACCTCCCCGTCAGAGTCCAAAACCAAGCCAATCGGTAGCGACCCCGATGCGAGAGTCCAGGTGTACGGTCCAACCCCGCCAGTCGCATTGAGCGTACCTTCGTAGTGGTCACCTGCAGTTCCGGGTTGCAATGTCGTCCCAACAATCGCGAGCGGCGCTGCTGGCGTTATCACCAGAGTGAGCGTGTCAGCGGCCGTGTCAGGTGGGGTTGCCGCGTCGGTGGTGCTGGCAGTGAAGGTGAATGTGCCAGAAGCGGTCGGGATCCCCGAAAGCTCCCCAGCAGCATTGAGCGTCATGCCGGTAGGCAATGAGCCCGAGGCGATTGACCACACGTACGGGGTGATTCCCCCGGTCGCCTCCAGGGCTGCTTCGTAAGATTGACCCTCGGTCCCAGACGGCAGACTTGGCACAGCGACCGCGAGTGGGCCCGACGGGGCAACTGACAACGTTAACGGAACGGTTGCGACGTTCGGAGTCGGCGAAGTTGAATCAGTTGCCTCGACGGTCAGCGAGAATGAACCCGATGCCACGGGTTCCCCCGAGAGTTCGCCGTCCGACTGGAGGGTCAAACCGGGCGGCAATGAACCGGCGATCACCGACCATGTGTACGGACCTACCCCGCCTGCGGCGTAGAGATATGTCTGATAGTTCTGCCCCTCGACGGCTGGGTCCAAGCTGGTCGTATAGATACCGAATGGATCCTCCGGACTCACGTCAACGGTCAACGGCGTAGCGACAACGTCAGGTGGCGTGGCACCATCGGTTGCATCAATTGTGAAATTGAAGGTACCGGACGACCTTGGCTCTCCGTAGATCTCGCCATCAGACTGGAGGGAAAGTCCCGCAGGAAGCGAACCAGAGGCCACGGACCAGGTGTACGGGCTGACGCCACCCGAGGCAGCAAGGGTTCCGTAGTAGTCATCACCCGGCGTCGCCGTTCCCGGTACGTCCGACACGACGGAAAGGGGAGCTGCCGGTGCAACCGTCAGAGTGACTGACTCTGTTGCGGTCTCCGGAGTCGGCGTCGCCGAGTCGGTGACCTCGGCCGCGAATACGAATGTACCTGACGCGGTCGGCGTCCCTGAGATCTCGCCATTAGACAGGAGCGTTAATCCGGCAGGGAGGGACCCCGAAGCCAGCGACCAGGTGTAGGGAGCGATTCCCCCGGACGCGTAGAAGTAGCCGAAGTAAGAGTCGCCTTGTGTGCCACCCGCGGAAATTCTCCCAGACGGAGAGGCCCGGGGCTGGCGAGATCGCAAGGGTGAACGGCTGCGTTGCCACCTCCGGGCTCGGCGTAGTCGAGTCGGTCACCCCGACAGTGAACGCAAATGTGCCCGACGAAGTTGGCACTCCCGATAGCTCACCATCCGAATTGAGTACCAGACCTGTCGGAAGAGCACCGGAGGTAACCGACCACGTGTAGGGACCGTCTCCGCCCGCCGAGGTGAGGACGGCTTCGTACGACTGACCTTCGGTTCCAGATTGCAAACTTGGCGCGACGATCTCGAGGGGAGTTGGAAGCGCGGGAGCAACCGTCAAGGTAACGCTCTCCGTGGCCGTGCCCGGCGTTGGCGTCGCCGAGTCGATGACCTCAGCGGTGAAGGTGAACGAACCAGCGACCGTGGGGTCGCCGCCGAGCCCGCCACCGGGATTGAGCGTCAGTCCTGGTGGAAGCGACCCCGAAGCTACCGACCAGGTGTAGGGGGCGAATCCTCCTGACGCGTCCAAATAGCCGTCGTAGCTTTGGCCCTGCGTGGCTGCTGGCAGGGACGATCCGGCCACAAGACGGGTTGCAGGCGAGACCGTCACGCTGACCGACTCAGTGGCCGTATTCGGCGTCGGCGTCGCCGAATCGGTGACCTCGGCGCTGAAAGTGAACGAACCAGAGACAGTGGGATCGCCGCCGAACCCGCCATCGGGATGAAGCGTCAGTCCCGCAGGAAGCAATCCGGACGATACCGACCAGGTGTAGGGGGTGAATCCTCCGGAGGCATACAGATACCCGCTGTAGCTTTGCCCCTGCGTGGCTGCTGGCGTAAACGCCTCAGCCACAAGCGGGGTTGGAGGCGAGACCGTCACGGTGACCGACTCAGTGGCCGTATTCGGCGTCGGTGTCGCCGAGTCAGTGACCTCGGCGGTGAAGGTGAACGAGCCCGACGAGGTCGGATCACCAGAGATGTCGCCCTGCGCGTCGAGGGTCAGACCGGGAGGAAGCGATCCGGACGATACCGACCAGGTGTAGGGGGTGAATCCTCCGGAGGCATACAGATACCCGCTGTAGCTCTGCCCCTCCGTCGCGGCAGGCACGAACGCTTCAGCCACGAGCGAGGCTGCTGGTGCAACGGTCACGCTGACCGACTCAGTGGCCGTATTCGGCGTCGGTGTCGCCGAGTCGGTGACCTCTGCAGTGAAGGTGAACGAGCCCGACGAGGTCGGATCACCAGAGATGTCGCCCTGCGCGTCGAGGGTCAGACCGGGAGGAAGCGATCCGGACGATACCGACCAGGTGTAGGGGGTGAATCCTCCGGAGGCATACAGATACCCGCTGTAGTCTCTGCCCCTGCGTGGCTGCTGGCGTAAACGCCTCAGCCACGAGCGAGGCTGCTGGTGCAACGGTCACGCCGACCGACTCAGTGGCCGTATTCGGCGTCGGTGTCGCCGAGTCGGTGACCTCTGCAGTGAAGGTGAACGAGCCCGACGAGGTCGGATCACCAGAGATGTCGCCCTGCGCGTCGAGGGTCAGACCGGGAGGAAGCGATCCGGACGATACCGACCAGGTGTAGGGGGCGAATCCTCCGGAGGCATACAGGGACCCCTCGTAGCTTTGGCCCTGCGTGGCTGCTGGCGCATACGCCTCAGCCACAAGCGGGGTTGGAGGCGAGACCGTCACGGTGACCGACTCAGTGGCCGTATTCGGCGTCGGTGTCGCCGAGTCAGTGACCTCGGCGGTGAAGGTGACCGAGCCTGTAGCGGTGGGGTCGCCGTAAAGATCGCCCTGTGCATCGAACACCAGTCCCGCAGGAAGCGATCCGGAGACCACCGACCAGGTGTAGGGGGCGAATCCTCCGGAGGCGTACAGATACCCGTCGTAGCCTTGCCCCTGCGTGGCTGCTGGAACATACGCCTCAGCCACGAGCGGAGTTGGTGGCTCAACCGTAAAGGCGACTGACTCCGTTGCAGTATCCGGTGTCGGCGTAGCCGAATCCGTGACTTCGGCGGTGAAGGTAAATGTACCGGCAACGGTGGGGACACCGTAAAGATCGCCCTCCGCATCCAGTGACATTTCAGGGGGAAGTGATCCCGACGCTATAGACCAGGTGTAGGGAGCGATTCCACCAGATGCGTCCAAGATGCCGTCGTAGTACTGACCTTCCGCGGCCGCAGGCACAGAAGACTCAGCCACAAGCGGAGCCGGTGGGGCAACCGTGAGGGCAATGGATTCTGTGGCCGTGTCCGGCGTTGGCGCGGCTGAGTCAGTGACTTCGGCAGTGAACGTGAACGAGCCGCTGACGGTGGGGTAGCCATAAAGATCGCCCTCCGCATCAAGCGAAATACCAGGAGGGAGAGACCCGGACGATACCGACCAGGTATAGGGACTGAATCCTCCTGACGCGTACAAGTCCCCGAACCCGCCGTAATACTGGCCTTGTACCGCCCCAGAAACAGACGACTGAGCTACCAGTGGGGGCGGTGGTGCAACGACCAAGGTGACCAATTCCGAGGCCGTTCCCGGTGTAGGTGTGGCGGAGTCGGTGACCCCTGCGGTGAAGGTAAACGAGCCGAATGAGGTTGGATTACCAGAGATATCGCCCTGCGAGTCGAGCGTCAGACCCGGAGGCAGCGACCCGGACGACACCGACCAGGTATAGGGACTGAATCCTCCTGACGCGTACAGATAGCCGCCGTAGCTCTGACCTTGCGTGGCTGCTGGCAAGAAAGACCCAGCCGCAAGTTGACTCGCCGGATAAACAGTTAGCGCGACCGACTCCGTTGCAGTGTCTGGCGTCGGGGTTGCCGAGTCGGTGACCTCGACAGTGAAGGTAAACGAACCGTCGACCGTTGGCTCCCCCTCGATGTCACCCTCTGCATTGAGAGTGAGTCCCGATGGCAGGGAACCGGACGCCACCGACCATGTATAAACTCCATCGCCCCCGCTTGCGTTGAACGACGAGAAGTAGGACTGCCCTATCTGGGCGTACATCGACATTGCGATGATCGATAGCGGGGTCTCAGGAAGGATCGTCAGCGTGAGTGATTCGGTCGCGACGTGAGTCGGTGTCCCCGAGTCGGTCGCCTCAACCACAAAGGTGAACGTACCGGCAGTGGTCGGTTTCCCGGTGAGCTCTCCAGAGGGATCGAGGGTCACACCCGACGGAAGCAACCCAGAGCTAACGGACCACGTATAGGGGAAGACACCAGCGGTAGCGCCAAGTTCCTCGTCGTAAATCTCGTCTACGACTCCGGACCGCAGTTCGGTGGTGGTGACAGAGAACGGTGAGCCACCCGTAAGTGTAATTGCAAGAGTCGCAATTGCAGTCTGCGGAATGGGGGTCCCCGAGTCCGTGGCCTCGACCGTGATTGCATAGGTTCCAGCCACTGTGGGCGCACCCGATAGTTCGCCGGTGGCACTTAGATCGAGTCCAGCGGGTAGAGATCCGGAGGGAACAGACCACGTGTACGGACCCACCCCACCCGCGGCAGCAAGAGCATCGTGATAATAGGTACCCTCCGCTCCTGGGGGCAGGCTCCTGGTGGTAATCGACACCGGGGTCGAACCGGCGATATCGAGCGAAAACGTCTGTGCTGCGCCCTGTCCATCGGCACCGGATGCTTCGATGGTGAGCGGGAACGTGCCAGTCTCCGTGGGATTCCCCGACAGGACGCCTCCAGAGCTCATCGAAAGACCGGCTGGCAAGGATCCGGAAAGAATGGACCATGTATAGGGGGATACACCACCGATCGCGGAGAGAGGCGACAAGTAATACTGGCCTTCGGTTCCCGGCCCCAAAGATGACGTTGTAATCGTCACCTGAGCACCTGCGTCGACGATCAGCGTCAACGATTCCGAGACTGTGTCCGGTATGGGGGTCGCCGAATCAGTGACTTGGACTGTAACAGTGAACGAGCCCGAGGCTTTTGGCTCACCTCCAATCTCTCCATCCGAGGTGAGGGCAAGGCCAGCTGGAAGTGAACCCGACTGAAGTGACCACGTGTCGGCACCAACGCCACCAGTAGCCTCAAGATACCCGTAGTACTGATAACCCTCCGAGGCAGACGGAAGGTTCACAGCGGCAATCGAAAGTGGCACGGCTGGACCTACATTTATCGTGAGTTGCATCGTGGCAATATCTGGCGTCGGGGTCGCCGAGTCAGTCACCGAAACAGAAAATGTGAACGCGCCCACCTCGGTCGGGACCCCGTATATGTCTCCGTAAGGGTCGAGGGTCAATCCCTGCGGCATGGAGCCTGAGGTGAGTGACCACGTTGTCGTGCCGGTTCCCCCTGCTGACGACAGGTACGAAGAGTAAGTCTGACCAACAGAGGCATTCGGCAGTGTGCTGGTTAAGACCGAAAAGGTTCCGGCTGGAACGACGGTGAGGGAGAGCTGGGATGTGACGGTATCGGCCGTCGGTGTGGCCGAATCTGTCTCCGTCACGGTGAACATGTAGGTGCCAGCTGCCGTTGGGTCACCACTGAGTTCACCGTTGGATGTGAAGCTGAGGCCTACCGGAAGTGAGCCGGACGCCAACGCCCACACGAACGGTCCGACTCCCCCGCTGGATTCGAGCTCGGTGTCATAACTGCTGAACTGAATTGCAGATGGCAACGTGTTCGATGTGATGGAGAGCTGCGCCGCAACATCGACTGTCAACGAAAAGGACGCCGTCACGGTGTCGGGCATAGGTGTGGCTTCGTCAGTCACCAGCGCGCTAAAGGTGAACGTACCTGCCGACGTTGGCTCTCCGGAGAGGGTGCCATCCCAGTTCAGCGAGACCCCGCTCGGAAGTGAGCCGGAGGTAATCGACCACGTATCGACGCCCACTCCTCCGGAAGCGGTCAGGAGCGTCGAGTAGTTCTGACCCGCCTGAGCTATTGGCAACGGGTTCGAACTAACCGAAAGGGTCGCAGCCGAGTTCACGACCAATGTGAGGGATTGCTCCACCGCCTCTGGTGTCGGATACGAGGAGTCCGTCACCTCGACCCTAAAGGTGAATGTTCCCGAATCAGTTGGTAGGCCATAAACTTGGCCGTAAGCCAAAAACATATTGGCAGGAAGTGATCCGGAGACAAGCGTCCATGTATATGGAGCTGTCCCACCTGTCGCGCTAAGATACTGATCGTAATTCTGACCTTGCATGGCAGGAGGCAGATCAGTTGCACTGGCTGACAGAGGTCCAGCCGCACTGACGGAAAGGTCGATCGGATCGGTGGCAACATTCGGCACGGGCGTTGCAGAGTCCCTAGCTTCAATTGTGAAGGGATATGAGCCTGAGACCGTCGGCTCTCCGTACAGTTGGCCGCTTGGGTCTAAAGAGAGGCCCAAAGGCAGAGAGCCGGTGCTCACCGACCATGTAACCGCTCCCACGCCACCGGTCGTCGCAAACGACATGTCGTAGCGCTGCCCTTGAATTGCAGCCGCGATACCGCCCGTGGTTATAGCGAACGGAGGAGCTTGTGCCACTGACATCGACAGTCCAAGGATCGAGACATCCGGTGATGGTGTCGCGGAATCGGTCACCTCTACTGTGAAGTTCGAGCTTCCAGACCCCGTCGGTGTTCCGTAAAGGTCTCCATACGAATCAAGGGCCAGCCCCGCGGGAAGCGAGCCCGACACTATGGACCATGTGTAGGGGCTAACTCCGCCTATAGCAGTGAGAGAGCTGTCGTAATAGCTGCCCTGCGTGCCGGACAGTGGACCGGTTGTGGTGATTGCGAGAGGTGGTGCGGGTTGAACCTCAATGGACAGAGGTTCTGTTGCAACGTCAGGCGTCGTTGCCGAATCGGTCGCTTCGAGTGTGAAATTGAACAATCCCGGGGTGGACGGAGATCCATTAATGTACCCGTTTGTGGCATCCAGACTGAGCCCTGGCGGCAGTGACCCGGATGTGATCGACCACGTATATGGCGCAGTGCCACCCGATGCGGAAAGCGTCCATTGAAAATAACGGGCTTGAACTGCTGCATCCGAGCCAGAGGTCGAAACACTGAGAGCCCCTTCGGGACCTATGTTCAGGGTAAGGCTCTGGAGAGCAGAGCTTGACGTCGGTGTAGCTGAGTCCTGAGCTTTGACTACAAAGCTACTAGTCCCCGCCTGGGTCGGAGTTCCGGAAATTTCACCCGATGCACTCAGATTGAGCCCAGGAGGCAGAGTGCCGCTCTGGATCGTCCATGTATCGGGCTGAACTCCTCCGATTGCCACGAGTGACATCTGATACTCCTCATCAACGTTGCCAGATGGCAACGTTGATGAGGTGATTGCCAGCGGAATAGCTGGTTCAACCGAAACCGTCACCTGCTCAGTTGCTGTTTGGGGAGTTGGCACAGCCGAGTCGGTGACTTCTACCTCAAAGGTTTGAGATCCAGAGGTCGTTGGAATTCCAGAGATCGTCCCGTCCGGAGCGACTGACATCCCCGCAGGTAATGTTCCGCCGACTAAGGACCAGTTGTAGGGAACCGTTCCACCTGATGCACTAAGTGCTGACTGCACGTTTTGACCCTGGGTGGCATCAATCACGGGATTGCCCGTGATCACAAGTTTCGGAGCCGAGGCCACGGCAATACTGAGTGACTTCGAGGCCATTTGAGGAACCGGAGTCGATGAGTCGGAGGCGTTTACAGTAAATGACGTCGTTGTCCCGGTAGGCGTCCCGCTAATCTGGCCATCTGACGCTAGACCCAGGCCGACAGGCAAGGATCCAGAAGTAAGCGACCAGTGAACCTCGCCGACTTCTCCGGCGATCTGAAGCCGTGCTGCGTACGACGTTCCCTGGATGGCATTCGGCAGACCTGCGGTGGTGATCGCCAACTTAGACCCAGCGCCGGCCTCGGCAGATCCGGCGCTAAGAACGCCAACGCTCGTGGCGGCGGCGGAAACCATAATGAGGACACCTAGTGCTACGCGAAGAGTGCCTCGCCATGGGTGCCGGCTCATGGAGAACTCGTCTCCTCAAGCTCAATCGTTGGGCGACTCCAGCGCTGGGTCGGCAACCCCATGGACCGGCCGCCGATGCCCGAAACACGATTCCCTGTCCGCACAGTATCCCGCCCCGCCTCTCCACCGACTGTTGCCTTGCGACCGATCGACGTATTTTGACACGTCAAGTGCCATGCGACAACCGGCCCCGATGCCATTGGCGAGATTGAACGACCTGTGAAATTCTGAGGAGGCCTGGGTTCAGTGGCTGCTTGGTCGGCCAACCCACGACCGTTGTCAGCCACTGCCAGGGTCATTCCTAGTTGCTAGTGGTCCGTCGCGGATTTGACTTGGGTAAGTGACGCCCGTCCTCGGCGGACCTTCTTGATGATCTCCTGCGCCGGCTTGTGCCAGACGAAGGGCTTCGGGTCGTCGTTCCAGTGCTCGGTCCAGAGCTCGATGGCGTCGACGAGATCGGGCACCGAGGTGAACACGCCGCGGCGCAGCCGCCGTTCGGTGAGCTCTCTGAACCAGCGCTCGACGAGGTTGAGCCACGACGACGAGGTCGGCGTGAAGTGGAGGTGCCAGCGGGCGCGTTTGGGGTCGGCGAGCCACTCGGCCACCGGCAGAGCCTTGTGGGCGGAGAGGTTGTCGAGCACCACGTGGACTTCGAGGTGCTTTGGCACGTGGAGGTCGATGAGCTTGAAGAAGCGCAGCACGTCGGCGGCCGTGTGGCGCCGGGTGTCATAGAGCACCTCGCCGGTGGCGACGTTCATCGCCGCGAACAGATCGGTCGTGCCGTTACGCTTGTAGTCGTGGGTCATCGTCCCGCCCCGCCCAGGTTTCATCGGAAGCGGGGCTGGGTGCGATCGAGCGCTTGGACCTGGGTCTTCTCGTCGAAGCAGAACACGACCGCCCGCTCGGGCGGGTTGAGGTAGAGCCCGACGACGTCGACGAGCTTCTCCTCGAAGCGGGGGTCGGTGGAATCTTGAAGGTCTCGACCTTCCACGGCTTGAGCTCGTGGTCCCGCCAGATGCGGGCCACGGTGTCCTTGCCGATGCCGAGTCGCCCGGCCATGAGCCGGGTCGTCCAGTGCGTCGAGCCGTCGTCGGGCTGCCGTGGAGCGTGTCGTGGACGACCGCAGCGACCGTGCCTTCGGGA
The DNA here is from genome assembly GCA_963753905.1 of uncultured Acidimicrobiaceae bacterium. Classification (GTDB taxonomy): domain Bacteria; phylum Actinomycetota; class Acidimicrobiia; order Acidimicrobiales; family RAAP-2; genus Bog-756. The sequence continues at coordinate 3,054,324 of CAVWDZ010000001.1, read as the reverse complement.
AGCCACGACGTCCGTCCCCGCCCGGCGCGATCCGCCCGACGCCATCGACACCCTCCTCGTCGAACCGTCGACGCCAAGCGCGCACCGAATCGTTGGTGGTGTGGCACTGGCGGGCCACTCATTGGTGCCCACCCCGTCGGCCGCGAGCAGCAGCGCTTTGGCTTGGACCACCTTGCGATGTCCCTTCGAGGTCGATCGGGCGATCACTTCCAGCTTGCGTCGCTGCTTCTTGGTCATCGCCAGAGGCGGTGCAGTCACAGTGGTCATGCTGTCACTGTACCTATCAGAGCTATATCAGCGACGGATCATTAGCCCGCTCCCAATATGGCGCCTTTAGGCACCTAGATCTGCCGCTAAGTATCCTTTGTCACGACGACATTGAGTCGAAAAGCACCAGGGCCCGTCTTGCATGTTGCAGCCGCTCCTTGGCAACTACCCCGAGAACCTAATACCTCGCATTGCCAACCTTGAGCGCCTGATAGAAGACTGTGACGCTGCCACAACCTTGACCCGAACACAACCTGTTGAGGCTGGAAAAATGGTCGCCTTTCCCGTAGGCTTAAGCACGCTCGGTTTGGAACTAGTTTGGGTCCACGATGTTCCGGCCAACGCCACCCTGATACGAGCATGAACTTGAACAGTAAGCGTTCCCCCATTATCTGCAAACGTCGCCACCAGCACATGAGCTGTAGCTGGATTAGTCGTCGACGAATGAGGCTGGTTTGATGAGGCCAATTCGTTGTCGAAGTCGACGAGGTGTTCGACGAACCGCTGCTACAACTGGTCAGAGCCCCTCCCCCAACCAGAGCAACCAGCGCCACCAGGAAGCCTGCCCGGGCCGCAATGCTTTGGAAGCTGCAGCTCTTTTCTTGGTACTTGGTCGCCATCGTACGAACTCCCATTTCATCCGAGATTAGTCAACGAGTATAGAAAGACTGCGCCGGTGTGTTGGGGGTGACACGCTCGACTAGGTCGGCCCATGCCCTGAGGCGGAGATCCTTCGGCGGGGTATTTACCCGGATCGGCAATGGTCGCAGCCACGAGGGTTGGCTCAGGCATGATCTTGTGGAGGAGGTGGGAGTGCGAGTCGCTGGAGCGGACGCCTGGAAGGGCAAGTGGATCGTGATCGTGCTCGACGACGGACGCTTCGAGCACGCCTTCATCGCCCCGGACACGTCGCTGCGGTTGACGAGTTCGGTGACTGCGTGGCGATCGGCGTGGACATGCCCATCGGAATGCCGACGGCCGGGGAGCCCCGCCCAGCGGACGTCGAGGCGCGGGCCTTCGTCGGCCCCCGCCGCAGCTCGGTCTTCCCCACGCCGTCGGCTGAGCTGCTCGAGTGTGCGTCGGCGGCGGAAGCCAACCTCCTCGCCAGGCGGCGGGAGTGGCCGGGCATCTCAGCCCGGCCTTCGCCCTCAAGAAGCAGATCTTGGCCCTCGAGCCGCTCGCTGAAGCCAACCCACGGATTGGGAGGTGCACCCTGAGGTGTCCTTCACCGAGGCCAATGGCCGGGTGACGCTGGCATGGGCGAAGTCCAGTTGGAACGGTTCCGCGTTGCGGCCCCGGATCCTCGAATCTCACGGCATCGACGTCCCCGGTGACCTCGGCACCGCCGTGGCCGTCGACGTCCCTGATGTGCTGGACGCTTCGATCGCGGCCTGGTCGACAGATCGCATCGCCCGTGGCGTGGCCGAGTCGTTCCCCACCGCCGCCCAGCGCATCGGGGCCATCTGCGGGTAGTCGAGTGAGTTCCACGCTGATCAGGCCTGACGGTGCCAGGGACGTCATCCGTGTCGCCGACCAAGAGCTTCCCTGAATCGAGGAAAGGCACAATGTGGGAAATCCGGACCAATAGCGTGGGAAATGGTGATCCTCGGGTCACCGTTCATGCAGGTGACGGGGGTTTTGTCGCTAGCCCACTCACACTCACTCACTCACCGAGACCGACTACTGCGTTGACGAAATCACAACGCTTCCCCTGGTGGGCATATGGAACGGATGTCCGCCCGGTCGACCCGCCCAAGGCTCTCACTTGAACCCCTGTCCCGCCCATCGTCGGCGCTGACCTCAGGATTCGAGCGGTTGTCTAAGCCCCCACGGCGGTGCTTGCTGCCGCACGGTCAGGTTCGCGGGCCCATTGAGAATGACGGTGCCCCAACATGGCACGTCACTTCGAGTGGCTGCCGATGGCCCGTAGCAGGACCGGCGCCTCTGTCGACCTGTTCACACCCCATCTCGTCGGATCCCCGACCCGCGAGATTCGGAAGGTGGTTGGGGTGCCCTCCACCGCCTCGTTCTGTCCGACCGTCTGCAACGACAGTTCACCCCGACCGAGGTCCCACCATGCTTGATTGAGGGAAACCCGCGGGAAGTCCACCCCCGTCACGGTCGGCTCCTCGAATCGTGTCCCCCCCGGTCGTGGTGGCGATGCAACTCCATGCTCCTTCAGTGGCCGCCTCACCAGCCGCGAGCACCGCGTTGTACTGCCCGTGAGGGTGCTCCTCTCCGAGGCCGAGTCCCCACGGGAATTCGCCCGTCGACGTGTCCCATGTCGGCTCCAAGGATCTGTCGGCCGCGTCAGCAAGGGCGTTCGCCACGTCGGCCATTCCCACTCCCTGGCCAGCAGGAGGGCTACGCCGTTCGGTCGGGGGCCGGGGGAGTCGATCGCTCCCAAAGGGGCGTCGAGACCCATCTGAGCCATTGACGCGTCGAAGAGGGCCCGAGCGTCCTCTCCGCGCTGGCCCGCCAGGTAGTAGGCGATCAGGGGACCGCTGACGAACAAGGGCAGCTTGTGGTGGTAGTCGATGATCGGGTCGAAGTAGCTAGCGTGGTGGCGGCAGTGTTCAAGGTCGCTGCGTGGATCGCACTCATCGTGGGTGTCTACGTGGTCCTCTATGTGAGGGCCAACTACCACGACAGCTGGCGAGAGCAACTCGCTATCGGCGGAGGTGCCGTGTTTCTAGCCTCGGCTCTCGCCTTCTTCGCCTATGTTCTCGACCTGCTTCGGGCGCTCGTTCTGGATAGCCGGAGAAAGTGACCAAGTGCCAGGCCAAATACCTAAAGATAGCCATAAGACCAGGAGCAGGGATTAGACGGACCGGTCACTCGCTTGAGCCTTGTGGGGGCAGAAGGGTAGCGACCGGCCCGCAGAACTGATCATCGGGCTGCCGTGAGCCATTCTGAAGCCAATCCAGCCACCTGGGGTTCAACGACACTCCCGGTGCGGGTTACAGCCCTCCCCTATCATCGTCGCCATGGCCACTGCTGTCCCGAAATCCAGATCGACCTCCAACCGATCAGCGAAGGTGGCGAGCGTGACAGCGAAAGCCGCTCCTAAACGAAATGGCTCGAAATCCATCCGAAAGAAGGCCGGGGCATCGATACCAGCGGCCCCCATCCTCGATCCCTACACCAAGTCGTCGGAACGGCCTGGTGGACCCGGTCTATATCTCCACTGGGACGGGCGTCGGACCTACCGCACCCGGATGCCAGCTCCACGAGTCCTAGAGCCCGTCAAGAAGTACTCATACGGCGAGAGCAACGGAAGCCGGGTCATTGAGGGAGACAACCTGCAGGTGATGGTGTCCCTTCGAAGCCAGTACCGCTCGGGCATCGATATCGCCTATCTCGATCCTCCGTACAACACTGGACGCCAAGACTTCCGCTACTCGGATCAACGTTTCCAGGATCCCAATGCCGATTCCGATGACGCCGTATACGTCGCAAGTGAGGACGGGGGAAGACATACCAAATGGCTGAACTACATGGGTCCCCGGCTTTCGCTGGTTTGGGAGCTGCTTGCAGATCACGGAGTCTGCTTCGTTTCGATTAGTGACATAGAGCTGTTTCGCCTCGGGATGTTGATGGACGAGATCTTCGGCGAACGCAACCGTCTCGGTGTCATCGTGTGGAAGGGTGCGATCGAGAACAATCCCACCCACATTGCGCAAGAGCACGAGTACATCCTCTGCTATGCCAAGCGTGCCGAACACATTCCCCGTGTCTGGCAAGGTGAGAGTGCGGCAAAGCAATGGCTCCTCGACACCTTCGGACAGATCCGCGCGGAGCATCCCACGGACACCTCGCAAGCTCTGCAAGCAAGGTTCCAAGTAGTGATCAAGGCGCACATCGAGGCCCGTAAGTTAGAGATCGAGGAGAAGAAGGAAAGCGATCTCGTCGATCTGGGCCGTGCTGCGAGATACAAGTTCGTTGATGACCGTGGCGTCTATGCCGCAGAGGACCATACCGACAAGCCCTCTGGTGGATATCACTACGACGTGCCCCACCCGAAGACAGGCAAGCCGTGCAAGCGTCCGGCGAGCGGGTACAGATTCAAAGAAGAAACGATGCACCGGCTCCTCGCCGAGGATCGTGTGGTGTTCCGTCGTGACCACACCCTGCAGCTACAGGTCAAGAAGTACCTCACCGAAGTCGCCGAGCCATTGCGGAGCGTCTTGGATATTCCGGCGAAGCTCGGGACAGCCGCATTGAAAAAGCTGCTGGGCGACAGCAAGGAGTACAGCTTCTTGCATCCGAAACCAGTTGAGCTAATCCAACTCCTCATCTCGTCGATGGATTATGTGGATCCCATCGTCCTCGATCCCTTTGGGGGTTCCGGGACGACTGGACACGCAGTTCTACGTCTCAATAACCGAGATGGTGGCAATCGTCGCTTTATCCTGATCGAGGAAGGTACGGCAGACGACCGCTACTGCAGGACGCTCACTTCTGTTCGCCTGAAAGAGGCGATTAAACAAGAGAAGCTTGGAGGGGGTTTCTCCTTCGAGGCCACAGGTCAGCGCGTCGATCGTGACATCATTCTTGAACTCGAACGGGAAGCGATCGCCAATCTCATCATCCAGACCGACATTACTGGGGTCGGCCAGGGGATTGAGAAGCTGCCTACAGCAGCTCACATCATCGGGTACAACTCCCGGAACGAAGCGATCGCATTGTGCTGGAACGGACGCCATCACAGTGCAGTCACAAGAGACGTGCTCCGAGAGATGTTTCAAGAGGCCAAAGGGTTGGGCCTCAATAAGCCCCTTCGAGTGTACGGCACCACTTGCACCGTGGGGGAAACGGAGTCGTTCCGCTTCTGCCAGATTCCGGACGAGATTCTTGCGGCGCTTCAACTGAGTGAAGATGAAGAGGATCCCCCGGCCACGACGGGAGTCACAGGAAGCGTTGTTGCAGCAGGAGCTCAATGAGCCAGTCGGCCCAGGGGTTCAAGCTCTTTCCATTTCAAGAGGAAGCAGCAAGCGCGCTTCGAGAAGCAGCACTGCTGTGGGTAGCCACGGCAATTGAAACGGGCGTTCCCAGGCAAGGCACCAAACCAATCCCGTTCGTGGGGCAGTTGAAAGCCGTCACGGGTGCAGGGAAGACCCCTGTCCTGACCGAGGTGGTCGGTGGTCTGGGTGACGGCGTCATCATTTGGACCAGTAAGTCCAGTGCTGTTGTGGAGCAGACCTACAACAACCTGCGAAGCCGCTATCGAGGGCTCCTCCCCGAGACGGGCGTCACCATCCTCCGGGACATTCCTGGCCAAGGTGACTGGCAGTCGCTGATCACCTCCAAGAAGGGGCTCACGATATGGGTTCTGACAACGGCATCGTGGAACGAGCAAGAGGCCGCTCGAAGCTCCGGGACTACGGACGCTCGCCTCAACCTGCATCGACCACAGCCCGATTGGGCTGGAGAAACGTCGCCGTGGGAGCAGCTTCGAACACAGCTTGCCCGTCCACTCTGGATCGTCTCCGACGAGAGTCACAACCAAACTGATACCCAGCTCGACCAACTGAGCGATCTTCGACCCATCGGATTCTTCATGGCATCTGCCACGCCGGTCCATGGCGAGCTTTTCGACGAGTGGCAGAAGATCCTGGAGCGGGAGCCGGAATGGCGAGCGATCGCCCATGCGGGACAGGTACCGATTCGGACGCAGCATGTCGTCGCAGCTGAACTCCTAAAGACAACCATCGAGCTGCTGGACTACCAGAGCGGGACCGAGGAGAGCCTCGACGGAGCCCTTGACGCACTGGCGAGGGTTGATGCCGCCGTCGAGCTGGAAGAGGCGACGGTGTCTCCACGTGCGATCTATGTCGTGGAGCAGAGCAATCCACCCAAGGGATCGCCGGAGAAAGCTCGGCCTGCAATTATCTGGCAGTACCTCGTCGATCGTGGCGTCGATCCTCGATCGATCGCAGTTTTCACGGACACACGTGAGCTTCCAAAGGGTGCCGAGAAGGTGTCCAGCCTGTCTGGCCTACGACCCAGCCACCGGCACATCATTTTCAACCAGTCACTCCAAGAGGGATGGGACGATCCTGAAGCCTATGTCTGCTACTTCGATGGCACGACAAAATCATTCATCCGGATTCGCCAAATTGTGGGCCGGGTGCTTCGACAGCCTGGAGCGCAGCGCTATATCACCGAGGAATTGAACACGGCGACACTCATCCTCAACACGCCTGCTGATTCCTATGATCAGGTTCTCTCGGACCTCCGGGCAGAGTTGCGGCTTTACGCTCCCGAAGACGAGCCCGGTCGATCGCCCATCCGGATCAAGACAAGGAAAGAACCCCTTCCGGCGATCTCGATTCGAGACCAGTGGACGGGACTCAACCTGCCCCGGATGTCCCTTCATGCACCAGACATGTCGTCGCAGATCATTCGTCTGACCACAGAGGGTGAGAGGATTTGGCCGCAGTCAGCCTTGGATCATCCAGGGCAAGGGAAGCGAAGCATCGTAAGCCTGGCGACAGAGTCGATTGAACAGACCGAGTTCATTGAGGTGCTCCGCAGCGCTCGTACTCTGAACGGAATTTACTTTCGTCGAAGACTGGCAGCTCGCAATCGCAATGCCTTGAACGCACTCGATCCCGATGCCTACATGAACGGCAAGTCTTTCCAGCAATTCTCGTGCCAGTCCTCAGAGGCGCAGGCTCAGTTGACAAAGCTCGCCAACGAGGTCGCCGACCACTACGAGAACCTTGTCACGTTTGACCCTGACCCTGACCCTGACTTGGCGACCTGGGTCGCCGGGGATCATCGGCCTAGAAACAGTGACTTGGTGTCGTTCGGCAATGCAGCTCACGAGTTCTACTCTCGGGGAAACTTCAATCAAGATGAGTTTGTCTTCGCCCAGGCGCTTGCTGCAGATGACCGGGGCGTCTGGGTGCGCAATGCAGACAGCGGGGCCCAGGGATACAGCATCCCGTTGCCCTTCAAGGTTGGAGACTCCCTTCGATTCTTCCCCGACTTTCTCTGGTGGCCGTATGGGTCGGATCATACGGCGTGGGCGATTGACACCACAGGACGACATCTGATCAACGAGAAGATCCGGGGCAAGCTCGTCGCCCTCCCGCAGCCCCGTGTCGCACTGGTTGTCAGGGGAGATGTCGATCTGGAGCACGAACAGGTGACCAAATCGCAGGGTTGGACGGCAGTGGTCGCGCGGAGTGGCGGACCTCGTCCACTCATCGAGAAGTCGGCAGATCTATCGCAGGTGCTCAACTTCCTAGCAGATGCAATCAAGCCGGGGGATGGGTAAAGGAGTCAACGTGATGGCTTCGCGTATCATCGAACAATGACCGGCTGGCTCCCCAACCATGAAGTTGAGTTCGATACGTGGGACGAGTTCCTCATAGCAGTTCTGAACAAAGGTGGGGCTCACTCCCTCTACCGTGGACAACAAAAGTACGGCTGGCTTCTTAGCTGCACCCTGTCGCGCCGTCTCAGGGACCAAGCCACAGCCGGTGGACCCGTAGAGATCGAGCTTTTGGAGTCAATGGTGCATGACCAGCGTCTCTTCGACTTGGTGGAAGGAGTCGAGACCACACTTCTTCGCACCTTCATGGAGACGGCGCAACGATTCGCAACCCCCGACCTTCCAACAACTGAAGATCGCCTGGCGTGGTGGGAAATTATGCAGCACCACGGGATTCCTACTCGCCTGATGGATTGGACCCGGTCACCATTCATAGGTCTTTGGTTTGCCGCTGAGAACCTGGACAAGGACGGCGAAGACGCTGCCTTGTGGATTCTTGATGGCAGAAACTCTCAGATCAACCACTCTGACCCAAACTCTCTAGTTGAAGGGACTGGTTGGAATGACTTCCTTGACGACCGCGCACTACAGAACCGTCAGGCAGAACGGGCCATAAAGGAGCACCGCATGGTCCCGGTGGTTGTTGAACCTCGATACTCGGTGCCGAGAGTCGTTGCTCAACAAAGCGTTATGACCCTGATTCCAAACGTTGAAGTACCAAAGGGGTTCGCCCATGCAGTGTTCAAGACCATTGCGACAAAGGTTCGGATTCGCGCATCATGGAAGACGGATATCGAAAGGTTGTCCCTCAGTTTCGGCTTGAACCGGCCCGAACTATTCCGAGACCTTGACAGCGTCGGTACGGCTCTCACGGCGGCTCTCAGGAGCAACGATCTCTAGTTCGCTGTGACGGTCTGGAGAGCGTAATGCCCTAACGTCCCAGCTGCTCAATCTTCCGTCGCCAGTCACCGACTCCCATCCGGTACGGCTCAAAGAACTCACGAAGCTTCGCAGACGGTCGGGTCGTTGAGTACCCTTCTCGCCTCCACGACTCAGTGTTCGTCCACCCAATCTGATCCCCGACGCCTACCGCCTCGGCATAGCTCAGCGCGAAAGTGTCGTTGCTCGCCTCTTGGGATGTGCCAAACGTAGGTGAGGATCAGCCGTGGAAACTTCTCGTACTTTCGAAAGATGCTGAATGACTCCGTAGTCGCTGTCTTCATCTGTATTGGGCACGCTGTGAACTCGCCACTTTCATTCAGATCCAGGTAGGCAATGAGATCAACACCACGGTCATGCTCGGGACGAGCGACTTCTAGACCATCTCTGACAAAGCTGCGATACGAGTAAGTTGCGACCGACAATCTCCGTCGTCTGCGTGTCCATCAAAGCAGGGTGAGCCTCTCTCTACGTGGTCGAAATGGTTGGCCTCATTGGCACCTCAGACCTAGGTCGTTGGCGTTGCTGTGACGATAAGGACATCGCCTGCGTTCGCTGAACAGCTCAGGGAGACACTTCCACCACCTGCACCAACCGTTGCAAATGCCCATAGTGCTCCCGCCACCGCCGCCTGGACGTACGCATTCGATTGCGAACCGTCGTAATACCATGCGGTTACATTCGTCAGATTTGAGTTATAGATGAAGCACGCCGCCGGATTCTCGTTGTAGTCCTGCCAATAGTTGCTGAAGTGGCCGGTGATGGTGAAGTCCCCTTGAGGCAGATCGAGAGTTTGAACCGATGATCCAGAAGGTAGTGAAGTTACGAGGCTGACTTGTCCAGGACCTGCTGGTCCCTGAAGCCCCTGTGGCCCAGTTGCGCCCGTATCTCCTGCGGCACCTGGTGGACCCTGTGGCCCTACCGAGTTCCACGAGATGACTTTGTACTTTGGGTACGGAGCCGGGCATGTTGGAGGCTTGACGCCAACCTTCGACAGCGTCCCCGTTCCGGCTTGAAGGCACCCGTAGTAAGTGGCGCTAGTCCCCGAAGCTCCTGCCACCTGAACCGCACTGTAGGTTGCTCCACCGAGAAGGAACGCCGCTACCAGTGCGACGACCATGTTCAACCGTCTGCGCTGAGTCTGCCTCGTATCCATGTCCGAATGCCTCCCCTTGTCCGTTCGGTCAAACGATAGCCATGTGTCGCCTCCCCCGTCGTCGGGAACGTCAATGATGGTCTGTTTATTAACAGGTACAGAGGTGCGCAGTGTCTTCTGTCCGGCAACCACTGATGTCGCCAAAAGCACCTGTGCGACCAGAAGGTGGTCTTGGCCGACAGATTTTGGTTTTGCAGCCAGCGGCCTCAGGCAGCGCAATGCCACTGCCACCAAGATTCGAGCAAGGACAAGGTCCATGTGTCACGATGCTGTGAGAGGGAGCGGACACCTCATCCACACAAGGAGGGCCAACATGCCTACCAAACCGGATCTACCCGTAATTCAGAAGCCCAGGATTCCCATCGACCTTAGCGTCAAGACAACAGTGACTCCAAAGGTTGTCATCGCCGGGTTTGCAGCACCAGCGGTGGTTGACACTGCCAAAGCAGCAGCAGGAACAACTTTAGTGGACTTTGTGGAAGTGATTTGCCAAAATGCCACGGCTGCTCTTACGAGTGATATCGCAAGGTTGCAGGCGGATTTGACTTATGCTCAAAATATAAACGGCTCGGCCACATTCATATGGCAAACGGTGAGCAATGCCTTGGCGGCGACTGCGACACCGAGTGAGGCCCAATTGACACAATGGTTAAACCAGATCAATACGGAGACTCCCCCTCTGCAGTCAGACTATGCGAGTGTGTATGCAGACGCTATCGGGGCTTTCAATGACATGCAGTTGATCCGTGGACAACCACCCACCACCCCATGTGATTTAAGCAAGTTGCTTGCTTTTGATGAGGAAGCAGCTTTGAGTCAGGTAGCCGCTCAAGGTCAGATTTTTAACGGACTGGCTGGATTAGCCGCATCGATTTCTACGAGTCTGCAGGCAGCTACTACTGCGCCCACCACTGCACAAGTGGCCAAAGGCATGACCGATACAATAAATATTCAGTGGTACGGCTGGGATCAGGTGTTGAACGAAGCAACTACTCAGTCGATGATTACTTGGTGGAAAAACAACATCGGTACGGGTGGGCAAGATTTGGTCACACAAATTGAAAATTCCTTAAAGACACTCCCGATTATTGGTAGCATCGTTAATGCAATTATCGACGAACTGTTTAGTAATATATTCAACTTGATGACCGCTGTAGAAAAGCTCGACAAGGGTAACGGAGTCACGATTCACAATTCTGTGGCGGCATTTGTGGACCCGATTCAAAACGACGTGACTTGCGCGAACCTTCAAAACGAAGCTAGCGGTAACCAAAGTGGAAGCGCGGTGGACGCCTTATGGGTAACGGCGAACTGAGTAGATCGTTTGTCTCGTCTCCTCGATCACCGGATCGGTGGGCACCCTTCCGCCTCGCCGGTAGACCAGGAAGGCGATTTGACAGGGCGAGATAACCCAAGGCCGCCGCCTTGCAGCGTCATTGATTTGAGTTGCGGAACCGTTAGTCGGTCCATGTGCTCTTTCGCCAATTCCGATCGGGTAATCATGCTGCGTCCCTGACTTCGGCAATCCAGCATTGCCATTCGTTTTCGGGCAGCGCCGGAGGCTTCGCGTTAAGTGCTACGCATTCACGTCGATATTGCCGACGGTATTCTTCGAACAATGCGCATTCCTTCTCGTATTCTGCTGGCCCGTAGTTAGGACCCCGATAGATGGTCAAACCATTTGGTGTAACGAATCCGTACTTTGGCGTGCGAGGTGTGTTCGACGGTTCCTGTGGTTTCACCCGTTTTGTGATCGCTGCATCTGAATGCGGTGGTCGCTCATGCCCACGAGCATCGCGTGCATTGCAAGCGAAATGACTAACTGCAAGCTGTGAGGTGTCGTGCAGCAGCCTTCTTGCTTGACCTTTTGACATACCAACAACGGTCGCAACTTTGGTGCCGAGATGATCTATCGATGGCCCTAGTGGCTGATTCCCAGGAAGATCCCACCGAATCGGCGCACCACATCGACAACACGGCTTGTCGCGGTCTCGACGCATCACAAGGGATCTGGTGGCTTTCCAGCCGGAAGTGCCTCCGGAGCACAGCTGCCTGGCCTCACGTTCAGTCGTGATGATCTTGGCGTCGTCATGTGCTCGGGCGTTTGGTGATAGACGAGGCATGAATACATTCCCCTTTCGATGGGTTTGCGCAGGTCAGCGCGGTTGGAGTCAAGCGGAATCGACCTCTGAGCCAAGGGGAGGGATATCTCAAGTCGGCGACCGTCGCCGTTAGCGCCGGGAAAGCGCGACCTACCCCCACCTCGGAATGGTTCAGCTGGCTCCCATCCGTTCGACTGATCTGCCGAAGTAGGGAGCACCTGCGGAGCGAATGCCTCGACACAGTGCAGAAGGTGCGCGAGCCGTGCGTCACGAGATGGCCGTAGCGGATCATCGCCCTGCAGTCGCGCACCTTCTATCGAAAGTATACCCCGTGGCACGGTAATGTCGAAAGGGAGTCTGGCCCTTTGTTGTCAATGCGCTGACGCGGATCGAGCAATCCAGCCTTCTTTGTAACTTGATCTTGATCCGGATCCAGGTGTTAGGACTATCTGGATCAAGATCAAGTAGACACTCTCCAACAGAACCTGATCCGTATCGCTCCGATCAGTCGCCCTGGCCGACGCTGATCAGTCCCTCTGGCATTCCTGGTGCTTTGTCCGGAAGCTGCCAGTATGTCAACCGTCCGGACTTAGTGACTTTGATGCCCATTGCGTTCGCTGCACGTTTTAAGGTTGCTTCCGAGATGCCATCAGCTTTCGCCCAAGCTTTGTACGCATCGGACATCATCGGTGTGTCTGTCAATTGATCGTGCAACCACTCTTTCGCTTCTTCTAGCCGATCAGGTTTCGGACCTTTCGGACCTTTCGATTCCGTCTGCTTGATCAGTGCGTTGATGGATTCCTCTAGTTCTTCTCCCCATTCGATTCGACCAGCTGTTATGTCTTTCTGTTTTTTCTCATCGAACCCGACAACTTCAGACACAATGCGAAATGATTGCGAAGGAGCAGTGCCACCAAGATTGGATTTCGGTCTACCAATCACCCGAACGTCTTCGTCTTCTGGATCTTCAATCACATAGAGAACCGAGCGTGCAACTGCCGTGAAAGCCCGTGATCCCATGATCCGTGACAACGCATCCGTTCCTGAACCTTTGTTGACGTGGATGATTCCCAAGACAGAACACTCACACTCGTGTGCTAGCTCCACCAATGGCTCAAGCGCCTTCCGGACCTCGGCATCCTTGTGCGTGTCCAATCGAATATCCAAGCGTGACAGCAGCGGATCAAGGATGACCAACCGAACGTTGCGGTCCTCGATCGCGTCACGTAGTAGCGCAAGGTCAATCGGTAGGGTTACCTCATCCGTATAACCCTCTTCGGGGTCGTGCACGGTCACTTGTACGACCTGTGACAGATCAGCTGTGGCTGCCATGAGCCGAGGGACAATGGTGCGGTCTAGTGCGTCCTCGGTGGCAACGATGATCGTTCCACTTGGTTGGTAGTAGAAGTCTCCCGCAAGATCCCCACGGGACAGCTGCGCTGCCAGTTCGTAGGCGATGGTTGACTTTCCGCCACCTTCCCGACCAGCAAGCAGCGTTAGCTCACCCTCCGGTATCCGTTGGTCCCATACCCAATCCGTTGACGCTGGCGGAATCTGGTCTAGTTGCGTGATCTTCAGTTCACGAGACATGCCGTACCTGCTTCGTCCGTTCCGAATGCCGCCGTGCTCGCTCAACTTGCGACGGTCGATAGGCAACGAACTGCAGCAATGGTGCTTCGTCACCCTCGCCAACCCAGTACACCCGACCGAATCCACAATCGATCATCACTTCGTGTGTGTCTCGATTGATGCCACGGATACAGACGTTCTCCCGTTGCCACTCGACCTGTGGCAGGTAGTAGTCAGCATCAGCCGGAAAGTGACTCTTCTGCAGCACCCATTCCGGTACTAGGTATGGCAGGTCATCGAAGGTCAGCGTTCGATACCGCTGGATGTCGTCAGCGGTTGCTTCTCTCACTATGCCAAGTCCCTTACCAGTTGAGCGACACCTTTGGCAGCGCACTCGAACCACACCACACCAAACCGGCCATCATTGGATGATCCCTCGAAATACACATTGCCGTAACTGCTTTGTCCCTCCGGTGCTTGCACCGAAGCGTGCATTTTGTCAACGGCATCCCATCCGGCTTCATCCCGCGTGACATGTACCTTGGCTTGCCACGATCCGCACTCGTAGGTGGTGTGGTCAGCGATCGAATCGACACCCGGCAGTAATTCCAACCCCGACACAACTGAGAGTTGCCAGCCTTCGGCTACCTCCTCAGCGTTGGCGGGCTGACGCTGTTCTAACTCTTCCTCACAGTTGGGACAGAAGTCACCTTCACGACGGGCCGCAAATTTATTGCAGTCGGGACACTGGTTACCCTTCCCACCGCCCTCGTCGCTGGTGAACTCGGACCCACAGTCTCCACACTCGTAATACCGGATGTCACCTTCGTCGGGGTCCACAACCTCGTCACAGCTGGAGCAGTAAAACTCCGAGGCATCCCTAAGTGCCTTGGCTGCCTTCGCTGCCTCTTTGGCTGCCTTCCGTTCCGCGGCTTCGATCTCAGGTTCCTTTATGGCCCAGCAGGAATCACAGACTTCATCTCCGTCTTGCACAGGCTCATTACAGCCAGGCTCGGAGCAGACACCTTCGATCAGGTCCGGCCCTGTTGCAGTAACAGCAGTCGGACAGGTTTCAGCACCCGAGGCCCCCGGTCCGGTGGTGACCTCGATGACCTCGGCATCGATCACCACCCTCGGCTTCGGCTTCAGCTCCACAGCGGCAGCACGGGTCATGAGCGGGTGAACGGTGCCCTTCTCGACGGCTTTGGTAAATGCCTTCTCGGGAAGCTGGGCTAGCTCGTAGAGGGTCGTCCAAGCCGGAGGCAAATGCTGCGCACTGCGCCGAATTTGGTCCGAGCCAGCGATCGCCATCAGCCGTTCAGCGGTGCTGTAGCCACCTCCACCGCCGAGTGCGACTTGGCAGACAGCCTTGAAGTCACCATGCTTGCAATCGGCCTTGGCATCGATCAGTGCTTGGCCCGTGTCGATGATCGCTTGAACGGTCTTCGCCATGTGTGACTGTATGACTGCCACCCAGTGATCAACCTTGTCCTGCTCCAATGCCACGAGGTTGCCCTCGTAGAGTTCGACCTTCATTGATCGGACCCGGTGAACACGGCAGCGAGGAACTGCTCCCGATGGACACGCCAGACGCCACCGGTCTTCACGGCTCCCGGTAGTTCACCTCGCTCGGCCATCCGGTACCCGGTGGACCGGCTCCATTGCATGAACTGGCATACCTGGCCGAGTGTGGCGACGGCTGGAAGGTCTGATTCGGTGGTGGTGCTCATGGGTGCGCCCTATTTCTCTATAGAGTCCTCTGGTACTTAGAGGATATCAGGATATGGCGCGCAGCGTCCACCATGCATTATACCTGCTCAGAGCACATCTGCGATTTATTAAATGCCAACTACTCTTCTAAGTATTCATTCATTAATGCCAGAAACGTATTCTTACTTGCAACCAAACTTGTCTTATTTGCAATCCGCACAATCAAAAAGAAAAGAACCTGCACGGTATTCGTGCAGGTTCTCTCAATTTCTGACTGGTGTTGTTTTTACATCAAGCACTCAGTTCTGGCTGATCATCATCCTCAACTGTCACAGCGTCCAGGGCCGCAGCTGCTCGCTTGAAGGTGTCCGCCCTGGTGCTGGCGTAGTGCCTGGCCGTGGTAGTCACGTCCCGGTGGCCGAGCATCTGCTGTGCTGCTTTGAGTCCAGCTGCATCGGTCACCACGGTGGCGGTAAACGATCGCAGGTCCTTCAGGGTCACATCAGGGCACCCCGCAGCTATGGCGACCCGTCCGAATACACGGCTCACGTGATGTGGATGCAAAGGTTCATCCGTGTTGCCTGGTGACTTCGTGAATACCCATTCAGGGCCACCCGGTTGACGACCTGCAGCTGCCCGCCTGCGGATCAGTGCTCGACGTGCTTTATCTGCCAGGGGAACGGTTCGGGTCTGATGGGTCTTCGTGTCACCTAGCTTCCAGGTCCGTCCGTCCAGCTGTGCCTTGGTGCCAGCTTCCACGGAGTGCCGGACCTGTAGCTCGGTAACGTCTTTGGATACGTCCTGCCACCGAAGGGCGCACACCTCACCATCCCGAAGACCGGTGAACGCCGAGACTGTGAACAGGTCCCGCCACAACTCTCCATCCTTGCGGGTCCGAGCCGTGCGCAGGATCGCGGTCAGCTGCTCATCAGTCGGAGGTGTGGCTTCGGGCACGTTGGTTTCTGGCATCTTCAGCCGTTCGGCTGGATTGACTGCTAGCCCCACCTCACCACCGTTCACAGCGTCAGCGAGTGCCTTGCGGATCACAGCGTGTACCCGGCGACGGCTTGCACGGCTCAAGTGCGAGTAGTAGCGGGTCAGGTCGGCAGGCTTCACGTCACGCAGCTTCCGAGCCTTCAGTGCATCGGGCAGGGCTTGCACAATGCTCCGGTTCCGATATTCGGTGGCTGGCTTCCAGTCTGACGACATATCGTCCAACCACTGGGCCAGGTATCCACCGAAGGTGTCTCGGGTTGTGGACAGTTGACCACCGGTCCCGCCGTGCACATGTGCTGCGTGCAGCTTCTCGGCTTGCCGCTTCCCGATCGGGTGGGCAGTGGTGCCGTAAGTCTCGGCGTGTTGCTTTGGTCGGGTGCGGTCACCGTCCACGTACCCAACCAGCACCCGAGAGCGCCACACACCCGAGCGCACCTCAATTAGAGAGCCACCTGCAGCCATCTCTAGTTACCTCCGCGTTCAGTCCATGACTAGCATCGGACCCTTGTGTGAATCAGCACCACACATTCTAGTCACGGTTCTAGTCACGGAGGACACGAAAACTTCTGACTAGGGTCGTGACCAGGGTCGCCTGGGTAGCTCAGTCGGTAGAGCAACGCACTCGTAATGCGTAGGTCAGGAGTTCAATTCTCCTCCCAGGCTCCAGCTCGATCCGACAACCCTCCCACGGTGAAGGAGCACACATGGTCGACAAGCTCGAGGTGTCCCGCGAGATCGGGGCGGCTCCCGAGGAGGTCTACGCGGCCGTTTCGGATGTGGCCCGCATGGGCGAATGGTCCGAGGAGTGCTACGCCTGCGAATGGCACGAGGGCTTCGACGGACCGGTCGTCGGTGCCACCTTCGACGGGCACAATCGTCACGGCGACCACGAGTGGACGACGCAGGGCAGGATCATCGAGGCCGATCCGGGTCGCGCCTTTGCGTTCGAGTGCTCGATGATGGAGTTCCACTTCTCGACGTGGGGATACCGGATCGAGCCCTCTGCAATCGGGTGCACGGTCACCGAGTGGAGCGAAGACCTCCGTCCCGAGTCCGCCCTCGAGTTCAGCAAGCAGGTCTCGGGCATCGACGACCGCACCGGTCGCAACCGCCAGACGATGAGCCTCACCCTCGAGCGTCTGGCCGCGGCCCTCGAACGCTGATCCGGCCGGCGCCTCGGCCGACCGCGGGAGTGATCTACCGTGAGCGGATGCCATTCACCCCCGATCCCGCCCGGTACGACCGGATGGTGTACCGCCGCTGCGGTCGCAGCGGCCTCAAGCTCCCAGCCATCTCGCTCGGGCTCTGGCAGAACTTCGGCGAGGATCGGCCCCCCGACGAGATCCGGGCCATGCTCACCCGGGCGTTCGACCTCGGCATCACCCACTTCGACCTGGCCAACAATTACGGGCCGCCCCCGGGTGCGGCCGAGTCGAACGCCGGCACGGTGTTTGCCGGCGACCTGGCTCCCCACCGGGACGAGTTGGTCATCTCGACCAAGGCCGGCTACGACATGGGCCCGGGACCCTACGGCGACGGCGGATCGCGCAAGTACATGCTCGGCAGCCTCGACGCCAGCCTGCGCCGCCTGCGGCTCGACTACGTGGACATCTTCTACTCCCACCGGTTCGATCCGGAGACCCCGCTCGAGGAGACCATGGGAGCGCTGGCCACGGCGGTGCACTCGGGCAAGGCCCGCTACGTCGGGATCTCCAACTACCCGCCGAGACAGACCCGCGAGGCCGCGTCCGTCCTGGATCGTCTCGGCACGCGGCTCCTCGTCCATCAGCCGGCCTACTCGATGCTCAATCGCTGGCCCGAACGCGGACTGCTCGACGCCATCGACGAGGTGGGTGCGGGGTGTGTCGTCTACTCCCCCCTGGAGCAGGGCATCCTGACCGACCGCTACCTGTCCGGGGTGCCCGACGGGTCCCGGGCCAGCAGGGAGGAGACCCTGTTCGTCGCCCAGCTCGACGCGGGGACGTTGGACAGGGTGCGGGCCCTCGCCGCCATCGCCGCCCGTCGGGGCCAGACCATGGCCCAGATGGCCCTCGCCTGGACCCAGCGCGATCCGCGGGTGACCACCACACTCGTAGGGGCGAGCAGCCTCGCGCAGCTCGAGCAGAACGTGGCGACCATCGACTCGCTGCGCTTCACGACAGGGGAGCTCGAGGAGATCGCGGCGATCCTCCGTCCCGGCTGACCCTGCACGCCGCCGGCCCTGTTCCCGAGCGGCGTGTGGCATAGTCCACGCGTGTCCTTGCGGCCGATCGACCCGTCCGTCCTGCGCGTCGACGAGGACGGGGTGACCCTGCTCGGGGGACGGTCGGCCAGCTCCGGTCTGCGGCACTTCCCACGGGCCCCGGTCTGCCCGTTCACCGGCGCCGACGACGTCGAACCGTTGGACCTGCCCCGCACCGGCACGCTCTGGCTCCAGACCGAGGTGGCCCTCTCGCCCCCCGGCTACGGCGGACCGGTTCCCTACCGGCTCGGCATCGTCGAGCTCGACGGCGATCCGCTGCTGCGCGTGGTGTCCCGACTGAGCGGCGACGACCTGTCCTCGGGATCCCGGGTGCACCTCGACGGCGAGGAGCTGCCCGGTCCGGACGGGGAACCGGTCCTCACCTGGGTCTTCCACCCGTGAGCGGCGTGCGGGTGGTCGGGGTGGGGATGCATCCCTTCGGTCGGTTCGACGACATGACCGGGACGGACATGGGCGTTGTCGCGGTCCGTGCCGCCCTGGCCGAGGCCGGCCTCGGTGTGCGGGACATGCAGGCGGCCTACTGCGGAACCGCCTACGGGGGGGTGGCCGCCGGGCACCGTGTCCTCGGTGCGCTGGCCGGGACGGGCATCCCGATCTACGACGTCGAGGCCGGCTGCGCGTCGGGTGGGGCGGCCCTCGAATTGGCGGCGTCGTCCATCGCCGCGGGACAGCACGACCGGGTGCTCGTCTTCGGCATCGAGAAGATGCCCAAGGGCGTCATCCGCTCCTCGTTCTTCGCTCCGTGGCAGGAGGCTGCCGGCCTCAGCCCGGCGCCAGCGTTCTTCGCCCTCCGCGCCCAGCGGCTGTTCGGGGACACCGGGCTCACCGCCGAGCACCTCGCGCAGGTGGTGGTCAAGAACCGTCGCCAGGGGGTGGCCAACCCCGATGCCATGTTCCGCAAGGAGGTCACGGTCGAGGAGGTGCTCGGCTCCCGGATGGTCTGTCCCCCCCTCACCCTGTTCATGCTCTGCTCTCCGAACGAGGGTGGTGCCGCGGTCGTGCTCGCCAGGGACGGGGACGGGCCGGAGATCGCCGGCATCTCGCTGCGTTCCCACCTGCCCGGCAATGTCCTCGGTGAGGACTCGCCGTTGAGCGGCATCGACGATACCGAGGTCACACCACCTACCACCCTGGCGGCAGGTGACGCCTACGGGCAGGCCGGCCTCGGGCCCGAGGACGTCGACGTGGTGGAGTGCCAGGACACCGATGCGGCACGTGAGCTCCTGGCCTGGGCGGAGCTCGGGCTCTGCGCTCCGGGGGAGCAGGCCGCACTCCTCGCCGACGGCGCGATGGCGCTCGGCGGGCGGCTGCCGGTCAATCCGTCCGGCGGCCTGCTCTCCAAGGGGGAGCCGCTCGGGGCGTCGGCCCTCGGTCAGGTGGTCGAGCTGGTGCGACAGCTGCGCGGGACCGCCGCGGACCGCCAGGTGCCCGGCGCACAGGTCGGCCTCGCGCACGTGATCGGGCGGGGTGCCAACGCCTGCGTGACCCTTCTCGTGCGCTGAGACCTGGGGCCCGTCGAGCGCGAACGGGTCCCGCCCGGGGCTGTGTAGGGTTGCCCCATGGCAGAGCAGGCGCTGTTCTCCGACCTGGCCATGGAGTACATGCCCGCCCTCTACACGGCCGCGCTCCGCATGACCCGCAATCCGTCCGACGCCGAGGACCTGGTCCAGGAGACCTACCTGAAGGCCTACCGGGCCTTCGGCACCTTCGAGACAGGCACCAACTTGAAGGCGTGGCTCTACCGGATCCTGACCAACACCTACATCAACACCTACCGGGCCCGGAAGCGCCGGCCCGAGATCGCCGACGTCGAGGACGTCGAAGACCTCTACCTCTATCACCACCTCGCCGGCGACCCGTCAGCGGGCCTCGGGCGCAGCGCGGAGGACGAAGCGCTCGAACGCTTCACGGATACCGACGTCAAAGCCGCCATCGAGTCCCTCCCCGAGACGTTCCGGATGGCCGTGCTGCTGGCTGACGTCGAAGGGTTCTCCTACAAGGAGATCGCCGAGATCACCGATGTGCCCATCGGCACGGTGATGAGCAGGATCCACCGTGGAAGAAAGGCGCTGCAGAAGGCGTTGCTAGAGCGTGGACGGACCGGGGGCCTGGTTGGGGCCTCCGACGAGGCCAGGTAGGGGAGTACCGACCGTGGGAGCAGACGAAGAGCGAGTATCCGGCGAGGGAGCGCCCGGCGTGGGGGCATCCGATGTGGATGACCCTCCGGCCGGCTTCGTGGGCTGTGACGAGACGATCGAGAAGCTCTACATCTATCTCGACGGTGAGCTCACCGAGCAGCGTCGGATCGAGATCGCGCGGCACCTCGACCTGTGCGGGCCGTGCGTCGATGCCTACGGGTTCGAAGCCGAGCTACGCAAGCTGATCGCCAACCGCTGCCGCGACCGGGTGCCCGAGTCGCTCATCGAACGCGTGGCCGAAGCCCTGCGCATCGAGCACGACACCGCGTCCGGCTGACCGCACCGCGGGCCTACGCCCCCGGGTGGGGCACACCTCCCTACACTGGGTCCCGTGCCCTCCGCCGATGCCACCCCGTCCGCTGTGGATGACGTCCCCGGAGCTCCGGCGGGCGAGGGGTCCCCGCCCGGCCGGGGTGCAGTCGGGTGGGACACCGCCGAACGGGTGGCTGCCTGGGTCGGAAGCCGGGCCCGGGTACCTGCGCCCTACCGGCCCGATCTCCTCCAGGCGGACTTCGCCGAGTTGACCGCCCAGGCCGAGGAGCTGGTCGCCGAGTCGACCGGGCTGCGTTCGGCGGCCGGGCCGGCCCGGGCACGGGTCACCGACCGGGCCGGCTGGGTGAGCGCCAACGTGGCCAGCTTCCAGCGCCTGCTCGGTCCGCACCTCGACCGCCTCGACCCCTCGCGCCTGGGCACGGCCAATCTGCTCGCCGGCCGGTTGGCCGGCCCGCTGGCCAGCGCCGGCCGGACCGTCACCGGGGCCCAGATGGGTGTGGTCCTCGGCTGGCTCTCGACCCGGGTGCTCGGGCAGTACGACCTCCTGCTCACCGAAGAGGCCGCCGACGATCAGGATCTGGTGTACTTCGTCGGACCCAACGTGGTCGCCCTCGAGCAGCAGCACGGCTTCGAGCCCCACGAGTTCCGGCTCTGGCTCGCGCTCCACGAGGTCACCCACCGTTGCCAGTTCACCGCGATCCCCTGGATGCGCGAGTACTTCGTGTCGCTGGTGGAGGACGGGCTCGGCGCGCTCGAGCCCGATCCCGCCCGGCTGGCCGAGTCGCTCAAGCGGATGGCCACCGAGATCCGGGCGGGGCGAAACCCCCTGCAGGACAGCGGTGCCCTCGGACTCGTGGCTACTCCCGAGCAGCTCGAGGGCCTCCACCGCATCCAGGCCCTCATGAGCCTGCTCGAGGGGCATGGGGATGTGACCATGGACCGCGCCGGTGCCGCAGACATCCCGAGCGCGCCCCGCTTCGCCGAGGTGTTGCGCCAACGCCGTAAGCAGGCCCACGGACTGTCCCGGCTCCTCCAGCAGCTGATCGGGATCGAGGCCAAGATGCGCCAGTACGAGGAGGGTGAGCGGTTCATCGCCGCCGTCGAGGGATCGGGCGGCCCTGCGCTCCTCGACCGTGCCTGGCGCGGCCCCGAGTGGCTCCCCTCGCTCGAGGAGATCCGCGACCCGGCGAGGTGGGTCTCGCGCGTCGGGGTACCCGCCGTTGCCTCCTGATCTGGACGAGGACCCGCTCGTCGCCGCGCTGCTCGGACGGTGCACGTTCCCCACGCCGGGCGAGCCGCTGGTGTGCGCCGTCTCGGGCGGGGCCGACTCGCTCTCGCTGCTGGTCCTCGCGGTCGCCGCCGGCTGCCGGGTGACCGCGGTCCACGTCGACCACGGATTGCGCGAGGGCTCGGCGGCCGAAGCGGACCTGGTCGCCGCCGCGGCGCGGCGCTTCGGCGCCGCATTCCGGTCCGAGCGCGTCCGCCTGTCCGACGGGCCCAACCTCGAAGCCCGGGCCCGCGCCGCCCGCAGAGCGGCGATCGGCCCGGGGGCGGCCACCGGCCACACAGCCGACGATCAGGCGGAGACGGTCCTCGTCAACCTGCTCAGGGGTGCGGGCGTCCACGGTCTGGCCGCCATGCGGCCCGGCCCCGCCCACCCGCTGCTCGACCTCCGCCGGGCCGAGACGGTGGCCCTCTGCGACCACCTCGACCTCGTTCCGGTCCGCGACCCGTCCAATGACGACCACCGGTTCGTCCGCAACCGCGTGCGGGCCGAGCTGCTCCCGCTCTGCTCGGCCATCGCCGGGCGGGACATCGTGCCCGTGCTCTGCCGCCAGGCCGGGGCGCTGGCCGGCGACGCCGACCTCCTCGACCTGGCGGGCGGGCTGCTCGACCCCACCGACGCGGCCGCACTCGCCGCGGCCCCCGCACCGCTGGCCCGGCGGACCGTGCGGCGGTGGCTGACCGGCTCCGGCTCCTACCCACCGCCCCTCGGGGCAGTGGACCGGGTCCTCCAGGTGGCACGTCTCGAGCGACGGGCGACCGAGGTACCCGGAGGCTCACGGGTCACCCGGTCGGCCGGTCGCCTCTCGGTCGTCACGGAGGGGGTCGCCCGGCGCTCCGGTACAGTCGTGCCGTGACCATCCACGGGAACCAGCGCGCGACCGCGCCGCGGCTCCTCGAGGACGGCATCGAGGTGGGCCCGGTGATCGTCCCCGAGGACGTGCTCCAGGCCAGGATCGCCGAGCTCGGCGAGACCATCACCGCCGACTATTCGGACCGGCCCCCCCTGCTGGTCGGGGTGCTCAAGGGCGCCTTCATGTTCATGAGCGACCTCTCGCGGGCCATCGCCCTGCCGGTCGAGGTCGACTTCATGGCGATCTCCTCCTACGGGAGCGCGACCCGCACCTCCGGCGTGGTCCGGATCGTGAAGGATCTCGACGTCGATCTGCTCGGCCGCCACGTGCTCGTGGTCGAGGACATCGTGGACAGCGGGCTCACCCTCAGCTACCTCCAGCGCTACCTGCTCGCGCGGGAGCCGGCCAGCCTCGAGGTCTGCGCACTCCTGGTCAAGGACGGCCAACAGCGGACCGCCCTCGACCTGCGCTACGTGGGGTTCCACATCCCGGCCGACTTCGTCGTCGGCTACGGCCTCGACGTGGGCGAGCGCTACCGGAACCTACCGGCCATCCACGGGTACGACGGCCCGGTCGGATAGTTCGAGCGGAGAGGTGAGCGGACGATGAGCGTGGACAAGGAGCGCATCGAGCGGGCCGTCCTCGAGATCCTGGCCGCGGTGGGAGAGGACCCGACCCGGGACGGGCTGCGCAAGACGCCCGGCCGGGTGGCCAGGATGTACGAGGAACTGTTCGCCGGATTCGGCGAGAACCCGGCAGACCATCTGGAGATCAGCTTCGCCGCGGAGCACGACGAGATGGTCATGGTCCGGGACATCCCCTTCGCCTCGTTGTGCGAGCACCACATGGTGCCCTTCATGGGGAAGGCGCATGTCGCGTACATTCCGGGCCAGGACGGTCGCATCACCGGTCTGTCCAAGCTCGCCCGCCTGGTCGACGGGTACGCGCGGCGCCTCCAGGTCCAGGAGCGCATGACATCGGAGATCGCCGACGCCATCGAGAAGGCCCTCGACCCCAAAGGGGTCCTGGTGGTGGTCGACGCCGAGCATCTCTGCATGTCGATGCGCGGCGTCAAGAAGTCGGGGACCTCGACCATCACCTCTGCGGTCCGCGGCCTGTTCCGGACCGACACCTCGACCAGGTTCGAGGCGATGCAGTTCGTCCGCGGCCGCTGAGGACCGGAACCGCCCGGCGCGGACCGGATCGGGCTGGTTTACGCTGTGGCCGATGCCCGGCCCCGCAGCAGAGGAGCGATCCCTGGTGATGGGGATCCTCAACGTGACCCCCGACTCCTTCTCCGATGGTGGCCGCTGGTTCGAGAGTCGTCAGGCCATCACCAGAGGGCACGAGATGATCGCGGAGGGAGCCGACATCGTGGACGTCGGGGGCGAGTCGACGCGGCCCGGGGCCGAACCGGTGCCGGTCGAGGAGGAGCTCCGCCGGGTCCTCCCGGTCATCGACGCCCTCGCGCCGCACGTGCGCGTATCGGTCGACACCACGAAGGAGGCGGTCGCCGAGGCCGCGGTGGCGGCCGGAGCCACCCTGATCAACGACGTGTCCGCATCGCTCTGGCCGGTGGCCGGCCGCCTCGGGGTCGGGTGGGTGGCCATGCACCGGTTGGGGTCCCCCGCCTCGATGCAGGACGACCCCAGGTACGACGACGTCGTGGACGAGGTCCGGGGCCTGCTCGTGGACCGTGCACGGCGGGCCACCGCGGCGGGCGTCTCCGAGGTCTGGATCGACCCGGGCATCGGCTTCGGCAAGACGCTCGACCACAACCTGGCCCTGCTCGCCGGCATCGACACCCTCGTGGCAACCGGGTACCCGGTCCTGGTCGGGACCAGTCGGAAGCGATTCCTCGGGGTGATCGGGGCCGGTCCGGACGGCACCCCGCTCCCGGTGGCCGATCGGCTGGCGGGCTCCCTCGCGACGGCCACCTGGGCCATCGCCCTCGGTGCGGGTATGGTCCGGGTCCACGACGTCGCCGCGACCCGGCAGGCGGCGATCCTGGTGGGCCGGGTGGACCCCGGTGCGGTGGGACGGATGGGGACGCAGGGGCGTCGAGACCAATCGATGGCGGACACGGAGGTCGGAGTGTGAAGGGAAAATGGGCGGCGGGGATCCCCCCGCGCAACTTCACCTGGGTCATCAAGGACCGGCTGGCGATGAGCGAGCGACCCGGCGGTTTCGCTCCCAACCACCGCAAGGTGCGCCGCCAGGAGGAGATCATCTGGCTCCAGGTCCAGGGGTTCACCCGGGTGGTCTCGTTGCTGCCCTCCTCGCACAACCTGCAGGCCTACGAGGAGAAGGAGCTGGCCAGCGTGCACTACCCGTTGCCCAACTCCGGCGACGTCCGGGCCGTGCTGGCCGAGGTGTACCGGGACGTCCACGGCCGGCTGGCCAACGGTGAGCGGATCCTCGTCCACCAGGAGGAGCTCGGCGACCGGGTGGCGGGGGTCATCGCCGGGTACCTGCTCTGGTCGGACCGGCTCCCGAGCGGTCCGCAGGCGACCACCGTGCTCGAGCACATGACCGGGCATCCCATGGGCCCCGCCGGACGTGAGGTGGTGGCAGCAGCCGGCCAACTCGCCCCTGCTACGGCCCAGCACGGCGGTGGCGCCTCGCGCCCCGCCTGATGGCGCCCGCCGCGGACCACGCTCACTCGGCAGGGGACCGGATCGAGCTCCGGGGCATCCGGGTGGTCGGCACCCACGGGGTGTTGCCCGAGGAGCGGACCCGGGCCCAGCCGTTCGAGATCGACCTCGACCTGGCCGTCGACCTCGGACCGGCCGGGGCCTCTGACCACCTGTCCGACACCGTCGACTACGGCGCCGTCGCCGGGGTCGTGTCGGCCACCGTCGCCGGTCCCCGCTCCTACGGGCTGCTCGAGGGGCTGGCCGGCCAGGTGGCCCGGGCGGTGCTGGCGGTCGACTCGCGGATCAGCGGAGTGACCGTGACCCTGCGCAAGCTCCGTCCACCGCTGCCGATGGACATCGCCAGTGTGGGCGTCCGGGTCGCCCGCGATCGGTGAGCGTCCCGCGCACCGAGCCACCGACCGAGCGGGCCTTCCTGTCCCTCGGCTCCAATCTCGGTGACCGCCTCACCCATCTGCGCCGGGCGGTGGACCAGCTCCGTGCGGGAGGCGACCCGTGGGTCAGCGCTGTCTCCCGGGTCTACGAGACCGAACCGGTCGGTGGTCCCGACCACCAGGACCCGTACCTCAACCTGGTGGTCGAGCTGGCCGCCGTGCCGGGCACCGACCCCTACCGGATCCTCGAGCAGTGCCATCGCCTGGAGGCGGCGGCTGGCCGTGTGCGGAGCGTGCGCTGGGGTCCCCGCACCCTCGACGCCGACCTCATCTGGATGGACGGGGTCGTGCTCGACGATCCCCACCTGACCGTGCCGCATCCCCGCTGGCGCGAGCGCCGGTTCGTGCTCGCGCCCCTGGCCGAGCTGGCCCCGGACCTGGTCGACCCGGCCGCCGTGGAGTCCGCTGGTGGCGAGGTCCGGGTCGTGGGTATGCTCTGAACCGCAGTATCCGGATTCTCTGACGCGAACGGCACCCGCCCGGGGCTGGAACGTCGAAAGGGGTCTCGTGACCAGATTCCGCGTAGTCGGTCCCGGCCGAGCCGGCCGTTCGATGATGGCAGCCCTCGAGGCGGCCGGGGGGTACCGCCCGCGAGGCGCCTGGGGACGCGAGCGCTCCCCGGTCGACGCCGCCGCCGGTGTCGACCTGCTGATCATCGCCACCCCGGACGACACCGTGGCGGAGGTGGCCGCCCGGATCCGACCGGTTGCCACGACCGCGGTCATCCACCTCTCCGGGTCGCTCGGCCTCGACGTCCTCGAGGGGCACGCGCGGCGGGGCTCGCTCCATCCCCTGGTCCCGCTGCCCACCCCGGCCATCGGATCCGAGCGCCTGCGCTCCGGCATCACCTTCGCGGTGGCCGGCGACCCGGCGGTCCGGGCGGTGGCCGAGTCGCTCGGTGGTCATCCCGTCGAGGTCGACGACCGGCACCGCGCCGCCTACCACGCGGCGGCGGTCATCGCAGCCAACCACCTGGTGGCCCTCATGGGTCAGGTCGAGCGGGTCGCGGCCACCGCCGGGCTCCCGCTCGACGCCTTCGCCGGCCTCCTGCGGGCGGCCTCCGAGGACGCCCTCGCCCTGGGCCCGCGTGCTGCCTTGACCGGACCGGCCGCCCGGGGCGACTGGGCGACGGTGGATCGGCACCGGGAGGTGCTTGGCGCCATGCCCGGGCACCGCACCGAGCTGGCCGCCTACGACGCGCTGGTCGGTCTCGCCCGGCGGCTCTCCCTGGATACCTCGGCCGACCCCTGCACGGCTGTGGCCGGCTCCCCTCCGTCGGACGTCGAGGTGGCCGCGGCGGAGCAGGTCGCATGACCACCGTCTTCGCCCCCCGGGTCCTTGCCGGGCAACCGGCTCCCGCGCCCGGCATGCGCGCCCGGAGCGGCGACCTGGAGGTGGTCGAGTCGCTCGCAGGCTTCTCCCGCCTGCTCGACGCAGCCCGCGGCGCCGGGCGGACCGTGGGCCTCGTGCCGACCATGGGGGCCCTGCACGCGGGACACCGCTCCCTCGTCGAACGGGCTGCCGCCGAATGCGACACGGTGGCCGTCTCGATCTTCGTGAACCCGACCCAGTTCGGCGATGCCGGCGATCTGGCCGCCTACCCCCGAACGCTCGAGGCGGATCTGACCCTCGTGGCCGATGCCGGGACCGCCGTGGCCTTCGTCCCCGCGGTCACCGAGATGTACCCCGGGTGGCCCGAGGCCCCGGCCACGTCGGTGTCGGTGCCCTCGCTCGGTCGCCGCTGGGAGGGCGAGTCCCGTCCCGGGCACTTCGACGGCGTGGCCACCATCGTGGTCAAGCTCCTCTCGGCCGCCGGCCGGTGCAGGGCCTACTTCGGCGAGAAGGACTTCCAGCAGCTGGCGTTGGTCCGGCGGGTGAGCCGCGATCTCTCGCTCCCTGTCGACGTGGTCGGCTGTCCCACGGTGCGCGACAGCGACGGGTTGGCGCTCTCCAGTCGCAACGCCCGCCTCTCTGCCGACCAGCGCCGGGCAGCTCTCTCCCTCTCGCGTGCCTTGCGCTCCGGCGCCGCCGTGCTGGCCCGGGGGGCGTGTGCCGCCTCGGTCGAGAGGGCCATGGCGGAGGTGGTGTCGGCCGAACCGGCAGCGGTCCTCGACTACGCCGCCCTCGTCGACGCAGACGACCTCGAGCCGGCGGCGGACCCCTCCGGCACCGGACCGCTCCGTCTGCTCATCGCGGCCACCGTCGGTCCGGTGCGACTCATCGACAATCTCGACCCGCGCGCCTCGGCGTGAGCGGGTCCCCGCCGCCACCGGGTGTCCTCGACGTCCTGGTCCTCGGTAGCGGGGTCGCCGGCCTCTCCGCAGCGGTGCGCCTGGCGGCTCCGATGGGCGGGCCCGGTGGGGGCACCGGGGCGAGGGGCGGAGGGCTCCGGGTCGGGGTCCTGACCAAGGCCGAGCTCTCCCAGTCGACCACCCGCTGGGCCCAGGGCGGGGTGGCCGCGGTACTCGGCGGGGACGAGGACTCGACCGATCTCCACCTCGCGGACACCCTCGCCGCCGGGGCCGGGCTCTGCGACACCGAGGCGGTCCGGGTCCTGGTGGACGAGGGCCCGTCGCGGGTGCACGAGCTCGTGGCGATGGGTGCGGTCTTCGACCGCCAGCCCGGTGGCGGCCTCGCCCTGGCCCGCGAGGGCGGCCACTCGACCGCCCGCGTGGTCCACGCCGGGGGCGCGGCGACCGGTGCCGAGGTCGAGCGCGCCCTGGTCGATGCCACACGCGCGTCGGTTGCGGCGGTGCTCGAGGAGTGGTTCGCCCTCGACCTGCTCATCGAGGACGCCAGGTGCCGGGGCGTGCGCGCCCTCGGGGCCGATGGGCGGCTCATCGAGGTCCGGGCCTCGCACACCGTGCTCGCGACCGGCGGGGCGGGCCAGCTCTTCGCGGTGACCACCAACCCGGCCGGAGCGACCGGCGACGGGCTCGCCATGGCCCTGCGGGCAGGTGTCGCCGTTGCCGATGTCGAGTTCATGCAGTTCCACCCGACCGCGCTCCACCATCCGGCGATGCCCCGCCCGCTGCTCTCCGAGGCGCTCCGTGGTCACGGGGCCCTGCTGCGGGACGCCCGCGGCGAGCGCTTCGTCGACGAGCTCGCCCCGCGGGACGTGGTCAGCCGCGCGATGGCCGAGCGCATGCGCGCCCAGGGGGTCGAGAACCTCTGGTTGGACGCCACCGCCCTGGTCTCGTTCGACTCCCGCTTCCCGACCATCGCGGCGTCGTTGGCCGCCATCGGGCTCGATCCGGCGACCGACTGGCTGCCCATCGCACCGGCCGCCCACTACCTCTCCGGCGGCGTCCTGACCGACCTCTGGGGCGCGACGGCCCTCCCCGGCCTCTGGGCGGCCGGAGAGGTCGCCTGCACCGGCGTGCACGGTGCAAACCGGCTCGCCTCGAACTCGCTGCTCGAGGGGATGGTCTTCGGTGCCCGCCTCGCGGAATCGATCCTCGCCGGGCGAGACGGTCCGACCGCCACCGGCGTGCTGGCCCCGGTGCTCACCGGCCGGGTCGAGGCGGCCCCGGCGCCCTGGGTGGAGGCGCCTCCGCAGGGATCGCCCCCTGCCCCCGGGGCGGGGGAGGCGGGCGGGTCCTGGCCCGACGTGGCCAAGACCCGCGACCGCCTCCAGCGGGCGATGACCGACGGTGTGGGGGTGGTGCGCAGCGCCGACTCGCTGGCCCGGGTCGGTCGGCTGGTCGAGGAGCTGTCCCGGGCCGTCGGGAACGGGACCCCGACCGATCGCGCCCACGGGGAGCTGGCCAATCTGGTCACCGCGGCGCAAAGCGTCCTCGACTCGGGGACCCGTCGCCGCGAGAGCCGCGGGGCCCACGCCCGCAGCGACCACCCCGCGCTGTCCGACACGTGGCGCTGTCGCATCGTGCACACGGCGGGCGAGACCGTCCTGGCCCGGACCGCTCCGACCCCGCAGGCCCGATCCGGGCGACCGAGCGACCGGGGACGGCCGTGACCGATAGCCAGGAGGGTGCCGAGCGGGAACCGGAATGCGATCCTCCCCGTGCGGCAGTGGTCGAGGCCGTGGCACGGGCCATCGCCGAGGACGTCCTGCCGCTCGGGGACCTGAGCGCGGCGCTGCTCGCCCCCGGGCGCCTTGCGGTCGTCGACATCGTGTGCAGGGATCGCGGCGTGCTGGCCGGTCGGGCCTGCGCCGTCGAGACCTTCGACCAGATCGACCCGGCGGTGGACGTCCGTTGGGAGCGGACCGACGGGGCGTCGATCGGCCCGGGAGACGTGGTGGCGACCCTCGAGGGGTCGTTGCGCTCGATCGTCACCGCCGAACGGACCGCGCTCAACTTCCTCGGACACCTGTCGGGCGTGGCGACCCTCACCCGGGCGTTCGTCGACGCGGTGCGGGTGGCCAATCCGGCGACACGCGTGCTGGACACCCGCAAGACCACGCCGGGCCTGCGGGCCCTCGAGAAGGCGGCGGTACGGGCGGGTGGCGGCCACAACCACCGGGGCAGCCTGTCGGAAGCCGTGCTCATCAAGGACAACCACCTCGGGGGTGTGCCGATCGGCGAGGCCGTGACCCGGGCCCGCCGGCTCTGGCCCGGGCGCATGGTCGAGGTCGAGTGCGACGGGCTCGAGCAGGTCAAGGAAGCAGTCGCCGCAGGAGCCAGTGTGGTGATGCTCGACAACATGTCCCCCACAGAGGTGGCCACCGCAGTCGACCTCGTCCGGGCCAGCGGATCGGACCTCCTGGTCGAGGCGTCGGGTGGCGTCACCCTCGCCACCGCCCCCGCGCTGGCCTCGGCCGGAGTCGACCTGCTCTCGGCGGGGAGCCTCACCCACTCGGCGCCCGTGCTCGATCTGGCCTTCGACCTGCGGTCCTGACCCCTGCCCACCGGCCCGAAAGGACGCCCGTGCTACTCGCCATCGACGTGGGGAACACCGACACCGTGGTCGGGCTGTTCGCCGACGATCCGAGCGCGCCCCTCGACGAGTCGGTCCCCCGCGACGGCACTGAGCCCACCGGGCTCGCCCACCACTGGAGGCTCTCCACGGTCGACGTGCGCACAGCGGACGAGCACGCGCTCCTGCTCACCCAGCTGCTGGGCCTCAACGGGCTCGACCTGGCGCAGACCGTCACCGGCATCGCGGTCACCTCGTCGGTCCCGCTGGTGACGGCCAACCTCCGCCAGATGGTGGCTCGCTGGTTCGACGTCCCCTCGGTGGTCCTCGAGCCGGGGGTCCGGAGCGGGATGCCGATCCTCTACGACAACCCGAAAGAGGTCGGGGCCGACCGCATTGCGAACGCGGTGGGCGCCTACGACCTGTTCGGCGGGCCGTGCGTGGTGGTCGACCTGGGCACGGCCACGACCTTCGACGCGATCTCCGCCGCCGGCGAGTACCTCGGCGGGGCGATCACCCCCGGAGTGGCGATCAGCCTGGACGCCCTGTTCGCCCATGCGGCCGCGCTGCGACGGGTCGAGCTCATCGAACCCCGCAGCGTCATCGGCAAATCGACCGTGGAGTCGATCCAGTCCGGGGCCGTCTACGGGTTCGGTGCCCAGGTCGACGGCCTGTGCCGCCGCTTCGCAGGAGAGCTCGGCGAGTGCACGGTCGTCGCAACCGGCGGCCTCTCCGAGCTGATCGCGCCCTATTCGGAGGAGATCGAGTACGTCGAGCCGTGGCTCACCCTCCACGGCCTTCGGATCATCTTCGAACGGAACGTCGCCGCGGCCTGACGGGAGGGAGGCGCCCCGGGGGAATTGCCGGAGGAACGCCGGGCGCTCAGGGACCGAGGAGCACGGTGAGCGAGCCGACCAGGAGGGATTTGGCCTGCTGGGGGTCGCGACCCTGGGCGTCGGTGAGGAGTTGGTAGGACTCGAAGCCGGTCAGCAGGTCGGCGGCGGCGAGCACCGCCTCGGCCCGGGTGTCGTCCATCGCCTCCAGCTCGTGGCTGAACAGGGTGCGGACCTGGCCACGGAGGAACGCCCGCGTCCCGGCAAGGGCCTCGGCCATCCTCGGGTGGAACGGGGCTCGCAGGCGGGATGCCAAGGCGGCATTGCCGATCTCGCGGAAGAGGCGGAACCGCTGTTCCACCAGGACCCGCACCCGCTCGTCGAAGTCGGCGTCCGCGTCGACCTCGAGCACGACCAGCGGCAGCGCCCGGATCTGTTGGCGGAGCGCCGCCTCGCCGGCCAGGTCGTCGGTGTCCTCGAAGTATCGGAAGAGGGAGCGGGGGGAGAGCCCGGCCCGCTCAGCGATCAAGTCGGTTCCGGGGCGGAGATTGCCCTCGCGGTAGAGATCGAGCAGGGCGTCGACGACCGCCTCCCGGTTGAGCGCCCGGCGCAGACGGCGGCCGTCGGTCTCGGCCGGGACCTCGGGCTCCCCGTCCGTCGTGGGCACGCCCCGAGGCGCTCCGGTGGCCCGCGCACCGGTCGGGGTGCTCTGGTGGAGTTCGGCTCCGTCCACGTCGTGGTGCGTCTGGGCTCGGGGCATTCGCCGACCAGTTCACCAGGTGGCAGGATCGGTGACAAGTGGGTGAGTGGCCCGGTCGCCGCGTGTCCGGGCGGAAGGAGCACCATGCCGGAGCCGACCGGAACCGGAGCCGGGCCGCCAGACGGCCTGCTCCTCGACTCGCTGCGGCGCCGCATGCGGGCCCCTGTTCTCCCTCTACGACGACGCGGTCGCAACCATGGACCTCGAGCAGGTCAACCACTTCGAGCGCGACGGCGTTCTCCCCATCGCGTTCAGCCTCTTCCACATCGTCAACATGGTCGACGCGTCCTTCTTCCTCATGACCGGGACCGCTCCGGTCTGGGACGACCAATGGCGCGCGCGGGTCCGCCCGGCCATCCCCGACCATGGCAAGGAGCGCAGCGTCGCCGAGATGGTCCATCAGCGGATCGGCGACTACGAGCAATTCAGGAGCTACATGCAGACCGTGTTCGCGCGGGTGGAGGCGTGGCTGGCGTCCCTCGACCCCTCCGAGCTGACTCGGGTGGTGATCGCCCGTCCCTTCCCCGACCGGGTCGCCAGCACCTACAGCGCCCGGGTGGCCGGCCCGGAGGGGATCACCCTGCTCGACGCGACCGAGTGCTGGATCTACCAGCACGGCCTGCGCCACATGGGTGAGATCGAACTGGCCCGTGGCCTGGTCGGTCTCGGGGGGATGACCTCCTGACCGCGGCGCGGTCCCGGCCCCAGGCACGGCTGGGCGACGCCAGGCCGTCCATCACACTCTCCTAACATCTCTTTCACGAATTGCACACCCCGATCGGCGATAACAGAGGGTGTCGGTGCCGGACGCGCCGACGCCATCCAGGAGGGGCGTGTGACCATCGTGACCATCAGGAAGCTGATCCGGGCAACTGCGACGGTGCTGGTGGCGACCGCAGCCGTGGGCTCCCTGTCCCTCGCGGGCGGGATCGCCGGCGCGGCGACGCCAGCCACCCACTCCCACGCAAAGGCACACGTACGGAAGCACAGGCACCCCTTCTCGATCGCCTCGTTCAAGTGCTCCCGCGCCGAGCGGACCCTTGCGCACATCCAGAACGCCCAGACCCACATCGCAGCCGGACTGCCCAAGCTGACGCACCGCGAGCAGGTCGCGACCCAAAAGGGGAAGACCGTCCGGGCCAAGAGGATCGAGACGCGGATCAAGCGCCGGGAGAGCCCCACGTTCAAGACCTTCCTGGCCAAGGCCGCTTCGGGGATCGAGGGCAAATGCCACGTGTCGGCGCCCGCGCTCACCGCGCCCCGTGTCACTGCGCCCCCGGCACACCCCGGCACGACCCAGACCTGACCCCGTTCGAACGCTCTCTGCTCGCACCCTTGGGCGTCATGACCCGTCAAGGAGGACCATGAGACTGCGCACCGTTCTGAGCCGCACGCTGCTCCTCACCACCGTGGCCGTCGGCACGCTGACCACGGCCTCCCTGGCGGTGGCAGGAGCCGCGTCCCCGTCGTCGGCCAAGACCTCCCATCGAGGCAACCCGGTCACCGATGCCGAGGCCTTCTTCACCTGCGCCCAGGACCAGCACCGCTTCGACCGGATCCAACGCATCAAGCACACCATCGGCCAGGAGCTGGCCTCCATCCAGGCGTCCGAGAACCAGGCCAGCAAGGCGAACAAGCCGACCATCGTGGCGCGCATGAAGTTCGACATGACCCAACGGCAGCACTACGAGACCTACCTGCTCAGGTACTGGCACTCGAGCTACGACAAGCGGAAGAAGTACGAGATCTACATCCTCAACCTGCACAAGAAGGGTGGCACGATCTCGAAGGGAGAGGCCCGCCTCAAGGCCTGCAAGCTCAGCAAGCTCACATTCCCTCCGTCCAAGGCCGCCCCTGCCAAGCCGCCGGCGAGCGCCCCGAGCACGACGACACCGGCCGCCAAGAAGCCGCCGAAGAGCTCCGGCAACACGACAGCGCCGAAGAGCTCCAGC
This sequence comes from uncultured Acidimicrobiaceae bacterium, assembly GCA_963753905.1. Lineage (GTDB taxonomy): Bacteria > Actinomycetota > Acidimicrobiia > Acidimicrobiales > RAAP-2 > Bog-756. Next base: position 3,019,920 of record CAVWDZ010000001.1, on the reverse strand, counting down.
ACCACGACAGCGCCGAAGAGCTCCAGCACGTCGACGACACCGCCGGCCAAATCGTCGACCACGACGGCGCCGGCGAGCTCCAGCACCAGTACCACGGCACCGCCGGCGAGCTCGACGACCACGACCGGCCCGGCAGCGAACACCGACACCCCGGCGAGCTCCAGCACCACGACCACGCCGGCATCCACCACGACCTCGGGGACCTGACCGGAGGACCGGTCGTCTTCGGCGGAGTTGTCCAGGACCTCGGGACCCGACCGGGCTGCCGGCCGGACTCCAGCGAGCGCTCTCTAGAACGTGGGCAGCTAGAACGTGGGCAGGCCGTCGACCAGTGAGTGGGCGAGGCTGGCGAACCCCTCGGCGAGTACCGCAGACGGGCCCGTCCGGGCCGCCTCGGCTGCCAGATCGGCGTACCCGCGGGCGGTGACCACCGACTGTTCGATGGCGCCCGACTCGGCCACGATGGACCGGGCCTTGTCCCGCTCCGGTTGGCCGAGCGGCTGGCCCAGGAGGGGGCTCAGCTCCGGTCGGATCGCCGGATCGGTGAGTGCGAGCAGCACCGGGAGGGTGTAGATCCCCTCGGCCAGGTCCTGACCCGCCGGCTTGCCGAGCTCGGCGTCGGTGCCGATGACGTCGAGGATGTCGTCGCGCACCTGGAAGATCATGCCGAAGTAGCGGCCGAACGTGGTGAAGGCGTCGACCTCGGCGGCGGGGAGTCCCCCGGTGAGGGCCCCGATCCTGCAGGAGGTGGCCATGAGCGACGCGGTCTTGCCGGCGATGGTCACCTCGTACTGGTGGCGGGAGCGATCCGTCCGGAACGCGGCCTGAACCTCGGCGACCTGCCCCTGACACAGCTCACCCAGCGTGGCGGCCAGCAGCGCGGCGATCTCGACCCCCAGCCCTGCGGCGATCTCGGCCGAGCGGGCCAGCAGGAAGTCCCCCGCCACGATTGCCACGAGATTGCCGAACCGCGAGTTCACGCTCTCCACGTTGCGCCGCATGGTCGCTTCGTCCATGACGTCGTCGTGGTACAGCGAGGCCAGGTGGACCAGCTCCACTGCCACCGCCCCGAGGAGGTCCTCCCGGGAGGCGGGCCGGCCGCCGGAGGTCGCCGTCGCCAGGGCCAACGTCGGTCGGAGCCGCTTCCCCCCGGCTGCCAGAAGATGGGTCGTGACCTCGTCGAGGAAGGCGTCGCCGGTCACGACGGACTCCACGAGCAGGGGCTCGAGTTGGGCCAGGGGCTCTTCGAGGGCGGGCAGGCCCAGCAGCTCGACGACGTTCACTTCCTACAGACGATAGGCCAGGATGCCGAAGACAGACACATGCCTGGGGAGGACACGTGCGAGTGCGAATGACACTTCCGCCTGTAGACTTCAGGTTCAGCGACTGAACCCTGGATGGAGGCTGTGGGGTGTTCGAACGATTCACAGACCGAGCTCGTCGAGTCCTGGTGTTGGCCCAGGAGGAAGCGCGCCTGCTCAACCACAGCTTCATCGGCACCGAGCACATCCTCCTCGGGCTCATCCACGAGGGTGAGGGCGTCGCCGCAAAGGCGCTCGAGTCCCTCGGGGTCTCCCTCGAGGCCGTGCGTGAGAAGGTCGAGGAGACGATCGGTCTGGCCGGTACCGCTCCCACCGGATCGCCCCCCTTCACGCCGCGCGCCAAGAAGGTCCTCGAGCTCTCGCTCCGCGAAGCCCTCCAGCTCGGTCACAGCTACATCGGCACCGAGCACATGCTCCTCGGCCTGGTGCGCGAAGGAGAGGGCGTCGCGGCCCAGGTGCTCCAGAGCCTCGGTGCCGACTTGCCGCGCGTGCGCCAGCAGGTGATCCAGCTCCTCTCCGGGTACCAGGGCAAGGAACCGGTGGGTGCCGGTCCCCCCGGGTCCCAGTCGACCGACGCGCCGACCGGCTCGCCCGTCCTCGACCAGTTCGGTCGCAACCTCACCGCGTTGGCCCGCGATCACAAGCTCGATCCCGTCATCGGGCGCGAGAAGGAGATCGAACGGGTCATGCAGGTGCTGTCGCGCCGCACCAAGAACAACCCGGTGCTCATCGGCGAGCCCGGCGTGGGCAAGACCGCCATCGTCGAGGGCCTGGCCCAGCGGATCGTCGCCGACGACGTCCCCGAGACGCTCACGGGCAAGCAGCTCTACACCCTCGATCTCGGTGCCCTGGTCGCGGGCAGCCGGTACCGCGGCGACTTCGAAGAGCGCCTCAAGAAGGTCCTGAAGGAGATCCGCACCCGCGGCGACATCGTGCTGTTCATCGACGAGCTCCACACGCTGGTGGGTGCCGGCGCCGCCGAGGGGGCCATCGACGCAGCCTCGATCCTCAAGCCCATGCTGGCCCGCGGCGAGCTGCAGACCATCGGCGCCACCACCATCGACGAGTACCGCAAGCACCTCGAGAAGGACGCGGCCCTCGAACGGCGGTTCCAGCCGATCAAGGTGGAACAGCCCAACGTGGCGCTGACCATCGAGATCCTCAAGGGTCTGCGCGATCGCTACGAATCGCACCACGCGGTCACCATCACCGATCAGGCACTGGTGGCCGCCGCCAACTTGGCCGACCGCTACCTGGCCGACCGCTACCTACCGGACAAGGCCATCGATCTCATCGACGAGGCCGGCAGCCGCCTGCGCATCCGCCGGATGACCACGCCACCCGCGTACAAGAAGCTCGAAGAGGAGATCAGCCGTCTGCGCGTGGACAAGGAAGCCGCCATCGAAAAGCAGGCATTCGATCAGGCCAAGAAACTCGCCGAGCAGGAGAAGGACCGGCTGGACTCGAAGGAGTCCATGGAAGCCGAGTGGCGCGCGGAGGGGGTCGACCTGTTCGACGTCGTCGACGAAGAGGTCATCGCCGAAGTGCTGGCCAACTGGACCGGCATCCCGGTCTACCGCCTCACCGAGGAGGAGACGGCCAAGCTGCTCCGCATGGAGGACGAGCTCCACAAGCGGGTCATCGGGCAGGAGCCCGCGATCGCCGCGCTGGCCCGCTCCATTCGCCGGACCCGTGCCGGCCTGAAGGATCCCAAGCGCCCGAGCGGTTCGTTCATCTTCCTCGGGCCGACCGGGGTCGGGAAGACCGAGCTCGCCAAGACGCTGGCCGAGTTCCTCTTCGACGACGAGGACGCCCTCATCCAGCTCGACATGTCCGAGTACATGGAGAAGCACACGGTGAGCCGCCTGGTCGGTTCGCCCCCCGGATACGTCGGGTACGAGGAGGGTGGCCAGCTGACCGAAGCCGTTCGCCGCAAGCCGTTCTCGGTGGTCCTCTTCGACGAGGTCGAGAAGGCGCATGCCGACGTGTTCAACACGTTGCTCCAGATCCTGGAGGACGGCCGTCTCACCGACGCCCAGGGCCGTTCGGTCGACTTCAAGAACACGGTACTGATCATGACCTCCAACCTCGGCACGGCCGATCTGCGCAAGTCGTCGGTCGGCTTCGCCAAGTCGTCGGAGGCGGTCACCTACGAGCGGATGAAGACCAAGGTCAACGAGGCGCTCAAGGCGCACTTCCGCCCCGAATTCCTCAACCGCATCGACGAGGTCGTGGTCTTCCACGAGCTCTCCAAGCTCGAAGTGGTCGAGATCGTCGACCTCATGATCCAGCGGGTCTCCAACCAGCTCGAGCTCCAGGGCCTCAGCCTGGTCCTGACCCAGCCGGCCAAGCAGCTCCTCGCCGACCGCGGCTACGACCCGCAGCTCGGCGCCCGTCCGCTCCGCCGGGCCATCCAGCAGATGGTCGAGGACCCGCTCTCCGAGCGGATCCTCTGGAAGGAGTTCCGGGTGGGCGAGACGATCATCGTGGATGTCGAGACGATCACGCCCGAGGCCGCCGCGGCCTACGACGTGAAGGGCGCACCGCCACTCGTCGCCGGCGAGCAGCAGCTCACCTTCACCGCCATCGAGGGGATCGAGCCCCCGCCGGTGGAGTTGGCCGGCGCCGATTCGGCGGCCGAGTGACCGTCTAGACCGTCCGGCGGGGCGCTGGGTCACACCGAACGGCACACCCGGTCCCTACCATCGGGGGCATGCCCAAGACCGCCAAGCGACACCGCTGCATCGACTGCGGCTCGACGACCGCTCGCTGGGCCGGGCGGTGCCCGATGTGCGGCGAGTGGAACACTCTGGTCGAGGAGGCTGCCCTCGGTCCCCTGGTCCGTGCCGTCGACGAGCTCGACCTTTCCGCGAGGCACGTACCGCTGGCCTCGGTGGACGTCACGGTGGCTGCAGCGGTGCCGACCGGGGTCGAGGAGTTCGACCGGGTGCTCTCGGGGGGTCTGGTGCCGGGGTCGGTGACCCTGGTTGGCGGCGAGCCGGGTATCGGCAAGTCGACCCTCCTCCTCCAGGTGCTCGCCGCCCGGGCCGCGGCCGGCCACCGGGTCCTGCTGGTCTCGGCCGAGGAATCTGCCCACCAGGTGCGTCTCCGCGCCGAGCGCCTCGGCCCGATCCCCCCGGGACTGCTCATCATCGCGACGACCGATGTGGGCACCGTCATCGAGGCGGTGGTCGATGCCGAGCCCGATCTGGTGGTGGTGGACTCGATCCAGGCGGTCGCGGTGGGGCCGGCCACGCCGGGGGAGCGTCGGGCGAGTGGGGTCCCCGGTTCGGTGACCCAGGTGCGCGAGTGCGCCGATCAGCTGGTCGGCCTGGCCAAGGCGCGTCAGGTGGCCATCGTGCTGGTCGGACACGTGACCAAGGACGGCGCGCTGGCCGGTCCCCGGGCCCTCGAGCACATGGTGGACACCGTGCTCAGCTTCGAAGGGGACCGGCACCACGCCCTGCGTCTCCTGCTGGCGGTCAAGCACCGGTTCGGTCCGACCGGCGAGCTCGGCCTGTTCGAGATGGGCGACCAGGGTCTCAACCGGGTGGAGGACCCCGGGAGGCTCCTGCTCGGCGACCGCCTGACCGGGGTTCCTGGCGGCGTGGTCCTGCCGGCCCTCCAGGGCCGCAGGACCGTGCTGGTCGAGCTGCAGGCGCTGGTGGCTCCCATGGGCCAGGCCCAGCCCAAGCGGTCGGTGGTGGGACTCGACGGAGGACGACTGGTCATGACCCTGGCCGTACTGGTGCGGCACGCCGGCCTCCCCCTGTTGTCCGTCGACGTCTTCGCCTCGGTGGCCGGCGGGATCAAGGTGACCGAGCCCGCGGCAGATCTCGCCGTCGCTCTGGCGGTGGCTTCGGCCTCCAGCGGCGTCGCGCTCCCCTCGACCCTGGCCGCGGTCGGTGAGGTCGGTCTGGCCGGGGAGATCCGCCAGGTCTCGCACCTCCCCAGGCGCCTCGAGGAGGCGGCCCGGCTCGGGTTCGATCGCGTGGTCGTGCCGAGCTCCGCCCCGGGCGGGCCGCCCGGTGTCGACCTCATCCGGGTCGAAACGGTCGCCGACGCGGTGGGCCGGTTCGGCTGTCTCGCCTCCATCGGGGGTGCCCCGACCCCGCAGTGACGGGGGACCGAGACGGATACGATTCGGCGGTGATCTCACGCCAGCACGCGGCCATGAGCGACGTCCTGGCCCTGGTGGCGCCCGGGCGCCCCCTGCGGGACGGCCTGGATCGCATCCTGCGGGCGAAGCGAGGCGGACTCGTGGTGATCGGGGACGGTCCGCACGTCCTCTCGATCTGCTCGGGTGGGTTCCTGCTCGACTCGGAGTTCAGCCCGCAACGGCTCTCCGAGCTGGCCAAGATGGACGGTGCGATCATCCTGGCCGCCGACGCCTCCCGGATCGGCCGGGCGAACGTCCACCTGATGCCCGACGCCTCGATCCCCACCACGGAGACCGGGACCCGCCACCGCACCGCCGAACGGGTGGCCCGGTCGATCGACGTGCCGGTCCTCTCGGTTTCCGCGGCCATGTCGGTGATCGCGGTCTACCGCAACGACCAGAAGCACACCATTCAGCCGACCGGGTGGCTGCACGACCGCACCGACCAGGCCCTGGCCACGATGCAGCGGTTCCGGAGCCGGTTCGACGTGGCCCTCAACAACCTCTCGATGCTCGAGGTCGAGGACACGGTGTCGGTGGGGGACGTGGTCGCGGTGGTCCAGGCGGCGGAGATGGTCCTCCGCATCGCCGAGGAGGTCGACGGCTACCTGGTCGAGCTCGGCGACGACGGCCGCCTGGTCGGTCTGCAGTCGGCCGAGCTGGTCGACGGGGTTGCCCGGGACCTCCATCTGGTGGTCCGCGACTACTGCACGCATGCCAGCCCGCTCAAGGAGGCCGACGGGTTGAGCACGGTCGACGCCATCATCGAGCGGTTGGCCCACCTCCCCTCCGACGGGCTGCGCGATCCGGAACGGGTGAGCAAGGTCCTGTGCCTGCCGGAGCGCCCCCTCGACAGCCATTCGGGGGTGGAGCCGCGGGGGTACCGGCTGCTCTACCGGCTGCCGCGCTTCTCGGACACCATCATCGAGCGGATCGTCGACCGGTTCGTCAACCTCCAGCAGATCATGCGGGCATCGCTGTCGGAGCTCGAGCAGGTGGAGGGCGTCGGACAGGCCCGGGCGCACTCGGTCAAGGACGGTCTCGCCCGCCTGGCCGAGGCCAGCATCTTCGAGCGCTACCAGTAGCTGCGGCCTCCCCAGGGGGCCCGGGGAGGGTTCGGGCCCGGCAGCGTGTACCATTGGATGCTTTCCCTTCGCGGACCCGTTGACACAGTTCTGTCCGAGTTCCGCGCCGTAACGCCAGGAGGAATGGTGTTCGACATCGGTGACAAGGTCGTCTATCCGCACCACGGCGCGGCCGTGGTCGAGAAGCGCGAGACCAAAGAGGCGTTCGGCAAGAAGCAGGAGTACCTGGTGCTCAAGCTCGCCTATGGAGACCTGACCTTGATGGTGCCTGCCGACAACACCGACGGGGTGGGCCTGCGCGAGGTCATCAACGACGAAGAGGTCGAAGAGGTCTTCGCGGTGCTGCGCAAGAAGGAAGCCCGGATGCCGACCAACTGGTCGCGCCGCTACAAGAACCACTCGGAGAAGCTGCGGTCGGGTGACATCTACCAGGTCGCCGAGGTGGTCCGGAACCTCTCCATCCGGGACAAGGACAAGGGGCTGTCCGCCGGCGAGAAGCGCATGCTGAGCCGGGCGCGCCAGATCCTGGTCTCGGAGCTCACCTTCGCCTTGGGAGTCGACGAGGAGACCGCCGAGCTCCGCCTCAACGAGGCGCTTCCCTGAACCGACCGGGGTCTGTCTGGGCCATCGTGGTGGCCGGTGGTTCGGGACGACGGTTCGGCGGACCCAAGCAGTTCCTCACCCTGGCCGGCCGTCCTGTCGCGGCATGGTCGGTGGCTGCTGCCCGAACGGTTGCCGTCGGGGTGGTCCTAGTGGTGCCGGAACAGGCCGCCGACGGCGCCCCGGTGCCGGGGTCGACCGGGGAGGATGCGCTCGGGGCCGACCGGGTGGTGCCCGGTGGGGCGACCCGCGCCGCATCGGTGCGTGCGGGGCTGGCCGCGGTGCCCGAGGAGGCCGGCATCATCGTCGTCCACGACGCGGCCCGCCCGCTCGCCACGCCGTCGCTCTTCGCAGCGGTGGTCGACGCGGTCCGCAGAGGCGACGGCCTCGGGGCGGTCCCGGTGGTCGCGGTCGCCGACACCCTCAAACGCACTGTTGCGGGCCGGGTGGTGGCGACACTCGACCGCGACGGGGTGGTGGCCACCCAGACGCCCCAGGCCTTCGCCGCAGATGCCCTGCGGGAGGCCCACCGGTCGGGAGACGAGTCGACGGACGATGCCGCGCTGCTCGAGGCGGCGGGGCTGGCTGTCGCCGCCGTCGAGGGCGACCCCGGCAATCTCAAGCTGACCCGCTCCGCGGACCTCGAGGTGGCCGTGGCGCTGCTGTCCGGACTCCACCGGTGAGCCCGACGCCGCTCCTGCGGGTGGGCCAGGGGATCGATGTGCACGCCTTCAGCGACGATCCCGCACGGGCGCTGGTCCTCGGGGGCGTGACCATCACCGGGGACGGGGTACGGGGTCTGGCCGGGCACAGCGACGCCGACGCGGTGGCCCATGCCGTTGCCGACGCGGTGCTCGGCGCGGCCGGGCTCGGCGATCTCGGTCGGCACGCACCGGACACCGACCCGAAGTGGGCTGGGGCGGACAGCGTCGGCATCCTCGCAGAAGTGGTCGAACTGGCCCGGAAGGCTGGTTGGACCCCGGTCAACGTCGACTGCACCATCGTCGCCGAACGGCCGGTTCTCGCCCCGCACGTGGGCCGGATGGCCGAGGTGCTGGCCGGGGTGCTCGGTGCCCCGGTCAACGTCAAGGCGACCAGGGCGGAGGGCCTCGGCGCTCTCGGCCGCGCCGAGGGCATCGCCTGTACGGCGAGCGTGCTGCTCTCGGGCGTCACGGCCGGCGGCGGCACCCGGTGAGCCCGGCCCCGTCCGGTGGGGGTCGAGGGAGGGGCCGACCTCGAGCTGCACCGAAGGGCGCGGCACCGCCCGGTGGGAAGCGGGGCGGTGCCGATGGGTCAAGAGGACGTCGTGCGGTGCGAAGCGGTGGGGGAAACAGCAGCAGCGGGCGCGCCGCGACCGGTCGGGGCGCAGGCCCGAGGCGCGAGGCGGCACGCCGTGGAGCGCCGCCGGACCGCACCCGGCGCTCGGCCGGCCTCGGCGGCGAGCAGATCGAAGGGCGTCAGGCGGTCCGCGAGCTGCTTCATGCAAACCGGCGGACGGTGACCTCGCTCCTGATGGCCGAAGGGATGGACGCCGCGGGCATCCTCGACGAGATCGAACAGCTGGCGGCCCGCCGCCGGGTGCGGATCGACTACGTGTCGAACCGTCGGATCGACGCCGCCGCCCGCACCGACGCACCCCAGGGGGTGGTGGCCATGGCCCGCCCCATCGAGGAGACCCCGCTCGAGGCGCTCTGCGCGCCGACCGGACGGGGTCGCCTGCCGTTCCTGTTGGTCCTCGACGGCATCACCGATCCGCACAATCTCGGCGCGTTGTTCCGGAGCGCCGAGTGCGCCGGGATCACCGGCGTCGTCCTGCCCCGCCACCGCTCGGCTCACGTGACACCCACGGTGGCCAAGGTGGCGGCCGGAGCCGTCGAGTATCTGCCCATGGCCCTCGTCGCCGGGGTACCCACCGCTCTCCGGCAGCTCAGTGCTGAGGGGGTCTGGGCGGTCGGCCTGGTCGCCGATGCCGAGCGGTCCCTCTATGAGCTCCCACTGGGCGACCAGCCGGTTGCCCTGGTGCTCGGCTCCGAGGGATCGGGCCTCGCCGCGCTGACCCGGAAGCGCTGCGATGCGTTGGTCGCCATTCCCCAGCGCGGCACCCTCTCCTCCCTCAACGTCGCAACCGCCGGGGCGATCGCCTGCTTCGACGTCGCACGCCGCCGTGCCGAGGCCGGGAGCCCGTCCTGACGGGCGCGGGTCGGGTGGTCGGATCGCCCGCGCGGGTCAGAGCCCGGTTCAGGGACGGCGGGCCATCGTCAGGAGGAACTCGTCGCCATCGGACGGCCACATCGCCTCGACCTCGAACCCGCATCCGGTGAGCTCGGCCTCGAGGGTGTCCGGCGAGAACTTGACGCTGATCTCGGTGAGCATCTCGGTGCCGGCTCGGAACTCGAGGTCGAGGTCGAGATCGGCGACGCGGATCCGGCAGTCGTCGCGCGAGCGCAGCCACATCTCGATGCGCTGGTCGGGTTCGTTCCAGCGCGCCACGTGCTCGAAACGCGCCGGGACGAAGTCGGCGCCGAGCTCCCGGTTGAGGACGTGGAGCACGTTGCGGTTGAACTCGGCGGTGACCCCGGCCGCGTCGTCATAGGCGCTCACCAGACGGGCCCGGTCCTTGATCAGGTCGGTGCCGAGCAGGAGCCGGTCGCCGGGGACCATGGCCGCGGCGAGATCGCCGAGGAAGCGGTTCCGCTGCTCGGGATCCAGGTTGCCGATGGTCCCGCCGAGGAAGGCGAAGAGCCGTCGGTCTCCGCCCCCGAGGCGATCCAGGTGCCGGTGGAAATCGCCGACCACGGCCTGGACGCGGAGGCCGGGATACTCCTCGGCCAGTGAGGTGGCCGCCGCCCACAGGGTGGTGTCGCTGACATCGAGTGGCACGTAGCGGCCGAGCCGGCCGCAGGACTGCATGGCGTCGAGCAGGACCCGTGACTTCTCGCAGGTGCCCGCCCCGAGCTCGATCAGGACGTCGGCATCGGCCTGGAGGACCATGTCCTTGGCGTGGGCATCCAGGATCGACCGCTCGGACCGGGTCGGGTAGTACTCGGGCAGGCGGGTGATCTCGTCGAAGAGGCGGCTTCCCCGGTCGTCGTAGAAGTAGACGGGCGGGAGCTGCCTGGGGTCCGAGGTCAACCCGGATCGGACGTCGTTCTCCATGGCGTCCCGGAGGTCGCTGCTCGAGAGGTAGACGTCGATGGTGGGGGGGATCACGCTGGGCATGGGCTCGGTGGGCTCCGTGGTCGTTGGGCGCGGGTTGCGCGGTGGACGAAGGCCCCTCGTCTCTCCGGGATCAGATGTTGCGGGCCAGCCGCAGGCCGGAGAAGGCCCAGCGGGCGGATGGAGGGAAGAAGTTTCGATAGGTGGCGCGGATGTGGTCCGGGGGGGTCACGCACGAACCGCCGCGGAGCACGTACTGGTTGACCATGAACTTGCCGTTGTACTCGCCCACCGCTCCGGGCTCGGGGACGAAACCGGGGTACGGGCTGTATGCGCTGGACGTCCACTGCCAGACGTCGCCGAAGAGGCTGGCCCGCCCCTCGGCCACCGCGGACGGATGGAGGACGTCGGTGTCGAGGAGGTGGGCGGGCTGGTCCGCCTGGCGCGCCGCGCTCCCGCGGTCGACCTCGCGCGCGGCGGTGACCACCTCCCACTCGGCCTCGGTGGGGAGACGGTGGCCCGCCCAACGGGCATAGGCGTCGGCCTCGTAGTAGCTCACGTGGCACACCGGCCGGGTGGGGTCCACCGGTCCCTCCCCGGCGAGCGTGAACTCGCGCCAGGTGCCCATGTGGTCGGACCAGTAGAACGGGGACTCCCATCCCTCGGCGGTGACCATGGCCCATCCGTCGGAGAGCCACAGCTCCGGACGCCGGTAGCCGCCGTCGTCCATGAACGCCATCCACTCACCGCAGGTCACCGTGCGGTCGGCGAGCGCGAAGGGCTCGAGGTGGATCCGATGCCGTGGGAACTCGTTGTCGAAGCCGAACCCGCCTCCGCCGTGACCGATGGGCACGGTGCCGCCCGGATGGGTGCTCCAGGTGAGGGGACCCGGGTGGCCCGGTTCAGGGAGGTCGTGCTCGGTGTACGCGGGCCGAAGGGGATTGCGCGACAGCACGTGCTTGATGTCCATCAGCAGTAGCTCCTGATGCTGCTGCTCGTGCTGGACGCCGAGCTCGACCAGGAACGCGCGCCGGCGGTCGAGCCCGTGCTCGAACAGGAGGGCCATGGCACGGTCCACATGGTGGCGGTAGTCGGCGACCTCGGCGATCCCGGGACGGGAGACCAGCCCGCGGTCGGGACGCGGGTACCGGGCACCGACCCCCTCGTAGTAGGAGTTGAAGAGGTAGCCGTAGGCCGGGTTGAAGGTCTCGTAGCCGTCGAGCCCGGGGCACAGCAGGAAGGTCTCGAAGAACCAGGCGGTGTGGGCGCGGTGCCACTTGGTCGGGCTCACGTCCGGCATGGACTGGACCGTCTGGTCCTCTGCGGACAGAGGGGCGGAGAGCTCCTCGGTGAGCCGCCGGGTGGTGGCGAACCGCTCCGCCAGGATCTGGTCGTCGACGGTCGTGAGGAGGTCGGACATCCCCGCTCCTTCCGGTTCGGCTGGGGATCGGATGGCCGGTGCACCGGCACGCCGGCCCGCTGCCACCCGGAGAACTTACCCGGAAGTGCTCCGGAGCCCACCGTCGGGCGTGATGCAGTCCCCGACCGGGTGGAACGCGTTACAGGGGTACGAGCCCCGGGGAGCTCCGGAGCCCGATGGGGCCACCGGGCTCCCGGCAGCAACGAATCCGAAGAGCAGCAATTTCGAGCCGGCGGTGGGAGTCGAACCCACGACCTGACGATTACAAGTCGTCTGCGCTACCAACTGCGCCACACCGGCAGGAGTCCCGGTCAGCGGACCGCCCCCGGCAGTCTACGGCTCCGGTGCCCGTGGGGGACCCTTTCCGGCCGGTGCTTGCTTCTCCACGACCCGGTTGGCAGGCTGGCGGCAGTGGACGATCCCCCGGCGAACGACGCGGAGCCCCCCGGACGACACGGGGGGAACGGTCACCAGGCGCCGATCGGGCGGGCCGTCCTCGTGCTCGCACTGTTCGTGCTGGCCACGGTGCTCCTGCTCGGCCGCATCCATCCGACACCGACGACGACCGCGTCAGCGTCCGCGTCCGGCTCGACCTCGTCCTCGTCCTCGACCACGACGACGACGATCCACCGGGGGACGACCACGACCACCACCGCTCCGAAGCCGCCGAGCAACGTGCCGGTCCTGGTGGCCAATGCGTCGGGCGTGACCGGTGCCGCGGCCGCCGTCTCCGCCCGGCTCCAGGCGGTCGGGTGGACCGTGCAGACCCCGATCGACGCCTCGATCGCTCAGCCGACCTCCCACGTGTACTACGTCGCCGGGCAGAAGGCTGCTGCCGACGAGGTGGCGGCTGCCCTCCACCTGCCCTCGAGCGAGGTGCTGCCCTACACGACAGCGGCGCCGGTGAGCACCATCGGCACGGCCGAGGTCCTGGTCGCGGTCGGTCCGGACCTCGCCTCGACGGTGAGTCCGGCCTCGACCACCACCACGGTTCGCTGAGCGGGGCCCCCGACGGCGCGGGTACCGCCCCGACGCCCGAGGCCCGGGACCGCCTCGCCCCGCTCCTCCGCCGGCCTCGGGAGAGCGCCGTGGTCACCGACTTCGACGGGACCCTCGCCCCCATCGTCGAGGATCCCGCGATGGCCCGGCCGCTCCCGGGCACCGCGGCGCTGCTGACGCGTCTGGCCCGGCGGTTCGGCGTGGTCGCCGTCGTCTCCGGGCGTCCGGTGGCATTCCTGGTCGAGCAGCTGATCACCGCGGGGGCCTCGGACGGGGTGCCCGGAGCGGAGGGGGTGCAGCTCATCGGGCTCTACGGGCTCGAGTCGGCCGCCCCGGGAGGTGGCGTGGTGGTCGAGCCCACAGCTGTGCCCTGGCGTGCGGTGGTCGCCCAGGTGGCCGGACGCCTCCGGGCCGACGCTCCCGCGGGAGCCGAGGTCGAGAGCAAGGATCTGGCGGTGACCGTCCACTGGCGTCGCGCCCCTGGGGCCGCCGGGTGGGCGGCCGAGCGGGTGGCCGCCGAGGCAGAACGGTCCGGATTGGTGTCGCACCAGGGGCGCTGCTCGCTCGAGCTGCGCCCACCCCTGTCGGTCGACAAGGGAACGGTGCTCCGGCGCCTGACCGGATCCTGCACGGCGGCCTGCTACCTGGGCGACGATCTCGGGGACCTGCCGGCCTTCGCCGAGCTTTCCGACTGGGCGGCCGAAGACGGTCGGGACGGTGTGGCCGTGGCGGTCATCGACGAGGAGACCGCACCCGAGGTGGCCGCGCTCGCCGACCTGACGGTGACCGGACCAGCAGCCGCAGGAACCCTGCTCGCGTGGCTGGCCGACACCCCGCTGCCGGCACAGGGGCGGTAGCCGGACCCGAGCGCCCGGTGCTCCGGGTCAGCGCGCCGTGGCGAGCTGGCGCTCGAGCCAGCCCGCCGGACTGCGCGAGACGATGGCCTCGCGCAGGAGCTTGGCCCGTACCCGCCGCTCGCCCGATTCCATGGCCAGGGCCCGGGCGAGCACCGAGGCGGTCCCGGTGACGTCGAAGGGGTTGACCTCGAGCGCGCCGTCACCGAGCTCGTCGAAGGCGCCGGCCTCGCGGGACAGGGCGAGGACCCCGTCACGGGTGTTGATGAGCGGTCCCTCCTTGGCCACCAGGTTGAGCCCGTCGCGGACCGGATTGATGAGGAGGACGTCCGAGCGGGTGAGCGCCGCCAGTGAGCGGGGGTAGTCGTCCTCGACCTCGAGGACGATGGGCGTCCATCCCGGCGTTCCCCAGCGCTCGTTGATCCGCGCCACCGTCGTCTCGACCTCGTCCTGATAGGCGAGGTACTCGGGGAGCCCCTGCCGGGTCGGATAGGCGAGGGCGACGAAGACGACCCGTTCTCGGTGACCGGGAACCTGCGCGAGGAGCTCCTCGTAGGCCCAGAAGCCACGCAGCAGGTTCTTGGAGAGCTCGAGGCGGTCGACCCGAACGATGACCTGGCGGTCGGCGCCACCGACCGAGTCCTCGATGCGCTCCAGGGCTTCACCCACGGCCGGCTCGCCGACCGCCGCGGCGAGCCGATCTGGATCGGTCGAGAGCGGACAGACGAAGGTGTGCGGCCCTGAGGGGGTGGGCACCCCGAACGTGGTCAGGCCGGCCCGGTAGGCGTCGGCCCACCGCGGCGAGTGGAACCCGCAGGCCCCGAAGCGCGCCATGGCGTCGAGCAGTTCGTCGCCCACCGCGCTCGGAAGCATGCGCAGGACCGAGGGGTCGGCGAACGGGGTGTGGGTGAAATGGACGGTGCGCAGGTCCGGGCGCAGCTCGCCGAGCGCGGCTCCGACGAGTGCCAGGTGGTAGTCCTGGACCAGGACCCGGCCGCGGTCCGGGGCGACCGCAGCCACGCGCTCGGCGACCAGCTGGTTGAAGGCGCGGTACGCGTCCCACGCCTCCATCCACCGCCGATCGGTGCGGGGACGGCGGGCCGCGTCGAAGAGGTGGTGGTGACAGAACCAGAGGGAGCCATTCGACACGACGTTGTAGGCGAGGTTGTAGAGGTGCGGATCCGGTTGGACGAGCTCGACCCGCAGACCCTCGGCCGACATCAACCCGGCGGCCTCGGCAGCCCGGTCGCCCTCGCCGAGAGCGCTGGCCACCCAGGTTGCCCCGGTGCCGGCCACGAGGGGGTGGAGCGATCCGGCCAGTCCGCCGCCCACCGGACCGGGTACCGGCAGACCGTCCTCGATCTGGAAGGAGAACGGTCCCCGGTTGGAGACGAGCACGGTATCCGCCAGCGGCCCGTCTGCTGCGGCCGGTGGCCCGTCCCCCGGAGCGGGGGAGGAGTCGACACCCATACGAGGGACGCTACCCCTGCTCCCGGACCCGCCGGGGCATGCCCGCACCCAGGGTTGCCCCCTTGACAAGGTAGTGAGTGACCACTCACAATAGACGGATGATGGTGTCGAGCCGCATGACCGCCTCCGAGCGTCGGACAGCCGTGTTGGGGGCCGCGATCACCGAATTCGCCCGCTCCGGCTATGCCGGGACCTCGACCGAGGCCATCGCGACCCGTGCCGGGATCTCCCAGCCCTACCTCTTCCGCCTGTTCGGCACGAAGAAGGACCTGTTCGTGGCCACCTACGAGCTCGTGGCCGACCGGATCATCGCTGCGATGACCAGGGCAGGCCTGGGGCTCGAGGGGAAGGAGGCGCTGTCCGCGATGGGCGAGGCCTACGTGGAGCTCCTCCAGGATCCCGAGCTGCTCCAGGTCCAGTTGCACGGGTTCGCCGCCGCGCCCGGCGACCCTGAGATCGCCGGCAGCTGTCGGCGGACCTTCGAGGTGCTCTGGCACCTGGTCCACGAGCGCACCCACCTTCCCGACGAGGAGCTCCGGCGGTTCTTCTCGATGGGGATGATGCTCAACGTGATGTCCGCGATCGACCTGCTCTCGCTGCCCGACCACTGGGCCCAGAGCTTCTGTCCGACGCCCGAGAAGATCACCGCCATCCAAGCCGCCAGCCAGGCGATCAAAGAGCAACGCTCTGCCGAGCTGGCAACGTCAACGGAGGTCCCCGCATGAACCAGCCCATCGTCCCCCTTTTTTTGCCGCACGGAGATAGTGATCACTCACAACTGTCCGAGTGGCCGGACCTCCCTCCGGCGCGCCGGGCCTGGCATCTGGCCACGCGTCACCGTTCGACCCGGCCGCAGCAGGATCGTGACGACAGCGGCGGGGTGAGTGTCGAGCGTCGCGACCCGAACGGTCCGCCAGCACCCGCCGCGCCTCCGATCACACCAATCGGTCAGGCCGCGAGGTCCCGCGCGGTCTGGGCGATCGTCATCACCGGGGTCGCCCTCTTCATGGCCTCCCTCGACAACCTGGTGGTCACGACCGCCCTGCCCGTCATCCGCGTCCACCTGCACGCCGGGCTCTCTGGTCTCGAGTGGACGGTCAACGCCTACACGATGACCTTCGCCGTGCTCCTCCTTACGGCTGCCACCTTCGGCGAGCGGTTCGGGCGCCGGCGTGTCTTCGTCGCCGGCATCGTGTTGTTCACCGCATCCTCGGCGGCGGCCGCACTGGCGCCGGGGATCGGGGTCCTCATCGCGGCACGCGCCCTGCAGGGA
The DNA here is from genome assembly GCA_963753905.1 of uncultured Acidimicrobiaceae bacterium. GTDB lineage: Bacteria > Actinomycetota > Acidimicrobiia > Acidimicrobiales > RAAP-2 > Bog-756. The sequence goes on along the minus strand of CAVWDZ010000001.1, from coordinate 3,003,582 downwards.
GCCGGTGGGGCGATGATCATGCCGCTCTCCCTCACGTTGCTCAGCGCCGCGGTCCCGCCCGCACGACGGAACGCCGCCCTCGGGATCTGGGGTGCCATCGGCGGGACTGCGGTGGCCGTCGGACCGCTGGTCGGCGGTGCGGTCACCAGCGGGTGGGCGTGGCAGTACATCTTCTGGCTCAACGTGCCGGTGGGCATCGTGCTCGCCCCGTTGGCGTGGCGCAAACTGGCCGAGTCGCGTGGATCGGCCTCCCCGCTGGACCTGGTCGGGGTCGGCCTGGTGAGCACCGGCCTGTTCGGTGTCGTGCTGGGTCTGGTCCGGGGGAACGCCCACGGCTGGACGTCGGCCTCGGTCGTCGGTTCCTTCGTGGTGGGCACCGTCCTCCTCGGCGCCTTCGTGGCCTGGGAGCTCCGGTCCGACCACCCGATGCTGGATCTCCGTCTCTTCGCCAATCGCGGCTTCACCGCCGTCAACGTGACCGCCCTGCTCTTCAGCTTCGGCATGTTCGGCTCGATCTTCTTCCTGACCCAGTTCCTCCAGACCGTCCAGGGGTACTCGCCCCTCGCCGCCGGGGTGCGGGTCCTGCCGTGGACGGCGATCCCCATGTTGCTCGCCCCGCTCGTGGGCCAACTGTCGGAGCGGTGGGGCGGTAAGCCTCTGGTCGTGGCCGGCCTCGGTCTGCAGGCGGTCGGCCTGGCCTGGCTGGTGGGCATCACGACGCCGACGACGCCGTACGCGGACCTGGTCGCTCCGTTCGTGGTCTGCGGCCTCGGGATGACGCTCTTCTTCGTACCCCTGGCCTCGCTGGTGCTCGGGACGGTGCGCCCGGCCCTCGAGGGTGTGGCATCCGGGGCCAACGCAGCCTTCCGCGAGCTCGGGGGAGTGCTCGGCATCGCCGTCCTCGGAGCCGTCTTCAGCTCTCACGGCAGCTACGTCTCGGGCCAGGACTACGTCAACGGCCTGACCCCGGCGGTGGCTGTCGGCGCCGCCGTGGTGGCGGTCGGCGCGGGGGTGGCCATGCTGGTTCCCGGCCGGCGGCGGCTCGGCTCCGCTGTGTCCCCCTCGGCGCTTCCCGATCTCCGGGTGCCGTCGGTCGAACCGGCACCGGCCTCCTGCTGATGGTCTTGCGGGAGCGTCTGAGCGCCGCCGCCCCGGCGTTCAGTCGGGGACGATGAGGCCGGAGCGGGCGAGCGCTGCCCGCAGGATGTCGGTGGCCTGCGGGCGCAATTCGTCGAGTGGGCGGTTCCGGTGCACCCGCACGCCGAGATCGACCTGGGCGATCGTCTCGATCCCGAAGCGGGCGGCCACGTCCACGAGGAGGGCGAGCTCGACGGCATAGCCGTCGGCCATCTCGCAGGTCTCGAAGACCCACCGCGGACCGGCCGTCTCGCCGGCGAGGGGCTGCTCGATGACGGCCAGGGAGGGGAAGAGGAGGTCGATGACCGGCCTGGCCATGAGCTCGGTCACCCGTCCGCCGCCGTCGCGGGTGCCGTGCAGCGGGCGCTCGTAGAACCCCTTGACCAGGGTGACCGAATCGTCGACCAGGAGCGGGCCGAGGAGGCCGGTCACGAAGTGGGGGCCGAAGTTGGAGACGTCCCCGTCGACGAAGGCGATGAGGTCGCCGTCCGCCTCCTTGAGGGCCAAGCGCATGGCCTGGCCCTTCCCGCCGGTCGCCGAGCCGCCGGCGATGACCCGTGCTCCCTCCCGCAGGGCGATGTCGGCGGTGCCGTCGGTCGAGCCGTCGTCGACCACGACCACATCGTCCACGAGCGGCACCCCTCCCGACCTCCCGACCAGAGCCGAGACGATCAACCGCACGATCGGCCCGATGGTGGGCGCCTCGTTGCGCGCCGGGATGCAAACCGAGATCCGGCGGCCCTCCTTGGCCTCGGCCAGCGCAACGGCATCGAAGGCCGCGTGGTCGAAGCGGCGCGCGTTGTCCTCCGGAGCAGCCGCGGGTGCCATCTCCCCATCATCGCTCACCCGAACGGGTGGTGGAATCTGGGGCGAGAAGCGTGCACGAGGGCCGCCGGCGTGCTCCCGAGCCGAGCTCCCGGCCAGGGGGAGACGCCGTCGCACCCGCCCTGCGTTGACGGATGCCCCCGGCTCGGTACAATGGTTGTCATCATCCAGAGCAGCTGAGGGACCGGGCCCTGTGACGCTGCGGCAACCAGAGCGCTTCTCCGACCTGTGGTGCAGGTGGGCGGGCGTACCAGGTGCCAATGCCCGAGCGATGAGGAGCTCGACGTGGACTTTGTATCCGGTCTTCGCTGTCGTGAATGCGGCCGCACCTACCCTGTCGAGGCGTTGCACGTCTGCGACTTCTGCTTCGGGCCACTCGAGGTGACCTACGACTACGAACGGGTGGCCGCTTCGATCAGTCGCGAGAGGATCGAGGCAGGTCCTCGCTCGATCTGGCGCTACGCCGACCTGCTGCCGGTATCCGATGCCGCCCCGGTCGACCTCGGCGCCGGGTTCACCCCGCTGATCCGGGCCGACCGCCTGGCGGCCGAGCTGGGCCTCGGGGAGCTCTGGATCAAGGACGACACGGCAAATCCGACCGGCTCGTTCAAGGACCGGGTGGTCTCGGTCGCCCTGACCAAGGCGCGCCAGCTCGGCTTCAAGATCGCGGCGTGTGCCTCGACCGGGAACCTGGCCAACTCGGTGGCCGCCCATGCGGCGCGGGCCGGTATGGACTCGGTGGTGCTGATCCCCCACGATCTCGAGCAGGCCAAGGTGACCATGACCTCGGTGTACGGCGGACGGGTCTTCGCCGTCGAGGGAAGCTACGACGACGTCAATCGGCTCTGCGCCGAGCTCACCAGCGAGCAGCCATCGTGGGCGTTCGTCAACGTCAACGTCCGCACCTACTACGCCGAAGGCTCGAAGACCCTGGCCTTCGAGGTTGCCGAGCAACTCGGCTGGCAGGCGCCCGACCACGTGGTGGTCCCGATCGGGTCGGGCAGTCAGCTGACCAAGGTGGCGAAGGGGTTTGCCGAGCTGTTCACGGTCGGGTTGCTCGACGAGGAGCCCGCGGTGCGGGTGTCGGGTGCTCAGGCGGAGGGTTGTGCACCGGTGGCCACCGCGTTCGCCGAGGGAACCGACGCCATTCGTCCGGTCAAGCCCAAGACCATCGCAAAGTCGTTGGCCATCGGGAATCCGGCCGACGGCTGGTACGCGCTCGACGCAATCCGGAAGTCCGGCGGGTCGTGCGCGGCCGTGTCCGATGCCGAGGTGCTCGACGGGATCCGGCTGCTGGCCCGGACCGAGGGGATCTTCGCCGAGACCGCCGGGGGCGTGACGATCGCCACCCTCGCCAAGTTGGCCGCACAAGGTGTGGTCCGTCCCGACGAACGGGTGGTGGCCATGGTCACCGGCCACGGGCTCAAGACGGTCGAGGCCCTGTCCGGCACCGTCGGTCCGACCGCGACCATCGCCCCCACCCTCGAGTCGTTTGCCCAAGCCATGGCGGCAGGGTCCACCCCCACCTCCACCACGTCCCCGAGGAGTGCCGCATGATCACGGTCCGCATCCCAGCACAGCTCCGCACGCTCACCGGCGGAGCCGGCGAGGTGGGCGTCGAGGGATCGACCGTGGGAGAGGTCCTGAAGGGGCTCGATGCTGCCCATGCCGGTTTCGGCGAGCGGCTCTTCGACGGGGAGGGCGGCCTGCGCCGCTTCGTCAACGTCTTCCTCGACGAGGAGGACGTGCGGTTCCTCGACGGACTCGCGACCCCGGTGTCGGTCGGCCAGACCGTCTCGATCGTTCCTGCTGTCGCCGGGGGCTGATCCCTCGGTCGGCCGCCAGGCCGGTGGCGCGGTTGGCTCCTAGGCCGGTGGCGCGGTTAGCCGACAGGCCGGTGGCGCAGCGGTGTCGCTCAGGTCGACAGTCCGTGGAGGATGAACTGGACCACCGCAGCTGAGACCTGATCCCCGGGCTCCGGGATCGGCTCTTCGGCCCGGACCGCGATCGCGCCGTAGAGCTGCTGCCCGATGAGGTTGGTCGCCAGATCCGGGTCCATGGGTCTGAAGTCGCCGGCCGCCACGCCGTCCTCGTACACGTCGCGGATGAGGCGGGCGATGTCGAGGCTGATCAGGGCGAGCTCGGCTCCGACGGCCTCGGCTCCCTGTGCCGGCGTCCCCTGGGTGACCAGGGCAAGCCGGAAGAACGCCGGGTTCTCGTCGATCCGTGCCAGCATCTCCTGGACGAGGAGCTCGAGGCGGTGGGCAGGCCTCGCGTCTTCCTCCCAGGTGATGGCGACCGCCTCCTGGAGCTGGGTGTGCATGCGTTTGAGGCATGCACGCAGGAGTTCGTCCCGGTTGGCGAAGTAGACGTAGACCGTGGATCGGGCCACCCCCGCCTCCGACGCGATCTCATCCATCGACACGTCGGTCGTGCCCCGCTCGCCGAAGAGTCGGCGGGCCACATCGATGACCTGGTCTCGGCGGAAGTCCCGGATGACCTCCTTGAGATCCTGGGAGGTCTTGCGGGTGGCCATCTACCCGGCGACGCGTGGACCGGCGGGGAAGCGGATCGGGATGTGCTTCACCCCACTGATGAAGGCCGACTGGAGGCGCTCCACCTCCCCGTCCGGCTCCAGTTCGGGCATCCGGTCGAGGATGTGCTCGAACATGACCCGGATCTCCATGCGGGCCAGGTTGGCACCGAGGCAGAAGTGGGGGCCTCCGGCACCGAAGGCCATGTGCGGGTTGGGGTTGCGGGTGATGTCGAATGTCTGCGGGTCGGTGAACACCGTCTCGTCCCGGTTGGCCGAGATGTGGAAGAACACCACCTTGGAATCGGGCTCGATCTGCTGGCCGCCGAGCTCGAAGGCTGACGTGGTCTGCCGGCGGAAGTTCATCACCGGCGTGACCCAGCGCAGCATCTCCTCGACGGCGCCCGGCAGGAGCGAGCGGTCCTTGCGCAACAGATCCCACTGGTCGGGGTGCTCGAAGAACGTGGCCATCGCGCCGGAGATGAGATTGCGGGTCGTCTCGTTTCCGGCCACCGTGAGGAGGAGGAAGAACAGCTCCAGCTCGAGCGAGGAGAGCTGCTCGCCCTCGATCTCGACCTGGGTCAGCACGCTCATCAGATCGTCGTGGGGGTCGACCCGCTTCTTCGCGAAGAGCTCGGACGCGTAGGCGTACAGCTCCATGGATGCCTGCTGGGCTACCTCCCCGGCAGTCTGGTACTCGGGGTCCTCGCTCCCGATCATCCGATTGGACCAGTCGAACATCCGGTGGCGGTCCTCGTTGGGTACTCCGAGGAGCTCGGCGATCACGACGAGCGGGAGCTCGGCCGCGATCTGGGTGACGAAGTCAGCCTTGCCGTGCTCGATGACCGAGTCGATGATGTCGTCGGTCGCGGCATGGATTCGCTCGTGGAGCTGATTGATCATGCGGGGGGTGAATCCCTTGTTGACCAGACGGCGATACCGGGTGTGGAGCGGCGGGTCCATGTTGAGCATGATCAGCTGCTGCTGGGCAAGGTCGTCTTCGGCCAGGTCCCAGAGGTAGGTGGCCTGGTTGGCCGACGAGAAGTGCTCGTAGTCGCGGTTCACCGTGGTGCAGTCGGCCAGCTTGGTCACTGCCCAGAACCCGGGACCGTCCGGTTCCTCGTGCCACCAGACCGGCGCGTTCTGGCGGAGGAAGGCGAACCACTCGTGCGGGACGCGTTCCGAGAACAACTTGGAGTCCAACAGGTTGATATCGCTGAATTGGATCCCGCTGATGTCCAGCTCGGTCTGGCTCACGTCGGACGCCCCTTCCCAATAGTCGGACACATTGTCCGATCCCGTGGATCCTATGTCCGGGCAGTCGGGATTGTCAACGATCTGCGCGCGCAGAGGGTGCGTGGGCTGGTCCCGTCGGTCAGGCGCTCCGGTCGACGACGCCGTCCATGACGATCCGTGGCTCTTCGGTCAGGACGAACTCGAGGCGGTCGGTGTCGAGAAATTTGGCGGTGTCCTCGAGCACCGCCGGGAAGTCGTCCTCCCCCATGTGGTCGTTGTAGTCCTGCATCGAACGGAACCACTGGACGGTCACTCCGTCGTAGCCGGACCGGTCCTCATCGCTCCGGTAGTCGTCGAGCGGCCTCGGGTGCTGCTCGTAGCGGATGACGTGGGCCCCGGATCTGCTCGAGGCGACCAGCGGACCGTGGTGGTCCTTCCAGTAAGCCTGGAACTCGGCAGGGGTGAGCCCCTCCTTGCGCTTCAGCAGGCAGGTCAATCTGATCATCGGTGAGCATCCTCCGCAGGGTCGTGATCGGTCGCCGCGCGGTCGTGGCGAACCCGGTCCCTCTCGGAGAGGCTGCACCGTGCGGACTGCCTACGGCAAGCCGATGGACGCGACAGCGGCCGCCGGTCAGGTCGTCCCGCCCCCGACGAGGGACCGCGTGCAGAACGTGTCGGCGATGTAGGGCAGCTCGATCGGCTCCTCCAGCGTCGCCGCGAACCCGGCCACCTCGTCCAGGAGAGCGCGGCGCCGGCCCTCGGGCAGGACGGCGACGTAGCTCCGGGTTGCGATCTGGTCGACGAAAGCTCTCCGGTCCAGCGCCTGGATGAACCGGAAGCGGATCCTGACAACGGGTCCGAACCGACCGCTGGCATCGATGGCCTCCCCGAAGTCCCGACCCACCGGGTAGGGCTGGTGGGTATCCCACCTGGAGATGCGGACGAGCTCCGCGACCATCGGGTCCGACTCGTCGCGTTCGTTCCAGACGAGCGCCAAGCCACCACCCGGTCGGAGGACCCGGGCGAACTCGGCCAGGGCCACCGGGGCGTCGAACCAGTGGAAGGCCTGGGCCACCACGATCGCGTCCATCGTGCCGCCGGTGAACGGCAGGTGCTCGGCCGTGGATGCGACCATCGGCACCCCGGGAACGGTCGTGGCGAAGACCTCGCGCATCGACGCGGACGGCTCGGCTGCGAAACAGGTCGCACCGGTTGCGGTCAGCGCACGGGTCAGCTTCCCGGTGCCGGCGGCAACATCGAGGACCTGTCGACCGGGCGAGATGCCGATGGCCGCGACCAGGTGGGCCACCGATTCGTCCGAATAACCGGGTCGGGTGCGTTCATAGAGGTCCGACCCGGTGGAGAAGCCGGAGCGGCCGAGGCGGGTCCTGTCCCGGAGCACCTCGTCGGCGTCGCTCGCGCCGTCGTCCAGCTCAGTCATCGTGCGGTCCGGGGATCTCGGTCTCGACCGGCATTCGGGGCACGGCGTCATGGTACGGGTCTCTGTTCCCGGCGCTCGGGCCGTCCGAGCGGGTAGCACCGCAACAGCCAAGATCGCCAGGATCGCCGAGCGCTCGGAGGGTCGGATACCGTCGCGGGGTGAGCGCACCCCGCCCCGAACCCTCCCCGCGGAGCCCCGACGCCGGGTCGGCCGACGACGGCCAGCCTCCCGGACTGAGCGTGGTGCCTGCTCGACCACCTCCCACGAGCGTCGGCCGCGGAGATATCGGCCGCCTGGGCCATCGTTTCCTCAACGCAGCCATACAGGTCGGGTGGGACTGGATCGCCCGCCACGGCGCCACCGGACCTGGCGACCACCGGGCCCGGCGGTTCGGTGCCTTCGGCGAGGGAACGTGCCTCGCCTTCCCCGTGGGAGCCGTGTTCGGGGAGCGTTGGATCAGCATCGGACGCGACACCCTCATCGGACCGTATGTGAGCCTGTCGGCGGGCATGGTTCCCGGCCAGCACATGGTGACCGACCCGGTCGTGCGCATCGGCGATCGGTGCATGATCGGGCGTGGGAGCCACATCGTGGGCCACTTCCAGATCGAGATCGGCGACGACGTGCACACCGGTCCCCACATCTACATCACCGACCAGAACCACGGCTACGAGGACACCGCCGAGGTCGTCCATACCCAGTGGCCCAACGACGTCCCGGTCATCATCGGCACCGGCTGTTGGCTGGGTGCCGGGGTGGTGATCCTCCCCGGCACCGTGCTGGGTCGCAACGTGGTGGTCGGCGCGGGCGCGGTCGTGCGGGGTACCTTCCCCGACTTCTGCGTGATCGCAGGCGTCCCGGCCAGGATCGTGCGTCGCTACGAGCGGGGCTCGGGCTGGCTGAAGGGGGCCACGACCGCCGGGTCGGGCGATGTCGCGCCGCTGGACGGACCGCCGCCGGACTGAACGGTGCCGCCGTCTCGGACACCGTGCTCGGGTGCAGTCGTTCGATCGTCCCGGACCGCGGCGACCTCGGGCCGAACCGCGGGCACCGGGCGAGGCGTGCTCGGATAGGGGATCGTGCCGAGCCCGTAGCGCCTGACCACCTCGGAGGCCTCCTCCCGACCCTGGGTGATGAACTGCTCGGTCGTGGAGAAGTCGTCGAAGTCCCGGGTGGTGCTCTCCGGACCGACGCACAGGATGACCTCGACCCCGGCGGGTATTTCGGCCATGTCCCTGGGGAAACGCGAGTGGATGGCGATCAGTAGGGCGTTGAGGATGGCTTCGGCCGGCCGCTTGGGCTGGGCGGGGGTGAAGGTCGGGGGAGCGCAGAGCAGCACGACGATCCGCGATGCGCCGGCCTCGATGGCCCGCCTGATCGGGACGTTGTCGACCACACCGCCATCGATGAACCGCTCGCCGTCGATCTCGACCGGTGGGTAGATGGCGGGCATCGCGGTGGAGGCCAACACCGCCTCGATCGCCGAACCGTGGGTGAACCACCGCTCCCGCCCGTCGGTCAGCGAGGTGGCCACCACCTCCACCGGGACCGCAGCATCCTCGAGCCGTTCGCAGGCGAATCCCTCCTCGATGACCGCGCGCAGACCGGTGTTGTCATAGACCGAATCGCGCTGCTGGAGATAGCGCCACGGGCCGTGGAGGCGACCCTGCGGGTAGATGGCGTCGCGGCTCAGGCCCTGCCAGATCCGGGTCATCCGGGCCACCCCCTCAGGGGTCGGGTCCGCGGCGAACGCCACCCCGTTGACGGCTCCGACCGACGAGCCGTACACGCGGTCGGGGACGAAGCCGTGCTCGGCCAACACCTGGAGCATCCCGACCTGGACCGCCCCGCGGGTGCCTCCGCCACCGAGGACCAGAGCCGTCGTCCCCTCGTCCTCCTCCTCGTCCGAGTCGTCTTCCGCCTCCGCCCCGGAGCCGGGCCCGTCGTTGCCGTCGCCGAGCCACGCTGCTCGCGAAGCGGCTGCCCGCTTGAGGACGAACCGCAGGGTGAGGACGACGAGCACCACCGAGGCCACCACGAACACCCCGAACCCGACGGCGAACGTGGCGGTCGAGGTCGCGAGCATCATCGGTCAGCAAGGCTATCGGTCGTGGTCAGGGCCTCTGCGGAGGGGATGCAGCGAGCGCTCTCGTGCGAACCGGGATGTGACACCCGGGGATCACACTGTCCGGATGCTCCGCGTGGACATCGAACCAGTGCAGTCCCGGACGCTGGGGACACGTGGTGGTGGACAGTCGGCGGCTCCCGCACCGCCGAGTGGTCGTGGATCGCCTCGTCCAGATCGGGTGGGGCACTCGCCTGCGCGGTGGGTCCCCGCGTGGCGGCCGCTTGCCGGTGCCGCGCTGCTCGACCGGCTCCGGGCAACCGGCCGGCCGCGGCCGACCGGAGAGCCGGCGCTCGCGGCCGAACTGCGGGCGTTCCTCGAGGAGGGTCTGGGCACGGACGCCGGGACCGCCGCGTGCGGTGCCGGACCTCGCACCGACGGAACCGGGCTGGTCGTGACCAAGGACCGGGTCACCCGTGCGCTGGCCTGCGAAGCCCACCGGGGCGCCCCCGACCTCGGGGACCGGGTCCCCTCGCTCGCCCTGGCCCGCGGTGCGCTGGTCGACGTGCTCTTCCGTCAGTTGGTCACCGTCGGAACGGTCGGCGACGTCCTGGTCGATGGTCTCGACGCGCTGTCGGTCGACGACTACCAGATCCCCCTGGTGGCCTGGATCGGGCAGTTGTCCCGCGCCGAGCGGGGCGAGCTGCGAGCCGAGGTCGAGCGCCAGATCGAAGGCCTGCGCGAGCGGTGGCCCGCGTTTGACCCCTCCTGGTTGCCGCGCACCCAGGAGACCCTGCGCGTGCCGCTTGTCGGCCACACGTTGTCCGCGCGGGTCGATCTCGCGCTCGGTCGACCCGGTGAGCGCGCCGCCTCGGTTGCGATCGTGGAGGTGAAGTCGGGGACCCGCCGGCTCGGGCACCGCGCAGACCTCCACTTCTACGCGCTGGTCGAGACCCTTCGCAGCCTGGCGCCCCCGTTCGTCGTGGCCACCTACTACACGGGCACCGGGGAGGTCGATATCGATCCGGTGGACCCCGTCCTGCTGGCGGCTGCCGCTCGCCGCTGTCTGGCCGGGATCCGCGCGATGGCCGGGGTATCGCCAAGACCGGACCTCCTCCAAGGTTCCCAGGGGTGGTGCGCTGCGTGTGCGGCACAGCCCGTTCGTGGTCATGGCGCGGCTCGCGGTCAAAGCCGCCCGCCCGAAGCCGCGCGGGAGCGGGCTGCGTGACCGACAGCGCAACCGCTGTCACCGAGGCCCTACTGGCTCCGCCCGTCGTCACCCTGGACGAGCCGGCGTGGCGGCGCGTGGGCGACCATCTGCGTGCGAGCGTGGCCCAGGCAGTGGACGGGCTGCCCCGGGGTCCCCGTATCGACGTCAGCCTTCGGACCGTGCGCCTGGCCGGCTCCTGCCCCTCGGCTGTGGGCATCCCCGAGCCACCGTTCGTGTGGAAGCCGATCCTGGCCCGTCGCTCCATCGGCCTCGCCGCCGTGCGCGCCTGCGCGGCCGGTCGGTACCGGGGGCCGGCAGAGGCGGTGCGCCCGCTCGCCGAGGCAGCCTTGGAGGAGTGGCGGCGGACCGGATGGCGCACCTACTTCTGGGAGCCGTGGTTCGCAGGGCTCGGTCCCGGTGGCCGCGCCGTCGTCCTGGCCGAAGGCGTCGGGTGGGCGACCTCCCTCTGGGCCTGCCTCGACTGGAGCCTCCTGCACGGGCGGGCCCAGCCTGGCCGTGCCGATGAATCCTGGACCTGTCCGGGGCCCCGAGCCGTCAGGTGCAAGGCACGCACGGAACTGCGGGTCGCGTCGGATCCGGCCCGCGGTGCCAACGGCAAGCACGGGGAGACCGGGGGGACGGCCCTCGTGTCACTGTCTGCCGGGTGTCCCGGGCCGGTGTGGCAGGAGGAGTTGGCCTACGTCGCCCTGGTGGACGGCCTCGGGTCGTCGACACACCCCGCCGCGAGCCGGGTCCTCGGACTATGGCCCGACGCGGGCATCCGACGGGTTCTCGAGGTCGACGAACCGTTGCTGCACGCCGCCGCCGACCGGGTGGTCGCGACGGTGGCCGCAGCGGCCGTTGCCCCCGCCATGAGGGCCACCGCCTCCTGACCCGCACACCGATCGGTCCCGATTCCGACGGAGGCTCGAGCGCGGACGGGAGGGCACCCGAGGTCGGGTCAGACGTCAGAAGAGCGCCCTGGCCGCATTGACGTCGGGCTTCCCGGCCGGGGTGAGCGGGACCGCGTCGACCCACAGAACCTGCCGGGGCATCTTGTAGCCGGCGATCAGTCCACGGCAGTGCTCCTGCAGCACCTCCAGGGTGATCGGGGTCGTCCCGGCACGTGCACTGACGACAGCCGCCACCCGCTCGCCGAATCGCTCGTCGGAGAGGCCGACCACGATGGCGTCGAAGACGCCGGGGTGGGCCTTGATCGCTGCCTCGACCTCCTCTGGAAAGATCTTCTCTCCGCCGGAGTTGATCGACGCCGACCCCCTGCCGTGGACGGTGATCGTCCCGTCCGGTTCGACCGACGCCAGATCGCCGGGGACCGACCACCGGACGCCTGCTGTGTCGGTCGGGAAGGTGGCCGCCGTCTTGGCCTCGTCCTTGTAGTACCCGAGAGGGAGTCGTCCGGTGCGGGCCAGTCGACCGATCCGCCCGTCGCCCGGGGCGAGCGGGTGCAGATCGTCGTCGAGCACCGAGGTGTCGGCGCTCATCGCGAACCGGGGGCCGATCCGGCCCGGCTCCACCGCTCCCTGGGCTCCGCCCTCGCTCGACCCGAATCGGTCCATGATGAGAACGCCGGGTAGCGCCTCGGCAAGATCCGCTCGCACCGCGGGAGACAGCATGGCTCCGCCCGACCCGATGACCGCCAGGGTCGAGAGGTCGTAGGTGCCGTCGGGAGCCGAGGCCAGGGTCTCGGCGAGAGGCCGGGCCATGGCGTCACCGACGAGAGCCGCCGAGACCACTCCCTCGTTCCCGATGAGCCGGAGCAGCCGGTCGGGGTCGAACCCGTGCTCCGTGTAGAGCACGGCGGTCCCGGCCATCAGGAAGGCGCTCCACATGGCCCACTGGGCGTTGCCGTGCATGAGCGGACCGATCACGAGCATCGGAACCCGCCCGGATTCGTCGATGTTCAGCCGGCCGGCCAGCTCCTCGGGTTCGGCGATCGGCACCGAGCCCCAGCCGCCGCCACCCATCGCGGCGAAGAAGATGTCCTCCTGGCGCCAGATCACCCCCTTCGGCATGCCGGTCGTCCCGCCGGTGTAGAGGATGTAGCGGTCGTCGGGCGAGCGCTCGCCGAAGTCCCGATCCGGCGATGCCGCGGCCAACGCCTCCTCGTACCGGACAAGGGACGGTCCCCCGGGCACGAGTCGGTCGTCTCCATGATCGCCGAGCCGGTTCTCGAGGACGATCAGGTCGAGTGGCCCGGACCTCCCGGGGTCTCCGTCGAGCTCCTTCCGGCCGGACTCGATGGACTCGGCGACCAGGTCCGAGAGGTCGCGCTCGAAGACCAGCGCGCGGAGGTCGGCGTTGTCGATGACGTAGCGCAGCTCGGCGGCGACGTAGCGAAAGTTGAGGTTGATCGGCACGGTGCGGGCCTTGTAACAGCCGATCATCGACTCGACCCACTCTGCACGGTTGCGGGCGAGGATGCCGACGTGGGCACCGGTCGGGATCCCGTGCTGGGTGAGGTGGTGGGCGAACCGGTTGGCCCGCTCGTCGAGCTGGCGATAGGTGAGCCGCACCGGGCCCGCCACCAGAGCCAGTCGTTCCGGCACGGTGTCGACGACCACCTCGAACAGGTCGGCGAGGGTGAAGTGCCGGGTGCTCACTGCCTGTCTCCTCACACCCGCCCGATTGCCGCGCAGCCCGGTCCGTAGCATGCTGCCGGGACACCGGAACGGTAGCTGCTCCAGAGGGAGCCACCGCCGGTTCGGGCCGGCAGAGCGCCGGTGTGAGGCCACCAGGGACAGCGAACGGGAGCGCAGCAGTGGACGGGACAGTGCCGACGACGGGAATAGCCGGGTACACGGCGCTGGTCACCGGGGGAGGGAGTGGCATCGGACTCGCCACTGCCGCTCGGTTGGTCCGGGACGGTGCCCACGTGACGATCTGTGGGCGTACCGAGGAGAAGCTGGCAGGTGCGGTGACCGAGCTCGAGGCTGTTGCGGCTTCCGCCGCGGCGAGCGACCGGCGACCCGCCCTGCCGACCGGGTCCGCCCGATACGTGGTTGCCGACGTGACGGTCGAAGAGGAGATCGCGGCGGCCGTCGCGGAGTCCGCGTCGGCGCGTGGGCACCTCGACATCCTGTTCGCCTGTGCAGGCGGGAGCCTCCACATGGGACCGATCACCGAGGCGGACACCGACGCCGTCCGGGCGACGGTCGACCTCAACCTCATCGGGACGTATCTCTGCATCAAGCACGGCGGCCCGCTGATGGCCGCCGGCGCCGGTGTGGGGATCGACGGCGGCGAGGCGCCAGGCGGTTCGATCGTCGCCATGTCGTCGGGGGCCGGACACTTCCCCCACCGCCTGCTCTGGGCCTACGGGGCGGCCAAAGCCGGGATCGACATGCTGTGCAGGTACGCGGCCGAGGAGCTCGGGGCGACCGGCGTCCGGGTCAACTCGGTGCAGCCGGGGATCGTCGACGACGAACTGATGGCCATGATCACGGCGGGGGGTCCGCTTCTCGACGACTATCTGGCGAACATGGCGATCAGCCGGCTGGGCACCGTCGAGGACGTCGCTGCGACCGTCCGGTTCCTGGCAGGGCCCGAGTCGGGGTGGATCACCGGGGTCAACCTGCCCGTCGATGGCGGCCACCATCTCCGCCGGGGGGCCGACTACGGCCTGCTCTTCGGCCAGTAGCGAGAGCGGCCGAGGGCCGCCGTGGGGGTCTGCCTCCTCCGATCTACAGTGGACGATCGGAATCACCAACCCGGACACGGTCACCCACCAGCCCGGACACGGTCACCAACGGAGCCGGACCACGTTGTAGACCGTGTCCAGGATCCGGTCCGACCGCACGAACCCGGACCACCAGGAACTTCGAGGGAAATGTGGTAGCTCGATGAACATGGCACGCGGGGTGCCGACCAATGACCCCGTGGTGGGCGATGCCTTCCGCTCGGCCCTGAACCATCAGCTGCTGGTCGTGCTCCTCCTGCTGACCGTCCTCGCCATCGCCTGGAACACCGTCCGCACCCTCCGGTTCCGACGGGAGGTCGCCGCCGGGACGATCGGCGCCCCGCCAGCCGATGTCTGGCCCTATCCCGAACCGGCCGCCCGCCGGCTCCTCAGGATCTCCTTCGGGATCATCTGGATCTTCGACGGCATCCTCCAGGCCCAGGGCTCGATGCCGCTCGGCCTCACCGGACAGGTCATCACCCCGGCGGCGTCGTCCTCGCCCGGGTGGGTGCAGCACCTGGTCAACTTCGGCGTCACCATCTGGAACAACCACCCGGTGTCCGCCGCCGCCGCCGCCGTCTGGATCCAGGTCGGGATCGGCGCCTTCCTCCTGGTTGCGCCCCGGGGTCGGTGGTCGCGCACGGCCGGCCTGGTCAGTGCCGGCTGGGGCCTCGTCGTCTGGGTCTTCGGCGAGGCATTCGGCGGGATCCTCGGCCACGGCAGCAGCTGGCTCTTCGGGGCACCCGGTGCGGCCGTGTTCTATATCGCCGCCGGCCTGCTGATCGCGTTGGCCGATCCGGTGTGGGAGACGCCCCGTCTGGGGAAGGCCGTGCTCCGGGTGACCGGTCTCTTCTTCGTCGGGATGTCGGTCCTCCAGGCCTGGCCCGGTCGGGGCTTCTGGACCGGCCAGCCCCACCCGACGAGCGCTCCCGGGACCCTCACCGCCATGGAGAGCCAGATGTCCGCGCTGTCGCAGCCGTCGCTCACTGCGTCCTGGGTGCGGGATTTCGGATCGTTCGACGCGGCTCACGGGTGGGCGGTCAACCTTGTTGCTGTGGTGCTGCTCGCCTCGATCGGGGTCCTCATGGTGACCGGCCGCCGAGGTGCTGCCCGTGTCGGCGTGGCGGCGGCCATCGCGGTCTGCCTCGCCGACTGGGTGCTCGTCGAGGATTTCGGGTTCTTCGGCGGCTTGGGCACCGATCCGAATTCGATGATCCCGATGGCCCTGGTCTTCACCTCGGGGTACCTGGCCATGGTGCGACTGCCGGTGCGCACCGTGGCGCCCGTGGCGACATCGGCGACGCCGGCGACGGAACCCGTTCCGTCCGACGGACCGACCCGTCGGCTCGACCGTCTGAGCCCTTCATACCTGCTCCGCAGCCTTGCCGCGATCGGGGCGGTGGGCATCGTGTTGATCGGGGCGGCGCCGATGGCGCTTGCCGCGACCAATCCCAACGCGGACCCGGTGCTCACCGAGGCCGCCAACGGGACGCCCAACGAAGTCGATTCACCGGCTCCGCCGTTCTCCCTCACCGATCAGGTCGGCCGGACGGTGAGCCTGGCCGGTCTGGCCGGTCACACGGTCGTGCTCACCTTCCTCGATCCGGTCTGCACCTCGGACTGCCCGCTGATCGCACAGGAGCTTCGGCTCACCGACCAGATGATCGGGAGCGACGCAGCCGGGGTCGACCTGGTCGCAATCGTCGCCAACCCGCTCTACCGGTCGACGACAACAACGATGGCCTTCACGAACCAGGAGGGACTCGAGCACCTGTCCAACTGGTATTTCGTGACCGGCCCGCTTCCGCAGCTCGAGAGCGCGTGGAACAGCTACGGGATCGAGGCGGACATCTCGCCGGCGGGGGCGATGATCGCGCATTCCGACCTGGTCTACGTGATCGACCGCACGGGGCATCTCCGGGTCGTGATGAACTCCGACCCGGGCGGGTTGGGGGAGTCGGCGCTCCACTCGTCGTTCTCCACGCTGCTCGCGGCACAGGTCCACGACGTCATCCACTCGTGACGGCCCCCGGCTCGGGGTGCTCCGGAGAGACCCGACGGAGAGGCCGGTCGCGCAGCCGGGCCGTCGTGCTGGCCGGGCTCGTGGCGTTGGCGATCGGGGTGACTGCGTGCACGTCGCCCCCGCCGGCATCTCCTTCCGCAGGCGGGTCCCCCGGCGACGCGGCGGGTGCAGTGACCGACTTCCCGATGACACAAGCCATCTCCGGCACGACCGGGACCTGGGCCACCCTCCCCATGGGCCACCTCGACGACCCGGTCAACACCTTCTGGGAGCTGTTCGGTCGTTCCGGATGCGTCGCTTCGGGCTGCGCATCGACCGGAGGTTGGACGCTGGCAACCCCTCCCGGCGTTGCCAGCAACGGCGGCCTGCTGTTCGCCGCCACTGCCGCCGGAGCGCTGACCGTCGGATTCGGAGCATCCCTCGACCTCCAGTTCTCCCCAGTCGCCGAGACCACCGACGGGGGGTCGACCTGGTCACCGGGCGTGCTGCCGGGCGCCCTCGTCCAGGTGCCCGACGCTTTGGCCGGGTCCGGACCGTCCCTCCGGTTGGCTCTCCTCTCCGGACACGGGGGCGAGGTGGTGTCCTCGAGCGGAGACCTCGACGCCTGGAGACCGATTCTGACCGAGCGCGCGCTGGCGACGGCGACGATGTCGTCCGGGTGCGCTCTCGACGCGCTCACCGCGGTTGATTTCGGCGGCTCCGCTACCGGCGCTTCCGCTCAGGCGTACGCCGGGGGAGCATGCAGTCACGGAGCCACGGTCCCCATCTACCGGCTCGAGGGCGGGACGGGCCTGCCGGTCGGACCCCTCCTGCGCACGCCGGCCGCGGCACCGATCCGGGTCGATCGACTGGTCACCATCGGCGCAGGACTCGCCGCCCTCGTCACGACAGGGTCGGGGCACTCGGCGGAGCTCGTCCTGGCCACCAGTGCTGACGGAGCCGCTCCCTGGTCGGTGTCGGCACCCCTGGCGAGTGCCGGCCGCTCCGTCGAGTCGACGTCGGTGACCCCGACCGGGGGGATGGTGGTCGTGCTCGCCGGAGCCCGGGGTTCGGAGACCGCGTCGGTCGTCTCCAACGGGGCTTCCTGGCGGACACTGCCTCCGCTGCCGGCCTCCACCGGCGTTGTGGTGGCCGAGCCCGGTGGGCAGTACGAGGCCCTCATCGGGTCCGGCTCGACGCTCGATGTCGACGCCCTGGTGGCCGGGGAATGGCACAAGCGGGCGAGTCTCGACGTGCCGATCCAGTACGGCAGCTCGGGATGACCGCTCGGGGTAGCGTTGACCCGCCGACACGAAGGCGGGGGGCACCGGAGCGCTAGCTGTGCACTACGTCACCGACAACTGGTCGTTCGATCCGTTCCTGGTCGTGGTCATCGCCCTCGTCGCCGCCCACGAGGTGGGCCTGGCCCGGCTCCGGGCCCGCTCGGTCGCTGCCCGGACCCGACAGCGCCGGCTCCGCTCGCTGGCCTTCTACGGGGGGTTGGGCGTTCTGCTGATCGCGGTTGAGTCGCCCATCGACTACTGGGCGAGCGACTACTTCTTCGTCCACATGATCGAGCACCTGCTCATCGCCTTCTACGCGCCGATCCTCATCGTGGCCGGGGCGCCGTGGATCCCGCTCCTGTTCGCGCTCCCGGTCGGGCTCAGGCGCAGGGTCGGCCGGTTCCTGATCCTCGGCGCCTGGTCGTCCTTCTTCCGGGCCGTCGGACGGGTGGTGCTGAACCCCTGGTTCGCCCTCGTCTCCTTCAACCTGGTGATGGTGCTCTGGCACGTGCCGGCGCTCTTCGACCTCGCCGAGCAGAACCAGACGGTCCACATCTGGCTCATGCACAGCAGCTTCTTCGTGACCGGGGTCCTGTTCTGGCTTCAGATCATCCCGTCGCACCCGATGCGCCCGAAGGCGAGCCCGATCTGGCAGGCCGGTGCCGTCATCACCACCAATGTGGTGATGTTCGTCCTGGCCATGGCGCTGAGTCTCTTCACCGCCACCAGTTGGTACTCGGCCTACGCGCACATCCCGGGGGTGACACTGCCTCCGTTCGCCGATCAGCAGATCGGGGCTGCCATCTTGTGGGTGTGCGGCGACTTCTGGGCGGTGCCCGCGCTGATCGTGATCATCAAGCGTGCGATGGATCAGGAAGGCGGCCTGGCTGATGCCGTCGACCGCCTGTTCCACCGGGACCCTTCCGTGGCCCTGGGCGACCTCGGCCAACCCGGAACCCTGGGCGACGTCACGCAACCGGGGTGAGATCGTCCGGGAGCCGACGGGTTCCTCGTCTGCGGCCTCCTCCCGGGAACCGAGAGCACGGAGTTGCCGGGTCCCAGAGAACCGGAGGTGCCGGGTTCCGGGGCACCGCAGGCGCCGTAATGGTTGACGACGCAAGATCGGCAACCTAATGTCCGCTCAGGCCTTGTGCATTGGGCCCCGTTCGGCCCAAGACCTCGGCTTACCTGGTTGTGTAGCGAGAGTTGCAGAGAAGATCGGGGGAAGCGAATTGGCGAGGTCGTGGAGGCTCTCCCTGAGCGTCGGGCTGGTCGTGCTCGGCATCCTCGTCCTCGTCGCTGCTGCCCTCAGGCTCACCTCTCAACCATCGACGCTCACCTTCGCCCCGAACCCGTCGGGACAGGTCAATGTGACGATGCAGACCGTCGGGGCCTACGGGTCGGCCCCGCACCCGACCTGGGTCTCCTACCTGACCCAGTCGCCCGGGGGTGCGTGGGAGCACACCACGATCTGGCAGGTACCGGCCCATACCAAAGTCAACGTGACGATCTACCAGTACGACTCGGGGAGCCCGCTGCGAAACCAGCAGCTCGGCCAGGTGACCGGGACGATCGGCGGCAGTGCCACGCTCAATGGAAAGCGCTTCACGGTCATCAATTCCAATGCCGGCAACGGAGTCGGGCACACCTTCTCCATTCCGACCCTGGGGATCAGCGTGCCGCTCTACGGGAACAACTCCAATGCCAACCTCTGCAGCGCGGCGCCGTGCACCTCGAGCTCGCCCCGGAACGTGATCAAGTTCTCCTTCATGAGTCCCGGGCCGGGCACCTATCCATGGCAGTGCTTCGTGCCGTGCGGGCTCGGGTACCTGTACGGCAACGGGGGACCCATGTTCACGGTCGGGTACATGGGCGGATTCATGAAGGTCGCGTGATGGAAGACGTAAGGGCCGCGTGATGTCCGAATCTGATTCGCCCGCGGGGGACGGGGACGCCGGGCCGGCCGGAGGTGGGGGTGGAGGCGAGCCTCACCACTGGTGGAGGCTCGTCACCATCTGGTTGATCCTCTCGGTGGTGGCTGAAGTGTTGTGGCTCGTGTTCGTCGAGCCACACGTGCCTCCGGGAAGGATGACCTCCACGGCGAACGGGGCGTCGTTCGACTTCAACGTGCTGATGGTCATGGCCCTGCCCATCATGCTGGGCGTGTGGGTCTACATGGCCTATGCCATCGTCATTTGGCGAGCCTCAACAGGTGGGTCGGAGCCGGTCGGTGGCGATCAGGCGCGCGGCCATTTCGGGATCCAGGCGGGGTGGATCGGCGTGACCACCGTGATCGTGCTCTTGCTGGCCGGCTTCGGGACCTACGAGCTCGTTCAGCCCGAGGGAGCGGGCGGCGGCCAGGGCCCGAACCCGATCTGGACGCCGGCATCGCACACCGTGCTCGACGTCCAGGTCATCGGCCAGCAGTGGAAGTGGACCTACCGGTATCCCTCCTTCGGCGGTTTCGAGACCAACCAGCTGGTCATCCCAGAGAACACCACGGTCGCCTTCAACGTGACCTCTCTCGACGTCATCCACAGCTTCTGGGCGTACCAGCTGGGCGTCAAAGCCGACGCCAACCCGGGCCAGAACAATGTTGCCTTCTCCACACCTGTGCAGCTCGGCACCTTCACCGTCCGGTGCGCCGAGCTCTGTGGGCTCTGGCACGGTGCGATGTACAACTCGGGGACCGTCGTGTCACCGTCGGCCTTCGAGACCTGGGCCAAGACGACCGAGAAGCAGTTGGCAGCCAACACCAAGCTGCTGCCGCCCTATGCCACCACGTACATCCCCGACGCCAACGGCGCCGATGGCGGGTTCTACCCGGACAACGTCGACCCCTACAGCAATGTGGAGACCTACGGGGCTCCGCAGCCCGCGGGTGGATGACCACATGACTGCGACCGAACCCACAGCGTCCCTGTCGCTGGAAAGAGGTGACTGAACGCCATGGCCATCGACACCACCGACACGGCGACGGAGCTCTCGGCCTCCGGCTTCTACCCGGGCGAAACGCCCCTGCATCCCACACTCCCGATCGTCGGCTCGCCGTGGCTCCGCCCCCACATCCTGTGGGCCATGGTCGGTGGCGCGGCCGGCTATCTCGTCGGCCACTGGCTCGGCAACCTCATCTACGGTGGCCAAACGGTGCCTCAGGACACCGGCCAGAACAATGTGGCCACGGTGTTCGCGTTGGTCTTCCTGGTGATCGGCTGGCTCGCCGGTATCGGAGCGCTCAAGTACCCGCTGCTGAAGCTCGTCGGCAGGGAGCCCGCGCCGACGCTGCCGGAGACCAGCTGGACCCGATACTTCAAGATGACCGAGGACCACAAGGTCGTCGGGATGCAATACACGGTCGGCGTCCTGCTGTTCCTGTTCACCGGCGGCTTTTTCGCGATGCTCATCCGCACCGAGCTGCTCAGCCCGACCAACCACATCTTCGGGCCGGGAACCTACATCGCCATCGTGTCGGAGCACGGCACCATCATGATGATGATGGCTTCGTCGGCCGTGGTCGGGACCCTGGGGAACTGGCTCGTCCCGCTCATGATCGGCGCCCGGCGCATGGCCTACCCGAGAGTGGAGGCCTTCTCCTTCTGGATCTTCATGGCCGGCTACGTCGTGATCCTGACTGCGCCGTTCCTCGGCGGGTTCCAGACCGGCTGGACCGGGTACGCACCGCTGCAAACCCAGTCGTTCGCCGGCATGGACTCCTACCTAGTGGGCTTCGCCACCATCGGCATCGGTATGATCGCTGCCGGCTTCAACCTCGGGGCCACCATCATCAATTACCGGGCGCCCGGCATGACCTGGAGCCGCGTCCCCATCTTCGTCTGGGGGATCCTGGCCACCTGCGCCCTGCTGACCCTGGCCACCCCGACGTTGGTCGTCGCAGGGCTGTTCGGCATCCTCGATCGGAGCGCCCAGACCGCCTTCTTCGTCAACGAGCACGGCGGCAGCAACTTCTTGTGGCAGAACCTCTTCTGGTTCTTCGGCCACCCCGAGGTCTACATCATGGCGCTGCCCGGATTCGGCATCGTCATGGAGATCCTCCCCGTCTTCACCCGCAAACCGCTGTTCGCCTACAAGGTGGCTGCCGCGGGCATGCTCGGGGTCGCCCTGCTGTCGTTCTTCGTCTGGCAGCACCACCTCTTCCAGAGCGGGATCAACCCGGACCAGCGTCCACTGTTCATGCTCACGACGGAGTTGATCTCGATCCCGACCGGGTTCTTGTTCCTGGTCACCCTGGGGACGCTCTGGAAGGCGAAGATACGGTTCGAGCCCCCGATGCTCTTCGCCCTCGGCATGCTGTTCAACTTCCTCATCGGGGGCGTCACCGGCGTGTTCCTCTCCGACGTGCCGGTCAACGTGACGGTCCACGGAAGCTTCTTCGTGCTGGCGCACTTCCATTACACGATCATGGGCGGCTTGATCTTCGCCTTCTTCGGAGGTCTCTATTTCTGGCTGCCGAAGATGACCGGCGTCACGCTGAACCGGAAACTCAGCATTTGGCACTTCTGGACGTTCTTCATCTTCTTTAACATGACCTTCTTCCCCCTGTTCTTCGTCGGCATCCTCGGCCAGCCACGGCGCGTCTTCGAATATGCACAGAACCTCCAACCGTGGAACGACTTCTCGTCGATCAGCGCCTATCTGCTCGGCGCCTCGTTCTTCTTCTTCATCTGCAATTTCATCTGGTCGGTGTTCATCGAGCCGAAGCGCGCACCCCAGAACCCGTGGAGCTCGTTGGGGCTGGAGTGGCAGACCCCGACCCCGGTGCCGTGGTTCAACTTCGATCGGGTTCCCATCGTGTTGTCCGACCCCTACCACTACGGCGAGCGCGACGCCCCGAAGGTCGCCGACCTGGGTGGGGGGGAGTTGGTCGGGGCCGGCACATCCGGGGCCTCGCCGCCGGTCGGGACTGCGGGGGGCGCGGGCTCACCCCCGCCGGAACAGTGAGCGGAGAGGCAATGACTGACGGAGTGCTTTCCGAGGAGTCCTTCTCGGTTCTGAAGGAGACGCCGGAGGAGGTCGCCTTCGAGCTGCGAGCCCACGAAGGGGCGCTGTGGACCGGCGGTCGTCTGCTGATCGGCATCTGGACGTTCGCCTTTGCCGCGCTGGCCTTCGCCTACTTCTACCTGCGCTCGGCCAACAACGACGACCTGTGGCGTCCCAACGGGGTCACCGCGCCCACTGGCACGGGGGCGGCCATCTTCGCCATCACGGTGGCGAGTGCCTTCCTGGTCATCTTCGGCTACCGGCGCTTCCGCCGGGGACTGGTGCTCGACTGGGAAGTGGCGGGCTGGACGGCCGTCATCGGGGCTTTGATAGCGATCGGCCTGCAGATCTGGCAACTCACCCAGCTGCCCTTCTTCCCCGGCTCCAGCGGGTATGCCTCGTGTTTGATCGGCTGGGCGGGGCTCAACATCGCCCTGATCCTCAGCGGGCTCTACTGGATCGAGACCTCTCTCGCCCGGCAACGGCGTCTGCGCCGGGCGGCAGCGGAGGACGGAGGGACGGCCCACTCGGCCCTGCCCACCGCCCGCCTCTTCCGGATCAGCCTCGA
Source organism: uncultured Acidimicrobiaceae bacterium (assembly GCA_963753905.1). Taxonomy (GTDB): domain Bacteria; phylum Actinomycetota; class Acidimicrobiia; order Acidimicrobiales; family RAAP-2; genus Bog-756. The sequence continues at coordinate 2,980,587 of CAVWDZ010000001.1, read as the reverse complement.
GGGGTGCGCCTACTTCTGGGGATTCATCGCCGTCGTCAGCGCGTTCTTCTGGGTACTGTTCTACGTGATGTGAGCCGAGAGGAGCCGGCATGATCGACGTGATCAACCCCATGTCATCCAACTCCTATTACGGGACCCAGGCCCTCACCATGGCCATCCCGTTGGGGACCCTGTGTGTGGTCCTGTTGTGGGGCTTCTTCCAGCGGCGTTCGTCGAGAGGGGCGGAGGAGCCGCCGAGCAGCGGCTCCTCGTGATCCCCAACCGCAGGTCGGCCTGGCTCGTCGCCTGCGGCGTCGTGCTCGTCGCGGTGGCCATCCTCCCTCCCGTGGGCACGCTGGCCGGCCGCTACGAATGGGTCGAAACCCTGCAGTTCTCGATCTTCGCCGTCGTCGGCCCGGCGCTCGTGGTGATGGGAGCCCCGTGGCGGGCCCTGGGGCTCACGCCTTCGGCCCTCGGCCGACTTGCCGCCGGTCGGCGCCGGCATCCGGAGATGCTCCGCAGCTTCGGCTTCCTGGGTGCCGATCTCGCCGTGATCGTGCTGTGGCGGACGCCGGCCGCTGTCGACGCCCTGTCGAACCGACGATGGCTGGTCGGCGTTGAGGCCGCCAGTCTGGTCGTGGTGGGCGCCGGACTGTGGCTCGAGCTGGTCGAATCGGCCCCCCTGGTCCCCCGGTCACCGTATCCGCGCCGGGTCGCGCTGGCCGCCCTGGCCATGTGGACGATCTGGACCATCGCCTACGTGGAGGCCATGTCGACCGCACCGTGGTACCGGGGGTTCCACCACGTCGCCGGTTCCGGGCTCAGCGCGTCGGCGGATCATCAGCTGTCAGCGGCGGTTCTCTGGGCCGTCACGGCGGCCGCCTTCATGCCGGTCATCTTCTGGAATCTCGTGCAATGGCTCCGGAGCGAGGACGATGCCGACGATGAGCTGCAGCGCCTCCTGCGGGAGGAGCGACGGCGGTCCACGGGCGCGCTCTGATCCCTGAGGTGAACTGCCGGCTATGACGTCGACGGTGCAGGGATCTCGGGAAGGTTGAGGGCGGCGATCTTCGCATCGAGTATGTGATCGATGGCCTGCACGGAGGCGTCGGCCGCAGCCCGGTCCGAAGCCATCATGCGCCGGTTCTTGGCCAGCGCGCCGAGGGCAGCTCTGTTGCCCGGGTCGGTCGAGAGGGTCTGTATGGCGTCGATGGCGCCGAGAGCGTCTGACGTCGCCCACAGGGTGACCGAGTTCACGACGTCCCCGAGCTGCTTGCCGGCAGCGGACCCTGGCACGTCGATGTCCGACAGGCTGAAAATCGAGTCGTTCGTGAACGAGCATGCGGTCTGGTCGTCGTTCAGCAACCCCGGGACGCTGGACCGGTCGGAGGCCGTGAGCGAATTGTGGGTCTGGTCGGCGTAGATCGTGAAGGCCTCGCCCACCGCGAACACGCACGGTGAGATGTCGTCGTTGACCTCCTTGACCAACGCTGTTGCGCTGGCGACGTTGCTGGCGTGCGAAGCGTGCGACGGGAGGTCGGTGATGACCGTGATGGCGAGGATCACGACCACACAGGCAGCGAGGAGCACGTTGCGTCGCCGGTACCACGGCCCCGATTCAGCGTTGCGGACGACGGCCGGAGCGGTGTCGCTCTTGGTGTCGCCGGGGACGGTCATCGCGAGTGGGGGAGCAGGCCGGCGGCGTAGGCGGCGATCCCTGCGGCCGAGCGGGTCACGCTCGAGGGTGGAAGGCTGAACGTGCCTACCGTGCTCTCGTCCGCCACGGGGGTGGCCCGGATCCGCAGTTGCCCGTTCGGATCGACGAAGTACATGACGTTGTTGTGGGCCACGACCCCGGATGCGGTTGACACGTTGATCGTGACACCGTAGCTGCGCCAGACGGCGTCGAGGGCAGCCAGCGACCCGGTCAGGAAGCGCCAGTTGCCCAGTGCGGACAGGCCGGTCAGGGTCACGGCGGCAGATGGTGGGGCAGTTGTCGTCTGGAGGGGGTCCGTGTTCACCGTGAGGAAGACGACGCGGGACCGGTTGGCTCCGAGGTCGGCGTCGGCGCCGGTGATGTCGGCGGCCAGCACCGGGCAGGCATCGGCGCAATCGGCGTCGAAGAAGGTGAGCACGACCACCTTGCCCCGCAGCTGGTCCAGGGACACCGGTTGGCCGTTCTGGTCGGTGAGCGACACGGCAGGCGCCGGCCCGGGGGTCAGGGACACGAGGCCCAAGAACGCCGCCATCGAGGCCGTGAGCCCTGGCAGGGAGGTAGGGGGCGATCTGGTGGCGGGTGTCGCCGCAGACGGGGTCGGGTTCAGCCCGACGCTCGAGAAGAGGCGTTCGAGCGCGGTGCCCGCCAAGGCGAGCACGGCGGCGACGACGAGGGCGATGATCACGACTCGGCGCGGAACCTTGGGTGCACCCTCCGCCAACGCTGCCGCCCGGTCCACGGTGGACGTCGCCACCGGGTCGTCCATGGTGTCCGAGTCGGTCATCGTGGGGTGGACGACCCCGTCGTGAGCCGCTCGACCCAGCCCGAGAGCTGCGAGCTCGACTGGGGCCCAAAGACCGCACCCACCACGCGGCCGTCGCGCCCGATGAAATAGGTCGCGGGCAGCGCCGTCACGAGGTACTGCGTGGAGAGCTGCGCCTTGGGGTCGACGGCGACCGGATAGGTTGCTCGAGCCGTCGCCAACATGGCCCGGGCGACCGACGGTTTCTGGTCGTCCGAGTCGACGCCGAGCACCGCGACATCCGTTCCGTGCTCCCGTGCGAGCGCAGCCAAGGCTGAGAGCTCGGACTGGCAGTTCGAACACCACGAGGCGAAGAAGTTCACGACGACGGGCGTCTGGAGGTACTGGGAGAGGCGTAGCGGTGGCCCTCCACCCAGAGTGGGCAGCGAAAATCCGGGGGCCAGGGACCCTGCAGCCAGCGCATTCGGGGTTGCTGCCGGGAAGCGGAGTGTCTTCGGGGCCGGCGCAGACCGTATCGCGAATGCCACGACACCCACGAGCGTGAGTGCGGCAACCAGGCTGGCGAGCTTCCAGATCCGGTCGTTCGATCGATCGGGGGGCGCGCGAAGTGGCAGCGCTTCCGCTTCAGCGGCGCTCGCCTGCTCAGTGATGGCCGACGACGGCATCGATGCTCGTACTGCTCATCACATCGGCCGAATCTACCCGTAGGCGCCGGCTCTCGCCGGGAGGACGGTCTCGCTCGCCCACCACCTCAGGACACGTTTCGATACGGGTCCTCGAGCTCCTCCCACTCCGCCGGCCCCTCTTTGCGGGCACGGCGCTCCTCGGGGTCTTCGTGGATGAGGTGCCACCAGCCGGCACCGGCGAAGATCGCAAAACCGGGCCACTCGAACGTGTAGAACCAGCTCAGATCGTGCCCCCCGAGCGCCCTTGTCGCCTGCCACCACCCGGCAGCCAGGCAGCCGAGCACCACCACCACCAACCCCAGATGGAGCAAGCAGGCCCTGCGGGACAGCCAACGACTCTGCACGACACGAGCTTAGGTCCTGGCAGGATCGTCGGCAGGGCCGAGTCGGGACCCGACCGGCTGCCCTTCCGTTCGCTCTCCGCCTGCCCCGACTACGGCTTCTCGCCCGGCTCGTCGAGCACGGCGTGCCCGCAGTTGTAGCCGGGAATGAAGGTGACCCCCGGGCCGCCGTGGCACCCCGCGCCGCAGAGGAACAGGCCCTCGATCGGTACCGGGTTGTCGGGCCAGCCGCGCGGGCCGGGTCGGAACGGACCCATGAACTCCGGCTGCAGCAGTCCATGGGTGAAGTCGCCCCCCGTGCAGCCGAACATGCGCTCGTAGGCATAGGCGGGGTAGGTGAACTGCCGGTCGACGAGATCGGGGAAGCTCGGCGCCATTGCCGTGATCTTCTCCACGATGCGCGCCGCCATCTCGTCGCGCAACGTCGCCTGGCGGGCATGGGTGGCGCCGATCGGCGCATAGAAACCGAAGCTGCTTGCCACGTGCTTGCCGGGCGGTGCCAGCTCCTTGTCGCGGAGGGAGGGGACGGAGAGGTTGAACGAGGGCGACTCCGGTACCACACCGCGCACGCAGCCCTCGAAGTCGAGCTGCATCTGCTCGGCGGTTCCGAAGAACGTCACGTTGTGGCGGAGGTCACCCTCGTTGAGGCTCTCGTATGGCTCGGCGTACTCTGGCAGCCCGTTGAGGGCGAAGTGGATCTGGAAATAGGCCGCCCGGTGGTCGATGGCGTCGATCCTCCTGGTGAAGGCGTCCGGCAGCACGTCCCGGTCGACCAACTGGGTGAAGGTGGCCGTCGGATCGAGGTTGGAGACCACCACCGGTGCGGTGACCACGTCGCCGGCGGAGATGGACACTCCGGCGACCCGCCCCCCGTCGAGGATGATCTTGGAGACCTTGACGTGGCGGCGGAGTTCGCCGCCATGCTGCTCGAACAACCCGCACAGGTGGTCGGAGATGGTGCCGATCCCTCCTCGCACCTTGGACATCGTCGCGTCGCCGGGCGAGGCCAGCGCGAAGGCGAGGCAGAGCGCGCTGCCTGCGGAATAGGGGCCTCGGTACGTGGAGTTGACCGACAGGAATGCCAGCATGCTGCGGACCTGGCCGTGCTTCTCGCGATCGGGGAGGTAGCGGTCGACGACGTCCATGACGCTGCCGAACATGGCGATCCGGATGTCCTCGCGCTCCTTCTCGTTCGCGGCGCTGCCCCACATCTCATCGAGTGACCGGGGTGGCCGCCGCACCTCGAAGCGGCCGATTGCCCGCGCCGGTGCCTCGGCCCAGGCCGCGACCTCGGCCATCCCCATGACCGCGTCGAGGCCGAGCGTGTCGTTGAGGTGTTCGAGGAGCTGGTCGGGGTTGCTGTAGAGCAGGATCGGGGGCTGGCCGGGCTCGCCGATGGCGGCGGACTGCACCTCGGGCTCGTAGATGGGGCACGACGCAAGCCCGAGGTCGTCGTAGATCTCGCTCGGGACCGGGAACTGGATCGATCCGGCCAATTCGAACCGGTAGCCGCGGGCCAGTTCGGTCGTCGTCGCCATGCCACCGATGAAATGGTTCTTCTCCAGACAGAGGACCCGCATGCCGCCCTGCGCCATGACGACCGCCGCGGTCAGGCCGTTGTGGCCTGCACCGATCACGATTGCGTCGTAGTCCGACATGCACGCCACCGTACCGCAGGCCCCGGGAACGGAGGTCTCTGGTGATAGCTTCATCCCGGCCGAGCCGAGCCGCCGAAGGAGGGACCGTGGTCGCCCAAGGCGAACGCCGTAATCCTGGAGTACCGGACGTGCACGTCCGGCTCCCGATCCGTCTGGGGATCACGACCCCTGTGCTCACCCTTCTCCCCGGCTGGCACGCCCCCTGGGAGATCGACGGGGACATCGAGGACGTCGCGCTCATCGCCCGGACGGCCGAGTCGCTCGGGTACTCCCACCTGACGTGCAGTGAGCACGTCGTCATCCCGACCGAGGTCGCCGCGACGCGCGGGAGTCGCTACTGGGATCCCCTTGCCACCTTCGGGTACCTGGCCGCAGTGACCTCGCGGATTCGGCTGGCAACCAACGTGCTCGTGCTCGCCTACCACCACCCACTCGAGATCGCCAAGCGCTACGGCACGCTCGACCAGGTCGCGTCCGGACGGTTGATCCTCGGGTTGGGCGTCGGTTCGCTCCAGGAGGAGTTCGAACTGCTCGGAGCCGAGTTCGAGGGGAGAGGGGCGCGTGCCGACGATGCGCTGTCGGCACTGCGGGTCTCCCTCTCGACGAACCGGCCACGGTACGACGGCCCCTTCTACCGGTACTCGGATGTCGTGCTGGATCCGTGCGCCCGGCAGCCGTCGGTTCCCCTCTGGATCGGTGGGCGGACCGCCCGGTCCCTCCGGCGTGCGATCGAGCTCGCGGACGGGTGGGTGCCCTTTTCCATCCGGGCCGACGACGTGGCCACCATGATCGACCAGGCCCGGACCACGCCTGCATGGGCGGCCCGGACGAGCCCGCTCGAGGTAGTGCTGCGGAACGGCCGGCCACTCGATCCGGTCAACGATCCCGACGGGGCGAGGAAGCTCGTCGAACGGCTGACCGGGGTCGGAGCGACCGGGCTACAGCTCGGGTTCGTCCACGACTCCCGCGGCCACTACCTCGAGCAGCTCGAGGCCATGGCCCACCTGGTGCGCGAGACGGCGGAACCGGTCGAACCGGGGTCCGGATGAACCGGGTCAAGGCGGGGTTCTTCTCCCTTTCGCACCATTCGGTGTCCGGTGACGACCGGTCCTACCTCGACTGGCACCAGCTGGACCACATGCCCGAGCAGTACCAACTTCCCGGGCTGGTGCTCGGGCAGCGATGGGCCTCGACGCCGGCCTGCCGGGCGGTGCGGGCAGCCGCGGTCGATGACTGGTCCCTCGTCGAGCACGTCGTCTGCTACCTGATGGGTCAGCCGCTCGACGAGACCATCGACGACTTCTTCGCGCTGGGACAGCATCTCGCCGATCTGGGACGGTTCCCGCACTCGTTGCCGTCGCAATACCGCGGCGGTCTCAGCCTGCTCGAGTGCCATGCGGCACCGCGCGTCCTGTTGTCGCCCGAGGTGATCCCTTTTCGACCACATCGGGGCATCTACCTCATCGCGGAGGAACTATCCGGCGGACCGGACCACGATCGGTTCCTGCAGGGGATGCACACCGAGATCCTTCCCGATGTGGTCTCGGTGCCCGGCGTGGCCGGTGCGTGGACGTACGCCACCAGCAACGCGATCAGACGGCCCATGTTCACCAAAGGTGAGTACCGGATGATCGTGTGCTACCTGGACGACGAGCCGGCCGAGGTCGGCGAACGGCTCGCGCCGGTGCTCGAGCGGTTGTGGGACACCGCGCCGGCACGGCTCGTGTTGGCGGCGCCCTTCGAGTCCCTGATGCGCTGGGACTGGACCCGTTTCTGATCAGCAGGCAGGCGACTCGTCCACGCCTCCTGGAGACGCCGAGGTTCTGGTGAGTCGATTCGCCTGACCCCCGACCGGGCGAACTCGCTTGTAGCATCGCCTTCGGGCGGTTCTTGACTGGGGCGCTGGATAGCAGTATTATACTGAGTATGCCATTCCCGCCCACGGTTGTGGGCTCCCTTCCGGGAAAGCGGCTCTCGCTCCCTGATGCGGCGGAGGGTGAGGGGGTGCCATGACCACGACGACGCTCTCCACCGGGGCCGAACAGCAGGCTGCAGAGAGCGAATGGGCCGTCGAGACCCACGGGCTCTCCAAGCGTTTCAAGGAGAATGTGGCGGTCGACGGCGTCGACCTCCGCGTCCCCCGGGGATCCGCATTCGGCTACCTCGGCCCGAACGGGGCGGGTAAGACCACGCTCATCCGGGTGCTGCTTGGGCTGACCCATGCGGACGCCGGCACGATGTCCCTGCTCGGGTACGCGGTGCCGCGGCACCGTGATGCGGCGCTGGCCCGGGTCGGAGCCATCGTCGACGAGCCGCGGTTCCACGGCCATCTGACCGGGAGACAGAACCTCCAGATCCTGGCCGCGGCACGCGAGCCGGAGGCGAAGAACCGGATCGGTCCCGCACTCGAACGGGTGGGCATCCTCCATCGTGCCGATGACCGGGTGACCAAGTACTCCATGGGGATGCGCCAGCGGCTCGGGGTCGCCGCATGCCTGATCGGGGACCCGGAGCTCCTGATCCTCGACGAGCCGATGAACGGGCTCGACCCGGCCGGTATGCAGGACATGCGCGACATGATCCTCTCCCTGGTGGCCGAGGGTCGGACCGTGGTGCTCTCGTCCCACCTGCTCGACGAGGTCGAGCGAACCTGCGACGCGGTGGCCATCGTCGACCGGGGCAAGATCATCCGGCAGGGACCGATCTCCGAGCTCCTGGCGGGATCGTCGACGGTGCTGGAGATCGAGTGCTCCGAGCCCGAGAAGGCCGGCGCGCTCCTCGATCGCACCACCATCGGTGTGCGCGTGGAGATCGGAGCAGTCGGGCTGGCGATCACCCTGCCCGAAGGTACCGATCGCTCGGTCATCGCCGAGGTCAACCGGGTGCTGGTCGAGGGCGGTATCGCGGTCTACCGGTTGCAGCAGCTCCAGACGTCGCTCGAGTCGTGGTTCCTCCAGGTCACCAGCCGGCTGGGGGAGTCGTCGTGACGACGACCACAGACGTGGGGGCCGCGTCAGCGGCTCCACTCCCGGTGCCCGCATCGGCGGGTCGGTCGCGCGACCGCCGTGGGTCCTGGATCCCGACCTGGGGCATGATCACCACCCGTTTCATGGAGCTCCGCAAACGACGCGGGCTCATGATCGCCCTCATCGCGGTCAACGTCGGCCTCCCCGCCATTTTCCTCATCGTCCGGCTGCTCTCTCATGCCATCGCGCCGAAGAGTTACGGTCCGGCCGGTGGCTACGACATCTTCACGCAGCTGGTAGCCGGCGTGATGTACATCTTCGGGTTCATCGTTGCGGCGGCCGTGGGGTGCACGGCGGGATCCGTCGACCTCACTGAGGGGATGTTCCGGCACCTGGTGATCACCGGCCGCTCCAGATTGGCCCTGTATCTGGCCCGCATCCCGGCCGGGTTGGCCATCGTGATCCCGATCGTGGCGGTCGGCTTCACCGTCGTCTGCGCGGTCTGCTCCTTCGCCGCCCCGACCCAGCTCAACTACGACGGTGTCGTCGTTCCAGTCGGGCTGTCACGTGCCGGGCTCGACAACTGGGCCACCACGCATGCGAACGAAGTCGTCTGCAACTTCAACTACAACGGGCCACCACCCAGCGGGAACGTCGCCAATGTCCTTCAAAACACGCCGTGCAATGGCCCTGGGGGTGGGCCAGGCGGTGGGCCCGGCATCGTCGTCAAGGGCCCACCCGGATCGGCTGTGTCCACGACGCCGACGCCGGCGATGACGAGGGCCGTGGCGGTCACGATCGCCAACCAGGATTATTCGGACTACCGGAGCCATTTCCTGGTCCCCCCGATCTCGCTGATGGTCGACACCGGCCTTTGGATCTCGCTCGAGGCGACCATCGGGTTCGTCGTCGGGCTCGGACTGGCGTCGCTCATGGGGCAGCGAACGGTCCCGGTGATCCTCCTCGTGGTGCTCGAGCTGATCCTCACGCCGGCGTTCAGCCGGGAGGTGATCGCGCACATCATCAACGCCCAGCGAGGCATTGTGGGACTCGCGATGGCCCATATCGAGCCGGGTGGTCTGCCGCTGGTCTTCGGGGGCGGTGGCGGCGGACCGAACGGGGTACGGATGTTGGTGCCCGAATCGCGGACCGTGGCCGTTTGCGTGATCATCGGCTGGCTCGTGGTCTGGACGGCCCTGGGCGCGTGGCGGATGATGACCAGGGACGCCTGAGTAGCAGCAGAGCAGAAGTACAGCGCGTGCCGGCTCCGCCGAGGATCGCCACGTGCCGGTCCACCCGGGATCGATGCCACTCGCAACAGATGTTGCATCCGTGGCGATCATGGCCCATGATGAACGGACGTTGGTGGGATCCCGCCGAACTGGCCTGATGCCGTCCCCTCGGATGTGGGGCGCGTCAGGCCGTTCGTCGTTTTCCGGGTGCAGTCATCCGACGTCCGTGGAGGCGGGCTCGGTAGACGAGGATCGTGCCTGGTCGGGCACGCGATCTGCGGACGCAACGTGGCGTTGCGCCGCGGAGCTCCGGATCCGGAACTTCAGAATGCGTCCAGACGTGCCGATGGAACACTGTTGAACCAGGTGACCGGGCGTCGCGTCTCGACAGGCCCACTCATGGCCTCTCAATACCAGAGGCGGTCCGTGCGCCGGAGAGGACGTGATGCACGAGCTCCGGAGGATCCTGCCCCGTCAGTTCACGGACTGGCAGGGCAAGTACATGATCGAGGATGATCCGGACGAGCTCTGGAGGGACTGTCGAGTCGTCGACATGTCGTCCGCCGGAGCCGGGTTGGAGCTCCTCGGGGTCAAACCGGAGGAGCTCCCCGGACACAAGATCATCCTCGCGGTCCAGCTTCGTGGGGAAGTTCGCAACTTCCGGCCGTCCAAGAACGAAGGGATGAGGGTCGGCATCCAGTTCTCGGATCTCACTCCGGAGGAGCGGGAGTACCTCGACTCGCTGATGGAGCTCAAAGCGGCCTGGTAGCTCCTGGTTGCGTCCTGGCCTGGCAGCCCTGCCGTCAGTCACCCGTCGGAGAGGTACAGGAACCCGTAGCCCTCGTCCCGCACGGCCACCCCCGACCGCTCGAGCTCGGCGTCCCAGTCACCGGTGACCGCCGGATCCGCCAGCTGCATGCCGTGATCGGCGACGACGAAGAAGGCGGTGTCCTCCCAAGCGCCGGCTCGCTCGACAGCTTCGAGAACGTGGCCGATCCGGGCGTCGGTGTCACGGACTGACGCGGCGGCGATCTCGGAGTAGGGCCCCCCTTCGTGGAACGCTGCGTCGGTCAGCGTGAAGTTGACCCAGCTGAACGTCGGGGAGGGCCACGACCGCCCGCGGTAGTCTCCGCTCCAGATCCCGCAGAACTGCTCGACCGCGGTGTGGTCGATGAGAGACGACCAACGGTAGTCCTTGCTCGGCCGGACGAACCGCTCCGTCGCGTCGGGGAGTGATTCGGCCGGGGGAGGTCGGTCGATCGGTTCGCCACGGCGAATGAGGTCGAAGATCGAGTAGTCGGCACCGGTGTCGCACGGCTCGTTGATCGAGATCGACAGTGCTCCGGGCTTCGACCGGTGGACCGCGTCGTGCACCGTTTCGACCGATGTACTGAGCCACCGCATCGCAGTCGGCCACGTCGAGGGCGAATTGGTCACCACCTGATCGCCGGTCAGCCGATCGATCCAGGCGTTGTGCAGGATCCCGTGGTGGCCGGGATGGGTTCCGGTCAGGATGCCCGTGTGGTTGGCGAGCGTGACCGTGGGGAGTGACGCGATCGCCCCATAGCGGTACGTGGTGCCGGCATCCATGAGCCGACTGATGTGCAGGGCATCGCCGGTCGCGGCCATCTCGTAGAGGACGTTCGGGTTGGTCCCGTCGAGGAGCATGGCGACGACGTGACCCGCCTCGCCAGGACCGGTCAGGAGGTCATCCAGGACGACGCCGTCCTGCCGGATGAGCCTCGAATCCGGCGGACCGCCGGGCGGGGCCGCACACCCGAGCAGCTCGAGCATCGTCGGTGCCACGTCGATGAGACGGCAGTTCGCCTCGATCTGCCCCAGCGACCGGATGCCCGCGCCTGCTGCGATGAACGGTGCACGAGCCTGCACGATGCCGAGGGAGCCGTGCTCGCCGAGGTGACCCCCCTGGTCACCCCAGAAGTGGGCAGCGGAGTGCAGCACGACCAGGTCGGGTGCCGACGGATGATCGAACAGCTGGGCCAGGTGCTCGTATGCGTTCGGGTACGAGTTCTCGCGGCGGGACGGGTGGGGCGTCGATCGTTCCTCGGCGAGGCTGCCGAGATGCCGGGGGTCCTGTCGTGCGACGGGACTGTCGCCGCTGATCGTCTCGGTGTCGAAGCCCGAGGGTGGTCCGGCGCTGGTCCCTGACCCGCCCGGGTGACGGTGGAAGCGCAGGTGCCCGTCACAGGAGGCCACCTCGTACTCCCCGGGAGCGGCGGACCAGGCGACCAGGTCCACGATGGGCTCCAACGGCTTCCCGAGCAGCACGGCAAGCGCCCGGTCCCGGGCTGCTGGTCCGGCCTTCGGAAGCACGGGCCCGGTCACACGGGAGATTTTTGCACACGAGGGAAGGCCGTCGACCGTCCGCCCGGTGCACCGCCGCTGTCCGACGACCGGTGACCGTGAGGTGGTGCGCAGCGCTGCCGGTGCGTGCCGGGGCGCTCCGCACGTGGATCACATCGGCCGGGCCCTGATCCGGACTTCCTCCACCCAGGGTGGTCGCAGGACCAGCGGCGTTCCTCAGGGTGAGCACCTCGGTCCGGTGGACGAGGGTGGATGCCGCAAGCCGGCTGCCCCGTGGGACACGGCCGGTGGGCGGCGCCCGATATCGTGGGCGCGTGGCCGGCAAGGACATCCGGGTCGTCGAGACGTCCGGTCGAACCGTTGAGATCTCGAGCCCGGACAAGGTCTACTTCCCCGAGCTCGGCTCGACGAAGTTCGACCTCGTGTCGTACTACGTCGACATCGCCGACGCGCTGGTGAACACCGCCGGTGGCCGGCCGGCCCTGCTCGAGCGGTTCCCGGGAGGAGCGGGGGGATCGTCCTTCTTCCAGAAGCGCGTTCCCGCCAATGCTCCGGAGTGGCTCCAGACAACGGTTGTCAGCACGCCCAACGGGACGACGTCGAACGCGCTCGTGGTCGCCGACATCTCGCACGTGCTCTGGGCGGTCAACCTCGGCTGCCTCGGCCTCCACCTGTGGCCCTACCGCGCCGACGACCCCGGGCATGCCGATGAGCTACGCATCGACCTCGATCCCCAACCCGGGACCTCATTCGACGAGATCCGGGTGGCGGCTGCGCACGTGCGATCGTTGCTCGACGAGCTCCGAATCGTCGGCTATCCCAAGACGACCGGGAACCGGGGCATGCACATCTACGTCCGCCTCGAGCCCCGTTGGGACAGCTTCGCGGTCCGTGCAGCCGCCGTCGCCCTGGCACGCGAGCTCGAGCGCCGGTACCCGGACCTGATGACGGCGCAGTGGTGGAAGGAGGAGCGGGGGGAGCGCATCTTCGTCGACTTCAATCAGAACGCCCCGCACAAGACGGTCTTCGGCGCATGGTTCGCGCGACCCCGGGTCGGGGGCCAGGTCTCGACCCCGCTCAGCTGGGATGAGATCGAGAGCGTCGAGCCGGAGGAACTGACCATCCGAACGGTCCCCGATCTGGTCCGGCGCCGGGGCGACCCATGGGAGGGGATCGCCGATGCACCCCAGTCGCTCGAGCCTCTCTTGGCGATGTCGGCTCGGGACCGTGCCGATGGGCTGCACGATGCACCATGGCCACCCGAATACCCCAAGCAGCCCGACGAGCCGCCCCGGGTGTCGCCGAGCCGCGCCAAGAAGGGCTAGGCCGTGGATCCGGTGACGGCGCTGCGGCGCATCGCCTACCTGCTCGAGCGCGACGGCGCGGAGTCGTACAAGGTGCGGGCGTTCCGAACCGCCGCCGCGGCCGTCGGCGACGTCGCAGTCGACGAGCTGGCGGAGATGGCCCCTGCCCGGCTCCAGCGGATCCCCGGCATCGGAAAGACGAGCGCCCAGGTGATCACGGAGGCTGTGAGCGGATCCACACCGGCGTACCTGGCCAAGCTCGAAGCGGTCGATCCACCGGCGATGAGCAAAACGGCGACCATGGTGCGCGAGCGGCTGCAAGGGGACTGCCACAGCCACTCGGACTGGTCGGACGGAGGGAGTCCGATCCGCGAGATGGCCGAGGCGGCCCGGGAGCTCGGGCATCGCTACTGGGCGCTGACCGATCACAGTCCCCGGCTCACCGTCGCCCACGGGCTCGACGCGACCCGGCTGCGCGAGCAGCTCGAGAGGGTCGCCGATCTCAATTCCGAGCTCGCGCCGTTCCGCATCCTGACCGGCATCGAGGTGGACATCCTCGAAGACGGCTCGCTCGATCAGGACGAGGCGTTGCTCGCACAGCTCGATGTCGTCGTGGCCAGTGTGCATTCGAAGCTCCGGATGGAGGCACCCGAGATGACCAGACGGATGCTGCGCGCCATCGAGAGCCCGCACACGGACATCCTGGGTCACTGTACGGGCAGGATCCTGGTCGGACGCGGTCGTCCTCAGTCGACCTTCGACGCCGAGGCCGTCTTCGCCGCATGCGCCCGGACCGGCACGGCTGTCGAGATCAACTCCCGGCCCGAACGACTCGATCCTCCCGAGCCGCTGCTCGCGCTCGCACTCTCGCTCGGCTGTCTGGTGGTGGTGGACACCGATGCCCACGCGCCGGGACAACTCGAATGGCAGCGCCACGGGTGCGAGCAGGCCGCCGCCGCCGGCGTCCCGCTCGACCGGATCATGAACACGCGGCCGCTCGACGAATTCCTCGCCTGGACGACCGGCCACGCTGCGTAGGGAGCACGGGTGCCGCAGCTGGCACCCCGGGTAGCATTGGCCGGTGACGCTTCCCGTGGTGCCCCCGGTCCCGCCGATGCTGGCCAAGCTGTCCCGGACACTGCCGGAAGGGGACGGTCTCTTCTACGAGCCGAAGTGGGACGGGTTCCGCTGCATCGTCTTTCGGGACGGTGACGACGTCGTTCTCGGCAGCCGCAACGAGAAGCCCCTCACCCGCTACTTCCCCGAGCTGGTCGCCTCGTTGCTGGCCGCTGTGCCGGAACGCTGTGTGCTCGACGGTGAGATCGTGATCGCCGGACCGTCCGGTCTCGATTTCGACGCCCTCTCGCAGCGGATCCATCCCGCCGCGTCACGGGTCGAGCTCCTCTCGAAGTCGACGCCCGCGTCGTTCGTGGCGTTCGACCTGCTCGCCCTCGGTGATGCGAGTCTCCTGGACGAGCCGTTCTCCGCCCGGCGCGTGGCTCTCGAGAAAGCGCTTCGCAAGGTCGAGCCCCCGATCCACCTCACGCCGGTGACCACCCGGCCCGACGTGGCCCGTGACTGGTTCTCGCGGTTCGAGGGGGCCGGGCTCGACGGCGTGGTCGTCAAGGCCGGCGACCTGCGCTACCAGCCCGACAAACGGGCCATGCTGAAGGTGAAGCACGAACGCACCGCCGACTGCGTGGTGGGTGGCTTCCGATGGCACAAGGTGGGCGGTGTGGTCGGGTCACTCCTCCTCGGGCTCTTCGACGAGCAGGGGGTCCTCCATCACGTCGGTGTCGCCTCGGGGTTCAGTGCCGCGCGACGGGAGGAGTTCGTCGGGCAGCTCGAGCCGTACCGGGACAACGCCCTTGCATCCCACCCGTGGCAGCCTGCCGACATGCCGGTCGGTCGCGTTCCAGGGGGGCAGAGCCGGTGGAGCGGAGGAAAGGACCTGAGTTGGGAGCCGTTGCGGCCCGAGCTGGTCGCCGAGGTGGGCTACGACCACCTCCAGGGGGACCGGTTCCGCCACGCCACCTCGTTCGTCCGGTGGCGGCCGGACCGCCAGCCGGACTCCTGTGTCTACGCGCAGCTCGACACCCCGGTCCCGGCGGAGCTCGACGACGTCTTCTCCACCAAGGGGTGACCGGGCGGTCAACCCGCCCATAGGTCCGCGGCGCGCTCGGCGAGCGACGGGTCCCGGAAGTGGGCGCACACCGCGGCAAACCGATCGTCCGGTCCGCGCCACTCGAGCGAACCCACTCCCTGGAGCACGGTGGGATCCACACGGAGGGTCGCCAGCACCCGGAACAGCTCGGCCTGCTCACGCTCACCCGCCAGTCGTTCCGCCAACTTGGCAGCGCCTCGCACCGCCCGCCGTACGTCCGGATCCCAGGCGTCGATGTCGTCAGGTACAGCGTCGAAGCTGCCGTAGTGGGCAAGGACCACAGATGCCGACCGCCGACCCCACCCGGCCAACCCCGGGAACCCGTCCGCCGAGTCCCCGACCAGCGCGAGCCAATCGGGGATCGAAGCCGGAGCGACCCCGAATTTGGTCCAGACGCCGGCCTCGTCGCTGATCGTCCCGCTGCGGCGGTCGAGTTGGACGACCCGTTTGCCGACCACGCACTGCGCCAGGTCCTTGTCGGGTGTGCAGATGACCACCCGGTCGACCGTCGGATCACTCGCCGCCACCGACGCGGCTGAAGCCAGGGCATCGTCCGCCTCGAGCTCGACCATCGGCCAGAGTGCGACACCCAGTGCGGCGACGGCTTCCTCCAGGACCTCGAACTGGGCCCGCAGCTCGGGGGCGATGCCCGCCCCGGTCTTGTAGCCGGGCCACAGGTCGTTGCGGAACGACTCGATGACGTGGTCGGTGGCCACCCCGATGTGGGTGGCACCGTCGCTCAGCATCCCGAGGATCGTGAGCACCACACCCCGGGCAGCCCCGATCTCGCTCCCGTCGTCCGCGGCCCGAGGCGGTTGTCCGAAGAAGTGGCGGAAGAGCTCGTACGTGCCGTCCACGAGATGGACTTCCATCGGTGCAGTCTGCCAGGTCCCTCGTGCGTTCCGGGGGGTCAGCCAGGCGGGTGGCGACGGTCGTGGGCCGGCTGGTGCCGGATCCCCCGAGCCTCGACGGCCGATCTCATCGCCCACGGGGTTTCGTCGGCCCTGACCGGCTCGACCATCGCCCTCACCTTGGCGCTCGCCGTCATCGTCGGCCCTCCCCACCGCCGGGATACCCGCATCCAGCTGTCCTCGGACCGCGAACCGGCCGGTGAGAATCGCGAAGACCCGAGGTCAGCCTCGGCCCTGGTTGGGAGTCCGGTCGAGTGACGAGGTAGAACTTGGTAATGACAGGGTCGAGCCGCTGGTCGTTGTGGTCGGAGAACTCGCTGTTGAGCATCGGATCCAAGAACTCGGTCCTGTCGATCGGGTCCATCGGCTCGGCGTTGTCGGTGGGGTCGGTCGGGTCGTTCGGGTCGGTGCTCTCGGTCGGCTCCGCACTGTCCGTGCTGTGTTTGTTGTCGGAGCGATCTCGCTCGTCCATCATGTCTTCGGCGTCTCGGCGGGCCGTGATGGCCTATGGGCAGCGTGGATCGATCCCCGATGATTGAGTCCCGCCTGCGCCGGGGAGCAACGAGCGTCCTACATCATGGCCCGAGCCACGAAGGCCATCACGGTCTCGAGGAACGCCTCGTCGACGGCGTCGGGGTCGATGGCGCGCATCATACTGATGCCGCGCATGAGGGCGGCGACGATCCGGGCGACGTGTCTCGCCGGTTCGGTGATCTCGATCCGGTGCCGCTCGCGTTCACCTTGGATGATCTCGGCTAGGGAGTCGACATCGAGATTGTCGAGAGCGGCCAACTTGTCGCGAGCGGCGGCATTGCGCATGGCGTAGAGGAAGAACTCCTCGAAGAGCACCGACCAGTTCCCGGAGGCATTGAATTGATCCTGGATCAGCGTCACGAACTCCGAGAGGTGGGCATCTGGGGGCCCGTCTGCGGTCTCGAGGGTGGTTCGGACTTTGGCGAGCTCCCGTTGGTACTCGGACTCGAGCAACGCCAGGAACAGGTCCTCTTTGTTCTTGAAGTTCGAGTAGACGGCTCCCTTGGTGAAGCCGGCGACCGCCGCGACCTCGTCGAGGGAGGTCCCGTGGAACCCACGCTCGGCGAAGACCTGCGCCGCGGCTTGGAGCAGGTAGTCGCGGGTCTGCTGTCGCCGACGCTCTGGGGTGAGGGGTTCGATGGTCATGGGTTGTGCTACTAGCAAGGATAATAGATACTGAATAGTATGACAGATCTGGAACAGTACGAAGCGCTCACCGACGGCGGTCCGGCCACTGTTCCCGGGAGCGAGTCGCCGGCCGTCTTGACCAGGGGGCTCGTCCGGCGCTACGGCTCGACGGTGGCCGTCGACGGGATCGATCTCGAGGTCGAGCGGGGCGAGATATACGGCTTTCTCGGGCCCAACGGCGCCGGCAAGTCGACGCTGATCCGGGTGCTCTGCACACTGCTGCGTCCGAGTGCCGGCCTCGCGTTCGTTGCGGGTTGTGATGTGGTCGAGGACCCGCGAGAGGTACGGGTGCGCATCGGTGTGGCATTGCAGGACGCGGCGCTGGATCAGCGTCAGACAGGTCGCGAACTGCTCGTGCTCCAGGGTCGTCTCTACGGGTTGCGGTCTGCAGAGATCCGCAGCCGTCTCGGTGAAGTCCTCGACCTCGTCGACATCGGCGCCGCGATCGATCGGCGCATCGCAACGTACTCCGGGGGGATGAAGCGCAGGCTCGATCTCGCGGCGGCGTTGGTGCACAACCCCGAGGTCCTCTTCCTGGACGAACCGACGACGGGCTTGGACCCCGAGAGCAGGGCACATGTCTGGGACGAAGTGCGCCGGCTCAACGCAGACCTGGGGATCACGATCTTTCTCACCACCCAGTATCTCGAGGAGGCGGATGCCCTCGCAGATCGTGTGGGGATCATCGCCCGGGGTCGTCTCGTCGCCGAAGGGCCGCCCGAAGTGCTCAAGCGCTCGATCGGAGCCGACATCATCGTGGTGGAGACCGAAGATGCCGACCCCGGGGCGCTCGACCGGCTCCAACGTCTTGACGTAGTCGACGCCGTCGGAATCGAGAACGGGAGGGTGATCGTGAGCACCCCGGACGGTTCGACCGCGATCGGTCCGGTGGCCGTCGAGCTCGCCAGCTCGGGGGTCCAGATGCGCAGTCTCACCCTCAGGACCCCGACCCTCGACGACGTGTTCAGGGAATTGACCGGATCACACATCGGGGCGGAGGACATGGACCGGTGAGCCCGACCCGGTCCGAACCGATCAGAGGCCGTGAGGCGGGCTTTGCGCGTGACGTGCGTACTGTGGCGGGGCGGGCGTTGCGCCAGATCCCGAGGGAGCCGGCTGCGGTGCTTCCCGCAGTGTTCGTGCCTGCGTTCTTCTACACGGTCAATCTGGGAGCGCTCGAGAATCTCGAACGGGGTGCAGACGGGTTCAGCTACAAGGCATTTCTCCTCCCCATGGCCATTGCCTTCGCCGTGACGGGCATGTCGAGAGCACCCGGTTTGGTGACCGACATCGAAAGTGGGTACTTCGACCGCCTCTGCATGACGCCCGTGCGGCGCCTGGCGTTGCTCCTGGGACTCATGGTGGCTGACGTCCTGGTGATCATGGCACTGTGCATCCCTGTCCTCGCCATCGGGTTCGGGGTGGGGGTGCGATTCTCCACGGGCGCTCCCGGCGTGCTGGCGTTCGTCGGGTTCTCCGCCCTCTGGGGCCTGGTGTTCACCGGCTTTCCGTACGCCGTGGCATTGAAGACCGGTAGCCCCGCCGCTGTCAGTGCCTCCTTCGTCGTCTTCTTCCCGCTGTTCTTCCTCAGTGATGCCGTCGTCCCCAAGCAGGCTCTCACCGGTTGGTTCTCGACCATCGCTACCTACAATCCGATCACGTACCTGCTGGGAGCATTGCGCTCGCTCGTCACCACCGGGTGGGAACCGAGAATCCTCGCTGAGGGATTCGCCGCGCTCGCCGGGCTGGGGCTGCTCAGCATGTCGATGGCACTCATCGCCCTACGCGGCAGGATCGACCGGGGAGGGTGACGCTGCCGGGAGCTGACCCGGAGGTCGTCACCGAAGCGGATGGACTGCTACGGGTTGTGGGCTCCGGGCCCGGCTCGAGCAACCCTGAGGACGCTCGCCGAGGTCTCTCCCTCGTAGGGTGGCCACATCGCCCAGGTGACTCCCGTTCCTTCGAGAACCTCGAGATCGGTGTCCGGAAATGCGAGCATCGCCACATCGAAGCCGTCCAAGGAGCCTCGCTCCTCGGCAACGACGTCCAGCATCTCGGCGAGCTGGTCATAGGTGGTATTGACCGGGAACAGACCGTCCAGTCTCGCTGCCCGGCGAAGCGGCTTCGAACTGCCGGTACCCGTGGTCGCCCCCCAGATCGGGATACGGGGCTGCTGGACCGGCCTGGGCAGAAATCGAACGTGATCGACTGTGAAGTGCCGACCGTGGTGGTCGATCTCATCACCTGACCAGAGTCCGAGAATGACCTCGAGCGCTTCGTCGAGTCGCTCGGCTTGAACGACCGCTTCTGCGCATTCCCCCAATCGCTCGAGCTCGCCGCCGGTGTTGACGCCCAGACCCACCCCGAGGGTCAGTCGCCCATCGGAGAGGTGATCGAGGGTCACCGCCTCGCGAGCAACCTTGTGGGGCCGACGGCGCGACAGCGGGGTGATGGTCGGTCCGAGTCGGAGACGCCGAGTGACCGAGGCAATCGCGGCAAGGGTGACCCACGTGTCGGCAACGTCGAGGGTGGCGCTGGTCGGTCGCCACATGTGGTCCCAGAGGAAGATGCCATGCCATCCCGCCTCCTCGGCAGCCACCGCCAGATCCATCATCACCCGTGGATCGGCGAGCTCCCCGAACGGTGGCAGGTAGAGGGCATGAAACATTGCGTGAAGACTAGAGAAGTGATCCCTCGGTGGCCACACGTGGCTGGTCGACGCAGTCACTGCAACGTTGTCGACGAGTGCGAGCTGGCAGGACGAATTGCGTTATCTTGTTGTCGTTCATCCAGAGGATCCGAGGGACCTGGCCCCGTGACGATCCGGCAACCTGCCTCGCGGCAAGGTGCCAATGCCAGGTGCGATGAGGAGGGCTCATGAGCCTGCTGATCGAGGTGCCGACGCTTGACGGACTCCTGGTGCGATTGGAGCCCCTCTCAGAGCGACACGCGGCCGACCTCGCGGTCGCAGCAGAAGAGGATCGCAGCGCCTACAGCTTCACCTGGGTCCCCCGTGGATCGGAGATAGCGGAGTACCTGGATGCCCAGTTCGAACGGGCCGACGCCGGCACTCTGGTTCCCTTCGCTCAGATCCGGTTGTCCGATGAACGGGCAGTGGGGTGTACCGCCTACTGGGATCCCCGTCCGTGGCCCGACCGGGCAGAGCCCTGCGCCGTCGAGATCGGATGGACGTGGCTCGCGGCCTCCGCACAGGGCACCGGGATCAACGTCGAGTCCAAACTCCTCCTCGTCAGGCATGCCTTCGAACAGCTCGGTGTGGCTCGGGTCGATCTCAAGACGGATGCGCGCAACGAGCGGTCTCGTCGGGCACTCGAGGGGATCGGCGCACACTTCGAAGGCGTCCTGCGGAATTGGTCGCGGTCGTGGGCGCCGGGCGAAGAGGGACGGCTGCGGGACTCGGCGATGTACTCCTTCATCGATTCGGAGTGGCGTTCGTGCGAAGAACATCTCAGGAAGCGGCTGGGTCTGTTCCAGGCTGACGGCACCGATGGATGATCGGCGTCGTAGCTACGACGCTGTAGCCGAGCGATACGCCGCGGAACTCGGCTCCGAGCTGGTCAGTAAGCCCCTGGACCGTGCGTTGCTTGCTGTCATCGCCGAACTGGCGGGCCGAGGTCCGGTCGCGGACGTCGGTTGCGGCCCGGGCCATGTGGGGGCGTACCTGCGTGGCCTCGGGGTTGCGGTCGTCGGGGTCGACATCTCACCCCGGATGTGCATCGTGGCCACCCGGGAGGGTCACGTTCCCTCCGCGGCCGGCGACATGGGTGCCCTTCCTCTCGCGTCCTCGAGCGTGGAGGCCATCATCTGCTTCTACGCGGTGATCCACCTCGACTCCGCCGAACGGCACGCCGCCTACTCGGAGTTCGCCCGTGTCCTCCGTCCGGGTGGACATGCCATCGCCGCCTTCCATGTCTTTGACGACGAGAGCGGGGTCGGGGTGGCCAGGACCCGTACGGAGTGGTGGGGTCACGACGTCGACCTGACCTTTCGGTTCCTCGATCCGGCGGAGGAGCTCGCTGCGCTGGCTGGGGCAGGACTGGAGCCAACTGCCCGACTCGACCGTGCTCCCCAGATCGGCGCTGAACATCCAAGTCACCGGTCATACCTTCTGGTGAGACGCGGCTGATGCGTACCCGGTTGGATCGTGGAGATGGGTGGCTCTCACCACGGAAGGCGAGACTCCGGCCGGACACCCTCACACACGATGGCGCACTTGTCTCATGGCAGGAATTCGCAAATTCCCGCGTCGATCACCGTCTCGCCACGTTGGTTGTCGGCGCGAAAGCGAGCCGTGGAACCCTCGACCCACACGGAGATAGTGAGCGTGTCACCAGGGTAAGTGGGTCGCGAGAATCGGCCGTACATGGAACGGAAGCGCCCCGGATCCGATGCACACAGGGTGTGGAGGAGGGCGCGCCCCACGAATCCGTACGTGCAGAGACCGTGGAGGATGGGACGATCGAAGCCGGCGCGTTTGGCGAATGCGGGGTCGGAGTGAAGAGGATTGCGATCGCCCGAGAGCCGGTAGAGGAGAGCCTGATCGGGACGAGTCCCGTAGCTGACGACCTGGTCGGCTGTGCGAGAGGGAAGGGGCGTTTTCGCTGATGCCGGTCCGCGCTCGCCTCCGAAGCCGCCTTCGCCGCGAATGAACAGGCCCGTTCGGGTGGAGAACAGCGGCCCGCCGGTTTCTGCATTCACCGACTCCGCGTTGAAGCTGACGAGTGCTCC
Organism: uncultured Acidimicrobiaceae bacterium; assembly: GCA_963753905.1. Classification (GTDB taxonomy): domain Bacteria; phylum Actinomycetota; class Acidimicrobiia; order Acidimicrobiales; family RAAP-2; genus Bog-756. Next base: position 2,958,571 of record CAVWDZ010000001.1, on the reverse strand, counting down.
CGAGCCTTTGTCATAGATCGAGGTGAGAGTGGAGGTGGTGGTGACCGTCGCTTCGGTCGGGATCGGGCCGTGGAGCTCGATTGACTGCTCGGCATGCACGAGCATGGCTGGGTCGAACTCTCCCATCGACGACCGTGAGGTGCCTCCGGCACCGGCGACCGCGGCATAGGTCGGAAGTACCTGCTGGGAGACGTCGGCGGAATTCTCGGTCGTGAACTCGAGCTCGGATCCGGTTGGGTCGAGAGAGCCGGCACCGACTCCGAGGGCATAGAGCAGGCAATCGGTCGAGGTCCAACTGCGCACGGCCGGTTGGGACTGTGACCCCACTGCGTCGAGATTGAGGGGCACGGGCCACTCCTGAGGGGACTCGGATATTGTCAGTGTTAGATGTAACATGATTCTGTGTTAACGTCAACTCGTGAGCGGTGTCACCGTCGACGAACTTGCCCGGCAGGCAGGGACGACCGGGCGCAACATTCGGGCCCTTCAGACACAGGGGCTCCTGCCGAGGCCGCAGATCGTGGGTCGTACCGGCTTCTATGGTGCCGAGCATCTCGATCGCCTTCGCACGGTGCTTCGCCTTCAGCACGAGGGGTTCTCGTTGGCCTCGATCGCCGCCTTGTTCACGGCACTGGAGACCGGATTGACCCTCGGAGACGTTCTCGGTCTTCGTCGTCGCCCTGAACAGGACGACCTCGATGAGTTCTCAGACATGTTCGGCGGTTGGCCGAATATCAGGGACGGTCAGCTCCTCTCTGTCCTGCCGTCACACCTGCTCGGACTTCCGGTGGCGTCTTGACCGGGGGGTCAGGATGCCCGAGAACGGTGTCGACAAGGTCGGCGGCGCGTTCTGGCTCAAACGGGTGCCCGGACATGAGCCTGCAGTAGACGATCGGTCCCAGCAGTGCCAGAACGGCGAGCTCGGGGTCGAGCTGGGCTCGGAAATCCCCGGCGGCAACACCTTCGGCGATCACGTCGGTCAGGCTTTGGCGACGTTCAGCCGCATACTGGTGGTGAAACCTCCGCAGCCGCGCGTCCCGCTCCGCTCCTTCGATGAGGGCAGGGATGCAAATCGAAAAGGTCGAGTCCACGAACACCTCGGCGACGTGGTGCACCAAGGACTGGATTCGTTCGCGAGGCGATCCGGTTTCGGTGCTCGGGACCATCTGCGCGTGGAAGGTCTCGAAGGCGTCGGCAATCAGGGCCAGCTTGTCGGGCCAGTGTCGATAGATCGTGGACTTGCCGACACCGGCGCGGGCGGCAACGGACTCGATTCTGAACATCCCATACCCACCCTCACCGAGCTCATCGAGTGCCGCCTGGAGAATGACCTGGCGGGATCGCTCTACTCGGGGGTCGAGCGAATCTCTGGCGGGCATCGTCCGGTTGTCCGAGCTCATGACCTGTACACCCTCCACGGTGGACCGGGGGCCAGGCTATAGCTCCGAGACGTTGACGTATCGCTCCGAAACGCTTACGTTCTACAGATACTCAGAGCGAGACGAGGAGAATCCCGATGGCCACAGTGAGTGTCCGCTACATCGTGAACGACGTCGATGAGGCCATTTCGTTCTACTGCCGGCAACTGGGCTTCACAGAGGAGATGCACCCCGCTCCGACCTTTGCCATGCTCTCCCGCGGAGATCTTCGTCTGGTGCTCAGCGCCCCCGGTGGTGGACCCGGGGGAGGTCAGGCGATGCCCGACGGAACGCTGCCGGAGCCCGGCGGCTGGAATCGGTTCACGATCGAGGTCTCAGATCTTGATGCCACCGTTCAGAGGCTCCGCGCGAGCGACGCGCATTTCCGTAACGACATCGTGACCGGGGTAGGCGGGAGGCAGACGCTGGTCGAGGATCCATCTGGCAACCCGATCGAATTGTTCGAACCGATATTGCCGGAGGCGTCGTTGCGACCTTCTTTATGATCCATCAATGGGTGGTCGGCCCCGCTTCGGCATCGGCGCCGCCTTCTCTGGCATGCGGCCGGCATCGTCGAGCGCTCGCCTCAGTAGCATTTCGATGTGGGCATTGAGACTGCGGAGATCGTCGGCTGCCCATTTGGCCAGCGCGTCGTGGACGGTTGGATCAATTCGCAGCAGTATCTGCTTGCGGTCGCTCACGGACTACGAGTAGAGCGTCCCGGTGTTGACGACGGGTGAAGCTGGCTGATCACCGCAGAGAACAACCATCAAATTGCTCGCCATCGCCGCTTTGCGTTCCTCGTCGAGGTCGACGATCCCGCGTTCACTCAGCCGATCGAGTGCCATTTCGACCATTCCCACCGCGCCATCGACAATACGGGAGCGTGCCGCGACCACAGCGTTGGCCTGTTGCCGGCGCAGCATGGCTTGGGCGATCTCTGAGGCGTAGGCAAGATGGCTGATGCGGACCTCGACGATCTCGACCCCAGCGATGCTGACCCGTTGAGCCACCTCCTCTGAGAGCTCGCCGGCGACGATCTCGGTCGAGCCTCGCAGCGACAGGCCGTCCTCGGTGGGGTTGTCGTATGGATGTGTGGTCGCCACGTGCCGTAGCGCTGACTCGGCCTGAACGCGCACGAAATTGAGATAGTCCTCGACGGCATAAAGAGCACGCGCGGTATCTGCAACCTGCCAAACGACAATGGCGGCAATCTCTACGGGATTTCCGTCGGCATCGTTGACCTTCAAGTGGCTCGTCTCGAAGTTCCTGACCCTAATACTGATATTCCGCCGGTCAGCAAGGGGCACGATCCATGACAGGCCAGTGCGACGCACAGTGCCGATATAGCTGCCGAAAAACCGCACGACGCGGGTCTGACCGGGTTGCACGATGACCAGTGAGGACAGGATGACTACGGCCACCACGATAGGAACGATGGTGAGGCCCTTTGCTGCGGAACTCACGGCAATGAAGCCTGCAGCGACGCCACAACCGGCGACGAGGACGACACCGAGCCATCCGTTGACGGCCCACGCCTTCCGCTCTCGGATGCCGACGAGGGGTGCCGAGTGGCCGGCCGTCTCAGGGCCGCTGTGAGGCTGGACGGACTGATTCATGGTTCCTCCCTGGCGAGCGTTCGCTCAATAAAGTGATATCACATTGATATCACTTTTGGCCGCGGGAACAAGGGGGTCGGGCCGAGACAAGACCGCACTCGTCAGGAGGAACGAAACGTCCCAGGCGAGGTCGTCAGGCAACGACGGCGCTGCAGTACCATCCGAGCTCGTGGATTCGCGACGCTGACTGACCCGAACCCCGCCCGTTCGAGGCGACGAGGAAGACCATCCGGATCGATCGGGTGATACGTGTCGTCCCGATGAAATGCCAACGACCCCTCGCTGAATACTCCATCAGCGGCAACGAGAACGCCACCCCTATGGATCACCCTCGCCAGTTCGGCGAATGCCCGATCTTGGGCATCGTCTGACGCTATGTGATGGAGCATGTGGAACGACGCGCCACCGCTGAATCGATCGTCGGGAAGATCGAGCGCGGTTGCATCACCGAAAAGAACCTCGACGTTTGTCCCCTCGAGCCTGTTCTCCAAGGCAGCAGCGAGGTTCGGGTCTAGTTCAACCGCAACGAGACGATCGGTTCTCAGCCGCAGCACATCCGTCGTGAAGCCCGGTCCTGGACCGATCTCGATGACCTCAGCGCCGAGCTCGACATCTCGGAGCGCGTCAGGAAGAACCATCTCCTCGACGATGGTCCGCCACTCAGGACTTGCGCAGAAATCGAGGTGGGCATCATTCATGCTCAGCCTCTGGGTTCATCGTCGTCTCCGTCGAACGGCGCGTCCCTCTCCACGACGGCCTGTCGGAGTCCGACCTCGGCGGCGCGGGCCGAGAAGGCTCGGGCTTCAGGAGCACGGTGGGCCACGGCGTCGTTGAGGGCCGCGAATCGCTGGAGTCGGGACCGTCCCATCAGCTCGATTCCCTCGTTCACCACCCGCTTGTTGGCCGCCAGCAGGTCACGCCCGACGAGGGCAATCCGGCCGGCCAGGGTCAGCGCGTAGTCGTCGAGCTCCGCGCCCGGCACGGCGGCCTGAGCCAGCCCGATTGCCTCGGCCTCGGCCCCGCTGACCGTGTCACCGGTGAACAGCAGGCGTTTCGTCCACTGGGGTCCCAGGTGGTAGAGCCACATGTTGGTCGGCGGCATGCCCATCGATCGGACCGGCGGGAAACCGAGCCGAGCATCGCTGGCAGCGATGACGATGTCGCAGTGCAGCGCCAGGTCGGTGCCGCCGGCGAGGCAATTCCCGTGGACCTGCGCGATGACCGGGATCCGGCAGTCCCAGATCTTGGCCCAACCCGCGCCGAGCTCGAGCATGGCGGCAACGTCACCCTCGATGCCGGCCGGAACGCCGCCCTCGACCGGCTCGACGTCGTCGGGCAGGATCCCGTAGCCCGACGAGAACGAGCGCCCCGAGCCACGGATGACGATCACCCGCGCGTCGTGGTCGTGCTCCGCCCTGGCGACGGCCTCGAGCAGCTCGCGGATGCACCGGGGGGTCAACGGGTTGTGCTGCCTCGGCCGGTTGAGCGTGAGTCGGGTCACCGGCCCGAGCTGCTCGGTCAGGACCGCCGGATCGGTCGTTGTCATCGGCGGGTCCCGCTCGGCTGATCGAGCTTCCTCGGCGTCGGGAGCTCACGGGTGAGCACCTTGCCGGCCGCGTTGCGGGGCAGCGCGTCGACGATGCTCAGACTGCGTGGCACCTTGTAGTCGGCGAGTCGCTCGAGGAGGAAGGTCCGCAGTTCCTCTGGCGAGACATGGGAGTCCTCGTGCAGGACGACCCAGGCGGCAACGTCCTCTCCCAGGACGTCGTGGGCGATGGCGGCCACCGCCGCCTCGACCACCGCCGGGTGGGCATAGAGGACCTCCTCGATCTCCCGCGGAACGATGTTGTTGCCGCCCCGGATGATCAGCTCCTTGCTGCGCCCGGTGATCCAGAGGAAGCCGTCCGCATCCAGGTAGCCGAGATCTCCGCTGTGCAACCAGCCGTCCCGCCACGTCTGCTCGGTGGCCGCCGGCTCCTTGAAGTACTCGCGCTGCGGCTCGGCCCCGCGCACGGTGATCTCGCCCTCCATCCCGTGCCCGACGGCCACGCCACGCCCGTCGACGACACGGACCTCGACCCCGGGAAGAGGTCGACCCACCGACCCCAGGTGGCGCCCGCGATCCTTGGAGGGTGAGCGCGTCACCGCCCCGAACTCGGTCATGCCGTACCCGACCATGACCTCGGTCCCCGGCAGGCCGGCTCCGAGTCGCTGCAGCGTCGCCCGGGCGATGGGCGCCCCGCCGATGGTGAGCGCGGCCAAGCTCGAGAGATCCGCCCGGCCGAAGCGCGGGTGCACCACGATGAGCTGTGCCATGGCCGGAACGAGGAAGGCGGCCACGGGGTGCCGCTCCTCGACCACCGACAACCATCGGCCGGCGTCGAAGCGGGGGAGGTACCACCCGCTCAGCCCGCCCAGCATCGGGCCGTGGATGAGGAGGGCGCCACTCGTCGTGGAGAAGGGCGAGCAGGTCAGGAAGCCCAGCCCCAGCCAGTGGTGCGGCACAGCTGTGGCGTGTCCGGAGCTCCGCCGCACCATCACCGCCTTGGGCGCACCGGTGGTGCCCGACGTGTACATGATGTCCGCTGGCGACCCCACCTCCGGCCCCGGGGGCAGTGCCGAGGCGTCGGCGGAGAGCAGCTCCGACCAGTCGGGGGCGTCCGGCCCGCCCGTGCGGGCAACCACCCGGACCCTCGATGACTCGTCGGCCAGGTTGTCCAGAGGGACCCCGAGATCGACCTCGCTGCCGGCCAGTACAGCGGTGGGCTCGGCGTGGGCGACGATCGCGCGGAGCTCGGGCGGGGCCAACCGGGTGTTGACCGGCACGGCGACGGCACCGCTCCGGTGGATGGCCGCATAGGCGATGAGCCAGGGGAGCGGCTCATCGGGACCGACGGCCAGGATCACCCGCCCGCCGGGGTCGAGTCCGTGCTCGAGCAGCCCCCGGGCCAGCTGGTTGGCCCGGGTGTTCCAGTCGAGGAAGGTCAGGTCGGACCCGTCGGCCAGGTTGCGCCAGGCGACGGCGTCCGGGTGGCTCCCGGCCATCGATTCGATGGCATCGGGACCATGTCTGCGCTCGCTGGGTGGCGCGTCCTGCGTCCGGTCGTCCCGGTCGGCTGGAGCCCCGGTCAATACGGCTCGCCACCTTCGAGGATCCGTCGCGGGTTGTCGACCATCATCGTCCTGACGTCCTCGTCACTGATCCCCGTGCGCCGCATCTCGGGCAGGACGTCCTGGGGGATGTGGGTCCACCGCCATTCCTTCCAGGCGCCGGAGATCGAGGCGGGGAACCAGTCGACGTGGCACATCGCGTCGTGGGAGAGGACGATGCGATCGGCATGCCCGCGGTCACACAGCACCTTGACCGACTCGACGCGCTCGGCCATCGAGAAGGTTCCGATGCCGAAATGATCGAAGCCCAGATACGAGCCGTTCGCCAGGAGGGCCTCGTGATAGGCCGTGTCCAGCGTGCCCCCGGAGTGGCCGATGACGACCCGGGAGAGGTCGACACCCTCGTCGGCCAGGATGCGCTGCTGCTCGAGGCCCCACGGTTGCGGGGGGGTGGGGGTATGGGTGGTGATCGGGACGCCGGTCTCCCGGTGAGCCTGGGCCACCGCCCTCAGGACCCGCTCCACCCCCGGGGTGATGCCTGGCTTGTCCGTGGCGCACTTGAGGATCCCGGCGCGCACCCCGGTGTCGCCGACACCCTCCCGGATCTCCCGGACGAAGCGCTCTGTCATCGGTTCCGGGCCTCCGAGGATGGAGCCCGGGCCGCGGAAGTGGAAGAACATCGGCACGTCGTTGTAGGTGTACACGCCTGTGGCGGCGACGATGTTGATCTCGGGTACCTGCTCGGCCACGGCGGCGATGCGAGAGATGTTCCGCCCGAGGCCGATGACGGTGAGGTCCACGATCGTGTCGATCCCACTGACCTTCAGATCGTGCAGGCGCTGCACAGCGAGGGAGCAGGCTCCGTCCTCGTCCCACTCCTCCGAGGTCTTCTCGATCTCCGGGCTCAGGACGAAGACGTGCTCGTGCATCAAGGTCGATCCCAGTGCAGCGCCGTCGATCGGGCCCAGCACCGTGTTCACAGTCGGCACGTCACCCCCATGGATCGTTCCCGCCGGTCCGACGACGACGTCGACAGCGACGTGCCGTGGTCGTGGACCGGAGCCTTCTCGAGCCCAGTATGGTCGATGGCCGGCGTCGGCGTCAGGGGCGGCGGTGCCGACCGAGTGATGTCGGCGTACGCTCACCCGACTACGGCTTGGTCACCGTCCAACCACGACGCTCCAGCTCGGCTGCGAGTTGCTCGGCGGGTAGGTGGCGCAACAACTGCTCTGCTGTCGACTGCCGCGGCGTCGGGTCCACTGTGATCGCGACCCCAGCCGCGTCGGCGTCTTGGAGCCGCTCGATGAACGCAGCCGCCTCGTCGCGGGTGAACTTCCCGCTCCCCTGACGCTGGGTGAACCCCAGCGGGCCACGTGCGTCGCGGAACCCGGCGTGGCCGGCTGCCTCGAGGAGGGCCAGGAGCTCGTGGAGCTGCCTCGCCGAGGCCGGGGGGCCCGACTGTTGACCGAATGCCATGATGGGCAGTCTTGTCGACCGTCGCAGTGCCGCGTTCGACCGCCATGGAGTGGCCGGGCTGCTGGTGTCGGAACAGACGGGTCGATCCGAGCCCGCAGATCGTTTTTCTGATATTTCTCCGCCTGTGTGTCGATCCGGGCCCGGCCCGTTCGACGCTCTGCCAGAGTGAGGCGAGAGCCGCCCACGCAGAAGAGAAACGGAGCAAAGCATGCGATTCCTGGGATACACCCTGGCCAATGAGGCGGAGACCCCGACCGAGCCTTCGTCGCCCGACCTGTACGAGAAGATGGGTCGGTTCGTGGAGGAGGCGACCAAGGCCGGCGTCATCGTGGCAACTGGTGGCATCGCCCCCACGTCCGAGGGCGCCCGCATAAGCCTGAAGGAGGGCGAGTACACGGTCGTCGACGGGCCCTTCGCCGAGGCCAAGGAGTTGGTAGGCGGCTGGGCGCTCATGGAGTGCCGCGATCTGCCCGAGGCGGTCGAATGGTCCAAGCGCTTCCTCGGCGTCCTGGGCGAGGGCGAGGTGCGCGTCCGCCCCGTCTTTGGCTGACGCAACGCAGCCGGCGGCCCTCATCCTGCCGGGTGCCGACTCGGTGGTTGAATCGGTGGCGTGCCGGCTACCGATTCGACTGCCGCGATCGAGGCCGTCTACCGAGTCGAGTTTCCCCGGGTGGTCGCGGTACTGGCCGGCTTCACCGGCGACATGGCTCTGGCCGAGGAGCTTGCCCAGGATGCGTTGGTGGACGCGCTCCGCCAGTGGCCCCGCGACGGGACCCCTCACAATCCCGGGGCGTGGCTCACCGCCGTGGGGAAGCGCAAGGCGATCGACGCCTTCCGCCGCAACCGGACGTTGGCAGCCAAGTACGCTCAGATCGGGCGCGAGCAATCGGCCGGTTCGACTCCCGGCCGTGGGGACGATGCTGCGCTCGGCACGGTGTCGAGCGAGGAGATCGACGACGACCGCGTCCGCCTGATCTTCATCGCCTGCCACCCCATTCTCCCGATGCCTGCCCGGGTGGCGCTGACCTTGCGGCTCGTGGGCGGGCTCACGGTGCCCGAGATAGCCCGGGCCTACGTCGTCCCCGAAGCCACGATCGCGCAGCGCATCGTACGAGCCAAGAAGTCCATCGCCCGGGCCGGTGTCCCGTTCGAGGTCCCGGTCGGCGAGGATCGCCTGTTACGTCTGGGTGCCGTGCTCGAGGTCATCTACCTCGTCTTCAACGAGGGCTACTCGGCGACCGTTGGTGAGGACTGGGTGCGGCCCGAGCTCTGCGGCGAGGCGCTCCGCCTCGGCCGTGTGCTCGCCGCGCTCTTGCCCGACGAATCCGAGGTACACGGCCTCGTCGCCCTCATGGAGTTCCAGTCCTCCCGTCTGGGTGCCCGTATCGACCCCACCGGCGCGCCGGTCCTGCTTCTCGACCAGGACCGCCGCAGGTGGGACCGTCTCCATATCGGGCGGGGCGAAGCCGCGCTGTCCCGGGCCGACGAGCTCGCCGAGAGCCCGGGCCCCTTTACCCTGCAGGCCGCAATCGCCGCCTGCCATACCCGCTCGTTCCGGCCCGAAGAGACCGACTGGGACGAGCTGGTCGCTCTCTATACAGCGCTCGCCCGAGCCACACCCTCACCGATCGTCCAGCTCAACCGCGCCGTCGCGGTCTCGTGGGCCTCGGGTCCGACAGAAGCCCTGGCCCTGGTGGACCTCATCGTCGGCACCGGCATGCTCGAGCGATACCACCTCCTGTACAGCGTGCGAGGCGACCTGCTCGACCGACTGGGCCGTCACGGCGAGGCGGCGTCGGAGTTCGAACGCGCGGCGGCATTGGCCACCAACGGCCGGGAGCGCACCCTCCTGACCGAGCGCGCCCGGGTCAGCCGCAGGTGTTGAATCCGGGATCGACGGCTCTCCGTTCCGGCATGTGAGGCTGGACGCTGCCGGGCGATTGCCAGACACGGCGGTGGGGTTAACCCCACCACAAAGACGCCGACTAGCGGGATTCCTCTGAAGGGGGCGTTCACGTACCGTCGGTTGTGATGATTACGACACACGCACTGACCAAGCGGTATGGCGAAGCAACAGCTGTGGACCACCTGACCTTCGAGGTCCCGTCCGGGGTAGTGACCGGATTCCTCGGACCGAACGGGTCCGGTAAATCGACGACGATGCGCATGATCGTGGGCCTCGACATCCCCGACTCGGGCTCGGCTCTCATCGGCGGCAAGCCGTACTGCGAGTTGGACTGGCCGCTCCGGGAAGTCGGCGCGCTGCTCGACGCAAAGGCGTTCCACCCAGCTCGCACCGCCCGCAATCACCTACGGTGGCTCGCCCTCACGAACGACATCCCGGTCGGTCGGGTCGACGAGGTCCTCGACCAGGTCGGGCTGAGCTCCGTCGCCAAGCGACGTGTCGGGAAGTTCTCGCTCGGGATGAACCAGCGGTTGGGCATCGCCGCGGCCCTGCTCGGTGACCCTGGCGTGTTCCTGTTCGACGAGCCGGTCAACGGCCTCGATCCCGAGGGCATCCGTTGGGTCCGCCACTTCCTCCGGGATCTGGCGAAGGAGGGGCGGACCGTACTGGTGTCGAGCCACCTGATCAGCGAGATGTCGCTCACCGCCGACCGGCTGGTCGTGATCGGCCGCGGCCGGCTGATTGCCGAGACCAGCGTGGCGGATTTCGTCGCCCGGAGCGGAGGCGACGCGGTCAGGCTCGTCACCCCCGACCTGGCTGCATTCACGGTGGCGCTCTCCGCCGCGGGAGCCAAGGTCGGGGACGGCGATGGGTCATTGACTGTCGAGGGCTTGACGCCGCCGCAGATCGGCGACTTGGCCACTCGTGATGGACTCCGGATCCATGAGCTGACACCCATCACCGCATCGTTGGAGGACGCATTCATGGAGCTGACCCAGGACGAGGTGGAGTTCCGCTCGTCGACGATGTCGGGCCCGGTCCTGGTCGGGGAGAAGGAGTGACGATGACGACTGAGACGCTTCTGAACACCCCGCCGGGGCACTACCGCGTCAAGCACGTGGCCCGATCCGAGATCGCCAAGATCCTGACCCTGCGGTCGACCGCGATCACGCTCGGGCTCACCTTCGTTGCCTGTCTCCTGGTGACGGGACTGGTCTCGCACAACGCGTTACAGCGTGCTTCTGCGTACTACGTCGGCTTCGACGCCACCCAGGCGTCCCTGACCGGCATGATCACCGTCGCCCTCACCGGCGGTGTGTTCGGAGCATTGCTGATCACCGGCGAGTATTCGAGTGGCACCATCCGCGCCACGTTGGCCGCTGTTCCTAAGCGGCCACTCCTGCTCGCGACCAAGATCGGAGTCACCGCAATACTGACCGTGGTCTTCTGCGAGGTCCTCAGTTTTGTCTCGTTCTTCCTCGGTCAGGCCATCCTTTCCGGTGGCGGCGCTCCGTCTGCCACGCTCGCATCGCCGGGTGCGGCGCGGGCCGTGGTCATGACCGCCCTGTTCATCGCGCTCATGGCCCTCATGTCCTACGGCTTCGGATTGATCTTCCGTACCACTGCGGCAGCGATCGCCGCCTTCGTCGCCGTCATCTTCCTTCTCCCGCTCGTGATGCAAGGGGTCTCCCAGAGCGGCGTCCGCTACCTGCCGACCAATATGCTCACCAACTCGGTCATGTCCACGGTCAACCAGGGGCAGGCGATCGTCCCGGTCGAGGGGTTGTTGCTGATGGCCCTGTATGCCGCGATCGTCCTTGCCGTCGGAGCGACGGTCTTCGTCAGGCGTGACGCATGAGCGCGATGTCGTGAGGCAGCACAACAGAGCGAACGTACTGACGCGCTAGCTGTCCCGTCGTTGGCCGGGGAGGGGAGCGGCCGCTCGTTCGTCGATCGCGGAACGCTGAGCGAGCCTGGCTTCCCCACGGACCAGAGGTCCTCCTCAACGGTCGGTGAGCACGCGTCCCAGCTGTTTGACCGACATCGGGGGCTGCTCGGGTGTCTCCTGTCCGGGCCGCAGGCCGTCGAGGGCGAACTCGAGGAACCGCCGGGAGGTGCCCGGGGCGTCGGCGTCGCAGAGGTCTCTGATGGCCCGGACCGACATCAGGGTCACCACCAGATCCGTGGGGACGATGTCGGGTCTGACCGTACCCGCCTGTTGGCTGGCGTCGAGGATCCGCCCGATGCGCGGCACCAAGGCGGCCAAGGCCCGGTCGGCTCCTCCCCCGCTCCATGGCCGCCGCGAGGTCGCGGCCCGCCAACTGCTCGGCGCGTCCACGCAGCACCGGATGAACTCGAAGACTGCGTCGCCCGGAGCCACCTCGAGGAGGACCTCGTCGGCAATCTGACGGATCCGTTCGGTCGCAGCGTCGACCACGGCGGCGCAGAGGTCGGCCTTGTTCGGGAAACGGCGGTAGAGGGTCCCGACCCCGACCTCGGCCCGGGCTGCGATCTGTTCCATCGACGCCTCGTAGCCGTGCTCGGCGAACACGTCACGGGCGGCCACGAGGATCCGGGCGAGGTTCAGCTCGGCATCCCGGCGCAGCGGCCTGGGTTCCGTCACCTCATGCGCCTCGGCGCTGCCCCGGCCCACGTCAGTCCTCGGCGACATAGCCGATGGCCCCAACGACCACCTCGGCCTCGGCGGTCAGGGCAGGGTGCGACTCGCCGAGGACGGCCGAGGGACGGCTGCGGGTCGGGATCATGAGGGCGACGATCGCTGCCACCACCAGCGCCCCGCCGCAGGCCGCGAAGGCCAGCACGTAGCCGTGCTCCCTCGGGTAGCCGTGGACCAGCTGGCCGCTCACGATCAGGCTGGTGGCCACCCCGCTGCCGAGAGCGGCGCCGATATTCCGGACATTGGTATTCATGCCCGTGGCGACACCGGTCTGGCTCGCCGGTACGGCCTCGACGATGAGGTTCGACATCGAGGCGAAGCCGAAGGCCACCCCGATACCGAGCAGCCCGGCAGCCGAGTAGATGTTCCAGGACTCGCTGTGGGCCACAGCGAGCAGTCCGTAGCTCGACGCAGCGAAGAGCGCGCCGATGATCAAGAGGGGCTTCGAGCCGATGGCGACCGTCAGGCGGCCGGTGAGCGGGGCGATGACCAGCATGGCCACGGCGAAGGGCAGGAGGTACAGGCCCGACTGGGTCACCGAAGCGCCGAAGCCGTAGCCGACGCGGGCCGGAGTCTGGGCGAACTGGGGCAGGACGATGAACATGGCGAACATCCCAAACCCGAACAACAGGGCGGCCAGGTTCGTGCTCCAGACAGCCGGGATCCTCATCATCCTCATGTCGACCATCGGTGTGTCCGAACGCGTCTCCGAACGGATCCAGCACGGGATCAGTACCGCGGTGGCAGCGAAGAGGCCGAGCACCGTGGTGCTCTTCCATCCCCAGATCGGCCCGTAGGAGACGGCCAGCAGCCCGGTGACCAGCCAGGCCGACATGATCGAGGCGCCGACCCAGTTGACCCGACCGGGTGACCGGACTGGTGACTCGGGCACAAAGATGAACGTGGTCACCGTTGCTCCGATGGACAGGACCAGGGGGATCCAGAACAGCCAGTGGTACGAGAGGTGCTCGATGATCGGGCCGGCAAGGACGATCCCGGTACCGACACCGACACCCAGGATCGCCGAGAGCATCCCGATGGCCCCGGCCACCTTCTCCGGGGGGAACTCGTCGCGGATGATCCCGAAGGCGAGCGGGAAGACCGCCCCGCCCGCACCCTGGACGATCCGGCCGGCCAGCATGACCGGGAAGGTGGTGGCCAGGGCGCTGATCAGGGTGCCCGCCGACAGTGTGACCAGCACGACGACGATCATTTTCTCCTTGCCGACCATGTCGCCGATCCGCCCGAGGATCGGCGTGGCGATCGCCGCACTGAGCAGATAGCCCGTCAGCAGCCACGTGGCCCCGGTCGTCGTGGTGTGCAGTGTGTGCTCGAGCAGCGGGATAGCCGGGATGATGAGCGACTGCAGGAGACTGAAGGCCAGGGCCGCTGTCGCCAGCACTGCGAACGTGGCCCCGTAGTGGATGCGCTTCTCCACGGTCTCTCCCGGTTCTGGTGAGCGGAATCCATGCTTCCGCTTGTGTCCAACCCTACCAGAACCGGAACCCGATGTTCCACTTAGGGAGAGCGGTGGCTCTCTGCGCTGTGGCCTGGGACGCGGAGACGACGTCAGCCGGAAGGCGAGGTCATCCAAGGAGACGGAGGTCGGGCCACCAGTCACACACCGGACGACGTGGGTCTACTCCGGTGGGGTCTGACTCAGCCATCGAGTGGGTTCCTCACTCGTGTCTCTCACCCTGAAGGAAGCAGAGCAACTGAAATTTTGGCGGAGGGAGTGGGATTCGAACCCACGGAGGCTTGCACCTCACGGCTTTTCAAGAGCCGCGCATTTGTCCGCTCTGCCATCCCTCCTGGCGCGTGCCAGGGTAGCTGCGGGTCCTCGCCGGGTCAGCCCCCGGCCCGATCCGGTCAGGCACTGCCCGGTTCGGGCGCTGCGCCGGGGGGGCGTCCGCGGGTGACGATCTCGCCGCGCAATTCCTCCGTCCACGCGTGAGCCTCGCGTCGCGACTGGTCCACCTCCTCTCGAATGGCCTCCCCGTGGGGACCGGCCGCCGGGTAGGAGCCGAGGAACTTGACCCCGGCCAGCTCGGCGCGCAGATCTGCCAGACAGTCGGCCACCACCGCGTCGCCAACGTGCCCCTCGAAATCGATGATGAAGCAGTAGTCGCCGAGGGCCTGCTTGGTCGGCCGCGACTCGAGCTTGGTCAGATTGATGTTGCGTGCCGCGAAATGGCCCAGGATGGCGTAGAGGCTGCCGGGGTGGTCCGCGCTCTGGAAGCAGGCGATGCTGGTCCGGTCGTGGCCGGTGCGGGCGGGGATTCCGGTCTTGGCGAGCGAGACGAAGCGGGTCTGGTTGTCGGGGTGGTCCTCGACGTCTTCGGCCAGGATCTCGAGGCCGTAGAGCTTGGCCGCCAGCCGGGGGGCGATGGCCGCGGTCGGCCGGTCCGTCATCGACGGGTCGCCCTCGCCGAGCAGGCGGGCGGCGTCGGCGGTCGAGTTGCTGGCCAGCATCGTCGCCTGCGGGAGCCGCTCGTGCAGGAATCGGAGGCACTGGGCCGTGGCCACGGGGATCGATGCCACCCGTTCGATGTCTCGGAGCGACGTTCCCGGCGTGCCCATGAGATGGAGGTGGACGTCGAGCACGACCTCGCGCTGGATGCGCAGGTCGTAGTCGAAGACGAGACTGTCGATGATGTCCCGGACCGTCCCCTCGATCGCGTTCTCCAGCGGAACGAAGCCGAGGTCGACCTGAGCGCGGTCGACCGACTCGAGCACATCGGCGAGAGAGTCCATCGGGACGATGTCGCCGTCGGCGTAGTCGGGCTCACGGAGGAGCGCTTCCTCGGTGAAGGTTCCCTCCGGCCCGAGGAACCCGATCCGAGGTGGCCGGCCGGGAGCGACCCCCGGGGATGCGTTTTCGGCCATACACAGGCAGGATAGTGAACATCATGGACGAACTCGCGTTGCAACGCCTGCTCACCGAGGTGCGCTCGGGGGAGTGCTCCCCCGACGAGGCGGTGCTCCGTCTGCGGCGGCTACCGTTCGCCGATCTCGGATTTGCCAAGGTCGACCACCATCGTCAGCTGCGGCTGGGCCTCCCCGAGGCCGTCTACGGGCAGGGCAAGTCGGCGAGCCAGTGCTCGGCCATCGTGGACGAGCTGCTGCACGAGGGACGAGAGGGCACCCGACCCGGCACCACGCCGGACACCACATCGGGCATCGGCCCCGTCATCCTGACCCGGGCCGATGAGGGACAGGTCCGTCTCGCGATGGCCGAGCACCCTGGCGGTGTCCGGACGGTCACCGGCCAGGCTACGGGCGCCGATCAGGTTCGGGGCGAGCTTTCGACGGTCGTGTGGCGAGCGGCCGAGGCACGCCCATCCCGCACGCTGGTGATCACCGCTGGGACGTCCGACCTGCCCGTGGCCCGCGAATGCGAGGCCACCCTCACCGCCCTGGGGCTCCGCCCGACCCTGTTGGTCGATTGCGGGGTCGCCGGTGTGCACCGGCTGTTGGCCTCGGCCGACGAGCTCGCCGACGCCGACGCCGTCGTGGTGCTGGCCGGGATGGAGGGCGCCCTCGCCAGCCTGGTGGGTGGCATCTCTCCGGCTCCGATCGTGGCCGTCCCCACCAGCACCGGGTACGGCTCCGCGCTCGAAGGCGTGACCGCGCTCCTGGCCATGCACGCGTCCTGCGCCGCGGGGATCACCGTCGTCGGCATCGACAACGGGTTCGGGGCAGCGTGTGCGATCGCCCGGATGCTGCCGTGAGGGTGCTCCGGACCGCGGGCGGCAGAGGGGAGGCGACGTCCGGACCCGGAGCACGGTCGGTCGCCTGGTTCCACTGCTTCGCCGGGATCGCCGGGGACATGGCGCTCGGGAGTCTGATCGATGCCGGCGCCGACCTCGGCGAGGTGCTCGCGTTGCTCGAGCGGTTGCCGTTCAGCGGATGGGCCCTCGAGGTCGAGCCGGTGCTCCGGGGGGGGATCGCGGCGACACGGGTGGTCGTCACCGTCCACGACCACGTGGTGGTGCGTACCTATGCCCACATCGTGGGGCTGGTCGAGGAGGCCCGGCTGCCCGAGCGGGTGGCGGCCCGCGCCCTCGCCACGTTCGAGGTGCTGGCCGAGGTCGAGGCCGGCCTCCACCGGCGCCAGGTGGACCAGGTCCACTTCCACGAGGTCGGGGGCCACGACTCGATCATCGACGTGGTCGGGACCGCCGCAGCGCTCGAGGTCCTGGGCATCGACGAGGTGAGGGCCAGCCCGGTGGCCACGGGGATGGGCATGGTGCGGTCCGCCCACGGGATGCTCCCCAACCCCGCGCCTGCGGTGGTCGGGCTCCTGAAGGGCGTGCCCACCTGGGGTCGGAACATCCCGGTCGAACTCACCACCCCGACCGGCGCGGCCCTGCTCGCCGCGCTCTCGGCCGGGTACGGCCCGATGCCGGCCATGCGGGTGAGCAGCCAGGGGTTCGGGGCCGGGCGCCGCGAGCTCGACGAGCTGCCCAACTGCACGCAGGTGGTCACCGGTCTGCGAACCGACCGGGCGGGGAGCGACGAGGCCGGCGCCCCCGAGGCGGACGCCGGCCAGCCGGTGGCACTCCTCGAGGTGGCCGTCGACGACGTCACCGGCGAGCAGTTGGCTCACGCCATCGCGCGACTGCTCGAGGCCGGCGCGCACGACGCATGGCTGTCGCCCGTGCTGATGAAGAAGGGCCGACCCGGACACGTGGTCCACGTCCTCTGCGACCCGGTCCAGGTCCGGGAGCTGCGTGGCATGCTCCGGTCGGAGACGGGCTCGCTCGGGGTCCGGCTCACCAGGGGTGAGCGGTGGCCCGCGGCCCGGTCGATCGAGTCGGTCGTGATCGATGGCCAGCTGATCCGGATCAAGGTGAGCGCGGACCGGGTGAAGGCCGAGCACGAGGATGTGGCTCTGGCATCGCGCCGGACGGGGAAGCCGCTGCGCGAGCTCGCTTTCCGGGCCGAGTCGCTCTGGCGGACCGAGAACGGCTCGGCGGTCGACCCGGCGGGGCGGGGTGCACGCGGTAGCGATCACGACCGGCGCAACCCGGAGAGCCAACAGGACGCGGACACACCCCGCGCCCTACGGCACGAGCAGCGCTCGGGGATGGGCGAGGACGGGTCCGACGGGACCACCGGGACCGCCGGAGCCGATGCGTTCGACGGGGACGACGAACCCGCTTGAGGTGCGTGCCGCCCCGGATCGCAGGATCCGGGGCGGCACGCTGGGCGGGTCGTCGGGCGTGATCCATCGCCAGCCGCCGGCATCGGGCTCGAGCCGGTGCCGATGGTGCGTCTTGAGGTAGTGGTGCCAGTGGCAGAGCCTGACCAGGTTGTCGGCACGTCGTTCAACCGACCCCTTGCCGGTCTCCCTGACCGTCGCCAGTCTGGTGCCGAGTTCCGACCGGGCACAGGACTTCTCTCCGTCCTGAGACCTGCGATCATGAGAGGGTCGAGCTCAGAGGAAGCAGCGCACCGGGTCCCTCGGACTGGGGTCTGATCGGTGCGGCGGATGCAACACAAGGGATGAGAGGACACCCGCGGTGATGAGAAGCTCCTTGATGTCACGGAGTCTTCCGAAGGCTGGTCGGTGGCTCGGTGTCGTGTCGCTGGCGGTGGTTTCCATCACCATCGGCCTGATCCCGTCCGCGGACGGCGAGCCGGCAGGCGCCGCCGTTTCGACCGTCGGCGGAACCTGCGGGTTCCATCTGGGCGCTCCGTTGGTGACAGGCGCGGCGGGGACTGCCGGGTTCGAGTTCCTCGTCTACCCGGCCAATCCCTACCAGGTGTGCCAGGTAACGGTAGCCGCTCAGGCTTCTCTCAGTCCGGTCTCGGGTGGTCGCTACACCAATGTCACCGACGACCCGTCGAGCGAAACCCTCACCTTGAATTTCACGGGTGGCCCCCTCCCGCTCGGGATTCTGTGGCTATGGCGCCCTCACTGCGCCGACCCGATCACACCGGGGATCTTCACCTTGACCGTGGATGGCCAGTCATCGTCGAGCGTCCCGCTGTCGGCGCCATCGTGCTTCGCTGGGTGGGGGGGCAGCTCGTCCCTGGCCTTTGACTTCGTCGACCCTGTGGACACCTCTGTCTTGGTGGGAATAACCGCCACCATCGACGGCCATGGATACTGGACAGTCGAAAGCAGCGGAGCCGCGGTCCATGCCAGAGGTGGAGCCGTTGTCTCGGGGTTCTTGCCACCCCTCAGCCAGCGAGTGGTGGGGGTGGAGGCCGATCCGACCGGCCCGGGCTACTGGATCGTGGCCGCCGACGGCGGTGTCTTCTCCTTCGGTGACGCCGCCTTCCATGGCTCGCTCGGCGGCGTGCGCCTCGACGCGCCGATCGTCGGCATGGCCGCCGACCCCGACGGGAAGGGCTACTGGCTGGTCGCTGCCGACGGCGGTGTCTTCTCCTTTGGTGACGCCGCCTTCCATGGCTCGCTCGGCGGCGTGCGCCTCGACGCGCCGCTCGTCGGCATGGCCGCCGACCCCGACGGGAAGGGCTACTGGCTGGTCGCTGCCGACGGCGGTGTCTTCTCCTTCGGTGACGCCGCCTTCCATGGCTCGCTCGGCGGCGTGCGCCTCGACGCGCCGATCGTCGGCATGGCCGCCGACCCCGACGGGAAGGGCTACTGGCTGGCGGCGTATGACGGAGGGGTGTTCAGCTTCGGCGATGCGCCCTTCGAAGGCTCGGCAGGCAACCTTTCTCTCGCTGCGCCGGTGTTTGCCATGGCCCCGACGCCTTCCGGTCACGGTTACTGGCTGATCGGAGGCGACGGCGGCATCTTTGCCTATGGAGATGCCGGCTTCTACGGTGCGACCCCTCCGTGCTGCTGAGCCAGCGAACGGATCCCACTTTCCTGGCATGAGGCCGACCCTGATGCGACATCGGCATGTCGGACCCGAAGAGCCCTGGCCCCGAGATCCGGGACCATGCCCTGCTTCGGCCCGCGGTTGGTCGTCCCGGGAGCGCCGGCCGGTTCGTGCCTCGGGGTAGTCGGGCGCCTCAACCGGATCGCAGGATCCGGGGCGGCACGCTGGGGGGCTCGTCGGGGATGATCCATCGCCAGCCGCCGGCGTCGGGCTCGAGCCGGTGCCGATGGTGCGTCTTGAGGTAGTGGTGCCAGTGGCAGAGCCTGACCAGGTTCTCCATGCTGGCCTTCCCACCTGCGCCGAACGGCACCACGTGGTCGATCTCGAGCCCCTCGTAGCTGTCGCATCCGGGAACCACGCACACCGGGTCCCGCTCGGCGAGCGCCCGCCGGAGCGCCGTCGGGATCGTCCGGCCGGCGTGGGCGACCCCGGTGACGTCGACCCCGTCGGTGACCAGCACGCTCAGGATCGAGTCCACCGCCAGACGTCGGGCCACCTCGACCGGGATCGGGCCGATCCCCTGGATCTCGCAGAGCTCGCCGGGCCCGACCCGACCGCGGACCAGTGCGGCGTGGTCGACACGCACGTGGACCATGGTCGGCGGTCCCGGGGGAGCGGTGCCGCGGCTCTGGCTGCTGCGGCGTGCGCGGGCCGTGCGGTCGGAACCTGCCCGAGGTCGACCGTCCCCGTCGTCGACGGCGCAGCCGATACCCCCACCGCCGCTGACGAGCGCCACGAGGGCATCGGCCGCCAGGGCCCGACGCGGCTCCTCGAGGCCGGCCCGCCGGGCGTCTGCGGCCAGACGGTCGACCTCGCCCTTGACCGATGCGAGGAGGCGGGCACCCTCGTCGGGCGTGAGGCGGGCGTCGAACCGGACCGCGCCGTCCCCCTCGACCCAGTTTCGGAGGTAGCGCCCGCGTCGGATGGCCTCATAGGAGGCGTGCGGGTCCTGGCCGGCCGCTCTCACCCGCCGGCAGCGGAGTTTGAGGACGCTCAGCGGTTGCTGCCCGGCCGCCTCCACCAGGGCCTGCTCTGCACCGGGCTGGAGGATGGCGGCGCCGGCGATCTCCTTGAGCTGGGTCTCGGAGAGCTTCCCCTGGCGCACGGCCTCGTCCGTCGCGGGAAGGGAGCCCAGGTTCCGCGCGGTCTCGAGGGCGGTGATGGCCGGTCCGAGTCCGGTGCCCGTGGCCTCCGCGACATGGGCGGCCGCGGAGCGATGGCCGGCGCGCCGCCAGACGTTGGAGGACTCCACGCGTCGGGCGGCGAGCAGCTTGCCCGCGGCGGCGAGGCGCTCGATCTCGGCGAAGGCGTCGAGCAACCGGGAGGCATCCGCCCCGCTGAGACGCTCCGGGTCGAGGTCGGCCAGGGACGACCTGAGCTGGTCGGTGACCCGGTGGAGCGTGTCGGTGAGCATGGGAACATGCTCCCAGCGGGGTGTATCAGGAAGTGGCCGGGTGCGCGCCCGGAGGTGTCCGGTGCGGCTACCGTCTGGCCAGCCGGGTGGCCGGACGAGGTGGGCTCGGCGTCCCACGACCGATCGAACCAGAACCAAAGGAATCCCCTCACATGACCCGTCTGCGCACCTGCTCCCTCATGGTCCTCGCAGTCTCCGCTCTCGGGTTGGCCGGCTGCGGCGGTTCGTCCTCGAGCCCCACGACCACCTCGAGCCCGCCGACCTCCACCACCACGGCGCCCGCGACGATCACCGACCCCTCGCCGGCGGGCACCTTCGGCGTGAAGCCGACGGTGACGGTCCCGCCGGGCGCCCCTCCGACCCAACTCTCGGTCGAGGATCTGATCGTGGGCACCGGTCCGGCTGCAAAGGCGGGGGACAGCGTGACGGTGCAGTACGTCGGGGTGGCCTACTCGAGCGGAAAGCAGTTCGACGCATCCTGGGACCGGGGCCAGCCCTTCCAGTTCACCCTCGGGGAGGGTCAGGTGATCCCGGGTTGGGACCAGGGAGTGGTCGGGATGAAGGTCGGCGGTCGGCGCGAGCTGATCATCCCGCCGAACCTCGCCTATGGGTCGAGCCCTCCGGCGGGATCGGGCATCGCGGTCGACGACACGCTCATCTTCATCGTGGACCTGGTCAAGATCGGCTGACGTCGCGGGAGCGGGCAGCGTGCATCGCGTCCCGGAGCGCCGCTCCGCCCGGTGCGTCGCCGAGCCCGCGGATGACACCCTCCACGTCCGCAGGCGGCCGGTTCTGGTTGAGCTTTGCCTTCGCCTCGATCCGGGTGATCAAGCATTCGACCCCCACGATCCGGCCGAGCATCCCGTCGACGTAGTCGGCGGGAGCGTCCGTCACCGACCACGGCGACGCCAGCCGGGCCTCGTTGGCATCGGTGAGCGCGGTGACGTTCTCGAGCAGCCACCGGGTGTCGTCCACCGCCCGGACGGTGCCGTGCAGATGGACGCTCAGGTAGTTCCAGGTCGGCACCACCCGACCGTGCCCACTCTTGGAGGGGTACCAGGACGGGCTCACGTAGCCGTCGACCATGTCGAACAGCACGACGCCCGCCGTCGGTCGCTCGAGCAGGGCCACCAGGGGGTTGCCCCGGGCGACGTGCCCGTTGAGCCTGGCCTCGCCCAGTGGCCCCCGGATCAGCCGCCACGGCAGCAAGGACGCCTCCATCCCGTCGCCGGACGACACCACCAGCGTGCCGGCCACCCGCGCCTCGACCAACGAGAAGGCCTCGTCGGGATCGGCGATCTCGAATGCGGTCACCCGGTACACCGCGTCATTCTCCCACGGCACCTCACCGGGTCCCCCCGGTTAGGCTGGTTCGCGATGGATCTGGCACGTGCTCTCGCCTTCGCCGATGGCCGCAGCAACGGCATCCTGACCACGCTCCGGGCGGACGGCCGGCCACAGCAGTCGGTCATCCTGTTCGTCCCGGACGGGGACCGGTTCACGATCTCGTTGACCGACTCCAGGGCCAAGACGAGGAACCTGCGGCGGGACCCGAGGGCGACGCTGTTCGTGTTCGGGGACAACATCTACACCTGGGTCAGCCTGGACGGGACGGCCGAGTTGACCGACGTGGCGACCACGCCCGACGGTCCGGTCGCCGACCGGCTCGTCGAGTACTACCGGCGGGGGAACGGTGAGCACGAGGACTGGGCGGCCTACCGCCGGGCGATGGTCGACGACCAGCGGCTTCTCGCCACCTTCACCGCCACCTCCGCGACGGGAATCCTGCCGGACTGACCCGCGGGCGGCGGCGGGATCGACGTGGCAGGCGAGCTCGGACGGAGGTGTGTTCGCCTTCGGCGCCGCCGATCCGGCTCGGTCGCCTGTGACCGGTCCCACCCCTCCCCGGGTTCAGTCCCGCTTTCCGAGGTCGTGCCGGTACACGTTGGTGCTGCGCGCCTCGAAGCCCAGGCGCACGTAGAGACGGTTGGCCGCCTCGCGGCTCGGACGCGAGGTGAGGTCGACGGTCTTGGCGCCCACAGCTGCCGCCCGGTCGAGGGCCGCCCGGACCAACGCCTCGCCCGCACCCGCCCCCCGGACCGTGTCGTCGACGACGACGTCCTCGATCCAGGCCCGGAAGCCGGTCGGGATCCGGAAGACGGCGAGGGTCAGGGTCCCCACGATCCGGCCGCCGCTGTCGCGGGCGACGAGGAGGATGCTCGCCTCGGAGGAGACGATCTCCTGCAGCTCGTCGTGGCTGGTTGGCGGAGAAGACGACGAGAGCTGCGGGATCAGTCGCACGAATGCCTCGACCAGGTCCGGCGTGACCGCACGGACCTCGTCGACGACCACCCCGCCCGGACCGGACGCGTCAACGGGCGAGTCGAGGGGGCGGTTCACGGGCACGGTCGGGTGACCGGCAGGACCGGACAGCTCAGCCCTTCCCCGGGTTCCCGCGCCAGATGGGCGAGCGCACCGGGTCGTAGAGCACCTCGATCGGGTCCCCCCGCAGTGCAGAGAACACGTGGGCACCCCACCGTTCCGCCCCGGCCAGCGGGTAGGGCAGATCGTCGAGGGTGAACCAGCCCACATCCGAACACTCGAGCGGGTGGGCGCGCAGCTCGCCGCCCACCGGTCGGCACTGGAAGACCAGCGAGTAGAGCGGGATCCGGCTGATCCCAACCCGCAGCCCGTCGAGGACGGCGATGAGGCGGACCACCTCGACGTCGATGCCGGTCTCCTCCTGGACCTCCTTGACCACCACCTCGGCAGCCGAGTAGCCCACGTCGGCCCAACCGGTCGGGTAGAGCCACACCCCGGAGTCGGCCCGCTTGACGAGCAGCATCTCGCCCTGGTCGTTCCCGACCGCGGCGCCGACTGCGACCTTGGGGGTCACATAGCCGGGGACGCCCTTGCCCACCGTGCCGAGCCACTCCTCGACGATGCCGTCCACGTCCTCGACGCCGTCGCTGCCGTCCACCGCCATGCGGATGTCGGCGGCCACGTGGAGGATCTCCTCGAAGCGCTCCTGCTCGTAGAGGGACTCGGTGAACCCGAGACCGGTGCGGGCGATGCCTGCCAGCGCCTCGCTCCACCGGAGGAGCTGCTTTTCGGAGGGGAGGGCATCCACGGGGCCGACGCTACCGCACTGACCCCGCGAATCGTCCATCGTCGGGCAGAATGGGGAATGGCCGTTCTGAGCGACTGTCGCCACTACATCATGCAGACGACGACCCACGAGGAGAAGCTCGAGAAGTGCCGCATGGGCGCAAACGAGCAGCTCCCGTTCGCCTGCCCGGACGGTTGCCTCTTCTACGAGCCCCGCAAGGTCACCGGGGCCGGCTGGACCATCCGGAAGCCGGAGGACCCGACCGCCTGAGCTGGGGCACTGAGCTGCGGCGCTGAGCTGGGGCACTGAGCTACGGGTGCCCTCGCCACGCGGCTGCCGGTCGACGTGGGTGCCCACGCCCCGTGGCGGCTCCGCCCGACCGCCCCTGCCTCTAGCTCTCGACGACGTCCCCGAGCAGGTCGACCTGCACCCCCTCGCCCCTCAGCCACTCGAGGGCCTGGTCGAGGTCGACCCCGTCGCCGTCGAGCTCGCAGATGATCCAGCCGGAGTGCTCGCCGACGTCGGCCCGGCGGATGTTGGGCACGATGTGCAGTTCGGTGACCATGCGGGCGATGATCGGCTCACGCACCAGCTCCTCGGGGAAGGTCAGCTTGACCCGTACCCCGATCACTGGGCCTCCCCGGTCGCCGCACCGTCACCCAGGGCGTCGTTGAGATTGCCCGAGCGGAACCCGTCCAGATCGAGGGTCACGTACCGGTAGCCGGCGCCGTGCACGGCCGCGGCGACCTCGACCCGGCGGGCCACCGCGTCGGCCAGATCCTCCGCCGGCAGCTCGACGCGGGCGGTGTCGCCGTAATGGCGGACGCGGAGCTCATGGAAGCCGAGCGCACGCAGGGCGGACTCGGCGCGGGCGACGGCGTCGAGTGTGGTGAGGGTCACCCGAGTACCGTACGGCACGCGGGAGGCGAGGCAGGCCGCGGCAGGCTTGTCCCAGGTCCGCAGGCCGAGACGTCGGGACCACGAGCGGACGTCGGCCTTGGCGAACCCGGCCCGGACCAGTGGGAAGACCGCACCCCGTTCGGCGGCGGCCGCCTGGCCGGGACGATGGTCCCCCAGGTCGTCGAGGTTCACCCCGAGCACCACTGTCGCCTCCCCGCCGGCCGCTCCGGCCAGCGGGTCGAGCGCTTCCATGAGCGCCGACTTGCAGTGGGCGCAGCGGCTGCCGTCGTTGGCCGCATACGACGGGTCGGCCAGCTCGCCGGTCGCAACCTCGCGGTGGGCGAGCCCCCACTCGGTCGCCAGGGCCCGGCAATCGGCCAGCTCCTCGGGCGCGAGGGACGGCGACACGGCGGTCACGCAGAGGACGCGGTCGGCTCCGAGCTCGTCGGTGGCCATCCATGCCAGGAAGGCCGAGTCGGCGCCGCCGCTGAAGGCCACCACCACCGGTCCGAGACGGCGCAGCTCGGCGCGCAGGACCCCGAGATCGGCGGTCCCGACGGCCGGCCTGGGGCCGGCCGGCCTCGCGGCGGTCACGCAGGTCGGCGTGGTGCTCACCCGCCGGGTGCGATCTGTGCCAGGACGTCCTCCACCGGTGCGACCATCCCGGTCAGGAACGGACCGAACTCGGCGAAGCGGGCCGATCCCTCGTCGAAGCGCATCGTGTAGACGCACTCCTTCAAGTCGTCGGGATGGACACCGAAGAGGGTGACCCCCCACTCCCAGTCGTCGATACCGGTCGAACCGGTGATGACCTGCACGATGCGCCCGGAGAACGTCCGGCCCACCGCTCCGTGGCCGTACATGAGCTCCTTGCGCTCCTCGAACGGCATGGAGAACCAATTGGAGCCGGCGGCGTCCCCACGCCGTTTGGACATCGGGTAGAAGCAGAAGGCGGTCATGCCGTCGGGCGGCAGGGTGGGGTACAGCCGGGTCTGCTTCATCTCGTCCGGGATCCCGGCCGCGTACTCCGACACCTCGGTCAACGAGACATAGGACCCGGCGACCTCCAGGCCGGCCGCCTGCAGGTCGGACTGGAGGCGGCGAAGGCGCCAGAGATCGGCGCTGAGCGCCATGACACCGAGATCCGCCTTGTGGCCGAGCATGGCCACGGTGACCACCTGGACCCCGTCGGCCTCGGCGTCCTTGACCGCCCGGACCACCGCCCCGAGGTCGTGGCGGGACCGACCGTCGGGGCTGGCCGAGCCGGGGATCTTGCAGAAGAGATGGAGCACTCCCAATCCGACCGAGGGCACCGCGGGCTCGAGCACGCCGACCAGTGTAGGGAAGAGAGCGACGGGCGCCCCACTCGGGGGCGCCCGTCGTGAGTGGTGGTGGCCGGACGACCCGACCGGCAGCAGAGCGGGTGGGCCGGTGACCCGTGCGCCCGGACAATGATCGTCCGGGCGCATATGTGCCCTAGAAGTCGTCCATACCCCCGCCGGGCATGGCGGCAGCAGACTCCTCGGGCTTGTCGACGATGACCGCTTCGGTGGTCAGGAACAGAGCGGCGATGGACGCGGCGTTCTGCAGGGCCGAGCGGGTGACCTTGACCGCGTCGATGACCCCGGCCTGGAAGAGGTCTTCGTACTCGCCGGTGAGCGCGTTGAGCCCTTCTGACGGCTTCTTGAGGTTGCGCACCTTGTCGACGATCACGCCACCCTCGAGACCAGCGTTGACCGCGATCTGCTTGAGGGGCTCCTCGACGGCCCGGGCCACGATGCGCGCACCGGTGGCCTCGTCGTCGTCGAGCTTCTCGGCGGCGTCCAGGATCGCGGACTGCGCCCGGAGCAGGGCCACCCCACCGCCGGGGACCACGCCCTCCTCGATGGCGGCCTTGGTGGTCGAGACGGCGTCCTCGATGCGGTGCTTCTTCTCCTTGAGCTCCACTTCGGTGGCGGCCCCGACCTTGATCACGGCGACCCCGCCGGACAGCTTGGCCAGGCGCTCCTGGAGCTTCTCCCGGTCGTAGTCGGAGTCGGTGTTCTCGATCTCAGCCTTGATCTGGTTGATCCGGCCCTTGATCTCGTCCTCCGAGCCGCCTCCCTCGACGATGGTCGTCTCGTCCTTGGTCACGACGACCTTGCGGGCGGTGCCGAGGAGCTCGAGGCCGACGTTCTCGAGCTTGAGGCCGACCTCCTCGGTGACGACCTGTCCACCGGTGAGGATGGCGATGTCCTGGAGCATGGCCTTGCGCCGCTCGCCGAACCCGGGGGCCTTGACCGAGGCACTGCGGAACGTCCCCCGGATCTTGTTGACCACCAGGGTGGCGAGGGCCTCGCCCTCGATGTCCTCCGCGATGATCACCAGTGGCTTGCCCGACTGCATGATCTTCTCGAGCACCGGCAGCAGGTCGCGTACGGCGGTGATCTTGGAACCGACCAGCAGCACGTAGGCATCCTCGAGGACGGCCTCCATGCGTTCGGGATCGGTCACGAAGTAGGGGGAGATGTAGCCCTTGTCGAAGCGCATGCCTTCGACCAGATCCATGTCCATCCCGAAGGTCTGGGACTCCTCGACGGTGATGACCCCGTCCTTGCCGACCTTGTCGATGGCCTCGGAGATCATTTCGCCGATCTCGTTGTCCGCAGCCGAGATCGATGCGACCTGGGCGATCTGGCCCTTGGAGTCGGTGTCGCGGGCGATGCCCCGCAGCGACGCCACGGCCGCCTCGACTCCGGCCTCGATGCCCTTCTTGAGCGACATCGGATTGGCTCCGGCGGCGACGTTCCGAAGACCCTCGTGGACCATGGCCCAGGCGAGCACGGTGGCGGTGGTGGTGCCGTCGCCGGCAACGTCGTCGGTCTTCTTTGCGACCTCCTTGACCAGTTCAGCGCCGATCTTCTCGAAGGGGTCCTCGAGGTCGATGTCCTTGGCGATCGAGACGCCGTCGTTGGTGATGGTGGGAGCACCCCACTTCTTGTCCAGGACGACGTTGCGGCCCTTCGGGCCGAGGGTGACGCGCACGGCGTCGGCGAGCTTGTTCATGCCGCTCTCGAGGGCCCGGCGGGCCTCCTCGTCGAACGTAATCAGCTTGGCCATCAGGTGTTCCTCCGTAGTCGTTAGCACTCTGCGATGTCGAGTGCTAATAGCAAACCACGTGTCAGGCGCCGGCGCAACACCGTCCCGACGGTTCCGAGTCCCCCCGGTGGCGCCGCCATGGGGTCCCCTCCGGAAGGCTCGGGCTGCACAGACCGCTGGGCCGGGGCCGCGCAGGCCGCTGAGCTGGGCGGGCGTCGCCGGTGACCGACCGCCGCACGGCGGCGAAGGGCAGAGCGGGGAGTGAACGGAAATCCGACCTCGCTGGATGGCAGGCCGGCAACGTGAGGCCTCGAGGAGCTCGATCACGACCGTAGGACCTACCAGCCGTCGGCCAACCCCCGGAAACTCGCTTCCAAGATGTTGGAAGACCCACTCGCTGATTTCTCGGCGACCGTCCGCGATGGTCAGCCAACAGGTGTGTTGCCGGATACGAGGATGAACACCGGGACCAACCAAGAAACGGCTGGCTACTCGCGTTCTCCAACGACGGTGAACATCGGCATCTCCACGGCCGAGTCCTCCATGCGATGGCCAAGATGGTGCGATTGGGTGTGCTCGGTAATTGTCGTCTTGCCGAATCCCACTCGCTCCAGCATCGATACGACAGCACCTGGGTAGATACTCCACCAATTCGATATTTCATGCGTTGCCAGCGGAGAGAAGCGCATGATATTGCTCTCGAGTGGCGCCTCTCGATCCTGGATGAGATCGGTGACCACGATGCGTTCCGTCGTCCGTCTGGCGACTTCGCTGATTGCGCCCCAAGGTTCACGGAGATGAAGGAGGATCGCACCGAACACGGCGAGGTCGAACTCACCGAGGTCTCCCGGAAGGTTGTAGAGATCTCCATGGACGAGTTTGGCGGATGACCCGTAGATGCGGTGCATGTACCACCAACTGTTGTGGATCCCCTCAACAGTCGTGCGCATCAAATCGGTGCGGTGTTCTGCGGTATCTCCTCCGGCCACTGGAAGAAGGTCGATCGAGACGTCAAAGCCCGTCTCGAACGCAACGACCTCGGCGCCCTGTCGCTCCATGTAGAACGAAAGGTACCCGGATGCCGGTCCGGGTTCGATGACTCGCTTCCCCTCGAGATCAACTCCCCCGAAGTAGGAGGACTCACGCCCGCGCAGATCCCATGCTCCTTCGATCGACCCGCCTCCAGGTAAGTCGAAGGTGTGGTACCAGTTGCAGTCGTCGAGGGTGGCTGTGGAACGGAGTTCACCCATGTAGCGTTGATGATCGCGATCGAGTTGCCCCAAGTACTGCTTGGGCGGGTACGACGGCCACATTGGACTCCTAGCGGAATCGCCGGAGGAGCCGCCGGGCTGATCGGTCAGTTCGGACAACGTGGTTGCCGATGACCTACGTGAGAACAGTTTGGACGAACGTCGTTGCTTGAGCTTGCCTGACATTTGGAAACCTCCCCCAACTCTGATGCTCGATCACCTGTTTTCGGACGTGGCTTGCCCATTTGGATGAAGCACGAGGAGCTCGCTTCAGACAAGTATCTGTGGCTGGTCCATCGACCGGGATTCACGCACAGTGTTTCACGTTCAGGACGCCTATTCGGCGAACCCCAGGATTCCTTGGCGGCGTCACAGAGCCACCCGGCCGAGATTCAGCGACGGCCTGCGCCATGAGCCTCGTTTCCCGCTTGCTCGATCACGCGGCCTGACCCGAGGTCGCATTCGTCGAACCAACGGGCGACGAGTTCACGACACAAGGGGCGCCTACCGTACCCGGCCGGAGGCCACTACCGTTGCGCTGTCACCGACTCGACTCAGGCAGGACCGACATGATCATGGCCAGGTGGACGACGGGGGAGCGGGACCGACAACGCACACCGCTCGAGCGTCGATGGCGCTGGGCCGCGGCCGGTACCGTGGTGGCTGCCACGCTGGTCTCGTATGCGATCCTCCCCCCTTCGGGTGGCGCCGGCGCATCTGCCGCGGCGCCCCGAACGCTCGCTCCGTTCGATCTGGTTTGGTCCCAGTCGGTGAACGGGCAGAACGGCAACCCCAACGATGCCGGCCTGCCCATCGCGATCTCATCGCCCAACGTGGCCGATCTCCAAGGGACCCCGGCAGTCGTGGTGGGCGATCGGGCTGGCAACGTCCTTGCCTATGACCTGGCCACCGGATCGATCGTCCCGGGGTGGCCCTACGGCGATGGTGGGATCTCCATCGACGCGTCTCCATCGATCTCCCCTGACGGTTCCACGGTCTACGTGGGGCTTGGGAACGCGTCCGATCCTGATGCTGGCAGCTATCTGGCCCTCGACCAGTTCGGACGCCCCCTCTGGGACAAGGCCGCGCCAAATCCTTCATCTGACAAGGCATCGTCCGCCTCCGGGGTGAATGCGTCGATGGCGATCGGCGTGCTCCAGGATCAGACCGCGGTCACCGCCGGAAACCTCGGTCAAGCCCAGTACGCGCTCAACGCCGGTACCGGCGCCGCGCTCCCCGGCTGGAACCCCTGGTTTTCGGGAGACTCCGAGGTCTCGACCCCGGCCATTGCCGACCTGTTCGGAAACCAGAACAACGAGGTGATCGAAGGCATCGGCACCACGGCGGGCAATCTGTTCGGCCAGCAGTATTCCCAGGGCGGACACGTCCGGGTCATACGGCAAACAGGAAATATCGGTCAGCGCTACCCCAACGGCGGGCTCGATTGCCAGCTGACCACTGACGAAGCCGTTAGCTCGTCACCTGCCGTGGGCCACTTCCTCGCCAACGGCGAGGAAGGCATCGCAACAGGAACCAGTGATTATTTCGCAGGCTTGGGCCAGCCCGGCGCCTACACCGACACGGTCATAGCGATGGCTCCGACGACCAGTGGAACCTGCACTCAGGCGTGGGTCACCAAGCTGGACGGCAACACCTCTTCGGGCCCGGCGCTGGCCGACGCACTCGGGAACGGGTCGCTCCAGGTGATCGAGGGCACATACTCGCCGAACACGTTCTCAGGGACCGTTTATGTACTCAACGGCTCGGACGGTTCTGTCGCCTGGTCCAGTCCACTGGCGGGCGGAGACATCGGTTCGATAAGCACCGTCGACCCCGACGGGCAGGGTTACCAGGACCTCCTCGTCCCTACGATCGCCGGCGTCGAGGTGCTCGATGGCCGCTCCGGGGACCTCATCACCACCCTCGGCGAGGGTGACGGATTCCAGAGCACCCCGCTCGTCACCAACGACCCCAACGGCACCATCGGTATCACGATCGCCGGGTACAATTACGCGACGGACACCGGCGTGGTCGACCACTACGAAGTGAGCGCACCGGGACATGCCGACGTTCACCAGTCCGGCGCATGGCCGCAGTTCCACCACGACGCGCAGCTGACCGGGAACGCCTCCGGCAATACCCAGGTCACCCCGAGCCCCCCGTCCCCCGCCCCTCATGGTTACTGGCTGGTCGCGTCGGACGGCGGGGTATTCGCCTACGGCGACGCACCGTTCTGGGGGTCGGCCGGAAAGATCCACTTGAACAAGCCGATCGTCGGCATGGCGGCGACCCCGGACGGCAAGGGCTATTGGCTGGTCGCGTCGGACGGCGGGGTATTCGCCTACGGCAATGCCCAGTTCTGGGGGTCTGCCGGCAACATCCATCTGAACAAACCGATCGTCAGCATGGCGGCGACCCCGGACGGCAAGGGATATTGGCTGGTCGCGTCGGACGGCGGGGTTTTCGCCTACGGCAATGCCTCTTTCTCCGGGTCGGCCGGCAACATCCAACTGAACCAGCCGATCGTCGGCATGGCGGCGACCCCGGACGGCGGGGGTTACTGGTTGGTGGCGTCCGACGGGGGCATCTTCGCCTTCGGCGACGCACCGTTCTGGGGGTCGGCTGGCGCCACTCGCTTGAACCAGCCGATCGTCGGCATGCCGCAGGAGGGCGGTGGTGGCTACTGGCTGGTCGCGTCGGACGGCGGGGTATTCGCGTACGGCGACGCACCGTTCTGGGGGTCTGCCGGCAACATCCATCTGAACAAGCCGATCGTCGGCATGGCGGCGACCCCGGGTGGCAAGGGCTACTGGCTGGTCGCGTCCGACGGCGGGGTATTCGCCTACGGCGATGCCCGGTTCTGGGGGTCGGGCGGCGCCACGCGTTTGAACCAGCCGATCGTCGGCATGGCGACGACCCCGGACGACCAGGGATACTGGACGCTGGCAGCCGAAGCCGGCAACCTCAGAGATGGCGGTGCCGATCCCCCGGCTCACCTGGTCGCAGCCCACTCGATTGGACTCGACGATGCTGACGGTTTCCCGAGTCTCTACATGGACTCGTCTTCGGTACTGCGCGAGGGCTCGCCTGTACCTGGGTAGTGACTTGCTTCGGTGCGGTGGACAAGCTGGATCAGAAGGTCATCCAGAATGCGACCTTGTCGGGACGAACTGGACCATCGACATCGGTTGGTAGAACGTCGTGGCATTGGCGTTGACGAGGTATGAGGCACGATAACTGGTATCCAGTTGGAGAGTCTCGGTGATTGCTTCGCACTTGGTTCCGAGCGTTTGATACCCCGGGGCCCAGACCATGAAGATCTGGTGGCCGGTGCCGGCCATGGCCTCGAGCCGATCGGCGAAGACCCGTGGTGAGCCAGCAGCCATCACTTTGGCATAGTCGACCCAGTTGACGAAGACCGGACCGGTGTCACGCGGGAACGTAATCTGCGAGTAGCGGCCCGGAGCGAGAAGGCGATTCACCGCCGGTCCCAACTGATCGGGGCAATAGGCGACAATGTCACCCACGTGACCGCGTGATGCGAGGGCTGCCGCCACTTGTCCGGCCTGGGTTCGGTTGGTGGTGACGTCGGGCCATGCTCCAGCCAGCCCCGCTACGACGCAGAAAGCCAGGATGGCTGTCCGTACCCGCCGATCTCGGAAGGTCTCCAGACCGATCGCTACCAACAAGATGAGGGGGATGAACACAACCGACGCGTACCGTGCATCGAAGGCGCTGTTGCCGACGAAGCCGCCGATGATGGCCAGGGCCAAGGTGCCGACTACCGCAACCGCGAGTGGCCGTCCCAACGGACGGGTCCGGAGGTCCACTTCGATGTGTCGTCCATCGGTGGCGCGGCCGAGCAACCCGAGACCACACAGAGCAAAGAAGGCCAGTGCCAGTGCACGTCCTTCTGTGGTGCTTCCTCCGGCGAACGTGGAGACAGCATCGACCATGGCGGCAAAATTTGCGGGCGTCGCCCACGGGGTGCCCGTATGAACGGACTGGTACAGGAAGATCGGTAGCCATGGAATGAATGTCAGACAGCCAACGAGGACCGCCACGATGGCGGCCCTTGCCCCACTCCTCCACTCTGGTCTTCCTCGCCAGGCTTCCCAGATCAACCACATCGCGATGGTGAAGATCAGATACATCGACCAGTAGTGTGCGTACAACAGCAATCCGGTTACCGCGGCGACGGCAAGAAGATTGCCAGGTCGCGGGTGATGCAAGGCCCGGTCGAGAGCCAAGAACCCGAGTGCCGTCAAGAGCACCACCAAGGAGTACATGCGGGCCTCGGTGTCGTAGCGGACGGCAAATGGCGACGCCGCTACGAGCAACATCGCTCCCCAAGCCGCGGAGCGGCCGCCGAGCCGCCGACCGACCAACCACACCACGGGCAGGGTGATGACACCGAAGAGTCCTGATAGAGATCGCACCGCCTCGTCGGATGTCCCGAACCAGCCCAACCAGAAATGAAGCAAGAAGTAGAACAACGGTGGTGCACCATCTCGACGGAGGTAAGACGGGATCTCGTGGATGGGCTGCTTGGCGATGTCAACGGTGAGTGCTTCGTCGAGCCAGAGGTCCGACTTGGTCCAGAACCGCAGGATGACGGCGACCACGAGCACCAGGCCGGTCGCGACCCACAGAACCGTGAGCGTCGTACGGCCGAACGGCCGATCCTGCAGCAGCTGGTCCGATTCTCCGATGGCGGGGAGTTCGTATGATTCGGATGTGAGCCGAACACCAGAGGACGCCGATGCCCCCTCTTCTGGCGGAACCGCGCTCCAGAGGGACTGGGGGCTGTCGCGAGGCGGATCGGCTCGAACCCCTACCTCGCGACCGACTGTCGACGAAGCCTCAGTGTCGGCCGGGTCCATGAATGGCATGGTAGTGAACACTTCGAGACATGTCGCATCACCGCGATTGCTCCCGGGTCGATATTTCGTGTGTACTCCCAGCCAAGATATCGGTGGATGACCCGCGCTCGGGTCTCCCGCGAGCGGACGCCCATCGGGCAAGAATTGCTTGGATCGGACGATGACAACGCGGTGGCTCCGCGCAGCTCGATCGGAAGCATGCTGTCGATCGAGTGAGACCAACGCGTCGCACGCCGCCGACGTGATGCCGCATCGCGATATGGCGGCTCCGTGGGGGAAGCCATGCTGTCGAGTGTCCTTGACCCACTTGTGAGGCAGAACTACCGTCCCCACCCAATGGATGCCGCCGGCCGAGGGGAACACCGGAAACTCGACCGTCGATCTTGGCTGAGACACGAACTCGTGGTTTGCACCGGAGTCCTGATTCTCGCCGTTCTCCTCGAGCTTCTGGTGGCGTGGTTCATCCGGTCCAAGGGCGTGGATCTGACCGGGGACGAGCCTTCCTACATCATCCAGGCACAGGCCTTCCTCCACCTGAATCCTCACATCTTGTCCACCATCAAGGCTGATCTCAGCGCAAACCGCCTATCGGCCTATCCCCCTGGGACCCCGGTGAGTTCCGTCGCTTCCTTCACGGGCTCACACGGTGTGATCAGCGCGTTCGAGCCCGGGCTGGGATTGCTGCTCATCCCGTTCGTCGCCTCCGGTCGTCTCTTCCTGGGGGCAGTCGTGGGGATGTTGGTACTCGACACGGCAGGCCTCATCCTCGTTCACCGGCGGACCGCCTACCTGATGGGACTTGGCCGTCGCTCCCAAGCCCTGCTTGCGCTATTGCTCGCCGCTCCGGCGCTCCTACTGGCCATCACGCAGATATACCCCGACTTGATTTCTGGGGTCCTGCTCACCTGTGCGATCGTTGAAGTGGCGATCATCGAACGGACCGGGAATGTCAGGCGATTCTCCACGGTCGTCATAGCAGTTTCGGCCGCATTTCTTCCGTGGCTGCAGGTCAAGAATTTCGTCCCGGCCATCGTGGTGTTGGTGGCGTATTCGGTTGTGGCGAGCCGATGCAGGAATTCCTGGCGCGTCACAGCAGTGGTCTGCGCAGTCGCGGTTGCGTCTTGGTGTCTCCTTCTTGCCTACAACTTGTTCTATTTTGGGCACCTGCTCGGCCTTCCCGAACCCTTTCCTCGTGTGAGCAGTAGCGGGATTGAGTACACATTTGGCCTGGTGTTCGACCGGAATCAGGGGCTCTTCGTGCAGCTGCCGTTCGCGGTCGTCGGACTGGTGGGACTGTGGTTGGCACGCAAGAAGTTCCCAGCAGCTGTCCTCGCCACGGTGGCAAGCGTCGGCGCGATCTTGATCCTGAACGGGACATACATCTCCAATCCTTACGGTGGCCTCTCGTTGGCCGGCCGCTTCATGTGGACGTTGATGCCCGTCATGATCTTCTGGATCGCGATGGTCCTCGCGCGATGGCAGGAGGCTGGCCGTCTGCTCTGGGCGCCAGTCATCGTCGTCGGTCTCGCTTGGTTCTACCAGGCAAAGCCGATCCTTCAAGGCGATCACTCCTACTACAACATGCCGCCCCCTTGGGATCCTGCTGCCTGGCCCAGCTGGTGGCAAGGCCTCAGCAACATCCTTCCCCAATACGATTTGGCCGGGCGACCTCTCGGTGCGCCGGCCTTTGCTTTGGCAGTGGAAGTTGGGATCGCTGTCATCGTCGTGATTGCGGCGTGTGAATACATGAAACCCGATAACTTCTCGAAGTGGTCGATGGCCACCATGGGCGGCTTGGCAGCGCTCGTTTTGATAGCACTGGTTGCTGCAAGACCCTTGTTGCCAACGACGACATTGCGTTATGACGCGATGCAGCTTGGAGCGCCAGTGACCGGAGGGGACCAGCCGAGCAACTCCCCAGATATCGTGCTACAGGGAGTACTACCGGGAACCTATCGATTCACTCTCTCGTACGCCCTCATGGGATCTGGTGGATCGGGGGCCTTGATCGTTTCTTGCAACTCCGCCTCTGGCGCAGCTCCGCAAAGCGTCTCAGCGGGCCTGAATCCAAGCCACGTCACAAAGACCGTCCAACTCCGGTGCAATCAGCCGGGAACCGTATCCGCTCAACTCAGCGTGGGTGCGCACTCCGTCCTCCACGTCGGTTCCTTGCGCCTCCAAAAGATCGCCGCCTGACCTCGGCGCAGTGCCCAGGGGCATGACTACCTGTCCCGCGTGGGCCGGAATCACCGTGGAAAGTGGACTGAAGTGACCCCGTGGGGCGGGTTCCACGCAAATGCTGTGACGTTGGATGTCGCAAGGATCGGTGTGGCATGGAGGTCGCTTCTCACCACGTTGATGGCGGCTTCCGTTTCTTCGGGAGTGGCAGCCTCGATGCCTTGATGTGGAACGAAGACGAACACAACCTGGCGCGAGTCGATCGGGATCGTCTGGCCGTCTGCAAACGAGTTGAGGTACGGGTAGACGGACTTGCGGGCACCGAATCTGCCGATCGTTCCTTGCGATGCGATGACCTCGGCGTGAGGATCAGTTCGCGAGAGGACTGTAGTCAGGTCCTGCGCAGTCGATTGGTTCACTTTGAGAAACATTGGAGCGATCCTCGGTATCCAGAGGTGGCTTGCCGACAGGATCTGAAGTAATGCGATCAATCCAAAGATCCACACCAATGCTGGCCCGTATCTCCCCCGGCGAACGATCCATGTGAGGAAGGTGACCGCACCGACGAGGAGGAAGACGACTGCAGCGAGATTCTGGAATGCGGCGGCGGCACCGATGAAGACGGGTGACTGGTTGAGAGCGTTTGGAATGATGACGACTGAGGTAATCCCCAGTCCAATGGCGGAGAAGAACCCGATCGTTCCGGAGGACCAGACAAATTTCAATATATCGTCCCGTCGCGAACGAAGGACGTCAAAGACTCCAGTTGGGTGATGCGCAATTCCCCAGAGAACGGAAAACGTAGCGCCGATCCCAGTTCCGCCTGAAACGTGCGCAAGGTATCCGTAATTGCCGGCGAGGCTCGATCCCTTGCCCGATCCAATGGCTACGATGAAGAGGATCCACACTACCCCGGCACCCACAAGTGCAGAGCCCTGACGGCGGGTTGGGCGGCCGGAGATAACGGCCGATAGGCCCAACCCGATGAGGTACGAGGCTGCGACGTCACCGCAAGCGAGAACTGCCGCAGCCCACCACCACGTCCGTCGGCGACCGTTCCACAGGTCCCGTCCGCAGGCCAAAAGGAAGAGAATCGCAATCGGTTGAAGATGAAAGTCGAATGAGGCAGTCCAATAAATCCATGGGTTGACCAGAAGTGCGACAAGAAGACCACCCCCAACGACGGTTCCCCATCGAATGGTCGACGGCCACTGTCGCTGGAGGAGCTCGAGGCCGAAGCGGAATGCCAGGAGGGAGATACCGGCGAGTGCCAGGTCTTGAAGAACGAGGAGGGTGAACGTGGAGGGAGATATGACGTGGAGCAATGCGAGCGGCCACATCACGAGTTCGAAGTGGCTCTGCCAGAAGGGATAGCCGTAATGGGGATAGAAATAGGCAAAGGTCGTTTCACGGGGGTTCAGGTTCCCAGTGCCGATCTGCTGCCAGGCCTGACTGAAGGTGGCAAAATCGCTCGTCAAATCGAATCGTGTATAGAGATGCCAGCTCCATGCAATGAGGCCGACGGCCTGGGCCACCGCGGCGATGCAGCCGAGTCTCCAGGCGGCTCTGAGCTGGCCCATGAGTGGTTCGGTGCCGGCTCGGCGCTCTGCCCCCCCTCGTGTTCGTTGTAGCAGGTCGGTGTCAGGCAGCTGATCCTGAGCAGCATCGTGATCCACCGGCATTGACGCAGCACCGTAGCTGACGCGTACGGCATGCGACAGGACGCACACTTCGAACGATCGGGGTCTCGGACAAGTCACGTCGGGCACGTGAGATCGCCGATCCGGCGCCTCGAACGCACATGCCCTCAGGCGGTCAAGTACCCACCCCGCCGGCGAACAGTGAACTCGACCAGCCGAAGTGGCTGACTGCGCAATTCCAGGTCACTGGGCCGTGACGAGGACATGCGAGGAGACGGCCAAACGGCGCTCTGGCGGAATGCCGCTGGGAGCAGAGGCGTCGTGGACTCCTCGCCGAGACGGTTCCCGTCTCAGGGTCGGTGCCCAGGCTGGAGGCTCAGAATCCCCACGACGGGACGGCACTGTTGCCTGTTTGCCGCGACAGCAACGATTCTCCTGCCGAGCGCCCCTATTCGCGGATACGGCCCGGTCAGCTCATACGATCATCTGACTGGGCGGAGCGAACCGGATCTGCGCCCAACGGCTAACTCCGATCAGTCACGGAGCCGTATGACCTGAACTCCGCGTATCCGCGTACGTGCCCTTCCCATCTGGGATTCTGACGATTGCGAAGTCACCAGCAACCAGAACAAGAAGGGCACCTACGAAATGGAAACTACCAGCACGCGTCCCGTCGTTGTGGAATCCGGAGGCGACCAGGTCGTCGGCCATGTCGGACTCCACGCATTGGGGGATTTTGCCGACCGGATGGCGCTCGGTGAGCACCTGTCTGCCCGCATCCCCATTTCGGGTGAGCGGGCCCCGATCCACGACCGGGGCAAGGTCCTCGTCCAGAGCGCGCTGATGCTGGCCGGCGGGGGCGAGAACTGCGCCGACATCGAACACCTCCGGGCCCAGGGCGACCTGTTCGGACAGGTTCCATCTGACTCGACGGTGTACCGGACCTTCCACGAGATCACCCCGGAGGTGCGGGGCGCCATCGCCGCCGGGTTCGCCGAGGTCCGCTCCGAGGTGTGGCGTCGAACCGGCGTCACCAAGGGCAAGGGTCCGATCTATCTGGACATCGACGCCTCCCTCATCCAGGTCCACTCGGAGAACAAGGAACTGACCGGACCGAACTACAAAGGTGGCTTCGGATTCCATCCGTTGTTGTGCTTCTGCGACTGCACCGGTGAGGCCCTTGCCGGGATGCTCCGTCCCGGCAACGCCGGGGCCAACACCGTGAGCGACCACATCGTGGTCCTCGACGATGCCATCGCCCAGCTGCCCGAGGCGATTGCGGTTGGACACCACCCGGGTGACGGCCCCACGCTCGTCGAGCGCACGATCGTGATCCGGGCCGACTCGGCGGGCTGCACCGAGGGCTTCGTGGCCGCCTGTCGGAGGAGGAACGTCGGGTTCTCGGTGGTGTGCCGCTCGAATGCCCAGATCCACCAGGCAATTTTCGACACCCTGGGGTTCGAAGAGCTCTGGCACCAGGCCGTCAAACAGAACGGAGAGAACCGGGAAGGGGCCGCGGTCGTCGAGCTCACCGACCTGGTCGAATTGCCCGATTGGCCAACTGGCACCCGGCTGATCGTGCGACGGGAGCCTCTCCACCCCGGCGTCCAGCACAGCCTGTTCCCGAGCCTCGAGTACCGCTACTGGGGCTTCTACACCGACCAGGACGGCGACCCGGTCGAACTCGATCGAAGGCCAAACGCCACAAGGCCGATAGGTTCCTACGGAGTGCTCTGTCTATACGTCCCGTGGAGGGGTGGAAGGGAGTGTCGTGTTGAGCAGAGCGAGTGGGTCGAGGTCCGATTTCCGGCGTCGTTACAGGCGGAATTGGTTACCGTCGCTGTCCGCAGCCGGTTTGGCCCTTGTGGCACTGACCGCTTCTGCGGTGGTCGCGGCAGCCCCCGCCACGGGTGCTCCCACCGTCCCGCACGCATCGACACCCAGTTTTGCTCTTGCGTGGAGCCAGACCATGAATGGTCAGAACGGCAACCCGAACGACGGTGGCAATCCCATCGTGAGATCCTCTCCAAACGA
Organism: uncultured Acidimicrobiaceae bacterium; assembly: GCA_963753905.1. Classification (GTDB taxonomy): domain Bacteria; phylum Actinomycetota; class Acidimicrobiia; order Acidimicrobiales; family RAAP-2; genus Bog-756. Next base: position 2,919,021 of record CAVWDZ010000001.1, on the reverse strand, counting down.
GGTGAATCTGCAAGGTCATGCGGCTGTGGTCGTGGGCGACCGGGCGGGCCATGCGCTGGCCTACAACCTGCAAACAGGATCACCCATCCCTGGGTGGCCGGTCTACGACGGGGGGATTCCGATCGATTCCTCACCCAGCGTGTCACCCGTTGGTGGAACCGTCTACATAGGAATCGGCAATTCCACCCAGCCCACCTCTGGTGGCTATTGGGCTCTGAACCAGTTCGGAGGACAGGTCTGGTATGTCGCCCCGACCAATCCTCCGTCCGATCCGACACGAACCGCAGGAGTAGCCGCGTCGATGTCGGTCGGCGAATTACAGGGGCAGACGGCGGTCACCGCAGGATCTCTCGGCCAGGTTCAACTCGCACTGAACGCAGCAAACGGCGTCGTCCTCCCTGGGTGGAACCCCTGGTTCTCCGGCGATACAGAGGTGTCAACTCCAGCCATCGCCGACCTGTTCGGAACGGGTCAGAACGAAGTGATCGAGGGGATCGGCACAACGGCTGGCGAGTTGTTTGGACAGCAGTACAGCCAGGGTGGTCACGTCCGGGTGATTCTGCAAAGTGGAAATGCGGGCCAGCAGTACCCGAACGGGGGTGTGGTGTGCCAATTCACCACGGACGAGGCGATCAGTTCGTCGCCAGCGGTCGGCCCGTTCCTTGCCAACTCGGCTACCGGCATCGTGTCCGGCACGAGCGACTATTACGGAAGCCAGGGTCAACCAGGCGCCGATACTGATGCCGTCGTGGCCATGTCGCCGGTGAATGGCGGCAACTGTGCCCAGCGGTGGATCACCAAGCTGGACGGGGACACCACCTCCAGCCCTGCCCTTGCCGACGTTCTGGGTAACGGATCCCTCCAGGTGGTCGAAGGCACAACATCGCCGGACACGTTCAGTGGCACCGTGTACGTCTTGAACGGTGCCAATGGTGCGGTCGAATGGTCGCAACCAACAGCCGGCGGCGTCATCGGTTCGATCACCACTGCGGACTTGAGTGGCCAGGGCTATCAGGATCTGATCGTCCCCACCACCGTCGGCGTTCAGATCTTTGACGGTAGATCCGGGAGCCTTCTCGGTACTCTTGGGCAGGGATACGGGTTTCAGAACTCCCCGTTGATCACCAACGACCCGGACGGACAAATCGGAATCACTCTTGCTGGGTACAGCTATGCCGGGGATTATGGGGTGATCCAGCACTATGTGGCCTCGGTCCCCGGAGACCCAGACATGCATGGCCAGGGTGCGTGGCCCCAATTCCACCACGATCAGCAGCTGACCGGCAATGCCGCCGGAAACACTCCGATGGGACCCGCGTTTCCGAGTGCGTCGAGCGTTCCGTACGTCCCATCCCCATTCTCGCCAATTGCGGTTGCAATGGCCGCAAGCAAGAGTGGACAGGGATATCGGATAGCTGGATCAGATGGCGGCATCTTCTCTTACGGAGATGCCGCGTTCTACGGTTCGACCGGCAATATCCACCTGAACAAACCGGTGGTGGGCATGGCGTCCACCCCTGACGGCCACGGCTACTGGTTGGTCGCCTCCGATGGCGGCATCTTCTCGTTCGGCGATGCCGGATTCCACGGTTCGACCGGCAATCTGGTGTTGAACGAGCCGGTGGTGGCCATGGCGTCCACACCTGACGGCCACGGCTACTGGTTGGTGGCCTCCGATGGTGGCGTCTTCTCCTTCGGTGACGCCAAGTTCTACGGTTCGACCGGCAATATCCACCTGAACAAACCCGTGGTGGGCATGGCGTCCACCCCTGACGGCCACGGCTACTGGTTGGTCGCCTCCGATGGTGGCATCTTCTCCTTCGGCGATGCCGGATTCCACGGTTCGACCGGCAATATCCACCTGAACAAACCGGTGGTGGGCATGGCCCCTACATCTGACGGCCAGGGCTACTGGTTGGTTGCCTCCGATGGTGGAATCTTCTCCTTCGGCGATGCCGGATTCCACGGCTCGGCTGGGGCCTTGATCCTCAATGAGCCGGTTGTCGGCATGGCGTCTACACCCGACGGCCACGGCTACTGGCTGGTCGCCGCTGACGGTGGCATCTTCGCTTATGGCGACGCCAAGTTCTTCGGATCAAGGGGTGGACAACCGCTGTAGGGTTCGCCAATCGCTCCAGGCCAGCCAGCTGCGAGAACGGGACCTGCAACGGCGGCCGTCGTGGTTGTCCCGTCGTCCGATCGGTATCGAGGAACGACGCGCCCCTGCCAGGTTGCGTGGCCCTGGCGGCTAGAGGTTCCGGTACCCTTGGGTCGCCTCGTGGTCTTGGTCCATTGCCCCACTACGGAAAATTTGGGCCGAATATAGGCTGAGGAGGCAAGGAGAGGTGCGAGAGCGGCCGAATCGGACTCACTGCTAATGAGTTGACCTGGGTAACTGGGTCCGAGGGTTCAAATCCCTCCCTCTCCGCTCGTTCCGGTCCTGGCCCTGCGTGCGACGGGGCGGGACCGGTCCAGGCGTCCGCATCCCGGCAACTACGACCAATCCCGAACGCCACCGTGCGCTCGACCCCCCCTGTTCGCCGGGCGCGTCGATCCCGCCGGTAGATTGTCCTGGTGGCCGAGCGGTACTGGATCGAGACGTTGGGGTGCCCGAAGAACCAGGTCGATTCGGACAAGCTTGTCGGGATCCTTACCGTGGACGGCCTAGAGGCGGCGGACTCCCCCGAGGAGGCGGACCTCGTGGTGGTCAACACCTGCGCGTTCATCGAGGCTGCCCGCAAGGAGTCGATCGACACCGTGCTCTCGCTGGCCGACGCCCGGGGGGCCGGCGCGCGGCTGGTCGTCACCGGCTGTATGGCCGAACGATACGGCGACGAGCTGGCCCAGGCCATGCCCGAAGTCGACCTGGTCGCCCCATTCGGCATGCCACTGACGGCAAGGCCCGAACAGATCGTCGTGCCGCCCGTATCCGCGTGGCCGGCGGGGAGCACCCCGGTGGTACTCGGCAGGCGGAGCGCAGCGGGAGGAACGGTCGATGGGGCAGGCACGGTTCCTCCCTCGTTCGATCTGTTGAACCTCCCGAGGCCCGCGTCGGCGAGGCCGTGGTCGTACGTGAAGATCGCCGAGGGATGCGACCGGAACTGCGGCTTCTGCGCGATCCCCTCCTTCCGCGGCAAGCAGCGCTCGCGCACCGCGCAGTCGATCCTGGCCGAGGTCGACCAGCTGGGTGCTGCCGACGGCACGCTGTCCGAGGTCGTGCTCGTGGCCCAGGACCTCTCCTCCTTCGCCCTCGACCGTTCGACCAGTGGGTCACGCTCGGGTCCCGACGGACCGGCGCCGAACGGGCGCCGGCCCATCGTCGACCTGGTCGCGGCGGTCTCCGCACGGGTCCGGTGGACCCGCCTCCTCTACCTCTATCCGTCCACACTCGACGACCGGCTGGTCGAGGCCGTGCTCGCCACGGGTGTCCCCTACTTCGACCTCTCGCTGCAGCACGTCTCCCGACCGCTCCTCAAGCGCATGCGCCGTTGGGGCGAGGGCGAGCGGTTCCTCGAGCGGATCCGATCGATCAGGGCCGCCGAGCCGGCAGCGGCCTTCCGCTCGTCGTTCATCGTGGGCTATCCGGGGGAGACCGAAGGGGACCACGACCAGCTCCTGGCCTGGATCCAGGAGGCCCGGCTCGACTGGGTCGGGTTCTTCCCGTTCAGCAACGAGGCGGGCACCTACGCCGCCGATCTCGACGAGCAGGTCGCCGGGGAGCTGGTCGCCGAGCGGATCCGCGAATGCTCCGAGCTCCAGGACGCGATCACCGCGTCCAGGCGCGAAGAGCTCATCGGGTCCACGATCGAGGTGCTGGTGGACGCCCCGGGAGAGGCCCGGTCGTACCGGGAGGCCCCGGAGATCGACGGCATCGTGGCCGTTCCCCACGATCTCGAGGTGGGGAGCTTCGCCGAGGTCGTCGTGCGCGGCGCGGACGGTCCCGACCTGGTGGCCGAGCCGGTGGCTCTCGTGGTCGGGGGCGGGCGGTGAGCGGCGGTGCGGTCACCCCGGGCCTGCCTGCCGGCGCAACGTCGGAGACGATCGCCCCGGCCGCCACCTTCGGGCCCTCGGCCCTCCTGACCCCGGCGAACGGGATCACCCTGCTCCGCCTGCTGGCGACCCCGGTGGTCATCATCCTGATCATGGTGTGGGGAGCCAGCTGGTTCACCTTCGTCTTCGGGGGTGTGCTGGCGATGTCCGACGGCATCGACGGTTGGCTGGCACGGCGACAGGGGACCACCCGCTCCGGGGCTTTCCTCGACCCGTTGGCCGACAAGGTGGTGGTCCTCGGCGCCCTGTTCGCCCTCGTGGCCAAGGGCATCGTCTGGTGGTTCCCGGTGGTCCTGATCGCCGCACGCGAGATCGCCATGAGCGTCTACCGCTCGGTGGTCGGCCGGCACGGCGTGTCCATCCCGGCCCGCAACTCGGCCAAGCTCAAGACGCTGCTCCAGGACATCGCCATCGGGATGTGCCTGGCCCCACCGCTGGCCGGCCACACCCACCTCCTCGACGCCGCCATCTGGGTGGCAACGGCAATCACCCTCTTCACCGGTGCGCAGTATTTCCTGGACGGCCGCCGCGCGGCCCGGGAGCGGACCGGGAGCATCCACGACGGACACCGTCCCGGGGTGCTCGGCGCTCCCGGCGCGACCGACTGAGCGGCCAGTGCGCGTCGAGATCGTCGCGGTGGGCACCGAGCTGCTTCTCGGGCAGATCGCCGACACCAACTCGCAATGGCTCGGCGAGCACCTCGCGGCGATGGGAGCGACCTCGCAGTTCCACCAGGCGGTCGGGGACAATCACGACCGGATCGTCCTCGCCCTCCGCACCGCCCTCGCCCGCAGTGACGGCGTGATCGTCTGCGGGGGGCTCGGCCCGACCCATGACGACATCACCCGTGACGCCATCGCCGAGGTGATGAACGTTCCCCTCGAGCGGGATGAGTCGGTGGTCGAGCGGATCCGGAAATTCTTTGCGAGTCGCGGGCGGGAGATGTCGGAATCCAACCTGCGCCAGGCCGACGTGCCCCAGGGGGCGACGGTCATCCCGCAGACCATGGGGACCGCACCTGGCCTGATCTGCCCGGTCGGGCACAAGGTCGTCTACGCGGTGCCGGGCGTGCCCTACGAGATGTCGGAGATGTTCGAGCGGACCATCGCCGCCGACCTGGGCCGCCGGATGGCGGAGCGCGGCGAGTCGTCCGGGATCATCGCGAGCCGGGTCATCCGCACGTGGGGGATGAGCGAGTCGGGCCTGGGCGAAACCCTTGCGGACTACATCGCACAGCTCGACGCCCTCCCGCCCGCCGCCGACGGGCCGGAGGATCGTGGTGGCACCGGAGAGCGCGCGCCGGCCACGGACGGCGCCACGATTGCCTTCCTCGCCAGCGGCATCGAGGGAATCAAGGTGCGGATCACCGTGCGTTCCGGCAGCGAGGCGAGCGCGGCCGCACTTCTCGACCGGCACGAGTCGGCCATCCGCTCGATCCTGCACGACGCCGCCGGTGATGTCGTCTTCGGCATCGACGACGACGCGATCGAGGATGCGGTGGCACGTGCGCTCGGGACCGGTGGGCTCACCGTCGGCCTGGCCGAGTCGCTCACCGGCGGGCTCGCCGCGTCCCGGTTGGTCAACGTGCCGGGCGCCTCCGCCTGGTTCCGCGGCTCGATCGTCAGCTATGCCACCGAGGTCAAGGTCGAGGTCCTCGGCGTGCCCGAGGGGCCGGTGGTCAGCGAGCAGGCCGCGTGTGCCATGGCCGACGGCGCCCGCCGGGTGCTGGGCGCCGACGTCGGCCTGTCCATCACCGGAGTGGCTGGGCCCACCGAGCAGGACGGCCAGGCCCCTGGGACCGTGTTCGTCGGCTTCGCCTCTCCAGGACGGACGACACAAGCGGTCCGGTTCAACGTGCCGGGTGACCGCGCCCGGGTCCGGGACTACGCGACCATCGCCGCCCTCGACCTCCTGCGCCGGTGGGTGTCCGGGACCCCTCCGGAGACCTGAGCGTCGCCGCAGGAGCCTCGAGGCGCCCCGGACCGTTGCAGGACGGCTCAGGTTCGGGTGGTCGTGGAGTGTCCTCCGGCCGTCCCTGATCCGGAGGCCGAGCCGGCCGGAGCAGGCGGCGGCGCGGCCATCGTGGTGACCGGTATGGCGTCGGGTACCAGCTCCTCCCAGGTCGTGCCCGGTTGGAGGGTGATCGGCTGCCCGTTGGACGCGGTGAGGGCGGCGGGGTGGATGAGGTCGGAACGGCTCCAGGTCCCGGTGATGGCCATCCCGTTGCGCAGGACGACCAGGGGCCCGGACCCGGTGGCGGTGACCTCGACCTCGTGGGCGCCCTGGCTGTTCTCGATCCAGGGTCCGTAGTAGGTGCCGACGGACATGATGACGACATTGTCGGTCGCGACCTGGGTGCCGTCGACGAGCGTGTTCGGCGCCCCCGAATAGGAGCGGAGGTAGTCCGACTTGGACGGGTCCCAGGTCCAGGTGACGTCGGCGTCCGAGGAGAACGGGATGTGGGCGCCGATCCCGGAGCCCGGTACCGATCCGGCGGGCGGGGCCGCGGAGTAGGCGAAGATCGGCGCCGGCGGCGCGGTGTCCGAGCGGGCGAGTGCCCACCCGGCCGAGGTGGACATGAAGGTGCTGTAGGGCGCGTACCGCCCCGGCGGGTGGATCACCACCGAGCTCGCGCCGGCAAGGGCGTTCTGGTCCTGGATCGGGGCGTCGGCCAGGAGGTTGAGGACCGGGTCGATGCCGCCGGCGTGGAAGAACAGCGGGTTCGAGAGCTGGGACAGGATCGCGACGTCCGGCTCACGGGCCGAGCGCAGGTCCCCGACGAGGGCCGCCCCCTGACACTGGAACACGGCCACCAGGCGCGTGTAGGCCCCTTCGACCGGCTCCTCGAAGACGACGTCGGCCTGGTTGAGCCCGGCCGACGGGCGGTCGCCGGCGTAGTTGCCGATCTTGACGGCCAGGGCCGGGCGGGCCGGGACGACGCCTCCAGGGGCCGGTGCGCCGGTCAACGGGCAGGGGACCACCGCCGCCGCGCGCGCCGTCGTGGAGGTGGTGGTCACCGCCGGCGCCGCGGCCGGGTCGCCCCGCGTCACCACCAGCCCGATCACCATGCCGATGAGCGCCACCGTCACCCCGCCGAGTACGTAGCGCCAGGTGCGAGAGGGGCGGGTCTTCTGCCTGCGGAGGTCACGGCGGGACAGCACGGCCGGGGCCGCGAAGTCGCCCGCTGTCGGCGGTCCGCCCGCTCCGGGTCCTTCGCCCGCCGGGGTGGCAGGTGTGGCTCCAGCGGGGCCGTCCGTAGGTTCCGGAGGCGGCTCGATGTCGTCCGGCATCGGGGCGACGCTAGTGCCTGCCGACGGGCTCCGGACGGACCCCACCCGACTCGGCGGTGCCCGCCGGGGCATCCGCCATCGAACGTGCGTTCGGGTCTAGAGTGGCGGTGTCGTAGCGCAATCCGGGACGGGAGATCCGGGCAGCAGGGGAAGCGGCGTCACGGCACGGGCGCCGGGGCCCATGGTGCGTCACACCCCCTCCGTAGGGTCGGCCAGGTCAAGAGCGACAGCAGCGAGGAGAAGAAGAGCAGACATGGAACGTGACAAGGCACTCGACATGGCCCTGGGACAGATCGAGAAGCAGTTCGGCAAGGGATCGATCATGCGAATGGGCGAGAACCTCCATATGAACATCGAGGCCGTCCCCACCGGGGCGCTCGCCCTCGACCTGGCGCTCGGGATCGGCGGGCTTCCCCGCGGCCGCATCGTCGAGATCTTCGGCCCCGAGTCCTCGGGGAAGTCGACGCTGGCCATGCACGTGGTGGCCGAGGCCCAGCGCAACGGCGGCATCTGCGCCTATGTCGACGCCGAGCACGCGATGGATCCCGTCTACGCCAAGGCGATCGGTGTCAACATCGACGACCTGCTGATCTCCCAGCCGGACACCGGTGAGCAGGCGCTCGAGATCTCCGACATGCTGATCCGTTCGGGCGCGCTCGACGTCCTGGTCATCGACTCGGTGGCCGCCCTCACCCCCCGCGCCGAGATCGAGGGCGAGATGGGCGACTCCCACGTGGGCCTTCAGGCCCGGCTGATGTCCCAGGCGCTGCGCAAGTTGACCGGGACCCTGTCCAAGTCGCGGACCATCGCAATCTTCATCAACCAGCTGCGCGAGAAGATCGGTGTCATGTACGGCTCGCCCGAGGTCACCCCGGGCGGCCGTGCCCTCAAGTTCTACTCATCGGTCCGCCTCGACATCCGGCGTATCGAGACCATCAAGGACGGTGCCGACCAGGTCGGCAACCGGACCCGGGTCAAGGTGGTCAAGAACAAGTGCTCGCCACCGTTCAAGCAGGCGGAGTTCGACATCACCTTCGGACGGGGCATCAGTCGGGAGGGATCGCTGCTCGATGTCGGGGTGGAGCTCGGCTTCATCAAGAAGTCCGGTGCCTGGTTCACCTACGAGGGTGAGCAGCTCGGCCAGGGCCGCGAGAACGTGAAGACCTTCCTCACCGAGAACCCCCAGCTGATGGCCGAGGTCGACGAACGGATCCGCGAGCACCTCGCCGCTCAGAACGCGGTGAACGCGGTGAACGCGGTCGACGCGCAGAACGCGATCGACGCGGTCGGGGGCGACCTCCCGGTCAGCTCGGACCTCTCGCTCGACGATCAGCCGATCACCATCAGCGAGTGACCTGAGCGAAGCTCAGGCCGTGGTGTCGGACGCGGCGGCGAGGGCGGAGACCGACCCCGCTGGGTAGGCCGCTCGCCACGTCCCCGACGAGGGGTGGGTGATGCTGGCAGGCCCCATCCCGATGGCCGAGTAGACGTTCTCCACGATCCGCAGCAGGATCGCGGTCACCCCGAGCACGGCGGAGGGGAGCACGTTGTCCGGGACAACCGGCAAGTCCGACATCTGGCCGACCCAACTGGCGTTGCCGGTGGCGAACACCCCACCTCCGGCGGTGGCCGTGTACCAGGTCACGTCCGAGTAGTTGCCGCCACGGTTGGCGACGAGCGAGTGAGCGATGACGTCGACTTCGGCGGGACCCGGGCCGTCGGGCTCGTAGCGGTCGAACTCGCCCTCGACCACCTTGGGGAGGCGTTGGCCCGCGCTCAGACCCGTGCCGTCCAGCGCCCATGCGGTCGGGTCGGCGATGACCATATCGGCGCTGGCGCCGACGTCCTGGTAGGCGCTTCCGATGAACTTGGACTCGGGTTCGGAGACCGGCGATTGGGCCCAGTTGACGGTCACCAGCGCGTCGTCCTGCCCGGTGATCGGGTCCTCTGCCGCCGACTTGTAGCAGATCTGGTGGCGGTTGGGCCCGAGCGGCGACGGCTCGAACCGGATCTGCCGGTAACAGGCGTTGGCCCCGAGAAAGGCCATGTTGAGGCCGCCCGCCACCCCGGACACCGCCGCGTCGCGCATGGAGGCTGACCAGTACTCGTCGTGTCCGAGGCTCACCAGCGCGATGTGATTGACCAGCAGGTCGGGCCGGGCGTGGAGGTCGACGTCGGTCCAGTAGGTCACGTCGAGGCCCAGCCGCTCGGCATGGGCGATCACCGGCAGCTCGTTGCCGACGAAGTCGGCAGCGCCCGATGCCCAGTCGTGGTCGTAGGGCCGGTCGAACGAGACGATCCGCGCCCGGTTCTCGTACGTCCCCTCAGCCGGCGCGTGGGTGAAGGAGAGTGCCCCCCCGTCGTTCCCGTAGTAGAGGGAGTAGCCGCCCCACCGGTTGTAGGCCTGCCAGGTGGTCACGGAGTGCTGGATGACGATCGCGGCTTGGGAGCTGTCGTCCCGCACACAGAAGGGGATGAACCCCTGTTCATCGGTGGCTCCGACCAGCTTGAGCAGGTAGGAGCCGGGAGGCCAGGCGTCGTCGACGGTCAGGGTCAGCGAGGGCGACCAGTCACACTCGATCGTGTTGGTCGGCGCAAGAAGGGCGGGCAGCGGCTGTCGGACTCCGGGAACCTCGTCCGATGTCCACACCAGCCGCGCGCCGATCCCCTGGTAGTAGCCCATCCGGTAGGCCTCGACATGGAAGGTGGCGGCCTTGGTGTTCACGTAGAGAGTGACCGGGTTGCCGGACACGGCGCTCACCGCATCGGCGTACCCCTCCATGTCTCCGGCCCGCTGGGGGGTGGTGACCCACCAGGCATGCCCGGTCAGCGAGTTCTCTGCGATGATCGCCGACGAGGTGGGTAGGGTCACCCCGTCGATCAGGGTGACCCCGTCGGACACCGGGTCGGCCGTCTCGGGGCGCGCACGGCCCCGGGGATGCTTGGGACGGCGCGGCGGGGCTGCGGTCCCCTCGAACGCGCCGGCCGCATCAGCCGCACCGAGTGCAACGGCCACTGCAGCACCTCCCGCTGCGGACCAGGCTAGGAATCGCCGGCGGCTCAACCGGGGGTCCGGAGCCGCCGGGTGCGCGAGCTCCGCATCGGATTCCCCGAGGCCTCCCGGTAACTGTGCGCCGTCGCTGCTCATGTGGTCCCGTCGTCCCCCAGCCCCACGTCGGGGTCGTCTCGTCCCCTTCGCCGGGGCATGCGGGGACCGTTCCAGGCTACAGATTCGACGGCGGGGGTTGGGAGCAGCGCCGGGCTCCTCCCTCGTCGGTGGGTGGGAGTCGACGACACTGCGCCGCGGCTGTTGGCGGTTGGCGACGGCCGTGCATACGCTCGGCGCCGGACCGCCGGACCGCCGGACCGCCGGACCGCCGGACCGCCGGACCGCCGGACGACCGGACGAAGCATGACGAAGGAGCACCCATGGAGTTCGGCATCATCCCGCCGGTCCGCACAGGAGTGACCGCCGACCCAGAGTGGATGACCGGGTTTGCCCGGCACACCGAGGCGATCGGGTTCGAGTCGCTGGTCCTCGTCGAGCACGCCGTGGTCATCTCGGACTACACCAGCACCTACCCCTATGCCTCGTCGGGACGGATGCCGCTGCCCGACGACTGCCGCATCCCCGACCCGCTCGACCTGATGGCATTCCTGGCTGCGGTGACGTCGCGGATCACTCTGGCCACCGGCGTCCTCGTGGTCCCGAACCACCAGGCGGTGGTCCTTGCCAAGCGGATCTCCACCGTCGACGTCCTCTCGAAGGGCCGGGTCCGGATGTGCCTCGGGGTGGGCTGGATGGAGGAGGAGCTGTCGGCCACCGGGGCCGACCCCCGAACCAGGGGACGACGTACCGACGAGACCATCGAGGCCATGCGGGCCCTCTGGGCCGATTCGGGCGAGGAGGGCGCAACCTTCGACGGCGCGTTCGTCTCCTTCCGCCACGCCCATTCCTTTCCGAAGCCGGTCCACCCCGGCGGCGTGCCCCTCCACATCGGCGGTCACAGCGCGGCCGCGGCGCGGCGAGCGGGGCGGCTCGGGGACGGCTTTCAGCCCCTCGGGCTCGCGCCCGCCGAGCTCGCGGTCCGCGTCGACCAGATGCGCGAGGCGGCCGAGGCCGCCGGACGGGATCCGGAGTCGATCGAGCTCTCGGTGTCCGGCTACCTCCCGACCCTGACCGAGGACGATGTGCTCTCGGCGTCGGCAGCGGGCGTCGACCGGATGCTCCTGTCCACGTCGATGAACGCAGACCTCGACGGCATCCGCGAGGAGCTGTCCACGTTCTCCGACCGGTTCGCGCTGCGCCCGCCCGACGGTGGTTGAGCCGGATCGGGGCCGGGGAGGCCAGGACGGACGGGACGCCGCTGACGAGCGCGACCTGCGTCTGCTCTCGACCGGCTACGCCGCCGCAGTCGACGCGCTCGACGGAGCCGCGTTCGCCGCGCTCTTCCTCCCCGACGGGGAGCTCTGGGTACCCGAGGCGTCCAGCGGGTCCGACCCGGTGATCTGCCGGGCCGGACGCGAGGCGCTCGGACGGATCCCGTCGGGTCTCGCACGGTTCCACGCGACCTATCACCGGATCACCGGCGCGCGCTACGAGGTGCACGGGAACACCGCCACCGGTGAGGTCCTCGGAGTGGCCCACCACCTCGGAGCGGGGACAGGTGCGGTCGGCGGCGACGCCGCGGGTACCGACACCATCTGGTATCTCCGGTACTCCGACACCTACCGCCGCACGGGTGAGGGCTGGCGGATCGCCCGGCGCGCGCTCCACTTGCGCGGGATCGAGGAGCGTCCGGTCGCCCGCCTCGGCCCGGGGCGCTGAGGTCAGGCGGCGGGGACCTGCTGCGGAGGGGGCGGTCCGATGTAGCGCGTGGCCGGCCGGATGAGCCTGTTGTCGGCGGCCTGCTCCATGATGTGGGCGGCCCAGCCGATGGTCCGGCTGGAGGCGAAGGTCGGTGTGAACATCTCCCTGGGGATTCCGCAGGTGTGCATGACCACGCCGGCGAAGAACTCGACGTTGGTGTAGAGCTGCCGGCCCGGCTTGAGATCGGCGAGCACCTCGACGGCGGTCCGCTCGACCTCCTCGGCGAAGTCCACCAGTGGGCCGCCGAGGGACCGGGCCACGTCGCGCAGGAACAGCGAACGCGGGTCGTCCGTCTTGTACACACGGTGGCCGAAGCCCATGATCCGGTCGCCCCGCTCCACCGCTGCACGGATCCACGACTCCGCCCGGTCGGGGGTGCCGATGCTGTCCAGCATGTCGAGTGCCCTGCTCGGGGCACCGCCGTGGAGGGGACCGGAGAGGGCCCCGATGGCGCCGCAGAGGGCCGCGGCCAGGTCGGCCCCGGTCGAGGTGATCACCCGTGCGGTGAAGGTCGAGGCGTTGAACCCGTGGTCGATGGTCAGCACCAGGTACTGCTCGATGGCTCGCACGTGGGAGGGGAGGGCCTCCCGGCCGTGGAGCATCCAGAGGTAGTTGGCCGCGTACGAGAGGTCGTCCCGCGGCGGTACCGGTTCGAGACCGTGGCGGAGACGGTGTACCGCGGTCAGCACGGTCGGCACCACCGCGCACAGCCGCAGGGCCTCGGAGCGCAGCTGTTCGGGACCGGTGTCGTGGCTCGGTGCCCAACCGAGCTCGCTCCCGAGGAGCGAGACAGCGGTCCGCAACGCGTCGAGCTCGCTCCCGAGCGGTGCGATCCGCGGCAGCAGTGCCGCGAGGCCCGGAGGGAGGTCGCGCAGCGCACCGACCTCCTCTGTGAACCTGACCGAGGACTCGCGGTCGGGGAGGGCGCCGTCGAAGAGGAGCTGCCAGACGTCCTCGAGCGAGCGGCCGGCGGCGAGCTCGGTCGCCGCGTACTGACGGTAGTGGTAGAAGCCCTCGCGACCGCGGACATCGCCCACCGCGGTCTCGGCCACCACCACCCCCTCGAGCCCCCGCGGCACCTCCGCACCGGGCTCGGCCGCGGGACGGATCTGGGCCACGGTCAACAGGTCGCGGATGGAGACCACGCCGACCAGGTCCTCGCCGTCGACCACCGGGAGATGCCGGTAGTGGTGATGGGTGAGACCCGACCAGGCGGCGCCGACCTCCTCCCGCGGGCCGAGGACGTCGGGGTCGGCGGTCATCCACCGGCGCACCGCCTCGTGCGTCGGGTCGGCGCGCCCGGCCGCGGCCCGCAGGAGGTCGCGCTCGGTCAGGATCCCGACCACCCGGTCGGCGTCGGTCACCACCAGCGATCCGATGCGGTGGTCGTTCATGAGGGTGGTCGCCTCGGCCAGCGAGATGCCGGCGGGGCAGGTGACCGGTGGCGAGGACATGAGCTCCTGGACGGCGGTCGGCATGGGCCCTCCTGGCGGTCGGCGGACCGGTGTCCGCGCAGTGGCTTCGATCTGGTGCTCGGTCTCCAGTGTGGACAGGTCGACCAGGGTTTGTAAATATTGATCAAGTCAATATGAGCGCCGCGTCAGGCAGGAGAAGGGTTCCCATGGATCGAATGCTCCGGAGCGACGAGGCCGCACGCCGCCTCGGGGTCAAGGTGACCACTCTCTATGCCTACGTGAGCCGGGGACTTGTCGTTTCGCATCCCGAACCCGGGGGCAGGCACAGTCTGTTCTCGGTGGACGATGTGGAGCGTCTCGCGCGGCGATCTCGCCACGGCAAGACCGTCGAGACCCGGATGGCCACCATCACCACCGCGATCACCCAGCTCACCGATCGCGGGCCGCTCTACCGGGGGATCCCTGCGGTCGACCTGGCAACGACCGCCTCGTACGAGGAGGTGGCCGGACTGCTCTGGGCGGAGGCCGACGGTCTGGATGACGGGGCTCGCTGGGAGACGTCGGACCTCGGCCCGGTTCCGCACTTGGCCGCGGGGGACCGCCTGCGATGGGCGGTCGTGATGGCCGGCGGCACCGATCCCCTCCGGGGCGACCTGCGTCCCCGGGCGGTGGTCCGGGTCGCGCGCCGCATCGTGGCCGCGATGGTCGCCGCCCTGGATCCGCCCGACGGTGCGTCCGCGGGTGACGCACCGCCGCGCCTGACCCTCGACGGCGGGCGGGTCGTCGAGAACTCGATCGCCGGGAGGATGGCGGCGCGGCTCAGTCCCTTTCCGAGCGAGGAGCTGGTCCGGGCCTGCAATGCCGCGCTGGTCCTGTTGGCCGATCACGAACTGGCCACCTCCACGATGGCTGTGCGGATGGCCGCGTCGGTCCGGGCAGATGCCTACGACGTCGTGCTCGCCGGGCTGGGCACCGTGGGCGGCCGTCTGCACGGGGGGGCGAGCCGTGTGGTCCACGGCCTGCTCACCGAAGCGGCCGCCGTCGGGGTGGAACGCGCCGTGACCGACGTGCTCCGGTCCCATGAGCTCCTCCCTGGGTTCGGGCACCCGGTCTACGAATCGGGGGACGCCCGCTTCGGCGTGCTGGACCGCCTCTTCTGCGCCCTGGCCACGGTCGAGGAGCGTGCGCTGCTCCACTCCCTCGTCGACCTCGCGGCCGGGGCCGACCTCCCCCCGCCCAACGTCGACCTCGGACTGGCCGCTGTCGTCTGGGCGGCCGGGCTCCCCCCGGATGCCGGACAGACCATCTTCACCGTGGCGCGCGTGGCCGGGTGGGTCGCGCACCTTCTGGAGGAGCTCGACGAACCCCCGCTCCGGTACCGGGCGCGCGCCGTCTACAGCACGCCCGGCCAGGTCTGAGCTGCGGCCGGATGAGGGGAAGGTGCCGGAGCGGCGCTCCCGGTGACGGGCCTACGCTCCATCCATGAGCAGCATTCCCGCCCCCCGTCCGGATCGGACCTGTCTGGTGACCGGCGCCTCGTCCGGCATCGGTGAGGAGATCGCAGCACTGCTGGCGGCCCGCGGCCTCGGGGTGACCCTGGTCGCCCGCTCCGAGTCGAAGCTCCGGTCCCTGGCCGGGGCCCTGGCCGCGGACCACGGCGTGCGCACGGAGGTCATCGCCGCCGACCTCGCCGACGAGGCGGCTCGAGCCTCGTTGCCCGACGTCATCGAGGAGCGTGGCCTGGCCGTCAACGTCCTCGTCAACAATGCCGGATTCTCGACGGTGGGCCCGGTCCACCGGTCCGACCCCGCGCGGGAGGTGGCCCTGATCCGAACCGATGTCGAGGCGGTCGCCCATCTCTGCTCGCTCTTCCTCCCCGGAATGGTCGAGCGCCGGAGCGGCGTCGTGCTCAACGTGGCGTCGACCGCCGCCTTCCAGCCGATTCCCGGGCAGGCCGCATACGCGGCGGCGAAGGCGTTCGTCCTCTCGTACAGCTACGCCATCCGCGAGGAGCTGCGTCCACACGGGGTCACGGTGACCGCCCTCTGCCCGGGCCCGGTCGAGACCGGGTTCGCTGAAGCCGCCGGGTTCGACGAGGGCGACACGTCTGCCTTGCCGAAGATCATGTGGGTGTCCGCCGGCGACGTCGCCAGGGCGGCGGTCAAGGGAATGGACGGCAACCGCGCGGTCGTCGTCCCGGGAGCGGCCAACCGGGTCACGGCCGCGGTGGCCGGGATCTCGCCGCGGCGGGTGCTCGTGCCGATCGTGGCGAGGAGCCACCCGGGGCTCCGTCCCCGCTGACCCCCTATCGGCACCGGCGGACCCCAACTTGAGCGATTTCTCGATCAATTGTTCAGTTTTCCTCTTTTGCCTGCTCAGAGCCCCATTACCGAGAGCCAGAGAGGCAGTGGGTGGGGCCGGGCAGGCCGGCCCGAGGCCCGAGCGGGCGCATCCGGCGGCCTCGTGACCCGCCAGCAGGCCGGCGCCCAGGCCGGGCGGGGCGGGTCGTCACACCTCTAGGGTGGACTGCACTCGTGGTCATTACAGCGCGCGCCGAGCCGGCTGGGACCGGGCCCCCCGCGGCGGGCCCTCCTGCGCCGGATGCGGTGTCGGCCGAAGGCGCAGCCCGCCTCGACAACCTGCCGGCGGACTCGATCCTCCGCACGTTCCATCCGGCGGTCGCCAGCTGGTTCCACCGGCGCTTCCCCGCCGGCCCGACCCTGCCCCAGCGCTCGGCCTGGCCCCGGATCCAGGAGGGGCGCGACGTCCTGGTGGCGTCGCCCACCGGCACCGGCAAGACCCTGACCGGCTTCCTCGTGGCGATCGACGCCGCCTATCGCGCGCATGCGGTGACGGCGGAGCGTCCGCCGCTCCTGCCCATCGTCGACGCCGCGGCCGTTCCGGCGACCACCCGCCCGGCCGGTCCCGGCGTGATCTACGTCTCGCCGCTGCGCGCCCTCGCGGTCGACGTCCAGGAGAACCTCGAGGTTCCCCTCGCGGGTATCTCGGCGGAAGCTGTACGGCTCGGGCTGCCCGCGCCGGACCTCTCGCTGGCCGTGCGCACCGGCGACACCCCCGCGGCCGAACGCGCGGCGATGCGCCGGTCGCCGCCGGACCTTCTCGTCACGACCCCGGAGTCGCTCTATCTCCTCCTGACCGCGGCCTCGTCGCGGGCGATCCTGACCGGTGTCCACACGCTCATCGTCGACGAGGTCCACACCCTGGCCCGGGACAAGCGCGGGGCCCATCTGGCCCTGACCCTCGAGCGGTTGACCCACCTGGTCGAGGCCCACGGCGGCAGGGTGCAGCGGATCGGGCTGTCGGCCACCCAACGTCCCCTCGCGGTGGTGGCGCGCCTCCTCTCGGGCTCCGATCCCTCGACGCGCCCGACCACGATCGTCGACTGCGGCCACGCCCGGGACCTCGACGTCTCGATCGAGCTCCCGGACAGCGAGCTCGAATCGGTGGCCAGCGGGGCCCAGCTCGGTGATGTGCTCGACCGGATCGCCGACCACGTTCTCGACCACCGGACCACGCTCGTCTTCGTCAACACCCGCAAGATGGCCGAACGGATCGCCCACCAGCTCTCGCTTCGGCTCGGTGCGGCCGACGAGGATGCTCCGGATGCCGCTCCGGACGGGCAGGGCACTCCGGACGGGGCCCGCCCGCGACCGGCCCGCGACAGCGATCCGATCGACGCGGCCCTGCAGGTGGCCGCCCATCACGGGAGCCTCTCGGCGGCGCGCCGCCGGATCGTCGAGCAGCGCCTCCGGGCGGGGGACCTGCGTGCACTCGTTGCCACCGCCTCGCTCGAGCTCGGGATCGACGTCGGACCCGTCGAGCTGGTCTGTCAGATCGGCTCCCCGCGGGCCATCGGCACCTTCCTCCAGCGGGTCGGTCGCGCCAACCACCACCTGGAGGGAACCCCTGCCGGCCGCCTCTACCCGCTCACCCGCGACGAGCTGGTCGAGTGCACCGCGCTCCTGGCCGGGGTGCGTGCCGGGCACCTCGACGAGCTCCACCCGCCGGTTGCGCCACTGGACGTCCTCGCCCAACAGCTCGTGGCCGAGGTCGCGGCCGCCGAGGAGTGCGATGTCGACGACCTGTTCGACCTGGTGCGAGGAGCCGCCCCGTACGGCGCGTTGACCCGCGAGGTCTTCGACGAGGTGGTCGACCTCGTCTCGTGGGGCATCACCACCGGGCGCGGTCGGCGCGGTGCCCACCTCCACCACGATGGTGTCAACGGGCGGCTCCGCGCCCGGCGCGGCGCCCGCCTGGCGGCACTCACCAGCGGCGGCGCAATCCCCGAGACGGGGGAGTACCGGGTCGTGCTGGATCCCGAGGGGACCACCGTGGGCTCGGTCCACGAGGACTTCGCGGTCGAGGCCACGGCCGGTGACATCTTCCTGCTCGGAACCCACTCCTGGCGGGTCAAGAAGGTCGAGACCGGGGTGGTCCGGGTGTCCGACGCGGGGGACCTCCCGCCGACCATCCCGTTCTGGCTGGGGGAGGCTCCGGCGCGCACCGCCGAGCTCTCCGAGGAGGTGAGCGATCTCCGGGCTGCGGTCGAACCGCTCCTTGCGGCCGGAGACGGCGAGGGAACCCGAGCGCTGATCAGGGATCGGGCCGGCGTCTCCGAGGCGGTGGCCGCCCAGGTGGCGGCCTATCTCGGCGCGGGACTCGCCGCCCTCGGCGCGCTTCCGACCCGGGACCGCATGGTCATCGAACGGGTCTTCGACGAGGTCGAGGGATCCCAGCTCATCGTGCACGCCCCCTACGGCGGACGGATCAACCGGGCACTCGGCCTCGCGCTCCGCAAGCGGTTCTGTGTCTCGTTCGACTTCGAGCTCCAAGCCGCCGCCGACGACGACACCGTCGTCATCTCACTCGGACCGCAGCACAGCTTCCCCCTCCCCGACGTCCCTCGGATGCTGTCGAGCCGGACCGCGGTCGAGGTGCTCACCCAGGCGGTCCTACCTCATCCGATGCTGGGTGCCAGGTGGCGGTGGAACCTCACTCGCGCCCTGATCGTGCCGCGGTCGCGGGGTGGCAAGCGGCGACCGATCCACCTGCAGCGGATGGAGGCCGACGACCTGTTGGCCGCGGCCTGGCCGGCACTGGCCGCCTGCCAGGAGAACGCCGCGCCGGGCCCGGTCGGGGTGCCCGACCACGTCCTCGTCCGCCAGACGATCGAGGACTGCCTGACCGAGCCACTCGACGCCGCCGGGCTGGTGGCGCTGCTCGAGGATCTCGAGTCGGGCAGGGTGGCGGTGCACTGCGTCGAATCGATCGAGCCCTCCCCCCTCTCGCACGGCATCCTCACCGGCAAGCCCTTCACCTTCCTCGACGGGGCACCGCTCGAGGAGCGGCGGACCCGGGCGGTGCCGGTGCCCCGAGGGCTTGCGGCCTCAGGCCCGTCCGGGCTCCCACCGGGTTTTCCCGTCGATCCCGCCGAGCTCGGGCCACTCGATCGCGCCGCGGCGGCCGAGGTGCTCGAGCAGGTGAGACCGCAGCCGCGCAGCGCCGACGAACTGCACGACCTGCTCCTCTCGCTCGTGCTCGCCCGTCCGGTAGCCGCCTGGCAGTGCTGGTTCGACGAGCTCGCGCGGGACGGTCGGGTGGTCGTGATCGGATCCGCATGGGCCCCCACCGAGCGGCGGGCGTGGGCCGAGGAGCTGGTGGCCTCCCTTGCGGACCCGATGGTCGGTGCCGACGAAGCGCTCGCCGAGTGCGTCGGGGGCCACCTCGAGGTCGCCGGGCCGGTCACGGTGGAACAGCTGGTCTCCGAGGCGGAGCTGCCGACCGGATCGGTGCGCGGTGCGCCGCTCACGGTGGGCCGCGCCCGCACGGGGCTGGCCCGTCTCGAGGCGGCGGGGTCGGCGATCGCCCTCCCCGACGGACGCTGGTGCGCGCGCCATCTCCTGGTGCGGCTCCACGGCGCGAGTCGCAGTCAGCGCCGTCGTCGGGTGGAACCCGCCACCATCAGCGAGCTGGTCCGGTTCCTCGCCTGCTGGCAACACGTCGCCGCGGGGACCCAGGCGGAGGGCAGGGCCGGACTGCTCTCGGTCATCGAGCAGCTCCAGGGCATCGAAGTCGCCGCCGGCGAATGGGAGCACCAGGTGCTGGCGGCCCGCGTGTCCGGCTACGACCCGCGCTGGCTCGACGAGCTCTGCCTCTCCGGCGAGGTGACCTGGGGGCGCTTGACACCGCGGCCCGGGCCCGGGCCCTCCGATGACGGCACTGCAGCCGACCCGGCCGCGCGGCGGGGGTCGGCGACGCCGTCGCCCGCCACCCCCCTCGCCATCGTGACCCGCGAGGACATGCCCTGGATGCTGGCCGCGGTGCGCACCGGGGAGGGTCCCACCGAGCCGGTCCACGGCGCCGCCGCCGAGGTACTGTCCCTCCTCCGTGAGCGCGGCGCCTGTTTCCGGTCCGAGCTGGCCCCAGCGACCGGTCGGCTCGGGAGCGACGCAGACGAGGGCCTCTGGGACCTGGTGGCCCGCGGCCTCGTGACCGCCGACGCCTACTCGGCCGTGCGGTCACTGCTGTCCTCGCGGACGCGCGCCAGCTCGGGGCGCGGCCACCCCCGCACCCGCCTTGCGGCTCTCGGGCGCCGGCGCGCCGCGGTCGGCACCGGGGTGGGCGAGGGGCGCTGGTCGCTGTTGCCCGATGCGGACGGATCAGGCGGGAGTGCGGTCGGCGGACCGCCTGCCGAGGAGCTGGCCGAAGCGGTGGCATGGCAGCTGCTCGCGCGGTGGGGCGTGGTGTGCTGGGAGCTCTGGGGCAGGGAGTCGTACCGGCTCCCCTGGCGCGAGGTCATCCGTGCCCTGCGGCGGCTCGAGGCCCGCGGCCAGGCGTTGGGCGGACGCTTCGTGGCCGGGCTCTCGGGCGAGCAGTACGCGTCGCCGGACGCGGCCGCGCTGCTGTCCGATGTGCGGAGGGACCCCTCACTGGGCGCCGAGGTCACCGTGGCCGGCGCCGATCCGCTCAATCTGACCGGGGGAGTGCTCGAGGGTCCGCGGGTGCCCTCGGTCCGCCACCGCGAGGTGCGCTACCGGGACGGCCTGCCCGAGGCCGGCGGGGTGGCGGTCCGCGCCGGCTGAATCAGCCGCCGGCGAGCTCGCGGAGCTCCGGCGGGACGAAGTTGTTGACCTCGGTCGCATCGGCCTCGGTGAGCTGGACGAGCTTCGCCACCACCTCGGCCGGGTCACCCTGGCCTTCGGTCACGAACTGCCGCATCGACTCGAAGAGGGGCGTGGCCGGTGCGTTGAGCGAATGCTCGTCGAACCACTCCCACATCGAGTCGGCCATCCGGTCGTTGAACCCCGTCCCGTACGGTCCCGGGTTGAGCAGGGTCACGTCGATCCCCTGGCCGCCGAGCTCGGCCCGCATCGCCTTGCCCATCGCCTCGAGTGCATGCTTGGTCATCGAGTACGGGCCGAAGGCGGGCCCCGACAGCACCCCGGCGATCGACGACATGATGATGATCCGACCCGACCCGCGGGCCACCATCCGGGGCAGGACCGCCTGGGTGACCGCGAGGGTGCCGAAGACGTTCACGTCGAACAGCCGACGCACCCGGTCGATGGGGACATCGGCCAGCGGACCGGTCTGGCCGGCTCCGGCGTTGTCGATCAGGACGTCGAGGTCCCACTGCGCGGCGTTGCGGACGTCCTCACCGGTGATGTCGAGCTTCTCGACGGTGAGCTCGGGCGCCTCGGCGCGGAGGGCGGCCGCCTGCGCGTCCGTTTCGGTCGTCGCGATGACCGCGTGGCCCCGCTCGAGCAGCGCCAGGGCGGCTCCCTTCCCGAAGCCGGAGCCGGCTCCGGTGATCATGACGGTCTTGCCCATGGTGGTCGCTCCTCGTGCGCTGATCTCCGCACTCTAGGTGTCGATCGCGGCGCGAACCGGTCCGCCCGGCACCGGTCCGCCCCCGTCGATGGCGTCGTCGCCGGGTGGCCGTGTCACACTCGCGGTGTCCCCGACGTCAGAGGTGGCATGACTGATCACGTGGTGGACATCGCTGTTGTCGGAGCCGGACTGGCCGGACTCGCGGCCGGGGCGACCGCGGTCGCCCAGGGTCGCTCGGCCGTCGTGCTCGAGGCCCACCAGGTCGGGGGGAGGGCCCGAGTGGTCCGACGTGGCGACGCGGCACTCAACATGGGCGCCCACGCCCTCTATCGGGGCGGGGTGGGGCGCTCCGTCCTGCGCTCGCTCGGCGTCGACCCGTCCGGGTCCTCGCCGCCGCTCTCGCACTACCGGGTGCGTCTCGACGGCGCGCTGCACGCGCTGCCTACCGGGCCCTCGGCCCTGGTCAGGACCTCCGCCCTCGGTGCACGCGCGAAGGTGGCACTGACCGGCCTCCTCCTCCGCATGGGCACGACCCGGCCGAAGACCGTCGCCGGCCTCTCCATCGGGGCCTGGCTGGACCGCCAGGAGCTCGCCCCGAGGGTGGACTCGATTGCCCGTGCCGTGGTGCGCCTCAGCACCTACACGGCCGACACGGACGCGTTGTCAGCCGACGCGGCTCTGCGCCAGGTGCAGCTCGGTGTCCGCGGTGGGGTGCTCTATCTCCACGGGGGATGGTCGGCCATCTACTCGGGACTGCAGGACTTGGTCGAGGTGCGCACCGGAGACCCGGTCGCCACCATCGACGCGGGTGTCGGCGGCGTCGAGCTCCGGACCGGGTCGACCACGGTCCGGGCCCGCTCGGTCGTGGTGGCCACCGGGACTCCCGAGACGATGTCGCCGCTCCTCGGCGGCCGTCGATGGGAGACGGTCGGGAAGCCGGTGACCGCGGCCTGCCTCGATCTCGTCACCAGGCGGGTCCCCGCGCCCGGGTACGTCCTCGACGCGGACCGGCCGATGTACGTGACCGTGCAGTCGCCCCCCGGTGCGCAGGTCCCCGCGCCGGCAGCGGTGGTGGCGGCGCTCCGCTACGGCGCCCGCTCGGCGGACGAGGACCGCCCCGAGCTCGAGTCGCTGGTCGCGCTCGCCGGCGTCGACGAGCAGGATATCTGCACCAGCCGGTTCCTGGCGTCGATGACGGTCACCGGCGGGTCTCCCGACCCCGCGCACGGTGGCCTGTCCGGACGCCCTCGCATCGACGCGTCCGGTCTCCCGGGGGTGTTCCTGGCAGGCGACTGGATCGGCCCGGAGGGCCTCCTTGCGGACGCCGCGCTCAAGAGCGGGCACGATGCCGGACTGGCGGCAGCCGCGCTGTCCGGGTGACCACCGTCATGAGCGACGGCGATCCGGCGCGGCAGGCGGCAATGCTCTTCGAGGAGCAGAGGCCGCGGCTGCGCGGCCTCGCCTACCGGATGACCGGAAGCCTCAACGACGCCGACGACATCGTCCAGGAGAGCTGGACCCGGCTCCAGCAGCTCGGTGCCGGCGACATCGAGTCGCCGGCCGCCTGGCTCACGACAGTGGTGACCCGGCTGTCGATCGACCGGGTCCGGCAGCGGGCGAGGCGGAAGGAGACCTACCGCGGGCCGTGGCTGCCCGAGCCGCTGGTCACCTCGCCCGGACCGGAGCAGCTGACCGAGCTGTCCGAGTCACTGACCCTCGCATTCCTCACCCTGCTGGACGAACTCGCCCCGGTCGAGCGGGCGGTGATCGTGCTGGCCGACGTCTTCGACGTGCCCTTTGCCGAGATCGCCACAGCGGTCGGACGCTCGCCGGAGGCCTGCCGCCAGATCGCCAGTCGCGCCCGTCGGCGGCTGCGTGCGGCCGATCCGGCCGTCGCCCCGGGTGGGCGCCACCCGGTTGTCGAGCGGATGGTCGACGCATTGGTGGCGGGGGACCTCACCTCCCTGGTCGGTCTGCTTGCTCCGGACGTGACCTACATCTCGGATGCGGGGAGCGACCGGCCCGCTGCCCGGCGTCCCATCGTCGGACCGGCGCGGGTGGGGCGGGTCCTGCTCAGCCTCTCCAAGCGTCTCGATGCGGGGTTCACGGTGGACCCGGTCGTCGTCAACGGTGCCCCGGGGTTCCTGTTCCGTGTCGACGGGGCGCCCGACACGGTGGTCTCCTTCGACATCCACGGCGACCGGGTGACCGCGGTGTGGGTGATGCGCAATCCGTTCAAACTGCTCCACGCCGAGAACGCCGGACCGATCGTCTGACGCCGCTGCAATCGAACCGGTCGCGGGCGCTCGGCCGCGCTGTCCGATGCGGTCCCGTCCCGTACTCCCCCCGGCCCGTCTCGCCGCCCGGTCGCGTCCCCGGTAGGTTCACCATGACGGGATCGACCGGGGGCCACAGGGGAGGGCAGTGGACGAGCGTACGTTCGGACGACGGTTCGAAGGGAAGGTCGCCATCGTGACCGGTGCGTCGACCGTTCCGGGCATCGGCACCGCATCGGCCCGGCGCCTCGCCCTCGAGGGCGCGTCGGTGGTCATCAATGCGCGATCAGAGGACCGGCTGCGGGCCACCGAACGAGCCCTGCGGAATCAGGGGCTCGCCGTTGTCGCCTGCGCAGGGGCCGCCGACGAGGAGTCGGTGCCGGGCATGCTGGTCGAGACCGCGCTCTCGCGGTTCGGCCGTCTCGACCTCCTGGTCAACGCCGTCGGGGCTGCGTCGTTCGTCGGCTCGGCCCTTTCGATGGACCGTTCGGACTTCCTCGGCACGGTGGCCATCAACACCTGGCCGGCGGTCTCCCTCATCCAGCAGGCGATGGCCCGCGGGTTGGCCGAGGGCGGCGGTGCCGTGGTCAACATCTCGAGTGGCTCACCGAAGAAGACCACACCTTCGATGGCGGCCTACGCGGCGGCCAAGTCGGCGCTCAACGCACTGACCCGGACGCTCGCCAACGATCTCGGCGCGCGTGGGGTCCGGGTCAACGCGGTGAGCCCGGGGCTCACCCGGACCGAAGCCACCCGCTCGATGTGGGAGTCCGACGACGGACGTGCCGCCGGAGCCAACCTGCTCCTCGGACGGATGACCGAAGCCGACGACGTCGCCGCCGCGGTCGCCTTCCTCCTCTCCGACGAGGCCGCGTCGATCACCGGGGTCCTCCTCGACGTGGACGCCGGCAACCATGTGTCGACCGGCACCTGGTCACCGTTCAGCCCCTCGGCGATCGGCCGTCCGGGCGGCGCACCGTCGAAGGACCCGCGGTGAGCTCCGGGGCCCCGTTCGCCGCCGGGTCGGTCTCACTCCGCCTCTACCCCCACAACGAGCTCGACGCTCCCGGTGTCCTGCGCGAGCTCTGCGACCAGGCAGCGCTCGCGCTGTCGGGCGGGTTCGACGGCGTCATGACCAGCGAGCACCACGGCGGGTTCGCCGGCTACCTCCCCAACCCGTTGCAGACGGCATCGTTCGTCCTCGAGGAGAACCGATCGGGCTGGGTCGCGCCCTGCCCGCTGCTGCTGCCGCTCCGGCCGACGGCACAGGTCGCCGAGGAGATCGCCTGGCTCGACGCCCGCCACCCGGGCCGGGTCGGTCTGGGTGTGGCCGCCGGGGCGCTCCCGCTCGACTTCGAGGCGATGGAGGTTCCCTTCGACGAGGCGGTGCCGCTGTTCAAGGCCCGGCTCCCGCTGATCGTCGCCATGCTGCAGGGTCGGGAGCTCAGAGACCTCGAGGGGGATCGCGCGCTGCAGCGCTGTACGACCTTTCCGATCCCGGTGCTCAGCGCGGCCGTCTCGACCGCCGCCGCACGGCGGGCCGCCGAGTGCGGCGCCGGCATCCTGATCGAGGGCATGTCGACGGTCGGACGGGTGCGCTCGATCATCGACGCCTACGACTCGGCCGGCGGCGCCGGAGCCAAGGTCGTGATCCGCAGGGTGTGGTTGGGCGAGCCGAGAGCCTGGCAGGTTGCGCGGCAGCGGGCGGTCTACGAGAGCTACGCCGGAGCGGACCTTCTGGCGGCGGCGGACCAGACGATCACGACCACCGACCCCTCGGAGCTTGCCGAGCGGCTCCATGCCGTCCGCCTCGAGACCGGGGCAGACGCCCTCAATCTCCGGGTGCACCTTCCCGGGATCAGCCGCGGCGACGTCCGCCTGCAGCTCGGTGCACTGGCGGAGAGGGTCCTCCCACGACTGTCCGAGCTCTGGTCGGGCGGTCGTCCTTCGGAGTGAGCCGGTGCCGCCACCGGGAGGAGACCGACGCTGCTCGGTTGTTCGAACCTGCCGTCATCGCCCCGGAGAATCAGACGTGTGGGCCCGAGAATGGGAGCTGCCCTAGGATTGCGCCATGCCGAGATCCGAGCCGTCGGTCGCGTACGACCCCGAGGCTGTTCGCGCCAAGTACCTCGCCGAGCGCGACAAACGGCTGGTCCCCCACCGAGCCGATATCCGCGACCTCAAGACCGATGAGCACTTCGCCCGGTACCGTGAGGACCCGTTCAGGCCGTTGATCGAGCGCGACCCGGTCGCCGACGACGTCGATGTGGTGATCGTGGGCGGGGGGATCGCCGGGCTCCTCGCCGGTGCCCGCCTCCGCGAGGCCGGAGTCGAGCGGATCCGAATCATCGACCAGGCGGGCGGGGTCGGAGGCACCTGGTACTGGAACCGCTATCCGGGCGTGATGTGCGACGTGGAGTCGTACATCTACCTGCCGATGCTCGAGGAGCTCGGCTACATGCCCACCCATCGCTATGCGTTCGGCGATGAGATCCTCCGCCACCTGGAGGCGATCGCAAGCCGGTTCGACCTCGTGGACGGCGCCCTGTTCCACACCGGGGTGACCCGCGCCGAATGGCAGGAAGGCGCTGCTCGCTGGCGGATCCTCACCGACCGCGGCGACGAGGTCGGCTGCCGGTGGTATGTCCTGGCCGTCGGGATCCTCAACCTCATGAAACTGCCCACCATCCCGGGCATGGAGGACTTCGCGGGGCACTCGTTCCACACCGCCCGGTGGGACTACGGGTACACCGGCGGCGGCCCGGATGAGCCCCTCACCGGTCTGGCGGACAAGGTCGTCTCCCTCATCGGCACCGGGGCGAGCGGCATCCAGTGCGTGCCGCCGCTGGCCGAGTCGGCCAAACAGCTCTACGTGTTCCAGCGCACGCCGTCGGCCATCGGTGAGCGGGGCAACCGGCCCACCGATCCCGACTTCGGCCACGACTTCGAACCCGGCTGGCAGCGGGACCGCATGGACAACTTCCAGGCGATCATCATGGGTCGGCCGGTCGAGGTCGACCTGGTGGACGACGGGTGGACGCACGACTATGCCGCCACCCGCAACGCTCCGCGCCCCGAGGGCATGACGCGTGAGGAGTACATGCGCAGTATCGAGGACATCGACTACCGGATCATGGAAGCGCACCGACGCCGGGTCGAGGAGCTGGTGGCGGACCCGGCCACGGCCGAGATCCTGAAGCCGTACTACCAGTACCTGTGCAAGCGTCCGTGTTTCCACGACGAGTACCTCCCGGCCCTCAACAACTCCAACGTCACGGCCATCGACTGCCCCGGCGGGATCGATCGGATCACCGAGCGGGGCGTGGTCGTCGACGGACAGCAGTACGACGTCGACTGCATCATCTACGGCACCGGATTCGAAGCCGAGCTCACCCCGCTCTTCCGTCGTGTCGGCCACGACATCGTCGGGCGCGGCGGCGTCACCCTGGCCGAGAAGTGGGCCGACGGTGCGGCCAGCCTGTTCGGGATGATGAGCCGTGGCTTCCCCAACATGTTTGTGATGCCGGCTCCGGGGCAGCAGGCGGTGGTGACCGTCAACTACACCCAACTGGCCGTGCTCGGGGCCGAGTTCATCGGTCGAGCGGTCGCGCTGCTCGAGCAGAAGGGCGTGGAGGTGTTCGATGTGAGCGCCGAGGCGGAGGAGGACTGGACCCAGAAGATCGTCGGCTCCTACGTCGACGCCAGTGCCGTCATGTCCGCCTGCACGCCCTCGCGCCTCAACAACGAGGGTCACCCGGAGACGATGAACCCGCGCAGCGGCAGCTACGGCGGTGGGTTGGGCAACTGGTTCGGCTACCGCGAGCTGCTCGAGCAGTGGCTCGACGCCGGCACTCTGGAGGGCCTGGACCTCGAGGTCCGCTCAGGGGCACCGTGAGCGCTCGCCAGCGGGTCGCCGTCGTGACCGGCGGCGGCGGCGGGATCGGAGCGGGCGTTGCCGAGGAGCTCGGCCGGCGCGGCTGGTTCGTCGTGACTCTCGACCCTCTCGTGACCCTCGACGGGTCCGCGCAGCTTCCGGAGCCGGAGGAGACCACGGCCGACCGCATCGCGGCGGCGGGTGGTTCGGCCCGGGCCTCTACGGCATCGGTGACCGACGGCGAGGCGGTCCGCAGCTTGTTCTGTGAGCTCGCAGACGAGCACGGGGGGCTCGACGCCGTGGTCAATGTGGCCGGGATCACCCGCCAGACCTACTTCGGACAGGGGACCGAGGAGGACTGGCTGGCGGTGCTCGCCGTGCACCTCGAGGGCTACCTCAACGTGCTGAATGCCGCGCTACCGCTCATGGCCGCAGCGGGATACGGCCGCATCCTCGGCGTCACCTCCGGCTCGGGGTGGCGGGCGGCCGACGCGGGTGCGTACAGCTGCGCCAAGCGGGCCGTCGCCGCCCTCACCTGGCAGCTGGGACGGCAGGCGCCGTCGGGCGTCACCGTCAACGCCATGTCGCCCATCGCAGCCACCCGGATGATGGCCTCTGCTCTCGAGCGCGCCCGCAAGGCTGGCCAGTCGGGCGGTGGCGGCATCTCCTTCCTCTCGGTCGCGGGCCCCGAGGACCTGGGTCCGTTCGGGGCCCACCTCGTCGGTGAGGGGTTCGCCTGGTGCAGCGGCCAGGTGCTCTTCGTCGGGGGACCCGAAGCGGCGGTCATCGACGAACCCCGCCTCATCGAAGTGGTGCGCACCGACCATGTGGCCTCCCTCGCCGGGTTGCTCGAGGTCGTCATCCCCGGCGCCTTTGCCAAAGCCGAGGAGCGGCAGGCCAGCACGGGGGGCAGCAACTCACGGTTCGGGCCGGTCTTCGATGAGCCGGCCCCAGTTGAGGTCGCACCGGCGCAGGCGCGGTCCTGCCTCGTCGTGTCGGACCGGCCCGGCATGGCCAAGTCGCTGATCGCCGCGCTCGAGGCCCGGTCCATCCGGTGCCACCAGGTCGAGCCTGCCCGCGGGTTCCGGGGCGCGGCCGATGCGCTCAACGCCGTCGTCGAAGCGAACGGTCCGATCGACGCGGTCGTCGTGGCCCCCGCCGCTCGTCGACCGACGGCTTCGCCCGGCGAGGGTTGGGAGCGGGTGCTCGCCGAGCACAGTGGGATCGTCGAGCAGATCCACACCGATGCCGGGTGGGCCCGGGCGGTCGCCGACTACGCCGCCAAGGCCGCCCGGCCGGTCCAGCTGGCGACGCTCACCGACGCCACGACGACGGGAGGTCGCAGTCGGGCCCAGGCTTCGGCCCAGCATGCGCGCGTTGCCGCCGGTGCCACCGAGGGGCGGGTCACGGCCTTGGCGGTGAGCATCGAGGCACCGGATGAGGTCGCCGCCCAGCCGGCGGGTGAGCTCGTCGCCCATCTGTTCAGCCACCCCGAGGCGTCCGCCCTGGCCGGTGCCGAGCTGGTGGTCGGCGACGGTTGGATCGGGCTCCGCAGCCATCCCCGACCGATCGGCAGCGTCATCTACGGCGGTCCCGCCGTGCCGGCGTGGCTCGACGGGACGCTGCGCGAGATCGTGGCTGCCACTGGCCAACCATCGCGACGGGAAGCCTGATGGCCGACCGACCCACCCGCGTCGTGGATGCGCACGTGCACATCTGGGACCCGGCCCGAACCGACTGGTATCCGTACCTGTCCCACCCGCAGGGACCGGACACCGCCGACGCATCACGGATGTTCCGCCGGTTCGATGTCGACACCTATCAGACAGAGGCCGCGGAGTGGAACGTCGAAAAGTTCGTCAACGTTGCCGCCGCGACCGGTCGTCACTCGGTCGACGAGACCATCGAGCTCGATGGCAACGCTCAGGCCAGGGGCGGCCCCGACGCCATCATCGGCGGCATCCCTCCGGCGGACACGGTGGCCGAGGCCGTCGAGCTCCTCGACAGGCAGATGACCGCACCGCGCTTCCGTGGCGTCCGCCCCATGGGCCGCTACGACGGGCCGCTCCCCGACGCCGGGGTGCTCCGTGCGCTGGAGGAACGGCACCTGGTGTTCGAGTTGATGGCGCACACCGATCAGCTCCGAGTGGCGTCAGAGGGACTCGCAGGCTTCGACGATCTGGTCGTCGTGGTCGAGCACACCGGATGGCCCCGGTCCGGCTCGGACGAAGAGCGCGCACTCTGGCAGGACGGCATCGACGCGCTGGCCGGACTCGGCGACAACGTCTCCTGCAAGCTCTCGGGTCTGGCGATGCCGTTGGAGTCCATGAGCGCCGACGCCTTTGCTCCGTGGCTCGAGTACGCCATCGAGGCATTCGGCGTCGACCGCTGCATGTTCGCCAGCAACTTCCCCGTCGACTCGATGTACGGCACCTTCGATGAGCTCTACGCGGTGTTCGACACCGTCACGGCCGGCCTCGACGATGCCTCCCGGTCCAAGCTCTTTGCGGAGAACGCCGAGCGCATCTACCGCTGCTGATCAGGCCTCTCTGCGCCGGCAGCCGTAGTCCCGACCTGAGTGAGCCCAAGGGAATCCGGTGAGCACCCACCCAATAGTCATCGAAGCCCTCACTAAGCGCTATGCCAGCGATGTACTGGCCGTCGACCATCTGGATCTCGCTGTCGAACGCGGCAGTGTCTTCGGGTTGCTCGGCCCGAACGGAGCCGGCAAGACCACGACAATGCGAATGCTTGTCGGATTGATCCGTCCTACCTCCGGCAGGGTTTGTCTCTTCGACGAGGTGATCAAACCCGGGGCCGCCGTCCTCCGTCGCGTCGGGGTGCTGGTGGAAGGGCCTGGATTTGTGCCTCACCTGTCCGGACGCAAGAACCTCGAACTGTTCTGGAGAGCTGGGCGAGCGCCGATGTCGGAGGCCAACCTCGACGAGGTTCTCGACATCGCCGATCTCGGTCATGCAGCCGATCGGAAGTACAAGACCTATTCCCACGGCATGCGCCAGCGTCTCGGCCTCGCCCAGGCGCTCCTGGGGGACCCGGACCTACTGATACTCGACGAGCCGACTGACGGGCTCGACCCCCAACAGATGCGCGCCGTACGAGAAGTGCTGAGACGGGTCGCCGCGAGCGGCACGACCGTGCTCGTCTCCAGCCATCTGCTGGGGGAGGTCGAGCAGGTCTGTGACCACGTCGCGGTCATGGACAATGGCCGATTGGTTACGGTGGGCGCAGTCTCCGATCTCCTGGGTGCGACGACCACGATCTACATAGAGGTCGACGACATGCCCCGAGCCCAACGGGTACTCGATGAACTTCGCGGCATTGCCACGGTTTCGCCCGAGGGTGGGGGTTTGGCGGTGGAACTGGATGGGATCGAACGCAAGGAACTGGTGGCGGCGCTGGTCGGAGCTGGGATCGGCGTCGAGACGATCACAGCTCGGCACCACCTCGAGGATGCCTTCATCGGCCTCCTGGAGCACCGGTGATATCCGTCGAGATCCGCAAACAGGTGTGGCGACTGCGCACCTACATCGGACTTGGGCTGATCGCTGTGATTCCGATCATCTTCACGGTCGCCTACAAGGTCAATCCTCCGACCGGAGGGCATCTCGGTTTCTTCGACTTGACCGGATCTGGCCTGAACGTACCGATCGTGGCGTTGGGGGGTGTGAGCGCCTTCTTGCTGACCGTCGTTGCATCACTGTTCGCGGGCGAGACCGTCTCCGGAGAAGCGAGCTGGGGAACTCTCAGCTACCTCCTGGTCAGGCCCGTCGCCCGCTCCCGACTGCTCGGCTCCAAACTGGTGGTGGCAGCCGGCCTGACCCTCGTCGCTTCGTTCGTGGTCCTGGTGGTCGGACTCGCGGCGGGAACCCTTGCGTTTGGGTGGCATCCGGTCACGACTCCTACGCTCACCGTGGTCTCGCAGGGAAGCGCCTTCGGCCGTCTCGTACTGTCGACCCTGTATGTGGCGTGGAGCCAAGCGGCATATCTTGCGTTCGCGTTCATGTTGTCGACCATGACCGACTCAGCGTTCGGCGCTGTGGCTGGAGGGGTGGGGCTCGGCGTCGTCTCCCAGATCCTCAACAACATCTCGGCCCTCAACGGGACGAGCTACGTGTATCCGACCCACTATCTCAATGCGTGGCAGGGTTTGTTCTTCCAAGGCGCCCCGTCGACAGAGATGCTCCGAGGAGTGCTCCTACAGGTGCCATATGTGGTCGTGTTCTTGGGCATCGGGTGGTGGTGGTTCAGCCGCAAGGACGTACTCAGCTGACCAGGACTGTCTCCGTTGCGCGGCTGCCGTCTCCCAGCCCCGGTCGCGGATGACCCGGTCACCGCACAACGAGGAGCGGGTCTCGGCACTGTTCGTCAGAACCCAAGCGCTTTCCCTGCGTCCCTTGCCATGCTTCGTTGGTCCTGCATCGTGGTCCAGACGAGGATGTCATGGATGCGCAGTCGTGACAGGGGGACGCCACCACGTGACGCGACCTCATCGGCGATGAATTGTTCGAGGGCCTGAAACTGGGCATCGTGATTGGTGAGGTCGCGATGGATGATGTTCCAAGAGTCCACATATCGCATGTACTTCGTCGTCTCGTCGTCGAGCAACGGGAAGAGCCACGGCCTCTTGTGGTGCAGCGTTTTGTGGGCCACCGTCGGTCCGACTCCGTCGATCGACACCAGCAGCTCGATGGCACGGTTCATCCACCACGCAGACGAATCGGATGGAATCTCGGCCACCTCGTCCGCCGAGAGCTCCCAGAAGGTCTGATTCACCGGGACACGTGCGATCGCCTCGCTGACAACGGGGGCAATCTCCAACATGCCGGCGATCGCTCTCGTGTCGATGTGGCTGCCCAAGCCGATCGACACGATGATGTCGAAGTAGTTGAGCGGACCGAGGTCTCCGGGCTGGAAGTCATAGACCGCACACGCCCACCTGGCTCGCGTCAATTCCTCCGGTGCCGTCGTCCCGGCGAGAGCAGGCTGGTAACTCAGCGGCAAGGGCTGTCGGGCGAAGACGTACCCGCCAACCGTCTGTCGAGCCTCTTCGAGTGAGAATGTGATCTTCCCTTCGGCGAGGACGAAGGGTGAGGCCAGTGGTTCAGCTTGCTGGTTTTGGTGGGTCAAGACCGGTCTCCTTGTCGGATGACATAGTGATATCAGGCAATTGAACGTTCGTGGCACCCGCGGGCTGTATCGTCAAACGAACCGACCTGTGGCGGGGCCTCCACCAGTTGCGCATGGCGACCCGTTAGTGTCATCGCAGACCAGAGGGCAGTTGGAGAGGGGCCACAAAGGGCGGGTGGTGTCTTGAGTACGGTTACGACGCTTCCTGTGATCACCCCGTCCACTCCGTTCGTTCCGGGTGGATCCAGTTCCTCTTCGACGTCCGTCGGAAGTCTTGGGTTGAGCTCCTTCGTCGGATTCGCGCTGGAGGCTCTCGTCGTCCTGGCACTGATCGCCGTGGTCGGAGTATTCGTCATCATCGTCGTGGCCAATCGAGCTGACCCCGATCCGACTGGTCGGCGGCCGCAGTCGGTGTACCTCTTCGCCGTCTCTTTCGTCACGATCACAACCTCGATCATCGGGTCAGCCGTCGTCGTCGGGGCTCTGGTGCAGCTCGCGGGATCCCATTCCGGTGACATCACGAATCCCGTTGCTCGGGCCGCAGTGGTGGGCGGACTGATCACGGTGGCCAGTGTCACCCTGCTGGTGGTCCATCTTCGCCGCGGGCTGGTGCTCGCCCGGGCTGATGCCCCACCAAGCCCGTCCCGACGGGTCGGACAGAGCTATGTCTCGGCCGTTTCCTTCGTGGCGGTTCTGTCGGTGCTCTTCACCACGGTGGTCTGCGCCTATCTGCTGTTCGCCATAGTGGACTCGAGCGTCTTCGGGTCCTTCGGCGGACGGACCCCGGCTGTTCGCGTCTTCGTCATTGCGGCATACCTGGGAGTGGCGGCCGGTCTCGTTCTCTGGACCCACCGAAATCTCCTTCCCCCGGGACGCAAGATCCTCACCCGGGGTGCACGCGGTGTCGGCCCTCTCGGGGCACAGCCGGCACCCGTTCCGCCGCTGGTTCCGCCTGTGCAGTAGGAAGTTCGAGAGTTACCAAGACCGCTTCGGTCGCTCCGAAGAGCGGGCAGTGCCGGTTCTTCAAACGACGACGACTCTGTGAGGTGATCTGTCCGACGAGACTGCGTCGGGCATCAATACTCCGAAGGGCCCTCGCCCGGGCCCGCCATTGCGGCGATCTCCCCTCATCCCGGCCGCCACACATGCCGAAGCAGCCAGTATGCGATTCTCGTCTGTCCGGTCGCCACGCTCGCTCAACGTCGTCGTGATGTCGTTCGCGACCGACGAATCTCGGCCGTTCCTTCGAACCACCAGCCTGCAACGTGGGATCGCTGACCTGCAGGTTTCACCCGAAGCCGTGCTCGACACGATCGGCGAGAAATCGCGCAACGTCTCGTCCTGCCCGGGCGTCATAAGAAGTGATGAGAGCACTCGACACGATCGTAGCCAGCGGGTCCGGTCTGGCACCGGTCGAGGGCGACACTGGTCCGGGTGAGAAGGCGGGCATGACGGCCAAGGTGGGTGAGCAGCCGGGCTCGGAGGGCTACCACTCCCACGCTAGAAGCGTGGATGACGTGCCCGGCGATCCGGAACCGGAGCGGCCCGAATTCACCGACTTCTACGTCGCCCACTTCCCTGAGCTCGTCCGTCTGGCCGCTCTCTTGAGCAACTCCTCCGACGCACCCGATCTGGTGCAGGACTGCTTCCTAGGCCTGCACCGCCACTGGACGAGGGTGCGCGGGCCGCTGCCCTATGTCCGCCGGAGCGTGGTACATGCCTGCGCCTCGCACCACCGGCGCGCCATGCGCACCCGTGCCCTCCCGGTCCCCGTGACCGTGGACTCTGAGCTCGGAGCGGACGAACTCGACGACGCCCTGGCCAAGCTCCCGGCCCGCCAGCACGCTGCCGTCGTGCTCCGCTACTACGGCGACCTGCCCGATGCCGACATCGCCCGAGCCCTCCGGTGCCGCCCCGCCACTGTGCGGTCGCTCATCCATCGGGCCCTGGCCGACCTGCGGAGAGTGATCGAACCATGACCGATCCGATCGATCCCATCGAAGAGCGCCTGCGCGGCCGGTTTGCACATCGGGCAGCTCGGGTTACAGCGACGCCCGATCTCGCTGCTCTGGTCGGGCGGTCAACCCGACCCTCCCGTGGTCTCGGACTACGAACGACCGGAGCTGTGGGTCTGGCGCTGTTGGTCGGAGGAGCCGGTCTGCTCGCCGGCGTCGGTCTCGAGGGTGGAGGACCGGCGGCCTCACCGGCGGCCCGGACCTCACCTCCCCGTGGTCCTGCCGCACCCTCGACGACTCGGACCGGAGCGGCGAGAGCGGCGCTCGCTCCCGGGGCCGGTCCGTCCATTGTCGTCCAACCGACGACGTACACATTCCTGTTCTCCCGGACCACGGGATCGGGTGTCGCTATCAGGGCCTACGACAGTAGCCCGACTGGTGTGAACGGCTGTGCCCCTGTTGCATCCTGCCCGCCGATGACCGGTGGCGGGACTCCCCCCTGCCCGACCGGAGCCCTCTGCGCGCAGCCGGACGGGCCACCGATCGCCAGGAGTGGGGTTATTCCCGGCGTTGGGTCGGGTTCGGGTGGATCCGCTTCGGGTGGATCCGGAACGGCGAGCCCGACGATCCCTCCGGCGAGCCTCCCCCCGACGCTTCCGCCGAGCACGGTTCCCCCAGCGACCGTTCCGCCCAGCACGGTTCCTCCTGCACCTGTTCCCTCCCCTCCGGCCAACTCGTGCAGCCAGTTGGTCCTCGAGCTCTCCAACGACCGGGCCGTAGGGAACGGTCAAGTGCCTCTGCCGACGAGCGCACCATCGGCGCCCCAGAGCCTGACCGTCCTCGGTGAGGGCACATTCGGCGGAGTCGAAGGCTCTCCGGTCGCCTGGGTGGCCGTCTGGGTGGGCTCAGATGTGGCCACCGTCCGCTTGGCGTCGAACGGTGTGGCGCTCGACTCCTCGGCTCCGACCGGCGGCATCGTCGTGCTCGCTGCTCCGGGTGCCTCGGCCACCGCCGGGGCGACGGTCGTGGGGATCAACGGGGCTGGCACCGTGGTGGCCACGGTGCCAGCCACTCCGGTCTCTGACCCTCGTATTTCGGATACCTGCACCTCGCAGCCTGCGCCTCCGCCAACCAACACCGCCAAGCCGCAAACCGTCGCCCCGGCGGCCGAGCCGGGGACTCCAACGGACTGATCGTCCCGAGCGATGAACGCGCCAGGGGAGGGCGGGACGGTGATTCCCGTGCGGTGGGTGAGGATCCAGCCGATCAGGATCCACCCGACGAGACCGCCGGCGTCCACGCAGGGATGGATGGTCTCGTACTGGGCAGGGCCATCTACCTGCACCGACAGCCTCGCCAAGTTGCCAGGTCTGCTAACGGCTCATCAGTAGTTGTCGTCACTTTTGTAGTCACGAGTCGCTGCCGATGCTTTGACCACCAGCTCTGAACAGGTGGGTCGGTTGGCCGGACCCGACGCTCGCGATAGCAAGTGCATGGCCCTGTGCGAGCCGGATCTTTGCGCCATCTACCGGAGAATCGGGGGCATCCGACCCGCAGTGCTCTGACACCGAGAGTTCACACTCCGGTGTCGTTGCGTCGTGGATGTCGCGTCGGGAGGTGTCGAATCGCTTCTGCGGCCCAGCGGGCTGAGCAAGTCACCGGTTCTTGATGTACGATCGCCGAGCCGGCGGACGGCGGAGGTGGAGCTGGCCATGAAGGCCCAGGCGTTTGGTCGATCAGTTCTGCGTAACAGGACTGCCCGACGGGAACATTCCCGGGCGTTAGGGTCACCAAGGGTCAGCGAACCGGGCGTCAATGTTTGCGTACCCCGCAGTGTGGGTGGGTACCAGCTCCATGCCAACGCCGCCCAACCCGTCCGGACCCGCCTGCGCTTGGCTGTGAAGTCACAGTGAGGCAACTCTCGCGGCGCCGGCACCCTTTACGCGGTCCAAAGGACCTCCTCCAACCCTACCGGCCCCGAAACCAAAGTCGACCTGCTGGGGACAGCACAACGCACTTCATGGATGCCGAACCCGACAGCGCATGTCTAATGCTCACTCTCAGAAGACGCATGCGCGGAGGTCCTTATGAAGGTGTTGTGCGAAACGGTCTTGTGGCACCTGGTGGTGCTCTCGCCACGCTGACGAGCAGTCCAGGCATGCAACGTATCGGAACCGCACCTCCAGTCGGAGGAGCGACGTCCGACAGCTTTTGGCAGGTCCAGTCGTGACGGTATCCACTCGTCCTAAGGAGTCGCCTGATGAGTAAGCATCCCCGTCGTTCGCTTGTGAACCAGGTAGGTGTGATCTTCGCAGTCCCTCTGATGCTGGTCGGTTTCGTGACGTTGGTCCTGGTCCCGGGTGCGGCTCCCGCGAGTGCGACCTCTCCTGGACCTGGACCCGTTCCTATCCTCACCGCCTTCGGCGCCGACCAGTCGGCGGTCCAGGCTTGGGAGACCAATGCCGAAGCCCAGGTGGCCACCCTTAGGGGAGTCCCAGACGATCTGCGCAATCAGCTGTGGTCGCGCGGCGAGATAGAGGCTGACATGTATTCCCAGTTGGTCAATATGGCCGAGGAAAGCAACCCGAGCAGCTCAGACCGAGCAGTCGTCAGCGCGTTTTCGGCAAAATACCAGGCCAACCAAGAAGCCTTGGCCACCGAGGCAATGGACCTCTACACCCAGTGGAATGCGGACCCGTGCAGTTTCCAGCTTCCTGTAGCGACGGGTTACCTGCTCGCGCCGCCGGGCTACCAGAGCACTTACCAATCCTCGATCAGCAATATTTGCGAGCAGGAGGAGTACGACCCCTATTCGATCACCCTCTGTTCCTGGTCTGGCAACTCCTGCATATCGACACCATCTGCCCAGCAGTTCACGGACTGGGCCGAAACCTACCTTCAGGAAGAGAACATCGTTAAGTGGGGGACGTTACTCGAGGGCCCCGCCTCCGTGCTCAACGTGAATGGCAACCCCAACAACGCTCCAACGACCGC
Organism: uncultured Acidimicrobiaceae bacterium; assembly: GCA_963753905.1. Taxonomy (GTDB): domain Bacteria; phylum Actinomycetota; class Acidimicrobiia; order Acidimicrobiales; family RAAP-2; genus Bog-756. The sequence continues at coordinate 2,881,298 of CAVWDZ010000001.1, read as the reverse complement.
AACACTTGCACAACAGGAGGCTCTGACCGAGTACAACGATGCGTACAGCGACGTGGACGAGGGATTCTCTTTCCTTGCAGCTGCGGACAGCCAGCTGGAAACAATCCCCAACCCTACGCCGGCGGCTGCCGCGTTCGAGAATGTATGGGCGGACATAGCAGAGTTCCAACTCAAAGATGCCGGCCCCGAGATGACGGATCTGGCCACGGAGAACCTTGGAAAAGTACTCAACACATCGACAGCCAGTTCGATCCTCGACGGCGATCTCTCGACTGATCAGTTGGCCAGTCTCGCCGAGCTGGAGGCCGATAGCGCTGAAGGAGAGAGCATCGCCACTGGTCTCTCGGGCGCCGTACAATTAGCGATCGCGAGCCTCGTCCAATACGAGAACGATAGCGTATCGGTTGCGCTGACAGGCAACGTAAACGATGCGAAGGCGACAGTTGACTTGGGCTCGGACGCAGAGAGCTCGAATGATGAGAACCTGATGCTGCAGACCTTTATCGGTCTCACAATGCCGAGCTTTACCTACACTCGCGCCGACGATCAGTTTGCCAACAACCCGGTCCAGCAGGGTCCAACACTGAAGAGCGACCCGGGATTCTGTGTCAACCAAGGCCAGTGCCCGACAGGTTCGTCATCGCCGAGTAATACGTTCTCCTATAGCGACTGGGAGGGTACTGCGCAGACCGCCTCGGTGTCGAAGGGCTGGTTCGTTCAAGGACCCATATCCAATTCCCAGCCTTACCCTTACGAGTACGCCCCCTCGCTTCAGTTCCTGGAAGGCCCCACGTATCCCGGTTCCCCATCGCAACCAGGAGGTGGGCCATTGGATTCCGAATGGACAGCTTGGCTAGATAGTCCCTCAGCATCCTCACCGACTGGTTACCAATTCCTGACCGAAAGAACGGCGATCAACGCTGGCACGGGGTATGTCTCCGACTACCTGAACGGCTGCCCTGGGTACAGTGAGACGTTAGGCAGCAACGACGACAACGGCAACGAGTGCGTAACTCCCCAATCAAATGAAGTTGCACCCGTAGTGGACCCGAGCATGTACCCGACATTCGCCGTGAACATCGATAAGGGCGATACGATCTCTATGGGCGGCCAGGTCCGCCAAGTGGCGCAGGCGTGGAACAATCCCGCTGGATACACATACGCGTTTGTCACGACAGCGCCGTTCGATACTGACGCCACCAACCTCGCGAACGCCCCGATCCTCATCATGACCAACCCGGATCCGCAAACCTGTCTGACCACCAGTTCCCTCGGATCACGCATTCCAGGACTTGGACCGGACTGTGTTCTGACGGACGACCCGACGATGTTGGTCGACCATGACTGGAGTTCTGAGACAGTCGCGATGACGCCACAAGGTCAGGGCAAGGCGAATCCAGAGCTGGCCATCTCCGCGCCGAGTACCGTATCTGCCGGCGGCAGCATCCCCGTGACAATTAGCGGCCTGCTGACCGCCTCGGATCCAAAGATCAATGTCAGCGACGGGAATACGTCCTGTCTGATCGCGGGAAGTGGCACCTGCTCCTTCACGGAGACCGCGACCACCACCTTTACCGCCACGTTCTCGGGGGATAGCAGCTACTTCCCGGCCAGCGCTCAGACGACCGTGAACGCAAAGATAGACCCCACAACCACGAGTCTCTCAAGCAACGGCTTCACTACTGGGACCTACGGGCAGCAGGTCAACTTGGTCGCCACTGTCCAAGTCGATGCGCCGTGCGTGGGTGGCACCGTAAACCTCCTCGACAATGGCAACGTGGTCGCCACCCAGAATGTAGAGGCGATACCGGGTCTCCTTGCCAACGATGAGGGCGCCAACCCTCAGAGCGATGAATATCTGTGTATATCGACCACCACTGGCTTCGAACCGTCCGAGAGCGAGAATGTGACTATCTCGACGTCGGCGCTTTCCGTCGGCCAGAACCAGCTAACGGCCGAATACGTAGGGACAACGGCAAGCGGCCTTTACATCAATGCCCCGAGCACTAGCAGTCCCATCCAGTTCACAATGACCCGCTCCACCCCGGTGGTGAATTTTGTGACCTCCTCCAATCCGGATCCTGGCCAGCCGCTCAAGTTGACCGCGACCGTATCGCCTGTTCCAACTGTGGGCTCCATCGTGTCGTTCACGGATATTTTTGGAGAAGGGACGGTAGGAGACGGGACCGTCGTCACCATCGGCACCGCCCCGACCAACGCCAACGGAGTCGCGACACTCACCGAACCGACCGGCTTCTGCCCGACGGCTCAACCGTGCTCGACTCTCCTCACCGGTACACATACCTTGGCGGCGACGTTTCCCGGTGACGCGAACGATCTGCCAGGCACCAGCGGCCCGTACACACAGGTGATCAGTGGCGCGCCGCTGTACGTCTACGCCTCGGATGCAGCCATGAACTACGGCGGACAAGTCCCGGCGGTCCAGCCCACCTACTACGGGTTCCTCTCCGGCCAAGGCACTTCCAACCTCGAGACGCAGCCAACCTGTAGCACCAACGCGACGGCCACTTCAGCGCCCGGAACCTACACGACGTCATGCACCGGGCCCACAGCCGAGAACGGGTATCAGATCACCTATATCCCCGGGACGATGACGGTGCAGCCGGTGGACCTTTCCGTCTATGCCTCGAACGGGGTCATGACCTACGGGGGTGCGCCACCATCGACGGCCCCGTCATATCTCGGATTCGTCAACGGAAACAGCGCATCCAGTCTCACGACCCCTCCCGCGTGCCCTGCCGCGGCCACCAGTTCATCGACCCCAGGCTCCTATACGACAACATGCTCAGATGCGGTCGATCCCAACTACAGCTTCACTTATGTGAACGGCACGGTTACCGTCGAGCCGGCCGTGTTGACGGTAACCGCCTCGAACGGGTCCATGGAACCTGGAGGGACCGTCCCGACCGTCACAGCGAGCTACAGCGGCTTCGTCAATGGAAACACGGCGTCCAGCCTGCCCACCCAGCCAAGCTGCAGCACCACGGCCAAAAGCTCGTCTCCAGTGGGCAGCTACGTCTCTTCCTGTACCGGGCCTACGAGCGACGGCAACTACACCCTCCGCTACGTGAATGGCACCACCACAGTCGGCCAAGGGACACTCGTGATAACGGCGTCGTCAGGGTCGATGACCTACGGAGGAGCGGTCCCGACGGTTGCAGCTAGCTACGTGGGCTTCACCAACGGGGACACTCCCGCCAGTCTGACGACCGCTCCCACCTGCACCACTACTGCCACGACCTCGTCTGCGCCCGGGAGCTATCAGACCTCGTGCTCTGGAGCGGTCGACCCCAACTACACAATCGTCTACGTGAACGGCACGACCACTGTGAACCCGGCTCCGCTCACGATCAGTGACCCATCGGGCTCCGTGGTGTACGGAGACATAACGAACTTGCCGCCGCTCACACCCACCTACAGCGGGTTCGTGAACGGAGACAGCGCGGCCTCGCTCAGCACGGCTCCCACGTGTACGACGAACGCATGGGGCCCAGGGTTCCAAGACCAAGGGTTCTACACAGCGAACGTCGGCAGCTATTCGGTCATCTGCTCTGGCGCGGTGGATGCGGACTATGCCATCAGCTACCAATACGGCTCGATGAACATTGATCAGGCGCCTCTTCTCATCACGACGCAGTCCGGTTCGTTCATCTACGGCGCTAGGAACCCGCTCTTCTACCCGGTCTACAACGGCCTGGTCAATGGCGACACGCCCGAGACTTTCTCCTATCTGGGGAACCACATCGCCGACTGCACCGATGGCTTTTCGGGGTCTGCGGCTGTGCCGGCTGGCGACTGGACGGTGCGCTGCTTGAATGCAGCCGATCCCAACTACAGCATCGTCCTCCAACCTGGCTCCTGGGATATAGCCCCTGCCCCCCTCACCATCACCGCTTCCAGTGAGGCAAGCAGCTACGGCGCAGTCACGCCAGCGATCACACCCACCTACAGCGGGTTCGTGAACGGCGACGGACCCAGCTCGGTGACCATGTCACCATCCTGCCTCAGCTCCGCAGGGACCACCACGCCACCTGCCGGGAACTACCTGACCGACTGCTCCGGAGCCGCCAACGCCAACTACGCATTCAGCTACATACCCGGACAGCTCACTGTCACTCCCGTTCCGCTGACCATCACAGCCTCGAGTCCAACCATCACCTATGGCCAGACCGCTCCAGCGGTCACTGCCGGCTATTCGGGATTCGTGAATGGCGACACCGCGAGTTCGCTTACCAGCGCACCCTCATGCAAATCGGCGACCTCGGTCACCGTCCCGGTCGCAAGTAAATGGGGGACCAGCTGCACGGGGGCGATCGACCCCAACTACACCATCAGCTATGCCTCGGGTGTCTTCACCGTCAAGCCGGCGCCGTTGACGATAACGGCCTCGAGCAAGGCGGTGCTCTACGGAGCAACCCCACCGGCGATTACACCCATCTACTCGGGGTTCGTCAACGGTGAGACGAAGGCGTCGCTGACCACGGCACCGACCTGTAGCACCACCGAGAAGGCGACCTCGGCACCGGGTGTCTACCCGTCGTCCTGCAAGGGGGCCAAGGACACGAACTATAAGATCACCTATACACCGGGGGTCATCTCCGTCGAGGCAAAGGTGTCGTTCGTCGGTTCGGCATCGAACCCCCGAGTGATCGTCACCGGCTCCGGCTTCGGTGCGGCGCCGCCCTCGCCGTCGTATCCCGCGAACCGATGCGGTGGTACCGGGAGCCTCTATGGAACCAGCTTCTCCTTCGAGGACACCACCGCCAACTGGACCGCGGGTCAGGGCAGCAGCAGCTTTACCGGCAACTGCGTGGGCCTGGTGGCCTCCTCCTGGTCCGACACCCGTGTGGTGTTCAGCTTCGGTAGCAGCTACAACAGCAACGGGTGGGTGCTGAACGCTGCCGACAAGTACTCCCTCGTGCTGCTTTCGAGCACGACCCATGGCACCACGGCGTTCACCACTCCGACGGTGAAGCTGACTCCGGCCACCGGAGCGCCCAGTGCATCCGTCGTCGCATCCGGTGCCGGATTCTTCCCCGGCGAGAGCGTGCCGGTCTCGTACACGACCGGCACGGAGGCGCCGCCCCACGCCGTTGTGATCTGCACAGCCACCGCCGCGACGGACGGGACCTACACCTGCTCGGGCCACATCCCCGCCAGCGCGACGGCCGGAGCCAAAGCAGCCCATGAGATCCAGGCCAACGGCGCCACGTCCGATCTCGAGGCCACGAGCACATTCGCTCTGACATAGGTGCGGATCTACGGCTGATCGATCTGACTGCTTGAAGGAGGACCATCTCTCCACCGGTGTGCCTTGGCGACGGGTGGTTGGGGGCTGTCTACCGAGAGAGAGGTTCGACCCAAGCGGGGAGCACCCGCATCCCTGGGCGGTTGGCGGACTCGTCGCCGGAACAGGCCATCGGGTCGGTGATGGCTGATCTGGACAGATCCGTCATAGTGAACCCAACTGCCAGAGGTACCTACGTCCAGGTGGGCCGTGCGGGTCTCGATCCCGCCACCTTGGGATTAAAAGGGCGTTCTTGGATGTCGCCCTGGGTGCCGTCCGGTAGCGGGTTGTCTCATTTGCCCAGGTCAACGCCGGTGCGCTGATGAGTGGCTGGGACGTCGTCCATCGGGTTGCGACGCAGAAGGACGGAATTGTCGGGTGAATTGTCGGGCAGAATTCACCTCGCCGTCATCGCCACCCCGATATCGCGACGACGCCAGTCAAAGCGTCCCCTACCGGCACATCGGGGATAGGCGAATCGGACACCCTTCAGTTCTTCGAAGTTGGCCAGGCCCCAACTTGGCGAAGCAGACCGACGTCGTCCCGGCAGGCCCAGTGCTCGACGATCTTCCCGTCAACCACTCGCCACAGATGGATGTATGTCCACGCAACGTCCGAGCCACTCGGTTCGACTCCATTGAGCAACGGCATTGTCGAGGCGACATGGCGGCCTCGCATCGTCATGTGGTGAGCGACCATCTCTCCATCGCCAATGAATCGATGATGCTCCACCGTGATATCTGGACCGAGATCGGTAGCGATCGTGGACAAGATCTGTCTCCAGCCCTCCCGACCCTGGGGTCCGGCCGCGTGGTTCACCATGTCCTCAGCGATCAGCTCGTCGATGACGGTCTCATCACCTGCCGCATGACGACGAAACAGCGATTCGACGACCGCCTTCGATTCACTCGGCACAAGCGCATCCTGTCCTCTTGGAGTTCCCAACGCAAGGCCATCTACTCTCACATCTAGCTATCACCTATCACCAATGAGCGGAGCGCACACCGCTACGACTGGGCAGTTCGTTCTACGTGGCTGGGGGCGTTCCCGAGGCCGCGCACGTCGAGTTCTGCACATGCAAGATCACGCTCACCATCGCCGACTCGTTGTCTGCTTCGATGGCCCGCTCAAGGGGACCTGCTTCCGCTTGTAGGTCCGTTGACGGGGCGTGCTGCAATAGGTGCTCGATGTCACTGGCGGTTGATCGAGTGACGGTGTAGCCCCCTGCGGGCACAGTTGGAAAATAGAACTTCTGGTCGATTTCGGCGCAAACCGATTGCTCACCAGTCGGGTCTGCAGTGGCCACGCTGACACCGGGCGGCTTCGCCGTAGTCGATGTGTCGGCCGATGAAGCCCCAGTCGAACCACATGCTGTGATGCAGCTTGCGGCACACACAATCGCTAGTCCGAGCCAAGCTGTTCGAGAAGTGTGGAACGCCACTCCCGAATTCTTCCACGGAGCGGCAGTCGCACGCTGAGCCAACGTCGGATCGACCTGCCCCCGAACGCCGGGTTGGTGACCCACTGCGGCACATCATGGATGGTCCCTAATCGTCTTGCCGGATTCCCATCTTCCTCGCCCCGACCACGATCCTCCTGCGCTGCCAAAGAAGCAACAACGTCCAGATTCCCGTTCCGAGCGCCCCAAGCAATGCCGTCAAATGAGAGACACCGTGCCCAGACAAGAGCATCCGCAGCCAAAGGCAAAACACAATGGCAAAGATCAAGGCCAACAGCGGGTACCACCGCACTTGGGCGAGCACCTGGCGAACAGTGTCGTAGTCCTCACTCGACAAGGGCTTGCCTTTGAAGAGTGCGACTCTGACCCGCTGACGATCACGGAGTTCAGCCATCGTCGCCATGCGACACCGTATCGCTCCGCTGTTGTGGGTGCCCCCTACCGCCGGACGTGGGCTTCCTCATCGACAGCAGCAGATGCCAACTCTCGATACTCTCGATCATGCCTTTCAATGCATCGGAGCGGCCCGGGCCGTCTGGCTTCAAAACGCTGAGAGGTCACTTCTACAACGATGAGAGAAGCGGAGAAGCGCTTGTAGAGGCACCGGACGGGAATCTCTGTCACCTGAAATGGCTTACACCGGACTCCATCGCCTTCAGGGCCGTCTCGGGCTCTGCGGCGTTAGCCGTACTGCCTCCTCCTGACGGTTGGGAGGACTACCTCGTCAATCTAACCCCCGAGGACATCAGGCAAGCAGAGGAAGGGCGTCGAGCACTCCCGCACGACCACATCTATTTCAACCTTCCTGACATTGAGACGCAGTGGGAAGCCTGGCGGGTGGCGCAGGCCAAGTGATCCAGGTATCCCCGAACGCCGGGAGAGTAACGCTGTCGAGAATCTGCCCCGTAGTCCGCTGAATCCTGTGCCGCTCCCACTGTGCGGGCTGGAGTCCGGTTCTTCCTCGTCACGGACTCCTCATTGAGCGCATCGCAGTGAAGTTGCCCGAGACGTAGATGAGCGGCACGCCGAGGGCTTTCAGCTTCCCCTGGACAAGTGAGAGCTTCTTGACGCTGCCCGGGACGAAGAACGGGATTCCGATGCAGCACCAACCACTTCTTGATGCCACCAATGCGCTGCGAGGAGCGATTCGGACGTCGGCAATCTCATCGATCCTGCAGCTCCAGATGGCCGTCCCGATGGGTGACGAGAAGCGTTGACCCCAGTTTGACAATTCTGCGAACCGCCTCACCCATCGGAACCGGAAATGGATGACGATCGATTCGTCGTCCTCTTCGAGCCTGAGAAACGGCCAAGAGAGCGTATAGATGGTCCCGATCGAACTTGGGAGGCTGACGCCCACGTTCATTCGAAGCTCTCGGCCCTGAGTCACTGACTCATCCTTGCACCGAACCGCTGAGCGAACTGTCCCCTAACGCCGGCTCGAGGACGATATCTGTGTGAACCGCAACTTCGATCTACCGTTGGGGCGATGGCGCCGAACAAGCAGCCCACGCCGGAGGTGGAGTTGACCCGGTTTCCCGCGCACGTGTTGCTAAGCCACGGCAGCCGATTCGAAGTCGGCTGGTGAACGGTATCCGAGGCGCTTCTGGATGCGCTCGGGGTTGTAGAAGCCCTCGATGTAATCGAACACCGCTGAGCGCAGTAGATCCCTCGACGTCCAGGTCTTCCGGCCGTAGATCCAGTTGAGGTCACGCTTGAGCGTCGCCCACAGCGACTCGACCGCGGCATTGTCGTAACAGTCTCCGGTTGATCCGAACGAACGTGTGACGCCGAGCTCGGCGGCCCGGTTGCCGAAGGCCAGGGACGTGTAGACCGCGCCGCGGTCCGAATGATGGATGAGCTTCTGGTCGGGTCGACGGCGTTGGAATCCCATCAGCAGGGCGTCGATGACCAGATCGGCGTCAGGCGAGTTCGACATGGACCACCCGACCACCCGTCGGGAGTAGAGGTCGATGACGCCGGCGAAGTAGAGCCAGCCCTCCGTGGTCCAGAACTGGGTCACGTCAGCGGCCCAGATCTCGTCGGGCCCGGAGGCGGTGAACTCCCGGTTGACCAGATCGGGCGCTGGAGCCACATCGGGACGACCTCTCCGCCACTTCCGCCGAGCATGGGCTCCCACCAGGCGGTTCGTTGCCATGAGGCGGGCAACTCGCTTCTTGGCGCACCGCTGGTCGAGGCGACGGAGCTCGGCGTGGACCCTCGGAGCGCCATAGGTGGTCCGGGATCGCTGGTGGATCTCGCAGATGAGGGTCTCGAGCTCGGCGTCCCGAGTGGCGTGGGCCGACGGTGGCCGCTTCTTCCAGTCGTAGTAGCCGGAGCGGGACACCTTGAGCACCGTGCACATCCGCTTGACGCCGTACTCATCGGCGTGGTCGGAGACGAACCGGAAGCGGGTCACCGGATCGTCTCCTTGGCAAAATAGGCGGCTGCCTTGCGGAGGATCTCCCGCTCGACCTTGAGCTCGGCGTTCTCCTTCTTCAGGCGCCTCAGCTCGACCCGCTCACTCTCGCTCAACGCCCCTGGGGCTTGGTCTCGAGCGGTCGTGGCCTGCTCAGACCGCACCCAGTTGCCGAGGGTCTTGTAGTTGATGCCGAGGTCTCGGGCCACCTCGGCCATCGACTTGTCCGTGGTCAGAACCAGCTGGACGGATTCACGCCGGAACTCTTCCGGGTACTTCGAGTGGCGACCCATCGGGCACCCCTTCCTGTGAGCCTTGGCTCACTATCGGGTGCGCGGGAAACCGGGTCAACTCCAATGAACCTCTGGGCAACCTCACCTCGCAGCGAAATGAGTGGCCCTCTCCCGGGGTTATGGGATGGGTGGACACTCAGTTGTCCTCATCAACGTTGACGGTGTCGCCCTCCCAGAATGGCGAGTCGTCGAGGTCTACTGGCATGGCCTCTAGGAGGTCATCAGCAACGAGCGTGTCGATCAACGTTCTTGACCCTCCGACGTAGGACCAGGCGTAGTCAATCTCCGTCGCCACAATCCATGCTCGGTCGTCAGGCCACCACAGATTCGGGGACTGATCGCTCCACGGCACATCGAGTGGAGCCATCACCAGATCAATGGAGCCCGAATACAGCCCATAGTTGCGTTCCGGTAGCTGGACCACCGGCCACGGGACTTCGATGTGCCCGTATCCCTCCCAAATGCAGTACCAGCACAGATCCGGAGTTCCTGTTTCTGGCCGGAGCAGTTCGAGGAGCCGCTGTCTCTCACGGATCGGAAGAGAGCCTTCGGAGGGGCCAACTTCACTTAGGGGTTCGGCGACGGGGCTTCCCGTTGGCCGGTTGATCCTGTGGAATTGCATGTTCGGATGGGCGACACGCCCGTTGCTCCGAGCAATCTCGCCCCAGGAGCGAAACGATCCGTCGGGATAGTTGGGTCCATCAGGGTGGAACACCCTGCAGTAAGTGTCGAATCCCTCCGGGATCTGGGATCCTGTGTCCTGGTTGAACGGGTGCAGCCGAGGTCCGATCCATCCCGCCGCAGCACCGTCCCTCGCCCACTGGATCTGCTCATCCACCGCCATGGCGTCCATCATGGCTGATGCGAGCACCGTCCCACCTATCCGGTGTTATACGTAGGATCCGTGTCAAGCCGACTCCTCGGTCGCTCGGTTGACCAGGCTGTCGAAGAGCACCTCCCGGTCGGTCTGTCTGTGGTCTCGGGCGTGATTCCGTTGGCGGAGTAGCACGGGCACGAACTCCGGTCCGGTCTGGAAATAGGCGCAGCGCTCGCAGGCCGACTCGATTCGGCACTCGAGCTCGGCCGGGCGGGTGCACACGCCGTTGCCGAGCATCCGGTAGTACTCGGTCCGGAGCCGGGTCATGGCTGGGGTCTCGCTCATCGATATCGGTTCCGTCGAGGTTCCCGTCGTCGCGTAGAGCGCGTCAACCTGCTCCATGACCGAGGCGTACTCGTCCGCAACCACCCGGTTGGCGATGCGGGCATAGACGAGGGTCATGTCCATCGACCGGTGGCCGAGCATCTCGGCGATGGTCTCCAAGCGCATGCCCCGGTTGATGGCTTGGGTGGCCAGTGTGTGGCGGAGTTGGTGGGGATGGGCGTGTCCGATGCCAGCTTGTCTGGCCGTGGTGGCCACGATCCGGTGGACGGTGCGTCGGTCGAGTGGCTTGTGCTCGTCGGCCATGAGGCGCTGTTGGGCCCGGATGTGGACGCGGTTCGTTGCCGTCCACTCCTCCAGCAGCGGGACCAGCTCGGCGTGGAGCGGGATGATCCGGTCGTTGCGCAGCTTGCCGACCGGGATGCGCAGCCAGTGGGACCCGTCGCGCACCGAAACAGCATCGGCGGCCAGTTCGCAGAGCTCAGTTGCCCGCATGCCCGTCCGGGACAACAGCTCGACCACCAGCCGATAGCGGGGCAGCCGATGGGCCTTGGCTGCCGCCAGGAGTTTGGCCGAGTCCTCGTCGGAGAGGAATTTGGGCAGCGGCACGGGCCGGGGTGGGATGTCCCCATGCAGGATGGGGTTTCTCCGATGGGCCTCGGGCCAGTCCCACTCGATGAGGCGCTCGAAGAAGATCCGGATCATCCGCAACCGCTGGCGCTGGGTGTTCTTGGCCAGGGTCGGGCCTTTGCAGCCGGGCTGGGCAGAGAGGAACACCTTGTAGTCCTCGACCTGGGTCCGGGTGATGTCGGACACCACCTCCACCTCGGTCTCGGCCAGGAGCCACCGGGCCAGCTGGCGGAGGGTCGAGTCGGCCACGTCCACACTGCGGGGGCGAGGAAGGTGGTGAGCTGGACCAGGTAGCGCCGCATGGTGGCGGCCAGCTGGGGCACCTCTGCCGAGAGCACGGCCCACTCCCGGTGGGACTCGTTCTTCGGGATCCAGGGCTCGGGCAGGACCTCGGCCATGCTCACTGGGCCACCTCCACCATGGCCAGGAGCTCGGCGGCGTGGGCGTCGACGGCCCCCATGGCCTGGTGATATTCGTGGGCCAGCCAGTCGTTGGTCAGGTGCAGGTAGATCCGGGTCGACTCGATGGAGATGTGCCCGGCTTGGGCCTGGACCGCTTCCAAGGCCATACCTGCCTCTCGCAGTCGGGTGAGACAGGTGTGACGGAACTGATGGCAGGTCACCCGCTCGAGTCCGGCTCGGTCCCGAGCAGCCCGCAGCATCATGTCGACGCCGTCGGCCGTCATCACCTTCCCCCGGCTCGGGCCCTTCAGGGTGACGAACACGGCGTCTGTCGGAGCGTCCTTCGGGCGTTCGTGCACCAGGTACTCGCCCAGCTCGGCGAAGAAGGCGTTGGAGATGGGCACCACCCGCTGGTGACCGCCCTTGCCCTCGGCGATGAACAGGGATCGCTCGGCCACCTGGATGTCGGACAGGCGCAGCCCGAGTACTTCGCAGCGTCGCAGGCCACCCAGCACCATGGCGAAGACCATGGCCCGGTCCCGGTGGGTGCGCAGTGCACCGACCAGTGTGTCGACATCTCCGGGCGACAGGATCTTCGGAAGCGTGCGTGGCACCCGCACCAGCGGCACCGTCCGGAGCCGGCCGCCACGCCGCCGGGTGGACAGACCCTTCGGCACCGGGTTCGTCTCGACCGACGTGTCCCCTCGGGCCACCAGGAACGCATAGAAGCCCGACACCGACGACAGGCGACGGGCGATGGTGCGGGCCGACAGTCCCGACTCCCCGTCCGAGAGCCGCACCACGGTGCGGTCGCCTCGTTGATCGGCCAGGAACTCGAAGATATCGGCGGGAACGACGTCGACCGGAACCTTGTCGACGACGGTGAAGAACACCTTCAGGTCATGGGCCGCCGCCCGCAGGGTGTTGGGTCTGCTCCGCCCCGCCACGAACTCGAGATAGGAGTCGACCAGCGGATCACCCAGTCTGAAGCGGGTCTCTCCAGCGGGTGACGAAGTGCGGACCAGGACGGGGAAGGAGTTCATCCGGGCATGCTTTCAGCGCTGAACAGAATGCACTGAGATGCCAGATGGATCATACGTGTATTAAGTGTTAGGGGGCAGGCGTGTCATCATGCGGACGTGCTCATTTCTCGCAGGCATTGGCGGCTCGGCCCGGTTGCTGCGGGGATTTTGGCTTGCGTCTTCCTGGCAGGTTGCGGCAGCGGAAGTGGGACGGATGTCGTCTCATCATCCAAACCGTCGAACTCGCAGCTGACTGCCATGAGCAGCTACTTCCTCGGGCACTATTGGAGTGAGTCCGGTCCAACTGCGCACGCCGGGTGCGCCACGTACCCATTGGGAACTCAGACCAAGGCCGAAGATCGGCTGGTCGCTTACACCCAGGTGATCTGCCAAGAGTGTCCGCAGGCAACCGGCTCCGCAGGTATCACACCTGTGGTGTTTGTCCTTCAGGGTGACTCAGTTCGCTCGGCCCAGGCGGACACAGAACCAGGCGAGCCGATGTTCTCCGACAAGATCGCCCGCATGTTTCCGCCATCGCTGAGGTCTTCGGCCAACGACCAGGGGGCAATCCCAAACGTTCATGCACTCTTTCGACAGGCTGCTTCTAGGGCCGGTTGTTAGCTGGTCCTTCCGGCTTGCGACGGCGTCGAACGTCACCGGGGTCCCACTCCCGGCGGTATGTGACAGTTTGGACCGCCTTCAATCGGAATCGGTCGCGACCTCGTACCAGATCGGTGCCTCACTCCCGGCGTCCTTCCACACAACGTGCGGCCACTGGCCCAGTCGGAGAAAGAGCAGTCTGTTCACAGGTTCGGCTGGTTCGACGAGCACAGGATCGACACCCAGTCTTGTTGCGGCAGCTTCCCGAGATAAGGCATGGCCAAAGATCCATGCATCAGTTTCTGTGCCATCGAACCTACGAAGTCTCGGGTGCAATGCCTGCCAAATGTGAAGTTGTGGGTCATCGTCATCGTCTGCCTCTCGCCCGAGACTTTCGAGAATCGACTCCGCCTGCCCATAGAAGAGTGGATCGGACATCGCAACGCTCCTGAGCGTCCGCACCATTCGGTCCGGATCCTCGTAGCTCCCGAGCAGCGCTGACCGATACGCCCGGAGACCCTCGTAACCAGAGAAGGGCATACGAACGCCGGATCTACCTCCGAGCAGTGATGCCCGGAGGCTGTGAAACAGCATTCTGCGGACTGCTGGATTTGGATGGTGGGCAAACTCGTAGAAAGCCTCCTCGCCGTGCAGACTGCTTGCTTGGCTCAGTTCTCTGGCCTCTCGGAGGTCGTCAGCCGAAAATGGCTTTGGGGTGTTTTCGGCTGGCGTGAGCAGAACGCCCGTCACGAAGGCGGGGTCGGCCATTCTGGCTTCCAATGCGGGCATCGCCCTGTCCCGAAACGTCTCGACGATGATTTCGACAATGTCATCGACAGGCTTGTCAGCTTCCACGTGGAGCGGGTACGAGGATGCGTTCGGAAGTAGGTGCGACAGACTGTTGATGTACCAACGGCCGAGCTGGCGGGCGCGATAGGGAGCACGGCTTTCTTGCAGGAGTGCCGAGAGACTCGACGCCAGCCGCTCAGAAGGAACGTGGATGAGCTGTAGATCGTCTATCAAGCCGACGGAGAAGCGATTGCTTCCCTTTCTTTCGCGGTGCAGATTAAGGGTTGAGCGAAATCCGTCTCTCTCGGCGGAGAACTTCCCTCCGAACTTCTTGAAATCGAGGGTACGCATCTCCAGCGCGACCAGCCGAAGCAACTCCGCAAATTTCTGCTGAGCGGTAACCGTTGGGTCGGGCGGTTTCGCCTCCATTCAATTCACTGGAGCACAGACCTCGCTGAGATCGCAAGCCGGTGCAATAACCAAGTGGGGCATTGCCACCGAAGTGCCGGTAGGGGACGCTTTCACCCGTGTAATCGCGTTATTGGGACGGAAGGGGTGAATTCGTCGGTTGGCAGTCGCCAACGAGGCGGATCGCCACCCGATTCAACGTCACCCTCCCTGGTCACACCCCATTTGCATGCGCGGTGATGAGAGACTCGACGGTGGTGACAGAAGGGGCGGAAGGAGACGCCGTCCAAACGGAGATTCAGGTCGAGGGGTCATCGGGGCGCCGACTCTGCGAACATTTCGGACCCGCCTTGCTGACTGGCCGAGCCCTCCCGGATCAGCAGGCATCTCCGATCTCCCATGGAGGCAGCACCCATGCCGGGCTCGCGCTACTCGGAACGACCCGGCCAAGCGTCGCCGGTTCGTTCCGAGTCCAATCCGCAGCTCGCCCACGATCCTGCGTCACACCCTCTGAATACCTTGAACACGATTGCAAGGGGTTCCCCTTGCCGGGGAGAGGGAGTCGGTGTGGCCTGGATGCGGATGATGGGAGCGGACTCTGTCGCCTACCACCGCGAGACCATCATCGAGCGCGGCGACGACTTCCCCGGGGCCGCCCTCGAGTACTACGCCTCGCGTGGTGAGACCCCGCTGCTCTGGGGAGGATCGGGTGCCGAATCCCTCGGTCTGGTCGGCCCCGTCGACAACCCCTCCTACGACGCGATCTACGGACCCGGCGGGGCCCGTCACCCGAGAACGGGCGAGCGAATGGTCACCGCCCGGCGCCCGGGCATGGAGCTGGTCATCGCCGTCCACAAGTCCGTCGCCGAACTCGGGGTGCTCGGTCGGGCAGAGGACATGCACGCCATCATGGACGCCGAGCGGGACGCCACAATTCGCTACCTGGACGAACTGACCAGAGAGCGGGGCGGACGCCGGGGAGTCGCCGCGGTCCCGACAGCCACCACCGGACTGGTCTACGCCCACGCCCGCCACGCAACCACCCGGGCCGGCGATCCGGGGCCTCACGACCACGTGCTCATCGCCAACGTGATCGAAATGCTGGACGGAAAGGGCGGCACCAAGGCTCCCGACACCACCCTCTGGCGCGAACACCTCCACGCCGCCACCATGGTCGGCCGGGTCGCCTCGGCCGCCAAAGCGGTCCAACTCGGCTACGGCATCGAGGCCGATCCCGGTCCATCCGGCAAGCTCGGGCACTGGAAGATCAGTGGCATCCCCGACGCCGCCCTCGCGGTCCACTCCAAGCGCTCCGCCGAGATCAGCGAGGCCGTGGCCGAGAAGGGCTTTTCCACCTACCAGGCCCGCCAGGTGGCGGCCCGGGAGACGAGGAAGCAAAAACGCCACACGTCGGTCGAGGATCTCTTACCGAGGTGGCGGGCCGAACTGACCACTGCCGGCTTCCCGCCCGATCAGTTGTTGGCCGACATCGAGCAGGCCGGACTCGATTACCAGCGCCAGCACAACCAAGGGTTCGAGATCCTCGGCAACCGAGCCCTGGCCGCAACAGCTGAGGACCTGTTGGGACCGAACGGGACGCTGTCCGCCCGCAAGGTGTTCGCCAAGCGGGACGTCATCGTGGCTGTGGCACCAATGGTCTTCGGCCTGCCGGTGACCGAGTTGGACAAAGCCACGACCCGCGTCCTGCGTGATCCCGACGCCATCCCCCTGGTCGGGGTGCCGAGGGCATCGGAGCAGGCCTATGGCACAGTCCATGTCATCGCCACGGAGCTGGCCATCGAACAGGCAGTGGAGCGAGGCGTCGAGAACCGGGAAGCAGCCAGGGTCTCGCCCGAGGTGGCAGCCGGTGCGGTGGGCCGCCAGAGCGCTGACCTGGGGTCGCAACTGACCCCCGGCCAGCTGGCGGCGGTGTTGGGCATCGCCACCTCGGGCCGGGGAGTGGAGTTGGTCGAAGGAGTGGCCGGGTCGGGCAAGACGACGGTCATGGCCGCTGTCCGGGACGCGTTCGAGACGGGCGGCTTCACCGTGGTGGGCACCTCGACCTCCGGCCAGGCGGCGCGGACATTGGGTAAGGAGGCCGGGCTGTCCGAGTCCCGGACCCTGGCTTCCCTGCGCTGGAGGCTCGAACACGACCGGATGCGGCTCACTCGAAGCCACGTCCTGGTGCTCGACGAGGCCGGGATGGCTGGGGATCGGGATGTCTCCTTCCTGCTCGACCAGGCCCGGATGGCTGACTCCAAGGTGGTCATGGTCGGTGACGACCGCCAACTCGGTGCCGTGTCGGTCGGTGGGGCCATGGGGGCCCTGGTCGAACGCCACGGCGGGATCGTGCACACCCTCGACCAGAACGTCCGACAGCGCACCGAGGCCGAACGGGAGGCCCTGGCCGAACTGCGGGCCGGCAACGTCTCTCGAGCCGTGGGGCTCTACCTCGACCACGGACGAGTCGTCTGCGAGCGGACCCGCACCGAGGCGCTCGACACGCTGGTCGACCGGTGGGCGAGGGACGTATCGTCCGGCAAGGACACCGCCATGTTCGCCTGGACGCGGGCCAACGTGGCCGAACTCAACCGCCTGGCCCGAGAGCGCATGGCAGCCGAGGGACGACTCACCGGGCTCGAGCTGGTGGCCCCCGGGGGTGCCCACTATGCGGCCGGCGACCGGATCGTCACCCTTGCTCCGGCAGCAGGGGGACAGGTGGTCACCTCCGAGCGGGGCGTGGTCACGGCGGTCGACTTGGAGGACGTGCGCATCGCCATCGAGATGGAGGACGGCAGGCGGTACTGGTTCGAACAGGAAGAAATCGGACGGTCCCAGCTGGCCCATGGCTACGCCACCACGGTGCATCGGAGCCAAGGGGCCACCCACGACATCGCCCATGTCTTCGAAGACGGGGGTGGGCGGGAGTTGGCCTATGTGGCCATGAGCAGAGCCAGAGAGCAGACCAACGTCTACCTGGCCGCTGACGACCTCGACCAGGCCCGCGAGGACCTGTGTCGCAGTTGGGAGACCGAACGACGTTGGAAGTGGGCCATCGACACAGGTTCGGTCGGCTCGGACACGCCCGGAACGCCCGCCGAACGGATCGCATCCCTCAGACAGCAAGCACTACAGGCGGAACGGGACGCCTTGGCCGCCGCCATCCCGAAGACCCTCACCGCCCAGCTCCGCCAGGCCGAATCCGACCTGAGGGCAGCCACGAGGAATCTGTACGCGTTGCACAAAGAACGCGGGTTGCAGTCAGACGGCGAGCTGGGTCGGGCCGCTGCCGAGCTGCTCTCCGCCAGGCAGGACGCCTTCCAGCACGAGCGGATGGCTGCCAACAAGGACTATTCGAGAGCCGTCCGAAGGATTGGCCGTCGCGCCGCTCCAGCCGACATCGAACGGATCAAGGTGGCAGAAGACCGGTTGGAGAAGCTGTACCGCACCGAGGAGCAGAAGCTGACCGAGGCCTTGGATCGAGCCACCCAGAAGGTCGGGGAGATCAGCCACGAGGTCTCCGATCGGGAGCGGTGGATGGACGACCACCCCCACGCGCTTGGCTACCTGGCCGAGTTGGGTGTGAAGGTCCGGGAGGTGGAGCACGAGAACGACCACGAGCGCTGGACCGTCGAAGGAGAGCTGAACCCCCGACCGACCCCGGCTCCGACCGTCCCCTTCAGCCGGTCACGCGACGACAGCCGCAGCATCGCCAACGACCGTGACTACGGCTTCGGGATGTGAGGTCATGCCTCGGTCAATGCTGGCCTCGATCCGGCTGTCGACTCTGAAGGATCTCCCACTGATCCGAATCCGCATCACCATCGACACCAGTGGCATATATCCGTGATGACGCTCCGGAGATATACTGGACCCATGAGCAAGCACCTGGTCGACATCGACAACGACCTCCTCGCCGAGGCCACGTCCATCCTCGGGGCGTCGACGATGAAGGAGGCCGTCAACCGCTCCCTCGAATCGGTGGTGTTGGCGGCTCGCCGTCGCAGCCATGCCGACCGTCTGGGGGCGATGGCCGGACTCGACCTGGATGACCCCTCGGTGATGTCCGGCGCGTGGCGCTGAACGCGCGGTATCTGGCCGACAAGAGCGCGCTCGCCCGATTTCCCCATCCGGTCGTCGAAGCACGACTCCGACCGCTCCTGGAGGACGGCCTGGTCGCCACCTGTGCCATCGTCGACCTCGAGGTACTGTTCTCCAGTCGGAGGCTGGTCGACTACGAGGCGGTGCTCCTGGAGCGTCGCAGCCTCGACAGCGCCCCGATCACGCCAGAAGTGCTGGACCTCGCCATCGACCTCCAACACGAGCTGGCCAAGCGCGGGCAGCATCGGCTGGCCATCCCCGACCTGATCATCTCGGCAGCCGCCCGGTCGGCCGGACTTGTCGTCCTGCACTACGACGCCGACTTCGAACGGGTCGGAGCCGTCGGCGGTGCCGAACATGAGTGGGTCGCCCCCCGGGGCAGCCTCTGATCCGGCACCTCCCCGGATCGAAACGTCGGCCCTCTCCCAGGAAGCGTGGCGGAGCCCGCACCGCCTCCACCAGGGAGGGTGACGTTGCCGACGAACCCAAGGTGACGTTCAGGGCCGGTCACAGACCAACGTCACCTTTCGGCATTGGACCTTCGGAGAGTCCAGGGTGACATTGGAGGTGACGTCGATCCGGAGGATGGGTTGGGACCACGGCGCACCGCCTGGCACTGATCACGACCGGAGGATGCCCATGCGCCACAACCCGACTTCGAAGTCGCCGAAGCCGCTACTCAGCGTCGAGGAAGCCGCCGTCCTGTTGGGGGAGACCCGATCCACGCTCTACCGGTCCATCAAGGCCGGCACCTTCCCACTCCCCATATTCAGGATCGGCCAGAGAATCCGCATCCCCCGCAGATCTGTCGAACGTCTGCTCGCCGGACTTCCGCTCATCCCGCCCGAGGACGCAAGCGTGACTCTCTCCCATCCGAGCATGTGGTCGAGGAATCAGCTCGATGCTGCAGGAGCTCCGGAGCCGGTAGCGCCCGAGGACAGCATCTTCCCTACGTGAGCGGCGGCTCGCCGGTCCTCCTCGGGCACGGAGTCGGTGTAGTGCCGGGCCATCTTAACGGTCGACCAGCCGAGCCTCGTTTGCTTCTGCGCCTCGGAGATCACCGGGTCGAGCGCAGTGGCGTGGAAATGGCGCAACGAGTGCATGTGCACGTCTGTGGCCACCTTCCCCTTCGACCGCACCGTGGCGAAGGTGTGGCTCATCGCATCAGGGTGGGGCGGGACCAGTCCTCCGGGCTCGGAGGAGAACAGGAAGGACTCCGGCTCGAGGGTCAATCCGCATGCCATCGCCAACGAACGCTGTGCAAGCTGCAGCCGCCTGAGGATCGAGGCAGTGTCGGGGTCGACGGCCACGGTTCGGATACTGGCCCGGGTCTTCGGCGATTTCAGGATGGCGCCGCCCTTGGCCGCCACCACGCTCTGGCTGATCCGCACGGTCCCGGCGGAGAGGTCGACGTCGTTCCAGCGCAGGGCGCAGACCTCACCCCTCCGCATTCCGGTCGCTGCCACCAATCGAAGCACCGCCGCGAAGCTCGGATCGAACGTGTCGGCCGTGGCGATGAGCGTGCGCACCTCGTCGAGGCTCGGAGCCCGCACCTCGTCCCGCTCGTGCAGTGCCCAGGTGGGCAGCTCCGTGTCGGCGATCGGATTGGGCAGCGCGCCGCCGCTCCACTTTCGGGCGAGCCGGCAGGCCCGATGCATCAGGGCCCGGATCTGGCGGACGCTCGCCTCCGCCAGCCCGTCGGCCTTCAGGCGACGGAAGTACTTCTCGACGTCGTACGGACTGAGGGTCGCCAGTCGCTCGTTCCCGATCGACCCGTGCACGTGCTTCATCCACATGTTCTCGTAGCGTCGGACGGTCGACGGGGAGAGGTCCTCCCAGCCGTTGTCCTTCCATCCCTGGATGGCATCGTTGATCGTGGTTTGCACGTTCCACCGGGGTGCCTCGACGACCGGTGGTGGGACCGGCTTGTCCTCCGCCGCCGCGACCAGTCGGGACAGCTCGCGCTCGGCGGCCCGCTTCCCGCCACGAAACGTCTGGTAGCCGTGACGCACTTTGCCGTTGGCATCGCGGCCGAGGAACACCCGCAGTTCCCACACGTTCGGCTGCCGCTCGCGCATGCTTCCGGGCATTCGTCCCTCCGGACCCTCTCCCAATTGTTGGGCAAACTGTTGGGTTTTAGGCTATCTGGAGGGTGTGACGAGGGCAAAACCGCCTCTGAACTGGTGGGCCGTGCGAGTCTCGATCTCGCCACCTTGGGATTAAAAGTCCCCTGCTCTACCGGATGAGCTAACGGCCCGTCGGGGAGCGTATCGGCTCACGCACCAAACCTCCGTCTCGGTCACGAGGCCCTATCGTCGGAGGGGCGCACCCGCGGTGCTGCCCGCGACGGCGGGCCCGAGGATCTGGAAGGCGGGCGTTTCCCCATGCAGGAGCTTGACAACCCGGTCTGGTCCGCCCTGACCGGTCCACAGCGCCATCTCGGTATGGCGCTGGACCTCTCGGCGCGGTTCCGGTCCGACGTGGCTCCTTTCGGCGCCTTTTCTTCGCCTCCGACCGAGGCCCATTGGGCCGAGCTCGCCGTGCTGACCGGATCCGGCGGCCTCGTGGCCATCACCGGAGTGCATGGGACGCCGCCGATCGATTGGTCGGACATCGTCGAGATCCCTGGTGTACAGATGGTCTACGAGCAACCAATGGCATCCGAGCCCGCGACAACCGGACCTGCGGGGGCCGGGAATCCCGCCGATGAGCTCATCGCCCTTGGCGACGGCGATGTCGAGGACATGCTCCGCCTCGTCGGGTTGGCCCGACCGGGGCCCTTCCTCCCGCGGACGATCGAGTTCGGTGGCTACCTCGGGATCCGAAAAACCGGCGAGTTGGTGGCGATGGCCGGCGAGCGCCTCCGGCCGCCGGGATGGGCCGAGGTCAGTGCGGTAGCCACCCACCCGGATCACCGTGGACAAGGCCTCGGAACAGTGCTCGTGCGAGCGGTGATGGCAGCCATCGTTGGTCGCGGGGAACGCCCATTCCTGCATGCGGCCGCCGACAACACCGTCGCACTCCGCCTCTACCGCGAGCTCGGATTCTCCGTGCGCAAGGAGACCCTCTTCGTCGTCGCCCGCCCACCAGACGGGGACGCGGACACACCGACTCCACCGACCACATAGGGGACGTGCCGCCAAGAGCTCAGGGTGCGGATGCGATAACAACGGCAGAGGGTCGCCCGCCGACGGAAATCCGGCGCACGATCACCCCTGAGGTGAGGTCGACCCCGATCAAGGTGCCGTCAGCACCGCAGACCCAGGCGGTCCTTCCCCCGCTCTCCACGGCCAATCCTTCGGCACTGGCACCCACGGCGACGGGTGCCCCGGTGCGGCGGTCGACCAGCGTGATGGGTGTGATGCTGTCGCCGCCACTGACCCATGCGGTCGTCGCGCCTGGTGCTCCTGCGATGCCGGTGGGATTTCCCCCGACCGGCACGGCCGGACCGGGATCGAGCCCGGGGAGGGTGACGGGCGTGACCGTGCTCGTCTGGAAATTGGCCACCAGTGCGGTGGTGCCTTCCGATGACACGAATACCGAGACCGGCTCCTGCCCGACGGCGACCGGGGGCCCGGCGCTGAGCGCGGGCAGCGCGATCGGGGTGAGCGTGCCATCCTCGAAGTTGGCGACCAGGGCCTCCGATCCGGACGGGGTGACAGCCACAGCCACGGGCTGGCGACCCACACGGACGGCCGGGCCCGCGCGGAGTGACGGCAGTGACACCGCGGTCACGGTGTTGTCGCCGAAGTTGGCCACGAGGGCCAGCCGGCCGTCGGGCGTGACCGCCACTGCGTCGGGCTCGAGGCCCACGGTGACCCGCCCGACGACTGTGCCCGAGGCGACCGAGACCTGCACCAATTCGTCGTCGGCTTTGTCTGCTACGAGCAGGAAGGCACCGTCGGGGGTCACCGCGAGCCCGGTCGGAAGGGTGCCCGTCGTGATCGGTTTGAGCGTGGTGCCGGACTCGGTGTCCACGACCGCCACCGTGTCGGTCGGCGTTGCCACATTCGACCCAGTTGCCACATAGGCGGTGGGGACATGAGCCGGGGCGGCAGAGGGCGAGGAGCACCCCAACAGGCCGACACCCGCGGCCGTCAGGGGAAGAGCGGCCACCATCTGCCGGAGAGCCCTTGGGAGGGTCACCGGGCTCGCACGATCCGCTGGTCGGCGTCCCCGGTCACCGGGAGATCGTAGGTGGGGCCGGCGCTCTCCGGTCGCACCCTCACCCGCGGGAGCAGGCGGCACCGAGCTCGTGCGCGGCACCACGCCAGCCGGGCTCGTCGGTGACCGGAAAGAAGTCGCCGGACCCCCGGTCCTGCTCATACGGAACCGGTGGCGGCGCACCCGCGGCGATATTGGCCACGGCGGTGAGCAGCGCATCGATGTCCGCACCCGAGGTGCCCAGCCCCGCGCTCGCCCGGACCGCGCCGGGGATGTTCCGGTGGTCGCCTGCGACCACGTCGGTGCGGTAGGCGTCGACATCGGCGGCGCTGAGACCGAGGAGGCGCACCACGTAGGGGTGGGCGCAGAAGCACCCGTGGCGCACTGCGACGCCGTACTCGGCGCTCAGCCTGGCCGCGACCAGGGCATGGTGGATGCCGTCGACAGTGAACGCCGCCACCGGGAGGATAGGGGTCTCCGTGTTCCCTCCCGCTCGACCCTCGGGCCCGAGCAGCCGGACTCCGTCGATGGCCGACAGTCCGGCGTGCAACCGGGTTGCGAGGGCGGATTCGTGGGCGGCCAACGCATCCCACCCGACGTCGTGGAGGGCGTCGATTGCCGCGTGCAGGGCGACCGCCCCGACCACATTCGGCGATCCCGCCTCCTCCCGGTCGGGAGGGGCCGTCCAGATCACCTCGTCCAGGTCCACGAGGTCGACGGCGCCGCCGCCGGCGAGGAACGGGTCGCCGGTCTCGAACAGGACGCGTGGTCCGATCAGGGCGCCGGAGCCGAACGGGGCGTAGAGCTTGTGCCCGCTGAAGGCGAGGTAGTCGGCGGTTGCCGGGAGCGGCCGGTGGGGGGCGAGCTGGGCCGCGTCGACGAGCACCGGAACGCCGCGCTCGTGGGCCGCGTCGATGATGTCGTCGAGCGGCGGCAGCCACCCGGTCACGTTGGAGGCGCCGGTGATCGCCAGCAACGCCGGGGGTGGCCCGCCGGCGTCGAGGGCGGCGACCACGTCGTCGACGGAGAAGGTGCCCGCGGGGCCGCACTCCACGTAGCGACGGTCGGCCGTCCGTCCCCAGGGCAGGAGGTTGGCGTGGTGCTCGACGACGGTGGTCACCACCACGTCGGTGGGTGCCAGCCGGAGCCGGTAGGCCAGGTGGTTGATCGCCTCGGTGGTGTTGCGGCACAGGATGGCCACGTCCGGTCCGTCCTCGTCGCGGCCGGCGAACGCCAGGACGGCGCGGCGGGCGTCCTCATAGGCGGCGGTCGCGCGTCGAGACCGGTATCCGGCGCCGCGGTGGACGCTCGAGTACGAGGGGAGGAACGCCTGGACCCGGGCCGTCACTGCCGGGTGGGCCTGAGTGGAAGCGGCCTGGTCGAGCTCCACTGCCGGGCGCGCGGTCCCATCGATGCAGGGCACCAGCTGCCCGGCGCCGACCAGGAGGGCGAGTGCATCGGCCGGGTCGGCCGAGCCGTGTCCGATCGCGGGCTCCACCTGGCTCACCCTACGGGACCCCCCGATGGGGGCGGGTACGCTGACCCGTCATGGAGACCGAGGCGGTCGCGGGCGCGGTGGGCGAGTCAGGGGAGGCGACCGTTGGGGAGGATGCCCAGCGGCGTTCGATCGACGCGGTGGACGCCCTGCTCGACGAAGTGGAGCAGGCGCTGGCCCGCCTCGACGACGGTAGCTACGGCCGCTGCGAGCAGTGCGGTGGGCCGATCGCCGACGAACGCCTGCTCGAACTCGCGATCGCCCGGGCCTGTGGGTCGTGCGCCGGCATCGGCACACCCGAGCCAACTCCGGAGTCCTCAGCCTGGTCGGACTCCGAGCCCGCTCGGCAGGTCGCCGACGACAACGCCGACGACAGCGTTGACCATGTCACAGCCGACAGCGCTGACGGCATCACCCACGACATCGCAGACGACCCATTCGCCGACTGACACCCGCGGCCAGCGGACTCGCACCTGTGGGCCGCTTCCCGTGAGGGGCGACCCAGCTGCCCTGCCTACTTCTTCGACTCCCAGAACATCTTGTCGATGTCGGCGATCTCGGACAGCAGGCGGTCGGCAACCGCCACGTCGTTGGTCTTCTTGGCCTCCCCGGCGGTCTTGGTGGCCTTCCAGAACATATCGTGGAGGTTGGGGAAGCGCTCGAGGTGCTCCGGCTTGAAGTAGTCGGTCCAGAGGACCCACAGGTGGTGCTTGACCAGGTCGGAGCGTTCCTCCTTGATCAGGATGGCCCGGACCTTGAAGGCCTCGTCGTTCGAGGCGTTGTACTTCACCATGACGGCTTTGACCGACTCCGCCTCGATGCGGGCCTGGGCCGGGTCGTAGACGCCACAGGGAAGGTCGCAGTGCGCGTGCACGGGTGTCGGTGGCGACAGGCGGTCGGCGAGTGCGAGCAGGTGGTCGGCGATGCGCATGGGGTGACTCCTCGGCTTTCCTGGGGTAGGGGATGGCTGCGACGGACGGTCGGAGATGGACAGCGCAACGGCTGCAGGTGATCGGCGCTGGGCGGACCGAGGCCGGACACCGTCTGCTACAGAGTGGGACATGGGCCGCACCGGCGCCACCTTACCCAGGTTCGTGCGGTCGCGAGCCCTGAGTCTTGCGACATCCGCCCTGGCAGCCGTGGCCGGAGTGGCCGCGGCACGCTCGGTCCGCCGGGTCGAGGTGGTCGGAGGGTCGATGGCCCCGGCCCTGCTGGCTGGAGACCGGCTGGTGGTGGTGAGCCGTCCCTTCGGTCGCCCGGCGTGGCCCGAGCCCGGCTGGGTGGTGGCGGTCCGGGACCCCCGGGACCCGTCCCGGGTGCTGGTCAAGCGGGTCCGCACCGTGGATCGGGCATCAGGCACGCTGGAGGTGCTCGGCGATGCCGCCGAGCGGAGCAGCGACAGCCGCCTGTTCGGCCCGGTGGCCCGGACGGCCCTGGTCGGACGCGCGGTCTACCGGTACGCCCCTCGAGGGCGCAGCGGCCGTGGCCCATGGCCGGAGGAGTACCATCGAGCCGATGCCCAGCCACAAGGATGATCTCGGCCACCTGCTGACCAGCACCTACCTCGACGACGTGGGAAGCCGGTCGCTCGACGACATCCGTGCCATGCGCTCCGAATGCCAGGAAGCCGAAGTGGCCCTCTCGTATCTCAGGCGTCTCGTCCAGGGCCGCCTCGACATCGTCCATGCCTTCCTCGACCGCCCGGAGGGTGGGGATGCTCCGGATCTGGCCAGCCTGGTCCACGACCTGCCCGGCATCCTCTCCTCCGGCCACGGCCGCCCTGCCGGCCCCGGCCGCCTGCCGATGCTGCTCTCCCCCGACACCGAGGAGTCCGAGCTCACAGCCGAGCTCGACGCCATCCTCGGGGTCGACGACCTCGGTACGCTCGCCGGCCGTGACCACAACCAGCTCCGTGAGCTGGCCGATCATCTCGGCGAGCTCGAGCGAGCGATCTCCTTCGACCGACGCGCACTCCACGAGCGCATCGACGTGCTCCAGGCCGAGCTGGTCGCGCGCCACAAGTCGGGACGCGCCTCGGTCGACGGCCTGCTCTCGTGAGCGACCCGGTTCGTCCGGACGGGAACCCGTTCGTCAAGGATCTCCCCGAACGACTCAACGAGCTCGGGTCGTTCATCCGCGAGCAACGCAGTTCGGCCAGGCTCTCCCTCCGTCGCCTCTCGGAGCTGGCCGGTATCTCCAACCCGTATCTGAGCCAGATCGAGCGCGGCCTCCGGCGCCCGTCGGCGGAGATCCTCCAGCAGATCGCCAAGGCGCTCCGCATCTCGGCGGAGACCCTCTACGTCCAGGCCGGGATCCTGGAGCGGCCCGACGGGGACACCGACCTCACCCGCCACATCTTCGCCGACCGCCATCTGACCGAGGACCAGCGTCAGGCGATGATGCAGATCTATCTCTCCTTCCGCCACGAGAACGAGAACCTGGACGGCCACGACCCGGCGGGCGAACCCAACGCGACCAGCGAAAATGCCGGGAGTGCCCAGGATGCGGCCGGATCGGCGGCGGCCGCCGGGTAACGGGGGCCTCCCGGTAGGATCGTCGGCGCATGAAGCGTCTGGCCGTCCTCTCCCTCCATACCTCGCCCCTTGCCCAACCCGGCACCGGGGACGGTGGCGGCATGAACGTGTACGTGCGTGAGCTCTCTTCGGCGTTGGCCCGGGCCGGCGTCCTCTGTGACGTGTACACCCGGGCCTGGTCGGACGACCTCGCACCGGTGCTCGACATCGAGCCAGGTCTCCGGGTCCACCACATCCCCGCCGGACCGCCGAGGCCGGTGTCCAAGGAGTCGCTCCCGGGCGTGGTCGACGAGTTTGCCGAGGGGGTGATCAAGTCGATCACCACCACCGGTGCCTTCGGCGGTGACGACGCGCCGGCCTTCGACGCGGTCCACGCCAACTACTGGCTCAGCGGGGTCGCCGGCCACGCGATCAAGCATCAGCTCAACCTGCCTCTGGTGTCGACCTTCCACACCCTCGACCGGGTCAAGGCCGAGTCGAGCCCCGAGGAAGTCGAGGCCGATTCCTCCCACCTCCGGGCGGAGGCCGAGGCCACGATCATCCGGTGCTCGGACACCGTGCTCGCCTCGTGCTCGGTGGAGGCGGCCCAACTCTCCGAGCTCTACGGGGCCGACCCCTCCAGGATCCGCATCGTCGCCCCCGGTGTCGAGCACGCCTTCTTCGGACCCGGAGACCGCGCCCAGGCCCGTCGGGCCCTCGGGCTGCCTGCCACCGGCCCGCTTCTGCTCTTCGTCGGCCGCATCCAGCCACTGAAAGGCGCCGGCGTCGCGGTCTCGGCCCTCGCTTCGCTCGCTCGGGACCACCCCGACGCCCACCTCGTCGTGGTCGGTGGCCCGAGCGGTCCGCACGGGGACGAGGAAGTCGCGCACATCCTCTCTCTGGTCGCCGAGCTCGGCGTCGAGGGACAGGTCGTCTTCGTGCCGCCCCGTCCGCACGAGTTGCTGTCGACCTTCTACCGGGCGGCCGACGTCTGCCTGGTCCCGAGCCGGTCCGAGTCCTTCGGGCTGGTGGCCCTCGAGGCTGCGGCCTGCGGCACGCCGGTGGTCGCCTCCGACGTGGGCGGCCTGAGCAGCCTGGTCGACCACGGGAGGACCGGCTACCTGGTCGAAGATGCAGACCCCGAGGCATATGCGGCCTGGGTCCGTCAGATACTGGCGGAGCCGTTGCTCGCCGAACGGCTCAGCACCGGATCGGTCCTCCGGGCCCGCCGCTACACCTGGGCGCGCGCCGCCCATCTGCTGGTCGAGATCTACGCCGAGCTCACCACGGGTCGCCTCGTCGAGTGCTCGTGACCGACGAGTGGGCGGGCATCCTCGGGGCCGACGAGCGCGAGCAGGTGTGCGCCCGGATCGACGCCTGGGCGGCCCGTGAGCTCGCTGCGGGAGGTGCCCTGGTCGCGGTGGACCGGCAGGCGGGAGGCGACCCGATCACGGGAGCTCCGAGGTGGTACCTCCGGCTGCGCGGCGAGGAGAAGGAATTCGTGACGGTCTGGCTCACGCTCCGCCAGCGGACCCTCCGCCACGAGGCCCAGTTCATGCCGGCTCCCGAGACCAACATCGAAGCCACCTGGGAGTACCTGCTCCGGCGCAACGCCGACCTGGCCGGGGTCTCCTTCGCGCTCGGTGCCGAGGACGCCATCTACCTCGTGGGTCGGGTACCGGTCTCCCGCGTCGACGACGACGAGCTCGACCGCATCATCGGGGCATCACTGGCCTACACCGACGAGTGCTTTCCGACGGCGATGTCCATCGGGTACGCGGGTCGGTACCGGCGCGCGCCGGCGAGGGGCCCGGCCGCCTCCTGACGTGCGCCCGGAGCGGAAGCCGGAGCCGGGGGCGGCGAGGGCCCACTGGTAGCGTGCGCGCATGGCTCCCAAGCTACTGGTGGTCGGCGGCGGCAAGATGGGTGGGGCCCTGGTGACCGGGCTCCTGGGCGCCCGATGGGCGTCTGTGGACGAGCTCTGGGTGACCGAGCCCGATCCGTCCCAGCGGCGCTCCTTGGAGGAGGCCCACCCCGGGCTCACGGTGACCGCGGGGCCGGTGGAGGCCCCCGAGGTCGTGCTGGCGGTCAAACCCGACGTCGCCGAGGACGTCGCCCGCACGCTGGCGGCGGCGGGCGCACGGCGGGTGCTCTCGATCGTGGCCGGCCTCTCCTCGGCACGGCTCGAGGCCGCGCTGCCTGACGGCAGCGTCGTGGTTCGTGCCATGCCCAACACGCCCTCGTTGATCGGCGCCGGTGTCGCCGGCATCTCGGGTGGCACGGCGGCGACCTCGGCCGATCTGGACTGGGCGGAGGGGATCCTGGGCGCCGTCGGCATCGTGGTCCGGCTGCCGGAGCGGCACCTCGACGCGGTGACCGGCATCTCCGGTTCGGGGCCCGCCTATGTCTTCCTGGTGGCCGAGGCGCTGATCGAGGCGGGGGTCGCGGCCGGGCTCCCCCGTGCCACCAGCCGGCAGCTGGTGGTGGGGACGCTCCTCGGGTCCTCTCGCATGCTGGACGAGACGGGGGACGACCCGGCCGAGCTGCGGGCCGCGGTGACCTCTCCGGGGGGCACCACTGCCGCGGCTTTGCGCACCCTCGAGCTCAAGGCGGTCCGTTCGGCGTTCATCGAGGCGGTGGCCGCGGCGACCGAACGGTCGAAGCAGCTCGGTCGGTGACCCGGCCCGTCCCGGCCGCGGGCGAGGCGCCGGCCGTCTACTTCCTCTCCGACTACGGCCTCGACGACGAGTTCGTGGGCGTCGTCCACGCCGTCCTCCACCGGCACGCCCCCTCGGTGCCGGTGATCGACCTCTCACACCGGGTGCCGCCCTTCGACGTGGTCGCCGGCGCCGCACTCCTGGCCCGTGCCGCCCCGTCCCTCGGCGCCGGGGTCCTACTGGCGGTGGTCGATCCAGGTGTCGGCTCCGATCGGCGCCCGGTCGCCGTCGGGGTCCGGCCGGGGGCGGGTCGGCCGGGCTGGCTGGTCGGACCGGACAACGGCCTGCTCGTCCCCGCTGCCGATGCGTTCGGTGGGGCCGAGCGGGTGATCGTGCCGACCCGACGCGCCCGACACGGCATGGCCGGGGCCACCTTCGACGGCCGGGATCTCTTCGCCCCTGCAGCCGCCCACCTCGCGCTCGGGTACGAGCCGGACGATCTCGGACCGTCCGCCGACCCGCGGACCCTGGTCGCGCGAGCAGAGACTGCCGCCGGGCCTGTGGCCGGGGCGGGCCCGGTCCTGCTCGCCGCGGTCGGGTGGATCGACCGGTTCGGCAACGTCCAGCTCCGGATCGACGCCGCAGCCGTGGCCGACCTGCTCGGGTCCCCGGGGGCACGCTTGCAGCTCGCGCTCGGTCCGTCGGGCGACCCCGGCGGCATGCCGGGTTCCCGGACCGACGACCGTCCCGAGCGATTCGGGGCGTGGACCGAGGTGCGGCGGGTCACCGCATTCGCCGATCTCGCGCCAGGCGAGGTCGGGCTCCTCCTGGACGCAAACGGCCGGCCGGCCCTGGTGCTCGACCGGTCCTCGGCGGCCGCCCACCTGGGCATCGACGGCCTTGGGCGCACGGTGGCGCTGCGAGCGGGCGGCTGAGCCACCGGGGCATCCCCGTCGGGCTTCCGCTCCGCCACCGTGCCGTCCTACGATCCAGCGAGTGCCCAACCGACCCCCCGACCCGAGCGGCGTGCCCAGGCCGCCGGCGGCGAACACCCAGGGCCGACGCATCCCCGAAGCCACGGTCGCCCGGCTGCCGGTCTACCAGCGGATCCTCGAGGAGCTGCTCCGCTCCGGCACCACCACGGTCTCCTCGGAGCTCTTGGCCTCGGCTGCACAGGTCAACGCGGCGAAGGTCCGCAAGGACCTCTCGCTCCTCGGCTCGTTCGGCACCCGCGGCGCCGGGTACGACGCCGCTTTCCTCATCGAGCAGATCGACCGGCAGCTCGGCCTCGACCGCGTCTGGCCGATGGTCATCGCCGGCATCGGGAACCTGGGCCGGGCGCTGGCCCGCTCGCAGGGATTCGCTGCGCGGAACTTCCGGGTCACCGCCCTGCTCGACACCGACCCGACGATCATCGGCGAGCGGCTGGACGGGGTGGTCGTCCGCCACCCCGACGAGCTGCGGGCCATCGCCGCGGAGGTCCCGCTTGCCATCGGGGTGATCACCACCCCTGCTGCGGTCGCCCAGCGGGTCGCCGACCTGATGATCGACGCCGGGGTGCGCTCGCTGCTCAACTTTGCGCCACGGGTGCTGGAGGTGCCCTCGGACGTCCTGCTCCGCTACGTCGACCTGAGCATCGAGCTGCAGGTCATGAGCTTCTACCAGGCCCGGCGGGTCGCCGACGAGTCCGGTGACCGCATGCCGGTCATCCGCTCGATCGGCCTGAGCCCGAGCCCGACCGACTGAGTCCGGTCGCCTGCCGGGCCGCGACTGGCGGCAACCCACCTGGGCCGCGAAGCTGTGGGGCCGTCTGATCCGATCTGGACCGCCGGAACAGCCCTACTCGGTAGGGTTGACATGTGGGTCCTCGCTCCGTGCGGGGACGAGCCGACCGAGGCGTGATCAAGTGACCGACCGAGTGAACCTCGCAACGACCGGGACGGTGCCTCCGTGTCGGTGATCGTCGTCGGACTCGAACAGAAGCACGCCCCGCCCGACCTCCTCGACCGGGTCTCGGTCACCGAGGCCGGGCTTCCCAAGGCGCTTGGCCGCCTCGGGGACCAGCCGAACCTCTCCGAGGCGGTCCTCCTGTCGACCTGCCTGCGCACCGAGGTCTATGCGGTGGTCGAGCGCTTCCACGACGGGGTGGCCGAGCTCCAGGAGTTCCTCTGCGAGGTCAGTGGCAGCCCGCTCGCACACCTGGCCGAGCACACCACGATCCGGTTCGACGACGACGTGGCCGCCCATCTGTTCACTGTCGCGGCGGGCCTCGACTCGGCCGTCCTCGGGGAGTCGGAGGTGCTCGGCCAGGTCCGTCGAGCCTGGGAGCGGGCCCAGGGAGAGGCGGTGTCGGGCCCGGTACTGGGCGCGCTCTTCCGGCACGCGGTGGAGACCGGCAAGCGGGTCCGCTCCGAGACGGCCATCGCCCGCGGGATCACCTCGCTCTCCCACGGTGCCGTCGCCCTGGCAGCCGACCGCCGTACCGGCGGCCTCAACGGCGCCCGGGTGGCCGTGGTGGGAGCCGGGGAGATGGGGGAGGGCGTGGCCCAGGCCCTCGGCGGGCACGGCGTCGAGCGTCTGGTCGTCGCCAACCGGTCTCCCGAACGGGCCGAGGCCCTGGTGGCGTCACTGCCCGACGCGGTCGCCCCGATCATCGAGACCCGGACCCTCGACGACCTCGGCCCGCTGCTGTCCGGCGCGGACGTGGTCTTCAGCACGGTGGACACCTCCCACCCGATCATCGACCGGGCACTGATCGAGGAGACCCTGGCGGGACGCGACGGCTCCCCCGCGCTCCTGGTGGTCGACCTCGGGGTGCCCCGCAACGTCGAACCGACCGCATCTGAGCTCGACGGACTCGATCTGGTGGACATGGGGATGCTGCGGGCCTCGGTCGCCGACGCCGTGTCCGGTCGGCAGGACGAGGTGGCCGCGGCCAGCGCCATCGTCTCCGACGAGCTGGAGCGGTACCGGGTGGCATCGCGGGCCCGCGATGCAGCACCCATCGTGTCGGCCCTCCGCTCCCGGGTCGAGGCGGCCCGGCGGTCCGAGCTGGATCGCCAACGCTCCAAGCGCTCGGAGCTCACCGACGAGCAATGGGACCAGGTCGACGCGGTGACCGCCTCGATGGTGGCCAAGCTGCTCCACCAGCCGACGGTGACCCTCAAGGAGGCCGCCGGAACGCCGCGGGGCGAGCGCCTCGTCGAGGCCCTCCGCGCGCTCTTCGACCTCTAGCCCGTGGCCGGGCCGTCGACACGATGACCGCTCCCGCCCCGTTGCGGTTGGCCACGCGCGGCTCGCCGCTCGCCCTCTGGCAGGCCCGTCGGGTTGCGGCGCTGCTGGGTCTGGCCGGAGTCGACACCGCTCTGTCGGTGGTCGAGACGGAGGGCGACCGGCGCCAGGACCTGTCGCTCGCCCGCCTCGGGGGCAGGGGGGTGTTCGTGAAGGAGGTCCAGGCTGCCGTGACCCGTGGTGAGGCGGATGCCGCGGTGCACTCGGCCAAGGACCTCCCGGCCGCCCCGGACCTCGCCGTTCCCGGGCTGGTGCTGGCCGCAGTTCCCGAGCGCGGCGACCCCCGGGACGTGCTCGTCGGGGCGGTGCTCGACGGGCTGCCGACCGGGGCGACGGTGGCCACCGGCTCTGCCCGGCGCCGCGTGCAGCTGGCCAACCGACGACCGGACCTCATGTTCGCCGACCTCCGCGGCAACCTGGCCACCCGCCTGGCCCGGGCCGGGACCGACGGCGTCGTGGCGGTCGTGACCGCCCGGGCGGCCCTCGACCGTCTCGAGTGGGAGCCTCCTCCGGGTCTCGCCTTCGAGGTGCTCGCGCCGTCCACGATGGTCCCCCAGGCGGGCCAGGGGGCGTTGGCGGTCGAATGCCGGGCCGACGACGCGCGCACCCTGGGGGCGCTGGCCGCGATCGACGACCGGTCGGCCCGCGCCGACCTCGAGGCGGAGCGCGCCTTCCTGGCCGAGCTCGGGGGCGGGTGCACGCTCCCGGTCGGCGCCCATGCCTCGTGCGAAGGGATCCCGGACCCGGCAGGGTGCCGGGCGATGCGGCTCACCGGGATGCTGGCTTCCGCCGACGGCCACGTGCTGCTCCGGCACTGGGAGGTCGGCGCGGACGGTCCAGCGCTCGGGAGATCGGTGGCCCGCTATCTCCTCGACCGCGCCGGCGGCGCCGACTTCGGGCCGTGGTCCCCGGTCCCGTGACGGTCGCGCTGGTCGGCGCCGGCCCCGGTGACCCCGGTCTGCTCACCCGACGTGGCGCCGAGTTGCTGGCCGCGGCAGAGGTCGTGATCCACGACCGGCTCATCGGCCGTGAGCTGCTCCGGCTGGCTCCCGAATCGGCCGAGCTCATCGATGTCGGCAAGGGCCCGGGCGAGTCGACCCGGCAGGCCGGGATCAACGATCTGTTGGTCGAACACGGCCGTTCGGGCCGCCGGGTCGTGCGCCTCAAGGGCGGCGACCCGTTCGTCTTCGGCCGAGGCGGCGAGGAGGCCGAGGCCCTCCGGCGTGCTGGCGTCGAGGTCGAGCTCGTGCCCGGGGTGAGCTCCGCCTTCGCTGCGCCGGCGGCTGCAGGGATCCCCGTCACCCACCGGTCCGTTTCGACCTCGGTGACCGTGGTGACCGGGCATGCCGGCAACCCGTCACTCCCCGGCGCGGACTGGGAGACCCTGGGCAAGCTCGACGGCACCCTGGTGGTCCTCATGGGCATGGCCGAGCGCGCGGCCATCGCGGACCGTCTGATGGCTGCCGGTCGTGCACCGTCGACCCCGGTGGCCGTCGTCCACTGGGGGACCACCGACCGCCAGCAGGTGGTGCGGGCGACTCTGGCCGGACTGGCTGCGGTCGAGTTGCCGGCGCCCGCCGTGATCGTGGTGGGACCGGTCGCCGGACTGGATCTCGACCGACCCGGACCCGAACGGCCCTGAGATGCGCCCGGCCCCGACCAGCTCGAGGACGATCCGTCCACTGGCCGGCCGTCGGGTGGTGGTCACCAGGGCCCGGGAGCAGGCCGGGGACCTCGTGCGCAGGTTGATCGGTCTCGGGGCGGAGGTGGTCGAGCTACCGGTCATCGCCATCGACGCCCCGGCCGACGGCGGTGCCGAGTTGGCCGCGGCAGCCGACCGGATCGTGGCCGGCCGCTACTCGTGGGTGGTGGTCACCTCCGCCAACGCGGTGACCCCGCTGCTGGCGGTCGTCGGCGATCGGGTTCTCCCGGGGTCGGTCCGGTGGGCCGCGGTCGGACGGTCGACCGCGGCGGCCCTTGTGGCGCGGGGCGTGGCCCCCGACCTCGTGCCAGAAACCGCCATCTCCGAGGCCCTGGTCGAGGCCTTCCCGTCACCCGGCACGGCGACCGCACCGGGTGACGGCGAGACGGCTCCGGCTGTGCTCTACGTTCGCGCGGAGACGACGCGGGATGTCCTCGTTCCCGGGCTGGCCGCCATGGGCTGGCGGGTCGACGAGGCGGTGGGCTACCGGACCGTCGCCGGTCAGGTGGACGCCGCGGCGGTGGATGCAGTCGCCGGGGCCGACGCAGTCGCCTTCACGTCGTCGTCGACGGTGGCGCACACGGTCGCGCTCCTCGGCACCGCCGGGATCCCGCCGGTCATCGCCACCATCGGTCCGGTCACCTCGGGATTCGTACGGCGGGCCGGGTTGCACGTCGCCGCAGAGGCAGCGGAGCACACCGTCGGTGGGCTGGTCGATGCACTCGTGGTGGCGCTCACCGGGGGCGCCACCGCCGCCCCCGACGCGCCCGCCCGGGTCCCGCCCCCGGGGGCGTGACGACCGCCCTGCCGTAGGCTGGAGGTCCGTGGCCAGCGACCGTCGACCATCCAGCGGGTACGTGGCGCCCGTTCCGGCGTTCCCGGTCCGACGCCTGCGCCGCCTGCGTCGGACCGCCGCCCTGCGGCGGCTCGTCGCCGAGACGACCCTCTCGCCCGACGACCTGGTCGCCCCCCTCTTCGTGGCCGACGGCATCGACGCGCCCCGTCCGGTGGCCTCGCTGCCCGGGGTCTGCCAGCACAGCGTGCGCTCCGTCGTGGACGAGGTCCACCGGCTGGTCGCCCTGGGCGTGCCCGGGGTGATCCTCTTCCCGTTGCCCCGGCGCGAGGACAAGGACGCGACCGGGTCCGCCGCCCTCCGCCCCGACGGGATCACCGGCCGGGCCATCGGCGCGGTGCGGGACGCCGTCGGCGACCGGATGGTGGTCATGGCCGACTGCTGCCTCGACGAGTTCACCGACCACGGGCACTGTGGGATCGTCGACCCGGCGACCGGTGCCGTCGACAACGACTCGACGGTCGGTCTCTACGCCGAACTGGCCGTCGTCCAGGCCTCGGCCGGCGCCGACGTCATCGCCCCCAGCGGGATGATGGACGGGCAGGTGGCGGCCCTCCGGACCGCTCTCGACAGCTCGGGCCACGCGGACACGGCCGTGCTGGCCTATGCCGCCAAGTACGCCTCGGCGCTCTACGGGCCGTTCCGCGAGGCGGCGGACGTGACCATCGCCGACGGGGGAGACCGCCGCGGCTACCAGCAGGACGCCCGCAACCGCCGCGAGGCACTGGCGGAGGTCGCGCTCGATGTGGCCGAGGGAGCCGACATGGTCATGGTCAAGCCTGCGCTCACCTATCTCGACGTCCTCGCCGACGTCCGGGCCACTGTCGACGTGCCCGTGGCCGGGTTCCATGTGAGTGGGGAGTACGCCATGGTGATGGCCGCAGCCGAGCGCGGCTGGATCGACGGTCCCGCCGTCGCCCTCGAGCAGATCACCGCGGTCAAGCGGGCCGGCGCCGACTTCGTGCTGACCTACTTCGCCGGCGCGCTGGCCGAGACGCTCGGTGGCTGAGCAGCGGTCCGGCGCGCCGGACGTGGTGAAGCGCGTCGCGTCCGAGGCACTCTTCGACCGGGCGCGCCGGGTCATCCCCGGCGGTGTCAATTCACCGGTGCGGTCGTTCCGCTCGGTCGGGGGCCATCCCTATTTCGTCGTCCGCGGTGAGGGCGCCTACGTCTGGGACGCCGACGGCAACCGGTTGCTCGACTTCGTCCAGTCCTACGGTGCGTCCATCCTCGGGCACGCCCATCCGGCCGTGGTCGCCGCTGTCTGCGAGGCAGCCCGACGCGGGACCACGTTCGGGGCGCCGACCGAAGGCGAGGTGCTGCTGGCGGAGGCGATCTGCTCCCGGGTCCCCGGCTGCGAGCAGGTGCGCCTGGTCTCCTCGGGAACCGAGGCCGCAATGAGCGCGGTCCGGGTCGCCCGCGGCTTCACCGGCCGCGATCGGATCGTGAAGTTCGCCGGGTGCTACCACGGCCACTCGGACGGCCTGCTGGCCGGCGGGGGGAGCGGGGTGGCCACCCTCGGACTCCCCGACTCCGCGGGGGTGCCGACCGCGGCGGTCGCCGACACCGTCGTGGTTCCCTACAACGTGGTGCCCGAGCTCGACGAGCGGGTGGCCTGCGTCATCGTCGAGGCGGTGGCCGCCAACATGGGCCTCGTCCCGCCGGTCGACGGATTCCTCGAGGGACTGCGCGCCGCGTGCGATGCGGCCGGCGCCCTGCTCGTGTTCGACGAGGTGATCACCGGCTTCCGGCTGGGGGAGGGCGGGGCAACGTCGTGGTCCGGGGTCCGCCCCGACATCTGGTGCTTCGGCAAGGTCATCGGGGGAGGTCTCCCGGTCGGCGCCTTCGGCGGACGGACCGATGTCCTGGCGACCCTTGCTCCGGCGGGCCCCGTGTACCAGGCCGGCACCCTGTCCGGAAACCCACTGGCCACCGCGGCGGGCCTGGCCGTCCTCACCGAGCTCGGACCCGCCTCCTACGACGAGCTCTCGGGCCGGGTGCGCCGATTCGGCGCCGCGCTCGAGGCGCTGCTCGACGCAGGCCTGGGCCGGGCCGGGGCGACCGGTGTCGACGGCAAGCGGCTCACGGCCCGGGTTCCGGTGGTCGGGCCGCTCTTCGGCATCTTCTTCGTCCCCGAGGGGGGTGCCGGAGTGCAGGACTACGACGGGGCCGCCGCATCCGCCGCCACCGGACTCTACGGGCGGTTCTTCCGCGCCATGCTCGACCGGGGGGTCGCGCTCGCCCCGGGACCCTACGAGGTGGCCTTCCCCTCCCTGGCCCATGGCGAGGGCGAGCTCGATGCGGCACTCGCAACCGCCTCGGCGGCCGTGGACGACGCCTTCACCCCGTGAACCCGCCTGGGCCGCCCTCCCCCTCCCGTGCCGGCTCCATTCCTGCGCCGCCCTCGATCCGCTGGGGCCCGCCGGGCGGACGGTCCTCCCGCTCGGCTGATCAATGGGCCAGTATGAGAGGCGTGCAAGTGCCCATCTGGTCGCGCGCCCAGTCCCCGGCACCGTTTGCCCGGACCCGGCGCCGGGCGACAGAATGCGTGAGGGCATCGACGACCGCCGGCACCTGCTTCCAGCCACGAAGGAGATGCGCATGACCGTCGGAATTACGGAACTACCACCCGAGGGGATGCAGCTCGGAGGCGTGGCTCTGGCCGGCGATGCCGACCGGGGCACCAAGACGACCGAGGGTCTGAGCCTGCTCTTCACCACGGCGGGGATCACCGTCCAGGGGCCGCAGCCTCAGATCGAGCGTCTTCTGGTCTGGTCCGTCCTCGACTCGGCGACCTGCCAGGAGAAGCTCGTGCTCCCCGATGGGCGGCACGCCGCCATCATGGAGCTCACGTCGGGTGGCCAGTCGATCCGTTTCCTGCTCCCGACCGACACGGTCTCGCCGGGCCAGGCGGCATACCTCGACCAGGCCCTGCCGGCCTGGCTCTCGCGCTACAAGGGTGTCGGTGTCCCGGTGGGCGTTGCGGCCTCGACAGCCGCGTCCGGCCGGGCGGCGGAAGCCGCAGATCCGCAGATGGCTCGGACCGAGGCCACCGGGCAGGCGTCTGCCCCGCCCCCGCCCGCTCCGCCGCCACCGCCACCGCCTCCCGCTCCCGACGGATCCCGGATTGCCCCCACCGCCGCCACGGCTGCCGAAGCCGCCGCCGCAGATACCGCCGCCCGTGCGGCCAATGGTCATGGAAGCGGCAGCGCGCCCGCTCCGAACGGGACAGCCTCCGGCAGTGCCGAGCCGGGACCGATCGGTGAGCGTCGTGGCCAGGCCACGACGGCACCCCCGCCCCCGCCCCCTCCGCCGCTCGCCGGGTCGACGGGCCCGGGCCAGGGTGGGTCGGCGGACCCGGAACCGGATCCCGAGGCGCCGAGGTCGCCGTGGGACGGTCTGCCCACGGATGACGTCTCGTCGTTCGACGTGCAACCTCCCGCTCAGGCCGAGAAGCCCAAGAAGTCGAGGAGGTCGCTCACCCGGCGCAAGGCCAAACCGGAACAGGACGCAGCTTCAGCCGCGGGTGCGGCCCCGTTCTTCGGCACGGCCGAGGCCGGCGGCCACCGGCCGCCCGATGCGCCCCCCGAGAACCCGGTGCCCCTCGGACTCGAGCTGCCGCCCCCGCCCGTGGATCCGTTCGCAGGGTTTCCCGATGAGACCGCTGTAGTGCCACTGGAGACCGAACAACCGAAGACGAAACAGAAGGTCCGGTCCCGCCGCGGTCGGCGGGCCAAGGCGGCCGACGCGGGCGTTGCGGCCGGCGCAGGCCTTGCGGCCGATGCAGGTCCTGCGGCTGGCGATGGTGTTGCCGCCGAAGCGGGCCTTGCCACCGCGGCCACCGCGGCCGGCGCCGCCGCTGTCGCGGCCGGGGCGGTCGAGACACCCGCCCCTCCCGACGCGCCGCCTCCACCAACCGGTCGGACCGATCAGGGGCCGACGACCGCACCAGGGCTGTTCGCGGGCGACGGACCGGTGTCCGGGGAGATCCCGGTCGCTCCGGAGACCTGGGACGACGCGCCGTCGGAAGGCGCAACATCGGGACTGAGCCGCTCGACGGTGATGGTGCTCGTGGTCGCGCTCCTGGTGGTCGTGCTCGGCGGGGTCGGGTATGTCCTCACCAGGAAGACCAGCCCGACCACCACCCCGACGACGTCGGCAGGGGTGACGAGTCCGGCAGCCGCCGACGTGGCGTTGGCCGCGTCGGTCAACCTCAGGTTGGGTGACCTCCCGGCAGGCTGGACACGTTCCACGACGCCTGCGGTGACCCGCATGCAGGGCGCCCCGCCGG
Source organism: uncultured Acidimicrobiaceae bacterium (assembly GCA_963753905.1). Classification (GTDB taxonomy): domain Bacteria; phylum Actinomycetota; class Acidimicrobiia; order Acidimicrobiales; family RAAP-2; genus Bog-756. The sequence continues at coordinate 2,841,743 of CAVWDZ010000001.1, read as the reverse complement.
TCGCCCAGGTCACGGCGGAGGCGACGCTCGCCACCTGCCTCGGCACGAACGTGGCAACGGTGACCGGGCTGTTCGCGAACGGGTCGGTACCCGGGCAGACCGCCGTCGTGGACTCGCCGAACTTCCAGAGCGCGGCCGGTCCGTCCTTCGAGATGTCCTCACGGACCGGCACGGCCGCGTCGGCCTCGGAGATCAGGGGACTCGACGGGGTCCTCAGCTCGAGCCGCTTCGTCCCCTGCTTCGGTCAGTACCAGAGTGCCCTGGCCGCAGCGGCCATCCCGGGGTCCACCGCCCAAATCCAGCCGGTGACCCTCGGCGGACCCTCCGGGGTGACCTCCTTCGGGGTGGTGACCACCGTCGCCTCGCCTTCCCAGGGGACCGAGGTCGTCGGGGACGCCTTCATCCTCGGCGGCAGGGTGCTCACGGTGCTCCAACCGGTCACCAGCGGCGCAGCGATCCCGCCGAGTGTCTTCACGCCGGCCTACGACGCGGTGGCCGGCCGGGTGGCCGCCACGACCAGGTAGCTGCGAGGTCCGCGGTGCCCGGTCAGGCGGGTGATCGGTCGGGCGCCGGCGCCATCCGCGCGATGAGCGCAAGCGCGCGGTAGGCCGCCTCGGCGGGACCGGTCTCGTCGGGCCGGAGGAGATTGGCCATGATCCGCAGGATCCAGCTCATCAGCGGCTCCGAGAGCATGCCCGCTCCCACGCAGAGCTGCATCAGCTCGGGTCGGCTGATGACCCGGATGAACGCCCGGGCCACTCGGAAGTAGAGGCCGTACGCTTCGTCGAGGCGGGCCTCGTAGCGCAGGAGCGCGTCGAAGCCGTCGCCGCACAGGGCTTCGCCGAGCGAGGCGGCGGCCAGCCGCCCGGTCTCGTAGCCGTACGCGATGCCCTCGCCGTTGAACGGGTTGATGGTCCCGCCGGCGTCGCCCACCACCAGAGTGGTCGCCCCGACCCGCGGGCCGACCGCGAGACCCATCGGCAGCTTGCCCCCGGTCGGTGGGCCGAGGCAGGTCTCGGGGGAGAGCTCCCATTCCCCCGGTGCCCCGGCGACGAAGTGGTCCATGAGGGTGGAGGTGTTGACGCCCTTCCAGCGCCGGTCGGTCGAGAGGAGCCCCACGCCGACGTTGACCCGCCCGTCCCCGAGGGGGAAGATCCACCCGTAGCCGGGGACCAGCTTGCCCTCCCCGTCACGGATGTCGAGGTGGGACTCGATGAACGGGCGGTCGTGACCGGGGGAGGTGTAGTAGCCGCGTAGGGCCATCCCCATCGGCTGGGCGCGGTTGCGCCGGGTCCCGAGGGCCCGCCCGAACCGCGAGTTGGCCCCGTCGGCGACCACCACGTACCTCGCCCGCACCTCTCGGAGGGTGCCGCCAGCCTTCTCCTTCACCAGGGCCCCGGTGCAGGAGGGCAGCCCGGCCACACCAGCGGGACCGCCGCGCCGGCTGTCGGCCGGCGGGTCGTCCAGGATCGGTCGGACGGCTTCACAGCCCTGCCAGACCGTGGCCCCGGCCTTGGCCGCTCGGTCGCTGACCAGACCGTCGAGGTCGTGCCTGGTGATGGTGTAGCCGTACGAGGGGAACGAGGGGTGCTCCGGCCAGGGCAGGTCGAGCACCCGGCCGAACCCGTGGGCCCGCAGGCCGGTGAAGCGGTGGGCGCCGGCCAGCGACCCTTCGATGCCCATGTCGGCGAGCTGGCGCACCGAACGCGGGGTCAGTCCGTCGCCACAGGTCTTGGTCCGGGGGAACTCCTTCTTCTCCACCAGGGCCACGTCCCATCCGGCATCGGCCAACCAGAACGCGCATGAGGAGCCCGCCGGGCCACCACCGACGACCAGCACGTCGTGGACGTGTGGGGCGCGAGGGGCCGCGGCCCGCCGGGAGCGGTCGGCCGCGGACACCCCTGCGTCTGCCCGGGCGTCAGCAGCAGGAGCGGCAGGAGCGACAGGAGCGACAGGAGAGGAGGCGGAGCGCACACCCCAATGGTAGGGGTCGGGGGCCGTGCCGGGCACGTTCGTACCACCTCCGCCGGGCTGCTGTTTCTGCCGAAACGGCCGGGGCCGTCGATGTGCTTCCCGGAAGGGCTGCGTGGTAAAAACAACGACCTGTGGATGATTACCTCCCCATCCTGGTCCTGCTCATCCTCGGGTTCCTGTTCGCGGCGCTGTCCTTCGTCGCCTCGGCCCTACTGGCACCCGGGAAGCGCCCGACCTCGGCCAAGACCGCTCCCTACGAGTGCGGGATCGTCCCGGGCATCGAACCGCCCACCCGATTCCCGGTCCGCTTCTACCTGGTGGCGATGATCTTCATCATCTTCGACATCGAGATCGTCTTCCTCTACCCGTGGGCCGTGATCTTCCGCCAGCTCCGGTCATTCGGGCTCGTGGAGGTACTCGTCTTCGCCGGGGTGGTCTTTGTCTCCTTCCTGTTCCTGGTGAGCAACGGGGCGCTCAGCTGGGGCCCGTCCAAGCGGTTGGTCGGTGCGCTGCCACCCCGCACCTCCGCGTCGACCATCGCCCGGTTCGCCGCGGGATCGGGTGGACCCGTCACGGAGGCTCCGGCCGCCGCGACGCCCGCCACCGTGCCCACCGGCCCCGGCCGCGCCGCCTGACCCGGGAGCCGACGAGCGCATGGGCCTCGAAGACCTCCAGCACAATTTCCTGACCGGCCGCCTCGAGGATCTGGTCAAGTGGGCGCGCACCTACTCGATGTGGCCGGCCACCTTCGGCCTGGCGTGCTGCGCCATCGAAATGATGTCGGTGGGCGCGGCCGACTTCGACCTGGCCCGGTTCGGTATGGAAGTCTTCCGTGCCTCCCCTCGACAGGCCGACCTGATGATCGTCGCCGGGCGCGTCTCACAGAAGATGGCGCCGGTCCTCCGCCAGGTCTACGACCAGATGATGGAACCCAAGTGGGTCCTCTCGATGGGGGTCTGCGCGAGCACCGGAGGGATGTTCAACAACTACGCCATCGTGCAGGGTGTCGACCAGATCGTCCCGGTCGACGTGTACGCCCCTGGCTGCCCTCCGACACCCGAGACGCTCATGCACGCCATCCTCACCCTCCACGAGAAGGTCCGGACCGGTGACATCACCCGGCGCACCGCGGTCGGGGGCGACCGTCCGGTCCCCGTTCTCGCCGACGAGGAGGGGGGCGACACCGACGATGCACGGACCAGCGCAGACGAAACCACCAGCGGGTGGAACCCGGACCGCCCCGACGCCGTCCATCTGGGCACCCCGAGGCGCAACCCGGTCATCGCCCGGAGCGTGGGTGAGCCCCTGTGACCACCGGGACCGGCGCGGACACCGTCGCGGGGACCGAGCCGGGGAGCACATCCGGCGACGGCTCCGCCCCCGGGTCGGGGCGGGGGATCGCAGAGGTGCTCTTCCCGACCCGCGAGCAGTACATCCAAGTGGCGCGGGGCCTGCGGGACGGAGGCTTCGAGATGTGCGCGGACCTCTGCGCCGTCGACTATCTCGCGCACCCCGACCGGCGCCTCCCTGAGGGGACCGCCGCCGAGCGGTTCGAAGTCGTGGTCAACCTGTTGTCGCTGAGCCAGGTCCGCCGGGTCCGCCTGCGGGTGCAGGTTCCGGCCACCGACGCGACCCTCCCGACCCTGTTCGACCTCTACCCGGGCGTCGAGGCCATGGAGCGCGAGGCCTACGACCTCTTCGGCGTCGTCTTCGTCGGCCATCCCGACATGACCCGGATCCTGCTGCCCGAGGACTGGGAAGGCCACCCGCTCCGCAAGGACTACGGGGTCGGGCGTGTGCCGGTCCAGTTCAAGGAAGCACCGGGTCCGCGATGAGTGACTCCACTCCGCACACCGACACCGAGCTGCCCGACCCGCTCTCCGGTGAAGCCTACGACGAGCTCGCTGCCGACGGCGTCCCGCGCGGGCTGATCATCGAGACGTCCGAGGGCAGCCAGGAGCTCGGGGTGCGCGGCACCACTCCTCCTGACGAGCTACGCCGCGAGATCGGCGCAGTCCTCCGGCTGCCCGAGGGCGTCGCTGTGGACCCGTCCGACATCGACGTCGAACGGACCGACGACGAGACGATGATCATCAACATGGGCCCGCAGCATCCGTCGACCCACGGCGTGCTGCGGCTGATGCTCGAGCTCGACGGAGAGACCGTCCTGCGCACGAAGCCGGTCATCGGCTATCTGCACACCGGCATGGAGAAGACCGCCGAGGAGCTCACCTACGTGCAGGGGTCGACCAACGTGACCCGGATGGACTACCTCTCGCCGCTCCACAACGAGCTGGTCCTCTCCCTGGCGGTGGAAGCGCTGCTCGGTGTCGAGATGCCGGCACGGGCGGACTGGATCCGGATGCTCCTGGTCGAGCTCAACCGGGTCTCGTCGCACCTGATGTGGTTGGCCACCAACGGCATGGACATCGGTTCGACGTCGATGATGATCTACGGATTCCGCGAGCGCGAGATGGTCCTGGCCTTCTTCGAGAAGACCACCGGCCTGCGGATGAACCACAATTTCATCCGGCCCGGCGGAACCGCGGCCGACCTTCCCGACGGCTGGGAGGACGACGTCACCATCATTTGCGACACGGTGCTCCCGCGCACCGACGAGTACGACGAGCTGCTCACCGGCCAACCGGTCTTCCGCCGTCGCTCGGAGGGGATCGGCGGCCTGTCGGCAGAGGAGGCCCTCGCCCTCTCGCTGACCGGCCCGATCCTGCGCTCGACCGGAGTGCCCTGGGACCTCCGCCGCTCGATGCCCTACCTGCGCTACGACGAGGTGGAGTTCGACGTCATCGTGGGGACCTTCGGCGACAACTTCGATCGCTATTCGATCCGGCTCAACGAGATCCGCGAGTCGATCCGGATCATCCGCCAGATCGTCGAGAAGATGCCGGCCGGCGACTACCGGGTGCAGGACAAGAAGGTCACCCCGCCGCCCCGCGGCCGCATCGACGAATCGATGGAGGCCCTCATCCACCACTTCAAGGTCTTCACCGAGGGGTTCCGGGTACCCGAGGGTGAGGTCTACGTGGCCATCGAGTCGCCCCGCGGCGAGCTCGGGTGCTACCTGGTGTCCGACGGATCGCCCAAGCCCTACCGCATGCACATCCGGGGTCCGAGCTTCGTCAATCTGCAAGGCCTTCCCCTGATGATGCGCGGTGGCCTGCTCGCCGACGCGGTCGCCGTCTGCTCCTCGGTCGACCCGGTCATGGGCGAGGTGGACCGGTGACCGCGAGCTCACCGGCTACACCGGTTCCGTCACCCCGGCGCGGCCAGACACCGGCACCCCCACACCTCTCGGCAGAGGCGGTGACCCGGGCCCGCCAGACGGTCGCCCTCTACCCGGAACCCCGCTCGGCCCTGATCCCGCTCTGCCATCTCGCACAGGAGCAGGACGGGTGGTTGACCCCCGAGGCGATGGTCGAGATCGCCGACCTGGTCGGGGTCACCCCGGGGGAGGTGCTCGGGACCGCCTCGTTCTACGACATGCTCCACACCGAACCGGTCGGACGCTACGTGGTGTCGGTCTGCACCAACATCGCCTGCCTCCTCGACGGCGCGGCCGAGCTGCTCGAACACGCCGAGTCCTCGCTCGGGATCGGTGCCGGCGGCACCACCGCCGACGGGATGGTCACCCTGGAGGAGGCCGAGTGCCTGGCCGACTGCGACCGGACACCGTGCGTGCAGGTCAACCACCGCTATGTCGGCGCCCAGACACCCGAGTCGTTCGACCGGCTGGTGGCCGACCTGCGTTCGGGTACCCGCGACGGTGAGATCCCACCGCACGGGACCCTGAGCCGGGTGCGCCGGGCCAACGGCCTCGACACCGATTCCGCGGAGGTGGCCGAGGAACGCCGGGTGGCGGCCGAGGCCAAGGAGGCGCGGGGCACCGCCAAGAGCGCGGCGAGCGGCGGCGGCACCTGATGGCCATCACCGACGCTCCGAAGATCGTCACCGGCCGGATCGGTCACGACGATGCCCACACCCTGCAGCGGTACCTGGCCACCGGGGGCTACGACGGCCTGCGCAAGGCCCTCACCATGACCCCGGAGGCGGTGGCCGAGGAGGTCGACGCGGCCAGCCTGTTGGGGAGGGGCGGCGCCGGGTTCCCCGCCGGCCGCAAGTGGGCGATGCTCCGGAAGAACCCGGTCACCTACCTGGTCGTCAACGGCGACGAGTCCGAGCCGGCGACCTTCAAGGACCACCTCCTCATCGAGCGCGATCCCCATCAGCTCATCGAGGGTGTGGTCATCGCCGCCTACGCCCTGCAGGTCTCCCAGGCGTTCGTCTTCGTCCGCGGCGAGTTCGCACTCGGCATCGAACGCGTCCAGACCGCCCTCAACGACGCCTACGCCCACGGAGCGGTGGGCCGGGACATCTTCGGTTCGGGATTCTCGGTGGACGTGGTCGTCCATCCCGGAGCCGGCGCCTACATCTGCGGCGAGGAGACCGCCCTCCTCGAGTCGCTCGAGGGGAAGCGCGGATTCCCGCGGATCAAGCCCCCGTTCTTCCCTGCGGCCGTCGGCCTCTACGGCGAGCCGACCGTGGTCAACAACGTCGAGACCCTCTCCAACCTGCCCTGGATCGTGCTCAACGGGGGCGCGGCCTTCGCCGCGCTCGGCGAGGGGCGTTCCACCGGGACGCGGCTCTTCGCCCTGGCGGGGCACGTCGCCAACCCCGGTGTCTACGAGCTCGAGATGGTCAAGACCACCTTCCACGATCTCATCTTCGCCCCCCTGCTCGGCGGTGGCATCCCGCACGGGCGGAGCCTCAAGGCGTTCATCCCCGGTGGCGTGTCCGCCCCGTGGTTCGGGCCCGAGCAGGTGGACCTCCCCCTCGGCCAGGACGAGGTGGGAGCTGCCGGTTCCATGCTGGGCTCAGGCTCGATCGTGGTCATGGACGACCACACCTGCATGGTGCGCGCCGCGTGGCGGATCACCAAGTTCTTCGCACGCGAGTCGTGCGGCCAGTGCACGCCCTGCCGCGAGGGTGCGGGCTGGCTCGAACGGATCATGGAGCGCATCGAGAGCGGACACGGACGTGAGGAGGACCTCGACCTGCTGCTCGACGCGAGCGACAACATCTCCCCCGGCCTGGCCTGGCCACCCCAGCAGACGACCATCTGCGTGCTCGGGCCGTCCATCCCCTCGTCGATCCACTCGGCCATCCAGATGTTCCGTGACGAGTTCCTCGTCCACATCAAGGACGGTGGCTGCCCCTATGGCTGAGCCGTCCGCCCCGACCACGGCAGACGCCGGTACCGGGGACGCTCCTGACGTGCCGACCGTCGACTTCACCCTCGACGGCCGGCCGGCGCGCGCCCACAAGGGTGAGCTGCTCATCGCCGCCGCCGAGCGGTCCGGCACGTTCATCCCGCGGTTCTGCTACCACCCGCGGATGGAGTCGGTCGGCGTCTGCCGGATGTGCCTGGTCGAGGTCAGCGGCCCCCGCGGTGCCTCGTTGCAGCCGAGCTGCTTCGTCGAGGTCGCGCCGGGTATGGAGGTCACCACCGATTCGGACAAGGTCAAGAAGGCCCAGGACGGGGTCCTCGAGTTCCTGTTGATCAACCACCCGCTCGACTGCCCGGTGTGCGACAAGGGCGGCGAATGCCCGCTCCAGGACCAGACGCTCGCCTACGGGCCCGGGGAGACCCGGTTCGTCGAGGAGAAGCGCCACTTCGAGAAGCCGATGCCGATCTCCGAGCTGGTGCTGCTCGACCGCGAGCGGTGCATCCAGTGCAGCCGCTGCACGCGCTTCGCGGACGAAGTGGCCGGCGAGGCCCAGATCGACTTCATCGGCCGGGGGGAGCACATCGAGGTCGGCGTGTTCCCCGAGCTGCCGTTCACCTCCTACTTCTCCGGCAACACGGTGCAGATCTGCCCGGTCGGGGCGCTGACCGCGTCGCCGTACCGGTTCGCGGCCCGTCCGTGGGACCTCGACCAGGTCGAGTCGACCTGCACCACCTGTGCGCTCGGCTGCAGAGTGGCGGTGCAGTCGTCCTCCAACCGGTTGACCCGCCTGTTGGGCATCGACATCGACCCGGTCAACCACGGCTGGCTCTGTGACAAAGGCCGGTTCCTGGCAGATGCGGTCAACCGGGACGATCGTCTGGCCGACCCGATGGTCCGCAAGGAGGGCACCCTGGTGGCCACCTCGTGGCACGAGGCCCTGGCCGCCGCGGCCACGGGGTTGCAGTCGGTCCTCGACGACGCCGGACCCGAGGCGGTCGCTGTGGTCGGCGGCTCCCGGCTGACCAACGAGGGTGCCTACGCCTGGGCCCGGCTGGCCAAGGGGGTGCTCGGCACCGACTCCGTCGACGCCCAGCTCGCCGACGGGCTGCCGGCCGAGGTCGTCCTCGGTCTGCCGCGGGCCACCATCGACCAGGCCGCCGCGGCGTCCACGGTCATCCTGCTCACAGGCGACATCCGCGAGGAGCTTCCGGTGCTCTTCCTCCGGCTGCGGGCCGCCGCGGTCGGCGGCGGCACCGCGCTGGTCGAGCTCTCGCCGCAGGCGACCTCGCTCACCTCGTATGCCGCGGTCTCCCTGCGCTACGCCCCGGGCCAGGCCATCGATCTCGCCGGGGCACTGGTCGGGGACGGCCCGGCAGCGGGCGACACGGCGGACGCAGCGGCACTCTCCGAGGCCCGCCGGCTGGTGGCGGCCGGCCCGGTGGTCGTCGTGGTCGGCAGGCCCTCCCTGGCCGAGGATGGCGAACTGGTGGCCGAGGCCGCGCAGGTCCTCGCACGCGCGCTTCCCGAGGCGCGCTTCCTGCCCGCCCTGCGGCGCGGCAACGTGATGGGCGCCCTCGACATGGGACTCGCCCCCGGGGTCCTGCCGGGACGGGTGGCCCTCGACGAAGGGCGGCCCTGGTTCGAGGCGGCCTGGGGCTCGGTACCGACGGGCCGCGGTCGGGGGACAGCCGACATCCTGGCCGCGGCCGCCGGGGATCAGGCCGAGGGCCCCCGCGTCCGCGCGCTGGTCCTCCTCGGTGCGGACCCGCTGACCGACTTCCCCGACCGGCGCCTGGCCGGCCGCGCCATCGAGGGTGCAGAGTTCGTGGTGGCGGTTGCCAGCACGCCCGGGGCGGTGCTCGACAACGCCGACGTGGTCCTGCCGGCCGCCGAGGCGCACGAGCGGCGCGGCACCACCACCAACATCGAGGGGCGGATCTCCCGCGTCGGGCAGAAGCTGGTGCCCCCCGGCCAGGCCTGGCCGGACTGGATGATCGCCTCCGAGCTCGCCGTCCACCTGGGCAGCGATCCCGGGTTCGACTCGGTCGGTGCCGTCTGGGACGAGATCGAGCGGGTGGCCGTCTCCCACCGGGGCATCTCCGGTTCGGTCCTCGACGCCGTGGGGGCCGCCGACGGCGTGACGGCCCCCCTCTCGGTGAGCCCGATCTCGCTCACCGTCGGGCGTCCCCGGTTGGATCCGATGGCCGTGCCCGGCGTGGAGTCGGTCGAGCGACAGGGCGCGCCACCCCGGGCGGGTCTCGCCGGGTTGCTCGGCGACGGGAGCGGGGGGAGCGACGCCGACGCGCCGGACGCGCCGACGCGGGACGGGGCTGCCCCGGTCCGGCCGTCCGTGCTGTCCGGACCGGCCGATCTGGCGGTGCCCCATGTGGCTCCGATGGACGGCTACTCGGTCCGGCTGGTCGCCTCGCGCACCCTCTACGACCATGGGTCGGCGATGAACGCCGTCGACGCCCTCTCCGGCCTGGTGGAGCCGGCGGTGCTCCGGGTCAACCCGCACGATCTCGACGATCTCGGGGTGGCGGCCGGCGGATCGGTGCGCCTGCGCTCTTCCACCACCTCGACGGTGGTGCCAGTCGCACCCGACCGGTCCCTGCCGCGCCGGGTGGTGGCCACCGAGTTCAACGTCCCCTTCGGCGATGGCACGGTGGCCGACCTCATCGACCGGGCGTTCCCGGTGGTCGACCTGCGGATGGAGACCCCGTGAGCTCACCGGGCCACCTCGCAGCAGGGCTGTTCGGCACCGATCCCCTCTACGCGAGCGGCGTGGATTGGGTCGTCCTGCTCATCGTCCTGATCAAGGTGCTGGTCGTCTTCGGTGCCCTGATGGTGGCCGTCATGCTGATGATCTGGTTCGAGCGCAAGGTCATCTCCGACATGCAGAGCCGGATCGGGCCCAACAGGGCCGGGCCGTTCGGCATCGCCCAGACCTTGGCCGACGGGATCAAGCTCTTCTTCAAAGAAGACCTCTTGCCCGACCAGGCCGACCGGTTCGTCTTCAAGCTGGCCCCGTACCTCACCATCATCCCGGCCTTCCTGAGCTTTGCGATCGTCCCGATCGGTGGCGAGGTCACCATCGCCGGCCACACCTTCGAGCTCCAGCTGGCCGACCCGCCCATGGGCATCCTCTTCCTCCTGGCCATGTCGGCAATCGGCGTCTACGGGATCATGCTGGCCGGCTGGTCGTCGGGGTCGAAGTACCCGCTCCTCGGTTCGGTGCGGGCGTCGGCCCAGATGATCTCCTACGAGGCGGCCCTCGGGATGACGGTGGTCATGGTGGTGCTGATCACCGGATCGCTCTCCACCCGGGCGATCGTGGACGGCCAGGCCGGCCACCTCTGGCAGTGGAATGTCATCCGCCTGGCCGTCGTACCCTTCGTGATCTTCTTCGTCGCGGTGATCGCCGAGACCAACCGGCCCCCGTTCGACCTGGTCGAGGCCGACTCCGAGCTGGTCGGCGGCTTCGTGACCGAGTACTCCTCGATCCGCTTCGCACTCTTCTTCCTGGCCGAGTTCATGAACACCATCACCATGTCGGCCATCACGGTCACCTTGTTCTTCGGTGGGCCCGACGGGCCGATCCCCCACATCCCCTACACCCTGTGGCTGTGGCCCATCCTCTGGTTCCTGGGCAAGACGATCGTCTTCCTGTTCGTCTTCGTGTGGTTGCGCGCCGCCTTGCCGCGCCTCCGTTACGACCAGCTCATGGACCTCGGCTGGAAGCGGCTCATCCCGTTGTCCCTGGGCTGGCTCATGATCGTGGCCGGGTTCGTGATCGACGGCTGGTGGGGCATCGCCATGGTGGGCACCGTCCTGGCGGCGGCGGTCCTCATGACCCGGGCCTTCGGAATCGGTGGCGAGCGCGGGGAGGCCCGGGCCGTCGTGCCCCAGGTCGGCCTGCGCGTCTGGAGGCGCACGGGTGGATCGGCCGGGCTCACCCCGAACGAAGGAGTTGACCGCTGATGGCGGACATCGACGTCCCCCACGGGCGACAGAATTTCCTGGGCGGGTTCAAGCTCACCCTCGAGCACCTCGGCCGTCCGCCGGTCACCCGGCAGTACCCCGAGGAGAAACGACCCAAGCAGCCGCGCCAGCACGGTCGCCACGTCCTCAACCGGTACGAGGACGGCATGGAGAAGTGCATCGGCTGCGAGCTCTGCGCCGGGGTCTGCCCGGCCGACTGCATCTACGTCCGCGGACTCGACAACCCCCCCGACCACCCGGTGTCGCCGGGGGAGCGGTACGGCTACGTCTACGAGATCAATTTCCTGCGGTGCATCCATTGCGACCTGTGCGTGGAGGCCTGCCCGACCGAGGCCATCACCGAGTCCAAGCTGATGGAGTTCTCCTTCACCAACCGGGGTGATGCGATCTACACCAAGGAGGAGCTGCTGGTCGACGATGACGGTCGGCCGCGCCATCTTCCGTGGGAGGACTGGCGCGAGGGGGACGATCTGCACACGTCGGGCTGGATGCGGGCCACATCGCCGTCAGGCAGTGCCGAGTTCGAGGGCGAGGTCCAGTGGTCGGGCGAGCTCGGCTTCGGTGTGCGCTCGCCCGAGTCCGGTCAGAGCGGCGGGCGCGACGACGCGAGCACCGGCAGCATGGCGCTCCGGGACACTCTCGAGCGCCACCTGCGTCCGGCTGACCTGCCTGCGGCGAAGCGCGGCCCCCGGGGTGCCATCGGACGCATGCTGGAGAAGGCCGAGCGGTTTGCCCCCGGCGCCGGGAAGAAGCACCGCGACCAGGCCGATGCCGCGTACGCCGAGGCGCTCACGGCCGGCAATTCGGAGCCGGGTCCCGCCGAGCCGGCCGCCGCCCCGGCGGAAGCCGCCCCGGCGGAAGCCACCCCGGCGGAAGCCGCCCCGGCGGAAGACGGGGACGTCGGAGGCGAGACATGACCACTGCCCTGGTCGGCGCATTGGTCGCGGCCACCCACGCGTCCGCGGTGGACGTCGGGGTCTTCTCGGTGGCGGCCGCCATCGTGCTCGCCGGCGCCGTCGGGGTGGTGGCGTCCCGCAACCCGGTCCATTCGGCCTTGATGCTGATCATGACCCTGTTCGGGGTCGCCGTCCTGTTCGTGCTCCAACAGGCCAGCTTCCTGGCCGCGGTGCAGGTCATCGTCTACGCAGGCGCCATCGTGGTGCTCTTCCTCTTCGTCATCATGTTCCTCGGCGTCGACCGTGAGGAGAACATCGCCGCAGAGCCGCTGCGCGGGCAACGGCCCCTGGCAATCGCGCTGGTGGCCCTCGGGACCACCGGCCTGCTCCTGCTCGGTCAGGTCTCCCACTGGGTGACCGGGGCACCGCACGTGGCCGGGCCGGATACCGGCGAGCCCAACGTCAACCTGCTCGGCAAGTCGCTCTTCACGACCTATCTCTTCCCGTTCGAGGCCACCGCCGCCCTGCTGATCATCGCAGTGGTCGGCGCCGTCGTGCTCTCCCGCCGGCCCCAGGTGGGCGAGGGGTTCGCCGAGGAGCCGGAGGTCGATCCCATCCTCGCCGACGACTCCGGCACAGCACCCCCTGTCGCGATCGACGACCGGGGAACGCCGGCTCCAGCCGTGGGGGAGGTGGACGCGTGACCATCAATCCCGACTGGTACCTCGGACTCAGCGTGGTCCTCTTCTCCATCGGCGCCCTCGGTGTGCTGGTGCGCCGCAACGTCCTGATCATGTTCATGTGCGTGGAGCTCATGCTCAACGCGGCCAACCTGGCCTTCGTGACCTTCGCACGGGTCCTCCACGACATCGGCGGCCAGGTCCTGGTCTTCTTCGTGCTGGTCGTGGCCGCGGCCGAAGTCGTGGTCGGCCTGGGCATCGTGGTCGCCATCTTCCGGCGCCGGGCCAACACCAACGCCGACGACCTCCACCTGATGCGGGGCTGACGGCGATGCTGCACGTGACCTACCTCATCATCCTGCTGCCCCTGGTCGGGTTCGCGGTGCAGCTCCTGGCGGGCCGGCGCCTCGGGGACCCCCTCGCCGGGGTGGTGGCCACGGCGTTCATCGTGGCGTCGTTCGTCGTCTCGATCGGGGTCTACCTCGATCTGCTCACGGTCCATGCCCCGGTCCGGACCTACACCCAGAACCTCTGGACCTGGATCCCGGTGGACCGTCTCCAGGTCCACGCAAGCCTCTACGTGGATCCGCTCTCGATGACCATGGTCCTGTTCGTGACCGGGATCAGCGCCCTCATCCACCTCTACTCGATCGGGTACATGAAGGGGGACAAGGACTACCCCAAGTTCTTCCTCTACATGAACCTCTTCGTGGCCTCGATGCTCATCCTGGTCCTCGGGAGCAACATGGTGGTCACCTACGTCGGCTGGGAAGGGGTGGGGACCTGCTCGTACTGGCTCGTCGCGTTCTGGTTCACCCGGGAATCGGCAGCCAGCGCCGGCAAGAAGGCATTCGTCTACAACCGGATCGGCGACGCGGGCTTCCTGCTGGCCATCTTCCTCACCTACGACAAGGTCCACTCACTCGAGTACCAGACCGTCTTCGCCGAGATCCCCAGGATCGGCTCGGCGGGTGTCACCGCCATCTGTCTCCTGCTCCTCGTCGGGGTCATGGGCAAGTCGGCGCAGATCCCCCTCTTCCCGTGGCTGGCCGACGCCATGGAGGGCCCGACCCCGGTGTCCGCGCTCATCCACGCGGCGACCATGGTGACCGCAGGCGTGTACCTGCTCTGCCGGATCAACCCGCTCCTGCACGCCTCGCCGGCCGCCGCCCTCACCGTGGCCGTCATCGGGGCCGTCACCGCGTTCGTGGCCGCCACCATCGCCTGTGCCCAGCAGGACATCAAGAAGGTCCTGGCCTACTCGACGGTCTCCCAGCTCGGCTACATGTTCCTGGCCATCGGGTGCGGGGCCTACGAGGCCGCCATCTTCCTCATGGTGGCGCACGCCTTCTTCAAGGGCCTCCTCTTCCTCGGGGCAGGGTCTGTCATCCACGGGCTCCACGACGTGCAGGACCTCAAACGGATGGGCAACCTGCGCCGCTACCTCCCGATCACCTTCATCACCTTCGGCATCGGGTGGCTGGCCATCGCCGCCGTGCCCCCGCTGTCCGGATTCTGGGCCAAGGGGGATGTGCTCGAGAACGCCTGGGCGGCCCACCCCGCCCTGTGGGCGGTGGGGATCGTGACCGCCGCCCTGACCGCCTACTACATGAGCCGTCTCACCGGGTTGGCCTTCTTCGGGACCGACCGGTGGACCGACGGGGCGTCCTCCGCCGCCGGGCACGGCGAGAGCGGTGCGGCCGAGCCACACGAGTCGTCGTGGATCATGACGGTCCCGCTGTGGATCCTGTCCTTCTTCGCCGCCACGGCCGGGGTGCTGGCCATCTCGTCGAGCCGCTTCTCGCTCGCCTCGTGGATCGATCCGGTCTTCGGGTCCGCGCTCTACGACGACCACCTCACCTCCGCGGCGGTCTGGACCCTCGCCACCCTGGACGGGATCATCGCGGTGGTCTTCGTGCTCATCGGGCTGCGGCTCTGGTCGACACGCTCCGAGCGCCCCGCCCTCGAGGCCGCGTTCCTGCGGGGAGCGTGGTACATCAACGAGCTCTACGACGCCGTCTTCGGTCGGCCCTCCGAGCGGCTCGCCGCCTTCTGTGCCGACGTCGTCGACCCCAAGGTCATCGACGGCGCGGTCAACGGGGTGGCCGGCGCGTTCCGCGGAACAGGGACGGTGCTGCGGCGGACCCAGACCGGATACGTGCGCAACTACGTGCTCGGGATCGTCCTCGGTTCGGTACTGGTGCTCGGGTTCATGCTCACCCGACTCTGGTGGGCGTGATGAGCGGCTCCTTCCCGTTCCTGACAGTGCTGGTACTGGTCCCGGCTGCCGGCGCGCTGGCGGTCGCCCTGGTGCCGACCCGGCTGGTGGCCAGCTGGTTCCACGAAGCGTTCGGCGTGGCGGTCTCCGTGCTCACCCTGGCCGTCGCCGCCGCGATCACCGTCCGGTTCCGCGCCGGCGTCGGCGGCTACCAGATGGTCAGCGACCACCTCTGGACCAAGGACCTGGGCGTCCACTGGTCCCTCGGGATCGACGGCATCTCGCTCTTCCTGGTGGGGCTCACCGCGGTGCTCTTCCCGTTGACCATGCTCGGGGCCCGCTCCCACCGCGACCCGCGTTCGTTCGTGGCCTGGTTGTTGTTGCTGGAAGCCGCATGCATGGGCAGCTTCGTCTCCCTGGACCTGATCCTGTTCTTCCTCTTCTTCGAGCTGACCCTGGTGCCGTCGTACTTCCTCATCGGCGGGTGGGGGTACGCCCGCCGCGGGTACGCGGCCATCAAGTTCTTCGTCTACACGTTTGCCGGGTCGGCCTTCCTGCTGGTGGGCATCGTGGCAGTGGCCTTCATCCACCAGTCCCAGACCCGCGTGCTCACCTTCGAACTGCCGGCGCTCATGCACACCCATCTCTCCGGGACCGAGGGGGTGCTGCTCTTCTGCGCCTTCACCGCGGCGTTCGCGGTCAAGGCGCCGATCTTCCCCTTTCACACCTGGTCCCCGGATGCCTACGCAGAGGCACCCACGGCCGGAGCCATCATCCTGGTCGCGGTCCTGGCAAAGCTCGGCACCTACGGGATCATCCGCTTCGACCTCAACCTCTTCCCCCAGGCCAGCCGGACCCTCGCCCCGGTGCTGCTGACCCTCGCGGTCATCGGCATCGTCTACGGCGCCATCGTGGCCTGCGCGCAACGCGACCTGAAGCGGCTGCTCGCCTACTCGTCGCTGGCCCAGATCGGCTTCATCGCACTCGGCACCTTCGCCCTCAACAGCCAGGGACTGAGTGGCGGCGTGCTCCAGATGATCAACCACGGACTGGTCATCGCCACGCTGTTCATCCTCGTCGGGTGGATCTACGAGCGGCGCAAGACCTGGCAGGTCGGCTCGCTGCGCGGGCTGCAGTCACCTGCGCCGGTGTTGGCAGGCGTGTTCACCCTCGCCATGCTCGCCTCGATCGGCGTGCCCGGTCTCAACGGGTTCGTCGGGGAGCTGCTCATCCTCATCGGCACCTTCGTGGCCCACCGCTGGTGGGCGGTGGCGGCGACGGCCGGGACCATCGTGGCGGCGATCTACCTGCTCTGGGGGTATCAACAGGTCTTCCACGGGGAACCAGCCAGCGCGGACGCCGGCACGCGTGACCTCTCCTGGAACGAGCGGCTCATCGTGGCGCCGCTCATCGTGCTCATCGTCCTGCTCGGCGTCTTCCCCAAGCCGGTGCTCGACCGGATCACCCCGTCGGTCAACCAGCTGGTGATCCACATCGACAAGGTGACCAACACCAAGGTGCCCGCCGGCCTGGACCCGGAGCCTCTGGCCGCGCCCGCCCGCCGGCCCGGACCGAGAGGTGCACCCTGATGGGCCGGATCCTCGCCTCGGCGGCACCGACGATTCATGTGCCCCACATCGACTACCTGAGCATCCTCCCCCTCCTGATCATGCTCGGCGGTGCCGTGGTGGTCATGGCCGTCTCGTCGCTGTTCCGCGCCGTGCTCCCGGTGCGCGCGGGCACGCTGATGGCCGCCGGTGTCTCGGTGGCAGCCCTGGTGGCGGCGCTCTTCCAGTGGGACCGGGTCATGACCCACGGTCCCTCGGTGACCATCGCGGGGGCCATCGCCTTCGACGGGTTCGACGTCTTCATCCAGATCGCGGTCTCGATCGCCATGCTGTTGACCGCCCTGGTCGCTGACGGCTACCTCACCCGTGAGGGGGTCGAAGGACCGGAGTTCGTGACGCTGGCCATGGTGTCGGCGTCGGGAGCGATGATGATGGGGGCGGCCAACGACCTGATCGTGATCTTCCTCGGTCTCGAGATCCTCTCGATCGCCCTCTACGTGCTTGCCGCGACCAACCACCGGCGGGCCGAATCGGGCGAGGCGGCCCTCAAGTACTTCGTGCTCGGAGGATTCTCGTCGGCGATCTTCGTCTACGGCATCGCCCTCACCTACGGCGCCACCGGGACCACCAACCTGCCCCAGATCGCCGACTTCCTCTCGCGGAACGTGGTGGCCACCAACGGGGTCCTCCTCGGCGGCATGGCCCTACTGCTGATCGGATTCGGCTTCAAGATCGCCGCGGTGCCCTTCCACATGTGGTCGCCCGATGTCTACGAGGGGTCGCCGTCTCCGGTGACCGGCTTCATGGCCGCGGTGGCCAAAGCCGGTGCGTTCGCCGCCCTGCTCCGGGTCTTCGTCTCCTCGTTCGGCACCGTCCGGGCCGACTGGCAGCCCATCGTCTGGGCCCTCGCCGTGCTCAGCCTGGTGCTCGGTGCGGTGGTGGCGCTCACCCAGCGGGACGTCAAGCGGATGATGGCCTACTCGTCCATCAACCACGTCGGGTTCATCCTGCTCGGCGTCGAGGCGGCCACCGCCCGAGGGGTGTCCGCCTCGCTCTATTACATCTTCACCTACACCTTCCTGGTCATCGGCTCGTTCGCGGTGATCACCGTGATGGCCCGGAAGGGTGACACCGGGAACCAGATCTCCGACTACCGGGGCCTCGCCAGTCGACAACCCCTCTTGGCGCTGGCGTTTGCCGTGCTCCTCCTCGGGCAGGCGGGGGTCCCGTTCACCACCGGGTTCGTGGCCAAGCTCGTCGTGGTGGAGTCGTCGGTCGCCACCCAGGGCTACGCGTTGGCAGCCATCGCCATGGCGTCGGCCGCGGTTGCCGTCTTCTTCTATCTCCGCCTGGCGGTCACCATGTTCTCTCCCGTCGGCATGGAGGGCGACATCGGAGAGGCCGCCGGCGACGGGATGGTGCTCGACGTCCCGCTCGCGTCCGCTCCGGTCGACGGCATCGCCAGCCTCCAGGTGCTGACCGACGCACCGCCCACCGCGGCGGTGTTGGCCCGGGGCCCGGTCACGGTGCCGACCCTGACCGCGGTGGTGATCGGGACGTGTGTGGCCTTCAGCGTGGTCTTCGGCATCTTTCCCGGCCCGATCCTCGACTTCGCCCACCAGGCCACCCTGCTGATCGGCTGACGGTTCGCCCCATGCCCGCGCCCGGTGGGTGCCCCGGGTACTGTCGGCAGAGGCGCAACCGGACTAGGAGGGACCATGCCCAGATCCTCGGGAGGCGGGGCGTCCCCCGCCAGGAAGCGGGAGCCCAGGGACGTCGCCCGCCTTGTCGTGAGCGGTCTCGCCCTGGTCCTGCTCGTCGCCTTCGTGATCGACAACTCCGACACGGTCAAGGTGGGATTCGTGTTCTTCAACGCAGAGGTCAGCCTGATCTGGGTGCTGCTCATCGCGGCCGTGCTCGGCGCACTGGTCGACCGGCTCGTGATCTTCCTCGGACAGCGGCGCAAGAAAGCCCGCGCCGGCTGAGTCGGCCGCGACGGAGGCCGTGCCCGGGCGGCGTGGCCGGGGGCTCGACCGCGGGCACGTGCCCGTTCGCCGTGGGCAGGTGGTCCGGCAGGGTGTGAGAATGATGCCGTGACCTTGCCGACCCCGGACCAGCGAGCGGCCCACGGACGCGAGGCGCGGTCGCTCGTGCCTCGCGCCCGCCACGGTGAGTGGGAGGTCCCCGCCGACCGGACCGACCCACTCGCAATCCTCGCCCTCCAGGCCGCCACCCGGGTTCCCGACCTCGTGCCCATCCGGTACGGCAGGATGGCCGTCTCGCCCTTTGCGTTCTTCCGCGGGGCGGCCGCGGTGATGGCCGCCGATCTGGCCCACGAGGTCCACTCCCATCTCGACGTGCAGCTGTGTGGGGACGCCCACCTGGTCAACTTCGGCGGGTTCGCCTCCCCCGAACGTGACATGGTCTTCGACGTCAACGACTTCGACGAGACCATTCCCGGGCCCTTCGAGTGGGACCTCAAGCGCCTGGCCGCGAGCTTCGAGGTGGCCGCCCGCAGCAGGGAGTTCGACGGCGCCGAGTGCACCTCGCTGGTCGCGCTCGCCGCCCGCGGCTACCGGGAGGCCATCCGTGAGTTCGCGACCATGCGGACCATCGAGATCTGGTACGCGAAGCTCGACGCCCAGACCCTGGTGGCGCGATGGGGCACCGAGGTCGGTCCGAAGATCATCGAGGCCTTCCAGCACCGCATCGCCAAGGCCCGGACCAAGGACCACCTCTCGGCCATGGCCAAGTTGACCGAAGAGGTCGACGGCCGGCTGCGCTTCGTGGCCGATCCGCCACTGTTGACCCCGGCGGACGCCGTCTTCAGCGAACCCAACGCGATGGAGCTGGCCACCACCCTTCTCGGTGGGCTCTCCACGTACCGGACCTCGCTGGCCGGGGACCGGCAACACCTCTTGAACAATTACGAGTTCGTCGACCTGGCCCGGAAGGTGGTCGGGGTGGGCTCGGTGGGGACCCGGTGTTGGGTCGCGCTCTTCGTGGGCCGGGACGCCGGCGACCCGCTGGTGCTCCAGATCAAGCAGGCCGAGCAGGCGGTCGGCGAGCCCTTCCTCAAGCCGAGCGAGTACGACAACCAGGGACAGCGGGTGGTCGAGGGCCAGCGACTGATGCAGAGCGCGAGTGACATCTTCCTCGGCTGGGACCGCGTGAAGGCACCGGACGGCGCCGTCCGCGACTTCTACTTCCGCCAGCTCTGGGACTGGAAGCTGTCCGCCGACATCGAGACCATGCGGCCCGAGGCCCTGGCTGTCTACGCGCAGATGTGCGGGTGGACCCTTGCACGGGCCCACGCCCGATCGGGGGACGCCATCGCCATCGGCTCCTATCTCGGCGCGGGCACCCGGTTCGACGAGTCCATGTGCCGCTTCGCCTCCTCGTACGCCGACCAGAACGAGAAGGACTTCGAGGCCCTCACGCTCGCGATCGCCACCGACAGGATCCACGCCATCAGCGACCTCTGAGCGGGCCCGCGGCTCCGTGCCGGACCGCCGTCGGCTAGACCAGCATCAGACCGACCAGCATCCAGACCAGAGCCGAAAGGTTGACCGCACCATGCCCCTTCACAAGCACGTGTCTCGTAACGAACTCCTCGAATCGGTCTACGCCGGGAAGGATCTCCTCAGCGCCCTGCCGTCCCACCGGTGCCCCGACGATGCCATGCGGGCCGAAGATGCATTTCAGGCGATCTCCGACGAACTGCTGCTCGACGGCAACGCACGCCAGAACCTGGCCACCTTCTGCCAGACCTGGGAGGAGGACCAGGTCCATGGTCTGATGGATCTCTGCATCAACAAGAACCTGATCGACAAGGACGAGTACCCCCAGACCGCCGAGATCGAGCGGCGGTGCGTGCAGATCCTGGGCGGCCTGTGGAACGCCCCTGAAAGCGGGGGAGCTGTCGGCTGCTCGGCCATCGGCTCGTCCGAGGCGTGCATGCTGGGCGGCATGGCGGCCAAGTGGCGGTGGCGGGCCAAGCGCCAGGCCGAGGGAAAGCCGACGGACAGGCCCAACATGGTGTGCGGCCCGGTCCAGGTGGTCTGGCACAAGTTCGCCAAGTACTGGGACATCGAGATGCGGGAGATCCCCATGTCGCCCGGCAAGTACTGCATGGACGTCGACCAGATGCTGGAACGGATCGACGAGAACACCATCATGGTCGTCCCCACGTTCGGGGTGACCTACACCGGCTCTTACGAACCGGTCCTCGAGCTGTCCCAGGCCCTCGACAAGCTGGCCGAGGAGACCGGTCTCGACGTCGACATCCATGTGGACGGGGCCAGCGGCGCATTCCTGGCCCCCTTCTGCGCCCCCGGCATCCTCTGGGACTTCCGGATTCCCCGGGTCAAGTCCATCAGCACCTCCGGCCACAAGTTCGGTCTTGCCCCTCTCGGCGTGGGCTGGGTGCTGTGGAGGGACGAGTCCGAGCTCCCGGACGACCTCATCTTCCATGTCACCTACCTCGGCGGTGACATGCCGGTCTTCCAGATCAACTTCTCGCGCCCCGCAGGGCAGATCGTGGCCCAGTACTACAACTTCATCCGCCTGGGCAGGAACGGCTACCGCGACGTTCACGACGCCTGCTACGAGACGGCCAAGTACTTGGCCGAGGAGATCGTGAAGCTGGGTCCGTTCGACATCTTGTGCGACGGCAACCCCCTGACCGGCATCCCGTCAGTCGCCTGGCGCATCCGGGAGGGCGAGGACCCCGGCTACACCCTCTATGACATCGCCGACCGGCTGCGGGTGCAGGGTTGGCAGGTACCGGCGTACCCGCTGACCGGGTCGGTCGCCGACATCTCCGTCCAGCGGATCCTGGTGCGCCAGGGCGTCAGCCGCGATCTCGCCTTCTTGCTGCTCGGGGACATGAAGCAGGCCATGGGGCACTTCGACAAGCACCCGGTCTCGGTGGCGATGACCAAGGAGGAGTCCGGCGGCTTCAGCCACCTCTGAGCCGGGGGTCCGGCAGGTCCGCAGGGCTCAGCCGCCGGCGGCAGGGGCCGCCGGCATCGTCCAGTCGACCTCGAGCGGTCGGGTGGTGAGCAACCGGGGCCGTCCGACGACGGCCGGCCGATCGGTGCTCCACGGTGCCGGCTCGGCGAGGGTGAGTCCGGCCAGGCCCCGCATGGCCCGGTCGTAGGAGGAGCGGATCCAGGCGAACTGTCGCCAGCACGCCTCCCGCTCGTCTTCCGAGATGGAGGCGTGCGACTGCAGCCCGTCGAGCGCGGCGAGGAACTCCTCCCGGCGGATCGAGATCTCCGGGCCCGGCTCGGACACCTTCCCGAGGAGGTCGGTCAGGAGGCCCGGCGGTTCGACGGGGAGCCCTGCTGCACGACCGATCCGCACGATGGTGGGCATGCCGTGGGCGAGCACGAGCAAGGGTCCTTTCACTTCCTCGGACGCGGTCTCCACCGCGTGGAACCGGGTCTCCGACAGCAGGAGGGCGGTCGCGTCCAGTAGCGAGCCCACCGAGGCGACCCACGACTGGTCGGGCGTGGACTCCGGGAAGTAGGAGAGCGCGGGAAATGCGCAATGGGTCTGGTCGAGCTCGAGCATCCAGTCGGCCGCGGCGCGCCAGAAGTCGGGATTGCCGACGACGTCGAGACGGGTCAGGTTGCCGAGCATGACGGCCGGGGCCGGGGGCGTGCCGGCGAAGGGTCGCAGTGTCGCGATGCCCTTCTCGCGTGCGCGGTGTGCTGCATAGATGGTGGGCAGGTAGCTGATCAGCAGGGCGACCAGGCCGAGGCCGATGATCGCCTCGACGAACGTGGTCGCTTCCCGCAGGGTCCCCTGTGGGGCGGCGAAGCCGAGGGTGGTGACCGAGGACCCGCTGATCTCGAACGAATGCTGGACGTCGCCCGAGTCGATGCCCCAGAAGATGAAGGTGAAGCCCACGATCACCGAGAGCATCCAGACCAGCGGGAGGCTGACCAGCGCGATGGGTGCATAGAGGGCCCGGAGATTGTCGCGGCGTGCCCGGTTGCGCCACTCGTGGACGAGGATCCGGTCGGTCACCGCGAAGGTGATCCGGGCGATGCGCGTGAAGCCCTCTCGGGGTAGGACCACCGTCTCGAGGGCGGAGACGAGGACGGTCATGGCGATGGCCGTGCCGACCAGCACGGAGGCGACGTGGAGGGCGATCGAGCCGGCCGACGACCCGCTTGCCGCCAGCAGAGCGGTCACGGGGCGGACGCGGGCGGGATAGGTGTCGCGGCGGTGCCTGCGGTGGCGCGAGCCCCGGCGCGCAGGTCGGCCGGTGTCTGCGGCAGCCAGGCCGTGACCGCGTAGGCCACGACCACGGCCACGATGATGAGGGGGGCGAGGGTCAGCCCGTCGCCGGCGAAGAGCAGGGTGGCGAGCAAGGTCGCGGTCATGGGCAGCCGGAGCATGACCGTGGTCATGGCCCCGAGGCCCATCGCCGCCCCGGGGACCACCGACATGCCCGGCAGGTGGGAGGCGGCCACGCCCATGGCGACTCCGATGAAGATGGCCGGGAAGATCGGCCCGCCCCTGAAGGCGGACAGCGAGACGCCGTAGGCGAGGGATTTGGCAAGCACGAGGAGGACCAGGGCCCCGACCGTCCACGTCCCGGCATCGAGGACCAGCCCGGGAACGGCGCTCTGGCCGGAGAAGAGGACCTCGGCGCTGCTCTTCCCGGTGATCTCGGCGAAGGCCACCGCGATGCCGGCCACGACCAGTCCCGCCGCCGGGGTGAGCACGAGCCGCCGCCGCTCGATCACCGTCTGGAGGGCCAGTCCGAGCAGGCGGATGCCGGTTCCGACCAGTGGGGCGAACGCGCCGATGGCGACGCCCCAGAGGAGCAGTCCCACCGTTGGATGGGCGAAGTGGGGGAGTCCGGGTATGGCCAGGGAGAAGGTCCCCCATCCGGTCAGATTGTCGAGCCCAACGAAGACCAGGCTCCCGATGCCCGCCGCCAGGAGGCCGGGAACGAGCACCAGGCCGAGCACCGGACCGCCGAGGCCGGAGGCCTCCATCAGCAGGAAGGCTCCGATGATCGGCGACCCGAGGAGTGTGCTGATGGCGGCGAAGCTCCCGGCGGCCGCCATGACCGCCTCCGCCGTGGGCGGTGCATCGCGGGCGGCCAGCCGCACCGCGAGGACGCCGAGTCCCCCACCGATCGCGATGAGCGGTGCCTCGGGACCGAGTACCACGCCGAGGGCGAGGGTGGCCAACGCCGCCAGGAAGACGCCGGGAAGCTCTGCCGCAGTCGGTGCCCCGCCGCCGGCCTTGAACCCCTCGGCCGGCTCGTGGCCAGCCGTCCCGGGGAGGTAGGTGATGGTGAGGCTGACCAGCACTCCCGCCACTGCGAGCAGCGGGAGCGGCCACCAGACCGGCGGCCCGTTGAAGCCCAGCTGGTCCGGGATCGAGGTGAAGAACCAGTGCTGGAGCAGCGCCACCAGCTTGAGGAACCCGTAGGCCACGGCGGACACCGGGACGCCCACCAGCGCGGCCAGCACGAGGAGCTTGATGTAGGCCTTCGAGCGCAGCATGGCCATCGGGTCGGCAGGCGCAGCGGCATCCTGCGCAACGGCGTCCACCGCGGGATCACTCATCGTCGGGCCAGTCGTCCTGCATCCGACGCTTTTTCACGTAGGCGACCACCAACACGATTGCCATCGCCGCGAACAGGATCGTCCCGATGTAGTAGAAGCCCACGTTGGTGCCTAGCGATCATCCGACACGATGCGGTGGCCGGGGTGGCGGCTGCGTGTCGTGGTGCTCGGCATGTTCCGGGTCGTCCTCTCGGGGGTCAGGTGATCCTACGTCCGTCGGGTGCCGACGGACGGTGACCGTCGTGTCCAATGAAAAACCACGACCTGGGCACGTATGGCGGTAGTGTCGATCCCGTTCCCTCACAAGGAGTGACGATACGCATGCTTGCCTACACCTATCCACTGTTGAGCATCTTCTGGACGATGTTGGAGTTCTTCCTCTTCTTCCTCTGGATCTGGCTGCTCATCATCGTCTTCCTGGACGTCTTCCGGAGCCATGACCTCGGTGGTTTCGCCAAGGCCCTGTGGGTGATCTTCCTGATCATCCTCCCGTTCCTTGGCGTCTTCATCTACCTCATCGCGCGCGGGGGCAAGATGCACGAGCGGGCGGCAGAACAGGCCATGCAGCAACAGAAGGCCTTCGACGCCTACGTCAAGCAGGCGGCGGGGACCTCGGGGAGCAGCGTCGACGACCTCGCCAAGCTGGCGGACCTCAAGTCCAAGGGCGTGATCACCGACGCAGAGTTCGAGGCGCAGAAGGCCAAGCTCCTCGCCTGACCGCTCCACGTCCGGCCGCGTGCCGGATCGGACAGCCACAGCATGACCGGCAGGTGGTCGTCTCCGTGCACAGTGCACGGGGGCGACCATCGCCGCGTCCGAGACCGGCCGCGTCCGGGACCGGTCGCGTCCGAGACCGGTGCGGCGATCCAGGGCCTGGGACCGACGCGACGGTACAGTGAGAGGGTGTCCGAGGATGATGCCGGCCCGGTGCCGCCCGAGCGGGAGCACGACGAGCCGAACGAAGAGCCCGGATCCGTCGGGTTGGACGTGATCGCCGATCGAGACGACGAGGGAGCGGGAAGGGCGAGGGGCGGGCGCCGGTGGAAGACCATCTCCTGCTGGATCCTCGTCGTGCTCGCCTGCCTGCTCGCGGTGCTGTCGGTCGTCGTGGTCTGGACCAGGGACGAGCTGCTCGACACCGACACCTTTGTGGCCACCGTCACCCCGCTGGCCCAGAACCCGGCCATCCAGAGTGCGGTGGCCGCCAAGATCAGCAACGAGCTGGTCTCCCAGACCAACCTGCAGGAGCGGGTCAAGGGAGCGCTGCCGCCGAAGGCGGGGTTCCTCGCAGAACCCCTGGCCGCGCAGGTCAAGAGCGTCACCAACCAGCTCACCTTGAAACTGGTCCAGGGTCCCGCCTTCCAGAAGCTCTGGGCCGCGTCGATCCGCCGCTCACACGAACAGCTCGACGTCCTGCTGACCGGTCAGAAGGAAGGTTCGATCACCTCGAGCAACGGCGAGGTCACCGTGGACCTGGCACAGGTGCAGGCCCGAATCAAGAAGCAACTCGACGCCCGCGGGATCACCGTGTTCAACAAGGTCCCGAACGCCCGCGCGCCGACCCTGGTGCTCTTCCGGTCGACGCAGCTGCTCAAGATCCAGAAGCTGGTCAAGTTCCTCGACAAGCTCGCCGTCTTCCTTCCCATCCTGACCCTGCTGTGCTTCGCCGGCGCGATCGTCCTCAGCGCTGACCGACGCAAGTGGGTGGCCCGGTCGGCCGGTGGGCTCGCGCTCACGATGGCCGTCCTCCTCATCGCGGCCAATGTGACGCGCAACCAGTTCCTCGGCTCCCTCCTGCCGTCGCAGCCCAAGGACGCCGCGGCCGCGGTCATCGACACGGTCAGCGCCAAGCTCCTCGACGGCATCCGCGTCATCCTGATCGTGTCCGCAGTGGTCGCCGTGATCGCCGTGATCGCCGGCAACTCGTCGCTCCGCGGATGGCTCGGCCGTCGGCGGAGGCCTGGATGGATGACCGCCGGTCCGGTGCACGGGTTCGTCTCCGGCCACCGCAAGGGGATCCAGTGGGGGGTGCTCACCCTGGGTCTCCTCGTGCTCGTGGTCTGGGACAAGCCGACCGCCCTGGTGGCGATCATCGTGATGCTGGTCACCCTGGCCCTCGTCGGACTGGTCGGACTGTTCGCCGGCATGGGGCGCGGTCGGGACGACCGACCCGACCCTGATGTGGGTCCCGGACCGACCCCGGCGCTGTCGAGCAGCGCCGCCCAGGGGTGAGCCGGGCGGCGTTCGTCAGCGAGCCGGATCCGATGGGGCAGCCGGCCCCGCAGCAGCGCTGACCGCAGCGCCCTCCGTGCCGCCTGCCGGTGGCGCTCCCTCGACTGGCTGCGCGCCCTCGACCCGCACAGCGCCCTCGTCCCATTGCCCGATCGAGGCGAGGAACTCGTCGGTCTCGCGCTGGGCGGCCAGCATGCGCTTCTCCGCACCCGCAGCGAGCAGTCGACCGAGCACCGGGATCTCCCAGAGCGACTCGGCCCGCAGGATGGCCAGCACCACCGGCACCAGGTGCTCGGCGGTGTCGAACACGACGTACCGGGGGAGCCACTCTGGTTCGTACTTGGCGTTGAACCTCCACAGCGACTCGATCTGGGCGAAGTTGGAGAGCCGCTTGAGGAACCAGCGCTCGGCCCGTTGGACCGACCCGTCACCCTTCTCCCCGGCCAGCGTCGAGCGGAGGGCGGCGAAATTGAGGCTCAGACCCTCGAATCCCCGCGCCCGGAGGTGTTCGATGGTGGAGCAGAGGGCGAAGTCCAGCAGCCCGTTCGGGTGCTCCCCCGGGTCCCGGCGCATGAGGTCGAGCGAGTACCCCTTGATCCCGGGGGCCGGCACGAACTGGCACAGAGCAGCAGCCGCGCCGTCGGGGTCCCGGACCACGGCGAGCAGGAGCCCGACGTCCCGCGGATCGAAGACCCGCCCCAGCATCATCGAGAATCCTCGTTCGTGCTCGCCCTGCCGGCTGAGGCGCATGAGGGCGGTGAGCTCCTTGGTGAGTGCGCCGTCGATCCGGGCCGGGTCGTAGAAGGCGATCGTGTAGCCGTACTTCTGGATGCGGTTGTGGGCCTGTCGCAGGCCCTTCATGTGCTTCCCGGCGAGGCTGAAGTCCTGCACATCCACCACGGCCTCGTCGCCCAGGTAGATGTGGTGCATGCCCGAGTCGCGGTAGATCGAGAGCCAGTCCTCGCCGGCACCCATCACCGAGGTCGTCCACCCGTGGGAGTCCGCGAAGGCCCTGAAGGCGCCCCAGACCTGCTCTCGCTCGTTGCGCGGACCGATCGGGTCGGGGGAGATGAGGCACACCCCCCCGTAGACCGCGTAGGCGACCAGGCTGTCCCGGTGGAAGAACCACCGCTTGTCCGACCGGAGGGCGAAGTAGTCGAGGGTCGAGGATCCGTGACGCCGCACGATGTCGCGGGCGCGGAACTCGGCCGCGCGCCCCGACCCGAGCCGTCTGTCGACCACCGGTCGGGTGAGGAGGTAGAGGGTGATCGCGATGAGCGAGAGGCCGATGGTCAGCAGGGCCGCGGAGATGAACGGGTCGGCCCGGCCGGGGAGATCCACGGTCTGGATGCCCACGAACCGCTCCGAGACCGCCCAGAAGGCGGACCACCACGGAAGGGCGGCGTGGTGGTGGCGTCCCACGTGGATGAAGATCTCGATCGAGACGGTCGCCAGCACGGCGATGCTGACCGCCCCGGCCGCGAGCGACACGAGGGCCGACCGGAGCGATGAGGCATCGGAGGCCGACTGGAACTCGCTCCGGTTGAGCACGAGGAATGCGAGGACCCCGGCGGCCACCACGGACTCCTCGAAGTCCGCCCCGGCGACGAAGTGGAGGAAGATCGTGCCACCGAGCAGGGCGACCGCCACCCGCCAGGCACGCCGCTGGCCCCGGAGGATGCCCCGTCCGAGGGCGATGAGCGCGATCCCGGCCACGGCCACGAGCGCACCCGCGGCCACGCTCGCCCGCAGCGGGAGGTACTCCTGGAGCCAGTGCAGACGACCCCGCAACGGGGGGGTGATGGCGTCGAGCAGGTCGATGGCCCCGGTCGCGAGGATGGCGACTCCTCCCCACCGCCGGACCCGGCGGGTCCGGCGGTGGGCCTGGCGGAGGTCGGCAGCGGGTGGCCAGGAGGCGCCCACCGGATACGAGGCGACCAGGGCCGGATGGAGTGGCGCCGCGTTGCGTCCCCGGGTGACCATCCGTTCGAGCGGGCTGGTGGAGCGCAGCTCGTTGTGGGCGAGCAGCATCCGCACGTGGAGCTCGGCCCCGGCTTCGAGCTCCACCCAGCTCACCCGCTGTTCGTGGAGGAAGACCGGTGGGAGCCCGAAGCGCCCGCTGTGCTCCTCGACCACCTCGGCGGTCGCGCCCACATTGGCGAAGAAGCCGGCGCCCAGATTGGTGAGCTCCGATTGGAAGGTGGCTGCGGAGATCAACCCGGCGTAGCCGCGGCCCACCAGCCTGCGGGCCTCGTCCCGGGCGGTGTCGTTCGCCTCGGCCTCGGCATGGACGTCGCCGAGGGCGCCACCCCCGAGGATCGACCACATCCGTCGGCTGAGGAGTCCGACGACGAGGGTCAGGACCATCAGCACGACCACGGTGGCGATCGTCGCCACCACGAGCTGGTCGTTGAGATCGGCTTGATGGGCGTGCCGGATGGCCCGCGCCGGCAGCCCCGAGCCGATGTGACTGAGCACCCAGGGGGTGACTGCGGCCCGCAGGAGCAATGCCACCGCGAAGGGGACCAGCAGCCACCAGGCGTACCGCCCGAACCGGCGGTAGAGCGTGCGTGACACCATGAACCTGCTGAGGGTGGAGGGATCACTCAGGCGGTGCAGGCCCTCGAGCCATGGCGCGTCATCCGGGGCCGACGTGCAGAGATGGCGCCACTGGCGGCCCGCAGGGGTGCAGTCCGCACCACCGGGCTTTGCGTCGGCGGTCGGCGGGATCTCCGAGACACGCTCGGGCACCGGCGATCCGGGGGCCAGACTGCTCGAATCGGGCTCGACCCGGACCACCCGGGTGCCGGTCGCGGTGTGGAGATGGAGGTCGACCGGGCCGAGCTGTTCGACCCCCATCGCCGCCACCGCCGCGACCGTCTCGGGGTCCGTGTCGTACCCCGGTTCGTGGGTGCCGGTCTGGCGGATCACCCGGCGATCGTTCACCGCGAGGAACCGCCCGAGCGACCGGGAAAGGGCCGGATGGGCGTCCATCGCCCGCCGGGCCTCGGCCACCGGCGAGCCGACACCGGTCAGGTCGAACAGGTTGCCGGCCACGATGAGGATGCCGGGCCCGTCCCACGCGTCGAGGGCACGGGCCAACTCGGCGGTGACCGCCAGGGTCGAGGGCGACGCCACCGGGGTCAGCAGCAGGTCACTCACCACCATGACCCTCCGGCCGAGCGGGACGTCGACCCGTGTGCCCCCCGGCTCGACCATGACGGCGGCCTGTCCGCGGTGGACCACGGGCTCGAGGCCCACCTCGTCCGACGGTTGGGTGGTGGTCACAGCCCCACCATCCTAAATCGCACCCGGCGTTAGGCTGAGGTACGCCATGGGGCCGGGGGTCGCGATGGCGTGGGAGGGTCCCAGTGCCGCCGAGCGGGACCGGCCGGACCGGGTGAAACCGCAGGTGTCCGCAGTGATCGGCAGCGAAGGGATCGGGAGCGATGGGTGAGGACCGGACAGGCGGAGGCGGGGCGGGGACCACCGGGCCGGCCGAGGCCACCATCGAGGACTACCTGGTCGAGGAGCGGGTCTTCCCCCCCTCCGCCGAGTTCCGGGCCAACGCGGTGGTTGCCGACCCGGGGGTCTACGAGGAGGCGGCCTCCCTCGGCCCGGAGTTCTGGGCGCGCCAGGCCGGCGCGCTCGACTGGTTCCGCCCCTGGGACAGCGTGCTCGAATGGGATCTCCCCTTCGCCCGCTGGTTCGACGGGGGGACCCTCAACGTCTCCTACAACTGCCTCGACCGCCACGTGGCCGCCGGACGCGGCGACAAGGTCGCCTTCCACTGGGAGGGTGAGCCGGGCGACACCCGGACGGTCACCTACAGCCAGCTCCTGCTCGAGGTGTCCCGGTTCGCCAACGCGCTGCGTGGCCTCGGGGTGGCCCGTGGCGACCGGGTCGCGATCTACATGCCGATGATCCCCGAGCTCCCGGTGGCCATGCTGGCCTGTACGCGCATCGGTGCGGTCCATTCGGTGGTGTTCGGCGGGTTCTCTGCGGAGGCGCTGCGCGACCGGATCCTGGATGCTCGTGCCCGTGTGGTGGTCACCGCCGACGGCGGCTGGCGACGTGGCCAGCCGGTGCCGCTCAAGCCGAACGTGGACAGCGCCGTATCCGAGTCGGACTGCGTCGACCACGTGGTGGTGGCCCGCCGCATCGGGACCGAGGCCGACCCGGGTGGTGCGCAGATGGTTGCCGGGCGTGACCACTGGTGGCACGAGCTGATGAGCGGTGACGACGGAGCCGCCGGTGGAGCGCCGTCGGACACCTGCCCCCCCGAGCACATGGAATCGGAGGACCTGCTCTTCCTCCTCTACACGTCGGGCACCACCGCCGCGCCGAAGGGCATCATGCACACCACCGGGGGCTACCTGACCCAGGTGGCCTACACCCACCGGGCCGTGTTCGACCTCCATCCCGATCGCGACGTCTACTGGTGCGCGGCCGACATCGGGTGGGTGACCGGTCACAGCTACATCGTCTACGGTCCCCTCGCAAACGGAGCCACCTCGGTCATGTACGAGGGCACGCCCGACTTCCCGGCGCGTGACCGGTGGTGGTCGATCATCGAACGGTACGGGGTGACCATCCTCTACACGGCGCCCACGGCCATCCGCACCTTCATGAAATGGGGCGCCGGCGAGCCGAGTCGCCACGACCTGACCAGCCTCCGCCTCCTCGGCTCGGTGGGAGAGCCGATCAATCCGGAGGCGTGGATCTGGTACTCGACCCACATCGGGGGCGATCGCTGCCCGGTGGTCGACACCTGGTGGCAGACCGAGACGGGGGCGATCATGATCGCCCCCCTGCCCGGCATCACCGCGACCAAGCCGGGTTCAGCGACCTTCCCCCTACCCGGCATCGCTGTCGAGCTCGTGGACGAGCAGGGGGTGCGGATCGAACGGGGCGGTGGCTACCTGGTGGTGACCGAGCCGTGGCCGTCGATGTTGCGGGGCATCTACGGCGACCCCGAGCGCTACCGGGCCACCTACTGGGGAAGGTTCGACGGCAGGTACTTCGCCGGGGACGGCGCCAAGCTCGACGACGACGGCTACCTCTGGCTGCTCGGCAGGGTCGACGACGTGATGAACGTCTCGGGCCACCGCATCTCCACCACCGAGGTCGAGTCGGCCCTCGTCGACCACCACCTGGTGGCGGAGTCGGCCGTGGTCGGAGCGCTCGACCCGACCACCGGGCAGGCGATCGTGGCGTTCGTCACGGTGGTGGCCGACGCGCGCGAGCCGAGCGGCGAGCTCGGAGAGGAGCTGCGCGCCCACGTGGCGGCCAAGATCGGCCCCATCGCCCGTCCGAAGACGGTCGTCTTCACCGACGAGCTGCCGAAGACCCGCAGTGGCAAGATCATGCGCCGCCTGCTGCGCGACGTCGCAGAGGGTCGGGTCCTCGGTGACACCACCACCCTGGCCGACCCGGCGGTGGTCGAGGAGATCCGTCGGTTGGCAGCGGCGTCCCCCGGCGAGGAGTGAGTCCGATGGACGATCCCCCGAACTGGGCGTGGCACCATGCGCGCATCGAGACTCCCGGCGAGGCGGTCATCTTCGACGTGGACGGCGTGCTGTCCGACGCGGTCGGCCGGCAGCATTTCATCGAGCGCGGCCGGCGCGACTGGGACCGCTTCTTCGATGCCTGCGGCGACGACCCGGTGGTCGAGGAGCTGGCACGGGTGCTCGAGCTCCTCGACCGGCGGCTCCAGGTGATCCTGCTGACCGGGCGCCCCATGCGGGTCCAACCGCAGACGCTCGCTTGGCTGGAGCGGTACGGCCTGCGTTGGGACCTGCTGGTCATGCGCTCGCGTGGCGACTACTCGCAGGTGACCTGGTTCAAGCGCGACACGGTGGACGAGCTGCGCGCGTTCGGCTTCGACCTGCGACTGGCATTCGAGGACGACCCGAACAACTTCGCCATGTTCCACGCCGAGGGGATCCCCTGCGTGTACATCCACTCGGGCTACTACGAGTAGCCACCGCCCCGACCCGGACGGTCGCGACGGCCGGCGAGCCACCAGCCGCATGCGAGACCGAGCAAGGCGACGATCAGGATCGGCGTGTCTCCGAAGCGTACGAACAGGGTGAGCCCGACCCGCCGGTCGAGGACGGCCGGGATCACCTGACGGGCGCCGAGCACCGAGCGACGGAGCAGGGTGCCGCGGTTGGTGATCACCGCGCTGTACCCGGTGGGGGCCGCCTGGAGCAGGTCGCGCCCCTGCGTCACGGCCTGGACCTCGGCGGCCGCCACCTCCTGGGTG
Source organism: uncultured Acidimicrobiaceae bacterium (assembly GCA_963753905.1). Classification (GTDB taxonomy): domain Bacteria; phylum Actinomycetota; class Acidimicrobiia; order Acidimicrobiales; family RAAP-2; genus Bog-756. Next base: position 2,809,067 of record CAVWDZ010000001.1, on the reverse strand, counting down.
GGCACCTGGGCGCTCGCGTACGACGAGGTGTTGGTCGGGACGATCAGCACCTGGGCGCCGGCGGACACCGAGGCGCGGCCGCGGTCCGCGTAGAAGACCTCGTAGGAGATCATGGTCCCGAGGGGTCCGGCCGGTGTGGTCAGCAGCCCGGTCCCGGTGCCGGGCACCGCGTCGAGCGGCACCGAGGAGAGGTTGCCCAGGTGGGCGAAGAAGCTCCGATAGGGGACGTACTCGCCGAAGGGGACCCGGTGGACCTTCTCGTACCGATCGACCAGCGCGCCGTCGGGCCCGAACGCCACAGCCTCGTTGCGGAAGGCGGTCGGCGAGATCGTCTCGGTCACCCCGACCACGAGGGTCGACCCGAGGTGACGGGCGAGGTCGCCGAGAGCGGACTCCTCGGGTGAGCCGCTCAGGGGGACGCCGAGTGACACCACGTCCTCGGGCCAGAGCACCAGGCGCGGGGAGACGCTGTGGTCGTGCGCTTCGAGCTCGTCCGTCGCGGCAACCTGGGCGGCCAGCACGCGCGCCGGGTCGACCTCGGACTTGCTGAAGCCGCGCACACCGCCCCCCTGCACCGCGGCCGCGTTGATCACGCCGATCGAGGGGCCGCCGTCGGGGGAGTGGTCGGCGGTCACCCCGAGGGCGCCGAGCAGGGCGAGTGCGAGCGCGCCGACCAGGGCGGTGGTGCCATGGCCGGCGACCGCGTCCCGAAACGGGCCGGAGAGCGACCCGTCCGCAGGAGCGCCGAGCGTCCCGATGCCGCGGTCGGCCCGCGAGAAGGCATGGGCGCGTCGCCGGTCGCGCAGCGTCCGACCGGCGGCCGAGCCGAGGGCGCCGAGACCGACGCCTCCGAGGTAGACGGCGAAGGTCAGGACGAGGGGCCCACCGATCCGGGCCACACCCAGGAACGGTCCGTCGGCCTGGCCGAGGAAGACACCTCCGAGGGGGAGCCCACCGAAGGGCCAGGTCTGTCGCGCCGCCTCGGCAAGGGTCATCGCCGCCGGGAAGGCGAGGGCGCGGGCCGCGACCGGACCGGCCGGAACCGCCAGACAGGCCACGGCTGCGAACCCCGCCTCGAGCGCGATCAGCACGACGGCCCCGGCGAGGGTGAACGAGCGGACCCACATGAGTCCCGGCACGTAGCAGCCGAGCCCGGCCAGCCAGCCGGCCCACAGCCGGGTGCGGGGTCGGAGGCCGCCGAGCCGCCACCAGAGCAGTCCGGCGGCCGGGAAGGCCAGGACCCACCACCCCCACGGGGGCAACGAAAGGGCGAGCCCCACCCCCGAGGCCAGCGCCGGGACCGCGACCCGACCGCGACCCGGGGTGACCGTCCACGTCCGACGGTGGGTCATCCACACCCGTGACGGGCGCCAGGACGGCTGCGCGGTGGCCTCCCCGCCGGTCACGCCCACGGGCTCACCGGTCGCCGGCGGTGCCTGGTTCATCCCCCGTCGGGGCGTGCGCCCGATGGCGCCGACCGCCGGCCGAGCGAGTCGAGCACCGACGCGGCCGCCGACCGGCCGCTCGCGACGCATGCGGGGATCCCGACCCCCCGGTACGGGGCCCCAGCCACGGCCAGACCGGGCAGCTCGGCCACCGAGCGCTCGATCTGGGCCACCCGCAGCAGGTGCCCGACCGGGTACTGGGGAAAGGCCTGCTCCCAGCGGGTGACCATCGACTCGGCCGGACCTCCCGAGATGTCCAGGACGCGGGCCAGCTCGGCGAACGCTGCCGCGGTGAGCTCAGCGTCGTCGAGTTCCTGTGCCCGGAGGTCGCCATGGCGCCCGACCGAGAGCCGGATGAGCTCCTCACCCGGCCGGGCGAGTCGCGGCCATTTGCGCCCGAGATAGGTGCATCCGGTGATCAGCGCCGGCCCTATGGTCACGGTCGAGGTCCTGGGGACGAGGAACCCGGTGCCGCGGAGGGTGGTCCCGATGCCCGCGCTCGGCACCGTGAGCGTGATGACCGCCACCGACGAGTACTCGATGCCGTCGAGCAGCGCGGCCGCGACCGGGGCGTGTGCGGAGAGCAGTCCGGCCGCCTCCCCGGCGGGCACGGCAAGGACCACCCCGTCGGCGGCGAGGACAGGCCGGTCGTCGCCGAGGGTGAGTTTCCAGTTCGGGCCTCCATCCCGGCCGGGCCGTGCACGTCCGAGGGAACCCACACGCGCCCCGGTGTCGAGCGCGACACCCCGCGCGGCCAGCGCGTCGACCAGCTCCGCCGCCAGACGGGCGGTGCCGCCATCCAGCGACCAGAAGAGAGGCGTGGACGGTCTGGCGGGATCTGCAGGTGTGGCCGGGGCCGCGGACCGCGATCTGCCGAGCCGGCGCATGAGGCTGCCGGGCTGGCAGTCGGCGGCCAGGAGGAGCGGGGAGGTCGCGGCGGCACTGAGGTCGTCGACGCCGCCGGCGTGGATACCTCCGACGAGCGGGTCGGTCAGCCGCTCGACCACCTCGGCTCCGAGCCGGGAGCGCACGATCTCGCCCACGGCACGATCACCGGAGATCCCCCGGATCGCCCGGTGGGGGCGGACCAGGTCGAGCCAGGCGCGCGCTGCACCGCCGGTCGAGAGGATGCCGGACCGTGCCAGCGGCCACCACTGTGTGGGGACGCCCAGGACCTGGCCCTCGGGCATCGGCCGGAGACGGTCCTCCACCCAGAGGTCGGCCCCCTCGGCCGCCACAGGAACGAGCCGGTCGGTGATCCCGAGCTCGGCGACCAGCTCGGTGGCCTCGGGCCGCCGGGCCAGGAAGGCGTCCGCAGCGAGGTCGACGGTGCGTCCGGCGAAGTCGGTCGCGTGCAGCTTGCCGCCCCACCGGTCGCCGGCCTCGAGCAGGTGGACCTCGGGACGCTGGCCGTCCCGGGCGTCCCGGACCAGCTCCCAGGCCGCGGCCAGCCCTGCGATACCGCCCCCCACGACGGCCACCACCGGCGGTGCGTCAGGCCAGGCGGTGGTCACCGGACCTCTGCCGGCACGGCGTCCCGCACCACGCCGGCGAGCATCTCCAGAAAGGCGGGGTCGTCGTTGAGGGAGGGGGTCCTCGCGAAGGCCACCCCTGCCGACCGGGCCCGGTCCCGGGCCTCGATGTCGAGGTCGTAGAGGACCTCGAGGTGGTCCGAGACGAAACCGACCGGGCAGACCACCACCGCCGTGGCCCCCTCGGCGGCCACCCTGCCGATCTCCGCCAGCAGGTCGGGCCCGATCCACGGGTCGGCCGTCCGCCCGGCGCTCTGGAATGCCACCTCCCAGGTCGTCGTGGGGTCGGCGTCCAGACCGAGCAGCAGTGCCACATCGGACCCCGACTCGCGCACCTGGTCGGGGTAGGGGTCGCCGGCCGCGACCGCCCGTTCGGGGAGGCTGTGCGCGGTGAAGAACACAGCCGTGCGTGTCCGCACCGCGGGGTCGAGGCCGTCGAGCACGGCACGCGTGCGTGCGGCCAGCAGGTGCGGAAAGACGGCGGCGCGATGCCAGGATGGGACCACGATGAGCTCGGGCGGTGGAGAGGCCGCAGCAATGGCCTCACCGGCTCGCCGGAAGTACGCTCCCGAGCCGAGCGACGACTGGTGGGGGGTCAGCACGATCCCGATCACCCGCTCGACCCCGACGGCGACCAGCTCGGCCACCCCGTCCTCGATGGTGGGCCGCGCGTGCTTCGCTCCGAAACGAACGACGAAGCGACCCGGGTCCGTGCGCTCGAGGGCGGCGGCCAGGCCCTCGACCTGGTCGCCGGTCCGACGGGTGAGCGGAGAGACCCCGCCGATGGCCGCGTAGCGGCCGACGAGCTCGTCGAGGAGCTCGGGGGGCGGAGGGCGACCGGCTCGGATAGACGTGTAGAAGGCCTCGATTCCCGCGGGGGTGTCCGGCGTCCCGTGGGCCATGACCAGGACCCCGACCGGCTGCTCCGCCTGGCCGGTCACGGGCCGTGCTCCACGCCCGCCCGCCCTTCGGCGTGGACCAGGGCGACCACGCGCTCGAGGATCGACGGGTCCGTTTCGGGCAGGACACCGTGGCCCAGGTTGAAGATGTGCCCGGGAGCGGTGCCGGCCCGTGCGAGGACCTCACGGGCCTCGGTCGCGGCCACCTCCCAGCCGGCCAGGCAGAGCGCGGGGTCGAGGTTGCCCTGGACGGCTGTCCCCGGTCCCACCCGGAGCCGGGCCTCGTCGAGGGGGACCCGCCAGTCGACGCCCACCACCGAGGCCCCGGCGCCACCCATGAGCCCGAGCAGTTCGCCCGTCCCGACCCCGAAGAGGATGGTCGGGGCGTCAGGATGGGAGGACGCGAGCTCGGCGAAGAGCCGGCGGGTGGCCGGCAGCACCAGGTCCGCATAGTGACGCGGGGTGAGGATGCCCGCCCAGCTGTCGAAGACCTGCACCGCGGCGGCGCCTGCGTCGAGCTGTGAGCGCAGCGAGGCCACGGCCATCTCGGTCAGCCGCTCGACGAGCTCGTGCCAGAGGACGGGTTCACCGTGCATGAGCGCCTTGATCCGGGTGAAGTTCTTCGACGGACCCCCCTCGACCAGGTAGCTCGCGACGGTGAACGGACCGCCGGCGAACCCGATGAGCGGGACCTCGAGCGACGAGGCCGCCAGCCCGACCGCTTCGGTGACGTAGGGGGTGTCGAGCGCGGGCTCCAGCGGGCGCAGGCGCTGGAGGTCCTCCTTGGAGCGGAAGGGCTCGGCCACCACCGGACCGGTCCCGGGTGCCACGTCGACGCCGAATCCGACCGCGGCAGCCGGCACCACGATGTCGGAGAAGAAGATGGCGGCGTCCGTGCCGTACCGATCGACCGGCTGGCGGGTCAGCTCCGCCACCAGGTCCGGGCGGGCGATCGCCTCGAGGATGCTGCCCGGGCCCCGGGCGGCGCGGTACTCGGGGAGGGACCTGCCGGCCTGGCGCATGAACCAGACCGGTACGTGGGGGACGGGCTGGCCGCGGCAGGCCCGGATGAAGGGCGCGTCGTCGAATCTGTCTGTCGCGGGCAGGCCCCCGGTCACGGTCTGGTCACGGTCGGGAGCCCGGCGCTCCCGCCGGCACGAACGACGGTGGGATGGCCATGGCCAGAGTCTAGGAGAGCAGGATCGCAGGACTCGGCGCCCGGCGGCCGCGGCACGACGTCGCGACGGGGCATACAATCGAGGGTTCCCCTGGGCCGTGCGAGGGCCGTGCGGGGCGGGCACGGGACGACAGGAGGTGGGGGTGGCATCGGAGCTGGAGGCCGAGCAGGCGTTCGTCGACCTCGCCTATGCGCGGCTCGACGCGATGCGCGGGGATGCCAACTCGATGCTCGAGGGAGTGCTCGACCTGGGCAAGGGCGGGACCTTCCAGTCCCGGACCGAGCGGGACGTGATCGTGCGCACCAGCCTGGCCCGGCTCGAGCAGCTGGACATCGGAGACCAGGCACTGACCTTCGGGCGGATCGACCGGCTGGCCGCCGGCGCGGGCGACCGGGCCACCCCTGCCACCAACGGCGCGCACGGCGGATCGGGTACCGAGACCTTCCACATCGGTCGCCTGGCCATCCACGGTGCCGACCACGAGCCACTGGTGGTGGACTGGCGGGCCCCGGTGGCCGAGCCCTTCTACCGGGCGACCGGCCGCGACCCCCAAGGACTCGTCCTCCGCCGCCACCTCGCCCTCCAGGGCCGCCAGGTCATCGGGGTCGAGGACGAGCGGTTCGCCCTTCCCGAGGAGGGTGGCGAGTTGATCGAGGACCGGGCGTACGGCACCGGGGGGGAGGCCACGTCGGGCGAGCTCATCGTCGGCGACCTGCCCATCGGCGGTCCGGCCGCCCTCCTCGCCGCGCTGGACCGTGCCCGGACCGGCCGGATGACCGACATCGTTTCCACCATCCAGCGCGAGCAGGACGAGATCATCCGGGCCCCACTCGGCGGGGTGCTGGTCGTGCAGGGCGGCCCGGGCACCGGCAAGACGGCCGTGGCCCTGCACCGTGCCGCCTATCTGCTCTACACACACCGGTTCCCCCTCGAGCGGCAGGGCGTGCTGGTGGTCGGTCCCAACCCGCTCTTCCTCCGCTACATCGAGCAGGTCCTCCCCTCGCTGGGAGAGACCGGGGTCACCCTCTCGACCGTGGCCGGCCTCGTCCCCGAGGTCCGGGTCCGCGAGAACGGCCCGGCCGACGTCGCCCGTCTGAAGGGTGATGCCCGGATGGCCAGGGTGGTGGCCCGCGCGGTCCGGACCCGCCAGCGGCCGTTGGCCGAGGACGTCTCGGTCCCCTACGGCGCGCTGCTCCTCCGTCTGCCCGCCGAGGAGACCCGCAGGATCGTCGACTCGGTCTCCCGCCGGCCCGGCAGCCACAACGCGCGCCGCCGCCTGGTCGAGCAGTCGGTGGCCCACGTGCTGGCCGAGCGGGCCCGCCAGACCCAGCAGCAACTCGGGATGGGGACACCCTCGGCGGTCACCGCCTTCGCCGCGGAAGACGATCTCTCCGAGCTCGAGGACGACGAGTTCGACTTCGAGGACTTCTCGCGCAAGGTGCGCCGGGTGCCGGAGCTGGCCGAGGCCCTCGACCGGATGTGGCCGCGCCTCTCGCCCCACGAGCTGCTCCACGATCTCTTCGGGGCGCCACCGCTCATCGCGGCGGCAGCGCGGGGGATCCTGTCACCCGAGGAGCAGGCCCTCCTCCGGCGTGCCCGTTCGGCCTCCTTCGACGAGGTGGCCTGGACGCCGGCGGACGCCGCGCTCGTCGACGAAGCCCGGCACCTGCTCGGTCCGCGCTCGGGGGGTGGCGACGACGGGGTGCGCAAGTACGGCCACATCGTGGTCGACGAGGTCCAGGACCTCTCGCCGATGCAGCTGCGGATGCTGACCCGCCGCTCGCTCTCGGGCTCGATGACCGTGGTGGGGGACATCGCCCAGGCGACCGCACCCTGGGCCCCGACCTCGTGGGGTGACATCGTCGAGCACCTCCCCAACCGCCGTCCCTCCCGGACGGCCGAGCTGACCGTGAGCTACCGGACGCCTGCGGAGGTGCTGGCCGTCGCCGGCCGGGTCCTCGCGGTCGCCGCTCCCGGCCTCACGCCTCCCCAGCCGGTGCGCCGCAGCGGCGTCGAACCGACGATGCTGGCCGTCCGGTCCGACGACGGCGACCCCGGTCCGGCCGATCTCACCCGCACGGTTGCCCGCGTCGCGGCCGGCGAGGTGGACGCCGTCCGACCCGGGCGGGTGGCCATCGTGGCCCCCGAGACGCTGCTCTCCCCGCTGTCGGCGGCCCTGGCCGAGGCCGGGGTGCCGGTGGTCGATGCCCGGGACATGCGCAGGGGCGGCCTGTCCGAGCCCCTCGTGCTCCTCGCGGCCGAGTCGGCCAACGGACTCGAGTTCGACTCGGTGGTCGTGGTCGAGCCGGCGACGATCGCCGGGGAGACCTCCAGGGGTCTGCGGACCCTCTACGTGGCGCTCACCCGCCCCACCCGGCGGCTCACGGTGGTCTCGCTCACCCCGCCGCCGGCCGCCCTCGCAGCACCTGGTTGAGGACCGTCCGGACGCCCCGGAACGGCGGTTCCCGACCGGCCGGCCTGAGTTGGCCCTCCGAGCGCCCGATGGAGTAAAACTTCCTCCGTGACCCAGGCCCTAGCCGCCGATCCGGCCATCGCCAGGCCCACCCGCCACCGCCCGGACAGGCCCTCGATGCTGGCCGTGGGCGTCATCATCTGGCTCGGGTCGGAGGTGATGTTCTTCAGCTCCCTGTTCGCCGCCTTCTTCACCATCCGTGCGCACGCATCGGTCTGGCCCCCGACCGGCACCCACCTCGACACCCTCCGGGCCGGTTTCTTCACGCTCATCCTGGTGTCGTCGAGCTTCACGATGCAGAAGGCCGTCTTCGACCAGGAGAAGGGCGAGCGCAGGAGCGCCAAGATCTGGGTGTGGGCCACGATCGTCCTCGGTGGCCTCTTCGTGGCCAACCAGTTCTACGAGTGGATCACGCTCTCCCACAATCCGGCCACAGACCCCACCCACACCGCGTACGGGTCGCTCTTCTACATCATGTCCGGCGTCCACGGGCTGCACGTCTTCCTCGGGTTGGCGGCCATGGTCTTCCTGCTCGCCCGCCTCAAGGGTCCGAAGGGTGATCCGGGCGAGACCGCGGTGTTCCAGGGTGTGAGCTACTACTGGCACTTCGTGGACGTCGTCTGGATCGGCCTCTACAGCTGCCTCTTCCTCCTCAAGTAATGCCTGTTCGTCACCGAACGCGAGCTTCCCGGGCCCTGCCGGAGAACAGACGGTCCGGCCGGCTCGGTCGACTCTGGACGCCCCGGTTCCTGGCGCCGGCGGCCCTGCTCGGCTGCGTCGCCATGGTCGGTCTGCTCGCCTTCTCGCCGGGAGCGGCCCGGGCGGTCACGACGACCGCCAAGGCGCCGAGCCCCTCGGCCGCCGTCCACTACGCCGCCCCCTCGAACCAGACGGGCCTCACCTACGTCAACCTGCCGGCCTCCTTCATCGCCCCGGGCCAGGCCCTCTTCGCGTCCAACTGCTCGAGCTGTCACGGTCGCGAGGCCAACGGCAGTACCGGTGTGGCTCCCAATCTGCAGGGGCTGGGCGCCGGAACCGTCGACTTCTGGGTCTCCACCGGTCGGATGCCGCTCGCCAACGCGAGTATCGAGCCGGTCCGCAAGCCGCCCCGATTCAACCGCCTGCAGACCCTCGAGATCGCCGCCTGGGTGCAGTCGCTGACTCCCGGTGTGGGCACCCAGGTGCCGATCGTCAACACCGCCACCGCCGACCTCGAGGCCGGCAACACCCTCTTCACCCTCAACTGCGCGGCCTGCCACACCATCACCGGTGCAGGGGACGCGCTGGCCGAGGGGGCCTTCGCCCCGGGCCTCCATCTGGCCACTCCGACCCAGGTGGTCGAAGCCATCCGGTCGGGTCCGGGCAACATGCCGCACTTCGGGCCCGGCAACATCACCGACGCCGAGGCACGGGACATCACCGCCTACGTCATCCGCGTGATCCAGCACCCGGCCAACCCCGGAGGGTTCGGCCTCGGCGGGATCGGCCCGGTCGGGGAGGGCTTCGTCGGCCTGCTCCTCGGCGTGGGCGGTCTGATGCTGGTCTGCTTCTGGATCGGGAACCGGACATGAGCGGCAACGGTTCGCGCCTCGACGGCCCGCTGCCCCCCGCAGCACTCGACGACGGCCATCTGCAGCCGTACGCGAAGCACCCCGACCGCGCGGAGCTGGTGGCCGCAGTGGCGATGATCGTCGGGTTCGTCGGGTTCGTCGGCTTCGGCGTGGCCTACTGGGTCGATGCCAACACCCAGTGGCAGGCGGTCACCCTCGGGGTCGGCATGCTGGCCCTCGGATTCGGTGTGACCGCCTGGGGCAAGTACCTCATGCCGCAGGGACCCTTCGTCGAGGAACGCCACGAGTTCCACTCGACCGAGCCAGAGCGGGAGGCCATGACCGCGGCGGTCGTCGAGCGCGGCGGCATGGTGCTCAAGCGGCGCAAGCTCCTGGGCGGGCTCTTCGCGGTCGGATCGACCGCGATGGGCATCGTCCTCCTCTTTCCGCTGCTGCGGTCGCTCGGGCCCAAGCCCACCAAGGGCGTCTTCGTCACCAGTGACTCGCTCTTCGCCAGCAACTGGGTCAAGGGGATGAAGCTGGTCACGGTGGACGGGCGGGCGATCACCGTCGACGACCTCGAGGTGGGCGGGGTGCTCACCGTCTTCCCCCCCGGGTTCGAGGGCGCATCGCCCGACCAGGTCATCCTCATCCGGCTCGCCGACATCGGCCCGAACGAGCCGCCCCTCTACATCGCCCCGCCGGGCAAGACCAGCTGGGGCGTCCGCGGATACGTGGCCTACTCCAAGCTCTGCACCCACCTCGGCTGTCCGGTCGGCCTCTACCAGGAGCAGACCCAGCAGCTGGTCTGTCCCTGCCACCAGTCGATCTTCAACGTGCGGGCCGGCGCGGTTCCAGAGTTCGGCCCCGCGCCCCGCCCACTCCCGCAGCTCCCCATCACGGTGGACACCCTCGGGTACCTCCGGGCAAACGGGCGGTTCGACCAGCCGGTCGGCCCCGGGTTCTGGGAGCGCCCATGATCGACAAGTCCCTCCGCTGGCTCGACGACCGCCTGGGCATCGCCAAGGGCGGCCGGACCTTCCTCGACAAGATCTTCCCCGACCACTGGTCGTTCATGCTCGGGGAGATCGCCCTCTATTCGTTCGTGGTCCTCATCGTCACCGGCATCTTCCTCTCCCTCTACTTCATCCCCTCTGCCCACGAGATCGTCTACCACGGGAGCTACCCCCCGCTGCGGGGCGAGAAGGTTTCGGAGGCCTACGCCTCAACGGTCGGGCTCTCCTTCGACGTCCGCTCGGGGCTCCTCATGCGCCAGGCCCACCACTGGGCGGCGGACATCTTTCTCGGGTCCATCGCCGTGCACATGGCGCGGGTGTTCTTCACCGGCGCCTTCCGCAAGCCCCGCGAGTTCAACTGGATCGTCGGGGTGTCGATGCTCATCCTGGGGATCGTCAACGGTTTCCTCGGGTACTCGCTCCCCGACGACCTGGTCTCGGGGACCGGGATCCGCATCGCCTACTCGATCATCGAGTCGATCCCGTTGGTGGGCACCTACCTGGCCTTCTTCCTCTTCGGTGGCAACTACCCGGGCAGCGGGGTGATCATCCCGCGCTTCTACCTGATCCACATCCTCATCGTGCCGCTCATCCTGATCGGGCTGCTCGCCGCCCATCTCGGCCTCCTGGTCAAACAGAAGCACACCCAGTTCAAGGGCAACGGCGCCACCGAGCACAACGTGATCGGCTCGCCCATGTTCCCGACCTTCATGGCCAAGACCACCGGGTTCCTCTTCATGACGACCGCGGTGATCTTCCTGCTCGGCGGCTTCGCCCAGATCAACCCGATCTGGCAGTTCGGACAGTACGAGCCCTACCAGATCTCCTACGCGGTCCAACCCGACTGGTACATGGGATGGCTGGACGGGGCGCTCCGGGTCATGCCCAGCTGGGAGTGGGTCGGCTGGGGCCACACCATCCCCTTGGAGGTCTTCCTGCCGGCGGTGATCTTCCCCGGTCTCATCTTCAACATCCTGTTGATCTGGCCGTTCATCGAGTCCCGCTACACCAAGGACCTCGCCTACCACAACCTGCTGGACCGGCCCCGCGACCGTCCGAAGCGCACCGCGGCCGGTGCGGCCATGCTGACCCTGCTCGGCATGACGTTCTTCGCCTCGTCGACCGACGTGATGGCCAACTTCCTCCAGTTGCCGCTCATCGACGTGCTCTGGTTCTTCCGGTTGGCCATCCCGATCGCCCCGGTGATCGCCTACTTCCTGACCTACAAGATCTGCAACGAGATGCGCGCTGCGGAGGGGGTCGGAAAGCGGAAGCGCGCGGTCGTCGTGCTCCGGACCGCGGCCGGCGAGTACACCACGGTTCCTTCAGAGCCCCGCCCGGGCGACGGCCACGAGGAGCTCGAAGCGGTACCCGTCCCGACCTACATCGACCTCGTGCCACCCGAGCTGGCCACCGGTGCCGGCGTGCGCCGGGTCATCCGCTGAGCCGGTCGGCCGGACGCTCCTCGCCGTCCACCTCACGTTCCCCCGGAATGCCCGGTCTGTCGTCCGCGGCGCCGAGCGACCTGCCACGTGCGCGGGGCTGGAGGAGATCCTGACTGTCTAGGCCACCGCTGCCTGAGGTGCCAGGGGTCCGGCCTGGTTGCCAGGTTCTCGAGCCGTTGCTCCCCGGGGTGTTGGCGAAGAGGGCACGGGCCTGACCGATCTGGTCGGCAGGCTGAGCCGCAAGATCGTGCTCAGCGTCTGCCCGTACTGTCGGTAGACGGGCCCGGTCGTGTAGGGCAGGTCGTACTTCTCGCACAACGCTCGGACGCGCTCGGCGATCTCGGGGTAGCGGTTGCTCGGGAGGTCCGGGAACAGGTGGTGCTCGATCTGATAGCCCAAGCTACCGGCCATCACGTGCAGGAGCCGGCTTCCCTCGAAGTTGGCTGAACCGAGCAGCTGGCGCAGATACCATTCGGCCTTGCTCTCGTCCTCGAGCTCCTCCTCGGTGAATTTTTCGGCGCCATCCGGGAAATGACCGCAGAAGATGATCATGTAGGACCACAGATTCCGCACCAGATTGGCCGTCACGTTGGCCGAGAGGGTGCTCAGGAAATTGGGACCGGACAACAGCGGGAAGATCACGTAGTCCTTGCCTACCTGGCGACGCACCTTGCGCCAGATCCCCTTGAGCTGGTGTTTCAGCTCGGTTGGATCCTTCCGGCGTTCGCGGATGGCCGGAATGTCGAGATCGTGCAGAGCGACGCCCCACTCGAAGAGCAACGCCAGGAGCGCGTTGTACACCGGCTGCCCGAGGTTGACCGGATGCCACTTCTGATCACTGGTCACGCGCAGGATGGCGTAGCCCACGTCGTTGTCCTTGCCGAGGACATTTGTATATGTGTGATGCACGAAGTTGTGAGAGTGCTTCCACTGGTCGGCCGGGCAGGTGTTGTCCCACTCCCACGTGCCGGAGTGGATTTCGGGATCGTTCATCCAGTCCCACTGCCCATGCATGACGTTGTGCCCGATCTCCATGTTCTCGAGGATCTTCCCGGCCGCCAGCATGGCGGTCCCGGCGACCCAGGCCGGGGGAAACCCGCTCGCGAACAGGGTCAGCCGAGCAGCCACCATGAGCCGCCGTTGAATGGAGATGATCCGGGCGATATAGGCGGCATCATCGGCGCCTCGAGACTCCTCGATGTCCTGGCGGATCGCATCGAACTCTCGGCCGAGCGCCTCGACGTCGGCGTCACTGAGATGAGCGAACGTCACCACGTCCGAAATGGCCATCTGCTTCCTCCTCAGATTTCGATAATGCAATCACCGGCGGGGGCCGTGATGCAGGTCTGCACGCCGGCGTTCTCGTGGTATTCCGCGCCGTTGCGCAGGTCCTTGACCATGCCCTTTTTCAACGGGACGATGCAGGTGTGACAGATACCCATGCGACAGCCGAACGGCATCTCGATGCCGGCGGCCTCCCCCGCTTCGAGCAGGGTGGTGGCGCCGTCGACTACGGCTGCCTTCCCTGACGCGGCGAAGGTGACCTGCCCGCCTTCTGCCGACGTGGTGCGTACGGCGGAGAACCGCTCGAGGTGGAGCTTTCTCGTGAGGTTGGCGTTCTCCCACCGGCGCTCCGCCGCGGCAAGCATCGGAGCGGGACCGCAGACCCAGGCTTCGCGAGTCTCCCAATCCGGGCAGACGCCGGTGAGACCGTCCACGTCGAGGATGCCGTGCTGGTCGTCGAAATTCTCGACCAGTTGGAGGCCACTGTGTCGCGTGGCGAGGGCGAGCCGCTCTTCGCGGAAGATGGCAGCCCCCGTTGTGGGTGCGGAGTGGATGTGGACCACGTCGGACATGGTGCCCCGGCGGTCCAGCGTGCGCAGCATCGACATCACCGGCGTGATGCCACTCCCCCCGGTCCAGAACAGGATCTTGGCTGGCGGCGGATCGGGCAGCACGAACTCACCCTTGGGCAGAGCGAGGCGAACGATGGTCCCTGGCGCGAGACCGCGGACCAGGTGCTCCGACAGAAATCCCTCGGGCATCGCCTTGACCGTGATCGCCAGCCGGCCACCGCGACCTCCCGGGCCGCCATCGGCGGGGGAGGAGCTGATGGAATAGGAGCGCCAGTGCCACTTGCCGTCGACCTGCACGCCGATGCCGACGTACTGGCCCGCCTGGTAGCTGAAGCTCCAGCCCCATCCGGGCTTGATGACCAGGGTGGCGGCGTCGCCGGTCTCGGGAACGACCTCGACGACCCTCCCCCGTAGCTCGCGGGCCGACCACAGTGGATTCACCATGTGCAGGTAGTCGTCCGGCAGCAGGGGTGTGGTCATACGGTTGACGACGCTCCGGGCGAACTCGGCCACCGAGCCCGGCCCGGTGTCGTCGCCGTGGGCGTCGTCCGCAGACGGGGCGCATCCGGGTCCGCTCCCGGGCCTACGCAGTGTTGTCCGAACGCTCATCTGGTCGTCTCCAAGCGTGGGAAGATTATATGTTACTATCCGTAACAGATAACATCCAAACATGTTTCGTCCGGAAAGTTGGACCGGGTCAACCAGGGCACCGTGCACCGGAGGAAGCGGGCTGGCTCCGCGCGAGCGAAGCAACCATCGGGCGAACTGGCGTCGAGAGGCGGCATATCAATGGTGAGAGGGCCGTCGGTGAGCCAGATGCGGGAAACGCGCGTGCACGCTTCGACGGGCGCGGCCTGGAGACGGACCACCGCTGCCCGGGTCTGCGCTGCACGACGGTGGGTCCGCTGACATGCCACGAGAAGGACCCGACAGGGGCACGGCCCAACGAGGGACCTATCGCGCCAGCGCGCGATCCTCGACGCGCAGGACCTCAGGTCCGTCGCGACGGGATGGCCGCAGCGAGCGCTGGAGGGCCCACCGAGAATCGCGGCGCCGAGAACTCATCGCAGCCGCCATTGCGGTGGTGTCTGATCTCGGTGCCGATGTCGGAGTGGACGACATTTCGAAGGCATCTGGCATCGCCAAACCGGTCTTCTACCGCTACTTCAAGGACAAGGGTGACCTCTTCTTGGAGATGGGACGCACCGCGGCCGAACAGGTGGTGGCGGAGACGACGATCGCCATCGACTCCGCTCTGTCACCTCGGGCCAAACTGGCTGCAGGCATCGACGCCTACCTGGGCGGCATCGAGTCCCGTCCGGAGTTGTACCGATTTGCCATTCGGCACCGTGACCTGGAGGACTACGTCACCATTGTCGGCCTCCACGCAACCGGCATCATCGATGGGCTCATGCTGCAGGCCGAGATGGACACGAGCGCAGCAGAAATCTGGGGGTTCGGCATCGTCGGGATGGTGCGTGCCGCCACCGACCGCTGGCTCGAACATCGCACGATGAGCCGTGTCGCCGTGGTCCGTCATCTCACCGACCTCATCTGGCCTGTGCAGTCCGGCCTTTCCGCCGGGTTCCGTGGCGCATTGCGTGGCGGGGGTGACGACGCGTTCCGCTATCCGGGACCCGACAGTGAGACCGCGGGTGTCGAGAACGCGACCGGCGGCCCCTGAGTATGCCAATCTGAATCTCGGCCATGGCTGTTACGTGCACCTGTTGCTCAATGTCGGTGGATTGGTGGGTCAGAATGCGGACGCATCCCGACCTGCCGATCTGCCATGACTGCCTCGCCGGGCTGGACGGGCAGCGGGACGGCCAACTGCAACTCATGGCGGGAACTTGGCTGATCACGGGATTCGAGCCGATCTTCAAGGTCGCCGATGTGACCCGTTCGGCCGCTTGGTTCGAGCGTTTGGGCTTTCGGGTCGTTCCATGATGACACCTATGCCTTTGCCTACCGGGATCAGGGCCTCACCGTCCATCTTGCCGAGGCTGTAGGAGACGAACCTCCGGGTCACGGTGCTCTGTACATCCACTGTCAAGACGCCGACCGGGTGGCTGAGGAGTGGAGACAGGTAGGGATCGAAGTGGATGGCCTGCGCGATGAGGACTATGGCAAGCGGGAGGGCTCGGTCACCGACCCCGACGGAAATGTGATTCGCTTCGGTGGCCCCATTCGCTGACCGCATCCGTCCCAGTTCGGGTCAGAACGAGGCGCATCGCGCATTTGGTTGTCGGCCTGGCAGCCCGACTGACAGTTTCTGCCCGACTCGGTGTCAACGCCTGTTGCGATCCACCGCTGCGAACGAAGGTAGAAAGACATTTCGGCTTATGCGAACGCTGACCCGGGAAGTGGTCGATGCGATTCAGGATCTCATCGATGCCGACAGAGCCTTGCGCGACGCTCTGCGGAGGAATGAACGCATCCTGGGGAGGGCACAGGACTCGCTTCGCGCTGGGATGAGCATCGAGGAGGCCTTCGGAGCTAATCCTTCGGTGGAAGCGCGTGCCACTGCCAACGAGGCGCTGAACGCTGTGATTCGGGCACGACATGAAGTGCGGGTGAGGGTGGTGAGGGCGGGTCTTGAAGAGGGTATGACCATCGGCGAGCTTGCCCGCCAGTTCAACTTCTCCCGGCAGTTGGGCAGTCGCTATGCGAAGGAGGCCGAGCGGCATGGTTGGCGCGCCGACCGCGCAGCAGGATGACCAACGACGGGGGTGCCCCCGGACACCGACTCAGTGGGACAACACCCAGTCAACTGAATGACGCCCAGCGATGTCGACGCGTGGGATAAAGGGGAAAATGGAGCTACGTAGACGGGTCCTTCGGGTGGTCACTAGTGAATGGTCGGGCACATACACCGACACAGATGACGCACGCCATTGCAAGGTGATCGACATCTCCGTCCTCGGAGTCGGGCTAGAACTCTTCGGCGACGTCGCCGATGACCTCCACGGACACCGACTGAGTATCGAAATCCAACCTCCCGTCGGTGGGTCCATCACACTCCGCCTGACTGGAACGGTGAGAAACGTGACCCTAGGCTCCGACGGCACAACCAGAGCAGGTCTGGAATTTGTTGACCTGTCTGAAAACGAGCAGGCAATCCTAAGTGTGATGGCGCACATGGGGATCGGCTGGTGACGATCCCGGCCCTAGTGATGTGGAGGCCCTGCAGTTGTGATCGCTGCTCGAGGAGGGACGCCGAAAGACGCTCCAGTCCAAGCACCTGAAGAACCGCTATCTCGAGCAGCATCTCGGCGTCGGGCTACCATCGCCATCCATGGCGCTCCGCCCTGAGGACCTGGTCGACCTCGGCCGGTATCGGGTGGACGATGCGGACGGGGTTGCGTACCGGGCCGTGGTTGCGGGTGCCCGGTCCCAGCTGTGCTCGACGGGGGCGGTCGAACTGTCCGGGTTCCTCACCCCTGCCGGCGTCGTGGCGTTGGTGGCCGACGCGGAGGAGCTGGCGCCGCGTGCCTTCCACTCGGAGGGGGTGGGCACGGCCTATCTCGAGCTCCCCGACTTCACCCTGCCCGAGGATCATCCGCGGCTGACCTGGGGTCGCTACTCGGTCGGGGCCGTGGCCTACGACCTCATGCCCTACCGTTCGCTACTGCGCGGGCTCTACGAGTGGGAGCCGCTCCGTCGCCTGGTGGAGGACGTCCTCGACCGGGGCCCGATCCACCGCTACGCGGATCCCTTCGGTGCCCTCAACCTTGCCGTGATGGGTGACGGGGACGAGCTGCAGTGGCACTTCGATCAGACCGACTTCGTGGTCTCGCTGGCCATCCAGACCGCTGAGACGGGTGGCGAGTTCGAGGTCGTCCCCCGGATCCGCTCCGCGGCCGACGAGCGGTACGAGGCAGTGGCGGCCACCCTTTCCGGAGACCGGTCCGGAGTGGTCGTCCTGCCGATGACGCCGGGAACCCTCCTCGTCTTCGAGGGCCGCCACTCCTTGCACCGGGTGAGCCCCATCGGCGGTGAGCGGTCGCGACACGTCGGGTTGCTGGCCTACGACACGGTGGCCGGCACCGTCGGCAGCGAACTGCTGCGCGAGAGCCGCTACGGCCGGAGCGTTCCAAACGAGTCCCCACCGGTGCTGTGACTGAGTTCGTGACCCAGGTGGGGGAGGCCTTCGTCGGTTCCGGCCCGGAGGCGGCACACCTCAACACCGTGCTCGGGGCCAAGGGGGGCCCGGTCGAGACGGCCTGGGCCACCGCGCTGGCGAGCCCGCGGGCGGGCCACGCCGCCTTCGTCACCATCCTGCGGCCGGGGATCCCCGCCAAGCCGATGACCCTCTTCGTCAACAAGGCCGCCCTCGAGGGGCCGGGCCACTCGGGCATCACCTGGGGTGCGGCCCAGGCCGGTGTGGCCTCCGGGGTGCTCTGGGCGGTGGTCGACGGGGTGGTCGACGCCGCCCTGGTCGACGACCTGCTGCTCATCGCCGCAGTGTGGGTCGCCCCCGGGGCGGCCGACGAGGCGCTCGTCTACGACAACAACCGCCTGGCCACGCACGACGCCCTCGAGGCCGGCTCGCTGCGCACCCCGACCCTGGCGGAGGCCATCGCGGTGAGGGACGCACCGTTCAACGCCTACTACCTCCCGCCCGGGGTGGTCTGAGCGACGCGACCCAGCCCGGTCAGACGGTGCCGCCGCGCCGGCTCTCCACGGTTGCGCCGATGACGGCGGACACGCCGAGCGCGGCCGCGATCGGGGCCATCCAGAGCCCGAAGGCGAAGGTGAGTGCGGCGAAGAGGGCAGCCATCCCCAGGAGGAACGGCCAGATGCTCGACGCGGGAAAGGACTCGATGACGCCTGCACCCTCGTCCATGGTGGCATCGGGCTCGTCGCCGTCGAGGGCCTTCCTCGTGTGCCGTGACCACCAGAAGTAGTAGCCGCCGGGGAGGAGGCCGAGCAGCATCGACCCCATCAGCATGAGGAACCCGGCGTCCTCGTAGCTGGTGAACCAGTACACGATGCCGATGATCCCGAAGAACACGCCGATGCCGCCGAGGAACAGCCCGTTGACCCTCATGTCGGAGCCCCCACCGGCTCCTCCTCGCGGTCCGGGGTGTGCCGGGGCTGATGTTCGATGGTGCGGTGCTCCGGGTGGTTGTAGTCCCAGGTGGGCCGCTCCGAGCGGATCGGGGGCAGATGGGTGAAGTTGTGGTGTGGCGGCGGTGACGTGGTGAACCACTCGAGGCCCCCGCCGTCCCACGGGTTGTCGCCTGCCTCCACCGGGTGCCTCCAGGAGGTCACCAGGTTGGCCAGGAAGAAGAGGAAGGAGGCCCCGATGATGAAGGCTCCGACCGTCGAGAGCTGGTTGAGGCCCGTCCACCCGTTGGTGGTCAGGTAGTCGGCCACCCGCCGCGGCATGCCCTTGAGGCCGACCACGTACTGGGGCATGAAGGTGACCCAGAAGCCGATGAACAGCAGCCAGAAGTGGGTCTTGCCGAGCCGTTCGTTGAGCATCCGCCCGAACATCTTCGGGTACCAGAAGTAGAACCCGGCGAATCCGGCGAAGACCGTGGTCCCGATGAGGACCTGGTGGAAGTGGGCGACCACGAAGTAGGTGTCGTGGGTCATGAAGTCGACCGGGGGTGAGGCCAGCAGCACCCCGGTCACCCCTCCCATCAGGAAGGCGAACAGGAACCCGATAGAGAAGAGCATCGGGGTCTGGAAGCTCAGCTGGCCCCCCCACATGGTGCCGATCCAGTTGAAGAATTTGATGCCGGTGGGCACGGCGATGAGGTAGGACAGCAACGAGAAGAAGGGCAGGAGCACCACCCCGGTGGTGAACATGTGGTGGGCCCACACCCCGGTGGAGAGTGCGGCGATCGACATGGTCGCGAAGACCATGCCCTTGTAGCCGAAGAGCGGCTTGCGGGAGAACACCGGAAGGATGTCGGTCACCATCCCGAAGTAGGGCAAGGCGAGGATGTACACCTCCGGATGGCCGAAGAACCAGAAGAGGTGTTGCCAGAGCACCGGGACGCCGCCTCCCTGCACCGAGAAGATGTGGGTCCCGAAATGGCGGTCGCAGAAGAGCAGCACCACCGCGCCGAACAGCACCGGGAAGGCAATCAGGATCAGGATCCCGGTCACCAGCATGTTCCAGGAGAAGATGGGGATCCGGAACATGGTCATGCCTGGGGCGCGCAGGTAGAAGATGGTGGCGACCAGGTTGACGCCGGTGAAGATCGCCGAGAACCCGGTCAGGCCGAGCGAGAGGAGCCACATGTCGGCGCCGACGCCGGGGGAGTTGGTCGCGTTGGAGAGGGGGGCGTAGGCCACCCAGCCGAAGCTGGCCGCGCCACCGGCGACGAGGAAGCTGAGGGTCATGACCGTCGATCCCCCGAGGTAGAGCCAGTACGAGAGGGCGTTGAGGCGGGGGAAGGCCATGTCGGGCGCACCGACCTGGATCGGCACGATGTAGTTGGCCAGGCCGCCGAAGGCGAACGGTCCGGCGAACAGGTAGAGCATGAGGCTCCCGTGCATGGTGAACAGCTCGTTGTAGGTCTGGAAGTTCACCAACGACGAGGTGGGGCTGGACAGCTGTGCCCGCATCACCAGGGCCATGATGCCGGCCAGGAAGAACAACACCAACGACGTGATCATGTAGCTCTTGCCGATGACCTTGTGGTCGGTGGAGGTCAGCCAGTTGAGGATCCCGGTCGGTCCCTCGTGGTGGGCGTGCTCCGCGTGGTGCTCGTCGGGACCGTGGCCGTCGGGACCGCCGGGCTCCTCGGGCCCGATCAGCTCGGGCGACTCGATGGTGGTGGTCATAGGGAACCCTTCTCCGAGGAGGGCGCGGCCAGGGCGTTGGACGGGGTCACGTGGGTCTCGAGTGGCGGCGTGTCATTGGCCGGGATGCCCGACCGCCCCAGGGTGTGACCGGCAGCGACCTCGGAGTGCGCCCACAGGGTGAACTGCGCCGGGCTCACCGCGCGCACGCTGAACAGCATCTCCGAGTGGTAGAGCCCACAGATCTGGGTGCACTGCCCGAAGTAGGTGCCCGCATGGACCACGTTGAAGTCGAAGTAGTTGACCACCCCGGGCAGGGCATAGCGGCTGAAGTTGAAGTCACGCACGTAGAAGCCGTGGATCACGTCGTTGGAGACCAGGGTGATCTGCACCGTCTCGCCGACCGGGAGCACCATCTGCGGACCGTGGTTGTCCGGGCCGTTGGTGGTCTCCCCGGCCACCCCGACGTTGAGGTTCGGGTAGTCGAAGCGCCATCCCCACTGGAAGGCGGTGACCCTGACGTCGACGATCGGTTTGCCTGTCGCGGTCGCGGTGGCGTTGACCGGGACGGTCGCGTCCACGTTGTTCTCGGTGAGAACGGTGAACCAGAACAGGAAGGCCACGATGATGATCGGGATCCCGGTGTAGAGGATCTCGACCGGGACGTTCTCGTGGAACTGCGTGGGCATCTCCTCCGAGCGCCGGCGGTACCGGAAGAGGGTCCAGATGATGAGCACCCCGACGAAGCCCCCGACGATGATCCCGGTCGTCATCATCCCGGAGTAGAGCTTGAACGTCTCCTGACCCTGGGTGGTGGCCCCTGTGCTCGCCCCGTAGGACGGGTACATGTTGCATCCGGCCAGCGCCAGCGGGACCGCCACGACGAGGCCGGCCATCCACCGCTTCCGGCGGGGGGCGGGCGCGGGCGGTGGCTGCTCGGAGCACCCTTCGGAAGACGGGTCGCGTGCCGGGGGGACGGCCGACGGTCCGTTTGTGAAGGCGTTCACGGCGGTCAGACTAGTGGGGTCAGGAGCAGAATTAGAAGTTGAGAACCGCCCTGCCCCACGGACGACGAATTGCCTGTTCAACGAGGTGCTGTTTGGCGGGCGGGATCCCTGTCCCCGAGGACGTCCTCGGTCGGCGCCGGATGCGGTCAGGGCGACCGGTCCTCGGGCGAACCCGATGTCCCCGACGTCCAGCGCCCGACCGCCCGTCCGGCCTTCCGCAGGCCGCGCCGGACCTGCGTCTCGACCTCGGGCCGGTTGCGTTCGACCGCACGGCGTCCGGCGGCTGAGGCCACACCGGCGGCGCGCCCCGTCCGGTACAGGGCCGACTCCTTCGCCGGCCCCGCCGGCTGCACCACTGTCGGGTCCGGGCCTGCCGTGGCCACCGGTGGCGACACCGTTGCGGTGGCGTCGATGAGCGGTGCGCCCGCCCGGGACCGCTGCTGGCCGCGGAGCGGCTCCCGGACCCGGGTGAGCGTGGAGAGCCGGAGCAGGCCGACCGCTCCGAAGGTGGTCACCAGGATGCCTTCGATGTCAGAGCGGAGGGCCGGGAGCACCGGGGCGACGGCGATGAGCACGGCCGTGACCGCCACCAGGTGGACGTGGAGGCGCTGTCCGCAGATCCGGAGGACGCCGAGGGGTCCGTCCGCGGTCAGCGCGAGGAGTGTGACCAGACCGGCCGCGCCGAGCAGCAGGACGGGGTTGTGCACATGGACCGAGAGCACCGCGAAGGAGACTGCGACGCCGAGTTCGCCCGCCTGGAGGACCGCGAAGGGGATCCAACGCCGAGCGGAACGGGACGTGCCCGAGGCACGCGCCCGGTCCTCGTGACTGGCCGGGTCTGACGGCACCGTCCCGGTGGTCAGGGATTGGCGCCCGCCGTCCCGTCCGCGGCGGGTGGGACGGGAGCCCCGGCCTGGGGCTGCGCAGCGGGAGGCGCTTGCACGGCCGGCGGGGGGCTGGCCTCGGCAAGGGACTGGGTCTCGGTGCCGTCACCCTTGGCTCCCTCGTCGAGCCCCTTCTTGAACTCCTTCTGGGCCGAGCCGAGCGACCGGGCCAGCTTCGGGATCTGGGTGGAGCCGAAGAGGACGACGGCGATCACGACGAGGACGATGATGCCTTGTTCTCCGAAGAGGTCTGCTGGAGGGCTGAATGGCACGGCACCGTCTCCCTTGTCGACTGCTGGGTCCAGGTTAGACCTGCACGGCGTCGCCCGCTGCGCACGCGGCAGCCACGGTGTTCTTCGTCGCCGACCCGCCGGCGGATGACGGTCGGGGCGGCACCCGATGGCTCAGCCGGCCAGGAAGACGCCCAGGCAGAGGGCGGCCACCGAGGACAGCGCCCCGACGGCTCCCCAGACGGCCAGCCCGGTCCGCGAGGTCGACCGCTGGTGGAGGAAGACCGCCACACCGGCGAGGAGCACCACGGCGATCTTGATCCCGAGCACGGTGTCCCAGGCGGTGGACGCCTCCTTGACCTGGAGGGCGCCGATGTTCCAGAACCCGGTCACGATGAGCAGGGCATAGGCCGGCCACAGCAACCGGCCGAGCGCTCGGGCCACCTTCTTCGGAGCGTCGTCCCCCAGGGTGCGGATGGTCGGGAGGAGGCCGGCCACCGTGAACTGGCCACCCACCCAGACGGTGGCGGCCAGGACGTGCAGGATGAGCCGGAAGCCGTCGAGCCCTCCGGAGAGGGTGGGGGTGGCGTCGGCCAGCAGCGTCACCGGGCGTCGGCTTCGTTACTTGCCCGACCAGTTGGGCTTGCGCTTCTCGGCGAAGGCAATCGGCCCCTCCCTCGCGTCGGCCGAGCCGAACACCTCGGGCACGGCTGCGTTGTTGACCGCCCAGCCCTCGGCGTCGGGAAGCTCTCCCGCCTGCTTCATGACCCGCTTGGACACCCGCACCGCCAGGGGCGCGTTCTCGGCGATGGTGCCGGCGAGGGCCAACGCCTCCTCCATCAACCTGGCGGCCGGCACGACACGGTTGATGAGCCCGAGTTCGAGCGCCCGTCGGGCGTCGATGGGGTCGCCGGTGAGGGCGAGCTCCATGGCGATGGCTGCAGGGAGCCGTTTGGGGAGCCGGAAGAGCCCGCCGGCCCCCGCCATCAGGCCCCGCTTGACCTCGGGGATGCCGAAGGCGGCGTCCTCGACGGCCACCACCAGATCACAGGAGAGCATGATCTCGCACCCCCCGGCCAGTGCCGACCCGTTGACCGCGGCGATGAGCGGCTTGGCGAAGTCGCGCTGTGCGATGCCCCCGAAGCCGCCCTTGGCGCCCATGATCTCCCCGGCCTCACCGGCGGTGAACGCCTTCAGGTCCATCCCCGCGCTGAAGGCCTTGTCTCCGGCGCCCGTCACGATGACCACCCAGCAGTCGTCGTCGGACTCGAGCTCGTCGAAGGCGGCGGTGAAGGCCCGGGACACCGCGCCGTTGATCGCGTTGCGCGCTTCGGGCCGGTTGATGGTGAGGATCTCGATGTGGCCCTTGCGTTCACGGAGCAGTTCGGACATGGCGGTCTCCTGATGGCGTCAGTGTTCCGCCAGACGGTAGCGCGCCGGACCCGGCTCGACGACCAGCTCGGTCCCGACCATCCCGGGGACGTCCAGCGTCCCCATGGACGCCACCACTCCCTCGTCGGCCGGGGCGAGGGCCATGCGGCGTCCGTCGGGCAGCGCGGCGATGACCGGTGCGCCGGCGGCCACGCCGTCGTGGTCACGGACGACCGTTGCCGCCACCACCGAGGCGACGGCCCGGGTCTCGGACTCCATGGCGAGCTCGACGGCGGAGGCGTCGATGCCGGCCTGGGCCGCCGAGGTGTCCCCCCGGTGGAAGCCACCCGGTGGTGGCGTGGAGCCGTAGACGCCCAGCGCGTGTTTGGTCGCGAACCACCCGAGCCCGGTGGCCAGGCCGAGCCGGGTGGACGCGCCACCCGTCTCGCGCAGACGGTCGGTGAGTGTGGCGATCCCGTGGGTGGTGTAGTTGTTCCCGGGCCCGCCGAAGTAGGGAAGCCCGCCGGTCACGGTGAGGCAGCGGTGGTCGTCGGTGGCCAGGCCGAGCGCCTCGGCGGCAAGCTCGACCGCCGCCGGAAAGCACGAGTAGACGTCGAGCAGGTCGAGATCGTCGATGCCGACCCGGTGCCCGGCTGCATCGGTCGTCGCCGCGAAGAGGGCTGTCCCGGCCGCGGCGATGGCAGGCGAGCGTCCGAGGTCGGGGCGCGCGGCCACCGACCGGACGTCGACGGCCTCGGCTCCGGACCAGACGAAGACCGCCCGGTCGGCCACGCCGGCACGACGCGCCTCGGCGAGCGAGCAGACCGCCAGCGCGGCGCCCTGATCCGAGCCGAGGAATGCCGTCATCAGCTTGGTGTAGGGCTCGCAGACGATGCGGTTGTCGGATGACGGGGTGGCGATCTCCTCGGCCGTGCGCGCCGAGGGGAACCAGGCGAACGGGTGGGCAGCCGCCACCTCGGTGAAGGGGGCGAACAGTTTCCCCATGCGACGGCGCTGTTCCGTGGCGTCGTGCCCGGCCCGCGCGGCCAGCACGCTTTCGAAGAGCGGGTACACGTGGACCGGGGCAATCAGGCCGATGGCAGCCTCGGCCGGCCCGACCCCCGGGAGGTCGTCGCCGACGACCGGGTCCGGGGACAGGCTGGTGTCGCCGAGGTGGCGGGGCAGCCCGCCGGCCCTCCGGGCGCGTGACGAACGGATGGCCTCGGCGCCGGCGATCAGCGTCACCGTGAGTCGCCCGGCGGTGATCTCCGAGGCGGCGCGGGTGACCAACCACTGGGGGGAGTTCCCCCCGACGCTGGTGACCTCTCGCCGGGCCTGGTCCGCGATGCCCAGCCGTTTGGCCAGCTCTGTGGCCGGAGCCGGTCCGGTCGCTGTCATCACGTCGACGACGGTGAGGCGCGTCACGCGGCTGCGGAGTCCGGGGACGAGGGCCAGGGCGGCCTCGCAGGCGCGTTCCATGAGCTCGACGGGGTCGACCAGCGCCTCGCGCTCGATCGACTGCCCCGAGGCGATGACCACCGGCGTGCGCTCAGGGTCGACGGGGGATCGGGAGGTGGACGGGTGCATCGGGGTGGCGGGTGGGGCCGGGTGGGGCCCAGGGCCGCAAGGTACCATCGCCCTCCTGCTGCGGCGGGCGGACCTGCAGCGCACGGCACCCGGAGTCCCGGGAGGGAGTGGAAGAGAGTGTGACGGTGTCCCCAGCGGGCCGGTCCCCACAGCGCGAGCACCCAGAGGCGCGACGCCGGGCGGAGACCGGGCGCGGTCCGTTGCCCGGGGGATTCCTGTTCGGCGTCGCCACTGCCGGCTTCCAGGTCGAGGGTGGATACAACGGCCCCGGCGAGCCGGCCAACAACTGGCTGGCCTGGGAGCAGGTCGGACGGGTCGAGCCGTCGGGCTCGGCGTGCGGCTTCTGGGACAGTCCCGAGGAATCGCTCGACCGTGCGGCCGCCCTCGGGTGCGACAGCTTCCGGCTCGGGATCGAGTGGGCCCGGGTCGTCCCCGACGCGCGGGGCGTCGACCACTCCGCCCTCGACCGGTACGGCGGCATCGTCGAGGCGTGCGCGCAGCGCGGCCTCACCCCGCTGGTCACGCTCCACCACTTCACCCACCCCGCCTGGTTGGGGGAGGACCTCTGGCTCCGGCCCGACGCCCCGAACCGCTATGCCGACTGGGTCGAGGTGGTGGCCACCGCACTCGCTCCGACGGTGCGTCATTGGATCACGCTCAACGAGATCAACGTCCTGGCAATGGGGTCGTATCTCCTCGGGATGTTCCCCCCGGGCCGCACCCTCTCGTTCGCAGAGACCGAGATCGCGCTCGACCAGATGCTCACCGCCCACGTGCTCGGCTACGGCATCGTGCATCGCGAGCGCCCGGACGCGGTCGTGACCACCAACAACACCTGCCTGAGCATCTACGACTACGACCGGCTCCTGCTCGACCTGCTGCTCGCACGCAGCACCGGGATCGGGCGCGGGGAGGTCGACGACTGGATCGCCGAGCGCCGCCGCAGTCATGACTCGTTGCTCCCCCCCTCCGGACCGGGAGAGCTCGTCCTGCGACGAGCGGGCGCGGTGCGCTCCGCGTACGGGTCCACCCGGCGCCGGACCGCGTCCGCGGGGCGGGCACGACGGGTGCTCGACGCGCTGTACGAGAGCCCTCACGAGCGCACGCTCGACGTCCTGGGTCTGGACTACTACGACCCGATGGCGTCCCGGCACTTCCGCATCCCGGGCCACCGCACCTCCGGGGGCCGCAACCTGCAGCCCACCCGCGAGCTCTGGGACGATCCCCCCGAACCCTTGGGGCTGACCCGCTGGCTCGAGGTCCAGCACGCCCTGACTCCCGACCTGCCGCTGTGGGTGGTCGAGAACGGACTCTGCAACCGGGTGCGCAATGGGCGTTCGTTCCCCCGCCTCGACGGGTGGGACCGTCCGCGGTACCTGCGTGAGCACATCGCCGCTGTGGTCGCGGCCCTCGACAGTGGGGTGCCCGTCGAGGGCTACTGGCACTGGTCGCTGGTCGACAACTACGAGTGGGGCTCCTTCGAGCCCCGCTTCGGCCTCCACGGCATGGACCGTGCCCGTGGCGGACCCGGTCTCGGCTGGCTGGAGACGGATGCCATGGGCGACGACGCTCCCGGCGCGTACCGTCGGATCATCAGCGGCCTGCGTTCCGGGGACCGGTCGGTCCTCGAGCCCGGGTGATCAGGAGCTGGCGAACCGGCCCATGGCGGCGAGGACCTGCTCGGCCTCCTCGACGATGCGGGTGACCAGGTCACCGGCCGGGACGAGCGTCTCGATGGCACCCACCCCCTGGCCGGTCGGATAGCACTCGCGGTCCGGGTCGATGTCGGGGGTGTCCTCTCCGCCGCCGAGGTGGAAGGCGCCGTCCTCGATCGACCTCCCGAGCTGTCCCGGGAACGGCACGAGTTCACCGGGGTGCTCCTCGAAATAGGTGGTGTACCGGTTGCGCAGCACTCGCATCGTCTTGCCCGAGAACGCACGGCTGACCGTGGTGGCGTCCTCGCCGGCCCGCACGAGCGCGTCCTTGTATCCGGGCACCCCGCGGGCTTCCGGGGTGGCGATGAACCGGGTCCCCATCCACACCCCGTCGGCGCCGAGGGCGAGGGCAGCGGCGAGGCCGCGGCCGTCGAAGATGCCGCCGGCCGCCACGACAGGGATCCGGTCCCCCACCGCGTCGACGATCTGGGGGACGAGTGGCATGGTGGCCACCGTCCCGGTGTGGCCCCCCGCCTCGGTGCCCTGGGCCACGACGACGTCGCACCCGGCATCGAGCGCTCGGCGCGCATGGGCGACCTTGCCGCACATGTTCACGACCAGGACACCGTGGCGGTGACAGAGCTCGACCACCTCGGCGGGCACGCCGAGCCCGGCCACGAAAACGGTGGCTCCCCCGTCGATGACCTGTTCGACCTGGGCCACCAGGTCCCCGGGCATCGCGGTGAGCAGGTCCACGCCGAAGGGCCGGTCGGTCGCCGCGCGCACTGCGGCGATCTCCTCGGCCATCCTGGCGCCGCTCATGGTGGACGCCCCGAGGCATCCGAACCCCCCCGCCTCGGACACCGCGATCACCAGCGCCGAGTACGAGACACCCCCCATGCCAGCCAGCATGACCGGATGCTCCACTCCCAGGATCTCGGTGAGCCTCGTCTGCATCTGGCCTCCTCGCTGGGTTCCTTCCGGCCTGGTGACCCTACCTAACCGCCGTCAGACTCCCGGTCGGCCTCCTGCTCGCCTGCCGTTGACACGGCAGGCCCCTCTCCCACATAGGGACAGTGGCGACACCCCTGGGCGCAGCAGGTCCCACGAGCGGCCAGGTATGCCGAGGTCATCACGTAGTTGCCGGTGGCCGGGTCGGTGTAGCCCGGCTCGCCGGCGGCGAGTGCGCGCCGATGGGCCTCGAGGATCTCCTCCCGCAGGGGATGGTCCGGGTCGAGCCGCGACGGATGGGGCTGGTCGGGCGCCCGGCCGGCCGGGGCTCCCGAGCCGCTCATCGCCTCCGGACGATCACCCTGCCGGAGCGCCGGAGGGGAGCTCTTCGACAGGCGTCTCGGCGGCCGGTGCTGCAGCGGCTGGTTCCGCGGCCGTCGGTTGGGTGGCGGTCGGTTCCGAGACCGGTGTGGGCCCGGCCCCGGCGACGGCGTCCGGGGCATCGTGGGCGGGCGCGGTGCTCGGCACGAAGTCCCGCTGACGGACGAGGACCAGGCAGCCGAGGGCACCGACGATGGCGATGACCGAGGCGATGTCCATCAGGTGGTTGAGGGTCTCGGCGAACCCGGTCTGATAGGCGGACAGCAGCGCGTCACGCACCGAGGCGACCGGGATGGCAGCCGCCGCCTCGCGGACGCCGCTCCCGGTGATCGCCGCGGTGACCCGTTGCCCCCCGTGGGCCAGCACCTGCTGACCGGCCACCGAGCCGTGCAGCGCGTCCACGGTCGTGCCCTTGATCTGGCTGAGGAACACCGCCCCCAGTCCGGCGATGCCGGTGGCGAGCCCGACCTGGCGGAACGTGCTTGCCGAGCCGGTCGACATGCCGCTCCGCTCGGGACTGACCACCGACACCGACACGGAGGCAAGGACCGGATTGGTGATGCCGATGCCGACGCCGGCGCAGAGGAAGCCGGGGAGCAGGACAGTCCACGTCGAGTCGGGCTGCACCCGGCTCATCAGGCTGCAGCCGAGGGCCACCAGGAAGAGACCCAACCCGAGCATGTAGCGAGAATGCACGCGGACGGTGAGCTTGCCGGCGATCGGAGCCACCAGGAAGGAGAGCATGGTGATCGGCAGGAATCGCAGGCCGGCCTGCAACGGGCTGTAGCCCAGCACCTCCTGGAGGTAGAGCGTGAGGTAGAGGAACATGGCGAAGATCGAGGAGGACAGGGTGAACGAGCCCAGCGACACCCCGACGACGGCCGGGTGGCGGAAGAGCGAGAGGTCGAGCATCGGGTCGTCCTGGCGCAATTCGGCCACGAGGAAGACGGACATGAGCACGCCCGATCCGACCAGCATTCCGACGATCAGCGCGCTGCCCCATCCCTTGGCGTTGCCCTGCACCAGCGCGAACACCAGGAGGAAGAGCGATCCGGAGAAGGAAATGAACCCGATCCAGTCGATGCGCCGGCTGCTGATGAACCGCGCGTTGTCCACCTTGGACAGGGTGATCAGGATGGCGATGACCCCGATCGGGATGTTGACGAAGAAGATCCAGCGCCACCCGAAGCCGCTGGTGATCGCGCCACCGATCAGTGGTCCGACCGCGACCGCCCCACCGACCACGGCGCCGTAGACGCCGATGGCCGTTCCCCGCTCCCGCCCGGAGAACGCCTGGGCGATGAGGGCCAGCGAGGTGGCGAACATGATGGCGCCACCCACCCCCTGGGCGCCCCGCGACAGATTGAGCATGAGCGGTGAGGTCGAGATCCCGCAGAGGAACGAGGAGACCGAGAAGATGCCGAGGCCGATGGCGAACACGCCGCGGCGGCCGAACATGTCGCCGAGCACGCCTGCGGTCAGGAGGAAGGCAGCGAGGGTCAGCGAGTAGGCATCGACCACCCACTGCAGATCGGCGAATGAGGAGTTGAGCGCCTTCTGGATATCGGGCAGGGCCACGTTGACGACCGTGATGTCCAACAGCAGCATGAAGGTGCCGATGCAGACGGCGATCAGTGTCCACCACTTGCGATCCACTCAGACCCCCTGGTCCCGACCGCCGTGTCGCCACTGTCGCGGCAACCAGTCGCGCGGCCGCGTGGGCATGTATAGACGAAAGTCGTATCCGGGGCAATGATCCGGCGCCCCGCTGCGCCGGCCACGGGTGCCGCTCAGGTGATGTCGCGGCGGGTGAGGATGAGCGATCCGAGTGCGGCAAAGGCCAAGCCGTAGAGGAGCATCAGCAACGTGCCCTGCCACCAGTTGAACAGGCCGAAGTCCGCACCCCGTCCACGGGTCAGGTTTGCCGCCGCGGCGCCCGCGCCGGTCGGGACCCACCGCGCTGCGCCGTGGACCAGGCTGACCAGGATGCCCTCGAGGATGATGAACCAGCCGAGGCTCACGATGAGGGCAGCGACCTGGTTGGTGAGGACTGAGCCGATCCCGACCCCGAGCAGTGCGAACAGGGCGAAGACCAGGATCATTCCCGGGGCGACTGCGGGCACCTGGTGGATCAGGTCGGAGAACGACCCACCTTTTGCCGCCAGCGTGATCCCGCCGCCGACCACCGAGGCGATGAGCATGACCAGCGCCAGCCCGATCCCGAGGAGGGCGGCGATGATCAGCTTGCCGGCCACGAAGACCGGTCGCCTGGGCGTCACCAGGAACGACGTCGTGACCGTCTTGTGCCGGAACTCGGTGGTGATGCAGAGCACGCCGAGCAGGAGGGCCAGGATGTACCCCTCGAATCCCGAACCGATCAGGTTGCGCAGCTGCTGGGCGGTGTGGGGCACCGTGTACCCGGGCGAGATGAAGGTGCCGCCTCCGCCTCCCCCGTTTCCGCCGTTGGTGCTGCCGCTGAGGAAGAGCACCAGGATGAGGAGCGCGTCGACCACCAACGCGATCGCGACCATCACCAACGGCACCGACGTGGTGCGCATCTTGATCCATTCGGAGCGGACGATGGCGGTCACGACGGAGCCCCGGCACCCGGGACCGGGCCGCCCGGCGTGGCGCCCGAAAGGTGCGGGCCGGCGAAGCCGATGCTCTGGGTGAGACGCAGGAACACGTCTTCGAGGCTGCCCCGTTCGTGGACCAGTTCGTAGAGCACGATCTGGTGCTGGGCGGCGAAGGGCCCGAACCACTCGGGGGTGGCGCCGTCGATGACCAGCGTGTCCGGAGTGGTCTGGCGCCAGCCGACCGGGATGGCGTCGAGCGCGGCGGTCAGCCGGGCCACCTCCGGGGTGCGGATGCGCATTCCGGTGCTGGTGCCCGCCCGCGTTGCCAGGTCGGCGAGGGTGGTCTGCAGCACCAACCTGCCTTCGGAGATGATGACCACGTCGTCCACCGTCTCCTCCATCTCGGAGAGGAGGTGTGAGGAGACCAGCACGGCGTGGCCGATCGAGGCCTGGTGGCGGATGAAGGTCCGGAGCCACTGGATGCCCTGGGGGTCGAGGCCGTTCGAGGGCTCGTCGAGGATCAGGATCTCGGGGTCACCGAGCAGGGCAGTGGCCAGCTGGAGGCGTTGGCGCATCCCGAGGGAGAACTTGCCGACCCGTCGTCGGGCGACATCGGAGAGCCCCACCAGGTCGAGGGTCTCGTCGACCCGCGCCATCGGGACGCCGGCCCCGACCGCCACGGAGGCGAGGTGGTCGCGGGCGCGCCGCCCGGGATGGAAGCTCGTGGCTTCGAGAACCGATCCGACGTGGTGGATCGGACGGTCGATGTCGACGTACCGACGACCTCCGAATGTGGCTGTGCCCGCGCTGGTCGAGACCAGTCCCAAGAGGATGCGCAGGGTGGTTGTCTTACCCGAGCCGTTGGGCCCGAGAAACCCTGTCACCCGTCCGGCAGCGACCTCGAAGGACAGGTCGTTGACCGCGGAGACGGCCCCGAAATGCTTGGTCAGCTGGTGGACCTCGATCGCCGAAGGCATGCCAGACGGTACTCCGAGCCGGCTGCTGGTCGGAGTCATCGGCCCGAACCGACGGCCGGAGGATCAGGTGATCAGACCCTTGCGTAGATGTCGCTCGGCAGCAGCAGCCCGATGGCCACGACGAGCTCGTCGTGGACGCGTCCCATGTTGCTCCATCCGTTGACCCAGCCCACCAGCGCCGAGTACCAGACGTGGCCGAGGATGCGGGCGCGATCGCTGATGTCGGGAGGCTGCGGCTCTGCGATGGCCCGGGTGATGATGCGCTCCATGAGGACCGAGACCTGCTGCTGGCACTCGATGGCGGCGGGGTCGGGAGAGGCCAAGGCCGTGAACACGGCTCCGACCAGCAGGGGTTGGCGTCCCATCGAGCGCAGGGCCCGGTCGAGGGCGTCGATGACCCGGGCCGCCGGCGTGTCGCCCTGGGCGGGCACCTGGGCGAGCCGGCTGTCGAGCTGCTCGACCCAGTGCACGAGCGCGGCGGCAAGGAGATGGTCCTTGCTCGTGAAGTAGCGGTACACGGTGCCCATGGCGACATCCGCCCTCGCAGCCACGTCGCGCATCTGCACCGCTTCGTACCCCCCGTCGAGCCCGAGCGCCATCGCCGCGTCCACCACGCGCTGCCGCCGGGCCTGCTGGGCGCGCGTCAAGGTGCGCGGCAAGGAACCGTTCGCCATGCGACCACCCTACTCGGCCGGCATTTCGACCTCCCAGGTGGGATGACCCGCTGCAGATCGCAACGGCCCATCGGCCCGCGCCGGCCCTCGGTACCATGGGCCGCCATGTCCCTCCCCGACGACCAGGAGCCGTCCCTCCCCGACGACCAGGAGGTCATCGCCACCACCGACGGCCGCGTGCCCGGGCGACGGGGGCGGGCCACCCGCCAGCGATTGCTCGAGTGCACTGCCGAGCTGCTCGTGGCGACACCCTGGCGGTCGATCAAGGTCATCGACATCGCGCGCGAGGCGGGCACCTCGCCGGCCACCTTCTATCAGTACTTCGAAAACGTCGAAGCGGCCATCACCGTGCTCGCCGAGGAGCTCGTCGAAGGGGTGGGCGTCCTCGCCGACCTGGTGGACGGCGACTGGTCCGAGGCGGTCTCCTGGGACACCGCGGTGGCCGTGGTCGAAGGCTTCATGGAGTACTGGGAGCGCAACCGGGCGGTCTTCCGGGTGGTCGAGCTCACCACCGTCGAGGGGGACCTCCGGTTCCAGGGACTGCGGGTGCGGGCCCTCAACGCGGTCACCGTGACGCTGGCCAAGGTCATCGCCGGCAACGCCGACCGCTCGGGCGCTCCCGCCGGAACCGACCCGATGGCGGCGGCCGGGACCCTGATCGCGATGCTGGCCCAGGTGGCCGGCCACCGGTACGGCTTCGAGTTCTGGGGCATCCGCACCGCGTCCCTGGTGGACAGTCAGGCCCGGCTCCTGCACTGGTCGGTGACCGGACGTCCCGCCCCCGACGGGGCCAGGGTCGCGGGATCGGGGACCACTCGGCCCCGGAGCGGACCGCTCAGCGCACGGCGACGGGATTGACGGGCGAGCCCAGCGCCGAGGTGAAGGGGAGGGGGGACGCGTCGAGGAGGAACGTGTACCGCCCGTCGTCGGCACAGGCCTCGCCGAGCTCCTCGAGGAACCAGTTCTGACCCTGGGTCATCCCCATCTCGACGAGGTGGAGGAGGTGGACGGGCAGATAGAGATCCTCGGACTCGCACGGATAGACCTCGAGCACCAGGGTGTCGATGGCGACAGCGGCCACGTCCCGCTCGCGGAACCAGGCAGCAGTGGCAACGGTGAGCCCGGGACTCGGCCAGGTGTACGCCATCAGATCGCGTTGCACGTCCGAGCCCCCGATGCCGCGGCCACCGGGCAGGCCGAGGTGGAGGATCTGTCCGGTACGGACCAGCACCACGTCTCCCGGTTCGACCTCGATCCTCCCGAGGGCGCATGCAGTATCGAGATCCGCAGGCGTGATCGGGTACCCGGGCTCGAGCAGCTGGAGACCCTTCGCCCGGGCGACGTCGAGGAGCAGGCCCCGCGAGACGAGGGTGCGGACGTTGTGGATGCCGAGCCGGGACGTGCCCTCGTCTGTGATCGAGGACGCGGGGTAGCCGTTGTAGAGCTTCCCCCCTTCGGGACCGGCGCCATAGGAGGCGTGGGCAAGACCGTCCCAGTGGGTCGCGGACTGGAGGGAGAAGGTCACCACGTCCTCGGAGAAGGCAACCCACTCGGGATCGTCGGTCTGGGGGCGGTTGACGGACGTCATGGTGCGGCTGGGGTTGACCCGGCCGGGGACGAACCCCAGCTGGATGCCTTCGGCCTCGGACATCGGGATCCCCAGGGAGTACGCGGTACCGTCCACCACCGCGGCCACGCCCCGTCTGCGTGCGGCCGGGTCGATGAGGTTGAGGGTGCCCAGCTGGTCCTCGGGACCCCAGCGGCCCCAGTTCGAGAGCCGGGCCGCCACCTCGCCGAACCAGGGTGGGATCGACGGGGAAAGAGGCACAGGCACCTGGATGTTTTAGCCGATCCGGGCAACAGTTTCGCCCCGCATCTGCCGATAGAACCGGTGGGGCATGCAGAAAGACTGGAGGCCGGGCGTGCCGAGTGCGAGACTGTCCGCCGACGTAGAGGGGCGCTCACGAGTGGAAGACAATCGAGTCGGGACTGTTTCCCTGAAGAGCACTTCCTCCATGCACTCGCGGGTGGACCGCGCCACCCGGCCGACCGATCCCGCACGCCGCGGGATCGGCACGTACGCCGCGCGCGCCGTCGGGGTCCTCGTCCTCCTCGTCTCCGTGCTCGTGGCCGGCCTGGTGATCCGGTCGAGCCCGCTCGACGGCCCGACCACCGCGTCGATCGCCCCGCCGACGCTGGGATCGGTCGAATCCCTCTACGCGCAGGATCTGGTTGCCCGGATCAACGCCGAGCGCGTTGCACGCAACTCGACCACGATCTCGGTCCCCCAACTCCAGGTCGATCCCAACCTGTCGGCAATGGCCCAGTCCTGGTCCGGCCAGATCGCGGCGAACGGAGTGGTGCAGGATCCGAGCCTGCCCGCGTGCAGTGGGCCGGGCGGATCGACACCTTCGTCCGGTCAGGTGTGCATCTTCGCCGCCAACTCGGGCTCCACCGGGTCCGGATACTGGCCCGGTGACGGGTCCGACGGCATGAACGGGGACTACATGGCGTCGGCCGGCCACCGCCAGAACATGCTGGCCGCGTCCTACACCGACGTCGGTGTCGGAGTGACCTGCAGCGACAACCAGGCGTGGACGGTCGAGCTGTTCGGCTTCTCCTACGGCGACCTCGGTCCTGCCGACGGGCGTCAGGCCGTGCAGAACACCGACGAGGGCTACCCGGTGCCGGCCGGTCCGGTCGTGGCGAGCGCCCAGACCGGTGACCCGGTCTACTGCCCGGGACAGACGATCGGGCCAAACGGCGCGATCACCACGACCGGCGGGCAGTTCCCCTACCCCTACCCGGTGCCGCCGGTCCCCGGCGAGCCGGGCGCGGTGGCTCCGACGTCGACGGTGGGCATGGCCGCGACCCCGGACGGCAACGGGTACTGGCTGGCCAAGGCGGACGGCTCGGTGACCGACCACGGTGACGCAGTCGACTTCGGTTCGATGTCCGGCGCTCCCCTTGCCGCACCGATCACCCACATCGTCGCGACGAACGACGGCAGGGGCTACTGGCTGGTCGCCGCCGACGGCGGCATCTTCGCCTTCGGTGACGCCGGCTTCTACGGTTCGATGGGTGGCAAACCGCTCAACGCACCGGTGGTGGACATGGCGCCGTCGCCGAGCGGAAGGGGCTACTGGCTGGTCGCGGCCGACGGCGGGGTCTTCGCCTTCGGCGACGCCGTCTTCCACGGGTCGATGGGCGGCAGCTGGCTCAATGCTCCCATCGTGGGCATGACCGCCGACCGCGCGACCGGGGGTTACTGGATGGTCGGCTCCGACGGCGGGGTCTTCGCCTTCGGCGGTGCCGCGTTCCACGGGTCGATGGGCGGCAGCTCGCTCGATGCTCCCATCGTGGGCCTGGCCGCCGACCCCGAGACCGGGGGGTACTGGATGGTCGGCTCCGACGGCGGGGTCTTCGCCTTCGACGCCGCCTTCAAGGGAAGCGCCAGTGGTGCGTCACCCGACGCGCCACTGGTGAGCGTGACCTCCGACCCGGCGAGCGACGGTTACTGGCTGGTCGCGTCCAACGGCGGGGTCTTCTCGTACGGAGCCCCCTTCATGGGCGCCGGCTGAGGTTCCTGTCCATTCAGACAAGGACTCAACGGCCACTCTGCACCGTTCACGCCTCATCCAGGGGCAAGTCCTACCCGGCCCAGATGATCGACTGCAGCTCCGAGTAGGCCTCGAGGCCGTAGTCTCCACCGTCCCGGCCCAGACCGCTCATCTTGAACCCGCCGAACGGGGCGTCCATGTTGCGCTGGGCGGTGTTGATGCCGACGTGGCCGGCGCGGAGCTGCTTGGCCACACGGAAGGCCCGGGACGTGTCGCCCGAGAAGACATAGTCGTAGAGACCGAACTCGGAGTCGTTTGCGATGGCGATGCCCTCCTCTTCGTCGTCGAAGGGGATCGCCACGACCACCGGGCCGAAGATCTCCTGGCGGGCGACCGCCATGTCGTTGGAGCCGGTGATCAAGGTGGGCTCGACGTAGTAGCCGGCGGGTAGGTGGTCCGGCCGGCCGCCCCCGACGACGAGCTCGCCCTCCGTGCGCCCGGACGCGATGTGGTCGAGGATCCGTTGGCGCTGTACGGCGGAGATCACCGGGCCGACCACGGTCTTCGGCGAGGTCGGGTCGCCAACCGTGAGGGCACCCGCGAATGTCGAGAGCCCTTCGACCACCCGGTCGAAGATGCTCCGGTGGACGACGGCCCGGGTCGGGGCCGTGCAGATCTGTCCGGAGTGGAAGGCCCAGGTGGAGCCGATCGCGGTGATCGCACCCTTGAGGTCGGCATCGTCGAAGACGATCGCCGCACCCTTGCCGCCGAGCTCCATGAGCAGACGCTTCATGGTCGGTGCTCCGGCGGCGGCGATCCGCTGGCCGACGACGGTGGACCCGGTGAAGGACACCATGTCGACATCGGGGGAGGTGGTCAGCACCGTCGCCGGCTCGGGCCCTTGAGCGCTCACCAGATTGACCACGCCAGGCGGGAAACCCACGTCGTCGAGCACCCGGGCGAGTGCGACCACTGCGAGCGGATCCTGGGGAGCGGGCTTGATGACCACGGTGTTGCCCATGGCGAGTGCCGGTGCGACCTTGCCGGCCATGTTGGTGAGCGGGAAGTTGTAGCTGGCGATGGCGGCCACCACGCCGACCGGTTGCCGGTAGGCGAGGGCGCTGATGAGCCCACCCGGGGCGAGCGGGGTGGCGGCGGTCGCGATGGGTGGGAGCATCGACTCCTGGACGTGGCGGATGTCGCGGCTGTAGCGCTCGAAGCGGTCGGCGCTGACCGGGACCTGCATGCGCGAGCCGACGGAGGCCGTTGCCCCGGTCTCGGCGATGACCAGGGGCACCAGCTCGTCGTTCTTGGCACGGATCGCCGCTGAGGCCGCCTTGAGCAGGGCGAGCCGCTCGTCGGCGGGCGTGGCGGCCCACGCCGGGAAGGCCTCGCGGGCCGCGGCACAGGCGGCCTCGGCGTCGGCCACCGACGCGTTGGGCGCCCGACCGACCACCTCTTCGGTGGCGGGGTTGATGATCTCGTAGGTCCCGTCTCCGGAGTCGACCCAGCGACCGCCGATCAGCAGCTGTGTTTCGTCGCGCGTGGCCCTGGTTCCGATGGTCGTGCTCATCGGGCCGCAACCACCGACGGGTCGACCGTCACCGTGTCCCGTCCCGAGCGCAGGAGGGTGCCCGGGAGATTGCCGGTGGGTTTGCCGTCTGCCACGGTCTCGGTACCGTTGACCAGAACGCGCACCACCCCGATCGAGTCGGCGATGAGTCGGGGGCTGCCTCCCGGGAGGTCCTGGACGAGGGTGGCCGGCTCCGAGGCGACCGTCTCTGGATCGAAGACGAAGAGGTCGGCCCGAAGGCCCTCTGAGATCCGGCCCCGGTCGTGCAACCCGAACAGGTCGGCGGGAGCAGCGGTCATCCAGTGGACGGCCCGCTCCATCGGGACCAGCTTGCGTTTGCGAAGGCAGTCGCCGAGGAACGAGGTCGGATAGTTCGAGCCGCACATCCGGTCGAGGTGGGCCCCGGCGTCCGATCCGCCGACGAGGGCACCAGGGTCCTCCCACACGTCGACCCGGGCCCGCCACGACGCGTCGTCACCGTCTGAGGCCTTGGGCCACAGAACGGTTCGCAGTCCGTCGGCGATCACCAGGTCGAGGAGCGCGTCGAAAGGGGGCTTTCCCTGCTCGGCGGCGATCGAGCCGACGTCTCGCCAGCTCAGGCCTTCGTTCTCGGGGGCGAACGTGTCCCCGATGATGTAGCTGGACCAGTTCGACAACCGGCGGAAGACGCCGGCGCCCTCCGAATGGGCGAGCTCGTCGAGCCGTGCCCGCACCTCCGAGTCGCGGAGCTTCTCGATGCGCTGCTCGAGGGGCAGTCCCATGACATCGCCCCACCCAGGGATGAGGAACAGCGCGCAGTGTGTGCGGAAGCTCATATTCATCGGCACCAGGGTTGGCATGGTGAGGGCGATGATCCTCCCACCGGCAGCAGCCGCGACCGACGACGCCTCGAGCTGGCGGGCCGTCTTGTCCGGGGTGCGGGAGTCGACGGTCAGCAGGTTCCAGTTGAGGGGTCGCCGGGCGGTGGTGGTCATGGCGACCATGAGGTCGATCTCCTTGTCGCTGAAGGAGTCGAGGCAGCCGTCGGTGATGTACTCGAGCGTGGTGCCCGGATGGTCCCGTACCACCTCGCAAAAGGCGAGCATCTCCCGCCGGTCGGCGTGACGCGACGTGATCGGGTTGCCGTCCCCATCGGAGTGGGTGCGCGACTGTGAGGAGGAGAACCCGAGCCCGCCGGCTTCGAGTGACTCGGCGAGCAGGGCCGACATCGTGGCCACCTCCTCGTCGTTGGCCACCGCTGCGGCGCGGTCGGATCCCATGACCCACCGGCGGAGCGCGCAGTGGCCGACGAGGAAGCCGGCGTTGACCCCGAGCTTCCCCTCGAGCCGCCCGAGGTACTCGCCGAAGGAGGTCCAGTCCCAGTCGATCCCGTTCTCGAGGGCATCCAGGGGCATCCCCTCCACCTTTGCCATCATCCGGCGGATGTAGTCATGGTCGGCGGCCTTGATCGGCGCGAGGGTGAACCCGCAGTTCCCGGCGATGACCGTCGTCACGCCGTGCACGTTGGACGGAGATGCGGTCGGGTCCCAGAAGAGCTGGGCGTCGTAGTGGGTGTGCGGGTCGATGATCCCCGGGGCGACCACCAGCCCGTCGGCGTCGAGCTCGGTGGTGCCCGACTCGTCGACGCTGCCGATGGCCGCGATGCGGCCGTCACGGATGCCGACATCGGCCCGGGCGCCGGGCGATCCGGTGCCGTCCACGACCAGGCCGTTGCGGATCACGTAGTCGAGCATGTGAAGTTCCCTTCGTGCACGGGGGGCGCCGCCGGTCGACGATCACAGCGATGATGCCGAGGACCGACCGGAGCTGACTGACCGTCAGTTTACGATAGCGCCGCCGGGCCTGTCGCAGCGCCGACGGTACTGTGTGGGCATCCATCACTCCTGGTTCCAGAATCACCTGCTGCCGGTCGTCGTGCTGCTCCTGGGCGCCGGACTTGTCGTGCGGTTCGCCCACTGGGCCGGTGCGCGCCGGCGCCACTGGATCGACGTCCAGATCCGCCGGCAGATCGAGTCGGGCGCGGTTGCCTCGGAGGCGCTCAAACGGTCCCGTGCGATCAGCGAGGCGGTCGAATGGGCGGTCGTCGCCCTCCTCTACTTCGTGGTAGGGATCCTCGCTTTCGACCGCCTCGGAATTCCGCTCACCACGCTGGTGGCCCCGGCCACCGTGATCGGCATCGGTCTCGGCTTCGGGGCCCAGCAGATGGTCGGCGACCTGCTGGCCGGGTTCTTCCTCTTCGCCGAGCACCAGTTCGCCTTCGGCGACGTCATCCGCCTGTCGCTTCCGGGCCAGCCCACCGGTGTCACCGGCACGGTCGAGGAGCTCACCCTACGGGTCACCAAGCTGCGGACCGCCCAGGGCGAGCTCGTGGTGGTGCCCAACAGCGCGCTGCGCCAGGTCACCAACCTCTCCAAGGACTGGTCCCGGGCGGTCATCGACATCCCGGTGTCGGTGGCCGAGGACCTCGAACAGGTCACCAGCCTGCTGAAGGACGTGGTGGCCGCGATGGCGCGCGACCCGAGATGGTCCGACCTCCTGCTCGGCGACCCGGTGGTGGCCGGAGTGGAAGCCATCGATGTCGGGTATGTCCAACTCCGCCTCATCGCACGCACCCTCCCCGGGCGCCAGTTCGAGGTGGCTCGCGAGATCCGGCTGCGCGCCTCGACCGCCCTGCGAGCCGCCAAGATCGCATCTCCGGGGGTGGCAGACCCGTCCCCGCGGCCGTCGGTGTGACGCCGGCGGAGGAAGGGTCCGGCACCGACTCCGACGGGTCCGGGTCCGATGACACCGAAGCGTTGCCGGGCCATCACGGGGTCGCGGAGGGATCTCGGCCGGTCGCCGACGATCCGATTCCCCACAGCGCACTGGTGG
Organism: uncultured Acidimicrobiaceae bacterium; assembly: GCA_963753905.1. Taxonomy (GTDB): domain Bacteria; phylum Actinomycetota; class Acidimicrobiia; order Acidimicrobiales; family RAAP-2; genus Bog-756. Next base: position 2,768,617 of record CAVWDZ010000001.1, on the reverse strand, counting down.
GGTTCATGTCGGTCCATATCTCCCGGCGAGTCCCGATCCGCCGGTCCACCGCGGTGATGGTCGTCGCCTTCCTGGGCTTCGGCGCCCTGTTCGAGCTCTACCCCCCCGACAGCGCCCCCTCGGCACAAACCCCCCAGCCGGTGACGGTCGTTCCGGGGATCGTCCCGGCGACCACCTCGACCACGACCACGACGTTGCCGCCTTCGCCCACCTCTACGACCAGGCCGCCCGGTTCCACGACGACCACCAGGCCACCGGGCTCGACGACGACCACCCGGCCACCTGGCTCGACGACGACCACCCGGCCGCCCAGCTCCACGACGTCGACGGTCGCGGGGTCGACGACCACGTCCACCACCCCGTCAGTGGGCTCGAACTCGACCTCCCCAGGCTCGACCGCCGGCACCGCGACGGCCCCCTGAGCCGCCGGGCTCCGCACGGACGTCGGGCGCCCGCCGGGTGGTGCGCCCGGTCAGCTCCCGACCAGTGGGATGACCTCTGCGCCGAAGGCGGCGACCTGGTCACAGAGCTCGGTCGCGCTCCGGGCCGGGAACCGGACCTGGACCTGTCCGATCCCGGCGGCGGTGAAGGGCGAGAGGTACTCGGCGAGCGCTTCGGGGGGTCCCGAGACGGTGCCGGGCGGCAACTCGGCCCCGGCCGGTGGGTTCCCGACGTGCAGGGACGAGGAGATGGCCCCGATGTCGAGCGGAGCACCGTCGCGGTACTCGTCCCGGAGCGAGCGCAGCTGGTCCAGCAGGTCGGCGTTCGGACCGAGGGACTGGGGCAGCCAGCCGTCCGCGTAGCGCGCAGTGCGCCGCAGCGCCGCGGGTGAGGAGCCCCCGACCCAGATCGGCGGCCGCGGAGCCTGCACCGGCCGGGGACGCAGCCCGACACCGCTGGCCGGCCAGCGCGGGCCGGGGAGCCGCGGGAACTCGTCGGTCAATCCGGCAGCAAGCGCGGCGATGGCCTCGTCGGTGGCCGGACCGCGCTGATCGAACTCGGGTCCCATCACGTCGAACTCCTCGCTGACGTGGCCCGCGCCGATCCCGCAGATGATCCGTCCCCGCGATAGCGCGTCGAGGGTCGCGAACTCCTTGGCCGCACGGAGCGGGTGCCGGAGCGCGAGCACGTAGATGTGGGAGAGCAACCGGATCCGCGAGGTGATCCCCGCCAGCCAGCCCAGGGTGGCCACGGTGTCGTACCAGGTCGTGCTCATCGCCCCGGCCAGCCGCTCGGGGATGAACGTGTGGTCGCAGACGCCAACGTAGAAGAACCCCGCCGCCTCGCAGGCCAGGGCCACCTGGGCCAGCTCGTCTGGCCCGGCGGCCGGCTCCCAGGGTTGGACGTAGATGGTCGACTGCGACTGCACAGGGAGCTGCATCCCGAAGACCGTTCGGCCGGGGGGCAGGACGGTCACCACGTCGGCGGGCGGGGCGGGGCGCGGGTCGGTCACCGGGTCACCCTACGTCGCGGACAACGGGGCAGACGGGTCTGCCAGCGAGTCCGCGAGGACTTCGGCGAGCTCGTCGTCGGTCCCGAACTGTGTGCCCAGGACCCGGGACCGCTTGTAGGCGAGGTGGGCCGGGACCTCCCAGGTGAAGCCCATCCCGCCGTGCACCTGGATGCACGATCTGCCGTTGGCCAGCGCCGCCTCGTCGGCCAGGAGCTTCGCTCCCGCGGCCGCCACCAGGGCGTCTCCCACGTCCGGCTGGTCGACGGTGACCGCGGCGGCGTGCACCGCGCAGCGGGCCACCTCGGTCCGCACCGCCATGTCCGCGCAGAGGTGCTTGACCGCCTGGAACCCCCCCACGGGACGACCGAACTGCCGGCGTTGCTTGGCGTACTCGACAGCGAGCTCGGTGGCCCAGGCGGCCAGGCCGACCTGCAGGGCCGCGGTGAGGACTGCGCCGTCCCGCCGCCACCATCGGGTGACGTCCGGCCCGGCGATGGGTGTGCCCTCGGGCAGGTGGTCCAGCGACCACACCGGGGTCAGGGGGTCCATCGGCCGGCGGAGCCGGGACGCCGCGACGGCCCGCGGGTCGAGGGAGGAGATGCCACTGTCGGAGACGACCAGCAGCACATCGAGGTCGGCCAGGTGCTCGACCACTGTGGGCAGGAGCACGTCTCCGGTCCGCGTGCCGGGTGCCTCGACCAGGCCGACTACCACCGAACCGTCGTCGGCACCGTCGACCAGGCCCGCGGCCAGATGGGAGGCAACCAGAGGTCCGGGCACCAGGGCGCGGCCCAGCTCCTCGAAGACGAGTGCCGCCTCGGCCAGTCCCATGCCGGCGCCTCCCGCGGACTCGGCCAGACAGAGGTCGAACACCCCGGCCTCGCCCAGGGCGAGCCAGCCGGATCGATCGACGACCTCGTCGCCTCCTTCCAGCGAGCGCAGACGCTCGAGGGGGAACCGGCCGTCGCAGAGCCGGCGCATGCCGTCGGCCAGCTCGAGCTGCATCTCGCTCGGTTCGAAGTCCATCGCTGGCTCGTCCCTAGCTCTGGGGTCCGCCGGAGGACGCCGTACTCACGCTGCTGGGGATGCCGTCGGGGAGGACGTCGGCTCCTTGGGCAGGCCCAGGATGCGTTCGCCGACGATGTTGCGCTGGATCTGCGAGGTGCCTGCAGCGATGGTCAGGGAGATGCCCCGCAGCCAGTCCTCGACGACGGTCTCGGCCGGCAGGAGGACGCCGTCGAGGCCGCCGACGTCCTGGGCCGCAAGCCCGACGCGCCCGAGGAGGGAGAGCGAGAACTCGCCCAGCCGCTGGCGGGTCTCCGAGTAGGCCAGCTTGAAGTAGGTGCCACCCACACCGGGGATCCCGGTGCGCTGGGCCTGGGACACGGTGCGCCTGGTGAGGGCCCAGAGCGCGTCCAGCTCGGCCTTCAGGTGGCCGGCCTGCCGGCGGATGCCGGGGTCGGACCAGGCGCCGCTGCGCCGGGCCAGCGACACGGTCGCGGACAGCAGTTCGATGCCCTCGAGCAGGTCGCCGACGAACGCGGTGCCTCGTTCGAAGCTCAGGGTGACCATGGTCACCCGCCAGCCGTCGTTCTCGTCGCCCACCCGGTTGGCCACCGGCACCCTGACCTCGTCGAGGAAGAGCTCGGCGAACTCGGTGGAGCCCGCGATGGTGGTGAGTGGCCGGACCTCGACGCCGGGTGTGCCCATGGGCAGGATGAGCCAGGAGATGCCCCGGTGGCGGCTGTCCTCACTGCCGGTGCGCACCAGCAGCTCGCAGTAGTCGGCGACCTCGGCGTGGGAGGTCCAGATCTTCGACCCGGTGACCACGTAGTCGTCGCCGTCGCGGACCGCACGGGTGCGCAGCGATGCCAGGTCGCTGCCGGCGTCGGGTTCGGAGAAGCCTTGGCACCAGACCTCGTCTCCCCGCAGGATCGGGGGGAGGAACCGGGTCCGCTGCTCGGGGCTGCCCTCGGCGATGATGGTCGGCCCCGCGTGCAGGAGTCCGACGAAGTTCACGCCCACATAGGGCGCGTGGGCACGTTCGAGCTCTTCCTTGAAGATGAGCTCCTCCACGGCGGAGGCACCCCGACCGCCGCCCTCGACGGGCCAGTCCACTCCCGCGTAGCCGGCATCGAAGAGAAGCCGCTGCCAGTGGGTGTCGTAGGCGCGTCGGCCGGGCCAGTCGGTCGGCTGGGGCCTGGGTGGCAGCCCAGGGAGCGTCGTCGCCAGCCAGGCGCGGAGATCGGTGCGGAACGCCTCCTCGGCGTCGCTGTAGCGCAGGTCCACGGGCAGGCCTACAGCCAGGCGGTCACTGGAGATCGAGGCCGTAGAGGGCGATCGCGTTCCCGCGGACGATCCGGTACCGCTCCTCGTCCGAGAGACCCTTCATCTGCTTCTCGGCGATCTCCTTGGTGTGCGGCCAGGTCGAGTCCGAGTGGGGGTAGTCGGACTCGTAGGTGATGTTGTCCACCCCGATCGACTCGACGTTCATGAGGCCGAATGCGTCGCTGAAGAAGCAGCCGTAGATCTGGCGGTGGAAGTAGGTGGAGGGAGGTTCAGGCACGATGTCGGCAACGCCACCCCAGCCGCGGTTCTCCTCCCAGACCGTGTCGGCCCGCTCGAGGATGTAGGGGATCCACCCGATCTGTCCCTCGGCGTAGGCCAACTTGAGCTCCGGGAACCGGACCAGTACCCCCGAGAACATGTAGTCGACCATCGAGAAGGTGGCGTTGGTGTGGGTGAGGGTCGATCCCACTGCCGGGGGGGCGTCAGCCGATGTCGACGGCATCTTGGAGGACGACCCGATGTGCATGTTGATGACGGTCCCGGTCTCCGAACAGGCGCGGAAGAACGGGTCCCAGTAGTGGTCGGGGCTGTGGATCGAGGGGAGCCCGAGGAAGGGTGGGATCTCGCTGAAGCAGACGGCCCGGACCCCGCGGGCGGCGTTGCGCATCACCTCGGTGGCGGCCAGCTCGGCGTCCCAGAGGGGGATCAGGGTCAGCGGGATGAGCCGGCCGTCGGCCTCGGGCCCGCACCACTCCTCCACCATCCAGTCGTTGTACGCCTTCACGCAGAGGAGGCCGAGCTCCTTGTCCTTGGCCTCGGTGAAGGTCTGGCCGCAGAATCGGGGGAAGGTCGGAAAGCAGAGCGAAGCCTCGAGATGGTTGAGGTCCATGTCCGCCAACCGCGGGGCGACCTGGTAGGAGCCCGGGCGCATGTCCTCGTAGGTGATGCCTTTCATGGTGACTTCGTCGCGGGGCACACCGACCGCGGAGTCGACCCGGAGGAGCGGGCGCTTGAGGTCCTCGTAGTACCACCAGTCGGTCGGCGATCCCTCGGAGCCGGGCACCACGGTGAGCTGGCCCCCGATGAAGGTGATCTCCCCCATCGGTGCCCTCACCACCCGGGGGCCCACGTCCTGGTACTTCTTCGGGAGGCGGTCCATCCAGACGTTGGCGGGCTCCACGACATGGTCGTCAACGGAGATGATCATCGGCAATTCGGCCATGCGGTGGAGTGTACCTTCCGTTCTGACGGTGCGTCAGGAGACGAGCCTGGCACCGGGAGTGCCTCGAGGCTCGAGACCGGCGGCTCCGTCTAGACCATGGCCACGCCACCGTTCGGGCGCATCACCTGCCCTGTCATGAACCGGGAGGCGTCCGACGCGAGGTAGAGCACAGCGGCCGCGATGTCCTCGGGTTCGCCGACCGACCGCAGCGGTGCACCCTTGCGCATGGCGGACACGAGCGCGTTCTGCATCACCTCGTCGACGCTGCCGTCGGGAAGGGAGAAGTACCCGGTGGTCATGCCGGTGATGACGAATCCGGGGGCCACCGCGTTGACTCGGACGTGCTTCTTGCCGATCTCGACCGCGAGCGTCTTGGTCATCTGGACCACGCCGGCCTTGCAGATGGCGTAGCTCACGATGTTGGGACTGGGCGTATCGGCCGCGGCGGAGGAGGCATTGATGATGCTGCCTCCTTCCGGCTGGTTGACCATCACCCGTCCAGCGGCCTGGCAGCCGAAGAAGACACCTTTGAGGTTCACCGCCAGTATCCGGTCGAGTGTGCTCTCCGGTTCGTCGAGGAAGGGTCCTCCGAGCATGATCCCGGCGATGTTGCACCAGACCTGGATCCCTCCCCGCTCGGCGACCACCCGTTCTGCCAGCGCGTCGACGTCGGTGCGCACAGAGACGTCGAGCCCGACCCCCTCTGCGAGCCCGCCTGCCGCGCTGATCTGGGCCGCGGTGTCAGCAGCGGTGTCCGGGTGGATGTCCGCGCAGATGACGGTGGCACCCGCGCCGCCGAGAGCGAGCGCCGAGGCCCGGCCGATGCCGCTCCCGGCGCCGGTGACGACCGCTACCTTGCCGTCGACGCGGAACGCTTCGATGAGCGTGCTGGCTTCCATGGGGATCCCTACCTTCGTGCGTCGTCGGCGCCGTGCCGGAGGTCGGCGCCGGGGTCACCGGAAGAGTAGGCGAGAGGTGTCGACGGGGTGGCCGGTGGCCAGTCGGGAGGACGCGCGGGCCGGACGGGCAGTCGGTCGATCCCGGACGGGGAGTCAGTAGAGGGCCCAGGCCGCCGCGACGTCCGGCGCGAGCACGCTGGTGATGTCGTCATCGGCGACCTTGCGGGCGCTGGACGGGTCGTCATCGGCCTCCGCGACCTCCGAGCTCCCGTTCGGTTCGATCGCTTCGATCGGCTCGATCGGCTCGATCGGCTCCGGGTCGGCCCACACCGAGGCGACCGGCTCGAGGGTCTGGTCCACGGATGCCACCGGGTCATGACTGTCTTCGAACGACGCCACGGAATCGTCACTCTCGAAAACGGATGCCATCGTCGCCACTGTCTCGTCGATCGACACCACGGTGTCGTCATCTTCGAACACAGATGTCATCGGCCCGTTGCTCTCGTAGACCGACACCACGGGCTCGTCGCTCTCGTAGACCGACACCATCGGCTCGTGGCTCTCGTCGACGGCGCGCACGGTCTCTTGGAGCGACGCATCGCTCTCTTCGAACGACCCTACGGACTGGTGGCTCTCGAATGTGGACGCCATGGCCGGGACGCTCTCGTCGACCGAAGGCGCCGCTTCGTCGACCGAAGGCGCCGCTTCGTCGACCGAAGGCGCCGTTTCGTCAGCCGGGACGCTCTCGTCGACCGACACCACCGGCTCGTCGCTCTCGTCGACGTGTCCGTTCCGACTGACGACGGCAAGGGTGAGGCCGCGGCCCACCCCGCTGTCGACCAGGACCGGCGTGGTGGACGCCTCCCTGGCCGTCTGCATGGCAGCGCTGAGCGCCTTCGCCGCGGCCGAGGCGATGCGCTTGTGACCCTCGTCCCCGGGATGGATCCCGTCTGCCAGGTGCTCGGGGCTGATGATGTCCTCGCCGCCCACCAGCGAGAGCATGGTGTCGCCGGAAACGATCCGGTCACGAGTGGCGGCCTCGACGGCATCCCGCAGATCCACGAGCGTCGCGCCGAGCTTGTTGGGGGTGTGCTCGGCATCGGTCCGTCGGATCGGGCTGATCACCACCATCGGCGTCATGGGGTGACCACTCCGGACCAGAGCCAGGAATCCGCGGACGCTCTCGAAGAGCATGGGCGCGCTGTGTGGCGTCCGGGTCCAGCAATTGGCCCCGTAGGCGACCGAGATGACGTCCGCCTGCAGGCTGGCCAGGTGCTCGGCCGACACGATCTCGGCCTGGCCCGAGCCGGCGAAGCCGAGGTTGATCAGGTCGAGCCCCGATTTCCGGGCGGTGATCGCAGCCCATCCCTGCGCGGGTCCAGAGGCGATCCAGCCCTGGGTGACCGCGTCGCCGTACGCCAGCCAGCGGGGAAGGGCCGGTGCCGGGGCGATCTCTCCCTTGACCGCGGTGAGCGAGAGCACCAGGGGCTGCATGCCCTCTGGCAGATAGATGACCGCCGGCTTGTCGGGCGACCCCGAGCCCAGCGAGAGTCGGATGAGCCCGTCGCCGAGGACGGCCTCCTCCTCGCAGACCTTGCGGCCACTGCGCCAGACGGAGAACACGATGCCGGCCCCATCCCCGCGGTAGCCGAGGCTCCCGGTCACCGTCCGGTAGGCGATGTCGATCGCCTGGGCATCACCGACCAGTTCGAGCCGCACCCCGGCCGGGACGGAGCCCGCGTGCCAGACGTCGGCCGGCAGGCGGGCCACATCGGCCGGGTTGGCACGGGGGTAGGGAACCCCGTTTGCGGCGGGATAGGGGGCCCCGCGGACGAACGGTTCGGGCTGACTCGGCCTGGCTGCCATCACGCGTCCTGATCCATCGGTGCCTCCGCTCCGGGCGTCCAACCACTCTCAGTAGTTATACGACCACATTACCACCCAGCATGATGTTTGCCATAGCCAGAAAAGGGTATGGCCGGGCCCTCCCGGCAGGCGTCGGCCGAGCGGCGCGATGCGCATCGCGGCGGTCCGGAGGTGAACGCCGCGAACCCTCCTCCGCTCGCGGATGAGTGGCACCATCCTGCGAGGGATGCGAAATACGCGGAAATCGGAGTCGCCCCTTCCCACGGCCTCCGCCACTGCCTAGGATGGGCCGGCATGGATCTCACGTCCGGGCCGAACACGGACGATTTCACCACTCTGAGTGGTGGAAGGCGGGCCTCCCGGAGCGCCTTCCCCGGGGTCGGGCGGGCCGGATCGGGCACTGTGCGGATCGTGGCTCTCCTGATTGTGACCATCTTCACGACCGTGTTGACCGCGGTGACGCTCGGAACGGCCGCGAGTGCGGGGACGGCCCCGTCGCCGCGCGTCTACCCGGGGGGCGGGGTCATCGGGTTCGGCGACGCGCCGTCGATCGCCCCGCCCGCGGGTCAGCCGCTCAACTCGGTGATGGTGGCCATCGCGGCGAACCCGGCTGCCTCGAGCTCCGACGAGGGGTACTGGCTCGCGTCGGCCGACGGGGGCGTCTTCCCGGAAGGGAGCGCAGGTTTCCACGGCTCGCTCGGCGCGCTGCGTCTGCAGGGGCCGGTCGTCGCCATAGCGGCCACTCCCGACGGTGGCGGGTACTGGCTGGCCGCGCTCGACGGGGGTGTCTTCGCCTTCGGTGACGCCGGTTTCTACGGCTCGATGGGTGGGACCCGGCTCAACCAGCCCGTGGTCGGGATGGCGTCGACCCCGGACGGCAAGGGGTACTGGCTGGTGGCCGCTGACGGCGGCATCTTCGCCTTCGGCGACGCCCGCTTCCTCGGCTCGATGGGCGGCACCCCGCTGGTCGCACCGGTCACCGGGATGGCGCCGACCTGCAACGGCCTCGGGTACTGGCTGGTGGCCGCTGACGGCGGCATCTTCGCCTTCGGCGGCGCCGCGTTCCACGGATCGACCGGCGGGACCGTCCTCAACGATCCGGTCGTCGGCATCATCGCCACCGGCGACGGCGGCGGCTATCTGATGGTCGCCACCGACGGCGGGGTCTTCACCTTCGGGGACGCCGTCTTCCACGGTTCGCTCGGGGATGGCTACGGGGGCAACCCGTTCGTCGTTCCTCCGGTGGCCGGCATCGCCGCGACCCAGGACGGCGGCGGCTACTGGTTGCTCGAGCCCGACGGGTGGAACTACGCATTCTCGAACCCGCCGGACCCGGTCCCCTCGGCGACGGCCTCGGCCATTGTGTCGGTTGCCGACAGCCAGGTGAACAGTGATCAGACCCCGGGCAACTTCTGCAATCCGTACGGACCATGCGAGGAGTGGTGTGCCCTGTTCGCCACCTGGGTCTGGCAGCGGGCCGGCGTCCCGATCCCCTCCTACCCCTTCACCGGCAGCATCTTCGACTGGGCCGCGGCCAACACCGCGGTGCTTCCCCCGACGGCCGTACCCCTCCCGGGCGACGCCGTCCTCTACGGCACCGGACCCTGGTCCACGTCCACCTCGCTGCACGTGGGCGTGGTGGTCCAGGTCTGGCCCGACGGCGCGGTCGTGACCGTCGAGGGGGACGCTGGACCGGCGCCGGTGGGCTCCCTGGCCGTGGTCGTCAACGGTCCCTACCTGCCCACGGACTCCGCGGCGTACAACGGGATGCCGGTCTACGCGTTCGCCGAGCCCTGAGCAAGCGCTCTGCCGGCACGGCGTCACCGCCAGTCCGGGTCGGCTACGTCCCGATGAGGAGCGAGTCGAGCAGCCGGGCGCGGTGGTCGGCTGCCGACCCCCACGACTCGGCAAGGGCCCAGGCCCGCTTCAAGAAGAGGTGCAGATCGCACTCCCAGGTGTACCCGATGGCACCGTGTACCTGCAGCGAGACCCGGGCCGCCTCGAGGGCGGCATCGGAGGCGTAGGCCTTGGCCACCGAGGCGGACCGTGACGCGTCGCCGGTCCCGGCATCGAGCGCCCACGCCGCCGCGTAGACCGCCGGTCGGGCGAACTCGAGCAGGACCTGGGCCCCCGCCAGCAGGTGCTTGACCGCCTGGAAGCTCCCGATCGGGCGGCCGAACTGGTTGCGCTCCGCGGCGAACTCGGCGGCCAGGGTGACCATGGTCCGGGTCAGGCCGAGCAGCTCGGCGCCGACCGCGACCGCGGCCCGGTCCGCGATGCCTGCGATGAGGGATGCGGCCTCCGGTCCGGCTGCGAGGAGGGTGGACGGCGTCGGCTCCCACTCGGGCACGCCGAGACGCCGGGTCGGGTCGAGCGATGGCACCGGCCGCACCGCACAGCTGCCCGCCTCGAACCCGTGGATCGCCGGGCCGCCCGCGCCGGATGCGACGAGGATGAGCAGGTCCGCCCCATCGGCCCCGGCGACCGGTTCCCCGGCGGCCCGGTCGGTGCCGACAGCGGCGGCCAGGGCTCCCGCCGGGATGCGGTCGAGCCATCCGGCGGCCACCGTGGCGCCCGGGCCCCCCGATCTCGCGATCGGGTCGAGCAAGGGCGCGGCCAGCGCGGCTGTCTCGACCAGCGGCTCGGGCAGTGCCACCCGTCCGGCCTCCTCGACCAGCGGCACGAGGTCGACCATTCCGAGGCCGAGACCGCCCCGCTCCACCGGAATGGTGAGACCGATGACCCCCAGGTCGGCGAGGACGGACCATCGGGGGGTGCGTGCCGCGGGCGCCCGGTACGCCTCGCGCAGATCGGCGGTCGTGCACTCGCGGTCGAGCACCTGGCGCACGGCGTCTCGGAACTCGAGCTGTTGGTCGCTGAAGGCGAAGCGCACGGTCCGGCGCCGTTCAGCCGCGGGGCAGCCCGAGCATGCGCTCGGCGACCACGTTGCGCTGGATCTCGTTGGTGCCCGCGTAGATCGGTCCGGCGAGCGCGAAGAGGTACCCGTCGAGCCAGGTGTCGTCGCTCTCGCCACCGTGGAGCTCGGCCCTGGGCCCGAGCAGCTCGAGGGCTGTCCGATGGATGGCCAGGTCGGTCTCCGACCAGTGGATCTTGTTGGCGCTCGCCTCGGGGCCCACCGATCCCCCCTCGAGGACGCGGGAGGCGGTCCAGAGGGTGTGCAGCCGGTACGCCTCGGCGCCCATCCAGGCGCGGGCCACCGCGTCGGCGCTCCGCCGGGCCGACTCGGGGTCTGCGCGGAGCCGCTCGGCGTAGAGGGAGACCAGACGGCTTGCCGCCTCGGTGTAGCGGGCCGGACTGCGGAGGCTGAGCCCGCGCTCCGACCCGGCGGTGGCCATCGCCACGTTCCACCCCCGGCCGACCTCGCCCAGCACCTGGGACTCGGGCACGAGCACCTCCTCGAAGAAGAGCTCGGCGAAGCCGCACTCCCCGTCGATCTGGACGATCGGCCGGACGGTGACCCCGGGCGAGGCCAGCTCGACGAGGAAGTAGGTCAGGCCGCGGTGCCGCTCGGCCTCCGGATCGGTGCGGAAGAGCCCGAAGCACCATTCGGCGAAGGCGCCCCGCGAGGCCCAGGTCTTCTGGCCGGTCAGCACCCAGCCCCCTTCACTGTCGGAGCGGCGCGCCCGGGACCGGATGCCGGCGAGGTCGCTCCCGGCCTCGGGCTCGGACCATCCCTGGCACCAGATCTCGCGCCCCGAGGCCATCGGGGGCAGGAACCGTGCCCGCTGCTCCTCGGTCCCGAACTCGAAGAGGGTCGGCGCGAGCAGAAAGATCCCGTTCTGGCTCACCCGGAGCGGGGCCCGGGCCCGCCAGTACTCCTCCTCGAAGACCAGCCACTCGAGGAGGCCCACCCCCCGGCCCCCGTACTCCTCGGGCCACGAGACGACCGACCAGCGGTCGTCGGCCATCTGCTGCTCCCAGGCACGGTGGGCCTCGAATCCTCCGGCGGTGTCGAGCGAGGAGAGGGACCCTGGCGGGGGGGCATGCGCCGCCAGCCAGGCGCGCGCGTCGGCCCGGAACGCCTCCTGGGCGTCGGTGAACGCCAAGTCCATGGCTCGATCCGTCACTGCGGTCCCTCGCTCGGCGGCTGTCGGGGGAAATCTGACACACCGCCAGATTTCCGGCAACCGCCGGGCTTCGGTCACAATGGCGGTATGCCCAACGCTGTGATCGTCGACGTCGTCCGCACCCCGGTCGGGAGGAAGAACGGTCGCTTGTCCGGCTGGCACGCGGTCGACCTCGCCGCCCAGCCGCTCCGCGCGCTGGTCGAGCGGAACGACCTCGATCCGGCGCTGGTCGAGGACGTGATCCTCGGATGCACGATGACCGTCGGCGAACAGGCGATGAACATCGGCCGCAACGCGGCGCTGGCCGCCGGGTTTCCGGACACCGTTCCCGGCACGACGGTCGACCGCCAGTGCGGCTCGGCCCAGCAGGCCGTCCACTTCGCGGCCCAGGCCGTGCTGTCCGGGGCGATGGACGTGGTCATCGGTGGGGGCGTGGAGGCGATGAGTCGGGTCCCGATCGGGTCGACGACGGAGCCGGGCCCCGGTGAGGCCTACGGCCCGACGGTGCTCGGTCGCTTCGATTTCATCCACCAGGGCCTCTGTGCCGAGGAGATCGCCCGACGCTGGGGGATCACGAGGGAGGAGATGGACCGTTTCGCGCTCCGGTCCCACGACCGGGCTGCCCGGGCCATCTCGGAAGGACGGTTCGAGCGCGAGATCGTGCCGCTGGCCACCCGGCGAGCCCGGATGGTGGACAAGGTGGCGGTCGCCGGCAGCGACGAGGGCGATCTGGCCGGCGACGGACCGCTGAACGCGGACGAGGGGGTGCGGGCCGGATCGAGCTACGAGACCCTTGCCTCACTTCCCCCGTGCTTCGTCGAGGACGGTCTGGTCACGGCGGCGACCTCGTCGCAGATCTCGGACGGGGCGGCCGCGGTGCTCGTCATGTCCGAGGAGCGGGCGGGACGGCTCGGGCTCCGGCCCCGCGCCCGGTTCCACACCTTCGCGGTCGCCGCCAACGATCCGGTGATCATGCTCACCGCGCCGATCCCGGCCACCACCCTCGTCCTCGAGAAGGCGAAGCTCTCGCTCGACGACATCGACCTGATCGAGATCAACGAGGCATTCGCCTCTGTGGTGCTGGCCTGGGAGAAGGAGCACCATCCCGACATGGACCGGGTCAACGTCAACGGAGGTGCGATCGCCATCGGCCACCCCACGGGGGGATCGGGGGCCCGGCTGCTCGCCACGCTCCTCAACGAGATGGAGCGGACCGGGGCGCGCTACGGGCTCCAGACCATGTGCGAGGGCGGCGGCCAGGCCAACGCCACCATCATCGAACGCCTCGGGTAGGGGATCCGGGCGCGGGCCCGCCCCGCGGCGGGCGCCGGAGCGACCCGCTACGCGGGGAGGTCTGTTTGCGCCGTCGACTCCGAGCGCTTGTTGAAGTCGACGTGGTCGGCGCGGGTCGGGCGCGACATCAGGTAGCCCTGATAGAGATCGCATCCGAGCGCGGCGACCCGCTCGAGTTGGACCGGGGTCTCGACCCCCTCGGCCAGGACCACCAGGCCCAGGGCCTTCGAGAGCTGCACGATGGCGGCCACGATGGCCTCGTCGGTGTCGAGGATGCCCAGTCCGTCGACGAAGGACTTGTCGATCTTGAGGATCTTGACGGGGAACCGCTTGAGCCGTGCCAGCGACGATTCCCCGGTACCGAAGTCGTCGATGGCCAGCCCCACACCCATCTCGTGGATGCCGCCGAGCGCGGCGATCGTCTCGGGGGTCTCGCTCATCAGCATCGACTCGGTGACCTCCAGCACCAGCGCGTCGGCCGGGAGGCCCGAGTCGGCGAGCGCGCTGGCGATCGAATCGAGCAGGTCGACATCGGCCAACTGGTGGACCGAGAGGTTCACGGTGATGTAGGCGTTCTCCGCACCGGCCAGCTCACGCCGCCACCGGGCCATCGTGTGGCAGGCCTCGCGGAGGACCCACCGCCCGAGGGAGAAGATGAGGTCGGTCTCCTCGGCGAAGGGGATGAACTCCATCGGACCGAGCAGGCCGCGGGAGGGGTGGTGCCACCGCACCAGGGCCTCCATGGCCACGATCCGGTCGTCGGCCACCGAGGCGATGGGCTGATAGTGGACGGTGAGCTCGTCGTGCTCGATCGAGTGCCGGAGGTCGTCGTAGATCTCGAGGCGGGCCACCGACTTCGCCCGGAGCGACTCGTCGAAGACCTCGATACGCCCCCGTCCCTTGTTCTTGGCCTGGAACATGGCGGTATCGGCCTGCTGGAGGACGTCTTGGGCGCTCTGGCGTCCGCGCATGACGAAGGAGACACCGACGCTGCAGGTCACCACCACCGAGCGTCCGGTGGACAGATGGACCTGCTCGGCCAGCACCGACGAGTACTCCTCGGCCAGGGTGACCGCGGTCTGGACGTCGCGGAGGTTGCGGCAGAGCACCACGAACTCGTCCCCTGAGAAGCGGCTGACCACGTCGCCGGCCCGCACAGCCGACTTGAACCGTTGGGCCAGGGTCAGCAGCAACTCGTCGCCGCTGGCGTGGCCGAACGAGTCGTTGACCAGTTTGAACCGGTCGAGATCGATGAAGAGGACGGCCAGATTGGTTTCGCGCTGCATCGAAATGAGCAGCTCACGCTCGAGCTCCTCGTTGAAGAGCGACCGGTTGCCCAGTCCGGTCAGCGAGTCGTGATAGGCGAGCCAGTGGAGTTGCGCCTCGGCGGCCTTCCGATCGGTCACGTCGGTGAACGAGCAGACCACCATCGGCGAGTCGACCTGTCCGGTGCCCGAGAGCAGCCGGGAGCTCATCGCCAGCCACTGGCGACGCCCCGCCTCGTCGGTGACCCCGATGATCACGTCGTCCTCGGATTCACCGGTCATCAGCGTCTTGGCGTGGGGGAACATCTCGGGGGAGAGCGGCTGGCCGTCGGCGGACAGGGCGATGGACGCGCCGGTGAACACCTGGTGGCCGGCACCCTCGCTGAGCCGGTCACCGAGGATGCGGGTGGCAGCGGTGTTGTGGGCGCACATGTTGCCCGCCTCGTCGAAGAGGATGATCCCTTCGCTGAGGGACGCGACGACTGCTTCGTACCGCTCCTCGGCGGCCCGGCGGCCGGCCTCGGCCTGGCGGGCGTCGGTCAGCTCGGTGCAGACCACGACCCATCCGGACGGCTGGGTGTCGTCGTCGATGAGGGGGTCGATCGAGACCAGGACGTCCACTTCGGATCCGTCCTTGCGGCGGTGGGTGCGCTGGCCGCGCTCGAGGACAGCGGCGCTGTCCGACCGGTTGGCGGTGACCACCGCGCCGATGGAGAGTCCGGCTACCTCGGTCTCCGTCCACCCGTAGATGGCCTGGGCAGCCTCGTTCCAGCTCTCGATCTTTCCGTCTGCGTCGATGCCGATGATCGCGTCCGAGACGTGCGCGACGAGGCTCGCCCGGTAGCGCGCCGCCGCCTCGGCCGCCCGGCGCTCGGAGATGTCGCGCATGATCACCTGGAACGCCGGCTCTCCCGCCCAGCTGGTGCGGATGCTGGTCACTTCCATCCACTTGGCGGTGCCGTCCAGCGCGAGGATGCGCGCCTCGCCGTGCTCGAAGAACTGCCCGTCCTCCTTCAGCTGCGAGATCCGCTCGATGGTGTCCTTGATGTCGTTCGGGTGCAGGAAGTCGGTGATGACCCTCCCGTAGAGGGCCTTGACATCGGTCACGTCGGCCCCGACGAGGCGGAGCCCGGCCCGGTTGCCGTAGACGAGACGCCCGTTCTGGTGGACGACAACCGCGTCCGGGGAAACCTCGCTCAGGAGGCGGTAGCGGTCGACCAGGTCGGCCAGTTCCCGTTCGAACCGCTGGGTGGCCGTGACGTCGATGACCACGCCGACGTAGAAGCGATTGGCATCGCCCGGGAGATCGTCAGCGCGCCCGCCGGGGAGCACCAGGGGGGACGCCCTGACCATCACCTGATGCTCGACTCCGTCCGGATCGAAGATCCCCACCCGGAGGTCGTACTCGGCCGGTGGGGCGCCGCTTCGGACGGGGGCCAGGATGGGGGCGAGGACGGCGGCCCCGGCGTCGTTCACCGCGACCGGCTCGGCCTCCGGGCAGGGCCCGGCACCGGGGTCGCCGACCACCGCGGTCGCGCGCAGTACGGAGAAGCCCTTGTCGAGCTGTCCGAACCCGAGGAGCTCCTCGAAGGGGTACGACCAACTGGTCTCGTCGGTCGCGGCGTCGTACACCCAGGTGACGGTCGGCAGTCCCTCGCCGGTGAGATCGATGTCCTGGGACAGCTCGAGCGTCGAGGCAGGCCCCGATTCGACCCGATCGAAGGACAGGGAAGGCCGCTGGCTACCGAACCCGTTTGCCGTAACCATATGCCGCAACATCGGCATACGGACCTGGCCCCTTAAGTGCTACTTGCCCCGTGTGCGCCCGGTGGTGCGAGCCAGGCCCGGGACCCCCGTCCAGGACCGGAGGGGGTGTCCGGCGGTCAGTCGCCGGGCTCGCCGATCACCACCACCGAGTTGTAGCCGCCCAGACCGATCGAGGACTTGACCATGGCCCCTGGGACCCGCTGGGTCAGGCCGTTGACCAGGCGGGGATGGCCCGGGGCGACCTGGGGCGGTGCCGGGACGAACCCGGTCTGGTAGGCGTAGACGGTGGCGAGGACCTCGACGGCAGCAGCCGCCGCTTGGCAGTGCCCGGTGAGGGGCTTTACCGAGAAGATCCCCGCGGCATCGGGGAACAGCTCATCGAGCACACGGGCTTCCGCGGCATCGCACTGGGCCGTTCCCGGCCCGTGGGCGTTGATGTACGCCACGTCCTTGTAGTCGATACCCGAGACGGCCATCGCATCCGAGAAGCACCGGAAGAGCTCCCCGAGGTCGGGGGTCATGGCGACCGCGTTGTAGGCGTCCATGGTCATCGCGCCGCCGAGCATCGTGGCGTAGGAGCCCTTGGACTCCTTCGAGAGCACCATTGCCACGGCGGCCTCTCCGCCCACGAATCCGCGGCTGCCCTCCTGGAACGGGCGGCATGCCTCGAACGGCGGCGTGTCCGCGACCGCCACGCCCACGTCGACGAATCCCCGGAGGTGTTCCCCCTGGAGCGAGAGGTCGGTGGCGAGCAGGATCACGTCGGAGGCCACACCGGTGTCGATCCACGACTTGGCGGTGATCAGGCCGGCGTTGCCCGAGGCGCACATCGCCGATACCGACATGCTCGGACCGTGGAAGTCGTGCTCCTTCATCATCGTGCAGATGACGGTCGACGGCATCATGTTCACCCACTGCCGGGCCCGCACGCGCTGCCCATGGGCACGGTGGAACGCGGCCCAGATCTCGACGTCGCCGAGCACCAGGCTGTGCACGACCCCGACGACCGGGCCCGGCTTCCATCCCCGCTCGAGTGCGTCCGCGATCGCCTCCCGGGCTGCGAATCGGAGGGACTGCATGAACCGGGTCGGGCCGTCGTGGCGGTCGCCCTCATCGGTGATCGTGGCGATGTAGGCGGACTCCCCGTCGGGGTACCCCTCGAGCCCCTCGGTCAGCTTGACCGCGCTCTCGCCGAGCAGGAATCCGTCCCAGGTGTGCTTCGTTCCCCATCCGTACCCGGTGACGGCACCCACACCGGTGATGTTGACCGGCGCTCCACCCCGAGGCGCGGGCCGGCCCCGCTCACTGGCAGGTGGGTGGGTTTCTTCCGACATTGCAACTCCTCCACGGCAGGTGGGTCATCATCAGTGCGGCACCCCGGTCCGACGTGTCACGGTCGAGGTCAGAATGAGGCTTGCATCGATAGCAATCCAGTGTGGCAGCCACGATTATCGCCGACCGGCACCCCAGATACAAGAGCCAACGCTCCCTCACCTGGGTGTCCGTCCTTTTTCGGACATACCCGATGCTCCGGTGAGCACGTGCCGCGCCGGTCAGCCAGGAGCGTGCGGGACCCCCGCGCCGGCCAGTCGGTCGAGCACGACGCCCGCCTCGGTCACGATCCGACCGATGAGCTCGGCCACGCTCGGGAGCTCGGCGATCTCACCCACGACCTGCCCGGTCGGCAGGACGCCGACGTCGGTGCGACCGTCCACGAGAGCTGCCTTGGTCATCATCGGCGCGTTGGCCGCCATGACCACCTGGGGCCACGAGAGTTCGTTGCCCTGCTTCATCGCCCGACCCTCCCGCAGCAGCGCGAGCAGCGTCGTGTCGGTCTCCCGACGGAAGGCGTACGCGTTGGCGATCGCCCGCGGGAGCCCGCGCAGGCGGCCGGCGCGCTCGAGATGGTCGACCAGATCGGTGCGGATCACCCGCTGGGGCGCGCCGTCCACCGCGGTGGAGACGACGGTTCCGGTGACCGGCGTCTGGAGGTAGCGTTGCTTGACCGCGTCGGGTACCCGGCTCTCGCGGGTGAGCAGGAACCGGGTGCCCATGGCGATGCCCGAGGCGCCGTAGGCGAGCGCGGCGACCAGGCCCCGTCCGTCGAAGAAGCCCCCAGCCGCCACCACCGCGACCCGGTCGCCGACCGCGTCGACGACGGCAGGGGTCAGCAAAGAGGTCGGCACCGACCCGGTGTGCCCGCCGCCTTCGCCGCCTTGCGCGATGACCGCGTCGACGCCCCACTCGGCCACCTTCTCGGCGTGGCGCCTCGCGCCGATGGTTGGCATCACCACCAGACCGGCGGCCCTGCACCGCTCGACCAGCGCGGCGTTCGGGGCCTGGGCGAAGCTGGCCACCCGGACGCCCTGGTCGACCATGAGCGCCACCCGGTCGCCGACATCGGCCACGTCGGTGCGCATGTTGACCCCGAAGGGCCGGTCGGTACGCGACCGCACCTCGGCGACGGCCGCCGCGAGCTCGGCCACGGTCATGGTGGCCGAGGCCAAGATGCCGAGCCCGCCGGCCTCGGCTGTGGCCACCACCAGGCTCGGGCCGGCCACCCAGCCCATCCCGGTCTGGACGATCGGGTAGCGGACACCGACCAGGTCGCAGAAGGGGGTGTGCAGCGCCGGATGCCCGGGACCGGCGGAGTCGGGCTGACTCACCCCCGGACCTCCCGGTCCCGCAGGCCCGACGGGTCGAGGACGGTCCGGATGAGGGCGAGCTCCTCGGGACTCGGGAGCCGGGTCTCGGGCACCTCGTCGGGGATCACCAGGGCGAAGCCGGTGGCCTCGACCACTTCGTCCACGCCGACCCCCGGGTGCACGGACCGCAAGCGCATGACCCGGTCAGGCGTTTCGAAGTCGAAGACCCCGAGATTGGAGACGACCCGGCGGATCTCGTGGAAACGGGTGGCTGCCGGGCCGGCTGCCGCGGCCCGCGCATACCCGACACCGGAAACCACGTCGACCTGGTCGACGAATGTCCGGGTCGAGTGGTTGGGGACCCAGTAGCTCGTCGGGTGGTTGACCGTATTGCCGGGGGCGCCCCGCACCCCGACCAGCTGGGCTCGGGGGCGGGCCCAGTCGCCGATGGCACTGATGTTCTGGTTGCCGGTCCGGTCGATCTGGGAGGCCATCATGATGAGCGAGCGCCTGCCGGACCACACCACGTCGAAGACCCGGCGGTACGGCATGTGCGACTCGAGCACCAGCGACTCGGGGGCGGCCCCGAGCGGCGGTGCCCCGTCGATCAGGGCGGCGTCGCCGTCGGTCAGCACGAGATCGGGGGCGAAGGTGAGCCGGGCCAGTCGTGCCCCGAGTGCGGGGGCGGTCCCGAAGGCACTTGCCATGACTTCGCCGTCGCCGCGGAACACTTCCGCGCAGGCGACCGCGCAGTACTCGGACCTGGACACCCCGCTCTCGGCGCGGTCGCGGTCGCCGGCGGCCTCGGTCCCCGTCATGCGCCCGCCCCTGCCGCGCTGACCGGCCGGGCGGCCGCCTGGTAGCCCGCCTCGTCGACCTCGAGGTAGCGCGTGCTGAACGCGCGCCAGGCGTCGGGGTCCGCCGCGGCCGCCGCGTACTCGCGTTGGAACGCCTCGTCGCGTCCGTAGTCGGGCACGCAGGCGGTGAAGTGGGCTCCGCCGGGGGTCTCGATGACGCCGTCGGTGAGCAGCCGGCTGATGCAGAGGCTCTGGAGTGGCCCTCCGGCCGCGAGGCGATCGGTCCCGACCACCTGCTCGGTCGTCACGAAGCGACGCTCCGCCGCCCCGAGGAAGAGGTCGTCGAAGAAGGGGTCGGGTCCGAGGATCTGACCGGACCCGGCGCGGTCTGCACGGTTCACGTGCACGACCGCCGCGTCGAGCCGGATGGCCGGAACCGCCACCAGCTCCTCTCCGTCGTCGTAGGGGGAGGTGACCGTGCGCAGGAACGGGTTGAGCGCCAGCACGTCGGACCCGAGTCCGGCCCGGGTCGGCAGGAAGGGGACCCGCTGGGATGCGGCGAGCAGGCCCAGGTAGAACATGCCTTCGTCGAGCTCGGTGGCCCCGACCGTCCCGCTCTGGCGGGCCACCTTGAAGTGGGGGTCGGTGGGGATCGAGTCCAGGGTGACGAACCCGTAGACCACCGAGGCGACCTTTTCCGCCGCGCAGAGCAGGCCGACGTCGGGGCCACCGTAGGAGACGATCGTGAGGTCTGTGAGGTCCGAGCGGAGGATGGCCCGCACCGCGGCCATCGGCTTGCGGCGCGACCCCCAGCCGCCGATGCCGATGGTCATGCCGCTGTGCAGCTCACCGACGAAGGCGTCGAGGTCGAGGCGCTTGTCAGGCACCGTGCACCACCATTCTCATGCCATGCTCGTTGTCGTTCGGTATCGGCGCGTTCATCGGGTGGTGTCGGGGGTGCGCTTCTCGACGAAGGCCGACCGTTGCTCGTCCGCGACGCCGGCCACGTGCAGCTCGTAGGTGAACCCCTGCTCGAACCGGTAGCTCCGCTTCACGTCGACCGGATCGATCCCGTTGAGGGACTCCTTGGCGCGCCGGATGATGGTCGGGCTCTTCGACGCGATGCCGTCCGCCACCTCGTATGCGGCATCCACCAGCTGCTCGCGTGGCACCACCCGGAGGACGGATCCGTAGTGGTGGAGCTCCGCCGCGGTGGCCGGTTCGGCCGTGTAGACCATGGCACGCATGCGGTGCTGGGGAACCAGGCGCGCGAGATGGGTCGCGGCGCCGAGCGCACCGCGGTCGACTTCGGGGAGCCCGAACGTGGCGTCCTCCGAGGCCACCACGATGTCGGCGTTGCCGACGATGCCGACCCCTCCGCCGAGGCAGAACCCGTGCACGGCGGCGATCACCGGGACCTCGCACTCGTAGACGGCGGCGAAGGCGGCGAAGCACCCTCTGTTGGCGCCGACGAGGGCCTCGTCGCCTCGCGCGTTGATCTCCTTGATGTCGACCCCGGCACAGAAGCCGCGTCCCTCGGCCCGGACGATCACCACGCGGGTGTCCGGCACCCGACCGGCTCCGAGAACGGCCTCGGCCAGGCCGAACCAGCCGGCCACGTCCAGAGCGTTCACCGGGGGATGATCGATGACCACCTCGGAGATGCCGGGTCGTGGCTGACGGGTGGTGATGGGCATGGACTGCTCCGGTGGCCGAGCGGCGCGGGCCACGACCGCCCCGGTCGCACCGGCGGGCAGGCGGGCAGCCACGCACGCAGCGTGATCTGATCGTGATCTGATACAGCGTCAGGACAGTACCAGTCGGAACCAGGGAGGCAGCAGTGGCACCAGCGGGCAACCCGGGCCGGACCGGCACCTTCGACTACACGGGGCAGGTGGTCGTGGTGACCGGCGGGGCGAAGGGAGTCGGGCGGGGGATCGCGGAGGGGTTCCTCGGCGCCGGCGCTGACGTGGTCGTCTGCGGGCGCACCGAGGTGAGCGGGGACGCACTGCCCTCGGCGGAGGATCGCTCGGGGACGGCGCGCCGGGCCCACTTCGTCGTCGCCGACGTTCGAGACGCCGAACAGTCAGCCGCAGTGGTCGATGCCGCAGTCGCCCGGTTCGGCCGGCTCGACGCACTGATCAACAACGCGGGCGGCTCGCCAGGTCGGGACGCAGCGACCGCGTCACCGCGCTTCACTGCGTCGATCGTGGGTCTCAACCTCCTCGGCCCCCTCTACTGCGCCCAAGCCGCCAATGCGATCATGCAGGGTCAGGACGACGGGGGCTCGATCGTCAACATCTCCTCGGTCAGCGGGCTGCGGCCCTCGCCCGGCACCGCCGCCTACGGTGCGGCCAAGGCGGGACTCATCAACCTGACCCAGTCGCTCGCCATCGAATGGGCGCCGAAGGTCCGGGTCAACGCCCTGAGTGCCGGCATGGTGGCTACCGAGGGAGCCCACGAGCACTACGGCGGACCCGCCGGGGTGGCCGCCATTGCCGCCACCGTCCCGCTCGGGAGGTTCGCCACGCCGGCCGACATCGCCGGGATCTGCCTGTTCCTGACCTCGTCGCTGGCGTCCTACGTGACCGGCGCCAACCTGGTCGCCCACGGGGGAGGGGAACGGCCCCCCTACCTCACCGCGCTCGAGGGGGTCGCCGGAACCGCGCGCTGAGCGCGCTTCGGCACCCCATCCTGCGGTCGCCGGCAGAGCGGCCCTTGACGGCTCCCACCTGCGGGAAGACCAGGAAGAACGGCTCAAGTTCGCCCCGGATCTGGCCGATGCACCGGTCGTGGCCCGAGAACATGCTCCTGCCCCCCCCGAGGGCGGAACCCAACGATGTCGGCGAATCCGGATCGGGTCGTGCTGACCCACCCGGAGGCGACGTTCTCGCTGCTCGGCGCGCCCTATCTCGAGTACCTGCCGGTGATCGACCTCTCCACCGGGCGCCTGCTCGGGATGGAGGCGCTCGTCCGGTGGCGTCACCCGACCGAGGGGAGGATCTCCCCGGACCTGCTGATTCCGGCTGCGGAGGCCAGCGGGGACATCGGTCCCCTCACCGGATGGATCGTGGCCGAAGCCTGCGAGGAGGCCTGCCGTTGGTCGCCGAGCATCCAGCTCGGTGTCAACTGCACGGTCGAGCAGTTGCGACGCGGGGAGGTGTCCAAGGCGGTGGCCCGCGCGCTCGACCAGACCGGGTTCCGCAGCGGCCAGCTCAACATCGAGGTCACCGAGGATGCGGTGGTCGACGCGGTTGCTTCTGCCGATCTCCAGAACCTCTCGGAGATGGGCGTCCAACTCTCGGTCGACAACGTGGGAACCAACTGGTCCTCCTTCGAGCCGTTCAAACGGCACGCCATCAGCACGGTCAAGATCGACGGGTCGTTCATCGCCGGCCTCGAGTCGAACCAGGGCATCAATCGGCTGGTGGTCGAGACGGTCATCCACATGGCGCACTCCCTCGGCATGTCGGCCATCGTCGAGTGCGTGGAGACGCCCAAGCAGGTCGAGATCGTCCGGGCGTTCGGGGCCGACGCCGCTCAAGGGTTCTTCTTCGCGCGGCCCATCTCGAGTGAGGAGGTGCTGGTCTTCGCCAGGGGGCCCGAGGTGCCGGTGTTCTCCCTCACCGACGTGCGAACCCTGGTCCGTGGCGACGACGAACCGCTGTCCGTCGAGTCGTTGCTGCAGGGAACGGCCGACCCGGGACCGATGGACACCACCGGCTGAGCACGGGGCCCGGCCCCGAGGAGCGCGTCGGTCCGATCGGGACAGTGCGTCTCTCCGGGCCCGGGACCAGGTGCGCCGTCGCACCGCTCCACCCCCGCCCGGGAATACGGGTGGTCCGCATCCCCGATTGCCTGTATACCTCTGGCCGTGAAACTCGCTGTGGTCAAGGAGTCGACCCCCGGGGAACGTCGCGTGGCGATCGTGCCAGAGGTGGCCGCAAGGCTCGTCAAGACCGGGGTCGACGTCGTCGTCGAGTCCGGGGCGGCCTCGGCCGCCCGCTTCGCCGACGAGGAGTTCCGGGCAGCAGGGGCCACGGTCGTGGACGATGCCGCTTCGGCGCTGGCCGGCGCTGCCGTCTCCGCCCGGGTGCAGCCGCCGACCATGGGAGAAATCGCCGCACTCCCGGAGGGAGTCTCGACGATCAGCTTCCTCCAGCCGCTGGCCGCGACCGACGTGGTGCAGGCGCTGGCGGCCAAGGGGGCCACGGTCTACAGCCTCGACCTGCTGCCGCGGATCAGCCGTGCCCAGTCGATGGACGCCCTCTCGTCACAGGCCACGGTGTCCGGGTACCGCGCGGGCCTGTCGGCCGCCGAGCACCTCGACAAGTTCTTCCCGATGTTCATGACCGCGGCAGGGACGGTCCCGCCGGCCAAGGTCCTGGTGATGGGGGCCGGGGTAGCCGGCCTCCAGGCCATTGCAACCGCCCGCAGGCTCGGCGCGGCGGTCCGCGCCTATGACGTGCGTGCCGCGGCCAGAGAAGAGGTGCAGAGCCTCGGCGCCAAGTTCGTGGAGCTCGGCCTCGAGGCCCAGGAGGGCACCGGCGGGTACGCGAAGGAGCAGTCAGCCGAGACCCTGGCCAGGCAGCAGGAGCTGTTGGCCGCCGAAGTTGCCGCTTCCGACGTGGTGATCACGACCGCTCAGATCCCGGGGCGCAGGGCGCCGGTGCTGGTGACCGAGGCGATGGTGCGGAGCATGTCCGAGGGAGCGGTCATCGTCGACATCGCCGTGGACTCGGGCGGCAACTGCGAGCTCTCGGTGGCCGGCCAGGACGTTCTGGTCGACGGGGTGACCGTCGTCGGTATGGCCAACCCGCCGGCCTCGATGCCGACCCACGCCAGCTTCCTCTTCGCTCGCAATGTCGCCAACTTTCTCGGGCTCCTGGTCAAGGACGGCGAGCTGGCCCCGGACTTCGAGGACGAGATCGTGGCCGGCACCTGCGTGGTCCGGGACGGGCACATCGTGCACGCCCCCACCGCGGAGGCGCTCGGCCTCGACAGCCCGGCGGCCCCCGGGCCCGGAGCAGTGCCGGGTCCGACCGGTGCCGGCGGGTCCGAGGAGGCGCGCTCATGAGCACCGGGGTCCTCGAGTTCTTCACGATCTTCGTCCTCGCCGCGTTCGTCGGCAACGAGGTCATCAACCGCGTGCCGAGCATCCTGCACACGCCGCTGATGTCCGGCTCCAACGCGATCCACGGCATCGTCCTGGTCGGGACCATCATCATCATGGGCGACGCCCACGGGACGACCCAGCTCGTCCTCGGCTTCCTCGCCGTGCTGCTGGCCACCCTCAACATCGTGGGCGGGTTCGTCGTCACCGACCGGATGCTCGAGATGTTCAAGGCGAAGCCGGCCGATCGACCGGCGAAGGCGGGCGACGCAGAGACCAAGGTCGAGGGCGGTCCCGAGTGACGCTCGACGACTGGATCGACCTCGTCTATCTGCTGGCGGCGGTCGGGTTCATCCTCGCCCTCAAGGGTCTCAGCTCACCCAAGCACGCCCGCAACGGCAATCTGCTCGCGGCGGCCGTCGCCGCCCTGGCCGTCGGCGTCACCTTCGCGTATCCCGGCGTCAGGGCCCACACCCTCAACCTCGTCCTGACCTTGGTGGCCATGACCCTCGGCGCGGCGATCGCGGTGCCCACTGCCCGCCGGGTCAAGATGACCGCGATGCCCCAGCTGGTGGCCATCTTCAACGGGGTCGGCGGCGGTGCGGCCGCCCTCATCTCCATTCTCTACTTCCTCATCGAGGACCCGACCAAGCCGGCGACCTACCACCTCGTCGAGGTGGTGCTCGGGGTGCTCATCGGGTGTGTCTCGTTCTCCGGCAGCGCGATCGCATTCTCCAAGCTGCAGGAGCTCATGACCGGCCGGCCGATCACCTATCCGGGCCAACAGGGCATCAACGCCCTGGTCGGCCTGGCCCTGGTCGGCCTGGCCGTCGGCACCATCGTGACCGGCGACGTGCCGCTGCTGGTGGCCACGGCCCTGCTCTCGCTGGTCCTCGGGGTCATCTTCGTGCTCCCGATCGGCGGTGCCGACGTACCCGTCCTCATCTCCCTGCTCAACTCGTTCACAGGACTCGCGGTGGCGGCGTCGGGATTCACCCTCGACAACAACCTGCTCATCATCGCCGGCACCCTGGTCGGCGCCTCGGGCATCCTCCTGACCCGGATGATGTCCAAGGCCATGGGCCGCTCATTGGCCAACGTGCTGTTCAGCGCCTTCGGCTCCGTGGTCACCGCCGGGGCCGGTGCCGACGGCACCGGCGAGACCCGGACGGTCCGGTCGGGGACGCCCGAGGACATCGGGGTCCTCCTCGCCTACGCCCGCAAGGTGGTCATCATCCCCGGGTACGGACTGGCGGTGGCCCAGGCGCAGCACACGCTGCGCGAGCTCGCCGACCTGCTCATGGAACGCGGCGTGGAGGTCTTCTACGCGATCCATCCGGTGGCCGGGCGCATGCCCGGGCACATGAACGTGCTCCTGGCCGAGGCGAACGTCCCCTACGACGAGCTCAAGGAGATGGACGAGGCCAACCCGGAGATGTCGACGGCCGACGTGGCCCTCGTGGTCGGTGCCAACGACACGGTCAACCCGGCGGCCAAGACCACCCCGGGGAGCCCCATCTACGGGATGCCGATCGTGCATGCCGACGAGGCCCAGAACGTGGTCTTCCTCAAGCGCTCGATGCGACCCGGTTTCGCCGGCATCGACAACGAGTTGCTCTTCGACGAGAAGACCACGCTCCTCTTCGGCGATGCAAAGGACACCCTGGCCAAGCTGGTCAATGCGGTCCAGGAGGCGTAGAATAACACTGACAGTGGGTAGCATTCCACTGTCAGTGGAATACATTGCATTGCCGCAGGTCCATCCCGTACCGTCGTCCTGACCACAGATGTGGTCCACGTCCCGCACCGGGGAAGGCAGTGGTGCTCGAAGGACGTGTTGCCAGACGAATCCGGGGGGTTTGATCTATGAGCAGGTCCCGTTCACACGATGGACATGGAGGATCGGGGACGATGGTGCCCGGTCGGCGCGTCGGCCGCGCCAGGACGGTCCTCGGGTCGCTCGCCGGGGCCGGCGCGCTGGCCGTCGCCAGTGTGGGCATCGCACTCGTGGCTCCGTCGACCGCGGACGCCGTGCCGAACACCCCCCCCAACAACCCGACAGCTCCGGCCATCTCCTACGAGGTCGACTGCACCACCGGGTTCCAGGGCAATGTCGCCGCGCCGTTCGTCACGACCCTCCTGGGCAACACGACCGTCAACTCGGCAGCGCCGACCGGTGTGAAGTTCGGCTTCACCGGCACCGCCGCCACCACCCTCGTCGGCGGCTTCGTCGCCAACATCTATGAGAACGGTCTGGGCGGCGGCACGTCCCAGCTGCAGTGGACCGAGACGATCGGGTCGACCGACGGGCACGCCACCGGAAGCTACGTCTTCAATTCGAAGACCATCAGTGAGCCGGACGGCGGGGGCACCACCCCGGGGACCGTGACCTGGACCAAGGGTTCGATGACCCTGACCACTACCGGTGGGGGCTTCGCGGGTGTCGCGGTCGGTGACGGCCTCGCCTCGGGCCAAGCCGGGATCAACCAGGCCGCAACCGTGACGGCCGTGGCCGCGAACAACGACTCGATCACCATCAGTCTGCCGACCACGGCGGCGGCAACGACGGGCGACGCCGCGGCCGTGAGTTGGGGCGCGACCACCGTGTTCAGCGAAGCCGTCAACACCGGGAACGTCTTCACCACCAAGGGAGCGGCCGGCGGCACCGCCGGGATCGGCCTGGTGAGCGCGACCCAGTTCACCGCCGAGGAGCTCGTCACGTTCGGCGGAGCGCTCGGGGACGGGGCGAGCAACTGCCTGCTCACCGGGTGGACCGGGCCGCCCACGCCGGTCGCAGGCCCGCCCCAAACCGGCACGCCGCCGGCATCCAACGCGACCGGGGACACCGTCCCCGTGCTGCCCGCCGGCAGCGTGACACCGTTGATCAGTGCCTCGCCGGTCAAGGTGCAGCCCGCAGCGTTTGTGGACCTCAACGGAGCCGCCGCTGTGCCCTCCGCCCCGACCGGGGTGAGCGCGACCGCGGGTCCGGTCGGGGGCGGCTACGCGACGGTCTCCTGGACGGAACCGTCGTCCAACGGTGCACCGATCACCAGCAACGTGATCACCGCCTACCAGGGTGGGACCGCTGTCGGGACGACCTCGGTGGGCCCGGTCACCTCGGGCAACGTGGTGGGCCTCCAGACCGGTGTGCCCTACACGTTCACCGTGGCCTCCACCAACAGCGTCGGGACCGGAGCGGCATCCGCCCCGTCCAACGCCGTCACGCTCGCCGCACTCCCGTTCACCAGCCCGGCCGGATTCCGGCTCATCACCGCCAACGGTGGGGTCTTCGCCCAGGGTGACGTCCAGGCGTACGGTTCGACCGCGTCGATCAAGCTCAACAAGCCGATCGTCGGGGGGGCGAGCACCGCCGACGGCAAGGGTTACTGGCTGGTCGCCTCGGACGGCGGCATCTTCTCCTACGGCGACGCTGCGTTCCACGGGTCGACCGGTGGCATGCACCTCAACCAAGCCATCGTGGGCATGGCCTCGACTCCCGACGGCAAGGGCTACTGGCTCGTCGCCTCCGACGGTGGCCTCTTCGCCTTCGGCGACGCCGGCTTCTACGGCTCGATGGGTGCGCACCCGCTCAACGAGCCCGTCGTGGGCATGGCCTCGTCGGCCGACGGCAAGGGCTACTGGCTCGTCGCCTCGGACGGCGGGATCTTCTCCTTCGGCGACGCCCACTTCCATGGCTCGAGCGGTGCGGTGCACCTCAACAAGCCCATCGTGGGTATGGCCTCGACCGGTGACGGCAATGGCTACTGGCTCGTCGCCTCGGACGGAGGGATCTTCAACTACGGGGACGCACCCTTCGACGGGTCGCTCGGCGCTTCCCACCCCACCGCACCCATCGTGGGGATGGCTCCGAGCTCGATCGGTGGCTACTGGCTCACCGACACGGGCGGCACGGTCTACGCACTGGGTACGTCGTACCTCGGTTCGGAGGCCGGAACCCCGCTCACCGGCCAGGTCGTCGCCATCATCTCCTGATCGCCCCGGTGGTGGGTCGGGCGCGGGTAGCCCGGCCCACCTGGACCGGGACCGGCGGTGGGGCAGGCACCGCTGTCAGGAGAGGACGGACCCCCTCGACCTGACCGATCGGATCGGGAGGTCCACCTCGGGCTCGTCGACGGCCGGATCGTCAGCGAGCTTGGCGAAGACCATCACGCCCTGACTGGTCGGACGGGTGGAGAGCACGGCGACGCCCACCGGGCCCTGGTCGATCAGGTGGGTCGCGTCGTTGACCACGACCATGTCGCCGTCCGGCAGGTACCCCACCGCCTGGCGAGCCTGACGGCCCTCCTTGACCAGTGTGATCACCAGCCGCTCGCCGGGCAGGTGGTCGGGTGAGAGCTCGCTGGCGACCGCGTGCAGGTTGATCGTGGGGAGCTCCCAGGTGGCGGCAGCCTCGACGACGGTCGTCGAGCATGTTCCGATCCGCAATCCGGTTCGGCGGGCCACCGTGAGCAGTTTGACCGTGGGGTCGTCGACCTCGGGAACCTCGTCCGGGGCGATGTGGACGGCGACCGACATCTCCCGGAGCGCCTCCAGTGCCTCGAGCCCGCGACGGGCCCGCCGCGAACTGACCGGATCGGGTGACTCGGCCACCGAGCGCACGTGGTCGACGACGAACTGCGGGATCACCAGACCGCCGGGCAGCAGACCAGCCCGGCCGAGGACGAGAAGGAAGCGGTCCATCACGGCCGAGCCGTCGACCAGGAGAGCGTGCCCCTCGGGTGGACTGATCGCGGGGGAGAGGATCCGGGACAGGCCGATCGCGGACACGATCTGGCGTCCCTTGGTCGAGCCGAGTCGCCATCCGAGGCTGGCAAGTACCCAGGCCAGTCCAGCGGTCACGATGAAGGCATACCCGGAGCGGACGAGCACCATCAACGGGAGCCCGATGACCAGTCCGAGCATCATCCCGGTCGTCGAAACGCTCGAGGCGGCGAACACTTCGCCGGGAGGGGTGTTGCGGAACTGGAAGACGGCGCGCTGGAGACCCTTGTCGAGCAGTCGGCCGGCGATGCCGCCGAGGACGTAGCTCACGCCCGCGCCGAGCAGGAGTCCGACCACGGCTTCGGTCCCACCGGTGCCGAACGACTTACCGATCTCGAAGCCGGTGACCGCGCCGGCCAGGACGAAGAGGAGGCGGAAGCCTTCGACGAAGATCACGCTGCGGGATCTGCTGCTCGAATGCTGCGTCCTGATGCCGTCATGTCGGTGTCCACTTCGGTTGCGTCAAGGATTCGGCCCGCACGGTAATTGTCGGTCTCCCGGGCGGAACCTTGAGGCTCGGCCCCACGATCAGCCCGACTGCCGGATCGGGCGAGGGTCGTCTACAGTGGCCGGCGGAGCAGGCCGGCGGGGTCGATCGCCCTTTGGGCGGCGCCGCCGGAATCCGCATCGCCCCTGGTCAATTAACACGCAGAGTGGTATATTGACCACAGAAACGGGTCACTTCTGCCGAGATCGGCGGCGGCCCGGCAATGCCGTCGCGACGATCAGCCATGAGATCCTTCCGCCGCCCGCCCCGTCCGATCACCCATGAGGTGGACGTCGTCGTCCGGGGTGTGGTGGACCTGCCTGCTCCCGTGCGCGGAGTCGGCGGAGACGATCCGGACCCGGTCGACCTCTCTCCAGTGCACCTCGGGGCGCCTACCGTCATCCGGACCGGAGAGCAGGGCCTGCTGATCAGCGGACCGGACGGTCCCGAGGTGGAGGTGCCCGCCCTCGTGCCGTGGTCCGCCGTCGAACAG
This sequence comes from uncultured Acidimicrobiaceae bacterium, assembly GCA_963753905.1. Lineage (GTDB taxonomy): Bacteria > Actinomycetota > Acidimicrobiia > Acidimicrobiales > RAAP-2 > Bog-756. The sequence continues at coordinate 2,738,158 of CAVWDZ010000001.1, read as the reverse complement.
GTGTCTGCGGACCGTTCCGCCCGCCTCCCCGGTGGCACGACCGCACAGGTCGTCGTGATCGAGGTCTCCGAGGACTGGTGGATGGGGGAGGCAGGTACCTGGCAGTTCGTCGGTTCGGCCGCCGAGGTGGGCTCGCTGCTGGCCGCCGTCGACTCCGGTCGGGATCCGCTCGCCAGCGGCGCTCGCAAACATGCGCACGCCATGCGACCCTCAGAGATGCCGGCCGAGGGATCGGGCGGTGCCCTCCTGCCGGCGTGGGCCCGTCACCGCGTCGTCCCGGTGCTGGTCACCCTCGCAGCGCTCGCTCTGTTCACCGGCGGGACAACCTCGACGTTCCAGCCCTCCGCAGGGGGAAACCCCAGACCCTCCATCACCATCACGGAGGGTCGCGGGCCGGGCAACAGTGCCCAGGCCTTCGCGCATCCGTCCTCCCATCTGGCCGCGGCGACGGCTGCACCGGAGCCCGCACCGCCCTCACTGGCCGGGGCCCCGCCGTTGCAGTCCCACGAGGTGTTCGGCTACGCCCCGTACTGGACGTTGCCCGAGTCGTCCGGGTTCGACGTCCAGGACCTGACCACCCTGGCCTACTTCAGCGTCGACGCCAACGGCGACGGTTCGCTCGACGAGAGCGGTTCGGGCTGGAACGGGTACGAGAGCCAGGACCTGGTCGACCTCGTGAACCGCGCCCATGCAGCCGGGGACCGGGTGGTGCTCACGGTCACCTGCTTCAGCCAGACCGCCCTCGACCAGATCACCTCCGACCCGAGCGCAGCCGGTCGGCTGTCCGCCGCGCTGATCAGTGCGGTGTCTGCAAAGGCGCTCGACGGGGTCAACTTCGACTTCGAGGGGGAGGGAAGCGGCGACCGAGCTGGGCTCACCGCTCTGATCACCCATGTATCGGCGGCACTCCACGCGACCAATCCGCACTGGCAGGTCAGCATGGCCACCTACGCCAGTGCGGCAGGTGATCCGGGGAGCTTCTACGACGTGGCCGCTCTTGCCCCGGCGGTCGACGCCTTCTTCGTGATGGCCTACGACATGAATGATCCGACCCAACCCAGTCCGACCGCTCCGCTGCTCGCGGGGAACGGCTACACCGACTTGAGGGCCCTCCAGGAGTTCACTGCGGTCGTGCCCCCCCAGAAGATCATCCTCGGAGTTCCCTTCTACGGCTACGACTGGCCGACCACCGACGGCTCGAGCACCGCCCAGGCGATCGGCGGGGAGACGCCCCTGAGTGATGCGGTCATCGCCGGCTCGGGTCATCCGACCTACTGGGATCCGGTCACCCAGACCGCGTGGACCTCCTATCTGGTCGGTACCCAGTGGCACGAGACCTACTTCGACGACCCCACATCGCTGGCCCTGAAGGCCGAGTTGGCCGGCCTCTTCCACATCGCCGGAGTGGGGATCTGGGCGCTGGGCATGGACGGGAACGACCCGGCAATGATCGCGGCCCTTCTCGGGAACGCGCCAGCGGCGAAGGACCTGCTCTCCGGCCCGCCCCCACCTCCTGGCTCCGGCTTCATCTCCCTGGGCACCTACGACGGGGTGGCCAACCTCCCGCTCACCCCGATCGACCCGCCTCCGTCGGGTGGCACCCAGCAGCTGGTCGGGACCCTGAGCGGGATCGGCACCGCCGACCCGGCCCTTGCCTGCCTCCAGAGCGGCCCGCCCCTCCAGGTGTGGACCTACAGCTCGCTGCCAGGGGTAGACGTGGTCATCGCCAGCCAACCCACCGACTGTGCCACCGCAATGTGGTCGTTCTCCGTGCCACCGGGAACGGCCTCAGGATCTGCACCGAAGGCAGGATCGAGCGGCAAAGCTGGATCGGCGTCCAAGTCGGGCTCGGCATCCACCTCGTCCACCTCCAGCACCACGACCGAGCCGCCGTCCACCACCACGACGGAACCGCCGACAACGACCACCACGACCGAGCCGCCGACAACGACCACCACGACCGAGCCGCCGTCCACCACCACGACGACCACCACGACCGCACCCTGAGCACGGGGCTCGGACGGCCGGATCGGTCGGGATGCGGCGTGGCTACCGAAGCGGTCTGCCGGACTACTCTTTCGGGGTACCCGGGGGTGTAGCTCAGCTGGTAGAGCGCTACGTTCGCAATGTAGAGGCCGAGGGTTCGAGTCCCTTCACCTCCACCAAAAGCCCAGGTCAGAGGGCTGAAGTGGGATCCCCCAGAGATCAGATCCTCGGACGTGTCTTTACGTGTCTTTACGGGCAGCGCTGATGAGCGCTACGTGAGTCACCGTCGAGGCGTCCGTGCGGATCCGCCGCCTTCGAGAAACGCCCGGCTCAGAGTCCGCAGGCCGATTTCCCGATGGGAGGGGGCTCAAAAGCTGAGTTGGTAACCTCGTGTCGTGACGCTGCATGCGACCCTTCCAACCGAGTTGCAGGACGCCGTAAAGCGCGCGCGTCAGCGTGCGGCAGTGACTGGCGAGCTTCTGCCATCTCCGGAGGGTCCCCCGAGAACGCCGATGGCGGCTGCGGTCTCGACGTTCGTCCGCCAGATTCTTACCGACGGCACTTACGAACAAGAGATCATTCGAATCGGCAAGGAAGATCCCGACTTGGCTTCGATGTAGGTCGCGAGCTTGGGCCCGTTCGACATGCCGCCCGACGCGGCCTTCTCAACGTGAAAAACCCAGAGCAGGCGGCCTACACGTTCACCTGGCTCATCGTTTCCATTCCCTCCAACAGGGCCGCCTTCTTGGGAGACGGAGCCGTCGGCTCCGAAGATGAGTTGATGGCGCTAGCCGATGAAGGCGCCCGCGTATTCCTCGCTGCATACAGGATCCCCTGACCTCGCGGACATATCGAGGGCTCATCTCCATACTCATGGCCTTGTTGAGGAGGCTACGCGAGAAGAATCGCTCGGGAGCGCTCCAATGTTTTGTTCCGTCGGATGGACGATCGTTCGTGTCGTTCCCTAGCCGCTGGGATGGTCGCGGAGATGAATATCCGCTCAGGAATGCTCCCAACGCCTTCGTCGGCGAAGTGCTTGAGTTCGGTCTCCGAGAAGGTTGCGTTGCCAGCGCAGAAGAGTGCTTTACTCCCTTGGCACCGATACGACGAGCCAGGTGCAGTGGTGAATCTCGTCAATGACTTTGATTTCGATCAATATCCCGGTGCAACCGTGGTGCTCGCAGTCCATCCCGAAGACCACCCTCACCGGGACACCCAAACCCTCTCAGCTCACTGCTGCGCAGAAGGCGGGTGACGCTGACGGGTAGTCCAGCGAATGTGAGATGAGGCCAGGCCGGCTGACTGGCCCCTATCCGCCGGGATGGGGTGCAATATTGACCTACTCCTGCTATGCGCAATCCCGCCCTTGAGCCGCTCGACATGTTGATTGGAGGGTGGTCCTTGACGCTCACCAACGCCTGGTTCCTGGAGTCCCTGGAAATCGAACAACACGGCAGTGCCATCGCCCGATGGCTCGGAGACGCTTTCATCGAGTTGGAAGCGGATCTTGAGGGACAGCCGCTTTGGCATTTCGCGTTCGGGAGGACTGATGCCAACGGTGAACTCGTGGCGTTGTACCACGACCCGAGGCCAACCTCCCGCCTCTTCCGTATGACATTCGTCGAGGACAAGTTGTCACTGCTGCGACAGGATCCTGACTTCCATCAACGCTTCATCGCCACCGTCACGCCAGCGCGGATCGATGGGCACTGGGACGCCTCCGATGATGGTGGCGCAACGTGGCGAAGGGATTTCGACGTGATTCTCGAAAGGGCCGAGCCATGACTCCTCTCGCGGACTGAGAGCTGATGCAACACGCCTGCTCAGTACACCGGGACGGTGGCGCTATTCGACTTGCGCTAGGAAGGAAATATTTCCCTAGACCGATCGGCGTAGATGACGGTCGCCGGTAGTTTGCGTTCGTTGCCGAACCCAAGGCAACGGCCGTTCGGAGATACGAGGAAGCCACAGATGTCGACAACGCTTAAGTTGACGCATAAGGCAATCGGAGCGGAAGTCCGTCGCGGTACGTACGATGTCATGGTTGATGGTGAGCGCGTCGGGTCGATCGAAATGAACGACACGATCGAGATTCCAGTTGAGCCTGGACGTCATACCCTGCAGGTCCGCGATGGCCGAAAGTTGAGCAGCACTGAAACCTTCGACGCCGCCATGGGCGAGATCATCGCTTTCCGGTGCACCGGAAAGAGGTTCTTGCCCGTCTTTCTGGCATCCTTCATCGTTCCCAGGCTGGCCCTAAAACTCGTTCGCGATTGAGGCGGCGTCGCCGCGGTGGCGCTCACCAATACGCTGGGTGTGTTGGCTCACGAGGGAGTCGAATCACATGTTGAAGCGGCGCAACTATTGGGTTTACAGCATCGGCTGTTTCCTGGTGTGGGGCATCCTCCTTGTCGTCGTCGCCGCCGCGAAGGCGAAAAACGGAACGTTCCACAACGTCCTCCTGGTGTTCGCTGGCTGGACGCTCTGCTGGGTGTCGGCAACCATCGCCAGGCTCGTGTATCCACCGCCCAAGCGATGGCTGCAACAGAGCGAGTCGCCGGTGCGGTAGGTCCACTCTGGTGCCGGCTCTGGCTAGGAGATGGGCCGCCCCATATCAGTCCTCGCCCGAGTGACTCATCACTGTTCTGTCCGCTGTTCGCACAAAGGGCTTGACAACTGATAGGAGCGTCGCCGGCTAGGCGGGACGCTCCGGCAGGGAACGATTACGAACCCTTACGACCTCGGGTAGTCAAGTGCTACCAAGACACGACGAAGGTCGCGTGCTCAGCCTCTTGGACGAAACCCGCCACCGCCGTCGGAGAGACAGTTTCCAGGTATGCAGAGATGCGAAGGTCGCCAGCCTCTGGACGCCCAGCAGCGTCCCACGAATGCACGAGGTCTTGCAGCCTTCGGTCTGCTGTTTCGCCGGATCCAAACCCACGCACGGCGAGAGAAGTCGGCCCGCCGGGACCCATGTCGTCGGCACGGTCGAGGGCGGCGAACCCTCCATCGTCGAGCACAGCAACGGTGAACCACTGCGTGGCATTGGGCATCGCGATGTCGAGCAGGCGAGGTACCGGGCTGGTGGCCGGCTCATCTGACTGCCCGATGTAGGTCAAGGTGACGACACGGTGCTCGTTGTAAGCGAGCCAGCGGCGCAGGCTCCCGAAGAGTTCTCCGAAGTCCGCCCTCAGCCCGAGCACCGTCAGAGGGCCTGGACGCAACAGGGATCCCGAGACCATGTCGAGGTCGACATCGACATCGGGAGCAGAACCAACGAACGCTCCGGGGTGAGCCGGCAGGGCCAGGCGCGAGTCCAGGTTCACCATCTCTCCTTGGAGGGGCATGAACCCGCCTTCACGCGCGGCCACCGACCGAAGAGACCCCTCATCGTCTTTGACAAAGGCGACGCACTGTTGGACCCCTCGGATCGAGAGCGGAAGGACGAGGCGACCACCATGGGCCAGTTGCTCCACCCAAGCGGGCGCCAGGTCGGATGCTCCAGCCGTCACGATGATGCGTTCATAGGGGGATCTCGCGGCGAAGCCCTCGAAACCGTCGGCGCAGACCGCCTCGACGTTGGCGAGTCCGACGCTCGCTAGATGCCCGGTCGCTTCGGAGGCGATGTCTGCTTGGATCTCGACAGTGACGACCCGCCCCGACGGTCCGACGAGCTCAGCGAGGAGCGCCGCGTTGTAGCCGGTGCCGGTGCCGATCTCGAGGACCGAATCGCCGGGTTGCGGGTCCAACAGCTCGAGCATGGTGGCCACGATGGAGGGCTGGGAGGCGGAGCTGATGGGCAGCCCATTGCGCCAATGGGTCGGAATCGCCCGATCCGAGTAGGCGGCTTCCACATCCACCTGCGGCACGAAGAGATGGCGCGGCACCTGTTCGAGCGCCGCCACCACTCGGGGGTGGCGTAGCCCGGTATTGCGTTGTATCTCTTGCACCATGGCGGCACGCAGTTCGGCTGGACTGGGATTCACTGGCCAACCCTCCGGGCGGCATCCTGCATCATCCTGAAGCATGCCCGAACAGGCGTACCCGCACCTGCCCCCATGCGCCGGACTGAGGAGAGGTCGAACCGACCTGGGCACCGCGATCTCGACTTCGGCGCAGATGACGACGGGCAGGTCGAAGGGGACGATTGCGACTCCGATGGCGTACGGGCGCGGCGTCCCGCGTCGGTTCAGGTCGGGTCAACTGCAATCTCCGTCGAACGCCTGGCATCCCATACGCGTGTTGAAGGGCGGTGCGACGCTTGGGTGAGTCCCCAGGATTCAACGAACTCGCCGCAGTCGTTCCAGTTTCCAGGTCGGCAATTACTTCTCCTGACATTCGACCGTGACGGTGGTCTTCACGCCTTCGCGCACGGTGAGCGGACCTGAGGCCCGACACGTCCCCTTGCCGCCCTCGTACTGCGGACTCGTTGCTGTGAAGGTGTAGGTGCCGACGACGGGGTACACCGTGAACCGACCGCTGGTGCCGACGGAAAGAGTCAGCACCCCCCGATTTGCCGTCGTGGCGGTGATCGTCCCGCTGAGGGGCCTCGGGCCGGTGCCTGCGGGACCACCTGCGGCCTCGAGCGTGCCGGTCAGGGTCCCACGGCTCCACGACGGCGGCGTGAGGGAGGTGATCGCTCGGTCGGCGACGATCCCGATCACCGCGAGCGCGAGCACGATCAACACAACCCGACGGAGGAGGTGTCCCCGTCCGCGCCGCCCGCGTGTCCGAACGGTGGTCACGCCGCCCTCCGTCGGACGAGCCAGACCGTCACGGCGACGAGCAGCGCCGACAACGCGAGCAGGCACCCACCCTCGATCCACTGGAACGGCCAGAAGCGACTGATTGGCTGGTACTTCGCCCACTCGACGTACCCGTGCTGCATGAGGCACTGCGTCGCGGTCATGGGCCCCGAGGAGCTGACGCCGCCCCGTGGGCCCGCCGCGAAAGAGGATGGGCAGAGCTGGGGGAGCCGGCCGAGCTGGATCCGGCTCCCGAACACATACTTCCCGCCCTTGGTCCACCACTCGCTCACGATCCACGCCGCGATTCTCCTCGGCCGGACAGTCAAGTTCCATAGAGCGCAGAAGCCCAGATGTGAACCAGAATGTCGACGACGACGCCCTGGTCATCGAAGGGCGGGGTATCAGTTGCGGCCAGGTAGTAGACGCGCTCACTGAGCCAGGTCAGCGAGCTGGCGAGCGCGATCACGTTGACGCCAGCAAGCCGCTTGACAGCTTCTGGGTCGGCGTTGATCTGCGCGATGGCGGCGTCGGAAAAGGTCTGCATCTGCTCCAACCAAAGAGCGGTCAGCCGAGCATCGGTGCGCCAGTTCTCGACGATCGCCCGCAGGATTGGGGCGTTGGCCAGCCACAGCTGGGCGCCGGCAGTGGTTCCGGTTCGGAGTGCGGCCACCTTGTCAGGAGGATTGGCCAGCCAGGGACTGGCCGCATCGTGGCCTTGAGCCACAGCCCGCCTCACCAGTTCGGCCAGCACATCGTGCTTGCTGTCGAAGTAGAAGTAGAAGGTGCCCCGCGATACCCCGGCCGCGCTCAGGATGTCACCGACGGTGAGATCGGCAAACTGCTCGTTAGCCAGCAAGCTGGCGGTGGCCGCGAGGATCTCTTCACGCAATTCCGGTTTGTTTTTCGATGCCGGCCGGTCCCGGCGACCCTGAGACCTTCGGGCCGCGCTCCCAGGACGTGAAGCTTTCGGCATGGTCAGCGAGGCTATCACCAGCCTGTCTATACACCGGCTCTAGACGAACTGTATAGTAGCCTCATGAGCACACTGACCAGTCATCTGGTGACCCGAGACCCCAACGCGGCCTCAGCCTGGTACTGCTCCGTGCTGGGGGCGGTCGAGACGAGTCGGATCACTCTGCCTAGCGGGCAGGTGATGACCATCGAGCTGCGCTTCGGTGATAGTGAGCTGCACATCGCCGACGAATTCCCCGACATGGGTATCGTCTCGCCCCTCACCCTCGGCGGCACCTACGGCGCCCTGCATCTCGCGGTCGACGACGTCGACAGCGTGTGGGCGAAGGCGCTCGGGGCTGGCGCTACCGAGCACGAGCCGCTCCATGATGCGTTCTGGGGCGACCGGACGGGTCAGTTCATCGACCCATTCGGGCACCGCTGGGCGGTCGACCAACACCTTCGGGATGTACCTTACGAAGAAGTGGTCCGACTTGCCGCCGAAGCCTTTGGCGGGGGCTCTGACACGTGATGCAGTACCGCAGGTTCGGGAACACTGGGCTGCGAGTGTCCGAGCTGTTTCTCGGGGCCATGACCTTCGGCGAGCAGGGCGGCGTTGGGGCGCCGCTCGAGGAGTGCCGCCGCATCGTCGACGCCTATTGCGAAGCGGGTGGCAACGTCGTCGACACTGCGATCAATTATCGCGGCGGGGCCAGCGAGGAGATCCTCGGGGAGTTGCTCGTCGGTCGCCGGGATCGGTTCGTGCTCGCCACGAAGTACACGGTGTCCCGCGATCGAGATGACCCCAATGGTGCGGGCAACCACCGCAAGAACCTGCGGCTCTCGCTGGACACGAGCCTACGGCGGCTCCGCACCGACTACCTAGATATTTACTGGGTCCACATGTGGGACCGTCACACTCCGATCGAAGAGACCATGCGAGCCCTCGACGACGAGGTCCGCGCTGGGCGGGTCCTGTACGTCGGCGTCTCCGACACCCCAGCCTGGATCGTTTCTCAAGCCAACACGCTCGCCGACTGGCGCGATTGGACCGCATTCGCCGGCCTGCAAGTGCCCTACAGCCTCTTGCAACGTGACATCGAACGTGAACTGCTTCCCATGGCGGAATCGTTCGGCATGACCGTGGCGGTCTGGAGCCCGCTGGCCGGCGGGATCCTCTCGGGAAAGTTCACCCGAGAACAGGGTCCCGAATCGGGAACTCGGATCGACCCCTCATCGATCACCGAGCAGCAACGCAAGGTGGCAACAACCGTGCAATCCGTCGCCAACGAACTCGGAGCCACGCCTTCACAAGTAGCCATCGTGTGGACACGAACACGATCGCACAATATCCATCCAATCATCGGCGCACGCCGGCTCGACCAGCTTGTCGACAACCTCGGCGCGGTGGACATCGATCTTCCAAGCGATGCCGTTGCACAACTCGAAGTAGCAACGGACATTGACCTCGGGTTCCCCACCACGTTCATCGGTGAGACGAGCCCCTGGGTCTTCGGGGCATCCTCCCTCCCGAGCGAATGACCATCTTCGGATGTGGAAACCCCAACGTCGGAAGCTCGACGGCCGAGATTGGGACGCCCTCTTGAGGTGCAACTAGCCGCCAACGAAAGGAAGGACATCATGAGCAAGGTCTGGTTCGTGACCGGCTCGTCCCGCGGCTTCGGCCGCAACTTCGTCGAGGCCGCTCTGTCCCGCGGCGACAAGGTGGCCGCAACGGCCCGGAATACCGGACACCTTGATGAGCTAGTCGCCGCCTATGGCGACTCCGTGCTTCCGCTTGAGCTGGACGTGACCGACAAGGCCAAGGTGTTCGAGAGCGTGACGCGGGCCAAGGAGCACTTCCGCCGTCTCGACGTCATCGTGAACAACGCTGGCTACGGCCTGTTCGGCGCGATCGAGGAGCTGACCGAGCAGCAACTGCGAGACGAGCTGGAGACCAACGTGTTCGGCGCTGTGTGGGTCATTCAGGCCGCTCTGCCCCACCTGCGCGAGCAGGGCGCAGGGCACATCATCCAGATGTCCTCGATCGCCGGGCTCATCGCAATGCCGGTCGGTGGCGGATACCACATCGCCAAGTGGGCCCTCGAAGCGCTGAATGAGTCCCTCGCCCAAGAGGTCGCCGGCTTCGGCATCAAGGTGACCCTGGTCGAGCCCAGCGCCTTCGCCACCAGGTCCGGCGGCGAGATACCAGACCCACTCTCTGATGGGGTCCAGGCCGAAGCCAATCCGATCTACGACGTCTTTCGCCAAAGCATCGTGGGGTTCATGAAGAAGAAGATGGACGCTGGTGACCCAGTTGCCGCGGCTCAGGCACTCCTCAAGATCGTCGACTCCGAAAAGCCGCCCCTGCGGGTATTCTTCGGCGCCGAGGGCTACCAGATAGTCCAGCAGGTCTACGCGAACCGGCTCAAGACCTGGGCCGATTGGCAGGACCTTTCGGCAGAGGCGCACCGCAAGCTCGATCAAAAGACCCAATGACCCTCGGTCTTAGCTTTTGAAGGCCTGAGCCCGTCAACTGTCTCGAGCCGCCATTCCGAGTCCTTCCCAATCCCGGCCGATCCCAGCCAGAGCCTCCTCACCTACACCGCCGAACCAGGGTCGCCCTCACAAGACGCCCTCAATCTGCTTGCCAGCCGGGCGGCGACCACCGCCGACCAGACCGACGACCGGGCTGTGCCGACCAGCGACTCCAAAGAGCAGGGGGAGTTCGGACCGGCTGACTGATCGGATCGGCACTGCAACACCGGCGACAAGCAGCAGATGTCCTCAAGGCGCTCGCTGTCCGAATCGACCCCGATCGTCGGGTGCCCAACCCGAAGGTGACGGTCGTAGTCGTCAACACCGATATGAACAGACGACCATGGGTACTTCGGGGCGACCGGGGCGATGACAGACGTTCGTCCGGATCGCGTCCGGTCGCTATGGGCGGGCTGGCCGGAGAACATCGACCCAGGTCAGACGGCACTTTCGCCGTCCAGCCACAGCACGGTATCTACGGGCACGGTGACGGATTCGTTAGTCGCTATCGCGTAATTCGTGCCGTGGATATCCGGTAGCTACAACCGGCCGTCGACCTGCGATGACGCGACGGCGCGACCCGATTCGGAGGAACCGACCCAGATGCCATCCCGAGGCAAACCTGCGACCGAACTCGGGTCTGGGCTGAGCGTTGCGTTCCGTCGTCTGCTCGGCAACAAGCACCCCCGGTTCAGGGCCGGTGATGTCTGCGCGCTCGCCGAGGAACGTGATCGTCGCCAAGGGGAACGAGCGCCATTCGCGGCGCATCCCGAGAGCCCTGCCGAACGGATGTGCGTACCGGTCCGTCGCCACCCTCCGACTCCGTTCAGGCGTGTCTTTACGTGTCTTTATCGAGAGGGAAGGAGAGGGATCGTGAGGGAACCTGAGGGGATCGAAACGCCGCCACCAGGAAAGTCCTCGGAAAGGCCCTGGTCAAAACGCCAAGAACCAGACGTTCGCAATGTAGAGGCCGAGGGTTCGAGTCCCTTCACCTCCACCAAAAGGCCCAGGTCAGAGGGACAAGGTGGGAACCCCCCAAAGATCAGATTCTCCTGCGTGTCTTTACGTGTCTTTATCGAGACAGTCTGGCTCTCCAGGAACCGATGAATATGGGACGAGCCGAGGTCGCGTTGGCGACTACCGGATCGGCCGTGGCTGCGTCGATCGACGCCACTCTCGTGGGACCGAAATCCTCAAGTCTGTGGCTCGGTTATGACTACTCGTGGCCGAAGTCGCCCATGGTGGGGCGATGTGGGCTGGAGTGCGTGGGGCCATCGACGTCGCTGATTTCACTCAACAGGGTTGGTGAACTGATCTCTTCGGGAGCCCTCCAGGGGGCGGCCGGCGGCACCTTCTCCATCGGCGCCGTGAAGTGAACGCGCAATCGTTGGAATCCTTTGAGGTCGGCACGATAGGACACCACGTCCCAGAGATCGTCAGAGAGGGCCGCAAGGTAGTGGCCCGCCCTTGTTGACCGTTTAGGAAGGTCCGACGTGATGAGAATGATCGGAAGAGCTTGGCGTCGAGCAAGCTGCATCGCCATGAAGCCAGCCTTCTCGACCGTGTCCGTGCGACGAAGTGCACTCCGATCCTGTTCGTCGGGCGTTCCCCGAGCCAGGACGAGAAACGGCCGACCGTTGCTTCCGGATACTTGGGCATCGACAGGAAACCCCTCGATCCGGAAATTGACCTTTTCGATTATGGCCCCCGCCTCTTTCAGCCGGGCGATTGCCATGGCTTTGAAGTCGGCCCCTGACCGAGGTGCGCGCGACTGGAAATTTGCGCGCCTTCGGAGATCGGGCTCCTCAAACGGCTCCCGCCCGGCCCCAACGGGGACCTCAAACAGCCCGTCGAACCCGGAGGTCTTCATTGGGATCACCCGGGAATGGGGGCAAACCGAGCAGCTTGCGACGTTCGGGGAGTTGGTCGATCACGAGGTGACTACCGGGTGCTTCGAGGAGCCGATAGAGATGAGACCGAGTAGGAACCGTCGAGACGTTCTCTGCATCGGTGACCACGAGGTACCGAGCCGATAGATCACAACTTCGTACCTCGGTGGCCATCGCCTCGATGTCCGTTGTCATCGGGTAAATCGAATGAAGCCAACGGGCTCGAACAATCTCATCCGCGCCGTATGAGCGCTCGTGTCCGCGACGTCCAGCGGGAACGATCCACCCGCGCTGGACCCAGTCATCGAACTGGTTATAAGTGACCTGTGCGGCTTCGGCGGCTTCAGGCTGAGAGCGCAGAGCGGCAGAGCGTGAAGCCTCAAGTGCCTCTTGCCACTGCCCCTCCTCCAGCTCCTCGAGGCTGCTCTCGATAAGTAGCGCTGCCACCTGTGCCGGACCTACGCGACGGCCGGACACGCCGATCTCGCTGGCAAGGTCCTGGAGTCGCGTCCAGTTGTCCTCCTTGAATGGCACGAGTCTGGTGACCGTCCAAGCGGGATCCGTAGGCCGCCCGCCGCTCGAACGTAGACGCTGGTTGAACTCCTCACGCAGTGCGAGGAGATCGAGGGGACCCCCAATCGTCTTGGGTCCAACTTCGACGACTCGCGATGCGCCAAGGGCTTCAGCGATCCTCGATTTGTCTTCCTTCTTCATGCTTCACCTTCGTCGTTGTAGTCGATGATCCCGAAATAGGTGCCGTCGATGACGATGCCGACCTCACCTTGGTCTGCCTCTCTTCCCATTCGACATAGGAACGCCCGCAGTCGTTTCAGAACCTCGTGGTCGCCGAGAATCTCTTCGGTCACGTACGACGTCACCATCTGGGTGTCGTCGTACACCAACACGCCGCCACGCTGATCATCACGCCAGACCCCCCGCCCGGGTGGGAAGGCCGTTGCCCCCCGGAACAGCTTCCCGAAGGTCGTGAGCGCCTGTTCAGTCCAGTAAGCCTGATCGATCGGTTCTCCGTGGCGATCGACACTCGGAACGAACAGAGTCACCTGCTCAACACCTGCCGGCGGCCCAGCTCCGAGGGCCTCGATGCAGCGCTTCGCTCATAGCTACTTTCTATATTGAAAGAAGGCTACTGTCAACGGGGTCCGGACCAAACCGATTGGGCGCTTGCGACAGTTAGCACCAAGGCGAATTCCTGCCCCAGGAGGGTGTCGTTTACCGGGCCGATCAGGACACCCTGCCTCCGCTATTCAACCCGACCGCCTTTATTCGGCCAACGGCAGGCATCATCCTGCAGCCTGATGCGCTGGGCAGATGCGTTCTGTACCGTCGTAGCGGTGTCCAGTGATCCCCCGACCGACGGCCCTCTGGAGCGGATCACGGGTACCTTCAACGAGCGCCGGTGGACGGTGGTCGTCACCCTTGCCGCCGTGGTTGGACTGGCCGCGATCGTCCTGGCTCTGGGGCCGCATCCCAACCAGGGGGGACCTCGGCTCACGCTCGCCCTGCTGGCCTGTGGTCCCGTATTCCTCCTGCGCCGATGGCCATTGCCGGTGCTGGCAGCAGCGGTCGCCCCGGTGGCCGTGGTCATCGCTTTGGGGGCTGCCCCGCTTCCGCTCGCCGTGCTTCTTGCGCTGGCCACGTACCTGGTTGCCTCGCAGATGCCCAGACGGGTCTCGATTCCCGCCACCGTGGCTGCGGCAATGGCGATCGGTGGAGCGCTGGTCTATGCCGCACTGAGGACTCCATCCGCGCCGATTGCATTGTTGGCCATCGAGGGCCTCGTGCCGCTGGGGGCCGCTTGGTTCGTGGGTGATGCGGTGGCCGCCCGGCGGAGATACGAACACGGTCTCCGCGAGCAGGCCGCACGCGAGCAGATAGCGGAGGCCGAACGCACCCGTAGGCACGTTCGCGAGGAGCGGGTGCGCATCGCCCAGGAGCTCCACGACGTCGTCGCCCACACCCTGGCCGTCATCACCGTCCAAGCGGGGGTCGGAAGGCGACTCATGGCGAAACGGCCCGAGGAGGCGTCGAGCGCACTCGAGTCGATCGAAGCCATCGGGCGGACCGCCCAAGAAGAGTTGCGGGTCGTGCTTGACCTCATGCGAGAAGAGGGAGATGTCGCATACGAACTGTCCCCCGCTCCACGGCTGGTGGACCTGAAGCAACTCGTCGAGACGGTCCGGGTTTCGGGAACCGATGTCGAGCTGCACATGGCGGTATCCGATTGCCAGCTCTCTCCTGCTGTCGAGCTTTCTCTCTACCGGGTCGTCCAAGAAGCCCTTACCAACGTGGTGAAACACGCGCCCGGTGCGGCTGCGAGAGTCCAGGTGACCGTTTTCGACGACGAGGTACGAGCCGAGATCGTCAATGGTCCCGGTGCCAGCGAAGAGAAGACGCTCACTGCCCCGACGCCAGGTCTCGGGATCATGGGGATGCGCGAACGGGTCGGCGCATTCGGCGGTTCACTCGTCACACAGTCGTGTTCCGGTGGTGGGTTTCTCGTCGTCGCCACAATTCCCATCGAAAGAACCTCATGACGACAACGGTGCTCGTCGTCGACGACGAGGCGCTCCTTCGGACGGCCTTCACTTCGCTGATTGAAGCCGAGGACGACCTCCGAGTACTCGGCGAGGCCGCCAATGGCAAGGAGGCGGTCGAGCTGGCGGCACGACTGTCGCCCGACGTCGTCGTGATGGACGTGCGCATGCCGGGGATGGACGGCATCGAGGCGACCCGGCGCATCACTGCAGCGCGGAACGCCAGGGCACCCAGGATCCTCATTCTCACAACGTTCGATCTCGACGAGTACGTCTTCGATGCGCTGCGAGCCGGCGCCAGCGGGTTCTCCCTGAAGAGCCGGCCGGTCGACGAACTGCTGGGGGCAATTCGCGTGGTCGCAGCCGGTGAAGCGCTGCTTGCACCGACCGTGACACGCCGGCTGATCGCGCACTTCAGTCAGCGTGGTCGTTCTGGACAAGGACGAGCTGGCATCGAACTGCTCACCGAGCGCGAACGCGAAGTGCTACAGCTCGTCGTCCAGGGCCTGTCCAACACCGAGATCACGAACCAACTACACGTCAGCCTCCCGACGGTCAAGACCCACGTGAGCCGCATCCTTTCCAAGCTCGGTGCCCGCGACCGCACTCAGCTGGTCGTCCTCGCCTACGAGTCGGGGTTCGTCGAGACCACCTGATCGAGTCGTTCACTCGACTCCGTCATCCCAGCGGATGATCGGCGTCGGTCATGCGGACGACGTCGGGTCGATCCCTGCGCCCGACGACGTGGGGTTCTCGACCGCGCAGGATGGGTCCATGCACAAGAGTTCTTCACCCCGCGAGCTGCCGCCCGTCCTGCCTCGCCACACCTGAACATGCCATCGACCGCGAACCTCCTCCACGGACCCGGGATCCTGCTCATCCTCCTCCTCGTCGGTGCAGGCGTCTACTTGCTCCGCCGGCGGCGCGCCAAGGATCACGAGGGCGGTGATCGGGGAACGGGTCACACTGGGTCCTCTGGCGCGCCGCGAGAACAGACTGACATGACGGTGATCAGTCCTGAGTCTCAGGCCATTGCCGACCCTGTTGCCGCAGGCGCCGAGCCGCTCTCGGTTCGATCCGAACCCGCTGTAGCGCCTTCCCCGGCACAAACTCGCACCATTTCACTTCGTGTCGGTGAACGCGACGGATGGGCGGTCGAGACACACGGCCTCACCAAGCGGTTCGGAACGAACGTCGCCGTCGATGACGTCGAGCTTCTCGTGCCCCGGGGCTCGGCCTTCGGCTATCTCGGGCCCAATGGCGCAGGGAAGACCACCTTGATCCGGACGCTTCTCGGGCTGACCAAGGCCGACGGTGGGACGATGGCACTGCTCGACACTCCGGTTCCAATCGAACGCCGTGAGGCACTGGCTCGGGTCGGGGCCATCGTCGACGAGCCGCGCTTCCACGAGCACCTGACCGGCAGGGAGAACCTGGGACTCCTGGCCGCAGCGCGGGGTGGCGAGGCGAAGCAGCGGATCGTCCCGTCGCTTCAGCGTGTCGGACTGGTAGAGCGTGCGGATCACAAGGTGGGGTCGTACTCCATGGGTATGCGCCAGCGCCTCGGCGTCGCGGCCTGCCTGCTCGCGGATCCAGAGCTGCTGATCCTCGACGAACCGATGAACGGCCTCGATCCGGCCGGGATGCACGAGATGCGCGAGATGATCGAGAGCTTCGTCGAGGAGGGACGGACGGTGATGGTGTCTTCTCATCTCCTCGACGAGGTGGAACGGACGTGCGACGCAGTCGCCATCGTGGACCACGGCAGGGTCGTCCGCCAAGGCACCATCGACGAGCTCGTGCACGGTTCGGGTGCCCTCGTGGTGAGCATCGAATGTGGCGATCCCGGCATGGCACAAGAGGTGATCGAGCGCTCGGGCATGGCGGCCGGCGTCGCACTCAGCGACTCGGGACTCACGGTGACGTTGCCAGCGGGAAGCTCCCGTGACGACATCGCCCAGTTGACCAGGCTGCTGGTCGAGGAAGGCGTCGCCGTCTACGGCGTTCAGCAGGCGCAGACGAGCTTGGAGGACTGGTTCTTAACGGTTACGAGCCGACTGGGAGGAGACGGGTGAGCACCATCGAGACCGTCGTCCGGCGTCCGGCGCCTGCGCCACGTCCAACTTCGCCACTGCGCCGGATGACGTCGGCCCTGCCGACCTGGGGACTGATCTCGACGAAGAACCTCGAGCTTCGGCGCCGGCGCGGCCTCATGGTCGCCGTGTTCGTACTGCTGCTCGGCCCGCCGGTCATCTTGTACGGATTCCGACTCCTCTTCCACGCAGTTGACCCGTCGCACTACGGGCCGGCCGGAACCGCGAGTGCGTTCCAAGACCTCATGGGTCCGATGCCTGAGTTGGGCTTCATCATCGCCGTGACCGTCGGAGCGGCAGCCGGAACCACCGATCTGACCGATGGCATGTTCCGACACTTGGTGATCACCGGTCGATCACGGATCGCACTCTTCCTCGCGCGCATCCCAGCAGGGCTTGCCATTCTTCTGCCGGTCATGGCATTGACCTTCACGCTCTGCTGCCTCGTCACGAGCTTTGAGGGTGTCCCGAACCCCCCCTCCATCAGTTTCGACAACGGAGTGTCCATCCCTGTCGGCCTGAGCGAGTCACAGTTCCACGGCTGGCTCGATGACCACCCACAGGAGGCACTGCAGGCGTTTCCGCGCGGCGGCGGTGAATTCGTCGACGGCGTCTCGGTCGCGAGTGGCTCCACCGCTTCGCGCTACGACGCCTACATCGACGTGGAGAGGACCCTCAACCCGCCGATCAACGAGATGGTGAAGATCGGACTGTGGCTCGAACTCGTGGTCGGCGTGGGCTTTGTCGTAGGACTCGGCTTCGGTGCCCTCACCGGTCAGCGGACGGTGACGACGATCGTTCTCATCGCCGTTCAAGTCATCGTGACCCCGATCTTCGACAGAGCCCACATCGCCTATTTCCTCAACGGGCAGCGCCTCCTGGTGGGGGTCGCTCTCGACCAGCTCCAACCCGCGGGCCTTACCTCGATTGCTGGTGGAGGTGGCGGCGGGGGTCCGTTGCAGCACTTCGGGAGTGGGGGCGGAACGGTCGGCACGATACCGCCGATGCCCACCTGGGCGATGATCTTCGTCATCGTCGGATGGATCGTCGGATGGTCGGTGATCGGGGCGTGGAGGATGGCCACCCGAGACGCGTGACCCATTCTCGGAATCTGATACCAGCGCCGTCATGGGTGGGCTTCCCTCAGCGCCAGGGTGTCCAAACAAGGGGGCCGTTTCCCGGCAGGGCACAGTTGCGAGTTGGCCGATCCAGCGCTCTTCGGCGGACAGAACATCGACGTTCCGTCGTCTGGCCCGGCAACTGCAACGAGCATCGCCGCTTAACTCCGATCAGTCACGAGAATTGGCGAGGCCGCTCGGCATCTATTGATCGGGGCTCTTCAGGGACTTCGGTGCTATTTCGACGCGTCGGAGATAGTGGTCCAGCGATTGGGTCGATTTGTCGTGATGGTTTTCGACCTTGCGGCCGGGTTTGGACGCGCGTCGTCAAGCTGGTGCCGACTGACGGGGGGTGAGTTCGGTCAGCAGAGTGCGGCCATCCTCTGATAGGCGTCAAGGAGGGCACCCGCACTCGGCCAGCCATCGAGGATGCGCACGACGAGTTGGCGGGCGGTGTGGACCAGCCGACCCGGGGCGTGGAGGATGCCCCATCGGAGTGCCTTGGGTTGGGCCTTTCTCCAGTACCCGTCCAGACACAAGAGCTGGAACCACCGCAGCAGGTCGGCGGCCATCATGACCGTGGCCATCCAGTTGCGGTTTGCCTCGATCTTGGTGAAGGGAAACGACAACAATCCCGAGTCCTTCAGACGGGAGATGTTCTGTTCGACATGGGCGTGGGCCCTCATGACGCGATCGAGTTCGACCGGGTCGCCGTCCTGGTCGGTGTAGAAGCCCCAGTAGCGGTACTCGAGGCTCGGGAACAGGCTGTGCTGGACGCCGGGGTGGAGAGGCTCCCGTCGCACGATCAGCCGGTGCCAGTTGGCCAATCGGGCAATTCGACCAGGTCGGTGAGCTCGACGACCGCGGCCCCTTCCCGGTTCTCTCCGTTCTGTTTGACGGCCTGGTGCCAGAGCTCTTCGAACCCCAGGGTGTCGAAATTGCCTGGTGGATCTGGGCATTCGAGCGGCACACCACCGAGAACCCGACGTTCCTCCTCCGACAGGCGGCCACGAAGCCCTCGGTGCAGCCCGCCGAGTCGGCCCGGATCACGATCGTGCGCTCGACGAGCGTGGGGCCGTCACCCGGGTGGTGTCCAACCGCAATCGCCTCGGGCAGCTGGGCGATGGCATCGTCGAGGACCACGATGTGGTCGCTCACGGTGTTGGCCCCGGCGTTGCCGGGACGGAGCATCCCGGCAAGGGCCTCACCGGTGCAGTCGCAGAAGCACAACAACGGATGGAATCCGAAGCCACCTTTGTAGTTCGGTCCGGTCAGTTCCTTGTTCTCCGAGTGGACCTGGATGAGGGAGGCGTCGATGTCCAGATAGATCGGACCCTTGCCCTTGGTGACGCCGGTTCGACGCCACACCTCGGAGCGGACCTCGGCGAACCCGGCGGCGATGGCGCCCCGCACCTCCGGGGTGATCTCGTGGAAGGTCCGGTACACCGTCGAGTCAGATGGAACCTGTCCGAACAGGTCGCCCTGGGCCCGGAGGTGTTCGATGTCGGCGCAGTTCTCGCCCCCGCCGGCCAGCATCAGCGCGCTCTGGACGAGGACCTTGCCCCGGTCGTGGATCGGGGCCCGCTCACCCGAAATGGGGATGCGGGCAGACAGGTGCTCACCGAGCGCCATCCGGTCGGCAAAATCCCCCAATGCGTGGAGTCCGACATGGCCGACGACCTGGTCGCCTCCGGATTCCACAACGACGGGACGCGTGCTGGTAGTTTCCATTTCGTAGGTGCCCTTCTTGTTCTGGTTGCTGGTGACTTCGCAATCGTCAGAATCCCAGATGGGAAGGGCACGTACGCGGATACGCGCAGTTCAGGTCATACGGCTCCGTGACTGATCGGAGTTAAGGGCCGATGATGTCCGCTGGCTGGCCGAGGAACGTGATCATCGCCAATAGGGACGCCGCGCTGGCCTCGCGTTGCGAGAACCTGCCGATCGGAGATGAGTACCGATTCGCGAACGGGCCGGCCAGGAGCCTGCCCGGGCGTGTCTTTACGTGTCTTTACCGAGAGGGAAGGGGAGGGATCGTGAGGGAGCCTGAGGGGATCGAAACGCCGTTACCAGGAAGGTCGTCGGAAAGGACCTGGTCAAAACACTGAGAGCCAGACATTCGCAATGTAGAAGTCGGCGGTTCGAGTCCGCTCACCTCCACCCAGTTCACTGGCACCTTTTGGCCTTCCTGATCGGCTGGCCAAATCGGTTCGTGCATTTCCCGTGCATTAGTGGCCGGAAGCGCGTCGAAAATGAGCGGGTCCGAATGTCACAGCAGGCAATCTGGCGCAAGTGAGCCGGGTACGTGCCCCACTGATTGGTGATCGGGGGCATGTTCCATCAGGAAAACCGGGCGCAACATCGGTCTCAAGGCAGGTGCTCCATAAGCGCAATCAACTCGTCACGCCGGTAGCCACGTTGTCGGCCGAATGCCAGTGCTTCCTTCAGTTTCGCTACAACGGCTCCCCGGTCGGGGGTCCCGGCAACCCTGATCGCCCGCCCACGTCCTATCTCTAGGAGGCCCTCATCTCGGAGAAGATGGAGGGCCCGCAGAACAGTGTTCGCATTGACGCCAAGCACCGTCGCCAGGTCCTTGGCCTGGGGGATTTTCTGCCCTGGCAGTGCCTCGCCGTCTGCGATGGCTCGTCGAATCTCCGCAGCGACCTGTTCGTGCAGGAGCACGGGCTCGCGTCGGTCGACTCTCGAAAGCGTGAGGCTGGCATCGTTTGTCGCCTCGGGGTCACGGTTGACAGAGCCCATAACAACAACGATAGTAGCTTCATGGAGACGATGGAACCCTCAACTCTGATCCCGGTGTCGCCAGCCTTACCCGACGCCGAAGCACTGTTCAAGGAAGCTCAGCGCCATCGGCGGAACAGGAGGCTCCTGGGATCGGGAATCGTCGTGGCAGTCCTCGCAGTAGTAGGCCTTGCGGGGCTTGCCATCGCAGGGAGCGGGGATGCGGTGCTCCCTGTCATTCCTTTTGCCCAACCAGCATTTGCCAGCACCGTGATCAAGGCGACGACGACCGCGAGAGGAGGATCGTTCACCTTGGTCGACCAAGAGCCCCTCACCGCGTGCACATCGAGCACGGAAACCCAAGTGGTCGTCTACCGGGGATCGATCGACTTCGTCCATCGGGCGATGGCCTACTCCGCAGTGGACTCCGCTTGTTCCAGACTCCCAGATCCACTCACGATCCAGACGCCAACGGCAAACTACCAACTCGTCGGAGCCAACGTCGCTCCTGGCATCGGGACGACTGCGTTGAAGCCGTGGCTCAAGTCTCCGTCGTCAGTTCAAGCCCGATACTTCTCCGTGGCGAGCACCATGCTCAATCCGGAGACAAGCATACTGCTGCGGGCTATACCGGGCTCGCTTGTAATGGGCCCGACCAGCCTGGTCGGCGGCGTGATTTCGACCGAATATCGGGGAACCACCACACTCGCCATGCTCGAACACAGCGACAGTGCATTGGTGGTCGGTCAAGCAGGGACGGTGGTACCCGAGGCTTCCTCTGTTGCAATCCCGGTTGGGATCTGGGTCGATAATCATGGCCGGATCACTCGTGTCACAGCGTCGGAGCCCGTCTTCTCTGAGATCTACGCAGATGGGAGCACGGAAAGTGGGCCCCAGGTCGGTACGACCGGATCCCGGATTCCTCCAGCCCCGGCCACGTCGTCACCACGTCAAGTTGGTCTCGCCAAACTGACGCTGACCTTCACTAGCTTCGGCTCGAGGACCATCTCGCTGCCGTCGGCGGCTACGACCATTGAGTCTGGCAGGTAGCTCGTACCCTGCCCTCAATGTGCCGGTCAGTGGGTTCAGCCCGCAGCGAGCGCACCCGTTCGATAACGCCTCTCTCCCGGCGATGTGGGAGTGCGTCCAGCAGCTTGGACGCCATGACAACAAGGAGGTACATGTTGTGATGACGTAACCAAGCGATCAGCTGAGGACAGCCAGCCGGTGCGAGTCCGGTCCGGGGAGACGCCAAGGTCCCCGGTAGTGAAACCCCCGTGCGTGGCCGAGAGGCTGGGTTCGAAGCGGGGTGGAGCAACTGACCAGTCCGTAACATCACGTGAACCCTGCAGCGTCGTTACACCGGTCCGCCGTCATGGCGGAGCAGGAGGAGCCGAGCCCCTTCCCAAAGGGCGAAGGCCATGGACGACACCAGGGATCTTGGAGCGGGTGTCCAGGAACCTCCCGGCGCAGGGGGCTCGGAATGGCCAGAAGGGTGTCCTCGGAACTGGAGAGATCCGTCTCGACGCCGGCAAGCACAAGGCCGCAGGTTGCCAGCCTTCGGTGCCCGGCAGCCACGACGTCGATAACCAGTGGCCCTGGGAAACGGCGAAGTGTCGAGCGGAAGTCGGAGGAGGCAGTAGTAGTGATGACAGCCAGGACAACATAACCCGGTTCGAGCGAAGGGCCTCTAGCCAGGTGTGCGAAGCGACCAGTGACGACCGTGGGATTGCCCAATGGGCTATCCACCCACTCGCCCTTCGGAGCAGGTCAACGGACTGGGAGTGACGCTCGGGTCGCCCGCCAACGCTCGTGGCACGGCGGAATGCGGACGATCGACTGCCTGGGGGAAAGCCGTGTGCGGGAGAACCGCATGCACGGTTTGGGAAGGGGGGACTGGGGAGGTCGATACCCAGGCGAGATGGAATACGCACTCGAAGGGAAACCGACGGGACTGAGCCCATCTGCCGCACCGGCTACACCGAACCAGTTCCCTACTTCACCACCCTTGCTCATCATCCGTGGCGGCCCCGTCGCTCAGCGAGAGCATCGTATGACGGCAGAGTGACACTGGTTGCTAGGGAGGCCCTTCGGTGTTAAGCCTTCGCATTAGCGGGCGTGCGGACGGTGCACCGGGAGCGGAAGGTGTCGAGCTTTGGGTGTTGGAATCAGAAGAGGTTTCCGGGCGCTACTGGCCGGGTCGCTGCTGTTGGGAAGCGTCGCCGTCGGTGCACTGGCCGTCGGGTCGCTGCCTGCCTCGGCAAGCGGCAACCCCGTCTTGTTGTACGTGAGCACCTCGGGGTCAGACGGTGGTGGGTCGAACGCCTGCACCGCAAGTACGGCACCTTGTCTCACGATTCAGCAAGCCATCAACGAGGCCCAGAACTATCCCACTGCTGACGCTGACGATGTGATCATCAACGTCGCCGCTGGCACTTACACGGAGAACGACACCGTCGATGCCTCGTCCCTCCACTCGCTCACCATCGCCGGGGCCGGGGCCTCTTCCACCACGGTGAACGGCCCCGTCGGGTCTGTGTTTACCGTCGATAGCGGCGTGGTGACCATCTCGGGCCTCACCATCACGGGTGGCCATGGCGAATTCGGCGGCGCCATCGAGAACTTCACTGGCACGTTGAACGTGACTGACAGCACCCTGTCGGGCAACAACGGCTACCAGGGCGGCGCCATCGAGAACTTCACTGGCACGTTGAACGTGACCGACAGCACTATCTCCGGCAATACCGGCAGTGGCTACGGCGGCGGTATCTTCGATGACGGTGGTGGCACGGTGACCGTGACCGACAGCACCATGTCGGGCAACAACGGCAGCTCCGGCGGCGGAGGCGCCATCTTCATCCAGAATGGCACGGTGACCGTGACCGACAGCACCATCTCAGGCAACACCGGCGGCAGCTACGGCGGCGGCGGCATCTACATAAACAGTGGCATCGCGTACGTGGGTGGCACGATCCTGGCGGACAATACCGGAGGGAACTGCCGCAGCAACCTGCTGACCAGTGTCGGCTACAACCTGACGAATGATGAGGGCGCGCAATGCGGTTTCACACAGCCCACCGACGTGGTGAATGCCAACCCCGGCCTCGGTCACCTGACCAACAACGGCGGCCCGACCTTGACACAGCTACCGGCGGCAAACGGTCCGGCCGTCGGGGTTATCCCGACCGGCACCACACTCGATGGTGTGCAGGTCTGCCCTCGGACCGATCAGCGGGGCGTCCAGAGTGTTGGCGACTGCACCATCGGCGCGGTCGAGCGAAGCACGCTCTACGTGACGCAATCCGGGAGCGGCCTTGACGACTGCTCCACTCCAGCCAACGCCTGCTCATCCATCCAGACCGCAATCACCACCGCCACCGGTGGTTCCTATGCGGGTGGGGACGTGACCATCAACGTCGCTGCCGGCACCTACTCCGAGCTCGACACCATCACTGCCTCGTCCCTCGACTCGCTGACCATCGCCGGTGCGGGGTCCTCCACCACAGCGGTAACCCCGCCTGGGATTGGGTTCGGGACGCCCTTGACCGTCGACAGCGGCACGGTGACCATCTCGGGACTCACCCTCGAGAATGGCTTTGTCGATGGTGCCCCCGAAGGCGGCGACATCGTCAACGAGGGCACGCTGACGCTTGACTCCTCGACCGTGTCGAACGGCTATGGCGACATCGCTGGTGGTGGCATCTACAACACCGGCACGATGACGCTTGACCTCTCGACCGTGTCGGGCGGCCCCTCCTACACCGATTTCGGCGGCGGCATCTACAACGCCGGCACGATGACCATCAACTCCTCGACCGTGTCGGGCAACAACGCCGACACCGGCGGCGGGATCGACAACGGCGGCACGATGACCATCAACTCCTCGACCGTGTCGGGCAACAACGCCGCGTTCGGCGGCGGGATCGCCAACGCTATTACCGATGGGGGCATCAACGGTGCCACCTTGGCCGTCAAGTCTTCGACCGTCTCGGGCAACACCGCCGCCCAACATGGGGGCGGTATCCTCACTCACGGCGGGACGGTGACGACCGGTGCCTCCATCGTGGCCGCCAACACCGGACCTAACTGCTATCGCTTCGGCGGTAGCTTCACCAGCCTCGGCTACAACCTGACCGACGACCCCTCGAACGCCAACACCTGCGGCTTCACCGCATCCACCGACGTGGTGGATGCCAAGCCCGGCCTCGGTCCCCTCACGAACAACGGTGGCCCGACCTTCACACAGCTACCGGCGGCGAACGGTCCGGCCGTCGGGGTCATCCCGGCCGGGACCAAGCTCGATGGCGTGAAGGTCTGCCCTCGGACCGACCAGCGTGGCGTCGCCAGTATCGGTAAGTGCACGATCGGTGCTGTCGAGCAACACGGCGTGTGGCAGAGCCAGGTCCAGGGCTATCCGGCATTCCCGGTAAAGGACAGCCCACCGCCGGGGTTCCTGATCGGGGTGCAGGACGGCATCTGGAAGCTCTACTCCCACAATCTGTCGGGGACCGACATCTTCACCGGGACGATCACCACCAACGGCACCTTCTCCGACGTGGCTCTCACCTCGAACGACTCCGGCGACAAGATGACCATGCTCAACCCTCAAACCATCTCGTTCGGGTTCCATACCGCTGGGTATGTCAGCGGCATAAAGTTCGAATCCTCCGGGAGTCGGGTGACCTTCCACAACCTCGAAGAGGACGGCACCCTTGTTCCGCCCGCAGACATCCTCCTCGGAAGCGCCGAAACGAGTGCCACGTCGAATCCCCTGACGATCACCCGACCGTAGACGGAGTCGTTCGGCGGGCGGCAGGGGTATGGCAGAAGTGCGAGTCGGTGGCAGGCAACTGTCGCGAGCACCACAGAACAATTCGACTCCGAGCTACGCGGGCCGTCGGTCTCCGGGTCGACGGCGGCCACGCCACGCGCCCCCGTTTCACCGCGTGATTTGGCTGCCCCTAGTGGGACTTCTTGGCTCAATTCCAGCTCGTAAGAGATGTTGGCGCACGGTGCTGGCGTGGACCCCGAGGGCGATCCCGACGTCCCTGAAGGACTTCCCCGCCCGGTAGAGGTTGACCGCCTCTGCAACCTGGCTCTGATCCAAGGCTGGGTATCGGCGTTTCGATCCCGAACGATTCAGGTGGTCGAGCACCGTTGCTCGGTGAACCTTGAAGCGGCGAGCTAGCTCGTTGATCGCGACGCCAGCGCCATAAGCGGCAACGAGCGCCCGGACCTGCTCCGGAGACAGTCGCCGCTGACGTTTGCGTGGTTGCGAGGTCTCGATCGGGGTTCCTGACCAGGAACCTAGATCACCAATCTCCTGGTCAGGACAGGTAAGCCACCCCTGGAGGCGGCCCAAGTCGTGCACGGACCGCATGGTTCGACTGTTGTCCGGTTACCTCCACGCAAGCCTGTGAACTGCACGTTCGCAACGGCGCTGGGAACTGTGCGCGAATCGTGTGCTTCTCCCGTAGGGGTATGACCGTATGGCGGTCAGATGCCGACGATGTGGACGAGATCGTCGAGGCCGGCGAAGTCGTCGGGATTTCGGGTGTAGATCGCGAGGCCGTTGGCGTGAGCGGTGGCCGCGATGAGCAGGTCTGCGACACGCCGTCGATGTGACCGGCCCGTTTCGGCGACGGCGGCCACGATCTGTCCGTAGCTCCGAGCTGCGGTGGCGTCGAAAGGGAGGGGCTCGAAGGTCGCCTCTACTTGTTGGAGACGAGCTTGACGGCGTGCACCCTCGGAACTGGAGGAAGCGAGATGTGGTCCAGCAGCCAGCTCGGCGAGGGTGATCGCGCTGACGGCGACTTCGTCCGGAAGGAGGGAGGCAACCGTCGGGTCGTCCCAGTCGATGACGACCGAGGTGTCAAGCAGGCCCGTTGCCATCTACAGACCTTGGTCTACGACCCGATCGAGATCCGCCCTGAATCGCTGTCGGTTGATTCGTGGCCCGGTGGAGGCGAGCACCAGCAGCTCAGCCGTGGGCACAAAGGTCCGACGCGTCTGTTGGATCGGACGTAGTTCGGCCACGGGCACGCCATTGCGAGTGACGACGAAGCTCTCGCCCGCGGCGACGGCCTCGATCACCCTTGCATTGTCGTTCCGGAGCTCTCGCTGTGCGATGGTCTTTGCCATGTCCTATTGTAGCACTCAGAGCTACGAAGAGCTACGTCGGAGCTCTGGCTGGCCGCAGATTGACCGAACGACCTTGTCCTCCTTTCATCCGAGGTCGACGTTGGGGCCGCAGACCGTCAGGGAGCGGTTCGTATTGTGTCCCCCAAGGTCCACTGAAGGCCTAGGTCAGAAGGCTGAACTGGGATCCCCAAGAAAGCATCCTTGATCGACGTGACCTCACGTGACCCTATCGGTGAGGAACGCGGATGAGCGCTATGTCAGATCGAAGATGTGGTAGGTCGCCAAGCGGGGACCACCAGGTCGCACCGGCCACTGATGGCCGAGCCACCGGTCGGGTCCCACCAACCTTTTGGCTCCAAGACGGGAAAGCTGAAGCCTTCGATTGTCGGAAAAGGGATCGCGTTTACGTACGAGTTGAGCAGTTGGTGGCCCGGCGGCATCGCCTCAAACCCGAAGATCGAGGTACTTAGCCGATTGGCTAGCGCGAGGTTGTTTGGAGCTGCGGATAGAGGGCGGAAACGCCGCCAGCAAGTGCGGCCTGGATCTCACGGCTGACATCGTCTGCAACTATTTCGAAGAGATCCTGCTCGACGCCGTCGATGGCGATCTTGGCGATATCCGCGGGGTTTGACTTGGGGGCGGTTATCGAAGCGGTCATGTCCGTATCCATGTAACCGACATGTAGCCCAGCCACCCTGATGTTCTGCTCTGCCAGCTGCACGCGCAGGGAGTTGGTCATCGACCATTCTGCTGACTTCGCGGCACAGTAAGCGCCGCTCCGGGGGAAACTGACCCACGAGAGGACAGAATGGATGTTGAGAATCGACCCTCCCCCGTTCGTCGAGATCTTCGGCGCGAAGGCTCGGATCACCGACAGTGTCCCGAAGAAGTGGGTGTCCATCTCGAAGCGGATCTGCGCTTCGTCTCCATTGAGAAGTTCGGTGCCGGTGGATGAGCCGGCGTTGTTGACCAAGAGGGTGACGTCACCGGCGATCTCGGCGGCGCTGGCTACCGACGCTGGGTCGGTGATGTCGAGAGCGACCACCTTGGCACCTGGCAGATCGACAGCGTCAGGGTTGCGTGCCCCGGCGTACACGGTGGCGCCCCGGGCGAGAAGCCCGTGAGCGAGGTGGCGGCCGAGCCCTCGGTTGGCTCCAGTGACGAGGGCGGTCGATCGGGCGATGTTCATGATGTCTCCTTCTGTCTTGGATGAGCGGGTCAGGTTGTGGCGGTGGCTGTGGCAGGTGCTCGGCGGGCCCACCTGGCGGGGAACTGCCTTGGCCGTGGGGGGGGTAGCCCGGGACGCTCCAATAGTGGAGTGAGTTCCCTCATGGGACTCACTCTAAAGGATTGCGTTCCATTATGCAACCCACTAGTCTGGATTCCCGTGGAACGGAAGAGCTTCGCCGACATGCACTGCTCGGTGGCCCAATGCCTCGAGGTCGTGGGCGAGTGGTGGTCGATGCTGATCCTGCGTGACGTGTTCTTGGGCGTGACCCGCTTCGACGACTTCGAAGTGCGCCTGGGAATCTCCCGCAATATCTTGAGCCAGCGGCTCAATCACCTTGTTGAGACCGGCGTACTTGAGAAGGTGCGCTACAGCGATCACCCGCCCCGCTACGACTATCGGCTTTCTGACAAGGGCCGTGACCTGTGGCCTGTCCTCACCGCCATGCGGTGACCCACAAGACCTGCGGCCACATCTCCAACGCGGTCTTGGTGTGCTCTGTGTGTGGCGAGCGCCCAGAAGCCAGAGACGTCCGCGCCACTCCCGGCCCAGGAGCGGTCGAGCCTCTCGTCGGGACAACGAAGCCTGACGTCGCCGTTCCCCGCGCAGGCACTGCGAGAGCCTGCCGCTCGGACGTGCGTACCGATCTGTGGACAGGCCCCCACGAGCTCTGTCCAGCGTGACCTTGCGTGACCTTATCGAAGGGGAGGGGCGGAATCGTGAGGGAACCTGAGGGGATCGAAACGCTACTACCAGGAAAGTCCTCGGAAGGGACCTGGTCATAACGGCGAGAACCAGACTTTCGCAATGTAGAAGTCGGCGGTTCGAGTCTGCTCACCTCCGCTGGCCACTCTGTTGGGCGATTTCGCACGTCGCGCCTGCTCGGGGCCGAAGTCGGCGTTCTGATCGCTCGTGCTTCTCGAAGCAGACCTGACCGCTCTCCTATTCGTCGAGCGGAAATGCGGCGGGCAGCAGGCGTATCAGGGTGGCGAAGATCGGGGTGAAACGTCCCTCGCCCCAGGGAAGGTCAGGCTCGTTGGCGAAGGCTTGGCTGAGCACGCCGACGATGATGGTCGACACGAGGTAGATGGCACCCTCTTCGTTGGCTGCCGGGCCGAGCTGGCCCTTGGCAACGGCATCGGCGAGGGCGCCGCGCTGGAGCTCCACCATCTCCATGCTGACGGCGAACGCCTCCGGCGAAGGATGGAAACTCGGGACGGGTCGCCAGAAGAGCAACTCGGCAACAGCGCGGTTTTTCAGACACCACCGCCCGCTCGCTTCGAGACCTGCGATGAGCGCGTCAAGCCCGGACTCCCCCTGCATGCCGCTGCGCATCGCCTCGAGATTCTGGCGCTGCCCCTCGAGGAACAAGGCGTCATAGATCGCCATAAGCGACGGGAAGTACTTGTAGAGCGAGGGTGGCTGGACGCCCAGGCGCCGCGCCACTTCCGCCAGGCTGAGGCCGTTCACCCCCTGCTCGGTCATGACGTGGCGGGCGATGTCGAGGATCTCGCCGATGGTCTCCTGCCGGCGACGGGCTCGGCGGTCTGGCCGCGCTGCGACCGCTTCCGTCTGCGTTGGGTCCTCGTCGCGTGTCATTGCTAACAAGTATAGCCCAGCCATGTCTTGACAGCTATAGCTAATGGTATTAGCTTTACGTGTGAGACCTGAGGAGGCACAAGAATGAGCGGACAGGAGACCGTGCAGGACATGACCGAGAACCCGAACACGAACCCGAGCAGTCGATGGTGGTTGCGACACGACTCCCACTCCGTGGTGGTCGAGGCGCCGGCGGAGCGGATCTACGAACTGGTGGCTGACCTGCCTCGCATGGGGGACTGGAGTCCCGAGTGCCAGCAGGTGGAGTGGCTCGACGGGTCGACCGGATCGACCGAGGGCGCCACGTTTATCGGCCACAACAAGGGCGGCCCCGGCGGCCTCATGAAGTGGTCGCGCCGCGGCCGCGTGCTCGCCGCCGACCCCGGCCGTGAGTTCGCCTTCGTCACCGAGGAGGGTGGCCGGGAGTCGACCGAGTGGCGATACCGCCTGGAGCCCGTGGAGGGAGCCACCCGGGTCACCGAGTCCTACACGGTCCGGTGGATCCCTACCTGGGCACGTATCGTCGACGTCCCGACCAACCGTGCCCGAGAGTTGCGCGAGGGCATGCGGTACACGCTCGAGCGGCTGAAGGACGCCGCCGAGACGGCACCGTCGGCCAACTAACCCATTCCCCTTCAAGATCTGAGGAGTTCCCATGATGCACACATATAAGGCCGCACCCGATGTCGACGTCGTGACGTCGACCGCCACCATCACCGGCTTCGGCAACCTCGCCATCAACGCGTTCGTGATCCATGCCGCCGAGCCGGTGCTCGTCGACGCCGGCGCTGTGAGGGAAAGCGAGGACTTCATGGCCGCACTGCGGACGGTGATCGATCCGGCTGACCTTCGCTGGATCTGGCTGACTCACACCGACTACGACCACATCGGCTCGCTACACCGCCTGCTCGACGAGAACGAACGGTTGCGGGTGATCACCAGCTTCCTCGGGGTGGGGATCATGAGCCTGGCCGCACCTCTGCC
This sequence comes from uncultured Acidimicrobiaceae bacterium, assembly GCA_963753905.1. Taxonomy (GTDB): domain Bacteria; phylum Actinomycetota; class Acidimicrobiia; order Acidimicrobiales; family RAAP-2; genus Bog-756. The sequence goes on along the minus strand of CAVWDZ010000001.1, from coordinate 2,707,589 downwards.
CATGGACCGCGTGTACCTTGTCAACCCGGGACAGACCGTCGATGTGGGCGATCGAACCCTGACCGCGGTGCGGCCTCCAGCATTCGACAACCCGATCACAACGGGCCTGCAGGACGAGCGCTCGGGCATCCTCTTCAGCTCGGACTGCTTCGGTGCCCTATTGGACGAGGTGCCGGAATGCGCAGAGGACTTGTCCCAAGAGGCGCTGCATGAGGGCCAGGTGTTCTGGGCGACAGTGGACTCATCGTGGTTGCACAAGGTGGACCGGGCGGTGTTCGCCTCAGAACTGGATCGCATCCGCGGACTGGAACCCAGCATGATCCTGAGCAGCCATCTGCCGGCTGCGCGTGGCTCGTCGTTGGAGCACTTCTTGGATGCACTCGCGGCAGTCCCCGACGCTCCCGCGTTCGTCGGGCCCGACCAGTCCGCGCTGGAGCAGATGCTCGCCGGGGTGACCGGGGTCGTCGGTTAGCCAGGGATTTGTAGACGAAAGCCCGAAAACCCGGCCGGGTCGGCGACGCCGGTACGCCGGGTTGCGGTGCGAGGTGGCGAGCTGGACTCATCGATCAAAGCGGACTTGAACCGAGCGACCCGAATAGCGTTAGACGAGGTCAAGCAGGGAGCGGATGGTCCCGGAGCGGTTCGAACTTATGGTCATTACCTCCACTGGGTTTGAGTACCGTCCGCCAAGGTGCTCCTGGTTCTTCTTGTTAGAACCGGCGGGTCATGGCCGTGCTTCGCGTGATCATGAGCGATTGGATTGAGCATTGATCGGCGAATGCTGCGTGCCCCTGCTCCGACCAGATGATGTATTCGAGACGGGTGGGTCATTAGCCTCGAAAATTCGTCTCGCTCCTGATTCGGCGGTGCCCGCGTCCGCGTAAAAGCCCTCCTTACCTGGAAGAATTGCTGTTGCTAAGGCAGTAATCCAAACCAGGAGGAGGGCTCCTTGAAGGTGCACAATAGTCGCGCCACCCGGTCGATGAGGGTGACCACCGACGGAAAGAATCTGGTGTCCCACGCGGGCACCGCGTTGTTGTCCGAACTGGCCGATCGCAGCGGCCTGACCGACGCGATGTCGGTGGCGATGTCGGCGTGCGGGATCAACTGGCACACCCACGATCCGGGCGTCGTCCTCACCCACCTGGCCGTGGCCATCGCCGATGGTGCCGACTGCCTGGCCGACATGGCATCTCTTCGCGAACAATCCGAACTGTTCGGTCCGGTGGCTTCCATCGCCACCGCCTGGCGGGCCGTCGAGGCGACGACGGCCTTTGAACTCCGGGCCATCCCCGAGGCGATCGCCGCCGCCCGGGCTGTGGTGTGGGCAGCCGCTCCTCCCGGAACGTCGTTGGTGCTGGACTACGACGCCACCCTGGTCAACTCGTACTCGGAGAAACAAGACGCCACCCCCACCTACAAGAAGGGCTTCGGGTTCTTCCCCCTCGGGGTGTGGTGCGACACGACGAATGAGCCACTGGCCGCCAAGCTGCGCACGGGGAACGCCGGGGCCAACGACGCCGACGACCACATCGAACTCCTCGACGCTGCGCTGTCGGGACTGCCCGAGGAGTATCAGTGTGGCCACTTCACTGACGACGATCCTGCCCTCGTTGCCCACCCGATCCTGGTGCGGGCCGACTCGGCCGGGGCCACCCACCGGTTCGTGGACGCCCTCGTGGCGGCCAACTGCGACTTCTCCATCGGATTCGCTATTGACCAGGGAGTACGCGATGCCCTGGTCCTCGTCCAGGAAGAGGACTGGATCCAGGCCCGAGAGGCCGACGGCTCGGTCCGAGACGGTGCCTGGGTAACCGAACTCACCGAGCTGATGCCACTGGCCAGCTGGCCGGAGGACTCCCGGTTGCTCATGCGCCGGGAGCGTCCTCACCCCGGGGCCCAGCTCACCCTCTTCGACTCGGCAGAGGGGTTCCGTCACACCTGCTTCATCACCAACACCAAAGGAGGCGACATCGCCTCCCTCGAACTGCGTCACCGGGGACACGCCCGGGTGGAGGACCGGATCCGGAACTGGAAGGACTGTGGACTTACCAATCTGCCCTTCGACTCCTTCGTCCGCAACGAGGCCTGGGTGGCAACCTCCCTCATCGCCGGAGCACTGCTGGCCTGGAGCCAGATGGTCTGCTTCGACGGTGCGCTGGCCAAGGCCGAGCCGAAGGCCCTGCGCTACCGGGTCCTCCACGTGGCCGCTCTCCTCGTGCACAAGTCCAGGGGACTCACCCTCCGCCTGGACCAGACCTGGCCGTGGGCGGACGACCTCGCCAACGCCTTCGTGAAACTCCGGGCGGCCATCCCCTGACGACCCGGGTCACTACGCCCGACCCGAAAGCAGACCTGCGGGGCGTGACATCCGAAACCAACTGACAAAACCGCGGCACTTCACGTCCACGACCCGGTGAGGTCGACGAAATCGACCACGACCGTCAACTCGTTGACGACTCTGCCGTCACCTGGGGGTCGGACGAATGATCGAGGTTAGGGGTCCCGCCGAGTCGAGCTGAGCGAACGCCCGTTCGTACTTGCGACCCTTGGGCTTGACGCGCGAGTCTGAGGAAGATGGTTCGTTTGTACGGCGATGCCATCGCGTTGCTGGCATCCCGAGCGCGTCGAATCCGATCTCGACGGGTGTACGGGTGAAGGTGCGTCGACGTGTTGATTGCGCCGTCCCGAATTGGATCCTGGGCTTCTTTTTGTTTCTCAATGTGACAGAGGAGTGACGTGTCGGCTAATCGCCTAGAAAAGCAGGAATCCCTTCCGTTCCCCCCGACACCGATGGCTGGCAAGGTCAGCCTGACCATGCAGGAGTCGGTCTACGAGCCGCGGGTCACGCCGCGCCGACTCGGCGAGAATGCCCCCAATATTCTCATCGTGCTGATGGATGACGCAGGTCCCGGGCAGCCGACCACGTTCGGCGGAGAGATCAACACCCCGACCCTGGATCGTATCCTCGGTGAGGGGATCGGTTACAACCGGTTCCACACCACCGCCCTCTGCTCGCCGACTCGAGCATCCATCCTGACCGGGCGCAATCATCACCGGGTCTGCACTGGGATCATCACCGAGTTCGCGAACGACTGGGATGCTTTCAGCGGGCGGATTCCCAAGAGCAGTGCACTCGTAGCAGAAGTGCTGAAGGACTACGGCTACGCAACAGCGGCGTGGGGCAAGTGGCACAACACTCCGGCCATTGAAGCGGGCCCGACCGGTCCGTTCGAGAACTGGCCCACCAATCTCGGCTTCGAGTCCTTCTACGGATTCCTTGCCGGCGAGTCGTCGCAGTTCGAGCCAAACCTGGTTCGCAACACCACCTTCGTGTCGCCGCCCAAGACCCCGGAGGAGGGCTATCACCTGAACGAGGACCTGGCCGACGACGCCATCACCTGGCTGCACAAGCACAAGGCTATGGCTCCCGACCGGCCCTTCTTCATGTACTGGGCAAGCGGCGCGATCCACGGCCCCCACCACGCGCCCAAGGAGTACATCGACAAGTACCGTGGGAAGTTCGACGACGGCTGGGATGCCTACCGCGAGCGGGTGTTCGAGCGGGCCAAGGAGAAGGGCTGGATCCCTCCCGAGACCCAACTCACCCCGCGGCACGAGCAGATGGCGTCATGGGACAGCGTTCCCGAGAGCGAGCGGCCGTTTCAGAGCCGGCTGATGGAAGTGTGCGCAGCCTACGGGGAGCACGCCGACTATCACGCCGGGCGCATCGTCGACGAGATCGAAGCGATGGGGTATGGCGACAACACGCTGATCTTCTACATCTGGGGCGACAACGGCACCTCGGCGCAGGGCCAAGAAGGTACGATCAGCGAGCTGGTAGCCCACAACGGCATCGTTACCACCATTGAGGAGCAGCTCGAAGCGCTAGAAGAGCTCGGCGGCCTTGACATCCTCGGCGGACCCAAGAGCGACCCCATCTACCACTCCGGATGGGCCTGGGCAGGCAGCACGCCCTACAAGGGCACGATGATCCTCGCCGGATACTTCGGCGGCACCCGCAACCCGATGGCGATCCGGTGGCCGGCAAAAATCAAGCCCGATGCCACCCCTCGCGCGCAGTTCCATCACTGCAATGATGTCGTCCCGACGATCTACGAGATCCTGGGGATCACACCACCACGCGTGGTCAATGGCATCCCCCAAGACTCGATCGACGGGGTGAGCTTCGCCTACAGCTTCGACGACCCCGCAGCTGAGGGCCGATTGGAGACCCAGTACTTCGAGATCCTGGGCTGTCGGGGTATTTACCACAAGGGCTGGATGGCCTCGGCGTTTGGACCACGAGTCCCATGGGTCCGGGGAGTGCCGCCCGGCATTTTTGAATGGACCCCCGACAAGGACACATGGGAGCTGTACAACCTCGAAGAAGACTGGAGCCAGGCCAACGACCTCGCGGGAGAGATGCCGGAAAAACTCGACCGCTTGAAGGAGCTCTTCCTCATCGAAGCTGCGAAGAATGGTGCACTCCCGATCGGCGGAGCGCTCTACATCCCGCTGTTTCGCCCAGATCTGCGCCCGGCGCCCCCGTATTCGGAATGGACTTGCTTTGGCGACACCGTCCGCGTGCCGGAGTTCTCCGCCCCCGCGCTCGGCACCAAGCCAAACGTCGTCCGCATCGACGCGGTGATCCCCGCCGATGCCAACGGTGTGCTCTACAAGTTGGGCGGGTTCTCGGGCGGCGTCACCTGCTTCATCGAGGACGGCATTCTCTGTTACGAGTACAACCTCTTCGAAATACAGCGGACGAAGATCCGCTCGCAGGAAAAGCTGCCAACCGGCAAAGTGCAGATCGAAATCGAGACCAATCACGACCAGCCCACGCCGCGCGGTCCACTCGACGTGACGCTGAAGGTGAACGGCAACCTAGTTGCCGAAGGCACCGTTCCGGTGACCTGTCCGATAGCCTTTACTGCCAACGAATGTCTAGACATCGGCGTCGCACTCGGGTCACCAGTGTCGCTCGACTACTACGACAAAGCGCCGTTCAGATTCAACGGCAAGATCGATCGGGTCCATATCGCGTACGCGAAATAGGAGCCTCGTGGCTCAGTGCGGGCGTACTAGCGTTTCGTCATGACGTACCGCGAGTTCTTTGCCCACGTCGTCGACGTTGTCGAGGCCGTGGGGGCGACGATTCTTCTCCTTGGAGGGCTCTGGGCGTTTGCTCTTTTCGTGCGTGACGCCGCGGGGCGCCGCGGCCAGAGTGCATTCGCTGACCTGCGAAGGAACCTCGGTCGAGTCATCTTGCTGGGCCTCGAGGTGCTGATCATCGCCGACATTATCCGCACGATCGTCGTCGACCAGTCCTTGGAGAGCGTGGCGGTTCTGGGAATCATCGTCGTGATTCGCGTCCTGTTGAGCTTCTCGCTTGAGGTCGAGATCGACGGCACGTGGCCCTGGAATCGATGGCGCACAAAAGGTCACACGCAGACAGCAGATGGACCGTGACTTTGTGGAGGTGAACACGCTTGGCACGTTCTCGCTGCTCGGCACTGTTCAGTACCGCCACCCCGGACGATCTCGGATCGTCTCACCTGCCAGCTTGAGATACCGACGAACCGTTTCAGCGTTGATATCGAACTCAGCACCAATCGCGCGGAGTGACATGCCGGATCGGCACATCGTCTGCGCCTGCGCAAGAGTCGGTCCCCGCTGAGTCCACGGTCCCGACGAGCAATGCCGGCCCGATTAAGCGTGGCAGCCACGGTCTGGGGATGGACCTTGAATTCACACGCCAGTTCCCGCTGACTTGCACCTGACGAGTAGTCCCCAACAAGGTGCGCCGCTTGGTCCTCAGAAAGCCGGCGAAAGACACGCCGAACGGTTCGAGTCTTGGGCATTCGAGGGCCCTCAGATGCGAGGTCTAGTAGGTGTCTCAGGCGTTGTCCCTGGTCAGCATGGTTTGAGTAACGTCCCAGCACCTCCACCCTGGTCAGAGGCAGTTTTTGGCCTTTCAGAGGACCCACCAAACCGCTTCGCGCGTTTTCCGTCACTAGCGAAATCAGGCCTCCGGGAATGTGCGGATGCGGTACTTCGGCCCACACCGTGCTCGCTTGAAAATTGCCTCGCCCACAACGGCATTCTGGCGTGTGGATTGGTTCCTCAAATGATTGGAGCGGAAGTCAAGGTTTCGGCCGGCTGAGTACAAGCGAAGGGGCCCACCGCGGAACCGTTAACCGAGAGTGTCAGGCTTGCGGTGGTTCCGGTCGCCAGCATCACTGCTGTGGCTGACGTGCTAACCGTGAGTGTCCCGGTCGTTCCGGGAGCGATGAGGGTCTGTGACGACGGGGGTGGATTTGCGATGGCGGTGCTCGGCAGTGTGAACGTTGCGGGCATGCTCGACGGTGTCGCGCCGATCGAAGTGAGGCTCATTTCGATGCTACCGCCGAGGGTGTCGCCCGCTGTCAGCGGAGAATGCTCTGAGGAAAGGTCACACTGAGGGAGAGCCCCGTAACGCTCACTGACCCTCCTGGCATGATCGAATTTTCAGAAATTGCCCCGTTCACCACGGTACCGACCAGTAAGAGCGTTCCGACGGTGGGCACACCAGGGCAGGTCATCGTGAATGCAGACGTTCCGGCTCCCGCCACGATGAGCTCCAGAATCGCTTTTGTCGCGTTACGGGTGGGAGATGCACTGTCATGGAGCGATACCCCCACGGAATAGTTGCCCGGTGTCACCGTTGACAAGACCTTGCCGGTGATCTTGCCCGAGGAGCTCAGGGACCTGCTGGCAGCTTCGGCGTGGTGTTGGTCCAGGTGAAGGGAGCGACCCCCCCAACCTCAGTGAGCTGACGCGAATAGGGGACCCCACGTTTTGCCGTACCCAACGTGAGCGTCGTGATCTTGATCGCGACCACCTTGAGGGTGAATGCCTGAGAGGCAATCGGGAACACCCCGTTGCTCGCCTCGATGGCGAAAGTGAAGCTGCCGGTGGCGGTGGGTGTACCCGACAGCACTCCTGCGCCGGTGAGTGTGACCCCACTCGGGAGAACGCCGCCCTTCGTGAAATGCATCAGGGTTGGATAGCCGGTGGCGGTCACGCTGAACGTGCTGAACTGACCCTTGACGAAGGTCGTCGAAGCCGCTGAGGTGATCGACGGGGGTGCATCAAGCGTCAGAGCGCTCGAGGGAGACGATTCCGGTCCGGTTCCCACTGCATTAACGGCACTCACCTCGAATACGTACGGAACTCCGGTTGCGAGGCCTACGACGCTGCCGCTCGTGACCGGACCCACCCAGGTTGTGCCGACATTCACCCCCCCCTGAAGGGTGGTGATCACGTAACTCGTGATCGGCGAGCCGCCGTCCGGCGGTGCGGTCCAGGAGACCGTCGCGTAGGTGCTATTGATCGGACCAGCGCTTGCGCTCACCCCGGTGGGTGCACCCGGCAGCGTCGGCGCAGTGAGGTTGAGGTAGGCCGCTGGCCGCACCTTGACCGGGGAGGCCGTGATCAGTGGAGTGGTGCTGCCGGCCGGCAGAGCCGGGTGGGTCGCCCCGGTCGGGCTGGTGCCGCCGGTCTGGGGCGGGCCTGCTTTCGGCGGGGTCGACCCGGTCCACCCGGTGAGCAGGCAGTTACTCGGCCCGTCCCCGGTCGCTCCCCCGAACGTGACGAGCTCCTCGGCGGTGAACTGGGTCGCGCTCACCAGGCCGATCCCGGCCCTGCCTCCGCTCGGCCCGTTGGTGGTGAAGATGCTCCCGGTGTTGACGGCTTGACTGAACACAGTGGTCGCGCCCCAGCTGACGGTCGCGGCGTCGCCCGTGGTTGCCGCCGCCGTGGTCGGCAGACTGATGGTGATCGAGTCGTCGTTCGCGGCCACGGCCGTCACGGTTGCGGCCTGGTTGATCCCGGCTTGGCCCGAGGCGAGGCCGTCACCGACCGCTATGCCCGCGAAGCCCCCGCCGGTAGTGGCCAGCGTGGTCGAGGCCTTGGCCCAGGTCACGGTCCTCGGGGTGGTGCCCCCGCCGTCCGGCTCGCTGAGGGTCTTCGAATTGAAGACGTAGCTTCCGGTGGCATGCCCATCCGTCGACCCGATCGTCTCGGTCCACCGCAGCTGGGACGTCCCGCTGCCCAGACCGTTCTCATAGATGTTGGCGATGAAGGCACCTGTAAGCACGGTCGTGGCGGTGCCCGAGAAACCGAAGGTCTGACCGGTCGGCGCGGCTGAGTCGATACTCGTGTTGCCCTGGAGGGTCGTGACGAACGGCTGGTCGAGACCGGCCTGGAATCCGGTCGTGCAGTCGACCTCGTAGGAGATGGCCGGCGCGGTCGGGTTGTTGGGTGGATTGTTGGGCACACCACTCGCAACGCCGGGTCCGACAGCCAGTGCAACTGCCACCCCTGACGCGATGGCCAGCGCAACTCGGGTTTTCAAAAAACTACGCCCGATAAGAACACCGTGACGGTTCCGCCAATCTTTTCGCGCGAGCCTCTCCCCTCGGAAGGTCCAGCGGCTCGGCACCGCCCGGCCGCCGAAGTCCAGTTCTAGCAGTTGTTTCCCGTTGGGACCAGTGACATTGTCGCGTTCTGAGCCTGTCCGTACCATCCCCTATCAGGAGCGTAGCGATATCCGGCAGGCGGGCGCTTGCCGTGGACATGTCGGTGGCCAAGCGGAGTACGACAATGATGTGTGGAATCGCGAATCTCGTGCGGGCAACAGTCACGGTCACCGATCCCATTACGTAGAGCCACACCTATGCGAGCCCCCGAAGACGGTCTCCCGATCTCTGCCTCGGGACGCGACAAGACCCCGGTCAGGGGGCCGACCGGGGCCTGTCTGGGAACTGCCATGGGGGGGCAGCAGCTCCGGTTGGGGGACTCAGAGCATCATCTGAGAGCCCGCAAGACCAGTGTGCGCCGCCGGTGGGCATCCGTCTGTCTGCTAGGCGACACAGGAAGCATGAGCCTGCGACAGGTCCTGGCGGCGTGACCTCGCTGCCGGGTCAGGGGCGGTCATCCGCGTACCGCCCTCCCCACTCGGGTTGAGGTTCAATGTGGGAACACAGGAATCGTTGTCACGAGTTGCAATTTGTAGTTGCGTCGTAAATCTCCGTCACAGACACGACACATGGGCACGGGAACACAGAGAGGTCTACCATTCCAGTGGCCTTCGGCGGAAGGTGGGTAATGGCCTAACTCCTCCGTTGGCGACACCAACGAGGAGGAATGTCCACACTCAAGAACATGTCCCGAGGCGAGTACGTCGTCGTCGGAATTGCCGTGCCCTGTTGTTGGTGCCTACTGCCGCATATGCCGGAACGCTTTACAACGGCATCGTGGGCGCGTCCGGTCAGAAGGCGAATGTGTCCAGCGCGAACCAACTGCTCACAACCGAGGCACTGCCGACCAGCTATCGCAGCTACACCGAGTCGTATCTTGGGTCCTCGACCGGACATCTGATGTGTACGCCGCTCACCAAGGCACTCCCGCCAGGCGACGCGTACAACATGCAGGACCTGAATTTGGACACGGTATCCGGCGCTACGGTCGAGATCTTTGCAGCTCCGGCCAACTACCGTGCGACATTTGGTTCTTTGAGTCTGATCCTCCGAACGGTTACGAGATCTATATATTCTCAGGCGTCACGACGGGATGGTCCTTCATCAACGGTTACCTCATCCCTTCCAGTGACGCCCCAACGGTTCCGGGTTGAGATGCTGACTGCAGGGCGGGAGTGCCCGTACCGAGTGGAGCCGGACTGTCCCTGATCGTTCGGGCGACCGGGGTCGTCGGTTAGCCAGGATCGCGTGGGATTTGTAGACGAAACCCCGACACCCCGGGCCGGGTCGGCGACGCTGGGGAACCGAGTTGCGGTGCGAGCTAGCGAGCTCCGACGCAGCGATCAAGGCGAACGTGAGCCGAGGGACCGGAATGGCGCAGGATGTCCTGGGCCTTCATCTTCCATTTGAAGCGGTCAAGGCCCCACGACCGGGCCGTTGGCTCCAGACCGGTACTGCGCTACGGGGTGAGCTCCGCCCTCCACGGGCCGAGGTCAAGCTCCGGGTACCGGAGCGCCGTCTGGTCGAGGAGCTTCTCGTTCCAGACCGGATGTCCCGGTGGCGGGAACCCGAACAGCTCGAGCTGGCGGGGCGTCGAGCCTTCCACGAACTTCGTCCACTCGGGTCCGGTCGAGCGCGACTGCTGCTGGTCGTATCCGATCCAGTCCACTCCGGCATTCTTGAAGGCCACTGCCGCCACGAACCGGGTAGTCCCCGGGGACCCGAAGGGAGCGCCCCGGTGATAGACGTCTGACCGGTAGGCGAGGTATGAGCCACGGACCCCCGGCGCCGGCCGCTCGGTGGCGTACAGCTCGGGGTCCCAATCGGGAAGGACCACCCCGAAGGGCGAGGTGACGTGGGCCGAATCCCGTACCGAGACCAGTCGGGTGGGGTTGGCCCCTTCGGTCACATCCGAGAGGTAGAGGAACCCCTCCAGGTTCCACCACGGGGACTCGTGGCCTGGGGGAAGCCAGGAGTGGTTGCGGTCGATATGCATCGGCTGCTCGTAGTTGGTCAATCCGGAGAACTTCGCGCTGGCGTGGGCCTGGTACAGGCGTATATCGGTGGTCTCGAGGGCGCGCTCGGCGAAGTTGACGATTGAATCGTGGACGTAGAGCCGGTTGAGCGCCCCCGATCCCGGCGAATGGGAAGGCTCCCATCCAGCGCTGCTGGTCCGCGCGGAATCCCGGACCCTCGTCGGGCCAGACGTAGTCCTCCTTGGGTTTGGCCGGCCGCCCCTTCCACTGTTCGGTCACGCCCTGGGGATCGGCATGGTATTCCTCGGGGCTGGGAAAGAGCAGGCGGAGATCCTCGGATGCGGCGTCGATCTCGGCAGCGGCAACGAGACCCTCGAGCAGCACCCAACCCTCTTCTTGCCAGGTCTTGACTTCCGCATCAGTGGCCAATCGTGAGGTCACGATCTCGTCTCTCTCTTCGCCGGGTCGCCGGCCGCCCTGTCGCCGGCTGCACCGTTACCCCGTTCTCTCTACGTCCTCAACATGCCCCGGTCCGATGTCGCCGGGCCCATGTTGGGCGGGGCCGATCAGGATCCTAGGCAACGCTGGTCAACGAGACCCAAACGCCGTTCCTCGGTCCGCGAGTGGGGTGAGCCGGTCAAGCCCCTGAGACAATACTGGCTGTCATCCTCCTACAGGCTCCGACGACTACGGCGGTCCACGCTCATTGCCGGTATGGACGCTCGGTGCATTGGCGAGCTCAGGAACTTCGGGAACGAGCCGAGGGCCGACTCTTTGGCCGCAGCGTGCTGGCGAAAGTGTCACGCGCCCGGGCACGTTCGAGCGTGCGGATAAGCGCGGGGATCGGCCCTTTCGGGCACCCGCCCTCAAACGTCGTACGACCCGATCTGTCTGCTCGCTGATTCGCCGGTCCCGCGCCTCTCGGGAGCAGTGAGAACTATTGCCAGTACTGGTGGCAACAAAAGATCTCAAACAAAGGTTTGGCATCACCGTGCACTGGGAACCTTCCCATTCTGAAGTGGAACGACTTCATTCATTCCGACAAAGGGGAATCTCAAATGCAACGGACACTCAAGCTTCCAGCTCGGATGTTGGTCTGTGCTGCGGCAGTAGCCGGTTCAGCATCCTTTGCTGCGGCTGCGATTCCAGGGAGCTTTGCTTCAGCGACTCCGCTCACTCTGAGTTGTACGTCTCTGTCCGGCAACCAGTCAACACAGAAGATCTCTGGTTGTTCGGGAACAGGCAAGACTGAGACGGGAACGTCAGGCACCGCCAAGGTGGCATCCACCGACAAGTCGGCAACGATTACTTGGGCAACCGGGAAGACGTCGATCGAATCCTTCACCTACAAGAACGTGACGCCGAACGTCTGCCCGGCAGTCACCGGGTACACGAAGTTCCTCGAAGTCCAAGAGACTGGCTCGGTCACCGGAGGGACTGCCACTGGGCTGAAGGGTGGCGCCGTCTCCGGAAAAGTGTGCATCTACAAGAAGGGCACCAGTAGCACCTACCTCGTCAAGAACCTGGGTCCGCAGAAGCTCTGAGGCCCCCGTCCCCATTGGGGGGAACGCAAAGAAACCCCCGGCGATGCCGGGGGTTTCTTTGCGTCAGTGCCGCTCCCACCAATGGATTGTCCAGGGAGGGTTCATGGTGCCGAGCAAACAGAGACCGGTCAGCGAGGCATCCAGGGTGCCACGACTGGCACGAGTGCGGCACCCACTGGTGTCGCGGAGCGGGTCAACTCCATGCACACGGTGGTGATTCACCCTGTCGAAGAGTTGGCGGTCTGCGAGTCGGCGTAGAGATCATTGTGGTGGACGTTGCTTGGGCTGATAGGGAATGGGGCGGTGCTACGGGGCTCCTCGGTTTGGAGTGTTTCCGTCGCTGTCGCACCTCGGTGATCTCCGCGAGCCTCTTTGGCGTACCGTGCCGCACGCTGTCGCGAGAAGCCGTAGTTGCGAGCAAGCTCTCCGATCGCCATTCCGTCCCCAAGGGCAACCCTGAAGTTGGCCACGAGCACCTTGTGGCGCGCTCGTTCGAGGTTCGCGAGGGCTTGATCTACATTTGGTCGATAATCAGACACTCGCGTGTTCCGCAGCACGGCGGCGTCGGGAACTCCTCGGCTCTTGCTTCGCAATGCCTTGCGCGCGGCAAGTTCGGCAACCCGCAGGGCGCGCTGAGCATCTTTCAGGGCATCGGCCACCTCTTCGAGGGCTTGGACCGTACTTTCCCGGATGTCGGTCATTGCCCGATGATACCAATCGAGGAGCCCTCGCTGAGGATCGATTGGTAGAAACAGAGTCCCGTTTCCGCCCATTAGCGGCTACCTCCCGGCTGACAGTCGACGGGGCCTTCCCGGTCCGGCGAGCGACGGAACCACGGATCCTCCTTTGGCCAGGCCGATTCCGACGTCCTCGCGGTCGGCGATGGTCAGTCGCCGAGGCGAGGGATCCACGGGGAGGAGTACCTGGAATGCGTTCGACTCCCGGCGTTCTTTTCCACCACCGAGACCGCATCCAGCGACCAGCAGGAAGTCCGACCGATCTCCTTCCACCTGAGGCCATGGCCACGCAGCTGCGTCACCAACGGGACCTGTTTCTTCGGTCGCTCGGGGACGCGTGGTCCACCTCCTCGGATCGTCCCGACAAGTGTCGATGACTCACCGATTCGGTGCGCTGACCGCTCGAACCCGCCCACATTGAGTGACGTTGCAAACGGTTCGCGTAGCAATTCACGAGGCACTAGTTGGTCCCACCAGGGCAGGCGTCTCACGACCCGCCATGGCTTGGTTTAGGGGAGGGAAATCGGGGCAAAGTCGCCGGTGGTTCGGCTCGGGGGATGAGCTCGGGGGATGGAAGAGGGGGTAATGGTGGGCTCGGTGGGATTGAGGAGGGGGGCTCTTCTCCTTACATCGGCTGTTGGTGCGTTTGCACTCGGGATGCTGCTGTTCGTGCCGTCGGCCTATGCATCGGTCACTGTGCCCACGGCACCGACGGGCGTCGCCGCGACCCCCGGCAATGGAGCGGCGGTCGTCAAGTGGTTCGCTCCAATCAACGATGGCGGGAGCCCTATCACCGGCTATACCGTCACCTCGAGGCCTGGGTCCAAGATCTGCACGACGACGGGGACCAAGATCTGCATCATTCACGGCCTCAGGAACGGCACCAGCTATGCGATTGTGGTGAAAGCCCGCAACAGGATTGGATTGGGTGCTGCCTCAACTCATGTCACGGTCAAGCCCGGTGTGCCCTTGGCCCCCAAGGACGTGAGAGCAACCGCCGGTAACGCCAGGGCAAGGGTCGCCTGGATCGCGCCAGCCAACAACGGGAGCATGATCAGAAGGTACACAGTGACCTCGATCTTCGGATCCAAGATCTGCACGAGCGTCATCACCAGATGCACGGTGACGGGACTCACTGACGGTATTCGATACAGGTTCAGGGTGACCGCTACGAACGCCAGGGGAACGGGGGCCGCATCGATGCCTTCTGCTGCGGTAATCCCGCACCTCCCGCCAACGCTCACGATCACCGCGTCGAATGGAACCCAGAACTACGGTGGCAAGGTAGCCACCATCACTCCTACGTACTCAGGCTTCGTCAACGGCGATTCCCCAGCGGACCTCACATCGCTCCCGACATGCGTCTCGGGTACGACCAGCTCGTCACCTGTCGGCACGTATGCAAGCTCGTGCTCGGGAGCGGTCGACCCCAGATACTCCATCGTCTACGTCGATGGCACCACGACGGTCAACCTGGTAACGCTCACGATCACTGCGTCGAGTGGCATCCAGATCTTCGGTGGCGCGCTGCCCATCGTCACCCCCACCTACTCAGGCTTCGTCAACGGCGATTCCCCAGCGGACCTCACATCGCTCCCGACATGCGTCTCGGGTACGACCAGCTCGTCACCTGTCGGCACGTATGCAAGCTCGTGCTCGGGAGCGGTCGACCCCAGATACTCCATCGTCTACGTCGATGGCACCACGACGGTCAACCTGGTAACGCTCACGATCACTGCGTCGAGTGGCATCCAGATCTTCGGTGGCGCGCTGCCCATCGTCACCCCCACCTACTCAGGCTTCGTCAACGGCGATTCCCCAGCGGACCTCACATCGCTCCCGACATGCGTCTCGGGCACGACCAGCTCGTCACCTGTCGGCACGTATGCAAGCTCGTGCTCGGGAGCGGTCGACCCCAGACTACTCCATCGTCTACGTCGATGGCACCATCACAGTCAATCCGGCAACGCTCACGATCACTGCGTCGAGTGGCATCCAGATCTTCGGTGGCGCGCTGCCCATCGTCACCCCCACCTACTCCGGGTTCGTCAACGGTGACTCACCCGGCGGACCTCGCCACCCTCCCGACGTGCGTCTCGGGCACCGCGACCTTCTCACCGGTGCTCGGTACCTATGCCAGCTCGTGCTCGGGGGCGGCCGACCCCAACTACACCATCGTCTACGTCGACGGCACCATCACAGTCAATCCAGCAACGCTGACCATCACCGCGTCGAGTGGGGCCCAGATCTTCGGTGGCACGCTGCCCATCGTCACCCCTACCTACTCCGGGTTCGTGAACGGCGACTCCCCGGCGAATCTCACCGCCCTCCCGACGTGCGTCTCGGGCACGACCAGTTCCTCGCCGGTGCTCGGTACGTACTCCAGCTCGTGCTACGGGGGCGGCCGACCCCAACTACGCCATCGTCTATGTGGAAGGCAGCACCAAGGTGAACCCGGCAACGCTCACCATCACCGCAAACCCCGAGAGCAAACTGTTGGGGCTCCTGGATCCTGCCTTGACGTTCGTTGCCACTGGCTTGATCGGCTCCGACACCACGACCGGATCCCTCACCAGGGTTCCTGGCGAGGCACTCGGTAGATATGCAATCGAGCTGGGCACGGTCACGGCTGGGCCGAACTACACCATCGTCTTTGTCAGCAACTTCCTGACTATCGAACTCTGACCGGATCCGGTGGGTGAACTCTGACCGGATCCGGTGGGTTCTGAAGGCAACTGATGGTCGGACCGAATCGCGTCGCGCCAAGTCGAGCACCTCAGCGAAAGGACCGGTCTTGCTCGGTTCGCCCCTGTTGGCAGATACCGCGGTTCGCGGGAAAGAAGCGGGGTCCGGCGATCGCGATCACTTTGCACCTGGTGATACGGGGTTACGCGAGTCTCGATCAACCCTTCACATAGGAGAGTTTCTCAGAGACGAGCCCGCCACGGAGGCGGAACAGGTCTACACCCCGCACGTGGCCGTCCGCCCACGAGTACCGCCAGCGCTGCACCACTCGGTCATCCGCTGCGAAGGTCTCCTCGGCCTGGAAGACAGCGTCACCATCGTCAAAGATTGGCTGCCAGGCCTTCCGAATGGCATCACGACCCTCGTAGCGGGTGCCATCAGGCCCCGGCTCCGTGGACTCGAAGACACAGTCGTTGCTGATGAGCGCAAGCGTTGCATCTAGGTCGTGGGCGCCCCATGCCGCGCCAAAGGCATCCACAATCGCAAGGGAATCCATCGTTTTGTTCGACCCGACGACGGTGCTCGAACCTGCTACGCCATGGCCGGTGAGACATCTTCCAGGCCAGATCGAATCATCTCACGAAGTTCGGGCGTGTCCTGGTGACCGTGCTTTGCAACTGCGTGTGCCACCGCCGCATCCAGAGTTTCCTCTTCCGTTCCAGCGATCGTAAGCGTGCAGCCGATATCGTTTGGCACCTTGCGGCAGTCAATCATCTTCCGGGCCATGCGAGAGCCCCTTTCTGTTCAGACCAGATCTGCTCCGGTCAATGTGAGCCTGACGAGGTCGCATAGATGCGGGCACCGAAACAGTCGAACGTGACGACCGGTGAATCCCAAACCGTCCAGCATCATGGCCACTCGACAGAGGCATCCATCCGTTCGTCCGGTGTTTGTGCCCTGCCAATTGATACCCTACCTACTAGTAGGTAGAAGTCAAGTGGTAACCTCGGACGTGATCCGTGGAACCATGAGGACGAACTGAGTGAAGCAGGCGCAGGAGGCAACGACCGACACGGCCGCCCAGGTACTCGACGTGGCGGAGCACCTGGTCCAGGTGCGCGGATTCAATGCGTTCAGTTATGCCGATATTGCCGGGGAGCTGGGCCTCACCAATGCCGCCATCCACTATCACTTCCCAAGCAAGTCGGACCTCGGAGAGGCCCTGATCGCCCGCTATGCGTCTCGGTTCATTGCGGCATTGGTCGAAATCGACGATTCCTCTGAGGATCCGCTTCACAAGCTCACCGCCTATACCGATCTCTACGTAGGCGTACTGCGAAGCCAGCGGATGTGCTTGTGCGGCATGTTGGCGGCCGAGTACGAGACCCTTTCGACCGGTATGCAGAGTGCAGTCGCAGACTTCTTCGAAAGGAACGAGCAGTGGCTCGCCGAGGTATTGAATCGCGGTCGCGACCATGGACTGCTGGGCTTCCCTGGGGCTCCACTCGACGAAGCGCGCGCGATCGTGAGCGGTTTGGAGGGCGCCATGCTGATCGCCCGCTCCTTTGGGGATATCAAACGATTCAGATCCGCCGCGAGCCACTTGCTGACGGCTCTTTGCCAGTAGGCACGGTTGGGGAGTTGCACCACAACCCGATCCCAGCCGGCCACCGCCAGCGGGGCCCGCGACGACACTGCGGACTACCAGCGACTCGCCGGTGGCGTCGATCGATGGCACACACCGGCAGACGCTGAAGACGATCGTCAGGAAGTCCGACGGGATGGTCGACGTGCCGCCCTTCCTGACATTCCGTGCGCGAGACGTGTCCGTCCGGATCACCGCATCGCCCGGTTCGAACCCCGGCTACCCGACGAGGTGACCGTCAGCTGAATCGCTCCAGCGTCCACCAACCCGCCGGATCTCGATCCGCTGAGGGTCGTGTGGTGGCACCCTTCAGGCGCCGGCGGCCAGCTCCGATTTGGAGGCGGATCGAGCCCGGCCGCCGAGAGGTCGTCTTACCGGGTCGAGCACGGAGCGGCCGACGGGATTGGCACCGGCAGGCCTGGAGGTTCGGTGTCCAGCCATCATCGCCCGGGACCTGTCCGTGCCCGCAGACGAAGCGCCTCCCGATTGCCCTGACCACGAGCGCGACCGCCGGTTACCTGGCACAATGACCCCGGGTAGGGCGTAGTCGATTGGCTAGCGGAGCGATTCAGCGGAGTAACCACGAGTCGGGGTGGGAGCGGGACGATGCAGCGAGGGACTTCAAGCGAGCACGTGCAGGCGGTCGTCGGCATCGAGGACCGGGTTCTGCGCAACTACTGGGTGACCCAGACCTACTCCGACCTGGCTGCCGCTCTCACAGGACTCTTGGGAGCAGATACCGCCAACTGGTGCACCTTCGCGACGTGGGCGTCATGGACCGTCGGCCGGAACCTACGCGGGGAGGAGTTGCCGGGATGGCTCCACCGGCGGGTCGTCCTGCCCGACGGGATGATGGGACTCGCCCGAGCTGCAAACCAAGCCGTTCACCTGGCGCATCCCAGCGCGGATGTTGTTCATCTGCTGCCCGAGCACGTCGGCGACGTTCTCGCTTCGCATTTCGGTGTGTGCGCCACGTCCCTCTCTGACGGTAACACCGAGGTATTTGCCGAAATTGCTCCCGTCGCCGCCCAGTTCCTTTCATCCGCCGCCGCCGTCAATGCCGGAGACACCCCTCCTTCGGTGGACCGAGAGCGCGTGCTGGCCGCCTGCGATGGCGCTCTGGAGTTCGAGGGTCAGAACCGGCTACGGGAAGGGTTCACCCTGTGGTGCGACGCGATGACGGAGGAGGATCCCCGCCGACGGAGCCAGCTGATTCTCGGCGGCTCCCTGCAGCTCGGGGCCCACGAGCAGAACCATCTCCAGCAGCCGATCGCCGGCAGCATGGTCATGGGACTCGACCGGTCGCTGGGCCTGCTCAAGGAACGGATGGCGACTGATCTGCGGGTTCCAGGGCCAGCCGAACGCCTGATCGACGAGGCACTCGGCCCTCTCGCCCGGGCCACCACCAAGACATGGGGCGACCTGATGACCGAGATGCTCGGCACAATCGAGACTCCCGACGGTGTACTGCGCCTCGACCACGACGTCCCGCCGCTGCCGGGAGAGCCCTTCGTCCCTCCCGAGCTCGATCAGGTGGTGGTCGAGGATCTCGCCGAACTGCTCAAGAGGTTCGACCAGGCCGCGACTGACGGCCTTGGCAGTCGGGCTGAGAACTGGTTGATCCTCGACAACCGCATGAACTTCATCAGCAACCTGTTCCTCTCCCGGCACCACCGCCAGTCTCTGTTTCGGGCCCCGTTCTCGCCAGAGGAACTGGCCGCCATCCAAGCTGACCACATCCCCGAACCGGCCATCCGTCAATCGGGCTCTCGCACCCCCAACGACGTTCGGACCCAGCGGAGGCTGCCGCGCCCACCCTCTGTCGGGCTCGATCGTTTTACGGACTCGTTCATGGAGGATCTACGAGCCACCGGCGATCAGCCAGCCGATGCCGCGGTCTCATCCTTCTTCGAGGCAACCGGCCTGCACCACGACGCGCTCTACCGCAGGTTGGCGTCGACCTCGGCTTGGCGCGCCGCGGACGAAGACCTGCCGGGCGTCGCCGAGTTCGTGACCGAGGTGACATCGTGGCCGGCCTGGGCCGACGCCGAGTTGATTGAGGAGGGGCAGCGGGTCTTCGGCGAATTCGGCCCCCAGCTGGGCATGGGCCTCTTCATGGCGAGCCTGCCGGCCGATTATGGCTTCGCAAAGGGCGTCCAGGCGCTCGCCCGCACAGCGCGGCTGAGCAGAGACCCGAAGCGACGGTACGTGGAGACCGGCCAGATGATCATCGACGCAATGACGCCGGGCGCACTCGAGCCGGGTAAGGGCGGCTACCGAACTGTCCGCCATGTGCGCCTGATGCATGCGGCCGTTCGCCATGTCCTCCTCCGGCCCGACGACATCGATGACGGGAGCACCGGCGCCACCAAGGTGCCGCCGTGGGACAAGGCCTTGGGCGTCCCCATCAACCAGTTGCAGTTGCTCGGCACGCTGTTCTCCTTCGGAGTCCAAGGCATCGAATCCCTTGCGCGGTCGGGTGTACGCTTGAGTCCGGATCGGGCGGAGGCCTACATCCACGTCTGGAACCTGGTCGGGCACCAGATCGGCATCCTCGACGACCTGCTCCCGCTGTCCCTGGAGGATTCAGAGGCGCTATGGGAGAGGGGCAAGCGAAAGGAGTACGGGCCGACCGACGAGGGCCGAGAGCTGACCGCGGCCGCGATCGAGTGCATGCAGGAGCTGTTCGGCTTCACCCACCTGCCCGGGCTTCCCGCCACGGGTATCCGGTTCTACCTCGGCGACGAGACGGCCGACATGCTCGGGGTTCCTCGGTCCGACTGGACGCGAGTCGTGTTCGAAGTGATGCGCCAGACCGATTGGTTGTACACGTACGCGCTGGTGCGCTTCCCGGGAACCGGCCCCCTCGCCGCGGCGCTGGGTCGACGCATCTGGCAGGGGTTCGAGCGCTACGGGCGCGACGGGGACCGCCCACGGTTCGAGGTCACCGACGAGCTGAAAGCGGCTTGGAAGATGGGCGCCTAGTCGGACAAGCCAGGCAACCGGCCTGCACCCGTCGAGGGCAGGCGTTTGCCGGCGTGAGGAGGGCTCGGGGGGTTACCGTTGTTCGGCCGAGGGAGGGGAGTGTGATGTCCACGGAGAGCGTGGCGGTCCTGTTCACCGACATGGTCGATTCAACGGCGTTGTTTCAGCGCCTGCTGCCCGATGCCGCCGATCAACTTCGTCACGATCACTTCGATCTCCTGCGTACAGCCATATCCACGGCCGGCGGAACGGAGGTCAAGAATTTGGGAGACGGCCTCATGGCCGTGTTCTCGTCGGCTTCGGCGGCCGTGGCATGCGCAGTGTCGATGCACCAAGCCGTCGAGCAGGACAACCGCTCCCGAAACGACGCCGTCAAGCTCCGGATCGGCCTGAGCGCTGGAGAGGTGGCTCACGAGGAGGATGACTATTTCGGCGATCCGGTGATCGAAGCCGCCCGGCTCTGTGCGACCTGCGAACCCGGCCAGATCCTCTCATCGGACCTGGCACGGATATTGGCCGGGCGACGCAGCCAAGCCGTCTTCCGGCTGCTCGGGACCGTCGAGCTGAAAGGTCTCCCGGAGCCCGTCGAGGTAGTAGGGGTTGACTGGGAGCCGCTTGCACCGGCTCGCTCGCGGGTGCCGCTGCCCGGCCGACTGGCCGCCCATTGCGCGACGAGGCTGGATCTGGTCGGCCGCGAGTCGGAGCTGGCCACGTTGGCTACTGCCGTCGAGAAGGTCGTCTCGGGCGAGGGTCGCCACGCGGTCTTCGTCTCCGGTGAGCCCGGCCAGGGCAAGACGACCCTCATCGCCGAGGCCGCTCGGCTGGCGTTCGAGGACGGGGCCTGCGTGCTCTTCGGGTACAGCGAGGAGGACCTGTCGACTCCCTACGGGCTCTTTGCCGGGGCGTTCGGTCACTACGCGGAACACGCTCCCGACGACCGGTTCCATGAGCTGGTCGGGGAGCACGGTGCCGAGTGGAGCCGCTTCGTTCCGAAGTTCGTGGAACGGAGCCCCTCCCTTGCGCCATCCAAGGCCAGCGATCCCGACTCGGAGCGCTACCTTCTCTTTGCTGCCACAGCTGATCTGCTGAGTGGGATCTCGCAGGACGAGCCGTTGGTCCTGGTCCTCGACGACCTGCAGTGGGCGGACCCCGGAAGCCTGGCCCTCCTCCGCCACTTGATGTCAACCGATGATCAGCGCATGCGGGTACTGATCGCCGGCACGTTCCGCAGCAGTGAGCTCTCCGTGACTCCGGCCCTACGCGAGACGCTCGGGATGCTCTGGCGTCACCATGGAGTATCCCGGGTCGAGCTTGGCGGTCTCGACGCGTCCTCGGTCGAGTCGCTGTTGGCCGGAGTGATCGGCCGGCCGGTCGATGCCGACGTCAGCCGGCTCGCCGAGATCGTGCACCAAGAGACGAGCGGTAACCCGTTCTTCGTGACCGAGGTGCTCCGCCACCTGCTGGACACGGGGGTCCTCGTCGAGGATCGGGGCGGCAACTCCGGACACGACGTCGACTACCTCGACCGGATCGACCTGCCCACCAGCGTCCGCGAGGTGGTGTCCGGACGCGTGGCCCGGCTCGGACCGGACGCCGAGGGAGTGCTCTCGACGGCCGCGGTGGTCGGCAGGGTTTTCGATCTCGAGCTGCTCGCAGGGGCGACCCAGGTGGCACCCGATCCTCTGCTCGACGTCCTTGACGCCGCGGAACGTGCGTCCTTGGTGACAGGGGTCGACGGCCCTTCCGGTCGGTTCGCGTTCAGCCATGCCCTGGTCCAGAGGACCCTCTACGACGGACTGGGGGCGACACGTCGCGCCTTCATCCATGAGCGGGTCGCGTGTGCGCTCGAGGAACTGGCCGACCTCCGGGGAGAGGAACGCGTGGGCGAGCTCGCCCACCACTGGATGGCCGCACCCCGGCCGGCGAACCTGGCAAAGGCGCTCCGTTATTCGCACCGTGCGGGCACCCTTGCTCTCGAGTCGTTGGCCCCCGGCGACGCCGCCAGGCATTTCGCCAGTGCGCTCGAGCTCTCTCAGCGGAGCGACCGCGTCCACGCCAATGTGATGGTCGACCTGGCGATCGGTCTCGGCACCGCGCAGCGACAGATCGGTGACCCCGCGTACCGTGACACCCTGCTTGGTGCAGCCCGGGATGCCGATCGCCTCGACGATGTCGGTCGGCTGGTCATCGCGTGCCTCGCCAACGACCGCGGCTTCTATAGCGCCGTCGGCTCCGCCGATACCGAGAGAATAGATGCACTCGAGCGGGCTCTTGCCAAGGTCGAGCGTGATCATCCGGACAGGGCACTCGTCCTTGCCACCCTGTGCTCCGAGCTCACCCACGGCAGCTCGCTCGAGCAGCGCCTCTCGCTTGCCGAGGAGGCCATCGCTATCGCCAGGCGATCGGGTGACGACGCGGTGATGGTGCGCGTTCTCAATCACCTGCACATCCCGCTCCAGGTTCCTTCCATGCTCGAGCGGACCGAAGCTTGGACCGCAGAAGGCCTCGAGCTGGCCGAGCGGGTCGGGGATCCTGTACTTGTCTTCTGGGCCGCCCAATGGCGTGTGGAGTCGGCGGCTCGCCGAGGGGACATCGACGAGCTGGATCGATGCCTGGTCATCCATGGCGATATGGCCGAAGAGCTCGGCCAGCCTCTCTTCTCATGGGGGCATGCCTTCGTCCTGTCCCTGCGAGCCCAGATCGCGGGCGACGCCCGGGCGGCCGAGAAGTTCGCTGTCGAAGCGCTGGAGATCGGCACTCAGGGTGGCCAGCCCGACGCCGCCCTCATCTTCGGCGGTCAAATGAACATCGTGGCGGGCCAGCTCGGGACGCAGTACGAGCTGGTGCCGCTCATCGAGAAGATGGCTGACGAGACGCGGGACATTCCGCGCAGCTTCTTCTTGTCGATCCTGGCCAAGGCGTACGTTGACGGTGACGAGTTCGCCCGTGCATCCGAGTTGCTCGACGAGTTCGCCGGGATGGACTACGAGTTACCGCTCGACCAACTCTGGCTGACAGGCATGGTCGACTTCGCAGAAGCGACGATCGAATGCAATGACAGAAGGCATGCCACGCGGTTGCTCGAGCAACTCGAGCCATGGTCGGGTCAGCTGCCGGCGACGGGCGGGTCGGCTCTAGGCCCGGTCAGTCACTACCTGGGAGGACTGGCCACAGTGCTCGGCGAGTTCGACCGGGCGGAGTGCTATTTCGAACAATCCACCGACGTGTGCCGGCAGATGGGAGCGGTCTTTTTTGCTGCCCGGACCAAACTTCTCTGGGGCAGGATGCTCACGCTGCGGGGGTTGCCGGGCGATGTCGACCGGGGCCGTCGTCTGCTCACCGAGGCTCTCGAGGTGGCCAGATCGCGATCGTATGGCGGGGTCGAACGGCGGGCTGCTGCGGCGTTGTCGGGGACAACTGACGTCGGACAGAGTCCTCTCGACTCTCGCGGGGAGGTAAGTGGATAGGGACCACGTCGGGTCCTCACCGGCCTGCTCCCGGAGTGCGGGGACAAACACCTTGCGAAAGCGGGGCGGCGTGGTTCACGCGCTGCTGTCCTGCGAGCCGGAGCGGCATCCCCGGTTTCACGGAGGCGTCGTGCGGGGCAGCCGTCGGTTGTGCCCCGGCGGCGCCAGGCGAAGAGGCGAGATGACCGAGCAGACGGTGCGCCCGCCTGGGTGAAGCAATCGAGGCGCGCAAGCAACTCCGTGGCGCTACGAGGCCTTCGTCGTGATCTCCCGGCCGGCAGCATCGAGCACGTACCACAGCCCTCCGGTGTTGTTGATTCCCTGGCCGGTGGCTTGGCCCGGTACTGAGTCCCCCTGCCACAGGTAGAGGGGCCACCCGTTGTAGGTGACCTGGAGTGTACCGTCGGTGCGCTTTGTGGAGCCGAGGAGCTCGGGCTTCACCCCTGGCCCGTAGGCGGGAGCGTCGGTGCCGGTCAGCAGGAGCGGCGGCCACGCCGACGCGCACGCGCTGTAGCAGGTCGATACCCCGGACTGCTTGTCGGGTACGAACAGGTAGAGGGTGAATCCGTTGCCGGCCACCAGGACGGTGCCGAGTCCGGGCACGGTGCCGGTCTTGACCTCGTAGAGGGGAGCGGTGCCCGAGGAGGGCCCTGGGACGGCCGCCACCCCGGCCGTCGTGGTGGTGGCCGTCGTCGTGGTGGTGGAGGACGGCGTCGAAGTTGTGGTCGTGCTGGACGATCCACCGCAGGCGGCCAACCCTGTGCCGAGGCCGACGAGGGCGGCGGCCGTCCAGGCTCGGGCCCGGCGCCGGCTCAGCCGGGCTCTCGCGGGATGACAATCATCGGCGCGGTCGACCGTGACGTGCAGAGGGACGCTCAAGTCGTCGGTGCCGACTCCGGCTTGCCGGACCGGATGCCGTGATGGCGGAGGCCCCCCTTCCCGCCCTGACCGGCCCAGTTGGTCGGGGCATGCGGGTCGAGCGGCACGGTGGAGACCAGGCCGAGGCACATCTCGTCGGACGAACCATCCCCCCACACCACGTAGCGGGGGGGGAGCTTGCGCAACTGGGGCAGTTCTTCGCGCAGCTGTGGGTTGAAGGTGCAACTCACCTCGATGTTGTCGCCCGGCACGACCTTGACCCAGTGGGCGAGGTCGTAGCCACGCTGGTAGTGGAAGTTGAAATCGGGCACGTTGAGCAGCGTCTTCTGGGTCGGGGTCCCCGGGTTGAGGATGATCCGCAAGCTGGCGCCGGTCAGGTGCATGTGGGCCCCGAGCCGGACCACGTACCCGGCTTGGTAGACGGGCCAGGTGCACTGGGTGGTGTCGCTGGTCGGTGGGTCGACCGGATTTCGCCCGCAGACAGCCTCGATGGTGTCGTCGAAGATCACGGAGCCCTCACCGAACCGCTGGCCGAGGTATGCCATGGCTGCCGGCCGGTTGCAGAGCGGGCCCGTTACCCCGGTGGGGCACCCATAGTCAGGCGGGGCGGGGTCGAGAACCAGGCTCTCCGGGCGCAGGTGGGCTGCGGCCGGGACCGTCTTGAGCTGCAACCACGGCTGGACCGGCTTGTCCCCGACCAGGCCGTTGAAGTGAACCTGCATGACGACCATGCTCCCGGCCGGCAGCGGGGTCCCTGTCGTCAGGGGCTCGTTGTCCACGCCGGCGCCGGGGGCCCATGCGCTGAGCCACGGGAAGCTGCCCAGTCCAGCCAAACTGTTCCCGTCGAGCGGTGACTCGCCGAAGCAGCTCCAGCCCTTGTCCCCGGGGTTGTTGGCCTTGGCCGCTGCGACCTCGTCCGGTGGAACGAGGAACAGGATGGCGTGGTGCACCTCGACGCTCGAGGGTCCCGACCCGGGATGGAACTGCGATGCCACGACGTAGGAGTTCTTGGTCACGTGGGGGTTCAGCAGGATGCAGTGGTAGTCGTCGGTGCTGCCATTGGCGAAGACGGGGGTGTAGGCGTGGGGCATGGTCAAGGTGAGAGTCGTGACCGGTTGACCGTCGATCCGCTCCGCGGCTGCCTGGGCCGTCGGTAGGCTCAGGACGATCCCGACGGCGGCCACGATCACGGCCACGACCCCGACCATCACGGCCGCCCAGCGGCGTCTGGTCAGTCTGCGGTGGGCGTCGTGCACGGTCGCTCCTTCATCGCCTGCCATCGTGATCACCGGGTGTGGCATCGTCGATCACTTCGGCGACCTTCCCCCCGGGGCCCTCTGGGCTCGTAGTTCAGGTTAGCCCTCGTCGATACGAGCGGTGACGTCGCCCGGATGGGGGGGTTCTCACCGGCCACCCAGCGGACTGCTACCTGCCGGTGCGTTCGCGGTGCGTGCACCCCGGCCAGCAGCATGGCCGGCGTTGGCCTTCCTCCAGCTCCTCCTGGGTCCTGCGAATGCGGCGTTCTCGGGTCATCTCCTGCTTGGCATCCTCGACCCAGCAGATGAACTCGTTGCGGGCCAGAGGCGTGATGTCCTTCCAGGCATCGAGTGCCGTGGGGTTGGCGATCAGTGCCTTGCGCAAGTCTCCCGGAAGCTTGTGCACCACCCCACTGGGCACTCGCTGGCTGCTCACAGGGTCACCGTACAGCGCCTCTGCCGAAGGGGTGACACCCCTTCCGGCAGTGAAGCGTCCCCTGCACTCCACCTGGACCCACGGGAGATCCGGCCTTGGCCGGCCGATGGTGCTGCGGTGCACGCCGACGCAGCCACACCGCAGGGCTTGTCCGTCCGCACTGACCAAAGGATCGAACAGAGGGAAAGAGAGCACAACGTTCCGCCATGCTCAATGTAGCGCGCGCCGAGCGCTTGCAGCAAGGCCCTGGTCGGTGCGCACAATCTCCGGTCCGGGTCGGAAGGCGCGGAATGAGGAGGGGTGGCACATGGCAAACCATGCGGTGGTGATCGCCGGGGGCGGTCCGACGGGGATGATGCTGGCAGCTGAGTTGGCGTTGGCGAAGGTCGACGTCGCGATCGTCGAGCGGCGTCCCGATCACGTGCTGGTCGGCTCACGGGCAGGCGGATTTCACTCGCGCACCATCGAGGTGCTGGATCAGCGTGGGGTTGCCGATCGGTTCCTCGCGGAAGGTCAGGTGGCCCAGGTCGCGACGTTCGGCACGACCGTGTTGGACATGAGCGACTTCCCGACCCGTCATCCGTATTCGCTCGGGATCTGGCAGAACAAGATCGAGCGGATCATGGCCGACTGGATCGCAGAGCTGCGGGTGCGTATCTATTACGGACGTGAGGTGACGGGCTTTGCCCAGGATGACACGGGCGTCGACATCGAGCTGTCCGAAGGCCGGTCGCTACGGGCGCAGTATCTCGTCGGGTGCGACGGAGGACGCAGCGTCATCCGTAAGGCAGCGGGCATCGGGTTCCCGGGGTGGGAACCGACGAGGAGCAACCTGATTGCCGAGGTCGAGGTGACCGAGGAGCCGCCACGGGGCGTTCGCCACGACGAAACGGGCGTCCATGGCCTCCACAGGTTGGAGGATGGGCGGACGGTACGGGTCGTCGTGACCGAGCAGCAGCTCGGGCCGAGCTCTGAGCCCACCCTGCAAGATCTGAGCGAGGCGCTCACGGCTGTGTTCGGCACCGACTTCGGGATCCACAGTCCCATCTGGATCTCGAGGTTCACCGACATGACACGTCAGGCAGTGGACTATCGCGCCGGACGAGTCCTCCTCGCCGGCGACTCGGCGCACGTGCACTACCCGGCGGGTGGGCAGGGCCTCAGCCTCGGTGTGCAGGATGCGGTGAATCTCGGATGGAAGCTGGCCCAGGTGGTCAAGGACACCTCCCCGGATGGCCTTCTGGATACCTATCAGGACGAACGCCACCCGGTCGCTGCTCGCGCGCTTCAGCACACGATGGCGCAGACCGCGCTCCAGCGTCGGGACGAGCGCATGAAGGTCCTGGTCGATGTGGTGTCGGAGCTGGCGAGTATGGACGAGCCTCGCAAACGGCTCGCCGGGATCAGCTCCGGGCTGGACATTCACTACGACCTGGGCGAGGGCCACCCCCTACTCGGACGCCGCATGCCCGATCTGGACCTCGCGACCGCCGACGGCCCGTTGCGGGTCTTCAGCCTGCTGCACGACGCCGAGCCGGTGCTGCTCGACCTCGGGGAACCCGGTGGCGTTGACATCACTCCATGGGCTGACCGGGTCCGGTTGGTCGATGCTGACTATGCCGGCGTGTGGGAGCTTCCGGTACTTGGCGCGGTCACCGCTCCCAGCGCAGTGTTGATCCGGCCCGACGGATATGTCGCCTGGGTGGGGGGCGGCACGGATACCGGATTGCGTGACGCCATGGCCGCCTGGTTCGGAGCACCATGACGGGACACGATGGTCTGCAGGTTCGAGACCGGTTGAGGAGTCAGCCCGTGGCGGACCGGGACCACCGACGTGCTCAGCCCACCACCGGCAGTACCAGAGAGCAACTGGGCCGGAAGGCTGGGTCATCGGGACCGAGGGCATTCATGACGTCCTGGAGGGCGATGGGGTCGTAGATGATGCCCAGATGTTCGGTGAAGTCGGTGGGGCACTGGTCCTGCAACAGGGTGTTCTCGACATTGGGGGCCGCAGGCAAGAACGCATTCCGATACGGCGTGACTACCTCGTCGAACTTGCTCTCGACGACCACGTAGCGAACAGTCTTCGAGATGCCCCCGCCGGCATTGAGATGTTGGAGGAAAGCCGAGCCAACCAGTTGTTGCGTGCAGGACACGCAACCGGCCAAGCTCAGAACCGGTAGCCCGATATCGCCGAACAACGAAGCCAGCGTGCCCAGGCCGTCGATCGTGGTCCCCTGATTGGAAGGGGCGAGGCCGACCAGCATGTGCACGTGTGGAGCCCCGCCGAGGAACTGGACGTAGTAGCGCGGCATCATCCCGCCTTGAGAATGACCTACCAGATCCACCTGCGCGGCGCCCGTGGCGGTCAGGACCTTGTTGGTGAATGTGGCGAGCTGCCGTGCTGACTGGACGATGTCGGCCAAGCCATAGAAGTGGCCGGCAGTGGAAGCATCGGCGCCGTAGTTGAAGGCGTACACGCAGTAGCCGGCGTTGGCCAGCATTGGTGAAAGCGCTTGCCAACTGAAATTCTCGTTGGCCAGCGTTCCATGGACGAGGATGACCGGAAAGGGATGGCTTGCCGCCGGCCGGCAGCTCCAGATGTCGGATCCGGGAGGATTGCCGCCGGGATCTGTGAGCTCGGTGGCGACTCCTGAAGCGAAGTTGCCGACGGGCAAGGGCGCTGCAGCTGCCGCTCCGGATGCGACCAAGCAGATCAGTCCGGCGAGAATCGCGGTAAGGGCCGGCCACCGGGTTGCTCGCCCGATCCCGACCGGAAGCCGTCGTACCCGCATCGTGACCCACTCCAATCACCCTGGTCGGTGCCCTGCCGGGTGACTGTACCCAGCGATGACCCATCCGAACCGGAGGATTGGTCATCGCTGTCGCCGATGCGACACGGATGCCAGCTACTGGCGCGGATGACCGTGATCAGACGGCACATCCGGCCACCCCGGGAGGCGAGGGACGACCGATCGGTCTAGTGGGCGGTGGGCACCATGTCCGTGTCGCGCACGCGCCGGGCGAGCGACTCGAGCAGCTTGCGCGTCACCGGGGGGGCCTTTGCCATCAGCTTGAGCAAGTCGGCGCGGTCCAGCTCCAGCACCTCCAGGTCGCTGATCGCCGTCACCGTGGCCGAGCGCGGTTCGCCGTCGATGAGGGAGAGCTCACCGACCACGTCACCCGGACCCAGGAGGACCCGCCGCTTGCCGCCTCGAACCATCTCCGCCCTCCCCGTGACGATGACGAACGCGAGCCCGCCGGCCGCGCCTTGGCGCGTCAGCACGGTCCCCTTCTTGAGCTCTGCCGGCACCGTGAGCGCGGCGACCTGCCCCAGCTGCCTCTTGGTGCAGGTCGCAAACAGCGGGATATTCCCAAGGAGCTCGATCCTTCGAGCACGTCCTACGGACCCGATCATCGCGCCCGAGATTAGCGAGCCTCGGGACCCCTGCGCACCCTCCGAGAAACACGGGGGAGGCCACCCTGTGTCGGGCAGGTTACGGATGACGTGCTCCGGGGTATGGCCGAGATCACACAGAAGGGGGACCCATGACCCCGGGGGTCGACGGAGGTAACACCAAGGAGGCGGTCGACGAGGGCGCAGAGCTCTCGTTTGTGGCCCCGGAGTGGGGAACGGAAGCAGCCTGGAAGGTGGTCACCAAGCTGACGGCGGCGTCCGCCGTCCTCGGTGACCTCTTCGCGATGCTGGTCGATGCCGTGTGGTCGACCGTCGGCGCTGTCGTCCACCGCCGCTTCTCGTGGGCGGAGTTCGCGGAGCAGAGCTGGTTCCTGATCTCGGTGACGGTCCTGCCGACCATCCTGATCGCCATCCCGTTCGGCCTCGTCCTGGTGCTGGAAGTGGGCGGTCTGGCCGTCCAGATCGGCGCCAACGCCGTCGTCGGCGCCGTGGACGCCATCGGCATCGTCCGGGAGGCGGCACCGGTGATCACCGCCATCATCTTGTCCGGCGCCGGTGGCTCCGCCATCTGCTCGGACCTCGGATCGCGCACGATGCGTGACGAGATATCGGCAATGTGGGTCATGGCGGTCGACCCGATCGAGCGGTTGGTCGCTCCCCGGGTGCTGGCCACGGTGGTGGTGGCGTTGCTGCTCAACGGCATCGTGGCGTTCGCCGGCATCATGAGCGGCTACCTGGCGGCCGTCTACATCCTCCACACCAGCGCGGGCGGGTTCCTCAACTCCTTCAGCACCTTCGCCCAGCCGGCCGACGCCATCGAGTCGATGTTCAAGGCCGGCCTGTTCGGCTTGTTCGCCGCTGTGGTCGCCTCCCACCAGGGCCTGAACGCCAAGCGGGGACCGGCGGGGGTGGGTGAGGCCGTCGCCCGGTCGGTGGTGATCACCGGTGTCGGGCTGTTCATCCTGAATCTGCTGGTCACCGATGTGTTCCTGGCTGTCGTCCCGCCGAGGATCCTCTGATGGGACTCCGGTGACCGACAGGCTGCCGGTTGCCGAAGGGCCGATGGCGTCGCGGGTCGCCGCCGCCACGAGACGGGTGGCTTTCCACACCGTCAACGTCGGCTACCGCATCCGTAACCAACTCATCTGGCTCGGGGAGCTGCTGGTCTTCGTAATCAAGGTCGTCCGCGCCATTCCGACCGTGCTGCGTCACCATCGCCGTGAGCTGTGGCGCCTGGTCGCGGAGGTCACCTTCGGTGGCGGGGTCCTGGCCATCGCGGCGAGCACCATCCTCGTCTCGGCCCTCCTGGCCTCCGTGGTGGGTGTCCAGCTCGGGATCGAGGGGCTCCAGGGACTCAACATCATCGGCCTCGCCCCGTTGGCCGGCTTGCTGTCGGCGTTCGCCAACACCCGCGAGCTGTCACCGCTCCTCGCCGGCTACGGGCTGGCCGCGGTGATGGGGTGCAAGTTCACCGCCGAACTCGGGGCCATGAAGGTGAACGAGGAGATCGACGCTCTGGAGGTCATGTCGATACCGTCGTTGCCCTACCTGGTCAGCACCAGGCTCCTCGCCGCTCTCGCGGCGGTCATCCCCCTGTACCTGCTGGCCCTGTCCGGTGCGTACCTGGCGACGCAGTTCGCGGTGCTGACCATTGCCCATCAAGGCTCGGGGACCTACCTCCACTACTTCTACCTGTACCTCAACCGACGTGACGTGTTGTACTCGGTGCTCAAAGTGGTGGTCTTCGCCGTCCTCGTCACCATCATCCACTGCTACTACGGGATGACGGCATCGGGGGGACCCGAAGGTGTCGGGCGGGCGACCGGGCGCGCTGTCCGGACGAGCACCGTGGTCATCGCAATCTCCGACATGCTGATGACCCTCCTGTTTTGGGGGGTGTCGGTCCCGGTGAAGGTGACCGGGTGAGTCTCGAGGCTCCTCCTGCTCCGGGGCACGCGACTGTTCCCACTGCCGCCGGCGACGGTCCACGCCCGCAGGTGTGGCGCCTCGTGGCAGCGGGCGGCGCGTTCGTCGCAGTGATCGTCGCCGTGGTCGCCATCATCCTCGAAGCCTTCGGGGGCGCCTTCTCGACCTACGCCACGGCCGAGGTGCAGCTTCCGGCGTCGTCCACCGCGGTCGCGTTGGGGGCGCCGGTCGAATACCGCAATGTGACCGTCGGCACCGTCGCAAGCCAGGGGCAATCGGCCCCGGGTGGCTTGGTGGACCTGACCGTTCACCTGCAGCGCCCGATGCTGCAGGTGATCCCTGCACGAGTGCAGGCCACAGAGACGCCGGTCTCGTTCTTCGGGGACCCCTACGTCGAGCTCGTACCGCCCGCCCACCCCGGTGGGGCCCGGCTCCGACCCGGTGCCGTCATTTCCGCCCTGCAGGTCGGCCAGACGGGTTCGCTGCAGGCCACCCTCGGCAGTCTCGACACCCTCCTCATCAAGCTTCGGCCGAGCGAGCTCGATGCCGCGCTGACCGCTCTTGCCAGCTCACTGCAGGGCAACGGGACGTCGCTCGGCCACAATCTGGTCCGGGCCAACACCTACTTCGAGCAGATGCTGCCGCTGTGGCCGACCGTCGTGTCCAACCTGGACACGCTGGTGCCGGTTGCCAACCAGTTCGCCTCCTCGACACCCGACCTGCTGCAGATCCTGGCCAACCAGACCGTCACCGCCAACACCGTCAACCACCAGGCCACGGGGGTCCGCCAGTCCATCGGCGGCGGCGAGGTCCTCGCCGGCCAGGCGGCCCAGCTCCTCAGCGCCGCCCAACAGCCGTTCGCCGTCCTGGCCGCCGACTCCGGTGCGTTTCTGACCGCCCTCTCGCAGACCCCGAACGAGATCTCGCAGCTGCTCACGGGCCTCGACGCCTGGGCCACCGCCTGGACCGCCGCCGAGGCCTCGGGGCCATACCTCCAGCTGACCCAGACGGAGGTCGTCGCAAATCCCGCCGACCTCGGTCTGGCCGTGCTCGGTGGACCGCAGGCCGCCGCCTATCTGTCGGCCGGTCTGGGGCCGGGATACGTGAACCCGCCGACGTACGCCTCGGCCGGTCCTCTGGCCACCGCCAACCTGACATCGTCCTCCGCCTCCGTGGCCTCGACGGCCGGCCCCGCTCCGGCTCTGGTGGTGGCCGAACCCGCCCAGACCCGGGCCGTCTCCCGGATCGTCACCGCGGTGAGCGGCACGACTCCTTCCTCGCCAGCCGTCTCCACGCTGCTGCTGTCGCCCGTTCTCGAGGGCCTGGTCTCCTGATCATGAGATCGCGCCACCCCCGCCCAGGACTCACCCGGACGATCGTGAAGGTCGGCGTGTTCACCGTCGTCTCGGTGATCGTCACCTCGGTGGTGATCTCGACGCTCCTCGACGTGAACACACACCCGGCCACGGGCTATGTCGCCGAGTTCTCCAACGCATCCGAGCTGCAGCCCGGTGACACGGTCCGCATCGCCGGGGTCGAGGTGGGCAAGGTCGGCGCGGTGACCCTGCAGGGCGACCGTGTCAGTGTTTCGTTCAGCGTCGACAACTCCCAGCGGCTCACCACCACGACGCTCGCCGCGATCCACTTCGAGAATCTCCTCGGTCAGCGCTTCCTCGCCATCCTCCCCGGAGCTCCGGGGGGCAAGCCCCTGCCCCCCGGAGGAGTCATCCCTGTCTCGCAGACCACCCCGGCGATCGACCTGACCGCGGTGTTCGACGGCTTCCAGCCGCTGTTCTCCGCCCTCTCGCCCGACCAGGTGAACCAGCTGGCCGGGTCGATCATCGACGTGTTCCAGGGCGAATCGGGGACGCTGTCGGACATCGTGGCGCAGACGGCGGCCCTGACCAGCAACCTCGCCGATCGCCAGCAGGTCATCGACACGCTCCTCAACAGCCTGTCGAGCCTGCTCGACACCGTGGGGGTCCACGACACCCAGCTCGGCCAGCTGATCGGGAACTTCGACACCCTGATGACGGGTCTGGCGGGGTCGCGTGCGCAGCTCGGCTCGGCGATCGACAATCTGGCCACGGCGGAGAGCACGACGAGCAGTTTGCTCAACGAGTCACAGCCGGCTCTCAACCAGGACATCCAGGCACTGTCAACGGCGGTCCAGTCCCTGTCCGCCAATCAGAGCGGGCTCGACGGCGTCCTCACCGGCTTCCCCGGCCTGGTCAGCACGCTCGCCAAAATCCAGAGCTCGGGGAGCTGGATCAACGTCTACCTCTGCAATCTGACGATCAACGTGTCGGGCCAGCTCGACATCTCCCTCATCCCCGGCGTGAGTCCCACCAACCAGTATCCGAACCCGGTGACCCTTCCATCCGGAGCGATCGGCGATCAGACCCGGCACACCGCGAGTTGCTCGTGAAACGCTTCCGCGAGCGCAACAGAGCCACAACCGGCCTCGTCGGGGTCGTGGTCGTGACCTGTCTGGTGGTGGGGGCCCTGCAGTTCCAACGGCTCCCCCTCATCCACGACAACGCCACCTATCAGGCGGACTTCGCCGACGCCGGGGGCCTCGCTCCTGGTGACATCGTGACCGTCGACGGCGTTCAGGTGGGGTCGATCACCGGCATGGCCCTCGACGGCGACAGTGTCCGGGTCACCTTCACTGCGTCCGGAGTCCGTCTCGGATCGACGACAGTTGCCGCGGCCGAGGTGCTCAGCCCGGTCGGTACCGAGTACATGGAGGTCGTCCCCTCGGGTCCCGGCTCGATCAACGAGCCGATCCCCCTGACCAGAACCAGCGTGCCCTACAACTTGGTCACCGCCTTGTCGGGGCTCGGCTCGCAGATCCAGCACTACAACATCCCCCAGCTCGAACACGCCCTCGACGTGGGGAGCCAGGACTTGAACGGCACGCAGGTCAGCGAGACGACCAGCGCCTTCCAGGGTCTGGCCAACATCTCGCGTGTGATCGGCGGCGAGGGA
Organism: uncultured Acidimicrobiaceae bacterium; assembly: GCA_963753905.1. GTDB lineage: Bacteria > Actinomycetota > Acidimicrobiia > Acidimicrobiales > RAAP-2 > Bog-756. The sequence continues at coordinate 2,673,122 of CAVWDZ010000001.1, read as the reverse complement.
AGCGCACTCGCCACCATCGTCTCCCAGGGGGCGGCGCTGTCCGGCGTCCTGTCGCAAAGGAGCGGCCAGCTCTTCGACCTGTTCGGCCAGAGCAACCTGGTGTTGTCCGTGCTCCAGCAGCGACGCGCGGCCATCGACCAGCTCCTCGCCGCCACATCGTCGCTGAGCCAGCAGATCACGTCGATCCTGTCCGTCAACCGGCCGGCGCTCACCACACTGCTGCAGGACCTCCAGTCCGTCTCGGCTGTCCTGGCCAAGGACAGCAACGACTTCGGCCAAGCGATCCCCGTTCTCGCCGCCTTCGGCCGGTATTCGGCCAACTCCTCCGGCTCGGGCGCCTTCGTCGACGTGGCGGTGCCCACATTGCTGGTTCCCGACAATCTGGCGGTCCAGTGCTCGTCGCCCGGGACCTTTCCGAGCAGCAACCCGCAGGTGGGATGCCGGCCATGACCCCGGACGTCCAACCCGGCGGGTCGGCCGGAGCGACCGGCTCGCCCGGTCCTCCCGCTCACCCGAGGTACCTGGTGCCCGCTGGGGCGGTGCTCTGCCTCCTGATCATCGGAGGCATCGTCGCCCTCGTCACGGGCGGCGCCTCCCCCATGACCATCTCCGCCCGGTTCGCCACCGCTCCGGGCCTCTACCCGGGGAACTCGGTGGACATCCTCGGCATGCCCGTCGGCAAGGTCACCGAGGTGACGCCGGGCCCGAGCTCGGTGACCGTGGTGATGCAGGTGCCCGCCGGCACGCCGATCCCCGCCGGCGCCGAGGCACTGCTCATGGCGCCCCAGGTAGTCAACGATCGCTATGTCCAGCTCAATCCGGCCTACAACGGTGGACGGCGGATGCAGGACGGTGCCGTCATTCCCACCTCGCGGACCGCCGTGCCCATCTCGGTGGACGAGATCGTCGACAGCCTCGACCAGCTGGCCGTTGCCCTCGGTCCCAGCGGCGCCAACGCACACGGTGCCCTGTCCGACTTCGTGGCCAGCTCGGCGCACGCCTTCGGCGGAGACGGCGCCGCACTGCACTCGACCCTGGTCTCCTTGGGCGGCGCCCTCGACGCGCTCTCGTCCAAGAGCCCACAGCTGACCGCACTCTTCAACAACCTGGGGAATCTCAGCCAGGTGGCCTCCCGGTACACGAGCACCTACCAGGCGTTCGCGGGAAACCTGGCGGCGGTCAGCACCGATCTGGCCGGCGATGACGCCAATATCGGGGCCACCCTGGCCAACCTCCAGCGGGCGCTCTCGGCGCTGGCGCAGTTCACCGCCACCAACTCCTCTGCCCTCGGCACCAGCGTCACCAACCTCGACGCCTTCGCCGGTGCCGTGGCCGCCAAGCAGCAGTCGCTGGCGCAGGCTCTCGAGACGCTCCCGACCGCCCTGGACAACATCTCCCAGGCCGTCGACCCGGGCGCGGCCGGCGGCCCGGCTCTCCGTGCCCGCCTCGATCCGATGGGCAACTCGGCGGGTTTCTCGCAATCGGTGTGCGGCAATGCGCTCCTGCGGCTCCTTCTGCTCTCGATCGACCGGTCGCAGGACAAGGACCCGACGATCGACCTCGGCTGCGGGGTCAACGGCTTGCTGGCCAATCTTCCCACCCCACCCGGGGCCTCCTCGGGGCCGAACCTGTCGCTGAGTGCGCTGGTCGGAGGTCAGTCGTGACTTGGATGAGACGGTCGGTGCCCGTGGCGATGACAGTCGGCATCGCCGTCATGCTCAGTGGCTGCGCCCTCAGTCTGCAGTCCCTGCCCAAGGTCAGTGGTGTCAGCGCCGGCACCTATCCGGTGTACGCGGTGTTCTCCAACGTCCTCAACCTGCCCGACGACGCTCAGGTCCGTGTCGGTGCCCAAGTCGTCGGTGAGGTGGGAGCCATCTCCACCGAGAACTTCCAGGCCGACCTGACCCTGGACATCAAGACATCCGTCCAGCTCGCGGTCGGCACCACTGCCCAGGTCCGCTTCGACGACCCGCTGGGCGACGAGTACATCCTGCTCCAGGCGCCGACCGTCCTGCCGACCGGGACGAGCGAAGAGGCCAGCCGGTTCCTTGTCGCAGGAGCGCGGATTCCTGCCAGCTCGACGAGCACCGCACCGAGCGTCGAGGACACGTTCGGCGCACTCTCCCTCGTGCTCAACGGGGGAGGGATCAATCAGCTGCAAACCATCATCAGTCAGCTCAACGACACCTTCACCGGCAACCAGGGTCCGATCCGCTCATTCCTGACCACCATCGACAACGGCGTGAGCTCCCTCTCGGGTGGGAGGCCGGCCATCGATCGCGCCCTGGCGTCCATCTCCAACCTGTCCAGCAAATTGAACGCCGGAGGCCCGACCATTGCCACCGGCATCAGCACGATCGCACCGGCCGTGGGGGTGCTGGCCAGCGAGAACAAGCAGATCTCGGGACTGCTGGACCAGCTGTCCAACCTGGGCGCCGCGGGGGCAGCCATCGCCCAACAGAGCGGACAGAACGCGGTGGCCGACGCCCAGGACCTGTTGCCGGTCGTCCAGCAGCTCGACGCGGTGTCGTCCCAGCTCGCCCCCGACCTGAGCGCGTTGGCCGCGTTCGAGGCGGAGACCCCCAAGATCGCACCGAGTGACTACCTCCAGGTCAGTGCCCTGGTCAACGTGTTGCTGCCAGCCGGAGGGTTCGAGCCCTCGCTCCCTGCCGCCGAGCCGGCCGACACGCAGACGCCGTCGGCATCCGGATCCGTCCAGCTGACCGGGAAACAGGCGATATCCGGCCTCCTCACTTCCGGCACGTGGTGATCGGGTCGGCATGAAGCACAACCTCCTCCCGCGGATGATCGCCTTGGTCGTGGTGGTGGTCCTCGGCGTCTATTACATCGCCTTCGATGTCATGCAGTACCACGTGACCGGGCAACCGTTTTCGGTGACCGTCCTCATGCCGAGCGCCGGCGGGCTCTACTCGGGGTCCGACGTGACCTACAGGGGGGTGCAGGTCGGAACGGTGACCGCCCTCCATCTCGGTCCGCGGGACGTGGCCGCCACGCTCGGGATCGACGCCGGTCTGCGCATCCCTGACAACGGTCCGGTCCGGGTGAAGGAGCTGTCCGCCCTCGGCGAGCAGTACCTCGACCTGCAGCCGGCCAGCTCCTCCGGGCCAGACCTGGCCCCGGGCACCATCATCCCTCCCACCAGGGTGGTTCTGCCCACACCGATCGGGACGACCCTCATCGATCTGAACACCATGCTCAAGAGCATCAACACGGACGACCTGCAGACCGACGAGAACTTCTTCGCCAGCGCATTCATCGGTACCGGCCCCGATCTCCGGTCGATCATCGTGACCGGTCAGCGGCTGTTCGACGCCCTGGTCGCCGCCCAGCCGGAGACGGTGAACCTGGTTGTCGACGGTCAGACCGACCTGCAGACGCTGCAGGCCACGGATGGGGACCTGGCCACCTTCGCGCAGTCCCTCGCCTCGCTGACCGGGCAGCTGCGCACGTCCAATACAGATGTCCAGGCATTGATCCGGAACAGCCAGGCGGCCGAGCAGCAGCTCAATCCGTTGCTGGCCGCCGACAGTGCGCAGATCACGGCGCTGGTGTCGAACCTGGCCGCCGGCTCCCAGGTGACCGATCAGAACCAGCAGGACCTCCGGGCCCTGTTCGACTTGCTCCCCGCCGTCTCGCAGGATTTGGCATCGGTGGCGGGCAATGGCCAGGTGCACGGTGAGCTCGACGTCAACACGGCCGACCCGGTGTGTCCCTACATCCCCGGTAGTGAGATGCCCGGTCCGACACAGCCGGTGGCCAGTCCGCCGCTGGCCAATTCCTGCCCGGTGGTGGTGCCGGGCATGCTGGAGCGGGGAGCAGACAGTGCAGCCAACCCGTCGGGAGGGTGATCCTCTCGTGAAGCCTGCACCACCGCCCTCGGGTGGGCGCGGCCAGGAGGTTTGGGTCGGAGCCGTTCGGGAAATAACCGATAGGTAACAAAAGAACACGCGCTGCCTGGCGGAGGGGGGAGGGAACGTGCGAACGCGGCGTGAGACGTCACGGCTGACCAGTGGGATCGAGCGGGGCGGGCCCAAGTGGAGGGCCGTTCCGGCCCTTCCTGCCGCGGTCGTCGTCGTGGCGGCCGGAGTCCTGCTCTGTGTTCTCTTCGTCGTGACCGCCCTCGCAGTTCCCTTCGGTGGTGGACAGGCCACCTCCGCCCGCGGCGCCTCAGCTGTCGGCGGTGGCGCCGTGGGGAGAGCGCCCCGCCGCGATTCGCCGGTCGGACGGCTCGACCCGACCACTGTCCGCCGGGCCCTGGCCGACCTCTCCCGCGCGCACGCCGGTACCGTGGACCAACTGACGGCGTTGACGACCACGCCCGGCATGCCGACCTGCGCCCCGCCACCGGTTCCCGCGCCAACCTTCCCACCGGGCAGCGCCTACGGTGTCCCCTTCCTCGCCGCGATCACCAACGGTCAGGTCCTGGCCGGTTACGACGAATGGACCGCAAACCACTTGGTCTGGAAGGTGCAGAACACCACGTTCGATCTGTACCCGTGGCAGTCCAAGATCTACGACATCACCGGGTGGGTGACGGGACTGCTCCAGCTCCCCAGCCTCACTGCGCAGATCGCCCCGCAGGACGTGGTGTTCTGCGACAACCAGGGAGGGCCGAGCTGCTTGTCGGCCAACTGGCCCGCCGGGCAGTGCATCGAGATCCAGGCGAACTACGGTCCCTCACCGGCCAGCCTGACGCCGCCGCCGGCCCTCGGGAGCTATCACCCCGAAGGGGTCGCGTGCAGCCACTACTCGACTCCCACGTTCGAGTGCTTCCCCTATGTGGTGAGCCTGACGCCGGTGGGCACGACCACATTGTCGGTGACCGGCGTGCAACCCGACGGGGCCCTCGAGCTCAGCGTGTCGACGGCGGCGGTGACCACGGTGGGCGAGTTTCCGCCACCGCCGTCCACGGTGTCGTTCACCTGTCAGGGCGCCCCCACCGCGCTCGCCCTCTCCACCCAGGCAGCCGGGTCGCCGGCCACCGCACCCGGACCACCGACCCCGCCCAACACCGACGACCGGTCCCTCCAGACGCCGGCACAACCCCTCACCGGTCCGTTGGCCAGTTCCACCAGCACGGTGGCCAGCAACGACTTCGCCGTGCCGGCGTTCTTCCCGAGCGCGCGTGGCAGCCCGTGCTCCCTCTTCCTGGCAGTCAGCCTCAACACCTATGCCGGCGGGTGGGATTCGAAGTTCGCGGACCAGAGCGAGGGTCGGTACTACCTCCAGGGCGGCACCAATCCGATTGTCGCGGAGCCCGGTTGGGCCCAGTTCACGGCCACCACGACGGTCGTCACGCTCGGACTGCCGACCGGCCCACCGCCCGGCTTCAGGTTCTGATCGTCGGCATGGGTACCGGATCATCTGTCATGGCGAAGTTGGGGAGAAAGAAGCTGGTGACCCTGGACGACGGGAGAGCACCGCAGGTAGTGGAGGAGCCCGATCCCGCAACCGATGCGGTCATCTCGATCCGGGGCGTGTCCAAGCGCTTCGGGAGCCACGTGGTCCTCGAGGACATCACCTTCGACGTCCCACGGGGCAAGACCTCCGCCATCCTCGGTCCGTCGGGGACCGGAAAGTCCGTGTTGCTCAAGGTCGTCATCGGGCTCCTGCCTCCCGAGGCGGGCCAGGTGTTCATCGACGGTGAGCCGATCGTCGGCGTCCGCGAGAAGGAGGTCCTCCGAATCCGGCGCAAGATCGGAGTGCTCTTCCAGGACGGCGCGCTCTTCGGCTCGATGAACCTGTTCGACAACATCGCCTTCCCCCTCATCGAACACACCAACAAGACCGAAAGGGAAGTCCGAAACGTCGTTCTGCAGAAGTCAGAGCTCGTCGGTCTGGTCAATCATCTCCACAAGCTCCCCGGCGAGGTCTCCGGCGGGATGCGCAAGCGAGCCGGCCTGGCCCGGGCGCTCGTCCTCGAGCCGCAGATCCTCTTCTTCGACGAGCCGGACTCGGGCCTCGATCCGGTGCGCGTCGCCTATCTGGACGGGCTCATCAACAATGTCCACGACGAGACAGGCGCCACCTTCTTCATCATCAGTCACAACATCGAGTCGGTGAAGAGGACGGCCCACTATCTCGGGCTCCTGTTCCGATCCAAGCTGGTGGGGTTCGGATCGACGCAGGAGATGACGACCTCCAAGGTCCCGGTCATCGAGCAGTTCCTTGCCGGTCGGCCCGAAGGGCCCATCGGTATGGACGAGATGGCCGACGCGGTGGACGTCGGTCCTCCTCCAGCCGACGATCACGATGACCCGGACCTCGGGCCACCGGTCCAGCGGGTGACCGATCTCGCGTCACGGCGCGGTGAGGGGCCCCACGGAGGTTCCACCGGCCCGGAGGCAACGCTCGACGACCAACCGGTGCTCGAGAGAGACCAAGCGCTCAAAGGAGGTGGAGTCCTGTGAACCAGGACGGCATCGAGACGACAAACGGAAACGTGAGCACGGTGACCCGCGAGGGAGACCCGCCCGACCCGATCGGAACGGGACCACATGGTGTCCGGTCCTCGCCGGGCAAGCCGGCCAAGGGGAAGACCGCCAAGAAGGGGAAGGGAAAGTCGTCGAAGACGAACGGTGCCGCCGCGCTCGATCCGATCTCCCTCGATACCTCGGGCGAGTCGTTGGCCCCCCCGGGAACCCTCGATGACCGGAGGCCGGGACCGGTCGACGCGGACAGTGGCGCCACGTCCGAGACCACCGCTGCTGACGGCACGGTCCCCGCACCCGAAGGGGGATCGACCTCCGACGAAGGACCGGCACCGGCACCTGCGACAACCACAGAGCGGAGTCCACGATGGAGAGGTTCGAGGGCCCTTTTGCTGTGCGGGGGTGTAACGATCGGAGCCCTTGTCGTCGCGCTGATCCTGTCCCTCTTGGCCCTCGGCAACCAGAGCGCGCTGGCGAGCGCGCGGACCAGCGCACTGGCCGTCGCACGAACCGACGCCGTCCAACTGGCGAGTTATGACTACCGCCATCTCGACCGCGACTTCGCCATCGTGGCCGGCAACACGACGTCCTCGTTCCGTCGAAGCTTCACCCAGTCGAGCGACGCGTTGAAATCCACCCTCCTCAAGTTCAAGGCGACCGCCACGGCCAGCGTGGTGTCGGCCGGACTGGTCTCGGCCAGCACCTCCAAGGCCGTCGCCCTGGTCCTCCTCGACCAGAGGATCGCCAACTCCACCCAAAAGGCACCGACCACCGATCGCAGCCAGGTCGAGATCACCCTGGTGAGCTCGGGGGGGAGATGGCTCATCGACCAGGTCACACTGCTCTGACATCGAATTGCGCCGTCGTCGGCGCATGTTTGACGAAGGGAGCCCCGGGTACAGAGCAGGTTACTGATCGGTCATCGCCGGCCGATCGCGTGAGGAAAAGGGGGTGGGCTATGTCGATGCCCCGGTCTGCTGGACGTCGCTCCGTTTCGCGTGGCCGTCGGTTCGCGGTGTCTGCCGCCACGTTCTCGCTGGTCGGCATTGCGCTGCTCGCGGCGCTCGCGCCCGGGCGGGCCGCGGCCCAATCGTCCGCTCTCCCGCCCGGTCTGCAGAAGTTCGCCCACTGCCCGGTCGGCGTGGCGACCGTGGCGACCTGTCTGTTCTCGTCGACCACCAGCACGACCTTCACCATCGGATCCACGACGGTCACCTCGTCCAGCCCCACGACCGTGTCGCTCGGGCTCCGCTACACCAAGACGGGCCAAGCGGTGGCCGTCCTTCCCGATGACGGGAGCGCGGCGCTGCAGTCGCCGGCGATTCCCCTGCCGGGCGGACTGACCGGCATTCCGGCACTGCAGGGAGGGGTGCTGGCCGTCACCGTCACACCCCAGTTGGTGGGGCTTCCGTCGGTCAACCTCGGCGCCCTCCTCACCAGCAAGGAGCCGGGACTCACACTGCCCATCGACGTCCTGATCAGCACCCCGACAGGCCTCCTCGGGCCCGACTGCACCATCGGAGACCCGGCGAGCCCGATCCTCCTCCACCTCACCACCGGCACGACGGATCCGCCGCCGCCCAACAAGCCGATCAGCGGGGCACCGGGGACGACCAAGAGCACGGATACCGGGTTGATCACCGTCACCGGAATGACCCTGGTCGACAATTCCTTCTCGGTGCCCGGAACCGATAATTGCGGGGTCGGTGGTGTGTTGGATCCCGTCCTCGACCTCGACAAGCACCTGCCGTCGCCGGCGGGGTCGAATACCGCCATTCTGTCGGGGTCGTCCTACACCGCCCCGGCGAGCCTCATCCGCAAGCACCTGTCCTGACGGTTGGGGCTCACCGGCCCCGGTCCGATGCTGTCAATGGTGACGCTGTCATGCGGACCGCCGCATTGGACTGTCGTCTGCATGACCGCGCGCCCGTCGTCCCTCGGACCTGGCATCGGTCGTCGGTGACGGCCACGAGCGCGGACAGCGAGACGTCAGCGCGTCTGGCATGTTCGAGTGCGGCGCCCAGAGTAGCTCCGACCGTTCGTGTGGCTGAGCTCACCGGCAACAACCCGGAGCACGCGGCTTGTGGCATGAACTCAGACACCACCGGCAAACGGCTCACCCGCTCTCCATTTGAGGTTTGGGGCTCGACCGGACCGGGAATATGACCGACGAGTAACCGCCGACGAGTCACCACAGTGCGCTGCTCCAGCGCAAGTGCCGGAAGGGGGAAGGGGGAAGGTGCGACAAGCAACCGACGGGTCACGGCTGAGGGGCGCAGCCGTACTGCGGGGGAACCGATGCGGGGCGATCGTTGTCGGCGCCTCGATCCTCGTAGTCGTCGGGTCGCTGCTGGTGGCGTTTGTCGGGCCGGTGGGAGGGTCGGGCGGGCCGGTGGCCGGAGTACGGACCGCAACTGTCGTCCGCACGGCATCGGCGATCCGGCTGGTCGACCGGGACTCGGTGGGAAGCAACGCCACGAAGAGGCTCGCGTCGGACCCCTCCAACCTGCCCGACGACTGCGTGCCCAACCCCTCCGGACCTCCGACCGCCCCTTACGAGCTCGGGCTGGTGGGAACGGCAACCAACGGAGCCCTGGACACACCGTCCGCCTCGGTTGCTGGAATCAACGCCACGTTCTGCGGACTCGTGACCCTGGTGACCGGAACGCCACCCTGCGGGGCGACGGGAAGCGTCCACTCACCGACCGACGGACAGGTCTATGGCGCCATGTCGGTTGCGCTCACGTTGGTTCCGGGAATGACGCCGACCATCGGGTTCGCCGCCAACCCGGGGACGATCAACGGAGGGTTCGCCTGCACATCCTCCCAGAACGGTCTGTCCGTTGATCTCGACGCCAACGTGAGTGGGAACACAGCGCCGCTGTTCGGGGTGTCCTGCACGATCGGGCCCGTGACGATCCCCTTGACCGGAACCGTGACCGGGCCACTCACGGATACGACCGCCACACTGACGAGCAATGGAGTCGATGTTCCGACGGTGCAACCCTCGCCGACGTGTCCGGCCGCAGTGGCCGCCAATGTCGACATGATCGCCGGCCTGCCGCTGTCGGCGGGACATGCCAGCGCGTCGCTGCCGGTCACCGCCTCGCTCTACCAACCGGTTCCTTAGTCCATGCAACCGACGCGTCCATTGCCGATTGGGCGAGAGAGTCTCAGTACAAGCAGACAACACCAAGGAGGCCCAGACCATCGTGTCACTCATCAAACAACCAGAAAGAGAAACAAGAAAGGAACACCCAACCATGTCAAGACTGACCAAGACAATCGTCGCCATCGTGGCGTCAGGGGCGCTCGCGTTCGGCGTCACCACGGCAGCCTTCGCATCCCAGCCCGCAGGAACGACGATCACCGCGAAGCTGAAGACCGGAACAAAGGTGACCTTCAAGGGCGACATCGACTCTGTCCCGATCACGGTCTCGTGCACCACGTTCACCGCCACTGGCAAGGTCCCGAGCCCCGCGTCCGACACCATGAAGGCTACGGTCCCACCGACCATCAAAGGGTGCACCGACTCGTCGGGTGGGACCGACACCATCAAGACCTCGGGGACCTGGACGCTGACAATGTCATCGACAACGATGACCCTCCTCGTTCCGAAGGACGGAGCCACCTTCAAGTCGAGCATCCTGTCCGGATGCACGATTACGGCAGCCCCGACCGCAGCGGTCAAGGTGGTCGGCACCTACAACGACAAGAACACCGACACGGTCACCAACAAGCCGGTCCCGACCAAGGGAACCGGGTGCACCAGCACGACCGCCACGACCAGCGCCATCGAAGTGTTCAGCCCGGCTCCTGGAGCGCCTCCGTGGTAAACCCGCAATGAGCGGTGTCGCACGTGCACAGCTTGTGTACCGGCGAACCGCGAACCGCATCGACACGGATGGGCGGTGCACTCTGCACCGCCCATCCGTGCTGCGCCATGAAGGCGCGGACGGTATTCACCATGAATGATCGGGTGTGGAGCCGGCGGTGGGGGCGGTCGGCTTGGTGGCTGTCGCGCCCGTCACCACTCCCACCATGGCGAGCCTGGTGCCGCACGGATCGAACCTGGCGGCAACAAGCGGCCTGGCCGGTCGCTCCCGAGAACCTAACGGATGCGGCGGATTCCGAGGATTTCATTCTCGGCCCGGGGGGCGCCCCCCCTGCCCCCCGGGCCGACGCCCGTCTCGCAGAGGCTCGGGTTCCGAACGACGTTCCGACGATCACGTCGCCATGGTCGCCGACTGCCACGCAGTGAACCTCGGACGAGTCCGATGAAACTGGATGACCGTCCTTTTCGACAACGGGAACGTCGACGCGGTGTCCGGTCGGACGATCGGTTCGTCTCGAGCTCTTGGGAGCTGCCGGCACCCGAAATGCCCAGACGTGCGCCGTCGAGTTGGTGAGCCACAATTGCCGGGACCTCGAACGCGGCTTCGCTACAGCGGTCGCTGACTCGTTTTCCTCGTTCCGTCGGGGCGTCACTGAATCGAGCGACGCGTTGACCTCCTCACTCACCGAGTACAAGGCAACCGCGGACGCTCATCTGGTATCGGCAGGGCTGGTCTGGGACAACGGGTCCCGAACCGTGGCCCCGGTCTCCCTCCACCGGCGAATTGCAAACCGCTGGCAGGGCGTCCATGCCGGCGATCGACAATGGCAGTAGGGGGGTGGCGCTCCGGACGAAGGCTGCACGTCCGGTCCGCACACCCTGGTGGCCAGTCGCCAGCCAGACGCCTCCCGGGCTTCTGCGACGCCCCATATAGGGGTACTCGTCACGACCCGTGACGGAGCGGAGTGGTGAGCCGGGCGGGGCGACCTGACAGGAGGGGTGCCAGGAACAGGGCACGCCCGCCCGCCGGGATCTGAGTCGAAGTATTGTCGAGGTGGGCAAATGCCGATAGTCCCGACACCTTGGGGCCGATGGCAATGCGCCCGTCTTGCGGCCGAAGGTCGGCAGCAGTCGGCTGAGGCCGTTGGGCAGGTGTGCCGGCGCCGGAGCGATGGACGACTTCGAGTCGGGGGAGGAGTCGAGGCACATGGAGGCGACGTTCGAGGTTTCCAAGGAGAGCGGCAGCGGGTACGCCCTCGTGTCGGTCGTCGGAGAGGTCGATGTGGCGACCGCCCCCCAGCTCCGGGACCGCTTGGGAGAAGCCGTTGCCGAAGGATTCCCGACCGTGGTCGCGGATTTGACCGGGGTCACGTTCCTCGACTCGACAGCACTCGGGGTACTCATCGAGACGAAGAAGCTCTGCGATGGTGCGGGGGAAACGATGAGGATCGCCGTGTCCGAGCCGCGGATTCTCAAGATCTTCGAGATCACCGGGCTCATCGAATTCTTCGACATCCGCTCGAGCCGCGACCAGGCAATCGTGGGATGAGCCGCTACCTGCCGACCGAACCGGGAGTTCGACCAGTGACCGACATCGTCGAGCTGAGCTTCCCCGTGACTGCCGACCTATTCGTTCTGGCCCGCCTCACAGCCTCTACAGTCGCGTCTCGTTCCAACTTCGATGTGGAGGAGATCGAGGATCTCCGCCTGGCGGTCGACGAGCTGTGCATCTCGATGGTCCACGACCGAACCGACGGAAGGCTGACGCTCCGATTCACGTGGGACGATGACGAGGTCAAGGTCTCCTGCTGCTACCTGCCCGCATCGGGAGAGCGGTCCACCGGTCCCTTGATGCCCACCGCTGACGGCCTCTCCGAGCGCATCCTCGATGCCCTTGTCGACGAGCACGGCCACGGTGACGAAGACGGACAGGCGCGGGCGTGGCTGCGCAAACGTCGGGTTCGGCAAAATTCGTGATGGCATCTCCCGGCCAGCCAACCCGGGACGCACGAGAGCAGTTCGTCGAGTTCGCCCACACACGGGACGAGCGCCAGCGGAACGACCTCGTCGAGTCCCACCTGGGACTGGCCCATCAGCTCGCCCGGCGGTTCGTCAGCCGGGGGGAGGCCTACGACGATCTGGTCCAGGTTGCTTCACTGGCGCTGGTGAAGGCGGTCGACCGCTTCGACCCTGAGCGGGGGGTGGAGTTCAGCACGTTCGCGACCCGGACGGTGATCGGCGAGCTCAAACGGCATTTTCGGGACAGGGGCTGGTCGATCCGAGCTCCGAGGCGGGTCCAGGAGCTCTACCTCGAGCTCGGTCCTGCCACCGAGTCACTCACCCAGCGGCTGGGTCGGCCCCCCACCGTGTCCGAGATGGCCGAGTCGATCGGATCCACCGAGGAAGCGGTGCTCGAGGCCATCGAGGCCGGACAGAGCTATCGGATCTTGTCGATCGACGCTCCCGACCGTCAGGACGGCAGCATCTCGACCCGGCTGGGCGATATGGACAGTGGCTTCGCCGGTGCCGAGGACCGCCTGCTGCTCGCGATCTCGCTCGCCGACCTGAAGGAACGGGAACGGACCATCCTCAACCTACGGTTCGTGGAGGGGTTGACCCAGTCGGAGATCGCCGACCGGATCGGCATCAGCCAGATGCACGTCTCGCGACTGCTGACGGTCAGCTTGGCGAAGCTCCGGGAAGCATTCGCGGCCGAGTCCTGAGCGCACGGAACGACGAATGACCGGGGTGCCCTCGCCGCCGCGCGTGATTCAGCCTGTACCGTATGGAATGCGCTGGCTCAGGGGGGTCACCAGAAGGCCCGGCGACGTCGCCGACCAATGGTGAGTGCAATCGGAAACGGCTCGAGCGACGAAGGGTCCGACCCCTCTCCGCACGGTGGGCCGAAGCGCCTGGGGAGGGGTCCGGCGCTGATCACGGTCCTGGTGCTGGTCGCAGGACTGCTGGTCACCGGGGTCCTCGCATTCGTCACCGCCACCGTCAACGATCGGAACGAAAACCGCTTGTTGCAGGAGCAGGTGGACCAGGCGGGGACCGTGGTAGCCGAGTTGCTCCCGTCCCTCGACTCGCCCCTGGCGACCGGAGCCGCGATCGCAATGGTTACCGGTGGCCAGATCGCCCCGTTCACCCGGGTCATCTCTTCTAGCGTGAGTAACGGCGTCTTCGGCTACGTCGCTCTGTGCGGTGAACAAGCCGGTGTCCCGGTGGTGCTCGCCTCGGTCGGAACCCCGAGCCCGACGGCCAAGGAGCAGGGGCCGGCTCAGTGTGACCGGTTGCATGAACCGCACACCCCGCCGGGGTTCTCGGTCGAGGGGCTCGTCGATCAGGGGAGCCGGGTCGGCCTCTGGTACGCCTCGCCCGGCAGCGTACCGCCGCTCGGAGTCTATGCAGAGTACCTCCTTCCCCCCAATCACCACATCTCGCTGTCCGGGTCCTCATTCGCGAATCTGAATTTCGCCCTTTACCTCGGAGAGGGCGCACAGCAACAAGAGCTGTTGGAAGCCACCACCAACCAATTGCCGATCGGTGGCCGGACAGCGACGACGACGATCCAGTTCGCCAACACCCACCTGACCCTCGTGGGCACGCCCACCCAACCCCTCGGTGGGAGCCTGTCCCGCCGGCTTACGGCGATCGTCATCCTCGTCGGTGTGGTGTTGGCCTTCGGTGCGGCGGTCATCACCGAGCGACTGGTCCGTCGCCGCAAGTCCGCCGAGCTCCTGGCCGAGGAGAACCGGCGGCTCTACGGCGAGCAGCAGGGCCTTGCGGAATCGTTGCAGCGTGCGCTCCTTCCGGGGATTATCCCCGAGATCCCCGGGGTGGAGATCGCCACGCGGTACGAGGCCGGCCTGGACGTGATGGAGATCGGGGGCGATTGGTTCGATGTGATCGCCTCCTCCGACGGAGACTTCGTCTTCGTGGTCGGCGACGTCTCGGGCAGGGGAGTCCAGGCCGCGATCGTGATGGCCTCGCTGCACTATGCCATCCGCGCGTACGTAGCCCAAGGCGACCCACCCGGCCAGATCCTGACGAAACTGTCCGCACTCCTCGATGTCGGGCGGGACGGCCATTTCGCGACGGTCCTCTGCGGTCGTGTCGACCAGGACCGACGCGAGGTAGCATTGTCGAGTGCGGGGCATCTCCCTCCGCTCCTGGTCAGCCACAGGGAAGGCGGCTTCGTGGAATTGACTGTCGGGCCACCTATCGGCACCGTCTCCGCCGCCGTCTATCCGTCGACCTCCATCCGGATTCCGGATGACTGCACCCTCGTGGCCTTTACGGACGGCCTGGTCGAACGAAGGGGTCAGGTACTCGATGTCGGGCTCGACGATCTTCGGCGGTCGGTGATCGGGAGCGACCACCGTTCGTTGGATCGGGTCCTCTCCGACGTGGTCGCCGACCTGACGCCGGACGGCTCGGACGACGACATCGCCATCTTGGGGCTCCGATGGCAGCAGTAGGGGACAGCGGAGCGGCCAGGGTCGAGGGGCACCGGGACACTTCCGGCGTCCTGACGTTGTCCATCGCCGGCGAGCTCGATCTGGCCAGCGTCGAGTCGGTGCACGAGACCATTGACGAGGCAGTGAACGGGAACCCCGAACGGATCGTGTTCGATCTGGGGGGTGTGACGTTCATGGACAGCTCCGGAATCGCCATGATGCTGCAGGTCTCCAAGAGGGTTGGCAACGTGAAAGTTCGCAACGTCAGGCCCATCGTGCGCAGGGTCATCGAGGCGACAGGGCTTGTCGAGGTACTCGGACTCGAACCGTGACGATTCGGCGCTCGTTCGGCTTGAACCGGAGGTCGGTGGCCGCAAGCCGTCAGTTCGTGTTGGACGCAGTCACCGACCTGCCCGACGAGCTCCGTGAGTCCGCAATTCTGATGATGTCCGAGCTCGCCACCAATGCCATCGTGCACGCCGTCACGGGGTTCGAAGTCAGCGTCGACCGGACTGCGGACTGGGTCAGGATTGCCGTGAGCGATATGGGTGGCGGCGAGCCGGCGCTCCAGTCACCTGCATCGAGTGATCCTCACGGCAGGGGCCTGCAGATCGTGAAGGAGCTCTCGGACGAGTGGGGCATGGCCGACAACGACGACGGTTCCGGCAAGACCGTGTGGTGCGCCATCCGGATCGACAGAACCGGTCCATCCGAGGAGATGGCGACGACAACCAGTGAGGATGCCCGTGGACGCACTGACCGACGGCGTGGCCGTCCGGTCCTTCGTCGGCAGAATCGAGGCTCCGATCGCCCGGAAGTGGTCGAAGACGGTCGGCAGCGGCCCTCGTCCCACTGGAGGGCCGGGCGCCGGGCCTGCCGTCTCGCCCACCGGCCCCGTCCTCATCGGGTGGAGAGCCTGGCCAGGATGCATTGCCGAGCGGGCCAACGTCGTGCCTACCGTATCTTGAGGTCGAACCACACGGTTTTGCCCGGACCGTTCTGGACCGTGCCCCACTTGTCGGAGAGCAGCTCGACCATGGACAAGCCCCGGCCGTGCGGATCCGATGGCTTCCCCGCCAGGGGGACCGGCATCCGGTTGCTCTCGTCATGCACAGCGACCCGGAGAGCGTCATCGTCCTGACTGACGATGACGTCGAAAGCGGTGCAGCCATGGAGCACAGCGTTGGTCGCGAGTTCGCTGGTCAGCAATTCTGCGATCTCCACCGTCCTGCTCGGGAAGACACTGAACATGTGCCGCACGAAGTGCCGTGCGTGGGACACGCTGTCGGCTCGCATCGGGAATCGCATGGCTGCCTTCACTGTTGAATCACCACTCTGTTGACGGTCCTTTTACCGCCTGCGCGGGTTGACCGGTCTCCTTTCCGGCTTGAACCAGCCCGGCAGCCCTCTGTCATGCTGCCGACTCCACGAGCGGTTGAGCCGCGTTGTCGAGGCTCGTGGGATTGGTTGGTTCTCTATACGCCCTACCGCTGCTCTACCCTGTCCAACTTCATCCGACACAATTCGATGCAGAGGCAGCGCTGACCCGCAGCCGGAGTGACGGACAGCCGGTGATGGCGGCCCGTTTAGCGGCCCTTGCGTGTGGGCATAGATCTCGAAGGCCGGCGATGACCGATGATGGAGGTTCTCGCGGAGTCGGTCGGACGTCGGGTTGAGGGTGCGCGACGTGGTCGATGTACTTCCTGAGTATGCCTGCACGACAGTGGCTACGGTCCTCGATCGTCTGGTCCACAAGGGACTCGTGCACCGCCGGTTCCAGAGGCGCACGGTCCTGTTCACCGGTGTTGGCACCCCTGGTGCCCACACCGCCGTCCTGATGCATTGAAGCACTCGCCGTCGACCGTGACACCGATGCTGCGCTTCTCCGATTTGCCGAAACGCTGCCGGCCTCCGAAGCCGCCGTGCTTCGTCGGGCGCTCAACGTCCTCGAGCGCAATGCACGAAAGGCCGAAGGGTGAGATCCCGGCGGACCGTCGTCTCAGGGCATGCCCTTCGTGGCGGTCACGCAGACGACGGCCATGAAGGGCGTCCAGAACGAGTGGTCGTCGAGCAACCCGAGCGTCCGATCGACGTCTCGGTCCGCCAAGCCGGGCGCTGAGTGCTGCAGCAGCGTGCGCGCCGATCGAAGAGTGTGGTTCCAGAACGCGGCTAGATCCGAGCCACCTTGGAGCATCTCTGTTTCGACGAAGACGCTCGTGGTCTCGGGGGCCTTGGCGGATACCAGCATCGGCAGGGTGCGCGCCCACGTCCAGCGCTGCGTCAGCCTCTCGAACGTTCTTCGAAACGTCTCATCGGTGGCCGCGGAAGCCGGAAACCCATCGGCCTCCTCCACAAGGAGTACCCCACCGGGTCGAACCGCCTGGAACAGCTCCTCCAGGATGCGATCCCGGTCGGGCAGGTGCATGAGGAGGTTGCGGGTGTGGACGAGATCGAACGATTCGACGGGGAGCACGGAGGTGGTGAGGTCGGCTTCCTTCACCGTGAGCTGGGGGATCGAGCGGAGATCCTCGAGCAATGTCGTGTCAAGGTCGAGCGCGAGCACCGACCCCTCAGGACCCACCCGTCGAGCGAGCGATCGCGCGACCGAACCTGCTCCTGCACCCAATTCAGCACAGCTCCAACCTGGCGCGACTCCCGCTTCGCTGAGCAGTCGTTCGGTCCGGGGATCGGCGATCCGCTCGAGGAGGCGGAGCCGCTCAGCCTCAGAATCGAGGGCGTTCCTCCGCCAGTACTCCCCGTCGGATCTCACTGTCACGGGGACATTCTCCCCTACCGGTCCGTGACCGTGAGGTCCGTTGCACAGCGGTCAGACGCCCTCCTCGAACGCGACGGTCATCGAGCGCTCGGAGCTCTCCGACCTGCCGACGCCTTCCTGGATGTCTGGGTGTGCGATGGTGAGGTAGAGCACCAGTACGGCAACGGCCAGGGTGAACACGACTGCGGTGGGGCCGTCTCCGAACCCGATCCCGCTCAGGTGCTGCGGTTTGCTGATGTAGTCGGCGATGGAAGCGCCGAGAGGCCGCGTCACGACGTAGGCGCACCAGAAGGCCGCTACTCCGTTCATGCCGAGCTGCCACCAGGCTACGGCTGGGATGAGAATGACGACGCCGAAGAGGATCGTCGACGCCAGGTAGCCCAGGCCGAGCTGGTTCGCGGTGAAGTCCCCGAGCGCGGTGCCGAGGGCGAAGGTGGCGAACACGGTGGCCCAGTAGAAGATCTCCCGTCGCTGGGTCGTGATGCTGTGGATCGACAGCGTTCGCTCGTAGCGGTGCCAAACCAAGAAAATGGCGGCCAGCACCACCGCCCAGAGAGCGGTCGTTCCGTCGTAGGGGATGCCGACATCGAGGTGGAGGAAGTCGGCGACGCCTGTGCCGAAGATGGCGATGGAGTAGGCCAAGAACCAGTAGGCGAAAGCCCGGTACCTCCGAGTCCCGAACTGGAGCAGCAACCCGATGAGGAACAGGGCAACCTCGGTTCCTCCGCCGCCGATGTTCCCCCAGGTCTTGAAGTAGTCAGAGGTGGCCTCGCCACCGGCCGTGGTCAGGATCTTGATCACCCAGAACAAGAAGATGACCTCGGGCACCTTGGCCGCTACGGGTTCGGAGAAGATGCGACGGATCATCAGGAACGGTCCCTCCAGTGTGATCAGGCCAAGGCGTTTGCCGGCCACAGTTGTGTGCGGCGCCTCATGGTGCTGAGCCACTTCCTCGCGGCGACGGGCCCAGCCTAGACCGTGTCCTCCGTCGTCAACCGGGCGGCGATCCTCGGAATCGTGACCGCCCTGGGCACCCTTCGGAACGGTCGGGGGCTGCATCGGCGTATTTGGTTGGCTGCGGAAAGAGTCGCTGAACGCGGGGATCGCAGCGCTCGGGAACGTCCCCGTCGCGGACCTTCCCCTCGTATTCCCCCGCATGCCGGCGGGCTGCCCTTCGGCTCCTCGCCCATCGGACCGCGGCTTCGGCGGGACCTGACCGCAAGGGTCCGGACCTGGATCACATCGCTGCAGAATCGAGCAGAGCACTTGCCTGTAGGAGTGCCCCACGAAGCTCATCGAAGCGTCGACGATCGTACACAGGTCCTGCCCCGTCGGAGAGCAGCCAGCTCAGCAAGGCGATGCCGCGGACATGGCCAGGCGTCGGAGCAACCAGGACATCGAGCAGCGCCCGAATCTCGGGCTCATTGGACAAGATGCCGTCACGGTTGATCGGTGACCGTGGGTCACGCAGCCGGGCTGGCCTTCGAGCCAGTCCCAGGAGATCGACCCAAGCGTGTGCAAGCCGCTGACGCTTGACCGGAGAGACGAGAACGTGGGCGCGGGCCGCCAGCAACAGGTGCGTCTCGGGCGCACGACCCTCGGCAAGCCTGCGATCGAGAGAAGGGGCCAGCAGCTGCGAGATCACTCGTGACCATCGCCTGTTCGATCGGGCGGTTAGTCGGTGCGGAGCGGCCCGCTCGTACACGAGATGGATCGTTGCTCGGGACGCGGAGCGGTCTGGCTGCATCCGGAGCGATCTCATCGTCGCTCGGCGCGTTCGGCGCTCCACCGGTGGCACATGACTGCTCGGCCCGCTGGCAATCGCCTGGAGGATTCTGGAGCTCATCACCCTTTGATCGTGGGCCAGACAGGCCATCTCCGAAAGTGGCAACATTGACATGGTGCGCGACGAATCTGCCAACTCTGATGCTTCAGCGAAACGTCGTCAGCCGCCCAGGCGCGAGGGGCACGACATCGCCATCGTCCTCTACGAGGGATTTACCGTGTTCGAGCTCGGGGTTGCCTGTGAGATCTTCGGCGACGATCGCTGGGTGGCTCCCGGCGATCCCTGGTACCGGCTCTTCGTGTGTGGGGAGAACTCGACCCCGCTGACATCTGACAGCGGCTTCCAGATCCTCGTCCCCCACGGACTCGAGGTTCTGGAACGGGTCGACACGGTGATCGTGGCTCCGACCTACCGACCCTCTGCAATTCCCGAACGTGTCTTCCACGAGCTCAGACGGGCACACGCCAGAGGGTGTCGACTGCTGTCGCTCTGCGGTGGCGCCTTCGTCCTGGCAGAAGCCGGCCTGCTCGACGGTCGGCGGGCCGCAACGCACTGGACGGAATGCGACGAGCTGGCTCGTCGCTATCCCGATCTCCTGGTGGATCCCAGCGTCCTGTTCGTCGACGACGGTGACATCCTCACCGGAGCTGGCAGCGCGGCCGGTATCGATCTCTGCCTCCATCTCGTCCGTCAGGACTACGGGAGCGAAGTGGCGACGCGACTGGCTCGCCAGTTGGTGGTCCCGCCCCAGCGCGATGGCGGACAGGCACAGTACATCGACCATCCACTCCCTGAGCTGGATGACTCGGATCTGCTGTCCGACACGGTCGCTTGGATGCAGGGTCACCTCGGTGAGGAACTGTCCGTTGAGGATCTCTCGGCTCGAGCGGCGATGAGCACCCGAACGTTTGCCCGGCGGTTTCAGGCCGCGACGGGGACCACCCCACATCGCTGGCTGCAAGCCCAGCGTGTCAAACTGGCTCAGAGACTTCTCGAAGCCACTGATGTGCCCATCGAGGTCGTCGCTGCTCGGAGTGGCTTCTCGACGGCAGCAAACCTGAGAAAGCACTTCGGCCGAACAGTCCAGACGAGTCCGCAGGCGTATCGGCAAGCATTCAGGCACCGGTCTGCGAACCCCGCGAGAACTGGAGCTCGCTGACCGTCAGCGGGCACGGGCCACGCCGGCGAGCGTCCTTCCGCTGCGACAACTGCTCGCACAGCGTCGTACAGTGAGAGCATGGGCAGAGAGGAGCTGTGGGTCGAGTCCTACCAGGGAGAAGTACTCGGCGAGGCCCTGTTCGGACTGCTGGCCTCGCGTGAGAAGGATCCTGAGCACCGCCGGCAGTTGGAGATACTGACGCTGCTCGAACGGGCGACCAAGGAGCTTGCAGACCCGATCTTCGAGCAGGGGGCGCTCGACTGCGGCGACACGGTGGCCACTGTGGCGGCTGCAGCAGAAATGGCCGACGCCGTCGCGGCCCTGACCTGGGAGGAGTTCCTCGGCTCGTTCGAACCGGTGATCACGCAGTTCCTTTCGCGGTACCGCCAGCTGGTAGGGCTTGCCGGCGACGAGACGGAGCGCGCCATCGCCGAGGCCTACGTCGCGCACGAAGAGGCCTTGGCCGTCTTCGTTCGTCGTGCGCTGGGCCGGGACGAAGGCGAACCGCTCCAGGCGATTCTTGCGCTACCGCATGTCGCGGCCGCTGCGTCCTCGTAACGAGGTTCGCGCCCGACCGGCGCGGTTCCCGTGCCCGGTCGACCCCGAAGGGACCGAGCGTTAGGGTCTCACCGTGGAGATCTTCAAGGAGTTCACGTTCGAGGCCGCTCATCGGCTGCCAAACGTTGCCCCAGAACACAAGTGCGCCCGCCTGCACGGGCACTCGTTCCAGGTTTCGGTGCACCTGACGGGACCCGTCGACGCGGTTGATGGCTGGGTCCGAGACTTCCACGACATCAGCTGTGCGATGGCACCCCTCCTCGGGGTGCTCGACCACTACTACCTGAACGAGATCGACGGTCTCGAAAATCCGACGAGTGAGGTGCTCGCCCGGTGGATCTGGGACCGCCTGAGCGTTTCGCTGCCAGAGCTGTCTCAGGTGGTCGTCCGCGAGACATGCACCTCTGGCTGCGTCTACCGGGGCGAGCCGTAGGTGCTGTGGTCGTAGCAGATTCAGTCGCTGTCCTGGCGAGCGGCGGCCTCGACAGCGCCATTCTGGTCGCGCACCTCGCCAGTGGGAAGAGCGAGGTGACGCCCATCTACGTCCGCTTCGGACTCGCATGGGAGGACGTGGAGGCCCGACATCTCGAGCGGTTCCTCGCATCGTTGCCGAACCAGAACGTCAACCCCCTGGTCGAGCTCGACCTGCCGGTCGCCGACATCTACGGGACGCACTGGAGCACCACTGGCCGAGACGTTCCTGACGACCACTCA
The DNA here is from genome assembly GCA_963753905.1 of uncultured Acidimicrobiaceae bacterium. Lineage (GTDB taxonomy): Bacteria > Actinomycetota > Acidimicrobiia > Acidimicrobiales > RAAP-2 > Bog-756. The sequence goes on along the minus strand of CAVWDZ010000001.1, from coordinate 2,651,382 downwards.
CCCGACGAAGCCGTCTACCTTCCCGGACGCAACCTTCTGCTGCTGGCGAAGTCGAGCGTCTGGTGCGCGCTCAACGGAATTCCGACGATCGCCCTCGGCACCTTGGCCGCCAACCCGTTTCCCGACGCCGACGGCGAGTTCTTCGCGGGCTTTTCGGCGTTGGCCGGACGGGCGCTCGGCTGCCCCCTCGCGGTGGTGACCCCGTTCGCCGGCCGCTCCAAGCGCGACGTCCTGGAAGTCGGTCAACGACTCGCACTCGACCTCACCTTCTCTTGCATCGCGCCGCGTTCGGAACGCCACTGCGGACGCTGCAACAAGTGCGCCGAACGCCAGCTCGCGTTCAGAGACCTGGGTGTTGCAGACACCACCGAGTACGCCACGTGAGGACCACCGTCGGCCGGCGATTCATCGCTCCGGTGTCGTTCGGCCTGGGGGATCTTGTCGTCTCCCTCCCGGTGGTGCAGGCGGCAGTGAGGGCCGGCTGGTGCTCGGGCACAGAGACCTGGCTGGTGACCAGATCCCAGAGCCAGGCGGCCCTCGCCGCACGCATCAGCGGTCTCGCCGGGACGGTCGCCGAGGGTGACCCTGCGACCTGGCCGCCAGAAGGGCTCGTGGACCTGCGCGACCACCCCCTGCAGCGTGACTACTGGTGGGGGTCGCCGGAATTTTCTGCCGCGTACGGCACTCTGTCGATCAACGAGATCATCGCCCGCATCGGGGCCGATCTCGGCGTGATCGCCGACTTCTCCGCACCGGTACCGCTCGAGTCGCGGGACCGACCTGATGCGAAGGGTCTGGTCCTGTTCGTGGCCGACGCCGACGGCACGGCAAAGCGCTGGCTCCCCGAGCATTGGGTCGAGCTTGCCGCAGGGCTCGGACGCCGAGGCCTCGGTGTCGCTGTCGTCACCCGTGACGGCGGAAGCAACGTCCTCGTGGATCAGGGACTCGCCAGATTCGTGGCACCGACTCCAGGCGATGCCGTCGACGTGCTGACTGCATGTCGGGCTGTTGTCGGCGTCGACACCGGTCTGACCCACATCGCAGCGCAACAGGGGACACCGACGGTCACCCTCTGCCGGAATCCGGCTGTCTACTTCCGGGACTGGGACCACACCCGTCTCGTGACCGGATCTTCCTGTGATCCGGCGTGCCAGGTTGCGGAGGAGACGTACGCCTACAACCAGCGCGTACACCTTGGCGCGACGCACCCGACGCCCCGTGTCTGTCCCGCGAACTCGGCCTGCCTCGACACGATTGCGCCAGCTTCGGTGTTGCAGGCGCTGGATGAGGTCCGTTGATGGACTCGTTCCCTGCGAGCCGGGTCGCGAATTCCCAACCCGCGGGCATCGGTCGGATCGCCTCGCTCGGCATCGGGTGCGCCTGGAACAACCTCGGCCGCAACGTGGTGTTCGCCGATGCTTCGCTGCACCCGCTGGCCGTCTTCGGCGAGACCGTGTTCCCCGAAGACGACGAGACGTCCCAATTCGATCTCGACATCCATGCCATCCTCGAACTGCCTGACACCGGAGAGATCGCGGTTGTCAACCATCTCGGCCTGGTGCGGATCTTCGCGCCGCCACGATTCCGCGGACCGGAACTCGGCGTGGCGCCCTACGTCGAGGAAACCCGGCGGCTCGACTGCATTGCTGACGTCGAGAGGGTGACTGTGCTGGGCGACTGCCTGGTGACGTCACGGCCCCGTGGTGAGCGCCTCGGCGGCGTGCTGGTCACCCGGCCGATCGGCTCCTCACGCGAGAGCCTCGAGGTGACCACAGCACACGAGTCCTTCGGCTTCGTCACCGCTCTCGCCACGAGCACGACACCGGAGGGCACCGGCTGGGTTGCCCTCGGCGGTGAGGGGCGGGTCCGTCTGGTCGAAGCCGATCGCGGACGTCTCGGCGCCACCCGATGGGAGGTCGGTGTCGACTTTCTCTCCGCCGTCCTGCTGGAGAGCGGGTCCTCCCTCTGGGCTGCGGGCAGTGCCTCGGGTGGTGCCGGTCTCGACGACTACGACTGGGAGCAATTGGAGGGCGGGGGGCTTGCTCAGCTCGACCTGGCCAGTGGAGCCGTCGTCAGATCCGCGCGGTTCGGTGCCGACCTCGCCTGGGGAAGCGGAGGCGTGCCCCTGGTCCTCGCGGACGGCGTGCCCTGTGGCGTGGGCCGCCGCGGGGAGTTGCACGCGCTCGCTCACGGTGCACCGTTCACCACCCAGGTCACCGGCGAGCTGGGCCCACACCCGCTCGGGATCGCTCACGCAGCGGCGGTGGGAGGCCAACTGGTCGTCGGCTTCAACCGCGGCGGGTACGAGCTCCACACGGTGTCGTTGCGGACCGTCAGCGAACTGGTCCGGAGTGGTCCGGTCCGTAGAGCTTGAGGCTCTCGTACGCCAGGAACCGCCGAGCGCCCGTAGCCAGGTCGTCGAACAACGTGGCGATCGCCTCTTCGAGCACCGAGAGTTGGCACCGCAGCCGGGGAAGCCGTTCCGCGTAGCGGCCTGCATCGGGTGCTCCCGAAGCCGCCCTGGCCTCGGTCGAGGCCAGTCGGATCACGAGCACCGACAATCGGTCGATCGCCATGCCCGGGCTCTCGGTCACCAGCGGTGCACCATCGCGTGGATGGATCGCGGAGAGAATTGCGCAGTCGATTGCTTCGATGAACCCGTGACGGGTGCTGTTCAGCTGGTCGATGTCGCGCTTGGCGGCGGCTACCAGGGCATCGTCCGCCCGATCCGCGCGAGCGTCGTCTTCGCGATCCCACTGCACGGCGTTGCTGCGGTGGAGTGCGAGGATCGGATCCATGACCGCGGCCTGCTCCCCATCGAGTTGCTGTCTGTCGTCTCGCCCCGTCGGGTCCAGGAGAGCACCAAGGATCGTCGCTGCGGTAGGCAGAGAGACGGTCATGGGCCGGACTCGAGATACTGAAGGATCGAGCGGGCAGCGAGCGAACCATGGCCGATTGCTGTCGCGATGCGCTCGTATGCTCCTTCGACGACATCCCCGGCGGCAAACGTTCGCGCATCCGACGTGCGGAGGTTGGCGTCGACCGTGATCCCACCATGGCTGCCCAGGTCCAATTGATCGTGAACGAGGGTGACGCACGGTTGGCGTCCGAGCTTGAGGACGAGGCCTCCAACGTCGATCCGCCGATGCTCGCCGGTGCTCGGGTTCGACACGTCGATCCCTTGGAGGCGCTCCGAACCGACGAGGCTGTCGAGCGTCCATGCTGCCATCTCGGTGATGCGATCCTCCGCCCTGACGCGCTCGACGAGGTTTCGTCTCGCCGTCAGGCGGGGGGAACGGTGGAAGAGCATCACCGGCGAGCCGGCTGCGGCGAGATCCAACGCGTCGAGCGCGGCGCTGTCTCCACCGCCGATCACCGCCATCGGCAGGCCGGCAAACCGCGCCAGATGCGGCTCGACCAGGTAGGTCACGTCCCCTCCGAACGAGCCATCGGGTGCGTTGTCGAGCTCGCGCCTGCGCGATCCCGTGGCAACCAGCACACTCCGGGTCCGATATCGGTGTGTGCCGGCGTCGACCAGCCCGGCCGCGAGATCCACCCCGGTCACCGTCTGGTCGAGCCGCAGGCGGTCACCGAGCGTTGCCGCATGGCGCGCCAGTGCCTCGACGAGTGCGTCGTTACCCTCCGCTGCCGGGGCCACGTTGCGCACAGTGTGGGGGATCTCGCCGATCTGGCCCCCGACCGTGCGTGCGGCCTCGAGCACCACGACATCGAGCTGGATGTCGAAGCACTCGATCGCTGCACTCACACCTGCTGCACCGGCGCCGATCACGACCACGTCGTGGAGTGCCTTGACTCGCACGAGCACAGACTACGGCCACGGTCAGGGTCAGCCCATGGTCTTGGCGCCATCGATGGTCTCGCGGATGATGTCGGCGTGGCCGGCGTGCTGAGCCGTTTCGGCGATGATGTGGAGCAGGGTGCGCCGGGCCGACCAGCTCGCGTCGGCCTCGAACCATGGGGCCACGGGTAGGGGATGGGCGTCGTCCAACGAGGACAGCGTGGCCACCAGCTCGTCGGTTCGGCGTGCGACCGTCCCGTAGCGGGCCACCAGCTCGGCGAGGGAGACCCCGTCCATGAGGAAGCTGGCCAGATGCGCCTCGAAGGCCGTGGCGTCGGCCGGTCCGATGGCGCCGGGCCCCTCGAGGATGAAGTCGACCCACCGCTCCTCCATCCGGGACACATGCTTGACGATCCCGCCCAGGCAGAGCTCGCTGACGGTCGGCCGGAGCCCGGCCTGCTCGTCGGTCATGCCCTGGACGGTCCGGAGCAGGAATCCCCGGTGCTTGGCCAGCGTCTCGAGGAGGTCGGCACGCTCATCGGTGATGGTCTGGGTGTCGGTTTGCATGGGAACGCCTTTCGTTCGATTGGGGTCGAGAACCACTATGAACCCACTAGCGGTCACTTTCTGTCCTCTGTCCTCAATAGAGAGATAATTGGATTTGTGGCCAACACCAGCTCCCGGACCCTCCGGCTCCTCTCCCTCCTGCAGACCCGCAGGTACTGGCCGGGAGCCGAGCTGGCCGAGCGGCTGGAGGTGTCGGCCCGGACCCTGCGACGGGACATCGACCGGCTGCGGGAGATGGGCTACCCGGTCGAGGCCCAGCGCGGCCTCGATGGTGGGTACCAGTTGGCCCGCGGCGCCGTCCTGCCCCCCCTGGTCCTCGACGACGAGGAGGCGGTGGCCCTCGGTGTCGGCGTGCAGACGGCCATCCAAGGGGGTGCGGTGGTCGGGATCGAGGAGTCCTCGGTCCGGGCCTTGGCCAAGATCGTGCAGGTGATGCCGTCCCGGCTGCGCCATCGAGTCGACGCCCTGGCGGCCATGACGGTCGCCGTTCCGTGGAACGGTCTGACTTCGACCGTGGACCCGGACGACCTCACGTCCATCGCGCTGGCCTGCCGCGACACCGAGCGATTGGAGTTCAACTACACCACCCGCGAGGGCGCCCACGGCGACCGGCGGGTGGAGCCCAACCGGCTGGTCCTGCTCGGTCGGCGGTGGTACCTGGTCGCCTGGGACATGGACCGCTCCGACTGGCGCAGCTTTCGTCTCGACCGCCTCACCGGACCTCGACGTACCGGGGCGCAGTTCCTGCCACGGGAGCTGCCGGCCGATGATGCCGCCGAGTTCGTACGACGAGGCATTGAGAACCTGCCGACGCGACATGAGGTCGAGGCGTTGGTCCACGCCGATGGAGCGGTGGTTCGCTCCCGGATCGGGCCGTGGGTCACGATCGACGAGATCCACGATGGCCTGTGCCGCCTGCGGATGACCTCCGAGTCGTTGGACTGGGTACTGGTGGCCCTCAGTCAGGCGGGTGCCGAGTTCGAGGTGGTGTCCCCGCCGGCGCTCGTCGCCTACGCCCGAGAGATGATCGGGCGCATCGGCCGCGCCGTCGATCGACACGACCGAATCTGAGGTTCAGGCACGTTGCGTAATCGCACGGGGCAGGGCAGTCCGACCGTGGTCTCTGGTTGCATCACCCATGACCGCCTCCCCCGGATGCTGACGGCTCCGTCGTGATGTTCTGCAGGCGTACCTCGCCGTGGGCGACGAGTCGGCCGAGCTCGTCGGTGATGTCGACGCGCCAGAGCTGTTGCGAGCGACCCTGGTTGAGAGCCACTGCGTCCACCAGGACCCGGCCGGCAGTGAGCGACCTGAGGAAGTGCGTGGTGTTGGTGATCCCGACCGCCACTTGGCCCATGTCGCGCACTGCGGTGCTCGCCCCGACACTGGCCGCACTCTCGATGGCGGTCGAGTAGACGCCACCGTGCACGATCCCCCACGGGGTGTGATGGTCTGGTCCGAGCTCGATGTGACCGGTGACATGGGAGCCACTCACGTCGTCGAACACCAGGCCGGCTGCGCGTCCGAAGGCCGGATCCTCGAATGAGCGGCCATCGGATCCGGCGGCAGCGGTGGAGATGCCTCCAGTTGGTCCTGTCATAGAACTGACTGTACCCGGAGGCATGCTGTGACGCAACCCTCTGGTGAGGTCAGACTCGTCCTCGGGGGTCTGCCTATCCGCGAGCCGATCGTCCACTACGGGCCGTTCGTGATGAACACATGCGAGGAGATCATCCAGACTCTGGAGGACTACGAGCGGGGGAGTCTCGGCACGATTCCGGTCGATCAGATCGCTCCGCGTCACTTCGCCTGAACAGAGGAGAACACCGTTGACCAGACTGCAGATCATCATTGGCAGCACCCGCCCGACGAGGGCGGCCGATCGGGTGTCCCCATGGGTCATCGAGCGAGCGACGGCCCACGGAGGGTTCGACGTCGAGGTACTGGACCTACGCGACTGGCCGCTGCCCATGTTCGGCGAGCACATGGGCACGATCGGCGACTTCTCAGATCCGACGTACTCCGATCCCATCGTCAAACGGTGGAACCAGAAGATCAAGGAGGCGGACGCCTATCTGTTCGTGACACCCGAGTACAACCACTCGATCCCCGGGGTCTTGAAGAACGCCATCGACAGCGTCTTCGTCTCGTTCGCCTTCCGGAACAAACCCCTCATCGCAGTGGGCTACAGCGGGGGGGTGGCCGGCGGCGTCCGAGCGATCGAGCACCTGGCCCAGATCGCCATCGAGGCTGAGCTCGTCCCGTTGCGCACCAGCGTGATCATCCCTCAGGTGGTCGAGGCCTTCGATGTGAGTGGAAAGCCGGTCAATCCGGTCACCGACATCGCCCTCCAGGTGGCTCTCGATGATCTTGCCTGGTGGGCGGCCGCACTCACACAGGCACGGGAGGGCGGAGAGCTGCAGCCGGCAGCGTTTCGGATCCAAGCCGCAGCGGCCGCCGTCCACGAGGTCGAAGACGAGGCACTGTGAAGACCATCGACAACACTCCGGTCGCCTGGGTGACGGTGACCCGAGGCTCACCAGTTCCCATGCCAACTGGTCCCGATTTCCCATTCTCTTGGCCTTGCTGACGATTCAGGACGCTGCTGGTCAGCGGCACGGACGATCGCTCATCCAGCTCCTCTGCTGTCAGTAGGGTCGAGCTGGCACACTGGTGCTGGCCGGGGCACTCTCAGAACGAGTGAGGACGGAATGCGGATCATCGGGTGCGCGAGGATTTTGGGGTTGACGGCTGCAGTGCTCGCGGCAGTGGCGATCGGCGCGGTGTCGCTTGCAGCCCCGGTTCGGGCGGATGAACCAGTTCCACCCAGTGCGCCGCAGGGGGTCACTGCCACACCGGGCAACACGCGGGTGGTCGTGACCTGGGACGCCGTCACCCCTCCACCGGGTGAAACCATCACCGACTACGTGGTCACGTCCTCAACGGGGACAGGCTGTCCCCGTGATCCGTACTTGACCTGCGCAGTGACCGGCCTCCACAACGGAGCGCGGACCGCAGTCCGGGTCAGAGCCGCTGTCGGTTCCGTCCTGGGGCCCTATTCGGCGGCGGTCGAGGTCGTCCCCGGCGTCCCCACCGCGCCCACGGGGGTCGTCGCCTCGGCCGGTCCCGAGCAGGCGACCGTCTCCTTCGTCGCCCCGTCTGCCAACGGGTCACCGATCCTCCGCTATGTGGTGATCGCCCATGATGCGACTGATCCGGCCCGAGGCCATGAATTCGGCATCGGTGCCACCAGTCCGGTTACTGTCACCGGTCTGACCAGTGACGACAGCTACACCTTCACCGTCAAGGCCACCAACGCAGTCGGCACCAGCGCCCCGTCGGCCCCCTCACTTCCGGTCACGCCCGGACCTCCCAGCCTCCAGGCGACCGGCTCGAGCTTCGCCAGTGTCGCCATCCAGCAGTGGGTCGGGCAGACGAGCACCCTCTACGGTCTCGACATCAACTGGCAGGTGACCTCGTCGATCATCGGGCTCAATGATTTCGCGGCCAACCAGGTCGACTTCGCCGCGTCGGACATCCCCTACAGCTCCGGCCAGGCGGAAGAGACTCCGGACCAGCCGTACCAGTACCTCCCCGACGTCGGGGCGGGTCTGGCCCTCATGTACAACCTGAACGGCAACAACGGCCAGCGGATCACCAGCCTGATCCTCGATCCCGCGGTCATCGACAGGATCTTCCTTGGCAAGGTCACAACCTGGGACGACCCGTCGATCGCCGCCCTCAACCCGCAGCTCGCCGGCGACCTGCCCTCGACACGGATCACTCCGGTCTACCGGTGTGATGCCGGGGGGGAGAACTACCTCCTCTCGGAGTACCTCCTGAGCCAGGACACGAAACGCTTCGAGCGTGCCCAGAGCGACTTCTCCCAGCCCGACCCGGGGCAGCCCAGCGCCACCTGGCCGACCCCGCCACAGGGATTCGACTTCGCCACCCACCCGGGCTATCCGGGATGGGCGGCCGGCGGGCCGGTCGGCCAGTGCGGTTCGGACAACGCGGCCGACTACGTCGCAGCACCGTCGAGCATTGGGGCGATCACCTACGTCGAAACGGCGTATGCCATAGAGCACGACTTCCCGGTGGCCTCGCTGCTCAACGCGAGCGGCGCGGCGGTTCAGCCGACCTCGCCCGACGTCGCCACGGCACTTCAGGCGGCCACCCTTCAGCCGGACCTGACCGAGAATCTGTCCGGCGTGTTCACCGATCCGTCGCCCAGTGCCTACCCCCTGTCCAGCAACAGCTATCTCGTCGTCCCCTGTTCCCCCACACTTGCTGCAGCCCAAGGTGCGACGTGCGACGGCCCGGATGCTGCATCCACGTTCCCGGCTGCGAAGGGCCAGGTCCTCGGCCAGTTCGTCTCCTTCCTGGCGTGCGCCGGCCAGGAGCAGATGTCGAGGCTCGGCTACTCGCCGCTGCCTCCCAACCAGGTCCAGCAGGACTTCGACGCGATCGGTCGGATCACCGGTGGCGTGGAGCCACCGCCTCCGACGGCCGCCAACTGCATGAACCCGACTGTCGACGGGCAGCTGCCGCTGCCCTCCGGCTAGACGGGTCCCCAAGGTAGTCAATCGAGACAGGTAGGCAACCGTGACCCACAACACGCCCCGACAGGTACCGCCGGAATCCGCATGGCCCGCGGTGCCATACGACGAGTGGAGCGCCACCTGTGACACGCTCCATGCGCACACCCAGCTGCTCGGCAAACTGGCTGTGGCGTTGGCGCCGCCCGAGCCTCAACTCCAACACGCTGCCCTCCGTCTGACCGCCCGGGGCTGGGAGACGGCGCCGCTTCCCGCTCCGGACCACTCCGGTGCGCTGGTCACCGCCCTCGATCTGCGGACCCACGAGGTCGTGCTCGAACACAGCGATGCCAGGGTCGAGCGGGTTCCGCTGACGCCGAACCGCCCGGTGGCAGAGGTGACCCGGGAGGTTCTCGACGGGGTCGACGAGCTCATCGGGGAGGTCACGATCAACCCGCACCCGCAGGAAGTGCCGTGGGCCATGCCGCTCGACGAGGACCACGAACATCACACGTACGATCCGCAGCAGGTGGCGACCTACTTCTCCGCTGCCACGCGTGCCGCCCTCGTCCTCGCCGCCCTGCGCGCCCCCTACCGCGGCCGTTCCAGCCCCGTGAACGCCTGGTGGGGAAGCTTCGACCTGGCGGTGAGTTTGTTCTCCGGCCGGGAGGCTGAACCGGGATCCAGCGACTTCATCATGCGCAATTCGGCCAACGCACAACAGGTGGAGGTCGGCTGGTGGCCGGGAGACGCTCGCTATCCGCGGGCGGCGTTCTACGGGTTTGCATCCCCGGCTCCCGACGGCCTCGCCACCGGCGACCTCTCTCCGTCTGCCGGTCGCTGGGATTCCGGGTTGGGCGAATACGTCCTGGACTGGGACGACGTGATCGCCGCCCGTGACCCGTTCGGCGCCGCCCTCGAGTTCGCCCGGTCCTTTGTCGCTCACGCCTGCACAGTGTGCGACTGGGATCCGGCGCTTGCGGCCAGTGCGCAAGGCCATCCGTCACCGGTGAACTAGAGAGGGCTGGCAACCCATGGCACAGCGCTGTAGCCATCTCGACAGCGTTGCCGACGTGGTGCCGTCGAGCGACGGCTGTGAAGACTGTCTGCGCATCGGCGGGCAGTGGATGCACCTGCGACTGTGCATGCACTGCGGGCACGTGGGCTGCTGCGACAACTCTCCCAATCGGCACGCCACCGCCCATTGGCGGTCGCATCGCGACCACCCGCTCATCCGCTCCTACGAGCCGGGCGAAGACTGGTGGTGGTGCTATGCCGACGACCTGTTCTTCGAGGTCGACGGCTCGCCTCCCGCTCCCTCGCATCCCTGAGCGGTTCAGGCGCCGGCGAGGACGGTGATGAAATCGCGGGTCCACCCGACTAGGTACTGATCACTGGGACGATTCTGTCCCGGTATGCCCGCAGCCAATGTCCCGCCAGGGGCGGGAGCCGCGTCGATCTGCACCCACTCCGGATTGATGTCGAGCTCCATCCCCGTGATGGTGCCGGCCCCGATGAGTGCACTTGCCAAATCTGCGGGAAGGGCTGCCATGCTGGCCGCGTACAGCAGGTCACCGGACGCGTCCTCTCCCAAGGAGCTGCGGGCCGCCACCGCTCCGCCTCCCAGCGTGGAACCCCACGAGCCGATATCGGCGATGGCAGGGCTCGGCTGACCATTCACGACAAGGGGCGGGAGGTTTTGGCGGACACTCACCACTTGCTCGACGGTAACAGGCAATCCTTCTCCCCAGACACCCACATGTGCAGATCCGTCGGCATCGATGACCAGGCTGGCCAATCCGGTCTGAAGGGGAACGATCACCTGGGAATCCAGTTCGAATCCGCCGGCCCCGGCATCGGACTTGAATCCGCCGTTGAACGCTGCGAGAAGCACGGGAATCTCGTTCGGACCCACGGTGGATCCACCGTCAGGGCTCCCACTGCCGGCGGCCATAGGCGGATCGGTGCTCCCTGCGTGCAGGGCGAATCGAGTCCGACCGGCGCGGAATCGGAAGATGGTGACAACGTGGCCGTCAGTTTCAGTCACCGCCTGCGTGTCGACGGCGATCGCTCCGTCGACCAGCGAAACTGGTGTCCAACCGGGTTGCTCTGTCGTGGATGTCGTGGTGGGTGGAATGGTCGTCGGGGGGATCGTCGTTGTTCGCTTCGCGTTCGCCGACGTCGTCGGGCCAGCCCGGTCACTTGTTAACGCTGACGAGCACGAGGCCCCAACCAACGCGGCGAGCGCGACAAAAACCATCGATCGCATAGCGACGGTTTGGAGCTTGGTTGGCTTCGGATGGGATGCCATCGGATGTACGCCAGGGGACTGGAGTAGCTGTGGCGTCCAGACCGGCCGATGAGGAATGCGTGTGTTCACGGTCTCCGAGCTTGGTGATCTCCCGCGGTGCCGCGTCGACACACGTCAACTCGATCGGACGACAGTCTCGGCGCGCTGTTCCGCCCGGTCGACACATTTCTCCGAATCAGCGTCACGTGGAAACTGCCGAGGACATCGTGATGAAGTCACGCGCCCACCAGGGTTCGAAGTACCGTCCCGGTGTACCTGTCATCCCTGGGAGGAGCTCGGTACCGTTGGTCGGGCTGGCTGGACCCGATGCGGTGGCCGGTCGGTACGAGCTGAAGTTCACCCAGTCCGTATTGATGTCGAGCTCCATCGCTCGGACCGCACCGGCTCGGGCCAGCAGATCGGCCAGGTCCGTGATGTTGAGCCCCGGACCGCCTACGTACACCAGAGCTCCATCGGCCGTTACCCCGAGGCCCGAACGCCAGACGTACACCTTGTTGCCCAAAGTGGCGCCCCATTGAGTGGTGTCGGCAGAGTTCAGCCCTGGCGCGGGTTGCCCGTTGTCCACCAGGAGGTCGAGGTTCTGGCGCACCGACACCACGGTTGGACTCATGGTGGCGTCCCGGCCCCACTCCCCGACGGTCGAGGTGCCGTTCTTGTAGACGACGAAGGAGGCCGCACCGGTCCGGAGAGGGAAGACCATCTTGCCGTCGGTGTAGTACCCCCCGTTCGCCGTTGACATGAGGAACCCGGCGTTGAAGGCGGCCACCAGACTGCTCGCCGCCGTCGGCTGAATGGGGGCGGTGTGCGAATACGGGCCGCCGCCTGGGATCTGGCTGCCCGAGTAGAGCGTGGCCTTCAAAAGCTTGGTATCCATCCACGCGACTCCCACCACATAGCTGGTATGCACAGCATCGGGCCGCAGGGTCGTCACATAGAGGGCGGGAACACCGCCCGCAAAGCGGCCGGCGGGCGCCCACTGACCCTCTCCGGCGATGGCAGGGCTGGCAAAGGGCACAATTCGGGCAGGCGGCGGCAGGTGCGCAGGTCCTGCGCTTTCTGCGACCGGCGCTGCGCGTGGGTCGCGGATGGAGCCCTTGGGCGGCTGACCGCCCACTCGTGGGGCATGGTGGCTGTACCACTCGTTTTCGACCCAGTTCACGATGCTCGCACCACCGTGCTCCCGTGCCCACTCGGCGAAGCGCGGACTGAGCGAGCTACCCATGGCGGGATTAGTCAGGGCGCTCCCCAGGGAGATGGTCAGCCAGATCAGCAATGCGGTCAATCCCAGCCCGATGGCGACTAGCAGCCGCCGCCGGTGGACCCCTTTCCGCCTTGACCGACTCCCCACCGGAGGAACCGTCGGGATGAGCACTGCTTCGATGTCGTCTTGCCGGTCGTCGATGGTCGATCCCCGGCTCGTCATCGCTGACCAGGCTGACCGAACGTAAGCCGGGGATAGACCCACGAAGCATCAGTGTCGCCCGACCAGAGACAGGGAGCCGTGCCAATCGTCACGCGATTGGTTGATGCCGACATGGCCGTCAACGCGATGGGGAGCGGCACGATGGCATCTCCGGTCAGATGGTTATCGCCCGCGCCTGGTTGGTCGCGACTGAGACCCACGCCTCGATGGTACGGAAGGATCCTGACGACAGCATGAAGTGACCGGCACTAGTCGCGATTACTTGCCGGTCCGATGGAGGCTAGTGCCGCATCAGGCAACGTTTGAGCGCTTGACCAGCTCACGCAGTGTCTTGTCGTGAGCGTTGCGGTTCCTCCAGATGATGTAGCGGCGGATCATGGAGTTCTGCTCTTCATGTGACTTGTGGTCGGTGCCGTCCAGCGTGAAGTAGCGGAGCGCCTGGAACTGAGCCTCGATCCGGTTCAGCCAGCTGGCGTTGGTCGGCACGTAGGCCAACTCGACGTTGTTGGCCGCAGCCCAGTCGCCCACTCTGGTGTCCACCTTGGTCGAGAGGTGGGGGCTGAAGTTGTCCATCACGATGGCGATGCGGACATCTGCCGGATAGAGGGTGCGGAGATAGCGGCAGAACTCGAGGAACCTAGTCCGGTCCTTGGTCGTCTTGATGTGGCCGTACATCTTGTCCTGGTTGAGGTCGTAGGCGGCCAGGAGGTGTCGGACCCCATGCTTCCGGGTGAAGGTGGCCCGGCGGCGGCGCCTGCGGGGCAGGTCCCGGTTCTCCGATTCGCTCGCGTTCGCCATGGGTGCCCACTGCTTACCCGGTCGGGGGAACAGATTGAGCGGTCCGAACTCGTCCATGCAGATGACGACGGTCGGGTCTCCCTTCCCTGGTTTCGCCTTGCCGTCGGCGATGTCGTAGAGGTGGAGGACCCGGTTCTTCTTGGCCTCGAAGTCCGGGTCGCTCGACTGCTTCCAGGTCTTGATCACTTGAAACGACACGCCCTCCTCTCGGAGCAGGACCCGGAGGCCCTCATGGCTGATGTCGTCGACCACCCCCTCGGCGACCAGGAACTCAGCCAGCTTGGACAGGCTCCAGGTCGAAAAGGGCAGGTTGTGGTCCTGCGGACGGGACAGGGCGATCTTCTTGATCTCTCTCCGTTCGGGCAACGTGAACTTGGGAGGTCGTCCGCCTGAGTACTTCGGGGCCAGGGAGTCGAATCCATCGGTGTTGAAGTTGTGGATCACCTCTCGGACCCGGTCCTCAGAAGTGAAGGCGATCGTGGCGATCTGGGGCACGTCCATTCCTTGGGCGGACCACAGCACCACCTGGGCTCTTCGCCATCGCACCACCGAGCCCGTCCCACGTCGGACGATCGAGAGGAGCTTGTTCCCCTCGACGTTGGTGATCTCTCGGACACGCACGCGTTCGGCCATACCCCATGTTGCGCGACCTCAGCTCAGAAGTGGTGGACGCGCCCCAGTAACGTTCCCGGCTACGGCACTAGGGATCAACCAGAGGAGATGGGCACTACACAGCAGGCGTTAATCTTTCTCTTAACAACGTTCGTTAGCCTCGCAACGTGGAACTGGCCAAGTCGCCAACGGCATCCGACATCGTGGGCTCGATGCAACCGTCCACGTTGCCGCCCCGAGCAAAGCCCGGCCGTATGCCGAGACACTGGGTCGCCGACGCGTCTCTTGCCCTGGCCGGTTTGGGATTCGGCGCCACATTGGCGTTGGTCGTCACGGGGGAAACCCGCGGATCGCTGTCCGCACCTGGGGGCCTCTTGATAGCCGGCGGCCGACTTGCGGGGTTCTCGGGGGCATACCTCATGTTGGTCATGGTGGTGCTGATCGCCCGCCTGCCCTGGCTTGAACGATCGGTGGGGCAGGATCGGCTGGTTCGCTGGCACCGCAGGATCGCGCCATGGGCGCTCGGGCTCATCGGAGCCCACGTCGTCCTCATCACGGTGGGCTACGCCCAGCTGGCGAAGACGGGGCCACTCCGGCAGTTCTGGGACTTTCTCACCACCTACCCCGACGTTCTGGCCGCTGCGGTCGGCTTCGGCCTCATGGTCCTGGCCGGGGTCACCTCGATCAGAATCGCTCGGCGCCACCTGAAGTACGAGACGTGGTGGATCGTCCATCTGTACTTCTACCTCGCCCTGGCACTCGCCTTCGCCCACCAGATCGTGACCGGCGGGTCGTTCATCGGTCATCCGCTCACCCGCGCCATCTGGATCGCGGTGTGGATCGCCACGGCAGGAATGGTCGTCGCCTTCCGAGTCCTCAACCCGGTCCTCAGGAATGTCCGCCATCAGCTTCGAGTGGTGGCTGTCCGGGAGGAGGCGCCCGGGGTGTTTTCGGTTGTCTGCTCTGGACGACGGCTCTCTCGCCTGAAGGTGTCGGGAGGACAGTTCTTCCACTGGCGTTTCCTCACCAGGGATCTCTGGTGGAACGCCCATCCGTACTCGCTGTCGGCGATGCCCCAGCCCCCCTACCTGCGGGTCACGATCAAGGGGCTCGGCGACCACAGTCGTGCCGTTGCCCGCCTCAAGCCCGGCACGCGAGTCTTCGTCGAAGGGCCCTACGGTGCATTCACCCGGCACGCCCGTTCCTCTGAGCGTGTTGCGCTGATCGCCGCCGGAGTCGGCATCACCCCACTGCGAGCACTCCTCGAGGATCTCCCCGGGTCAGTGGATGTCTCCGTCGTCGTGCGTGCCTCCTCTCCCGAAGACATTGTTCACCGCGACGAAGTGGCAGACCTCGTCCGACAGCGGGGCGGCCAGCTCCATGAGCTCGTCGGCTCACGACGGCAGGTCCGGATCGACGGGGCCACACTCCACCGGCTTCTTCCTGACGTCGCGACGAGCGACGTCTACATCTGTGGACCGGAAGGCTTCAATCGTCAGGTGGTGGCGACGATCTCGGAACTCGGCGTACACCAGGACCGCATCCACGAGGAGGCGTTCTCCTTCTGATGGCTCGTCAGGACATGGCACGTCGGGAACGACAATCTCGGCTCATTTCGCCGGGGGAAAGCGGATGAGGCGGACAGTAATTGTCGTCGGCGCCACCGTGGTGGGTCTGGTCGCCGTTCTGAGCTTCCACACCACGCCCTCCCACCTCTCCCTGGCGGCGCTGCCTGGGGTCTCGTCGTCCCGGAGCTCACCGACCACTTCGGTGGCGACGGGACCTCCGCCGGCCAAGGGTGCAGGGGGCACAGGCCCATCACCCGCTCCGATATCGACCGGGGCGGGTGGCACGCCGACAACGGTTCCCGCGACGACGACAGCGCCTGTGACCACCCAGTCCGCCACCGGGGCAGCGGTCAACTACAACTACGGAGTCCTGTCGGTCTCGGTAACCGTGCGCGGCTCGAAGATCACCAAAGTGGACATCGCCTCACTCGACGATGGCGGGAGCTTCCGGTCCCAGGCCATCGACCAACAGTCGATCCCGATGCTCGAGCAGCAAGCGTTGCAGGTGCAGAGCGCAAATATCCAAGGGGTGTCGGGCGCGAGCTACACGAGTGCCGGATTCGAGCAGTCGCTGCAGTCAGCACTGAACCATTTGAATTTCAAATGAGCCCGCTCGCATCGGAGCCCTCAGTACTGCCAGGCCAAGCCCACGTCGTGCACCACCTCGAGAACGTGATGGGCACCGTTGTGACCGTCGATCTCTACACGGATGCCGAGTTGTCGGCCATCGACGTCGCCCCCCAGCTGCGCCGGGCGCGAGCCGTGCTCCACGAAGTCGACGAGGTGTTCAGCACCTGGAAGGAGCACAGTCCGATCAGCAAGCTCCGCCGTGGGGACATCACGATTGCAGAAGCTCCTCCGGAAGTGGCTGAGGTTCTCCGCCTCTGCGCCATCGCGTGTGATCTTTCCGATGGATGGTTCGATCCGTGGGCTATGCCCGGGGGGTTCGACCCTTCGGGATATGTCAAAGGTTGGGCTGCGCAGCTGGCCCTGGCCGCTCTCGTCTCGCCGGGGGTCTCTGGTGCAATCGTCAACGCGGCCGGCGACATCGCGTCTTTTGGTAGACCATCGGGGACCAACCCGTTCCGGTTCGGCATCGTCCATCCCCTCCTTCCAGGCAAACTCGCCTGCATCGTCGAGCTGACCGGCGCGTTGGCCACGTCGGGAACCTATGAGCGTGGGGAGCATCTGATCGATCCGCACTCGGGAGAGGCCTCGGTTCGAGTCGCCTCTGCCAGCGTAAGCGGGCCAGATCTGGGCCTCGCTGATGCTCTGGCCACAGCCCTCGCCGTCGCCGGAGTCGAGGGTCTAGCCCGGGTTGAACAGCTCGGCGGGTACGAAGCGATGACCATTTCGTTCGATGGCACCAAACAGTGGACGACGCACTTTCCCTTCGCGTCATCGTCCGACGGGTTGGCGAAGCCTGCTGCAGCCCGATAGTCGAGCTCCCACCTATCGGCGGGATAGTCGTGGACAGGATCGGCACTCCGGTTCCGCTGACTGCTCGGGGGAACCTCCGGCGCGAGAACGAGTGTTACCGATGGACACGTCTGCTCGTTAAATCTGAAGAATGGCATCACGACGTGGCACCCATCACAGCCGGCTACTGGGAAGCCAGGATGGGAGGGTGCGAGCTCGCTCACCGACATTCTGCGCCGTGCCCAGGGAGCGCGCAGCCGCTCGTCACGATTTCTTCAGACAAGGTCCTTAGCATGACCTCGTCTTACTTGCTCGAGTTCTCGCAAGTATGACGGGCCCGCGACATGTGTCGTTCGGGTAGCAGGGAGAGCTGCCGGTAGAGGTCGCGGCTGTACGCTCCGTGACCCTCGTCACAACGGGAGATCCAATACCGCACTGAAGGAGTCCCTCAGACCAGATCCACACTGCCAGGCCGCAAGGAACGGTCCTGACAATGAGGAGGCAGACCCTCGTGTCGAACCACAACTCGAACGGACAGCCAGGTTCGCGGGCCCTTCAAGCCATAGCAGATGCCGCGCGGCGATCTCGTGAAGCCGCAACTCAGAGCATTTCCGAGCCATCGCCCACTCCGGGCTCCTCCCGTGGGGCAAGGTCGGCATTTGATCCACCGACCGACGTCAGGTCGCCTCCCCGGGCACCTTCCGATCGTCGAAGGGGGACGCGCCTCGTGCCTGCCGCGATCGCCGCGGCTCTTGTGCTGGTGCTTGTCAGTGTGACGTTGGTGCTGACGGAGGTCGCACACGGTAAGTCGAGAGCGTCACCTCGGCCTGCCGGCGTTCGGACCACGACGGCAGGTTCGGCTACGGCCCCGCCATCAATCCACCCGACTTCGGTGCCGCCAAGCACGGTGCCGCCAAGCACGGTGTCGCCCGCATCGACCGCCCCCTCGTCAACGATCCAAGGGAGCGATCCGGTCCTGTCGTCACTGACTCCTTCCAGTGGAGCGGCCGGTCAGTCACTCGTGATCTCCGGAGCCAACTTTCTCAGCGCTAACGGAGACATCATTGCTCGCTTCGGTGGCCAGGTCGTGCCGACCAGGTGTTTCGACCAGACCAGTTGCTCGGTCACAGTACCCGTTCTGGTTGGCACGCAGTCTGTCGTTCCCGTTACCGTCACCACCGTCACCGGAACATCGAACGCTTTGACCTTCGCCTACGGGTGAGCGGTTCGCTCGGAGGCTCCACTGATCCGGCAGGCCTATCCCGAGTGGGGCGATAGACCTCGGTTCCAAAAAAAGGGCGAGGCTGTGAACCGCCGTTCTCCGTACGGTGAGCCTGAGGCCGTCACCTTCTCGTCATGTTTGTTCTCTAGGTTGTCCCCCAGGTGATCTTGACGACGCGAGAGTTGCCGTAATGATGTTCGATCAGGCTCATGGCTCCCAGTCGCCGCGCCCCCGAGGGCGATATGGGTTCCGTATCGCCGCCGCGCTGGTACTCCTGGTTGGCGTGGTCATCGCCGGAGTACTGGCCACTATCAGCGACGGTCCCTCCGGAATCAGAGCGATAGACCCGTTGCACACAACCACCGTGGCTCGCGCTCTCGATCCTGCGATGTTCGCGGCCGGATCGTGTATCGCGTACCCTCCGACATCCGGGAATCGAGGCACAACCGTCTTTCTCGATGCAGGCCATGGCGGAATCGACCCTGGTGGTGTCGGAATCACCCAGTCCGGGAGCACCATCTATGAGGCCGATGAGACGCTCCCCGTGGAGCTGGATGTGATGGCGCGCCTACGGGCCAAAGGGTTCCGGGTCGTGGTGTCACGGACCGTCGATTCCACGGTCCTGCGGCTCGGTTCAAAAGATGTCTCAGGACAACTGCTCACACTTCAAGGCGTCTTCGATGAGGTGGCGGCACGCGATGTGTGCGCCAACGATGCCAGGGCGAAGGTCCTGGTCGGTATCTACTTCGACGCCGGTGGCTCACCCGATAATGCGGGCAGCGTCACGGCCTATGACGCCGACCGGTCCTTCTCCGCTGCGAATCTGGCCCTGGCCAATCTGATGCAAAATGATGTTCTGGCCAACATGAACGCTCACGGTTGGTACATCCCGAATGACGGGGTACTACCCGACACGGGGCTCGGCTCGCTCAGCGGCGATCCGGCCTCGGGCGGACTAGCGGGGGAGGCTGCCGCCTACGACCACCTGCTGCTGATCGGGCCCGCCATGACGGGATACTTCACCACACCAAGCGAAATGCCGGGTGCGGTGATCGAGCCCCTGTACATCACTGATCCGTTTGAAGGGTCGATCGCTGTCAGCATCGCCGGTCAGAGAGCGATCGCGCAGGGAATCGCCAACGCCGTCGAGCAGTTCCTCACTCCGCGCCCGGCGACCGAGGCCACGAATCTCTCAGCGATCCCGTCCGTCCGGCTCGGGACGAGGTTCGAGAATACGTTCCGCGGACCGTGATCACCAACACACGAGGTCACAGATCTGTCCAATCTGATTGTCTCTCCTTTGTCCGTTGCGGATCCCTCTGGCTCATCACAGGTGACCCGGGTGACCCAGGATGAGCCACGGACCGACCCGCGGTACGACGATGATCGCCCATATGAGGCCCAGGGCCAGGCTGGCCGCAAGAGCCCACTGGCGTGCGCCGGCACCGTTCACTTGCCGCCGGGAACGTCGAAGCCAATCGCGTGGAGCCAACCGGGCGGTGTCAGCGAGGTGTCCCAGCACGTGGACCGCCATCACGGCAAACCACACGATGAAGCTGGCCCTGTGGAGTAGAAGCATCTGGGAGCGCCACGACCTGGGCCCAAGAAGCAGAGCGATCCCCGTGGCGAACACCGCAAGGGTCAGGACGACCACGACCGGTCCGATGAGACGGAAGACGGGCAATGGTGGTCCCCTGTGTCGATAGGCGGGATCGCCGAGGTAATAGCGGGCAAATCTCCAGATGGTGCTACCCATCTTGAGCAGGACCGGTGGGACCAGCAGCATCCCAATGAAGACGTGGGGTGTCAGCAACGCCCGGATCCGCAGGATGGTCACTCCCTCGGCGGCCAGTAGCACGAGCAGCACCACAGCGATCGATGCGGTGAGCCGGGCATTGGTTTCGGGGCCACGGGGTCCTTCCCGTGAGGGATCTGTGACGGGGTCGGGTCGACCCTGGTCGCCTTCGTCACCGTGTCGGGCTGGATCGAGGAGCTCACTGGCTGATGGCGGCTGAATCGGTCGGTTCACCGCCGCGCCTCTTCGCTGGATGGTGGGCCGGAAGAATGCAGAGAGCGGCGACGAGAGTCCCTGGGTCGGAATCGCCGTCCCAACCGCGCTCTCTTGCAAGGGCGAGATCTCGACGCCGCAGTCAGAGGCCCGGCATCTGGGATCACCATTCGACCGGTGTGACCAGGGCACCGGTCTCGCACCGAACCGCGCGGCTTCGGATGTCGATCGCTCGAGCTCCGCAGGTATCGGGTGGAGGAACGGTGACGTGGCGCGGTGGATGCATACGAATAGAGTCCTCGGCGCGATGCTACGAGGCGATCCTGACAACACGATGAAGAAGGAACACTCGACTCACACGCAATGGCTGACTGTCCGACTGCGACCGGTCTCCGAACTCGCCAGATGCGGTGAGGGCGGAGCAACCCTCAGCGCCGAGTCACCTTCGTCGCACAGTGGTCTGCCTACTTCCTACGAGGGTCTGACCATGTCGGATGGTCAGCCGTGAACGGCATCAGCGTTGAGTCTGTAGAGCATGCATGCGCAGCCTGGTCAGCCGGTGACAGGATGGGTGGGCGTGGTCCCGTTGGCGAGGAGGTTGTCGAATCCGTCGGGGATGGAGATCAGCCCGGGGGAGGTCCCCGGGACGTCGGTGAGGCCGTACTGCCACACGATCGAGTCAGTGGCCGGGTCGATGGCCACCACCCGGTCGCGGTAGTCGTCGTTGAGCATGATCAAGCCGTTGGGTAGGCGCTCGGCCAGGGAGGGCTTCTTCAACATGGCGTCGCCCGACCGCGCATCGTAGAGCCAGGTGACTTTGCCGGATCGGGTGAACTCGAGGGCGCGTCCCTCGCCCGGGGGGTCGTAGTCGGTCATCAGGTAGCTGTTCGGACCCTCTTGCTGGGGATCGGAGGGGTAGTCGACAGAGGGGATGTGCACCGTCCACACCAGCCTGCCAGTCGGTGTGTACTCGTCGATCCACGATCCGTTGATCTCCGAGACGAGGACATTCCCGTCTGCCAAGGGAGTGTCCCCGTTGGGATAGGCGATCGACACCGGGGGGTCGTGTGCATCGGTGCCGTTGCCGATCTGCCCGGTCACCTGACCGGCGGGCGTGATGAACAGGATGCGGTTGTTGGAGGCATCGGCCACGGTGATGGTGCCCGACTTGAGCAGGTAGGCGTCATCGGGCTGGTCGAGGTACCCCGGGGCCGCGCCAGGCTCGCCAGGGTGCCCGTACTGCCAGAGGATCTTGCCCGACGGGTAGCCGATCTCGACGATGGTGTGATTGTCCTCCTGGTTGGAGATGATCCCGGTGCCGCCCCGGATGAAAAAGGCGTCATCGGGGAAGTAGAAGCCACCGGGAGGAGGCGGCATCGTGGCCGACGGGTACTGCCAGGTGATGGTCCGCTGGGTGTTGATGGCGATGAGCCGGTCGTTGCCGCGGTCGGCGATGAGAACCGTGCCGGAATAGGGAGAGCCGGACCCCGGCGCTCCGGATGGCCCTCCGTAGGGGCTCAGGCGAAGCGAGATCACCGAAGCAAGGGAACCGGATGCCACGCCGGCCTGGTCGACTCCGGACTGGGCGGCCACCTCCCCTCCCACCATGTAGCCGAGGGCGGCACGCCCGGTTCCGAGCGTGGTGGAACCGGCGAAGGCGTCGGCCTGGGGGAGAAGCCCGGCGTTGAGTACCTGACCGCTGGCCGGCACGAAGGCGTCGATCTGGGTGAGGGTCGCTCCCCCCGGGACCTGTCCGCCGGCCACGTAGATGGTCCCGCCGATGAGGAAGGCGGACGCGCCATAGAGGGGTTGCGGGAGGTGTCCGACCACTACGGCCCGGTGGCCGCCGGGGTCGATCTTCTGGATGTCGTCGGTGGCCACCGTGGTGCCGCCGGACGACCGCACCTGACCGCCGAAGGCGTAGATGCGACCGGCGTCTGCGACCACGGCCGGGTAGCGGACCGGGACGTGCAGTTGGGCCACCGTGGTGAAGTGCGTACCGTCGGTGGTCGCGAGCACCGACGGGAGGTAGTCGGTCCCGTCGTAGCCGCCGACCACATAGGTGGTCGAGCCGTGGCCTCCGGCCGGATCGGGAAGGGAGGCGGTGGCCAGGTCGGAACGTGGCTGAGGGAGCCGGCCATTTTCCGACCCCGTCACTCCTGTCGCGGCGAGCGGCCCACCTCCAGGGAACGACTGCACGGTCGGCACGGTGTCGGGTGATCCGCCTCCAAGCACGAAGGTGGCCCCCCCGATGGTGGCCGCCGCTGCGTCATGGACCGCTGTGGCCAGCGATCCGGCGCTGGTCACCGCACCGGTCCGCGGATCGATCGAGGAGACCTGGGCGAGGGACGTCCCATCCGGAGTGATGCCGCCGAGGACGGTCAGCTGGGTACCGGCACCCACGACCGCCTCGCGGGAGACAGGAGCGCCCATCTGCCAGGGCTCTACGCCGGCTTCGATGGAGTCGGGGACCCGGGACGCAGGTGCCGTTGCGGTCAAACGGTGGTGTCCTGTCGTGGACGGCGGGACACCACCGGACAAGGTGACCACCAGGACTCCTGTGATCAGGAGCACGGCGGCCAGTGCACCGGCGGCCGCTCGGCGTCGTCGCATGCGGATCCGACGGGCTCGCAGTGCCCGTCGTGCGTTGAGCTCGTCCTGCGTCGGTACTGGCGCAGTCACGCGCCGTTCCCCACGACGCCGTTACTCCTCGGAGTGATGGAGGTCTCCGACCCGGGCAATGCGCACCATGCAGTTGTAGGTGACCACGGCGATGGCCAGATGCATGGTCATGAGGACGGCGACCGCCTTGGCCGGCTCCCCGTGCAGGAGGATCCACACGTCGGGCAGGAGGAGGACGAGTGTGACCA
Source organism: uncultured Acidimicrobiaceae bacterium (assembly GCA_963753905.1). Taxonomy (GTDB): domain Bacteria; phylum Actinomycetota; class Acidimicrobiia; order Acidimicrobiales; family RAAP-2; genus Bog-756. The sequence continues at coordinate 2,628,247 of CAVWDZ010000001.1, read as the reverse complement.
CCACGGCGAGCCGGAGGTAGAGCCAGCGCGGGGCCGAGCTGAGCCGGGTCACGACGGGCCAGGCGATGCAGGCCGCCACCACCCCGATCACCGTGAATTTGGCGTAGTCCGGGAAGCGGAAGTGGACGAAGCCCTTGGTCGAGGGGAAGACGGCCGTCCCGATGGCCACCAGCGCTGCATCCGCCAGTAGGGAGCCGGCCAGCGATGCCACCGTTGCCACCAGCACCATCGCCCCCGAGGGCTGCCGGTGACGGGGGGCGAGGTCCACACGGACCAGGCGGAGAGCGTCCTCCAGGGTCGTCGGGTGCGGATTCACTCTTTGCTCCTCGTTCGAAGTCGGTGGGGCCGGCCACGGACCGGAGGGCGGCGGTGACGCTCGCTCAATTTTAGTGTTCCTTTCCTGACAGTGAGATGAAGCGAGTCAGGCGGGCCACCCGCCGAATCCTGCCTGAAGCAGACGAGGCAGACCTTCCCAGCCGTTGGGAGATCTGATGGTCCGCCCCTCATCTACGGATCAGCTCCCTCCGCAACCCCGGTGGGTGGAACGGTAGGTGCCGCCAACGGGAGACGCTCCGGCTCGGTGAAGCGGCGGTCACCGTCCATCGGGTGCCCGACCACCGCAGCTCCGGCCGGTCGGGAGCGACCGGCGGTCACCTGTCGCCACGACACCTCCATCCGGGCCCCGCCCTCGGGAGCGTCGCCGATCATCCACGACCCGTCGGTCGCCCTGACCACCGAGTCGGCGATGGCCAGTCCCAGACCGGTGCCGCCCGGCGCCTCGGTGGCCCGGTGAAAGCGGTCGAGCACCAGCTGCCGCTGGTCCATCGGGATCCCCGGGCCGCTGTCATCCACCCGGAGGACCACGCGGTTGCCTGCGACGCGGACAGAGACCTCGACGCTGCCGTCCCGGCCGGCGTACTTGCACGCGTTGTCGACGAGAACGCCGACCAGGCGGTCGATCCACGCCGGATCGGCTGTCAACCGCGCTGGGCGATCCGGTTCGGCGTCCAGCCGCAGGTCGACGCCCTTTGCCGAGGCGACGGACCGGAAGCGCTCCACCGAGGCGGCGGCTACGGCGGCAAGGTCGGCCTCTTCGCCTTCCAGGACCGCCGTGCGCTCGTCGTCGAAGCGGGCCAGCCAGAGGAGATCGTCGACGATGTTCCGCAGACGGTGGCCTTCGCCGCCGATCCGTTCCAGGACGTCCCTGTACTCCTCGGAGGTCCGGGTCCGGCTGAGCGCAAGTTCCGCCTCGGCCTCGATCACGCTGATCGGCGTTCGCAGTTCGTGGGAGGCGTCGGCGGTGAACTCGACCTGGCGTCGGTGGATGAGCTCGAGCGGCGCCGAGGCCCGTAGGCCGATGATCAGGGATCCGATGAACGTGGCAACCAGGAGGAGGATCCCGAAGAGGAGCTCGGGACCGATGAGCGCGCTCTGCACCCTCCCGAGCTGGGCCAGGCTCTCCCCGGCGACCAGCCACCCGTCCCCCGTCCGGACGGCCTGGAAGCGGAAGTCGGTGCCCGTGATCGCGATGGTGGTGGCGCCGGTGTTCCAGGTACGGTCGGGAAGCTCCGGCGCACCGGGGGTGAGGGCGATGGGCTGTCCCTTTGCGCTGACGATCCAGACGAACCGGGGCGCGTCGTCGATGTCGTGGTCGGTGTCGGTGGGCGGGGGTTTCGTTGTCGCCGGGGATGTCGGAGTCGTCGCCTGGGCCACCCGCTGAGCCAGACGGGTGTCGGCCTGGCTCGTCAGACGGTTGACCACCACCACGTTGAGGGCAACCACGCCGAGCACGTAGCAGACCATGACCACCGCTGTGGCCGCGATGGCCACCCGGGCGGCATGGAACTGTCGGCTCCTCGTGCCGCTAGCGATGGCACTGTCCGTTCACGTGGCCACCACTCGGTAGCCGGTACCGCGGATCGTCTCGATCCGGGCCCCGCTTCCCCGGAGCTTGGACCGCAGCCTCCCGACGTGGACGTCGATGGTGTTGGACCCCACGACGTCGGCTTCGTTGTCCCACACGTGCACGGCCATCGCCCGGCGGGTGACCACGGAGGGGGAGCGGCGCAGGAGGACCTCGAGCAGACCCATCTCCGTGGCGGTGAGGGAGACCGGGTGCCCACCCACAAAGGCCTGGCGCACCGCGGGATCGAAGACGAGGTCACCGCATTCGAGCCGGGGTCCGATGCTGACGGACGGCCTCCGTTGCAGAGCCCGCAGCCGGGCGAGCAACTCCCCGAAGTCGAACGGCTTGACCAAGTAGTCGTCCGCACCACTGTTCAGCCCGGAGATGCGGTCCGAAGTGGTGTCCAGAGCCGTGAGCATGAGGACCGGAACGTGGAGGCCCCGCCGCCGCGCCTCGGCGATCACCTCGACGCCGGTCATCCCCGGCATCCGCCAGTCGACCACCGCCACGTCGTAGTCGTAGCTACGCAGGTAGAGGCCGGCAGCCTCCCCGTCGACCACGGCGTCCACGACATAGCCGTTCTCACGGAGGCCCCGCTCGAGGACGGAGCGGAGGCCGGCATCGTCCTCGGCGACGAGGACCCTCACGGTCGTCCCCGCGCTCTGGCTGTGTTTGACATCGCCCCCACGGTACCCACCCGGACTGACGGTTCGATGACGGGCCCTTCTGAGGGTCTGATCACTCTGACCGGCTCAGGTGTCCCGCCGGACCAGGGTCAGCGCCAGGCGGGGACAGCTCGTCACCGCCCGCTGGGCGTGGTCGAGGAGCAGATCGGGCACTTCCCCAGGCTCGATGACCGGATACCCCCACGGATCGACGCGGATGCGCTCGGGCAGGAGTTCGGCACACACCCCGGCCCCTTCGCACCGGACCGGGTCCACGACGAGAGAGAAACGTGACCTCTTCATCGGCTCTGCCGGCGGTGGGCAACGGGGAGCGGCAGGACCGGCTGCCGGTTCGAGTGGCACGGGCCGCGTTGGAGATGCAGGCCGACATGGCCGGCGAACACCCGCAGGGCGGATCGGACGAACCGGGCTGCGCCGTCAGGGTGGGCGCAGGCGCCTCGGCCCTCGACCAGGCCGCAGAGGGTGGAGATCTCGGTGATGCCACCCCGCAGTGCCCGCGGCCGGACGGCCAGGGACTCGACCGAGGAGGCCAACGCGTCGAGGCCGTAGACGCATGGGCCGCACTGGCCGGCACCCTGGCTCTGCAGGTACCGCACCACCCGGCTCACCTCCAGGAGCGGACAGACGTCAGCGGGCAGGAGGATGACCACCCCCGCTCCGATGGACGAGCCCTGCTGCCGGGCAGCCTCCTCGGTCAGCGGCATCGCCAGGGCCTCAGCGCTCGGGACCCAGCCACCGCCGTACCCTCCGAGGAGGATCGCCTGCACCGGACGCTCCGCCCCGCGCGCCATGCCGAGGATGTCGCCGAGCGGGTGCCCGAGCGGTGCTTCGACGATGCGGGGTTCGGGCCAGCGGCCGGTGACGGTCAGCAGGGTCGACCCGGGCGAGGCCGGGGTTCCCACACTCCGGAACCACTCGGCCCCGAACCGGGCGATCAGCGAGGCGTGGGCCAGCGATTCGACGTTCTGTACGAGCGTGGGTCGCCCTGCGACCCCCCGCTCACGCACCGACTGGAGGGCCACGAACGACGGTATCCCCGGGTTTCTCGCGTTGATGGTGTTGACCACCGCCGACTCCTGGCCGGCCAGGTAGCCGTCGGGTGCTGTGACCACGTCGATGGCACAGGGGTCGAGACCCCTGTGCCGCCGTTCGGCGAGCGCGCGGTCGACCATCGGCCTGGCGAAGGCGGGGACATGGACGACGACGTCCGGAGCCCCGATGCTGAGCGCGGCAACCACCGCTCCGTCGAGCACCAGATGGGGAACCTGGCACAACAGGAGCCGGTCCTTGCCGCTGGCCGGTTCGCTCTCGGAGCCGTTGGCCACCACCACCGGCCGACGCATGCCCACCCGGTGGACGGCCCGCCACTTGGTGCCGACCGGGAACCAGCCGCCGCCATGCCCGCGGAGACCACTTCGTTCGATCTCCTCGATGAAGGTCGCTCCCTTCCATCGGGGCAGCGTCCCCCACCGCTCGAGGTGCTCGTCGAGCCCGACCGGCTGGCCGGCCGCGGCCACACCGGTGAGCAGGCGAATGCTGCCGGAGGGGGCCGTGACCGGGGGACCGGTCTGACCGGCGGACGTCGACGGGGGGTACCGCCTCGTCGATGACGGGAGGGTCACGCGCCGGTCCCGGTCACGGTGCCCGACAGGGCGCCCGAGTTGGGGTCGACCTGGAGCGACATGGTCAGGGTCTCGCGGCCGGGGGTCGAGACGGTGGCCACCACGGTCCCGCCGTCCAGCGAGGTGACCGCTCCCCTGTACGGACCGAAGGTCACCGAGCTGGAGGTCATGGCGATTCCCCCGCCCTGGGCGGGGGTCCCGTCGAGGACCACCGTGAGCGGTGTGGACGAGGGATCCTGCAGCTGCATGGAGAGAGTGTCCTGCACCTGCCCGCTGGCGTCGGGGGCCGACGTGGTCTGGGACCCGGCCAGGTCGTAGGTGAACGGGGCTGTCGGTACCGCCCCCGCTCCGGTTCCACCGGAAGTGCCGGCCGCCGGCACGGCGTTCTTGCGGGCCAGCTGGGCGAGGAGGGCGGAGGAGGTCCCGGACCGGTGCGACCACCCGGGGCGCAGGGGACCCACGGTGGCGAACACGGCGATGGCGAAGACGATGACGACCGCTCCCACCGCCGCGGCGACGCGGCGGCCGGCACCGAACGTGCGACCGGTGCCCACCCTCCAGGCCACCGCGGCAAGGACGGCGGCAGCGCAGACCGCGTCCAGGCCGAGGGCAAAGGGGAGCGCCGAGTCCGAGCCGCTGCCCAGGCTGTGGAACATCGCAATGGGCCAGCACAGGTAGGCCAGCCAGTGGACGAACCGCCACGAGTCGTAGCCGATGCGGTGGCGTACGGCACTGGTGACGAGCACCACCAGCAGCAGGTCGAAGGCGAGGGCGCCGAGCCCCACCCAGAGGGGACGGTAGGGGGTCAGGAAAGGGAGGAAGGCGTCGGCGAATCCGATGGGGACGTAGCCGTCGCTCACCGTCGTCACCACGTGCAGGGCCACGAAGCCCACGCAGAACAGCGAGAGGTTCCGGTGCACTCCCTGGGAGAGGAAGCGTGGCCACCGCTCGGTGGTCCAGCCCACCGAGGCCACCACACCGAGCACCACAGTGGCGGTCAAGAGGAGCAGGGCGACCAGTCCGGTCGAGCGGGTGAGGTACCACAGGGTCTTCCCCCCGGCAGCGGCCACGGGCAGGGCGACGGCGTTCACCGTGGCACGTCCGTTCCGTCCGCCGGCCAACCGGCGACTGTCAGGACTGCTCCGTCGGTCCCGACGAGGCGGGACGGCAGCCCCGCGCAGCCGAGCCATTCCACGGCGCCGGCGCCCTTGACCATGGCGGCGGTCGCGGCGGTGTTGGCGTCGACGCAGCATCCGGCGGCGACCGACACGGTGCGCCAGGGGGTGTCGACAGGTCGCCCGGTGGCCGGGTCGATCAGATGGTGGGCCGGACGGCCGTCGACGGTCCAGTGGCGGCGCCCGACCCCGGACGTGGCCAGACCGCCACTGTCGATGGAGACGGTCGCTTCGGGATCGGGATCGCCGCAGATGTCGGCGATCCCTACGCAGAAGCCGCCGGCAGGAGCCTGACCGGCAACTGCGATGTCGCCACCCAGCGAGACCAGGACGCCGCAGCCGAGTTGGGCGGCGATCTCGCAGGCGGCGAGGTCAGCCGCCCAGGCCTTTGCCGTGGCCCCGAGGTCGAGCAGTGTGCCGGGATCCATGGTCAGTGTGGGGCCCACCGGGTCGAGGACGACCGACCGCCAGCCGGGAACCGGTCCGGGATCGCTGCCGCCGCCGGTGACGTGGAGTTCCATCAACGAGAAGTCGCGGTCGTAGCCGATCCGGCACAGGGCCACACCCACGGTGGGATCGACGGCTCCGCCAGTCAGTCGGGCCGCCCGGAGTGCGATGCCCACCGCCTCGCACAGATCCGCGCTGATCGCGGTGGGTGTGCGACCGTCGACTTGTTGGAGGAGCCGCACCTCCGAGTCGGGCCGGAACCGGCTGGCGACCGCGTCGACGCGGTCCAACGTGGCGTGAAGAAGTCGGCCAGCCTCGACCACCACGCCGGGGTCGGTGACGAGGAGGTCCACCCGGGTCGACCAAGCCGCCGTGCGATAGATGGCCAGTGCCGGCGACCGCCCGGTCGTCGTCGCACTCCTGCTCACGTCGAACCGCTCACCACGGGCGCCTGCTGCTGAGTCTGACTTGGAGGGCTGGTCGGTTGGGTGAGCGAGCCCGATGACCCGCCCGCAGCGGCCGACGAGCCGCCGGTAACACCCGATGAGGGGGAGGGGGTACCCGAGCTTCCTCCGGCGATGTCTGGAGTCGACCCGGCCGTTCCCGAATTGACCGGCCGCGCAGAGTGCCCGGGAAGGGCGCGGCTCACGTAGATGCCGATGGCCACCGCAGTGGCGATCGAGCCGACGGCGATCTTCCTGGAGATCGAGCCGACCCGGTCGAGTGCGGCGTCTCGCTGGATTCGGGCACGTCGGCCCGCCCGTCCGGCCGGATCAGCTCCCGCCGAGATCTGGGACTCGTGAGGCATGCCTCAAGGGTAAGGAGCAGTCCTGACTACGACATGAAGGGCGCATAAGAAGACCAGAAGAACTCTCTCGGCATCGCCCTGCGACAGGCCGGGCGGGAGGCCCCGATCTGCAACCCCGGGTTGCCACAACGGCCCAGCTCAAGGGCTACGTCAGGGTCGATCGTAAGTGATGGGGCTTCCCCATGTGATCCCCTGCCTCGAGTGCCTAGAGCCTCACAAGTGCGGGTTCCTCCTGCTGCCTCCGGAGAAAGCGCAGCAGTTGCACCGAAAGGTGGATGACCATCGGAACGAAGGGCAGGATCAGGTAGAGGGCGAGGGCCTTGTAGCCGGCACCCCCATGCCAGAGTTGAAGGAAGAGTCCTCCGAAAAGACCCCACCACGCCGCCAAACCGATTGCCACGAAGGCCGTTCCGAAAACGAGGCTGGCAACTGCGTAGGCTGCCAGACCCCGGCTGTATGGGCGGCGGTGCAATCCTTCCCTCAGGGCTTGACGTGAGTCTCGCTGTAGCGTGGGGCGGTCGAGGGCGTCCGCCAGGAACCAATAGCCGTCCAGCTCCAGCAACGGAGCCGCATTGGCAAGGACGTTCAGGTATCCGAGCACGGCAAATTCCCGCAGCACGAGAATCCACGTTGCATGTCCCCCGACTGTCCAAGCAATGATGGAAGCGATACCGCACAGCGTCATGTCAGTGATCACACCGGCGGCCGCCTGAAGCATTCGCGTACGCCGAGGCAGGAACAACGCCTGCGAGGCATCGACGTAGAAGGTGAGGGCCCCCCAGTAGAACCCCACACCGAACCTCCCGATATGGCGCTTGTTGTGGGCTGCTACGAGGGCATGACCGCATTCGTGAGGTCCCACAGAAAGCAGCCCAAGAGTACGGAGGACGACAACGGCTACAACGGGAGCGGCGGCAGAGACCGTGAGGCGCTCGCCGCCGACGACCTGGGCAGCAAATGCAATAACACCGCCGGTGGCTATGAGGGCAATCACCATGGCGGCGGGAGTGGTGAAGACGATGCCGCCCACCAGCCGATTGAGCGCTTGAACAAACCCATCAAATCCAGCGAACTCGACCCCGTGCAGGGTGACTTCGACCCGTTTCTCTGGAAGCTCGGGGCTTCCCTCGAGGAATCCCTCTTCCCAGAGATCGGAGATCAAGTCCTCGACCGGTATCCCGGCGATTGTCTCGATCTCGCTGGCCGTGCGGGTTCCATCGAGCAGGTCGAGCAGGCTGAACTCGTCAGGCTCCAGATGGAGGAGAGATCCCGTTCCCGGTGGCCCGAGCACTCCATAAGTACCGAAGTCCCTGCGCTCCACCCCCTCCGCCAAAGCTGGTCGCTCGGGAATCATCAGTTCCCTTCCCGCCGGGAAATCCTGACAGCGAGAAGACCGACTCACCAAGTGTGGTTGCGGGTAATCCGACGGATCCTGCGACTGCGCTTCAACATGCCATTCTCTTTTCGTTCGATCTAACTGAATGTTCATCTGGCCGTCTTGTTCGGGTTACCAATTGTGGTTGCGAGTGAGGCGGCGAATCCTGCGAATGCGCTTGACCATGGCGTGCTCCTTTCTGTCGAGAGAACGGGCGGGTTCGGTTCAGCTCCAGCTGCGAGACCGGGTGACCCGGCGAATCCTGCGAATGCGCTTGAACATGTCGTGCTCCTTGCTCTTGCCTTTACTGTCAGGATGAAGGATCGGGTCGATCGGCCGCATCTGCATTTCTACGTAGATCGAGCGGCCCCTACCCAAGGGGGGTCAGGAGCGGCCGCTCCGTACCCTCTGTGAGACGAAGGAGGCGGCTTGATCTTGGACCCCGTCATGGTTGTGCTCGTAGTGGGTGTGGGTACCGGAGCGAAACAACCCACGCAGGCCCTTGTGGTTGGCAGCGATCTCGTCTCCGTCGAGGGCATATCCCCAGGTAGACGTCACCAGTTGCTCGGGGATAGGAGCTGCGTAGCGGACAGCAATACCAGGGTGGAGGTCGGTCGTGCCGTGGGTCCAGAGGTCGCCGGGGTGGCGGGTCGGATCACCGAGCAGAACCACAGCGGAGATCCTCTTGACGATGTCCGTGGTCAGAGTGGCGAGAGTCCGACGGATGACCTCTGCGCCCTGACTGAGTCCAAGCAGCACAATCAGATGGTCAGGACAGTCAGCGAGGTCTTCGGTGAGGAGTTCGGTGAGGTTCTTGGCCCCGATGTTGCGGCTTCGAAAGTAGAGCCAGGCGTTGGCTGGGTAGGGTACGCCGACCGACTCGGCCCGCATTGGGGAGCCGTCACCAGCGAGTAGCGAGGTCGTGCGCTCGGCGATCCCGAAGAGTGTGGATCCCATCCCGCCATAAGCGTCATGGAAGGGCTCGAATGCCCCTCGAACACCGTAGAGGACTACATCGGCGCAGATCGGAAGATCCGTGCTGGGATTGATGAACGTTCGACGTGACAACGCCCGCCTCCCAGATCGGTGGCGGGTGTTGCCAGATCGAGTACCTGCCGCCACTTCAGAAGTTGTGGCTGCGGGTGAGTCGACGGATTCTGCGAATGCGCTTGATCATGGCGTGCTCCTTTCTGCCAAGAGAATGTCTGGTCCGGTTCAACTCCAAGTGCGATTTCGGCTAATCCGACGGATCCTGCGGATGCGCTTGATCATGGCGTGCTCCTTTGTGTCGAGGGAACGGCTGGCTCGGTTCAGCACCAAGTGCGTGTACGGCTGAGTCTGCGGATCCTGCGGATGCGATTCTTCGTGTCAAGCTCCTTCCATGGATCTGTATTGCCATCATGAAGGAGCAGGCGGGTCGGCCACATCTGCATTTCTACGTAAACCGGGATCGGGTCCGACCACGCTGAGCGGTGGATCTGCCGCAAATTGTGAGACCGCTCAGGGGTTGCGAGGGTCGGGAAGTAGCCCCTGGTCGACGGCAAACCGGGTGAGCCCGGGCCGTCTCCGTTCACCGGTTTTGGTGCGGATGTGGTCGAGGTGGGAGCGGACCGTGCCCACGCTGATGAAGAGGGCCTCAGCGATGTCCTGGTCACGCTCTCCCTGGGCGACGAGGAGGAGCACCTCCTGCTCACGCGGCGAAAGCTTCAGCGACTCCGGTCCCGGTTGGCGACCTGCGTCGAGAAGGTACGCAGCCAACTGCGGTGAGACGTAGGTGCCGGTTGCGGAGGCGCTGATGGTGTCGATGGCATGGAGAATCTCGGACACCTCGGCGTGCTTGGCGACGTAGCCACGTGCTCCTGCCGCCAGGGTGGCGATGACGGCATCTCTTCCAATGTCGCCGGAGACCATCAGCACCGCCGAGCCGAAATCGGTGATGCGGGCCACCGCAGCAGGACCGTGCAGCCCGGGGAGGTGGTAGTCGAGGAGCACGACCTCCGCATTCTCCGCCTGTTTCAGGTAGGACTCGACTGATTCGAAGGCCCCGATGAGTGTCCACCGGTCGTTGTTGGAGACGGCCGACGACAGACCGTCCCGGTAGACGGGATGGTCGTCGATGACGGCCAACGACTTGACCCGGCCGGCACCCAGAGGCTCCCAGAGCACTGCCACCGTCTCTACGGGTGCGGGGAGGCCCTTCAGCTCCAGCTCACCGAGGGATCGGCACTGGTGGTGGTTGCGTCGCCCGGCCATGGCCCTGACCACGTCGGCAGCGAGCACCTGTCCACCCTCGCACTGCGCACACAGCCTGGCCGCCTGGACGACCGGGTCACCGAAGTAGTCGTCGTCCTCCCGGGTGACTTCTCCCCCGCTGAGTCCCACCCGCAGTCCCACCGAGTATTCCCGCCCCCGGTTGTCCTGGTCCACAGCCTGTTGCATGGACACGCCGCAGCCCAGGGCGGCTGATGCCGAGGAGAAGATCACCATCAGCCCGTCACCAAGATTCTTGACCTCGGTGCCGCCCGTATCGGCAATGACTTGGCGAAGGATCGAGAAGTGTCCCCGGCGGACCTCGTCCGCAGCCAACGGTGACAGGCTCTGGGACAGCTCCGTCGAGTTCACGATGTCCGTGAACAGGATGGCCACGTTCTCGGTGGTCACAAGTGCCCTTCCGCTGCCGGAGACTTCATTCTGCAGGGACCCAGAGCGTCACCCGTGTGCCCCGACCGGGTTTGGACCAAATCTCCGCCTTGCCGTCCACCTCGGCCAAACGGCCGTGGACCGACTGGCTCAATCCGAAGCCCGGTGCGATCACCTCGGTGTCGAATCCTCGGCCCTGGTCCCGGACGGTCACCATCATGCCGCCGTCTGATGCCTCCGCCCTGACCACTACGCTCGGGGTTCCGGCGTACTTGGTCACATTGCGCAACGCTTCTCTCACGGCCTCGGCCAGTGCGAGTGTCGCTTCCACCCGGAGCGGAGGAGCTTCGCCCAGTGTGCAGGTGACCTCCAGCCCCTCGGGTGCGAAATCGGTGGCCAGTCGATTGAGTGCTTCGGCCAGGTCCCCTTCGGGTTCGATCCCCGACAGCGCCTGGCGCAGACGGCGAGCCTCGGCACGTGCCCGGCCCCGGATGGATTCGTCCACATCGATGAGTCCGTTGGCCACACCCTCCAAAGTCTGGAGCGCAGAGTCGTGCAACAGCCGGTGTTGGCGGTTGCGCTCACGCTCGATGAGCAGGCGCTCGCCCCGTGCCGCCGATTCGGCCTGTGCTTCGGCCAGCTCCTCGGTGGCATGGCGGACCCGTCCGGCCACGGCCGCTGCAACGGCGTGAAACCCACCGTAGGAGGCGGCGTTGGCCAGAGCGGTCACGATCTGACCGGGGCGGATGGATGGCCGAATTGTCGTGCCCAAATAGGCCCCCGACAATGCGGTGACTTGCGCGATGCCTTCTTGCCGTCCAACCCCCAGCACCAGTCCCACCGCCGATCCGACCGTGTAGGGGAGCATCCAGTTGAGCGAGGTGGTCCTGTCCTCGACGTGCGTCGCCGACGCCAGGCCGGCGAGCCCCACGACACCCGTCGCGGCGTCGACCCTGATGGCGAGAGCATCGACCCTTCGCATGCGGAGCACACGGACAAGCAGCCAGCCCGATTCCACCCCGACCAGTCCGAGGGTGGCAGCAGCGACTCGGGGGCGACGGTAGGTGGACCAGCCAGAAGCCACACAGATCACGCCTTGGACAAGGTGCACCATGCGGACCGACAGAAAGGTCCACTTCAGAGCGTTCTCAACGATCGTCGAGTCCGGCTCGGTGACCTGGCCCGGCACCATCCCCGCCTCCGAGCTGACCGTTGCGTCGGACTGCCCTGATTCCACCTTATTTCCGGGCTCCGCATGAGGGGACGAGAGGTCAGGGTCGTTCACGTGTTCAGCCAAATCTGAGTGGGAGTGAAGGTTCCCGAAGAGAACCCGTGCCCACGGGTCCCGTCGGCCAGGATCGGGTTGGCGAAGTTCATGACCCCCGCCCGGGCAGTCACCGACCACGGGGCCTGAGAGATCCAGAGGTAGGGGAGGTCCTTGGCCAGGAGCTGGTCGATGCGTTGGTAGGCCGCAATGCGTGCCGCTCGATCGGGGTTGGTCCTGCCCTGCTGGAGGGAAGTCTCGATGGCGGGGTCCCTGTTGCGGGCAAAGTTCAGTGCCACTCCACCTGGTGTTCCGGCTGTCGTGGGGCTGAGCCATACATAGTTGAGGTCTGGATCGGGTGCAGAGAACCCTTCGTCGGTGAGGCCCTGGAACTTCCCAGCGGCCAGATTCAAGATCAGTTCGGCCTGGGCGACCTCTTCTAGCGCCACGTTGAAGCCCGCTTGCCCCCACATCGACTGCAATATTTGGACTGCGGACTCGAGCCGGGCGTCGGGGATGGTCCCGAGCGTGATGTTGAGTGTTCCACCATGCCGGGATGCGGCGTCAGCCACGAGCCTCTTGGCCGCATCCAGGTCATAGGTGGGATAGCCGTTGTCCACTGATCGGTAGGGAGAGCCGAGCGGAAACATGCTGGTGTCTGGCGGAACCACGCCACGCCCGACGACTTTCAAGAGCTGAGCAACATCGGTGGCTTGGGCCAGGGCCTGTCGCACAGTGAGGTCGCTGAGCGGATCGGAGGCGGTGTTCAAGATGATGTAATCCATGTCGGGCTGACCGACGTGATCATGGAGGTTGTTGACCTGTTGGTAGGAACTGTTGTCGCCCAGATCGACGATGGCGTCGGGGTCACGGGTCACCATCATGTCGATCGCCCCCGACTGGAGTGACTCCTGTCGAGCCGAGTCGTCGACGATCGGCTTGTAGGTGATGGCGTCGAGATGGGGAAGACCGGCTCGCCAGTAGTCAGGATTGCGCTCCACGGCGAACTGATCGTTGGGCTCCCACGATACGAAGCGGAATGGGCCGGTCCCCACAGGGTGTTTGCTCCCCTCTGGGTCGGCCAGCTGCGAGAGGGCGACCACGTAGCCCACCTGGGTTGTGAGATAGGCCGGAAATGCGACGAGCGGCTCCTCGGAGGTGTACTGGACCGTGTAGTCGTCGACGATGGAGATGCTCTGGAGGGGAGCAAGGGCAAGACTGGTCAGGAGCCCCTGTTTCAGCGCCCGGAAGTTCGCGGCCACCACACCAGCAGCGAATACGGAGCCGTCGTGAAAACGCACCCCTTGTCGGAGCCCGACGGTCCATACCGTGCGATCTGCATTCGGTGTCACCGAGGTTACCAGATGGGGATGAATGGCCCCGTCACTCCCAACCTTGGTGAGCGTGTCGAACACTGTGTCTGCGTAGATGGTACCGGTGTTGTCGAAGTTGTCTTGGGACGGCAGGAAGCCGCCCACTTCGGAGTTGACGCCGACGGTCAGCGTGCCGCCAGGCCGGGGGGTTTGGCTGCTCACGCCCGGTGTTTCGCTGAGGGGACGGGCCGAGGACTGAGCGCTGCCACAGGCAGAGACGGCCGATCCGCTGGTTGCGAGGACCGCAACGCCCGCGGCCGTCGCCACTCCCCGTCCCAGAAAGACCCTACGATCGAAACGGTCGGTCGGGTAGCCCACGATTCCCCTTGGCTTCACCGGCAACAGTTCCGCCTGCCGCCGTGCACGGCAGCGTAGCGAACGACCGTTTGCCCTGCAATCGTGCCCATTTGGGGCAATTACGTTCCGATGCCCGCAAATACGTAGAACTGTGGATGCGGCGGTCGGTACGTCCCTTCATGATGCAGGTACAGACCTCTGAAGGGAGCAGGACATGAAGAGCCCAGATCGGCGAGACGTCGCGGTTGACTCCATCCGCACCGGAGGGCACGTCCTCGATAGCCACGGCGAAACATTCAGTTCGGAAAGAAGGCGGACGATGGCGGGTATTCGGCGTGCGGCGGTGATTTGCGCCTTCCCAGTGCTGGGATTTGCCGCTACGACGGTCGGAGCCGTCGTGCAGACGGCGAGTAGCGCTGCAGGAGCGACAGGTGAACCGGGCCAGACCATGGTGGCCGTTATGCAAGGTGGAAGGGACCGTTTGGCCCCAGCGCTTACCTCGACACATCCAGCGGACGTGGAGAGCTCGAGCACTGCGACGAGTGACTGGGCTGGCTACTGGTTGACGAACGCACCCCGTACGTTAGCAAGCACCGTAAAGGTTCCGGTCGTCCACTGTCCTTCAGGAGGCAACAGCCTACTTACCGAGTGGACCTATCTTCAGGGCTCGGTCGGGTTTGCTGCAGAAGCATTGGAGATAGCCTGCAACAACGGGTCGCTGGCGTACTCAGGACAGAGCTACTACGAACCCACTGGGAGCCCATCGGGCGGAAAAGATGTCGCCTGGTCGTTTTCTCCGGCGGCTGGTGACCTCATAACTTCGGACGTAAGTGTCAAGACCAACGGCTCCTTGGCGATTGACGTCAGTGACACGACACACAGCAAATCCACGTCTCTCACAGGTTCCTGTGCGGCGTGTGCTGGAAGTGATGGTGGAGTCCAGACGTTTCCGTCGACCGCTCCAGTCCCGTCATTTGGGACTGTTGACTGGACAGGTGTGACTGTGAATGGTGGATCGCTCCAGTCGGTGAAGCCGACATTGGTCGATGATTCCTGCGGAGGAAAAGTGGTCGTTACCACTTCCTCCATTGCGGCCAACGGCACTGCCTTTACCAACTCGTATGCTGGTCAGTGCGGATTGGAGATCTTGTCATCCAGTCTTCCGGGCGCCAAAGTAGGGACCACCTACACGGGTTCAATACAAGCCCAGGGCGGCGAGCCTCCCTACAAGTGGAGCATTTCGGCTGGGTCGCTTCCCACTGGCACGCCGGCCGCTCCTTTCCGGCTCGGATCCAGCACCTCAACCACAAGCGTCATCGGCGGTACTCCCGCTGTAGCTGGTACGTATACGTTCACAGTGTCGGTCAAAGACGCAAGTGGGGCGGCAGCCTCGCTCTCGCAGTCGATTGCAGTGTCCTCCTCCGTTTCGCCGACGACCTTCACACTCGCAACTCAAGGTGTTCCACCCATCCACTCTCCACATGTTGCCTTCCTGCTAGTCGGCAACTGGTGGTGCCCATTGGTCGGCTCGACCAGGACCTCGGCATGCACGGGATCCCAACCTTCCTACCACTGCAACGTTGGCTATACCTCGTGCATCCAAGAGACCACTGACATCGTCGCCGCCCTTCACGATCTCATTCACAGTGACTACAGCGACTCGGGATCCGGCGGCTACGACTCAGGGATCGCAGCATTCGACGGCAGCAACGGAAGCGTGGGGTCAGGATTGACCGAGAACTATTACAAGGGGTCCGATTTTGCAGGTCCCGTTCCGACGTCGGCCCTGTCGGGTCTCAATGTCAACGAAAAGTCAGTCCCGATCGGATTTCAGCGAACCCTCAACAGCTTCGCTGGAGGTTGGGGCATTCAGAGTCAGAGCGATGTCGCCGACACCGTGATCGTCGTCGTTAATGCGCCAAGCTCAAGCGACTGTGCGGGTGCCTCGTTCAACTCAGAAACCGGAAGCGGAGGACCCGGACTCTATGGAAACTTCAACTTTGCCTTCATCCAGCTCGAGGATGCGAACTACCCGGACCCAAGCTGCACACCTCATGCATTGCAACACGTGACAGCCGATCAGTTTGCAACGTTCGCTGCTTCACACGAGATCGACGAAGCCGTCACCTCGCCGCTCAGCCACGGGTGGTACGTGGACGGCGGTCAGATCGCTGATCCCTGCAACACGAGAAACCTCGTCGGAAAGGTCATCCAAGACACTGGTCCGTACTGGAATTTCACTCGTGACCGACTGGGCACGGTGGTGGCTTCCTATGTGAGTCCCCTCACCAATCAGTGCTTCCCAAACGTTTCCACGTCGGTCCCACCTGGCTAGACCCGGTGGGTGTACCGACTGTCCGTCTCATCCCAGTCGTAAACGATCAAGGCCCACGTGTCGGTCGTCGACCTACTCACCCAGTGGTGCCGACGGCGCCGGGCTCGGTGGTGTCGGCACACGCATCTTCAAGTCGGACAGGGCGGCCCGGGCGGCCCCGAGTCCGCACATTGAGGAGGACCGTCCCGCAGCGGGGTCTTCCGTCCAACAGGGGGGTGACCTGCCGGAGGCCGGTCCCGGCGTCGAGGACGAGGGTCGGCGCCGACCGCGCAGGAATCTCCCGGGAATCTCCCGGCCCTGTACGATCCCCGGATCGGTGATCCGACCTGAACCAGGACGACCGCAGGGTGGTGTTGACAAGAGGGAAATGTGACGTGGTGAGACCTGCAGGGGGGTGCTCGACAGATCTTCCTGTGCGTGGACGACGGGCCCTTGCCCTTGGATGTCTCCTCTTCGCGATCGCTCTGCCGATCGCACTCGGCGCGTGCGGGAGCTCGAGCAGTCAGCCCGGACCGACATCCTCGGCACCGTCAACAGCACCGAAGGCGGCGAGCACCACAGGGTGCGGCTCTGCAGGCGCAGGGTCGACCACGTTGACGTCGTCGATCGGTGGACACAGCCGGACGGTCATTGTGCATCTACCGAGCGGGTACACCGGTCTCACGAAGATCCCGCTGGTGCTCAACCTTCACGGCAGCGGGTCGACCGCGGCGGCCCAGGAGGCGTTCACCGGCATGGATGCCACGGCCGATACGGATGGCTTCGTCGTCGCCTACCCTCAAGGGCTCATCCGCGACGGATCAGGCTACGACTGGAACGTCCCGGGGGAGCCACTCGTCGGGGGCAGGACGGTCCCCGCCGGTGCCGCGAACGACGTGGCGTTTCTCACCGACCTGGTGGGCGTGCTCGAACATCGGTACTGCATCGAGTCCACCAGGGTGTACGCGACCGGGTTCTCCGGGGGCGCACGCACCGCCAGTCAGCTGGCGTGCGACGCATCGGGTGTCTTCGCCGCTGTGTCGCCCGTGAGTGGGCTGCGCTACCCGACGCGGTGTCCCGCAACGAGGGCGGTTCCGGTCATCGCCTTCCACGGGACGGCCGATCCGGTCGATCCCTATGACGGAAACGGCCAGGCGTATTGGACCTACTCGGTCCCCAAAGCAGCGCTCGATTGGGCTCAGCACAACGGCTGTTCGTCGACGCCGACGACCGCCTCTCAGGCCAATGCTGGGGTCACACTCACGTCGTACTCAGGGTGTGCGGACGGGGCGAGCGTCGAGCTCTACACCATTGCTGGCGAAGGACATGAATGGCCTGGCGGCCCGACGGTTCCCAGGGCCCTGGCGAGGGTTCTCGGGCCCCAGTCGACTGCCATCGACGCCAACACAATCATGTGGCAGTTCTTCGAGGCGCACCCCTTACCCACCTAGGACCGACCGAGCGATTCGCACTCAACGACCCTCGGTACCATGGCGCCGATGTCTGCCGTCCTCAGCCATCACACGAGCGTCATCCCGGATAGTCGGTCGCACCGCCCGGAGGTACGCCATCCCGAGAACCGAGACCGCCACTGAGTCCCTCTGCGCCCGGTCGCGTCTGATGGCCACCAATCCACGTTCCCTGGCGTCCTCCCACACCGGGAACCGGGGGCACGACGTCCGCCAGGCCTCGAGGACCTCGTCGTACGGCCGGGCGAAGGGCCCGATCCATTCGAGGAGGTCGAGGATCAGGGACTCGAGGGCGTCTGGAGCGAGGGCCACGGTCAGTTTGAGGGGCTGCCTTGGCGGCACGGCGGGTGGCCGCCTCACCCCTTCCGGACCGACGCGGTGGCGACGTCAGCGTTCGACCGCCGCGCCCTGTACGCCTCGCAGACGAAATCGACGTCCACTGTGGTCGTGCCCTCAACACCGAGTACGTCGCGCAGCAAGCGCCGCGCCGTGTCGAACACGCGCTGGCGGTCGTCCTCTTCCATCACGATGATCCAACTCAGCGTGCCCAGGAGGCCGATCAGCTCGTCGGCGGTGAGCGGCAACATCCATGTGAACCGCTGGTGCTCGGGAGGCCCGAAGGGGAGGCCGTCGGGGATCTCGAGTGTCAGGGTCTCGGGCGCCAGGTCCCCGGCCACGGTGGCACGCAGCACCTGATCACCTCCGCCCTGCGCAAGCGCCGCCTGCGCTTGCCGGATGAAGTCGCCGTTGAATTCGGGTCCCGTCCACATCGCAGCCATCACGCCGCCCGGACGTAACACCCGGGCCGCTTCGCTCAGCCCCGCAACTGGGTCGACCCAATGCCACGAAGAGGACGCCACCACGCCGTCGGCCACGCCCTCTGCCACCGGGATCGCCTCGCCGCGACCGTCGAGCACGACGATGCCCGGCACGGCTGCCGCCAAGACCTGCCGCATGTCCGGGTCGGGCTCGACGGCGACGACTTCCCGCGCAACGCCCACGAGCAGGCGGGACAGGGCGCCGGTGCCCGCCCCGAGGTCGACGACGGTGCCGACTGCCTCGGGGAAGATCCACCGCACCGCGTCCGTCGGCGGCCCGGGGCGGAACCTCTCGTAGCGCTCGGCGACCCTTCCGAAGCTGGTCGACCGCACGTCGACGTCGCCGACCCCCAGGACCTGCTCTCCCTCGTGGTCAGTACCCATATGAGCGAGGGTACGCTTCTCGTCGCTCCGTGTCTAACGCATATTTAAGAGTCGTTCCATGTCTATCATGCATGGATGGACCTGGTCCTGGCCGAATCCCTCGTGGCGGTCGCCGACACCGGCGCGATCACGGCCGCGGCCCGGCGCATCCACATCAGCCAGTCGGCGCTCTCGCGACGGTTGCAGCAGCTCGAGTCCGACCTGGGCGCCACCCTCCTCGAGCGCGGCCGTCACGGCGCCGAGCTGACCGAGGCCGGTCGCCTCGCCGCCGGTGAGTGCCGGGTCCTGCTCGCCAGGTACGACGCGATGCGCCGCGACATCGCCGAGCACCTCGGACTGCACCAGGGCACGGTTGTCCTCGGGGGTGGTGCCACCGTCACGTCCTCCCTGTTGCCGTCGGCGATCGCAGCCTTCCGGGCAGAGCACCCTGCCATCCGGTTCCTCGTCAAGGAGGCGAGCAGCCACCAGGTGGTCGACGACGTGGTGCAGGGGCGAATCCAGGTGGGCATCGTGACACTGCCGGTCGTGCACGAGGATCTGGAGCTCACCACCCTGTTGGACGACGGAATCGTCGTCGTCGCCCGGCGCGATGACCCGCTCCGTCCACGAGCCGGCACCGCCGATCTCCAGGGCCGCCGCATCATCGCATTCGAACCGGGGAGCGCCATCCGCCGAATCGTCGACGCGTCCTTGAGCGCCGCCGGCGTGTCCGTCGAGGTCACGATGGAGCTGCGATCCGTCCCGTCGATGCTGCGGATGGTGGCTGCCACCGGCGACCTCGCCTTCGTCAGCGGCCTCAGTCTGCGCAACGAGACTGAGCTGCGTACCGTGCCGGTGCGGGGCCTGTCGATCACCCGGTCGCTCGGTCTGGCGTCGCGTCGCGGCGTCCCCCTGCCGCCCGCCGCTCACGCATTCGTCGAATTCCTTCAGTCGACCAGCGCCCGGACGCGTCGCCTGGTGCGGTAGCCCCTGGGCCCCGACTCGCGGGTCTCCCATCCGGCGAGCACCGATGACGACCGCGACAATGGTGATAATAATAGTGTCACCATGGTGCCGCTCGGGATCGATAGTCAGGAGGGGGTTCCGCTCCACGAGCAGGTGGCCGCCGAGCTCCGCCGGGACATCTCGGAGGGACACGCAACCCCGGGGCAACGGTTGCCCCCCGCCCGCGACATCGCCGCAGCACTGGGTGTTCATCCCAATACGGTGTTCCGCGCCCTGCGAGTGCTCCGAGACGAGGGCATCCTCGAGTTCAGACGTGGCCGGGGCATCACGGTGTCTGCAACCCCTGAACAATCGGGGCTCGTCGCCAAGGCTCGTGAACTGATCGACCTCGCTCGCCGGCAGGGTTACCGGCGCCAGGACGTCATCCACATCATCGAGGCGCTGCCGTGACCACCCGGCAGCCTGTGCTCGATCGGGAGCACGTCGATCCTCGTGAATCGTTGCCTCACGAAGGGACCTCCGCCTGAGCGGGGTCAGCGAAGGCTCGGTTGACGGCCCGGGTCGGTGCGGGTGACCCGTGCGGGCACCCTCAACAGGCGTTGTCAAGGTGGGTGACATGACTGCCGATGCTCTGAGCAGGCGAAAACGCAGCCCCTGACGGAGCGACGACCCCATGGCCAACCGCACCGAAGTCGGAACCGAACCACCGTCGGTCGCTCCGACGGAGCAGAAGGCCGGCCGCGTTCAGGCTGTCGTCAAGGTCGCCACGAGCCCTGTGTACCTGGCATACCTGTTCGGTCCGGCGGCGTTCGTTGCGATCCTCGTCCTGATGGACCTCGGGTACGTCGTCCACGAGCCCGCATGGCTGTGGGCGCTCGTCTTCGTCGCGGTGCCGGTTGCGAATCTGACGGTCGATCGCCTGTACGCGAAGTATCCGCAACGCTCGATGCTCCACCTGCGTATCGGTGTCCAGGCTGCCGCGGTCACCGTCGTGATCTACCTGAGCGGGTGGGGCCCCGTTCTCTGGGGCGCCTTCGCTTTCCTGGCGCTCGAGAACGTCACCCAGCAGGGTTCGCGGGTCTGGCGGACGACGGCGTTCTGGAGCCTGACCGGGATCCTGGTCGGGCAGCTCTGCATCTGGCAGGGATGGATGCCGTCGGAGCTCTCCCTGGCCCAGGGGACCGGTGTGGCTCTGATGGGCGGGTTCGTGTTGATCTTCGTGATCCGGATGGCCGGTGCCGTGATGGAGCAGAAGGAGACCGCGATCAAGGGGATGGAGGTCGCCCTGGAGGGGGAGGAGGCGGCCCAGGCCACACTGCGTCTGAGCGAGGACCGCTTCCGGTCCCTGATCCAGAACTCTTCCGACGTGACCATGGTGATCGACGCATCGGTCACCTTCCGCTACGTCTCACCCGGCGTGACCGATCTGCTGGGCTTCGAGCCGAAGGAGCTCATCGGAAAACGTGCCACCGACTTCGCGCACCCCGACGACCGGCACCGGCTGCACGAAGGCCTCGGAACGCAACTCCAGACGGCTGCAAAGAGTGACGTGATCCAGCTCCGACTGCAGCGGAAGGACGGGAGTTGGTGTGACGTCGAGGCAGTGGTGTCCAACCAACTGGATCGGCCCTCCATCGCCGGGTACGTCGCCAACGTCCGCGACATCACCGAGCGCAAGCGGTTCGAGGCGCTGTTGGCACATCGGGCGCTGCACGATCCGCTGACCGGTCTCGCCAATCGACAACTGATCTTCGACCGGGCCGACCAGATGCTGGCCCGTGCCCGGCGGACGGGCGACTGGGTCGCCGCCTATTTCATCGACCTCGACAACTTCAAGGACGCCAACGACTCGCTGGGGCACGAGGCAGGAGATCTCCTGCTCAAGGCTGTAGCGGGGCGATTGCTCGGCCTGCTCAGGGCCAGCGACAGCGTGGGACGCCTCGGAGGAGACGAGTTCGTCATCTTGGCAGAAGGCACGTCCCTGGCGGCCGGACCGGAACTGGTGGCCGAACGGATTCGGGAAGCCCTCCGCGAGCCGTTCCGCGTCGAGGGGTTCGAGGGGGTCCCGATCACCGTCACCGCCAGCGTCGGCATCGCGGTGGGCGATCGAACTGCAGCGCAGGACCTGTTGCGCGACGCGGACATCGCTCTCTACCGGTCCAAGACCGAAGGTCGCGACCGGGCTGTCCTCTTCGAGCCGGCGATGCAATCCGCAGCCCAGGATCGGCTCGAGCTCAGGACCGACTTGGACGTCGCGTTCCAGAACGGGGAGTTCTTCCTCCTCTACCAGCCGATCTTCGATCTCGAGAACTTTCGCATTCGAGGCATGGAAGCGCTCCTGCGCTGGAAGCACCCGACCAAGGGAACCATCCTGCCCGGCACGTTCATCCAGGTCCTGGAGGACAGTCGGAAGATCGTCGACGTCGGGCGCTGGGTCCTTTCCCAGGCGTGTCGTCAAGCGGCCATCTGGCATGCGCAGGGGTTTCAGACGACCGTGTCGGTCAACGTCTCGATGCGACAGCTCGAAGCGGACGCGCTGGTCGAGGACGTCCGTGACGCACTCGTGCACAACGCCCTCGACCCGAGCTCGCTCACCATCGAGGTGACCGAAACCACCTTGATGAAAGATGCCAATGCCACCGTCACCCGTCTCAATCGACTCAAGGAGCTCGGCGTCGTGCTCGCCATCGATGACTTCGGGACGGGGTACTCCTCGCTTGCCTATCTCCGCCAGTTCCCCGTCGACGTGCTCAAGATCGATCGGTCGTTCGTGTCGGAGATGGACGGCTCCGCCGATGCCGCGGCATTGATCCGCACGCTCGTGGAGCTCGGACGCACGCTCGGGCTGGTGACGTTGGCTGAGGGGATCGAAGAGCACGCTCAGCTCGAGGGACTGCGAGAGATGCACTGCGCCCGCGGGCAGGGGCACATCTTCTCCCCTCCGGTCGAGCCTGCCGAGGCCGAGGCACTCCTGGCCGCAGCGTCCGGCGGGGGGAGTTCCGGGTCGCCGACCCTGGTCCGGGTCCCCTCCACGACCCGTCCCGGACGACTCGGGTAGACGCCGCTGACCGTCCCTGCTCCGGACTCCATCGAGCCGTGGTACAAGGGCAGATGCCCGATGACGACCCAGTGTTCGATGACGACCCAGTGCCCGATGACGACCGAGTGGGGAACCACGGAGGCCCTGGCGTGCCCCGGACCGGGGACTTCGACGCCCTCTACGACCAGGGCACCCCACCCTGGGACATCGGCCGGCCCCAGCGCGCGTTCGTCGTCCTGGCGGATGCCGGTGAGATCCGGGGCCGCGTGCTCGATGTCGGGTGCGGCTCCGGCGAGCACGCCCTGATGGCTGCCGCGATGGGACTCGACGCCACCGGCATCGACACCGCTCCTACAGCCATCCGACAAGCCCGGGAGAAGGCCGCCCGACGCTCGCTCACCGTCCGCTTCGAGGTCTCTGACGCCCTCGACCTGCCATCGTTCGGACAGCGGTTCGACACGGTGCTCGACTGTGGGCTCTTCCATCTCTTCGACGACGAGCAGCGCTTGCGGTTCGTCGACGCCCTGGGTGCGGTCGTCGTGCCCGGAGGGTGCTATTCCATGCTGTGTTTCAGCGAGCGGGAACCCGGCGACCGGGGTCCGAGGCGAGTGCGCAGGGAGGAGATCCTCGACTGCTTCGATGGCGGATGGCGGGTCGACTCGATCGAGGAGACGAGGCTCGAGACCACCTGGAGTCCCGAGGGGGTCCAGGCCTGGCTGGCTCGGTGCAGACGGTGTTGATCGCGTCGTACGCGGTCATGCCCGACTCGTCACCGGCGCAAAGGTCGCGGTCGTCACCCGGTAGGAAGACGACCGACCGACCGCATGCGCTCGAACTCGAAGGGAGCCTCCTGACGCAGGAATTCGACCACCGCCCGGACGCCCTCTTGCCGATCGGCGTTCGGGCGCTCGTCGTCCTGGTCGACCACGCTGGAGAACGGACGGATCCGGTCTCGTCGGACGCCGACGGGAGGAGCCGGTTCGACTGCCGGGTCATCGACGCACAGCGATCCCTCCACTCACAGCAGAACAGCGTCTGTCCACGGGTGATTCCCGACCCTGCGCACCAGGGCCGCTGCCCGCGCCGAGGGCGGGGGCGGCCTAGCGTTTGGGCGAACTGAGCAGTTCGAGGACCCGGCCGTCGGGTCGAGAACGGAGCGAGACCACATGACCGAGGTGTGGCAGCAGGAGGCGGGCGTGCTGGCGCGGGCCATCCGCTCCAAGGAGCTCAGCAGTAGCGAGCTGCTCGAGGTGTACCTGACCAGGATCGAACGCTTGGATCCGAATCTCAACGCGGTGGTCACGATCGATGCCGATCGGGCGCGCCGTGCAGCGCGGGCAGCCGACGATGCCGTGGTGCACGGGGACGAGCTGGGTCCCCTTCACGGGCTCCCCATCACGGTGAAGGACGCACTCGAGACGGCGAGGATGCGGTCGACCGGGGGAGCGACGGAGCTCCGCGACCACGTGCCGACCGATGACGCGCCGGCAGTGGCACGGGTCAGAGAAGCCGGGGCGGTCGTCTTCGGGAAGACCAATGTGCCCAAGTGGTCGGGGGACAGCCAGACGCACAACGAACTGTTCGGTGTGACCCGCAACCCGTGGGATCCGTCCCGGTCGCCCGGCGGTTCCTCGGGGGGACCGGCGGTCTCGGTGGCGTGCGGCTTCACCGCTTTCGAGCTCGGCACCGACATCGGAGGCTCCATCCGCATGCCGGCCCACTTCACCGGGATCTGCGGACACAAGCCGAGCTTCGGCATCGTGCCCTCGCGCGGCTATCTCGACCACGTCGGTGGAGGGCTGACCGAAGCGGACATCAATGTGGTCGGGCCGTTGGCCCGCAGCATCGCCGACCTCGAGCTGCTGCTCGGTGTCCTGTCCGGGGCCGACGCCCACCGCGCACCTGCGTGGCGCCTCGAGCTCCCCGTGGCGCGTCCCGGGACGAGGATCGGCGCGTGGTTGGACGACCCGGGGTGCCCCGTCGACGCAGAGGTGCTCACCATTCTCGAAACGGCTGTCCAGCTGCTCGAGGAGGACGGCGCCATGGTCGATGCGGACGCACGCCCGGTCGGGTTCGACGAATCCGTCAGCCTCTTCCATACCCTGGTCTCCTCGGCCATCTCGCCAGGGCTCCCGGACGACGTGTTGGAGCTGGCCCGGCAGGTCGAAGCCATCCCCCAGCAGGAGCACGAGAATCCGCTGCTCGAGATGGGCCGGGGCACCGTCCTGCGCCACCGTGACTGGATCCTCCTCGATGAGCGGCGCGAATTGCTCCGCCGTCAGTGGGAGGCCTGGTTCTCACAGCACGACGCGCTGCTCTGCCCGGTCGGTCCGGTGGCTGCACAACCCCTCTCCGAAGCGGACCTCCTGACCCGGACGATGACCGTCAACGGCAGTACCCGACCGGCCAACGACCTCATCCGTTGGCCAGGACTGATCGGCGTGGCCTACCTCCCCTCGACCGTGGTCCCGGTCGGTCGCACGAGCGGCGGGCTCCCCGTCGGGATCCAGGTCGTCGGGCCGTTCCTGGGCGACCGCACCGCCCTGGCGGTTGCAGGTCGCCTCGAGCAGCTGACCGGCGGGTTCGATCCCCCGCCGCTCGCCGGGGACCCGTGACCTCCCTTCAGTCGCTCGATGCGAAGAAGTGGGTCTTCGGGCGTTCGAGCCGGGTGCCGTCGAGGACGATGTCGACCTTCTCGTTGTAGAACGAGATCAGTCCGGCGATGGGCGACAGCTGCCGGGTCGGGAAGTCGTACGTCCAGGCCAGGTCGGGGTGGACGGTGTCGCCGACCAGGATCGACCAGTAGCCGCTGGTCGATCCCTTGTACGGGCACTCGGTGACCGTGTCCGAGGGGACCAGGTGGTCGAAGTTCACTTCGGTGCGGTTGAGGTAGTACCGGGTCGGCAGGCCCGTCTCGAACACCAGAACCGGAGAGGAGGACTCGGCCAGCACCAGTCCGTCGTATTCGACCCGGACCGGGCGGGTGGAGCGCAGGGCGTCGACCCGCACGTAGGGATTCCTCGGGTGTACGAAGACCCGCTCGTCCTCCTCGAACCAGGCGTCGAGGACGGCCCACTCGAAGCGAAAGGTGCCGCTGAGCTCGGCGACCGGGGATTCGGCCAGATAGGTGGCGGCGAGCGGCCGGCGAACGTCGCCCACCTCCAGCGCGAACACCTCGACCTGACCCCGCGGGGTGTGGTGGGTCTGGCCCTCGCTCATGAGCAGGTCGCGACGGACGTCCTCTGCGGGGACGTAGTACCGGGGGTAGTAGGCCCACTCCCAGACGTAGAGTGCCCGGTCCGTATCGAGGACGGTCTCTCCGGCCACGACAGCTCGGATGCGACGCGGAACCGGCTCGACGTGACCGACCGGGGTGATCATCGCCGGGTAGTTGGTCATCGACGGCAGAGGTGCGCGCTCAAGGCGGGGGTGGGTGCGAGACAGTCGGCAGCTTCCATGCGGGTGTGAGTCCTGGGGACGGAGGCGACGTGTTCCTCCCATAGTGTGGCAGGGATGGACACACTGCGCACCGCCGACGAGCGGTTCGAGGGGCTGAGCGGCTACCCGTTCGCGCCCCACTACGCCGACGTCGGCGACACCGAAGGGGGAACGCTCCGCGTCCACTACCTCGACGAGGGCCCTTCCGGCGGCGAGGCCGTCGTCCTCATGCACGGGGAACCGAGCTGGTCCTATCTCTACCGTCACATGATCCCGGTCCTCGCCGCTTCCGGTCATCGGACCATCGCCCCGGATCTGGTGGGCTTCGGGCGCTCGGACAAGCCGGCAGCCCGGGCCGACTACACCTACGCGCGGCACGTCGAATGGATGCGTGCCGTGCTCTTCGACGTGCTCGACCTGTCAGCGGTGACACTGGTCTGCCAGGACTGGGGTGGGTTGATCGGACTGCGCCTGGTCGGGGAGCACCCCGAACGGTTCGCCCGGGTCGTCGCAGCGAACACCTTCCTGCCCACCGGCGACCGGCCGCTCGGAGACAGTTTCGCGCTGTGGCAGCGCTTCTCCCAGGAAGCCGACCCGTTCGCGGTTGGCGACATCGTGAATGGCGGTTGCACCACCGCGCTGAGCCAGGAGGTCGTCGCAGCCTACGACGCTCCGTTCCCCGAGGAGTCCTATCTGCAGGGCGCGCGCCAGTTCCCCATGCTCGTACCCAACGCGCCGGACGATCCGGCGTCGGAAGCCAACCGGGCCGCGTGGCGAGTTCTCGAGACCTTCGACCGACCGTTCCTCACCGCGTTCGGCGACAGCGACCCGATCACCCGGGGTGCCGAAAAGGCGCTCCAGTCCCGGATCCCCGGTGCGGCCGGCCAGGAGCACCGGCTCGTCGCCGGCGGGGGTCATTTCATCCAGGAGGACCGCGGGCCCGAGCTCGCAGGGATCGTCGTCGATTTCATGGCTGCCACTGCCGCCGACGGATAGCGCCAGCTGGGCTCGAATCCTCAGGGCCACGACGTCCAGGACCCGATGTCGAGAGCGAGCACCGGTCCGGGGATCGCGACGTCGTGGTACTGGGGGTACTTGCCGGCGAGCAGGCGAACGGCCTCGCTCCCTTCGCCATCATCGGTGACGATACGACCGCTGCCGTCGGCACGCACCCACCACAAGTGCGACCAGTTGTCGTCGTAGTGGTCGACGAGCAGCGCGAAGGCGGAATTCTCCTCGAGGTTCTCGATGCGGCGCAGCGTGCGTCCTGACTTCGGCTTGCCGTCCACCGCGGTGTAGATCACGTCACCACGCAACACGAAACAACACGGAACGACATGCGGACGCCCATCGGAGGTGACTGTGGCCAACCGCCCGACGCTGGCCTCGCCCAACCGCCGTCGCGCGGTGTCCGACTCCACGTCGGCGACCCTATCGCGACCCCTCGGGGGAACCGGGCCCTGACCCTCGCCATGGGGTGCCCCCGCCAGCAGACGATTGGCTTCAGTTCGGCGGCGGACCTGCCGATACCCAAGCGACGCCCCACGACCATCGAGCCGCGGGTGCCAACCAGCACATCATTCCCATATGGAGGCAGTCATGACCACCGATACCGACGAGCACGAATCATCCTTGCGGTACGCCCGGGCCGAGGTAGCCCGCCACCGCGAGAACGGCGACACCCACATTGCCGACGAGCTCGAGCAGCTCGTCAATACCGTGTACGACTACGTCAACAAGCGCGGGCGGTGGTCCGTGGCCGCGGACGACGGCGAAGGAACGACCCCGAACCAGCGACGCTCGTCGACACGACGGGGAAGGTGAGCATCTGAGCCCGGACTGATCCGTGGCGGTTGTTCCGCGGGGTGGATCAGCGTCCGGATTGCTGGGCGCGGGCACAGTCGGCGCAGGTGCCGTGCACCTCGACGGTGTGCACCACCTCGACGAACCCGTGCTCGGACGCGGTGCGCGTCGCCCAGCGTTCGACTTCCGGACCCTCCACCTCCACCGCGCTCCCGCACGCCCGGCAGATCAGGTGATGGTGGTGATGGTCGGTATCGCAGCGGCGGTACCTGGTCTCGCCGTCCTCACCGCGGAGGGCGTCGATGTCGCCGGCCTCTGCCAGCGCGCGCAGCTGGTTGTAGACCGTGGTGAGCCCGACATTCTCCCCACGTGCCCGTAACTCGGTGAAGAGGTCCTGAGCGGACCGGAACCCGTCGGAGCTCTCCAGGATGGCAGCGAGCGCGCGCTTCTGCCGGGTCGACCGCTCCTGGGGAGCCCGAGATGGTCGGTCGGTCGGGACCGAGGTCACGAGGACGTAGACCCGGTGCCGGGGTGGGCACGGGTCACCCGCCGGCGATCGGTGTGGTCGGTCTGGCAAGGGTGCTCGGCCCGGGTAGGGGTCACGTGGTCATCCTTCGGGAGCGTCGAACGGCGTCAGCCACGATAGTGCCGATCCGGTGACCGACCGGCTTGTTGGCATCCGTTCCCATTTCCTGTATGTTATCTGCATTCACTACGAATAAGAGCGGACCGGGCCGGCCACGGCCCGCCCGCCGCAGGTCAGGAAGGGAACGCACGTTGACGCGATCGATCGGACGGGAGGCCCACCGGGTCATCGGAGCGGGAGCGCTGTTGGCGGGCGCCGGGCTGTTGGCCGGGGCGTGCGGCTCGTCCCCGGCGGCCGCGCCGTCGACGGGAGGCACGGTCGCCGTCGTGGCCGCAGAGAACGAGTACGGCAGTGTCGCCGCCCAGATCGGTGGGAAATACGTGACCGTCTCCTCGGTCGAGTCCAATCCGAACACCGACCCCCACACCTACGAGGTCAGCCCGAGCGTGGCCGGCGAAGTTGCTGCGGCCGACGTGGTGATCCAGAACGGGGTCGGCTACGACAGCTACATGACCGGGGTCGAGTCTGCGTCCCCCAGGGCAGGCCGCAAGGTGATCGACGTCCAACACCTGCTCGGGCTGCCCGACGACACGCCGAATCCGCACCTCTGGTACGACCCGCGGACGATGCCGGCCGTCGGCGCCGCGCTGACCTCGGACCTGTCGGCGATCGATCCGGCGCATGCGGCCACGTTCGAGGCAAACGAGAAGGCCTTCGTCGCCTCGCTGAACCCGTGGCTCGATGCGATCGCCTCGTTCCGGGCCCGGTACGCGGGGACGGCGGCGGCGACGACCGAACCGGTGGCCGACTACCTGCTGGCTGCCATGGGCATCGACAACCTGACCCCCTTCCGGTTCCAGGCCGACATCATGAACGGCACCGACCCCTCCCCCCAGGACATCAGCCTCGAGAGCGGGTTCTTCACCAAGCATGAGGTGAAGGTGTTCTGTTACAACCAGCAGGTCGTCGACTCCCTCACCACCTCGATCCGCCACACCGCGCAGTCCTCGGGCGTCCCGGTCGTGGGCGTCTACGAGACCATGCCGACGCCGGGATACGACTACCAGACATGGATGCTCGCCGAGGTCCACGCCATCGAGAACGCGGTCGTCCACGGCACGTCGACCGAGCATCTGTGAGCACCGCCATGCACCGACCCGGTGGGGTCCTCCCGGACGAGGGCGACGACGTGCTGAGCGTGGAGGAGATCAGCGTGGCCCTCGGGCAGCGGACCGTCCTCGACCGGGTCAGCTTCACCGTCGCGTCGGGCAGTTTCACCGGGCTGATCGGCACCAATGGCTCCGGCAAGACCACCCTGCTCCGGGCCATCCTCGGGCTCATCCCGCTCGGCGCCGGACGGGTCCGGTTCGCCGGCGGCAGTCGGTCGGGGCGTAACTCGGAGATCGGCTACGTACCGCAGAAGATCGTCCTCGAACCGGACATGCCGCTGCGGGCGAGGGATCTGGTCACCCTCGGGATCGACGGCCAGCGCTTCGGCGTCGGGCTCCCCAACCGGCAGCGCACCAGGAGGGTCGACGAGATGCTCGAAGCGGTGAACGCCACCGCCTTCGCCGGCTCGAGGGTGGGGGACCTCTCCGGGGGGGAGCAGCAGCGGATCATGATCGCCCACGCGCTCATCAGCCGGCCGCGGTTGCTCCTGCTCGACGAGCCGCTGGCCAACCTCGACATCAGCAGCGCACGTGAGGTGGTCGACCTCCTGGCCCGGTTCGCCGCCGACCAGCAGATCGCCGTCCTGCTGTCCGCCCACGACATGAACCCGCTCCTTCCGGTGATGGACCGGATCGTCTACCTTGCCGGCGGACACGCTGCGAGTGGTCCGACCGACGAGGTGGTGCGTGCCGAGACGCTCAGCGAGCTCTACGGCGCACCGGTCGACGTCATCCACACCCACGGCAGGGTGCTGGTCGTGGCCGGACGGGACCATGCAGTCCTTGCCGGCAGCCCGGACCCGTTGGCCGGGCTCGGATAGCCGGTGCTGGCGAGCTGGTCCCCGGTCATCGAGCCGGGGTTCTTCTCGAGTGCCCCGGTGCAGATCGGGCTCGTCGTGGGTGGGATCGTTGCGCTGGTCTCCGCGGTGGTCGGCACCTTCACCGTCATCCGCGGCCAGTCCTTCGCCGGCCACTCGCTCGCTGACATCGGGACGGCCGGCGGCTCGGCTGCCCTGCTCGCCGGCGTGCCGGTCCTCTACGGGTTCGTGGCCATGAACCTCGCCGCGGCGGGAACGATGGAGCTGATCGGCATCCGCCGTCCGCGGGGGCGCGACCTGGCCACCGGAATCGTGCTCGGTGCGTCGCTCGGTCTCGCCGCCCTGTTCCTCTACCTCGACACCACCTCCTCGACCACCACCGGGGCGACGGTCACCGTGCTCTTCGGCTCCCTCTTCACCGTGTCGGCTTCGACGGTGCCGGTGATCGCCGTCCTCGGCGGCGTGACGCTGGCGACGATGGCGGTGCTCTACCGTCCACTGCTGCTGAGCTCGGTCAACGACGAGCTGGCCGCGGCGCACGGCGTCCCCGTCCGCCTGGTGGGTGTCGCCTATCTCGGCGCCCTGGCCATCGCCGTCTCCCTCTCGGCGGTCACCATCGGTGCGATCCTCTCCACGGCCCTGCTGATCGGACCGGCGGCGACCGCCCTGCGGCTCACCCGGCGGACCGGCACCGCCGTTGCGGTCGCCGCGATCATCGGAGTGGCGGCGACCTGGCTCGGGATCCTCCTGGCCTACGACACGGCCGCCTGGTCCGCCCAGGGGCAGGGCTGGCCGGTGAGCTTCTGCGTGGTAGCGGTCATCTTCACCGCCTACCTGCTTGCGTCGTCGGCGACCCGTCGTCGAGCAGCTGGACGCGGTGGTCCCTCGGCGGCTGCGGCTGGGGCGGCCCACTGATGTTCGCCGGCTTCATGATCAACGCCTGGGAGGCCGCCACCATCGTGGCGGTGGTCGCCGGGATCGTGGGGTTCTTCACGGTCCTGCGCGGGTCCGCCTTTGCCGCGCACGCGCTGCCCAACGGCGCATTCGCCGGCGCGGCCGGAGCGAGCCTCATCGGGGTGAGCACACTGGCTGGGCTCGGGGTGTTCTCGCTGGCCGGAGCGTTCACCATCGCGGGCCTGGGCCGCCGGGCACGCACCGACGTGGCCACCGCATTGACCATCGTGCTCATGCTGGGGCTCGGCGACCTGTTCCTCTCGCGGACCAGCGAGTACGCGCCGGAGATCTACTCGTTGCTCTTCGGTGAGGTGCTCGGCGTGTCGAGCAGCGAGATCGTCCCGACCGCGGCGATCGCCGCGCTGTGCGTGCTCGGAATCCTGGTGCTCTACCGCCCGCTCCTGCTGTCCTCGGTGGCGCCCGAGGTGGCGGATGCCCGAGGCATCCGGGCCGGGCGCATGGACCTGCTGTTCCTGATCGTCCTCGCACTGACCACGACCATGGCGGTCCCGGTGGTCGGCGCTCTGCTCATCTTCAGTCTCCTCATCGGTCCTCCTGCAGCCGCTCGCGCCTTCACCGCGATGCCGTTGGGTGCGATGGGGCTGTCCGTCGTCGTCGCCCTCCTCACCGTCTGGGCGGCCATTGCGAGCTCCTACCTCTCCAATCTTCCGGTCGGGTTCTTCGTTGGCAGCTTGAGTGCGTTCGCCTACGTCGTCGGCCGGAGCTGGACCGCGTGGCGGCGGGGGCGCCGACCCGCTCCAGGACCGGGTGGACAGCGACCGGTGCTCGCAAGCGCGGCCGAGCGCGGCGAGTGGCGACCGCAGCAACCGTTCTGAAGGTGCCCGACCTCAGCCCCAGACGAGCGGGAGGCTGTCGGGTTGACGGATGCCGGGGGAGAAGTGGATCTCCGCGCCGTCGGGAATCCGGTAGTCGGGGATCCGCCGGTGGAGCTCTTCGAGTGCGACACGGAGCTCGAGCCGGGCCAGGTGCGCGCCCACGCACTTGTGATTGCCGTTGCCGAAGGCCATGTGGCGGTTGAGGTCCCGCCCGTAGTCGACAGAATCGGGGTCCTCGAAGACGGTCTCGTCGCGGTTGGCGGCTCCGATCACGAGCATCACCGGATCGCCGGGATGCAGTTCGACGCCGGACATCGTGATCCCCTGCTTGACGACTCGTGGCACCAGCATCACCGGCGTCTCGTGCCGGAGGAGCTCCTCGATCGCCGCCGGGATGAGGGACGGGTCCTCCGCGAGCTGGCGCCGGCGATCCGGGTGCCCTGCCAGATACACCACCATGCAGTCCAGCGTGGCGGTGACCGTGTCGAGGCCACCGAGGAGCATCAGGTGGCAGATCCCGAGGAGCTCGTCGCCGGTGAGCGGACGGCCTTCGAGATCCGCGTGGACCAGATCACCGAGGAGGCCCTCTCCCGGCGCCTCGCGGGCGCGGTCGATGGCCGTCTGGAAGTAGCCGCTGATGGCCTTTCCGGCGGACGCGCGGATGGCCGCGGCGCCTTCGAAGTCGCCTGGCTCGACGGCAGGCCGGACCGTGTCGTCGCGCCACTGGAGGAAGGTGGCGAGATCGTCCTGGGGCAACCCCATCAGACGCAGGAAGATGGTCGACGGGAGCGGCGTCGCGAATTGCTCGTGGAAGTCACAACTGCCCGCGTCGACCAACCCGTCGAGCAGGCCGTTGACGACCGACCGCACGTCGGGCTCGAGCTCTGCGATCCGTTTGGGGATGAACCAGCGGTTGAGCAGCCTGCGGTAGCTCGTGTGCAGCGGAGGGTCGACCTGGACGGGGATCAATGGCTGTTCCTGACCGATCGAGAGCGCCTCGGCAGAGGACGAGAACACCTCCGGATGACGCAAGGCCCATGAGACGCTCTCGTAGTCGAACAGGTACACGGAGGGCATGTCCGGAGACGTCGAACGCGCCACGGGACAACGCTCGAGCAACTCGCGGTAGGTCTCGGCAGGACTGTCGGCGACGCCGGCCTTGAAGAGGAGCTCGGCGGGGTCCAGCATCGCTTCGCTGGTTACGACGGTTTCGGTCACGATCGATCTCCTGTGGTTGTCCTCAGTGTAGGTGCGCGTGCACGTGCGTGTCGTGGTGCAGCCGGGCCGTGGAGCAGTTCAGCGACCCGGATTGTCCACGGCGGACGGGTCTGACCCACCAGACCAGCCGCCCACGGGTCGGGCCCACAGGAGAGGGGGCGGTGCGCCCGGGATGGCCGATCGATCCTGGGCGCTGAGAGTGGCCGCTCAACGCCCTGAGTGGTCCAGAACGTTAACTTCCCGCGTCAGGGAAATGAACTCTTCGGTACGTCCGTCAGAACGGGGTGAATTACCTCGTTCAAGGCTTTGCCTCCCACGCGGTCCGGGTTATACATACGACTGCGGAACGGTTCCGCTCGGGGCTTCGTGGCGCACGTGCGATCGATGCTGTCGCTACCGACTGGTCACGCTTGCCACCCGCACGAAGGTTGAAAGGCAGATTCCATGAGGCGTGTATTTGTAAGCTGTGCGGTCCTGTTGGGACTGCTGACCGTCGGTGCGGTCGCTATTCCCACGGGGGTGGCGAGCGCGAGTTCGGCTCCGATCACGGACCCCACCTACGACAGCACTGCAAACGTGTCATCGCTCGTCAGCGAGCCCTACCAGGCCGCGCAGATGTCGGAGATCGGCGACCAAGTTTCGCTCGATCCATCGAACCCCCCGATCATCCACACTGTGGTGGTGCAGATGGAGGATTGGGCGTGTAAGACCGGCATCTGGTACAACGACGACTGCGCCGGTAGCGGCTCCTTCAACCAACCGATCACTCTCAACCTCTACAATGTGGGTGGGGACGGCGTCTCTGTCGGCTCGCCGATCACGTCGATCACCCAGACCTTCGCCATTCCGTACCGTCCGCCTGCGGACAACACCGACTGCACCGGCGCCAATGCGGGCGATTGGTACGACGGGGTGGCCTGTCATCACGGCATCGTTGCCAACATCGTCTTCAATGTCCCGGACGTTACCGTGCCGACCAACTTCATCTACGGGATCGCAATGAACACGAGCGACTACGGCCCAAACCCGTACTCGACGAATCCGGCGACCCAGGCGTCCGACGCGGCCTGCCAGGCCACCGAGGCCGGGTGCCCCTACGACAGCCTCAACATCGGTACGACCCCGGACACGGACCTGTCCATCGGAGCCGACGTCATCCCGGGCGCGGTCTATTGGAACTCGGCCACTCCGAGCAACTACTGCGACGGCGGGCTCGGTGGCAGTGGGACCTTCCGGGCAGACCTGCCTCAGGACTATCCGGCCACACCTCCGCAGGAGTCGTGCTGGTCAACCGTCACCTCCGAACCGGATTCAACGACCCCAGGTCCTGGTCCGTTCTATGTGCCGGCGGTGCAGTTCAACACCGACGAATCCACCGCGATCGTCTCGAACGCGAGCACGACCTTCACCCAGGGAGTGAACCACAGCTTCCCGGTGCTCGTTGCCGGCTACCCGGATCCCTCGTACTCCTATACAGGTACGCTGCCGACCGGAGTGACCCTTTCCCCGGTGGCACCGGCAACTGCATACAACGGCGTGCTCAGCGGAAACACCTGCCAGGTGGGCTCGTTCCCGATCACCCTCACCGCGGACTCGTCAGTGACAGGACCGGCCAGCCAGGCCTTCACCCTCAACGTGCGACCATCCACGACGTTCACCTCGGCTGACAACGCCACCTTCAATCAGACCGTGACGAGCAGCTTCCAGATGACCGCTTCCGGTGTGCCGATGCATCACTTCACCACGACCAGCGCTCTGCCGAACGGGATGACGCTGAGCACCTCCGGTCTGCTCTCAGGCACGCCGACCAACTACGGAACGTTCCCGATCACGGTTACCGCGACGCCGGTCCATGCCTCCTGTGGGGCACAGACCCAGTCGTTCACCCTCACGGTCAACCCGGCTGCTCCGAGGTTCACCTCGGGTAACGCGGCCACCGCGACCGTCGGGCAGGCGTTCAGCTTCCCGATCACGATGACCGGTACTCCTGCGCCGACTGTCCGGATCTCCGCAGGCTATCTGCCGGCCTCCTTCCACGTCACCAACACAGGGAACGGGACCGCCACGCTGTCTGGGACTCCTGGGGGGCATACCGGCGGGGCGTACCCGATCACCCTCACGGCGACCAACTCGTCGGGCACGTACTCACAGAACTTCACCCTGACCATCGACCAGGCTCCGCTGATCACCAGCGTCGGTCACATCTCGGGCCCGGTCGGTCAGCCCTTCACCTTCACGGTCACGACGTCCGGGTACCCGGCGCCGGCGATCACGCACGGTACGCTTCCGTCGTTGGCCACCATGACCGACAACGGGAACGGCACGGCCACGTTGAAGGGCTACTACCTGGCAGGGTCGCAGTCCTTCGTCATCCAAGCCAACAACGGCACCGCTCCGGCAGCCCATCAGACCTTCACCATGAGCGGCACCTGAGCGAACAGCACCTGCAACAAACCCGGCGGTCTCCGCACCAACGGGACTAACCACAGGAACCCGGCCCACACCGCATGGTGTGGGCCGGGCCTGTTGGTGGGGAAGGCCGATCGCGCGGTCTATCGTCCTCTCCGGGAGCCCGTCGCCAGGGCCGATCGACCGTCGAGCCCGAGGGAGTGGACGATGAACATCGTGGTCAGCAACGTCAAGGGCGGGGTGGGCAAGACGACCACCTCGGTCTACCTGGCGGCCGCGGCGGTGGCCCGGGGATGGTCCCCGGTCACGCTCGTAGACGCCGACCGGCAGGCCTCGACGGCCGAGTGGCTCGAGGTGAGCCCGATCGAGGGTGTCGACCTGGTCGAGGCCCCCTCGGAGCGCACGGTCAACCGGGCGCTGGCATCCCACGGCGGACTCGCGGTCGTCGACACCCCTCCCGGGGACGAGCGGATCGTACGGGCGGCGCTCCAGCGGGCAGATGCGGTGGTGGTCCCGACCCGTGCAGGCGGAGTGGAGTACTCCCGGGTGGTCGCCACCCTGGAGATGATCAGCAGCAGGACGCCCCACGGAGTGGTGATCTGCGCGGCCCGGCTGGGCACCAACGATCTCGACGAGGCGGTGGCCTGGTGGACCGAGTCGGGTGTCCCGATCTGGGGTGTCATCCCCGAGCGGGTCGGGATCGCCGCCGGTCCCGAGGCGAAGCTCTACCGCGAGGGTCTCGAGGCGTACGGCGCCGTGCTCAAGAAGGCGCTCCGCAAGCGGGCCGCCTGATCAGGCGAGCAGGTCGCCGGGACCCGAGGGCACGTCCACAGCGTGCTGGCGGAGCACCTCGATGGGGACGATGTCGAGCGCACGCTCATGGGTCGAGGCCAGCACCACGTAGGCGGCAGCGTCGTCATGGTGCGCCCGCAGCCAGTTGACCGCGGTCACACACCAGCGGTCGCCGGGCACCAATCCCGGGAAGCGGTACCGGGGCATCGGGGTGCTCAGGTCATTGCCGATCGAGCGCTGGTGCTCGAGGAACCGCTCTGTGACCACGGCGCAGATGGTATGGCTGCCGATGTCCTCCGGTCCGGTCGAGCAGCACCCGTCCCGGTAGAAGCCGGTCAACGGATCTGCACTGCATAGCTCGAGCTCGCCGCCGAGGACGTTGCGCTCGCTCACCGTGCCAGTATCGCCGATCTCGAGGCGGCCGCGGATCCGCAGTCCGGTCTCGGTCGGTCAGTTGAAGCTCTCGACGGCGTGCTCCTCGCCGTCGTCCCCGTCGGCGACCTCGGACACCAGGACCCGATGGCCGTCGACCCGGTCGATCCGCTCGAGCGCGTCGAGATGGCCCCTGCCCGCGCCCCGCCACTTGGCCATCGCCTTGGACTTGGCCTCGCCGGGATCGACTGCCACCACGAGCACGACCTCGTGGTCCTCTCCCATCCTGCCGTCGTCCAACGGACCACCCAGGTACGCCGCGTAGAGGTGCACGCCAGCCGATGGTACCGGCTCGCTCCCGGTCACCCGCTGCCCGGCTGTCTGTCCATCGACGCTCCGATCGGGACGGGCGAAGCGCCGGCGGGGGCCGCGCCCGGGTCAGCGCAGGGCGTTCTTGACGAAGTCCTCGGTGCCGTGGCCGACGGCGAGCGGCGTTCCTCCGTGCCAGCTCCCGCGCAGGTGCCGACGGATGGCGTCCTCGCCGTCGGCGGTGCCCCGGGCGGCACCGTGCCAGAGGTCGGCGTGGTGGAAGAGGACATCACCCCGCTCCTGGTAGAGGGCGATCTCGCCGGGCACCCGCTCGAACCCTGCGGGTATGCCGTCGGTGCCGTCCAGGTGGCTCCCCGGGAGCACGCGTAGGAAGCCGTTCGCCGGCGAGGTCGGATCGAAGTGGACGGTGAAGGCGACCCCGGGCCAGATGTCCAGTTGCGGTCCGGACTGGTGGTCGGTGTGCCAGCCGATGCGCGAGTAGGCCGACCCCGGATCGGGTCGGGCGTCCTGGTAGACGATCCCGAACTGCTCGTAGTCCATGAGCCAGGCCGCAGGACCGAGGAGGGCGTGGGCCACGCCGACCAGCACCGGATGGTGCACCATCCGGTGGGCACCGTCCGAGACCTCGGTGGCGAAGCACACGTAGTGGGCGAAGGGGCGGCCGCCGATGAGTGCGTCGGGGTCGTCGAGGACCGCCGTCCGGTGGCGACCATCCACCAAGCCCGCCGCGAGGCGCCGCTGCGCGTCGGTCAGCTCGGTTTCCGCCCCGGCCAGCGCAGGCTCGTCGAACACCCCGCGGAGCGTCGCGTAGCCGTTGACCTCGAAGAACGCAACCAGAGCGTCGACGTCGGCAGCGGAGAACACGCCTGGGGAGGCAGAGTGCGCACGTCGCTGCTCTGTCGGCATCCGGCCGGTGTCCACCTCATCGATCGTAGGTCGGGCGTTCGTCAGGATCGGCCGGTCACCGGATTGACACCGACGGTGGGACCCGATCGCCACTCCGCGTGACGCCACCAGGGGGATTCCGTGCCGGTCCCGACGCCGATCGGGTGCCACCTGTTGCAATCCCCCAGGGCATCCCCTAGGTTTCGCCCTGGTTGGGGGAGCTGCCAAGGGATGCTCGGGGGAGCTGCATCAGCCGATCGCCATGTCGGAATGGGAGGGGCGGCCCAACGGGCCAGCGCCGCAGGAAGCCTGAGGAGAGACGCAGATGAGAGCAACTCGACCGTTGACCGTTCGCCTGGCATCGCTCGGGGGAGCCGTGGCGCTGGCGGCCTCCGGACTGGTCGGTGCGTTCGGGCTGGTGGGAGCGAGCTCTCCGGCGGGCGCTGACACGCCCACGTTCACAGGGACCTGTACCGGCCTGCCGATGGTCGGGACGGTCACGTTCTCCTCGACGGTCACCGGCGCGATCTCGCCGAGCAGCGTCGGTCCGGGTTCCGCCTTCAACCTCTCGAACTTCGCTTACCACACGACCTTCCCGGGATCCACGCTGTCCCTGATCGCGGGGGACACGCTCAGTGGCAACATCACTATGCCGATCACCGCCTCCGGCGCCTCTCCGTCCAGCCAGACGGCGACCTTCACCATTCCCTCGATCTCCGTCCCGAAGCCGCCGCCGGCCTCGCTGCCCTTGGTCGCAACGGGTTCGGTGCCCTCGTTCACCGCGAGTTCGACGGGGACATCGGTTGCGTTGTCCGTCGGCACCAGCTCCAGCCTGACCATCGCGGTCAACGGCACCCCCGTCGGCCCCTTCCCCTGCACCCAGTCGGCCCAGCCATTGGCGTCCGCCCCGATCGCTGTGCCGGCCGGGATCATCAAGACGGTCCTCCCGAACGCGGGCCCGGCGAGCGGGGGTAGTTCGGTCAAGATCATCGGGTCGAACCTCTCCAACCCCAAGTCGGTCACCTTCGGCGGCGTGGCGGCCGCCAGCTTCCACGGGTTGACGCCTGACTCGATCGAAGCGGTCACGCCTCCCGGAACCGCCAGCACCACCCCGGTCTTCGTACAGGTGACGACGTCGGGGGGCAAGTCGAACACGGGGAACTTCACCTACACCGACGGACCGGTGGTGACCGGGCTCAGCCCGAGCGCCGGCCCCCCCGCCGGTGGGACCTCGGTGGCGATCACCGGCGTGCAGCTGACCGGGGCCACCGCAGTGGACTTCGGCTCGAGCGCGGCCTCCTCGTTCACCGTGAACTCTTCGACCTCGATCACAGCCATCGCGCCGGCGGGTAGCGGAGCGGTCGACGTGACCGTGACCGGTCCGGCCGGGGTCTCGGTGACCAGCGCCCAGGACCGGTTCAGCTACCGGCAGGGCTACTGGCTGGTGGCCACCGACGGTGGGGTCTTCGACTACGGCGCGTCACCCTTCCTCGGATCGGCCGGCGCGATCCATCTCAACAAGCCGATCGTCGGCATGGCGTCGACACCGGATGGTGGTGGCTACTGGTTGGTGGCCTCCGACGGCGGCATCTTCGCCTACGGGGACGCCCAGTTCTTCGGCTCCACCGGCAACATCACGCTCAACAAGCCGGTCGTGGGGATGGCACCGACGCCGGACGGCTACGGCTACTGGCTGGTGGCCTCCGACGGTGGGGTCTTCGCCTTCGGCGACGCCCAGTTCTTCGGCTCCACCGGCAACATCACGCTCAACAAGCCGATCGTGGGCATGGCTGCCACTGCGGACGGGGGTGGCTACTGGATGGTCGCCTCCGACGGTGGGATCTTCGCCTTCGGTGACGCGCACTTCCACGGTTCGGCCGGTGGCACTCCCCTGGCCGCTCCGGTCGTGGGGATGTCCGCCACCGCGGACGGGGGCGGTTACTCGCTGGTCGAGTCGAACGGTGCGATCGCCGACTACGGCGACGCGCCGTTGGGGTTGGGCTCGCTCGCATCGACGCCGCTCATCTCGACCGTGGCAGGCATGGCCCGGGTCCCGGCAGGTAGTGGTTACTGGCTGGCCACCGGGGACGGCGGCGTCTTCAACTTCGGGAGTGCGCCCTTCTACGGTTCACTGAGCGGGATCGCCCTCAATGCACCGGTCATCGGCATAGCGGCGGTGTCGTAACCGCACGGTAGGCCGTACCATGCACCCATGAGCGATCCGACACGGACCGGGGACCCATCCGAGCAGCCGCTCAGCGGGATGAAGCCCCGGAGCCACGAGGTGACCGACGGCCCGACCCGAGCGCCGGCCCGAGCCATGCTCAGGGCGGTCGGCATGGGGGACGGGGATTGGGACAAGCCCCAGATCGGGGTGGCTTCTTCGTGGAACGAGGTCACCCCGTGCAACCTCCCTCTCGCGCGCCTCGCCCGGCGGGCCAAGGACGGGGTACGCGCAGCTGGCGGGTTCCCCTTCGAGTTCGTGACCATCGCGGTGTCGGATGGGATCTCGATGGGACACGAGGGCATGCGGGCCTCCCTGGTCAGCCGCGAGATCATTGCCGACTCGGTCGAGACGGTCATGCATGCCGAGCGGTTCGACGGCATGGTCACCCTGGCCGGATGCGACAAATCGCTGCCCGGGATGCTCATGGCGGCGGCCCGCCTCAACCTCCCGAGCGTGTTCGTCTACGGCGGCTCGATCCTGCCGGGCCGGCTCCGTGACCGTGCCCTCGACATCACCTCGGTCTTCGAGGCGGTCGGGGCCAACGCCGTCGACGCGCTGAGCGAGGAGGAGCTCAGCCTCATCGAGCACAACGCGTGCCCCACCGAGGGATCCTGTGCCGGCATGTTCACGGCCAACACCATGGCATCGGTGGCCGAGGCACTGGGCATGGCGCTGCCGGGGAGCTCGTCGGCCCCCGCTGTCGACCGCAGACGCGATGACGACGCGTTCGCCTCGGGCCGGGCAGCGGTCGAGCTGCTGCGGCTCGGGATCCGCCCGCGCCAGATCCTGACCAGGCAGGCCTTCGAGAACGCCATCGCGGTGGTGATGGCTCTCGGAGGATCGACCAATGCCGTCCTCCACCTACTGGCGATCGCCAACGAGGCGCGGGTCGAGCTCGCCCTCGACGACTTCAACCGGATCGCCGCCCGGGTCCCCCATCTGGCTGACACCAAGCCGCACGGCAAGTACCACATGTCCGACCTCGACCGGGTCGGCGGGGTGCCGGTGGTCCTGGCAGAACTGCTGGCTGCCGGCCTCCTCCACGGGGACTGCCTGACGGTGACCGGTCGGACCATGGCGGACAATCTGGCAGCGCTCGACGCTCCGGCTCCCGACGGGGAGGTCGTCCACGCGCTCACCGATCCCATCCATCCCCAGGGCGGGATCGCGGTGCTGCGCGGCTCCCTCGCCCCCAATGGGGCGGTGGTCAAGGTGGCCGGCATCGATCAGCTCACCTTCGACGGTCCGGCACGGGTCTTCGATGGCGAGGACCGGGCCATGGAGGCGATCCTGGCCGGCTCCATCGAGCCGAACACGGTGGTCGTCATCCGCTACGAGGGCCCCAAGGGTGGTCCGGGGATGCGGGAGATGCTGGCGGTGACCGGTGCGATGAAGGGCGTCGGGCGCGGCGGGGACTGCGCCCTCGTCACCGACGGCCGCTTCTCCGGCGGGACCCACGGGTTCTGCATCGGGCACGTGGCGCCCGAGGCGGTCGATGGTGGGCCGATCGGCCTGGTCGAGGACGGGGATCGGATCGTGGTCGACGTGGCCAACCACTCGATCGACCTGGTGGTCGACGACGCTGAGCTGGTCCGCCGTCGCGCCGGGGTCAAGCACCCGGCCCCGCGCTATACGAGCGGCGTCATGGCCAAGTTCGCCCGTCTGGTCACCGGGGCCGAGCGCGGTGCGATCACCGAAGCCTGAAGGGGCAGCTTCAACGCTTCGGTGGCCGTGACCAACTGGGCGGCGTTCCGGCAGGGCGATCCCGGATTGGCCGCGATCGCCGAGTCCAGGATGGCCGAGGACGGCCTCGTGCTGGTCGGCACCCTGCGGGCCAACGGCTGGCCGAGGATCAGTCCGGTGGAGCCCTTGGTGGTCGACGGCGAGCTGTACCTCGGAATGATGTGGCGGTCGCGCAAGGCGGTCGATCTGCTCGCCGACCCGCGGTGCGTGGTCCACACGACCGTCCACGAACGGAACGGCACCGAGGGGGACGTGAAGATCTACGGCCGGGCCTGCGACGTCACCGACCCTGGCGAACGCACTCGCTACGCGGCGGCCCTGGAGGCGGCCATCGGCTGGCGGCCGGAGGGGGAGTTCCACCTGTTCGCCCTCGACCTGACCGAGGTCGGCTATTTCGCGGCGATCGACGGTGGCCACGACGTGCGCACCTGGCGGCCCTGACTCGGGCCGCGCGCCGGCTGGCCGAGCACTTGTCGAAGAGCCCCGGGCATGCCAGACTGGAGGAACCATGTGTACCGACCCGATCCGCCGCACCATCACCGAGGTACTCGTGTCGTAGCGCGCACGACGCCCTTCGCCGTGTGCGCTCTCCGACCTCCCAGATGGGAGGTCGTTTTCATGTCCGCACCCGGCTGCCGCACAGACCACCCGTTCCGACCCGCACACCCCGAGCACCACCGACAAGGGAGCACCCGATGGAACTCACCGGAGCACAGGCGCTGATCAAGAGCCTCGAGATGCAGCAGGTGGAGGTCATGTTCGGCCTCCCCGGGGGCGCCATCCTGCCCGTCTACGACCCGATCCTCGACTCCTCGATCCGACACATCCTGGTCCGCCACGAGCAGGGGGCCGGCCACATGGCCCAGGGCTACGCGCAGGTCACCGGCAGGCCGGGTGTGGCCATGGTCACCAGCGGCCCGGGAGCCACCAACGTGGTGACCCCGCTGGCCGACGCCTTCATGGACTCGGTCCCCCTGGTGGTGGTCTCCGGCCAGGTGGCATCCACCGCGATCGGGACGGATGCCTTTCAGGAGAGCGACATCACCGGGATCACGATGGGCATCACCAAGCACAACTGGCTGATCACCGACGTGGCCGACATCCCCCGCGTGGTGGCCGAGGCGTTCCATGTGGCCACCACCGGCCGGCCGGGCCCGGTCCTCATCGACATCCCGAAGGACATCGCCCAGCAGCCCATGGAGTGGTACTGGCCGGGCCCCGGCGACCTCGACCTGCCGGGATATCACCCGGTGACCGAGGGTGACCCCGAGCTCGTCCGCGCGGCGGCCGAGCTCCTCCTGGCAGCCGTTCGGCCGGTCATCTACGCCGGCGGCGGCATTCTCAAGGCGCGGGCTGCCGACGGACTGCGCGAGCTGGCCGAGCGCACCGGGATCCCGGTGGTGACCACCCTGATGGCCCGCGGCTGCTTCCCCGACTCGCATCCGTTGTGCCTCGGGATGCCCGGGATGCACGGCAACTACACCGCGGTCACCGCCATGCAGCGCTCCGATCTGCTCATCGCCCTCGGTAGCCGCTTCGACGACAGGGTGACCGGTCGGATCGCCGCCTTCGCCCCGGAGGCAAAGGTGATCCACGTCGACATCGACCCGGCCGAGCTCCACAAGGTGCGCCGTGCCGATGTGGCCATCGCCGGGGACTGCCGGCTGGTCATCGACGAGCTGCTCCGCGCACTCGATGCCCTCGGTCTCGCCCACTCGGACACCACCCGGGGTGGGCGAGGAGGGGCACCCTCCGACGCGGTGGCCGGGGCCCCGGCGGCGCCCGGGTCGAAGGCCGCGGCCTTTCCCCGTGAGCGCTTGACCGCCTGGCGGTCGCAGCTCGGGGCCTGGCAGGTGCGCTTCCCGCTCGTCTACGACCAGCAGCCCGGCTCGGGCGCGCTCAAGCCGCAATTCGTGCTCGAGACCCTCCGCGACGCCACGCCGGACGACACCATCGTGGCGGCGGGTGTCGGTCAGCACCAGATGTTCGCTTCGCAGTGGTGGCACTTCGACCACCCCTACACCTGGGTCAACTCCGGCGGACTGGGCACGATGGGGTTCGCGGTGCCCTCGTCCATCGGGGCCAAGGTCGGCCGGCCCGACCGCATGGTCTGGGCGGTCGACGGCGACGGCTGTTTCCAGATGACCGCCCAGGAGCTGGTCACAGCCAGCTCGGAACGGATCCCGGTCAAGATCGCCATCCTCAACAACGCCTACCTGGGCATGGTGCGACAGTGGCAGGAGATGTTCTACGAGGAGCGCTACTCGGAGGTCTATCTCTCACCCGACCTGCCCGACTATGTCGGGTGGGCCGAGGCGATGGGCTGCGTCGGGTTCCGGGTCGAGTCGACCGAGGAGGTTGCCCCGGCCATCGACAAGGCCAACGAGATCGACGACCGGCCGGTGGTGATCGACTTCCGGACCGACGCCTTCGAGAAGGTCTTCCCGATGGTGGCCGCCGGCGCCTCGAACGACGACATCATCGTCGACCCGTCGCTCACGGCCGGTCAGTCCTGATGGGCGTCTACGGTGCCGACCAGCGCCACCACATCCTCACCGTCCTCGTCGAGAACAAGTCCGGCGTCCTGGCGCGGGTGGCCGGGCTCTTTTCGCGTCGCGGGTACAACATCTTCTCGCTTGCGGTGGCCCCGTCGGACGACGAACGCTTCAGCCGGATCACCATCGTGGTCGA
The DNA here is from genome assembly GCA_963753905.1 of uncultured Acidimicrobiaceae bacterium. Lineage (GTDB taxonomy): Bacteria > Actinomycetota > Acidimicrobiia > Acidimicrobiales > RAAP-2 > Bog-756. The sequence goes on along the minus strand of CAVWDZ010000001.1, from coordinate 2,583,413 downwards.
CGTCGAGTCATCCCCACTGGAGCAGATCATCAAGCAGTTGGACAAGCTCATCCCGGTGGTCTCGATCACCGAGCTGGATCCGGCACGCTCTCGTGAGCGGGAGCTGCTGCTGGCCACCGTCGAGGCCGGACCCGACGTCCGGGGCCAGGTGATCCAGCTGGTCGGGGTGTTCGAGGGAAAGATCGTCGACGTGGGCCCGGGACACCTCACGGTGATGCTCGCCGGCGCTCCGACCAAGCTCGACGACTTCGAGGATCTCGTCCGTGCCTACGGCATCGTGGAGATGCAGCGGACCGGGCGCGTGGCGTTGCCTATGCTGGACCGATCCACCGACGGGGCCCATACCGCCAGGACCCGCGCGACACAGAAGGCAGGGTGAGCACGATGGCCACGCTCTACTACGAAAAGGACGCGGACGCGAGCCTCATCGGCAACCGCAAGGTGGCGGTCATCGGCTACGGGTCCCAGGGCCACGCCCACGCGCTCAACCTGTCCGAGTCCGGAGTCGATGTGCGGGTCGGCCTGCGCGAAGGCTCGTCCTCACGGACCAAGGCGGAGGAGGCCGGACTGCGGGTCCTCCCGGTGGCCGAGGCCGCGGCCGAGGCCGACGTGATCATGGTCCTGCTGCCCGACACCGAGCAGGCCGCCGTCTACGAGTCGGAGATCGCCCCGCATCTCCGGGCAGGTGACGTCCTGTTCTTCGCCCACGGGTTCAACATCCGCTTCGACCTGATCAGCCCACCGGCCGACGTCGACGTGGCCATGGTCGCGCCGAAGGGCCCCGGACACCTCGTGCGTCGCACCTACACCGAGGGCGGGGGGGTGCCCTCGCTGATCGCGGTGGCGGCCGACCCATCGGGCAAGGCCCACGACCTCGCCCTCTCCTACGCCCACGCCATCGGCGCCACCCGGGCCGGGGTCCTCGACACCACTTTCGCAGAGGAGACCGAGACCGATCTCTTCGGCGAGCAAGTCGTGCTCTGCGGGGGTCTCACCGCCCTCGTGCAGGCCGGTTTCGAGACACTGGTGGGGGCAGGGTACCAACCCGAGTCCGCCTACTTCGAGTGCCTCCACGAGCTCAAGCTCATCGTCGACCTCATGTACGAGCAGGGGATCGCCGGGATGCGCTTCTCCATTTCGGACACCGCCGAGTACGGCGACCTCACCCGCGGCCCCCGGGTCATCAACAAGGCGGTCCGTGAGGAGATGGGGCGCATCCTGGCCGAGATCCAGGACGGCAGTTTCGCCAAGGAGTGGGTGGGGGAGAACGCCGAGGGCCGGCCCACCTTCACCGCGCTCCGCGAAGCCGGACTCCGCCATCCGATCGAGACGGTCGGGGCCGAGCTGCGGGCCATGATGCCCTTCGTGACCGCCGGGAGGCAGAAGGTCCAGGACATCTCCGGGGGCTGAGGATCCGAGCGGATCGGGCTCCGAGATGACCGAGCAGACGACAGGTCCGGTGGATCCGCTCGCGGCCGGCGTACGGGTACCGGGCCTCGTGCCCACGTTCCGGCATCTCGACGATCCGGATCTGCCGTGGCAACGGGTCAAGTCGATCCGGAACGCGGACGGCACGACGTCGTCGGTCTGGGAGAAGTGGCTCGCCTTCTCACCCGAGCCCCAGTACCTCTCGCTCTATGCGCGGTGGGATCCGGGCATGGTGGTCCGCCGTCACGGTCATCTGAGCCCCCACGTGCTCTTCGTCGTCGAGGGCGAGATGTGGTGCGGGGAGCGTCACTGCCCGGCCGGCACCCATGTGGAGCTGCCCCTCGGTGCCGCCTTCGGTCCCTTCACGGCCGGCCCCGAAGGGACGGTCCTCCTCGAAGTCATGATGGGGGACCCCCGTTCGTGGGGCGACGACCCCGGGGCCTTCGCCGCTGCGTTGGCCCGGGTGGGCGCCGAGGCGCTCCCTGATCCGGCCATCGAGCTACCCGCCTGGCTCGAGGACCTGCGGTCGCGGTGGGTTGTGGAGGGGGAGGAGCCGCCCGGGACCGCGGTAGGAGGGACTGAGTAGGGGGGCGGTCGAGGGAGAACCGATCGCTGCTGCGCTGCCCGGTAGGGAGCGCGGTTACCCGGCCGCGCTGGTTGTCGTGTTGCCGCCGGAAGAATTGAACTTTCTCAGGACGGCTGCGGACAGGTTCTGCACCGACGCCACCGAGGTGGTACTGCTCACGATGGTCTGCATTGTGCGCTGGAAGGTGACCACGGTGTTGACCGGTGCTCCAGATGAGTTGAGGGAGAACGAGTACGCCTGGGTACCGCCGCCGAGTCCTCCGATCGTGGTCGTGGATCCTCCGCGCTGTTCGATCTCTGAGCGGCCCGAGGCGAACGACGCTGCGGTCGCGGCCGTGTCGTACTGGATGATGACCGACCCGGCATGCGTGGGCGGTCGGTAGGTGCAGGTGGTCACCGATCCGCGGACCACGGCGTCGGGCGGACCGACCCTGGTTCGCATGATCGAGTTGACGCTCGCGGCGGACACGAGCATGCAATCGGTCTTGCTGGTGGAAGGTACGGATCCTACCGGCCTGGAGCCGCCGACACCCGTGGTCGGTTTGAGTGTGGTCGTGGTCGAGCTATCCGCGGTCCTCGACGTACTCGACGTACTCGACGTACTCGTCGTCGTTGAGGTGCTTGTCGATGCCGAGGACGCCGGTGAGGCGTTCGAGCAGGCACCGGCCGTTACGGACAGGACGAGGATCCCGAGGAGGGCTCGGGGCAGCGGGCGACCACCATGTGTGATGCGCATGGACGCACGCTACACGTCCCGCTGAGCGGGCTGGCATCGCCGACGCGCTCAGCGGTGGCACCGCCATCGCCCACGTAGTGGGCGATGCAAACCGGAGAGTGCGCTACGTCCGCGGGCCGATCGGGAGGAAGTGTCCCCATCGAAAGTGTCCGCCGGCGGTGGCGCGTGGGTCCGAATTATCCCGCCGGTTTGGAGGTCGTGGTGGTGCTCGCGTTGTGCATGTCGATCAGGTAGATGATCTCCTCGGCCAGCGTCTCGATATTGCCTGGCTGACTCGTGCCGGTCACGATGGTCTCCAGCGTGCCCTGGAGCGATACCACGGTGTTGACCGCGTCGCCGGACGATCGCAGGGTGAACGCATACGCCTGGTTCCCGAGCCCCTGGATCGACGTGGTGGTGACGCCCTCGCGCTTCTCGATCTCGGACTTGTCCGCCGCGAATGTCGTCGGGGTGGCTGCCGTGTCGTACTCGATGATGACCGATTTGGAGGGATCGGCTGCCTTGTAGGTACAGGTGGTGACCGATCCGCGGATGATTGCATGGGGTGTGCCGACAACATCGCCTGTCGAGGCTCTGACAGTCGAGGGCGAGATCAACGAGCAGGCCGTCTGGTCGGCCGATGGCGCGGATGTCGTGGTCGAATGCCCGACGGTCGTGCTCGTGTGGGAGGACGACGACGGCGAGTTCGAGCAGGCGGCGATCGTCAGTGGGAGAACCATGATCCCGACCACCGGCCAGAGCAGCCTTCGGTGGCGGAAGGCCTTGGGCATGGGCGCACCCTACACGTCAGGCCGCGTAGGTTCGTATCGCCAAGTACATCGATCGGCTACTGGGCGAGCGCTCCCACGACGTGGGTGATGCAGCCGCATAGGGCAGCCACATCCTCCGGATCGATCGACGGGAACAGGGCGATCCGGAGCTGGTTGCGTCCGAGCTTCCGGTACGGCTCGGTGTCGAGCACGCCGTTGGCCCGCAGCACGGCCGCCACCGTTGCGGCGTCGATGGAGTCGTCGAAGTCGATGGTGCCGACCACCCGGCTCCTGTCTTGTTCGCGGGTCACGAACGGCGTGGCGAAGTCGGCGTTCTCGGCCCAGGTGTAGAGGATCTCAGAGGAGCGGTCGCACCGACCGGCCGAGAACTCGAGCCCCCCCTGCTCGTTGAACCACCGCACCTGGTGGTCGAAGAGGAACAGCGTCGCCAGCGCCGGTGTGTTGTAGGTCTGGTCGAGCTTCGAGTTGTCGAGGGCGATGGTCAGGTCCATCGAGGCCGGCACCCACCGTCCGGAGGCGGCGATCGACGCGATCCGTTCCTGGGCGGCGGGGGAGAGCAGGGCCACCCAGAGGCCACCGTCCGACCCAAAGCACTTCTGGGGGGCGAAGTAGTAGGCGTCGAACTGGGCCGGGTCGACCTGCAGCCCGCCCGCTCCAGAGGTGGCGTCGACCGCGACCAGACCGCCCCCGTCGGCGGGGAGGGGGGCGCCCGTGGGGCGGCAGATCGGCATCATGACGCCGGTCGAGGTCTCGTTGTGGGTGAGGGCGTAGAGGTCGATGTCGTCCCTTGCCACCGGCAGCGGGTGGGTCCCGACCGCCGAGGCGATGACCTCCGGCTCGCCGAGATGGGGGGCGTCAGCGGCGGCAGTGGCGAACTTGGAGGAGAACTCGCCGAAGCTCAGGTGCTGGCTTCTCTGCCCGATGAGGCAGAAGGTGGCGGCGTCCCAAAAGCAGGTCGTCCCTCCGTTGCCGAGGGCCACGACGTACCCGTCCGGTAGCAAGAACAGCCGGGCCAGCCCCTCTCGCAGACTGCCGACCACCGACTTGACCGTCTTCTGGCGGTGGCTGGTCCCGAGGTAGGTGCGCGACACCGCTGCGAGCGCGTCGACGGCCTCCGGTCGCACCTTCGAGGGGCCAGAGCCGAACCGCCCGTCCGCCGGCAGGAGGTTGGCGGGGATCTCGATGTCAGGGGTGTCGGTCACGTATGGAATCATGGCACCCATGGCCCCGCAGACAGAAACCCGGCCCAACCCGAAGGGGGTCCGTGCATCTGAGCCGAGCGGCACGCGCCGGATCTCCGCCCGGATCGCTGCCGTGTCCCCCTCGGCCACCCTGGCCGTAGACGCCAAGGCCAAGGCCCTCCAGGCGCAGGGCGAGCGCGTGATCGGCTTCGGCGCCGGCGAGCCGGACTTCCCCACGCCCCCGGCCGTCGTGGCCGCGGCGGAGGCGGCCTGCCGCGAGCCGCGCAACCACCGCTACACGCCGACCGCCGGTCTCCCGGAGCTCCGCGAGGCGATCGCGGTCAAGACCAGGCGTGACTCTGCATACGAGGTGGCCGCAAGCCAGGTGCTGGTGACCAACGGAGCCAAACAGGCGGTCGCCAATGCCTTCGCGGTGCTGTGCGACCCGGCTGACGAGGTCCTCGTGCCCGCCCCGTTCTGGACGACCTACCCCGAGGCGGTCAATCTGGCCGGCGGGGTACCGGTGGCCGTCCCGACCGGGGTGTCCCAGGGGTTCCGGGTCACCGTGGCCCAGCTCGAGGCGGCCCTCACCCCGCGCACCAAGGCCGTGCTCTTCGTCTCCCCCTCCAACCCGACAGGGGCCGTCTATCCGCTCGACGAGATGGAGGCACTCGGCCGGTGGGCCGCAGAGCACGGTCTCTGGGTGGTTACCGACGAGATCTACGAGCACCTGGTCTACGGCGGAGCCGAGCACCACTCGATCCCGGTGGTGGTCCCCGAGCTGGCCGACACCTGCATCGTGATCAACGGTGTGGCCAAGACCTACGCGATGACGGGGTGGCGCGTCGGGTGGATGCTCGGTCCACCGGACATCATCGCCGCGGCCACCAACCTCCAGTCCCACACGACCTCGAACGTGGCGAACGTCTCCCAGCGGGCGGCCCTGGCGGCAGTCTCAGGCGACCTCTCCGCGGTGGGCGAGATGCTGGACGCCTTCGACCGCCGGCGCCTCACCATCCACCGGTTGCTCAACGAGATTGACGGGATCGAGTGCCTCCTGCCGGAAGGGGCGTTCTACGCCTTCCCCTCGGTCGAGGGGCTCCTCGGGCGGCGGATCGGTGGCCGCGTTCCTCACTCGAGTGCCGAGCTCGCCGAGCTCGCGATCGATCAGGCACAGGTGGCCGTGGTGCCGGGAGAGGCGTTCGGCGCCCCCGGCTACTTCCGGATGTCCTACGCCTTGGGCGACGACCAGTTGGTCGAGGGCGTCACCCGGCTGGCCAGCCTCTTCACAGGCGTCGGCTGAGGCCGGCGCCCCCGAGAACAGCTGACGAAAGGACGTCCATGGGCAGGGTGCTCGTAACCGAGAAGTTGGCCCAGCCGGGCCTGGACCTCATGGCGGGCGCCGGGCACGAGGTCGACGTGCGGCTGGGGTTGTCACCCGACGAGCTCGTCGCTGCGGTGCCAGGCGCGCAGGCCCTGATCATCCGCTCTGCCACCACGGTCACCGCCGAGGTCCTCGCCGCCGGAGCCGACCTGGTCGTGGTCGGCCGGGCCGGCATCGGCCTCGACAACGTGGACGTCGCGGCGGCCACCGAGCGCGGGGTGATGGTGGTCAACGCCCCCCAGTCCAACATCCTCTCCGCGGCCGAACAGGCCATGGCCCTGCTCCTGGCGCAGGCCCGCAACATCCCGCAGGCCCACGCCGCGCTGGTCGCCGGGAAATGGGAGCGTTCCAAGTGGGAGGGCGTCGAGCTGCACGGCAAGACCCTCGGCGTGATCGGCCTCGGTCGGGTCGGCGCCCTGGTGGCCCAACGCGCCCTGGCATTCGGGATGCGGCTGGTCGCCTACGACCCGTTCGTCTCGGCCGACCGGGCCCGCCACATGGGGGTCGAGCTGCTGGACCTCGACGCTGTGTTCGCCCAGGCCGACTTCGTGACCGTGCACCTGCCCAAGAACAAGGAGACCCTCGGGCTGATAGGGAAGGACCTGTTGTCCCGGGCGAAGCCCGGGCTGCGGATCATCAACACCGCCCGCGGTGGCATCGTCGACGAGGAGGCGCTCGCCGAGGCGATCCGCTCGGGGAGGGTCCAGGGCGCCGGCCTCGACGTCTTCGCCGCCGAGCCCACGACGGAGTCCCCGCTCTTCGAGCTCCCGACCGTGGTCGTCTCGCCCCACCTCGGCGCCTCGACCGCCGAGGCGCAGGACAAGGCCGGCGTGACCATCGCCGAGCAGGTGATCCTCGCCCTCGCAGGTGACTTCGTCCCGTTCGCGGTCAACGTGGCCGCCACCGATGTCTCCGAGACGGTCCGGCCGTTCATGGGCATGGCCGAGCAGCTCGGGCGGATCGTGTCCTGCCTCAACGACGGACTGCCGGACGCGCTCGAGATCGAGTACCAGGGCGGCCTGGCCGGCGCGGGCACCGGGATCCTGACCCTGTCGATCCTGAAGGGGCTCTTCGCCGAGGGCACCGCCGAACCGGTGTCCTACGTGAACGCCCCGCAGCTGGCCGCCGAACGGGGCCTCGAGGTACGGGAGACGTCGACGGTCACTGCCCACGACTTCGTGAACCTCATCACCCTACGCTCCAGCGACCACTCGGTGGCCGGGACCCTGGCCGGACCCCGGAGCGAGCCACGCCTGGTGATGGTCGACGACCACACGGTGGAGGTGCCGCCCGCCCCCCAGATGGTCGTCGTGCGCAACGACGACCGCGCCGGGATGATCGGCGTGGTCGGGACCATCCTGGGCGATGCCGGTGTCTCGATCTCGTCGATGGCCGTCGGCCCCTCGGCGACCGGGAACACCGCGCTCATGGTGCTCTCCACCGACGGCGAGGTCCCCGAGGGGGCGCTGGCCCGGCTGCGCGAGGCCCCCGGGATCAGCGACGTCCACAGCGTGCGGTCGTAGTGCCCCCGCTGGTCCTCCGGCCGGTCCGCCGGTCATCGGGCAGGCGAGAGTCAGTTCCGGCCCGAGATGCGCTTGATGGGCACTGGCGGCCATACGTCCCCGCAGATCTCGGTCCCTCCGGATGTACGGTTCCTGTGGTCCCTCCGACCCCTGCGGAGAAGGACGGCCAATGCTGCTGTGCCGAGTACGGCGGCAAGCCGGAGCACTCTGCGCAATGAGGTGGTCGGCACCGGTGCAGTGTAGGCGGACGCCGGCAAGTGACCCCGTGGTGAACGAACGGTTGCGACCGGGTTACCGCAGGGTGATCTCTCGATGATCTGGTGGGGGATCCGGCCGAGTCGCGTTGACAGAGCACCCGCGCCGTGGCAGAACGTGGGTCCTGGTCGACGGAATCCCGGCTGACGGAGCCCCGGCCAAGCCCTGTCGGTCGGTCCTGACAGCGAACGACAGTGTGCGCGACGGATGCAACGAGACGGAGTCAGATGAGTAGCCGCAGCCCGAGGAGGCCATACGAAAAGAGCGGGCGCGCCAGGACGGAGGCGTTCGGTCCCGTGTGCGGGCTCGTCACGGGCGTTGCACTCCTGTTCTTTTCGGCGGGATGCGGTGGCGGTGCGGCCGCACCGCCACCGACCACGATCGTGGTGCCACCAGCGTTCGAACTCCAGGGGTGCACCTATGAGGTGGGTTCGACGATCCCGGCAGGCGAGCCGACAGGGCTGAACCCCGGCTTCGCGCCATTCGAACCCGATGCCTCCGCAGGCCGGGCTCTGGAAGAGATCAAGGCGCACGGTGGAACGGCGATGGTCGACAGCGTCACGGTCCCGGCCGGCATCGCGCTCCACTCGGGGCCGGACGCCAGCCTCCCGAGCATTGGGACCGTGGCGCCCGGTGACTCGATTCTCGTGGCCGAACCGGTCGTGTACACCGACCAGTCAGGCGGCACCTGGCTCGCGTTCTTCCTGGCGTGTGGCGGACAGAACCTGTACTGGCTGAGCGTCGACCAGGCCAAACACCACAATCGCAGCTTTGCCGACGGAGTCACGTCTCAGATCGCTCAATTGAAGCAGGCGGCGCCCTATACGAAGACCGGCTCGGCGTCCATGCTCCCGATCGTGATCGACGACAGGCGCCAGCTGGTCTTTGCGGATCCAGGGGTCTCATTCGACGTGGGGCGGGGGGAACTCTACAATTCGCTCGGCTGATCTTGGTCGCTGCGAGGGGCAGGGTGGGCTGCCGGTTCTCGTACGCGGAATGATCACCCGGACATTGCAAAGATTTAGCCGTCCGTTCACCTTGGGCGAGTAGTTTGAACTGCTGGCTTCCCCGGTTCAGCAGTAGCCAGCGCCGCCAGGGCAGGACCGCCGTCAGACCTGATTCGTCCAGAAAGGCCCGAGGACATGTCCGCCACAGTCGATCTGCCAAGGGCCGCGCCCGGTGACGAGGTGCCGACGCCGATCACCCTCCCCGCGGACTACGGGACCCCGGACAAGGTCTTCCGTATGGTCGTCCGGATGGCGGGGTTCGGGGTGCTGGGCCTGCTCTTCCTCATCGGGCTCTTCCTGTTCCTCCGAGGGGTTCCCGCCTTCACCAGGATCGGCTGGAGCTTCTTCACGAGATCAGGCTTCCAGACCCTCGGGAAGCACCCGGTCTACGGCGTGCTGGCCTCCCTGGTCGGCACGATCGAGGTGGCGGCTGTCGCAATGGTGGTCGGTACTCCAATCGCCATTGCCACCGCCCTCTTCCTGAGCGAATACGCTCCGCAGTGGAGCCGTCGCGGGCTCATCGCGATGATCGATCTGGCGGCCGCCATCCCGAGCATCATCTTCGGCCTCTGGGCCGTGTTCGAGCTGCAGCCCAACGTGGTCGGGTTCAGCACTTGGCTCTCCCGGCACTTCGCGTTTGTCCCGTTCTTCAAGGTGGTCAGCCCGCCACTCAACGCATCCCTCTTCATTGCAGGACTGGTTGTGGGGTTGATGATCGTCCCGATCGTGGCCTCGATCTGCCGCGAGGTCTTCTCGCTGGCACCGCCCGGTGAGCGTGAGGCCGCGCTTGCACTTGGCGCAAGTCGCTGGCAGATGATCCAGACGGTGGTCCTGCCGTTCGGTCGGGGGGGCATGATCGGCGCAGTCATGCTCGGTCTCGGCCGTGCCCTCGAGGAGACCATCGCCGTCTCGATCATCCTCGGCAGCTCGTTCGCCGTCACCGACCACATCCTCCAGCACGGTGGCACGACCATCTCGCAGCTCATCGCCGTCAACTTCGGCTCAGGTGGCAAGCTGGGCCTCCAGGACCTCCTGTTCTGCGGGTTCGTGCTCTTCGTGCTCACCCTGGTGATCAACCTTGCCGCGTCGGCCATCGTCAATCGGTCCCGCAGCGGTGCCGGGGTCGACCTGTGACCGCCCGCACCGAAGTGCAGACCGCACCTCCGGGTGTCCTCATCCCGAACTCGTCGGTGTCCACCGGCACCATCCAACCGGATGCAGGGCCTGCCCCCTCTCTGTCGCCGCCCGGCCCGGTGCCGCCGGACGAGGTGCCGCCAACCCCTCGGCGGTTGCCGACGCCGATCCGTCCCGGTGATTTCGGTCCGACAGACGTCCTGCTCCTGGTGGCTTGCGCGGTGTCGTCCCTCGCCCTGGTCTGGGTCATCTTCTTCCAACTGACCCTCTTCACCGGAGCTCTCGGCTTCCTGGTCTGCTGGTACCTGTGCTTCCTCACAATGACCTGGGTCTCCACGTCCCAGGTGCTCGAGCGCCAGGTAGCCACCGATCGGGTCGTGGCCATCGTGGTGGTGAGCGCTGCCCTCCTCATCGTGGCCCTCATCGTCTTCATTGTGGCCTGGGTCGCCTACAAGGCCATCCCGACCATCCACTGGGGATCGTTGTTCACCAAGGACCAGAGGGACCTCCAGGTGTCCGACCCGAACGTCCTCAACCACGTCGGCATCTTCCATGCGATCCTCGGGACGCTTGAGCAGGTGCTCATCGCCGTGGCTCTCGGCGTACCGGTCGCCGTCGCTACGGCGGTCTTCCTCAACGAGGTCGGCGGCCGGGGCGTGCGGATCGTCCGGACCGTGGTCACCGCCATGAGCGGCACTCCGTCGGTGGTGGCTGGCATCTTCATCTACTCGATCCTGATCGTCGACCACATCCTGACCTACTCCGGTTTCGCCGCCTCTCTGGCCCTCTTCGTGATCCTGCTCCCCTCGGTGACCAGGGTGGTCGAGGAGGTCCTGCGCGTGGTACCGAGCGGGCTGCGGGAGGCGTCGTTCGCGCTCGGGGCTCCCGAGTGGAGGACGGTGTGGTCGGTGGTCCTGCCGACGGCGCGGTCCGGTGTCGTCACAGGAGTGCTGCTCGGGACCGCCCGCATCGTGGGGGAGACCGCCCCGCTCATCTTCACTGCCTTCGGCTCCCAGTTGCTCAACGCAAATCCGTTGGCCCACCCCCAGGAAGCCCTGCCACTGGTCATTTGGTCGGACGTCCGCCAGGCTCAACCCGTCCTGATCGACATCGCGTTCCAGGCGGCCTTCGTCCTCATCTCCATCGTCCTCGTCCTGTTCGTCGCCGCCCGCATCTTCAGCCGCACCAAGGGAAAGAAGAAGCGCGGGCGCGCCGAGGACGATGTGATGGCCCGCTTCTTCGTGCCGATCCCGATGCAGAGAGAAGGCGACCAATGACAATCGAGATGGGCGTAGCGGCCGAGGCGCCGACGGGGCGGATGTCCCGGCGGTTCTCCCGGCAGGTGAGCGGAGCGGGCCAGGCGGGGCAGATCGAGGCCGACGGGGTATGCGCCTGGTTCGGTGGCCGCCTGGTGCTCCAAAGCGTCACCCTCGTCATGGAGCGGTCCCGGGTAACGGCACTGATCGGGCCTTCGGGTTGCGGCAAGTCGACCTTCCTCCGGATCCTCAACCGCATGCACGAGGTCGTGCCGGGGGCCCAGCTGGCTGGGTCGGTCAAGCTCGACGGGCTCGACATCTACTCGACCGGGCAGCGCGCGATGGACACCCGGCGTCATATCGGGATGGTCTTCCAGAAGCCCAATCCGTTCCCGGCCATGACCATTGCCGACAATGTGCTCTCCGGTATCAAGTTCTCGCGCCTGGCGGTCGCCAACCGCGACGATCTGGTGGAGGAGATGTTGAGCAAGGCCGGGCTGTGGAACGAGGTCAAGGACCGCCTCGGCGAGCTCGGTGGGGCACTCTCGGGAGGCCAGCAGCAGCGGCTCTGCATCGCCCGCGCCCTCGCTGTCCGGCCCCGGGTCCTGTTGATGGACGAGCCGTGCTCCGCGCTTGATCCCACCTCCACGCTGCGCGTCGAGCGCACCATCAAGGAGATCGCCAGCGAGGTGACCGTGGTCATCGTGACTCACAACATGCAGCAGGCCCAACGGGTCTCCGACCATTGTGCGTTTTTCCTCGCGGAAGAGAACATGCCCGGCCGGGTCGTGGAGTCGGGTCCGACCGAGAAGATGTTCGGCGAGCCCACCGATCAGAGGACCGCCGATTATGTCCATGGCCAGTTCGGCTGAGCCCGGGGCCGGCCCGGCTCGCTTCGTGGCTGTTCCGGCTGGGTACCGGGTCCGTGGCCCGCGCCCTGCAGCCATTGGCATCGCCGCCGTCCTCGCGGTGCTGGCTGGCGTGCTCTCCCAATTCTTGGGTGTCCCGCTGGTAGGTGCGAGCCCGTCGCTCCAGTCGACCGGGTCGAGCTTTGCCGGTGAGGCGATCGGGGAATGGACGGCCCAGGCGTCCACGTTGTACGGGCTCAACATCAACTTTCAGGTCACCTCGTCGGTGATCGGGCTCAACAACTTCGCCACCAACCAGGTCGACTTCGGTGCCTCGGACATCCCCTACAGCTCCGGGCAGGCCCAGTCCAACCCGACTATCCCCTATGAGTACATGCCCGACGTGGCCGGCGGGCTGTCCTTCATGTACAACCTCAAGGGTAACGATGGTCAACCAATCACCAACCTGATCCTCGATGCCCAGACCGTCGGAGACGTCTTCCTTGGGAAGATCACCAAGTGGAACGACCGCTCGATTGCACAGCTCAACCCCCAGCTCGCAGGGGATCTGCCCTCGACCCAGATCACCGCGGTCTACCGCTCGGACGCTTCCGGCGAGAACTACTTGCTCTCGGACTACTTGCTCCACCAGGACGCGACCGACTTCAGCGCTGCGCAGACCGCGTTCGAAAGTTTCGAGCCCGGGCAGCCGGATGCGACGTGGCCAACTCCGCCGCAGGGGTTCAACTTCAGTACCCACCCGGGGTACCCGGGGTGGCAGCAGGGCACGCCCATCGGTGCGAACGGGTCGTCCAACGCCGCTGATGACGTCGCGCCGGTCGCCAGCGTCGGGTCGATCACCTACGTCGAGACCGCCTACGCCATTGACCACCAATCACCGGTCGCCTCGTTGATCAACGCGAGTAACAACGCCGTTCAGCCCACCTCGGTGAACGTCGCGACCGCACTCGAGGCGGCGATCCTCCACTCCGACCTGACCCAGGATCTGCACAACGTGTACACCAACCCGCTGCCGAACGCCTACCCGCTCTCCGCCTACAGCTACCTAGTCACGCCCTGCTCGCCGCAACTGGCCCAGACGAAGGGGGGCAGTTGCGCAGCCAACGGATCCGGGACGTCGACGTTCCCGGCTCAGAAGGGCCAGGCGCTCGGTCAGTTCGTTTCCTTTCTCGCCTGTGCGGGCCAGCAAGGAATGGCGACTCTCGGCTACTCCCCCCTGCCCCCGAACCTGGTGCTGGAAGACTTCGACGCCGTCGGCCGCCTCAACGGCGGCCAGGAGCCACCCCCGCCCACGCCGGCCAACTGCAAGAACCCCTACGTCGACGGACAGACGCCACTGCCAGGGGAGCCCGCCATCGCCGGGCAGTCAGGTGGTGGGGTACAGCCCACCTCCACCGCGGCGGCTGCCGCGGCCGGAGGGTCGGCCGCCGGAGGGTCGGTCGCCGGGCCGGGTGGGGGCGCGGGCGGGTCCGCGGGGGGCTCGGGTGGCGGTTCGGGTAGTGGCAGCACGAACGCCGCGGGGTCGGTCGCCGGCCTCACCGCGGCGCAGGTCGCCAATGGGTACACGATCGTCAACGGAAAGATCGTCCGGAGCCAGAAATCCTGCCCGGACAAGTACAAGTGCGCAGACGCGCTCCTCGCGGCCACCGGATCGGTCTACGGCCCGAGGAACCTTGCGGTCCTCGGCGCGGTATTGCTCGTCCTGGCCATCGTCCTGACCCCGCCTGTGATCGCGTCCCGACGGCGCCGGCGCCGGGTAGAAGAGGCGGACGCCGATCCGTCCATGGCTCCGGCCGGAGCAGAACATTGAGGCGGATCTTGACCGTCGGTCTCTGCATGGCCCTGGCGGCGGCCGTGCTCGCCGCGGTCAGTGCCACCGCGGCGTCGAGCGGACACGGTCCGTCGGCGGTCGGGGCGGCACCGGTCTGCACGAGCGACGGGAACGGGGGCTGCACAGCCGTGATCCCCTGCACGAGCGGACCGTGCCCCACGGTCGACGTCTCTCCCACCAGCGGTCTGAGCGACGGTGAGTTCGTCTTCGTGCGGGCCACCAACTTCCATGCGGGCGGAAGTATCCGCATCGCCCTCTGTGCGACCAACACCTCCCCATCCGATCCCTCATGCCTGGTCGGGACGTGGGAATCGCAGGAGTGGGCGCCGGTCCAGACTCCCGTGACTGTCGACGCGACCCATCAGAACCTGACCGAGATTGCCTACCCGGTGTTCTTCGACCAGTCGGGTGAGGGAAACTTGCCCCTGCCTTCGCACGACATCACCAACGTCCAAGGTGCCGGCCCTGGCTTCTTCTGCGACAATACCGCCGACCCGTGCGTGATCGAGATCACCAAAGAGGCGGGCACCGGCAACAGCGTTGGCAATGGTCCCCCCACCACTCCGTCCAACACTGCGGTCGTCCCTCTGACCTTCGCCGCCCAGGAGGCCGGTTGTCCCACCACGGACCCATTGATCCAGACCGAGAGCTCCTCCAGCCTCGAACACTTCCTACCTGCTGCTGTGGACTCGACCTGCAACGGGACGAACGGAGCGGTGGCACTCAACACCACGAACGAAAATGGATTGGTGGTCAAGGATTTCAACTCCGGCACCACCAACCTTGCGTTCATCGACAACCCGGGTGATCTCAGCCAAGCCGGGACCCTCTTCGGTGGGAGGCCCTTCGCCTACATCCCGATCGCGACTTCGGCCACGGTCGTGAGCATGCTGGCGGGCGAGACGGTGGGCGATACGGCAACCCCCTTGGCCACCTACGACCTGACCCCGAACATGGTGGCCGGGCTCATCAGCACCGACTATTCCGCCGCAGCGGGTTCGGGTACCCTCGACCCGTTGACCTTCTACGGTGAGGACTACCCGCGTCTTCCGTTTCCGTGCAAGGAGCTAGTGCTCTGCATGGGACCGGATCCCGTGACCGAGTTGCAGAACCAACTGCAGTACTTCAGCGCCTTCGATCTGTTGAATCCGCCGACCGCGTCCGGCCCCGGCGTGTACATGCCACAACAGTTCGGCGCGTTCAACTCCGACGTTCCCAACGGGGCGAGCTACCAGGTCACCAATTGGCTCTGCAACGCACCGACCGTGCCATATACGGCCAGCTTCAAACTGGTCGGCAAGAGCAGCCCGGTCTCGGCGACGGTCCACGACACGACCGCCGCCGGAACGACCTTCACCACGCCACCTGTGGGCAGCAACATCTGGCCGCCTCCGAATGACAAAAAGGCGACCTGGATCTTTCCCAGCTGCCAGCCGTACTCGACGTTCCCAGCTATCGCTTCGGGGATCGCGACCTACGGCGAGTCCGAACTCCCCGCACTCCAGGCCAAGGCGATGCGGAGCTACGCCTTCGGCGGGTCCACGGTCCCCTTCTTCAGCACCAATCCCGCCGC
Source organism: uncultured Acidimicrobiaceae bacterium (assembly GCA_963753905.1). Taxonomy (GTDB): domain Bacteria; phylum Actinomycetota; class Acidimicrobiia; order Acidimicrobiales; family RAAP-2; genus Bog-756. The sequence continues at coordinate 2,567,881 of CAVWDZ010000001.1, read as the reverse complement.
AGCGTTCGGCGTGATGGACTCCTCCGAAGCCTCGTTCTATGGGCTCTACACTGCCAGCCTGCAGAACGCCGCTGGCAACTTCGTCAGCCCGACAGTCGCCAACCTGGAAGCAGCGCTGGCAAATCTCACCCCGTGCCCCACTGGAACGCTGTCGTGCCCGGTGGGAACTTACGAGGTCGACTACACGAGACCCACCGCGAACGCGTATCCGATGCCCGACGTCACGTACGCGATGGTCCCGACGACGCCGCTTCCGGCGTCCACGGCCGCCGAGGTGAAGGACTTGCTGACCAACCTCGTGACCTACTCCCACAGCGGAGGGTCGATACCTCTGCCGAACGGTTACGCTCCACTGCCCTCAGCGCTGTACCAGGCAGCGCTCGCCGACATCGCAAAGGACGTCGTCTCCGAGCCGGGCTCCGGCTCGTCGTCGCCGTCGACCGGAGGCGGGTCGTCCACGAACGGATCCGGTGGATCGGGGGGAACCACCCAGAGCCCGTCGACCAGCTCGACCAATCCGTTCGCGTCGACCGCCGGTGCAGTGGCCGGGTCGGGCTCGCTCCCCCTGTCGACGTCGTCCCCGGCGGCCGCAGGTCGGAGTCATCCTCGTGACTCCGGGACCGGTGGCCCCGGTGGGCTTGGGACGTCGACCGGCTTCCTCCTGGTCGCCCTCGATGCAGCCGCCCGCTACCTCCTGCCGACCCTGGTCATTCTCGCGATCGCTTGTCTCATCTTCGGGCCACTACTCCTCTTCTCCCCGGGATTGACGAGACTGAGACGACGCGAGCAGGTAGTCGGAGAGGCTCCCGGTGAGCCTCCAGGGGCGGCGCCGTGACCGAGACCCAGGCTCCTTCCGTTTCCCGCGAGATCGAGCAGGCTGACCGGATCGGACACGGAGTGCTCGTCGATCGCACAGAGGGTGGCGCGACTTCGCCGCGACGAGCAGACACCCCGGATCACCAGGAACAGGCGGATCCCGATGAGCGGGCCCGCTCGGCCCACCGCCTCCCGGACCTTCCCTACCGGCGCCTGGCGGGGCTGGCCATCACCGGGATCGGCGCGCTCATCGTGGTCTTCCTCGTCTACCTCTTCGCCTTCACCCCCCTGACCGCGGCCCGGGACCAGCAGCGCCTCACCCAGTCCCTCGTCGGACAGCCCTTGACCGTCTACAGCCTGGTGGCGGGCCGGACACCAGCGGAGGGTTCGGCGGTCGCGGTCCTGGAGATCCCCGCGATCCGCCTGCATCAGGTGGTGGTCGAAGGGACCAGCGCTGCCGACCTCATGAACGGTCCGGGTCACATGCCAGGGACGGCCATCCCCGGCACCGTGGGCAACGCGGTGATCGCCGCCCGCAGGGTCACGTTCGGCGCCCCCTTCGGGCCGCTCGCGCAGCTTCGCCGCGGTGACCGGATCCGCGTGGTGGACGGAGTCGGCTCGTTCACCTACAAGGTCACCCGGGTCTTCACGGTCACCTCGGGCCAGCGCGACGTGGTCACCCCGTCAACGGACGACAGGATCACCCTGATCTCCTCGGACTCGAGCCTGGTGACGAGCGGACGGCTCGCTGTGGTCGGGAAATTGGTGGGAGCTCCGATCGCGGTTCCCGGTAGCACGGCGGCCCTCCCCGAGTACGAGCTCGGTCTGGCCGGGGACCCGGCAGCCGGGGGGCTCACGATCCTCTGGTCGCTCCTCACCCTGGTCGTGCTCGTGGGTGCGGGCATCGTGGCGTGGCGATGGCGGCGACCGGCTCTGGTCTACCTGTTGGCCGCCCCGGTGGTCATCGCCTGTGGGCTATTTGCCTGCGAAAGCCTCGCCCGGGCCCTCCCGGCGACCTACTGACAACGCATCGACGGTCGCCGATCAACCGTTGACCAAGCGTCACGCGTGGCGCGGAGTGCGCTGCGTATTGCGTCCGTACGGGCCTGAGCGTCACCAAGAGTTCATTCAAGCAGCACCCATCCGTGACGCTGCGATTACCTCGGTTTCCTATCGTGTCGGTGGAGGCGGTTGTCAGGCGAGTGCCGAGGGCAATCCCTCCGTCCCAAGCCACTACAGAGGAGAACCCCCATGTTTCAGAAGCTGTTCACGCGCCGGAGGGGAGTGGCGATGGCCACTGTCGCCCTCGGGCTATCCGGGATGTCACTGGCTTTCGCAGGAGGTACTGCAGGTGCAGTCACGCAGAGCGTGCTCCCTGCGAGTGGATCCAATACCACGTACTACGCGATGAGCACGTTGAGCACACTGTTCGACCAGTCCCCCGGGTGCGACCTGGCTGGTAACACCCACCCGTTCGACGGTTCGTGTGCCATCCCCTACGCGACCGGCACGACGGTCAACCAGCCCGGCGAGGACGGCTCGCAGGCCGCGAAGGAGAACCCCTACAACGACGACGAGACTCAGCTTGCAGCCGTCGGCTCCGGTCAGGGCGTGAAGGAGCTGTACACCGCCGGGTCAATCTTCGAATCCTACGCACGGGCCTCGAGCAATGTCCCGGCGGCGATCCACGCGACCTCTGCGCAGAACGTCATCTCATGGGGCATCGACGGAGTTCCCTGGACCCACTTCGTGGACGGCGGTACGGGTGCCGGGTCGACGTTGGCTGATGCGCCGACGACGACGATCAACAACATCACCCTCACCGCGCTACAGGAGGCCTACGCCGATACCCTCACCTGTCCCAAGCCGGGTGGTGGCACGCTGACGATGGTGTGGTATTGCCTCAACCCGACCGAGGCGAGTGCCGCGAGCAACAAGACCATCCTCGAAGGCCTCCACATCGACTGCTACATGGCACAGACCGGATCGGGCACCGAGGGGACGTGGAAGCAGTTCGTCACCCTCGGCACCGATACACCGGCCTGTCTCAACGACGAGACGTTCGGCCCGGGTGGCGCCGTCGGATCCTGCGGGACCCCGGCGCAGAAGACGGCCGCCAACCTGTCTCACATCGGACTGTTCGAGAACGAGGTCTCCTCGATCGTGAACGCGTCGAGCGTTTGGTACAACGATGACTTCGTCACGAACACCGTCAACACCAACAAGGCTGCGGCCCTCTACTTCTACTCCTTCGGGAAGTACACCGCGCAGTGCCCGACGAACTTCTGCCCCGGCACCACCATTGGCGCCAACAAGTACAAGACGGCGGTAGGCGAGGTCAACTCAGTCACCGCCTCCAAGACCAGCATCCAGGGCACCGGCGGGGGCATCCCGGGCAACTTCCCGATCATCCGGTACCTGGCGAACGTGTACAACAACACGGCCACCGGCACCAATGGGATCGTGAGCCAGGCTGCGCTGAATGCGATCGGTGAGGACGGCTTCCTTTGCAAGAAGCAAACGGTAATGGACATCGATCCCCTGACCGGTGTGAACTACCGGACCGAGATCGAATCCGCCATCACTGCGAACGGGTTCTTCCCGATCGACACGTCGTCGAGCCCACCCCTTCAGTCAGGGTGCGCTTGACCACGACGGTCCCGCTTACGGACTCCAACTTCCAGTTGGTGGACCCGAGCTACACGTCGACCAATCCGAAGGGCTTCTGCCTCGACACGAACGGCTGACCCAGGCTCGGTAACACGCAGCACCATGCAGTAACACGCACTAGGCATAGGCACCCTCGGGTGCCGACGAGAGGAGGGTCCGGCTCAGCCGGACCCTCCTCTGCGTCCCTGCGGGCAAGGGATGCCCGGGACAGATGCGCAACGGTGGTTGCCACTCCGCAACCGTGCTTGCCGCTTGGTGATGATGGTTGCCACTGTCGTCCCCGAGCTCGCTGCCGCGAGCCCAGCAGGAAGCGGCTCCGAAGAGGGCGGCGGACCACCACGACCCGGTTGCCGCGATCGATCCGCCGTGCCGAGGACGCGGTGGGAGGGCGACCACGGATCACGCTCCGTGGTCGGGGCTCGACCACGGAGGAAGGTACCTGAGATTCCCTACAGGGATCCCCTGTAAAACCGATTGACCCGGTGACCGGTCGGCCCTACGATGACCCGGGAGCACCGAGTGCGACACAGACCGGGGGGCTTCGTGGGACAAGGCGGAAACTCCGGAAAGATGCGCGTCGTCGGCGGGCGAGATGGGGGGAACAGTCGTAGTGCAGAGGGCGTGGCACCGACTCTTCATCGGCAGTACTTCCGATCCGCGCCAGACGCGGGCGGGTCGTGTACCGTGGTCCCCAATGGCGGTGGATCGTGCCAGCTGCTCATCACCGTCGCCGTTCACATGGCATACGTTCGAAGTTGCGGGGAGCGGTAACCGCTCCGCAACTCACCTTCCACCGGGTCCCCCGACGCTGGCTGCCCCCCTGCCCCTCGTGGTAGTCGGCGCCGGGGACCCGGCGGGCTCTCGGCTGGCGGCCTGACCGGCTCTGGCCGCCGACCTGCGACTCAACGGGTTGTGGGCAACCAGATAGGGCGCTGGGCCTCGTAGGCCTCGATGTCCGATTCGTAGCGCAGGGTGAGGCCGATGTCGTCCCACCCGTTGAGCAATCGGGCACGCGTGAACTCGTCCAGCGGGAACGTGGTCTCGATCCCCGCGGACGGCGCTTCGAGCGTGCCCCGCTCGATGTCGATGGTGATCTCCGTGGTCGGCTCGACCATCACCGCGTCGAGCAGCAGCCGGCCTGTGTGCTCGTCCAGCTGCACGGGCACCAGTCCAGCTTTGGTGCAGTTGTTGCGGAAGATGTCACCGAATCGGGGGGATACCACGGCATCGAAGCCGTAGTCCTGGAGTGCCCAGACCGCATGTTCGCGTGAGGAGCCGATGCCGAAATCGGGCCCGGCCACCAGGATCGTGGCCCCGACGAATTCCTCCTGGTTGAGTACGAAATCTCGGTCGTCACGCCACTCGGCGAAGAGGCCGGCTCCGAACCCGGTCCGCTCGACCCGCTTGAGCCAGTCGGACGGGATGATCTGGTCGGTGTCCACATCCGAGCGGTCGAGCGGCACCGCCCTTCCGGTCAGCAGCCGCACGGCGCGCATCAGTCGAGGTCCGTCGGTGCAGCGAAGTGTCCGGCCACCGCAGTGGCCGCCGCAACCGCCGGTGAGACCAGGTGGGTGCGGCCGCCCCGCCCCTGCCGTCCCTCGAAGTTGCGGTTCGAGGTGGACGCTGCCCGCTCGCCCGGTGCCAGCTTGTCGGGATTCATGGCCAGGCACATCGAGCAGCCCGGTTGGCGCCATTCGAACCCGGCCGCGGTGAAGACCGCGTCGAGCCCCTCCTCCTCGGCTTGGATCTTGACCCGGTGCGAGCCGGGCACGACCAGCGCCCGCATCCCGGGGGACACCGAGCGACCGCGGAGCACCTCCGCTGCGGCGCGGAGGTCCTCGATCCGGCTGTTGGTGCACGAGCCGATGAACACCGTGTCGACCGCGATGTCGCGCATCGGCGTGCCGGCGGTCAGCCCCATGTACCCGAGAGCCCGGTCGACTTGTTCCGCCTCGTGTTCGTCGTCGTACGCACCGGGATCGGGGACGATCCCGTCGATGGTGACCACCTGGGACGGGTTGGTGCCCCAGGAGACGAACGGTGCGAGCGTGGTGGCGTCGAGCCGGACTGCGCGGTCGAAGGTGGCCTCGTCGTCGGTCTGGAGCGATTGCCAGACGTCGAGCGCGGCCTCCCAGGCTGCCCCCTTCGGAGCATGGTCGCGTCCCTCGAGGTAGCGGAAGGTCGTGTCGTCGGGGGCGACCATGCCGGCGCGCGCGCCTGCCTCGATGGACATGTTGCAGACGGTCATCCGGCCCTCCATCGAGAGGGCACGGACCGCCGGTCCGCGGTACTCGATCACGTGACCGTTGCCTCCCCCGACCCCGATCAGACCGATGATGGCCAGGATCAAGTCCTTCGCGGTGACACCGGGCGGCAGGTCGCCGTCGACATCGACGGCCATCGACGCCGGCCGGCGCTGGGGAAGGGTCTGGGTGGCCAGGACATGCTCGACCTCGCTGGTGCCGATCCCGAAGGCCAGCCCGCCGAAGGCGCCGTGGGTCGACGTGTGGCTGTCGCCGCAGACGATGGTCATGCCGGGCTGGGTGAGGCCCTGTTCCGGACCGATGATGTGGACGATTCCCTGGTTGTCGTCGCCCATCGGATAGCAGGTGATACCGAACTCGGCGCAGTTGGCGGCCAGGACGGCCAGCTGTTTGGCCGAGATCGGATCGGCCACGGGGCGGTCGAGATCGGTGGTCGGCACGTTGTGATCGGCCGTCGCGATGGTCAGGTCCGGGCGGTGGACGCTGCGGCCGGCCAGGCGAAGGCCCTCGAATGCCTGCGGGGAGGTGACCTCGTGGATCAGGTGGAGGTCGATGAAGAGGATGTCCGGTTCTTCCGCGCCTCCCGACCGTACGACATGTCGGCCCCAGACCTTCTCGGACAGGGTGCGGGGCGTGCTCACGCGGGTCCCCCGCGTACCGAGACGATGTTGACCCTGAGGCTTCCCCCGGGAGCCGCGTACTCGACGGCTTCCCCCACACCGTGGCCCAGCAGGGCCTGGCCCAAGGGCGAGCCGGGTGAGACGACGGTCAGGTCGCCCTGGCGCTCCTCGATCGAGCCGACGAAGTACTCGGAAACGTCGTCCTCGTCGTCGCCCTCGTAGCGCAGGGTGACCACCGAGCCCGGCCCGATCGTGCCGTCGGCTGAGCCGGCCGACTCCACCACGCTCGCCGTCTTCATCAGGCGTTGGAGCTGACGGATCCTCGACTCCATCTTGCCCTGCGCGTCCTTGGCCGCGTGGTAGTCGCCGTTCTCACTGAGGTCGCCGAGTGCTCTGGCCGCTTCGATCGCAGCCGCGATCTCCACCCGTCCGCGGGTGGTGAGGTCCTCGAGCTCGGCCTGGAGGCGCTCGTAGGTGTCTCGGGTCAGCTGGGCAGCGGTGGTCTCGCTCACGGACCTCCAGGCTAACGGGTTAGGAGCGGGTGGCAGATCCGGTGACCCGGCCCCGCGATGGCTCCGGCGACGCCCCCGGGAATGCCGACTGACGACATCCCGTGGGATGATCGCAGGACACGATCGCGTTGTGGAGGGAGATGGGCATGGCAGACCTGCAGGGCACCTGGAACCCGCACCACGACGCTGTGGCCGCCTCGCTCCTGACCGGGCCGGCCGGAGGCTGAGCGGACCGGTACGCGGTCGTGGATGGCCGGGATGGTGGAGCGTGACCGGATGAGCAGCATGCCCGGCTACGGGACCGAGCCGGGTCCGCGCACGTTCGAGGCCCAGTTCGAGGAGCAGCAGGGACGGCCCATCCGGTGGAAGGCCGTCGTCAAGCGGTCGATCGTGGTCGGCGTGGCCGGCGTGGCGCTGTACCTGGTCGCCCCGAGCGTGTTGGCGGTCCTCGATTCCTGGCCCAAGCTGGTCACCCTGAACCTGCTCTGGTTCGTCCCCGCGCTGGTGGCGGAGGGCGCCCATTTCGCCTGCACGTTCTCCCTCCAGCGCATCGCGCTGCGCACCAAGGCGTGGTTCTCGGTGATCACCGCCCAGTTGGCGGGCAACGCGATCTCCCTCATCGTCCCTGGGGGCGCAGCGGCGGGTGCGGCGGTCCAGTTCCGGATGCTCGGGGCGACGGGAATGGACCCGACCGAGGCGGTCAGCGGGTTGACCGCATTCTCCTTCCTCGGCATCGGTGGTCTGCTGGCCCTCCCGGTCTTCGTGCTCCCGGTGGTCCTCTTCGGGGCCCCGGTCAGCTCGGGCCTGGCCGACGCCGCGTTCATCGGCGCCATCGGGTTCGTCCTGTTCCTCGCACTCGGGGTGCTGGTGATGACGACCGACGGCCCGCTGCAGACCGTCGGTCGCCTCGTCCAGACGGCCTACAACCGGCTCTTGCGCACCCGGTTCGTCGGCAACCGCCTCCTGGCCAAACGCGCCGCGCTGAACGGGCTGCCCGAGCGGCTCGTCGAGCAGCGCACGGTGATCCGGACCGTCCTCGGCCAGCAGTGGTGGCAGGCCACCCTCCTGTCGGCGGGCCGGCTGCTCTTCGACTATCTCTGCCTGCTCTTCTGCGTCCGGGCGGTGGGTAGTCACCCACGTCCGTCGCTCATCCTGCTCGCCTACGCGGTGGCCGGGGTCATCGGCCTCGTACCGCTCACTCCTGGCGGACTCGGGATCGTCGAGGCGAGTCTCTCGGGATTGCTCGTGCTGGCCGGCCTGACCGGGGCCGAGGCCGTGCTGGCGACCTTGGCCTACCGGCTGGCCTCCTACTGGCTGCCGATGATGGCCGGGCCGTTCGCCTATGCCGCCTTCCGCCACCGCTACCGCGAGCCGGAGGCACCACCGCCGATGTCGATCGAGGCATCACCGACCTGAGCGATCCTCCGGCCGGATGCCGCAACGGCTGGTCAATCGACTTCAGTGATTTCGGAGACTGGTTCTCTCGGCTCCGAGACCGGTTGAACCCGCCGAACGTTTCCCCAATTCGGTATCTCGCCTATGCATACGTCATATACCAAATTGGGGAATTAACGCCCGTTGCAGTCTTCGCTGCACACCCCGTTGCGACCCCGCGCTCGCCACCCGTCCCCCGCCACGTCACCGACCTCACCAGCCGAGATCCACCTCGCCCCCGGCCCGCAGCGTGCCGAGCCGTCCGCAGCCCTCGTGGCTGACCAGGAGGGCCAGGTGGTCGGGGTCGGTCGCCCGGGCCCACGCTCTCCGGCCCTCCGGTGTCCGGCAGGCCACCACCGCCCGCTCCGGCGACCCGTCCCGTCCGAACGCAACCGAGTAGGTCTCGACGGTGACCTCGCCCTCGGCGTCGGCATCGGGGGCGCACTGCGGGAGAGCGCCGATCCCGACCTGCGGATCGGCCCACGAGAACCCGCCGGCCGTTTCGACCTTGGTCTCGGGGGGAGGGCCGGGCACGAGATCGGCCGTTCCGGGGCCCCGGGGCGGATCGGTGCCGTAGATGCCGATGCTGTGCTTGGAGAGGTACCAGCCGAGGCCGGTGGCGAGGCCCAGCGAGCCGGGGTCGCCGCGTAGGCGCCCGACCAGCGAGGCCAGCGCGTGGGTGCCGTAGTTGTTACCCGGCCCGCCACCGAAGGTCAGCCCCCCGGTGGCCGTGAGGGGGCGGTCGGGCTCGTCGTCTCGGAGCCCGAGCTCGGCGGCGGCGATCGTGACCGCCGAGGGGAAGCAGGAGTAGAGGTCGATGTGGGCGATGTCACCGATATCGGTCCCGGCCAGGGCGAGGGCCGAGCGCCCTGCCAGCCGGATGGCCGGCGAGGAGTGGAAGTCGGCCCTGTGCGAGAGGAACCAGTGATCCTCCGCGTCGGCCCCGGCCAGGGGAAAGACCCAGCGATCGCTGGGGACCCCGGCCGCCTCGGCGGCCGCGGCCGAGCAGAGGATGGCCGCTGCACCCTGGTCGACCTGCATGTTGGCGGTGAGCAGCTTCGTGTACGGGTAGGCGATCATGCGGTTGGTCTCTGTCGGGGTGATCAGATCCGAGGCGCGGCGTGGATCACGCAACCAGGCGTAGGGATTGTCCGCCGCTACTTCCGAGAACCGGGACCAGAGGGACCCGATGTGCTCGAGGTGCTCCTCCAGCGTGCGACCCGCCTCGGCACGGAGGGCGTTCTCGAAGAGGGGGAACACGTGGACGGGCAGGTCGAGCCCGCGTTCCTCTTCCGCACTGGTAGTGCCAGGGCGATCGCTCCCGAACCGGGTCGGCGGCTCGGTGTCGGCCGCCCCGACCGTCCAGGGCATGACGGGCCGGTCGGGGTGCCGGCGGGCCGCCGCCCGGGTGTAGACGCAGTCGGCCCCGACCAGGACGGCTACGTCGAGGTCGCCCCGCCCGATGTCGAGCGCAGTGGCATTGACCAGGGCCTGGGGAGTGTTCCCCCCGGTGGTGCTGACGAGGAGCTCCGGCGGCTCGATCCCGAGCATTCCGGCCAACAGGGCTCCCGGATTGACGTAGTCCCAGCTCAACGGGTTGGCCACCCGTAGCGACTGGGTCCGGGCGAGCAGGGCGCGTCCCGCCGCGGCCGGGGCGCCGGGCCGGGCGCCGTCACAGTCTTCGACGGCTGCGCCGACGGCCTCGAGCATCAGGCGGATGGGCTCGGGACGGTCTGCCAGCGAGCCCTCCCCCTCGGTCCCGGGCCGGTTGGTCACCTGCCCGACCCCGACGACGACCGGGGTGCTGGGGTCGATCTTCATCAAGTGGACAAGCCTACCGGAGGGCTGTCGGGGCTGATCCGCCCTCGGTACACTCGGGCCATGCGTCACCGCGGCAGGATCGGACAGCTCGTACCCGTCCTCCCCGTTCGACGCCTGGCTGGCCGGCGACCCGGAGCTGCTCGGACTGCTCGGCGCGGAGGGGGAGCGCCAGTCGACCACTCTCCAGCTCATCGCCTCGGAGAACTTCGCCTCGCCGGCCGTGCTCGCGGCCACCGGGTCCATCCTCACCAACAAGTACGCCGAGGGCTACCCGGGTCGCCGCTACTACGGCGGCAACCAGGTCGTCGACCGGGTCGAGGACCTGGCCCGCGAGCGCCTGGTCGCGCTGTTCGGGGCCGAGCACGCCAACGTGCAGCCCCACGCCGGGGCCAGCGCCAACCTGGCCGCCTACCGGGCGCTCCTCGAGCCGGGCGAGACGATCCTGGCGATGCGCCTCGACCAGGGCGGCCACCTCACCCACGGGTCGCCCACCTCGATCACCTCCAAGATCTGGCGGTTCGTCTCCTACGGCGTGTCCGCGGCCTCGGACGACCCGGACAAGCCGGGGGAGATCATCGACTTCGACCAGGTCGCCGATGTGGCCCGTCGTGAACGGCCGGGGCTCATCGTGGCCGGGGCGACCGCGTACGCCCGGATCATCGACCCGTTGCCGTTCCGCGAGATCGCCGACTCGGTCGGGGCCCGGTTCCTGTTCGACGCCGCCCACCCCGCCGGCCTCATCGCCGGGGGGGTCCACCCGTCACCGGTCGGGATCGCCGACGTGGTCACCTTCACCACCCACAAGACGCTTCGCGGCCCACGTGGTGGTGCCATCCTCTGTTCGTCGGAGCTGGCCAAGTCGATCGACAGCGCCGTCTTCCCGGGCCTGCAGGGCGGTCCCCTCGAGCACGTCATCGCGGCCAAGGCGGTGGCCTTCGCCGAAGCGGCGCGGCCCGAGTTCCGCGCCTACGCGGCACGGGTGGTGGCAAACGCCCGGGCCCTCGGCGCATCGCTCGCAGATGGCGGATTCAGGCTGGTGTCGGGAGGCACCGAGAACCACCAGGTCCTCGTCGACCTCCGCTCCTTCGACGCAGAGCTCACCGGCAAGGAGGCCCAGGAGGTCCTCGACCGGGCCGGCATCACCTGCAACCGCAACGCCATCCCCGACGACCCCCGCCCGCCCTACGTGGCCTCGGGCCTGCGCCTGGGGTCGGCCGCCGAGACCACCGCCGGCATGGGCGAGGACGAGATGCGTGAGATCGGCGCCCTCATCGGCCGGACCCTGCGCAGCCGCGGGGACGAGCCGGCCCTCGAGGCCGTGCGGGCCGAGGTCCGTGCGCTGTGCCGCCGCTTCCCCCCCTATCCGACGCTGTCCGGGGCGTGACCCCCGGGGCGCTGGGCCGGCGACCCGGGTGACCCGGTGAGCCCGGGCATCCCGCTCAACTGGTACGGCGTCCTGCTGCTGGTGGCCGCGGCCTCCTCGTGGGCGCTGACCTTCCCGGCCCGCCGCATCGCCGTCCGGATCGGCTACGTGGCCCAGCCCGACGACCGTAAGGTGCACCAGCGGGTGACCCCCGAGTCGGGCGGGGTGGCCATGTTCGTGGCCATGCTGGTCACCTGGGCGGTTGCCGCGTCGGTTCCCGCCCTCGGCGCCCTCTTCCGGGGCTCGTCGGAGCCGATGGGCCTCCTGCTCGGTGCAGCGGCCATCTTCGTGGTCGGGCTCATCGACGACTTCCGGGACATGTCGGCCCCGGCCAAGGTCGCCGGTGAGGTCCTTGCCGCCACCATCCTCTACTTCATGGGGGTGACCTGGTTCCAGTTCAAGGTCCCGTTGGCGGGTCTGGTCCAGCTTTCGCCGGAGTGGACCCCGCTTCTGACCGCCCTCTGGGTGATCGCCATCACCAACGCGGTCAACCTCATCGACGGCCTCGACGGCCTGGCCGCGGGCGTCGTGGCCATCGCCTCGGGTGCCCTCGCCATCTACGGCCTCCACCTCCAGTACCTCGGCAATCTGCCCGCCGACAACATCGGTCCCCTCATCGCGGTGGTCACCTGCGGGATCTGCCTGGGCTTCCTGCCCCACAACTTCCATCCGGCGCGCATTTTCATGGGTGACGCGGGCGCGCTGCTGCTCGGACTGTTGATGGCGGCATCGACCATGCTCATCGGGGGCCGCTCGGCCGGCACCGTGGGCGGGGTGGCCGCTCGCAGCGGCCAGACCTACTTCTTCTTCGCACCCCTCTTCATCCCCTTCTTCATCCTCGGGGTGCCCATCGTCGACTTGGCCTTCGCCTTCGTGCGCCGGACGGCCAACCGGACCGGCTTCTCGACCCCGGACAAGAACCACCTCCACCACCGGCTGCTCCGCCTCGGACACGGCCACCGCCGGAGCGTGCTCATCCTCTGGGCATGGACCGTGCTCCTCTCGGGCTTCATCCTCTTCCCGCTCTACGTCTCGAGCGTCAACGCCTTCATCCCCTTCGGCGCACTCGCGCTCGGAGTCATCCTCTACACGCTCTTCCACCCCTCCCTGCGCCGCCAGACGGACGCCGGGACCGAGGGCACGGCCGAGGGACGGGTGGACGTCCCGGCCGAGGACCGGCAGGACGCTGCGGCCGATGTCGGCGTGCACGAGGACAGCCCAACCGTTGCGGCCACCGTGCCCCGCCCCGCGCCCGGCCCGCAGGGGACGCCGGTCGGGCCCCCGGACCCCGCCGGGGTGGCCGCGGCCGCTTGGAGGACCGTTTCCAAACGGTGAACGCCGGGTTTCCGGCGTTTTGCCGCCACGACCGCGATGGTGCGATGATGCTGCCCGTGAGTTGCACGAGGAGCCGGCCTTGGCGGTAGCCCCCGACGTCAGGGTCAAGGTCCGTTCTCTCCCGGTGTTGCGATACTTGGACGTGGTGCTGGTGCTGGCCGTGATGGCACCCGCCGTCGCGCTGGGTGCACCAGCGCTCGGCTACGCCATCGGCGCCGGCGGATGGATCGTGCAGCGGGTGATCGGCGAAGTCGACCAGCGTTGGACACGCAAAGCGGCCACGCCGCTCAAGCAGCTCGGCTACCACCTCTTCGAGGGATTCGCGCGGATCTGGTTGCTGGCAGGATTCATCCTGATCGCGGCCCTCGTCGGCGGGCGCGAGGACGGGCTCACCGCCTCGCTGGTGATCCTCGGGGCGTACTCGGTGGCCTTTGCCATCAGGGTGCTCTCGGGGCCGCCGCGACAGACGGCTGTCCGATGACGGTGCTCGCCGGCATGAGCCGCCGCAGGCAGATCATCTACCTCGTCCTCGTGGCCTATCTCGCAGGCCTGATCGCGCTCGGGATCGTCTTCGGCATCCACACCCACAGGAACAACTCGTTCAACATCGTCTCCCCCTACCAGCTGGTGACCTGGGTGCACCTGGTCGGTCCGCTCAACCTCAACAAGGGAGTCCTCTACCTCTTCATGACCGGGGTGCTGACCATCGGCATCCTCCTGTTCGTCGCCCGGCGCATGGAGATGCGGCCGAATCGGATCCAGACCGCGGTCGAGTGGGGTTACGACCTCACGAGGCGGTTGGCCACCGACAGCATGGACGAGCAGATGGCGAGGAAGTGGTTTCCAGTCATCTTCTCGCTGTTCGTGTTCGTCCTCGTGACCAACCTCCTCGGATACATTCCGCTGCCCGTCAACACGTTGGACAAGATCCATGTCGGCAGCTTCGCCTTCCCCTCGTTCCAGATCTACGCTGCAGACACCAACGTGGCGCTCCCGCTGGTCCTGGCGCTGGGCGTTTTCATCGCGTACAACGTCGAGGGGCTCCGGCACCACGGGTTCCGGGGATACATCAAGTCGTTGGTCCCGGCGGGTGTCAGCGGGGGCATGCTGATCTTCCTCTACCCGCTGGAGATCGTCTCGCACTTCCTTCGGCTGCTCTCGCTGGCGATCCGGCTCTGGGCCAACTTGCTCGCCGGGCACCTGCTGATAGATTTCATGGCCGGTGACATGGCGGTGCTGCTGGGGCTGCCCGCTGTGGGCTTGTTCCTCCTGCCCCTCGGTGTCGCGATCTATCTGTTCGAGTGCGTGTTGATCGCCGGTCTGCAGGCCTTCATATTCGCCATTTTGACCGCCATCTATTTGGGTGGAGCTGTCGGCAGCCATTAAGAAAAGGGAGCGAGGAGCTATATGTTTCGCATCGTAGGTATCGTCATGGTTGTCCATGCACTGATCACCGCCGCTGTTCAGTCGTACCAAAATGTCGGCGAGAACGCCGGGAAGGCGATCGCCCTCGGGGTCGGTGCCGGTGGCGGCGCCGCGGGGGCCGGAGCCGGCATCGGGATGCTGTTCGGCAAGGTGATCGAGTCGGTGACCCGCCAGCCGGAGATGCGGAACGAGATCACCTCGATCCAGTGGCTGGGCTTCGCCCTCACCGAGGCAACCTTCTTCTACGGCCTGGTCGGCGGCTTCATCGCCTTCTTCCTCTAGACCGAGAGAGCCGGCACCGTGGTACTCGCATCCAGCTCCTGGCTGATCACTCCCGACGTCGGGCTGACGATCTGGACGCTCCTCGTCTTCGGGATCTCGCTCTTCATCCTCGCCAAGTTCGTGCTGCCCCGCATCGGGCAGGCACTCGATTCACGGCAGAAGGTGATCGATGAGTCGATCGACGCGGCCGACCGCACCCGTCGCGAGGCAGACGAGCTGCTCGTCGAGTATCGCGAGCGGCTTCGCGAAGCGCGCCAGGAGGCCGAAGAGATCGTCGAACGCGCACGCCAGGCGAACGCCGTGAACGAGCGCGAGGCGCGCAGTGAGGCCCAGGCGCGGCGCGAGCAGATGCTCGAGCAGACGCGCAGGGATATCGAGGCCGAGACCCGCCGCGCCCTCGACGACATCCTTCGGGATGTCGTCGACCTGACGGTTCAGGCCACCGAGCTGGTGACGCGCAAGGTGTTGACCGAGGAGGACCAGCGACGGCTGGTCGAGGACGCGATGTCCGAGCTCGACTTCACGGTCCTGAGCGGCGGACTCGGCCGGCAACCATGAACAGCTCCAAGAGGCCCACGTAGTGGAACAGGCTGCCGAGGTCTACGCGCGGGCGCTCTTCGAGGTCGCCTCGGAGCACGACGTGCTCGACACGATTCGCGAGCAGCTCGCCCAGTTTGCCGACGCGTTGTCCACCAACCACACTCTCCAGACCTTCTTCTTCTCCCCGTATCTCTCGACCGACGAGAAGAAGGATGGCCTGGGCCGGCTGATCGAGGGCGCCGAGGAGACGTTCATGAGCTTCCTCGAGACTCTGGTCGAGCGCCACCGCATGCCGGAGCTCTTCCACATCCGCGCACGCTACGAGGAGCTGTGGGACGCCGAGATGAAGCGGCTGCCGGTCGAGGTGACCAGCGCAGTCGAACTCGACGATGCCTTCGTGCGCGATATCGGTGATCGGATCGGCACCCAGACCGGAAACAAGATCGAGCTCACCAGGGTCGTCGATCCCGACATCGTCGGTGGAATCGTGCTCCGCGTGGGCGACTTCATCCTCGATGCATCGATTCGGAACCGGCTGGACCAACTTCGCAAGCAAGTCGGACGGGCGCGACCAGCGTCGCCTGCCAAGGAGCCACTCAATGCAGATCAAGCCTGACGAGATCACCTCAATCCTCAAAAGCCGGATCGAAGGCCTCGGTACCACGAGCGCTGACCTCACCGAGGTCGGGACCGTACTGTCGGTCGCTGACGGCATCTGTCGCATCCACGGGCTCGACAATTGCATGTCCTTCGAGATGCTGGAGTTTCCCCACGACGTCACCGGGCTGGCGCTCAACCTCGAGTCCGACAACGTGGGTGCCGTGATGTTCGGCGAGTGGGAAAAGATCGTCGAAGGCGACACCGTCAAGCGCACCAAGCGCCTGCTGGAGATTCCCGTCGGTGAGGAGATGCTCGGGCGGATCGTCGATCCGCTCGGAAACCCGCTCGACGGCAAGGGCGACATCAGTACGCCCACGACGCGTCCGGTTGAGCACAAGGCGCCGGGCGTCGTCCAGCGTCAGCCGGTCAAGGAGCCGATGCTCACCGGGCTGAAGGCGATCGACTCGATGATCCCGATCGGCCGCGGCCAGCGCGAGCTGATCATCGGTGACCGGAAGACCGGCAAGACGGCAATCGCCATCGATACGATCATCAACAACACGGATCGTGACCTGATCTGCGTCTACGTTGCGATCGGGCAGCGCAAATCGACCGTGGCGCAGCTGGCGAGCGTGCTCGAGGACGCCGACGCGCTGAAGAACACGATCATCGTGATGGCCGCCGCCGACGAGGCCGCGCCGATCAAGTTCCTGGCGCCCTATGCGGGGTGCGCGATGGCGGAGTACTTCCTGTACAACGGAAAGGCCGCGCTGGCGATCTACGACGACCTCACCAAGCACGCCTATGCCTACCGTCAGATGTCTCTGCTGCTGCGCCGTCCGCCGGGCCGCGAAGCGTATCCGGGCGATGTCTTCTACCTGCATTCCCGGTTGCTGGAGCGGGCGGTCAAGCTGTCCGATGACGTCACCGATCCGAAGACGGGGAAGAAGCTCCCCGGCGGCGGGTCGCTCACCGCTCTGCCGGTGATCGAGACCCAGGCCGGTGACGTGTCGGCCTACATCCCGACCAACGTGATCTCGATCACGGACGGGCAGATCTACCTCGAACCGAGCCTCTTCTATTCCGGCGTGCGCCCGGCCATCAACGTCGGCATCTCGGTCTCGCGTGTCGGCGGCAATGCCCAGAGCACGCCGATGCGCAAGGTCGCGGGGCGCCTGAAGCTCGAGCTCTCCCAGTTCCGCGAGCTCGAGGCGTTCGCCCAGTTCGGGTCCGAGCTCGACCCGGAGACCCAGCGGACGCTGGCTCGCGGCCAGCGCCTCGTCAGGACGCTCAACCAGGCGGAGCGCAGCCCGATGCCGGTTGAGGAGCAGGTGGTGCAGATCTACGCGGCTACCAATGGATTCGTCGACCGGATCACGATCGACAAGGTCGAGCGGTTCCTCGCCGAGCTGATCGAGAGGGTGCGCGGCACCGACCACGATCTACTCGAACAAATCAGAAGCGGGGACTGGGGTGAACAGACCCAGGCGCGAGTGGACGCGGCCGTGGAGCAGTTTGCCCAGGACTTCGGCTTCGACCTCGACGAAGAGGGCCATCCGCTCGTCGAGGACGTTGAGGAGCCACGGCGAGCCAGCCCGACTGGAACCACGACCGAGCACTCGGCAGAGGAGAAGGAGGAAGTCGCGTCGTTGCAGTAATGCACGCGCGCCTCAACGACCATGCCACAGTCGCCCCGCGACGTCCGCACCCGCATCAAAGCGGTCACGAATATCGAAAAGATCACCCGGGCGATGGCAATGGTCGCCGCTGCCAGGTTGCGCCGCGCGGTGCAGCGGATCGAGGCGTTGCGTCCGTACGCGAGTGCCATCCGGCGGATGACGCGGCAGGCCGCGCAAGCGTCAGGCGCCATGGGACGGGTGCCGATCCTCCAGGAGCACGCTGAGGTGCGTACGGTCGGCCTCCTGCTTGTCGCAGGGGATCGCGGCCTGGCAGGTGCGTTCAACTCCAACATCATTCGCGCCGGAATCGCGGCTGGCCGCGAACACGAAGCCGCCGGCCGGAGGGTCATCTACTTCGCTTCCGGCCGCAGGGCCGCCTCGTCGCTGACCTTCCGGGGGATGGCGCCGGTCGACAGCTTCACCGGTTTCACCGACCGGCCCAGTTATGTCGACGCCCGCCGAATCGCGGAGCGTCTGGTGGCCGCCTATCTCGACGAAGAGGTCGACCAGGTCGAGGTCTTCTACAACGGATACGCCTCGGCCATCTCGCAGGTGGTCCTGCGTGAGACCCTGCTGCCCTTACAGCGGGCGACCGTGCTCGAGGAGGAGCTGTCCGAGGAGCCAGCTTCTGGCGCGGACCAACAACGCCGCGTCGCGCCCGAGTACGAGCCCGATGCCGAGCCGGTGCTGAAGAGGCTCGTCCCCGACTACGTCGAGGTCTCGATCTACCGAGCGCTGCTCGAGTCGACTGCATCGGAGCACGGCGCGCGCATGACCGCGATGCGCCAGGCCTCTGACAACGCCAGCGAGCTGATGCAGGACCTGACGCTGCAGATGAACCGGGCGCGCCAAGCCGAGATCACCCAGGAGATCATGGAGGTCGTCGCCGGAGCCGAGGGGCTCGGCTAGATCACCACAGCCGAGGGACTCGGCTAGATCACCAGACAGGAGAGACATGGCACTGACAACAGAGACCACCCCGGCGGCGGAGAGCCGCCATGAGAACATCGGCCGGATCGAGTCGATCCAAGGCGTCGTGATCGACGCGGTCTTCCTCGACAAGCTTCCCGAGATCAACCACGCCGTCAAGGTGCTCCGTCCGGCAGCCGCGCGCGCCGAGGAGGACATGGACATCGACGCCGCGGAGGACGACTACGTGATCTTCGAGGTGCAACAGCATCTCGGGGATGACCGCCTCCGAGCGGTGGCCATGGACACAACCGACGGCCTGGCGCGCGGCGCCGAGGTGATCGACACGGGTGCGCCGATCACTGTTCCTGTGGGCAGAGCCACGCTGGGAAGGATCTTCAACCTGCTGGGAGAGCCGATCGACGACGGGACCCCGCTGGACCCGACCGCCGAGCGCTGGCCGATCCATCGCGAGGCCCCCACCATGGAGGCGATGACGCCGACCACGGAGATCTTCGAGACCGGCATCAAGGTGATCGACTTGTTGGCGCCCTACGTCAAGGGCGGCAAGGTCGGGCTGTTCGGCGGTGCGGGCGTGGGGAAGACCGTGATCATCCAGGAGCTCATCCACAACCTCGCTCAGGAGCACGGTGGGCTGTCGGCGTTCTGCGGTGTCGGCGAACGCTCGCGCGAGGGCAACGACCTGTGGCTGGAGATGAAGGAGTCCGGGGTGCTCGACAAGACGATTCTCGTCTTCGGGCAGATGAACGAGCCGCCCGGCGCCCGTATGCGTGTGGCCCTCGCCGGTCTGACGATGGCGGAGTACTTCCGCGATCAGGAGGGCCAGGACGTGCTGCTCTTCATCGACAACATCTTCCGCTTCGTCCAGGCGGGCTCCGAGGTCTCGGCACTGCTCGGCCGGATGCCCTCGCAGGTCGGCTACCAGCCGACGCTCGAGTCCGAGATGGGCCAGCTCCAGGAACGCATCACCTCCACGCGCCGCGGCTCGGTGACGAGCGTGCAGGCGATCTACGTGCCCGCCGACGACCTCACCGACCCGGCCCCCGCGTCGGTGTTCGCACACTTGAACGCCACGACGGTGCTGTCCCGGTCGATCGCCGAGAAGGGCATCTATCCCGCGGTCGACCCGCTCGAGTCGACTTCGACGATCCTCAAGGCGGACATCGTGGGCGAGGAGCACTTCCGCGTCGCCACCGAGGTCCAGCAGGTGCTCCAGCGGTACAAGGAGCTCCAGGACATCATTGCGATCCTCGGAATCGACGAGCTGTCCGACGAGGACAAGGTGGCGGTCAACCGGGCCCGCAGGCTCGAGCGGTACCTCTCCCAGCCGTTCTACGTGGCCGAGCAGTTCACCGGCACCCCGGGCGCATACGTCCCGATCGCAGAGACGGTCCGCGGCTTCAAGGAGATCCTCGAGGGACGGTACGACGAATTCCCCGAGCGGGCGTTCTTCATGAAGGGCACGATCGACGAGGTGATCCGGGACGCCAGTGGAGAGGGTGGGGACTGATGGCCCACACCCCGTTCCCCGTCGAAGTGCTCACCCCTGACGGTGAGATCTTCAACGGCGAGGTGGAGATGGTCTCGACCGTCACCACTCTCGGTCAGATCGGCATCCTCAGCCGACACGCACCGCTGTTGGCGACCCTCGAGCCCACCGAGCTGCGGCTGTACAGGACCGAGACCGAGATTGTCCGGTTCGCGCAGGCGGAGGGCTACCTCCAGGTGGGCGACAACCACGCGCTGCTGTTGCTCGAGGAGGCCTATCCCATCGAAGATCTCGACGCGGACGACCTGCGGGAACGTCTGCGGGCAGCCGTCGAGGGGATCGAGCAGGCCGGTGACGACAGTGAGCGGCGCCGGGTCGCCGAGCGTGAGAAGCGGCGCGTGGAGCGGTTCCTGAGCCTCGCCGAGTAGCGGGGTGGAGCCGGACGCTCCAGCCTCGCCGGGTCGTCAGCCGAACTCGATGGCGCTGTACTCGGCCAGCTTGTGCAGCGGGTGACGGGCGTCGATGAGCCGGACCGTGCCCGACTTGGACCGCATGACCAGCGACTGGGTGCTGGCGCCGAATCCGTCGTAGCGGACTCCCTGGAGCAGTTCCCCATCGGTGATCCCGGTTGCGGCGAAGAAGCAGTTGTCCCCGCGTACGAGGTCATCGGTGGTCAGGACCGCGTCGAGGTCGTAGCCGAGGTCGAGCGCCGCCGTCCGTTCGTGCTCGTCGCGGGGGTAGAGGCGGCCCTGGATCTCGCCGCCCATCGATTTGAGGGCCGCAGCGGCGATCACACCCTCGGGAGTGCCGCCGATGCCGACCAGCAGGTCCACTCCGGTGTCGGGCCACGAGGTGGCGATGGCGCCGGCCACGTCGCCGTCGGTGATGAGCCGGATCCGAGCCCCGGTCGAGCGGACGTCGGTGATCAGTTGCTCGTGACGCGGCCGGTCGAGGATGACGACGGTGAGGTCGCGCACCGAGGTGCCTTTGGTCTTGGCCACCGCCTCCAGGTTCGCCGCGATGGGTTGGGTGATGTCGATGGCGCCCAACGCACTGGGCCCGACTGCCAGCTTCTCCATGTAGACGCAGGGGCCCGGGTCGAACATGGTGCCCTCCTCGGAGACTGCGATGACCGCGAGAGCCCCGCCGCGTCCGAGGGCGGTCGAGGTGGTGCCGTCGATCGGATCCACGGCGATGTCGGCTTTGGGAGGCGTGCCGTCCCCGATCCGCTCACCGTTGAAGAGCATGGGCGCGTTGTCCTTCTCCCCCTCTCCGATCACGACGACCCCGTCCATGGCGATGCTGGAGAGGACGATCCGCATCGCGCTGACCGCTGCGCCGTCGGCCCCCTCCTTGTCCCCGCGCCCCATCCACCTCGACGCGGCCAGGGCCGATGCTTCGGTGACCCGGACAAGCTCCATGGCCAGATTGCGGTCGGGTGCCTGGACGGTCGCGCTCACGGGCACAGACGTTAGTGGCTGCCACGAAGGGAGGCGCCGCCGACCCGCACGGTGGTGCCCGCCGTCCGATGAGGCACGACGTCGCGCGCGCACCATCGACGGGTGTGTGGGCGCTCCCGGGCCATACTGGAGGGGTGAACCGGCTCATCGTGACTCCGGGCGGGCCGTTGTCGGGTTCCGTGCGGGCCGGCGGGGCCAAGAACTCGGTGCTCAAGCTCATGGCCGCCTGTCTGCTGGCCGAGGGCCGCCATGTGCTCACCAACGTGCCGAGGATCACCGACGTGGACATCATGGCCGAGGTGCTCGGTGCGATGGGCGTCGAAGTGTCCCGCGGCACGCGCGCCGACGAGCTGGTGGTCACCACGCCCGCCGAGGTCGTCCCGGACGCCCCCGACGGGCTCGTGGAGCGGATGCGGGCGTCGGTCGTCGTGCTCGGTCCGCTCCTGGCCCGCTGCGGCCGGGCGAGTGTGTCCGCGCCCGGCGGCGACGACTTCGGCCCCCGGCCCATCGACATGCACCTGCACGCACTCGAGACCATGGGGGTCGGGTTCCGCTCGACCGACGGCACGGTCGTGGGACGGGTGGAGAGCACGGTCGACGGGCGGCCCCGCCTCATCGGCAGCCGGGTCGTCCTCGAGTACCCGAGCCACACCGGGACGGACAACGTCCTGATGGCGGCCACCCTCGCAAAGGGCACCACCGTGATCGAGAACGCCGCCTGCGAACCGGAGGTGCGGGACCTGTCCGACTACCTCAATGCGATGGGCGCCCGGATCACCGGGGCGGGGACATCCCGCATCGAGATCGAGGGGGTCGAGCGCCTGCATCCAGCCTCGCACAGGGTCATCCCTGACCGGCTGGTGGTCGCCACCTTCTTGGTCGCGGCCGCGATGACCGGCGGAGAGGTGGTCGTCGAGGACGGCCGTCCCGAGCACATGGAGATGCTGATCCGCAAGCTCACCGCCATGGGGATCGAGATCACCCTCGGGTCCGACGGGCTCCGGGCCGACGCCAAGGGGTGTGCCCGGCTCCACTCGGTCGACGTCGCCACCCTGCCCTATCCCGGGTTCGCCACCGACTACAAGCCGCTCATGGTGACCCTGCTGACCGTGGCCGACGGCGTGGGCATCGTCACCGAGAACCTGTTCTTCGGACGGTTCCGCTACGTCGAGGAGCTGAAGCGCATGGGTGCCGACGTCCGGACCGAGGGCCACCACGCGGTGGTCCGTGGTGTCGACCGCCTGTCTGGTGCCGCTGTGCATGCCTGCGACGTCCGGGCAGGCGCCGCGCTGGTGCTGGCCGGACTGGTGGCCGACGGGGAGACGGTGATCGCCGACGCCCACCACATCGACCGCGGCTACGAGGGGCTCGACGCCAAGCTCAACTCCCTCGGCGCCCGAGTCGTCCGGGCCTGACCGCCTCACAACCGCCCGGGTATCCTCAGGCAGCCATGCCCGGCTCCCCCACGCTCGATCCTGCCGCCCTGTTCGAGGCCGCCCGCGACGGTGACCGGGTGGCGCTGCCCCGCCTGCTCTCGCTCGTCGAACGCGGCGGACCGGGGTCACGCGCGGTGGCCGCCCTGGCCTACCGCGCATCCGGGCAGGCGTACACCATCGGGATCACCGGAGCGCCGGGGTCGGGCAAGTCGACCCTCACCGACCGGCTCATCGAACAGGCACGCACCCGCGGGATCGACGGGAGCGATCGGGTCGCGGTTCTGGCCATCGACCCGTCCTCACCGTTCTCCGGCGGTGCGATCCTCGGCGACCGGATCCGCATGCAGACCCACGCCCTCGACGACAAGGTCTACATCCGCTCGATGGCGACCCGGGGCCACCTCGGCGGCCTGACCGTGGCGGTGCCCGACGCGGTCCGGGTGCTCTCGGCGGTCGGGGTCCCGGTGGTGCTGGTGGAGACGGTCGGGGTCGGCCAGCAGGAGGTGGCCGTGGCCGCCGCCACCGACACCACCGTCGTGGTGGTGAATCCCGGATGGGGCGACGCCATCCAGGCCAACAAGGCCGGGCTCCTCGAGATTGCCGACGTGTTCGTGATCAACAAGTCCGACCGTACCGGGCGCGCGAGACGCGTCGCGACCTCGAGCTCATGCTCGAGCTGACCCAGCTCGGCTCCTGGCGCCCGCCGATCGTCGAGACGGTGGCCACCACGGGCGCCGGCGTCGAGGAGTTGTGGACCGCCGTCGCCGAGCACCGGTCGTGGCTCATCGAGGACGGGTCACTCGAGGAGCGTCGGCAGCGACGTCTCGCCCGGGAGTTCCACCAGATCCTGCTGGCCCGGCTGGAGCAGGAGATCGACGATCTGGTCGGGGCGGACCGCTACGCGGACGTGGTGGCAGAGCTCTCGAACGGTGGGCTCGACCCCTACGAGGCGGCGGACCGCCTGCTGTCGGGGCTCTTCCCGCGGACCCGGGGACCGGGCGGCTGAGTACACGGCGCGCACCGCGCCTTCCGATAGCGTGCCCGTCGTGACCGCCCTGCCCATCCCGTCGGTCCGACCCGTGCCGCCGGCCGAGGAGGATCCCCTCTGGTTCCAGCGCGCCGTCTTCTACGAGGTCTTCATCCGCGGGTTCTTCGACGGCAACAACGACGGGGTGGGCGACATCCCCGGGCTCATCGCCAAGCTCGACTACCTCCAGTGGCTCGGCGTCGACTGCCTCTGGCTCCTCCCGTTCTACCCGTCGCCGCTGCGGGACGGTGGGTACGACATCAGCGACTACTTCTCGGTGCACCCCGAGAGCGGTACCGTCGACGACCTCCGGACGCTGCTCCACGAGGCCCACAGCCGGGGCATCCGGGTCGTCGCCGACCTGGTCATCAACCACACCAGCGACCAGCACCCCTGGTTCATCGAGTCGCGCAGCAGTCGCGGCAACCCGAAGGCCGACTGGTACGTGTGGAACGACGACGACCAGCGGTGGCCGGAGGCCAGGGTCGTCTTCATCGACGTCGAACGCTCCAACTGGTCCTACGAGTCGTCGCGCGACCAGTACTACTGGCACCGGTTCTACGCCCACCAGCCGGATCTCAACTACGAGAACCCCGAGGTGGTCGAGGCCATGCTCGAGGTGGTGCGGTTCTGGCTCGACCTGGGCCTCGACGGGTTCCGGCTCGATGCGGTGCCCTACCTGTTCCAGCGCGACGGCACCCCCGGCGAGAACCTCCCGGAGACCCACGCCTTCATCAAGCTGGTGCGGGCCGAGCTCGACGCCCGCTACCCGGGCCGGATCCTGCTGGCCGAGGCCAACGGGTGGCCGACCGACGTGGCCGAGTACTTCGGCGACGACGACGAGTGCCACCTCTGCTTCAACTTCCCCCTGATGCCGCGGCTGTTCACCGCGGTCCGTCGAGAGCAGTGCTTTCCGATCACCGAGATCCTGGCCCAGACCCCGGACGCGCCGCCCGGTGGGCAGTGGGCGATCTTCCTCCGCAACCATGACGAGCTCACCCTCGAGATGGTCAGCGAAGAGGAGCGCGACTACCTCTTCTCCGAGTACGCCAAGGACCCCCGCATGAAACGCCACATGGGGATCGGTCGGCGCCTCGCCCCCCTTCTCGACCTCGACCGCCGCCTCGCAGAGCTCCTCTTCTCGGTCCTGTTCACCCTGCGGGGCAGCCCGGTCCTCTACTACGGCGACGAGATCCAGATGGGGGACAACCTCTACCTGGGTGACCGGGACTCGGTGCGCACCCCCATGCAGTGGACCCCGGACCGCAACGGCGGGTTCAGCCGGGCGGACTTCGCCCAGCTCTACCTGCCGCCCCTCATGGACCCCGTCTACGGGTTCGCCGGGGTCAACGTCGAGGCGCAGCAGCGCAACCCGAGCTCGTTCCTCCACTGGATGCGCCGGATGCTCGCCGTGCGCAGGGAGTTCCCCGTCTTCGGCACCGGCACCCTCGAGATGGTCTCCTCGGCCAATCCCTCGGTGCTGGCCTTCGTGCGCTCGGACCGGCGGAGCCCGGGGAGCGGGCGGGGTACGGGCAACCCGGTCCTCTGCGTGCACAACCTGAGCCGCATGGCCCAGCCGGCCGCCATTGCCGCCGGGGAGTGGGCCGGGCGCCAGCCGATCGAGCTGCTCGGCCGGGTCGCCTTCCCGCTCATCGGGGTGGAGCCCTACACGGTGACCCTCGGTTCCTACGGCTCCCTCAGCTTCGAGCTGGTCTGAGATCGGCGGCGCGGGCGGACCTGCGCGCGTAGAGGACGAGTCGCCGGGTCAGCCCGCGTTGGCCACCGCGACCGGCGCGGCGAGCTCTTCGGCGGCCTGCTCCGGGTTGACGATGTTGATGAGCACGCCGGTGCCCATCTCGAAGCCGGCCACCGTGGTCAGCTTCGGGACCACGTGGACGTGCCAGTGGTAGGGCTCGGGCGCCCGGTACGGGGCCGAGTGGAAGACGAGGTTGTAGGCGATGTCACCGAGCACGTTGCGCTGGCGGTCGAGGGCGATCTTGAGGGCTCTGCCCACCGCCACCAGGTCGGTGGGCGGGCTGTGGTGCAGGTGCGGCCCGTGGGCCCGCGGGATGACCAGCATCTCGTAGGGGGAACCGCTCCAGAACGGGCACACCACCAGGACCTGCTCGTCCGAGTAGACGACCCGGTGGGCCACGTTCTCCTCGGCGTCGACCGTGGTGCAGAGCAGGCACCGTCCGGCAAAGCGGGCGAAGCCCGCCTGCTCCTCGACCAGCTCGCGGGGAACGAAGGACATCCCGAGCAGCTGGGCGTGGGGATGCTCGATGGAGGCGCCGGCCTCGCGGCCGGCGTTCACGATCGCCTGGCTGTAGCGGAGTCCCGCGATGGACGCGTGCTCGGCGATGCGTTCGCCGATGGCTCGCATGACCACCCCGGTCTGCTCGTCGCTGAGCATCGACCACGAGTTCTGGTGGTCGGGGGACAGCACGAGGACCTCGTGGATGCCGCCCGCGGTCGCCTGGGTGAACACGGGACCGCGGTTGGTGACCACGAACGGCGCGTTCCCCTCGAAGGCCGGGTAGAGATTGGGGATCACCCGGACCCGCCAGGCGCCATCGGGTCCGAGGGTTTCGAGGGCCGGGGTGACGCTCTCCTCGTTGCCCGGGCAGAAGGGGCAGGGACGGGACGTGTCGGCCTGGATCGAGGCCATCCTGGGGGCGAAGGCCCGGGGCCTGGTGGCGCGGTCGGTGCTCACCACCACCCAACGCCCGGTGAGCGGATCGAGTCGGAGTTGGTTCATCAGATGGGCGTGCTGCCCCTTGGCCACGGCCCGTCGCGTCGCTGCACCTCGCTGCCACCTCGCATCCGTGTTCGACACCCGGTCCGGACAGAGACGACCGAATCAGATGGCTACCCTCCCCCAAAGCTACCAATTCCGGCGCCCACGGATGGTGCACCCGCGCAGGGGACGGCCCCGGCCGCGGTGGCAGAATCGGCGGGTGACCAACCTGGCCCCGGGCCGCGCGCCGGTGGCGCAGGCGATGCTCCACGCCCACGACGCGGGGTACGACCTCCTGCTGCTCGCCCATGTCCTGGCCGCTCTGATCGCCCTCGGGTCGGTGGTGGCCGCCGGTGTGTTCGCGCTGTCGCTGCGGCGGTCGGCCGGCGCCGGCGGACCCGTCGGCGAGGCGCTCGTGCGCTACTACCGTCCCGGGGTCAACTGGGCGGGCCGGGCGCTCTACCTGGTGCCCGTCCTCGGATTGGCGCTCATGGCCCTGAGCGAGGGCGACTGGACCTTCACCGACGCGTGGATCCTGGGCGGGCTCGCGTCATGGGCCGCGGTGGCGGTCCTGGCAGAGGCCGTGCTCTGGCCGGAGGAGCGCAGGCTCCAGGGCATCGTCTCCCGCCGGTCGGCGGAACCGGTCGCCCTGTCTGCGGTGGAGGACGAGGAGGGCGACCCGGCCGCGATCTGCGTCCGGGTGGTCGTGGTGTCCGTCGTCCTCGCCCTCGCGCTGGTGGCGACCGCGGTCGTGATGGTGGCCAAGCCCTGACCCGGCGAGGCTCGGCGGCTCAGTCCGGGTCGGTGCCGAGGAACCGGGCCAGCAGCGCCCGTGCCTCCTCGATGCGTCCCTCGGCGACGAGGGGAGCCACCCGGTCGATGGCCTCGCTCCACGCCACCGACCCGTCGGTGCGGCCGGCCGCCCGCAGCGAGGTGCGGGCATCGCCGACCAGCGCCGCGAGCGCAGCGATCTCGGGCCCGAGTGCCGCGGCGGCCCGGTCCCGCAACCACCCGGCGAGCGCCGGGCTCGTACCGCCGGTCGAGACGCTCAGGGTGATCGGCCCGGCCCGGTGGACGGCGGGCAGCTCGACGGTGCCCGGTGCACGGCCCGAGGCGAGGTTGACCAGGACGCCGCCGTCGCGGGCGTCGGCGACCACCCCTGCGTCGACAGCGGAGACCCCGGTGGCCGCCACCACGAGGCGGTAGCCGGCCGCCTCGCCGGCGCGGTAGGGGCGGGTCTCGACCGAGAGGCTGCCCGCTCGGGTCTCCCCGCCGTGCGGGTCCGCGTCGCCGCCGGCGCCCGTCAGGGCACCCACCTCGGGGCCGACCTCGGGGGCGACCAGGGTGACCGCGGCCCCCGCGTCGAGGAGGCCCCGGACCTTGCGGGCGGCCACCGGGCCTCCCCCCACGACCAGGCAGGCGGCGCCGACCAGGTCGAGGGAGACCGGATAGCGCAGAGCCGGACCGGCCCCGGTGGGGGCTGACCCGGAAGGCGGCTCGGGGGTGGTCATCGGTTCGGTGTGTCCCTGTCCTCGGTGTGGCCGCCGGAGCGGCCCCGGCGGCCCGGTCCAGTCTCGCGGCGTGGCGGCCGTCGGTCCCGCTGGCCGGTCCGCAGCGATTCTGCTAAAACCTGATCTGGTTAGTCATGTATAGTCGTGGTAGAGGCACCGGGAGGCCACGGTCGGCTCCGGGCGCCGCTCGTGGGTGGCCGGAGGGTCGGTCCGGGTGCCGGGAATGTTGAGGGATCCAATCGGGTTTTGTATGGGCAGGTGTGGATGCACCGGGATGGTCGGAAGGGTGATGGCGGCAAGCCGCCGGATCGCCTCCGGAAGAGGGAGAGTGCCGTGAAGCTGAGCGTGGTGGACTACCGGACGAAGCTCGCGCAGATGGCCGAGGACCCTGCGGAGGCGCGGCTGCGCAACGAGATGGCCGAGCGGTCGGCCGCGTTCGAGACGGCTCCCGCGGGCCTCATCATGGCCTGGGCCATCGAACGGTTCGGCCCGAAGCTCGCCCTGTCGTGCTCCTTCCAGGAGGCCGTGCTCGTGGACATCGCGGTCGCGGTCGATCCGGACATCGAGGTCATCTTCCTCGATACCGGGTCCCACTTCCCCGAGACCCTCGAGTACGTCGAGCTGATCCGCGAGCGCTACGGCCTCAACCTGACCGTGACCTCCCCGGTGGCCGGCGCCGAGGGCCACCCCTGTGGGACGTCCCAGTGCTGTGAGTTCCGCAAGGTGCGCCCGTTGCGCGAGGCCCTCGCGGGCAAGGAGGCGTGGGTGACCGGCCTCAAGCGGGTCGACGCACCCACCCGGCGTCACGCCCCGATCGTCGCCTTCGACGAGAGCTGGGGCATGGTCAAGATCAACCCGTTGGCGACGTGGACAGAGCAGGACGTGGCCGGCTACGCGCGTGATCACGGCATCCCCCAGCACCCGCTGCTCTCGCAGGGCTACCTCTCCATCGGCTGCGCGCCGACCACCCGCCCGGTCGGCGAGGGCGAGGACCCGCGTGCCGGACGGTGGGCCGACTCGGACAAGGTCGAGTGCGGCCTGCACGTCTGAGATGACCCTCCCCAGATGACGAAGGACCGCGACGAGCTCTACGGGCTCCACATCCGCGGCACCGACCGTCCGATGCCCTTCGTCAATCCCTATCGGACCCAGGGCGAGCTCAACGAGATCGAGCAGTGGAAGCTGGCGCGCCACCCCCTCGAGATCGCCGACGCCATCATCGACACCTACGCGAAGGAGGGCCCGGCGGCCATCGCCAAGGTGCCCGGCGAGGTCGAACGCCTCAAGTGGGCCGGGATCTACCCGCAGAAGCAGGGGGGCGACGCCTTCATGATGCGGGTCAAGGTGCCCGGGGGGTTCCTCACCGCCCCACAGGCCCGCGAGATCGGGGTGGTGGCCGACGCGTTCGGCGAGGGGCCCGACGGCACCGAGAGCAGGGTCTTCGGCTCGCGCTTCGCAGACCTCACCACCCGCCAGACCGTGCAGATCCACTGGCTGCGGATCGAGGACATCCCGCGTATCTGGCGGCGCTTCGCCGCGGTCGGCCTGACCACCGTGCAGGCGTGCGGCGACTCTGCCCGCAACGTCCTCTGCTGCCCGGTCTCCGGTGTCGACGCCGCAGAGGCGTTCGACGCCTTCCCGACCGCCCGCGCGGTGTCCGCCTTCTTCACCGGCAACCGCGAATACGCCAATCTGCCCCGCAAGTTCAAGATCTCGGTGACCGGGTGCGTGGAGGACTGCGCCCAGGCCGAGATCAACGACATCGGTCTCTGGCCGGCGCGTGCGGCCGACGGGACCCTCGGCTTCAACCTCCTGGTGGGTGGCGGCCTCTCCGACGGCGAGCGGATGGCATCGGACGTGGACGTGTTCGTGGAGCAGGGCCAGGCGGTCGAGGTCACCCGGGCCGTCGCGCAGCTCTTCGGCGAGCTCGGGAACCGCGAGAACCGGGGGCTCGCCCGCATGCGCTACCTGGTCCAGGAGCTCGGCCCCGAGGGGTTCCGGCAGGAGCTCGCCGCGCGCGCCCGCTTCGAGCTCGTCCCGTCCGGTGTGGAGCTCACCCGCCGCTACCGCGGAGACCACGTCGGGGTGCACGCCCAGAAGGAGGACGGCGTCTTCTACGTCGGGTGCTCGGTGCCGGTCGGCCGGATGAACGGGATCGAGCTGGTGGAGGCGGCCCGCCTCGCCGAGACCTACGGGGACGGCACCCTCCGGATCGGCACCGACCAGAACCTCATCCTGACCGGGGTCCACGGGGACGGGCTCGACGCCCTGCTCGCCGAAGACCTGTTGGCCAAGTACTCCCCATTCCCCGGGCCCTTCACCCGTGGTGCGGTGGCCTGCACCGGGTCCGAGTTCTGCCGCTACGCCATCGTCGAGACCAAGGAGCGGGCGGTCAAGTGGGCCCGCTATCTCGACGAGCAGCTGGCCGGCGAGCCGGTGGGAGCGCCTCCGGTCCCCGGAGCCCCGACGCCTGCCCGAGCGGACGCGGGGATCATCCGGATGCACTTCTCGGGATGCTCGGCCAGCTGCGCGCAGCCCCAGATCGCCGA
The DNA here is from genome assembly GCA_963753905.1 of uncultured Acidimicrobiaceae bacterium. Taxonomy (GTDB): domain Bacteria; phylum Actinomycetota; class Acidimicrobiia; order Acidimicrobiales; family RAAP-2; genus Bog-756. Next base: position 2,537,321 of record CAVWDZ010000001.1, on the reverse strand, counting down.
CATCGGCCTGCGTGGCGAGGTCGCCCATGTGGGGGATCACCTGTCCGAGGCGGTCGACATCGGTCTCGGCGGCTCGCTCGGGACCGATGCCGGCTTCCTCGACTGGGTCGAGCACGCGCGGCCGGTCACCGAGGTGCCCGAGGCGCTGCTGCGGGTGGTCCGCCGCTACCAGGCCGAGCGCCGCGACGACGAGACGTTCGCCAACTGGGCGCGGCGCGTCCCCAACGACGAGTTGCGCGGCACCCTCGCCGACGAGGGAACCGGCACCCCGGTCGCGCTGTCGGCCAAACCCGTCGGGCAGGCACGATGAAGGGGTACCGCATCCGCGAGGAGATGAACGGGGTCGAGGAACCCCCCGGCAAGACGTGGTTCTGGGAGCTGCAGGCCGGGGTCATCGATGCCGGGCGCTGCATCCAGTGCGGCACCTGCGTGGCCGCCTGCCCCTCCAACTCGATCGGCATCGACGAGGACACCGATCTGCCCGAGCTGGTCAAGATGTGCACCGGCTGCTCGCTCTGCTGGGACTTCTGCCCGAGGGGCGGGCTCCGCTACGAGGCACTGTGGCCGCCGTCGACGCCGGACGAGGACGCGGCCGGCGGCGCGACGGTCGAACGGTCGGACGCCAGCGACACCTACTGGAAGATCACCGGCGGCCCGCCCGGGGACGGCCTCGGCGCGGTGCTCGACGCCTATGCGGTCCGGGCCGGCTCGCGGCCCGACTCGGCGCAGGACGGCGGGGTGGTGTCCGCCCTGCTCATCGCCGCGCTGGCCGGAGGCGAGATCGACGGCGCCCTCGTCACCCGGCCGAGCGACGACCCCGAGGAACCCTGGAAGGGCGTTGCACACCTCGCCACGACCGCCAAGGAGATCAACGAGGCGGCCGGCAGCTACTACAACCAGACCATGGCCCTCGCCGAGCTCGACCTCTCGCGCTACGACCTGCCGGCCAAGCCGCGTATCGCGGTCGTGGGCACCCCCTGCGAGATCCAGGGGATCAGGGCCATGCAGTCCCGCCGGTGGCCCACCGGGGCCCACCGCGTCGACTCGGTGGTCCTCACCATCGCCCTCCTCTGCACGAAGAGCTTCGACTACAAGGGCCTCATGCTGCAGCTCCTGCGCGAGGACCGGTCCATCGACATCGAGCGGGTCAGCAAGGTCGACGTGATCCGCGGCCGGATGATCGTGGAGTACCGCGACGGCGAGATCGCGGTGGACGAGCCGATCAAGAACTTCCACGGGGCGGCCCTCAAGGGGTGCGACGAGTGCGCCGACTTCCTCGGCCGCAGCGCCGACCTCTCGGTGGGCAGCGTCGGGGCCATGGACGGGTGGAGCAGCGTGCTGGTCCGCTCCGAGCGCGGCCGCCTCGCGCTGGACAACGCGCGTGCTCGCCTCGACTTCCGCGAGCTGGACAACCCCGGAGCACTGGTCAAGCTCGACGCCTTCGACAAGCGGGTCGCATTCGAGAGCCTGCGCCGCGAATTCGACCCGGAGGCACCGCTGTTCATCGACTACGCCGAGCACCTCGCGGCCTACGAGGGGTCCGACCGGGCCCCGGTGGTACCCGACCGGTGAGGCCGTCCTGACCAGGCACGATGGTCGACCTGACAGCCCGGCTGACAGTGCCCGACCAATCGGTCCTGTTCTCGGTAGTCTGGGATTGTGACGGTGTTCGAGGTGGACGGAGGCCCGCGGCTGGAGTTCCCCGAGGAGCCGGTCGATCTCAAAGCCGGACTCCGCGAGGCATTGCTCGACGGGGCCGACTGGCGGGACGGGTTCAGCGACGACATCTGCATCGGTCTCTGGCTCTGGGGCAAGTGGCAGCCCGCGCTCGAGCCGGCGGGGTGCACCCGCGAGGAGTTCGTGGACGCGGTCGTCGGCTACAAGCGGGAGCTCTGGCTCTGGCTCGAGGGCGACCGGCAGTGGCTCCAGTTCGTGACCGGCCTTGCCGGACGGGTGGTCCGCCGGATGCCCGCTGCCGCAGCCGGCTGAGCGGACCCGCCCCGGACGCCCACCCGGCCGGTCCGGGTTCGATCCCCAATATTGAGGAGGATGCATGCCCCGCGTCACCGTCCCCGCCGGTCAGGACCCGCTGGTCTACGTCTGGTCAGGTCTGGCCGCGCCGCTGACCGCGGCCGCGGCCGGGTACAGCAGCGCCGTCTACGAGCACTCGACACTCTCGCTCCGGGAGTTCGAGGCGGCCAGGATCACCCTCGCCCGGATCAACGGCTGCGCCCTCTGCCTCGGCTGGCGGACCGCGCGCGACGTCCAGTCGCGGTCGGCGGACCCGGACGCGGTGCCCGAGTCGTTCTACGAGGCGGTCGGGGGCGGACAGGAGGCGGCGGTGCTCGACGAGCGGGAGCAGCTGGCCGTCGAGTTCGCGAGGCGGTACGCGACCGACCACCTGGGCATGGACGAGGAGCTCTGGGCCCGCCTGCACGCTGCCTTCAGCGACGAGGAGCTGGTCGACCTGGCGCTCTGCGTGGGCTCGTGGCTCGCGCTCGGCCGCTTCAACCAGGTCTTCGACATCGACGGTACCTGCCGGGTGCCCGCGCCGACGGCCGGCTGACGGATCGACTCGTGGAGAAGGTCATCACACTGCTCTGGGGTCCCGGCGACGCGGCGGCCGGGGACGCCCTCCGGACGCGGCTCCTCGACGAGACGGTCCCGCGGATGCGCGACGCGGGAGCCCGCGGGCTCGGGATCAACGTCCACGACTCGGAGGCGGACCAGGCGCCCTCGCCGGCTCCGCCGCCCGCGGGCGAAGAGCCCCACGTGGCCGAGGTCTCGTGCTGGGTCGACTGCTACGAGCGGCGGGACGGGGTGGAGGCGGCGCTCGCCGACCTCGGGCTGCGGCGTGCGTCCTATCTGGTGGTCGAGTCGCTCTACGAGGACTACGGCACCACCCCGCATGCGCGGCCCCGGGACTGGCCCGACGGCGCCCGTTCCCCGGGCGTGCTGACCGTGGCCCTCATCCACCGGCCCGAGGGTCTCGACGGTCGTGAGTGGATCCACCGCTGGCACGGGACCCAGTCCCCGGTCTCGGCCGAGCTGCAGCCGCGGACCCGCTACGTACGCAACCAGGTCGTGCGTCCGCTCACCGACGGGGCACCCGAGATCGACGGCATCGTCGAGGAGGGGTGGCCCTCGGCCGGACACGTGGCCGACCCGATGCTCTTCTTCAACGCGACGACCCCCGCGGAGCTCGACGCGCACGTGACGCGCATGCTGACCAGCGTCGAGGCCTGTCTCGACATGGCGAGGCTGCGGAGCTCGACCATGAGCGAGTATCTGGTGTCCGCGCTGGCCTAGGAAGGCGGTCCGGTCCCGCCCCGGCGGGCCATCACCTACGCTCGCAGCCTGCCCACCGTCGGCCCCGGCCGGCAGCGCACACCGGAGGAAGCACCCGTGGGACTGTCCATCGGCATCGTCGGCCTCCCCAACGTGGGGAAGTCCACCCTCTTCAACGCCCTGACCCGCAACGAGGTCCTGGCGGCGAACTACCCGTTCGCCACGATCGACCCGAACGTGGGGGTGGTGGCCGTGCCCGACCCCCGCCTCGAGCGCCTGGCCGAGGTGTTCGGGTCGAAGGAGATCGTGCCGGCGACGGTCACCTTCGTCGACATCGCCGGGATCGTGAAGGGCGCCTCCGAGGGGGAGGGTCTCGGCAACCAGTTCCTGGCGGCCATCCGCGAGAGTGACGCCATCTGCCAGGTGGTCCGCGTCTTCGATGACCCCGACGTGATCCACGTGGACGGTCGGATCCATCCCGGCGGCGACATCGAGACTGTCAACACCGAGCTCATCCTGGCCGACCTCCAGACCGTCGACCACGCGCTGGTGCGGCTCGCCAAGGAGTCGCGCAAGCAGCCGGAGCTGGCGGGCGCGCTGGCCGCCGCCGCGCAGGCCCGGGAGATCCTGGACGGCGGGCGGACCATCGCCGAGGCGGCGGCCGCGGGTGCGGTGGATCCGACGCTGCTCCGTGACCTGCATCTGCTCAGTGCCAAGCCGGTCATCTACGCGTTCAATGTCGACGAGGGCGCGCTCGGCGACCCCGAGCTCCGCTCCCGGCTCGGGGCGCTGGTGGCTCCCGCCGAGGCCGTGGTCGTCAGTGCGCAGATCGAGGCCGAGGTCGCCGCCCTCGACCCCGCGGACGCCGCAGAGTTGCTCGCGGGCTACGGCCAGGAGGAGTCGGGACTGGTCCAGCTGGTCCATGTGGGCTTCCGCGCCCTCGGGCTCCAGACCTTCCTGACCGCGGGCCCGAAGGAGGCCCGAGCCTGGACCATCCACGTCGGGGACACCGCCCCGCAGGCGGCCGGGACCATCCACACCGATTTCGAGCGCGGCTTCATCAAGGCCGAGATCGTCGGGTACGAGGACCTCCTCGCAGCCGGTTCCCTCGCCGCGGCGCGCGCCGCAGGGCGGGCCCGCATCGAGGGCAAGGAGTACGTCATGCGCGACGGCGATGTGGTCGAGTTCCGGTTCCAGGTGTAAGGGACCGATGGCCCCGGAGGTGACCGCGGTGTCCTCCGTCCCGGCCGTGCGGATGGAGGGGGTGTCGGTGGTGCGCGACGGCGCAGCGCTGCTCGACGACATCTCCTGGGTGGTCGCGCCCGGTGAGCGGTGGGCCCTGCTCGGCCCCAACGGCTCCGGGAAGACCACGCTGCTCCGGGTGGCCGGTTCGGCGCTGTGGCCGACCGGGGGAGTGGTCGAGATCCTGGGCGAGCGGCTCGGACGGGTCGACATGCGCGAGCTCCGTCGCCGGATCGCGGTGGTGAGCGCCTCGATCGCGCGGACCCTCCGCCCGGTGCTGCCCGCACTCGAAGCGGTCCTCACCGGCCGCAACGCCGCCCTCGAGACCTGGTGGCACGAGTACACCGCCGCCGACCGGCGGGAGGCAGCGGCACTGCTGTCCGACGCCGGACTCGGCGACCCGGCCCTCGCCGAGCGGCCCTTCGGCCTGCTCTCGGAAGGAGAACGGCAACAGGTCCTGCTGGCCCGGGCCCTGATGGGGCGTCCCGAGCTGCTGCTCATGGACGAACCCGCGGCCGGGTTGGACCTCGGGGCACGCGAGCGGCTCCTCGACCGGCTCGCCGCCCTGGCCGCCGACCCGGCGGTTCCCCCGTTGGTGCTGGTCACCCATCACGTCGAGGAGATCCCGCCCGGGGTCACCCACGCCGCGCTGCTCCGTGGCGGTCGTCTGCTGTCCGCCGGCCCGGTGGGCGAGGTCCTCCGGGCCGAGCCGGTGTCCGCCGCGTTCGGCGTCGCGGTCACGGTCGAGCGGCGCGACGGTCGCTGGTCGGCGCGCGCGGTGCCGGGCCGCGAGCGGTCGGGCGGCCGACCGGAGTGACCGCTGCGCGTTCCGGTGGTCGCCAGCTGGGCCGTCGCGGCGTGGTTGAGCGCCGCCGCCGTGGGGTGTACAACCGGGAGGTCGCAACCGGGGAGGGTCACCGGGGCTGCCTGCACGGTGGTCCCGGTGACGCTGTCGGTCCCTGACCATCCACCAATGCGGAACAGCCCGTGCGTAGGCTCTTTCCGCACCAGAGGTAGGTCGAGGAGCCGATGCCCGTGGTCCTGGCGATCATCATCCTGTTGGCGTGGGTGGTCATCCTGGGTCCCAGCCTCATGAAGCGCCGGTCCCGTCTTTCGGACGGGGTCCATTCGATCAGCCACTTCCACCAGCAGTTGAAGGTCCTCGAGCACTCGGCGCCCGAGCCGATCGTCGCCCCGGCCTACCGCCTCCGCACCGTCGACGGCGCGGGCGGCCCGGCCATCCACTACCCGGGCGCCGGCAGCCCTCCGGTGCTCACGGTGGTCGGGGCCAAGCAGCTGCCCCGTGCCGCGCTCGCCTTCCTCGGCGAATCGGAGCCAGAGCCGGAGCAGGAGGTCGCGGCACCCCGCCCAGCGGCGGACGGGGTGCGGGTCGACGACGTCGGGGACCCGCCGGAGTGGATGCCGCGACAGGATCGCGCGCGGTACACCGGACCGCCCCGGACCCCGGACCCCCACGCGCGCCAGATGACCCGTCGCCGCCGGCGAGACACCCTGGCGGTGCTGTGCGCCCTCTTCCTGGTCAGCGTCGCCATCGGGTTCCTGCCCGGTGCGACGTCGGCCTGGATCGTCACGGGACTCTCCGGGACGGCAATGGCTGTCTACGTCACGCTGCTGGTGCGCCTGCGCCAGCAGGCCGAGGAACGCGAGCGCAAGCTCCGGTACCTGAGCCCCCGGGTCGACCACGACGTCCGGGCCGGTCTCCCGACGGATGCCGTGGCGGGGCGGTACGCCCACCCGTCGTCGGGTCGGGCGGTCGGCCACTGACCCGTGCCGGTCCGGCTGGATAGGATGCCGCATGGCACGAGACCGGACATCGACCGCACCCCTCCCCCCCGGTGACCCGCACGCCGACCTGACCGGGGTGGTCACCACCGCCCTCAGCGGGAGGGAGCTCCTCGCCCACCCGTTCTACCGCCGGTGGGAGGCCGGGACGCTCGACCGCCAGGAGCTCGCCGAGTATGCCGTGCACTACCGGGCGTTCGAGGCCGCACTCCCAGCCGTGCTGGCCGCGGTCGTCGAGACCCTCGAGGCCGAGGGCGAGGACGCCGCCGCGTCGTGGGCCGCCCGCAACCTGGCAGACGAGCAGGGGCACCCGGAGCCCCACCTCGCCCTGTTCGACCGGTTCGCCGCCGCCCTGCCGAATACCGCCCGGGCGACCCGTCCGGGTCCGGCGGCCGAGGTCCTCGTCGAGACCTACCGGGCACTCGCCGAGCGCGGCCCGGTCGCCGCGCTCTCCGGGCTCGCCGCGTACGAGACCCAGGCCGCGGCCATCGCCGCCTCGAAGGCGGAGGGTCTGCGCCGCTGGTACGGCATGGACGAGGCCGGCACCGCCTTCTGGGACGTGCACGCGGTCATGGACGCCGACCACGGCGACTGGGCGATCCGGGCCCTCGTCCACCTCGGCGCCGATCCGGACGAAGTCGCGGCGGGCGCGCTGGCTGCTGCGGACGCGTGGTGGGCGCTGCTCGACGAGCGCGAGGCCGAGGCCGCCGCGGCCTGAGCCGTTTCCCGGCGGGTCCGCCTTCCGGACTCAGCCCGGCTCGGTGCCGACCACCGAGACGAAGGAGACCATCTCGCCGGGGTAGCCCCCCAGGTTGTGGGTGAGGGCGAGGGTGCGGTCGGTCGTGATCTGCCGCTCCGGCGTCGCCTCGCCCCGCAGCTGCAGCCAGGTCTCGAAGAACATCCGCAGCCCCGACGCGCCGACCGGGTGACCGAAGCTCTTGAGGCCGCCGTCGGGATTGACCGGGAGGGGTCCGGTCCGGTCGAAGGTGCCGGCGAGCACCTCCTTCCATGCGGTGCCGCGTTCGGCGAACCCGAGGTCCTCCATCAGGACCAGCTCGGTGGGCGTGAAGCAGTCGTGGACCTCGGCCATGGCCAGCTGGCTCCTCGGGTCGGTGATCCCGGCCTGCCGGTAGGCGTCCTCCGCGGCCAGCGCGCACTCGGGGAACCAGGTGTAGTCGTAGTCGGGGTCGATGAGCCCCGACCCGCTGCCCGCGGCGAACGCGAGGGCCTTGATGTAGAGCGGCCTGTCGGTGTAGCGGTGGGCGTCCTCGGCGCGGACCACGATGGCCGCCGCCGCGCCGTCGGCCACCCCGGCGCAGTCGAACACCCCGAGACGACCCGCCACCCGGGGGGACGCGCAGATGGTCTCGATGGAGACCTCCTTGCGGAACTGGGCTCGTGGGTTGCGCGCCCCGTTCTGGTGGTTCTTCCACGAGATGCGGGCGAGCACCTCGGCGAGCTCGTCCTCGCCGACCCCGTACTTCTTGCCGTAGGCCGGAGCCACCATCGAGAACATGGCTGCCGCGGTCAGGGTCCGGGCGGTCCCGTCGCCGGGGATCGGGAAGGCGTTGAGCCCCTGGTACCCGGAGTCCTTGACCTTCTCGGCGCCGACGGCCATCGCCATGTCGTAGGCACCCGAGGCCACCGCGTAGGCCGCGGCCCGCAGTGCCTCCGAACCGGTCGTGCAGTAGTTCTCGACCCGGGTGACCGGCTTTCCCGACAGCTGGAGCGGCCGGGCCAGGGTGATCCCGCTCATCCCCGACTGCGCGGTCCCCAACCAGTAGGCGTCGACGTCCTCCTTGGTCACACCCGCCGAGGAGAACGTGTCCCGGGACGCCTCGACGATGAGGTCGTCGAGGCTCTTGTCCCAGTGCTCGGCGAAGCGGGTGCACCCCATGCCGATGATCGCCACCCGGTCCTTGATCCCATGCGAGGCCATTGCGCTCCTCCGTCCCGTTCCCTCAGCCGGCCCCGCCGGCAGTCGTGCGCACCGGCCTGGCCTTCCAGAAGTAGTCGTGGATGCCGTCCGCGGTGTACAGCGTGCGGAACGTCATGCGCACCCGGTCGCCGATGTCCACCGTCTCGGGCTCGACGTCGGTGAGCTCCACCGGGAAGCGCCCGCCACCGTCGAAGTCGAGGACCGCGAAGACGATCGGCGGGCTCGGCGAGTAGGACAGCCGGTCGATGGTGTAGGTCACGATGGTGGCTTCGGCATCCGCGCGCACTGCCGGCTCCATGTCGTCGACGGCGCCGCCGCGCATCGAGATGCGCGAGGGCGGCAGGTGCACCGCCCCCGAGGTCCGGTCCCGCGACCCGACGAAGCCGAACTTCCACCGCTCGTTGCGCCATGCGGCGGTGGACGAGACCCGCTGGGGTTCGGGCCGCCGGGGTGGTTCGGGGGTGACCATCTCCCGCCACGCCAGGAAGGTGCCGTAGGGGAGGTCCGCGCCGGCGGCGATCTGGGCGGCCACCGGTTCGGCCGGCGTCCAGCCGGCGAGTGCCGCTGTGGTGCGGAACAGGAGCACGTCGGCCCCGTCGGCGAGCGAGACGACCGCCAGCACCTGGCCGGGCTGCGCCTCCTCGAGCAGGACCGAGAGCATGAGTCCCGGATGGGCCGTGCCGGTCTGGCCCACGGTGGCTGCCAGGTCGTCGGCGAGGGTGCCGTCGCGCACCCCGAGCGCGCGTCCCACGGACCGTACCGCCCGGCCGTGCATGCCGGTGACCGCCGCCCGGTCGATGCCGTCGGCGGTGATCCCGGCCGCCTTGAGGGCCGCCTCCCAGGCTGCCGCCGCGAGCTCGAGGTAGCGGGTCTCTCCGAAGCGCTCCTCCCAGGTCTTCGAGCGCCGGTCTCCGGCGGTCCGCCATCGATCGAGGAACTCGTCGCTGATCGACGCACCGCCGAGGTACTCGGCGATGACCGGGCTCCCCGGGCCGTCGTCGGCGATCACCAGCGCGGCCGCGCCGTCGCCGCCGGCCGACTCGTCGGCCGAGGTGGGGAGGCCGTCCCGGAGGTCGGAGAGGACCACCAGGGTGGTGCCCGAGCCCTGCGCGCCGAGGGCGGTGCGCAGGGCGCCGACCCCCGAGCGGAGGGCGCCTCCGAAGTCGAAGGCGGCCACCTCGGGCGGCTGGCGGAGCGCGGCATGGATGGTGGTCGCGTTGGTCTTGTCCAGGTAGGCGGGGGTGGCGGTCGCCAGCCAGACGGCGTCCGGTGCGACGGTCGGGACCGCCCGCAGGGCCAGGCGGGCCGCCTCGACCCCCATGGTGGTGGTGTCCTCGTCGTAGGAGGCCACCGCCCTGCCCCCCTTGCCGCCGCCACGGCCGAAGACACGGGCCACCTCGGTGCGCTGGAGCCGGCGGTAGGGCACGTACCCGGCGATGCCGACGATCCCCCGGGTCATCCGGCGCTCCCGGTGGGTTGCGGGTGGCTCATGGTCGGTGCGATCCCTCTCCTGCCGGTGGCGCCCCGGTCGGCCCGGAGGCGGCGTGCGCCCGGGCCCGGGCCACGGGTCACCCGGGGTGTCCTCGTTGGCTCCGGTCCCCTGCCCATCCTATGATGTCCACAGTATCTGACGGTCAGTCAGGAAACCATCTGCGACGGCGGCCGCATGCCGAGGACGGAGGCCGGACCCATGGACTTCGAGTTCACCCCTGAGCAGCTCGAGTTCGTCAAGGAGGTCGAGGAATTCCTCGACGACAATGCCGACCCCGAGGTCTTCGACGTCACCCGCGAGAACATGGCCCAGATCGTCGACACCCCTCTCCGCCGGGCATTCATGGCCAAGGTCGGCGAGCAGGGCTGGCTCGGCATCACCTGGCCCGAGGAGTACGGAGGCAAGAACGGGGACGGCATCTACGAGTACCTGCTCAACGAGGCCCTGGCGGCCCGCGGGGGTCCCCAGATCGGCAAGGGCGTCGGCATCATCGGCAAGACCATCATCAGCCACGGCAGCGACACCCTGAAGGCCGAGTTCCTCCCCAAGATCCTCCGCAACGAAGTCGAGTTCGCGGTCGGCTACTCGGAGCCCAACGCCGGGTCCGACGCAGCGTCGATGCAGCTCAAGGCCACCCGTGACGACGGAGGGTGGCGGCTCAACGGCCAGAAGACCTGGACCACGTCGGCCCACTTCGCCGACTGGTACTGGGTCGGGGCCAGGACCGACCCGGAGGCCCCCAAGCACCACGGCATCACCCTCTTCCTGGTGCCGATGGACCACCCGGGCATCACGGTCAAGGCCATCTGGACAATGGGTGACGAGCGGACCAACGAGGTCTACCTCGACGACGTGTTCGTCCCCGACGACCATGTGGTGGGCGAGCTCAACAAGGGCTTCCAGTACATCTCCGAGGCGCTCGACCTCGAACGATTCACGCTGTTCACCTTCTCGCCGATCGCGCAGCGGCTCGACCTGCTGACCCAGTACGTGCGCACGGCCACCCGCGACGGCGAGCCGATGAAGGACGACGCGGTCGTCCGGTCCCGGATCGCCCAGCTGCACACACAGGCAGAGGTGGCCCGGGTGCTCGGGCTCCGGTTCGTGGCCGCCTCCACCGCCGGCGGGGCCCCACCGACCGCCGAGGCATCGGAGTACAAGCTGTTCACGACCGAGTACTCCCGCCGGCTCGCCGACGCCTCGATGGACCTGGCGGGCTCCGGGGGTCAGCTCCGGGTCCGTACCGAGGAGGCGCCCATGGCCGGGCGGTCCGAGTCGACCTACCGGTACACGGTCATCGACACCATCGGCGGTGGCTCCTCGGAGATCCAGAAGAACATCATCGCCCGCCGCAAGCTCGGCCTGCCGAAGAACTTCTGAGCCCCCGCGCCCGCCCGTGACCGCCCCGCACGCCGCCACCTCCGCCGCGCCCGTCGCGGACGAAGCGGTGCAGCCCGCGCCCGGACCCCTCCGAGGAGTGGTCGTGCTCGACCTCGCCACGGTCGGACCGGCCGCCCGCTGCACCCGGATCCTGGCCGACTACGGCGCGACCGTCGTCAAGATCGGGGCGGTGCCGGGCCGGGGCGCCGCGCCCATCCGGCCCCCGTTCTACGCCTACAGCGGCGCCCGTCACCTCCGCCATGCCGCATTCGACCTGAAGGATCCCGACGGGCGTGCCGCCTTCCTCGAGCTCGTGCGCACGGCCGACGTGGTCGTCGAGAGCTTCCGCCCGGGGGTCGTCGCCCGGTTGGGGATCGGCTTCGACGCGCTGACTGCGGTCAACCCCCGGATCATCCTCTGCTCGACCACCGGGTACGGCCAGGACGGCCCGCGGGCCGGGTGGGCCGGGCACGACCTCAACTACCTCGCCGTGGGTGGGTACCTGGCCATGACCGAGCCCGCAGCCGACGGCGGCCCGCCGGTGCCCGGTGCCACGATCGCCGATGCCGCCGGCGGGGGGATGCAGGCCGCCCTCGCGGTCATGGCAGCGCTGCTCGGCCGGGGGGTCGGCGGTCAGGGGGTCCACCTCGACGTCTCGATCGCCGACGGGGTGCTCTGGCTGACCTCGCTCGCGGTCGACGAGCACCTGGCCACCGGGGCCGAGGTCGGCCCGCGGCAGAGCATGGTGACCGGCCGGTACGCCTGCTACGACACCTACCGGGCCGCCGACGGCGGGTGGCTCGCCGTCGGGGCGATCGAACCCAAGTTCTTCGCCAACCTCTGCCGGCTCCTCGGGTGCGAGCAGTGGGCGGCCAGCCAGCTCGACGACGCGCTCCAGGACGCGATCCGGTCCGACTTCCGGGAGGCCTTCGCCACCCGGAGCCGCGACGACTGGGTGCAGGCCCTGGCCGGCGCCGACACCTGTGTGAGCCCGGTCCTGACGGTTGCCGAGCTGGTCGACGACGAGCAGTACCGGGCCCGGCGGTCCTTCGTCGAGGCCACCCGCCCGGCTCACGGTGGGCCGGCAACCGGCCCGGCCCGGTTCCGGCAGGTCGCCGCGGTGCTTGCCGGGATGGAGGGTCGGGACCGGCCGGTCGTCGCCGGCGACGCCGGCCGGTCGGACACCGAGGCACTCCTGACCGCGGCCGGCGTCGGGCCCGGTCGGATCGCCGAGCTGCGCGAGAGGGGAGTGGTGGCATGACCGCCATCGGGCTCGACGACATCGAGGGGGTGCTGGGTGTCGAGCAGTACCGCGAGCAGGGAGAGTTCCCGGTCGAGCGCGGGTACATCTGGACCACCTGCTCATCGGTCGAGAACGGCAACCCGCTCTTCTGGGACGACGAGATCGCCGGGGAGGTGACCGGAGGGCCGATTGCGCCGCCCACCATGGTCTCGGTCTGGTTCCGGCCCCACCACTGGGCACCGGGGCGAACCACGCAGGCGCTTCCCCTCCAGATCCACTTCGACCTGAAGGAGGGGCTCGGCCTTCCCGAGGCGGTCATGAGCGACAACACCATCGTCTTCCACGAGCCGGTCCGGCCGGGCGACCGGCTCACCACCTGCCAGGTGCTGCGCTCGGTGAGCGACGAGAAGACCACCAAGTTGGGCACCGGGCGGTTCTGGGTCATCGACGTCGAGTACCGCAACCAGCGCGACGACCTGGTGGCCGTCGAGAGCTACACCGGGTTCGGCTACCGCAGAGCCGACGGCGTGGAGGAGACGGGCCGATGAGCGTGGCCCCCACGCTCCTGCAGGGCGACGTCTCGGTCGGCGACCGCCTGGCGGACCTCGCCTATCCCGTCTCGGCCACCACCGTGGTGCTCGGTGCCATGGCATCGCGCGACTGGCGCCCCATGCACCACGACAAGGACTTCGCCGTGGAGCGCAACGGGACCCGGGACATCTTCCTCAACACCCCGAACCTGGCGGCCTGGTTCGAGCGGTTCATCACGGACTGGACCGGACCCCACGGTCGCCTCCGGCGGGTGACCTTCCGCATGCTGGGGTCGATCTTCCCGGGCGACACCATGGTGTTCAGCGGCACCGTGACCGGAACCGGGGTGGACGAGACCGGGTGTGGATGGGCGGACATCGACATCGCGGTCTCGGTCGACGACGTCCCGAAGACCACCTGCACGGCGCGGGTCGCGCTGCCGACCGGCCCCGACGACAACCCGTGGGACCGGTCCGGGGACCGCTGGCGGCCCTGAGCGGGAGCGGCGCCGCGCACCCGACGACCCCGAGACCAGACGACCAGACGACCGAGCGCAAGAGGAGAGCGAGAGAGATGTTGGACCTCACATTCAGTCCGGAGCAGGAGATGCTCAGAGAGACGGTTCGCGGCCTCTGCGCGACCGCCAGCCCGCTCAGCGTCGTGCGCGAGCTCGAGGACGATCCCACCGGGTACTCGGCCGAGCTCTGGAAGCAGCTCGCCCATCTCGACCTCATCGGGCTCCAGCTCCCCGAGGAGTACGGCGGCTCCGGCATGACCGCCCTCGAAGGCGTCGTGGTCTACGAGGAGTTCGGCCGGTCGCTCGCCCCGTCACCCCACTTCGTGAGCTCGATCCTCTCCGGCGGGGCGCTGGCACGGTCGGGCAGCACCGAGCAGAAGCAGGCCTGGCTGCCGGGCATCGTGAGCGGAGTGACGGTCCTCACCCCGGCGTGGCTCGAGCCCGAGAACGGCTTCGGCCCGGCAGGGGTCCAGGTGCGCGCGCTGTCCGACGGAGACGGCTGGACCATCACCGGATCCAAGTGCCACGTGGCCTTCGCCTCCTCTGCGACCCGCCTGCTGGTGCTGGCCCGGACCGGGGACTCGGTCGCGGACGTCGATCTCTTCCTCGTCGACCCCTCGACGGACCAGGTGACCCTGACCCAGCAGCGGACCATCGCCTCGGACGCCCAGTACCGGGTCGACCTCGACGGGGTGCGGGTGACCGCCGACGACCGGATCGGGGCCGCATCCACCGGGTGGGGCACCTGGAACGAGGTCATGCACGACGCGATCATCCTGGCCGCGGCACAGGCGGTCGGGGGCGCCCGCCACGCGCTCGACATCACCGTCCAGTACGCAAAGGACCGCCACCAGTTCGACAAGCCGCTCGGCGCCTTCCAGGCGCTCGCCCACTACCTGGCGGACGCGGTGACCACCGTCGACGGGGCGGAGGTGCTGGTCCACGAGGCAGCATGGGCCCGCGCCGAGGGACGTCCGGTCACCAAGCTGGCCCCGATGGCCAAGCTCTTCGCCTGCCAGACCTTCCGCGACGTGACCGCGACCGCTCAGCAGATCTTCGGTGGCATCGGCTTCACCGTCGAGTTCGACATCCAGCTCTACTTCCGCCGGGCCAAGCAGCTCCAGCTCTCCTGGTGGGACACCCGGTACCTCGAGGAGCTCATCGCGGCGTCGGTCCTGGACGGCTGAGCCCCGACACGGGCCGGGCCCGGCCGCGGGACCGCGTGGTCCGGAGAGGTCCGATCGGACGGGTTGCCTGGACTACGGTCTGAACCGTGCCCGGGGAGGGCCCGGTCCGACAGTCAGGGGGATCTGGCATGGCAGCCGACACGGCAGCGACGAGCAGGGCGGCCCGATCAGGCCACGGGGGTGCCTTCCGGTTCCTCTTCGTCCACCAGATCGACGAGTACCCGAGCACCGGCAAGCGGACCGCCTACCTGGCGCTCGCCGTGCTGGCCACGATCGTCCTCTACTACACCTACTTCACCCAGACCGGGGTCACCCCGCAGATCCTGCGCTACTACCACATGTCCTTCGCGTTCTACGTGTACATCGTGGTCGTCTCCAACCTCATCGGCGCCTTCGCCTCCCTGCCCGCTTCCAAGACCGACCAGCTCGGCCGGGCCAACGTGGTCATCTACGGCCTGCTCATCGTCGGCCTGCTGGTGGCCGTCGGCGTGCCGGCAACCAAGACCGAGTGGCAGTTCGCAATCGTGCTCTGCGTCCTCGGCCTGGTCGAGGGGGCCATCCTGGTCGCCACCCCGGCGCTGGTACGCGACTTCAGCCCCCAACTGGGCAGGGCATCGGCGATGGGCTTCTGGACGGTGGGGCCGGTTGCCGGGAGCCTGATCACCTCGATCGTCGCCACGCTGACCCTCAACCACTTCCTCCGGCTCAACTTCGACTCGGGGTTCAAGAGCCAGTTCATCATCTCCGGCGTGATCTCCCTGGTCGTCTTCGTGCTCGCCCTCTTCTTCATGAAGGACCTCTCGTCCCGGCTACGCGACCAGCTCATGGTCTCCGAGCAGGACCACGCCCTCATCGAGGCCCGGGCCCGTGGTCTCTCGACCGAGGACGTGATCGCCGCCACCCACCACCCCTGGCGCCAGATCCTCAAATGGGACCTGGTCGGCTCGGCCCTCGGGATCTCGCTGTTCCTGCTCGTCTACTACGCAGCCTCGGCCTTCTTCACCATCTACTGGGCCACCGTCTTCACCAACAAGTCGGGCCTCAATCTCTCCACCTCGCAGGCCAACTACCTCAACATCTGGTTCTGGGGAGCCGACGCGGTGGCCCTCATCGTCTTCGGCATCCTCTCCGACCGGCTCCGGGTCCGTAAACCGCTCATGCTGGTGGGTGCTATCGGCGCGATCGTGATGCTCCTGCTCTTCTCGCACCAGGCCGACCACCCCACGACCGGCTTCACCACCCTGATCATCCTCGAGGTGCTCCTGGCTGCCTGCCTCTCGCTCACCTACGCGCCCTGGATGGCCGGGTACACCGAGATGGTCGAGGCGAAGAACCCCGCCCTGGTTGGTACCGGGCTCGCGCTGTGGGGCTGGATCCTGCGCCTCACCGTGGGCCTCTCCTTCCTCTTCCTCCCGCTGGTCATCAACGCCGTCAATCCGGTGGTCGACAATCTCTCCTACGCACAGACCCCCTACACCGGTACCGCCCCGTTCAACGTGCAGCAGTTCCAGCTCGAACACCCCAAGTCGGTGGCGTTCGCCACGGCCAACGCCAGCTGGCTCAAGGTGCTGCAGAAGCCGAGCGTCGCGCCGATCGTCGCTGCCCTCAACGCCAACCTGACCCCGGCGAACCTGGCTGCCTTCCAGAAGGCGGTCCCACCCGACGTCTACACGAAGACGATCGCCAACGCGACCACCCTCAAGACGCTCGTCGTTCCCTACGAGACCCAGCTCGGCTACCTCTCGGCCCACCAGACCCAGCTCGAGGCCCTGCTCTCCGGGGTCGCCAGGTCCCCCAAGCAGTGGCAGCACTGGTTCTGGGTGTGCCTCGCCGGCATGGTGCTCTTCCTCCCGACCATCTGGCTCGGCAAGGGCCGGTGGAGTCCGAAGCGGGCGAAGCAGGATGAAGCGCAACACGAGGCCGACGTGGCCGAGGAACTGCGCCAACTGGTCAGCTCGGGGGCCTCGGTCACCGCCTGACGGGTGCGAGTCAACCGCGGCGAGGAGCCCACTGCCATCGCCGCAGGGTGAGGAACACGCCTGCAGCTCCCCAGATGGCGATCACGGCCAGGTCGTGCCACGCCCAGGGCGACGTACCCGGAATGTGGTTGAACGAGTCCTGCAAGCTGACGATCAGTCTGCGCACGGGCAGGTAGTCGGTGATCTTGGCCAGGGTCGAGCCGGGTGTCAGCGGGAAGTAGAGCCCCGAAAAGGCAAGCACGATGAAGAAGACGATGTTGACCACCGGCCCCGCCGCATCGGCATTCGGCAGCAGCGTGCTCACCCCCATGCCGAGCGCCGTGAAGGCGAACATGCCCACAGCCAGTGCGAGAAGGAAGGGCACCCAGTTGGCCGGGCCGTGGACCCCGAAGGCTCGGCCGACTCCCAGCATGAGCACGATCTGGATGACGCACACGATCATCGTGCTGACGAAGATGGCGGACATGAGGATCCAGGTCGGGGCGGGGCTGAGCCGCAACCGCTTGAGGAGTCCCATCTCGCGCCGGTTCACGATGACGATCGACAGGACGGAAAAACAGGAGGACATCACCCCGTAGGCGATGAATCCGGGTACGTAGTACTGGATCAGCTTGATGCCACCCAGGGACTCGACCGTCGACTTGCCTGCCGTCGACTCGAAGATGAGGAGGAAGACCGTCGAGAACCCGATGGTGAAGACCGCCCCGATCGGGTTGAGCCAGAAGGAGAGTTGCTCGAAACGCACCTGCCACCCGATCAGCTTGAGGTCGCTGAGACCTTCGAAGGATCCCCTGGTCGGCATCGTTGCTGGAGTGTTCATGGTTCCGTCGTGGTCAGACTCAGATAGATGTCCTCCAGCGAGACCCGGGTCACGGCCAGCCCGGGCAGGACGTGGTCGTGGTCGATTGCCCAACCGGTGAGCTGGTGCAGCACGTTGAGTTCGTCGTCGGTCGAGATCCGCACGATGCCGTTCTCGACGACCGGTGTCGGGCCGGGTATGTCGGCAACGGACACACCCTCCGGCAGACCGAATCGGATCGTCACGGTGCTCGAGTCACGACCTCCGATCGAAGTCGGTGTGCCGGTGGCGACGATTTCGGCCTTGTAGAGGACGGCCACCTTGTCGGCCAGAGCCTCCACCTCATCCATGTAGTGGGTGGTCAGCATCACCGTGGTCCCGGACGCCGCCAGCTGGCGAATCAGATCCCACGAGGTGCGTCGGCCTGACGGATCGAGCCCGGTCGTGGGCTCGTCGAGGAACAGCAATTCCGGGTTTCCGATGATGCCGAGTCCGACGTCGAGTCGGCGCTGCTGCCCCCCCGAGAGCTTCTTGACCTTCTGGTCGGACTTGTCCTTCAGGCCGATGAGCTCGATCACTTCGTCGACGGGCCGCGGCGAGGGGTAGTAGCCCGCATTCCTGGTGAGCACCTGGCGTACTGAGTAGAAGGGCTCAACGGCCAGCTCCTGGAGCACCACTCCGATTCGATTCCGGAGCCATCGCTGCGTCGCGCGGTCGGAGGGATCGACCCCGAGTGTCCGCACCTCTCCGCCGGTGCGCTCGCGGAATCCCTCGAGGATCTCGATGGTCGTCGTCTTGCCCGCACCGTTGGGGCCGAGCAGGGCGAACACCTCCCCCTTCTCGACGTCGAATGACACGTCGTCGACCGCGAGCACGTCGCCATAGGACTTCGCCAGGTGGCCGACGCTTACTGCTGGCATGACAGTCCTCGGGCTCCGTTCTCGTGGCAGTGTCTGAAGGTCCGGGAGACAGGACTCCGGAGGCACCCACTCGCCGCGGAGGTCATGTCGGACGTCGAATCGTACGGCACCGGTCCGGTCAGGGCATCGCCTCGACCGGAGGCGTGAGCATCGTCCTCTGCCGGGCGTCCGCGAGCATCTCGTCGGATGTGCTGGTCCCGGCCACCAGGGGCGAGCGGGCGAGCACGACCACGCCGAGCACCAGCACGCCGAGGGCGAGGACCTCGAGGGTGACCCACAGCGCCCCGCTCCGGAGCTCGTCGGCGAAGAGGGTGATCCCGAGGACGATGCTGACCAGGGGGTTGAGGGTCACCATGGTGATCCGGGAGGCCGTGATCGGACCGGCGTGCAGTGCATTCTGGATGAGGAACACCGTCCCGAGGCCCGCGACCGCCAGCATGTAGGGCTGGAAATGGGTGAACACGTGGCTCCACCCTTCTTGCACATAGGAGGTGATCGCTTTGGTGAGGGCCGCCGTGTAGGCGGCGGTCAAGGCGGTGGCCGCCCCGAAGGCCGCTGCACGCCACCAGCGCGGCCCGCGCAGGGCTGACAGGATGCAGCCGGCGATGGCCGCACCGACGATCACCGAGGCGACCACCCAGCCGGTCGTGGTCGGGAGGGCCTGGCCGCCGCGGGGCCTCGCCGCCAGGAAGAAGCCCCCCAGACCGACCACCACGGTGAGCGCGCCCAGCCACTCGCGCATCCCGAGCCGGTAGCGGAACCAGACGGCGAGGATGAGCAGCAGGAAGAGCAGTTCGGTGGTGAGGACCGGCTGAACGGTGCTGAGCTCGCCGAAACGCAGCGCGGTGGCCTGCAGGGCGAACACGACGAGCATGAGGGCGAACCCGACCAGCCAGATCCCCCGCTTGATGGCATGGGACATCAGGCTCAACCGGAGCGTGGTCGATTCGGGGGCGGACTCGACCCCGATCCGCTGGAGGACCGAGGTCAGAGCATTGACGAAGGCGGCGAGCGCAGCGAGGACGATGGCCACCCCACCGTTGTAGTCGCGATCGCGCCCCGGCGGGGGAGAACTGCCGGTCGGGGGGGTCAGCAGGTCCGGTCGGCGAACTCCGGAGCGCCGCCGGGCTCGGCGCCCCGGGACCGACTCCGCGGGCCGCTCTGGAGGCCGAGATGGTAACCCTCGAGGAAGAGGTCGGCGTCGTGTCGGCGCGGGTAGCGGGACTCGAGCGCGCGGAAGCGGGGGGAGTGGTTCGGCTCGAGGAGGTGGGCGAGCTCGTGAACGATGACCGCGTCGAGCACCCAGGGTGGCGCCGTGCGCAGCCGCTCGGAGATCCGGATCTCCCGCGTCTCGAGCGTGCAGGACCCCCATCTCGCGGTCTGGGCGGAGGACCAGCGGATGGAGGCGGGGGCCACCCCGTCGAGGTAGGTTCGACCGAGGGCCCGGGCCCGCTCCTCGAGGTGGTCGTCGGAGGCGTGCAGGTGGGGTCGGTGCCGGGCCAGCCGGCCGGCGAGACTCTCGACCATCCGGTCGCGTTCGGAGCCCCGCAGGTGGGAAGGCACGACGACCACGATGCGGTCGCCTTCCCAGTGGGCGCCGGCCGTCTTCTTCCGCCGCGTGGAAACGCGGACCTCGACGTCGGAGTGGACGAGGGGGAGGGGCGTGGGCACGGTGCTCATCTCCCGCAGGCTACGGCCGCCGTGTGACGACCACCATCCGGGCAGCCGGTTCCACGGCGGAACGGTCGGCCACCATCGTGCCGATCGCCTCGGCGATCCCTATTCTCAGACGTTCGCTCACGGGACGTCCTCTCACCGGGCATCGGTGGCTCCGGTCTCGGCTCGGTCGGATGCGCCGCGGCAAAAATCCTAGGCAGGCAGCCGGTTGCATCCGGGGATGCACCGGTCACCCGGAGACCGGTCGGACCTCGATGCGCAGGCGCGATCGCGACGCCCGAATGGGCGGTCGTGGGGGGCGACGGTACGATGGACCGGTGCGTCGTTACCTGACCCGCAGGTGCATGGGCCTGCACCTGATGCTGCTCGTCCTGCTCCCGACTTTCGCGTGGCTCACGTCCTGGCAGCTGAGTCGGGCCGAGGGTGGCAACACCCTGAGCTGGGCCTACACCTTCCTCTGGCCGCTCTTCGGCGTCTATGCCATCTACACCTGGTGGCAGCTCATCCACGATCAGCAGACGATCCGGCCCCGGCGGGCCGACCCAGGGCACCCATCCACCGGCGCAACAGCGGCCGACCGCACGCAGCCGGCCGACCCCCGGCCGCCGGGATGGGCCCTCACCGGCGGGCGGCGTCGGAACGTGGCCATCGCGGCACGCGCCCCGATCGACGACGAGACCGGCGGCAGGGGAGAGCGCTATGCCCCACAGACCCCCGAGGAGGCTGCCCGTCTGGCCGAGTACAACCGGTATCTCTCGGAGCTCGACGCTGCCGACAGCCGAGCTCGCGGGTGAACCTCTCGGGCACCCCCGCCGGCCTGCACGGCGCGGTGACCCGGTACCGGGTGATGGCATTCATCGTCGGTTCCGCGCTGCTCTGTCTCACCACGGTCGTGATCTTCCAGGCCGCGGGCTACCATCCCGGAACGCTCGGCAAGGTGGTGGCCATCGGGCACGGGTACCTCTACCTGGTCTACCTGGCTGCCGCAGCCGACCTGGCCCGCAGGGCGCGTTGGCGCCTCGGGCGCATCGTCGCGGTGGTGTGCGCGGGATTCGTCCCGTTCCTCGCCTTCATCATCGAGCACCGGGTCTACCAACAGATGCAGGCCGAGTGGGCCGCTGAGGCCGCCTCTGGTGCGGACCAGGCCGCGGTCTCCGGCGGATCGGCGTAAGCATCACTACCTGCCTGGTCGCTGGACCGCCCGGCACAGCGACCACAGCCACCCGACAGAGAGGTCGGTCCTTGCATTGGAGCTCACCCTGAAGTTCACCCG
This sequence comes from uncultured Acidimicrobiaceae bacterium, assembly GCA_963753905.1. Classification (GTDB taxonomy): domain Bacteria; phylum Actinomycetota; class Acidimicrobiia; order Acidimicrobiales; family RAAP-2; genus Bog-756. Next base: position 2,516,051 of record CAVWDZ010000001.1, on the reverse strand, counting down.
GAGATTCGTCGTCATCGTGATCGCCATCGTTTCTGTCGCCGCGCTGGCAGCGGGGCTCGCCCTGCTCTCCGGCGGGAGCCGCTCTCCCTCAGTGGGCACGTCCCTGACCAAGGACCTCCTGCCTGCTTCCGACGCCAAGAGGGCCGGCTTCTCAGCAGTCGTCCTGCAGGCCACCGCGAGCGCCAAGACCGGAGAAGCCTCGTGCCCGGACGGTGCACAGGAGGCGTTCGAGAACACGGCCGGCCATATGGGAATTGAGCTACAGGTGCTGTCTTGTACCTCCGACAAGACAGCCGGCGCCCTCCTCCACAGCGTGATCCAGGGAACCACATCGGCATCGACGCCACCCAGACAGCTGGGCACATCGGCAGTGGAGCGGAGCACCGACGGGTCGAGCTATGTCATCTACTGGCGTCGAGGCAGGGTGCTGGAGTTGGTGAGTCTGACGATCGACATTCCGGCCACCGGTGCGTCGACCACGACCACGTTGGCCGTGACTCCTCCGATCACAGCGGCACTGCAGACGCTGTTGTCCAACACTGCCGTGGAACAGGACTCGCTCCTCAACTGATCGATCGTCGAAACACCTCCCGGTGGACTCTGAGCGGCGGTTGCGATCATGTTTCAGCCCTGACCCAGGTACTTGACAAGGGTGGGGGCTCCCTGGAAGCTTGCCTCGTGATGAGGCGGCGGATCGGACTGGCGATCGTCCTCGCCGTCGGGCTGATGTCAGCGGGCTGTTCGACCTCGTCACCGGCCACTGAACCGGTGACACAGAAGACGCACGCCGTCGGCATGCTGACCGAAACGCTTGTCGATACGCAGCGGTCGACCGTGGCCTGGGGTCCCGGCCCGCAACAGCCATCGCGGACCCTGGTGACGACGATCTACTACCCGGCCGAAGGATCACCCTCGTCCCGTCCCCATGGAAACGGGGCCGCGCCGGACACGAGCGGTGGTCCCTACCCGCTGATCGTGTTCGCCCACGGACTCGGATCCGATCCGCTCCAGTACGAGACGCTCCTGCGCTACTGGGCGGCGGCGGGCTTCGTGGTGGCGGCACCGCAGTTCCCCCTGACGAACGACCACACCCCGGGTGGCCCTGACGCCGGTGACGTGGTCAATCAGCCTGGTGACATGAGCTTTGTGATCACCTCGGTGCTCGACGCCGCTGCGCACCCGGACGGCACCTTGAGCGGTCTGGTGAATCCCGATGCGGTGGGAGCAGCAGGCCACTCGAATGGAGCGATCACCACCCTCGGTCTCATTGCCAACACCTGCTGCAAGGACCAACGAGTCAAGGCGGCGGTGGTGATGGCAGGAGATGAGGTTCCGTTCGCGGGCGGGACCTACGAGATGGCCGACGCTCCGCCTCTCCTGCTCGTGCACGGTACGGCAGACCAGTTGCTCCCGTACTCGCTGGCCGTCGGCATGTTCAACGCCGCCCGGGGACCCAAGGGTCTGCTCACCATCCACGGGGGCGGACACGCCTCTGCCGCGGCGTTGTCCGCACCGTCGTCTTCGAGCGTGCTGCGCACGACCACCGACTTCTTCGACGCCTATCTCCGTGGCGACCACGCAGCTCTGGGCCGAATCTCCGGCGACGTGCAGGCCGGAGTGACAACGGTCCGGTTCGTGCCGCAGGTCGGATCGGCTGTCACGATCCCCCTGCCGCCGATGCCGACCCTCCATCTGCACGCCACCGCCACCCCGAGTGCCAGCCTCGTCGACGGACAGAAGGTGACGGTGCGCTGGTCCGGCTACACCCCCGGAGCGGTGGTCAACATCCTGGAGTGCGCCCCCGGTGTGGTGCAGTCGAACAGCTCGTCGGCGTGCAACTTCTCGGGCGCCAAGATCCTCACCCCGGACCCGACCGGACACGGGTCGGTACAGCTCCAGATGGTCACAGGGACGGTGGGGACCGGGACCTGCGATGCGGCGCACCCGGGCTGCCTGATCGTCGTCAACAATGCGAGCTCGACGGCGTCGGCCGCGTCGGTCCGGATCCCGATCAGCTTCGGACAATAGGGAGCCCCAGACCGCACTGCTCCCGGCTCATGGTCACTGCGACGCCGTCGTGATGCGCGCTCAGTTCAGACGAGCTCTCGATTGCGAGCTCGTTGAACAGCTTCGGATCGTGATGTTGCACCAAGCTTGCGGTAGAGCGTTTTGAGGTTGGCTTTCACCGTGTTGACGGACAGGAACAACTCGGCGGCGATCTCCGCATAGGAAAGATGGCTGGGGAGAAGCCGAAGAACGGTCATTTCGCGATCGCTCAGAGGCCCACCAGATCCCACGATCTCGGCTGGTCGGAACGCCGCGTTGAATCCGTTGACATTGTCGAGCACTCTGACGATTGCCGAGTTGGGATGGCAGGAGGAGAGGGAGGCGAGGCGACGTAGAAGGGGCTGGCCTTGTTTGACCACGGTCCAGATGAAACCATCGGCCTGTTCGAGGATCGCCGGAAGTGCTTGGTAGCCCTGAGACGCGTCGAGGATGAGCTCGGCCTCGAGGCGCTCGGGTGCAGGCCAATCCTTCCTGTCTCCAAGAATGCCTGCGATGGACTCTCCCTCGTGATCGATATTGTCCAATCTCGCATTCAGGATGGAGCGGGACGGGCTCGGGGCCAGGGTTGTCGCGAGATGGGCGGCTTCGATCACCCGTCCTTCGGCAAGCAGCCAATACGCGTGCTCCTGCGCGAGGAGGTCAGTGAGGGTCACACCAAGGCGTTGGTTCCTGAGGCTGGCCCGAGCGCGTGCTGCCGCATCTGCGCCGGCAGCGGGGCCCTCCGTGGCAGCCGTGAGCTCGATTTTCCGAATCGCTACGTGGACGAAGTAGGTGGGTGGCGCGACCTGCCCTGCGAGTATCTCGGCCCGTTCGAGAGCTGATGCAGCCTCGGAGAGGCGCCCGGTCTCGATCAGGACGTCGGTCAACGCGAGCAGCGCTTCGAGGCTGGGGAGGCCGGGAGGTATCTGCATCTGGTCAGCCGTGAGCAGGACTTGTCGAGCGAGTCTCTCTGCCTCGCGCGTGTCTCCACCCCACAATCGGAGGAACGCCTCCATGCCCGGAATGGTGATGTGGTGAAGGAGGAGAAAGTCCGGGGGAACGCGTCGAGCTTCGTCGATCCAAAAGGAGGCAGACTGCCGATCTCGCGTGAGCAGGACGTGCACTCGGACCATACCGGCAAGTGCAAGGGCTCCCACCGATCCATAGTCCCGGGCACCGGCCTCAAAACTTCGTTCGAGAGTGGCGAGTGCGGCTTGGGTCTCGCCATGGCCGCCGTAGTTGAAGGCCCGGAGAAGCTCCAGACGTGCCCGGAGCAACCCGGTGCCATCCGTCAGCGTGGCCTCGACCCGATCGCACCATTGTTCTGCCATATCCCAGTCGCCGGCGTAGTAGTGAACGAGCGAGAAATCGAGCATGCGGCGTGGATCTTCCAGTACGAAGTCGTTGGGGAAGCTGGCGATCAGCTCACGCGCGGTGGCCAGACTGCCCACTCGAAGGGCGTGGCGCACCATGAGATCGAAGGCGGCTGATTTCTCGTCGGCTTCAAGGAGGTGATGAATCTGGACGGTGACCTCTCCCCTGGCCGCGGCGGCCTCGGCAGCGCGGCAGTGGAGCTCGATCCGGCGGCCGGGGTCGCGGCGATCGAGCTCTTCGAGGAGCAGTTCACGGAACAAGTGATGAAAACGAAAACGCCCCGGTTCATCTCCGACAGGGACAAGGAACAGGTTGGTCACTTGAAGCGAGCGCAATCTCAAGCCGGCGTCGCTCTCGCCCGTGACCCTCCGGCACAGATCGTTGTCAAATTCGTCAAGAACCGAGATTGCAAGGAGGAATTGTCGGTCATCAGCGGTAAGGGTGTCAAAGACCTCGCTGGCGAGGTAGCTGATCACGGTTCGCCCTGGCCTCGGGGTCCTCTTGGAGCGGGAGTCGGGATTTGTCGTGGCGGCCTTGTCCCAGGCGAGTGCTTCAAAAAGAAGTCCCACTGCCCACCCCTCGGTCCGGCCCACCAAATCGGCAACTTCGTCCGGCGTCACCGTGCTGTCGCTGACGCCGGAGATCAGACCGTTGGCCTCGGGGGTGTCAAAGCGGAGTATCTGTTGATCGACGATCTTCGCCCTGCGTTGGCTCTGCCACCGTTCGACCGGCAGTGGCGTCACCACCCTTGTCGTGGCGATGACTCGGACACCCAGCGGAGTTCGCTCGAGAAAGAAGGCAAGTTGTTCCCACAGAGCGCGGCTCTTCAGATGATGGAGATCATCGAGGACAATCAGCAGGTCGTTATCGGATGGCAGAGCAGCCAGCACTGACGCGGCCAATCTGACACCGCCGTACTCGGAGGTCCGCGCGTTCGACTCGGCGACCTGCTTGAGGACACCAGGACGGGTCAAGTCGATCGAGGCTGCAAGGTGCGCCCAGAAGGTCAGCTCAGTAGAGTCGTAGGCGTCAATCGAGAGCCAGGCCACATCTGCTGGGTCCTCCCTGGCTATTGCTTCGACCGTGGCAACCGTCTTGCCGTAGCCCGCGGGGGCTTGAACGAAACAAATTGGGCCGGGATCCTCGGATATTGCCATGACAACCCGTGGCCGGGGGATGTAGCTATCCGGCAACGGTGGGATCGACAGCTTCGACGCCACGATCGGCAACCCGAACAGCAGCCCAATCTCTCGCGGTTGGACAGCGTCGGTTGGCTCTGGCGCCGTCGGGTCTGCGCCCACAACAGCAGTCTCGCTGAGGAAGACTCATCGGGCAAGCGGGGTGGACCGATGCGTTGCTCGTGGCAGAGGTCTGATAGGCATTGGCTTCACTGGCGGGTAATTCCGTCGAGGCGATGGCTGGAAGCGCCGCACTGAGTGAGTTTTGGCGGTATCGGCGCCCGGGATCCCGATGGGTTTCACCTGACAGGCTCTGGTACCGCAAATGGTCAGTCGAGATACACCCGAATCGGGTGTATCTCCTGATTCCTTGCTTGTAGATAGTGGAACGCGGAGAGACCGCGCTGGGCGTAGGGACGTGAATATTCGCCGGGCATGGCTTGTATTCAGCAACGCATGCTTTTCGATTGGGGGGCCCCGAGGAGGGTACGCAATGGCCGGACGCAAGACATGGACGAGGTTGCGCCGTGGGGCGATTCTGGTGCCAGCGGTGCTGGTACTTGGCGCGTGCAACAACTGGACGCAGTATGGGGGCAATGCCGCGCACACCGGCTACAGCTCGTCGGAGTCTGCGATCGGGGCGAGCAATGTCGGAACGCTCGTCGAAGGGGGAACCACTGCCTCCGTCAGTGGGATCGGGACCATCAGCTCACCACCCACAGTCGCAGCCGACGTGCTGTACGCCACGTCTGAAAACGGCAGGGCCAATGGTGGCGGTGGTGGCACGCTGTACGCGTACTCCGCCGACGGGGCCACGAACTGCTCGACTACCACTCCTGAGTCCTGTACTCCGCTATGGAGCAAGAATCCGGGCGGCACCAGCCACGGCCTGTCGTCGTCGCCGGCTGTCGACAATTCACTCTCGACCCCTGTCGTGTACGTCGGAGGGAAGGACGGCGTCGTCTACGCCTACCAGGCCTCGAACGGCACCCTGCTCTGGCAATCTCAGACCCTCGGTGGTTCGATCGATGGGTCGCTCACGATCGCCAACGGATACGTCTACGTTCCTGAGGACTATGGATGGGTCTATGTCTTCCCCTCGACCACCGGCACCGACAGTAACGACCAGAATTGTTGGACTGACAGCCAGGGCGTCATTGAATGCGATCCGGATTGGGGTTACAGCACTGGAGGGAACAACTTCTCGACGCCGGCGGTCGCGAATGGGATGCTGTACCAAGCCGCCGGGGACCACGTCGGTAGTGGGCATCCGACTGACCCGAATCAGTATGCGTTGTACGCGTTCAACGCCTCTTACAACGCGAGCCAGTGTCCCGGAACCTTTGCACCACACCTGCACGGCCAGTCCTTGGGCTACATCGCGACGTGCAACCCTGCGTGGTCCGCACCCTGGCAGCAGGGAGGCGAGTGGGACGGCGGAGGCGGGTCGCCCACGGTAGCGGACGGCGACGTCTACATTGAATCCGCAACCAACGGGCTGCTCGCGTTCTCTGCGGACGGATCCGGCTCAAGGTGTACGGGAACCAAATACACGGGGCAGTGGGGGGAACTCTGCACACCACTTTGGACGGCTCCGACGGGCGGCGAAGCTGACGGCGGCGGCGGTGGCTCGACGGGACCCACTCCTGCGGTGGCGAACGGCGTCGTCTATGTCGGCGGTAGGGATATAAACGGGAACGGCGAGCTGTATGCGTTCCCTGCGACCGGAGGGTCGGCGATATGGTCCTTTAAAACCGGCGGAGCAATCGACTCGTCCGCGATGGTCGCCGACGGGGTCGTCTACGTCGGGTGCTCTAGCAACCCTGTCGACCAGGAAGGACAACCGTGCAACCCCGATGGCAACCTGTACGCGTTGGACGCGTCAACTGGCAGCCAGCTCTGGGCGGGTGAAACCAACCAATCGATCGACAACTCGCCGATCATCGACGACGCAGGATCTGGGAGTGGGCTCGGGGCCGTGTACGTCGGATCCGGCAATCAGGTCTTCGCGTACACGCTCCCCTGAGACAGGATCGGGGGGCAGCTCAGCGACTCAGCGGGCACCCCGGATCAGTTCCCCGGGCCGGGCACCGGTCTCCTCTCCCGCGGCAAAGGTGGTCACCCCGCCCTTGATGGTCTCGACGTACCCGGCGGCGCCCTGGAGCAGCCGCCTGCCGCCGGCCGGCAGATCGTCGGCCACCCGGGGGCTCCCGAGCTCGAGCTGTTCGTAGTCGATGAGGTTGATGTCGGCCAGCATGCCGGCCTCGAGGGTGCCCCGGTCGCCGAGCCCATAGAGATGGGCGGTGTCGTGGGACTGCTTCTTCACGATCCACTCGAGGGGGAGCCGCTCGCCGCGTGCACGGTCCCGCGTCCAGTGGGTGAGCATGAAGGTGGGCTGGGAGGCGTCGCAGATGACCCCGCAGTGCGCGCCACCGTCCCCGAGGCCCGAGGCCGACCGCGGGTGGAGGAGCATCTCGCGGGCGGCGTCGAGGTTGCCGTCCGAGTAATTGAGGACGGGGACGTAGAGGAGCCCCCGGCCGTCCTCCTCGAGCATGGCGTCGTAGGCCACCGACAGCGGGGAACGACCGGTCGCAGCGGCGATCCCGGTGAGCGAGCGCTCCGGTCCGGGCTCGTAGTCGGGCGGGCTGCCGAGCACGAAGCTCGTCCGGTAGGCCTGCTCCATGCGCTCGGCGGTCGCCGGGTCCGGCTCCCATGATTCGATGGCCTCGCGGACGGGATCGGTGCGCAGGGCGGAGACCAGCTCGTCGGGACGGAGGTCGCGGGCCTTGAGCTCGACGTAGGCCGGGATCTGGTCGAGGAGGCAGTAGGTGGTGAAGTGGCCGGAGAGGAGCCCGAACCCGCGTCCGGCGACCTGGGGCCAGAGGTCGGCTCCCTCCGACACCGCCCGCAGCGACTCGTCCATGAGCTCGCGCCAGAGGTTCGGTGCGGAGTCGACCTGGACGAGGGCATAGGTGACCGGGCGGCGGATGGCGGCCGAGAGGCGGCGCATCCAGTCGATCTCGGCCTTGGGTCCGGAGATGTCCTCGCCGGCCGCGCCGACCGGCGCGAGCTCGAAGATGCCCGTGCCGAGCTCGCCGAGGGCCGCACCGATCCCGAAGAGCTCGTCCTCGGCGGCAAAGGTTCCCGGCACCGGTTCCCCGTCGATGGCCCGGTGGGCGATGGTGCGCGAGGTCGAGAAGCCGAGGGCCCCGGCGGCCACGGCCTCCTTCACCAGCTGCTTCATCGCGGCGATGTCGGAGGGGGTGGCCGGCTCGTTCTGGGCTCCGCGTTCTCCCATCACGTAGGAGCGCACCGCCCCGTGGGCGATCTGGGTACCGACGTCGACCGTCCACCGGCGCCGCCCGAGCGCGTCGAGGTACTCGGGGAAGGTCTCCCAGTCCCAGGTCATCCCCTCGGAGAGCGCGGTCCCGGGGATGTCCTCGACGCCCTCCATCAGGCCGATGAGCCACGCGTGGCGGTCGGGCCGCGCCGGGGCGAACCCGACACCGCAGTTGCCGGTCACCAGGGTGGTCACCCCGTGCCAACTGCTCGGAGCCAGCACCTCGTCCCAGGTGGCCTGCCCGTCGTAGTGGGTGTGGATGTCCACGAAACCGGGGGTGACCAGGAGGCCGTCGGCGTCGACGGTGCGCGTCGCGCTCTCGTCGCTGCAGGTCCCGACCGAGGAGATCCTTCCCCCGTCCACCACGATGTCGGCTGTTCGGGCCGGGGCCCCTGTGCCGTCCACGACGGTCCCCCCGCGGATCACCAGGTCGTGCATGGTGCTTGTTCTCCCTTCGGGCACCCAGCGGGTGCTCCACCGATGCTCGCGCGGCACCGGCACCGACGCAATGCAGGGGAGCCGCCCACGACGCCGGGACACGCGGGATGCCGGGGAGTCGCCGGTCGTGCAGACTGTCCACCTGGCCATACGGAGAAGGTCCGGGTGGCGACGCGATGATGAGGGGGACGCATTGGGAGACGCGAACGGGACAGGCGTCGGGACTGCCGAGCACGCCGAAGCGGCCGATCTTGCGTCCCGGGCGGGCGCAGTGCTCCTCGAATTGCGGACCGGTGGCCTCGAGGGAAAAGAGCTCGGGGCAGAGGGCGACCAGCGTTCGCACCGTCTGCTCGCCGCCCTGCTCGCCGAACGGTTTCCCGACGACCGGGTGCGCTCGGAGGAGGCCGATGACGCCGAGGCCCTCGACGGGGGCCCCGGCCGTCTGTGGATCATCGATCCGTTGGACGGGACGCGCGAGTACTCCGAGGGGCGCTCGGACTGGGCCGTGCACGTGGCCCTCGCCGTCGACGGCGAGCCGGTGGTGGGTGCCGTCGCTCTGCCCGGTCTCGACCTGGTCCTCGGGACCGGGCACCCGCCGCCACTGGCCCGCCCCTCGGCCGTTCCCCGATTGGTGGTGAGCCGGACCCGGCCGCCTGACCTGGTCCCGTTCGTGACCGATCGCATCGGTGCCGAGACGGTGCCGATGGGCTCGGCCGGTGCCAAGATCGCCGCGGTCATCCGCGGGGATGCGGAGGTCTACGTCCACGCCGGCGGCCAGTACGAGTGGGACTCGGCCGCACCGGTTGCCGTCGCGCTCGCCACGGGGCTCCATGCGAGCCGCCTCGACGGTTCGCCACTCCGTTACGGCCGGCCCGATCCCTGGCTCCCCGACCTCGTCGTGTGCCACCCCGACCTCGCCGACGAGGTGTTGGCCGCGGTGCGCGACGCGGGCGCGGAGCGCTGAGCACATGGCCAGAGCGGTCCGGTCGGTCTTCGGCGAGGCCAAGCTCGGACCGCTGACCCTGAAGAACCGGATCATCAAGGCGGCCACCTTCGAGGGAGCGGCCCCGAAGGGTGCGGTCAGCGATGCGCTGGTCGCGTTCCACGAGCGGATCGCCCGTGGAGGCGCTGCCATGACCACAGTCGCCTATCTCGCCGTCTCCCCCGAGGGCCGGACCGACCGCCACTGCGTGCTGCTCGACGCCGACTCGCTTCCCGGGCTCCAGCGCCTGACCGCTGCGGTCCACGCCGCCGGTGCCGCAGTGTCGGCCCAGATCGGTCATGCGGGGCCGGTTGCCAACAGCCGCTCCAACGGCGTCGCCTCACTGTCGCCGACCCGGCGCTTCGGCGCCTCGGGTGCCCTCACCCGGGCGGCGACCGACGACGACATCGCCCGGATCACCCGCGACTACCGGGCCGCCGCCGCGACCGCCGTCGAGGCGGGGTTCGACTGCATCGAAATCCATCTCGGGCACGACTACCTGCTGAGCGCGTTCCTGAGTCCCCGGCTCAACCGGCGCACCGACCGCTGGGGCGGCACGCTCGAGCGCCGGGCGCGCTTCCCCCGTGAGGTCGTGGCGGCCGTACGCGAGACGGCAGGGAGCGGGGTCGCGGTCACCGCGAAGCTCAACATGACCGACGGGGTGCCGGGCGGGTTCTGGCTCGACGAGAGCATCGCCGTCGCCACCATGCTCGAGGAGGACGGCCACCTCGACGCGCTCGAGCTCACCGGGGGGAGCTCGCTGTCCAACCCGATGTACCTCTTCCGTGGCGAGGCGCCGCGCACCGAATTCGCGGCCACCCTTCCCGCGCCCCTCCGGCTCGGGTTCAAGGTGGCGGGCGCCCGGTTCCTCAAGGACTACCCGTTCGAAGAGGCCTTCTTCCTGCCCTACGCGCGGCAGTTCAAGGACGCCCTGGACCTGCCGCTCATCCTGCTCGGCGGCATCAACCGCCTCTCCACCGTCGAAGACGCGCTCAGCGAGGGCTTCGCGTTCGTGGCCATGGCCCGGGCACTGCTGCGCGAGCCCGATCTCGTCGCCCGGTGGGAGAAGGGGGAAGCCGCCGAGGGGCTCTGCATCCACTGCAACAAGTGCATGCCGACCATCTACCAGGGGACCAGGTGCGTGCTGGTCGAGGGGCCGGCCGGCACCTGACCGCGGAGCATCGGCGGATCAGAGCGGCTCGCCGAGCTCCTCCGGTTCGTCGTCCGGCGCGAGCGGCGCGTTCAGGTCCCACCCACCGGTGTCGGCCCTCCGGTCCGCCTCACGGGTGGTCGGCTCGCCGATGCCGTCGGGATCGTCCATCCCGCCGTCGAGGGTGGCCAGGTCCTCGGGATCGTCGAGTTCCGCGTCGGCCTCCTCGAGCTCACGCTCGTCGGACTGGGTGGTGGGGTCGAGCGAGGGGTCCAGCTGGAGTTCTTCGATGAAGTCGGGATCGAGTCGGAATGCCTCGTCGATTGCGTCGTCGCCCTGTTCGAAGGTCTCGGTGCCCTGTGGCTCGTCGGGGGACCAATCGCTCTGGCTCATGTCCGCTCCACTCTGTTCCTGGCCGGTGTCCGGCCGCTCGTGTCCTCGCCATCCTCTGGCCCACCCACGAGGAGGACGGGGTGCATTCGATCGTAGGGCGCTTCGCGCTGGCCGGCCCGTGGCCCGTTGGCTACGATCTTGGGTGGCGCCGGACTCCGGCGCCACGAGACGGGATCGGAGGTGACGGGTGAACCCAGCAGAGACCAACGTGGGCGCTCCGGTCCCCTCGTGCGCCGCCGGGCGCACCCGACCCGGGGGGATCACCCTCACCGTGTGACCTCGGGGGCCGTGCTCCCGGAGTCCCCCGCGACCGGCTGACGCCGTCGCCACCCTGGTTCGACCCGATCCATTCGGGCCTCGACCGGGCCTCGTCCGCATCCCGACCGATCCGCCCTGCCGTCGGCGCGATCACCGTGATGCCCACTCCTCCGTTGTCACGGAACCTCAGTCTCGAAGGACCCTTCTGCCATGCAACTCGACGAATTCCCCTCCGCCTCCGCCCGCGAGACCGTGGCCTACTGCTGGGAGCAGGTCGGCCGCCAGAAACGCGCGCTGGTCGTCTCCTGGGTGGTCATCGGCCTCGCGGTGATCACCGCGGACCTGGTCGCCCCGCTCATCTTCGCGGGCATCCTCGGACGGGTGGCCACCCTCCCCGGGACGACCACCGCCCAGGAGTGGCACACCTTCGGCCCGCTGCTGGCCGCCTACGCGGCCACCGGCCTGTTCGCGGTGGTGCTCTGGCGCATCGGCGGCTGGCTCCAGTGGGGGGCGTCCCTGCGCGCCTTTGCCCAGGGGACCACCGGCGGCTACCGGCACCTGCTCACCCTCGGATACCGCTGGCACATGGATCACCCTGCGGGCGAGGTGATCTCCGCGCTCGGCAACTTCTCGTGGGCGTTCGTCGAGATGCTCGACTCGTTCTCCTGGGGGCTGCTCCCGGTCGCGGTCGTGGTGCTCTCGGCGCTCCTGGTGCTCTCCGTGATGGCGTGGCCGGCCGCCCTGGCCCTCCTGCTCATGGTGGCTCTGTTCGTGGTGGTGATGGCCTCCCGGCTACGGAAGGTCCGCGCCGCCGCAGAGGAGTTCGAACGCCGCCACTCGCAGGCCACCGGGGTGATCGCCGACACGGTGGGCAATCTGATGGCCGTGCGGACGGCAGCGGCCGAGCCCAGTGAACAGCAGCTCGTCGACGACCTCATGGCCCGGTCGGTGGACGCCGATCTGCGGGCCCGCAAGATCTTCAGCCGTACCCAGCTCCAGCTCGAGACCTCGATCGTGCTCGGCACGTTGCTGGCGCTGCTGGCCGGGACGACCATGGCCGTCCACCACTGGGCGTCGACCGCGGTCCTCTACCTCATCCTCTACTACTCGGCCCAGGTCGCCCTCGGGCTGCAGCAGTCCTTCGAGCACCTGCGCTCCTTCTCGCGTTCGCTCGGGCGGGCGGCCAAATTCACCGCCATCGCCGCCGAGGTCCCCGAGATCACCGACATGCCGGGGGCCGGTCCGCTCAGGCTCGACGTGGGGAGGATCGAGGTCCGCCAGATGCGCTTCGGCTACCGGCCGACGAGCGTCCTCTTCGACGAGCTCTCCCTCAGCATCGCCCCCGGCGAGCACGTGGCGCTGGTCGGACCATCGGGGTCGGGCAAGTCGACCCTCTCCAAGCTGCTGCTGCGGTTCATGGACGTCCGCGACGGGCAGATCCTCGTCGACGGCCAGGACATCCGGTCGGTGACGGTCGCCTCGCTGCGCCGCCTCGTCGGCTTCGTGCCCCAGGATCCGCAACTGCTCCACCGGACCATCGCGGAGAACATCTGCTACGGCCTCGGCGGCGACGCGGACGCCCCGGGAACCGGGTCCGTCGACTACGACCTGGTACGCGAGGTCGGGCGGGCCGCACACGTCGAGGAGTTCGTCCACGACCTCCCGGACCGCTACGACACGGTCGTCGGGGAACGCGGCCTCAAGCTGTCGGGTGGACAGCGCCAGCGGGTGGCCATCGCCCAGGCCATGGCCAAGCGCGCGCCGATCCTGATCCTCGACGAGGCGACGTCGGCCCTCGACTCCGAGTCGGAGCACCTGGTCCAGGATGCGCTCTGGCGCCTCATGAAGGACACCACCGCCATGGTCATCGCCCACCGGCTGTCGACGATCGCCCGGATGGACCGGATCGTCGTGCTCGACCAGGGGAGGATCGTGGAGGAGGGCACCCACCGCGAACTGCTGGCCGCCGGGTCCGCCGGTCTGTACGAACGCCTCTGGCGTCACCAGTCGGGGGGATTCCTCGTCGAGTGAGCGGCGGGCCGGGCTGTCGCGCGCGTTCAGCGTGAGCTCCTCAGACCGTCCGATCCGAGGCGTCGACCACGACGACCGCCGCCCCGGTCACCCGGTCGTGTGCGAGGTCGGCGAGGGCCTCGTCGGCCCGGTCGAAGGCGTAGGGGGTGGTCGTCGCCCGGACGCCGGCCGACACAGCGAGCGCGAGGAACTCCTCACCGTCGGTCCGGGTGTTGGCGGTCACGCTGCGCAGGGTCCGCTCCTCGAAGAGGTGGCGCTCGTAGTCGAGGGTCGGGATGTCGCTCAGGTGGATCCCGGCGATGGCCAGCGTGCCGCCGCGGTCGAGTGCCTCGAGGGCGGGCAGTACGAGTGAGCCGACCGGCGCGAAGAGGATGGCGCCGTCGAGCGGCTCGGGCGGAGGGTCGGTCGCATCGGCGGCGCTGGCCGCGCCGAGGGCGAGCGCGAGCTCTCTCGCCTCGGGCGACCGGGTGAGCACGTGCACCCGGGCTCCCTCGGCGATCGCGATCTGCGCCGTGAGGTGCGCCGATCCGCCGAACCCGTAGATGCCGAGCCGCCCGCCCGGCGGGAGCTCGGTCCGGCGTAGAGCCCGATAGCCGATGATCCCGGCGCAGAGGAGGGGGGCCGCGTCGACGTCGCCGAGGGAGTCGGGAAGTGCGTAGGCGAATGCCTCCTCCACCACCGCGTACTCGGCGTACCCGCCGTCGACGTCCCACCCGGTGAATCGGGGTGCGGTGCAGAGGTTCTCGCGACCGCTCATGCAGAAGGCGCAGCGACCACAGGTGTGGGCGAGCCAGGGGATCCCGATCCGGTCCCCGACGGAAAACCGGGTGGAGCCGGCTCCGAGCCGCTCCACCACCCCGACCACCTCGTGACCGGGAATGACCCGGGGGCGCCGAGGAGCGAGGTCGCCCTCAGCCAGATGGAGGTCGGTGCGGCACACTCCGCACACGCGTACCCGGACCCGGACCTCTCCCGGTCCCGGCGAGGGTGGCGGCCGCTCGATCCTGACCAGCGGCCCGCCGTCGATCGGCCCCGGATCGCCCACGGCCCAGGCCCACATGCTCGGCTCTCTCACTCACGGGCACGCTACCAAGGGACACCTGGTGACGCCCGGGTGTCACCCGCCCGGTCAGCTCCGGATCGGCGTCACCACCCCGTGCCGGTGTCCCGGTCGGAGGCGTGGGCCCGCCGGTGGCTGTGACGCCAGAAGAGCAGCAGGACCACGGCGACGAGCACCCACGAGAAGTGCACGAAGGATGCCACGGTGCCGGCGATCCACAGGCTCACGACGAGGAGGACGACCACACCGAGCACCGGACGGAACCGGCGCGGACGGTGCACTGGAACCGCGGGGTCGTCAGCCAGCCGCGGAAGGTCGTCGAACAGCCCGGCGAGGTCGCCCCGGGTGGTGGCACCCATCGCGCGGCCGAGTCGCTGCTGGAACTCTGCCTGGTCGAGCCGGCCGTCGGTGAAGTGGCGGGAGAGTCGCTCGGAGACCTCGTTCCGCTCGGCGTCGGATGCCCGCATCCCGGCGTCGGCGGTGCCCCTCGTCTCGTGCCGGTACGGGTAGGCGGGGTCGAATCGGTACCGCATGGTGCTCCTCTCGGATCGATGGGTCGCGCTCAGTGGGTGCACTCGCGGAACGGCCCGTGGGACAGCATCTCCTCGAGGACGGAGGAGCCGGCCCCCTCGTCGGGGATGAGCAGCCAACCGGCCAGGTAGAGCGGCACGGCAAGGCCGCCGAACAGGGCGAGCCCGACGAATCCGAGCCGGACCACCGTCGGGTCGAGGTCGAGATAGTCGGCGAGGCCCGCTGCCACTCCGGCAACGAGGCCGTGCCGCCTGCTGCGGTGGAGGCGGCCGTGCGAGGGGGGCGGTGGCGTGCCGGCCGGCGCCCCCGGGCTCTCCTCGGATCCTGCCCGGGCGGAGACCGCCTCGGGAGGTGGGTCAGGGGTGGTGGTATCGGTATCCATGTTCCGAGCCTGACCCCGGCCCGGTTGCTGCGCCATCCGGCAGGTCCCTGGTCGGACCCCGAGTCCCCGACCCCGCTCTCCGGGTCATCCCCGATAGCCGAGCACCCGGGTGGTGCGCGATCATCGGGGTATCGAGCAGCCCCTTTTCCGCGCCCCCGGACCAACGGCGCCCGTCGACCCGGGCGTGGCTCCGGGTCCTCCCGGGTCGCCGTCCACCAACGGCTCGACCGACCCGGACGGGCCCGACACCGCCCACGGAGAGGGAGGTCCCTGGGCGCCGCCGGGTTGTGCACGCGACGGGGTTCGGTGGCGACACGGGGCCGGGTGGCACCATGGCCTTCCCCGGCGCTTCAGGGGGCGGCCGCGGCGAAGTGCCGATGCGCGTGTCCTCGGCGGGGTCTGCGGCGGGATCTCCCGGGCCACAGGCATCGACGTGACCCTGGTGCGGCTCGGCTTCGTCCTGCTGGCACTCGCGAGCGGAGTCGGCGTGCTGGCCTACTTCGTGATCTGGCTCGTCGTCCCCTTGGCGAGTGAACCGACCTCGATCTTCTCGCGTGCGGTCTCCGACCGCGGTGGGATCCGGCTGGCCGTGGCGGTCGTCCCCGTCCTCGTCGTAACCCAGATCGTTTTCTCTCTCGCAGGTCTGGCCTTCCTCGGTTCCTTCGCTTGGACCGTGCTGCTGTCGGCTGCGATCGCGGTGTTCATCCGACGCGACGCCTCCGAGGCGGAGGCGCAGTGGGTCACCGAGGAGGTCATGCCCCTGTTCGGCGTGGGCAGCGGCCCCCACGAGCGGCGTGCGGCCGGTGCGCGGATCGCGGTCGGGGTGCTCGTCGGGCTGGGGGGTCTGGCCTGGTTGGTCCTCGGGCACACGACCGCCGGGGCGCTCCGGTTGCTCGGAGCCATCGCACTCGTCGTCGCGGCAGTGGTCATCGTGTTCGGCCCGTGGTGGATGGGCCTGATCCGGGACCTCCTCTCCGAGCGGCAGGCCAGGGCGGTGGCCGAGGAACGGGCCCAGATGGCGGCTCACGTCCACGATTCGGTGCTCCAGACCCTGGCGCTCATCCAGCGGGCGGCCGACGACCCCCGACAGGTGACGCACCTCGCCCGGTCCCAGGAGCGCGAGCTCCGCTCGTGGCTGTTCGAGGGTCGTCCGCCGGGCACGGTCGCGGGTAACGCCCGGACCCTGACCGACGGGATCGACGCCATCCAGCGCCAGGTCGAGGCCGACCACGGCATCACCGTGCACGCGGTGGTGGTGGGGGAGAGTGAGCTGACCGACGAGATGCGCGCGCTTCTGGACGCTGCACGCGAAGCCACCGTCAATGCCGCCAAATGGTCCGGAGAATCCCAGGTCTCGCTCTACGCCGAGGTCGAACGCGACTCGGTCACCATCTACGTGCGGGACCGGGGCTGCGGATTCGAACCCGACTCGGTACCGGACGACCGCCAGGGCATCAGCCGGTCGATCCGGGCCCGTGTGGCCCGGGTTGGCGGCACGGTAGCCGTCCGCTCCTCGGTGGGGAACGGAACCGAAGTCGAGCTCTCGGTGCCGCTCCGACGGGTGCGGTGAACCGGTGGCCGATCCGGTGACCAGGAGGGTCGGATGACAGACCGGGGACGACCGCGTGTCCTCCTGGTGGACGATCACGCCATGTTCCGCTCCGGGGTCCGCGCGGAGCTGGGCGATTCGGTCGAGGTGGTCGGGGAGGCGGACAACGTCGAAGCGGCGGTCGAGCTCATCTGCGAACGGCTGCCCGGGGTGGTCCTGCTCGATGTGCATCTCCCCGGCGGTGGTGGCCAGGCTGTGCTCCGCGAAGTGCGTCCCGAGCATCCGGAGATCCACTTCCTCGCGCTGTCGGTGTCGGACGCCCCCGAGGACGTGATCGCAGTGATCCGGGCGGGCGCGAGAGGGTACGTGACCAAGACCATCTCGGGTGAGGAGCTGCGCAACGCGATCCGTCAGGTGGAGGCGGGCGACGCCGTCTTCTCGCCTCGGTTGGCGGGGTTCGTCCTCGACGCGTTCGCTGACGGTGCGAACGGGCTCATCCCGACCGAAGGCCTCGATCCGGAGCTCGACCTCCTCTCGCCGCGGGAGCGCGAAGTGCTCCGTCTCATCGCCCGTGGCTACACCTACAAGGAGGTTGCCCGCGAGCTGGTCATCTCGGCCAAGACCGTGGAGTCTCACGTCTCCTCGGTGCTCCGGAAGCTTCAGCTCTCGACGAGGCACGAGCTCACACGTTGGGCCACCGACCGACGGTTGGTCTAGCTACGGGTGTGGGGGAGCCGCGGGAACTCGGGCGGGAGACCCGCGCTGGGACCGGTCCTGTGGCCGGAAGGGCCAGGAGTCGGGGTGGGGGTCGGGCCGGCGCCCCTCCCGAGACCCCTCTGGTAAGCCTGTGCTCACGTACCGTCCTCTGGTCCAGGTACGGTTGGCAGAACGATCTCGATGCCCGTGGGATAGCGGTCAACAGTCGTGATCGTCAGCATTTTGCCCACGTAGCTCAGGGGATAGAGCACTCGTTTCCTAAATGAGGTGTCGCAGGTTCAATTCCTGCCGTGGGCACTGTGTGATGTCGCGAGGGGAGAGGTGATAGGGCCGGTCTAAACGTCCGGCCTTGGGAATCCAACGGCCAGGACGTCGATCGCTCGCCGGGTAAGACTAAGCCAAGGACGCTACCCGCTTGCATCACCGAACTTTGAGACTGATCCATCGCTTCCTGCGAGCCAATAGCCCCCCCCATCGGGTGTCACGGCGATGCCGACGATGTTTGAGTTCCCTTCACCGCTCAAGGAACCAAGAGTGCCATTGGCGTCCCCAAACGCCCACACGTCACCGCTGCTGTCGATGAGCCAGTAGCCCTTACCGTCCGGCGTCGCAGCCATCGCGACCACGCTCGACGAAGTCACTCCCTTGCTCGACAGCGAACCGTAGAAGCCGGCGTCTCCATACGAGAATACGCCGCCGTCGGCCGCCACCAGCCAGTACCCCCCACCGTCGGGAGAACTAACCAAGGCGCGGATAGGTGAACTCGTATGAAGGGACCCGTGAAGGCTGGCATCGCCAAACGCCCAGATGTCACCGGCGCTATCGACCAGCCAATAGCCCCCCCCATCGGGTGTCACGGCGATGCCGACGATGTTTGAGTTCCCATCACCGCTCAAGGAACCAAGAGTGCCATTGGCGTCCCCAAACGCCCACACGTCACCGCTGCTGTCGATGAGCCAGTAGCCCTTACCGTCCGGCGTCGCAGCCATCGCGACCACGCTCGACGAAGTCACTCCCTTGCTCGACAGCGAACCGTAGAAGCCGGCGTCTCCATACGAGAATACGCCGCCGTCGGCCGCCACCAGCCAGTAGCCGTTACCGTCCGGCGTACGGGCTATCGCCAAAATCGGAGGAGGAACTGTCAACACCAGGTTCTGCTCCGCCACTGTGCCAATATTATTATTCGCTACAATGGTTACTGGATAGGTGCCTGCCGATCCGACAGCCGGGGTACCCGAGATCGTCGCTGTACCATTCCCATTGTCAACCAAAACGAGCCCATTAGGCAGGGTCCCAACCTCATTAAGAGCGGGATACGGGTTACCCCTTGTTGTGATTGTGAAGGAGCCGGTCGTGCCGTCTTTGAACTGAGTCGACGCGGCCGAACTTATAGCCGGCGCCACGTTGGGGGTGCCAATCTCGATATTGATGACCTGCGTCGCGTTCGGCAGAATACCGTTAGCGGCTGTAATGGTGATGGGAAAAGTCGGAAGTGTCTCAGGCAGGAATTCGAAGGTACTCACCATTGAGGGGGTGCCGGCAAGCGTTGCCGTACCGTTGCCATTGTCGACAAAGGTCACCCCTTTCGGCAACGAGCCCTTCTCGCTGAGGTGTGCCTTCGTCGCTCCTACTGTCGAGATGAGATAGGAGGATCTCCTGTTCGTGTAGAACGGCGCCAGATTATTGGAGCGGATCTCCGGCGCACCCGTATTCGGACCAACAGTTATGGTGACCTTCTCAGTCGCAGGGGATCCAACACCATTTGCTGCGCTCAAAACAACTTGGTAGCTCCCCACGCTGTTCGGAGCAGGCGTGCCGGCTAGTTCGGCACTGCCGCCTCCCATGTTGACCAAGCTGAGTCCTGGGGGCAGGTCGCCTTGAACTGAAAGGACTGGAGCCGGCTTGCCGGTGGCGGAGATAACAGAGGTGCCATAGCTGCCCTGATGAAAGGATGGAGCCTTGCTACCACTGACGGTGGGCGCTGCAGTACCGTCGCTAACGGTCAAGGCATACGTTTCTTGTGCTGGTGCCCCGCTTGCGTTAGACGCTGTGAGGCGCACCGAGTATTTACCCACGCTGCCAGGGAGTGGTGCGCCCGAAAAGACTCCAGTTCCGTTCCCGAGGTCACTGAAGGAGATACCCAGCGGGAGTAGTCCAGCCTCGCTGATGCTTGGCACGGGGTTGCCTTTTGTCGTGATGACGGCGTCCGTCTTCGCCCCAACGATCGCTATTTCAGTACTCGGAGATGTGAAACTCGGTGTGCTCGCGGCCCCGGTTGCAATGGTGACGGTCCCGACGTTGGAAGTCTTTGCCAGAAGGTCGGAGACTTCATAGGTAAAGGAGATTTTCGCCGGGAGTGTCACGCCTTTCGTCACGGTATAGCGGAACATGGTCGACGGACCTGAGCAGTCCGGGCATGAACCCCCGGCTACCATCGACACGGCGCCGACCGCTGGCGGGCTAACGATTCGAAGCGAGGACGGCACCACATTGAAAGCAGCATCCGCGATCGCCCCGAGCGCGTTAACGGTAACCGGAGCAGCCCCGATCAGACCCGAACGTAGGTTTTTTACTTGAGGCCCAGAGTAGAGAGACTGCATCTGCCGACAGGTTAGAGAGCCAAAACCTAGCTGAAACGGTGACTGATAATACGTAGGTACCTGGGTACCTGATCGTCTATCCACAACTGTGAGAGAGCCATATGACCCGGCAGGCACATGTGATGCCGAGGCGTTCCAGCTTGCTCGAACATCTCCGGTTGCCTGCTGCGTAACGTACTCAAGGGGCGATAGATGTATGGGCGTCTTGAGACCAAAAACGATCGGGTCGGACTGATTTATCGAGGCACCCACAAGTGGAATCGGGGGTGTCGGTTGTTGCGGATCCTTATACCAGTCAGCAGTAATTCCGAGGCCACACCCCACGGGCTGCCGAATCACGGGATAGCCGGGCTGGAAGATCGTATACACGAGTAGCGTCTGCGTCCCGCTCGGGTCCTGCGTGCTCGTGTAGGTGGCCGTGATGACCGCATCACCGATCCAGGACGATGGTGGCAGCCACGATGGGCTAGTGGTTGTATCACTTGCCGGCATGCTTACTGTTCCGATTGCCACGGGTGCCGCGCACCCAAAATTGGGAAGCTGACCCTCTTCACTCGGAGGCGGGCAGGCGGTGAAGGTCACCTGGCCGTTCATCTCTGTTACGGTCGGGGTCAGCGTGGCTCCGATCGTGATTGCCGTTCCCGTCGGCGACCAATCGCTCGACCAGTTCGGCGTGGCATTCGACAGGGTAAGCTGAAGGACATTCAGTGTGAGGTTGGCACTGGCGGTATATCCCCAGACATCCGTCACCTCGACAGGGACGGTATAGGTGCCGCTCGGACTAAGTGTGCCCGTAAGTGTCGCTGTGTTACTTCCGTTGCTTTGGATTTGAAGATTATTCGGAAGGGTCCCAGTGCCGAACTTCCACGAATCCGTCCCGAACCCACCAGAGGCCGCAACGCTGGCGTTGTACGGCTCTGAATAAGAGGCATCCGGCAAGGTCGATGTGGTGATCGTCACGGGTGGAGAACTGGTAACCGCTCCGTGCCACACTCCCCGCCCGTAGGTCGCCACAAAGAGATCACCGTTGGTGCCCACCGTGATTCCTGTCACGTCCACATTCGGCAGTCCGCCGATGGGGTCCCAAGTCCAGCTGCCGCCACCCTGATCTGCCGGATCTGTGTAATACACGCCCGTGCCGGTCCCCGCGAAGAGAAACCCGCCTGAGAACACCACGGTGTTAAGGCCGCCTACAGTCGGCAGTGACCCAGTGATTGGCGAAGACTGTGGTGAAAACCATTGCGAGCCCGATATGCTGATTGAGATATCGTCGACAATTCCCGGGCAGGTAATGACTGCATTCCCGGGATTGGACGGATCAACAGAAATGTGATTGGCGCGAAAACACACGAAGCTCGGTGGCACACCCGAGGGGACGATGGTCCCAAACTTCTGGAAGGTAGGATTGGGCGCCAACGCGTTGGCTGAGATATCAATCGTTCCGTCATTGTAGCCAACGTAAAGGACGTTTGGATTACTTGGGGCAAAAGCAATCGCAGAAACTCCCTGACCACCATCGGAATCTATCGACTGGAAGCTGCCCTTACCGACAACCTCCCGCTCCAAGGAGTTAGTGCCGTAGAATAGGGTCGGGTTGTCTTGCTGGCCAGATGTGGTATTTGGTACCAATACCATCGGTTGGGTGAAGTTCTCACACGACCTCCAGTCCGGGCAACTAAGAGGGCTGATGTTATCGAACCCTTCGGTAAAGCTCGCCCATTGGTCGGTTGTTTCATACAGGGCGCCGTCGGACTCACCAAACATCATCTGTGCGTCGAGCGGGTTGATCAGGGCGTATCCGCCATCTCCCTCCAGCACCTGCGGCCAGGCATGGCTAGCTATCGTTGCATCGTCACCGTAGGCGGTGCCGTTATCCTGGAAGCCGGCCAAGGCAACCGACTCGTCGCTGGACACCGATATATCTCCATAGGTGAGCGTGTCCTGGAGATTCGTATTCATATTGCACAGCTGAACGGTACTTTGCATGGCGGCGCAAGGCTGAGAGGACGAAAACCACTCGTATATTCCGCCGTCGTTCCCAATGAGCGCGTCGCCGTTTGTCAAGAAGGCAATCGCGTGTTGGTCGTCGTGAAGCCCTTCATTCCCAAAGATGTTTGGTCCCGCCACTGCGCCCCAGTTCGCGCCGGCATCGTGCGACTCGTTCATCTGTACCCCACCCGCCAGAACGTGGTTTGGATCGTTCGGATCAACCGCAATGACATTGTCGTAAGCTGCTTGATCCCAATTGAGTCCCGAGCCGGCTGTGCGGGTGTAGTTGGGTACGTTGGTCAGGCGGGTCCAGTCCTGACCGAAATCCTCTGAGCGCCAGATTTCAACCTTGGTGCCGTTGTGCGGATCGGTCGGTCCATTCTGCCAAGGCTGGAGCTGGATGGCCGCGTAAAGGAAGTTGTTTCCAGGATTGCTGCCATTCATCTGACCGATGGCCAGGGGGGTAACGCCAAAGGTCGCGGCCGAAGGGAGAGTGCTGGCCCCTATCAGAGCAAAGGAGTGTCCGCCATCAATGGACTTTTCAATCCCGACCCCTGATTGTGTTATGTAGACGGTTGTCGGCGTCGTGGAGGGGTCAAGAGCAAGGCCATAGGATGCGTCACCAGAGCATGATCCGGACCCGTTGACGTTCGTTGGAATTTGCCAAGAAGCGCCCCCGTCGAAAGAAACCCAGAATCCATTGCTTGTTCCGGCATACAGGTCTTTGGGATTGTGCGGATCGACCGCAAGTGTATTGAAGGTCTGGTACTGGAACACTGGCGCCGAACATCCTGTTGCAGATCCTGCATCGATAGTCCAGCTGTTACCTGCGTTTGAGCTGGCCAACAGACCGTTACCCGTGCCTGCATAGACTTGGTTACTATTTGATGGATCGGTGGCGATAGCGCCGATGGCTAACCCAGTGGATTCGTTGTCAGTAAGCGGGTTCCAGGAAACCCCGTTATCAGTGGAGCTCCATACACCGCCACCATCAGAACCGACATAAATAGTTCTGCCATCGGAACTGACAGCTATACCGTTGACTCGGCCACTATTCGGCCCGCCGAACCCTCCGCTATAGGCGTCATGGTGCCACCCGTTGGATATGGGTGCGGGGCCAAGCGGTGTCCACGCGACATGGGCTTCCTGACCGATAACTGGCGGATCGGCAAGCAAGGCTGCTCGCCGATCCGAGGTGGAGAGGGTGGTGCCTGAATGGGTCGGCGTGGGATCTGTCGAGCCAACGTGAAGCCCACTGTCGGACTGGCCAGAACGCAGGCCCCCGTGTGTGCTCGGTTGCTTGAACGCAGGCGCGCTCAAGAGTGCTTGTGCTACCGAGTGTGGCGTTGCGAAGAGAACGGTACAGGCCATCGCCGCAGCGAGAGCACCAGCGACAAGTGACTTTGAGCCGAGCCAAGATGTAGGTCGGTCATACATGAGTTTCTCCCTTGTTCAGAACCGGTGCTTCATTGCTAGCCATGCGGTATGTGACGGAGTCGACCACTGCTGTCGGCTGCAACGACCGACCGCTCGTGGCTCCCATGCCGCCAACTCATGTCGTCGATCCGCAGCCGATGCGTCGGGCACCCGAAGTCACGAACCAGACGGGTGCGGCCGTTGTAGGGCGGGGTTCCGCTCCTGTGAGGTAGGTGCCGAGGTTCATCCCCATCGCTGTGCAGCTCGGGTACGGGGATTGACCCTGAGAGCACCGGGAACCTTCCCGGCAAGCGTCGAAGCGGAGGCTGGCGCCGCGCCTGGCAATCCGCCAACGATGGCCTCGACGACAATGAAATTCATCTGCACGCAGCACTTAGTCGGGCGACCATACCGTGAACTCCCGCCTAGCCAACAACAGGGCGCCTTTCGCCCGCCGGTTGGCAATCTATCGGCTTGGCACAGCTTGTCAACTGCGATCCGGGCGTCACCCTCATTCGCGTTCAGAGTGCAGTCCCCGTGACGGCGTCGGACACTCTTGCGGGGCGTCGCTAAGTAGGTGTTGATGCCGCTGTCGGAGACGTCCGTGCTGGCGGCGCGGGTAGTGGCGGAGGCGTGAGGGTCCGCCTCGTTAGTGGATCGCAAGTACAGAATGCAATCGCGACTCTCGATGGTGCAGTCAGGACAGGACAGGACAGTGCAGGTGACAGCTGCATTGGCCACGGCCCAGAAGGACGTGACTCAAGCGCAGAGCAATGAGTTCGCGGAAGGGGGATTGGAGCTACGCAAATCTAGTCAATACCAACGGACACGCTCCGGCCTTCCCTCGCGAGAGAACGCAGGGCTCCCCGAGTTACGACTAATCGTCATCCTCATCGCTGGGGCCTTCGAGGCCGCCGAAAGCCTTCCCCTGCGTGATCTCCAGTCCGTCCCGGTACAAGCTTGGCACCTTGAAGTTTTCGCCTACCTTCTCCAGAAAGCCCATCTCCTGAAGTGATTTGATTGCGGACTGTAGAGCTTCGCCCTCGAGCCTCAGCATTCGGCCCAATGACTCGTTATTGTGCTCCGCCTTTCCACCGCGAAATGCCTCGATAAGAGGGGCGTTCTGACCAGCTTCAGCTAGTACTTCCGGACCGAGGGATGAGGTTGCATATCCACCCTGAGGTAGGGCACGGCGATGGACTCTGTGGTTCCCATCACAGAGCCAAGGAGCCCATCACCGTGACCCCAGCAGAGATCATCTACCAGCGTCGCATCGCCGTGTTGGAGCATGCCCAGCGAACGGGCAATGTGGCCGAGACCTGTCGGGTCTTCGGCATCTCCCGGACCCGGTACTACTCGTGGAAGAAGCGGGCCGACGCCTACGGACTGGCCGCCCTGATGCCCAAGACCCGTCGGACACCCCAGATGCCCTCGGCAACCCCGACCCACGTGGTCGAGCGCCTGTTGACCTTGGCCGTCTTGGAACCCACTATCGGTTGTCGCCAGTATGCCGACCGCCTCGGTGATCACGGGTTCTCGATCGCCAAGTCGACCGTGCAGAAGCTGCTGGTCGTCCATGGGCTGGGCCGGAGGCGGGAGCGCCTGGCCCGAGCGGCGGCCATCACCGCGGCCACCACCGGCCTGGTCACCGAGGCGGCCAGAGAGGGTGGGCCGTTCGGCTTCTGCCTGGCCACCGGCGGGCCCGGCGAGCTGGTCTGCGTGGACAGCTTCTACGTCGGGAACCTGAAGGGCGTGGGCAAGGTGTACCAGCTCACCGCGATCGACGTGTTCACCCGCTGGGCCTTCGTGGCCATCGTCCTCGGTCCGGTCACCGGGGCCCACACCGTCCGGTTCATCGACCAGCTGCTCCGTCACTACCGGCGCCAGGGGGTCACGGTGCGAGCCGTGCTCAGCGACAACGGTCCCGAATACAAGGCCACAGCGTTCCGGGCCCACCTGGTCAGAAAGGGTCTGCATCACGAGCGCATTCCGCCCCGTTCCCCCAACCACAATGCTGTCTGCGAGCGCTTCCACGGCACCATCTTGGAGGAATGTTGGCGACCGTCCTTCCATCGCCGGCGTTTCACCACGATCCGCCAGCTCCAGGCCGAAGCTGATGCCTGGCTTGTCACCTACCATCGGAAGCGACGCAACCACGGCGACTACATGGCCGGACGCACCCCCCACGAGATCCTCGACAGACACAAGAGGAACAGAGCAGCATGACCACGATCAATCACGGAGTCCATCTGTCACCTCGACTCTCGGTCCGGAAGAGCCAGCTCCGATCAGTCACGAGAATTGGCGAGGCCGCTCGGCATCTATTGATCGGGGCTCTTCAGGGACTTCGGTGCTATTTCGACGCGTCGGAGATAGTGGTCCAGCGATTGGGTCGATTTGTCGTGATGGTTTTCGACCTTGCGGCCGGGTTTGGACGCGCGTCGTCAAGCTGGTGCCGACTGACGGGGGGTGAGTTCGGTCAGCAGAGTGCGGCCATCCTCTGATAGGCGTCAAGGAGGGCACCCGCACTCGGCCAGCCATCGAGGATGCGCACGACGAGTTGGCGGGCGGTGTGGACCAGCCGACCCGGGGCGTGGAGGATGCCCCATCGGAGTGCCTTGGGTTGGGCCTTTCTCCAGTACCCGTCCAGACACAAGAGCTGGAACCACCGCAGCAGGTCGGCGGCCATCATGACCGTGGCCATCCAGTTGCGGTTTGCCTCGATCTTGGTGAAGGGAAACGACAACAATCCCGAGTCCTTCAGACGGGAGATGTTCTGTTCGACATGGGCGTGGGCCCTCATGACGCGATCGAGTTCGACCGGGTCGCCGTCCTGGTCGGTGTAGAAGCCCCAGTAGCGGTACTCGAGGCTCGGGAACAGGCTGTGCTGGACGCCGGGGTGGAGAGGCTCCCGTCGCACGATCAGCCGGGTGCCAGTTGGCCAATCGGGCAATTCGACCAGGTCGGTGAGCTCGACGACCGCGGCCCCTTCCCGGTTCTCTCCGTTCTGTTTGACGGCCTGGTGCCAGAGCTCTTCGAACCCCAGGGTGTCGAAAATTGCCTGGTGGATCTGGGCATTCGAGCGGCACACCACCGAGAACCCGACGTTCCTCCTCCGACAGGCGGCCACGAAGCCCTCGGTGCAGCCCGCCGAGTCGGCCCGGATCACGATCGTGCGCTCGACGAGCGTGGGGCCGTCACCCGGGTGGTGTCCAACCGCAATCGCCTCGGGCAGCTGGGCGATGGCATCGTCGAGGACCACGATGTGGTCGCTCACGGTGTTGGCCCCGGCGTTGCCGGGACGGAGCATCCCGGCAAGGGCCTCACCGGTGCAGTCGCAGAAGCACAACAACGGATGGAATCCGAAGCCACCTTTGTAGTTCGGTCCGGTCAGTTCCTTGTTCTCCGAGTGGACCTGGATGAGGGAGGCGTCGATGTCCAGATAGATCGGACCCTTGCCCTTGGTGACGCCGGTTCGACGCCACACCTCGGAGCGGACCTCGGCGAACCCGGCGGCGATGGCGCCCCGCACCTCCGGGGTGATCTCGTGGAAGGTCCGGTACACCGTCGAGTCAGATGGAACCTGTCCGAACAGGTCGCCCTGGGCCCGGAGGTGTTCGATGTCGGCGCAGTTCTCGCCCCCGCCGGCCAGCATCAGCGCGCTCTGGACGAGGACCTTGCCCCGGTCGTGGATCGGGGCCCGCTCACCCGAAATGGGGATGCGGGCAGACAGGTGCTCACCGAGCGCCATCCGGTCGGCAAAATCCCCCAATGCGTGGAGTCCGACATGGCCGACGACCTGGTCGCCTCCGGATTCCACAACGACGGGACGCGTGCTGGTAGTTTCCATTTCGTAGGTGCCCTTCTTGTTCTGGTTGCTGGTGACTTCGCAATCGTCAGAATCCCAGATGGGAAGGGCACGTACGCGGATACGCGGAGTTCAGGTCATACGGCTCCGTGACTGATCGGAGCTAGTAGTGTGTCCTGCACTCGATTGTCACTCATTCGAGCCAGACCCCTCTTGATAGCGTCGGAAGTCATCAGGGTGGACTCCGAGGTAAATTCACGCTGGGAATGCTCGTCCCTACGTAGCTGTACCTGCCGAATTTCGCGAACAAGGTCAATGAGATTTCTCGGGGGCAACACGCCATTTCCGTCCCTGGCCCTCCGCATCATCCATGACCACGTGAGCGGCTTGCGGCTCCCGGTGTCCACTTGTGGTGGAAATAACTGCGCCCAAATATCGTCTGGTGTCTTGCCAACTAGGTTGGCCGCTACAAGGAAGGACTTGTTTTCTGAGATCCGGCGGTATAGAAGGTCCCAAAGGTCATTGTCCTCCCAGATAATATCGATGCGTCGAGCATTTATGTGCGTCAAGTTTACAAATCCCCCCTCGACAATTCGGCGGAATAAGTCTCTCCTGACGAACAACTTCAGCTTGAGCTGGGTATAGGGCAAGAGGTCAAGATACGTCCTGAAGAGACCTCGAAGAGCTGGTATCTCAACAGCGGGTGCGCCCTGGAAGGCTTCGTCGAGCCGGTCGAACATCGTCCACAGGCGAAGATCCAACTCTTCCAAGCACTCATTCAACACTCCAAAGGCGTAGTCATGCGGAATAGCTCCCGAAAATTCTGTGGGAAGATCTCCGAATTCAATGGTCGGTACCATCACAGGCATTCCCCCCGAACCGACTGATAGTGCCGCAGATGCTTTCGTTACCTTCACTCGACTACACCATGAAACTATTTTACTAAATATGGTCTGCGGCGAATCATCGAGCGATCTCAGATCCAGCCTTCTCAATATTAGGTTGAGGCGGATGAACGCGGCGGTGCGATCAGGCTCTTCGACAAGTTCCAGGATCCAGTTCCCCAGGAGACTGAGAATGTAGGTCTTCCAAAGGTAAATATAGTCAGCTTCTTGAAGGGGAGAGTCCTCTGTAAGCCTATGGAAGATTGGATTTCCCTGAGGGTTGAAAGCGGGAACTAGTTCGATTCCGTGTAGCTCGGTTAGTTGCGCGTATCGATCCTGAAGAATCAGAAACAGGGCGGTCTTGCCGGTTCCCTTATCTCTTGCCACGATGTCGACTTCGTCATTGATAACCTGGTGGAATGAACTTGTCTCAATGAAATAATCCTGAAGTGCGCCGTCAAACTCAGCAACACTGTTCCCTAGCTTGAGTTCCTGAAGGACATCCTTGGCTAGCATTACCTGACCTTTCATGCAGCATCGGCGCGACGAGATCATTGCCCTGGCGGGGGCCGTCCATCTGCGTCAGCTAGATGATAAAGGAAGCCGGTGTCCGAGAGCCGTTCTCTGCGCCCAGCATGCGGCCGAGACTTGCCGTCGAGGAAATCACGAGCCCTCCTCTCGCTGATACCCACCACATCGGCCACCGTCTTCACCCCAATCTTCCGCAATCGAGGCACCACCACCCGATACCACTCGTCGTGGTCCTCGTAGGTGGTGATCCGCTCGTCGAGGTCGTCGACGGTCAACTCGCCCCTTGAGCGCTCCTCCAGGCGATTCGACTCCTTCCCGATCAGCACGATCTTCCCGACGCTAACCGGGCGGCGAAACAGGAGTCCCACCGTGGCCCTGCCACACGGTTGGCCGTCCGGCCCAAGTGACTTGGTCTCCGGGTGGGTCTCGTACTTGGCCAGCACGTCATGGAAGGTGTCGACCCGCGCCCTGCCTGGCCGCCCGTCCCGAGTCGTAATCAGATGCGGTCCGGCGTCTGGGTGGTGGACATCGATCCATTCGACCTCTTCCCACTTCGCTGGATCGGTGCTGAACGGGGCGACCAGCCGGAAGGCCTCCCCCTTCGGCACCAAGGCAGGCGGCTTGCTTCCGGCGGCAGTCAGCAAGAAGTTGAAGGGCTTGATCTGGTCGGCGTAGGCCTGACCGCCGTTGTGGTGCCGGAATGCCCGAAGCACTGGGGGTGAGGTGATCGTGGTCCGGACCATGGTGGGCCGGCCCAACCAATCCGGCAGTGTGGGCTCGAACCCGTGGACCCGATCGAGGACGGCTTGCCACATACCGCGGATCCACTGCCGGTCATTGGAGCTCGGATCAGTGGGGTTGAGGAACTGCCCGAGGCCGTGCTCCGAGGGCTTGGACTGCTCACCAAACACCGGATGTCCGTGCTCGTCCAGGTCGTAGAGGGCATAGCGCTTGGCCGAGACCGAGTAGCAGATCCCCCTGGCGTCCCGCGTCAACAGCTGCGGTACCGCACGTCGGTCGTAGGGACTGAGTGCGTTGAACCGCTCCTGTATGGCCTCGACCTGGGCATGACTCAGGGCGTAGATGGCTTCACTCCCATCGGGTAAACGCTCGGGTCCCCCAGGGCAGGGGATCAGGCCGCCTTCCTCCGTGGCCACGATGGCCATCGAGTCGGTGTCGCAGAAGGCCCACGAGCCGCCGCAGTCGGTCACGCATCGCTCGACCATCGCCACCATGAGGCGAGCCGCCCCGGTAATGCAGGCGGCGAACGGTGGGAAGCAGAACTTCCCTGGGTCCTCGGGAGCTGGGACCCGGTCGGTGAACGCCTGCTTCCGGCCATGCACCTCGACCTTGGTCGTCTCCCCCTTCCTGCGCTCCCGGGCATTGAACTCGCTGTAGATGCCGTACGAACCTGCACTGGCCACGAGCTTGAGAGCCCGGGAGAGACGATCCCGTTCACTCTTCGGCAGGTCGTCGTCGTGCTTCAGCCGGTAGCGCTCGTCGACCATGGTCACCATCGGGTCCTGAAGCAAGGGATCGACCTCGACAGAACCCCGCAGGCTGACCGAGCGCACCTTCGACGGGGACCCCTTCGCCACGAGGCGGACGACCCGTAGGACCTCGACCTCCTTGCCCGAGAGCAGCTCGGCCGCAGCGATGTCGGCGAGTGTGTACCAGAGCGGTTCGTCCGAGGTCACCGGGTTGACTCCGATGCCCCACGTCGTGCCGTTGTAGGCGGCTCGGACCGGCAGGATGTCGTCCTGGGGCCGCACCAGTGCGAAGCCCACGAGATGGGGCCAGAAGGCGAGATCGAAGCAGTCGTCGAGGGTCAGTCCTCCGAACATGGCTGCGCCTCCCCGGTGTCGCTGATCTCGATCCGGCGAGCCAGCTGGAAGCGGTGCAGGTCCATGAGGGCACCCACCGTCGGGTACATGGAGGTGAAGTCCACGAGATCCACGGGGACCGGAACCCTGCGGATGCGACACTCCGCCCGGCCCCCGTAGAAGGAGGCCATGGCATAGCCGAGGACCTCCCTCGGGAACTCGGGGTGGCGATCGAGCAGCGGGGTGATCCCCATCGCCCCGAGGTAGGCCTTGGAGAGGGACGCCGGGGAGTGCGCCTTGGCTGCTTCGAGGCCGACCGGGTGCCGTTCGAGTTCAGCGATCAGGGCCTGGTAGAGGCCGGCGGTGGCGGCAACATCCTGTCGGCAGTACTCGACGTAGGGCTCGGTGATCACCCCGTGTCCACCGGGGTCGATCTTGCCGGATACCCCGAAGGCCGCACACGCCCCCTCCAGGGAGTAGCTCTCCCCGGTCAGCGCGAAGGCCAGGGTGCGGCAGTCGACGAACTCACCCCGCCAGGTGTAGGACCCGTCAGGCTGGCCCGTGTCGCTGTCATCGGGGATGAGCAGGTCGTCGTCGGGCTTGAGCGGCTTGGTGAAGGAGATGAACGCCCCCTTCGTGTCCCTGCTCTTGATGGTCACCCGGGAGCGGTGGCGGCGCTCCCGATGGGGGGTCCCCTCCTTGGGCCGAGACAGGATGAGGGAGATGCCCCCGTGGTTGAACCCCCGAGCCTCTGTCGCGTCGATGGCCAGACGGGAGAGGTCGAAGGGGAGGTTGAACCCGACCACCGTGGCTCGGACTTCGAGGGCGGCCTTGAAGAAGACCTTCTCCACGAACTCGGACCGACTGAGCAGCCGGATCGGTCTTGCCCGCTCGGTGGCTGCGGGGTGGTCGGCCACGAACTGGCACAGCACAGCGAAGCCGATCGGATCGGTCTCGGGAAGATCGTCTGCGTAGAAGACGCCTTCGTCAACGCAGTGGTAACCGTCCGGGTCGATCCGGTAGTACCGCCAGCACCCGAAGGTGAGGGTCTGCCGGTGGTCGATGGTGGTCTCGGTGTCGAAGACGAGGACGTACTTCGGCTCCGTTGTCTTGGTTTTCTTGGTCGTCCGTCGGACCCTGCGGGATGGTTGCTTCCCTGCCTCGATTTCAGTCCAGACCCGGTGGGCGATTGCCAAGGTGTCGGTGGTCATGCCACCTCCGGCAGGGTCCGCCACTTGGGAAACTCTCGGTCGAGCCCGGCGACTGCTGCGGTCAGATCGGCGGCCCAGCGGTAGAGCGATTGGGCCAGCAGCTCGAAGAAGGTCGCTAGGGACTGGAGGGCTCGGGCCATCCGCTCCAGGGAGGTGTTCCGAGGTTCGGGTTCGAGCACGCCGATGTCCTGTTGGAGGGCGGTCGCTTTGACGTGGCAGTTGAGGCAGAGGACCACGATGAGGAGCTCGTCGTTCGATTCGACGGCAGCGTGATGGCCCTCGAGCAGTGAGCGATGGACCTTCCTCCAGGCGAGGGTCTCGGGTTGGCACTGCCCGCAGAGAGCACATGCGGCATCGGGCGGAAGGCGGCGAGTCCGCCTAACCCTCCGGGCATCGGTCGCTATCGGATCGGGTTCGGGTTTCATTCGGTTCTCATTCCCTTCGTGATTCAGACGTAGATGTCATCGATGTCCAGCTCCCCTTGTCGCAGGTACTCCTCGATCAGGTCCGGATCGGAGGCCAGCTCGACCCCACCCGCTCGCTTGCCGACGAACGGTCGGAGGACTGCCACGTCCCCGGTGGCACCGAAGCGTCCGATGGCACTCCAGTGGCGACCCACGAGCGAGCGGACCCGGGATCCCCGGGTATCGATGTCACGCAGTCCCTCGGTCGAGAGCACCGACATGCGCAGGTAGCTGCGATCGGAACGAGTGGCCTGGTACCGGTTTCCTTCCTTGACGATCGCCTCCGGTGCATAGCGAAGGACCGTGACCGGCGTGGTGCCCACCAAGTTGGCGGCAGCGTGGAGGGAGAGGCTCTTGGTGCGCATGAGTGCAACCGCCTCATAGGCCCGGTGAAAGGCCTCCTGTTCCCGGGGGGTCAGGTGCTCGTAGTCGGCCCGCCCGCTGATGGACTGCGATTCGATCACCTTGGCAGGCCCCTTCTTGGGTCTTGCCATGTCTTCAGTCCTCCTCCAGGCTGGCTACGGCACCGTCGAGCCAGGTACGGAATCGGCGTGCCTCACCGAGCGCGGACTCCCCGAAGCGGTCAGCGAAGGCGTCGGCCAGGTGTCGACCCATCCGCTTGCTTGCGATCAAGTCCAAGAAGCCGCGGGACTCACTCAGTCGGTCGAGCACGCTGACCAGCCGTCTTGCCACTTTGTCCGCGGTAGGACCGACTGCTGCCTGCAAATCGGAGTCGGCGTCAGGGGTGGACGATTGGTCCACCTCGACCGCCCACCGATTCACCGAACTGTGGGCGACACCGACCAGCTGGGCGATCTGCCGCCGACTGAGCTCCACCTGGGTCTGGAGCAAGTGGATGGCGGCACGACGGCGTTCGGCCCCCGTCAGTGGGAGTGCACTTCGGGAGGCGGTCTCCAGCGCCGTTCTGTAGGCGCACTGGGCATCGGTCTCGTTGGGTTTCGGGATGACGATGACGGCCTCGATCTCGGTGTGCCCTAAGCGCCTGGCGGCGAGGACCCGATGCACTCCGTCGCCGACCAGGTATGGGCCATTGGTCGTAGGTACGACCTCGATGGACGGGAAGACCTCCCCCTCTTGCATCTGGAGAGAGAACATCTCGACCCGGTCGTGGTCGACGGCGTCTCGGATCCAAGTGCCCCGGTCGAGATGGAGGTCTTGAAGTCGAATGAGAGGCATCACTTCACCTCCCCGCCGATCGAATGCGGATCCCCTGTGGCGATCGAAAAGAGAGCGGGAATGAGCGTCATGCGCCGTGCTTGGGTCATTGGCAGCATCCGTTCAATGCACAGACACGACTCGACCCAACGCACTGCCGCTTCGCCTCCTGGCCTCGTCCTCCCTCGTTCCCATCGGGAGAGGGTCGAGGCGTCAACCCCGACGACGAGGGCGAGCTCGCCAATGCTGAGCCTGGCTCGCTCCCGGATCAGGCGGCCGGTGCCCTCTTCGGAGAGTCGTCGGGCGATCATCAGTGCGGTCAGTTGGTCCATGAGGGTGCAGCATAATCACAACGGATTTACAGAAACATCTAATTATTTAATAGTTTTCGCTGACGGAGACCGCCTAAATCAAGACACTTATGCTCAACCGTTGCCTAAGTGATGTAGGATCGGTGCATGGAGGACAACCCCGTGCTGCCCCTCGATGGGGTGGTACCGACGACCTGGCAAGGGGTAGGCAACTTCTGGACCGGTCGTGGCAGCGACGGAAGCATCCTCGTCCGATGGTCCCTCGGGAGACCCGACGGCAAACGCGGTGAGCTGGAGGTGTGGTTCTCCTCGGACGCCGATCGGCGTCCGAGCTCGGTCCGCCTGTCGCTTCCAGATGGACTCACGCCGACCGCCCTTGCTCGGTTCCCCTGGTCACGCATGTTGGCGATCGCCGATTCCGCCTGGGTGCTTCATTCCGACCCGAGCCTCGAAACGCGGAGGTTCTTCGACAACCCCGAAGCAAAGAACCTGGAGCGGGCGGTCGAAGCGGCACGCCATGGTAGGAGGCTTCCCCGGGGTTCATCGGAGTCCCGACCGGGAAGACGGGGACATCCCGAATCCTTCTATTCCGAGATCGCACAGGAGTACGCCACGCTTCGCCAGGGGGGCGTCACCAATCCGACCGCCGCCATCGGTGAGGCTCACCATGTGAGTCGGAGCACCGCAGCCGGCTGGGTGAGCGGGGCTCGCAGGCGCAAGTTCCTGCCACCAGGCCGGCCGGGAAGGGCGGGGTAGATGACTCAGGTAGAGAAACTGACAGCTACTGACGAGATCCTCGACTCGGACCCATCAGCCACGTCGCTCATCTTCGGTCGGGACGCAGAGAACCCCGCCGTGTGCGTCGTCGACGGCCACGGGATCAGTGTCACGACCCGATCCGGCCGCCTGATGGTCAGCGACGGCATCGGCCGACAACGCCGGGTCCGCACCTACAACCGGGCCACCCACGGCCTCGCCCGATTGGTGATCACGGCCACGACGGGCCACATCACCGTCGAGGCCTACCGGTGGCTCGACCAGCTCGGGATCGGTCTCTTGATGCTCGATCCAAAGACTGGTGAGGTCACATCGGCCTCGACCCGGGTGGCCAACGACGATGCCAGGCTCCGACGCGCCCAGGCGCTGGCGCTCGGGACTTCGACCGGCCTGGGGATCGCCAAGTACCTAATCACACTGAAGTTGGCCGGCCAGGCCTCCGTGGCTGAACATGAGCTGGCATCACCAGAGGTGGCCGAGACCATCGTCCGGATCTCCCGTGGGGTGGACCAATCGTCCACTCTAGAAGAGGTCCGCCAGCTGGAAGCCTCGGCCGCCAACCTCTACTGGTCGGCCTGGGACCAGGTCGAGGCTGCCTTCGTGAAGGCGGACGCCAAGCGGGTACCAGCCAACTGGCTCCAGTTCGAGGGGCGACGCTCTGCAGTGACATCCGGGACTGCCCGGAACGCTACGGATCCGATCAACGCGCTCCTTAACTACTGCTACCGGCTGGTGGAGGCAGAGGGTCACCTGGCCACCCTCGCCGTGGGGCTCGACCCGGGCATCGGGGTGCTGCATGCCGACATGAAGGGCCGGGCCAGCTTCGTCCTCGACCTCATCGAGGCAGCCCGCCCGGTGGCTGACCGACATGTCCTGCGGCTGCTCCGGACCCATCCTCTCCGGTGGCGGGATTTCCACGAGGATGCCCGAGGAGTGGTGCGGGTTCTTCCACCACTTTCCCACCGGCTGGCCGAGGCGATGCCGGGGTTCTCCACAGCCCTTGCCCCAGTGGTCGAGCACGTCGTCCAGCTCCTGGCCGATGCCAGCCCCTATGACGTGGCTACTCCCTCCGTCCTGACAGGTGAGAAACACAAGGCGGCTGCACGCAGAAGGGTGGGGATAGGTGCAGGTGAAGGAACTGCCTCGATAGGACCTGCCCATGCCGGCATGCCCCCACGGAGAAAGCCCAGGCAGAAGCCACGTGCGCAGGTCGAGGCCACCCTTCCTCTGCCCGTCTGCAAGGGGTGCGGGTTGGGGCTCACCCCCGAACCGGACCGTCCCCGGAGGAGGGGGACCTACTGCCCTGGATGCCTGGCGGAACGGAGGAAGGAGGTCGGGGTCGAGATGGCCTCCGCCTCGCAGGTTGCCACCCGGAAGGTCGTGGCCGGTGGGGGAACTCCTCCCACCCATACGGGGGATGCCCGGTCCCGTCGTCAGACGGCGAATGCTGCTCAACGGGAACTGCAGCGGGAGTGGGTGGCAGCGCACAAGGGGGAGGTCTTCGATGCCGAGTGGTTCCGTGAGAACGTGCTGCCTGGATTGGTAACGCTCAGTGTCACGACGATCGCTAGGGCGACCGGGATGTCGGCGACAGCTGCGGGCAAGGTGCGGTCAGGAGAGAGGGTGCCGCATCCGAGACATTGGGTGGCCCTGGTCCATCTCACCGAAGACGGTTAGAGCCGATGGCCTAGTGACCATCGACTTCAGATCTGGCCGTTATCGAAGATTTCCCAAAAAGTTGCAAGATCTGCCGCTCCAGCCGCTCCTAATCCTGGAAACCCTAGAAAGGAGCGGGAAAATGAGTATCAACCTTCACAGGAACCTGGCAAGAGTGGTTGCACTCGGGGTCGTTATCACGGTGACATCTCTGTCGGGATTCGCCCAGGCTGGCGCATCGGAGCTGCACCCCTTGGCCTCACCCCCTGAGGTCGCTTCGGTGTCAAACACGGTTCAACCGGCCAAGCAAGAGGAGCCGACGATCTCAAGCGCCGTCCCTGCGCCTCCAGCAAGCGAGCAGAACCTCGGTGCCGACTCCTTCGGCGGCCCTAGCCTGGGTGCCGGAAGCCAGTTCAGCCAGAACCTCGGTGCCGCTGGTGCCGGCTCCTTCCCCAGCGGCCCTAGCCTGGGTGCCGGAAGCCAGTTCAGCCTGAACCTCGGTGCCGCTGGTGCCGGCTCCTTCCCCAGCGGCCCTAGCCTGGGTGCCGGAAGCCAGTCCAGTCAACACCTCGGTGCTGCTGGTTCCGCTGGCTCTGGCGGGTCCGGGTGTTCGATCGGGCTTGTGCCTTCGGCCGGAAGTCTTGCCTCTGACGAAGATCCGACCGGAGGCGTGACTCCTCCTGTGTCGGACGGAGGAACGCCCACGCCCGCTCCGAATCTTGAGGGGGGAACGCCTGCTTCGGATCCTTTGGACGCAGGTACGGCGCCGCTCGTTGACGTGGGTGACGCCGTTGAGACAGGGGCGACTATCGGGGAATGCGCAACGGCAGCTTGGGTAACTGCAGTCTGTATCGCTTCGGCCGGAATGGCTGTTGAAGCATGCAATGAGGTCCCGCCGGCAGTCGAGGCTTGTGGCAATCACTTTAACGAGCCCGGTCCCGACGATACGGTGCAAGCTACAGGGCCCAATGCCGTAAACAAGTCTGCACTAACATTGACCAGGAAGAAGATCACCGACCCGGGTCCCGACGACCTCTCGTGGACGCTCGGCCGTGCCGTCGGGGCGATCGCCTCCTGGTTTGTGCGGCAGGGCGCACATCCCAATACTGATCCCGGGCCTGATGACACAGCGCGGGCTAACGGGCCAGGGGCGCTGGCGCCGGAGGCGGCCAGAAATTCTCATCCCAACACCGATCCCGGGCCCGACGACGTCTGCGGTACTCCGACAAAGTTGTCGACGCCTGACAAGCATCACAGAGTGCCCGGTGCTCCCCACCGATGAATGGGGCTAGCGCCTGCCAATGATCAGAACTGTTGGAGGCCGGCCACATGGGTCGGCCTCCAACAGGCGTTCCTGAACCTGACTAGCCAGTGCCACCCAACGCACTGCGTCCTCAGGTCGGCCTGGAAGGCTCCGGCTTCGGTAGCGACGAGACGCTCACAAGTGCGACCGGAACTATCCTGTCAATTGAGCGATCGCAAACGTAACAGCCAAAAAACAACGGTGGGGCTCCAGCTCCACAGGAGTTGGCATGGAATTGGCGGAAGACAGTGAGCTAGCCGTCAGGGTTGCTAACGGAGATCGTGCCGCGCTCGGTGCGGTCTATGACCGTTATGCGGACCGCCTGTTCGACTTCTGCAATTCCATGCTGCGTGATCGGGAAGAAGCAGCTGATGCTGTACAGCAATGTTTTCTCATTGCGGCAGAGAAGATGGGGTCGCTGAGGGAGCCGAGCAAGATGAGAGCATGGCTGTACGCAGTTGCCAGGCACGACTGTTTGCGTCGCATTCGGCGGCGGTCGAGAGAGGTCGTCGACCAGGAAGCAACTGAGTCGGTACCGCAGGCATCGAGCGATGAAGGAACGGACGTTCAATCCCTGCAGGACTTGGTGTGGAGTGCGGCAAAGGGTCTGGCACCAAAGGACCAGGCGTTGCTCGACCTTCACGTCCGCCAAGGCCTCAACGGACAGGAGTTCGCCGATGCCGTCGGAGTGAAGCCGTCCAACGTCTATGTGATGGTCAATCGCCTCAAGGCGCAGTTCGAGCGGGCGATGGGCGCTCTGCTGGTGGTTCGCCTTGCCCGCACGGACTGTCCGGAACTCGAGACGATCCTCGATGGTTCCGGTACAGAGTTCACCGTGCTGGTTCGGAAGCGAGTTGCCCGGCACATCGAAGGATGCGACATCTGCGAAGAGAATCGCCGGCGGTTGGCGAGCCCGCTTGCCCTGCTCGCCGCTGTGCCCTCGGTGCCGGCGCCGATCCTCCTCCGGGATCGAGTTGTTCGGACCGGGCCTCCTTCCGGTCATGGTTCTGTCAACGGCGGAACCGGCTCTCAAGGTGGTCCCGCACCGGGAGCGCCTGCGCAGATGCCCAAGCTGTCGGGCCGAACCGGGTTCCCAAAGGATGTAGCAAGCGTCGGACTCCTGTCGGTGCCCGCCGCGGCAATCGCAGTTGTGGTTGTGGCGGTGGTGGCGGTCGGCGTGGCCCTAAGTGCACCGGCATCAACGGAGCACGCGCAACGAGCAGTATCCCACCACACCCATCAGGAGCCGTTCACCAGTACGTCCACGTCACAATCGCGATCGAACCAGATACAGGATACCCACACCTCTACTTCCACAACTCCGAATGACGGGAGGGGCACCGTTGTGACGGGCGTTCCGCTACACGGCTCGACCTCTACGACTGTCCCAGCGCATGGAGGAACGTCGACGACTGTTCCGTTGCGGAGCTCGACTACGACAACGAAGCCAGGTTCAACCAATGACGCAGCTCCGTCCTGCCCTCTGGGTACGAGTCGAGCGGTGGGGCTGGCGGTGACGAGTGACGGCGGAGGCTATTGGGTTCTCGACTCGATCGGTGATGTCACCGCATACGGAGACGCGGCTCAGCACGCACCTGCATCTGTCCCTTCAGCTCCGATCTCATCCGTTGCGGCTGTTCCAGGGTCGTCCGGGTATGTCCTCCTCGCAAGTGACGGCAGTGTCGTAGGCGTTGGTGCGACTTCCGATGGCTCCGCCGGTTCGGTGGGCTCGGCGTGTGATGCTGTGACAATCAGCGCCACTCCCGACGGACGTGGCTATTGGGTCGCCCTGAGCTCCGGAACGGTACTCACTTTCGGCGACGCCGTCTCCTATGGCAGCGCCTTTGGCACAACAGCTGGGGTCGCGATTGTCGGCATGGCACCCACCCCCGATGGCAAGGGCTACTGGCTTGTGGACGCGAATGGTGCGGTCTTCCCCTTCGGCGATGCCACCTCATATCGTGCAATCAGCACTCCGATCGTGAGCATGGCCTCGACGCCGGACGGCAAGGGCTATTGGCTGCTGGGTGCCGGTGGCGGAGTCTTTGCCTTCGGCGATGCCGGTTTTTACGGGAGCCCGGCCCCGTCGTCATCCCCGGTAGTGGCAGTGAGCGCCGATCCGAGTGGCACCGGCTACTGGGTACTCGAGGCAAATGGGCAGGTCATAGCCTACGGGAGTGCAAAAAACTACCCCCAGGCCTGACTCCTTGTCACGCTTCGTTGACGGCCCGGTGTCCGTTCTTTTTTTTTTCAGCTCAGTCGCCTCTACACGGAGCCGGGTAGTTCCGATGAAAATCCGTACGGTTTGGCATTGCCTGGCCTCATACGCACAACGTTTGGAGATCCAGTCGCAGATCGGTGAGGCAGGCGTCAAGGCCGGGCGATCGCGGAACGGCCCAGGAACGGGAACAGACCCCTCGGGACCCACGGCATGCGAGGTCTCACAGGGGAACCGTCACAAAGCCTGTTGACGACCAGCCGATCCCTCATTACGGTTCGCCAAGGCGGGCAATCGATTAAGAGGCGGAGATTGCAATGACCCAACGGATCGAGACGATGACCAGCCTTCGCCGAAGGACTGGAAGATCGACAAGATCCATAGAAAGGCGGCGGGTTCGGATGTCATTTTCTCAGAGCACCACATTTGGAGTGGCGG
The DNA here is from genome assembly GCA_963753905.1 of uncultured Acidimicrobiaceae bacterium. Lineage (GTDB taxonomy): Bacteria > Actinomycetota > Acidimicrobiia > Acidimicrobiales > RAAP-2 > Bog-756. The sequence goes on along the minus strand of CAVWDZ010000001.1, from coordinate 2,476,017 downwards.
GCAAGATGTGCCGGGTTACTCGAATAGCAGCATGTGTTTCGGTGGTTGCAGCCGGCTTGTTCGTAGTCATAACGAGACCAGCTGGAGCTTCACCCGAAAGCTTGGGAGGTAGCGGTCGGGCAGGGTCGCCACTAACGGTATCCCGACCTCGAACCGTAGTGCCCGGACCCTGGTCCATCGTCCCCTCGCCTGACTCTTCAAGCTATGACGCCCTGGATGCGGACTCATGTGTATCGGAATCGTTCTGCATGGCCGTTGGTCCTCAGCTGCAGAATGGGGGAGGAGGGCAGCCGGCGTTGATCGAGCGATGGAATGGATCGACGTGGTCCGTTGTCCCCGGCGGAAATATCCCTACGACGAATCAAACTTACTTAGCGGCTGTTTCCTGCGTCGTTACTACGTTCTGCGTGGCCGTCGGAGGAACCGAACCCATCGGGGGTCCCCTAGGCATCCAATCAGTGATTGAAGTCTGGAACGGATCGACCTGGTCCTGGTCCGCAACATCAGCGGTCGGGACGGGTCTCAGTGGAGTGAGCTGCCCCAGAGTGAAGTTCTGCATGGCGGTCGGCGAGAGTACCTCAGGTCCCGTTGCGTTGGAGTGGAACGGAATCACATGGTCGACCATTAGTACTCCGAGCGTATTCGGTACGCATCTGGGATTGTCTTCCGTCACCTGCAAGAGTGCATCGGCACCAAGCCCTGACCCCTCGCTGCCCAACTATCCGTATTGGTGCGTTGCAGTGGGCAGTATGTATCAAGTCAATGATGTCAATGCATCGCAGACTTTGATTGAACGATGGAATGGCTCCGCTTGGTCTATTGTCTCCAGCCCGAATCGCCCTGGGGCTGTATACTCGTATCTGTGGAGCGTCTCCTGCCCCAGTCCATGGTTCTGCGTTACGGTTGGGGATTCCAATGATGCTTCGAACGCACACTATACGGCGTTGATTGAGCAATGGGATGGCGCAAGCTGGTTGATTGTGCCTTCACCCGTATCAAGTGATCCTAACGGAGACAGCTTGTCGAGTGTTTCATGCGTTGGTACTACGTCATGTGTCGCCGTCGGAGCAGCAGGGTCGGGGGTTCCTCCTTCCACAACCGAAATTGCCGCCTGGAATGGCCTGAGGTGGGCGATCCAATCCACACCCAATCCTCCGGTCGTTCCGGTTGGGAGTGACAATGCGGTCCTACTTGGGGTTTCGTGTGTGGGCGGCGAATCGTGTTTCGCGGTCGGGTATGGGAAGACGGTTGCAAGTACAAGCCAGACCCTTATAGAGAGTGCGGCCATTCATCGACCAGGCTACCGATTGTTCGCCGCCGACGGTGGTGTGTTTGCCTTTGGCGGCGCTACCTACTATGGATCGGCTGCCACTATTCATATCAATCGGCCGATTGTGGGTATGGCGGTCACACCCGATGGCGGTGGATATTGGATGGCAGGCTCCGACGGTGGTGTCTTCGCTTTTAATGATGCTGGATTCTTCGGTTCGACCGGCAACATTTCCCTCAACAAGCCGATCGTGGGTATGGCATCTACTCCTGACGGGGCCGGCTACTGGCTAGTTGCCTCCGATGGTGGCGTCTTCGCCTTCGGCGACGCTGGCTTCTTCGGTTCGACCGGCAACATTTCCCTCAACAAGCCGATCGTGGGTATGGCAGCTACTCCGAGCGGCCAGGGTTACTGGCTAGTTGCCTCCGATGGTGGCGTGTTCGCCTTCGGCGACGCCGGATTCTACGGCTCGATGGGGGCGGTGCCGCTCAATAGGCCGATGGTGGGCATGGCGGCCTATCCCCCCAGCGGCCTGGGCTATTGGCTAGCTGGGGGTGATGGTGGCGTGTATGCCTTCGGCGTCGCCGGATTCTTCGGTTCTACCGGTTCGCTCGTCCTGAACAAGGCGGTTGTGGGTATGGCAGCTACTCCGAGCGGCCAGGGTTACTGGCTAGTTGCCTCCGATGGTGGCGTGTTCGCCTTCGGCGACGCCGGTTTCTACGGATCGACCGGTGGGCTCACTCTTAATAGCCCGATTGTGGGTATTGCGGCCTAGGGCTCGGCCTAGGGCCGGTCAAGCAGGCCCGATCCGGGAGAGGTGACGGTCTCAGCTCATGCCAGTCCAGCGGCCCCTTCGGCCAGTGCCCCGTAGTGTCCGAAAACCCGATCACGCCTGACACCAGGGACTCTGTGCAGCACCTCCTGAACGTCTGGGCGACCTCGCATTTCTTGACGTCGATCATGCCCTCAGTGGGTATCAGCGCCGCGCCACGCGTTGCCGACTCGCAAGCTGTCGATTCGTCGATGCTGAGTTCGGTGGTGATCTGAGCGTAGGTGAGCGACATTGACTGCACTTCCCACGCTCTCCTGTCCTACTCAACGGTCATAGCGGAGCGCACGGCGCGGCCGTTGCTACCTCGCTGTCGGATGGGCATCTTCGGATGGTAGCGACGTAGGCGGAGGCAGGACGTTTCGGACCGCCCTATCACCTCTCCCGTGTGATGTCGCGAGGGGAGAGAGGGAGACAGGCACGCGGGCGACGACGAAGGCGACGCGGGACCGCACCCGAACGGAGCGGGACAGCGGCGGCGAGGAGGGGGGCTTGAGGAGTGACCCCCAACGGCACTTCTGCCATACCTCTCTCGCTCGCGAACGACTCCCGGCCGGAACCGGGGGTCGTCGCTCAGTGAGGCTCGGTCGGTCTCTAGTAGGACTTGGTGAAGACCACCGGGTTGGACGTGGCGGCCGTTGTCGGGTTGCCGAGGAGAATCTCGCTCGCTGGCACGAGTGTCCCGTCCTCTTTCAGGTCCCTGAAGGTGATCTTGTCCCCACAGTGGGCGAAGAAGCTCACCCCGTTCACGGAACGAGCGCCGAGATGGAAGCTGAAGTTGATGGTGTGGACGTTGGGCGTGGTCACGGAGTCGCCGGACTCACCCGAGATGAGCTGGACGTTGGAGAAGGTGCCGACCGTGGTGATCGTTCCAGTGAACTGGTCGTACCCGGTCAGGTTGTGCGCGTAGAGCCGCCAGAAGCCGTCGTGCACACCGATCAAGAACCCCGGGGGTGGAGTGCCCATGGTCGGGAGTGCCGGATAGCCGTGGACCGCACTCGGCCAGGGCTCGACATAGCAACTCGGTGCCACAAAGGGGACGACCAGGGTGTTCGAGGTCGCGGTGACCACGGTTGCGTCAGGCGCCGTGCCTGAGGCCGTCCCGGTGTTGGTGATATTCCCGGCAGTCACGTCGGCGACCCTGGTCGTATAGGTCGCCTTGCAGACCTCTGAGGACCCCGGCGCGAGCGAGGGCTGCGGGCAAGAGACAGAAGAGAGGCCCGGCTGCGGGTCGGTCACCCCGATGGAGCCGAGAGTCACGAACCCGGTGTTGGTCACCGTGTAGCTGTAGGTGATCGGCACCCCGGGTCCGGAGTAGGAGGCAATGCTTGCCGACTTGGCGACGCTGAGTGAGATCGGCGGGTTTGTCTCGCCGTCGAAGTTGTCGCCCCAGCAGGCCACAGTGCCGTCGGTCTCGACCGCGCAGGCGAAGGCATTTCCCCCGCTCGCACTCACCTGGGTGAAGGTGCCACTGGGCGGGGTGGACTGGCCCCAAGGAAGGTTGACGCCCCAGCAGGCCAGAGTGCCGTCGGTCCTGATCCCGCAAGCGAAGCTATACCCGGTGGCCACCTGGGTGAAGGTGCCAGTGGGCGGGCTGGACTGCCCGTAGGTGTTGTCGCCCCAGCAGGACACGGTGCCGCTGGTTGCGACCCCGCAGGCGGAGAAGGGCCCGGCGCTCACCTGGGTGAAGGTGCCAGTGGGCGGGCTGGACTCGCCGTAGGTGTTGTCGCCCCAGCAGGACAGGGCGCCGCCGCTCTCGACCCCGCAGTAGAACCCGCTCCCGGCGCTCACCTGGGTGAAGGTTCCAACGGGCGGGCTGGATTCGCCCGATGTGTTGTCGCCCCAGCAGGACAGGGTGCCGCCGGTCTCGATCCCGCAGGTGGACTCAAACCCGGCGCTCACCTGGGTGAAGGTGCCCGACGGCGGGCTGGACTGGCCGGAGGAGTTGTACCCCCAGCACGCCACGGTGCCGCTGGTCTCGACCCCGCACGCGTGGTCGTAGCCTGCGCTCACCTGGGTGAAGGTCCCCGACGGCGGGCTGAACGGGCCGCCGTCGGAGGCGTAGGAGTTGTCGCCCCAGCAGGCCACGGTGCCGTCGGTCTTGATCCCGCAGTCGTAGTCAGCCCCGGCGCTCACCTGGGGATGGCCGAAGTCAGCCGAGGGTGGGCTGGACTCGCCGAAGGTGTTGTCACCCCAGCAGGACAGGGTGCCGTCGGTTCCGAGCCCGCACGCGGAGTCGTTCCCTGCGCTCACCTGGGTAAAGGTGCCGGTGGGCCGACTGGATTCGCCGTAGGTGTTGTCGCCCCAGCAGGCAACGGTGCCGTCGGTCTGCACCCCGCAGGCGAAGATAGCCCCGGCGCTCACCCGGGTAAAGGTGCCGGTGGGCGCGCTGGACTGGCCGTAGGTGTTGTCGCCCCAGCAGGCCACGGTGCCGTCGGTCTGCACCCCGCAGGCGAAGTTGTCGGCCCCGGCGCTCACCTGGGTAAAGGTGCCAGCGGGCGGGCTGGACTCGCCACTGGTGTTGTCGCCCCAGCAGGCAACGGTGCCGTCGGTTGCGACCCCGCAGGCGAAGTTGGACCCGACGCTCACCTGGGAGAAGGTTCCCGAGGGCGGGTTGGACTCGCCAAAGAGGTTGTCGCCCCAGCAGGCCAGGGTGCCGTTCGTCTGCAGCCCGCACGCGGAGTCGGACCCGGCGCTCACCTGGGTGAAGGTGCCACCGGGCGAGTTGGTCTGGCCCTGGCCGTCGGTGCCCCAGCAGGCAACGGTGCCGTCGGTCTTGACCCCGCAGGCGGAGGCGTTCCCGGCGCTCACCTGGGTGAAGGTGCCACCGGGCGAGTTGGTCTGGCCTTGGCCGTCGGTGCCCCAACAGGCCACGGTGCCGTCGGTCTCGATCCCGCAGGCGAAGAAGGTCCCGGCGCTCACCGATGCGAGGCCCGACGCGGCCGGTGAGGCAGTCAATGGGCTGGTGGGTGCCGTCGGTGCGGCCGAGGCCACCGTGGCGCCGACCGTGCTGAGGGCAGCCACGGACACCGTGATCAACCCTCCGATCAGCATGACCCCCGCGAGGGTCGCACGAATAACTGGACGGAATCGACGCTCCATGAGATCAGTACCCTCCGCTCTCGGATACTGGATGCATCGCCAGCACCGTCTCCGATGCCGTCCTAGCACCGATCCTCGGGAATGACCAGCGGACTTGCAGACAGCGTTACGACCACCCTTCAGTGTGGGGGCGCCGTCAAGGAGCAGCGGCCTGTGACTGAGAGCGACTGGGACCGTTGGGGTCCCGTTCGGGTCGCCCCTAACACCTAATACACGTATGATCCATCTGGTATCTCAGTGCTTTCTGTCCTGCGCTGGGAGCATGCTCGGATGAACAACTTCCCGTGCATGAACCGATCCCGTTGCTCGACCGGAGAGACCCGTTTTTCACTGGGTGATCCGCTGGTCGACTCCTACTTGGAGTTCGTGGCCGGACGGGCGAGACCGAACACTCTGCGGTCCGTCGCGTTCGATCTGAAGACCTTCTTTTCCGTGGTTCGGAAGCGACCGGAGGGGGTCGTGGCAGCCGATGTCTTCGAGTTCCTGGCCGATCAGCGCGGCGACCGGACGGTGGTCCGGATGTCTGATGGTGAATCGGGACTCTCGGCGCGCACGATCGCCCGGCGGTTGTCCTCCGTCTCGGGTTTCTTTGCGTACTTGGTCGCCCGCGGTGACACCGCTGTCGAGACGAACCCGGTTCCGCGGGGTCTCTCGACCCGCCGGAGGGGTGGCCGGGTCCGGACCGTGCCGCTGGTTCGGATTCCCCGGACATTGCCGAAGATCCTCTCGCCGGCAGAGGTCGATGTCTTGGTCGGGGCACTCCGCACCCGTCGGGACAAGGCGATGGTGTTTGCCATGCTGCTCGGCGGCCTTCGGCGCTGACCAGGATCTTCTCCAGAGTCCGAGCGCTGACCCGGTAGTCCCGTCTGATCGAGCGCTTCGAGGCGTTCTCCACGAACACCTTGCGCCGGATCTCCGTCCACATCTCCATGTCGGTGTGCACCCTTCTCCCGTCCACTCGCTCGACCCCCAGGCCAGAAGCCTGTGAATGGGATCGATCGAGCACGGGGATGGTCAGGTGCTCCCCTTTTCGATCAGCGCGTTGTGAGTCTCAGGTGCTCCCCTTTTCGATCAGCATTTACACCGGGCTGGGCGGGGTCCCTACCGGAAACAGAGGGGGGAGGGCGACAAAATCGGAGGTTTGGCTCGGGTAGCGGTGGGTAGTGTGTAGGGCGTCAGGTCGTTGAGCAGGGGTTCCGCCACCTCGAAGCTCCGAAACTGACGTTTTGCGCCCATCCTCTTTCCGCCGAGGGGATCGGCGCGCCCAGTGGTTCCTGGCGAATTTCTGGGACGAACGATGATCCTCGCCGTGGAGGACTCCCATCAGGTGCCGATGGGGTCACCTCATCGGCCGAGCGCATCACCGAGGGAGGAGTTCCAGAGCTGCTCCAGAGGCCGGTGCACGTCCCCCTCGTCACCAGAGGCAACCCGCCGGTGTTGCATCGGGTCCACGTGGTGCGGGTACCGCTGACTCCGAAGATGAGGAAGACGAGGCTGATCACGACTGCTCCGATGCCAATCCAAGCAATGGCCCGAAACCCGGTCTGCTGGGAGCCGGGCCTGCACAGCTGGCGATCCTCGCGGTGATCGATGGTGCTGGCGTTTGCAGCTCGACAGGCAGCTCTCCACACGCCTCCGATCCCGGCCGCCGCAGTCGACGGCGACCTTGTTCTCGGAGTCGGAGACGGGCACCCTCTGTCATGGTTACGGACCGTCACCGAGAATTCACGCAGGGTTCGGAGTTTGTTAAGGCGGCTTCGTGGTTCATCGGGGTCAGCCCGGGTAGGGAGACCGAGCGGGAACCCGAACCGGGTTGCAATTCGATCGGAGGCCTCGAATGTCCAGCAGGAAGTCCGAATCCGTTCATGCGGACGACCGTGTGGGAAAGCTGACGGCTGCAAGAGTCAGTCGCAGGCGGTTTCTCCAGGCGAGCGTTGCCGCAGGGATAGCGGGCGCGACGTTGAGCACCGGGGCGGGCGACCTCATCGATGCAGCTGCGGCACAAGCTCCTGCCGGATCGGGCTCACTCCGCGACATCGAGCACGTTGTGATCCTCATGCAGGAGAACCGCTCCTTCGATCACTACTTCGGCACGCTCTCCCAGGTGCGGGGATTTTCGGACAAACAGGTCATCACGCAGGTGGTCGACGGCACCACCTATCCGATCTTCGATCAGTTCGGCTATCAACCTGGGATCGGGCCCGATGCCTCCGGATATCTGCAGCCATTTCGGCTGATCAGCGATCCGCCCACCACCGACGGTCAGACCACGAACGACATCAGCCACAATTGGGGGCCACAGCACCAGAGCTGGGCCGGCGGCGCCATGGACGCCTTCGTGACGGCGCACCTCGCCGCCGACAGCGATGCCAACGGTGTTGTCACCATGGGCTACTTCACCCGCGATGACCTGCCTTTCTATTACGCGTTGGCGGACGCGTTCACGATTTGTGACGGTTATCACTGTTCCGTACTCGGTCCGACCGACCCCAACCGGGTCATGTCGATCTCCGCCACCATCGACCCGGCCGGAGTGGCTGGCGGACCGGTCCTGGAGACGTACACCAGCGATCGCCAGACCAATTACGGGACCTTCACCTGGGAGACGATGCCGGAGCGTCTGAGTGCCGCCGGAGTCAGCTGGAAGGTATACAACGATCCGACGGCATTGTTGGAGCTGAGCCCATTCCCCTACTTCAAGACCTTCTGGGATCCTTCCACTCCTGCAGAGGTCGAGCTCGCAGCCCGCGCCATGGATCCCACCTACCCGGCCTCGTTCGTCGCGGACATTGCCGCCGGCACGCTTCCCTCGGTGTCGTGGATCATGCCTCCGCTGGCCGAATGTGAGCATCCAGCCGCACCGCCCGAGTACGGGGAGTATCTCGTTCACCAGATATTGGAGACGTTGGTGTCCAAGCCTGAAGTGTGGGCGAAGACGGTCTTCTTTGTCGTCTACGACGAGAACGGCGGGTTCTTCGACCACGTCCGTCCGGCCACCCCCCGAGCTGGGACACCCGGTGAATGGCTGACGGTGAATCCGCTGCCCTCGGCTGCCGCAGGCATCGCGGGACCGGTCGGGTTGGGCTTCCGTGTTCCCTGCCTGGTTCTCTCACCGTTCAGCCGCGGCGGGTACCGGTGCAGCACCGTCTACGACCACACCTCGTTGCTGAGGTTCATCGGTGAACGATTCGACGTCGAAGTGCCAAACCTCTCGACCTGGCGCCGTGGGCAGACGGGTGACATGACGCAATCGCTGGATTTCGTCAATCCTCCCGATCAATCTGTGCCCGCCCTACCGCGGACCTCGCTCGGAGACACGACGGTGGCCGAGCAAGCTGTGATCAATGCCTTGGCCGGCACCGAAGACGACGGGATCCCCTACCCGCCTCCCACGCAGAACACGATGCCTTCCCAGGAGAGCTCGCCCAAGCGTCCCGAGGTGCCCCACAGGTAGAGGAGAACGCGACTGAATGGTGGCAGTCGGATCGTCGAATCCACTGGCAGCTCCGCGTAGGATCGACGCGGAGGGGATGAACCCCATTCAGGAAGACCTCGGAACCAGGAGAGCGACGGGCATGCCCAGGAGCGGGTCGCAGGACAGTACATCTCCGTCTCGACTGATCGACGCGAGAATTGAGGAGCTGGACGACTGGCGCGGCAAGATGCTCAGCCGGCTCCGCACCCTCATTACGGAAACAGATCCCGAGGTAGTCGAGGAGTGGAAGTGGAGAGGGGTTCCGGTCTGGTACCACGACGGAATGATCTGCACCGGCGAGACCTACAAGGAGATCGTGAAGGTGACGTTCGCCAGAGGGGCGGCTCTGGAGGATCCTTCGGGCCTCTTCAACTCCAGTCTGGAGGGGAACACCAGGCGTGCCATCGACTTCCACGAGGGCGAGAAGATCAACGAGAAGGCGTTCAAGGCCCTCGTCCGGGCCGCGGTGACCCTGAACGAGTCCAGGGTCAAGAAGCGCTGAGCCGTCCGGTACCCCTGTCGGCTGAGCCAGGCGGATCAGGCCGAGACTTCCATCTCCATCTCGAGCAGACCGTCATACTCCTCGCTGGCAGGCGCAGGCGATTCTGCCTCCTCGGCCCTCGGAGTGCGCGGGAGCAGCATCGTCATCGCCAGCGCGAACGCCACGAGTCCGATATCGGCCACGAGTCCGGCCTGCAGCGCAGCGACGATTCCGGCGGTGGCTTCACGGGCGAAGTAGAGCGTGCCCACGGCGGCGATGCCGAGCGTCATCGAAAACTGCTGCGTCGTGGTCAGCGCCCCTGACGCAGCGCCGGTTGCGCTGGCCGGAACGCTCAGGAGCACTCCGGAGACGATGAGCGGGATCACCAGACCATTGCCCACACCGATCAGCGCCAGCACCGGCGCCAGCTCGAGGGAGGTGGCGGACAGGCCGGACACGCTGACGACGATGGCCAACCCGACGACCCCGGCGAGGGCGGTCGCAGCCCCGACCGAGATGATCGTGGCCCCGTACCGGGCGTGAAGCCGGCGTCCCCGTAGCGACGACAGGGCAAATGCCACCCCGAGGGGGGCGAAGGTGAGGCCGGCACGCATGGGGGGGTAGTGGAGGCCCTCTTGCAAGAAGAGGGTGAGCGTGAGCAGCACACTCCCGAAGAACGAGAAGAACCCCAGGTTCACCAGCAGCCCCAGGTTGAACGCCCGGTGCTCGAATAGGGTGAGGGGAAGGAGGGGGTGACCGCCCTGCCTGCCGAGGCGGCTCTCCCACCACACGAAGGACGTCATGAGCACGGCTCCGGCCACGAACGACGCCCAGGTCCAGGCCGGCCAGTGCTCGGCCTGACCGAGGACCAACGGCGCGGTGATGGCCCCGACGCCCGTGGTCAGCAGCACCACGCCCAGCGGGTCGAGCCTGTCCGCGACGTCTGGCTTCGACTCGGGGAGGAGCCGTTTGGAGAGGACGATGGCGGCGATGCCGATCGGCACGTTGACCAGGAAGATGGGGCGCCAGCCCCACCCGAAGAGGTCCAGGTGCAGCAGCACGCCCCCGAGGATCTGTCCGGCAACCGTGCCCAGCCCGACCGTCACACCGAAGAGCGAGAACACCCGAGGTCGCTCGTCCGGGCGGAAGCTCACGTTGAGAATGGACAGGGCCTGGGGGACCATGGCGGCGGCCCCGAACCCCTGCGCCAGACGGCCCACCACGAGGATCGCGCTGGTCGGGGCGATCCCCGAGAGAAGGGAGGCCGCGGCGAAGATCCCGAGGCCGATCATGAACATGCGCCGGCGACCGACGAGGTCGCCAAGCCGCGCTCCGGTGACCAGCCCGGATGCGTAGCTGAAGGAGTACCCGGCCACGATGAGCTCCAGCGTGGCCGATGAGGCGTGCAGGTCTGCCTGGATGCTGGGCGCCGCCACGTTCACCACGAAGATGTCGAACAGCGACATGAAGGTTGCCGACAGCACGACGGGAAGGGCCCTCCAGCGCCGGGCATCGTAGGCTCGGGCCTCGTCGGCGACGCCGGTGTCGGACATCTTCGACCGGGTCGCCGCCACGGTGGAGGGTGCTGGTTGGGTCAGTGTCATCGTCTGGCTACTTTCACCGGGGGAATGGGGTAGATAGTTCGATGGTTATGGAACTATCGAACAGAATGATCGCAGCGGGTATTCCCGATCGGGAGACAGGATCCGAGGAAGGTGCGTCATGCGTGAACGAGCAGAGCTCCCGGAAGAGGAGATCGACCTGGCCTCGGTCATGCACGCCCTCGCGGATCCGTCGCGCCTGCGGATGGTCGCGGCCCTCGACAACGCGCCGGAGCTCTCGTGCGCGGACCTGGGTCAGCAGGCCGGCACCGGACTGGCGAAGTCGACCACCACCCACCACCTCGGGGTCTTGCGCGGTGCCGGCATCGTCACGACCCGGCACGAGGGTCAGCGCAAGATGGTCACCCTCCGCCGCCCCGAGCTCGACTCGAGATTCCCCGGGCTGCTCGACGCCGTGGTCGCCGGGATCGGCGATCCCAAGGAGGCGTGAGAGGGGAACGCGCCCCTCGAAGCGCCTGGCCCACCCATCGACGGACTCGACCGCTTCGCGAAACGCGCGTGACAAGCGGGTGACAGTTGGGTGGCGGTAACGCCCAGCTCTGGCCGATCGTTCAATTGGGTGGCGCCCTGCCACCCTACCGATGGCGAAGCCGGGCCGACAGAGGGGCGAAGAGAGCGATCGGAGGACCGCATGCAAGCTCAATTCATCCGTAGGTGCGTGCTCGGTGGTTCGGCGGCGTTGATGCTCGCCTTGCCGCTCGGCGTGCTCGCGTCCTCGGCCTCGGCGGTCACGCCGGTGCCACCGTCGATCACAGCCAATCCGAACAACCTCATGGTCAATACCGACACGGTCCTGACCGGGAAGAACTTCGCACACGGGGCGAAGGTCCATCTCACCGAATGCGGGAAGACCAACTGGATCGCACCGCAGAACCCCTGCAACACCAACAACACGGTGACCGTGACGACCAACTCCCTCGGCGGGTTCCGGGCCAGGTTCAAGGCCGAGCTCTGCCCCGGAGGAGCGAGGGTGGGACCGACAGCTCTGCGCTGCTACGTCGGGGTGGTCAAGCCGACCGGCGTCGACACCATCGCCTTGGTGCCCTACGTCAAGATCGTCGTGACGTATCCCTGACCGGGTCGGATGAGCGCTATTGGTCCCGGGGTCCCTGCCCGGGACCGATGCGCCAACCAGGGGGCGCTCGCGATCCCGAGCGTTGCGGCTTGCGCGGATCGGTCCCCAGGCGGAATGCTCTAGTTGTACGCGGACAAGGGGTCCTCGGCGTGGGGGAGGCATCGTGAAGTCACGCCTGGTGATGGTGGTGCTGGCGTTCGGCATCCTGGTGATCGGTGGGCTGGTCTTCGGGGTCGCCCGGGCCAACAGCCGTGAGCGCGAGTTGGAGCGTCAACGACGCGAGCGACTCGAACGACTGGGTCGCCCCGTCTCGGCACCCTCGCCGACCCGGTCGGTCGGTCAGCCCTCCCGGTAGTCCTCGAAGGTCCAGGCCTCCCGAGTGAGGTCCAGCCGGTGAGCTCGTATCGCCCGGCCGATGCATCGAACGAGCTCCGATGGGCCTGGGATAGTGTCTGCCGTCCGGATCGGGCGCCTCTGCTCGGGAGGGGTGGGCGATGGAGTGGCATGTGCTGGAGTCGTTGTCGGCGGCCGACCAGCGGTCGCTCCTGGCACGCTGCAGGCGGCGACGGTTTCCGAGGGGTGGATTCGTGTTCCACGAGGGCGATCCCGGCGAGAGCGCGCACCTCATCGACAGCGGAACCGTGGCGGTGCGGGTGACCAGCCCCATGGGCGATGTGGTCACCCTGGACGTCCTGGCAGCCGGGGATGCGTTCGGCGAGCAGGCGCTGCTCGGCAACCTGTCGACACGATCGGCCACCGTGGTGGCTCTCGAACCCACCGAGACGATGTCCTTCACCCGGGCCGAGTTCGAGTCACTCTGGGACAACCACCCCGACGCGGCCCGTGCGGTCGCCGCGATGCTCGATGCGCGCCTGCGTTCGACCGGACAGGCGCTGTTGGACGCTCTCTACCTCCCGGTCGAGACCCGCGTCCTCCGGCGTCTCGTGCGCCTCGCCGACATCTACGTCGACCGTCCGTCCCGGGCGATCCCGTTGACCCAGGACGACCTGGCCAGCATGGTCGGCACGACCCGTCAGACGGTCAACCGTGTGCTCGGCCAGGCGCAGGAGGAGGGACTCGTCACGCTCGCGCGGGGTCGGATCGTGGTCGACGACCCGACCGCACTTGCCAGGCGGGCCCGATGAGCGGCGGTGACGGCCCACCCGGTCGGCCTCGCCCATCGAGGGAAATCGCGGACGGAAGCGGAAAATCGTGGACGGAGGCGGTACCCGACCTCTACCATGTTCGTACTGCGGGGGGTATCGGCGGTCCGGAAGGGGCACAGAGGGCATGAGACGTCGACGTGTGGTGATTGCCGCGCTCGCGGCTGTCGTGGTGGTGGCCGGTGTCGTCACGCCGATCGCGGTAGCCCTCGCGGCGGGCACGCACAACGTGACCACCGCCGGCTACAGCAACCTGCGCGACAACTGGGATCCCAACGAGCCCGCTCTCAGCCCGACGGCTGTGCGGTCGTCCAAATTCGGCCAGCTCTTCTCGACGGTGCTGGACGGGTCCGTCTACGCCCAACCCCTGGTGGTCAACGGAACGGTCATCGTGACCACCGAGAAGGCATCCGCCTACGGGATCAATGCCACCACCGGTGCCATCGAATGGAAGCGGTCGTTCGGCAGCCCGTTCGCGGCCGCGACGATCGGCTGCTCCGATCTGACCCCGGATCTCGGCTCCACCGCGACCCCGGTGGTCGATCCGACCACCGGCACGGTCTACCTCACAACCCGGATCGAAACGGGCTCGGGCGGACTGGCCAACGCCCACTGGTACCTGCAGGCGATCTCCGCGGCCACCGGGACCGAGGTGTCCGGCTTTCCGGTGCGGATCACCGGCACGCCGTCCAACACCCCCGGCGTCCCGTTCAACGAGGCCTACTCACAGAACCGGCCGGGTCTCCTGCTGCTCGGGGGGACCGTCTACATCGGGTTCGCCTCGGACTGCGACTTCACTCCCTACCGGGGTGTGGTGGTGGGGGTGAGTACCACCACCAAGAAGGTGACCACCATGTGGAGTGACGAATCGGGCATCGGCACCGACCAGAACTCACAGGCCGGCATCTGGCAGAGCGGCGGTGGGTTGGTGTCCGACGGAGCGAACCGGATCATCCTGACCACCGGGAACGGCGTCTCGCCCCAGCCTTCGCCGTCCGGCACCCCGCCGGCCACCCTCTCGGAATCGGTCATCAGACTGGCGGTCAACGCCAACGGGTCGCTGACCCCGGCACAGTTCTTCGCGCCGAGCGACGCCGCCACCCTCGACGCCAACGACGAGGACTTCGGTTCCGGAGGACCCATCGCGCTCCCGCGCGCCGATTTCGGTACGTCCGGCCATCCGGATCTGGTGGTGGCGGTGGGCAAGGAGGGCGAGATCTTCCTTTTGGACGCCAACCACATGGGCGGGTACCAACAGGGTCCGTCGGGGTCGAACGCCGCGCTCCAGCAGCTCGGGCCCTTCGACGGGGTGTGGGGCCACCCGGCCGCCTACGGGGGCCAGGGCGGCTGGGTCTACGTGCTCGAGAGTGCCGGCGGCGGCTACCTGCGCGCGCTCTCCTACGGCCTCAACGGCAAGGGCGTGCCGCAGCTGAGCTCGGCCGGTACCAGCACCGGGTCCTTCGGGTACACCTCCGGGTCCCCCCTCGTGACCAGTAACGGGTCCACACCCGGGAGTGCGCTGGTCTGGGTGGTCTACAGCAGCGGACCCTCTGGCAACGGGGCCCAGTTGCGCGCCTACGGTGCCATCCCGACCAAGGGGGTGCTGCCGCTCGTGTGGTCGGCGCCGATCGGCGTCGCACCCAAGTTCGTGACGCCGACCGCCTGGGGCGGCAGGATCTTCGTCGGCACCCGGGGCGGCAAGCTGCTCGCCTTCGGGACGTCCTCCGCCGCGCCGGTGCAGGCGGCTGCTGTGGACTTCGGGTCCGTGCCGGTCGGTTCGAGCCGGACCCTCACGGTCGACGCATCGACCACCCAACCGCTCACCCTGACCGGACCGGTGACCGCGAGCGGCTACCAGGGAACGGGGGGGAGCAGCGCCGGCGGGGCATCCTCGACGACCACGCCGTCACCGTCCACGACGGTGCCGGCCGGGGCCACCGCCGGTCCGACGGTGATACCCCCCTCGGGCACCGCGCCCATCGGAGGGACGGCGTTCAGCATCCGCCAACCCCGCCTCGGGACCAACCTCCCGGCGGGGTCGACCATCCCCGTGCGGGTCACCTTCGCACCGACCCGCCCCGGACCGGTGATCGCCACCCTCTCGATCCCGACCAGCGCCGGCACCCGGACGGTCTCGCTCTCGGGCTACGGCACGGCGCCCGGGCTCCTGGTGTCGGCCAAGCCCTTGGCCTTCGGCACGGTCCTGACCGGATCGGGCGGGAAGACCTTGACCATGACCATCAGCAACTCGTGGGATCACCCCGAAACCCTGACCGGGTACCGGGGCCCCGGTGCTCCCTACGTCGTGAGCGGCCTGCCCGCGGTCGGCACCGTGCTCGCGCCGCAGCAGTCGGTCACCTTCTCGGTCCTGTTCGATCCTCCGGTCGCCGGCTCGTACCCCTCGAGGATGACCATCTCGACCGACCACGGGTCGCTCGGGCTCCCGGTCTCGGGCACCGCGGTCACCGGGATCGCCCGTCTGGCCGTCTCCAGCACCGTCGTCGACGTCGGATCGGTTCGGGTCGGGCACGCGGTGACCGTGACCTTCGATGTGGGCAACAGCGGCACGGTCTCCCTCGTGGTCACCCGGGCAATCGCGCCCATCGGGGCGTTCACCACCGCTCTCCCGATGCCGGAGGGTACCCAGATCAACCCGGGTACCTACCTCCATCAGCCGGTGACCTTCCGGCCGACCGCGGTCGGTCCGTTCACGGGCCGCTACATCTTCAACAGCGACGACGGGCTCGGACCGGTCACCGTCACGCTCACCGGAAGGGGTACCTGACCGAGCCACACCGACAGCCTCCGAGGCGGCCGTGGCCGATCACCAAGGAGTTCCATAGCGGTCGCGGTGCGCCCGCTCGGCGAGCGGCAACCGCCGCGGCGGTCCGGGCGGTCGCAGGGGCCAGCCGATGGGCACCACCGCCATCGGCCGCACCGACGGCGGCAGCGCGAGCAGGCCTTGGAGCTCGTCGACGAACAGGGTCGCCAGGGTGGTCATGGCCGACCCGAGGCCGAGCGCGTTGGCCGACAGCAGGAGGTTCTGAACCGCCGGGTACACCGATGACGGAAGGGTCCGCTCGAGGCCGATCTCGTTGTCGCCGCACACCACGACGATGACCGGGGCCGACGCGATCCCCCCTTCGGCCCCGGATGCGACATCGGCCAGCAGGGCCGGGGACAGCCGTTCCTCGGAGTGCCGCCGCCCCCCGTTCTGCCACGCCTGGCTGGTGAGTTCCGCGATGCGGGCCCGGAGCCCCGGCTCGCGGACGACCACGAACACCCAGGGCTGGAGGTTCTCAGCGCTCGGCGCGTGGGTCGCAGCCCGGAGGCACCGTTCGATCAGCGCCTCGTCGACCGGCCGATCGGCGAACCGCCGGGTCGCCCGTTGACGGAGGACGACGTCGAAGAACCCCTCCGGGTCGACCTCGCGTGGTCCGAGGGGTCGGTCGGGCGGACCGGCGGTCGCTACCATCCTGCTCCGGCGACCACCGGTGCGTTGAGCGGCGACCCGGCCATGCTTCCGGCGTAGGGGGCGTACCCGTAGCCATCGACGCCGCCGTCCGCCCCGGCCACCCAGAATCCGTCCCCGGTGGCGGTGGCGAAGATGGCGTCGTGGGCGGTGAGGATCTCGGTACCGGTGGTCGGTCCACCGAAGTCGACCGCGTCCCCGAACGGGGTCACCGTGCCGTCTGCGGCGAGGAGATAGTAGCCCCCGCCGTCCGGGGTCCGCACCGCGGCGGTGATCGGGGAGGCCGTCCCGCCCGCACCCCCGTCGTAGGGGGCGTCACCGAACGTGTAGACGGCGCCGCTCGAGGTGATCAGCCAGTATCCGAGCCCGCTCGCGTCCGGTAGCAACGCGATCACCCGTCCGTTGCATCCGCCGATCCCCGGGCATGACCCTGCGAAGTGGGCGTCGCCGAAGGCGAACACTCCGCCGTCGGACGCCACCATCAGGTAGCCGGCATCGTCGACCGAGGGGACCATCGCCACGATCGGCTGGACGAGGTGCTCAGCCACGCCGGTCGACCCGGTCGGAGCGATACCGAGACCGGGGATCGACCCGAAGTACCCGGCATCCCCGAAGGCGAAGATGCCGCCGTCGGCCGCGGCGAGCCAGTAGCCGCGCCGGTCGGCCGTCGGCGAGATGCCGGTCACCGGACGCCGGAGCACCGTGCCGGCCGCCGACCCGTAGAAGCCGGCCGCGCCGAAGGAGAAGATGCCGCCGTCGGCAGCGACCAGCCAGTAGCCGTGGGCAGGTGCACCGTAGGTCACCGTGAGGTTCGAGCCCACGACCTTCCCCGGGTAGGAGGTGATGGCGTCGGAGAGATCGGACATCTCGACCGGGATCTCCACGAGCTGACCGGAGGGCTGCGACTCGGCGCTGATTCCGGTGAAGGTCACCGACCCGTAGTCGGCCAGGGGGGACAGCGCCGTCCCGAGCGTCGGCGCCTCCTCGATCCACTCCGCCGAGCTCGCGGGCACGGCGTCGGCGAACGTCTGCGAGGTCGACCTCCCGAGCGTGAGGTCGGCGATCGAGACCGTCCAGCTTCCGGGGGCTCCCTCGACGACCGACGCGCCGATGTGGTCACCGGGAGAGACCGCGAACTGGGTGACCGAGTGAGCGGGGGCGACCTCGATCCAGGCCGAGTACACGGCGCCCCCGCCCGAGGCGTCCTGATCGGTGCCGGTCTGGATGAGCGAGGAGTCGGTCACACCGTCGATGCCGATCCACGTGGACGAGTCGGTGGCGTACGGGCGGGGCTGGACGGCGGGGACGACCCACTCGGCACTCACGCCGGTGAACGTCCCACCCTCGTCGATCATGCCCGACCAGTTGGCGCTGATCTGGGCGTCGGTCCGTCCCGCCAGGGCGCCGTGCTGTCCGCCTACGATCCGGTCGAGGGCTCCGTGGGCGACCGCACTTCCCTCGGGCGCAGCGGTCCCGCCCGGGACGGCCGCTCCGGCCGCGTGGACACCGGCCAGTGACCCTGCGAGCGCCGCGCCCACCGCGACCGCTCTCCTCACCCGTTGCCTGCGCTGGTGCACCCGCTCCTCTCCGGCGCCGACCCGCGCCGGCACCCCGTGCCCGCGCCCGACCCGGGGGCTCGCTCCTGCATTCTGCCCGATCCGGCGCCACCCCGGGGTCCCCCCCGGGACGGGCCTCAACCCTCGAGGCGGAGGTCCCTTCCGGCGTTCCGTTTGTCGGGAAGCGACTGCACCAGCCGGCTCACCGCCGAGTACTCACCTGCCCGCCACGCCTCGGCGATGGTCTGGTCACCGAGCTCGCGGTGCTGGGTGAAATTCCACCACCGGGTCACGTCGCTGTCGCCGTAGCCCTTGTTGGCCAGGATGATGTTGAGGCGGGTGGCCTCCCACGCGGCCTCGTCGGCGCTGAGGACGCCGGACGGCTCGATCCGCTCCTCCTCGTCCCCGTTCTGGCGCTCCATCTCGTGGGCGAGCTCGCGGTCGAGGTCCCGGGAGACGTGGCCGCGGATCGTCTGCAACGACCCACCGGTCAGCGCATGCCGGTCGCTCACCCGTCGTTCGCGCTCGGCGTCGAGGCTTCGTGACCAGAGGTGCTGGGCCGCGGTGTCCACGTCACCCGCGGTCACCCG
Source organism: uncultured Acidimicrobiaceae bacterium (assembly GCA_963753905.1). GTDB lineage: Bacteria > Actinomycetota > Acidimicrobiia > Acidimicrobiales > RAAP-2 > Bog-756. Next base: position 2,457,382 of record CAVWDZ010000001.1, on the reverse strand, counting down.
CAGACGGAGCCGGCGTTCGATCCGGTCGGCCGTCTTCTGCGGCGCCTGCGATGGGGCGTCGGTCGAGCGGCGTCCGCTGGACACCGCCTCCTCGGCGTCGCCTGTCCGGCGCTCTCGGGGACCGCGTCCGCGCTCGGTCACCGCGTCCGGGGGGATCGGCGCGATCGGCGTCTCTGGGGCCATCGGCTCCTCGTACCGCTCCACCCGTCGGGACGAGCCGACCGAGTAGCTCCCGGGGGGGAAGACGTCACCGGCGGTGCCGGCGATGGCGGCGCCGAGGTAGGCCGTCGTCCACTCGGCGTCCCCGACCGCAATGGCGTCGGCACCGGTCGCGGCCAGGCGGGCCAGAGGGACGTCCAGGCTCGCGGCAACCGCGACCGCCTCGGTCAGACCCATCCGGCGGTTGGTGGTCTCGACCTGGGCGACGGTTTCCCTGGTCCACGCGATGCCACGCAGGAGCATCTCGTCGGCCAGCCCCTGCTGGGTGAGCCCGGCCTTCGAGCGCAGGGTCGCGACGTTTCGCCTGACGATGTCCTCGATACCGGTCACCGCATCGCCGTTCATCCCATGAGTCTATCGACCGGGTGTAAGAAAAATGAACATCCCCGAATCCCCTGCAAGGAGGGGTGTACACCCTGACGTGGCTCTCTGACGCGATCCTGTCAGCAGGGGTGCTCGGACTGTGAACATCGTGGTGACAGGCACCGCGGGTCGGCGTGGCCTGGTCCACCGGCCCGGCGCCGGCCGCCCCCACCGGTCCCGATGCGGGCCGCCCACGGCCGGCGGGGGGCAATTGCCGCTACAGATGCCGGGTTCGAGGACCGACAATTCCGGTGAGGTATCCGCAACAACAAGGGGCAGGAACAACTGTGACGATCGACCCGTATCCCGTACGGAAACTCCACGACTGGACCGACGACGAATTCGATCTGGACGACCTCGCGCTGCCGACCGAGCCACAATGGCGACGGTGTGGTGCCGTCCACTGTATCGACAGTGGGCCCTGGATCGGGACATTGGTGTGCTGCATCCGACAGAGTGGTCACGAGGACGAGCACTCGATGTCGCTCGGCGACCTCGGTGCCGTCGACTTCTGGCAGGAGAACTGGATCTGAGAGGTCCTCACGGGCGCACGATGACAGCCTGATCGGCGTCGAGGGTCCCCGAGAAGGCGCGCTCCTCCGGCACGCCGGTCGAGGCCAGGAGCACCGCGCCTCCCTCCCACGGACCCCGTGCGGCACGCAGGTCGATCTGCCGGTCGGTGAAATTGACCAGCACGATGCACCGCTCCGCGTCGAGCGAGCGCTCGTAGCCGAGCACCCCGTCGGGCACCTCGAGCAGTGCGAACGATCCGGTTGCGAGTGCCCGTACCCGGCGACGCAGCTCGAGGAGCGCCCGGTAGAGGTGGAGGACGGAACCGGGATCGGCACGCTCCGTGGACCAGTTCCGGGTTGCCGCCTCCGGCGGGAAGGGCAACCAGGGGACCGCGTCGCCGACGGTCGGCCACCCGTGGTCGGGATCCCCGTCCCAGGGAAGAGGGGCCCGGCAGCCGTCGCGGCCTCCCGGGTCGACCCGGCGCCCGGTGGGTACGTCAGCGTCGGTCAGGCCGAGCTCCTCCCCCTGGTAGAGGAACGGCGTCCCCCGCAGGGTGAGCAGGAGCACAGCGGCCGCCCGGGCGCGGGCCTCGCTGCGCCTGGCCGTCGTGGCCGGGTCCTCGCCCGCCCGTGTGGCGGAACGGTCGTGGCGGGTGCGGTGGCGCGCGGTGTCGTGGTTCGAGAGGACCCAGCTCGGCCAGGCCCCACGGGGGCCGAACGCCTCGTCGGTCTGGCGGATGCAGTCGGCCCACCGGTCGGCCAGCCAGGGCGCGAACAGCGGAGGGAAGTTGAATGCGAGGTGGAGCTCGTCCCCGTTCCCGTAGTAGCTCGCCACCGCCTCGGTCGACAGCAGGAAGACCTCGCCCACGATCATCCGGTCCCCCGGGTAGCCGTCGACCACCCGGCGCAGCGCCCGCAGGCGCGCGTGGGTGACCGGGACGTCGTTGAGCGCGCAGTGGGGGACGCCGGCCGCCTCCGGGGGATCGTCGGGCAGCGCCGGGTCCTTGCCGATGCAGTGGACCACGTCGGCACGGAAGCCGTCCACCCCACGGTCGAGCCAGAACCGCAGGACGTCGTGCATGGCCGCGACCACGTCCGGCTCGTCCCAGTTGAGGTCCGGCTGGGCCGCCTCGAAGAGGTGGAGGTACCACTGGCCGGTTGCCTCGTGATAGCTCCACGCGGGTGCGGTCAGGTCGAACGCGGCCACCCAGTTGTTGGGCGGCGATCCGTCCGGGCGGGCGTCGCGCCACACGTACCAGTGGCGGTGCGCGCTCATCCGGGCGGAGGCCGCGTCGACAAACCAGGGATGGCGGTCCGAGGTGTGGTTGGGGACCCAGTCGATGATGACCCGGAGCCCGAGCGCGTGGGAGTCGGAGACGAGCGCGTCGAAGTCGGCGAGCGTCCCGAAGAGGGGATCGACGTCGCAGTAGTCGCTCACGTCGTAGCCGAAGTCGGCCATCGGCGACCGGAAGAATGGCGACAGCCAGAGTGCGTCGACCCCCAACCAGGCCAGGTCGGCGAGGTGGGCGCGGATGCCGGCCAGGTCGCCGACGCCGTCGCCGTCGCTGTCGGCGAACGACCGTGGATAGATCTGGTAGAAGACAGCCCCCGCCCACCAGGGAGACCCGGGCGACGGGTCTGCGAATCCCCTGGTCCCCGCATTGTCGGCCACCGCGCCGACGATACCAATCGGGGTCGGTTCCAGGCGCAGTACAGGTTGGGACCGGAACTGCCGAAGAACCCATCAGCACAGACGGACGCTATGGACGAGGGGAAGGGTGCGATGGTCGAACGACGGACGGTCGAGGACGGCTCACTGCTGGCCGAGGGGATCAACGGCGCGACACCCCCACCGGTGTACGCCACAGGCCGGGTGTGCAGCGAGCCGTCGTGCGAGGTGCGGCTCTCCCGCTACAACAGCACCGACTGGTGCGCGCTGCACGAGAGCCCGGCCGCAACCGGCCGCCCCTTCGATACCTCGAGCCGCCCGCGTGGACGGAGGCGCAACAGCTCGTCCCGCCGCCGGCGGCAGTCGGCGGCCTGAGCACACCCGGCGGGGCCTGCCCGAGGATCGGGCGGCGACCGGCTCGGTACACTGCGGGGCCCATGTCCCCGACTCCGAGGCGCGCGATGACCGAACGATCCGCAGACACCGTCGCACCGCTCTCCGGGGCGTGCCGGGTCTGCCTCACCGGGCAGGACGGCTGAGTGGCCTTCGAGGGGTATCCCCCGTCCAGCCACATCCTCGCCGACCTCGGCATGCTGGGCGAGACGACGACAGAGACCACCGGGGTGGTCCGGACCCGGGCCGCGCCGCAGGTGGCCTCTGCGGACGGCGGGGTACGGGCGGGCGTGCTCGCCACCCTGGTCGACGTCGTGGGCGGGATGGTCGCGGCCAGGGCGCTGCGTCCGGAGCGGTTGGCCACCGCCGACCTCTGTCTCGAGGTGGTCGGGCCGGTGAACGGTGCCTGGGTCGAGGCCAGGGCATCGGTGCTGCGCCGGGGCAGGACCACGATGGTCCTCGAGGTCCTGGTGGTCGCTGTCGACGAGCGGACCGGCGGCCGCAGGCCCGGGGAGCCGGAGCCGGATCCGGTGGCCTGGGCCACCATCACCTTCTCGGTGCTGCCCGGCGACCCGACCGCGTCTCCCCGGCAGGCGACCCGGATCCGGTCCCAGTGGGAGTTCAGCAGCAACGGGCTCGACGTGCCGGTGTTGGAGGCCCTCGGGGTCACGGTGGTGGACCCGGCCGCCGGGCGCCTCTCGGTCCCGGTCCGCAGCTATCTCCACAACTCGTTCCAGGCCGTCCAGGGCGGGGTCATGGCCATCATCGCCGAAGCCGCCGGCGCCGAAGCGGTCGGTGCGGCGCTCGGTGGGGGCGCGTCGACCGTCGTGGTCACCGACCTCCAGATCGCCTATCTCTCCCTCGGCCGGGTCGGACCCATCGTGAGCGAGGCGAGGGTCCTCGAAGCGGGCTCGGCCGGCGGGGCGAGCGCGGTGGTCGAATTGCGTGACGCGGGTGCCGACGACCGGCTGACGACGGTGGTCAACCTGGTGGCCGTCCCCGTCGGGCGGCTGGGCGGAGCGGGCCGGTGAGGGCCGGGCCGGCCGGCGGCCCCCGGGGGGCGGACGGTCGCCGTCACCCTGTCGGTGACTACTTCCGGCTCGAGCGGTGGGTGATCCCACCAACGGCCGGGGAGGAACGGCCGTCGACCTTCGGCGCCCGGGCACCGGTCGACGAACACCAGCGGGGTCCCGGCGGCGGGCTCCGCACCGGGGGGCTCCTGACCGCCGTGGACTCCCTGGGCGGGCAGATGAGCGGGATGGCGGTCCTGCCGCAGTGGATCGTGACCACCTCGATCATGGCCACCGTCTCGCATCTGGCCCATGCCGGACCGCTGCGACTCGAGGGGGCACTGCTGCGGCGCGGCCGCACAGCAGTCGTGACCGGGATCGACGTCCTCGACGAGGGAGCGCACGACCGCAGGGTGGCTGCGGCCACCATGACCTGTGCGGTCCTCGACCCGGGGGACATGGACCTCTCCTTCGTGCGGCCCGTCGTGGCGCCGATGCCGCCACTCCAGGCAGGGGCCCCCACCCCCGAGGAGTTCTTCGGCATCGAGCCGGGGGGCGGCATGATCACCCGGCTCGGGCTCGACGACCGGCTGCGGAACCCCTGGGGGATTCTCCATGGCGGTGCGGTGGCCATGCTTGCAGACGAGGCCGCGTGCAGAGCGGCCCTTGCCGGTGCGCCCAGCGCGGTCGGACCCGCCGGCGCGGTCGCCGCGACCGACGTCGTGCTCCACTACCTCCGACCGGCCCGGGTCGGACCGATCGAGGCCCGGTGCCGGGTGCTCGGGTCACGGGCTGGTCGGACCGCGGTGCGCGTGGACATCCACGACGTCGGCGCCGATGACCGGGTGGTCGTCGTCGGCTCGGTGACAGTGCGCAGCCTCTGAGCCGCGGGTCGGCCGGTCGTGCCCGGTAGGCTCGGCTCAGCCGATCACCGGAAGGATGGAGACGAGCATGCCGAACGAATGGGGTCCCCTCGAAGCGTTGATTGGTGAGTGGGAGGGCGAGGGAGGCCTGGACTCGGCCTTCTCGCACGCGAAGGGCACGGTCCTGGCCACCCCCTACCTCGAGAAGCTGACATTCAAGCCCTTCGGACCGGTCGACAATGGCAACCAGCACCTCTACGGGCTCGACTACCGGACCGCCATGTGGAGGGGCGACGAGGAGAACCCCTTCCACACCGAGGTCGGCTACTGGCTCTGGGACGGCGCCACCGGAGAGATCCTGCGCGCCTTCGCGGTGCCACGGGGGATCACGGTCCTGGCCGGCGGCAACGCCCCGGCCGACGCGACCGAGTTCACCCTCACCGCGGCACTCGGCCACGACCAGTACCCGATCGGCGAGGGGCGGTACCTGACCTCCAACGCGAGCTCGGTGAGCTACGAGGTCACCGTGACCATCGGGGACGGGAACTGGTCCTACGCCGAGTCCACCATGCTCCGGATGACCGAATTCCCAGACCTGCTGGCCCACACCGACCACAACACGTTGCGAAAGGTGGGCTGACCGGGGCGGGATCCCCGGCCGGCGAACGCCGGTCCGGGCCCAGGGTTGACATGCGGGCCAGATTTAGGCTTACCTAATATCTGAACGACGTCTTCCCTTGCCGATCGGTGGCCCGATGATCCCAACCTTCGTGATCTTCCTCCGTGAGGGGATCGAGGCCAGCATGATCGTGGCCATCCTGCTCGCCTACCTCGACCGGATCGGGCAGCGGCAGCACTTCCGGGACGTGTTCCTCGGGGTGGCCGCGGCCCTGGTGCTGGTCCTCGGCGGGGGGGTGGCGGCCTACCTCGTGATCAAGCAGTACGAGGGCTCGACGGTGCAGACCGTCTTCGAGACGATCACCTACCTGGTCGCCGCCGGTGTCCTCACCTACATGACCTTCTGGATGCAGGGCCACAGCCGCACCCTCTCCGCGGATCTCGAGCGCCGATCGGAGGCGGCCCTCAACGGGCGGGCCCGCTTCGGTCTGGCCGCGCTCTCCTTCCAGGCGGTCGGGCGCGAAGGCCTCGAGACGATGGTCTTCACCCTGGCCATCGTCTTCGCCTCGTCCGGCCAGGCCGCGACGCACGCGCACGGGCGCAGCCTGCTCCTCGGCGCCATCCTCGGCCTCGCGGTGGCCCTCGGCATCGCGTTCGCCATCTTCCGCCTCGGCCGCCGGCTCAACCTCGGGCTGTTCTTCCGGGTCCTCGGCATCGTCCTGATGGTCTTCGCCGCAGGGCTCCTTGCCGACGCTGTCGAGAACATGCAGCAGCTGGGCTGGCTCCCGTTCCTCGACCACACGCTGTGGAACACCTCCGGATTCCTGAGTGAGAGCAGCTCCCTCGGGGACGTCTTCCACAGTCTTCTCGGCTATGCCGACCAACCGACGGTCCTGCAGGCGATCGTCTGGGTCGGCTTCGTCTCCACCTCCTCGATCATCTTCCTGATCATGGGGCACCGGTCGCCGCGCGGGCACGGCACGCATCGAGATGGTGCCGGAGCCGCCGGTGCCGGTCCCGAGGGCGCAGCGCCCACGGCTCCGGGTTCCGTCGCCGGGGCGACCGCTCCCCAGGGGGGTCCCCTGGTGCGGCCCCAGGGCGGCGCCTGAGGGGTCCGTCCAACTCCTGCAGGCCGCGCCGCCGCTACTGTGGCGGGTGATCGGCCGGGCCGGCGCGAGGAGTGGGTGATGGGCGCAGTGCCGACGGTGGGAGACCTCGAGCTCCCGCTCCTGGACACCGAGGGCCTGCCCCGGGACGAGGCGACAGCGGTGGCGGCCGCCCTCGCCGCCGACCACTGGGTGGTCCGCAGCGACATGGGAGTGGCGGTGCTCCGCTACCACGACGCGGTGGCCATCCTGCGCGACCGCCGCTTCCACAACGCGCTCGCGCTCATCCCCGAGATGAGCGGGGCCTCCCCGGACGACTACCTGGCCAACCGGCGACGGTCGATCCTCGCCACCGAGGGCGAGGAGCACACCCGGCTCCGCCGTCTGGTCTCGCCTGCGTTCACCCCGGCCGCGGCCCACCGGCACCGGCCGACCATGCGACGGGTGGTCGCCGCGCTGCTCGAGCCCTGCGTCGCGGCGGGTCGGTGCGAATTCGTCGCCGACATCTGCGAGCCGTACCCGATCCCGATCATCTGCGAGGTGCTCGGCGCCCCCGAGGAGGACTGGCGCCGCTTCAGCCGGTGGGCGACCGACATCTTCAAGATCTTCAACGGCAACCTGGGGGAGGATCAGTCCGCGGTCGAACGGGCGTCGCGCGAGCTCGAGGCCTACATGACGGCGCTCATCGAGGACCGGCGGTCCGCTCCCGGCCCGGACCTGCTCTCCGACCTCATCGCGGTCGAGGAGGGAGGCGACCGGCTCTCGAGCGACGAGCTCTGCATGCTGGCAGAGGCGGTCCTCATGGCCGGGACAGACACGACGAGGAACCAACTGGGTTGTGCGATGGCTCTCTTCGCCCGGCACCCCGACCAGTGGGCGCTGCTCGCCTCGGCGCCGGAGGAACTGGCTCCCCGGGCGGTCGAGGAGACCATGCGGTACCTCGGCGCGGTGCGGGCGACGGTGCGCGTGGCCAGCTGCGACATCGAGTACCGCGACGTGCTGTTCCCACAGGGGACCATCGTGGTCACCCACCTCGCGGCCTCGAACCGCGACCCCGCCGAATTCTCCGGCCCGGATGTCTTCGACCTGGAGATCGAGCGCTCGACCGAGCAGCTCACCTTCGGGTCGGGCATCCACCGCTGCCTCGGGGCGGCGCTCGCCCGGGCCGAGCTCGAGGAGGCGCTCCTCGTCCTTGCCCGACGGCTCGCCACGGTGCGGTTGGACGGTCCGGTCGAGTGGAAGCCCCCGACGTTCGGGATCTGGGGGCCGGCGTCGCTGCCGCTCGCCTTCACCGTCGCGCCCGGGGCGGGCGCTGCACCCGCGGCCCCGACGCAATAAGGTCCGGCCCAGCGCCCGGTGGCCGGGCGCGCCGCCCGACCGACAGGACAACGAATGAGCCCAGCAGCGCCGCTCGTCCCATCCATGGACGGCAAGACCGTCATCATCACCGGCGGCAACTCCGGCATCGGGAAGGCCACCGCGGTGGCGCTCGCCGGTGCCGGCGCCCGCACCCTGATCACGGCCCGGTCGGAGGCCCGGGGGAAGGCGGCGGTGGCCGACATCGCGTCGGCGAGCGGATCGGACCGGGTCGAGCTCGCCGTCTTCGACCTCGCCGACCTCGCGGCCGTGCGGGCCGGTGCGGCGGAGCTCCTCGACCGCTGCGACCGGATCGACGTCCTCGTCAACAACGCCGGCCTCATCCTGTCCGACCGGACGCTCACGACCGACGGGTACGAGGCGACCTTCCAGATCAACCACCTCGGGCCGTTCCTCCTCACCGAGCTCCTGACCGAGCGACTGATCGCCTCGGCACCGGCACGCATCGTCAACGTCGCATCGACCGCCCATACCTTCGCCCGACGAGGGATGCGCTTCGACGACCTGATGGCCGAGCACTCCTACCGGCCGATGGAGGTCTACGGGCGCTCCAAGCTGGCCAACATCCTCTTCACGACCGAGCTGGCGAAGCGCCTGGCGGGGACCGGGGTCACCGCCAACTCCCTCCACCCCGGCTCAGTGGCGTCCGGCTACGCGCGCGATGGCGACACCCACGGGCTCTTCACCTTGGGGATCAAGCTCATCAAGCCGTTCAGCCTGACCCCCGAGCAGGGCGCGCGCACCTCGATCTACCTTGCGTCCTCACCCGAGGTGGCCGATCTGACCGGTCTCTACTTCGCACGGTGCAAGCAGAAGACTCCCTCGGCCAACGCCCGCGACACCGAGGCCGCGGCCCGCCTCTGGTCGGTCAGCGAGCAGCTCGTCGCGGAGGCCGCCACCCGCTGACCCTCCGCGATCGCAGGTCACCGGGGTCCTATGGTGGCTGATGACGGCGCCGGCCCTGGTGGCCGGGCCTCGAGCGGGGAGGTCGACATGGCGAAGGACACGGTGGCTGAGAGCCTGAGCTCCGAGGACCGGGACGTCCTCCGGCTCATCGGCAGGTCGTGGGGCTGGGTCCTCTTCTTCGGCCTGGTGACCCTCGTGGTGGGCGTCCTGGTGGTGACGCGCCCCAAGGACACCATCACCTTCGTGGCCATCGTCATCGGGATCTGGCTCTTCGTGGCCGGGCTCTTCCGGATCGTGACGGCCATCGCCGACGACGAGGACACCGCCGGCACCCGGTGGATGGTGGCCGTCCTCGGCCTGCTGTCGGTGATCATCGGCATCCTGTTCCTGCGCCACACCGAGCAGACGGTGACCACCCTGGCCTTCCTGCTCGGTCTGTTCTGGGTCGTCGGCGGGATCATCGAGTTCTTCACCGCCTACACCGACCACGGGTCGGAGACACGGCTCTTCCGGATCGGCCTGGGTCTGATCGCCTTCGCCGCCGGGATCGTGACCCTGGTCTGGCCGCACCTGACCCTCACCGCCTTCGGGGTGATCATCGGCATCTGGCTCATCGTCTATGCCCTCCTGGAGTTGGTGCTCGCCGTCCAGCTGCGCCGCCTGGCCAGGGTGTAGCGGCTCCGCCCCTGACCGGACCGGACGGGACGCGTCCGCCGGGGCACCGGCCCGGCGGCGGGCGTCCGGGCAGCCGAGGTTGCGCGTGCGCGCCGCGGGGGCACGCTATGCTGTGGGTCCATGGAGGCAGCGGGACACCCTCGACCGGCATCCCGGAGCCACCCCCTCGCCATGGTGGAGGCAGGGGGCACCGCCCCGGCGGAGACCGACCCCGACGACTCCTCGATGGCGGTATCCATCGCCGGCGTATCGACGGCGTGTAGCAAGGACGCCCTGGCCTCGAGTGCCAAGGCGGTTCGGGAGGCGCTCTCGACGGATTGACCGGACAGTCACAGGTCCGGAACCGTCGGGGAGTCGCTTCACACGAGGCGGCTCCTTTGTTCGTTCGGGGCCCGCCACGCGACTGACTGGAAGAGAGCCCGACATGACCACTCACAATGACGCGCAGCGTGCCGCGTCCGAAACACAAGAGCCCACCCGCGCCGAGCGGGTCGTGCGCGACCACCACGACCGGATCGCATCCTGGACACCGGACCACGGCATCGACCCCGGTGATTCGCACGACAAGGGCGAGTCCTTCTGCGTGGGCGAGGCCGCCTGACCGCGGCGCGGTCCCGCGGGCGACAACGCGCGGCCACGCGCGCCGCCCTGCGGCGCGCTGTGCTACCAGTAGCCCGACATGAGCTCGCTGGCCCACGTCGGTTGGCGCACCGGTCCGCGCGCCCCGAACTCGGTGAAGAACGGCTTCACGTCGAGCACCGGGGTGCCGTCGATGGCATCGAGGCCTTCGACCTCGATCGAGGTCGGGCCGACGGCCAGCAGCCGGCAGACGGTGGTGCCGATCCGGTTGGGCCGGTCCTTGGCCCGTTGGGCGAGGATGCCCACCCGTGGCCACTCGACCCGCCCCCGCGGGTGGCGCGCGCCCCGGCACACGTCGGCCTCGTCCACCCGATCGAAGAGGAACACCACCTCGACGTGGGAGAACCCGTCGAGCCCCTCGGTCGCCGAGGGGTCGAGCAAGCCGGGATCGAGATCGATGCGGGCAGCTGTCCCGTCCCAGTCGTCGTCGACCGCCGCCACCCGGGTGCTGTGCACCCACCCGACGGGCCTGACCTCGAACGACGATCCGGCCGCGCGCCCGCCCGCTGCGGTCACCTCAGGCCACCCGGTCCGGGTCCTGGCCCTCGAACTGGATCCGGTAGAGCTCGGCATACTGCCCGCCCTTGGCCAGGAGCTCGTCGTGCCGGCCCCGCTCGACGATGCGTCCCTGGTCGAGCACCAGGATGAGGTCCGCCTCGCGCACCGTCGAGAGCCGGTGGGCGATGACCAACGAGGTCCGCCCCTCGAGCGCGGTGGCCAGCGCCATCTGGACGGCCGCCTCCGACTCGCTGTCCAGGTGGGCGGTGGCCTCGTCGAGGACCACGATCTCCGGTGCCTTGAGCAGGAGGCGGGCGATGGCCAGGCGCTGCTTCTCGCCACCGGAGAGGCGGTAACCGCGGTCGCCGACGACCGTGTCCATCCCGTCCGGCAGGGACGCCACCATGGCGGCGATCTGCGCCCCCTGGAGGGCGGCCGAGAGCTCGGTCGGGGTCGCGGCGGGCCGCGCATAGAGGAGGTTCTCCCGGATCGTCTCGTGGAAGAGGTGTGCGTCCTGGGTCACCACCCCGACGGTCGCGGCCAGCGATTCGAGCGTGGCGTCGCGGATGTCCATCCCGTTGATGCGGATCGCCCCGGACTGCACGTCGTAGAGGCGGGGGAGGAGGTGGCTGATGGTGGTCTTGCCGGCACCCGAGGGTCCGACCAGTGCCACCATCTGGCCCGGTTCGATCACGAAGCTCACGTCGAAGAGCACCTGGTGGGACACCGACGGGTCGAGCACCGCCACCGACTCGAGGGACGCCAGGGAGACCTCCTCAGCGGTCGGGTAGCGGAAGTCGACGTGATCGAACTCGACGGTGGTCGGCCCTGCGGGGACCGGACGGGCGCCGGGGCGGTCGGTGATCATCGGTGGGAGGTCGAGCACCTCGAAGACCCGGTCGAAGGAGACCAGGGCGGTCATCACGTCGATCTGGACGTTGGACAGCTGGGTCAGCGGTCCGTAGAGCCGGGTCAGGTAGGAGGCGAGGGCGACGACCGTGCCCACGGTGAGGGCCCCGTCGACGGCCTGGACGCCGCCCCATCCGTAGACCACAGCTGTGGCCAGGGCCGCGGTCAGGGTGAGGGCGGCGATGAAGAACCGGGCGTACATGGCCTGGGTCACCCCGATGTCGCGCACCCGTCCGGCCTTCTTCTCGAAGGCGCCCCGCTCCTCGGAGGGTCTGCCGAAGAGCTTGACCAGCAGGGCCCCGGACACGTTGAAGCGCTCGTTCATGGTGTTGTTCATCTGCGCGTTGAGGCCGTAGGACTCACGCGTGATGGCCGACAGGCGCCGACCCACCCGTTTGGCCGGCAGGACGAAGATCGGCAGGATGACCAGGCTGATGAGCGTGATCTGCCAGGAGAGGATGAACATCACGATGAGGACCAGGATGACGCTGATCAGGTTGGAGACCACGGACGACAAGGTGTCGGTGAAGGCCTGCTGCGCGCCGATCACGTCGTTGTTGAGCCGGCTGATGAGCGCTCCGGTCTGGGTGCGGGTGAAGAAGGCGATCGGCATCTTCTGGATGTGCTCGAAGACCTGGGAGCGCATGTCGTAGATGAGGCCCTCGCCCACCTTCGCCGAGACGTAGCGGATGCCGATGGTGAGTCCGGTGTCGACGATGGACACACCCGCAGCGACGAGGGCCAGCGTCACGATGAAGCGCTTGTCCGGATCATGACCGGTGAGATTGTTGATGATCGACCGGAAGATGAGCGGGTTGACGATCCCGATGAAGGCCTCGATGGTGACCAGCACCAGGAACCAGGCGAGGATGCGCCGGTAGGGGCTCGCGAAGCGGATCATCCGCCGCGCGGTACCCTTGGTGACCTGCTGCTGGATGACCGAGTCGTCGCGGCGCATCGACCGCATGACCGGTCCGAACTGGCCACCACCACCGCCCATCCCCATGCCGTGACCGGGCATGCTCATCGCGGCGCTCCCCCAGCGGGCTTCATGCATCGGACCCTATCGGCCCGGTGCACGACCCCGGTCCCGCGTCACACGACCAGGCCGCGCCCGTAGACCGGGGGGAGGTCGAGAGCGGTGAGCAGGCCCGGAGCCGCGTCGACCACCGCGGGCACGGCGTTCACCAGGCGCATGGCGGTCGCCTTGAGACCGCCGGTGTTGTGGTCCCCGTCCCGGCCCATCAGCTGCATGTCGACGGTGTAGGTGGGCTCCCCGGTCAGGACCACCCGGTAGCAGCCCTGTCCTGCGGGCTGGGGCCAGTCGGGCGCCAGGTCGTCTCGCAGACGCGTCACGTGCTCGAGGACGATGACCGCCCGGCCGTCGCGCATGCCGCGCAGCTCGAAGTGGAGCCCTGCAGCGGTGCCCTCTTCGATGGTCCCGGCGTCGATCTCGAACGTCTCTGGCGCAGGCACCCGCTCGTACCACTCGAGCAGGTCACCGTCGAGCTCGACCTCGAGCCCGGCGGCCAGCTGGCGCACGACACTGCCCCAGGCCATGGTCATCACCCCGGGACGGAGGATCATCGGCACCTCGTCCATCGGGCGGCCGAACCCCATGATGTCGTAGAGGACCATGGCCTGGTTGTAGGTCGCGTAGTTGAGGATCTCCGCGACCCGCACCTCGTCGATCTGCTCGCACACCCCGGACAGCACCAAGGGCAGCGCGTCGTTGGCGAACCCGGGGTCCACCCCGTTGACGAAGAGCGATGCCCCGCCGGCCCTCGCCGCTTCCTCGATCGGCGCGATGAGCGAGTCGTCGACCACGCCGTAGGGGTACTGGAGGAAGACCGGCCCCGAGGACACCACGTTGATGCCGGCCCGCAGGAGTGTTCGGATGTCCTCGATGGCCTCCATCAACCGGTCGTCCGCCATTGCGGTGTGGACCACCGCGTCCGGGGCGAGGGCGATCAGGGCATCGACGTCGTCGGTGGCGGTCACCCCGAGCGTACGGCCGAGACCGGCGAGGACCCCGGCGTCCTTGCCGACCTTCTCGCGGTTGGACACCCAGAGGCCGACCAACTCGAGGTCCGGGCGTGCGTCGATGCCGGCGATGGCGTGCCGGCCGACGTTCCCGGTGCTCCAGGCGACGACGCGGTAGGTCTTGGGCACGGGTGCTCCTTTGTCCGGGTGTGGGTCGGTCCGGGTCAACCGGTGAGGTCGGGCAGGTGCATGTCCAGCTGCGGGGCGCCGATACCACCGTCGACCTCGAGCACCTTGCCTGTGATGTACGAGCCCGCCTCTGAGGCGAGGTACACCACGGCCGCGGCGATGTCCTCGGGATCCCCGATCCGCCCGAGCGGGGTCGTCGCCTCCATAGCCGTCCGGAGCTCGTCGGTCTGCATCACGATGTCGAGCGCCGAGGTGGCCACCGACCCGACCGCGATGGCATTGACCCGGATCAGCGGCGAGAGGTCTGCCGCGGCCAGGCGGGTGTAGTGGGCGAGCGCCGCCTTGGCGGTCCCATATGCCACGTAGCCCCGCCCGGCCAGCCGGCCCATGGTCGAGGAGATGTTGACGGCCGAGCCGCCGCCGCCCTGCAGCATGAGCGGCACCGCCGGCCGCAGGAGGGCGTGCGCGGTCGAGACGTTGAAGTGGAACGCCTGCTCGAGACGACCCGGGGAGGTGTCGAGGAACGGTCTGGGCATCGCTCCGCCGACGTTGTTGACGACCAGGTCCAGCCGGCCGAACTCGGTGCGGGCGCTGTCGACCAGCCCGGCGACCGCGTCGAGGTCGCTCAGGTCGGCGGGGACCACGACGGCACGGCGCCCGGCACCCTCGACCTCTCCGGCGACGGACTCGAGCTGGTCGACGGTGCGGGCAGAGAGGATCACGTGGGCGCCGGCCTGGGCCAACGCGACCGCGGCGGCCGCCCCGATCCCGCGCCCGGCGCCGGTCACGATGGCTACCTTGTCGCTGAGCTTGAAGCGGTCGAGGATCATCGCGTGCGGTCGGCTCAGGCCGGGCGGGTCGAGGGGAGCCCGAGCTTGCGGTGGTCCCACGAGACCGTGCGCTCGACGTGCACCTTCGCCACGATCCGCTTGTGGAGCATCGTGTCGATGAACGGGCGAAGCTCCTCGGTGTAGGCGCCGTAGTAGCGCTCGAAGAGGTTCACGCCGAGCTCGAACCGCTTCTCGGCGTCGTCCACGATCTCGGCCCGGCCGACCAGCTCCACCCCCCGGAGCTCCTCGTAGGTGTCGCCGTCCTCCATCATGCAGGTGATCCGGCTGTCCCTCCCGAGGTTGATCGCCTTCTGCGCCTTGGCCTTGGTCTCGATGGCGATGGCGCCGTCGAGGAAGCCGTACCACATGGCGACCGCGTGGATCGAGCCGTCATGGTTGAGCGTGCACATGGTCATCGGGCGACGCTCGTGGATGAAGGCCTCGATCTCCTCGGGGGTCATCTTGACCTGGTCGCGCTGCTTGACCCCGTGTCCCATCGGCTGCTGTCCCCCCGGCACCTGCGCGTCGCTCATCCGGGTCTCCCTCGGTCTCGGGCGACCCCCAAAGGCGCGCCACTCTCGGCGGCAGCGTACAAGGGTGGGAGCGGTCCGATCGATCCTGGCTGCAGGCGGGGCAGAATGACCTGGTGACCACCCGCCCCCGGACCGCGCGCGACCGGTCGGTGGCGGTGGTCTTCGTCTGCACGGGGAACATCTGCCGATCGCCCATGGCCGACGTCGTGCTGCGCCGTCTGGCGGCTGACCGGGTGCTCGACGACGGTTCGGTCCTCGGTGACCGCCTGGTCGTGTCGAGCGCCGGCACCGGGGGATGGCACGCCGGCGAGCCGATGGATCCGCGTGCCCGCTCCGCGCTCGACAAACGCGGCTATGCCGACCACCGTCACCGGGCCCGCGCCTTCGAGACCGCCTGGCTGCCCGCGGTCGACCTCGTGGTCTGCATGGACCGGGACCACCGCCAGACCCTGGCCGGCCTGGCCCGCGCCCGGGCCCGCGACGGCCGCTACGAGGACCGACTGGTGCTCCTGCGCTCCTTCGACCGGGGATCCGGAGGGGAGATGGACGTGCCCGACCCGTACTACGGGGACGACGACGGGTTCGAACGGTGCCTCGATCTCGTGGAGGCCGGGTGCCGCGGGCTGGTCGACCACCTGTCGGCGGGTGGTGCCGGCCCGACCGTCTGAGCCCCGCCGCCGGATCGGTCGTCTTCTACGCTGCCTCCCTGACCCAGAGCACCGCGACCTCGCTCCTGGTCATCGCCGCGGTGGCGGCGGTCGCCCGCGTCTCTCCGAGCTCATCAAGGGGGTCCGCATCCCGGGCGTCCTCTTCGAGCTCGCGCTCGGCATGATCGTGGGCGCGGGTCAGGCCACCGTCACGAACGAGTCGCGCTCGTAGGCGAGGAGACGCTCGTAGGCGCCGCGCAACCCGTCGCGCCGCGCCCGGTCGTTGGCGAGGTTGACCAGTTCGTGGGGGTCGGTGCCGTGGTCGTACCACTCGTGGTCGTTGTCGTCGAAGGCGCAGTCGACGTCGAACAGCTTGGTGCCCGGTGAACGTCCCCAGAGCCCGGTCGACGGCTTGCCCCCTCCCACCCCGTAGTAGCGGGCGTATTTGGTGGTGCCGTCGTAGAAGCCGCGGAGCGCGTAGCGGACCTGGTTGAGCGCGGTGGTCTGTGCGGAGTCCTGGGCGAAGAGGATGTGGTCCCTGACCTCCGCCGCCGGGTCGGCCAGCACCGGGGAGAGGTCGCGACCCTGGACGGTGGCCTCGACGGCCTGGTGGTCGACCCCGGCGAGCGCGCAGATGGTGGCCGCCAGGTCGACATGTGATCCGAGGGCGGAGGTCACCGTCCCCGGCGTCGTGGTGCCGGGCACCTTGACGTAGAGGGGGACCCGCATGATCTCGTCGTAGACGAAGGGCCCCTTCGAGCGCAGGCCGTGCGAGCCGCACATGTCCCCGTGGTCGGAGGTGAAGATGACGACCGTGTCGTCCCATGCGCCGGCGGCCTCGAGCGCGCCGAGCACGGTGCCGAGACTCTGGTCGGCGAGCTGGTGGAGATGGACGTAGTAGTCGAGATGGCGGAGCCACGAGCGGGTGTCCGCCGGATCGATGTAGCCCCACAGGCCGTGCTGCTGGTCCCAGCGCCACTGGCGGTGGGCCTCGGGTTTGGCGTGGAGGCCGTCGTCGAAGTTGGGGGGTAGGCGGTCGACCACCTCGGGGTAGCCGTCGGTGTAGACCGGCAGCGGGTCGTCGTCCTTCCAGGCGGCCGACTCGAGCACCCCGCGGATCCCGCTCACCTCCTCGGGATGCCGCTCGCGGTACCCGGGCTGGTCGACCGGGAACCACATCACGTCGTGCGGGTTGACCAGCGCCACGGTCAGGAACCAGGGCGCACCCCCGTTGCGTCCAGGGCCGGCGTTCTCGCTGAGCCAGTGGGCGGCGTTGGAGGCGATGACCGGGTCGAAGTGGACACCGGTGCCGGCCCAGCCCATGAAGTGGCGGTCGTTGCCGTCCCAGTCGGCGAAGCCGTAGGCCTCCATGTCCGGGTGGGGGGCGTGGGAGAGGTGCCACTTGCCGATGTACGACGAGCGGTAGCCGGCCCCGTCGAGCAACGATCCGAGGGTCGGCGTGGTGGGCGCGAGCTCGGTGTGCTCGGGCATGATCACGTTGTCCAGCACCCCGTGTCCGGCCAGGTAGCGCCCGGTGAACAGGCTGGCCCGGCTCGGGGAGCACGGCGAGGAGTGGGTGTGGAACCGGGTGAACTCGAGGCCCTCGGCCCGCAACCGGTCCCGCCAGGGCAGCTCGACCTCCGGGGGGAGCCAGGAGCGCTGGCGTTCCTGGTCCGAGACGACGAGCAGGATGTTCGGGCGCTGGCGTGCGGTGTCGGCCATGATCGCTCACGGTAGCGTCCGCAGCAGGGCCGGGTGTGGCGCACAAAACTGAACTGTGTTCTACTTTTCGCCCGTACTGATCGAGGCGAGCCATGGGGGAGGACCGGGATGTCAGAGGGCGAGGTCCTGCACGCAACTCACACGCTCGAGTACCCGTACTCGCGATCGGTGGGCCCGGTCATCGGGGCCTTCCTGACCGCGCTCCGCGAGGGGCGGTTCCTCGGGGCCACCGGATCCGGGGGCAGGGTGATCGTGCCGCCGACCGAGTACGACCCGACGACAGGGGACGACACCGGCGAGCTGGTCGAGGTCGGACCGGGTGGTGTGGTCGAGACGTGGGCGTGGGTCTCGCGCCCCCTGCGTAAGCACCCGCTCTCTGTGCCCTTCGCCTGGGCCCTCATCCGGCTCGACGGCGCCGACACCGCACTGCTCCATGTGGTGGACGCCGGCAGCCCCGACGCTCTCGCCACCGGGGACCGGGTGACCGCGCGCTTCCGGCCCGAGGCCGACCGGGTCGGGTCGATGGCCGATATCGAGGCATTCGTACCGGTCGGGGGTGCCTCCTGATGGCCGATGCCGAGGCGAACGGGCCGCGCGGCCCGGTGACCTCCCTCGCCACCCCGATCCGGCTCGACTTCGAGTTCACCCCGGGCGTCGCCCAGTCGCGGTTCCTCCGGGGACTCGAGCGCGGGGTGTTCCTGGGCCAGCGGTGCCCGAAGTGCCACAAGGTCTACGTGCCCTCCCGCGGAACCTGCCCGACCGACGGGGTCGCCACCACCGAGGACGTGGAGCTCTCCAACTCGGGCACGGTGACCACCTACTGCGTGGTGAACGTCCCCTTCGCCGGCCAGGCCATCGAGATCCCCTACATCTGCGCGCAGGTCCTGCTCGACGGGGCGAACCTCTCCTTCATGGGGTTGATCCAGGAGATCCCCACCGACCAGATCCGGATGGGGATGCGGGTCGAGGCGGTCTGGGTGGAGCCCGCCGAGCTCGAGCCTTCGCTCGCCTCGGTCAAGTACTTCCGCCCCAACGGCGAACCGGACGCCGACTACGAGACCTACAAGGAGTACCTGTGAGCGCACCCTCCGGTCGTGCCGTGCGCCCGGTCTCCGTCGCCTCGTTCGCCCAGGCACCCAATGTGCGGCGCGCCGATGAGCACAACGAGGCGGAGGGCCTGCAGCCGGTCATCGCCGAGGTCTTCGACGCCATCGGCATCACCAAGGACGACGTGGACTTCATCTGCTCGGGATCGACCGACTACCTCATCGGCGGCCCGTTCAGTTTCGTCATGGCCCTCGATGCAGTCGGTGTCTGGCCACCCCGCTCCGAAAGTCACGTCGAGATGGACGGGGCCTTCGCCCTCTACGAGGCGTGGGTGCTGCTCCAGGAGGGCAGTGCCGACGCAGCCCTGGTCTACTCGTTCGGTCGCTCGTCCCTCGGGGACCTCAACGAGATCCTGACCCTCCAGCTCGACCCCTATTACCTGGCTCCGCTCTGGCCGGACGTGGTGAGCCTCAACGCGCTGCAGGCCCGGGCGCTCATCGACGCCGGCAAGGCCACCGAATCGGACTTCGCCGCCATCGCCTCGCGGAGCCGGCGCGACGCGCTCGGCAATCCCAACGCCCAGGTGGCGAACGACCTGGCGGTCGAGACGCTGCTCGAGGACGAGTACGTGGTGTCGCCCCTGCGCCGCCACGCGCTGCCCCCGATCACCGACGGGGCCGCGGCCATCGTGCTCGCGGCCGGGGACAAGGCCGACCGGTGGTCCGAGCGACCGGTGTGGATCACCGGGATCGACCACCGGATCGAGACCCATTCGCTCGGCGCCCGGGACCTGACCACCTCCCCGTCGACAGCCAAGGCGGCCCAACTGGCCGGCGTGGCCGGTGGGACGGTCGACCTCGCCGAGATCCACGCCCCGTTCGCCCACCAGGAGATCATCCTCAAGGAGGCCCTCGGCCTCGACGACTCGGTGGTCATCACTCCGTCCGGCGGTGCGCTGGCCGCCAACCCCCTCATGTCGGCCGGCCTCATCCGCATCGGCGAGGCTGCCGCCCGCATCGCCACAGGGCAGGCCGACCGTGCGGTCGCCCACGCCACCTCAGGGCCGTGCCTCCAACAGAACCTGGTCTGCGTCCTGGAGGGTGCCTGATGGCAGAGCACTGTGCCGTGATCGGGGTGGGCCAGACCCACCACAAGGCCAAGCGGGAGGACGTGTCCATCGCCGGCCTGGTCCGTGAGGCGGCCAAGATGGCACTGGCCGATGCCGAGCTCACCTGGTCGGACATCGATGCCGTGGTCATCGGCAAGGCGCCCGACATGTTCGAGGGCAACATGATGCCCGAGCTCTACCTTGCTCCCGCGCTCGGTGCGGTGGGCAAACCGATGTTCCGGGTGCACACCGCCGGCTCGGTCGGGGGCTCGACCGCCCTGGTGGCCGCCCATCTCATCTCCTCGGGCATCCACAAGCGGGTGCTGACCGTGGCCTACGAGAAGCAGTCGGACTCGGATGCCATGTGGGCCCTCTCGGTCCCCCAGCCGTTCGCCGCACCGCTGCTCGCCGGAGCCGGCGGGTACTTCGCCCCGCACATCAGGGCCTACATGCGCCGCTCGAGCGCGCCCGACCACATCGGTGCGATGGTGGCGGTCAAGGACCGCAAGAACGCGCTGCGCAACCCGTATGCCCACCTGCACCTGCCCGACATCGACCTCAAGATGGTCGAGGACTCGATCATGCTCTGGGATCCGCTCCACTACCTCGAGGCCTGTCCCTCCTCCGACGGGGCGGCGGCAATGGTCCTCGCCTCGGAGGACGCGCTCTCCGGCAGCTATCCGCCGGCCTGGATCCACGGCACGGCCATGCGGTCGGAGCCGACCATGTTCGCGGGGCGCGACCAGGTCAATCCACAGGCCGGTCGCGACTGCTCGGCGGACGTCTACGCCCAGGCGGGGATCACCGACCCGCGGGCGCAGATCGACGTGGCCGAGGTCTACGTGCCCTTCAGCTGGTACGAGCCCATGTGGCTCGAGAACCTCGGCTTCTGCGACCTCGGGGACGGGTGGAAGCTGACCGAGTCGGGGGCGACCGCATTCGAGGGCGACATCCCGTGGAACACCTCGGGAGGGGTGCTCTCCTCGAACCCGATCGGCGCCTCGGGCATGCTCCGGTTCCTCGAAGTGGCCATGCAGGTCCGCGGTCAGGCCGGCGAGCACCAGATCGACGGGGCGAGAGTGGCCCTCGGCCAGGCCTACGGCGGCGGCTCGCAGTTCTTCTCGATGTGGGTGGTCGGGAGCGAGAAGCCCTGACCGCCGGCGGGGCCCGGTACAGTGGGCCCCGTTCGCCGAGTCGCCGGAGGCATCGCATGAAGATTGTTGTGGACTACGACGAGTGCGCCAGCAACGCCGTGTGCATGGGCATCGCCCCCGAGGTCTTCGAGGTGCGTGACGACGGCTTCCTCTATGTGCTGAACGAGCACCCGGGCGAGGAGCTCCGGGAGAAGGTGCGTCAGGCGGCCAACGGCTGTCCGACCGGCGCCATCACCATCGTCGAGGACGAGTAACCCGGGAGTGTCCGGGACCGCCCCGCGCGTCCGATTCGCACCGTCACCCACCGGCTACTTCCACGTCGGCAGCGCCCGAACCGCGCTCTTCAACTGGTTGGTGGCCCGCCAGTCCGCCGGCATCTTCGTCCTGCGCATCGAGGACACCGACGCCGAACGAGGCCGTGAGGAGTGGGTCGAGGGCATCCTGACGGCCCTGCACTGGCTGGGGATGGACCCCGACGAGGGCCCCTACCGCCAGTCCGCGCGCACGGCCCGCTACGCACTGGCTGTCGACACCCTCTGGGACGGCGGGTTCCTCTACGCCTGTGGCTGTACCCACACCGAGGTCGAGGCGCGCAACAAGGCCGCCGGCATCCTGACCCCCGGCTACGACGGCTTCTGCCGCGACCTCGGGCTGCCGAGGGGGGAGGGCAGAGCCCTCCGGTTCCGGACGCCCGACGAGGGGGTCATCACCGTGCACGACGTGATCCGCGGGGACGTCGAGTTCCCGTGCGCCGCGGTCGACGACTTCGTCGCGGTCAAGTCCACCGGCGCGCCCCTGTTCGTGCTGGCCAACGTCGTCGACGACATCGACCTCGCCATCTCGCATGTGATCCGGGGCGAAGACCTGCTCCCGACCACTCCCAAGGGGATCCTGGTGTGGGAGGCGCTCGGCTCACTCGGATGGACGACCGACGGCTTCGGCGGGGTTGCGGCCGGCACGCCCGCTCCCGACCTCCCGCTCTTCGCGCACCTGCCCATGCTGGTCAACGAAGCGCGCAAGAAGCTCTCCAAACGGCGCGACCCGGTGGCCGTCGAGTCCTACCGCGACCGGGGCTACCTCCCCGAGGCGTTCGTCAACTATCTCGGTCTGCTCGGATGGAGCCCGCCGGACGATGTGGGTGAGATCTTCAGCGTCGAACAGATGCGGCGGTGGTTCCGACTCGAGGACGTCAACCACGCCCCCGCCTTCTTCGACGTGGTCAAGCTCACCCACATGAACGGCGAGTACATCCGGGCCATGCCGACGGCGGCCTTCATCGAGGCGTGCAGGCCGTGGCTCGAGGGCGAAGGCTGTCCGTGGCCGACCGGAGCGTTCGACGAATCCGTCTTCGAAGCGATGGCACCGGTGGTCCAAGAACGGGTGGCCGTGCTCGAGGAGGTGCCGGCCATGGTCGACTTCCTGTTCCTCGAGGCGCCGACGGTCGATCCCGACGTGTGGGAGAAAGCGGTGGTCGGAGACGAGGCGGCCCCTGCCATCCTCGCCGCGGCCGCCGACGCCTACGCGGCCCTCGCCGACGACTGGAGCGCCGCCGCGCTGCACGCCGCCACGCTGGCGCTGGCCGAGTCGGTGGGCAGGAAGCTCGGCAAGGCCCAGGCCCCGATCCGGGTGGCGGTGACCGGCCGCCGGGTGGGACCGCCTCTCTTCGAGTCGCTCGCAGTGCTCGGGCCCGATCGGACCCTCGCCCGCCTCCGGGCGGCGCTCGACCGGGTGGCGTCCGGGGACGGCCCTCCCGCGCCATGACCACGGACATCGGCCGACCCCGCCGAGACGACCCCTGACCCCGGTGGGCCTGTTCGCGGGCTTCGCCGGCCTGCGCCTGCTCCGCAAGGTGCTCCGCGTGATGGTCATCCTGGTTGCCGCCATCGTGGTGTACCTCGCGGTGACCGCTGTACAGGTCTGGACGACCGGTCGCCGCTACGAGCCGCGCCGTGCAGGGGCCATCGTGGTCATGGGCGCGGCCCAGTACGACGGGGTGCCCTCCCCGGACCTCGCTGCGCGGCTCGACGAGGCGATCGTCCTCTGGCGCCAGCACCTTGCGCCGACAGTGATGGTGACCGGCTCGAAGGAGCCTGGCGACCGCTACACCGAGGCGGAGGCCTCGGCCCGCTACCTCGTCGCCGCCGGGATCCCTGATGCGGACATCGAGCAGGCGGGTGGCCGTGACTCGTGGGAGAACCTCGCAGACGCGGCACCGACCCTGTTGGCTCGGCGGCAGAACCCGGTGCTGATGGTGACCGACAAGTTCCACGAGGACCGGAGCCTGGCCATCGCCTCGTCGGTGGGTCTCACCGCCTACCCGACTCCGACCCAGACCTCACCCATCAGCGGCATCTCCAGCATTCCCTACTACGCCAAGGAGAGCGCCGGGGTGGCACTCGGCCGGATCATCGGCTTCGACCACCTGAGCAGCCTCCACGCTTCGCTCGGCTGACCAGTGGACCGCTCAGGGGACGAGCAGTGCGGGCAGGTCGGCCACCGAGTCGACGAGATGGGTGTGCGGGGCCTCGGCGAGCTCGGCCCGCGAGTGCGCGCCGGTGAGCACGCCGACCACCAGTGAAGCGCCCGACCGGGTGCCCGCCACGAGGTCGCTCGTGGTGTCACCGGCGACCGCCACCTCGGCGACGTCGTCGATGCGCAGACGGAGCACCGCGGTGAGGATCATGTCCGGCCAGGGGCGTCCCCGTCCCGCATCGGCCGGGGAGAGGGCCAGATCGACCAGGCCCTCCCACCCGAGCGCCTGGACGATCCGCTCCCGGGTGGCCGGGGAGAACCCGGTGGTGAGGCAGATCCTCACCCCGGCGTCGCGCAGAGCACCGAAGGTGGCCTCGGCGCCGGGGAGTGCCGGGACGCCACCGCGGTCGACAGCCAGGTCGAAGGCGGCTTCGAAGGCTGCATTGGCCTGCTCCGCGCGGCGGCGGTCACCGCCCAGTAGTTCGGTGAACACGGTGAGCTTGGACTGGCCCATGGTGCGCCGGATGAAGGTGCCGGTCTCGCCCCGCAGGTCGCCGGCGGTCAGCCCCACCGCGTCGAGCCCGGCCTGGAAGGCGTCTTCGACCGCACCGTGGTCGGCGACGGTGGTGCCGGCCATGTCCAGCGCGGCGAGTCGGATCGGAGGGCTCATGGGGACAGAGACTTCCAGGTCTGTTCCGCGATCGCAGGGGAGAGTGTCATGCCCCGACCGGCCGGGCCGTTGACCAGCAGGACCCCTGGATCCACGGTCTCGCGGAAGTAGATCCGATCGTCGGTGACTCCGGTGTAGACGCCGGCCCAACGACGGACGACCGGGGGGAGCGGCCAGCCGAGGAGGCGTTCGGCCCGGACGCGGAGGTGTTCGTAGAGGGTCTCCTCGACGGCGAAGTCGAAGGGCTGGTCGTAGACGTGGGTGTCCCCGATGGTCAGCTCCCCCGATGCGCGCTGGACCAGGAGGAGCTGCATACCCCACTCGGTCGTCCCCGATTCGGGTTCTGGGAGCGCGGCCCGCTCTGGCAGGTCGAAGGCGGGGTAATAGCGCATCGAGTCCGCGTCTGCCAGGGCCGTGGTGACGCGCTCGGTCGAGGGTGCGGTCTGCATCATCTGGAGCCGGCAGCGTCGCAGGGGAGCGGCAGCGAGGATGGCGCCGATTCGCCCGCCGAGACCGGTGAGGCGATCGCCGGTACAGGCGACGATCAGCGACCCCTCGTGCCGGTCGCCGAGATGGTCGATCGCCGTGGCGGTGCCGTCGGTCGTGGTCGGCTCCACGTCGACCACCTGGCGGTGGGGGAGCCAACGGTAGCGGCCGGTCGATTCGAGGGTGCTGCGCAGCGCGCCGAGCACCTGGCCCGGCTCGACGATTGCGTCGGCACGACACCAGAGCCCTCCGAGTTGCGAGCCGCGTGCGGCAGGGTTGACTGTGCGGACCCCATCCGGATCGAGGAGCTCGACGGAGCGGTGCACTGCCGTCGGTTGTGCCACGAGCGCCTTCATGAGCGCGAGCTCTGCTTCGGTCCGGGCGACGGTCACCGAGCCCGCCGGACGAAAGCCGATCGCCGTGGTGTGCTCGGCGATCTGCTGCCACAGCTCGCGGGCCCGAAGGGCCAGCCGGAGCTCGGGACCGGCCCGGCGCCCGCTCACCCAGATCAGCCCGAAGTTGCGGACCGAGGCTCGGCGAGGGGCCGGATCGGCCTCCAGATGCAGCACCTGCCAGCCCCGGCGGCAGGCCTCGACGGCGTGCATCGTACCGAGGACTCCACCGCCAACGATGACCACACGCCGTGCGTCCACGCCGGCGATCGTACTGACGGACGGGAGCGGGTGGCCGGGACGGGATCGTCTGGGCCAGGTGGACTGCGCTGGTGGTCGCCCGATCGCGGGCTGACGAGGGCTGCATCATCGGGCTGTGAGGAGGGCCGCGTCGCATCGGGGGTCGCAGATCTGGTCGCACGGGTCGCCTGATCATGATCGACGCTCTCAGCCGGAGTCGGTGCCGCCCGCCGGGCCGGCGTGGGCTAAATTGACGATTCGCCCAATCGGGGGTGGCGCAACTGGCAGCGCGCATGATTCTGGTTCATGAGGTTGGAGGTTCGAGCCCTCCCCCCCGAGCGCACACAACGACCTCAGAACGAGGGCGGAGTGGGAGATCGGCCCTCCGGGGTTCGGTGGCTCCGGAAGGAGCGCAGAAGAGACGGTCATCCGCAGGCGGATGCCCGGCAGGGTCCCATCGTCTAGAGGCCTAGGACACCACCCTCTCAAGGTGGAGACACGGGTTCGAACCCCGTTGGGACTGCCAGTTTCTGTGACACGGTGGCCCGAGTGAGCGCCCTCCGTCCGATGGTGGCTATCCTCGGCCCTTCGACAACGAAGGCCTACGGACGCCGCGAAGTCCGGTGCTTATGAGTTCTTTGTCCGATTGTCCCTGGGAGCGCGTTCGGACTCGTTGAGTCGCCGGAACCGACGTGGCGATCAGAATGCTGGTCGCCGCAGGGCCTCGATTCCTTGCACCAATCACCTAATTGTGGCGCCGCTCTGGGTTGCGTACCGAGCGAATCTCGGAACCTTGCTGCGCAGCTGCGATGCAGTTGGAGCCTGCATGGCAGTTCCTGAGACCGAGCACTACCGCAAGGCACTCAATCAGGGCGACACCTTGGCGACCAGGCCTTGCATCCACTGGGTCCAGTCGAAGGTGGGGTGGATCGAAGACCAGCAGACGCGAGGGGCTGAGATTATTGGAGTGGAACTCAACGAGGATTCGATTCGACTCCAAGAGCTTCGTCAAGCCACCAGGCACACGGTGGTTCTGCTCGGACACGAGCACTCAGGGCTTCCCCCCGAGGTATGGAGCTATCTCGATCGGGTAGTCGAGATTCCTATGTTGGGAGTTGGCCGCTCACTCAACGTTGCAGTGGCTGGCTCCCTTGTGCTGTACAAACTTGCCGGATTGGCATGAGGTCGATTGTCGTGCAAGCTGAGGAGCGCCCGACTTGACGGTGAAGCAGGCCTACGAAACGACGTCTACTCGATCGGCAAGCCAAACGGCCATACCAACTTCGTCGAGTTCGCCCGCCGCCACCGCCAACATCGTGGATACGGCGTCGTCAGCAGGAACCTCAAGACGGTGCCCGTTCAGCACCACGAACATGACGAGGCAGGTCCAGGCGAGTCGCTTGTTGCCGTCAATCAACGGATGGTTTCGGGCGATCCGCACAGCCAGGACGGCAGCCTTGTCGATGAACTCTACGTAGAGGTCTTGGCCTCCAAAAGAGGCTTGAGGAGCGTGGAGCGCCGAGTCCAGTAGATCAATCCGTGGGCTCCGGGCCAACGTCGTTAGGTCGAGACCGGTCACGGCTTCCGCAACAACGAGCGCCTCAGCCAAGCTGAGGTACCTCACTGTGCCAATCGGTCAAGGATCTCCCGATCGCGCTCAGTGATCTCACGGAGCTTGCCCATGAACTCCTCGTCATGGCGAACCCGCTCGACTTCGGCAGTCAAGGCGTCCACGACGAGTGTGTTGACGCTGATACCTCGACCTCGAGCGACGACTTCCACCGTGGTGGCCAGCTCCTCAGGCATCCGGATGGTGGTGGTCTTCTTCGTCATGCCATTATGCTATCAAGAAATCACTTCGGACGGAGCAGAGGTCCGAAAAATGTTCACCCGCTTGCTACTGGATTTGCTACTGAACTCCACCATCCTCGAGATCACGGAAGAGAACTCAGTGGACAGGGGGCCCGACTGAACAGGTCTTTAGCGACTGAGTCGTACTCCCTGGACGACCGATAGCTCCCTCTCAAGGTGGAGACACGGGTTCGAACCCCGTTGGGACTGCCAGGTGGTTTACCCATTGTTTCAGGCAGGCAGTAGTCCGACCCAAAGCACGAGCACAATGACCAACGGTGCAAAGTTTGAGCGACTGACCGTTGACCAGGGCGTCAATGGGATGTCTAAGACCTTTGCTCTTGCGCACCCCAACATCGTGCCCGACCATCCATCCATCTAGGGACGCGGGCACCGATTCTGATCTGCCACCCAAGCTCGGAGGGTTCGCTCCATCAGGTCTGCCGTCTCCTCTGAGCCTTCCCGGGGTGACACTCAGCAGCGACTCCATGGGCCACGCTCCCGGTGATTATGGGTGTGCGTCCAGCAGCTTGGACGCCATGACAACAAGGAGGTACATGTTGTGATGACGTAACCAAGCGATCAGCTGAGGACAGCCAGCCGGTGCGAGTCCGGTCCGGGGAGACGCCAAGGTCCCCGGTAGTGAAACCCCCGTGCGTGGCCGAGAGGCTGGGTTCGAAGCGGGGTGGAGCAACTGACCAGTCCGTAACATCACGTGAAGCCTGCAGCGTCGTTACACCGGTCCGCCGTCATGGCGGAGCAGGAGGAGCCGAGCCCCTTCCCATAGGGCGAAGGCCATGGACGACACCAGGGATCTTGGAGCGGGTGTCCGGGAACCTCCCGGCGCAGGGGGCTCGGAATGGCCAGAAGGGTGTCCTCGGAACTGGAGAGATCCGTCTCGACGCCGGCAAGCACAAGGCCGCAGGTTGCCAGCCTTCGGTGCCCGGCAGCCACGACGTCGATAACCAGTGGCCCTGGGAAACGGCGAAGTGTCGAGCGGAAGTCGGAGGAGGCAGTAGTAGTGATGACAGCCAGGACAACATAACCCGGTTCGAGCGAAGGGCCTCTAGCCAGGTGTGCGAAGCGACCAGTGACGACCGTGGGATTGCCCAATGGGCTATCCACCCACTCGCCCTTCGGAGCAGGTCAACGGACTGGGAGTGACGCTCGGGTCGCCCGCCAACGCTCGTGGCACGGCGGAATGCGGACGATCGACTGCCTGGGGGAAAGCCGTGTGCGGGAGAACCGCATGCACGGTTTGGGAAGGGGGGACTGGGGAGGTCGATACCCAGGCGAGATGGAATACGCACTCGAAGGGAAACCGACGGGACTGAGCCCATCTGCCGCACCGGCTACACCGAACCAGTTCCCTACTTCACCACCCATTCTGTGATGTACCAGTCGACTTCGTCTTCGATCGGCGGTACCGTTCCTAAGGTCTCGCGATGCGGTTCGCACGGCGCTGAGGGTGGTGGTCGCAGATGGGTATTCCGAGCGGTCGGATCATCATGGGGACGGGATTGGCATTGTGCCTTCTCGGGGGGGCCTTTGTGGGGTCCGTGCCTCCTGCCGGAGCCGTCGGAGCCACCGCCTCCGCCGTCGTCGTCGGAGGTTCCCACACCTGCGCTCGGCTCACGACGGGGAAGGTCGAGTGCTGGGGAGACAACCAGTACGGCGAGCTGGGCAACGGTACGAGAACGAATTCGGATAGGCCGGTGACCGTCACCGGCCTATCCGGGGTCACCGCCGTCGCCACCGGGAGCGCTTACACCTGCGCTCGGCTCAACACCGGGACGGTCAAGTGCTGGGGAGACAGCCAATTCGGCCAGCTGGGGGACGGGACGACAACCGGTCCTCAGGAGTGCGTATTTGGCGTGGATACGCAGGTGGCATGCAGCACCGTCCCGGTGGCCGTCACCCGCCTGTCCGGCGTAACCGCAATTGCCGCCGGAGGGGACCACACCTGTGCCCGGTTGAGCACGGGGACGGTCGAGTGCTGGGGAGAGAACCAGAGCGGTCAGCTAGGCAACGGATCAAGCACGGACTCGGATGTCCCGGTTGCAGTCACTGGCTTGCACGGTGTCACAGCCATCACCGCCGGGCGCGCGGACAGCTGTGCGCGGTTGATCATCGGGACGGCCAAGTGTTGGGGCGAGAATTTCTCCGGCGAGTTGGGCAATGGGACGACAACTGGACCTCAGCTCTGCAGCACACATAGCGTGCCTTGCAGCACCGTCCCGGTGACCGTCCCCGGTTTGGGTGGTGTCGCCTCGATGGCCAATGGGGGCTACCACACCTGCGCGCGCCTCAACACGGGGACGGTCAAGTGCTGGGGAGACAACCAGATCGGCCAGCTGGGAAACGGGACGAAAACGAGTTCGGATGTTCCAGTGGTGGTGACCGACTTGACCGGGGTCACGGCCATCACCGCCGGGGTTTGGCACAGCTGCGCATTGCTCAGCAGCGCGACGGTCGACTGCTGGGGGCAGAACTACTACGGCCAACTGGGCGGCAGTCTTGCCTACTACTCGCTTGTCCCGGTGGTCGTCACTGGTCTGACCGGGGCCACGGCAATTACCGCCGGAGCCGGTCACACCTGCGCGCTGCTCAGCACGGGGAAGATCGAGTGCTGGGGAGACAACTCTTCCGGGCAGCTGGGCAACGGGTCCACCGCGATTTCGTATCATCCCGTACCCGTCGCCGGGCTGTAGATGGCAGCAGTCCGCGTGAGATTCCTGAGTTGCGCCGTGGCCAATCGCCGAGCCCGCAAATGCCGGTCGAAGGTAGGAGATACGCCCCTCTGACCCGGCGTTATACGGGGACAGGCGGCGGCTCACAAGGGGGGATCATTCTCAGGTGCCGTATTGCCGTTGATATTCCCAGTCGAGAATGCTCATAATCAGATCGTCGTGCCACTCGCCAATCTTCGGGGTCATCAAGTCAGCGCCGTGCAATCCGCCGCGTATCTCGGGATGGACATTCGTAATGTGGGAACTCGGCCCACCCATGGCGCCCGACGCCCAGCCCTGGCTGCCGCCAATCTCACGAGGTCGGCGGCACGCACTTCGGGTTGGCGCCGAACTTCAGGGAGCCCGGCGTTCCGCCACCCGCCTTGGTGCCGAATGTTCCCGAGAACAAGCCCCTCGACGGCTGGTAGGTGCCCGTATAGGTGCCGAGCCCGACCGCGTAGGGGGTGGGAGCGCCGGCCGTCGTGAATCGCAGGGTGACATGGGTCCCTGTCTGCGTCCACGAGCCGGCATCGGCCAGGCTGTCATCGAAGAACCCTGCGCCGGAGAAGCTGATGATCGTGCACCCCGTCACGATCCAGTCCTTCAGGGTCAGGGTCCACTCTCCAGAAATCCTTGGCGTCAGGGTGACGGTGAAAGAGGCTGAGCTGGTTACAGACCCACCGGCCGTGGTGACCTTGATCTTGCCGGTCTTGGCCCCGGTCGGCACGGTCACCTTGATCGTTGTTGTCGAATCACTGGTGACGGTGCCTTTGATGCCATCGAATGTCACCCAGGTGGCTCCGTAGAGGTTGGTTCCGGTGATGGTCACGACGGAACCCACGTTCCCAGAGGTCGGAGTGAACTTGGTGATCGTGGGCACGATGGCCTTCAGCGCCGTAAAGATGGCCACGCTGGTGGCGGTACCATCGGGGGTAGTCACCTTGATCTTGCCAGTCGTCGCACCCACCGGCACGAGCACTTTGATCGTGGTCGCTGAGTCACTGCTGATCGTCGCGGTCTCACCGTGGATCGCGACCTTAGTGGCACCGGAAAGGTGCGACCCGGTGATCGTCACTGTCGTGCCAGGTGTACCCGAGGGCGGTGTGAATTTCGTGATCTTCGGTGGAGTCAGGTTGGTCAACGAGAAGGTTGCCGGTGTCGAGACCCCGGCGACAGAGGCATTGACCGCATAGGAGCCTCCCACAGTGTTCGCGGTGAAGGTTGCGGCTGTTGCCAGCCCGCTGGCGTTCGTGGTCTCGGTGTCGGTGGTCGTCCCGTTGGCGAAGGTGCCCGACGCCCCGCTGCTCGGAGCAGTGAACGTCACGGTCGTTCCCGACACCGGATCGCCATTGACGTCGCTGACCGTGGCTGTCAGCGGGACGGCGAACGCCGTTCCAACGGGAGTTGACTGGGGGGATCCACCCGAGGTTGTGATGGACGTAGGAGCGGCGACGGTGTAGGAGATGGACGCCGTACCGCTCTGGCCGTCGGTGCTGGTGGCGGTGACCGTGTAGGTGTGGGCGCCGAGGGTGGAGGTGTCGACCGCTCCCGGGCTCGTGGCGCCGTTCGAGTCGAGGCAGGTGGCGATGCCCGGACCGGATGCCCCCTCGGTACAGGAGAAGCTTGTCGGGACGACCTGGCCGATGGCGTAGGTTCCGCCGTTCGACGGCAAGCTAATCGTCGCGGTCGGGGCAGCTGGGCTGCCGGCAACGGGCACTCCGTACACTCCGGCGACGGGGGGGCCGCCACCTCGGCCGAGGTCGATCAGCCCTACGGCGTTGCCGTGAGCGGCTCTGGCAACCTGGTCATCGCCGACACCGACAACAACCGGGTCCGGATGGTGGCCGGCGATCGTGGTCTGGGAGCCAGAGCTATCCACCCGGCGTACGACATTGTGCTGGCTGTCGGCGACGTAGAGAAAGCCACCGCCCACAGCGACGCCGCCAATGACGAGTCCGACTGTCGTTGCCGGGCTGGGTCCAGATGCGACTCCACCGGCGGCGATCGAGATCGTGCCCGGGGTGGTAGCGGACGCCGACGATGGGCTCAGCACCGTCACCAGTGTGAATGCGGCACAGGAGAGAACGAGGGTGAGAACAACAGCCGTGGCTCGACCCTTTGGAGCACCAGCCAACGCCACAGCCATTCGCCGGGCGCGAGGCATATCGGTCCTTGCACGTCGACGTGACCGGCCAGTGAGGCACCTTACGAGGACTTGAGCGTGAACCATCATGCGCCGCCTTTCAGTATCGTACGTTGGGGGTGATGGCGACCCCGTATAGCCCGCGGCCGACCCCCACCGTCTTCACCCCTCACTCACATGGTCAACGATTCATACCCCCGCGGGAAGGGCCGAAAGACCCATCTTGCGCCGGAGGCAGCCCTGTCCTTTGTCAGCTCTCGTCCTAACGCCAGGTCCGGGAAGGTGCCCCTATCTCGCGCAACTGCCGCCGTGGGGTCAGTAGCAGCGCTGAGTGATCTGGTCACCAACACCTACGATGCCGGGAAGCCCCAGGAGCCGGGTGGTTTGGGATGTTTGGCGGGTATCCCTATCGGGTAGGGGACAGTCAATATCTCGGGAAGGGACCGATCTCCTCGGCCCGAGGACAGGTGCCCCTGAGCCGGGCGCCGGATGGGCGACAAGTGGGCGCGTAGGGGGGGTCAACCATGGTCACTGCCGGTTGTTCAGCGGTAACCGTCGAAGAGTAGAAGCGCAGCTCAGTCTCCGTTTGTCCTGTTGGGCGAGGTGCCCTCCACATCCCTCTCAAGGTGGAGACACGGGCTCGAACCCCGTTGGGACTGCTCGAAGTCGGATCAGCCGGCCTTCACATAGTTGCGCAGCGCTTCCCGGATGGCCTCTGACACGCTGATTCCGTGCTCGGATGCCCGAAGTAACAGATCCCGTTTCAACTCGGGGTCGAGTCGGACCGATTCGACCGATGAGGGGGAGGACCCCATCGCTGGTCTTCCACTACGACGACGACGGAGTTCGTCGACGTCGTAGCCACGTTCGGCCTCGTCCGCCAGCACCTCGACCCACTTCGTCGGTGATCGGAGTCCCGTCCGCTCGTGTTCCGTGTGTCTTCGTCGTGGATTCCATCCTTCCGGCAAGAGTCATCGCATGGATGACCGCGGGACCCTGTGGCCTGTCCATCACCACCAGTTCGAGGAGTTCGGCAGGCGGAGCAAGTTTGTCTTCGTGATTACACCCAAACCTGAAGGGTCACCGGAGTGTAGGGCTTTCCTGGTGTGTTCGGCGCCGGTTCAGTCAATCCTGCAATCGTGGGTTAGAGGACACGATAGACGTGACGGTTTTTCGACCAAGTCCCGAGACATCGGCGAGTTGGCGAATCGACACGCCGGCACGATGCGCAACTCGAATCATGTCGTCGCGGAATCCCGATTCCTTGGCGGCTCGTGCTGCACTTAGGCCTACCACGACGAGCGCAGCGCCAGCTTCGCCTTCTTCGCCGCCTCTGTACTTGTCCATTGCCGCAGTCGCCGCTGACACTTCTGCGTCGCTATAGCTCATAGTTCCTCCCGGAGCCCGAGAGCGAGTTTGTCCCGGATTGCCATCAGCAGCGGCACGCGTGGAGACATCTGGACTCTGGGCTCGGCATCGTTGAGGTGAGCCAACGTCATCCCGAGAAGCTCAAGTGCCTCGATTCGTTCAAGCTCGACTCTGATCACTGGTGCTATTGTAGCCACTAGTGGTCCCTTTGGAACCAGGGTCGTCGTGAATGGACCGGAGACCACGCTTCAGGCCCACGTCATGGCACCTGTCCACCGCTCCCCCTGGCTCGGTACGCTGGCCCGATGATCGTCGACAACCACACGCTCGCTGGTTCTGACGTCACCGTCCCCGCCCTTGGGGTCGGAACCTGGGCGTGGGGCGACAAATCCACCTGGGGCATGAACGGCTACGACGCCGATCTGACCCGCGACTCGATACGGGAGGCGTGGGAGGCGTCGATCGACGCGGGTGTGACACTGTTTGACACCGCCGAGATCTACGGGCGCGGCGAGAGCGAACGGATCATCGGCGGGCTGTTGGCCAAGGACCCGGATCGGGCCACGTCCGTGGTCGTGGCCACCAAGTTCATGCCGTCACCGTGGAAGCTGAACGTCAGCCATTCGCTGCTCGCCTCGCTGCGAGCCTCCCTCGAGCGCCTCGGGTTGCCTGCGGTCGACCTGTACCAAATCCACGGACCGGTCAGCCTCCGCTCCCACGCGGCGATGGCCGATGCACTGGCCGCCGCCCACCAGATGGGGCTGGTCAAGGCGGTGGGAGTGTCCAACTACTCGATCAAGGAGACCCGCTCCATCGCCGGCGAGCTCGAACGGAGCGGTCTCCGGCTGGCCACCAACCAGATCGAGTTCTCCTTGCTCAGACGATCCCCTGAGACCGGCGGGCTCCTCGCCACTTGTACCGAGCTGGGTGTCCTTCCCCTCGCCTATTCGCCCATCGGTCAGGGCCGGCTGACCGGCAAGTATTCGGTCGACCATCCGCCGCCGGGAAAGAGGACCTTCTCCAACCACCCGATGGCAGTGGTCGACGCCGTCGTCCACGAGCTGCGCGCCATAGGGGAGCGCCACGACGGGAAGCTACCGAGCCAGGTAGCGCTCAATTGGGTGATGACCAAGGGGGCAGTGCCGATCCCCGGGGCGAAGAATCGGAAGCAGGCGGAGGAGAACGCAGGAGCACTGGAGTGGCAGCTCGACCAGGACGACATGGCTCGGCTCGACCAGGCGGCGCTCCCGGGGATCAGGAGCCTGTCCAGCCGGTTCTGGCAGCACGGATGAGGGGCGGTCAGGCGGTCGTGGCAGCATCCCGGACCCGGTGGGGCGTCGAGAAGCGGGTGTACTGAAGCCTCACCGGACCTCACCTTCGGGTGCGCGGATAACTGTCCGCTCCCCCTGACCGGCAGTGGTTGGTCCCTCCGGGACTGCGCCACCCTGCCAGCGGCCCTTGCACGTCATTGCGAACGAGGCGGGCAGCGTTCCGATGCCCATGAGCACGATGGCAATCGGCACGAAGATGCCGGTGATGGCGAAGATCGCGGCCAAGGGATAGAAGATCAGGCTCGAGGGGATCTGGAGGAAGAGCAGCCCGGCGATCATCCACTTCTGCCCACCGGTCAGCTTCGACCTGGAAGCACCGGGATTGGATACGACCGACTGCGTCACCACGCGAAAGCAATTTACCCTCACGGTGGTCACCAACCACCGGCAGCCGCCCGGGCTGGGCTGTGCCGATATGCGTGGCGTGGCAGGGCCCGGATCAGTACCCTTGCCGAGCGACCCCCGTAGCATGGATAACGAACCGAAAGGGGGGTCGAGCTGTGACCTCCGCCTGGCGTTCCCTCACTCTCGACGACCGTGACCAGGCGCTGCCCTTTGAGGAGGTGGTGCACCTCATCGACCTGTCCGGGACTGCTACCGGCGCGGCCTACAGCCGGAGCGACGTTGTCGAAGCTCTCCACGAGCACCAGCCGGCGGTCGTCGCCGTGTCCTCGTCCGGCACCCTGGTCGGCGCGGTGGTGGCCCGGGTGAGCGGTCCTGACGCCCACCTGCTCGTCCTCGCTCTCCATCCTGAGTGGCGCCACCAGGGCATCGGCTCGGCCATCCTGCGCCAACTGGACCAGGAGATCATCCACCGGGGGGGTCGCCGTCTGCTTGCCCTGGTCCTGCCTGGACAAGTGGGCGAGGACGCCTTCGCCAACCAGGGCTTCAGTCGACTCGATGGACTCCACCTCTACGCCCGAGAGGTCTCGATGGTCCCCGAAGAGCTGGCCCTCGTCGAGCGCTTCGGCGGTCAGGTGCCGGTGGACGGGCTGTGGGAGTCGTTGAAGGGTTTCTCGTCGGTCAAGGGGATCTTGGAGCGACGGGTGGTCTCCCCGCTGGCACACACCGAGTTGGCCGACCGCCTCGGGCTCCGGCCACCTGCAGCGGTGCTGCTCTTCGGCCCCCCGGGGACCGGCAAGACGTCCTTCGCCCGGGCCGTCGCCTCGCGGCTCTCCTGGGCGTTCGTCGAACTGCACCCGTCGCTGCTCGGTCAGGGGGTGCAGGGGGCGCGGGCCCTCCGTGACGCGCTGACAGAGCTGGGACGGGTCGACCGGCTGGTGTGCTTCATCGACGAGGCCGACGAAATCGCCTCCGACCGGGCCGAGCGGCCCGACAGCCAGCCACTTGTGAACGAGCTGCTCAAGGCCATCCCCATGTTCAAGTCCCGGCCGGACCAGCTGATGGTCATGGCCACGAACTCGATCGCCGCGATGGATCCGGCGCTCCTGCGCCCCGGTCGGTTCGATCTGATCGTGCCGGTTGGCGCACCCGATGAGGCGGAGCGGGGCGAGTTAGCCTCGGAGTTCCTCCCCGCTGGTGACCCGGCCACCGTGGCCGCTCGAACGGCGGGGTTCACCCCGGCCGATTTCGCGCTGGTGGCCCAACGGAGCGCGCAGCTCGCCTTCGATCGGGCACTCGACGGCGGCGGATCCGAGGTCAAAGCGGACGACGTCCTCCGTGCCGTAGGGCTGACAAGGCCGTCGGTGAGCGACGAGGCAACCGCGCGGTTCACCGAAGAGGCAGAGAGGTACGCCCGCCTGTAACCCGTCGCCAAGCCTCCGGTGCCAGGGACGCCAACCGCGTCTGAATCCCGGGCTACGCGGGGGTGCCCCGCATCGCCGGAGATCCCCTGAGCCCGCAGGATGTTGCGGGCAGGGCGCTCGAGACGTGATCAGCGGGTCGCGCCGTGATGCCAGCTGTCAGGCACGCGTACGGCTCGGACCATCGCCCTTGCACGATCCTTGCCCTCGGCGCTGAGCACGCACTCCACCGAGGTCGCGCGATCGTCCTTTGTCACCACCTGGGCCCTCAGCTGGACCGTGGTGTCAATGGGAGTCGGTCGGAGGTACTCGACCGATATCGACGCTGTGGCATACCAGATCTCGGGCTCAGTGCCGATGTCTCGGAGATCCTCCTCATAAGCACTTGCAACGGCTGTACAGACACAGTGGCAATCGATGACTGTGGCGATGATCCCGCCGTTGAGAAAGTGTTTCGGACCTGCAGCAAACGCATGGTCCGGGGTCCAATGGGTAACGGACATCTCGTTATCCCAGTAGGTTCTCAGGTGGAGTCCAGCCGGATTGTCTGCTCCGCAGCCCCAGCAGTAGTTGCCCACCATTTGGTCTTGGATCGACTTGTTCGTCACCATGACATACTGCCCGCTCGGACGGACCCGGGACCATCGGCGCATCTCCATGCTGGTTGTGCGGTGTTGGCCGAGCACGCCGGCCAGAACGTGCCGGCCAGTGCCACCGTCTGGCGCCCGACCCTCCCGGTGTACGTGTGCACTCAGGTGCCGGCATCTGTCTCGGTCACCTCCGATCAGCAGCCACTGCGCGGCCTATGGTGCTTGCATGAAGAGCTCCTACTGGCGCAGCGCCGTCGAGGACGAGGCCATGCAGGACGAGCACGGCTTCATATGGAAGGCGATGCTCGACACCATCGGGACCGACTTGGCTGGGCTCCGGGTCCTCGACGCCGGCTGCAACCGTGGTGGATTCCTGCGGCTGCTCGTCGACGCTGAAGGAGTCGCCGAGGGCTACGGATACGACCCAGCCCCGGGTGCCATTTCGGACGCCCGCCGTCTCGCTGGCGACAGGCCGCTCGCCCTTGAGGTTGCCGACACGGTGCCCGAGGGATGGGGCGACTTCGACCTGGCCTTCAGTCACGAGGTCCTTTACCTGTTGGACGATCTCCCTGCCCACGCGGCCGCTCTCTTCGGCGCCTTGCGGCCAGGTGGATCGTACTTCGCCGTCCTGGGCGTTCACGAGGGGAGTCCGATGATGTCGGCATGGCACGCGGAACGCGCAGTCGAGCTTGGGCTTCCACAACTCTACGGACTCGACCAGGTCGCGAGCATCTTTGACGACGCCGGCTTCTCGGTATCGGTGGCGAACCTGAAGCTGGGCTTTGTTCCGGTCTCGGGCCATCGGAACGGACACGATCACCGGAGGGACCTCCTGGCTTGGCTGGACTACTACAGCCGCGAGAAGGTCATGTTCAGTTTCACCCGCCCGTCCTCCTAGCCTCGATCATTCGTCCGACCCCCAGGTGACGGCAGAGTCGTCAACGAGTTGACGGTCGTGGTCGATTTCGTCGACCTCACCGGGTCGTGGACGTGAAGTGCCGCGGTTTTGTCAGTTGGTTTCGGATGTCACGCCCCGCAGGTCTGCTTTCGGGTCGGGCGTAGTGACCCGGGTCGTCAGGGGATGGCCGCCCGGAGTTTCACGAAGGCGTTGGCGAGGTCGTCCGCCCACGGCCAGGTCTGGTCCAGGCGGAGGGTGAGTCCCCTGGACTTGTGCACGAGGAGAGCGGCCACGTGGAGGACCCGGTAGCGCAGGGCCTTCGGCTCGGCCTTGGCCAGCGCACCGTCGAAGCAGACCATCTGGCTCCAGGCCAGCAGTGCTCCGGCGATGAGGGAGGTTGCCACCCAGGCCTCGTTGCGGACGAAGGAGTCGAAGGGCAGATTGGTAAGTCCACAGTCCTTCCAGTTCCGGATCCGGTCCTCCACCCGGGCGTGTCCCCGGTGACGCAGTTCGAGGGAGGCGATGTCGCCTCCTTTGGTGTTGGTGATGAAGCAGGTGTGACGGAACCCCTCTGCCGAGTCGAAGAGGGTGAGCTGGGCCCCGGGGTGAGGACGCTCCCGGCGCATGAGCAACCGGGAGTCCTCCGGCCAGCTGGCCAGTGGCATCAGCTCGGTGAGTTCGGTTACCCAGGCACCGTCTCGGACCGAGCCGTCGGCCTCTCGGGCCTGGATCCAGTCCTCTTCCTGGACGAGGACCAGGGCATCGCGTACTCCCTGGTCAATAGCGAATCCGATGGAGAAGTCGCAGTTGGCCGCCACGAGGGCGTCCACGAACCGGTGGGTGGCCCCGGCCGAGTCGGCCCGCACCAGGATCGGGTGGGCAACGAGGGCAGGATCGTCGTCAGTGAAGTGGCCACACTGATACTCCTCGGGCAGTCCCGACAGCGCAGCGTCGAGGAGTTCGATGTGGTCGTCGGCGTCGTTGGCCCCGGCGTTCCCCGTGCGCAGCTTGGCGGCCAGTGGCTCATTCGTCGTGTCGCACCACACCCCGAGGGGGAAGAACCCGAAGCCCTTCTTGTAGGTGGGGGTGGCGTCTTGTTTCTCCGAGTACGAGTTGACCAGGGTGGCGTCGTAGTCCAGCACCAACGACGTTCCGGGAGGAGCGGCTGCCCACACCACAGCCCGGGCGGCGGCGATCGCCTCGGGGATGGCCCGGAGTTCAAAGGCCGTCGTC
Organism: uncultured Acidimicrobiaceae bacterium; assembly: GCA_963753905.1. GTDB lineage: Bacteria > Actinomycetota > Acidimicrobiia > Acidimicrobiales > RAAP-2 > Bog-756. The sequence continues at coordinate 2,418,246 of CAVWDZ010000001.1, read as the reverse complement.
GCCTCGACGGCCCGCCAGGCGGTGGCGATGGAAGCCACCGGACCGAACAGTTCGGATTGTTCGCGAAGAGATGCCATGTCGGCCAGGCAGTCGGCACCATCGGCGATGGCCACGGCCAGGTGGGTGAGGACGACGCCCGGATCGTGGGTGTGCCAGTTGATCCCGCACGCCGACATCGCCACCGACATCGCGTCGGTCAGGCCGCTGCGATCGGCCAGTTCGGACAACAACGCGGTGCCCGCGTGGGACACCAGATTCTTTCCGTCGGTGGTCACCCTCATCGACCGGGTGGCGCGACTATTGTGCACCTTCAAGGAGCCCTCCTCCTGGTTTGGATTACTGCCTTAGCAACAGCAATTCTTCCAGGTAAGGAGGGCTTTTACGCGGACGCGGGCACCGCCGAATCAGGAGCGAGACGAATTTTCGAGGCTAGGAGAGCGGTCGACCTGGGTGCCGATGGAACTCCTGTGGTGGTCGCGACACGGCATCGGCACGTAGGGAGGCGGTCTCTATGGTCGTTAGACACCCTGTCCCATGGGCAACGTGGACGATCTGAGCATGTCAGCCGACGCAGGTGGATTTTCGTAGTTGCCTGTTCAGAGTGGGGATTCGACAGAACAGTGGGTCTTCGGATCTGAGCGGGAAGCGCTCGTCCGGCCAGTCTGGTGCTCGCGGAAGTTGCATTCGCCTGGCACGGTACATGGGCGTGCGGATAACTTGCTGAAACCAGCGGTCTGACTGGCGTTTCACCTTTTGAAGCAGTTCTCCAAGAATGCATCCAGAACTTCCATGTTGCGCCTTACCTCAAGACGACCCGTTCCGTCCTTGAAGATGTCGAGCGATGGGCAGAAGGCGTCGGAGTCCCCGCAAAAGAAGTGCGGCGAGCCCTTGACTCCACGCTCCTTCCCTTCGAGCCAATCCGCCCTGACTGCCTGCTCGTCAGTTGCGTCGAATGACTCAACGCGCTCACTTCGAACGATATCGGACAGTGCCACACGATCTGAAATATCGATTCCGTCTTCGAAGAGGGCATGCCGGAGGGCAAGGCTCACTGCCTCACCCCTCTTCATATCCCTCTCGTAAGCAGCGTGAACCCAGGCTAGGGCAGGAAGCGTAGTCGTCGGAAAATGAGTCGGATCGAACTGTTGGAAGAGATCAGGGGCCACCTGCGTTCGCAGCTCATGAACATGGCGGGCGGTGGTTTCCGAATCAAGAGGCGCTTCGTTGACCAGTTCTAGGGGCCAGGCTCGCACGTGCAGGACAGTGTCCTCCCGCTTCAACTGAGCCCTGCGTTCCACAACGCAGCGCAATCCGACATGCGCGAACGGGCACCAGATGTCGGCGAACACCTCAATTATGTTCACACTCTCGACTCTACGACGACGATGCGATCGCAATTGCTGAGGCGGGTTGCCCCTGAACAATGAGGGCGATTTCGTCCTTGATCCCCCGAGCGGCACATCCGGACGTGGGGACAAGTCACGATCACGCTGTGTGTCCGTCAGAGCCCGTGCTTGTCTGCATCCCCGTCAGAATCACAAGGATCCGGTGCCCAGCTCGTTGCTCTTGGCGCTGGACCTGTTTGAATCCGGCGTCGGAAAGATCACGAGCTAGATGGTCAGCTTCATCCGGTGTGAGTCCGTGAGCAGCATGACCGCTAGCGCCCGGCCTCACCAGCTTTTCTACAAGGAGGATTCGGCCGCCCGACACGAGAACTCTCTTGGCTTCAGCCAGCCCGGAGGTGAGGTTGCTCCAGTGGTGAACAGAGCTGAGTGACCAGACGACTGTGGCAGTGGAGTCAGGCAGAGGAAGCCGTTCGGCGCTACCTTCCACAAAGGTCAGGTTCGACCTTCGACGAATGGAGCTGATCCAGCGTCCGAGGCGAAGGGAGGCTGGCGAGGGATCGACGCCCGTTGCGTGGATGCAGTACGGGGCAGCCATCCGTATGGCTGTGCCTGGCCCACATCCGATGTCGACTAGTCGATCCTGACGCGTGAGGTTGGCAACTTCGATGACGTTCCGAGCTGCCCGGCCACGGCCGAACGTCATGGACACAGCGGTGAGAACTTCGTAGATCGAGCTCAATCGGTGGTCACCATGCCTCATTTGAGGTGATCCAGATGGTGCCAATCTGTTGTCGACAGTTCCAGAATCGTTGTCCCTCAACGACTGCCGAGCTTTGGTTTGGAGAGTCGTGCAACGGAGCCGATCGCCGGTGCCAGCGTTAGCCATAACCCGATGGTGACAACTAAGGATGTTACGTACCCAAACGGTAGGATGCCAACGTCCTTGTGGACGATCCCGGCGAAGATCATCAACACCCAGGCGCTGACGAAGAACATCGGTCCTGTTGCCACCACCTTGACGAAGTCACTCACGGGGCTCACCTCCTTCCTCGGATCGTAGGGGCCACTGGGACTACCCAGTAGGGCCGAAGGTCACGAAGGAACTGACCAGACAATGTTTCGATTCTGAGAGCCCTGCTACTCCGGACGGAGCGATAGCGCAAGGCGGGGAACGACGAACGACACGAGAAAGATCGGCAAGAACCTCTTTCCGGTGCATCGGAACGCGACGACCTGGCCCTCGGCCGCCTCGAAGGTCAGAGTACGGCTCAAGTTTCGGCCGTTGCGGACTTGCAGGGTGTGATGTCCAGCTTCGATTGGTATCTCGATCGTGTCGTTCATTTCGAGCGACCCGACACGCTCACCATCGACAACAACAACGAACGTGCCACGACGGACCTCCACTCCGATCGCCTTATGCATCAGTTTGAGAGTTGCCGTCATCTTCTGTCTCCCTGTCTGTCGGGCCTTGGGCTGTCCCCCGAGCTCCTGACTGAGCGATCCGGAGTCCAGCACCTATCGTCCTGGTGCTGGAGCGCTGGATGGGAGCCATCGGCTAGGAGGTGGGTAGACGAACCGGGCGATGGTTCCGGAGACCCAGGCGATGACCCATCCCGCAAATACCAGGAGCACAGTGTGAGTCTTGTCACTCCTCCCTTGCGCTGCCACAGCGGCCAAAATGATGCCCCAGACCACGAAGCAGCCAATGCTGAATATCCAGTAGTTCCGATACTTCGTCATGTTGCCAGTATGCGTCTGGGACCCCCTGTCCTCAAACATCAATGTCAGGGCGCACCCAGGTGCCTGCTACCGGCACATTCGGGCTAGTGCGTACTCGAGGGTTGACTCTCCTGTAGGGGGAGGGAGCAAGCTTTCGGTATGGAGGTGTTGCTAACCATCGGGGATTTCTCGCGGATGACATATCTCAGCGTGAAAGCGCTCCGTCATTACCACGAGGTGGGACTGTTGGATCCCGAGCGAATCGATCCAGCCAACGGTGACCGATTCTATGATCCATCCCAGGTGTCCACCGGCCAGGTCATCCGTCGGCTCAGGGACCTGGGCATGCCCTTGGAGGACATACGGGCGGTCCTCGGGGCGCCTGACTCGCCATCTCGCAATGAGGTTCTCGTGGCTCATCTGAGGCGGATGGAGTTCCACCTCGAGAAGACACAGGCGACGGTCTCGTCGCTACGGGCGCTGCTCGAGCGGCCAACGCTACCGATCTCAGTTCAGTACCGCTCGGTTCCTCGAACGCGTGCGCTGGCGATCGCGGAGCGGGTGGCGATGGGTGACCTCGAAGCCTGGTGGTCGGACACATTTGAAGAGCTTTACGGCGCGTTCACGGCGTCGAGGGCCGAGCCGGCCGGCCCCGCGGGCGCCCTGTATTCAAATGAGTTCTTCGAGGTCGAACTGGGCGAGGTTGTGGCGTTCCTACCTGTCAGCAGGGAGCTCGCTCCCTCTGCACGAGCGAAGCTGGTTGACATACCCGCCGCCGAGCTCGCGATCGCGGTACATGAGGGATCATTTGGCGAGCTCGACCAGACCTATGGAGACCTTGGAACGTTCGTCGCCGAACGCGAGCTCGGAGTAGAGGGACCGATCCGTGAGTACTACCTGGTGAGCTCGGCTGACACCGACGACGAGTCCCAGCATCGCACCGAAGTCGGCTGGCCGGTCTTTCACACCACGCCAGAAGCGAACGAAGAGTCCAACAACAGAGGAGACACCTGAGATGGCTTCCATCATCAAAGAGGTTGTAATCGACGCTCACCCGGACGATGTGTGGGCGGCGCTGCAAGACTTCGGTGCACTGCACGAGCGTCTCGTTCCCGGCTTTGTCGTGAACTGCCACCTCGACGAATCTGACGTCCGCACCGTAACCTTCTTCAACGGTGCGGTGGCCCGCGAGGTCCTCATCGGAATTGATGACGCAGCAAGACGCCTCTCCTACTCTGTCACCGAGAGCCCGCTTGGCTTTACCCACAACAACGCGTCGGCCCAGGTGCTCTCGGCAGGTGTGCGCCAGTCCCGCTTTGTCTGGATCACCGATCTGCTCCCGGAAGAGCTTGCGGCACCTACCGCGGCACTCATGGAGCGCGGGATTGCTGTCATCAAGACCACATTGGAGTCACACGCGGTTCATCGTTAATGGAGAGGAGCGGAGTTAGCGATCGCGAGCCGACGAGGCCCAGTCCGTCCGCTGCTCTGAAGGGTAGAGCACGTCGCTCGGTCCTGGTGTGACGGCGCCCAGCGTGCCCCAGGACGCGGGGTGTGAGTCCCAGGCCGTCGGGCCTCCCTTGGGCTGCCTCGGCGCCGACCGGGCATCCGCCAGACGGTGACCGCAGGGGCCACGAATGAGGCGACGGCTCCGGCGACAACAAGGCTCCTTTCAATATGCTGGTGGAGCTGGCTTGCACATTGAGCCGGGATACCGGAAGCGGGAAGTCCACCGAGCGGGTCGGCCTGGGTCTCGATCGGACACGTCTGTTGTTTGACGGCCATGACCCCCAGGAGCGCGAGTGCCATCAGAACGAAGGTGTCCTGTAGGGAGAATGGAACATGTGCTCGTCTGCTGTCAGAGTGTCAGTCTGCCCGCCGGCATGTCCTGACTCCACCGGGTAGCACGGCTACAACAGTTCGAGGAGACGTTCCGGTGGCCTCGCGATGACGGCTCGTTCGCCAAGCACGAAGATCGGTCTCTCCAGCAGAACGGGGTGTTGGGTGATCGCCTCCACCAGCTCTACTTTCGATGCTCCGCTCAGCCCGAGTTCGCTGTAAACCGGTTCACCTGTCCGCATCATCGCCCGGGGATCGTCGATTCCAAGCAGGTTCATGAGTCGGTTCAACTCGTCGACGGTGGGCCCTTTTTGAAGGTACCGAACCAAGCCAGCATCGATACCATGCTCCCTGAGCAGCGCGTCGGCGGTCCGGCATTTTGAACATGATGGATTGAAGTACAACGCGGGCTCTGCTTGCACTCGCCTATCCTACGATCCCGCGTCCAATGAGTGAGGGCAGGGCTGCTTCTGCGTCGGGTCTGGTTCAGGCGCCGCAGTACTGCTGATCCTGACCCGCATCGCGTTCAGACGGGGAGCAGAAGTCGTACAGGCGCTGACCACCTTCCGTCAGTTCCATGCCAAACGGCATGGTGGTCAGCATGAATGTCGATCCTGGGCCGTAGGTTTGCTCGGCCATTCCGTTGGCGCTGTCCACGAAGATGAGCCGTCCCGATGTGACCGTCACCGTCGCTTGCGAGGGTGACGTGGCACGCACGCTGATCTGGGCCATCTGGGGAACTCCCTCTGGTGGGGTCGCTCCCGGCCAGTCGAGCTGGCCTGCTCCGTCCCCAGAGACCACGATCGAACCGTCATGAGTGGACCAGGTCCCGATGAAGGCTGTCAGGGGAACCGCAGTGGTCGGGGTAGGCGCACTCGTGGTCGGGGTAGGCGTACTTGTGGTGGTCCGGGTAGGCGCACTCGTGGTCGTGGTTGTTGCCATCGAAGTCGTTGTGGACTTCGGTGGGTTGCTCGCTGGACTCGACGAGCACGCCGCAAGCATGGCCGCCATGACGACGACAAGCAGTCCTGTGGGGAGCCGGGCCCTCCTCATGGTGGGTCTCTCTTCGCTGGGAACAACCGAATGACGTCCTCCCCTCAAACTACCTCTGTCGGTTCCGGCAATGGAGCGGCACACAACGACTGAACCCGTAGCCGGATGCCCCGGGGTTCCTCTCGACCGGGCTCCGTCCGACCCACGGGCTGGAGCCGGTACCACGCGGGCGCACGGTGCGATAGAACGCCAGGGGAGGCGCACACCGGCGTCCCAGAGGGAGGTTCAGAATGTCCGGAGGGCTCGAGGGAACCGTGGCCTTGGTCACGGGCGCGTCCAGCGGAATCGGAGAGGCCACCGCTCTGGCGCTGGCCGAGGATGGTGCGGCGGTGGTCCTCGCCGCTCGCCGCCGGGACCGCTTGGAGCAACTGGCAGAACGCATCGAGGGTGGACCCGAGAAGGTGCTGGTGCTCGAGGTCGACGTGACCGACGAGACCCAGGTCGATCAGATGGTCGCGGACACCATCGGCCGGTTCGGTCGGCTCGACACCCTGGTCAACAACGCCGGAGTCATGCTGCTCGGACCCATCCACGGCGCTCCCACCGAGGAGTGGCGGCGCATGGTCAACCTGAACTTGCTCGGCCTGCTCTACTGCACCCACGCTGCATTGCCCCACCTGATCGAAGCGGCTGAGAGCGAACCCCGCCGTGTGGCCGATGTGGTCAACGTGAGCTCTGTGGCCGGCCGGGTGGCCCGACTCAACAGCGGCGTCTACAACGCCACCAAGTTCGGGGTCGGCGCCTTCAGCGAGTCGCTCCGTCAGGAGGTCACCACCCGCCATGTTCGGGTCACCATCATCGAACCCGGTGCCACCACCACCGAGCTGGCCTTCCACAACCGGCCGGAGATTCTGGAAGGGATGGCACAGACCTTCGGGAACATCGAGTTGCTCGGGGCCGAGGACATCGCCCACGCCGTGCGCTACGCCGTCACCCAGCCTCGCCGGGTGGCGGTGAACGAGATCATGGTGCGCCCAACCGAGCAGGAGCGCTGAGCACCCGGCATCGAACGGACGGCTCGTGCGTGGTGAGGCCTTGCATCAGCTTGCTGTCCGGCCTAATCTACAACTAGATGGTTGTAGATAGTCCGCTTTCGGAAACCGAGGTCGACCGCATCTTCCAGGCCCTGGCAGACGCGACACGACGGGACATCCTTCGGCGAGCCATTCAGAACAGTGAGTCGGTCTCGGTCCTCTCGCGCCGGTACGCGATGAGCTTCGCCGCTGTGCAAAAGCATGTGGCGGTGCTGGAACGGGCCGCGCTCGTCACAAAGGAACGACGCGGTCGAGAGCAGATCGTGCACACCAACGGCGCAATGCTGCGCAGGGCTACGGCGCTCCTCGATGCCTACGAGCAACTCTGGATCGAACGGACCGGCCAGATCAGCGAAATCCTCACGACAAAAGGAGAACCGACATGACTGTGATCAGCAGCGACAAGGACGTCGATACCCTCACACTCACCATTGTGGCCGAGTTCGATGCCAACCCTGAGCACGTCTGGGAGGTCTGGGAGGACCCCCGCAAGCTCGAGCGGTGGTGGGGGCCGCCGACATTCCCCGCAACGTTCACTCGGCACGACTTCGTCGTCGGTGGTGAGTCTCGCTACTTCATGACCGGCCCTGCCGGCGAGAACCCGAAGGGCTGGTGGCGGATCGACTTGATCGATCGACCACGGCGACTCGAATTCGCCAACGGTCTCGCCGGTGACGATGGTGAACCTGTTCCCGACGTGGAGCCACTGTCCGGCTCGATGACCCTGGAAGTCGTGGAGAGCCGGACCCGCATGACATGTGTGACCCGCTTCGCCGACGTTGCCCAGATGGAGACCATGCTCGACATGGGAATGCAGGAGGGTATGACCCAGGCGATCGGGCAGATCGACAGCCTGCTCTCACTCTCCAGATCTCGGTCATAGGAAGATCCCCGCAGTCGGGTCAGGAGATGGACACTGTGAACCCCGGGAGGAAGTCCGTGTGCGGAAGTTGATCGAGTCGACCCATGTGTCGCTCGGCGGCGAAATCGGATCGCCACAGGATTGGGGATTCCCGTACCTGGACGACGAGCACAACGACTACGCGCATCGGCTGCTGTTCGCAGCCGATGCCCTCCTGCTCGGACGGCTGACCTACGAGGGCTTGTCGGCTGCTTACCCCGAGATGACCGACCGCGATACCGGGGTTCCGAACGACTTCATCGAACGGATGAACAGCATTCCCAAATTCGTGGCATCCACGACGCTGCGCGAGGCGACATGGAATGCGAGTGTGATCGAGGGCGATGTGGCCTCGTTCGTCGCCGACCTGAAGCGGCAGCCTGGCGGCGACATCCTCAAGTACGGGAACGGTGCGCTCGACGCGACCCTGATGGAACATCGGCTGATCGACGAGTTTCATCTTCTGGTCACCCCGGTGGCCGTCGGACGGGGTCAGCACCTGTTCGAGGCCATCGACAGCGCCCCGGCCCTGAAGCTCGCAGACGTCACGCGATGCACGAACGGTGTGCTGAGGCTCACCTATACCCCCAGCTGATCGGGCAGAGTCGATCGTGCCCGGATCAGCTGAGCCGGCGGCACCGGGCATGCCAGTGCAAGACTCTCATGCCCCAGGCCTGGTCTCACGGACGGCACCGATCGAGAGGAGCCGGTGCCGTCGGGTATCGATCAGACTGGCGCACTGTGGAGCTACATGTGGCCGACCGGACAGAGGCTGGTGCGATCGCGTCGACGCTGGCGGCAGCGTTCTACGAGGACCCGGTCTGGAGTTGGGCATTTCCCGAACCGGAGCGCCGCCAGTCGCAGCTCCTGGCACTCTGGGGGCTCTACGTGGTCGGGGGCATCGGCCATCAGTGGGTCTTGACGACTCCGGGGCACGAGGCGGCGGCAGTGTGGATTCCGCCGGGTTGCGAGGAACTCGGGGAACCCCATGCATCCGAGCTCGACCCACTGCTCGACGACCTCCTCGGGACGCGGGCGGGCCTGGTGCGTGAGGTCTTCAACCGATTCGACGAAGCCCACCCCCGCGACCAGAGCTACTTCTATCTGAGCTTCCTGGGTACCCACCCCGAACATCGGGGAATGGGAATCGGGATGGCCCTCTTGGCCGAGAGCCTGGCCCGGATCGACCAGCAGTACATGCCGGCCTATCTGGAATCGAGCAACCCTGCCAACCTCGTCCGGTACGAATCCGTCGGCTTCCGAATCCGTGGCCGCATCGACCTGCCGGAGGGCGGTCCAGTCGTGACGACGATGTGGAGGGTACCCGGTGGTCCGGCGGAGAGCACACGACGGATGACATCGGCGGGCGGCTGAGGGGCGCGAACGTAGCGGACAGGAGAACCCTGCCCGCCACTTCAGCCCCGATAGCTCAGCGACGCATGAGAGTTCGGTAAGGATCTCAACTCAATGGCTGGAGCAGTGGCTGCAGCCGAAAGCGGCAGCTCCGGCTACGCCGTCTTCCGACGTCAAAGTGAGACGGCGATGTTCTCGTAGGTCACTTCCACCGTGGCACTGTGAGCGGTCTTGCTCGTGGGGACGGGGGAGAAGACCACCGGCAGTCTTCCCGCACAGGGCGTGACCAGCGAGGTCGGAAGCGGTTGCGTGCCGTAGGTTCTGAACGTGATCGGGGCGTTCGTCGCCGGTGGCGTCGTCACGGGACTGACGAAGGTGACGGCGATTGCCCTCCCCAGCGATCCCGTGAATCCAGAGTCGGCCGCGGTACTTGCAGGACCGAGCCGCACGCCCAGCGTCTGACCTCCGACCGGGTGCCCGGTCTGGCCGACCCGGATCGGGCCCGGACAGAACACCTTGATGATCGCAGTCGGATGCGTGCCGTTGACCAGTCCGATGAAGGATTGACGTGGCCCCACCGGAGTAACCGACTGCGCACCGACCGTCGGAGCCGCCCCGACAGTCCCGATGAGGACCGCCAATACGAGGCCTCCTGCCACCAGACCGATAGACATTGCACGTCGCATGACGACCACCTCCGATAGGAGAGCTTGGTTCCGTATCCCTACAAACGAATCTGGCGGTAACCCGTTACGCCCGAACGACCCCTGGCAGGGGTTGTCGACACAGCCAGTATCTGCTGTGCCGTTGCTGGCACCCTGTCGACGCCGGCGTGGTGCGGCAAGACCGAGCCGGGGCTCGGGCCGACGAAAAAAAGGGCCAGACCCGGAGCAGGGCGGCGGAACCCTGCTCGACGGATCTGGCTCCTGGAACAACGATACCCGTGTCAACCCTTGTTGCCGCAAGGGGTCGTGACCTGATGTTCGGGCCCTTGTGCCAGATGCCGACCACTGCGCCGTCACCTGAACCCCAAGCAGGAGAGGCCCTACCCGGCCTCTCCTGCTTGGGGTGTTGCTGGTTCCCGCCGGAAGCGTCACATCTTCGATCTACGCCGGGGCGAGCCCGATCCTCGAGGAACGCCTGGCGAATCAGGTGCTGAGCCCCGACTCTTCGTTCGAATAGTCGATGTTGATGGTGGTCGGGGTCTCGCTGTCCATTTCGGCATCTCCTCGTCGTGCGTCGGCTGCCTCTTCATCCTGCGCCTCACACGGGAATCCGTCTGTCGGATGGGTGACACAACCAACGTCACCGGCAGGACACAGCCAAAGCGCAGTGACCGGGCGGATTTGGTTGTCGGAGCCCGGCCCGGCGTCTCCGCAGGTGGGGGAGCGTCTGCCACGTACCAGGCGGTCGTGGCAGCTACGCGAGCCGGATGACGGTCCCCTCGGCCGGGTTATCCACCGCAGTACTGCGAACTCAGGCGCGGATGCCGTGGGATGGAGTCGGATGTCGGTTCCCCGCGTCGGTCCAGTCCCGGCCGCAGGCTCGGCAGGACCAGGTGCTGCCCGAATCGGGCTCCAGTCTCGGGTAGAGGATGAGCATCGGCTCGTCTTCCCGGAAGCCACAGTGCGGGCACGTCCCCAATGCCTCAGGTTCGATCATGCAATCGACCTCCGACTCGTCTCCCCTGCTTCATGTATCGGGTGTCGGTCCAGACATCTTGAACGGCAAGTGCACGGAGTGGCAGTCTGACGACCAGATCGTCGCCCAGGCGCCACAGGGCGTTGTCCCGCCGGGAGCCGAGCGGAGCCGGCTCGAGCATCGCGAGATCAGGCGCTGCTCCGCGAGGAGCGAGCGCACAAGGGTGTCTTCCATCTCGACCTCGGCGGGGACCCAATTCGTGGTCGAGAGCATACGGACGTTCCTGAACAGACACCGTGTCGGCTTCGCACCAACCACTGGCGAAGAGCCTGCCCTCCGGTCGAGGCTCGGACTCCCTCAGGGTGACGGTCGGCCCCGGTCCGACCGGACGCCGGCAGCCGCTCCGCGGCAGGGTCCGGCGTCGAATTCGGTGACCCGGCCGCCGGCGATGCGCAATTCGGTGAGCACTGCTCCGTCGATGCCCCAGACGGTGTATGCGCCGGCCGCCAGCTCCGGATAGACGCCGGCGACGAAGTCACGGTCCACGGCGCGTCGGCGCCGGATCATGGTGTGGGTGTCGTGGCTCCGCGGTCGCCCGGCGGGGGTGACGTCGATCTCCACGCCCAGGCACGATTCGTCGGCATAGAGCACCAGCGCACCGAACTCGCCGCCGATGTCGAGGACCAGCGACTCGGGGGTATCGCTCCGCCGGTCGACGAACGGGTCCTCACCTGCCGACTGGTCGGGCATCGTCCGTGAGCTACGCGCCATGCCGGTTGGTCAGGTGGTCGTGTTGTGGTTGCTCGGGGGAGTGGCGGGCGGATTCGAGAACCCTGGATACGGATCCGCCAGATAGGGGAAGGTCGACCGGTACGCCGCCGCATCGGAGGTGACACCCTGGGTGACCGCGCTCACCGCGGCATCCGGCGTGAAGGTGTTGTCCACCAACGGGATCGTGGCTCCGGCGACGGCCTTGAGGGCGATGGTCACCACGTCGTCGGTGACCCGTCGTCCGTTCGGGTAGCCGGCCAGGTCGCTTCCGAGCAGTCCCAGCGTGCTGGTGCCTGCGCCGCCGGTGCCGGTGGGGGCGATGGCCATGTTGAGGCGCAGCATTTCGGCGATCACGTGGCCCCCCTGATAGGTGCCGAATCCGAAGGGTGCTCCGATCAGCGATCCGGGGATGCCGGTGGCGAAGATGGCCACCAGATCGGCTCTCGGCTTGCTGTACGCCGCCAGGTGGGGGAAGGCCCCCGGGTACAGCACGGGGAGCAGGGCCTGCAGTTCGGGATGCTCGACGGCGCCGGCGAACTGTGCGTCGCTCGCCGGAGGCTGGCTGTTCCAGAAGTCCTTCAGGTTCATCGGGACCACGACCTCGTTGACCAGCGGGCTACCCAGCCGCGAGACCTGGGTGAAGGGACCGGACGTCGTCTGGGTGCCAGTCCCCGGATTGATCGCCGTGACCGTCTGCCGGCTCGCCGTGGTCCAAACGCCGATCACCGCGTGTGGGTCGTCCGGCCCGGTCGGCGTCATCTGGTTGCTGGTGAGCGAGCTGATCGGCACCTGGATGGTGATCGAGTGCACGTTGAAGTCGGCGAGCGTGTCGATCCCGATCGCCGCAGCGCCCGGGATCAGCTGATCGGGCGAGAGGGGCCGGAGGTCGCCGAGATCGAAGATCGACCCGAGATCGACGAAGAACCCGTCGGCGCGCTGGCCGGCGAAGACCATCTCGCCGCTGGACAGGCGGTAGACGGCGTCGCCGGACAGTGTCGAGTAGTTGGGCGTGGAGCGAGGACCGATGTTGCAGGGAGGGCAGGACAGCGGGTTGGACCCACCCATCGGGGTCAGCACCGTCGAGACGCCGCCCTGGACCTTGGTCACGGTGTAGGTCTGGCGCCGGTTCCACGTCGAATCGGTGAGCGAGGTGATCGGACCGGTGGCGTACAGGAAGGTGCCCGGGTCGGTGATGGTGGTCGTGAAGTTGAACTGGTAGGTGATGGCCGGCGTACCGGACCCGGTGTTGTCGATGTGGATCTCGTAGAGCACGTCGTCGCCGAATTCGAAGAAGTTCGGTCCTCCTGCCGGCCCCTCCAGCGGAACGTAGTTTGCGATGAGGGTGACGGTGCTGCTGGCGTCCGGGCTCACGAACGCGTAGACGTCGGTGCTGTCGGCGACCGGATCCTTCGAGATCATCGGTGCTTCTCTGTGGGAGGACATGGCTCAGTTCACCTCGCGGGGCATCGTGGGTCGTGTGGTCGTGGAAGGGGCGCTCACTGCGCCGCCTGCAGGAGCTGTTGGGCCAATGCCTGGTTGGTGTAGTCGACCGCCCTGGTGCCGACGAAGATCTTGATCGTGCCCGCCCTGGCGTCCACGACCCGGGCGAAGATGTCCGAGCCGTCGAGCGTCTCGGATCCCCCGGACGCTCCACCCAGGGCCCCCGGCGTGCCGCTCGCTGACTCGATGGCCCCGACGAGCGACGGTCCGCCGACGGCCAGCACCCCGGCAGCTGCGGCACCGATCGAGGCGGTACGGAGGAATTGACGTCGGGTGACCTCAGGCATGCGGTGCTCCTTGTTCAGGGTCGAAGGGTCGGTCTGACGAATGGCTCGGTTGCATCAGTAGAACGCCATGCCGACGACGGGTCGGTTGAGATGGATGTTGCCGGACGAGCCGCAGAACGCCGAGTCACCGAAGGTGAAGACGCCACCGTCGGAAGCCGACAGCGTGTACCCGTTGCCGAAATAGGTGCTGCCGATGCCGACAACGGGCTGGTTGAGATGCCGGCCTCCCATCGAGCCGTAGAAGGTGCCGTCGCCGAAGCTGAACACCCCGCCGTCACTGGCGGTCAGCTGGTATCCGTTGGCGTTCCGGGTGGCGGCGATGCCAACGACCGGTTGATCGAGATGGATGCTTCCCAACGAGCCGCGGAAGACGGCGTCGCCGAAGCTGAAGACCCCTCCGTCGGATGCCACCAACCAGTAGCCCCGCCCGTCCTTGGTGGCGGCGATCCCGGCCACCGGCCGGTTGAGCGGGATACCGCCGGTCGATCCGTAGAAGGTGGCGTCCCCGAAGGCGAAGACCCCTCCGTCGGCAGCCACCAGCCAGTAGCCCTGACCGTCGACGGTGGGCACGATACCGACGACCGGTTGGTTGAGTGGCATCCCGCCTGTCGAACCCTTGAAGGGGGCGTCCCCGAAGGCGAAGACGCCGCCGTCGGCGGCCACCAGCCAGTACCCCCTCCCGTCGACACTGGGTGCCATGGCCACGACGGGTTGGTTGAGATGCATGCCGCCGGTCGAGCCGAAGAACCGGGCGGTGCCGTAGGCGAAGACACCGCCGTCCGCGGCGACCTGCCAGTACCCGAGGCCATCCGGTCCCGAGCAGGTACTCGGTGTGGTTGCAGCGCCCGCAGGCGCGTCTGCCGCTCCTCCGACATCGATCACGACCCCCGAGGCAACGAGGACGGCTATGGCCGAGACAGCCCCGAGCGTCACTCGCCGTGGGCGTGACCAGTTGGTGTCATGGACCCGGTGCACTCTTAAAGGCCCTCCCTGTCAGCGTCCGCCCCCGGGTGTTCTTCGGTGCTGCCCGGCATCCGGATGAAGAGAGTTCTCGCAACGCGCATTGTGCGCTCTGACGACCTCCGCTGACCGCTCGAAGGACGGGTGAGCTCAGGACCTGACGGCGTCGGACAGCCGCTGCAGATCGGTCCTGGCGGCAACGATGTCGGTCTCGACCTGGTCGAGATAGTCGGATCCCGGAGACGACCCAGTGACCGTCTCGATGCGCACGAGCTCCTTTACCAGCGCGTTCTCGTCAGATCGCAGCGCACCGCCCCAGGGAACCTCCGCCAGTTCGTGGATGGAGACCGAGGCAGCGGTGTTGAGCGGCTGGGTCGATGCGGAGAGCTGGGCCTCGGTCGGGTCCGGTGGTGCGGACCCCACGAAGCTGATGCCGTTCCCCAATGTCGGCATCACCCAGCCGAGCACCTGGGCGTGGCTGTAGAGCGTGGTCGTCGTGGTGGACGGCGGCCCCACGGTCCCGCCCGAGGAGCATCCGCCGAGTAGCGCCGCGAGCGCCGTCCCGGCAGCGAGGCATCGGATGCGGCGGCGGGACTGCTCGGACCGACGAGAGCCGTTCACCCCGAGAACGGTAGCGTCGTCCGCCGCCTCGATGAGGCGCGCTCGCGGCTACTGGCAGAGCCGTGCGGACACCGCCCAGCCGCACGTCGTGCGGATGACGACGGATCTGGTAGAACCGCGACGTGACCGAGCTCGAGACGACATGGTTGAAGGGCACCGATCAGACGACGCAGGCGGCGAGGGTGGCCGCCCGAGCACTGCGGGACAGTCCGACGTCCCTGGCGGTCTCCGACGATCCGCTGGTCCGCTTCGAGATGTTCCACAGCACGTTCCTCGGGATGCTCGACGGGGCGCGGGTGGCCGGCGTCCGGCTCGGGGGGACCGTCCTCGGAGTGGCCGCGACCGAGCACCCGGGCAACTGCATCGCCTCGCTCCTGCCGCCGGAGTTCAGGGTCCTGGACCCACCGGCCCCGGAGGCGACCGACGCCGACCGGTTCCTGCACTTGGGCTCGATCCTGGCCGCACACGACCTCCCCGAGCCGCATTGGCACGTCGGGCCGGTCAGCGTCGAGCCGGAGTTCCAGGGGAGGGGCCTCGGGCGCTCCGCGATGGGCCTGCTCTGTGCGGAGTTCGACCAGTATGGACGGCTGGCGTGGCTGGAGACCGACAAGCCGGAGAACGTCCGCTTCTACATCGGCCTCGGGTTCGAGGTCGCCGAGGAGACCGACATCCTCTCGGCGCGCAACTGGTTCATGCGTCGCGACCCGCGCTGAGCCGGGTCATTCAGTCGTCGGATCGAGCGAGCAGCGACGCGAACTGATCCAAGACGGGAGCGGCCTCGTCCGGGACGCCGATCACCACGGTCACCGACTCCGGAGCAACCGTGAACGAGAAGCGAAAGAAGGCACAGCAGGCCACTTCCTCCTGTGCGAGCCGGAGGACGGACCCGACGTCGGCCTCCGGCAGGAGCGTCAGCTCGAGGCGTCCTGGTCCGGCCCGCAACGTGCTACCCACCGCGCGGTCCCCGACGGCCCGCCACTGCTCGATGCGGGCTCGGACCGAGTCGGCGTCCAACGTGCAGGCGATCGGCGACTCCACACACACAGCGTACGGCCGTTCGTGGCCGGCCGGAACGCACCGCAACCAAGCTGCCCTGTTCTGATCCGTTCAGGTGCAGCGCGCCTGTACTGTCGTGAGCGTCCCGTTGTCCGAGTACCAGCCGTTGACGCCGAGGCTCGGTGTCTGCCGGTAGAACCAGGAGAAGAAGGCCAGCTCTTGCGGATGGTAGGTGAACCCGCCGAGTGCCACGGGAATGGCGGTGCCGGAGAGCGGGTCCCCGACCTCGAGGTTGGACTGGCAGGCGGTTTGTTGGCCGATGTGACCCCAGGCGGGGGTGGGGTTGGTACCGAGCGGGTCGTTGACCCACTCGCCCACTTCGTGGGCCAGGTCCTGTATGTCCTTCGTGGTGGCGAAGGCTCCCGAGTTCTCGTAGTCGGCGAACGCGTAGGTCTCGATGCCCGACGCAGTGGAGAGGGCATCGTGGTACCCGAGCACGCAGCAGTGAGCGTGATTGCTGCCCTCGAACGCGGCCACGTTGTGGACCAGGAAGATCGGGAAGGTGGTCGGGCCGACACCCTCTGACGCAAGGGATGGCATGAGCGTCGTGCGGAGATACGAGTACAGCCAGTTGAAGCTCACGTTGGCGAGCTTGCCGTTTCCACACGCATACCCCGCGTAGTCGTACGCATCCGCGGCCGGCACGGTCACGATCCTCGCGGGGAGGGTCCTGAGCGCGAGCTGCAGCTGGTAGCCGGGATTGGTCCCGCCGGGCTTGGTGTAGTGCCAGAACTCGGCCCGCTCGAAGGCGTCGATGTACTGGCCTGTTCCGACGGACGTTCCCCTGAAGATCCAGGCGCGATTGACGAACAGCGGCGAATTCTGGGTGCGGGCCAGCGGGGTGGCTCCCGGATCGCACGAGTTGACTGTGGTCGGGTTCCAGGTCAGGCCACTGGGGAATTTGACGATCAGCGGGACGAGGAGGGCGGTGATGGTCGACGAGTTCCCCAGTGCCGAGCGCACCTCCGGGTTGGTGCCGACCATCTCGTAGGTGTAGGTCTTGCCGAGACCCTTCACCGTGGACGTATAGGTCTCGAGGTGCGCCGTCGCCGGTGCCGGAGTGGGCTGCGCCGTCCTCGCCGGACTCGGCCCGGGATCGGGGAGGACGTGCAGCTGCGTCGCCCGGAGCGCGTGGGACGGGGACGGGCCGGGCGCTGCGGCGGCCACCGTGGGCGCGGCCAGAAGGCCTGCCACGAGCGCCGCGCCGGCAAGAGCAGCGGCTCGACGGCGTGTCACCGTAGTGGAAGGTGTGAGGCGATCGGCCATTGCCCCTCCTCGTGCCCGGCCCGGGCGGAGTCCCGCCCGATGATCGGACCGTACCAGGGCCGTTTGGGGCCCGCTCGGCTCGCTGGAGGCCCCGCCAGGGCTACTCAAATAACGAAGGGGTCTAGCTCGCCGGTCCCGCTGGTGTGTGGGTCCGCTCGAACTTGGCCGCGTCCTCCGAGCCGCCCGTGGTGTTGCCCGCCGTGTAGGAATGCGCGCCGGTGCCGGCGAGTCGACCGCCGTCCACGATGAGGTATTCGTCCCTGATCGGCCGTCCCCCGAAGTGGCACTCGAGGATCTCCCTGGTTCCGGCCGCATACCGGGCCTGTGCCGACAGGGAGGTTCCCGAGACATGAGGGGTCATCCCGTGGTGGGGCATCGTGCGCCACGGATGGTCCTGCGGTGCCGGCTGCGGAAACCAGACGTCGCCGGCGTACCCGGCCAGCTGACCGCTCTCGAGCGCTCGGACGATCGCGTCTCGGTCGCAGATCTTCCCGCGTGCCGTGTTGACGATGTAGGCCCCCCGGCGCATGGTCCCGAGCAGCGCGTCGTCGAAGAGGCCCTCCGTCTCAGGGGTCAGGGGTGCGTTGATCGTGACCACGTCGCAGTGGGGCACCATGTCGGCGGTGCTCGCGTGGTAGGTGAGACCCAGCTCCTCTTCCACCGCCGGGGGGAGCCGGTGCCGGTCCGTGTAGTGCAGGTTCACCTCGAATGGCTTGAGGCGTCGCAAGACGGCCGTCCCGATCCGGCCTGCGGCGACCGTACCGACGTCCATCCCCTCGAGGTCGTACGAACGCTCGGCGCAGTCGGCGATGTTCCAACCGCCCCGCACGACCCATCCATAGGACGGGATGTAATTGCGGACCAGCGCGAGGATCATCATCACGACGTGTTCGGAGACGCTGATCGAGTTCGAGTAGGTGACTTCGGCGACCGTGACGCCGCGCCGGATCGCGGCCGCGAGGTCGACGTGGTCGGATCCGATGCCGGCGGTGATCGCGAGCCTCAGCTGCGGCGCCATCTCGAGGCGCTGCGACGTGAGGTAGGCCGGCCAGAACGGCTGCGAGATCACCACCTCGGCATCGGGCAGCTCGCGCTCGAAGACCGAGCCCGGTCCGTCCTTGTCGGAGGTGACCACCAGCGTGTGCCCTGCGGCTTCGAGGAACGGTCGGAGCCCGAGCTCCCCGGACACGCTCCCGAGCAGCTGGCCCGGGGTGAAGTCGACCGCGGCGGGGGTGGGCGCCGATTGACCGCCGGGATAGGAGGTCACCTTCGGGATGTCGTCGCGGGGATAGGAGGCCGGATACCCGTCGACCGGGTCGTCGTAGAGAACGCAGAGCACCTTTGCCATGGCACCTCCCTGGACTGCACGGTGGATCCACACGGTATCCCACGCCGCCCGGTTGTCGACCGGGGAGCGGGTGGTGTCTCAGCTGGTGGGCGCCCAGATCGGGGTACCCGTGATGATGCCCAGTGCCCACTCGAGGACATCGGAGGACGCTTCGCACACGAACTCCTGTCCCGGACCCTTCCGCACGACCGACACCTGGCCGTCGGCGTCCGGCTGTGTCCACTGCTCCGGTCTGCCGTGGTAGCTGAGCGTCGTTCCGCTCGAGGGGTGGAAGCATGCGGGTAGCCGCCACGTGGTCAGGGTCTGCGTGCCCGGGTCGGAGAGGACGAGCCCGGGTGACCAGCGGAAGACCCCCCAACCGGGACGTCGGTGGTCGTGGCTCAACCGCTCGGTCGCGACGAAGACCAGGTTCCTCAGGCTGCCGTAGGAACGGTTCAGGTGGGGGTGGTATGGGGCCTCCGGGAGGGTGTCCCCTGCGCCGACGTCGACCACCCGGTCCACCTCGAGGTAGCCGAAGAGGGCATGGTGGCGCTGCTGTCGCGCAACGCGCGCTCGAGGGTCGGCCGGGGCGTAGAGCCCCCAGAACACGAAGAGGTCACCCTTGCCGACGCCCTGGTTCGAGAGGTGCGATGCCGCCGCCCCGGCCTGGCCGAGCATTCCCCGCCATCCCTCACCCCGTGGGCGGACCGTCGGGACCAGATCAGGATCGAGATGACAGGTGGAGCGGTCGTCGTACGCGGCATAGCCGAGCGTGTGCAGGATCTGGAGGTAGTCGGTGCCGTCGAGGTCCACGATGTCCCGGTACCGCGCCGCCCCGCCCCGCCTGGCCGGTTCCGGTATGGGGAGCGACAGCATGCGGCCGTCCTGCAGGATCGGGCTCGGCCCGCCACCGGCAACACTGTCGAACCCTTTGCGACTCAGGATCAGCTTCACTGCGTACGCCGCCCGAAATCAGTCCCCGGTCTGCCCGTCGAGTTCCTCACGCATGAGATCGAGGTGGCCCGCGTGGCGTGCCGTCTCCTCGATCATGTGGACCAGGATCCACCGCAGGCTCACCGGTCCCCAGATGTCGTGCTGACGGCGGCTCAGGGCGTCGAGCGACGAGGTCGCTGCGACGATCGTCTGGCTCCGTGCGACCTGCGCTCGGTAGACGTCCACCACCGACTCCACCGTGTCGGCCGGCTCGACGAGGAACTGGTGCGCGTTGTCGCCACCGCCGCCCGCGCGATGGCTGTCGACGTCCTCTCCGGCGAAGGCGTCGCGGAACCACCAGCACTCGACCCACCCCAGATGCTTGAGCACTCCGAGTGCCGACAGTCCACTGCCGGTCAGCTTCCGGGTTGCGTCCGCAAGGGCCAGTCCGTCAACCTTTCGCTCCACGACGGCCCGGTACCAGTCGAGGAACCCGATGAGCATCTCCCGCTCACCGAGCTGCCCGCCGAGGTCGATGCCGGTCACCGCCCGAGCATAGGGCGGGCTACTCGTCAGCGGGTGGGCGTGTCACGGTTCGGTCGGGCACCGAGGCTCCGCGTGGAGGGGTGTCTCGATCGGGCACGTTGCAAGAGCTCGTCGGTGATCCGTTCGATCTCCTGCTCGATGCCCACCAGGAGCTGACTCACCCCGGGGGACCCTGCGGAATGCATCGTGAGCTCGTCGGACTGGGTCCGCAACCGGTCGCGCTCGGCGATCAGTTGGTCGTCGGCATGCAGCGCGTAGCCGGGGACCCCCTCGATGGTCGTCAGGCGCAGTGCGGCTGTGGGACTCGGGTTCGACTCTCTCGGTGGCACGCCCATGTCCCGTTCATCGTCCGACCGCTGGCGGACCTTGAACGGCAACGTGCGGGCAGCAGCGGTTGCCTGGCGGCTCCCGAGGCCCTGGCAGGTGCGCGTACCATCCAGTGCATGGCAACTCGAAGGGTCGAGGATCGGGTCCGGGCGGTCTGCATGGCCCTCCCGGGCGCTACCGAGAAGACCAGCCACGGCTCTCCCGCCTTCTTCGCCGGGAGACAGTTCGTGATGCTCTGGCCCGACGGCCATCACGAGCACCAGTTTCCCCACCTCTGGTGCGCGGCACCGGCGGGTGCGCAGCAGGGGTTCATCGCAGCGGATCGAGGACGCTTCTTCCGCCCGCCCTATGTCGGGTCGCGCGGCTGGCTGGGGGTGCGGCTCGATGGTCGGGTGGACTGGGCCGAGGTCGCACTGCTCTGCGAAGCGGCGTACCGCACGGTCGCATCGAAGCGGTCGCTGGCGGAGTTCGACCAACGCTCCTGACGGTCAGGGAGTCTCGGGTTCCTGCTCGACTGACGGGGAATTGCCGGTGCGTGCGATCTGACGGGTCCACGAGGCGAACACCTTCAGGAGATACGAGAGGCCACCGGTCAGCCAGGCGAGCCAGACGAACAGCGCGACGACCCCAAGGGCCCCGACAAGAAACCACCCCATCACGCAAGTGAGGCTAGAGCGCCAGGCGCGGGCAAGCCAGCGTGACGGCTCTGGTGGGGCGAATCCCGTAGTGAGCACGGCAAACGCCTCGGTGACCGTTCCGCGCCACGCAATCCCGGGCACGACTGGAGCCCGTGCGCGCCTACTCCGGTCCCCCTCCCGGGGCGATCGCCTCGACCAGTGCCGGACTGTTGTTGCGGATGTTGCCGACGGCCTGGCTGACCGGATGGTGCACGAGGGTGCCCGCCACCGTCGGCACCAGCAGCGGCTCCAACTCGTCTCGGTCCGTCACCTCCGGATCGAGCCAGTGGTCCCAGGTCTCGGGCTCGAGCACGACCGGTTGACGGTCGTGGATCGGCATGTCCGGCCCCGCTTCTGTCGTGATGATGGTGGCTGTTCGCAGCCGGTCCCCTTCCGGACCGAGCCACGACTCTCGCAGTCCCGCCAGCACCAAAGGCCCGCCGTCGGCGCGGGCGAATGCATGCGGCTGCTTGACCCTGGGTCCGACCACCTCCCACTCGTAGAATGTGTCCACCGGCACCAGGATGCGCGAACGCCGAAAGGCCGAGCGGAAGGTCGGCTTGGTGGCCAGCGTCTCGGCGCGGGCGTTGAAGGTCCCCCGCACGGCCGCCGGGTCCTTCGCCCCGCGGGGGACGAGGCCCCAGCGGTACGAGCCGAGCACGCGCCGTCCCTCTCGCTGCGAGACGCCGAGGATGGGGTCGGTCGGCCCGACGTTCCAGCTGGGGCGCCACTCAGCCAGGAGCCCGGGATCGATGCCGGCGTCGAGCAGCCTGGCCAGATGATCCGGTTCGTCGTAGAGGGCGATCCTTCCGCACACGACACCAGCCTATGGTGCCGCGGTCGCGGCGGCCCCGGTTGGCCACGAAACGCGGCTTCTAGCCGTGGACGGGTGGACGCGAGACCGCGAACATCGCAAGACAGCAGAGCACGGTGACCAGCGTCCACGACCAGGCCGCGCGGGGAGTCGATCGCAGTGTGGTGATCGCCACCATCGCGGCCGCTGCCAGAGAGACCGCAAGCAGAGCCGAGCGTGCGACCGGCTGGCTCCCCCCGAGCGCCCAGATGGTCACCGCACACGCGCCGAGCAGGAGGACGCCGGTCCGCAGCGCGCCGCCGGGACTCATCCGCTGGGGCAGCCCGGCGATGCCCGAGCGCGCGTCGCCCTCCCGATCCGGCAGCGTGTTGATGAAGTGCGCACCGACCCCCAGGAGCGCGGTCGCCACCATGACAACCGGCCGTGGCCAGGGGTGGCCCGGGAGCCCGAGGGTGACGAAAGCGGGCAGGAGACCGAAGGACACCGCATAGGGGAGGGGACTGACCACCGTCGCCTTGACCCCGGCGTTGTAGGCCCAGGCCGAACCGATGGCCGCCAGATGGACCAGGGCCGCCCGCCAGCCGGACAGCAGGGACAGCGGCACCGAGGCCACCAGGGCGCAGAGGGCGGCGGCGCGGACCGTCGGCACGCTGACCAGGTCGGCCACGATGGGCTTGTCTGTCCGTCCGACCCGCCTGTCACGCCCGGCGTCGAACCAGTCGTTGCTCCACCCGGTCGAGAGCTGGCCGGCCAGGACGGCGAGGGCGACCGCGACGCAACCGGGGGCACCGCGCCCCGCCAGTGCGGCGAGACCGGTGGTGACGGCGGTCACCGCCAGGGTCGGCTGCAGGTGACAGGCCCGGACCAGGCCGAGCACCGGTCGACCGGACACCACGGCCGACAGCCGCCCTCCGAGAGCCACGGGCCACTCTATGCCCGGTCACCCCGATCCCACCTGGTCGCTCCGGGGCCTCCGTTTTGGCCGAGGCCGTCGCAGCGGTCTGCGAGGATCCGGCCATGCGGATGACGGTCTTCCCGACGCTGGCCGGTCTGATGGTCGGCCTCTGCGCGTGCGGGACCCCGTTCGTCACGTCCCCGCGGTCCCCGGGCAGCTCCCGCGACGGATCGGCCACCCGGGAAGCAACAGCCGCTGCCGCCCGCGCGGGACCGGGCGCGGCGCTCGAGGTCGGCGCCGGACCGATGACCGTCTACACCGTGCAGTCCCAGCCCCCACCCGGGTCCTGCCAGTACACCTACATCGGGCGGGATCCCCTCCCCGACCCGCGGTGCACCCCGGGTGCGGTCAGTCCGCAGGTCACCCAGGCCGAGATCGGGTCGACCATCTGCAGGAAGGGGTATGCCGCGTCCGTCCGACCGCCCGAGCCCGTCACCGACGCGGAGAAGATCGCATCGGCCGCGGCCTACGGCTACACCGGGTCGTTCCGCATCGCGGAGTACGACCACCTGGTTCCGATCGAGCTCGGCGGCGATCCCAACGATCCGGCAAACCTGTGGATCGAGCCCAACGACCTGCCTGGCGCGACCTCGACCGCAAACGGCAAGGACCTCCTCGAGGGCCGGCTCAACCACCTGGTCTGCTCGGGTCGGGTCTCGCTGTCGGCAGCTCAGCAGGCGATCGCGACCGACTGGGTGGCCGCAGTCCATCAGTACGGAGGCTGACCGCGAGGGTTCGGTCCGCGGTCTCGGATCGGTGGCCCGGGGTCGGACGGTTCGAGCCGACGCTCTCGAGCACCCGACCGGACCCACCGGGTACCGTCAGCTGGTTGGTCGTGATCGAGAGGAGTGACCGGTGGAGCTGTGGGAGCTGCTGGCCCGGGAGAGCATTCGTGACCTGGTGGCCAGGTACAACGCCAACGGCGATTCGGGCCGCTTCGATCAGATGCTCGCCGTCTTTGCAGCGGATGCCGTGCTCGAGCTGGTCTCGATGGCAGGAGACCTCCAGCGGTTCGAGGGAGTCGAGCAGATGACGGCGCTGTTCACCGGGACCAAGTCCCGGTGGGACCGTGCGACGGATGGGGATGCTCGGTCACACCACGTCCGGCATCTGGTGGGGACCCACCAGATCGACCTCCAGGATCGCGAGCGCGCTCTGGGTCGGAGCTACTTCGTCGTGCTGATGGCGCACGGGGTCGACCACTGGGGCCGCTACCTGGACGAGTACGGAGTGCGTGACGGCCACTGGCTCATCACCGGCCGGCGGGTGGCCACCGATGGGAGGACGGAAGGCGGGCGCGTCGACACCGATGCGGTCCGCCGCTGAGGCGGACCCGCCGTCGGAGAGTGCCGGGGAGATCAGCCGGATGTGCCGGCGGCCCCGTCCAGGACCGCATAGGAGAGGGTGGCCGATGCGACCAGGTTCCGGTCGTCGCCGACGTCGATGACGTCCGACCGGACGACCACAGCCCGCCGGCCGCGCCGCAGGACCGTCGACAGCACCCGTGCCGGTCCGACCCGTACCGCAGAGAGGAAGCGGATCTGCATGTCGGAGGCCACGATGTTGGCCGAACCTGCCGCCCGCACCGCGCACCCGGCGGCCCCGCACTCGATGAGGACTCCCATCAGCCCGCCGTGCAGGCTGCCGTGTGGATTGACGACTTCGTCCCGCAGGTCCATCTCGAGCGAGGGACCGGACACAGGATCGTCCACCTGGCGCATGAGCAAGCTCGTGAGCAGGTGGCGCGGTCCGACGTCCACGTAGTCCCCATCAGCTCTGATGTTTTCGGCCATGTGCCGGATCCTCATCACGTCGCGGGTGATCGCGGTCCGGGCGGACCGCCGGGCGATCGTATCCGGCGGCCCCGCACTCCGCTCCACGGAGTTGTCGCCGCTCCACGGTGTCCTCGCGGCTCGACGGTGTTGTCGCGGCGAGTGCCGCTGCCATCGACCTGAAGCCGGTCCCCGATAGGATCGGGTGGGATGCGGTGGGCCCTGCACGGGCCGGGGCGTCACGAGGGGAACGGATGAAGCACCTGCGACTCATGGCGATTGCGGCGGCGGGGGTGGGCCTCGTCGGCTGCTCGTCGGCGAGCTCGCTGGCCACGAGGAGCACCACCTCCACCTCGCCGCCGACCGCCACTTCCGCCGCACCGCCGACCACCACTTCCGCCGCACCGCCGACCACCACTTCCGCCGCACCGCCGACCACCACCGGGCCCCCCACCACGGCGATCCAGAAAGCGGAAAAGGCCGCGACGGCGAGTGTGCAGCCCCTGCTGCTCGAGGCGTCCGATCTCCCGAAGGGCTGGGCGGTCGACCGGTCCCGCTCGGCCTTTCCGGTGAGTGCGTTCCCCAATCCGGCTGGCGACTCGCTCGTCGCGCTCTCCTACGCCCATGTCGCGTTCAGCATGCACGGAGGTCTTCCCGGACTGGCCGAGGATCTCGCCTCTGTCTACTCGCCGGCGGCAGGATTCTCGGTGACCCGGATCATCTACAACAACACGCCGACCTTCACGACCACGATCGACGGACGTATGGCCAACGGCAGTATGCACCCCGTTGCCGTGCCCACCGAGGCTGCACAGAGCGCGGCATTTGCGGCGACGATCACCTCCGGCTCGCAGACCGTCCACCAGACCATCGTGATCGCCCAGAAGGGCAACTACGTCGTGGGGGTCGCCCTCACCGAGTCGGGGACCGTGGACACTGGCCAGCTGCAGTCCTTCGTGGCCGACGCGCTCGCCAAGCTGCCGACGACACCGCTCGACGCGACCCCGCCGACGGTGCCGGACGCCGACGGCTGAGCCGTCACCCTCCGGGCGTCGAGGCCGGGCCCGGGGCCGGGTTGAGGGGCAGGATCATCGGCGCGCTTGGCGTCTGGTTGAAGTTGAAGTCGTCAGCGATGTTGCCGAGGATGGACTCGTTCTCCCGCACGTCCGGACGGGGGTCGGGCCGACCATCGGTGGTGGGATCGATGCGGGCCCCGCCGAGGAAGTCGTCCTCGATGAACTTGAGATAGGCGTCGTCGCTCAGCGTCTGGTGGTCGATGTGCCCCTTCTTGGCGTAGGGGCTGATGATGAGGCTCGGGACCCGCAAGCCGTAGCCGTTCCCGTCGACCGTGGGCGGCGCGACGTTGTCGTAGAAGCCCCCCCACTCGTCCCAGGTGAGGAAGATCGCGGTGGAGTCCCACTCGGGTCCGCTCTCGGCGGCGTTGATGATATTGGTCACGTAGGCCTGCCCCTCGTGGATCCCCCCGAGCTGGGGGTGCTCGGAGTTGAGCCCGCTGGGTTCGATCCAGGAGACGGTCGGCAGGGTCCCTTTCGAGGCGGCGGCGAAGTACTGATTCTGAGATACCACGTTCGAGATCTGATTGTCCGCCTGGACGTCCGAGAAGATCGGCAGCGGGTCCCAGATGCCGGGCGTCTTGTAATCCGCCGCCTTCGCGCATTGTGTCCCGTCGATGCAGTCGACCTGTGAACCGGTCTCGATGTAGTACCGCCAGTTCACGTGGTGCTTGTAGAGGAGATCGGTGATGTCCGTCCATGACGAGTGGATGCTCGACGTGCCGGTGGCGAGCGCCTGCCCGACCGCTGCCCCCTCCTGGTCCGGGGTGGAGGGCCCGATGATGTTGTTCACGCAGCTCGAGGCCTGCGCCGTCGAGCATTGAGCCGACCAACCCGAGACCATGTACAGGTGCTGGGGCAGGCTCCACCCCAACGAGGCCGTGAAGAAATGGTCGTCGAGCGTGTAGTGCTCGGCGTAGGCCCAGTAGTTGGGGATCTCCCTCGCGTCCTCGTAGCCCATGACGTCTGTCGGGTACACGAACTGCTCGGCGGAGGCGACGAACCCGTCCATCTTGCCGCCGTCCTCGACGACCGGGATGCAGGTGTCGCCGTGGCAGCCCCCGAGGTCGCCGTCCGAAGGGTTGTTATACGGCTTGTCGCACCCCTTGGTCACCGGATCGGGAACGCAGACCGTGAACTGACCGTTGGCCGCCGGGATGCCGTCTGCTCCCGGGTAGGTCCCGAAGTAGTCGTCGAACGACCGGTTCTCCTGCATGATCACGATCACATGCTTGATCTTGTGGATGGCCGTCGGCGTGCCGTCGGGAAGGGTGGCCGCGGTCTCGGCGACCACGTTCCGCGACCGTGCAGCCACTGAACGTGCTCGGGCTGCCGGCGTGCCGGGCGTTTTGCCTGCTGCGCCCGCGTCGCCCGGGCTCACCAGAGAGGCCCCGCATGTCGCTGCCCCCACGACCACCGCCGCCGCAGCCGCTGCGACGCGGACGGATCGCGAATTCCTCATCATCAGCTGCCCCCCTTCGGGGTTCAAACGTAACCCATCCGGCGGCAATCCCGCCAACGTCGACCGCAACCGTAGCAAGTCCGACCCGAGACTGCGTGTGCAGGGGAACCGCCTCTGGACCGCGAGAATTCGCAGCACGCGCAGGTGACAAGCCGACCTCAGGTGTGAGAGGGTTGGCATTCGATTCCTGGTTTGCCGTTCGTTTCTGTGAGGGGGTACGGAGGGGTGAAACGTAATCGGGCAGCGGGAGTGTCGGTGTCGTCGCATCGCCGTTGGCGCCGTGTCATGCGCTTCTCGAGTGCGCTGGTCGCACTGCTCGGGCTGCTCGCCGGCGGAGCGTCGCTGCTCGCATCTCCGGTTCCTTCCGCCGCTGCGTCGCCCTCCCCGTGGACGATCGTGCCAACCCCCAACACGGGGGCTATCGAGTACGTCCTCTACGACGTGTCCTGCACCAGCTGGACCCAGTGCATCGCGGTCGGGGCGGCCGAGAACTCCTCGCACGTGTATGGCACACTCATCGAGGAGTGGAACGGGGCCAAGTGGTCGCTCATGACCAGCCCCGATGAGGGCAGCGGCGACAACTACCTCAATGCGGTGTCGTGCTCCGATGCGACCGACTGCGTTGCTGTGGGCTTCGACTACTCCAGTTCCTCACAGACCCAGACCCTGGTCGAGACCTGGGACGGCACGAGCTGGTCCATCGCCACCAGCCCCGACGTAGGCAGTGGGGACAACCTGCTCGCCGGGGTGTCGTGCTCCGATCCGACTGAGTGCACAGCGGTGGGATCCTCGTACAGCTCGACGGGGGTGTGGCGGACACTCGTCGAGTCATTTGACGGCACCAGCTGGACCACGGCCACGAGCCCCGACGTGGGCAGCGGCGACAACACGCTCACCGGGGTGTCCTGTCCCGACGCGACCGACTGCACAGCGGTGGGGTCCTCGTACAGCTCGACCGGCGTGTGGCAGACACTCGTCGAGTCCTGGGACGGAACCAACTGGACCGTCGTCACGAGCCCCGACCCGGCCGGCGCGGACAACACCCTGTCCGCTGTGTCCTGTGCGAGCTCGGTGAGCTGCCTGACCGTGGGTACGGGGAGCGCGTCCACCGGTACGCTGAGTGACCATCAGACACTCATCGAGAGTTGGGACGGGACGAGCTGGACAGCCGCCACCAGCCCCGACCCGGGCGACGTGACGAACTTCTTGACGGGGGTCTCGTGCACGGGCGTCGACCAGTGCCAGGCCGTGGGTGCCTTCTCCGACTCCGGCAGTGCCCATTATCCGCCCAATACCGCCCAGACCCTGGTGGTCACCTGGGACGGAACGAACGTCAGCGTCGTCCCGAGCCCACAGCAGGGATCTGCGTCGAACTTCCCCGAGGGTCTGTCCTGCGTCGACGCGGGTAGTTGTGTGATGGCCGGCTGGAACGACCTGCCGGGGAACACCGGCGACGACAGCGAGGCGGCGCTGGTCGAGATGGCGAGCGGCGGCACGACGGCGGCGACTGTCGATCCGTCGGTGACCCCGTCCTCAGCGATCGTCAACCACCGCGTCACGTACGCAGCATCGGTCACCCCTGCGTCCGGACCGGGCACCCCGACCGGAGGGGTGAACTTCGCCATCGGATCGACCGACCTCTGCACCGCCACGTTGGTGAACGGCACGGGATCCTGCACCTCGACGAAGGCACCGGTGGGCGCGGACACCGTCGTGGCGACCTACGTCGGTGACCCCACGTACGCGTGGTCGTCGGCAACCGCGAATCTCACCGTCACCTACGCGACGGCGAAAGTGACCTGCGCCAAGCTCGGTGGGCGGGCCTCGGCGACGGTCACCCTGAGCTCGTGCACGCCGACGTCGGCCACCAACGGGTCCGCGAGCGGCTCGGGGTCGCTGCTGACCTCAGGTGGGGCGTTCACCTGGAAGACGAGCGGCGGCACCACGATCGGGCGGTGGAGCTCCTCGTCGCCGGGGAGCGGAACCTGCGCCACCTCGTCGACCGAGCACGAGCTCTCGGGCGTGATTACCGGCGGGACCTCGACGTACACGAGGAAGGGCGACCCGGTCTCGATCGACTACTGCCAAGGGCCGGAGGGTGCAGTGAGCCTGGCGCCGTCCACCACCGCCAAGGTCTGAGACATTCGGACGGCTGTCATCCGGATCACTCGGATCACCGCAGGCCGGCAGAGGGCACCAGGCCGGGTCGCACGCTGGCGAGGATCGATGCGACGCGCAACAATCGGGTCGATCTGGCCCCCGACGAGGTGGGCACTGAAGCCTGATCGGAGCGTTCGGACCGTGTTTCCAGCACACACGACGGCTCCGTCGCCCCTGGGTCTCCGGCAGGCCTGCGGCCGGACCTTGCGACGGCTCCGGTGGTCGGGGCTGCTCATGTTGCTGCTGGCTGCCTCGGCGTTCGGCGTGACCTCGCCGCAGGCATCAGCGACCACGCCGATCTCGATCAAGACCACTCCCGCGTTGTCACCGTCGTTCAGGTCGACGATCTACGACTACGCGGTCCGGTGTTCCGGCTCGGCTACCACCACCATCGCCACCACCGGTACCGGGACAGTCACGATCGGTGGAAAATCCTACCGGCAACCGGCGGTGGTGAAAGCCGTCCTCGGGGTGAACCAGGCTGTGTACGTCAGCGAGGGTGGGCACATCTACACCATCCGGTGCCTTCCGGCCGATTTCCCGACCTACAAGGTGACCATCGACGGGACTCCACAGGCTCATGGCTATCTGGTGGCCCCGACGGGCGGTTCCGGCAGTCCGGCCTCCGACTACGTGATCGCCTTCGACAACCACGGCGTGCCGGTCTGGTGGTACGAGGACACCAGTTCGCCGATCAACGCCGCCTTCTACGGCCCCGGCCAGATCGGATGGTGGACAGGCGACGCGTTCACGGGCGGTGTGTACACGATCCGCAACCTCGACGGCGCCGTCGAGACGACCGTTGGAACGCCCGGCACCGGCCTCGATCTCCATGATTTCCAGATACTGCCCAACGGGGACTATCTCGCCATCAAGGACGTCAGCTCGACCACCGACCTCTCCTCGTGGGGTCTTTCCTCCACGGCTGCGGTGGTGGACGACGTGATCGTCGAACTCAACCCGCAGGGACAGGTGGTCTGGAGCTGGGACACGCTTGCCCACATAGACCTGGCCACGGAGAACGCCAATTGGCACGACGTGGTCTACTGGCCCAACATGGGACTCAATGCGATCCACATGAACTCCATCCAGGAGGTCGGCAACCAGATCATCATGAGCGCCAGGGACCTGGATGCGGTCTACGACATCGACAAGACCACCGGCAACGTCATCTGGAAGCTCGGGGGCACCACGACCCCGCAGAGCCTGACGGTGGTCGGCAACACCTACCCGCAGGTCTTCTCCGGGCAGCACGACGCCCGTCACCTCGCCGACGGCTCGATCACCGTGCAGGACAACGCGTCGCAGGAGACCGGGGCCGCGACTCGGGCGCTGCGGTTCGAGATCGATCTCGCCACCCACTCCGCGACGATCGTCGAAGACGTCACCGACCCGATGCATCTCCGCAATGCCTACTGCTGCGGGAGCGCGAACAAGCTACCGGGAGGCAACTGGCTCGTCGACTGGGGCAACGGCAATTACGTGACCGAGCTGACTCCCCAGGGCGTGCCGCAGATCTACATCAATTACTTTCCCTACACCTCCTATCGGGCCGTCGCGGTGCCGGACTCCGATATCACCCTCAGCCACGGGATGGACGCTCGGTTCCCTCCGCTCCACCTCTAGGGGGCACCGCCAGCGTCCGCGCCGGCCGCCGGCCGCCGGCACGATGTCAGCCGGCAGCGCCGAGCGCCGCCAAGCGAGCGGGGACGTGTGGCCAAATGGTGGCCCCGCCAGACCTGGTGGGTTGGCCGATGGCCGCGGTCACCGCGGTGACGACCCGCTCCGGGTCGCGTCCCACCGGCAGGGCGATGACCTCGTCGACGTGATGGGCGAGGAGGAACTCCTGCAGATCGGTCGTGAGCGAGCCGGTTGCAAGAAGGCGTTCCTGCTCGGGAGTCGGAGAACCGTAGAAGGAGACGTCGAAGAGGGCCTGGACCGAGCTCGGGGTGAGCGGGGTCGGGTCAGGGACACCATCGGTGCGCTTGGGTGGCATCCAGCCATAGCCGCCGATGAGACGGAACCGCATGCCGGCCACCGCCTGATCGAGGAGGATGTCATCGGCCTGCTCGGCGAACGGGAAGCTCGTCACGGGTCGACCGTGGATGAGCTTCGGCACGGCTCCGGGGTACGGGTAGACGAGCGCCACGCTCCCCTCGGGGAGTGACCGGACCCCCGATGAGGTGAAATAGGGGGTCACCGGCGCCGCCGAGGAGGGCCGGGTACTGCTCGGCACCATCGGGAGTGCCACGACCACGACCGCCGCGCCGAGCATTCCGACCACGGCGGCGGTCCGCCGGCGCGACGCCGAGTGCACCGGCCGTACCCTGCTCCGGTAGACCTCGTCGAGTCCGAGGGCGAGTACGCCCGCACCGAAGAGCACGGTGAACAGCGAGAACCTGGCAGCCACCAACCCGCTCACGATGGGCAGATGGGCGATCACGACGAACGGGAGGGGGATCCCGGTGTCGGTGCCGTGCACCTGGAGTGTGCTGCCGAGCGAGAGCACGAAGGCACAGCCGGTCATGACGGTGGAGAAGCGCACGATCGGGCGGCGCCACAGCCAGATCGCTGTCGCCACGACCGCGACGACGAAGGGGATCCCGAGGTACATGGGTGCGGCCGCGAAGTACTGGTCGAACTGGGTCCACACCGAGTTCACCGGCGCCAGCCACTGCTCGGGACCCGGCACGAACGGACCGAGGAGGTCTCCCTGGCCCCCGGGCTGTTTCAGGACGCCGTTGATCCCTGCGGTCCCGAAGAACCCGAAGAGCACCGGGTAGGCCACCAACGCGCAGGTGACGAGGAACCAGGAGATCGCGGCCGGCCTGAGGTACGACCAGTGCAGCGGTGCATGCCCACGACAGGTGAGCGCCGCGACCGCACAGGCGAGGAGGACCATCACCATCGTGCTGGCCGCGATCTCCGAGGAGACGAGATACTGGACACCGATGACGACCCCCAGCAGCGCGCCCGCACGGATGGGACGCCACCGCTGACGGACCAGGATCTCGTGCAGCAGGAGGAAGACCACCGGGGGGAGCGGGACGAAGATGAGGAACAGGTAGCCGATCGCGTTGAATGTCGCGAAGGCGGAGAACCCGTAGAGGAGGCCACCCACAAAGGCCGCCGGCCACCAGGTGACCCATCGCCGCAGGACCAGACACATCGAGGTTGCTGAAACGAACAGAGCCAGTCGGAGGAGGAGGTTCCAGGTCTCCACCGCCCCGAAGACGGCGGTCAGCGGCGATGCGAGGATACCCACCGCGAGCATCGAGGTGTTGACACCGAGATTGATCCCGACCGGGTAGTTCATCCACTGGCTGTAGAACGGATTGTGTCCGTGGGCGATCGCGAAGCGTGCCCACTCGAGGAACCAGATCTGCTGCACCTGGTCCGGGGTGTGCACCCCGGACATCTGGCCGGAGCCCAGAGGGGCGGTCAGTCCGAACGCGGCGAAGGCGAGCAGGAGATAGAGGGCGCCGCAGAGCGCCCCAGGCCACCACCACCGGGTACCGGAGGGGCCACCATCGGGATGGACGAGCGGGCCGGAGCCCGCCGCGGGTCGTTTCCCGTCGGCCACCGAGGCGTCCTGGGGTGGATCGCTGGTCGCGGTGGTCATGGCCGTCACCTCCCTCCCCGAGGCGACGATCGGTCGCCGTTGTATTGCTGGCAATGGAGCAGTTCCAACTCGACAGGGACGATACCGAACCCGTGGGACCCGACGACACCGCGAACCGATCCGGGGTCCCGAGCGTCAGTATCAGTATGGGCACGAGGTGGCGACGACCGGCGGGGGAGGGATGGCACGTATGAGCGGGCGCGACGAGACGGTCGACCTCGAGCAGTGGCTCGAGCAGGGGTACGCGACCTCGTTCCGCACCGCCTGGCTGATCCTCGGCAACCGGTCCGACGCCGAGGAGGCCGTGCAGGAGGCCTATCTGAGAGCCTGGCGGTTCCGCGCCTCGCTGGCCGTGGGTGCCGACGTCCGGCCCTGGCTCTACCGGGTGGTCGTCAACACCTGCAACTCGAAACTACGCGAGGAGATCCCCCATCGGGACCGGCGATCCGGGGAAGGCGCGCTCGACGACCTGGCATCCGGTGACGACCTGCTCGGGCAGAGCGTCCTCTCCCAGGACATCCGCAATGCGCTCGCCGACCTCCCCGTCCACCTCCGCGTGGTCATCGTGCTGCGCTACTTCGCCGATCTCAGCGAGCGGGAGATCGCCACAGCGATCGGTCGACGCCCCGGGACGGTCAAGTCCCGTCTCCACGAGGCAAGACGACTGCTGGCCGACCATCCCGCGCTGCGCCCGGAGTCCGGTCCGGAGACCACGATCGACTCGGAGGTGTTGCGATGACCATGCTCGACGACGAGCGACTGCGGGCCTCCCTGCGCGAGGCTGCCGCCCGCGTCGATCTGCCCACCGACGGCCCCGAGCGCATCCTCGAGGCGGCCCGGGCCGGGACCGCGCGCAACCGGTCGAACGCTCGGTCGTCCCACCCGCGTCTCTCGATGCCACGGGGCTTGCGCGGGCGGGCGGCCCTCGTCGCGGCCGCGCTGGTCGCGGTGGTCGGCGGGGTCGCGCTGGTCGAGTCCACAGGCGGGTCCCCGCACCTCCAGACGGCGAACGCGCCCGCGACCGTCGTGCCGTCACCCCACGAGGGGGCTTCGGCGGCACCTCCGGTCCTGAGTCCGCTGGGCGGCAGCGCCGGCCAGAGATCCAGCGCCCCCGCAGCCTCGGGGTCGTCGGAGTCCGGGCCGACGAGTGTGACGCCGGGCACGTCCCCGCCGCCGCTCCCGGGCGGCGTGGTCGGGCAGACGCCCAAGGTCGAGACGACCGGCTCGGTGAACCTCTCGATCGCCTCCGGATCCCTCACTACGCTGGTCTCCCACCTCACCGATCTCACGACCGGTGTCGGGGGGTTCGTCGCCCGCTCGCAGCTGCAGCTGGGCGCACCCGGCGCCGGCTCCTCCTACGGGCAGCTGGTCCTCCAGGTCCCCCAGGCGCAGTTCGGTGCGCTGCTCGGCCAGGTGCAGCAGGCGGCAAAGGTCACGTCGGTCTCCTCGACCTCGACCGACGTCACCGGCCAGTACGTGGATCTCCAGGCGAGGATCACCGCGCTCGAGACCAGCCGCCAGCAGTACCTGACCATCCTCGCCCAGGCCACCTCGATCAGCGACATCCTCAGCGTGCAGAGCCAGCTCGACACCATCCAGAGCCAGATCGAGGAGCTGCAGGGACAGCTCAACCTGCTCGACAGCCAGACGACGTACGCCACACTCACGGTCTCGCTCTCCGAGTCCGGGAAGCCTCCACCTCCGCCGCCCGGTCCACGTTCGGGGATCAGCTCGGCCTGGAATGCTGCGGTCGGCGGGTTCGTAGCGGGGGTCGAATGGCTCATCCGCATCGCCGGACGCACGCTCTTCGTGCTCTTCCTGGTGCTCGCGCTCGCCCTGCTCGGTCGGCTGGGCTGGCGAGAGTACCGGCGCCGGACGCTCTAGGCACGAGGTCGTTGCCGGCGGCACCCCCGATGTGCGGACGACCCGGCCTTCGGCCGGCCGGGCCGGCCGCTTGTGCTCGGTGCAGATTCCGGTCAAAGGTATAGGGAATGAGCGTCGACCCCTACATCGTCCTCGGCAGCGCGGTGGTCGGATTCCTGGTCGGGCTCACCGGTGCCGGCGGAGGTGCCCTGATGACGCCGATGCTGATCCTGCTCTTCGGGGTCAAGCCGTCGGCCGCCATCTCGAGCGACCTGGTTGCAGCCGTGGTCATGCGGCCGGTCGGAGCGGCGGTCCACCTGAGCAAGAAGACGGTGAACCTCGCATTGGTCGGCTGGATGGTCCTCGGCTCTGTCCCCATGGCCTTCCTCGGCGCCTACCTCCTCCACCTCATGGGCCATTCGGCCGGTGCCGAAGCCAACATCGAGAAGGCCCTCGGGGCAGCCCTGTTGGTCGGGGCGGCGGCCATGGTGCTCCGGTACGTGCTCGATCGCAGGAGCGGCACGCGGCGACGCGCCGTCGTGCACGATCTGGTGGTCCGGCCGGTTCCATCGGTGCTGATCGGGATGACCGGTGGACTGATCGTGGGCATGACCTCGGTGGGCTCCGGCTCTCTCATGATCGTCCTGTTGCTGTTCGTCTACCCGATGCTCGGTGCCAACCAGCTGGTCGGCACCGACCTGACCCAGGCGGTCCCCCTGACCCTGGCCGCCGCCCTCGGGGCCCTGGCCTTCGGGCACGTCGAGTTCGCGGTGACCACCTCGATCATCATCGGCAGCGTGCCGGCCGTTCTGGTCGGGGCGTTCTTCTCGTCGCGCGCGCCGGACAAGTACATCCGTCCTGCCATCACCTTCGTGATCTTCGCCTCCGGCCTCAAGTACGTGGGGGTGGGCACGACGACCCTCGGTTGGATCCTGTGTGTCGTGCTGTTCGGGGCCGGCGCGGTCTGGCTCGCCTACCTCCGACCGTGGCAGAAGGACGTGCTGCCGGTCGGGGCGCTCCCGGGCGATCCCGAGCCCGAGCCCGACGAGGTGGTCCGTCAGGAGTGAACCCGGTCCCTCAGAGGCAGGCGTAGAGGGTGTCGATGAGCGACCGGTTCCGACTGCTCTGCCACCGGGGGATCACGTGGTTCATCGCGTAGCCGAACGCGACTCCTGAGACCGGGTCGGCGAAGCCGACCGCGCCGCCCGTGCCGAAGTGACCGAAACTCCCCGGGTTGGGTCCGAACCGCCGGTTGGGCACGGTGGGTTTGAACCCGAGCCCGAAGGTCACCTCCTCACCGAGCACCGGACAGAAGCCCACCGACTGGGGTCGGACCGCCTCGGCGAGGAGGGCGGGGGAGAGGAGCCGGCCGCGCTCGAGCAGGGCCGCGTAGATCCGTGCGATACCGGTCGCCGTGGCATGGCCGTTGGTCGACGGCACCTGCGCCCCCCGCCACGCGGCGGTGTTGACCACGCCCAGCGACGAGTAGCCGGGCGGGTTCACGTAGCCGAGGTTCACCATCCGCTCCTCGTCGCTGAGGTCGCCCGAGAGGATGTCCGGGACGCCGTCCCCGGACGCCCAGAGCACCTCCGCGCACCGCGGCTGTTCGTCGACCGGCACCCCGAAGAAGATCTCGGCGCCGAGCGGTTCGGCGACCCTGCGCAACCGCGTGCCGGGGAGCTCCCCGGTCGTCCGGTGCACGAGCTCGCCGATCAGGTGGCCGTAGGTATTGGTGTGGTAGACGTGCCGGGATCCCGGTTCCCACCACGCGTCGGTGGCGGCCAGCGCCGAAGCCATCCGGTCCCAGTGCCAGAGGTCGTCGTTGCTGAGCGGCTCGCGGATGGCGGGCACGCCGGCCCGGTGACAGAGGGCGTGCCGGACGGTGGCGGACCGCTTCCCGCCTGCCGCGAACTCCGGCCAGACCGAGGCCACCGGGTCGTCCAGGCCCAGGAGACCCTGATCGACGGACTGCAGGGCCAGGAGGGCGACGACCGCCTTCCCGACCGAGTAGACGTCGACGAGGGTGTCCGGCTCCCAGGGCCGTGTCCGGGCCGCATCGGCCCACCCCCCGACGAGCTCGACCACCGGGGAGCCACCGAGCAGGACCGTGACCGCCCCCCCGACCTCCCCGCGGTCGGCGAAGTTGGCCGCGAACGCCTCGCGCACCGCGGTGAAGCGCTTGCTACAGCTCCCGGTGATCGGCACCTCCACGGCCGCAGTCTCGCGCCGAGGGCGCGCGTGCCAGGACTGCCGGGGCGAGGGGACGGCACCCGGGTGCCCGGCGTCCTACAGTGCGGCGATGCCCATGGACCGGTTCAGTGGCCGAACAGCGCTCGTGACCGGCGGTGCCTCGGGCATCGGTCGGGCGACCGTGCTGCGACTGGCCGCCGAGGGGGCCGCCGTGGTCGCCGTCGACGTCAACGGTGGTGCCTTGGCCGAGGTGGCGGCCGAGGCCGAGGGTCTCGACGGATCGGTCACCGCGCAGGTCGGCGACGTGTCGACGGAGGACGGGGTGCGGGCGCTGGTGGGATCTGCGGTCGGGACGCTCGGTTCCCTCGACGTCGTGGCCAACGTGGCCGGGATCCTCTCCTTCGGCCACTCGCACGATCTCGCGCTCGAGGAGTGGAACCGGATCCTGGCCGTGAACCTGACCGGCACCTTCCTGGTCTGCCGCGAGTCGTTGCCGCACCTGATCGCCTCCAAGGGGTGCATCGTCAACCTGGCCTCGACCGCGGCGCACGCCGGCCAGCCCTGGGCCCTCGCCTACTCGGCCTCCAAGGGCGGGATCCTGGCCCTCACCCGTGAGCTTGCCGTCGAGTATGCGGCGGCCGGGATCCGTGCCAACACGATCAGCCCTGGAGCCATCGACACCCCGATCACCGGGGCGTTCCAACTCCCGGAAGGGGCCGACATCAAGCTCATCCGGCGGGTGACCCCGCTCGGGCCCTTCGGCACGCCCGACGGGATCGCCGCGGCCATCGCCTATGTCGCCTCCGACGAGGCCTCCCACATGAACGGCGCCGACATCCGGATCGACGGGGCCACGCTGTCCTGACCGGCCGGGTCCCGGTGGCAGCTCAACCCAGGGTCGAACGCCCGTCGGTCGCCCACCAGTCGGCGGTCAGCTTGAGCCCGGCGATCGAGCTCCGTGGGACGAGTTCTTCGTAGGTGCGCCGATAGCCGGTGTGGGCGATGAGCCAGGTGCCGTCCCGCTTCACGTAGTCATCGGTGTAGAAGGCGGCCCCCTGCACCGCGATCCCGAGATCGGTGAGGATGACCGTGTCCTCTAGCGCCCACACCCCGGTCGCCGAATCGGGGCCGGTCAGGTCGATCTCCGGGTGGTGGCAGCGGTGGCTGCTCAGCATGGTGGTGGACCCCATCGACGTCCGCAGGAACTCCATGATGGCGTCGCGGCCGTCGAACTCGTAGAGCCCGCCGCCGTAGCGGGCGGTGACCTCGGGGACGAAGCACCCTTCGATCTCGTCCCAGAGCTTCTGGTCCAGACAGCGGAGGTACCGGTATTTGAGTCGCTTGATCAGTTCGATCTCGACGAGGTCCTCGGGGGTCATGATCGCTCCTGGATTCGGCGGTTCGGGGGTTCGGCGGTTCGTGCCCGTTCGGCGGTTCGTGCCCGGCGGGACGGCCGGGTCAGCGGATCGTACCGATCCCGGGGATGAGCGGAAGATCGAGGGCGGTGACCCACCCGGGAGGGCGTTCGTTGAGGTAGGGGACCGCATTGAGGGCGCGCAGCCCGGTGGCGAGGCAGCCCGCTGCCGCGGCGTCCCGGCCGGAGCCGTCGGTGAACCGGAACGCGGTCTCCTGGGTGATCGACGGTGTGCCGTCGATCACCACCCGATAGACGTCCTGCTGGTGCCCCCGGGGCCAGTCGGGGGCGGCGTCGGTGCCGCACCGGTTGACGTGTTCGAGGCAGATCCGGGGCTCGCCGTGGACCAAGCCGTTGATGGTGAAGCGGATCGCCGCCACCTCGCCGGGCTGGATGATCCCCTTGGCCGTGGTGATCGGACTCTCGGTGACCCACTTCTCCCAGGTGCTGGTGATCTCGTCGAGCTCGACGCCCACGGCGTGGGCCATCATCGGGATGGTCCCACCCCAGGACATGGCCAGGATGTCGGTGTGCTCGAGGAGCGGCATGAACTCGGGTGGCCGGCCGATGCCCATCTCCTCCTCGTAGTCGCCCTCATAGTTGGCGTAGTCGAGGATCTCGAGGGCGCGGACCTGGCGGACCTCGCTGCAGAGGCCCATCAGGGTCATCGGGAAGAGATCGTTGGCGAAGCCCGGGTCGATCCCGGTGGTGAAGCAGGACGCGCCGCCGGACTCGCATGCCTTGCTGATCGGTTCGATCCAACTCGGCGGGTTGAGCGACATCGACGGCCACACCCATGGGGTCATGGCCGTCGAGGACACGTCCACGCCCGCGCGCAGGAAAGCGCCGATGTCACGGATGTTGTCCTCGGCCCTGGCTGCGGTCGGCCCGTAGTGCACGAGGGCGTCGGGACGGAGCGCGATGAGCGATTCCACGTCGTCGGTGGCGGTGATCCCGATCGGGCCGATCCCGCAGATCTCTCCGGCGTCGCGTCCGACCTTCTCCGGATGGGAGACCCCGACACCGACCAGCTCGAAGGCGGGGTGGCGCACGACCTCGGGAATGACCATCCTGCCCACGAACCCGGTCCCCCAGACCACGACCCGTTTGGCGGCGCTCATCGGAGCATCTCGCCGGAGTTGACCAGCAGGTACTGGCCGGTGACCGCCTTGGCGTGGTCCGAAGCGAAGAACGCCACGACGTCTGCCACCTCGCCGTCCTCGGTCATCCTCCGCAGCGGAAACTTCCCGACCACCTCGTTGACGGCCTCCTCCACCGACTTGTCCTCGTTCTTGGCCCGCCAGTTCATGAGCATCTCGACGGGTGGTCCCCACATCCATGAGGGGATCACCATGTTGCAGCGGATGTTGTCCGGCCCGAGCTCGTCGCAGAGGTAGTACATCGCGGTCAGCAGCGCGCTCTTGGATGCGGCGTAGCCCCCCTGCGGCAGCTGGGGCTGGAACATCGACTGTGACCCGATGAGGACGATCGCGCCGCCTCCGCCGGCCTTCATCGCTTCGGCCGCCGGACGGATGACGGTGAGGGCGCCGATGACATTGGTCTCGAATGCCGAACGCCAGTTCTCGAACTTGAGGTCGTAGAGACCGCCCCAGGCGTTCTCGAATGCGGCCACCTGGACCAGCGCGTCGACCGACCCGAAGCGGTCCCGTGCCAGTTCGACGAGCGCCGCGCACGAGTCGGCATCGGTGATGTCGGTCACTTGGGACGCCACCCGGGTCCCGGTCGGATCGAGCTCGGCGGCGATGGTGCCCAGGGTGTCGGCGGTGCGCGCGGCCACCACGACGTTGGCCCCGTCACGCAGGGCGGCTGCGGCGCACTCGCGCCCCAGCCCTCCGCCGACTCCGGTTACCAGGACGGTCTTTCCTTCGAGGATCATCCCCCTCTTCTAGCGGGTACCGCCGGTTGCGTGCGCACGAGCGTCGGGAGTAGGCAGCGTGCCGTTTTTTCGAAATCGCTATATGCAATATGCATATCACCTATGTATAGGGTCTATGTATATGAGATATCCGAATTCTGACAGACACGTTCGCCAACACAGATTCGCTGCCAACAGATTCGCTGCCAACAGATTCTGAGGCCGACGAATTCTGCGAGATCATGCTCGCTGCGGACACCCGGACACCCGGACACCCGGACCAAGGCACTTCGGGCCTCCAGAAGGGGCGCTGTAGGGTGACCCGATGACCCCCGGCCAGCCGAGCGGCTCCCGCTGCGGTTGGGCGGAGAGCTCCCCGGAGATGCGCCGCTACCACGACGAGGAGTGGGGGGTACCGTCACGCGACGACCGCCACCTCTTCGAATTGCTCCTGCTCGAAGGGGCCCAGGCCGGCCTCTCGTGGTCGACCGTGCTGGCCAGGCGCGACGGGTACCGGAGGGCCTTCGACGGCTTCGACCCCGTTCGGGTGGCCGCCTACGACGCAGACCGCGTCTCTGCGCTCCTCGCCGATCCGGGCATCGTGCGCAACCGGTTGAAGGTGGCGAGCGCGGTGACCAACGCGCGTGCCTTCCTGGCGGTCCAGGAGGAGCAGGGCAGCTTCGCGGACTACCTGTGGGGCTGGGTGGGCGGTGTGCCGGTGGTCAACTACCCGACCGACCAGGCCGAGGTGCCGCCCCACACCGAGCTCTCGGACCGCCTGTCCAAGGACCTCAAGCGGCGCGGGTTCACCTTCGTGGGGTCGACCATCGTCTACGCCCTCCTCCAGTCCGCCGGGGCGGTCGACGATCACCTGATCGGCTGCCCGGCTAAGCGATCGTCCCGACCGGCTGCCGGGGACCGCACCCGAGCCTGAGGCGCCGACTGGGCCACGATCCGGGCCGCTCAGGGCCGGGTGAGCCCCGCCACCACGTCGACCAGACGGCCGAGCTCGTCCTCAGTGTTGTAGTAGTGGGGAGACGCCCGGACCACCGTGGTCGGTCCGGGGGCACCAAGATCGAGCCGGGCGGCCGAGGCCTCGCTGACCGACAGGTTGACGCCGGCCGAGTGAGCCGCCTCCTTGACGGCCGGCGGCGCGGACCCGTCGACGGTGAAGGTCACGATCCCGCACCGCTCTTTCCCCCCGTCGTGGGCCGTCACGCCGGCGAGGGAGCCCAGCTGTGCTCGCAGGTCCTCGCCGAGGATCGCCACCCGTGCCGCGATGGCGTCGATGCCGAGCTCCATGACGTGGTCGACGGCCGCGCCCAGGCCGAGGTGTAGTGCCACCGGGACCTCGAACTCGGCAAACCGCTGTGCTCCGGACCGGAGGCGGTAGTGGGAGGAGTCGTCCCACAGCGCCGAGACGCCGTCCACACCCGGCGGCCGCAGACGCTCGGCGAAGGCAGCGCGGACGTAGAGGATGCCCGTACCCCGGGGACCGCGCAGCCACTTGCGCCCGGTGCCGGTCAGCACGTCGCAGCCGATCCGTCCCACGTCGACGGGGAGCTGCCCGATGCTCTGGCAGGCATCGACGTAGTAGGGGACGCCGGCGGCCCGGCAGAGACCGCCGGCGGCAGCCACCGGGTTGACCAGTCCACGGTGGGTGCCGACATGGGTCACCGAGACCAGCGCGGGGTTGCCGCGCCCGAGTGCGGCGGACAGGGCGTCGAGGTCGAGCGTCCCGTCCGGCTCGCTCAGGACGACGTCGATCGAGGCTCCGGTGAGCTCGCAGACCTGGAGGAGTCCGAGGTAGTGGCTGTCGTAGGCCATGCGGTCGACCAGGATCCGCCGGTCGAGCCCGAGCCCTCCCG
This sequence comes from uncultured Acidimicrobiaceae bacterium, assembly GCA_963753905.1. Classification (GTDB taxonomy): domain Bacteria; phylum Actinomycetota; class Acidimicrobiia; order Acidimicrobiales; family RAAP-2; genus Bog-756. The sequence continues at coordinate 2,376,020 of CAVWDZ010000001.1, read as the reverse complement.
CCAGGGCGTACCCCCACAAGGCCTTGCCCCATGCATGGGTGTCCGACCCGGTGATGGTGACCTCGTCGGGACGGGCGCCGATCAGCGTCGCGAGCGAGACCTGGACCGCGGCCGACGAGTCGGCCACTTCGGCGGCGGCCTCGTAGCCGCCGTGCAGGGACTCGCGGTGGAGGTGGGCGACCACCGTGTCCAGGGTGCCCGCGGTGGGCAACGCGGCACCGGCGTTGTTGAGGTGGGCCACGTGGGCGCATCCGGGGGTTGCCGCGCGCTCGGCTCCGACGTCGATGGCGGCACTCATGTCGCGAGGAGGCTACCGCCGACCATGCTCCGGTCGTGGCGCGTCGTGCTGCGGCCGCCGGAGCGAGGTGTCCGCCGGTTCGGCCGACCTCACTATGGTCGGGACATGCACGCGGAGGACCCGACGGGACCGGAAGGCGGGTCTCCCGATCCGGACGGCGTCGGAAGGTCGCCTGCGGGGCCCGATCCGCTCGACGAGCGCACTGTCGATCCCGACCCTCTGTCCCAGTTCGACCGCTGGTACCGACAGGCTGCAGCCGTGGTGGCAGCACCAGAGGCGATGGCCCTCGCCACGGCCACAGCCGGAGGTCGCCCGTCGATGCGCATGGTGCTGCTCAAGGCCTTCGATGACGGCGGCTTCGTCTTCTACACCAACTACGACAGCCGCAAGAGCCGCGAGCTCGACACCAATCCGGAGGCCGCGCTGCTGTTCCACTGGGAGGTGCTCGGGCGCCAGGTGCGGATCGAGGGAGGCGCGGCCCGCACGACCCCTGTCGAGTCGGACGCCTATTTCGCGACCCGTGGGACCGGCAGCCGGATCAGCGCGTACGCGTCCCACCAGAGCGCGCCCATCGCAGACCGGCTCGCCCTCGACACGGCTGTCTCGGCATGCCGGGTCGAGTTCGCCGGCAGGCAGGTGCCCCGTCCCGCGTGGTGGGGTGGCTGGCGGGTCTCCCCCCGGACCTACGAGTTCTGGCAGCAGGGCGAGGACCGGCTCCATGACCGGATCCACTACGAGCGCGGGGGGGACGGCTGGGTGGTCCGGCGGTTGCAACCCTGACCCCCGTCGACGCCGCGGCAACTGACCGATCCCCGTAAGGTTCTGGTCATGGAGGACGACGTCGCGCTGGTCGAGGAACGCACGACCGCCCTGCTCGGTGAGCTCGACCTGCGGACCGCGTCCGCCGAGGAGGTCCGGGGCCGCCAGTTCGATCTCGGTCTTGCCTGGGTCTCCTTCCCCGAGGGCTCCGGTGGCCTCGGGGTCCGGCCGGACCTCCAGCGCATCGTGGACCGGCGCCTGTCGGATGCGGGGGTGCTGTCGCACGTAGCCCGCGTGTTCTTCGGACTCACCATGGCCGGCCCGACCGTCGTCTCCCACGGCTCGGACGAGGTCAAGGCACGCCTCCTGCGGCGAGCCTTCACCGGCGAGGATGTCTGGTGCCAGCTGTTCAGCGAGCCGGGTGCGGGCTCCGATCTGGCCGGACTCGCCACGCTGGCCGTCCGTGACGGCGACGAATGGGTGGTCACCGGGCAGAAGGTCTGGAACACCCTGGCCCACATGGCCGATCGCGGGATGCTGGTGGCGCGGACCGATCCCATGGTCCCCAAGCACCGTGGCCTGACCTACTTCGCACTCGACATGCACGCTCCGGGTGTCGAGGTCCGTCCGCTGCGACAGATGACCGGAGTAGCCGAGTTCAACGAGGTCTTCCTGTCCGAGGTGCGCGTCCCGGATGCCGACCGGATCGGCGACGTCGGAGACGGCTGGCGGGTGGCCATGACCACCCTGTCCAACGAGCGGACCACCATCGGCGGAGGCGGTGGCGCTCCGCCCCGCGGCTCGGGGTCGATCGCCGAGGCGGTGCGGCTGTTCCGCAGTCAGGGCCGCCCGCGGGGTGCGGTCGAGCGGGATCGCCTGATGCGCCTCTGGATCGAGTCCGAGGTCCTCCGGCTGACCAACGTGCGGGCGTCCCAGAACCGCAAGGCGGGCAACCCCGGCCCCGAGGGCTCGATCGCCAAACTGATGTTCGCCGAGGTCAACCAGCGCATCTTCGAACTCTGCACCGATCTCCTCGGCGCGGACGCCCTCATCGGCTACGACTACACCATGCGGCGGTCCGACGGCCTCGGCCTGGTGGGGCCGCCCGGGACGGCACGCGCCTTCTTCCTGCGCTCGAGAGCCAACTCGATCGAGGGCGGTACGTCGGAGATACAGCGCAACATCCTCGGCGAGCGCCTCCTCGGCCTGCCCGGCGACGTTCGGGTGGACAAGGAGCTGCCATGGGCCGAGGTGCCGCGCAGTTGAGTCCCCATCCGGGGCGGGGCGCGGTGCTGCGCCGGCAGGTCGGCTCCGCCCGGTCACGGTGACCGACGCGCGGCAATTCCTGGGGATGGAGCAGGTCGGGGACGAGCTCCACTGGCGGCTCGAGGTCGTGCCCGAGCTGACCACTCCCGGCCACTTCCTCTTCGGCGGGTGCGGCCTCGGCGCGGCACTGGTGGCCCTCGAGGCCGGATCGGGCCGGCCGACGGTGTGGTCCACCGCGCAGTACCTCTCGTACGCACCGACCCGTTCGGTCCTCGACCTGTCGGTAACCCTGGCAGCCGTTGGGAAGCGGGTCACCCAGGCGCGTGCGGTGGGTCGGGTTGGGGACACCGAGATCCTGACCGTGAACGCAGCCCTCGGCGAGCCGGACCCGCTCGGGGCCGAGGGTGTCTGGGAGCACCCGCCCGAGGTGCCACCGCCCGACGCATGCCCGCTCCGCCGGCTGCCCGACTTCGACTCGACCTCGATCTTCGACCAGATCGAGGTCCGGCTGGCCCGAGGTCGCACCTTCGAGCAGATCGTGGAGGGGCGGTCGACTGCGGGCGAGCCGACCAGCGCACTGTGGGCCCGGGTCCCCGGCCACCTCGAGCCCTCGGCGGCCACCCTGGCCATCATCGGTGATTACGTCTCGGGCGGGGTGTCCCAGCCCCTCGGGCGGCGCACCATGTCCCGCAGCCTCGACAACACCCTGCGGGTGGTCCGCCTCGAGCCGACCGAGTGGGTGCTCTGCGACATCCGCATCCAGGCCGCGGCGGCCGGGTACTGCCAGGGGACGGCCTTCCTCTGGTCTCGCACTGGCGCGCTGCTCGCGACCGCGAGCCAATCGATGCGCATCCGGTTCTGGCCGGACGCCGACGAGCCGTCGGCCCGGACCCTCCAGTCGGAGGTCCGACAGACCCGAACGGGAGGACCATGAAGATCAGCACCGTGCTCAGCTATGCGAGCGGCTTCCGGGCGGCGGCCGGCGAAGTGGCCGAATGGGAGCAGGCCGGGCTCGACCTGGTGTGGGTGGCTGAGGCCTACGGACTCGACAGCCCGAGCCTCATGGGGTACCTCGCCGCCTTGACCGACCGGGTCGAGATCGGCTCCGCAATCCTTCCCATCTTCACCCGCACCCCGACCCTCATCGCCATGACCGCCGCCGGCATCGACACCCTCTCCGACGGCCGCTTCCACCTCGGACTCGGGTCCTCGGGCCCGCAGGTCGTCGAGGGCTGGCACGGCGTGCCCTACACCGCGCCGCTCGGACGTACCCGTGAGATCGTCGAGGTCTGCCGCACGGTGTGGGCCCGGGAAGGGCCGCTCGAGCACCATGGCCCGTCCTACGACATCCCCCTGCCCGCCGGGCAGGGGACCGGTCTGGGGAAGGCACTCAAGATCATCGCCCACCCGGTGCGGGCACGGATCCCGGTCTGGATCGCCTCACTCGGCGAGCGGAACGTCGCCCTGACCGCGGAGATCGCCGACGGGTGGATTCCGATGCTCTTCGTCCCGGAGAAGGCGCGGGAGGTGTGGGGGACATCCCTCGATGCCGGGGCCGCCAGGCGCGACCCCTCCCTCGGGCCGCTCCAGATCACCGCGGGCGGCATCGTGGCGATCGGCGAGGGGGAGGCCGTGCGGGCCCTCCGCGACCAGGTCCGGCCGATGATCGCCCTCTACGTGGGCGGGATGGGAGCCAGGGGGCGCAACTTCTACAATGACGTGGTTCGGCGGTACGGCTACGAGGACGAGGCCGCCCGCATCCAGGATCTCTATCTCGGTGGCAACAAACGCGATGCCGAGGCCCTCGTGCCCGACGAGATGCTCGATTCGATGGCCCTCTGCGGCCCGAAGGGCTACGTCGCCGAGCGGATCGCCGCCTTCGAGGAGGCGGGCGTGACCCACCTCCAGGTCACACCGGTCCCCACCGGCGGTCAGCGCCCCGTCGACGTCGTGTCCATGGTCAAGGAGATCATCGGCTGAACCGCCGGACCGCTCCCTCCGGTGCCCGACCCCGGCCGTGGGCCGTGACCTACTCCTCGGAGACCAGCTCTCCTTCGTGCAGATCGAGCGACTCGAGCGCGAGTAGCGAGTCGAGCTGGCGGGCCATCGACTCGATCTCCTCTGCCTCGTAGTAGATCCGATCGAGGGTCAAGGTGAGCTGGCTCTGCACGAGCGCAAGAGCGCCCTCTGCGGCAGCTGCGGCGTCGTAGACCGAGAACAGGCGCGCCTGCATGGCCTGGGCCGACACGAACCGGGTACCCCGTCGCCCTGCCTCGATCGGGAGGGCACGAACGCGTCCCCGGGGCTGAGCTGCGCCTCTTCCGTCGCGGTGGAAGAGTCCTGTACCTGTTCGCTCTCTGTCTGTTCCCTGTCCATGATCTGTTCGGTGTCCATCCTCTGCCCCTTTCCGGTCCGGCCTGCCCCCTCGGCGCCTCTCATCCATTCAACACCAGGGACGCGCCAATTCATTCGCATTCGGGGGCGGTCGTCACGGACGGTGGTGTCACGGATCGGACGCGTCACCGTCCTCGGTCCGTTCGGGCAGGAGGAGCACCGCACCGGCCAGGAAGCACACTGCCCCCACGAACGTGCCCAGGTTGGAGAGCCGGGCGTTGCGCAGCTCCCCGGTGGCAGGCACGATCGCGGCAGCGACGGCCGAGACCCCGAAGGCGACCGATCCCACGAGGTTGAGCAGGGTGATCCACCAGGCGAGGCGACCGGGGGACCAGGCCAGCCAGCCGTGGCAGACCTCGCACCAGGCAAGTCCGCTGGCGACGAGGAAGCAGACCGAACCGATCGCGTCCGGACGCCAGACGTGCTGTTGGGCCTGTGCGACCGTCAAGTCGATGCGCACCGCGTTCGCCGTGCTCACGTTGAAGTAGACGGTACCGGCCAGCTGGATCGCCGAGGCCAGCCAGTCGATCTGTCGGGGCCGGAAGACCAGGACCCGACGGCGGTCGCCGCCGGTCGATCCGGTGTCCACCGACTCCCGGTACTGGAGGAACCCGGCCGACGTGAAGAACAGTGACCCGGCGAAGAAGGTCAGCGCGTCGGCACGCGTCCCGACCGCAGCGGCCAGCGCGGGTACCGCGCCGAGGGCGAAGAGGGCCGAGCCCACCGCGAAGAGGACGGCGATCCACCATCCACGCGCACGTGGCGCCCACCAGGTCGCCGCGGTCGCCGCCCGACCGTCCCAGTGCTTGCGTCGCCGTCTCGAGTCCCACCGGGCCACCAGTCCGTCGGGCCGGTACGTCTCGATGAGGGTGACGAACGGTCCGACACCACGCCGGACCGTGGCCGCCGCAGCGGGTCCACCGGTCTCCGCACCGGTGCTCATGGCTCCAGTATCGCCGCTTCCCTGGGGGCGGTCGGCGGACGCCTCCGGGATTCCCGCGCGGGCCGGACCGACCGGAACCTCTGCGAAGATGACCGCGCCGGTCACGCCCCTGCCCGGGAGGACCGACGCGACCGATCAGGAAGGACGGCGAACCATGGAGGGCGTGATCACCGACGGTGCACGCGAGGCGATGCTGCGGAGCACGCTGTCGCGAGTCGGGCGTGCGGAGCTATCGACCGCCCTGGCGCGGGCGGTCGATCCGCGCGTCCCGGTCTCACCCGCAGTCCGCAACGCGGTCAACGCGCTCCGACGGCGCGCCGACCCGGTGGCAGCGCTGGACAAGGTCCAGTATCGGGTGGCGCTGCCCTACGCGGCCGCTGCGTGCTCCGACGCCTGCCTGGCTGCCACGATCGAGTCGCTGGGCGACCACGCCGACGATCCCACGCGTGAGCAACTGCTCGAGGCCCTCGACGCGGTCCGGGCCGACCACGACGACGTGACCATCGCAGTCATGCTGGCCTCGGTGGCCGACGCGGACATGCCCGCTTCCGATTTGTGCTTCGACATCCTCGCAACCGATCCTCGCTACGGAATGACCGACTGGGCCGAGCGGGAGGTCGCCACGCCCGCAGTCCAGACCGATCCCGATCAGCTGCCGACCGACAACCCCGATCGACGCGACGCGCGGCGCCGCAAGAAACAGCGTGACGCGGAGCAGCGGCGCCGGACGGCGGATGCGGCCCGGAAGGTCGAGGAGAGGCGCCGCCAGGCCCAAAAGGAGACGCGGATCGCCGCTGCCCCTACACCGTCTGCTGTCAGATCCGGGTCGACCACCGAGCACCGGACGCCCCACGTGGTGGCGTCCCATATCCGTCGGCCGACGCTGACCCCGGCCGAGGAGCGCGAGTTCGACCCGGACCACCCGTGGGTCTCCGGCGTCGTGTACGCCTGGGTGCCATTCGACTCGGTCGACCCCGGAAACCCGGATCTCGACGGCAAGGAGCGCCCGTGCGTGGTCGTCGCCGGCTCGGCGACCCACCTGCTGGTGCGTGCCGGGTATTCCGAGCGCGGTGTGAAGAGCCGCGACTGGAAATCCGTCCCGGTGGGTCACTGGCGACACGCAGGCTTCGGCCAGCCCACCTGGATCGATGTCGAGACGGTGCGGGTCGAGCGGCCCGACACCGGTCCCCTCGGATGGCTTGCAACCGAGGACTGGAACGCGCTCTGGTGACCATGGTCGACCCGGACGGACGCCGTGTGACATCGGGGTGAACTCTCGGTTGGGCCCAAACGGCAAGCACGGTCGGGCGGAGTCGGGTACATTTGCGTGCGGCAGGGGCCAACAACCTTCTGGAGCACCCCGGCGGGCAGGCGGATCGGTGCTCCTGCGGAGAGATCGAAGTTCTGGCACGTCCTTGGGCTGCCGGAGAAAGGCGGCTGCCATGATCCGCAAACTCTTGCTCGGAGTGGGAGCATGCTCCTTGCTCGCGGGGCTCTGTGTCGGGGTTGGCGCCGGCACCGCGTCCGCCGGCGCGCCGGTCACCATGTCCGGAACCATCACCTGCACGGTGCACGGAAACTTCATCTTCACCACCCCGTTGACCAACGGCGGGACCACGGCGACCAACTTCCGGATCTTCGTCGGGTTGACCAACTGCACCGGTGCTGGGACCAGGAAGGGGACGGTCAGGGTCACCGGGGGAACACTCCAGGCACACTCGACAGCCACTGTCGTGAACGACTGCGCGCCGCTGACCTCCGGCGTGCCGATGAGCAACATGCTCGGGACGATCGCCTGGAAGACCACGGGCGGGACCGCGACCGGTACCAACATCGCGATCGCCAAACCATGGATCTACTACGACTACGACTACAACCTGCTCACCCTCGGGTTTCCGACGAGCCTCACCCACGGGTCGTATGCGAGGCAGAAGACGAGGTTCAACACGCTCTACTCGAACGCCTCGGGTGGCCAGTACACCGGACAGTGCGGAGCTGGGCAGACCGGGCTCGGGACCATTTTCTTCGGAGAGCCTTTTGGAGCTCCATTGGGCAGCGTGACGATTGAGGCGGGGGTATGACAATGAAGACTGTGATCTCGAATTCCGGAAGCAACCGGTCCGCCACACGCGGCATCGGCCGAGTCGCCCTGGGTGCTTCGATTGCGACCCTGCTCCTGACCGGCGTCCTGACCGGCGTCCTCGTGTCGCCGGCAGGGGCGGCCGGTCCGTATGCCACCACGACCACCATCACCACGGCTCCGGCGGCCCCGGTGACCGGTCAGCCGGTGACCTTCACCGTGACGGTCACGTCGCCGACGGCTCCTGTCCACGCGGCCAAGCCACACGGAACAGCGCTCTTCACGATCTCGTCAGGGGTCAACTGCAACGGTGGCGACACCGTCACCGTGACCAACGGCACCGGGACGTGCACCGTGAGCGGCGGACTGATGGCCGCCACCTCGCCCTATTCGGTCGAGGCCGCCTACACCCCATCCGCGGGGTCGGTCTACGAGTCGAGCGGGCAGACCGTGATGGTCCCTGTGACCCAAGGCACGACCATGACCACTGTCCATCCCTCGGTCGACCCCTCGGTCAGCGGGCAGCCGCTGACCATCACGGCGCACGTCGCGGCCACCGGGTCCAGCGTCGGTACGCCGACCGGAACAGTCAAGTTCACCGGGGACGGCAAGTGCACCGCCGGTGTACCGGTCATCTCGGGTGTGGCCACCTGTCACATCCCGAGCGGGCTCACATTCGTCGGACAGCCCTACCATGTGAGGGCGACCTACGAAGGGGACGGTAACTTCTCGTCGAGCTTCGCCACGTACACCCAGAAGGTGACCCAGGCAAATGCCACGATCTCCCTCGCCGTGTCACCGAACACGTGCAATGGCGGAATGTCCTGCCAGGAGGTCCCCGGGTCTCCCTTGACCCTGACCGCGACGACCGCCGCGCTCGCTCCGACCGTCGGCTATCCGGCGGGACCGGTCGTCTTCTCGATCCTCCCGGCCGGATCGGCCACTTCGCTCACCTGCGAGAGCGGCAACTCGGTCACGCCGACCGCCGGTGTGGCGACCTGCCAGCTGCCTGCTGGAGTGCCCGCCGACGTCTACTACACGGTCACGGCCACGCTCGAGGACCCCAACTTCGTCCAGGTGGCGTCGACGCTCTACCTGAGCGCGAGCTTGGTCTCGACGAACACGACGCTGAGCGTGCCCACCGCTGCGACCGCAGGGGAGACCGTCTTCGTGTATGCACACGTCACTGAGGTGGGCTCCGCGAGCCCCACTCCACCGAGCGGATTGGTGTCGATCAGCGTCTGCATCGCCGGCGGGCCGGGGAACTGCACGGGAACCGACGTCCCCCTGCACTCGGACGGGTATGCCATCCTCGCCGTCCGCGGAGGGGAGTTCCCCGGGCAGTACCAGGCCTATGCCCGGTACCTCGGTGACGAGAACTACTGGGCAAGCACCGCGCCGAACATCTCGGCCGACGTGTTCAACGTGACCCAGACACCGACTGCGGTCGCGGTCACGTCGGACAACAACGCGTCGCTCCCCGGGGAGGCGGTCAACCTCACCGCGACGCTCACCGCGACCAACAACGCGGCGTCGTCGACCCTGGTCGGTCCGCCGACGGGCACCATCACCTGGACCATCACCGATCCGAACAACCGGAGCTACAACTGCCAGGACGGCAACACGTTCGTCATCCTCCCCAGGCACGTGCAGGGTGCCTACACGTGCTTCATCCCGCCGGAGAATCTGTTCTACGAGAACAACCCGCCCGGTACGCCCTACACGGTCACGGTGAACTACTCGGGTGACTCCAACTACCTGCCCAGCACGGTGACCTACATACAGACGGTCGCCCCGCCACAGCCCTGAGACACCCGGCCCGGGCGCGTCATCGCGCGTCCCGGGCGGGCGCCTCGCCTGACCGACGGGCGACCGGCGCCCCGTCTCAGGTGGAGGATGCGGCCAGGAGGGCGGCCTGCGCGTCGCGGATGACCTCCAGGATTTCCGAGCCGATGAGCTCGTTGCGAGCGAGGAGCGCGTCCCGGAGGGCCTCGACCACCGAGCGGTGGTCGTCCAGCAGCTGGGTCACCGATGCCTTCGCCGCAGCGAGGAGGCCTTCGACCTCGGCCCGGTTGCCGTCGTTGGACAGCACCTTGGAGACGATGCCGCCGGCCGGGTACTCGAGGGCTCCTGAGGAGATGAGCGAGCTGCCCATGCCGAGCAGACCGATCATCTGGCAGGCGTTGAGGGTGGCCGCCTGGAGGTCACTGGCGACCCCGGTGGAGGCTTCCCCGAAGAAGAGTTCTTCGGCCACCATGCCCCCGAATGCGATGTCGATCAGCGCCCGTACCTCGGACTTGGTCTTGGTGAAGCGCTCCTCGGTCTCGGAGTGACTGAGGAGCCCGAGCGCCTCTTTCCGCTTGACGATGGTCAGCACCTCGAGCGTGCGTCCCTTGCCGACCAACCAGGCCACGGTGGCGTGCCCGGCCTCATGGGTGGCGATCGTCCGCCGCTCGGCTTTTGTGTACTCGACCGGTTGGGCGAGCCCGATCTCCTCGGTCATCTTGGCCTGCTGCACGTCGTCCCACGAAAGACGGGCGGCACCGCGCCGGAGGGCCCAGACCAGCGACTCGTCGAGCAGGTGCTCGATCATCACCGGCGAGTAGCCGGCGGACATGGCGGCAAGGGTCTCCCGGCGCTCCGGGTCGTCGAGATCGGCCTCGTGTGCCTTCCGGTCGAGGTAGTAGTCGATGATGTCCCGGCGTCCCGTCCGGCCAGGCAGTCCGAAGTAGATGTTGCGATCGAAGCGTCCCGGTCGTACCAGGGCCGGATCGAGATCGGACGCCCTGTTGGTGGCGCCGATGACCAGGATGTTGGCCGGGGCGTGGACCGGCATGGCCATCTTGCGGTCGGCGGGCAGCCAGGCGTTGACCGCGTCGATCACTCTGCTCTTCCATCGCAGGGACAGGGGGGTCCGCTCGAATGACTGGAGCTGGACCAACAGCTCGTTGACCACTCCGGGGACGCCCTCGCCATGGTTGGGGCCCGTTCCCCGCCTGGCCCCGATGGCATCGAGCTCCTCGATGAACCCGATCGCACCGCCTTCGCGCCGGGCGTGCTTGCGGAGCTGCTTGAAGTAGGCCCGGATCTTCCGGTTGGTCTGGCCGTAGAACATCGACTGGAAGGCTGAGGACGAGACGAAGAGGAACGGGACGCCGGCCACCGAGGCCATCGCCTTGGCCATGTAGGTCTTGCCGGTGCCCGGAGGGCCCTCGAAGAGGATTGCCTTGCGCGGCGACCCTCCCATCTGTTCGGCGAAGGTCCGGTGGGCGAGGAACAGATTGAGGGTCTTCTGGACCTCCTCGACCAACCCGGCCGAGCCCCGCACGTCGTCGAAGGTCATGGTGAGCTGTTCGGGGCGGTAGAGGATGTGGGGTGATCGACCTGCGCCCAGCATCGGGACGACCATGACCAGGACCAGCACCACGATGAGCACCATGGGCACCAGGTAGGGAGTCATCGAGGACGGCAGGGACGGCATCGGCACGGTCAGCCCCGGTGCGAGCAGGTCCCGGAGGATGAGGAGGATGGCGATCGCGGCGAGCACCAGTGCGACCCGTTGCAGGCGGCTGTTGCGGGCGCGGTCGCGGTGGGCACCGACATCGGTGGTGGCCAGTGCGGCAACGCCGCCGCGGCCCAGCGCACCGAGCCCGATGGCGTCGAGTTCGTCGGTCTGCGCTTCAACGGCCCCGTATTCGGAGTCGGCGTTCTGATCCTCGCCCACGGTCTGCCCTCCCGAGGTACTGGGCAGCCGAACCTATGGTGCGGGGCGGGGCGCGTCAACCAATTCCACGGTAAGTGCTCGCACACTGCCGGTGTGTGAGATTCGAGCGTGGCCCGAGCGCAGCCGGCGAGCGCAGCCGGCGAGCGCAGGGCGCCACGCTCGGCCGGTACCTATCTGCCGACGGCCACTGGCACCGGGAACTCGCGCACCTCGAAGTCGGACAGGATGGTCGGGCACAGCGACGCGTCGGGCATCGCGCACGACTCGGCAACGACTGGCAGGTTCGACCCGTCGGAGACAGCGGGTTGCACCTGGGGGAAGATGACCGTTCCGGTCACCGCGTATTGGCCACCAGAGCCGGCCAAGCTGCCCACCACACCAGCCGGGTCCGTGACCGCAGTGATGTCCGCGGTCGGGGTCGACGTCTGTTCTCCGGCCGGCTTGCCCGCGGGACAGTCGGCAGACCGTGCCTGCCACGAGGGGATCGTGAAGAGCGCGCAGACCAACGCAACCCCGGATGCACGGCCGGTCATCCCGAAGGTCGCGAAGATGCCTTCGGTCCCCGCTGCAGGCGGTCCTTCGATCGGAGGGTCCGGATCCAGCGACGGGTAGACGGCCAGCCCGACGGCTCCGGGTGCGGGCGCCACGATCGAGCAGGTCCACCCGGTCGGGCCGAGCACCGTGTGGACGCCGTCGGAGTAGAAGGCGACCTTGCCGACCAGCGCAGTGGGAATCGGGGCGAGGAGCACGCTCGGCTGCCATCCGGTGGGGGACGTCGTGGGGGTGGATGCGCCCGGCGGGCCGGAGCAGGCCACCACCGGAAAGGCCACTGCCACCTCACCGGTGAGCTGGGTCGTGGTCGTCGTTGTCGACGCTGGGACCGTCGAGACCGTGGTCTCGCTCGGTGACGTCGTGCCCACGAGCGCCGAGGCACCGCATCCTGCGAGGAGCACCGCCGTCAGAACCGTCGATGCCAGCACGGCGCGGGTCCGCGCCCCATCGTTCGCTGTTCGCCCCGTTCGGGATGCTCCGCACATGACTGCCTCCGACGTTAAGCCAACCTGGACCGCGGGTGCCCCGAACTGGCATTTACGTCGACGTCAAGATAGATTGACGTTGTTGGGATCTCCCAAGAGACGGGGATCTACCTGGGATCGCCCACGGACGGGAGCGATCTCGTGACTGCGGACCGGAGAGCCTGTGGCCGTACTCGACCAGACGACGACCGCTGCAGACGGAGCGGGCGGGCACCCCCCGAGCGCCCTCGCCGCCCTTCCGGCCAACTACAAGTGGGTCGCGCTGTTCATCTCGACCCTCGGCATGCTGATGGCGACCATCGACGGCTCCATCGTGCTGATCTCCCTCCCCGACATCTTCCGCGGGATCGGGATCGACCCGCTCGAGCCCGGCAACACCTTCTACCTCCTCTGGATGATCCTCGGGTTCCTCGTCGTGACCAGTGTGCTCGTTGTCAGCCTCGGACGAATGGGGGACATCTACGGCAGGGTCCGGACCTACAACTTCGGATTCGCGGTGTTCACCTTCTTCTCGCTCATGTTGAGCATCACCTGGATGACCGGGCACGCCGCCGGGATCTGGCTCATCACCATGCGGATGTTCCAGGGTGTCGGCGCGGCCATGCTCATGGCCAACTCGGCCGCCATCCTGACCGACGTCTTCCCCGACGACCAACGCGGGATGGCGCTTGGTATCAACCAGGCCGCCGCCTTGAGCGGGACGTTCATCGGACTGGTGCTCGGGGGCTTGCTGGCCCCGGTCAACTGGCGGCTCATCTTCCTGGTGTCGGTTCCGATCGGGCTCTTCGGCACGGTGTTCGGCTATCTCAAGCTGCGTGAGACCAGCCTGCGCCGGCCGGCCCGCATCGACTGGCCCGGCAACGTGACCTTCGCCCTCGGGTTGGTGCTGGTGATGGTCGGCATCACCTACGGCATCGAGCCGTACCGACAGCACGTGATGGGATGGACGAATCCGATGGTGGACGGTGCGCTCGTCCTCGGGGTCGCCCTGCTGATCGTGTTCTGCGTGATCGAGACCAAGGTCCCCCAACCGATGTTCCGTCTCCAGCTGTTCAAGATCCGGGCCTTCACCAGCGGTGTGCTGGCCAGCTTCCTCGCCGCGCTCAGCCGGGGCGGTCTCATGTTCATGTTGATCATCTGGCTGCAGGGGATCTGGTTGCCCCTGCACGGCTACGCGTTCAGCGTCACACCGCTCTGGGCCGGGATCGCCATGCTCCCGCTGACCATCGGGTTCCTGGTGGCCGGGCCGATCTCGGGCATCCTCTCGGACCGGTACGGCGCCCGGCCGTTCGCGACCGGCGGCATGCTCGGTTCGGCGCTGGGGTTCTTCCTGCTCGAGCTCCTGCCGGTCGACTTCCCCTACTGGGTCTTCGGCCTGCTGCTCTTCTTCACCGGACTGACCATGGCCTCGTTCGGCTCGCCCAACCGGGCCGGGGTCATGAACAGCCTGCCCGCGCAGCACCGCGGTGCGGGATCGGGGATGAACACCACCTTCCAGAACTCGGCCCAGGTGCTCTCCATCGGCATCTTCTTCACGCTCATGATCGTGGGGCTGACCGCGTCCCTCCCGTCCCACCTCCTCCACGGGCTTGTGGCCCATGGTGTGCCCGCGACCGTGGCCGAGCGGGTCGCCCACCTCTCGCCGGTCTCGACCCTGTTCGCCGCCTTCCTGGGCTACGACCCGGTACAGCACCTGGTCGGCCCCCATGTGCTCGGTCAGCTCACCTCGGCCCAGCAGGCAGCGCTCACCGGACGGCGGTTCTTCCCGGGTCTGATCAGCAGCTCGTTCAGCTCGGGTCTGCACGCCGCGTTCGACTTCGCCATCGTGGCCAGCCTGCTGGCTGCCTGGGCCTCCTGGCTCCGCGGCGGGCGCTACGTCTACCGGGAGCCGGACGAGGACGTCGAGCCGGCCGTCGGGGCAGAGGCGGTGACCTCCGGCGGACCGGTGGACCAGGCAGCGGTGGGAGCCCGGTGACCACCCGAAGCGCGGCCCGCACCGCGCCGCTGGTGTTCCGGATCGGCGAGCTCGCCAAGCTGACCGGGGTCACCACCCGCACGCTGCGGTATTGGGAGGAGCTCGGCCTCATCCGGCCCAGCGATCACCGGGGGAGGGGGGAACGGCTGTACTCCCCGACGGACATGTCCCGGGTGACCCGGATCCGCGACCTGCAGGAGCTGCTCGGCTTCTCGCTGGCAGAGGTCCGCGTGGTGCTCGAGACCGAGGACATCGACGCGCTCGACCGGGCCCGGTCCGAGTTCCGGTGGGGCGATGCCTCTGCCTCCCGACGCAGCCAACTGATCGACGAGGCCATCGAGGCCAACCAGCATCTCCTCGAGCGTCTCGACGACACGCTCGCCCGTATCGGCGCGTTCCGCGACGAGCGCGCGGCCAAGGCCGTGCGCCTGGCGGAACTGCGTCTCGAGCTCGACATCGACGGCGCCGGCGACACCGACCCAGGAGGAGCTCCATGATCAACGATGCGATGCAGGCCGAGACCGTGGAGATCCGCGGCCACGGCGGCGACTCGATCGAGGCCTACCTGGCCCGGCCGCTCGGCGGTCCGCCCACCGGCGGCGTTGTGGTCATCCACCACATGCCCGGCTACGACGAGGCGACCAAGCAGATCACCCGCACGTTCGCTGCCCACGGCTACCTCGCCCTCTGTCCGAACCTCTACTTCCGCGAGGCTCCGGGCGCGGATCCCGACGACGCCGCCGCCGCCGCCCGGGCCATCGGGGGTGTCCCAGACGAACGCCTGGTCGGCGACGTGGCCGGTGCTGCGGCCCATCTCCGGGCGATGCCCGAGTCGAACGGGAGGGTGGCCACCATCGGGTACTGCTCAGGGGGACGCCAGTCGTTCCTGTCCGCCTGCAGTCTCGAGCTCGAGGCAGCGGTCGACTGCTATGGCGCCTTCGTCATCGGGCCGCTCCCGGAGGGTTTTCCGCTCGCGGTCGAGCCGATCGGCCATCTGGCCGGCAACCTCTCCTGCCCGCTGCTCGGACTCTTCGGTGCAGAGGACCAGTATCCCGCGCCGGCCGAGGTCGTCGAGCTCGAACGGCTGCTGACCGAGGCGGGCAAGGAGTTCGAATTCCACACGTTCGAAGGCGCCGGACATGCCTTCTTCGCAACCGACCGGCCGAGCTATCGGCCCGAGGCGGCTACCCAGGGATGGCGGTACATCTGGGACTTCTTCGGACGGAACCTCTCAGGATCGTGAGCCACGCCGCCGCAACCGACCCCCACAGATCCTCGCCGATGGATCCCGCCCCGAAGAGGAGAGCCCCCATGTGCACTTACCAGACCACCACACTGACCGTCGAGGGAAGCGGGAAGGGTGCCGCCGGCTGGTTCCCGGTGACCGCGGCGACGGTGTACTTCGACCATCCCGTCCACGCGCCCGCTGAGCACACCCTGAACCTCGACCTGATCAACCCGTCACGTGGTCCCGGTGCTCGGGTCGCGCTCGAGCTCGACCCGTCCTCGGCCCGGGCACTCGCCGAAGCCATCCTCGGAGCACTGGACACCGCGCCGGCCGGTCTCACCGGCGCCACCGCGTCCTGATCAGCGCTCGGCTTACCGCTCCGCGTCGCGCTACTGCAGCGGTGGCAACTGGCCTGGAGGAGCGGGTGGCGGCGGCATCGGGCCCGGAGGGGCGCCGGGCGGCGGCATGGTCGGTGGGGGAGGCATCTGACCTGGGGGAGGGGGTGGCAGCGCGGATCCCTGCTGGCGGGGCGCTCCGTATCCTCCTGAGGGCGGATAGCCGCCCTGGGAGGGGTACTGGCCGTAGCCGCCACCGTAGCCGCCACCGCCGCCGTAGCCACCGCCCATCCCCGCCGGTCCGGCGGGACCTCGGTAGGTGCTCGGCCCCAGCCACAGGATGTACCAGAAGATGGGTGCGAGCAGCACCAGTCCGACGGTGAAACCGCCGCCGTGCCCGAAGCTCTTCGACACGTCGTGGAGCACGAGGATCGATACCACCAGAAGCGCCAGGCTGCCGACGATCGGGATGAAGACCAGGAGAAGGAACCAGGCCCAGGCTGCCGGGCGCCCGGCGACCCTCAGGAGGACGATGAAATTGTAGATCGGGACGAATGCGGCCCAGGCCGGGTCACCCTGCGGCGAGGCCTTCTTGTAGGCGCCCCAGGCGCCCAGGGCGAAGACGACGTAGAGCACCAGGTAGACGAGCAGCAGACCTGCTCCGGGTCCGGATGACGTCGTGGCCGATAGGAGTCCCATGTCTCCCCCTTGGGGTCGTCGTTCCCGCCGTCGGGGCCGATCGCACCATGTTGGCACCCCTGCGTATCGAGTGGGCTGATGCGGTACCGCGCGAGCCAACGACCACCTCATGGAGGCCATCAGGTCGTGAGTGCCTCGGGGACCGCACGAGCGCACACGCCGGTGCCCCTCGAACCCCGAGTGTTCAGTCCGTCGTCGACTCGGTGCCGGAGGCGACGAGACGGCGGACGTCGGCCTTTGCAGAATCGAGCGTCGGAAGGTGAGATTCCACCACCCCGTCGGGAGTCAGGAAGACGAAGGTCACCCGGGTGATCGGTTCGTCGGTCGCAACCTCGAGGCTGACCGCGTACGACGCCCCCTGGATCCGATACCCATCGGCTCGTCGCTCGAGCTCCTGCCGGTCGGACGTTCCCGACGTCTTGTAGTCCACGACGACCAGACCGTCGGGGCCCCGGTACAGGAGATCGATATACCCTTCGAGCAGCCGCCCCTCGACCGGAGCGCATGCATAGACCTCGCGCCAGTGCGGGCCGGCGGCGGCCTCTCGAACCGACGGTGATCCGAGCGCAGCGGCGACACGGGTGCGCACGTCGTCGGCCCGCTCGGGGATCGCCTCGGCCTCGCACTGGGAGGCCACAGCCGTCTCGAGTCCGTCGCCGGTGGCAAGGTCGATCGTCTGCAGGACACCGTGCACCGCCCGACCGACCGCCGAGCCGTAGCGTCCCTTGACCCAGGCCGGAAGGTCGAGGTCCCGTGGCCGCTTCATGAGACCCGGGTCGGGTTCCTCCTCGACGTCCGGGGCACCGTCCTCGGTCAGTGCGGTCGCAGCCACGGTGGTGGGGCGCTCCGCCCGGCCGAGCGCCGCGTTGCGCTCTCTGGCCCACGCGTCGAACGGAGGAGGTGGCGAGGGCGGCGTCACGGGCACCGGTGGGATCGTGCCGGTCGGCTCCACCGCATCGGGAACCTGGTCGACCATTTCCCCCATGCCGTCGAGCAAGAGTTCGGCGCTGGTGCGTTTCGGTAGTGTCGGCGTCCCGGCCCGTTCCTTTCGGTAGAGCGACACGATGAGATGGTCCCGGGCCCGGGTGCAGGCCACATAGAGGAGGCGGATCCGCTCGTGGAGCCCCATCTGTTCGTCAACGGGTGCCCATGCCTCGTACTCGCTCGTCGTCACCTGGTTGCCGAGTCTGTAGCCGACGGTACCTGTGGGAGGGAACACCACCTCGACAGGAGCGCGGCGACCGCCCGGAGCAGTCGACATCCCGGAGACGATGGTGATCGGGAACTCGAGACCCTTGGCTCCGTGGATGGTCATGATGCGAATGGCGTCGTCGTCGGTCTCGGGCAGAACGGACTCGGCCACTCGTGCCCCTTCGGCTGTCTGTTGAGCCACCCAGGCCAGGTACTGACGCAGGTTGCCGCCCGTGGCATCGCTCCAGGCCCGCGCCTGGTCGATGACGAAGCGGAGCCGACGCCAGACGTCGCGCGGCCGACCTTCGGCGAACCCCAGCTCCATGACCCGCCGCTCCCGGGCGATCCGGCCGAGGAGCTCCGAGGGTGCGAGCCAGTGACGCTGCTCGTAGAGCGAACGCAGAAAGAGCAATCCCTGTCGGACCAGGTCGTCATCCGGCATCGTCTCCGGCTGATCGGCCAGGTAGCTCCACCGGCCCTTGCGTTCCGACTTGAAGCGGAACAGGTCATCGTCGCCACACGCCAGGAGCGGAGTTCGCAACGCGGAGACGACGTGGAGGTAGTTGGTGGGATCATCGACGGCCCGCAGCACCATGAGGAGGTCCCGGATGGTCCGGCTGACATAGACGAGGGAACTCGTCTCGGCCCGATAGGCGATGCCCGCGGCATCGAGGGCGTCCTCGAGGTACGGCAACGACGTGCGCGCCGGTAGCAGGACCGCGATGTCCCCGAGTCGGGCCGACCGCCAGCCGCCGGTACCGTCCGCGACGGACCACTGCTCACAGATCGCCCGGGCCACGCCGGAAGCCACGTCAGCCGCCTCAGCCGTCCGGAGATCGCTGGCCGACCGGGTTCGGGGCTGTTCGGTTCGTCCGATGACCGCCACCGGGGGGCCGACGGCCGGGGGCGAGCGGACGGGATCCAAGGCGATGTAGCTGGGCTGCGAGGGTACCGGGGCATCGACGTCGTCGGGCTCCCCCATCAGTGCGTCGAAGGTGTGGTTCACCCAGTCGATGACAGGGGTGACGGTGCGGAAGTTGGTCGTGAGCTCGACCCGGCCCGAGTGCTCGGAGCCGAAGCGGGAAGCGGCGTCCAGGAAGGTCGAGATGTCGGCCCGCCTGAAGCGGTAGATCGACTGTTTCGGATCACCGACCAGGAACAGGTGGCCAGGGGTCACCCTCACCTCGTCCCAGGGCGCCTGCCCGGCAGAGTCGCTGGTCGGGTCGGCAGCCGCGATGCGTACGGCCAGTTCGATCTGGATGGGATCGGTGTCCTGGAACTCGTCGAGAAGCAGGTGCTGGTAGCGGGCGTGAAGTCGGGCTCGCACCGCTGCGCCGTGCTCGGGGTCGCGCAGCAGCGCTCGGGCCATCACCAACAGGTCGTGGAATTCGAGTTGACCGGCCCGCCGGCGCTCATCGGCGGAGTCGAGGGTGAAGCGGCGCATTGCAACGGCCAGGCGGACCACACAGGCACTCTTGATCGCGGAGCAGACGCCATCGAGCCGTTCGCCGGCCGCGCGCACGGCGGCCTGGAAGGATTTGATGTCGGTGTCGAAGTTGGCACGTTTGCCGAGCCCGCCGACCTTGAAGCTGGGTCGGGCCTTGTCGTCAGCCAACGCTTCGAGCAACTCGAGCTCGTCGTGGATGGCCCGGACCCCGGCCACCCAAGCCGCGATCTCGTCGAGTCGGACGCGTAGCTTGTCCTCCGGGTCCCGGCATGGCTCCATGCAGATCTCGACGATGGCATCCAAGACCGGTTCTGCCAGGGCGCGCACCGTCGGGGGTTCCGTCTCGTTGTCGGCAACCCGTTCCTCGACCA
The DNA here is from genome assembly GCA_963753905.1 of uncultured Acidimicrobiaceae bacterium. Lineage (GTDB taxonomy): Bacteria > Actinomycetota > Acidimicrobiia > Acidimicrobiales > RAAP-2 > Bog-756. The sequence goes on along the minus strand of CAVWDZ010000001.1, from coordinate 2,356,273 downwards.
TGTCCCAGTTGTCGTTGAAGGCGACAGCCAGCGCGGGCAAGGCGGTCATCCGGACGCCCGAGGCGACGAGGAGCAGGATGGAGCGCTCGAGGGCCGGATCGGCCAGCAATTCGTCTCGGAAGCTCCGCCAGCGCCGCTCGAAGGCCACAGCCGAGCTCACCTCGTCGAGCACCTCGACCCGGGGCGGGAGTCCCGCCTCGACCGGATGCTCCGAGAGCAGGCGCTGGGCGAAGGAGTGCAGGGTGCCGATCGCCGCTCCGTCGAGCTGGCCGAGGGCTGCCGCGCAGCGGACCCCTGTGTCCTCGTCGGGGTTGGCGATGAGTCGCTCTTCGAGTTGACGTCGGAGCCGGGCGCGCAGCTCGGCGGCCGCCTTGTCGGTGAAGGTGATGGCGGCGATCGCCTCGAGCTCCGCCTGCCCCCTGATCACCAGGGCGAGGACGCGATCGACCAGCGCCGTGGTCTTGCCCGTCCCCGCTCCGGCCTCGACGAACAGCGTGGTCTCGAGATCTTCGGCGATCCGGTTACGTGCCTCCTGGTCGGGAGGGATGACGACGTCAGGCATCGGGGCGACCACCGTTGCCGTCGGATGCAGGCTCCGCCAGGTTGACGAACCCGGCCAGTTGCGGATCGTGTCGCTTGCGCTCCCAGGCCCGCCGCAGGTCGACCACGCCCAGGGCGTCGGGGTCGCAGTACGGGCACTCGACGTAGCTGGCGGAATCGGTCGGGAAGCTCGGGAAGACACCGGCTTCGATGCCGTCCACCACGATTTGAAGGGTCTTGCCGACGTGCTCGAGGACCTCCGGGGTGACGGCATAGCCGATGCGCTTGTACTGGCCCTTGGTGGAGATGAACCAGTACTCGGCACGAACCCGGGCGTCGGGATCTCCGATGAACAGCCGAGCGGCCTGGCCGTAAACCGGGAGCTGGAATCGGGTCCCCCGGAGGTCCGGGTCGTCCTCACTCAGACTCCGGTAGCGGTCGGCGGAGCCGGTCTTGTAGTCCACGACGTGCACGGTGCCGTCCTCGGCCAGGTCCACACGGTCGGCCTTGCCTCGAAAGGCGATGCTGCGTCCATCGGGGAGCTCGAGCGACACGGTAGGGAGCCGTGCGCCTTGCACGCCGAAGGCCAGCTCGGCGGCTATCGGATGCGTACGGTGGCTGGCGCGGTAGCTGTTGTCGAAGTCCAACGTCAACAGCAGCTCGGACACGATGCGGTATCGATCACGCTGCCAGAAGACGGGCCGCCCGGTGAGTCCGTGTGCCTCGTACTCGGCGCAGACCTGCTCGGCGATCTCCCGTAGTCGACCCCTGTCGGCGTCCGACCACGGCTGCGCCGAGTCGCTCTGGCCGGCGCCAATTCCGCGAGCACCTCGTCGATGAAGCACTCGAGGACGTCGTGCACCAGCGATCCACGATCGCGCGGTGTGATCTGCAACTCGTCTTCCGGATTCTCCACTTCGTCGACATCGAGGATGTTGCGAAGAAAATGGCCGAAGGGACACGACGCCCATCCCTCGAGCCGGGTGGCCGAGGTGCCCCGCTCGGTCGGCGAGGGAATTGCCATGCCGGCGAGGTTGCCGTCGAAGCGGGTGAACCGGTCACTGCGCCTCGCGGCCACGACCTCGGCGCCGTGATCGACGGTCGGATCTTCCAGCGCGGCCAGGGCAGCCGTGCCCGGCCCGGATGAGGAGTGGGCCATCAGCGAGCGCAGCCTGTACTCCTGTTCTGCCGCCGGGAACGCCACCCGACGCAACCCGGCATCGAAGGAGGCAACATGGACGAGCCAGTCGCGCTCGGATCCGAGGAGCTCTTCGGACCACCACGGTTCACCCGCGAGCGAGCTGGCGATGTCGAGGACCCATCGCGACGGAACACGCTCCTGGCTGCGACGGAGATCCCCACGGGGCACACACAGCAGCTGGCGCGACGCGCCGGCCAGGGCTGCCAGGAGTTGGCGGTGCTGGCGCTCGATCCGGGCAGCTCGAAGGGGGAGCTCGTCGCCCGTGGCCGCCCGCTCGTGGTCCGGCAGCAGCGAGTCGTCCCGGGTCGGTCCGGGGAAGGAACCCTCGGCCAGGCCGAGGACCACCACCAGGTCCAAGTCGAGTCCCACGCCCATGCTCACCGGCGCAACCAGCACGCCCTCACCCATTCGGCCGACCCGACCAAGGTCAGCATCGAGTTCGAGCTCGAGTGTGCGCCTGAAGACGTCGAGGTCCGTGGGCCCTTCGACGGCATCCAGGCAGCCGAGACGGTCGAGTGCCCGGTCGACCCGCTCGGCCGCCCGGTGCTCGGCCACCGGCCACTGCTGGCGGTGGGTGGCGTCCTCGAGGAGCCGGTCCAAGTGGCGCCGGGCCCACGTCGCCCGATGGATCCAAAGCTGCGGTCGAGCGCGAGCGGAGGCCAGATCGTCGATGAGGGCCAGGACGAATTCGCGCATCCCCCGTGCCAGGAGAGCCTCTGTCCGGGACCGTTCGGCTCGCCAGGGGGGGGCATCAGGATCCGCATCATCCAGGGTTGCGCTGGCATCGCGGTCATCGGCGAACCGGGTCAGCAGGCGATCCCACTGGCCGCGCCCGGCCACCACGCCGACGTCGCGCGAGATCCGTTCCCAGGCGGTGACCGGGATCGGTCGCCCGTCGTAGCGCATCCGCGCACCAGCCAACCAGGCGAACACCTCGTCGCGTCGGAAGTCACCGTCAGGAAGGGCCAGGAGCCCGAGCAGGGTACGGCCGGCCACCCGGGCGGTTAGGGGCATCACCGACGCTCCGTTCGTGGCCAACCCGGCGGCGAAGAGCTGTTCGTAGGCCAAACGCGCATAGGGCTCGGGGCTTGCGTGCAGGATGGCGATCCGGTCGAGGGGCGTCCCGCCACGCACAGCACCGATCACGGCCCGTACCGCCTCTCGGACCTCCTCATCGGCGTCCGAAACGGTCATGATCCGGGTTCGGTCTGCACTGACCACCGCCATCGGGTCGAGGCCGGAGCCGCCTGCGTCAGTCCCCTGCAGGCCGTCCAGCCGCTCGACGGCCAAGACCACCTCGGCGTCGGCCCGACGGTCTCCGCTGGTTCCGGCCAGCACGGTCAGCCCACGCCCGTCGGCGACCGCCCGGAGCAACCGTGCCCCGTGGCGGGTCAGGCGTTCCGGAAGGTAGACGGTGACCGCTCCGAGGTCATCGCCACTCGACTGGTCGGTCCGCAGGATGTCGACGGCGGAGTCCATGAGGTCTTCTTCGTCGTACCAGGCAGGCTCGATTCGGTCCCGAGCTGCTCGCTGCAGGCGGACGACGTCGGCCGCCCTTCCGCTGCGGCGCGCGAGGGCATCCGCCGCCTCTGCGGAGACGTCTCGCAGTTCACGGTAGGCGTCGACCAGGGCCGTCTCGGTGGCCGGATGCGCGGCCACCGGGGCGAACACCCCCGGTCGCTCGGCCAGCGCGGCCCGCACTGCTGCGGCGATGACCGGAGTCGACACGGGCCGACGGCCGGCCCCCGCCAGAGCGGACGAGCCCAGAAGCTCTGCCAGGCGGTACACGGTGAGGAACGTGACTGCCGCGATGCCGGTGCCGCGCCCACAGACCGGGCCGAGCCTCCCCGATGCCAGCAGGCGGCGCGTACCGACGCCGACATGGTTGGATGGAACGACCACGGTCACCGGAGCCAGGGGGTCGTCGCCTTTCTCCGTGCTGATCGCTCGCCTGAGGGCATCGGCTGCCGTTGGGCCGTAGCCCACCCACTGGACGTTGATGCTCACGCCGGTGATGGTAGGCCTGCGGCGTGACAGGGTCGGGCTCCATGCCTCGGTCCGGCCCCCGAGAAGGGCCGAAGGCCACCCGGTACCTGACCGCGTGCCTAATTCGCTCCACGTCGCCGTCGTGTCCGTGGATCAGGCTTACCGTTCTCACGCTTCCGTAGCGCGTAGTAGGCCTTGACCGACGCGTCGGTCGCCGGTGCACCGTCATCGTCGACCTCCTCGAGCAGCTCGAACTCCTCGCCGATCAGCTCCCGTACCCGGGCGAGGGGAAGCGCCAACTCCCCGATCTGCTCCCGATGCAGCACGTGGCGGTCCCCACCCACCCGCTCGAATATCCGGATGTCCCAGTCGGTCGACCCGGACCCCGTGTCGTCCTCGGCGAATGCCACATCGATGATCGCGGTCCCACCGTCGAACTCGTAGACCCAGGGCGGCTCGTCCCCGAGCCGCCGGAGCTCGCCGACCGTGTTGACGTCGAAGACGAACAGGCCGCCGTCGGCCAGGTGGTCGTGCACGCACCCGAAGAACGACCGCCACTCGTCGATCGTGAGCAGGTGGTTGATCGAATCGAAGATGCAGAGCACCACATCGAAGCGCCGTCCGAGTGAAAAGGAGGCCATATCTGCCTCTACGAAGCTCGCGCTCGGCACTTTTCCGGCGGCGATGGCCAGCATCTCCGGTGACCGGTCGAGCCCGGTGATCGTGGCGGTCGTGGTGAGCCGGACCAGGATCGAGCCCGTACCGCAGCCGAGCTCGAGCACCGCACGCGCATCGGGCCGGTAGCGCTCGATCCACGAGTTGACCCGTGCCGCACGGGGCCCCGGATTATCCATGACTGCGTCGTAGAAGGGGGCGAACTGCTCGTACGCGGCCATGATCCACCGTGCCACATTCCTCGGGGTCGCGACGGTCCGTTTCCGGGAGACTGGGACAGACCGGACCGTCACCATCTGGCATTGGCCGCCGCACCGAGGTGATGTAGGGATTGGAGGGCTCCCAGATGCTCGCCGACCGGTGCTCGCCTTCGTGCATGCGTCGATGGTCGGATCTGAGGTCGGACGCTCGGTACCCGGCCGGCCGGGGAGACAGGCTGCAAGCGACCTGGTCCGATACCACACGAACGTGTCTACGGCATCGTGAACTCGCTGTCCGTAGAGTGACATGCTCGATGGCGACCCAGAGCAAGGAGGGCATCATGATCGATAGCCATATTCCGAAGCCAGTGAAGGCACACCACGTCATCGGTGAAGCCATCAGCATCCGAGGTTTGACGGGGGAGGTTCAAAAAGCCAATGGATTCAATGCAAAGATCGCTGTCTTCCTCACCAACATCGTCGGGTCGATGTGGTGCGCGTACGCCTTTGCTGTCATCGCCCTTCTCGGCCTACGTCCGGCGCTCAAGCCCGGTGGCGAAGGAATCATCGCCTGGATCGCACAAACGTTCCTTCAGCTGGTATTGCTGTCGGTGATCATGGTCGGGCAGAACGTGCAGAGTCAGGCCAGTGACCTGCGGTCACAGCACACCTATGACGACACTGTTGAGATCCTCGACAGGCTGGACATCCACACGACAGGAGGCCTGAAGGATCTTGCTGATCGCATGGACCTGATGGAGGCCAAACTCACCGGCAAGTGAACGAGAAGGTGTGCCCGGGCCGGGAGCCGACGCGCATCGAGCCGATCTGCGCTGATTCGGCCAGGCACAGCGGTTTGATAGCGGCAGACCGTGATCTCGAGACCGGTCCCGGCCGCCAGCTTGGCCAGCTCGACCTTCCAGAGCTTGTTGCGATACCCGTTGGAGCCTCCAGCATCGGCCGTGACCATGAAGCGGCTGGCTCGGGGGTAGCGCTTGATGTCCATGGTCTGCCACCTCGGCCTGATGGCGTTGACTGCGAACTGGGTGGTGTCCGGTCTGAACCGACCTCCGTCCAACCTTCATCAGCGCCGTTGTCGTAGATGCCGTAGGGGACGGCCTTGCGAACCTCGGGGTCGGGGAAGTCGTGGACGTCGACCTTGTCGGGGCGAGAGCGTCTGGGCTGCCACTCGCGCCCGGGTGTCGGCCTCTTGTCCACCATCAGCTCCTTCCTCTTTGAGTCGACGCTGATGACGAGCTGGTTGGCCTCGAATCCTCGCTTCGCCTCGTCGTTGATGTGATGGAACCGGGCGTCACGGCCAGGGTGATGTGCGCCTTCGACGGTCTTGGCCCTTACCCGGAGCGAGTGCCCCATCTGGTGGAGGAGCTGACCCACGGTCCACGACGAGATCTGTTGACCCATTTCCGACTAACCCCGTGTCACGCCAAAACGCGCGTATGCTACGGTCAGCCTCGGCGAGCACGCCACCAGGGTGCCAGGCGCAAGCCGAAGAAGAAGGGGTCAGGAGTGGGGTGCGATCCGATGAGCCCGGTGCAGACCTCGACGTGCCGGGTGCTACTCATCGACTCGATCGGCGGCCGCGGCGGCGGCACCCAAATGATGGCTGATGAAATCCTCCACCGCGCCGATCCGGTGCGCTTCTCCGTTTCCCTGGCATGCCTCACGGACGGAAAGTGGGCGCAACGCATGCGCGCGGAGGGCTTCACCGTGCAAATCGTGGCGCGCACGCGTTGGCGGAATGTCGCCAACATCGTGGAGGTTGCACGCCACCTGCGAAACATCATCCGCGCTGACGGCATCGATCTCGTGCACGCTACCGAGAACTCGTCGTTACTCTACGCGAGCCTGGCAAGCCGCTGGGCCAAAGTGCCTGTGGTCTGGATGGTGTATGACCCCCTCACCGGAGCGTCGTTTGCACGCGAAGTGTCGGCGCGACTCCTCACACAGCTCAGACCGTCCATGATCATCTTCGGGTCGACGACGGCTCCTGACGGCGTCCCTCGCCCGCGCACGATTCCCACCACGACCATCTTGCCCGGCATCGATCTCACCCGAGCGAGGAGTGGGGATGGACACCGGGCTCGACGGGATCTGGGCATCCCCGACGACGTCCCGCTCATTGCCATGTTCGGTCGCGTGGATCCGTTCAAGTGCCAGAGGGATTTGCTCCTGGCGTTGGAGGTGGTCACCCGAAGCAGGCCCGACGTTCGCGCCGTCATCTGCGGATGGGAGCCCCCGTCCGAATACACCCGCATGCTCCGCCAATTGCGCAGCGATCTCGGTCTGGACGACATCGTGACGATCACCGGATTCGTGGGAGACAAAGCGAAGGACGACATCCTAGCGGCGGCCGATATCGTGGCGCATCTGGCCCAGCGTGAACCGTTCGGTCTCGCCGTCGTCGAGGCCATGGCCGCGGGCAAGGCCGTGGTAGCGGCTGATTCGGCAGGACCACGCTCATTGATCGAGGATGGGGTCACGGGAACTCTGGTCCCGGTTGGGGATGTGGAGAGGATCGCCGCAGCCCTCGGAACACTCGTAGGCGACTCCGCCCTGCGTAGCCGCGTGGGTGCAGCGGCGGCCGCCTCTGCAGCGAAGCACTCCATCGATGACATGGTGCAACGAGTCGAGCAAACATGGGACGCCGTGATTGCAGCCCATCAGACCGGTTCCCCCGTTGTTACGGATGCATGACAGCCGTATCGCCAGCGCGTCGTGGCCGATTCCCGGCGAACACGGATCGGCCATGTTGTTTCGGTATCTCCGGCCAGGTTCGACCGCGCCGGCGGGCGCGGGCTGCTCGGCGACATCGAGACCATTGGGCTCGACCGCGGCTACGCGAACGGCTGATCAAGCACAAGATCGGTGACGCCGTTACGCCAAGAAGCGCAAACGGGGCAAGCCGAGCGCGACGAAGACGCTCCCGATGGGTCCGCGCTGGCCGGTCGAGCGCACCGACAGTTGGCTCTCGAACTTCGGTCGGCTGCGCCGCAATACGGACCGCAAGCCGTTCTGACGCGTCGCTCAGTTCGCTCTCGTTGTCGCCTTCTTGCTCGCCGCCACGCTGATCGACTGGCGCAGCTCGCTGGTCACCAGGATGTGTGGGTCTCCGCTGAGCCTCTTACTGGTCATGCCAGGGCCTTGATGCAGGGGTGCGGATGGCCCAGTGAGACCACGGCTTCTGGTGCGACCCAGTCCACAGGTCTGCACCCCCTCAGTCTCTGAATATGGGCAGTACCGGTTGTCGGTGTTGTGGCCGCGGTGGCCGGGGGAATCGGGACCTCTCTTGATGCGGCGCCGGGTTCGCTCGCTCGACAGGTCCGCTCCGCTACCTGCTCCGACCGTCTCCCGCTGAGCACCGTACCGTTGGGGACGGAACCGCCAACGGGCCAACGGGTCACCGCTGGTCCGACGAGACCGGTCACCGCAGGCCAGCTGAGGTCGTGAGCGAGAGCCCCGACGGATCGCTGTGGGGCCGAACAACCGTCGCACGCCGCCGGCGGTCACGGGCTGACCAGCGGTTGAACCCGTATCAGATCGCTTCTGGTTCCGGGTTCATTTTCTGCCGACGAGCCTCTTGTGACCCCGATAGCCGACCGGTTAGCCTTCCGATCGACACTGCAGCCCGCGTTTCAGACCGCAGAACGTGGTGACAACGAACTGGGTCTGCCCGTTGGTTGTCGGGCGTAGGAGGAGCATCCGATGAGTGAGGCAAGCGTCGGAGATCGGGCGAAGGAAGCTGCGCGGCGCGCCTATCGCTTGGGCATTCGGAGTGTTGCCAGTCCGTTCGAGGCGCATTCCGATCATCCTCTGCTCGTCCACTGCGCGACGGGCAAGGCGGGGACGGTCTGGTTCCAAGAGGTCTTGCGGTCGGTGACCCGTCGGTACGGGCTCCGCTTCCAGATGCTGCAAAAGGAACCGGGGTCACTCAGGCCGACAACCGACCTTGCGTTCGGGAGTCCGGCATACTTCCGCCGCCAGGACATCGGTGACAGAAGGTTCCGCGGATCCCATGTCATTCGCGACCCGCGGGACCTCGTCGTCTCGGGATATCACTACCACAAGGTCACGACCGAAGCATGGTGCAGAAGACCTAATCCGAAGAGACCGGGCGGCCTCAGTTATCAAGTGTTCTTGCTGTCGGTAGACGAGCACGAAGGGTTGATGGCCGAAATCGACTACATGGCTCGGTACACCGGCGCGTCGATGGCTCGGTGGAATTATGACCAGCCGGAGTTCCTGGAGATCCGTTACGAGGACGCGTTCGCTGACGATGTCGGCACCTTCGAGCGACTGTTCCGCTGGTACGGATTCAATCAACGCGCCATTGAGGTCGGGTTGGACGCGGTGAATGCGCTGAGCCTCAAACGTGGGGGAGCAGTGGCGAATCATGCTCGCTCGGGCGCTCCCGGCGAGTGGCGAACCCAATTCGCGCCAGAGCATGTCGACCGCTTCAAACAGCTCACCGGTGATCTGGCGTACCGATTGGGATACGAGGACCGCCCCGACTGGTAGGCGCGGCCACATGCATCGCACCACTGAGTGTCCCTGAGCCGGGTCGGCGAGACTGGGGTCGTGCTTCTCATCGATGCAGCGAATGTGGTCGGGTCTCGGCCGACCGGGTGGTGGCGTGACCGACCGGGAGCAGCCCGGGCGTTCGTGGGACGAGTTCGTGCTGCGGCCGAAACGGGCCGGCTCGTCGTACCCATCGTCGTCGTCCTCGAAGGTGCTGCCCGCAGGGTGTGGAGGCGGGCGTCTCCGACGGCGTGACCGTCCTCCATGCGCCCGGCAGTGGTGACGACACGCTCGTCGCCGTGGCTGCCGATGCCACCGGTCAGGTGACACTGGTGACGGCAGATCGTGCGCTCAGGGAGCGCGCCGAGACTCTGGGAGCGGACGTGGTCGGTCCCGGATGGCTCCTCCACCTACTCGACGGGTGATGCCGAATCCTGGAGGTCAGAACTGCCACTGCGAATCAGCACGTCACGGTCAGCCCTGTTGCGGGTCGGGGGGTGTGACCGGGCTCTTCGAATCATCGTCGAATTGCTGAACGAATCGTCGATCGGGAAGAAACCAGATGATGCCGACAGCGGCGTAGAGCAGATAGGACGCGATCGGGGTCACGAATGCGAGACCGACTCCTCCCGCATAGAGCACTACCGAGAGGTTGCCCTTGAAATCGCTCCCGACGACACGGGCGACTGTCGACTCCCTGCCGTTCGCGCGGATGATGAACCGGACCAGGATCGAGTAGGCGAGAGCGGATCCGAGGGCGACGAGTCCGTAGGTTGCAGCCGGGAGGGCGTGGTTCGGGTACTTGCCGACCCAGCCGGTGACGACCGGAACCAGCGACAGCCAGAAGAGCAGGAACATGTTGGACCACATGACCGACCCGTCCATGCGGTCCGTCGAACGCAGAAGGTGATGGTGATTGTTCCAGTAGATCGCGATCATCGTGAAGCTCAGCACGTAGACCAGCAGCTCTGGGAGCACCGCATGGGTGGCTGAGAGCGATGCACCGATCGGGGGCTTGACGTTGAACGCCATGATGGTGATGATCACCGCCATCACACCATCGCTGAAGGCTTCGAGTCGGTCGGTGTCGTCCAGCCGCATGGTTCCTCTCGGGGCCTCGGGTTGACGCCGGATCATCAGCGCCCTGTCTGGAGACACTATGTCCGCACTGGTCGGGCGAGGGGGTGTCAATGCACGCGAGACCCGGCCCGGTGCGTGCGACTCCGGCGGCGAGCGATGCCTATGCGCCAGTGTCGTCGACCGAGGCGGCGACCGCTCCGACCGAGGCGGCGACCGCTCCGACCGCGCCGACAGGGTGCTCCGACTGGCTGACCCAGGTGGCGTACATCTCGGCGTAGAGGCCGCCGCGGGCGACCAGATCACCGTGTGATCCGACCTCCACGATCCGGCCCCCGTCGACCACCGCGATCCGGTCGGCCCGCATCGCTGTCGAAAGCCGGTGGGCGATGAGGATTGCCGTGCGGTTCTCGAGCAGGACGTCGAGGGCGGCCTCGATCTTGGTCTCGGACTGGAGGTCGAGATTGGACGTGGCCTCGTCGAGCACCAGGACCCGCGGGTGCGCGAGGAAGGCACGCGCAAGCGCGATGAGCTGGCGCTCGCCCGAAGAGAGGGTCTGGCCCCGCTCGTGGACCACGGTGTCGATCCCTGCAGGCATGCGGTCGACCATCTCGGCGAGGCCGACCCGGTCCACGGCCTCTCTGATCTCCTGCTCGGAGGCGTCCGGCCGGGCGAAGGCGACGTTCTCCCCGATGGTCCCGGCGAACAGGAATGGCTCCTGTGGGACCACGCCGAGCTGGCGACGCAACGAGCGCAGGGTGACGTCCCGCAGATCGTGACCGTCGATGGTCACCCGGCCGTCGGTCGGATCGTAGAAGCGGGTGACCAGCTTGGCCATGGTCGACTTGCCTGCACCGGTCGGACCGACGAAGGCGACGGTCTCTCCGGGGGCGACGGTCAGGTCCACGTCCTCCAGCACCGGTCGGCCGGGCTCGTAGGCGAAGGTGACCCGGTCGAAGGCGATCTCCCCATCGATAGGCGGGAGCTCGTCTGCGTCGGGTGCCTCGCGCACCTCGGGCTCGGTGTCGACCAGGGTGCGCAGCTTGATCACCGACGCCTGCCCCTGCTGGTACGTGTTGTACTGCTGGACCAGTAGCTGGATCGGTTGGAAGAAGCGGTTGAGATAGAGGAAGAAGGCGACCAGGGCCCCGAGCGAGAGGGTGTGGTGGAGGACCATCTCGCCGCCGACCGCCAGCAGCACCGCCTGGCCGATCACCCCGAGGAGCTGGGTGCCCGGTCCGTAGACGGCGTTCACGTGGGCCGTGTAGTTGTTGGCGTCCCGGTAGTCGCCGACCACGTTGCGGTGGTGGATGACGTTGTGGCGCTGGCGGTTGTGGGCGGTCACGATGCGGACCCCGTGCAGGCTCTCCGAGAGGTCGGCGAGGACGTTGGCGATGCCGTCGCGCACCTTCCCGTAGCCACGTTCGGAGGCCCGGGTAAACCAGATCGACGATGCCAGCAGCGCTGGGATGATGAGCAGCACTGTGATGGCGGCCAGCCGGACGTCGGTCGTGAAGAGGATCGCGGTGATCACCACCATGGTCAGCGCCTGGATGGCCAGTTGGGAGAGGCCGTCCTGGAGCAGCTGCTGGAGGTTCTCGATGTCACTGGTCATCCTGCTCATCACCACGCCGGCCTTCTCCTCGGTGAAGAAGCCGAGGGAGAGACGTTGGAGATGGGCGAAGACCTTGACCCGGAGGTCGTTCATGACCCAGGCGGCCAGGCGCCCGGTGACCTGGACCTGGAAACGCTGGGCGAGCGCGGTGGCCGCCACGAAGAGCAGATAGACGCCAGCCAGAATCGCCACCAGTGCGAAGTGCTCATGGCCCGGGCTCATGCCGTCGTTGATGGCGATCTCGGTCAGCTTCGGCCCTGTCTGGGCGGCAATCGAGATGAACACGATCAGTATGCCGGCCAGCGCCAGCATCCCGGGGTACTTGGTGAGCAGGCGGCGCAGGGTGAGTCGCCTGAGGTCGGCCTCCGACCCGTTCTGCTCGAAGACGATGTCCGGAGCGGCGTATTCGGGCTCGGACGCCAGCAGTCGGTCGACACCGGACTGGAGCTCGGACGGGATGCCTGCGAACGGCAATCCAGGCGCGGCCGGTCGGCCCATCCCCCCGGGCGCTCCGCCGAACCCCATGCCTCCACCGCCCCAGCTCATCGGAGCCCGCCTGTCTCGACCGGTTCCGCCGCGCGGTCCTCCACCGCCTCGTACTCGGCTGCCTGGGCCAGTACCTCGGCGTAGAGCGGGGTCGAGTCGAGCAGCTCCGCGTGGGTGCCGTCGGCCACCACCTTGTGCTGGTCGAGGAGGACCACCCGGTCGGCGAGGGAGATGGTGGACAGCCTGTGGGCGATGATGAGGGTGGTCCGACCCTCCATCTGGACCCGTAGGCCGGCATGGATGGTCTGCTCGACCTTGACGTCGATGGCGCTGGTGGCGTCGTCGAGAACCATCACCGGCGGGTTGACCAGCAGGGTCCGGGCGATCGCGATCCGCTGTCGCTGGCCTCCCGAGAGGGTGTAGCCCCGCTCGCCGACCACGGTGTCGTAGCCATGGGGCAACTGGATGATGAAGTCGTGGGCCCCGGCCGCCCGTGCCGCGGCCTCGATCTCGTCCAGATCGGCCGAGGGCCGCCCGTAGGCGATGTTGTCGCGGATGGAGACCGAGAAGAGGAACGGCTCGTCGAGGACGACGCCGACGTTGGCCCGCAGGCTGGCGAGGGTCAGGTCGCGCACGTCATGTCCGTCGATCTCGACCGACCCGTGGCGCACGTCGTAGAAGCGGGTGAGCAGGCGGGCCACGGTCGATTTGCCCGCGCCGGTCCGGCCAACGATGGCGACGGTCTGGCCGGGCGGGACGTGGAGGTCGAAATCGGCCAGGACCAGGTGCTCGGCGTCATCGGTGTAGGCGAAGTCCACGTGGCGGAAGCGGACGTCCCCGGCGCTGTCGACCAGATCGACGGCGTCGGAACTGTCGGTCACGGTCGGCTGCTCGTCGAGGATCTCGTAGATCCGCTCGGCCGACGCGGCCGCCCGCTGGCCCATCATGATGAGCATGCCGAGCATCATGAACGGCGCCTGGAGCATCAGCAGGTAGGCGTTGAATGCCAGGATGGCTCCGATGCCGAGCGTGCCGTGGATGACCATGTAGCCGCCGACGAGCAGGACCAGGGCCAGACCGACCTGGGGGAGGTTCTGGACCAGGGGGGTGAAGCGGGCGCGCAGGTCGGCGTCTTTGATGTAGCCCCATTGGAGCCGCTCGGCGGCGCCTGACAGCGCCCGGAGCTGCTGTTCCTCCGCGGCGAACGACTTGACCACCCGTACCCCGTTGACGTTCTCGTCGACGATCGTGGCCACGTCCGCCAGACGGGACTGGATGATCCAGGAGACAGGGAACATCGATTTCCGCATTCGCACGCCGGACCAGTAGACGAACGGCATGGTGGCCATCGCCACGAACGCCAGGGGAACGTTGATGGTGAGCATGAAGACGAAGGCGACGACTGCGATCGAGCACTGGACCATGATGAGCGGCGCGAAGGTCATGTACATCTGCACCGATCGGATGTCCGAGTTGGCCCGCGAGATGAGCTGCCCCGACTGGACCCGGTCGTAGAAGTCGAAGGACATCTTGGTCAGGTGCTCATAGATGATGTTGCGCAGGTCGTATTCGATCGCGTATGCGGTCTCGAAGAGGGTCAACCGGGCGATGTACCCGGTCACTCCGCCGACCAGCCCCAACCCCACGATCCACCAGACGTAGTGGCTGAGCGGGACCGTGTGCAGTTCGAGCGAGTTGGTGATGGCGTGGTTCAACAGATTGGGGATCTGCACCTGGAGGACCAGACCGACGAACGAGAGCACCAACGCGGTTACGAAGGTTCGCTGGTGGGCGCGCATGATGGGCAGGGCCCGCCGCCACCAGGAGAGGCTCCGGTCGGGTTCGATGCCCGCCCGCGGTGGGGCGTTGCGGGCCGTCTCTGCAATGGGCACGAACTCGGTGCCCTGTTCGGGCGGCTCGATGGTCCGGGTATGCAGGGTCGGCACCCTCATCGTCCCCACCGCGCCTTGCGATAGGCCACGAGGGCCTCACGCCAGACGACCAGTCCGTCGAAGGCACGCCGGGTCCCCTCCGGGTCGCCCGTCGTGGCCGCGATCTCGTGCAGCCGATCGTGGACTGCCCGGTCGGCTGCGTCGAGGACCCGGTGCCCATCCCGGGTCAGGACGTGATCGACCCGCCGGCGGTCGGCCGCGACGGTTCGGCGCTCGACCAGCCCGCGGGTCACCAAGCCGTCGACCACGGCGGTGATGGTCGGCGGTCGCACGGCGAGTCGCTCGGCCATGTCCGAGGAGACGGCCGAGCTCTCGTCGAGCATGCCGAGGATGCGGTACTGGGGGAGGGAGAGATCGACGGTCCCGAGGCCGATCTCGACCTGCTTGGCCAGCCAGGCCGCGGTGCGGCCGAGCGTGCGAGGGTCGTCGGCAAGAGCCGCCTCGGACGGCCGTTCTTTGAGAGTCACATAGTTAGAGTATCGAAGGATCGCCGGGGCCGAGCGCCCGGCGGGAGGGGCGAGCCCCCTGCCGGCCGCCCGGGGCGTCAGAGCCCGTCCTCCACCACCACGGTCTCCCCCTCGGCCGCCGAACGGCGGATTGCGTCGAGGACGGCCATGTCCCTGACCCCGTCCACGAACGTGGCCGCCTCGGGTCCCGGCGGTGGCGGGCGGCCCTCCATACGGCTGAGCAGGACCTCGGCCAGCCGGGTGTAGGGACCGAAGTCCATCCCGTGCGAGATCATGCGCTCGTAGGCGGTGGTCACCAGGCCGTCCGGCAGGGGAGGGCCCGTCCCGCTCGGGAGGTCCTCCGAGACCGGCAGGGTGCGGGTGCCTGCGGCATCGGCCACCCGCACGGTCGAACCCACGCCTTCGATCCAGGCGGTCCCGGACGACCCGACGACGCGGGTGATCACGATGGGCGGGCCCAGGTCCCCCGACGTGCTCTGCAGGACCCCGACCGCACCGGACCGCATGCGGAAGTGCACGAGGAAGGCGTCCTCGGCGGCCATGCCCCGGTCGGCCACATGGGGGAGGGAGGCGCTCACCGACTCGAATTCGCCGAGGGTGACCCGCACCTGGTCGATGATCTGCGAACCGTGGGCGCCGGTCCACCCGCCGCCCTGTCCGGGGTCGGCCCACCACTCGGGGACCTCGGCGGAGGCGGCGGCGAGGAGCGGCACATGGAGCATGACCGTGGCCATCCGCGGCTGGCCGATCTCGCCGCCCGCTATGGCCCGGGCGAGCGTGGCCTGCCCCGCGTCCCACCGGAACTCGCATCCGAGCAGGTGCACGATCCCGGCCGACTCCGCCGCGGCCAGCACGACCCGTCCCTCGTCGGCGTCCCTGGCGAAGGGCTTCTCGCAGATCACGTGCTTCCCGGCGGCGATCGCCGCCAGGGCGATGGGGGCGTGGGTGTGCGGTGGCGTGGCGATGGTCACCGCGGCCACGCCATCGAGACCGAGCGCCTCGTCGACCGAGGTCAGGGCCAGTGGGATGTCGAAGAGGCGCGCGCGGGCCTCCGTCTTGGCCCGGTCCCGGCCGACCAGGGCGACCACCTCGAAGCCGGCCGCGCGCAGTGCGCGCACGTGGGTCACACAGCCGAAGCCGGTCCCGACGACCGCCACCCCCGTCATCGACCCTCCGCGAGGATCGCCCTCGTGGAGCGGGCCGCCATCAGTGCCGCCTCGGACGGCGGACGCTCGTGGAGGATGTCGCTGAAGACCTCGACCCCGGTCGGGGCTGTCGTGCCGCTCGTCCGCAGCGCGTCGACGATGCCACGGAGATCGAACTCGCCCTCGCCGGGAAGGGCCCGCCGGTGGAGGGTGGCCGTGACCAGATCGCGCTCGGCCTCGGCCGGACCGTCGTCGAGCTGCACGCCGAGGATCAGCCGGCCGGGCACGGCTGCCAGATCGGAGGGCGGGGTCCCCGAGCGCACGAGGTGCCAGGCATCGACGTTGAGACCCCCGTTCGGCTGATCGGCTCTCCGGACGATCTCGAAGGCCGTCGCCAGGTCGGGGATCCGCGACCAGGGGAGCCACTCGAGGTGCACCAGGAGGTCGTGCTCGGCGGCCCGCCGGCAGAGGCCGGCGAACGCCTCGGCCGCGCCGTCTGTGTCCCAGGTCCCGCCGAACACGTCGACCGCATTGAGCGAGCGTGCCCCGACGGCGTCCGCGATCGAGAAGAGGTCCTGCTCGCCGAAGCGGAACACATCCTCGGCGTCGGCCGCGGGGTCGATGTGGATGTCCGAGGCACCGGGCAACCACCACCATGCCGGGTCCAGCTCGGCAACCGCCAGGCCGTGGTCGGCGAGCATCGAGCGCATGTCGGCGTCGCTGTAGCCCTCGGTCCGGGCGGCCGCGTGGTCGCGTCCCCAGAGCGAGACGGCGGCGAAGCCGGCAACGGCGGCTGCGGCGAGCCGTTCGGAGAAGGGAACCCCGCGCGGGAGGGTGCCCGAGCACAGCACCAGATCGTCCGGTCCCATCAGGAGTCGAGGACGTCCTTCAACACACCCGGTGCGTGGACCGCGGCGAGGTGGTCGTCCAGATAGCCCGGTCCCTCCTCGGTCTCGACGAACCACCCGGTGGGGCACATGGTGAGGATCTCGACGAAGGAGAAGCCGGCGCCCTGCACCTGCGCCTCGAACGCACGGAGGAGCATCTTCTTGGTCCGGGCCACGTTGCCGGCGCTGTTGACCGTCCCGCGGGCCACGAATGCGGCCCCGTCGAGCTGCGCGAGCAGCGAGCTGAGCAGGATCGGCCGGCCGTGGCGGTCCGGGTCCCGTCCCTCGAGGCTGGTCTTGGTCCGTTGCCCGAGCACCGTCGCAGCGGACATGTGGCCTCCGGTCTCCCCGAAGACCCCGTTGTTGAGCATGATGCAGGTGACCTGCTCACCGCGGGCCGCGGTGTGCAGCACCTCCTGGAGGCCCTCGCTGACCATGTCGCCGTCGCCCTGTACCGTGCAGACGATCGACTGCGGTAGTGCTCGCTTGACCCCGGTGGCGAGCGACGGCGCCCTCCCGTGCAGTGCCTGGAGCACTTCCACGTCGAGGTTGTTCGAGAACGCCGTGTAGCAGCCGATGCCGAACACGGCGATGGTCCGCTGCTCCAGCCCGAGCTCGGCGACCGCCTCGAGGACGCACCGCATGGCCACCGGCTCGCCGCATCCCGGGCAGAGGTGGTGGGCACCCACATCGATGAGCGCGGGCACGAAGTCCCCGACCAGGTGCGCCGGCTCCTCCGGCGGTCGGTCGGTCGGGACGAAGCCGGTCATCCGGCCATCACCTGTTCGATCCGTTGCCGGATGACCCGCACATCGAGGTCCGGGGCGATCCCGAAACCCGAATGGTCCAGGCTGAGGCCCCCGATGAAGCGGACCGGCGCGTTCCCGAGTACGGCGAGGCGCACGTCGTCGATCATCTGTCCCTGGTTGTTCTCGTAGACCGCCACCGTTCGCGCACCCCGGGCGGCCGCCGAGACGGCCTCGGTCGGGAACGGGAACAGCGTGATCGGGCGGACATACCCCACGCGTGCACCGTCGGCCCGCAGGGCGCGCACCGCTGCCTGGACGTAGCGGGCCGGCGTGCCGAACGCCACGACCACCACCTCTGCGTCGTCGGTGTGGGCGCTCTCGGCCAGCGGCTCGACACCCTCCGACATCTCGAGCGTGTGGGCCGCGCAGGCCGCGTAATGGACAGAGAGGTCGTACCCGACGTCCTCGCGCTGCTTGTGGCTCCCGAGGAACGAGAGCAACTTGGCGTGACCCGATCCACCCGTCGACCCGTCGAGCGCCCAGTCGGGCCGGACGCGGTCGACCGGTGCCGGGATGGTCACCGACCGGGCGGTGTGGGCCAGGTAGTAGTCGCCCATGACCAACACGGGATTGCGCCACCGCTCGGCGAGGTCGAAGGCGAGGACGATGAGCTCGATCGCCTCGGCCGAATCGGCCGGGGCCAGCACGATGTGGCGGTAGTCGCCGTGGCCGCCCCCGCGGGTGGCCTGGAAGTAGTCCCCCTGCGCCCGGGCCATGTCGAGGACGACCAGCGGCAGCCTGGCGAGGGTGATCTCGGCGAGGGACTCCTGCATGAGGGAGAGGCCCTGGCCGGTGGATCCGGTCGCCGCCGGCACGCCGGTCGCCGCCGCCCCCCACGCCATCCCGACGGCCTCGAGCTCGCTCTCGGCGTTCATGCACACCCCGCCGACCTCCGGCAGCCGGGCGGCCATCTGCTCGAGCACCTCGGTGAACGGGGTCATCGGGTACCCGGAGAAGAACCGGCAGCCGGCGGCGATCATGGCCTCGGCGATGGCCTCGCTCCCCTGGAGCAGGCGGCGTCCTGGTGCGGAGGTCGTGGTCATGCCGTGCCGCCGGTGGCGTCGATCGGCGTCTCGTACTTGAAGACCTGGAACACGAAGTCGGGGCAGATCTGCGAGCAGGCCCGGCACCCGGTGCAGCCGGGCCGGAGCCGCGGATAGGCGTACCCGCGGGCGTTCGTCTCGGGATCGGACATGACCAGCACCCCCGGGGGGCAGGCGTCGATGCAGAGCAGGCATCCCTTGCAGGCCTCGACATCGATGACCAGGGTGCCGCGGGTGAGCGCGCGCTCCGGGCCCGTCATGCAACGACCGCCCGATCGGGCCACGCCGGCGCCGTCCGCGCGACCACCGAGTCGAACCCGGCCCGCAATGCCCGGTCGTTGCGCTCGGCGTGCTGCGTCCGGTAGGGCGGCAGCGAGGCGCGCACCCCGGCGCAGAGCGCGTCCATACCCACCATGCCGGTGACCGCCGCGTAGGCGCCGAGCAGGACCATCGAGGCGACCATCCCGCCACCGACCGACCCCGCGATGTCGCCCGCCGGTACCTCGATCACCGCACAGCTGCCCGCCACCGACCCGGGAGCCACCACGCTGGTGTTGACGAGGACCACTCCGTCGTCCCGCAGGCGTGCCATGACCGGTTCGGCGTGCTCGTGGTGCATGAGCAGTGCCGACCAGGTCGTCCCGGCGGTGGGCGGAGCCTCGATCGGATCGTCGGCGACCACGACCGTCGCCTCGGTGGCGCCCCCACGCATCATGCCGCCGTAGCTGCCGAAGACCTGGACCTCGCGCCCTTCGAGGACCGCCGCCCGGGCCAGCACCGCGGCCGCCAGCTGGATTCCCTGGCCCCCGATGCCGGTCATGATCAGCTCGCGTTCCACAGAGCACCGATCTTATTCATTCAAAACATTGTTCTGCAACCGTCATCCGGTGCTCAGCCGTTCGACCAGCAGTCGCCGCTGGACCTGCCCGGTCGAGGGGGTGCGGGGGAGCACGTCGACCTGCCGCAGCTGCCGTGGGTGCTTGAACGGTGCCAGCCTTCCCACGCACCACTCGCGCAGCCCGTCGAGCGTGGGCGGGGACTGCCCGGGGACGGGTACCACCACGGCGCAGACCACCTCACCCCACCGGGGGTCCGGCAGTCCGACGACGGCGACCTCGCCGACCGAGGGGTGTCCGGCCAGGACCGCCTCGACCTCTGCGGGCACCACGGTCTCACCCCCGGTGCGGAGGAGGTCCCCGAGCCGTCCGACGATGCGCACGAAGCCCTCGTCGTCCTGGTCGGCGACATCGCCGGTCCGAAACCATCCGTCGGCCAGGCAGGCCGCTGTCGCGGTCGGGTCGTCGAGGTAGCCGTCGAAGAGCACCGGGCTCGACACCTGCAGCTCGCCCTGCTCGTCCGTGCGGACCCGCACGCCGGGCGCCGGCGGGCCGCAGCTGCCGGGCTTGCGACGGAAGTCGTCCTGGTCGAGGCAGGTCACGCTGCCCGCCTCGGTCGATCCGTAGAAGACCCGGAGGTGGGCTCCGGGCAGCAGGGCCTCGATGGCGGCGAGCAGGTCGGGCGGGGTGGCCGACGTCCCGGTGTCGGCAAACCGGAGCGTCGACAACGTCTCGCTGCGAGCCGAGCCGACGTGGTCGATGATGCGCTGCCAGACAGCGGGGATGCAGTTGAGCCGCGTGGCGCGGTGGCGTGCCACCGCCTCGCAGATCTCCTCGGCTCCCGCACCGTCGAGGAGGACCACCGCGTCGCGGGCCTGCCACTGCTGGAGCGCGATCGTCCACGCTCCCATGTGGAAGAGCGGGTAGGGGCACACCATCGCTCCGCGGGGCTCGGGCAGCGCACCCGGGTGGGTGCGGAGGTAGTTACAGGTGTGCGAGAGCAGCGCACCTTTGGGGCGACCGGTGCTCCCGCTCGTGTAGAAGGCCACGTGGGGGTCGCGGCCGGACAGCGCTCCGTCGCGGAACGTGGCACTGTCCAGCCCGGCGGCGCGTCCGGTCACCTCGTCCAGCGTGAGCGTCAGCGGGGCGGCGCCCGCGGCCGACCGACCGGAGTCCGTCACGACGAGCTCCGGCCGGCACGCCGACATGATCGCTCGTGCCTCGTCCTCCCCGAGGAGGCCGTTGACCGGGACCAGGATCGCCCCGATCTTGGCCAGGGCCGCGAACAGCGGGACCGCGTCGAGGTCGGTCACACACCACAGTACGACCCTGCTGCCCCGCTGCACGCCGAGCGACACGAGCAGGCGGGACACCTGGTTGGCGGTCGACTCGAGCGTCGAGAAGGTGAGCGAACGGACTCCGTGGACGGCGGCGGTGCGACCCGGCACGGCCGCGGCCGCGTTGGTGAACACCTCACCGATCAGCAGGTCGTCGGTCCCCATGGCACACCACTCCACCGTTCTTGCTCTGCGAGAGCAGTGATCTTAGAGTGGGGCATGGACCGGGTGTGGCCAGGAGCCCCATGGCACGACTGACCGAGGCCCTGGCCCGTCGCGCGGTGGAACGCACGGTCGCCGACCGCCAGGCCGAGTACTCCGTCGAGGTGCAGCGCATCGTCGAGGCGACCTACGAGCTCATCGAGCGCACCGGCACCCTCGAACCGTCGTTGCGCGACATCCTGGCCCACACCGGCCTCTCGACCCAGGGCTTCTACCGCCTGTTCCGCTCGAAGGACGAGCTCCTGCTCGCGTTGCTCGACGACGGCCGCCGCCGCCTCGTCGACCACCTCGCACGGCGCATGGCGGGTGCCTCCTCGCCGACCGGGCGGATCCGGGCCTGGATCGAGGGGGTGCTCGCCCAGGCGTCGACGCCCCGCGCTGCCGAGCGGACCCGTCCCTTCCTGGCCAACGAGGACCGCCTGTCCGAGCTGTTCCCCGACGAGCAGCGCGAATCGGTGGATCTGCTGGTGGCCCTCCTGGTCGACGAGATCAGCGAGCTCGCGCCCGCCGGTACCCCGGCTGCGACGGTGCGCCGGGATGCCGAGGCCATCTACCGACTGGTCTTCGGGATCCTCCACGCGCACCTCATCGCGCGGACCCGTCCCACCCCGTCGACGATCGCCCACACGGTCTCCTTCTGCCTGGCCGGAGCGGGTCTCGCTACCGGGGCACGATGACGGCGCACGGCCGTGATCCCGGGCTCGGTGACGTCGGGACCAAGCTCCTCCTCGACAACGACCGGGTGCGGGTCTGGGAGGTGCGCCTTGGACCAGGGGAGCAGGGTGCCGTCCACCGACACGAGCTCGACCACCTGCTCGTGCAGGTGGCCGGAGATCGGATCGCGGTGGTGCCCGAGCCGAACTCGGAGGGGCCGTTCCGGTCCTACTTCGAGGCCGACGTCGTCCCGGGGGCGGTGGTCGAGGTCAGACGCGGCGGTGTCGAGGCGGCCCGCAACGTGGGATCCGAGCCCTATGTCGAGATCATCGTCGAGCTCAAGGACTGACCTCGCGGGCCCGGCGGTGATCCGTCCGGGCGTCTGCGCTACGAGACCAGTCCGGCGGTCGAGAGGTTGAGGCCGTCGGAGCCGCGGGCCCGGTGGACGGACTGGATCTCGCTGAACTCGGCCAGTCCCCAGGGCCCGTTCTCGACCCCGACCCCGCTCCACTTGAACCCGCCGAATGGCTGCTGGGGGCCGAGCGCCAGGTGGGTGTTGATCCAGGCGGTGCCGCACTCGAGCCGGCCGGCCACCTCGGCCGCGCGGTCGGTGTCCGTTCCCCAGACGGAACCGGACAGTCCGAAGTGGGTCCCGTTGGCCCGCTCGACGACCTCGTCGACGTTGCGGTACGGGATGACCGGGAGAGCCGGACCGAACTGCTCCTCGTCCACGATCCGGATGCCGTCGTGGATGTCCGTGAGGATCGTCGGTTCGAAGAAGTAGCCGGGGCGGTCCATGGCCCGGCCCCCGGCGGTGGCCCGGGCGCCGTGGTCGAGGGCATCGGCGACCAGCTCCTTGACCCGCTCGAACTGCGGGGCGTTGTTGATCGGGCCCAGCTTGGTGTCGGCCTCGGTGCCGTCACCCACCTTGACCGCCGAGGCCTGGGCGGTCAGGCCGCCGACCACGTCGTCGTAGAGCGCCTCGGGGACGTAGACCCGCTTGATGGCCGAGCACACCTGTCCGTTGTTGTTGAAGGCCGCAGCGAAGATCGCCCGGCTGACCGTCGCCGGATCGGCGTCGTCCAGGACGATTGCCGGGTCGTTGCCGCCCAGCTCCAGGGTGACCCGCTTGAGATCGGGTGCGGCGGAGAGAGCCACTTTCTTGCCGGTCTCGATGGAACCGGTGAAGCTGATCTTGCGGGGCACCGGATGGGCGGTCATCCACGCGCCGAGCTCGTCTCCCCCGCTCACCACGTTGAGTACGCCCGCCGGCACCGTCTCCCGGAGGAGCTCCGCCACTTTCAAGGTGCTGAGCGGCGTGAACGGCGACGGCTTCAGCACCAGGGTGTTCCCGGCCAGCAGCGCGGGGGCGATCTTCCAGAAGGCGAGGGTGAGCGGGAAGTTCCAGGGGGTGATTGCCGCCACCACGCCGAGCGGACGGCGGACCACCTCGACCAGTGCCTCGGCATCGTCCTGGATGACCTGCGGCGGGATCTCGAGGTTGGCGTAGTACTGGCACCAGATCGCCGCGGCGAAGACCTCCACGTTGGCGTCGCCGAGCAGCTTGCCCTGCTCGGCGGTCAGGATCGGGGCCAGCTCGCCAGTCGCGCCCATCAGGACATCGGCCATGGTGAGCAGGGTCTGGCGCCGCACGCTTTCGTCGGTTCGCCAGTCCCGCTGGGCCTTGGCCGCGGCGTCGAACGCCGCATCGAGTTGGTCGCGGGTGCACTCGGGCGCGTGGGCGAACACCTCGCCGCTGGCCGGATTCACCACTCCGAACGAATCTGCTGCCGGGACGGAGTCGCCTCCGATGGTCATCGCGAAGTCGGACATGCGGTACCCCCTGTGTGCGACGGGTCGCCTCAGGTTACCGCGGCCGGCCGGAACGCTCTCGTGGCTCAGACGTGTACCGGCTCGGTCGACGGGGTGGGCGGCTGGGCGTCGGGCGGCACCTGATCTGCCCGCTGCTCCGGGTCGACCGAGACTCCGGGTAGGAGCCGGTCGAGCCACCGGGGGAACCACCAGTTCGCCTTCCCCATCATGAACATGAGGGCGGGGACGATGGCCATGCGGATGAGCACTGCGTCGATGAGGATCCCGGCGCTCAGCCCGAGCCCGAACTCCTTGATGACCCGGATGCCTCCCAGGATGAACGACCCGAACACCAGGATCATGATCAGGGCTGCGGCGGTGATGGTCTTGCCGGTGGCGGCCAACCCGTTGCGCACCGCGGTGCGGTTGTCCCCGGACTTGAGCCACTCCTCGCGGATGCGCGAGATGAGGAAGACCTCGTAGTCCATCGAGAGACCGAACAGGATCGCAAACAGCATCACCGGGAGGAAGGCCTCGATGGGACCTGGTCTGTTGACCTGGAAGACAGTGCCCGCCCACCCCCACTGGAAGACGGCGACCAGCACGCCGAACGCGGCGCCGATCGAGAGGAGGTTCATGACCGCCGCGGTCAGCGGGATCACCAGACTGCGGAAGACCAGGGCGAGGAGCAGGAAGGAGAGCACCACCACGAGTCCGATGAAGAGCGGCAGCCGGCTGGAGAGGACGGTGGCGAAGTCGGCGAAGATCGCGGTGTTGCCCCCGACGAACACCTGGGTCCCGGTCCCGTCGACCACCTCGGGGATGGTC
The DNA here is from genome assembly GCA_963753905.1 of uncultured Acidimicrobiaceae bacterium. Taxonomy (GTDB): domain Bacteria; phylum Actinomycetota; class Acidimicrobiia; order Acidimicrobiales; family RAAP-2; genus Bog-756. The sequence continues at coordinate 2,331,965 of CAVWDZ010000001.1, read as the reverse complement.
TCTGCGCGCAGATGGTCGATGAGCCCGATGGTGGCCTCCGCCTGTGGGGAGGACGACGGGTACACGGTGAGCAGCGCGACCTGGGTGCCGTCCCTGGCCGGCAGGACCACCGGGGCCGCCGTCCCGGCGACGTCCGGCTGTCGCGCCACGGCCTGCTCGAGCTGGTCCAGGGTCCGGAGATCGGCCTGGCCGTCGTGCACCGCCACCAACAGCAGTGGACCGTTGAAGCCGGGACCGAAGCCGTCCGCCAGCAGGTCGTAGGCCTGGCGTGTGGTGGTGGAGGTCGGGTCATTCCCCTGGTCGGAGATCCCGAGGCGCATCGAGAAGAAGGGAAGGGCGATCAGGACGACGACGATCAGGGCCACGAGCGCCGGCAGGATCGGCCGGCTCCGGATGAAGTCGGCCCACTTCGGCCAGAACCCCTTGCTTCCCGCGCCCACGATCCGCGGCCCGTTTGCCGCCAGGTTGCGGCGTTGCTTCCGGCTCATGACCCGTGGCCCGATGAACGAGAGGAATGCCGGGAGCAGGGTGAGTGCGGCGAGCATGGTGAAGGACACCCCGATGGCCGCGGCGATCGCGAGGCCGTAGAGGAAGGACACCCCGAGCGCGAACATGCCGAGCAGCGCGATGCAGACGATGATGCCCGCGAACAGCACCGCCCGGCCCGAGGTGTCGACGGCGGTCGCGACGGAGGACTCGACGTCCCCCCCGGCGATGAGGCCCTGCCGGTGGCGCGTCACGATGAAGAGGGCATAGTCGACACCCACGCCGAGACCGATGAGGAGGACCAGCTCGGTCGAGAAGACCGGCATCTTGAGCCAGTGGCTCAGCAGTCCGATGACCGCAATGGCGGTGCCCAGGGAGGCGAGCGCCGACAAGAGGGGCAAGGCCATCGCGAACACCGAGCCGAACACGAGGAGCAGGACCACCCCGGCCAGCAGCACGCCGAGGCCGGTACCGCCGAACGACACCTTGTCGGCCTCCTCGGCCACCTGCCCGGCGACGGCCACCTTGAGCGTCGGGCGTTCGGCCTTCAGCGCCGTGTTCACGAATTGCTTCGCGAGCGGGGTCGAGATGTCGGCACCGAGCCTGTCGAAGGTCACCGTGGCGAAGGCAGTCCGGCCGTCCGGGCTGATCTGGTGGGCGCCGAAGGGCCCGTAGGGGCTCGCGATCTCCGAGACGTGGTCGACCTTCGCCACCTTGGCGAGCATGGTGGTCACCGCGTCCCTGACCGACGGGTCGGTCACCTTGGTCCCGTCTGTGGTGTGGACCACGATCTGCTCCTGGTCACCGGCCTGCCTCGGCGCGGCTGCCTGCAGCAGATCGAGGGCGCGGGTCGATTCGGTGTTGGGGAGCGAGAAGCTGTTCGAGTACGCGGTACCCACCGACTGGGAGATCAGGGTCATTCCGACGAGCGCGGTCAACCAGAGGAGCAGCACGGCGACTCGATGGCGGACGCACCAGATGGCGAGGGCCTTCATGGACAGGACTCCTGTTCGACTCGGGGGGTGGAACGGGCGCTCCGGGGGAGACCACCATTGTCGCCGATGGATACGACCAACTGGGAATCGTGCTGCGCGCGGTTGGGTGCGGCCCGGCCGCCGGCCCGGTGGCGCACCCCTCTCACCAGGACCGACGCGTGCCCCGTGGGCACCTCGGCCATGATGGGGTCATGGACACCGCCGCGCGACTGGTCCCACTCGAGGGCGCCCACAACTTCCGCGACCTCGGAGGGTACACGGGCCTCGGCGGCCGGGAGACCCGGTGGGGCCGTCTCTTTCGCAGCGACACCCTGCACGAGCTGACCGATGCCGACGTTGCACGACTCCGGGCGCTGGGACTGCGCACCGTCATCGACCTGCGCACCGAGCGCGAGCTCGCGCTCACCGGGCGCGGCCCCCTCGAGCCCGAGGAGATCGCCTTCCGCCATCTCTCGGTCGTCCGTGAGGGAGCGGACCGCTCGGCAGAGGGGGAGGCGGTGGCCGCGCCGGCATCCCCCGGTGAGGACCTGAGCGAGCGCTATCTCTGGTACCTCGAGGTCGGGCGCGACTCCCTGGTGGAGGCCCTCACCCTCCTCGGCGAGGGCGGCAGCTACCCGTTGGTCTTCCACTGTGCGGCGGGCAAGGACCGCACCGGGGTGCTTGCCGCTCTGGTCCTCGAGATCCTCGGTGTCGACCGCCAGCTGATCGTCGCCGACTACGTGCTGACCGCCGAGCGGATGGAGCTGATCCTGGCTCGCTACCGCGACGATCCCGCCTTCGCCGAGCGGCTCGCCAGGGCGCCGGCCTCCCGGTTCAGCGTCGAGGGCGCGACCATGGAGAGGTTCCTCGACGGGATCGGAGACCGGTTCGGGGGTGCCCGGTCCTGGGCGGTGGGTGCCGGCGCGTCCGAAGCGGCGCTCGACCGGATGACCGCGCTGCTCCTCGACGGCGCGGGCTGACGGCTGGCGACCCGATCGGCGGCTGCGTCCCTCAGTGTGTGCGGCCGTACACTGGGGGCATGATCGCCTCGATCTGGGAGCCGGTGTTGATCGGTCTCGGGCTGTGGATGGCCTGCATGGTCGTCGTCACCCTGACCGCCGGACTCCTGCTCTGGCGGCGCCTCCGGCGTGGATGGCACGGCATCCGCTCCCACGCAGCGGTGGTGGGTGCGGTGACCGCGTGGGAGGCCACCGAGTCGGTGCTCCGCCGCCGGACCGGACCACTGGAGGCCGCAGACCTGGAGCGGTGGCCTGCCAGGAGGGTGCGCAAGGAGCTCTGGCGATCGGTCGACCGAGCCGCCTCCGCTGTGCGCGTCGCGGACGAGGCCGGTGGAACGACAGCCGAGCTGCCGGCGCTGTCACGGCGCATCCGTGCCGCGGCCGCGGAGATCGACAAGGTGCTGCGGGTCGACCTGTCGGCGCGGGCACCGGCCGTCGTGGAGGAGCAGGTGCTCGAGATCATGCGGGCGGCGGACGACGTCCGTCTCGCTGCGGTCGCCTCTGCCGGTGACGCCGGCGCCGACCGGGTACGCGAGCTCGCAGTCGACGCCGGGCGCGAGCTCGAGATCCTCGACGCCGTCCTCGTGTCGGCGCGGGACACCCGGCCGCCGCGGATCCCAGGCTGAGCCGAGCCGCGTTCGTGCCCGGTCGGGCACGGCGACATGCAGCCGCGGGCCCGCCGGGACGGTGGGATAGTGTCCCCAACCGTGGCGGAAGCCGTTGATCAGCGACGGCCTTCCTCCCGGTCTCACGGTGTGACCCGACGGCTGCACGGCTGGGGCCGGCCGTTGCTGGTGGCGGGTGTGGCCACCGTGGTGCTCCGGACGGTGGCAACCTGCATCGCACTCGTGACCGTCTACGGCGTCTCCTTCCCCCACGTCGTGGCGCGCACCCCGCACGTGCTGGTCGGTGTCTTCAACCGGTGGGACACCGGCTACTACGGGTTGATCGCGGCACACGGGTACCCGGTGGCGCAACGGTCCGGACTGCCGCCGGCCATCGCCTTCGGCCCGCTCTACCCTGCAGTGGTCCGAACGGCGCAGGCGGTGACCGGGATCGGCTTCCTCCTCGCGGGCCAGTTGGTGAGCATGCTCGCGCTCGTCATCGCCCTCGCCGGACTCGTCCACATCGCCGAGCTCGACGGGGACCGGGTGCGCTCGGGCACGGCCGTGACCCTGCTGGTCGCCTTCCCGACCGCCTTCTTCCTCGTCATCGACTATGCCGACTCCCTTGCCCTGGCTCTCGTGGTGTGGGCGTTCGTAGCGGTCCGTCACCGGCACTGGGCGATCGCCGGCCTCTGCGGTGCGGGTGCGTTCCTGACCAAGTACTACCTGGCCATCGTCGTGGTCGGGCTCTGTGCGGAGGTCTGGGGGGCCCGCCGGACCCGGGACCCGGACCCCGACCTCAGGCGGCGGTACCCCTGGCCGTTGGCCTGGGTCGCCTTGCCGACCGTCGCCGCCCTCGCCGGGTGGATGATCTACTGCGCCCGACGCTACGGGGACGCGCTGGCATTCCTCCACGCGCAGTCACACTGGAACCGGCATCTCGCAGTTCCGTGGACCTTGGCGTGGACCACCGGTGGCGACCTCGTCCACCTGCGATTCCTCGACACGAGCACGGCCAGTGTGACCGAGCTGTTCGACACGGTGACCGTGCTCCTCCTCGTGGTGCTGGCGGTGTACTCCTTTGTCCGCGTGCGCCGCTCCTACGGGATCCTGCTCGGGTTGGCAGTCTGCATCTTCACCTTCCAGAACATCCTCTACAGCGAGACGCGGGAGGTGCTGGCCCTCTTTCCCTTCTTCATCGGCGGTGCCGAGTGGGTGGCGCGCCACCCGTGGAGGGAACGGGTCGTCCTCGCGCTGTTCATCCCGAGCGCGTACTTCCTCTGCGCCCGCTTCGTGACCGGGATGTTCGCCGGATAGCGCGGCGTGGTCAGCGCCCGAAGTCCCAGCTCTCCCCGTCCTCGTACCGGTGGATGATGGTCTTCGCCATCAGGATCTTGTGGACCTCGTCGGGCCCGTCGGCCAGCCGGAGGACCCTGGCGGTCAGGTACATCTGGGCGAGGGGGAGGTCGTTGCTGACCCCGGCCCCACCCCACACCTGGATGGCACGGTCGACCACGCGGTGGTACGCGGCGGGCACGAACACCTTGATGGCCGAGATCGCCGTCCGGACGTCCGGGTCCCCGTCGGCCACTTTGTGGGCGGCGTCGATCGTCATCAACCGGGCCGACTGCACGTCCATGAAGCTCTCGGCGATGAATCCCTGGATGAACTGCTTGTCCTTGAGGAGGCCGCCGTGGACCTGGCGGTCGAGGGACCGTTCGACCATCAGGTCGAACGCCCGCCACATCTGACCGACCGAGTTCATGCAGTGATAGACGCGGCCTGCCCCGAGCCGGTCCTGGGCCGCCTGGTGCCCCTGGCCGACCAGACCGAGCGTGTTCTGGATCGGCACCCGCACGTTCTCGTATCTGATCTCGCAGTGGTCGGAGGTCGAGTGCCCGAAGATTCCGATCCCCCGGATGATGTGCACCCCCTCCGTCTTGGCCGGCACGATGATCTGGGTCATCCGGCCCGGGCTGCCGAGCTCTCCGGTCGGGTCGTTGGCCCGGCACATCACGATGAAGAAGTCGGCCGCTGTGCCGTTCGAGGTGAACCACTTGTGACCGTTGATGACCCACTCGTCTCCCTCGCGAACCGCTTCGGTCGCGATCGAACGCGGATCGGACCCGGCGTGGTCGGGCTCGGTCATCGAGAAGCCGGACTCCATCTCGCCCTCGATGAGCGGGAGGAGCCACGTGCGCTTCTGCTCCTCGGTCCCGTACTTGACCAACACGTTGGCGTTGCCGGAGTTGGGGGCCGCGATCCCGAACAGCGACGAGGCGCCGACGGCGTAGGCGAGGATCTCGTAGACGTAGGCGAGCTCCAGGAAGTCGAGGCCCATCCCCCCGTACTCCTTGGGCAGGTGGGGTGCCCAGAGGCCGGCCTGTTTGATCTTGCCCTTGATCTGGTCGCGCAGCTCGATGCTGCGGCGCCGACTGTCCTCGCGGTCCTCCCCGGTCAGCTCGGAGGAGCGCCGCGACCGCCAGAGCACCTCCTCGTTGGGCAGGATCTCCGCGTTGATGAAGTCGGCCGTCCGCCGGCGGAGGTCGTTCACGGCCGGGTCGAGGCCGGCAATCGGGGTCACGTTGATCGGCACTGCGTCTCCTCGGTCAGGGGTCTCCTCCATCATGGCCCTCCCCGATCGCGGACGTGTCCACGGCAGTGTCCCGGCCGCCCCTGGATCAGGTGAGCGGGTACTCTGCGCGCCATGGCGCCGCCCGGGTTCTCCTACGCCTCCCTGCGTCTCGACCGTCGCACCCTCGACGAGGCGGCGGTCCTCGGCGCCCGCAGCTTCTACGACGACCCGTTCTTCGTACACCTGTCAGGCGAACCGCGGCTACGGGTCCGCGGGCTGTTCCTCTACCTGCGGAGCCACCTGGCGGTGCTCGGTGACGCCGCGGTGGTCACCGGTGCCCGGGACGAGGCGGGAACCCTGGTCGGCATCTGCGCCTGGCAGCGCCCCGGCACCTTTCCGCTGTCGGGGTGGCTCCAGGCCCGCGAGATGGCCGGCGCGCTGCGGGCGCTCGTCCCGCGGCCGCCGTCCCTGCTGGTCGGGATGCGGTACGTGACCGCAATGGAACGTGCCCACCCCGGTGGCGAGCACTGGTATCTGACCCTGCTGGCGGTCGACCCGATGGCGTGGCGGCGGGGCATCGGCACGACGCTGCTCGAACCGTCCCTCGCCTCGATCGACCGGGAGGGCCTGCCCTGCTATCTGGAGACCCAGAAGGAGGCCAACCTCGCCTACTACCGGAGGTTCGGCTTCGACGAGACGGAGCGGTTGACGCCCAGCCCCGGGGGACCTCCCCTGTTCACCATGACCCGCCCAGCCCGCTGATCAGTGCGCGGTGAGGTCGTAGAGGGTGGTCCCGTCGACGGTCCGGGCGGTGAAGTGGGAGGCCACCCAGGCCGAGATCTCTGACGCGTCCGTGGAGCCGTTCCCGCCGCGGAAGCCGCCGAAGATCCCGCCTCCTCCGATGTAGTAGTGGATCTTTCCCTCGGCCACGTCCGCCTCGAACTCGGTGAGCGTGGGCGCCGGGTCGGTCCCGTTGAAGCCACCGATGGCCATGACCGGGTCGCCCGACGCGAGCTGGAATCCGGCGGCCGAGTTGGCGCCGGTCGTCGCAGCCACCCACGAGAACTTCGATGCATCCGCTCGGAGGAGCGCGGTCACTTGTGCTGCCGGGGTCGACGGGTTGAGCAGTCCGCCCGCACCGCCCCCGCCACCCGGGGCACCACCGAATCCTCGGCGCCCACCACCGAACCCCGGGCCACCCCCGGCTCCCGGGAACCCGCCGGGACCAGGGAACCCGCCGGCACCACCCCGGAAGACCGAGCGCGGAATGGTGAACGAGCGCGGCAACCGGATGCCGTTGGGCAGGGTGAAGCCCTTGGGGACGGTGAAGCTCCCCCCGCCACCGAACCCGCCCGGTCGACCTCCGCCTCCTCCGAAGCCTCCGAAGCCTCCGCCCGGGCCGACGCCCCCGCCCTGGACGGCCGGCCCGGCCGACGGGATGGCCCCTGCTGCCGGCGTGGCTGCGGTCTCGAGCGAGTACGCGGCCGGCCCGGTGATGATGGCGGCGATGGCGAGCCCCCCGGCGCCTGCGGCCAGCACGGCGCGCGCCCTGGGCAGGAGGACGATCGCCAGGGCCGCCGCGATGCCGACGCAGAGGATGATCCAGCGCAGTGCCGGGTACCAGTGCGGGCTCCAGCCGAGGAGGACGAAGGCCCAGGCGATGGTGGCGAGCACGGCGGCGGCGAGGGCCAGCCGTGGGAGGAGCTCGACACGGCGCCGCCAGAGGACCGACGCTCCCATGCCGACCAGCGCGCCGACGGCAGGGGCCAGGGCGACCGTGTAGTAGGGGTGGATGATCCCCTGGGCGAAGCTGAAGACCGCTCCGGTCAGGAGGAGCCAGCCGCCGAAGAGGAGGAAGGCGGCCCGGACCCGGTCGCAGCGCGGCGCCCTCCGGGTCAGCCAGAGCACGGCGACCAGCCCGACGAGTGCACCGGGGATGAGCCACGAGATCTGGCCGCCCATCGACTTGAGGAAGAGCCGGTTCCACCCGGTGGGTCCCCACATCGAGCCGGGGGTGGTTCCGCCGCCGACGCTGCCCGTCTCGTTCCCGCTGAGCCGACCGATGCCGTTGTATCCGAAGATCAGATTGAGGAGGCTGTTGTCGGTGGACCCGCCGATGTAGGGACGGTCCGATGCCGGGGTCAGCTCCACGACGGCCACCCACCACCCGGCCGACACGATGAGGGCGATCCCGGTGTAGACGAGCTGCACGATGCGACGACCCAGCTTGGGCGGCCCGGCGAGGAGGTAGACGAGGGCCAGCACCGGCATGAGGATCAATGCCTGCAGCATCTTGGTGATGAAGCCGAAGCCGATCAGCGTCCCGGCCAGGACCATCCAGCGGGTCCGTCCCGCCTCGAGTGCCCGGATGGTCGCGTACGCGGCGCCGGTGAGCACCAACGTGAGGAGTGCGTCGGGGTTGTTGAACCGGAACATGAGGGCGGCCACCGGGGTCAGGGCCATGACCGCGCCGGCCAGCAGCGCCGCCCCCGGGGGGAACCACCGCCGCACACAGGCATAGAGCAGTCCGACCGTGGCGACTCCCTCGAGGGCCTGGGGGACCAGGATGCTCCAGGAGTTCACGCCGAACAGGCGCGCCGAGATGTCCATGACCCAGAGAGCGGCCGGCGGTTTGTCCACGGTGATGAAATTGGAGGAGTCGAACGAGCCGAAGAAGAAGGCCTTCCAGCTCTTGGTTCCGGCCTGGACCGCCGCCGAGTAGAAGCTGTTGGCCCAGCCGGACCGGTCGAGGCCCCACAGGTAGAGGATCCCCGTGCCGACGAGCAGGGCGACCAGCGACGGGCGGACCCACGCCGGATCCTCCGGTCGTCCACGCAGCAGGCGCCGGGCCCGGCCCGACGGGGGTGCGGGCGTGGGCGGACCGATCGGCTCGGTCGAGGTCGCGTCCGGCTCGGTCACCACGGCGACGAGCGCGCCGGCGGACGTCTCCGGATCGAGGACGAGACCGGTCACCGCGCGCTCCCGGTGAGCGGTGCGCGGTCGCCTGCCGGAGCGATCTCGTCGCAGGACCGTCGTCCGGCGGGGGTGACCGTCGCCAGACGGGGGCCGAACCGTGGCCGGAACACCAGGGTGCGGAGGATGGCGAACCGGAAGGCAGCCGCCGCCAGATTGGCCGCGGTGACCGCGACCAGCTCCGGCAGGAGCCCGGTGAGCCCGACGGCCCGGGTGACGACGAGCGCGCCGGTGGTGGCTGCGAGGCTCACACCGAAGAGCACGGTCGCGGTCAGGAGGCGCCGGGTGCGCGGGAGCCCGAGTTGTGCGGCGCCGGCCATCCCCCGGTGGGCCGCGGTGTTGCCCACGCTGCACACGGCGATCGAGATCAGGTTGGCCGCATAGCTCCCGAGCGACGGCTCGAGGGCTGCGAACAGCCCGACGTAGGCGAGGGTGCTGGCTGCCCCGACTCCGGCGAAGCGGAGCAGGTCGTCGGCGAACACCGGATCGCCGAGACGACCCGGTGCGGAGGACGGGGTCACGGACCCGAGCCCGTCGGACGCGGTCTCGGGTGTGACGGCAGTCACCATCGTGTCCGGCGAGCGGAGTCCGGCGTCTGCCGGCAGCTGGGCCCTGACCGTAGCCGCCTTCCGTCGGGATGCCCGTCCCATCACCCGCCACATGCCGCAGAGATCGAGCCAGGCGGTGCGTACGACCTGCACCCGCGAATCGAGGTCGTCCACCCAGTCGACCGGCACCTCGTGGATGCGGAGGCCGAGGCGGTGCGCGGTGATCAGGAGCTCGGTGTCGAAGAACCAGGCCTGGTCCTCGACCAGCGGAAGGAGCCGGGTCGCCGCCTCGCGACGCATCGCCTTGAACCCGCACTGGGCATCCGTGCACGGACTGCGGAGGGCCGCGCGCAGGAGCAGGTTGTACCCGCGCGAGATGAGCTCGCGTCGTGCACCGCGGATGACGTGGGCGCCGGGGGCGAGCCGGGAGCCGATGGCCACGTCGCTGTGGCCGGAGAGCAGGGGCGCGACCAGGGGCAGGAGGGCGTCGAGCCCGGTCGAGAGATCGACGTCCATGTAGGCGACCACCTCGGCGGAGCTGGCCGTCCAGGCTGCCCGGACCGCCCGACCGCGGCCGCGCTGCCCGAGGTGGACGGCGCGTACCCCGGGGAGGCTGGCGGCAAGGCCCGCGGCGATCGACCAGGTGTCGTCGGTGCTCGCGTTGTCGGCAATGCAGATCGTGGTCGTGAAGGGGAACGCGCTGTCCAGATAGCTCCGGAGGGCGGTGATGCTGGCCGCCAGCTGCCGGGCTTCGTTGTGGACGGGGACGACGATCTCCACCTCGGAGGCAGTGTCGGACCCGTCGGCGCGGGGCCGCGGGAGTGGGACGACGCTCATGGCGTCAGCATGACGGCAGAGGTTCGGTCGGCGGTGGGACCCAGCTGTGCGGGACCTGGGAGCGGTGCGGCGTCCCGCGCTCCGCGGCGTGTGATCACGATCGTGCCGACTCTCGGGCCGGACCGCCGGTCACCGGTGCCTCGCCAGGGGGCTCCGCTCCGTCCATCCCGTCGGCCTCGTCCACGTGTGGCGTGGTGGGGAGGTGGACGGTGAAGGTCGTGCCCTCTCCGGGGGCGCTCCGGGCGGAGACGGTTCCCCCGTGGGCGGCCACGATGGCGCTCACGATGGAGAGCCCGAGACCGGCGCCACCGTGGAGCCGCGACCGGCTGGGATCGGAGCGGTAGAAGCGCTCGAAGATGTGCTCGGCCTCTTCGGGGTCCATGCCCTGGCCGGTGTCGGCCACCGAGATCGTCGCCCCGTGGTCCTCGGGCTCGACCGACACCCGGGCGGTGGTCCCCGGCGGGGTGTGGGCCCGGACGTTGGCGAGCAGGTTGTCGACGACCTGGCGCAGGCTGGTGGGGTCGCCCATCACCTCGATGGGCTGCGACGCCTCGAAGGTGACCGGCCAGGACGGACCCACGGTCATCGCCGTGTGGACCGCCTCGGCGCCCAGCGCCACCAGGTCCACCGAGCGGAGCTCCAGCGGTCGGCCCTCGTCGAGTCGGGCCAGCAGGAGGAGGTCGGCGACGAGGTGCTCCATGCGCCCGGTCTCGGTGCGGATCCCACCCATGACCCGTTCGAGATCCTCCTTCTGCTCTGAGGCCCCCCGACCGAACAGCTCCGCGTACGCCGAGACGGCCGCGATCGGCGTGCGCAATTCGTGTGACGCGTCGGCGACGAACCGCCGGAGTCGGGCCTCCGAGTCGCGCAGGCGTTGCTCAGAGGCGACCCGGGCACCGAAGGCGGCTTCGATCCGGTTCAACATCACGTTGAGCGTGCGGGCAAGTCTGCCCACCTCGGTCGAGTCGTTCTCGCCGGGCACGCGTTCGGTCAGGTTGCCGTCGGCGATCGATTCGGCCGTGGCCTCCATGGCCCGGAGAGGCCTGAGCCCGATCCGGACCAGCCAGAGCCCGCCGAGGAGGGCCGCCAGGACGGCCGCACCGGTCACGATGAGCTCGATGGCGAGGAGGTGGTGGAGCGTGCTCACCGTGTCCCCGAGCGGCTGGGCCACGATGAGGTAGTTCCCGTCGTCCAGCACGGAGGCCCTGACCCGGAAGGCCGGCCCACCCGACTGGGCCGACGGGGTGGTGAAGTACGCGACCTGGGTGTTGTCCTCCGTCGAGAAGCCGGTGATGGTCGAAGGGACCAGGGGGGTATAGGGGGTGTTGTTCACATAGGCCGGGCAGCTCTGGTTGCCGACGACCGCCCCTGCGGTGGTCCGGACCTGGACGGCGGAGACCTGCACGGCGTTGAACGGAGGCTGCTGGCCGGACCCGGGAGCCCCCGAGGGACCCTCGCCGCCCCGCCCGTCGAATGTTCCGGGTCCGGCGCAGGGGAACCCGTTGGCGGTGGTGAGGGTGTGCTCGATGAACCCGTGCGTGGCGTCGAGCTGCTGGTCGACGCGCTGGTAGAGGAAGGACTGCAGGGCCGAATAGGTCACGACATCGGCGATGGCCAGTGCTGCGACGGCGATGACCCCGATCGCGATGAGCAGGCGGGTGCGGAGGGACATCGCCTACTCCGTGGCCGGCTCGCGCAGGGCGTACCCGACGAGACGCACGGTGTGGATGACCGGCGGCCCGGTTGCCTCGAGCTTCTTGCGGAGGTAGCTCACATAGGTCTCGACGACGTTTCCGTCTCCGCCGAAGTCGTAGTGCCAGACATGGTCGAGGATCTGTGACTTGGACAGCACGTGTCGGGGATTGAGCAGGAAGAAGCGGAGCAGGTTGAACTCGGTCGCCGTGAGTGGGACGACCTGTCCGGCCCGGATGACCTCGTGCGCGTTCTCGTCCATCTCGATGTCGGCGAACCGGAGGATGCCGTCGTCCTCGGGCGTATTGCCGATACGGCGGAGGATGGCGTGGACCCGGGCCACGATCTCGGCCAGCGCGAAGGGCTTGGTGACGTAGTCGTCGCCGCCGACCGTGAGGCCGGCCACCTTGTCCTCGACCGCGTCGCGTGCGGTGAGGAAGAGGATCGGCACCCGGATGCCACCGTCCCGAAGGCGCCGGGTCACCTCGAGCCCGTCGAGGTCGGGCAGCATGATGTCGAGGACGATGAGGTCCGGCGGCTGCTCCTGGGCGGCGGCCAGGGCGATGCGGCCGTTGACCGCTTCGTCCACGATGAACCCCTCGTAGCGCAGGGAGGTCGACACGGCGTCGACGATGGACGGCTCGTCGTCGACGACCAGGATGCGTTGGCTGCGGGTGGGTTCCACGGCTCTCTCCTCCGGTGGGGCCGCACGGCCGGTCCGACCAGCATCGCACCGGCCGATGCAGGCGGGGTGTGCTCCGCCTGTGAGCCCGCTGTGAGCTTCCCTGTCCCGTCCGGAGACGGCCCGCCGGTTCACAGGAACCGCTCAGCCCACGTGGAGCTGGCTCAGCGGAGAAGCGGGTGCAATGGCCCGAGCGGTACCTGCAGCACGCCGAATCACCCTCATGAGTTCCCCCAGGCCGACTCCCCCCCGGAAAGGACACGAGATGGATCAGCAGCAACGCAGCCACCAGGATGCCGCCGTGCGATCGAGAGACGCCACCACCACCCGTGTGCGCCGCGCCACGGCGGCCGTCGGCGTGATGGCCACCCTCGGCGCAACCGGGCTGGGCCTGATGGTCGCCTCGGCACCTGCCACCTCCGCGCTCGCCGGGACGGTGACACACCGGAGCACCTCCTCGAGCAGCTCCACCTCCTCGAGCAGCTCCACCTCCTCGGGCTCCTCGACGGCTCCGTCGTCGTCGGCCACCTCGTCTTCGACGACACCCACCACCACCACGCCGGTGACCGTCTCGGGGCAGTCGTGACGGCGCTCCTCGAGGAGCGCGACCGCTCCTCGGATCACGTCGGAGCCCGAGCGGACTCCGTGCCCCCGGCGTGTGCGGCGCGATCGGTGCGAGCCATCGGCACGACCGCCACGGTGGTGGTCACCGTGCCGGAGCGGGCCGACCAGGCCGTGACCCTGCTCGGTGCAGACCTCGCGGACCTCGACGCGGCCTGCAGCCGATTCCGGGACGACTCGGAGCTCCGACGCGTCGAGCTGGCCGGCCGGCCGGTCCGGGTCGGCCCGCTCCTCTTCGAGGCGCTCGAGACCGCGATCGAGACCGCCGTCCGCACCGCCGGGATCGTGGACCCGACGGTCGGGTCGGCACTCGCCGGGCTCGGCTACGACCGCGACTTCGCCGGAATCGATTCCGGTCCCGGCGGGGCGTACCCCGCACCGCGCCCCGCACCGGGGTGGTGGCGGCTCGAGCTCGACCGGTCGCTGCACACGGTGCGCATCCCGGCAGGTGTCCGCGTGGACCTCGGGTCGTCCGGCAAGGCGTTCGCGGCCGACCGGTCGGCCGTTCGCATCGCTGACGCGCTCGACTGTGGTGTCCTGGTCAATCTCGGCGGCGACATCGCCGTGGCGGGGCACCCACCGCCCGGCGGCTGGGGGATCGGGATCGCCCCGGTGTGCACCGCGCCACCGAGCGGCATCGACGAGGTGGTCGCCCTCCACTCCGGCGGGCTCGCCACCTCGGGCACCACTGCCCGGACCTGGCAGCGTGGCGGACGCACCGTGCACCACATCGTCGACCCCTGGACCGGCCGGGTGGCCCCCTCCACCTGGTCCCTGGTGTCGACCACCGCCCGGACCTGCGTCGAGGCCAACGCGTGGAGCACCGCCGCGGTCGTGTGGGGCGACGACGCTCCCGGAAACCTCGCCCGCCACGGTGTGGCGGCCCGCCTGGTCGCGGCCGACGGCGCGGTGGTGCGGGTCGGGGAATGGCCGGGCGCGACCGCGAGCGGTCCCGGTAGCGCCGCAGCGGGGGTGTGCTGATGGTGGCCGCCACCTCCACCGTGTGGACCACCGACGTCTGGTACACGATGAGGGCGACCGGCATCGTCGCGCTCGTCCTGCTCTCGCTCACCACGGTGCTCGGGATCCTCACTGCCGGCCGGGTCCGCACCCGTTCGTGGCCGGCGTTCGCGCAGGCAGAGCTGCACAAGCGGATCTCGCTGCTGGCCGTGGTGTTCGTCGGGCTCCACGTGCTCACCGCTGTGGTCGACTCGTACGTCGACGTGGGCTGGATCTCGGTCCTGGTGCCCTTTGCCTCTCCGTACCGACCCCTCTGGACCGGTCTCGGCACGGTCGCGGTCGACCTCATGGTCGCGGTGGCCGTCTCGAGCGCGCTCCGCCAGCGGATCGATCCGCGTACCTGGCGGGGCATCCACTGGCTGGCCTATGCCAGCTGGCCGGTTGCCGTGGCCCACACCCTCGGGATGGGTACCGATGCCTCCCGTTCGTGGATGGATGCGCTCACCGGGCTCTGTGTCGCAGGGGTCGTGGCCGCACTGGCCTGGCGCCTGTGGGACCGGCAGGCCGCGCGCACCGAGGCGCAGCGGGTCGGCGCCAGCACCCGAGCGGTCCCGGTCCGCCACCGCCCGGATGCCTCCCCCGGAGGGGTCCCCGCCCGTCCGCGAGGAGCACGGACCAGAGCACCGGTCGCAGCTGCGACCCGCCTCCTGGAGAGGGACTCCCGATGACCACCGCGACCCTCGCACTGCCGGGGCGGCTGTTGGCCGCGGCGCGCGATGAACCGTGCGCGTCCGGTCTGGCCGGCCACCTGGCCGTCCACGGCGCCCTGCACGTGCCGCGACGCGACGACGCGCAGTGGCGTGCCGCAGTCCGCGCAGAACTGGTCGCGTCCGGTCTGGTCGGACGGGGTGGGGCCGGCTTCCCGGCAGCAACGAAATGGGACGTGGTGACCGGCACCGGCCGACGACCCCTGGTCGCGGTCAACGCCATGGAGGGAGAGCCGGCCAGCCACAAGGACGAAGCCCTGCTCGCCTGGTCGCCGCATCTGGTGCTCGACGGCGCCGAGGTGGCAGCCGCCGCCGTCGGGGCCAACGAGATCGTCGTCTGTGTTCCCGATGACCGTGACCCGACCGCCGCCGCGGTGTCCCGGGCGATCGCCGAACGCGAACCCGGACGCGGCCAGGTGGGCATCACCGTCTGCCGCCCACCGGCCGGGTACGTGGCGGGGGAGGAGTCGGCCCTCGCCGCCTGGCTCGACGGCCGGGTGGGGCTTCCCGCGTTGCGCATCGACAAATCGGTCCCCCTCAGCGTCCGGCGCCGCCCGCTGCTGGTGCACAACGCGGAGACGCTCGCACAGGTGGCCCTCGTCGCCCGGCACGGTGCGGCGTGGTTCCGCCGGCTCGGCACGTCCGAGGCCCCGGGATCGACCCTGGTGACCGTGTCCGGAGCAGTGCACCACGCCGGCGTGTTCGAGGTCGAGCTCGGCACCCCGGTCGGCGAGGTCGTCCGGCAGGCGGGACCGACCGATCCACCCGGTGGACTGCTGCTCGGTGGCTACGGCGGAGCCTGGCTCGGCCCGGAGCACCTCTCTGTGCCCTACGCTCCCGGGGCCCTCGCCGCGGTTGGTGCCACCCTCGGCGTCGGCGTCATCGTGGTGCTGCCCGCCGCGTCGTGCGGGATCGCCGAGACGGCGCGGATCGTCCGGTACATGGCAGGAGAGAGCGCAGGCCAGTGCGGCCCCTGCGTCTTCGGGCTCCCCGCTGTCGCCGACGACCTCGAGCGCCTCCGGGCGGGCACGGCAGACCCGGGGGTGCTCGGACGCATCGAGCGCCGGGCCGCCACGATCGCCGGACGCGGTGCCTGCCACCATCCCGACGGCGTGGTCCGCTTGGTCAGGAGCGCGCTGGCGGTGTTCGGCGACGACGCGCGGGCTCACGGTGCCGGACACCCGTGTGCCGGTCACGCCCGCCCCACCGTGCTGCGGCTGCCCGCTGCCCACCGGACGGTCGTGGCGTCATGACCTCCCGGCAGCGCATCGCCGTCCGGCTCCGGGTCGACCCGGTCGCCTGCGACGCCTACGGCTACTGTGCCGAGCTCCTACCCGAACGGATCACCCTCGACGAGTGGGGATATCCGACCGTCGACGGGACACCGGTCGAGACCGGGTTGGTCGAACTGGCCACCCGCGCCGCTGCCGAGTGCCCGCGGCGCGCCATCCTGCTCGAGCAGATCGTGCTCGGACGGAAGGAGCGGTAGGCGCACCCGCGTCCCGGGCCGTCCCGCGGCGGACCCGTAGGCTGGCCCGATGGGTGGCGCAGCCGAGGACGGCACCGACGGCGCCCGGCTGCCGGCCTCCGGGGGACTCCTGGCCCCGCACCGACGGGCGCTGACCACCGGCCTCGTGCTGACCGTCGTGCTCGTTGCGTCCGAGGCGCTTGCGGTCGCCACCGTGCTGCCCCAGGTGACCCGCCAGCTCGGCGGCATCCACCTCTACGGCTGGGTGTTCAGCGCCTTCCTGCTCGGCAGCATGGTCGGGATCGTGGCCGCCGGCCGGCAGGCCGACCGCTCCGGTACGGCCCGCCCGTACGTGACCGGTCTCGTTCTGTTCGCAGCCGGTCTCACCGTCGCCGGAACGGCTCCCAACATGGGCGTGCTCGTGGCGGGGCGCGCCCTGCAGGGCTTCGGGGCCGGGGCGATCCCGGCGGTCGCGTACGTGACCATCGGACGCGCCTTCCCCGAGGTGCTCCGGCCCCGGATGATGGCGGTGCTGTCGACCGCCTGGGTGGTCCCGGGGACCGTGGGTCCGCTGGCCGCCGCCGCGGTGGCCCACGCCTTCGGGTGGCGCTGGGTCTTCCTCGGCCTGCTGCCCCTGGTGGTCGCGACCGGGTTCCTCGCCCTCCCCGGTCTCGCCCACCTCGGCCGCCCGCAGACGCGGCCCGAAGCGGAGCACCGGCTCTCCGACGCACTCCGGACCGCGGTGGGCACCGCGGCCGTCCTCGGTGGGCTGAGCCTCCGCCCGCCCGCGCTGGCCGCGGCACTGGTGGCGATCGGTGTGCTGGTCGGAGCGCCGGCCCTCAGGAGCCTGCTGCCCGAAGGAACCCTCCGGGCACGGGCCGGACTGCCGACCACCATCCTGAGTCGAGGGGTGCTGACCTTTGCCTTCTTCGGGGCCGACGCGTTCGTGACCCTTGCCGTGGTGACCATCCGCCACCGCGGGCTCGCGAGCGCCGGAGTCGCGCTCACCGCGTCGACGCTCGGCTGGACGCTCGGCGCCTGGATCCAGGCCAGGCTGGCCACCCGCTGGGAGGGACGCCGTCTGGTCCGCCTGGGGCTCGCGCTCATCGTGGTCGGCATCGCCGGGATGATCGCGGTGCTCGATCCCCGCGTCCCGGTACCGGTGGCCTTTCTCGCCTGGGGCGTGAGCGGCCTCGGGATGGGCCTGGCCTATGCGCCGACGTCCCTGATGATGCTGCGGGAGGCACCGCCCGGCCGTGAGGGCTGGGCGTCGGCGTCGCTGAGCCTCTCCGACGTGTTGGGCGCCGCCCTCGGGGCCGGCGTGGGTGGGGCGGCCATCGCCGTGGGCACTGCCCGTGGATGGCCCCTGGCGGCCTCGGTGCGGGTCGCCTTCGTCGTGCCGGGGATCGTCGCCCTGGTCGGGCTCGCGCTCTCGAGGCGGCTCCCCCTACGGGCCACCTGACGAGACCGGGGGCACCCGCCCTCCTGGGAATGATTGCCCCCGCAACCACGTTGTCCGAGACGTGCAGACGTTGCCGTACCCGTCCCGCCTGCGGACCCTGGTGCACGTTGCCGCAGACGTGCGGCCCGGGCGGATCGCGGCGGCCAGGTTCGCCGTGGTGGGCGGGGTGGTCGCCTACAACTGGTGGGTGGTGGTCCCCTTCGTCCCAGGGCTGATGCCCTCGGTCAACGGGTTCTTCTCGGATCTGGAGGCGACCGGTCGTCCCTACGCCTCGGACATGGCCCATGCCGACCTCCTGGCCGGGATCCTGATGGCGGCCGCCCTTGCGCTCCGCGGTCCACTGGTCGCCGGATCGGTGCGTCGCGAGTGGAAGTGGATGGTCGCGTTCGCGGTCGCGGGGACCCTCGGTGGCCGCTACACCTACGCCTGTGCCGAGGGGTTGAGCGCCGCCTGCAGGAGCATGGAATGGCATCTCCGGCTCCCGGTGCACCACTACGTCCACGTCGTGTCCGGGATCACCGAGTTCGCGACCCTGACCGTGGCGGCGGCGCTGGCTGCCCACCGCACCCGGGGGCAGGCGACGCCTGTGGCACGCCTGTATGCGCGGATCTGGACAGCGCTGCTGGTCGGCTACCCCTTCCTGGCCGTGTCGTATCTGTTCGACAAGCTCGGCACCCTGGTGGAGCCCTACTTCTTCGTCGTCTTCTCGGTGATGGTGCTGGCCGAGGTGTTCGAAGCGCCAGGCTCCCCGATCACCGCTGCGCCATGGGCACGACGGGTCCTCGCCCGGTCCGGTCGTCGGGTCGGGGACGGGCACCCCGGCAGTGCAGTCGCCGAGGTCGACTGAGCGTGGTCGCTGGGCGCTTCCGGAGGATCGCCGGACCGTCGGTGGGCAGGGCATCGCGGTACCGCCTAGGGTGGTGGGGGCATCGGCCCTATCACGCGGGTCGGTGCAGCTAGGGCTTCGAAGTGGATCCCCGCGTGTTCGTGCGTGAATTTCAAGGAGACTCAGTTATGGGTGTAGGTGCAGTCAAGTGGTTCAACGCCGAAAAGGGCTTCGGTTTCATTACGCCTGACGGCGGCGGGGATGATCTCTTCGTTCATCAGTCCGAGATCCAGATGGAGGGCTTCCGCGATCTCGCCGAAGGCCAGCGTGTGGAGTTCGAGACCAAGCAGGGCCAGAAGGGCCTGCAGGCGAGCCAGGTCCGCAAGATCTGAGCGCGGCGCTTCCCGGACGCGGTCCGGTGGAGTGTCTCTGGACACCGGGGGCCACGCGGCCCCCGGTGTCGTAATTCTCGTACCAGGTCAGCCCGGGACGGGCCCGACCTGATGGAGCTCGACGGTGTTGCCCGACGGGTCCTCGAGGAAGGTCTGGCGTCCCGCGCCCGCCGGGCCCGGATCGCCGACCCGCACACCCCGTGCCCGCAGCTCCGTCACCGTCGCGTCGAGGTCGGCCACCTGGATCGCGAAGTGCTGCCCGAGGGCGGGAGCAGCCGGCGCCTCGAGGAGGTGGACCTGTTGGCCACCCAGATCGATCCAGGCGCCGCCGATCCCCAGGTCGGGCCGGTCGTCGCGCAGCGCGCCCCCGAGGCTCTCGGTGTAGAAGGCCACACTTGCCGCGACGTCGGTGACGTTGATCGACACGTGGTGGATGCCGATGGGCTGCATGGTGCGAGTCTTGCCCGAGTTGTCGGGCCGGTGCAACGTCCGACGCTCGTGGGCGTGACGGTGGTTGGCGGATCGGGTGGCTCAGGACCCGATCTGGGGCACCGGTCCGGACAGGTCCAGCGACCGGATGAACAGCTCCCTGCTGTGTGGGTAGCCGACCTCGCCCGGAATCCAGGCGTGGAACCCGATCCAGAGGCGGCCCTGCGGATCGGCGAAGACGGTCTCCCCACCCGGACCGCTGAAGTCGGGCCCCGACGCCAGCAGCGGAGCCGGAGACTGGTCGGTGCAGGGCCCGAGCGGTCCCGCGCAGCGCGCGTACCCGATGCCGTACGTGTCCGTCTTCCAGTCGCTCCCCGAGTAGAAGAGGATGTACTGGCCGTTGCTGAGCGCCAGGTCCGGGCCCTCGACGACCCCGTGCTGCCAGGCCTCGTCGGGTTGGAGCAGCGCAGTCGGCGTCGTACCCGGCGCGAGCCCGGTGGCGGCTTGTGTGAGCTGCTCTGCCCAGAGGGTCGGCGGTTGTCCGCCTGCCCCCTGTGACTTCCAGACGAGGTACGGAATGCCGCTCTGGTCGACGATCGTGCTCGGGTCCATCGATCCGCCGAGGGCGAGTTGGCACACGAGCGGAGCCGTCGAGGAGTCGAGATAGGGGCCCTGGGGCCGGGTGGCCACCGCCTCGGAGATGCACTGCTCGCCGGTCGTGCCGAAGTCCGCCGAGTAGTACATGACGTAGCCGTTGCCGACGGGCAGCACATTGGGGGCCCAGGTCGCCCCCGGGGCGGCCCAGGCGGGCAGGTGGGGGAGAGCGTCACCGACCGTCGTCCAGTACTCGTGATCGCTGGACTCGATGATCTGGATGTTGCCTGCCGCCGAGTTGGTGGCGAACGCGTAGTAGGTACCACCCACCAGGATGACGTCGGGATCGGGGAAGTCGAAGGGGTACGACGCGCCGGAGCTGCCCCCTGCGAGGAGCTGGCAGAACGGGCCGGCCGCGTTGATCGCGTGGACGGCGCCGGCAAGGTCCTTGTTGGCGAGGGCGGTCGTCGCCGTCGACACGCCGCCGAGGCAGGAATTCAGGGTTGCGATGTCGACGGTCTGGAGCCCGTCGGCCTGCGACGACGCGGCGAGCTGCTGCTGCGCGTCGAGGATTGCTGCCGCGGTGTGGTCGATCGCCTGGACCCGATCGACCTGCACCGCCGATTCGGCGTCGACCGACTGCAGCGTGCGGGAGAGGGCGGAGGTTGCCTCCTGCAACTGGGCGGTGGCGGCCGAGAGGGAGCGGCGGGTCTGGCCCAGATCGTGATCCAGCACGAGGTCGGTGGTCAGTGTGGCCACCAGCAGAAGGAGCGCGGCCAGCACCGCCCTTCCGTACCGGCGCCGCTTCCGGAGGGCCGCGACCCGATCCGGTCCTGTCGGGGCGTCGCCGTCCGCGACGTCCTCCTGGCGATCCGTTTCGTCGAGGGAGGTGGTGGTCATGTCGACGGCTCGGCGCCGCTGCATTCGGGGCCGACCTGGCTGAGGGTGCTCCCGGCACCCGCCGAGTTGCCGAGAGAGATCTGGTTGAGCGCCTGTTCGACACCGGACAGGCACGCATCGAGATCCGAGATCCGGATGCCCTGGGACAGCACGTTGAGCTGGGACAGGCCCAGTTGGTCGTCGAGACCGGAGAGCCGGCTCGTCTCGATCCCGAGTTCGAACGCCTCAGCGTCCGCCGCGTCGGACAGGGCGTGGAGGCGGAGCGCCGCAGCCCTCTGGTCGTCCTGGGTGTGCAGGAGCCCGGCTCGGGCCGTGTGGAGCCTGCCATTGGCACCGTCGAGGGAGGCGTGGGTGACCAGGCCGACCGCGACGCCGAGGACGAGGGCGATCAGCAGGGCGGCCATGGTCAGTGCGCGCAGCAGCGGGGCCACGCGGGATCGGGGTCGGGCGGGCGACGGCTGTGCGCCTGAGGAGTGTGGTGCGGTCTCGGTGTCCATGGGTCCCTGCCTGCGCGCCCGGGGGCCGGGGCACCGCACCGCCATCACCCGGCGGTGGTGCCGTTGTCTCCACGCAGTTTCACATCATTCGGCGACGGTGTGCGCGCGTCCCCCGGGGGTACGGCCGAGGGCCGGGACGAGCGGGCCGAACGAATCCGAGCGCAGGCAGCCGAACCAGACGCCCGCCCCGTAGGCCATGTCGTCGGCGAGTGAGGCGGCTACCCAACGCGGGATGTCGAGGTCGGGTCGTTGCCGGACCCAGTCGACGACGGCCGGGAGAAGGGCGAGCGCCGCTGCACAGCGCCTCCCCCGCCGGCGCGTGGCGAGCGCGATCAGGGCCGGCGCGGCGAGCATGGTCGAGGCGCGACCGAGGCCGATCACCGTCCAGCCCGTGCCTTCCGCGCTCCAGCGGAGGGCGCGCCAGGCGGGGATCCCGAGGGGTCGGACCGTGCGGGCCAGCGAGAGCGCCGAACCGGCGACGATGAGCGCTGCGAGGCGCGGTCGGCCCGCGAGGAGGGAGAGCGCTGCCGCGGTCGGCCAGACGCGGAGTTCGACCGGCGCCAGCCGCCCGGGGTGCCGTCGGG
The DNA here is from genome assembly GCA_963753905.1 of uncultured Acidimicrobiaceae bacterium. Classification (GTDB taxonomy): domain Bacteria; phylum Actinomycetota; class Acidimicrobiia; order Acidimicrobiales; family RAAP-2; genus Bog-756. The sequence goes on along the minus strand of CAVWDZ010000001.1, from coordinate 2,310,074 downwards.
CGAGGGGCGCGGCCGAGGTGCCGTAACGGACGCGTCTGGCGAGGGCGCCCCTCCAGGAGGTGGGCTCCCGGTGGGCGACGGCCACCGAGGGCGCATAGCGGACGTGCCAGCCCGCGTCGAGCAGACGCCACACCAGGTCGACGTCTTCGCCGACCCGCAGGTCCTCGTCGAACCCGCCGAGGAGTGCGCCTCGCCGCGCGATCAGTGCTGCCGTCGGCACGTACCGGACGGCGCGCGTCGGGCCGACCTCGCCCTCGGCGGCACCGAGATCGAGGGCCGAGTGCCGGTCGGTGAAGCGGGCGAGGACGCTCGGCCGTCCGGAACCTTCCGTCGGTTCGGGCCGGATCCGGGGCGCCACCGCGGCGAGGACCGGATCGGCGAACTGCCAGACCAGTCCTTCGAGCCACCCCGGACCGACCGTGCAATCGCTGTCCACGAAGGCGACCAGGTCGGTGTCGATCCCGTCGAGCGCGGTGTTGCGGGCAGCGGCGGGTCCCCCGTTGGCCTCGCGCCGGAGCAGGTGTGCCCCGTGGTCCCGGCAGACCGCCGCCACCCGGTCCGGGCGGCGTGACGCGTCGTCGACGACCACGACCGGGACCTCGCTCCCGAGCGAGGCGAGGCAGCGGTCGAGGAGGTCGGGCCGGTCGCGAACGGGCACCACCACGGTGACCGAGAGCCGCTCCGCTGCGGAACGGACCGAGCGGGGCCGGGGGTGGGCCATGCCCGCGTCGACCAGCCTGCGTCCGAGGTCCCGCGCCTCGTCCGACCCGGATGGACCGTCCACCAGGAGCAGCCCGGCAACCGCGCGCACTCCCGCCGGTGTGAGGGTGATGACCCGACCGGGCGTGCCTCCGACGAGCACGGTGCCCTCCCGGAACGAGCGCACCGAGGGGTCGAGCACGAGCATGAACTCCTCGGGCAGGGGCGTCACAGCGAGAGGCCGCCGTCCACCGGGATCACCGCCCCGGTCAGGGCGTCGCTGCCGGCACCGGCCAGCCAGACCAACGCGGCGGCCACCTCCCCGGGTGCGAGGAGGCGCCCGACCGCCTGCTGTTCGGCAAAGGGGCGGGTGTCGGTCAGCCCGTAGATGCGGGCGCTCTCGTCGAGCATCGACGTCGCAGTCGAGCCCGGGCTCACGGCGTTGGCGGTGATCCCGGTCCCGGCCAGCTCTGCGGCCAGGCCCCGTACGAGTCCGGCTACACCGGCCTTGGCCGCTCCGTAGGCGGTCAGCTGGGGGAGTCCACGGGTGGCGGCTGCGGAGGCGACGGCGAGGTACCGTCCCTGGCGCGGGGTCGGTCGCCGCAGCAGGGCGGGGATCCCCACCCGCGCCGCAGTGATCGGACCGCCGAGGTCGACGCCCAGCACCGCGCCGAGCTGGTCCGGCGGCATCTCCCACAGGGGCACGCCGCCGGCGATGACCCCGGCCACGGCGATCATGGCGTCGAGACCTCCGAAGCGTTCCTCGGCCAGCGCGACCGCCGCGCCCAGGCCCTCCGGATCGGTGGTGTCGGCCACGTGGGCCACGACGCCCCCGTCCGGGTCGCCCGACGGACGCATCGCCAGGGAGGCCGCCACCACGTCGTCGAGCTCTGCTGCCGTGCCCATCGCGTACGGAAGGCGGGGGTCGTTGCTGGCGCGGTCCACGGCAACCACCGACCATCCCGAGCGGGCCAGTGCGCGCACGGTGGCCGCGCCGATGCCGCGGGCTGCTCCGGTGACGACGGCGACACGGGTCATGGGGAGTCCTTCCGTCCGGTTGTGGCGATCAGGTGGTCCACACGCTGCTGCTCGGTCTCCTCCGTCTGCGCGGTCGCGGGCTGCATGCGGAGCGCGGCGACGAAGGCGACCAGACCGGCTGCTGCGTCGTCGAGCAGCCGGTTCCCTTCGGTCGGGTCGGCGCCGCCGGGATCGCCCAGGACGCCGTTCGGGCTGACCGCTCGGACGCCGCGGGTCTCGAGCAGCGGGAGGAGCTCTTCGAGCTCTCCTCGAGCGCCGGGTTCCCATGGTCCGGGACGGACCCGGTCAGGGGCGATGGCCAGCATCAACGAGGTCTCGGTGCGCCCGGCGTGGAGGTCGCCGCCCCAGGCGGGGGACCAGCCGGCCACCGGATGGCCCTCTTCGCCGAGTCGGTCGAGGGCCCGGGAGAGCGGCCCGGCGTTTCCCCCGTGGGTGCAGACCAGGACGGTGTGGGCGAACGAGCGGGCGGTCGAGCGACCGAGCTCGACGAGGACCGCCTCGGTCGCCTGCTGCCCGATCGAGATCGTGCCCGGAAAGTCCCCGTGTTCGCCGCTCGACCCGTAGGCCAACGCGGCGGACACCACCAGGTCGGGGTCGCGTCCGGCTGCGGCTTCTGCCACTGCTACCGCGATGTCGGTGTCGGTGGTGAGGGGGAGGTGGGGACCGTGTTGCTCGGTCGCCCCCACGGGGACGAGCAGGACCCGACGGCCCGACCGGAGCGTGCCCGCTTCGGGCCACGTGGTGTCGGCCAGGCGGCTCATCGTCCGGCTCCCTCGAGAGGGCCCACCGGAGCGGCGGCAAGGTAGCCGTGGCGTTCGAGGAAGGCCAGGAGGACGTCGACCGCTTCGGTCGCGTCCGCCGGCTCCACGACGGTCGGGGGGTCGTGGGCTGCGAGGGCCCCGGTCAGCGCGAGCATCCGGATCCGGGGGTCGTCGTCGTCGGGAGCCGGGACGACCCGGGTGCGGGGGCGGAACGGGACGGTCCTCCCGATCTGCACGTCACCGGCGACGGCTCCCGACCCTGAGGAGCCGACCGCGGCGGCCACGCGGGGGGAGGAATCGACCGGCACCGCCACAGCCCCTGCCGAGAGCGCGCCGGACAGCGACGCCCGCCGCAACCGGACCCCGGCGCCCTCGACCGAGCAGACCGCGGGCAACGGAACACGGAGCCGCTCCCGCCAGCCCGCGTCGAGGCGACGCTCGGCCAGGAGCACCCGCTCCTCTGCATGACGCCGCGCCTCGACCGCGACCAGTCCGAGCGCCTGGGCGGCACCCAGTTCGTGCGCGAGGTACGCGGGCAGCACACCGGTGCCGCGGTCGACCGAGCGGTCCCCGCAGACGACCAGGTCGACGGGTCCGCGGGAGGCCAGCGCCGCCGCCAGGGCGCGGGCCAGCCACCGCTCGTCGCCGGCCAGCTCGCCGGTGTACCCCTGCTCGTCCTGCTCGTCCGCGAGCGCGATCCGGACCACCTCGACGCCGAGCGCGAGCACCTCGCGGAGCACCGGTTCGATCGACGTCGGCCCGGCGGCGAGGGCGATCACGCGACCCGACCAGGCCTCGGCGATCCGCAACGCGTGCTCGAGCGCCGCCCCGTCGGCCGCGGTGAGTCCGACCCCGAGCGGGTCGCGGGTCACCGCGCCGGTCAGCGGGTCGATCCCCGCGCGGAGGTCGGTGATCCGGAGGCAGGCGACCACCAGGGGGCGCTCGGTGACGGTCATCCGTGGTGGAAGACGACGCCGTACCCGCCGTCCGGATAGGTCCAGGTGATCGCGCCATCGTGGTTGCAGACCATGTAGCAGGTCCCGCACTCGAAGCACTCCTCGTAATTGAAGAGGATGCCGCCGTCCGAGGTCGGGGCGAAGAGGTTTGCCGGGCAGGCGGTGACACAGGACTGGGTCGTACACGACCTGCAGACGTCGGAGTCGACGGTGATGTGGGCGCGGGCTCCGACCCGGAAGTCCACCGTGGCCATCCGTTCCTCGAACGAGATCCCGCTCCAGCGCGGCGGACCGCTCATCCGAAGATCCTGAGGCCGCGGAGGGTGTCGGTGGCCAGCTGGCGGAGGGTCACGCCGTGCCGGGCCGCCGCGTCCCGGGTCACCCGGAGCCCACCGCGCTTGGGAACGGGGTTGGTGACCGTGAACAGTCCGTCGGCGAGGTCGCAGAGGAGTCCCGGGTAGCGCCGCTGGACCCGCTCGGAGAGCACGAGCGCCGGTGCCTTGCGCAGCCGCTTGTGGTCGGCCAGGACGAACTGGCCCTCGAGGTCGGCGCGGTAGGAGGCCAGGCCCCGGGCCGAGCAGTCACCCGCGGCGAGAGCCCGATCGGCGGCACGACCCGCGGCGTATCCCGACCCGATGGCGAAGTTGACGCCCTCGAGCCAGAGGCCGGCCGCAAGGGTCATGGCCCCTGCGTCCCCGGCCACGAGCATGCCGTCGGTCACCAGGTCGGGCATCGTGTCGTACCCACCCTCCGGGATGAGGTGGGCCGAGTACTCGCGCAGGGTGGCCCCCCGGAGCAGCGGTGCGATGGCCGGATGCGCTTTCAGGTCCGCGATGAGCTCCTCCGGTCGGAGTTTGGCCTCGGCCAGCCCGGGGAGGGCGAGCACCAAGCCGACACTCACCGTCTGCGCGTTGGTGTAGAGGAAGCCACCGCCGGGGACCGGTCCGGTGCACCCGAGGATCTCGATGTCGACGCCCTCGTGCTGCCCGACCCCGAACCGCTCGTTGATGGCTTCCGGGGGCATGTCGAGGACCTCCTTGACTCCGAGGGTGTGGTGGTCGGCGTCGACCCGCGGATGCAGCCCGCCCTCCTTGGCCAGGAAGGTGTTGACCCCGTCGCAGGCGATCACCACCGGTGCCCGCAGCTCGCCCCCGTCGCGGTCGGTGCGGACGCCGACCACCCGCCCGGCGGGGTCGCGCAGGAGGCCGGTGGCGACGGTGGACGGCACCAGGCGGGCTCCCGCCGCGGTCGCCTTGCCGGCCAGCCAGGCATCGAAGTGGCACCGCAGGGTCGTGAATCCGTTGTAGGGGGCAGCACCCCAGTCGTGGGAGCGGTAGTCGACCGAGAGCGACTGGGTCGGGGTCATCATCATCGTGGAGCGTCGCACGACCCAGCGTTCGACCGGGACCTCCTCCCACCAACGGGGGACGATCTCGTCGAGCACGCGGCCGTAGACGACTCCGCCGTAGACGTTCTTCGAGCCGGGGAACGGCCCGCGCTCGAGCAGGACGACCGAGCGCCCCGCCCGCGCAAGTGCCAGGGCGGCCGCGGCGCCAGCGGGTCCGGCGCCCACGACCACGGCGTCGGCATCGGTGCGCTCAGCCACGGTCGCCGCCGGTCGCGGTCCGGTGTGCGTCGGGCGGCGCGATGCCGAGTCGGCGGGCGAGCTCGACGAGGAGTGCCTGCGCGTCGGTCACCAGGCCCAGGTCGGCCATGGCCGTCATCGGCGAGGAGGCGTCCGTGTTCACGCTCACCACGTGACGGGGAGCGCCGAGGCCGCCCACGTGCTGGGCCGCACCCGACACGCCGAGGGCGACGTAGAGGTCGGGGTCGATCGCAACGCCGGTGGTGCCGATCTGGCGTTCGTAGCCGGTCCACCCGGCGTCGGTGGCCACCCTGGTCGCGCCGGCCGAACCGCCGAGGGAGGCGGCCACCGCGCCCAGCAGGTCGAAGACGGCTCCGGCCCGGCGGTCGTCGTCGCCGTGGACCAGACCAGCGCCGCCGGCGAGCACCCGGGTGGCGTCGGCCAGGTCCATGGTGCGCAGGTCGGGTTCGAGGAGCGCTTCGAACTCGGGTTCGGCGGCCCGGTCGATCGCCGGTCGGTCGCCGCCGAGACCGCCCAGGGTCACCTCCCGGAGATCACGGGGCCCGGCTGCCGCGGTCAGCCGTTCGGGAGGCCCCGGTTGGCGTGCGCGGCTGTGACCGACGAGCGTGACCACGGCTGGGCCGGGGACCTCGACCGGGACGAGCACCCGGTCGTCGAGCCGCGCCACGAGTGCCCGCACCCCCGTCGCGCAGCCACCGTCCCCCGCACGGCCGGGACCGCCGCATCGCTCGTCTCCGACACAGGTCGCGCTCAACGCGCGCGCCACGAGTGGCCGGTCGCACTGCGCGGCGAGGCGTGGCGCGAGGTCTCGGCCGTCGGGCGATGCAGGAAGCAGGACGAGCGGCACGGACGCACACTCGGGAGCCAGGGCCAGGGCCAGCTCGCCCGGCCGGAACCCCTCACCGGTGTCACACCACCGCACGGTCGCGGCGTCGACCAGTGACGCGGCGGCCGTCGCGGCTCCCGATCCCACCACCAGCACGTGCCCGCCGGCCTCGGACACCGTCTCGTCGGTCCCACCCGGGAGGCGGCCTGCGCGCGCCACGACCACGGCCAAGGTGGGGGAGGTCCAGTCGGTCCCGCTCACAGCCCGACCGCCACCCGGTGACCTTCGATGACCGCTGCGTGGGCCCTCCGTGGAGCCAGGCAGTCGCCGATCCGGTGGACCTCGAAGGGTGCGCCCGCCAGCTCGTGGAAGAGATGATCGTCGGGCTGTTGGTGCACGGCGCAGACCACCCAGTCGCAGTGGCGGACCTGGTCGGTGCCGGTCGGGTGGTGCTGGAGCGTGAGCAGTAGCGGTCCACCGCCGCCCTCAGCGGCCCGGGCCACGCCCATCGGCACGAGGTCGACGCTCTGGCCGATGCCCTTGGCGTGGGCCCGCACATTCCACAGCTCGAGGTCGAGGGTGATGCCCAGATCCTGGCCGACGACCATCGCGTTGGTCACGATCTCGACCGAACAGCCGCGGTCGGCCAGGAGCTCGGCGGTCGAGGTGGCCTGGTGGAACCCGAGCTCGTCGACGAGGACGACCCGGCCTTCGGGATGGACGCGGTCCTCGAGGACGTCGCGGACGTCGACCACGTTGGACTCGTCCCCGGCCCACCACGGGCGGAGCGGACGTGCACCGGTGGCCACGATGACCGCGTCCGGCGTCTCGGCGCGCACCGAGGCCGCGGTGGCCTCCACACCGGTGCGGAGCTCGACGCCCTCGCGCCGGGCCGCGACGACGAGGTTGCGTGCGATGTCGAAGAACTCGGCGCGGCTGGGGACCATAGCTGCCACGTTGGCCTGGCCCCCGAGGCGGCCGTGGCGCTCGAAGAGGACGACCCGGTGGCCGCGCTCGGCGGCGGTGACCGCGGCTTGGAGTCCACCGGGCCCACCGCCGACCACCACCACCCGGCGCCGACGCCGGGGGAGCGGGATGATGGCCGCTTCGCGGCCGGTGACCGGGTTCTCGATGCAGCCGAGCCACCGGTTGAGGCCCATCCGGCCGACGCACTCCTGATTGCACGAGAGACAGGTGCGGATGTCGGTCGCGTGGCCCGACCGGGCCTTGGCCGCGAAGTCCGGGTCGGCGATCTGGCCCCGGACCACCCCGACCAGGTCGCAGGTCCCGTCGGCCAGGGCCCGGTCGGCCTGCAACGGGTCCTTGAACCTGCCGACCCCGACGACCGGGAGCCCTACCGCCTCACGGATGGCGCTCGGGACGAAGAGGGCGTACCCGGGCGGGACCTGCATGCTCGCCTCGATCATGTAGAGGGTGGCGGTGGCCACGCCGATCGACGTGTTGATGTAGTCGACCTGGCCGGTGGCCTCGACCATGCGGGCGATGCCCACGGCGTCCTCGATCCCGGTGCCGCCCTCGATGAGCTCGTCCCCGCAGAGTCGGACGCCGAGGGCGTATCCCGAGCCGATCGTCGAGCGGACCGCCTCGACGATCTCGAGCAGGAGCCTGGTCCGGTTGGCGAGCGACCCCCCGTACTCGTCCTGGCGGGTGTTGGTGGCCGGTGACAGGAATCCGCGCACGATCGACGAGTGCGAGCACTGCAGCTCGATCCCGTCGAATCCGCCGGCGGTGCAGTGGGCGGCGACGAGGGCGTAGCCGTCGATGATCTCCCTGATCTCGTGGGGCTCGACGGCCTTGGGCACTTCGCGGAACAACGGGTCGGGGACCGGGCTGGGCGCCCACACCGGAAGGCGGGTGTACATGCTTGAGGCCTGACCCCCGTTGTGGTTGATCTGGGCGAAGATCGGGACGTCGTGCGCGTGGACCGCGTCGGTCATCCGCCGGTAGCCGTCGATCACCTCGGGCCGGAATCCGTGGATGAGCTTCTCGTAGGGCCAGTCGGTCGGATGGGTGGAGTGCTCCTCGGTGATGACCAGCCCCGTCCCGCCGGCGGCCCGCGCCGCGTAGTAGGCCACGTGCTGCTCGGTGGGCAGGCCGTCGGCTGCGTAGTTGGTGAGGTGGGCCGAGAAGACGATCCGGTTGGCCACGGTGACCGGCCCCAGCCGGAGGGGCGTGAAGAGGTGGCGGTACCGGCCGGAGGAGCTCACGGTTGCCCCTGCTCAGCGTGCCGTCGCACCGGCGTCGACCGTCATCGTGTGCCCGGTCACGTACCGCGACTCGTCGCAGGCCAGGAAGAGCACCGCATTGGTGACGTCCTCGGCCCGGACCACGCTCACCGGTATGGAGTTGAGAAAGAGGGAGCTCACGTCGGGGCTCGCGTCGATGCGTTCGGTGAGGCCTTCCATGGCCGCCAGCATCGGGGTGTCGACGCCGGTCGGATGGACCGTGTTGACCCGCACGCCTTTGGATGCCAGCTCGTTGGAGAGGCTGCGCATGACCCCGACCAACCCGTGCTTCGAGGCGACGTAGGGGGTGAAGAACGGCTGCCCCTTGAGCCCGGCGACGGAGCTGATCAGGATGATCGACCCGCCGCCGCTGTCGAGCAGATGTGGGATGGATGCCACGCAGGTGTTCCAGGCTCCGGTCAGGTTGACGCCGAGGATCGTGTCCCACAGGTTGGGCGTGACCTCGTCCCAGCGTTGGACGGAGCACACCCCGGCGTTGGCCACGACGATGTCGAGGCGGCCCAGCTGGGTGGTGCCCGCGCTCACCGCATCGGCGAGGGCTCCGGCATCGCGCACGTCGACCGAGGCGGTCACGATCCGGCCCCCGGCGGCCTCGACCTGGCGCGCCGTCTCGGCGAGGTCGCTTGGGGTCGCCAGTGGATAGGTCAAGTCGGCGATGGGGGCGCAGACATCGAGGGCGATGATGTCGGCCCCCTCGGCCGCGAGGCGGACGGCGTGGCTGCGCCCCTGGCCGCGGGCTGCCCCGGTCACCAGTGCGACCTTGCCGGCGACCCGCCCGGGCGCGCCCCGCGCCTCGGGTTCGGAACCTGCCGCGGTGCTCATCGTGTCGTGCTCACGACGCGACCCCACCGGCCACCGCAGTCAGCGGCGCTCCGCACACGCCGCAGGCTTCGAGGGCCCGCCGCCGTCCCTCGAGGACCGCCTCGAGCATCCCGCGCGGGGCCACGCAGTCGCCGGCACGGGGGGTGCCAGGCCGCTCGAGGTAGAGGGACTCCTCCGCAAGGCGGTGCGCGCAGTCGATGACCACCGCGCAGGCGACGGTCCGGACCGCACCGGTCCAGACGTCCTCCAACCACGCGGACCCGTCGCGGACCTCCCGGAGCCGCGCCCGGAGCTCGCGGTGGACCCCGGCGCGCTGGAGCCGGGTGTTGGCGTCGGCCAGGTCGCCCGAGCGCGCGAGCAGCGTCCCTGCGATCTGGTCGGGCGTGACCAGGGACACGGTCCGCCCCGCCTCGGCCAGCCATTCCGCCACACCGACGGCGATCGGGCCGCCGACCGGATCGTGGACGACGACCGGTCCGTCGGGAAGGTCCGCCGGGAGCCCGGCGAGGGCGGTGGCTGCGTCGACCACCGGTCGGGAGCCGTCTGAGTGGAACCCCTGCGGCGCCGGACGTCCCCCGGTGGCCAGGATCACGGCCGTCCCCCGGGTGAGGGGCCCGTCGAGATCGGGGGCCGTGGCCTCCCGCCCGGTCTCGATGACCACGCCCTGACGGCGGCACTCGGATTCGAGCCATCCGGCCAGGTCGGCGAGGCGTCGACGTCCCGGACCGATCGCCGCGGCACGCAGAACGCCTCCGGCGCGGTCGGTCCGCTCGAGCACCCGCACCCGCCAGCCGCGCGCCGAGAGCACCCGCGCACACTCGAGCCCGGCGACTCCTGCTCCCACCACCAACGCCTCGTCGGGCTGGGCCGGCGCGGGCGCGGCCAGGGGGTCCGGGTCGACCGTCTCGTGGCCGCTGCGGGGCTCTCCGACGCAGCTGACCAGCGGGTTGCGGTTGTCCCGGACCTGGCAGGCCTGGTTGCAGAGGATGCACGGCCGTGCGCGTTCGGCGGTACCCGCCCGGACCAGCTCCACCAGGCGGGGCTCGGCGATCTGGGCCCGGGTCATCTCGACCAGGTCGGCGATCCCGGCGGCGAGTGCTGTCTCGGCCGCGTCGGGATCGACCACGCTCCCCTGGAGGACGACCGGCACCCGGCTGCCAGCCGCGTCCCGCATGGCCCGGCAGAGCTCGAGATTGGTGGCCGCCGGCGTGTGGGCGTCGGGCCGATAGGCGGACGTCGAGTACGGGCCGCCGCGCACCACGACGAGCAGGTCGATCCGGTCGGCCAGGGCGTCGACCTGCGCGGCCGCGAGCTCCGGCGTGACCCCGGCCCATGGGGCGAGCTCGTCGCACGACAGCCGGAGGCCGACCAGGTGTCCCGGGCCGACTGCCGCCCGAACCGCGTCGAGGACCTCCCGGGTCATGCGCAGCCGGTCCTCCCCGTAGCCGTCCTCGCGCCGGTTGGTCAGTCCCGAGTGGAACTGGCGCAGGAGCGAGTACTGCCCGGCGTCCACCTCGACCCCGTCGAGGCCCGAGGCCACCGCCAGCCGAGCCGAGGAGGCAAACCCGTCCACCAGGGAGTCGATCTCGGCAGAGCCCATCTCGAGGGGCATCTCGCGGGTGATCGCATCGGCGACCCGGGACGGGGCCCAGAGCACCGACTGGGAGTAGTCGCTCGAACCCTGCCCGCCGGCGTGCCCGAGTCCGGCCAGCACCACCGTCCCGTGTGGTCGGAGCGCGTCGACCACGGCCCGCCACCCCGGACCGCACGCCGAGGCCAACGGGGCCCGCTCGTAGGGCCAGTCGGAGGGGTGGACCGAGGCCGTCTCGGTGACCACCACCCCGGCACCTCCGGCGGCACGCGCCGCGTAGTAGGCCACATGGCGGTGGCCGATCGACCGGCCGGCCGCAAGGTTGGTCTCGTGCGGGCCGAACACCACCCGCGAGGGGACCCGCACGCCGGCCACCACGACGGGGTCGGTGAGCGTGCCCACCGTCAGCGGCCCGGGGGTCGAGGCGCGTCTCCGGCGAGCGGATCCGCGTCGCAGGCGCGGACCGGGCGACCGGTCGGGACCGCACGCGGTGTCGTGCGGGACGGGGTCAGCGCGACGGCCACCCGCCGCGGGCGGCGCGAGTGGTCGGGCGAGGACCGGGGAGCCGTGCGCTGGCTCAGTCCGGCGAGGGCGCGCTCGCCGTGGCCGAGGACGCACTCGGGGTCGGGGCCGTCGAGCGGCAGGCCGGTGAAGAATTTGGCGGCCATGCACCCGCCCCGGCAGGCGTCGAACTGGCCGCAGGAGGTGCAGGCCCCCCCGCTCTGTGGTGCGCGGAGCCCGGTGAAGAGCTCCGACTCCCGCCACACCGCCGCGAACCCGCCGGGTGAGCGCACGTTGCCGGCCAGGAACTCCTCATGGATGGCGAAGGGACAGGCATAGACGTCGCCCACCGGGTCGATGAGGCAGACCACCCGGCCCGCGCCGCAGAGGTTGAGCCCGGGGAGCGGGCCCCCGTACCCGCCGAGATGGAAGAAGGAGTCACCGGTCAACACCTCCTCGCCGTGGACGACCAGCCAGTCGTAGAGGGTGCGCTGCTGTGCGGACGTCGGGTGGAGTTCGTCCCAGACGTCGGCCCCCCGGCCGGAAGGGCGCAGCCGGGTCAGCCGGAGCTGGGCCCCGTGGTGATCGGCGAGGGCGCGGAATTCGTCGAGCTGGGGAACGTTGTGACGGGTGACCACCACCGAGAGCTTGAATCCGGAGAACCCGGCAGCGCTGAGATGCTCCATCGCGGTGATCGCGGTGGCGAAGGACCCTTCCCCCCGGATCGCGTCGTTGACCTCGGCTGTCGCCCCGTCGAGGGAGATCTGCACGTCGACGTAGTCACTCGACGCGAGTCGCGCGGCTCTGTCGGCGGTGATCCGGGACCCGTTGGTCGAGAACTTGACCCCGACGTGGTGCGCGGTCGCGTACTCGACGAGATCCCAGAAGTCGGCCCGCACGGTGGGCTCGCCGCCGCCGATGTTGACGTAGAAGATCTGCATCCGTTCGTACTCGTCGATGAGTGCACGGCACTCCTCGGTGGTGAGCTCCCGCGGATCGCGTCGTCCCGAGCTCGACAGGCAGTGCACGCAGGCCAGGTTGCAGGCGTACGTGAGCTCCCAGGTCAGACAGATCGGGGCGTCCAGACCCCGTTCGAGATGGTCGACCAGGCGGCTCCTCGGCGCGGTGTCCGGTCCGGCATGCGGGGTCGGGATGGCGAGCAGGGTCACCGGGTCACCCGCTCACAGATCATCCCGGAGCCCGCAAGGGTGGCCAGGGCCTCCTCGTACGCGGCGAGCTCACCGGGACCGACGCCGGCGGCCCGACAGGCCTCCCGGCCCGACGGCTGGCCGGCCAGTGACTCGAGCACCGCGAGCAGGGTCCGGCTCTTCACGAGCGAGAGCCTGCGGGTTCCGTAGTGGTAGGCGAGCGCGCCGAACGACTCGGGGCGCAGCGCGACCTGCGGATGCAGCGACCACCCCTTCGAGGCGTCGAACGGCGCGGCGCCGCTCGGTGGCGGTACGGGGGGCACGACGTGCGAGGTCGGTCCGGGAGGGGGCGGGCCGGGCCTAGTAGACCCCGCACATCCCGTCGATCGAGACATCCTCGACCAGCAGGTCGCCGTCGACCAGCGGCCCCGCTGCGGGGGCCGTGACAGCCTCCGTGGGCGTCTGGTCGTCGCCCCACTGTCCTCGGGCCTGCTCGTCGGTCGTGCTGACGGTCATGGGTCCTCCGCTCGTCGGCCGGCCTGGGCCGGATGCTCAACGGTTCCAATTTAGTGCACTCGATGCCAAAATGAAAGTCTGATGACCGGATCGGCTCACCAGCAGGCAGAGACCCCGCATTCGCCGGCCCGCGGCCGCAGGCCCAGCACCTCGCGGGAGGAGATGGCCCGCGCGGCGCTCGAGCTCTTCGCCCGCCAGGGCTTCGACGAGACGAGGGTCGATGAGATCGCTGCAGCGGTCGGGGTCAGCCGGCGGACCTTCTTCCGCTACTACGGATCGAAGCGCGACGTGGTCTGGGGGGAGTTCGACGCCGAGCTCGTCCGCCTGCGTGACCGCCTCGCCGCCGCCGCCGACGACCAGCCGATGATGGACGTGCTGCGCCAGGCGGTGATGGCGACCAACCGGTTCGGGGCCGGCGAGCTGGACGAGCTCCGGATCAGGATGGCCCTCATCGGCAGTGTGCCCACGCTGGTCGCACACTCGGCGATCCGCTATGAGGCGTGGTGCGCGGTGGTTGCGACCTTCGCCGCCGGGCGCCTCGGCGGTGCCCCGAGCGACCTCGGCCCGCAGACCGTGGCCCGGGCCGCCCTCGGTGCCGCGATGGCTGCGTTCGCCTGCTGGGCCCGTCGGGAGACCGACGACCTGGTGGGCGAGGTGGATCGCGCCTTCCGACTCCTGGCCACCGGATTCGACGAGTCGCGTTTGCGGGCGTGATCGGTCGCACACGCCGGGCATCGCGGTGCCTAAGGTGGGCCGGTGCGCGTGATCATCGGTTCGGACCACGCCGGGGTGCACCTGAAGCAGGCGGTCGCCGAGCATGTCCGATCGGCCGGACACCAGGTCGAGGACCTCGGCACCTTCACCGAGGCCCCCGTCGACTACCCGCCGATCTGCGCGGCCGTCGCCCGCGGGGTCGTCCGTGGGAAGGCGGAGGTCGGGATCGTCATCGGGGGCAGCGGTCAGGGGGAGGCGATCGCGGCCAACAAGGTGCGGGGAACCCGCGCGGCGCTCTGCCACGACGAGTACACCGCGCGGCTGGCCCGGCGGCACAACGACGCCAACGTGCTCTCCCTCGGCGCGCGCGTGGTCGCCACCGAGCTCGCCCTCGACATCCTCGACATCTTCCTCACTACTCCGTTCGACGGAGGAAGGCATGTGCCGAGGATCGAGGAGCTCTACGCCATCGAGGACGAGGAATACGGTCCTGGTGACCCGACCCCGCAGGTGCCGACCGGGCCGTGACGGCCCGAGACCGGGGAACGGACGCCACCACGGTCCGCTATCTGGCCGACGCGGTGGTGCCCTGTGACGGCACGGGCGCGATCCACCGTCCCGGCATCGTCGAGGTCTCAGGGGAGGTCGTGACCCGGGTCGGACCTCCGGGCGACGGACAGGCGGGGGAGGCTGCGCCGGTGAGAGAGGTACGGGTGGAGGGTGTCCTCCTCCCCGGGCTGGTCAACACCCACTGTCACTCGCCGATGACCCTGTTCCGCGGCACGGGCGAGAACCTCCCCCTCCACCGGTGGCTCGAGGAGGTGCTCTGGCCGAGGGAGGCCCATCTGACCCCGGGCGACGTCTACTGGGGCATGACGCTGGCCGCAGCCGAGCTCCTCCGCTTCGGGGTCACCACGAGCTGCGAGGCGTACTTCATGGAGGACGCGCTGACCGATGCGGTCGTCGCGGCGGGCTCCCGAGCGGTGGTCACGCCGGGCGTGCTCCGGCTCCCGGGCCAGGACGGTGAGCGCTGGTGGGAGCGGCGCATCGACCAGATCGCCGCCTTCCACGAGCGCAGGGCCGGCGAGGACGGGAGGATCGAGGTGGGGTTCGCTCCCCACGCCGCCTACACGGTGCCACTTCCGGCGCTGGTCGAGTTGTCGGCCGTCGCCCGGGAGCTCGACGCACTGGTCCACATCCACCTCGCCGAGACCGAGGGTGAGGGAGCTGCCTTCGAGGCGGAGCACGGAGGGTCGGTTCCCGAGGTGCTGTCCGGCGCGGGCGTGCTCGATGGGCGGGTGCTCGCCGCCCACAGCATCTGGCTGTCCGACCGGGACCTCGCCCTCTACGAGCGCCACGACATAGCTGTCGCCCACTGCCCGCAGAGCAATGCCAAGTTGGCCTCTGGGGTCGCGCCCCTCGTCGAGTTCCTGGCCAGAGGCATCCGGGTGGGTCTCGGAACCGACGGACCCGCGTCGAACAACGACCTCGACCTCTGGGAGGAGATGCGCCTGGCCGCGATGCTCGCCCGCATCCGCGAGCGGGATCCTGCGGCGCTGCCGGCGGCGTCCGCCCTCGATCTGGTCACCCGGGGCGCAGGGCTCGCGCTCGGACGACCCGACCTCGGGGTCCTCGTCCCGGGAGGCAAGGCCGACATGATCGCGGTCTCCCTCGACGACCCGGCGTTCGTCCCCCTCCTCGACGACGCGATGCTCATCGAGCACCTTGTCTGGTCGGCCTCGAGCCGGCTGGTCACCGACGTGTGGGTGGCCGGACGGCAGGTGGTCGCAGAGGGGGAGTGCCGGACCGTCGACGTCGAGCGGGCCTCTGTCGAGGTCGATCGCCGGGCGCGTCGCCTGGCGGCTGTCGCAGGGTGAGCCCGACAATCCCGTCGGGCTCCGCGCTCAGCCCGGACGGTGGTGGGCCTCCGCATAGCGGGCCACGTCGGTCGCGAACTTCTGCATCATGCGCGTCAGCAGCGCCCCGATGGCTGCGGCGCTGCCCGGCCACTTCTCGTCGTACGTCCCCGACCACCGAATGTGCGTGCCGTCCCCGTCGGGTTCCAGCGTGAGGTCCGCCCGGTAGTTGCGCACCGGGAAGCCCCCGCCGACGATGGTGTACGCCAGGTGGTGGGGCGGATCCCAGGCCAGGACCTCCTCACGCGAGCCGACGCCCATGCGGCTGAAGTGGCGCACGGCGCCCACGCCGTCGGGCTCGGGCACCCCTTCCCGCTCGAGGCCGGTGCGGGTCAGGAACGACCACTCCTGCCAGCGCTTGGCCTCGCCGACCAGCGGCCAGACCTCCTCGACCGGAGCCGCCGCCCGGGCCTCGACCCGGTACGACCGGCGCCCGGTGGGGACGGTCCCCCCGCCGACGTCCGGCGCGCTCATCCCTCGACGTGGACCTTGAGTGCGTCGAGGGACTGCTGGTACACGGTGTTCATGAGGTCGGCCATCTCGTCCGGAGCGGCGTCGACCACCCAGGTCACGTGGCAACCGTCGTCGGTGGCAGTGACGGTGACCGACGCCTCGTGGTGCTCCACCGGGACCCCGTCGACGATCGAGTAGGTGAAGGTCCGGGAGGCGTCGTCCCTGGAGACCAGCTTCTCGGTGATGGTCATGCCCATCGTCTCGAGGATCCGGTTCTCGCCCTCGACACGGCAGGACTCCATCCCCGGCATCCATCCGGCGATCCCGCCGAAATCACCGGCGACCGCCCAGACCTCGTCCGCCGAGCCGTTGATGTCGATCTCGGCCTTGCCCTGTCCCATGGTGCTCCTCGTCTCGTCTGTCTCGTTGTCTCGGTTCGTGTGGTCGAGTGCACCCGACCGGGTTGCGGCCCCGATGGTAGGCGCGCCCGGGTGCCGCCACCACCGGTAGCGTCACCCACATGCCCGCGCAGGAGACGGACACCGACGTCAGCCCGAGCGTCGCCGACCTGCTGCTCGCCCGCAGCGATGACGACCACCCCGGGCTCGTGATGGGCGACCGGAGCTGGTCGTGGCGCGAGGTGGTGGCCGCCGCGGCAGCGCGGGCCGTGCTCCTCCGGTCGCTCGGCCGGCTCGACCCCCCGCACGTGGGCGTGCTCCTCGGCAACGAGCCGGAGTTCGTCTTCTGGCTGTCGGCTGCGGCCCTCACGGGGGCGGTGGTCGTCGGGATCAATCCGACCCGACGCGGGGAGGCTCTCGCCGGGGATGTCCGCCGGACCGACTGCCGCGTCCTCGTGACCGACGCGGAGGGGGCCGCGCTCCTCGAGGGGCTCGACACCGGTGTCGCACCGGACCTGGTCCTACGGGTCGACACCCCGGCGTACGCCGCGGCCGTGGCGGATCACGCAGGGGCGACCGCGGCAGCGGTGGTGGCCGACGCGGCCCCGTCCGCAGCGGACCTGTTCCTTCTGCTCTTCACCTCGGGCACCACCGGGGCCCCGAAAGCAGTCCGGTGCACCCAGGGACGACTGGCATCGATCGCGCTGCGGTCGGGCCGGTTCTACGGGTACGAGCGTTCGGACGTGGCCTACTGCGCGATGCCGCTCTTCCACGGCAACGCGTTGATGGTGCTGTGGGGCCCGAGCCTGGCGGTCGGGGCGACCATCGCGTTGGCCCGCCGGTTCAGTGCGTCGGGATTCGTGCCCGATGTGCGCCGCTACGGCGTGACCACCTTCACCTACGTGGGCAAGGCGCTGGCCTATGTGCTGGCCACCCCTCCGGCAGACGACGACGCGGACTCGACCCTCCGGCGCGGGTTCGGCACCGAGGCGTCGGTGGCCGACCTCGCCGCCTTCGAGCGGCGGTTCGGGTGCGTGCTGACCGAAGGCTACGGGTCGAGCGAGGGCGGCGTCGCCATGAATCGCGCCCCGGACAGCCCACCGGGCGCCCTGGGCGTTCCGGACGCCGACACCGCGGTGGTCGATCCGGAGACCCTCGAAGAGTGCCCTCCCGCCAGGTTCGACGCGGCCGGTGTCCTGCTCAACGGATCCGAGGCGATCGGAGAGATCGTCAACCGGTCGGGCGCCGGCCGGTTCGAGGGGTACTACGCCGATCCCGGGGCCACCGCCGATCGCATCCGCAACGGCTGGTACTGGACCGGGGACCTCGCCTACCGGGACGCAGGGGGTCACGCCTACTTCGCCGGACGGCGCGGCGACTGGATGCGGGTCGATTCCGAGAACATCACGGCCGGACCCATCGAGCGGGTGCTCGTGCGCTTCCCGACAGCGGCCGCGGTGGCCGTCTACGCGGTGCCCGATCCCCGCTCCGGCGATCAGGTCATGGCTGCGATCGAGCTGCTGCCCGGATGCGCGTTCGAGCCGACGTCCTTCGCGGCGTTCCTGGCGGCTCAGGACGATCTGGGTACCAAGTGGGTGCCCTCCTATCTCAGGATCACCTCCGCCCTCCCGCAGACGGCGAGCGGCAAGGTGACCAAGGAGCCGCTCCGCAACGAGGGGTGGTGGCGTGGGGACGACCCGGTCTTCTGCCGGGACGGCCCGCGGCTCGCCTACGTCCCGCTGACCGGCGACCGCAGGAGCGGCCTCGAGGCCGAGCTCCGTCGTCACGGCCGCCAGGCGCTGGCCGGGGGCTGAGCATCACCGCCCGCGGCGACCCGTTCAATTGTCGGCGAGCGCCGGTGCGGGCAGCCGTTCCACGGGCGTGCTGGACGCGGGCTCCGGCCGGGCCACCCGGGCGGGGATGATCAGCGCCAGCAATCCGCCGGCCAGGACCACCATCGAGGCGACCAGGAAGGCCCGGGAGTAGCCGGCGGTCATCGCCACCTTCTGGGCCACCGGAGGCACGCGGTGGACCAGCGTGGCGATCCTCGAGGCCGCCAGGGTGGAGAGGGCCGCCAGCCCGACCGAGGCGCCGATCTGCCGGCTGCAGTTGACCAGCCCCGAGGCGAGGCCCGCTTCGTCCGGGCGCACCCCGCCGGTCGCCAGGAGGGCGATCGGGGTGAAGGCCAGGCCCATCCCGAACGTGGCCAGGATGCCGCCGCCGCAGGCCCCGGTCCAATAGGTGTCGCTCGCTCGGATGAACGAGAGCCAGAAGAGGCCGCCGGCGGCGAGCAGCGCGCCGACGATCAGGACCGTGCGCGGCCCGATCCGGGGCGCGAGCCGCCCGCTGATCGTGGCCCCGATGGCGATGGCCGCGGTCTGCGGGACGAAGGTGAGCCCGGTCACCAGGGGGCTGTAGCCCAGCACCTGTTGGAGGAAGAGGGAGAGGAAGAACCACATGGCGAACATCCCGACCCCGAAGCAGAACATGACCAGATTGGCCCCGGTCACCGATCGGGACCGGAAGAGACGGAGGGGCACGAGCGGGTGGGTGGCCACTTTGGCCTCGATGAAGACGAACGAGGCCAGCAGGACGGCCGAGACCAGTAGGGCGGCGACGGTGGAGGTGGACGTCCAGGAGACCTGGTCGGTGTGGACGATGGCGTAGACCAGGCTGAGCAGTCCGCCCGTCACCGCAACCGACCCGGCGATGTCGAGGTTGCGCCGAGCACCCTCCGCCCGGGACTCGACCAGCGTGACCCTGGCGAAGACGAAGAGGACGACGCCGATGGGCACGTTGACGAAGAGGATCCACCGCCAGGAAAGGAACTGGGTGAGGATCCCGCCGAGGAGCGCGCCGGCGGCGCCACCCCCGGCGGCCACCGCGGCCCAGAACCCGAACGCCTTGGCGCGCGCCCGCTGATCGGTGAAGGTCACGGTCAGGATGGTCAGGGTGGCCGGGGAGAGGACGGCCGCGCCGACCCCTTGCAGCGACCGGGCTGCGATGAGGGTGGCCGGGTTGCCGGCGAACCCCCCGAGGAGGCTGGCCCCGGTGAAGAGCACGAGTCCCACCAGGAAGATCCGGCGACGTCCGAAGATGTCGGCCAGCCGGCCCCCGAGCAGCAGGAGACTGCCGAAGGTGAGCGCGTAGGCGGTGACTACCCACTGGAGGCTCGCCTCGCCGAATCCCAGGTCCTTCTGGATCGACGGGAGTGCGACGTTCACGATGGAGATGTCGAGGACCACCATGAACTGGGCCAGGCAGACCACGATGAGGACGATGGTGTCGGCACGGCTCAAGTGGACCTTGGACGACGCGGCTGCGGACGGTGCGCCGGACGTCGGGGGGTGCACCCCGGGCACGCCGTCGGCGGGGGGCGGGCTCATGCGCCGATCGTAGGCGGAGGGTGTCTTCGACCGACCGGCACAGCGCGCGGAGTCGGGAGGATGGGTCGGCGAGCGGGGGTCAGTGGGGCTGAGCGGGTGTCAGCGGGGCTGAGCGGGGGTCAGTGGGAGAGCCAGGCATCCGGGTCGGAGGTGAGCTTGGTGACCGAGCGGGGCAGGTTGCCGGAGACGATGCCGGCGATGGTCACCTGCTCGAGGACGGCCCGCAGGCTGGCCCGCACCGCGACCCACACCGCCTGAAGGTGCTCCGCCGCCCCTTCGTAGTTGGCCGCCTCCGGGCGCAGCCCCCGGACCTCGGCGAGCGGTCCGTCGAGCGGTCGGATGACATCGGCCACCGAGATCTCCGAGGCCGGGCGGGCCAGGCGGTAGCCGCCGTCGGCACCCCGCTGGCTGATCAGGATGCCTGCGCGGCGCATGTCGTTGAGGATGCTCTCGAGGAATTTGGACGGCAGCCCCTGGGAGGTGGCCAACGCCTCAGCGGTCACCGCGCCTTCCGTGTCGGCCAGCGAGCACAGGGCCCGTACCGCGTAGTCGACCTTGGCGGAGATGTACACGTTTGAGAGTCTGCCAGAGCGTGCACGCCCCCGGGCATGTCTCGCCCTGGCTGTCCCCCGCGAAGTCGCTCGCGGGTCTCCGGGCTCAGGCCGTTGTCGAGTCCAAGAGGCCGCGCCGGCGCCGGACGGATCGGTCGACCCGTGAGAAGGCGACGTCGACCATGATCCCGATGAACACGATGACGATCATCAGGGCCACCACCACCGCCCATTCGGCCTGGGTGGTGGCGTTGACCGTGCGCCCGCCGAGGCTCAGCGGATCGACCAGCACCAGGAATTCCCCAGCCATGAGGGCATGCCAGGCGAACGCCCATCCCTGCTTCATGCCCCCGAGGATGCTCGGGAACGCAGCCGGAAGCACCACATGGCGTTCGAGGGAGAGCCCGCGTGCACCGAGGATCCGCCCGACCCGCAGGAGGCTCGGCGGCACCTGGTCGATCCCGCTGATGAACCCGTTGGCGACGGCCGGGGCTGCGCCGAGGATCATCATCAGGATGATCGCCTTCGAGGTGACGCCGAAGACCATGATGGCCGGCGGGTACCAGAGCACCGACGGCATCGTCTGCATGCCGGTGATGAGGGAACCGATCCCGGCCCTGAGGACCGGTACCCGGGCCACCGCGGTCCCGACGATCCCGCCGATGACGATGACCAGGAGGTAGCCGATGACGGCCTGCTCGGCGGTGACCCGGCAGGACTGCCAGAAGAGCGACGTGCCGAGGAGGTCCCAGAGCTGGCGGGCGACCGTGGCCGGCGACTGGAGGATGTACGGCTTCCAGTGGGCCCACTCGGCGCACTGCCAGACCAGCAGGATGATCCCGAGGGCGACCAATTTCGGCCACGTCGCCCGCCAAACCCGCCGCGACACCCGGTCGTGGGCCGGACGACCGGCCTCGTCGAGCGCGTCGAGCCCGGCGAGGGCCTGATCGAGCGACGGGGCAGTCGGTTTGACGCCGGTCGGGAGGTGGTCAATGGCCATGCCGGCCCACCTCCGAGCGCAAGTGGTCGGTGACCGTCGCGGCCAGGGTCGCGATCTCCGTGGAGTCGATGCGTCGGGGCCGGGCGAGGTCGACCGGGAAGGTCGCCGCCACCCGCCCCGGGCGGCTGGTCAGGAGGACGATGCGGTCGCCCAGCCGAGCCGCCTCGCGCACGTTGTGGGTCACGAAGAGGACCGTGAACCCCCTGTCGAGCCAGAGCGATTCGAGCTCGTCGTGGAGGAGGTCGCGGGTGATGGCGTCGAGGGCGCCGAACGGTTCGTCCATCAACAGCAGTCCGGCGTCCTGGGCCAGCGCCCGTGCGAGTGCCGCCCGCTGGCGCATCCCCCCCGAGAGCTCGTGAGGCCGCTTGCCTCCGAAGCCGCCCAGGTGGACCCGATCGAGCAGGTCGACGGCCACAGCCCGCCGCTCGGACCGGTCCACGCCGCGCAGGCGGAGGGGGAGCTCCACGTTGGCTGCCACGGTGAGCCACGGGAAGAGGGCCGAGTCCTGGAAGAGCATCGCGGTGGGCGTACCGCCGGTCGCGCCGTCGGGCTGGTCCACATCGACAGAGCCCACGCTCGGCCGGTCGAGGCCGGCGACGAGGTTGAGCAGGGTGGTCTTCCCACATCCCGAGGCGCCCACCAGGCAGACGAACTCCCCGGCGGCCACCTCGAGCGAAACGTCCTGGAGGGCGACCACGCCGGACGAGGCGTCACCGTACCGCTTGGAGACTCCGGCGAGGGACACCGAAGGCGCGGGTCCGGTCCCCCGTGGACGGGGTGGTGCCGACAGGATGCTCACGGCGCGGAGAGGGTGCTCTTGCCCTCGGCGCTGAGCACCTGGTTGATCGGACCGAGGTCGAAGATGCCGCTGATGGTGGTGGTCGGGAAGCCGGCCGCCTTGGCGTGTTGCAGGTCGGTGAGGATCGACGAGGCGATCGGGTCGTTGGTGAAGGTCATGTCCGACCAGGCTGCTGCCAGCTCCGGCGCCTTGAGTGCCTTGCCGGTCAGGGTGGCCAGCTCGGTGTTGGCGTCGGCCTGTGCCTTGGCGGGGAAGGCGTTGAGGAAGACCGTCGTGGCGAGTTGACCCTTGAGCAGGTCGGTGACGACCGAGGGGTGGGCGGAGAGGAAGCTCGTGGTCACCACGAGCAGGGTCGTCGAGAACTGGCCTCTGGGCCAGAGGGTCTTCTCGTTGACCAGGACGTGGCCGTGGCCTTCGCTGACCATCCGGGTCGCCCACGGTTCGGGCACCCAGGCCCCGGCGATGGTGCCGGCCTCGAACGACGCCAGGGTGGTCGCGTTGTCCTCGGGCAGGATGGTGACCTCGCCGCTACCGCCGTTGGGTCCCGGGTAGGTCAGCCCCTGTTTGGTGAGCCAGGTCCGCAGCGCCACGTCCTGGGTGTTGCCGAGTTGCGGGCTGGCCACCGTCTTTCCCTTGAGTTGGGAAGCCGAGGTGATCCCCGGCGCGACCACGAAGGCGGCGCCTCCGGAGGTGGCTCCCGAGATGATCCGGATGGACTTCTGGCCCTGGGAGTAGGCGGTGATCGCCGAGTTGGGGCCCATGTACGCCGCGTCGAGCGATCCGGCCAGCAGGGCGGTGACCTCGGCCGGGCCGGCGTTGAAGGTCGATGTCTGCAGCGTGACGTTGGAGGCCAGGTACTTGGCGAAGGTGCCCTGCTGGAGGCCGACCAGGGCGGCGGCATGGGTCAGGTTGCTCAGGTAGCCCAGGCGGAGTGTGACCGGGGCACCGGACGTCGTCGAGCTGCCCCCCCCGGACCCGGTCGTCGTCGGCGTGCTCGACGCGGAGCTGCAGGCGGCGGCGATCACTGCAACGGCAGTGGCGCCGAGTGCGGCAAACAGATGGGATCGGCGGCGTGCCCGGATCGATGATGGCATGGAGCTCCTTGATTGCGCACGTGGGTCGTCGCGACAGGTGCGGGTGCAGCACGGTGACGCCCCTTATGTATTCCCATATAACTACCAGAGAGATAGGATAGAGTCAAATACTCTCAGCGTCTGGCCGGTGGCGGACGGCGCCCGGCACGGAGTCGCGGTCAGGGTCGGCGGGGTGACCCGGCTTCTCGGAGGCGCTCGACCAGGTGCTCGCGTGCGGTCGGCCACTCCTCTGCCCGCATCGAGAACACCGCCGAGTCCCGGACCGAGCCGTCGCTGGCCGGGCGGTCGGCCCGGAGGACACCGTCCAGGCGACACCCGAGGCGGGCGATCGCGCTGCGCGAGCGCGCGTTGCGCGCATCGGTCCAGAGGCGGACCACCCGGACGCCCCAGACGTCGAAGGCGTGGTCCAGCATGAGCAGCTTGGCCTCGGTGTTGACCAACGTGCGTTGTGCAGCGGGGTCGAGCCAGGTGTGACCGATGCAGGCGGAGTCCACGGTCCTCTCTCGCCCCGGGAGCGCGGATCCGGGGACCGTCGCGGTCCAGTCCCACCGCGACAGGTCGTAGAAGCGGGTGCTCCCGACCACCCGGTCGAGAGCCACCGACCAGGTGGCGAAGGGCACCTGCTCTCCAGACGCCCGGCGCGCGACCGCCCGTTCGACGTAGTCGGTCATGGCGGTCCGGTCGGAGGGCACCACGGTGTACCCGAACGAGGACCGGTCCCCGGTGGCCGCCTCGAGGAGGCCGTCCACGTGGTCGGGGGAGAGCGGCAGGAGCCGGACGGTTCGCCCCTCCAGACCGAACGGTTCGGAGGTGGCCGGTTCGGACATGGCCACAGTCTCCCCGATCCGCCGATCACCGAATGGCCCGCCTGCTCAGCGGCAGACCGATCGGCCGACCCCTACTTGAGCAGTCGCGAGAGCCGCCGGTCGGCGAGGATCTTGCCGCCGGTCTGACAGGCCGCGCAGTACTGGAGGGACTTGGAGGCAAAGGAGACCTCTCGGACGGTGTCACCACAGACGGGACAGGGCTCGCCGGTCCGGCCGTGCACCTGCATGGCCCGCCGCTTGTCCTCCTTGAGGTCGGCCGGCCCGAGACCCTCGAGGCGCTCCACCGCCTCCGTCAGCACCCCGACCACCGCGTCGTGGAGTCGTCTGGACTCGTCAGGATCGAGGGAGTCGGCCCGCTTGTAGGGAGAGAGCCGGGCGCGGTGGAGGGCCTCGTCGGAGTACGCGTTGCCGACCCCGGCGATGACCGACTGCGTCGTCAGGAGCGTCTTGAGGGTCGAGCGGCTCGCGGCCAGGAGCCCGTCGAGCGCGGCGACGGTGAACGCGGGATCCAGAGGGTCCACCCCCAGCCCGGCGATTGCAGGCACGTCCGCCGGCGTCGTCACGACCCACAGCGCAAGGCGCTTCTCGGTGCCCATCTCGGTCACGTCCCAGCCGGAGCCGTCGTCCAACCGCAACCGGAGCGCCAGGGGACTCCGGTTGGGCCGGGCACGGCCCGGGGAGAGCGCGTCCGACCATCGGATCCACCCGCCGCGGGCCAGGTGGACGACGAGCCAGAGCTCCACCGCTCCGTCTCCGGGTGCTGTCGTCGGGACGCAGACGAACTTCCCCCGTCGTTCGACACCGGACACGGTCCGTCCGACGAGTGCGTCGAGCGGCGGGTCGACCGTCTTCAGCGCGGCGAACGACGCCAGCTCGCACTGCTCGATTCGGCGACCGGCGGAACGGGCGGCCAGAGCCAGGGCCAGGGCGTGAACCTCGGGGAGTTCGGGCACAGGGCAATTGTGCACCCCGGGCGCCCGTAGTATCTGCTGCGCATCCGGTGCAGGTGGTTGCGCCCCCGCGATCCCCCACCGATCTTCCGAGAGGACGTACCCGTTGTTCCGCCCGGTCCCCGCCGCCGCCGACTTCACCGCCCTCGAGACCGAGGAGCTCGCCCGGTGGTCCGCGCACCGGGTGTTCGAGCGCTCGGTCGAACTGCGGGACGGGGCCGAACCATGGATCTTCTACGAGGGTCCCCCGACCGCCAACGGTCGTCCGGGACTCCACCACGTCTGGGCCCGTGTCTACAAGGACCTCTTCTGCCGCTACCGGACCATGCGCGGCTACGCGGTGCCCCGGAAGGCGGGCTGGGACACCCACGGGCTTCCCGTGGAGGTCGAGGTCGAGAAGCAGCTCGGGATCACCGCAAAGCGGCAGATCGAGGAGCGGGTCGGCATCGGCGAGTTCACCCGCCTGTGCCGCGAGTCGGTCCGCAACTACGTCGACGACTGGCAGACCCTGACCGAGCGGATCGGGTACTGGATCGACTTCGACGACGCCTACTGGACCTTCTCGCCCGACTACGTCGAGTCGGTCTGGGCCAACTTGAAGAGCCTCTTCGACCAGGGGCTCCTCTACGAGGACATCAAGGTGGTCCCGTACTGCCCGCGTTGCGGCACTGCGCTGAGCAGCCACGAGCTCGGACAGCCCGATGTCTACCGGGACGTCGAGGACGAGTCGGCCTACGTGCGGCTCCCGCTGCGGGACGAGGGCGACGCAGCAGCGTCCCTCCGTCGGACCCTCGGCCGCGAGTCGCTCTCCGGACTGTCGCTCGTCGCTTGGACCACCACGCCCTGGACGCTGCTCTCCAACACCGGCGCCGCGGTCGGGCCGGCACTCTCCTACGCCGTGGTCGGCGACGCGATCGTCGCAGCCGAACGGGTCGAGGCGGTGCTCGGCGAGTCCGCCCGGATCGATGCAGTGGTCCCGGGATCGGCACTGGTCGGATTGGTCTACGACCGACCGTTCACCGACCTGGAGCCCGGACCGGCCGACGCCGGCCGTCGCGGATGGCGGGTGCTCGGCGGCGAGTTCGTCGACGCCGACGAGGGGACCGGCATCGTCCACCTCGCCCCCGCCTTCGGTGAGATCGACCGGGAGGTCGGGCGGACCGGTGGGCTCCCCACCCTCAATCCGGTCGGCCCGGACGGGCGCTTCACGGACGCGGTGGCCTGGCTCGAGGGCCAGCCGGTCCGGGACACCAACGGCGCGGTCGACGACCGCCTGGAGGCAGCCGGGCTGCTGGTGCGGCGCGAGCCCTACGTCCACCCCTACCCGCATTGCTGGCGGTGCGACACCGCACTCATCTACTGGGGGAAGCCGAGCTGGTACGTCCGGACCTCTGACCGCAAGGCGGATCTGGTCGCCGAGAACCGGACCATCGGGTGGCACCCCGAGCACATCCGGGACGGGCGGATGGGGGAGTGGCTCGCCAACAACGTCGACTGGGCACTCTCCCGCGACCGGTTCTGGGGTACGCCCCTGCCGATCTGGCGGTGTGACGACGGGCACATGCGGTGCGTCGGCTCGCTCGCAGAGCTCTCCGCGCTGGCGGGCACCGACCTCACCGGCGTCGACCCGCATCGCCCGGACATCGACCAGGTGGTCCTCCCCTGCCCCGACTGCTCTCCGGTGGGTGCCGACGCCGGCGGTGAAACAGGAAAAGACGGGCTCCCGGTCATGCGCAGGGTCCTGCCGGTCATCGACGCGTGGTTCGACTCGGGATCGATGCCCACCGCCCAGTGGGGGTACCCGGTGGTCGAGGGTTCCGCCGACCGGTTGGTCTACCCGGCCGACTTCATCTGCGAGGCCATCGACCAGACCCGAGGCTGGTTCTACTCGCTGCTGGCCGTCAACACGTTGGTGCGGGGCTCGACCCCGTACCGCAACGTCCTCTGCCTCGGTCACATCGTCGACGCCGACGGTCGGAAGATGTCCAAGAGCATCGGCAACGTGATCGATCCGTGGGAGATCCTCTCCACACGGGGAGCCGACCCGCTCCGATGGTGGATGTTCTCGCAGGGGTCGCCCTGGACGCCGACCAGGGTCAGCTTCGAGGTCATCGATGCCTCGATGCGGGACACCCTGCTCACGCTCTGGAACACCTGGGCGTTCTTCACGACCTACGCCTCGCTCAACGAGTTCGCCCCGGGCGACCCCGCCGTTCCCGCGCCGCCCGACCGGCCGGTGCTCGACCGGTGGATGCGGTCACGACTGCATGCCACCGTGGCAACGGTCACCGAGTCGCTCGACGGATACGACCCGTTCCCCGCCGCCACGGCCCTGGCCGAGCTCGTCGACGACGTCTCCAACTGGTTCGTGCGTCGTAGCAGGCGCCGGTTCTGGCGAACCGACCCGGGTGCCGACCCGGTGGACTCGCTCAGCGCGCAGGCCACCCTCCACGAGGTCCTGGTGACGACGGCCCTGCTCCTCGCACCGCTCTGTCCTTTCCTGGCCGACCGCGTCTGGCGCGATCTCACCGGCGCGGACGAGAGCGACTCCGTCCACCTCGCCGACTGGCCGGCGGTCGACGAATCCGCAGCCGACCCGTCGCTCGAAGCCGGGATGGCTCTCGCCCGGCGTCTCTCCTCCCTCGGTCGTGCCGCCCGGTCCGAGGCCGGCATCAAGGTCCGCCAGCCGCTGGCCCGTGCCCTCGTCTACCTGCCACCGGGCAGCCCCGTCCCGCCGGCCGGTGTGGTGGAGGACGAGCTCAACGTCGATCTGGTGGAGATCACCGAGGAGCTCGGCGACGTTCTCGCCTACGAACTGCATCCCAACTTCAAGCTTCTCGGCCCGCGGATCGGCAAGCGCGTCCAGGCACTACGGGTGGCCATGGCCACCGTCGCCGGCGCAGAGGCCGCAGCGGACCTGGCTGCCGGCCGGCCGGTCGTGATCGCACTGGACGACGGCCCGGTCGAGCTCGGTGCCGAGGAGGTCGAGCTTCGGGTCCGCGCGCAGCCCGGGTTCGCGGTCTCGCGGGACGGCGCCGAAGTGGTCGCCCTCGACCTCACCCTGGATGACGACTTGCGTCGCCGGGGTCTGGCCCGCGAGGTCATCCGCAACATCCAGGACCTGCGCAAGTCGAGCGGTTTCGAGGTGTCCGACTGGATTCACCTCGCCGTTGTCGGGCTCGACGATCTGGCCCCTCAGTTCGACGCCATCGCCCGCGAGGTGCTGGCCCGGTCGGTCTCGACCGAGCCCCGGGACGGAGGAGCGTCCGGAACCACCCTGGAGATCGACGACGGCGAGAGGGTGCGCCAGGTCACGGCGTGGGTGGTCAAGGCGTGACATCGCAGGGGGGTTCGGGGGGCGAGCCCTGCGTCCTCGCTGTCGATCTCGGGACCGGGGGGCCGAAGGTCGCCGTGGTGACCGCCTCTGGCCGGATCGTTGCCCATGCCAGCGAGCCGGTCACCCTGCATCTGCTGGACGGGGGAGGGGCGGAGCAGGATCCCGACGAATGGTGGACCTCGATCTGCACCGCCACCCGTCGTGTCATGGCCGGACCAGGGATCGATCCGAGCACCCTGATCGGAGTGGGCTGCACGGCCCAGTGGTCCGGGACGGTGGCGGTGGGGGACGACGGCACCGCGTTGATGCGGGCGTTGATCTGGTTGGACTCGCGGGGCAACACGGCCATCCGTCGTGCGGCCGGTGGAACCGTGCACGTGCTCGGGTACGACCCCCGGAAGCTGCTGCGGTGGGTTCAGGTGACCGGTGGCGCACCGGGTCTCTCGGGCAAGGACCCGGTGGCGCACATCCTGTTCCTCCGGGACGCCTTCCCGGACATCTACCGACGCACGGCCACCTTCCTCGAACCGGTCGACTACCTGACGCTCCGCCTGTCCGGCCGGACCTGTGCCTCGTTCGACTCGATCGCCGCCCACTGGGTGACCGACAACCGGGTCATCGACCAGGTCTCCTACGACGACAAACTGCTCGAGTGGACCGGGCTCGACAAGGCCAAGCTGCCCGACCTGCTGCCGCCCGGCACCATCGTCGGCACGGTGACCGAGACGGCAGCAGCCGACCTCGGGATACCGGCCGGATTGCCGGTCGCCACCGGCTCAGGTGACGTGCACTCGGCAGTGTTCGGATCCGGAGCGGTGGCCGACTTCGGGGCACATCTCTATATCGGGACGTCCTCGTGGATCTCGGGGCACGTCCCGTTCAAGAAGACCGCGCCCACCAGCAACGTGGCCTCCATCCCCGCCGCCCTGGCCGGCCGGTACGTGATCGCCGACGAGCACGAGACGGCTGGCGCCTGCCTCACCTTCCTGCAGGACACGCTCGGTTTCGCAGAGGACGCGGCGGAGATGGACACGATGGTCGACGGTGTGGCACCCGGCAGCGGCAGGGTGCTCTTCACGCCCTGGCTGAACGGTGAGCGCTCTCCGGTCGACGATCACACGGTCCGTGCGGGATTCCACAATCTGTCGCTGTCCACCACACGTGCCCAGATGGTGCGAGCCGTCTTCGAGGGTGTGGCATACAACTCCCGGTGGCTGCTCGAGGCGGTCGAGAAGTTCGCCGGCCGCCGGCTCGACTCCCTGGCCTTCATCGGGGGCGGGGCGAACTCCGATCAATGGTCCCAGATCCATGCCGACGTCCTCGGCCGCGAGATTCGCCAGGTCGAAGCCCCGGTACTCGCCAACGTCCGTGGTGCGGCCCTGCTCACCCTGTTGGCGCTCGAGCGGATCACGCTCGATGAGATCCCCTCGATGGTTAAGGTGCGGCGCGTCTACCGTCCCGACTCGGCCAACGCTCCCGAGTACGACCTTCTGTTCCAGGAGTTCGTGACGATGTACAAGCAGACCAAGGGCATCTTCAAGCGCCTCAACCGTTTCTGAGGCCCGGCTCCGGCGCCCCTGGCGGGTCTCCTCGAACGAGGTCCACGTAGTGCTCGATCATCCTCAGCGATGCGGCGAAGTCCCCGTTGACCTCGCGCCGCGGCAGATCGCGGAATCGGCCTCCTGCGTCGCTGGCGCAGAACCCCAGGAGCACAGTGCTGACCACCCGTTCGGTGCGGACGACCTCGTCCTCCGGCACGCCGGCTTCGCGCAATGCGTCGACCACCGCCAACCGGACGTGCACTCCTTCACGGGCCTCGCGCTGCTGGGTGAGGACGGCGAACACGGCCGGATGCTCGAGGGCACTCGACCGGATGGCCTCTGCGAGCCATCGGAGGCGCTCCCGCCATGCCATCCGCTCGGGAGGATCCGGTATGTCGTGCAGCAGGAGACGGACCAGGGCATCCAGCAGGTCCTTCTTGTTCGAGACGTGGCGGTAGAGCGCCATCGGGGTCACCCCCAGGCCGTCGGCCACCCGCTGCATGGTGACAGCAGCCAGGCCCTCCTCGTCGGCGATCCGCATTGCCGTGGTGACGACCGCTTCGCGATCGATCAGCAGCTGTCGAGTCATGGGGTCGTTCCTTCGGCTTCCTCTGGTCGTGAATTTCCGAAAAGTGGTCTATGTCATATGCATACGAGCACATAGGCGGGCCCGCGGCGCCCATACGGCACATATGTATATGGCATAGACGAAATTTACGAAAACGAGGCCTGCACCCTCCGGCCGGCCACACCCACGGGCCGGCCACGCCCACCGTGTCGGGACGTGATCAGGCGGTAGAGCTCCGCAGGCGGTCCAGAGCCCGGTTGGCCGCGCTGACCACGGCGGCCAGTGACGCGTCGAGGATGCTCGAGTCCATGCCGACTCCCCACCAGGTCGAGCCGTCGGTGGCTTCGGCTTCGACGTAGGCGACCGCTGAGGCACCGCTGCCCGAGGTCAGGGCGTGCTCGCTGTAGTCCTTGACCTCGAACTCGACGCCGAGATGGGTCCGGAGCGCACCGACCAGGGCGTCGATCGGCCCGTTGCCCTCACCCATGACCGTGAGGGGCTTCCCATCGACCAGGAGCTGCGCGGTGACGGTCGTACGGCGGCCGCCGGTCGTCACCTCGGTGCCGAGAAGGCGCACGCCCGCTTCCTCGGACAGGTAGGTGCGAGAGAAGACGTCCCACATCTCTCCGGGGCGGATCACCGTTCCGGTGTCCTCGGTGACCGACTGGACCTGCTTGGAGAACTCGATCTGGAGGCGGCGGGGCAGGTCGAGACCGTGCTCGGTGTCCATCACATACGCCACGCCGCCCTTACCCGACTGGCTGTTGACCTGGATGATGGCTTCATAGGTCCGGCCCGTGTGGCTCGGATCGATGGGCAGGTAGGGCACCTCCCATGTGTCGTAGTCGTCACCGAGAGCCTCGAACCCCTTCTTGATGGCGTCCTGGTGCGAGCCGGAGAAGGCGGTGTACACCAGGTCGCCGGCGTAGGGGTGCCGGGGGTGGACCGGCATCCGGGTCGCGAACTCGGCCACCCGGCGGATCCGGTCGATGTCGCCGAAGTCGAGGGCCGGGTCGACACCCTGGGAGAAGAGGTTCATGGCCAACGTGACCACGTCGACGTTCCCGGTCCGCTCGCCGTTGCCGAACAGGGT
Source organism: uncultured Acidimicrobiaceae bacterium (assembly GCA_963753905.1). Lineage (GTDB taxonomy): Bacteria > Actinomycetota > Acidimicrobiia > Acidimicrobiales > RAAP-2 > Bog-756. Next base: position 2,278,716 of record CAVWDZ010000001.1, on the reverse strand, counting down.
CCCCTCGACCCGGTCGGCACCGGCCAGCACCCCGAGTTCTGCAGCGGCTACCGCGGTGCCCCGGTCGTTGTGCGGGTGGAGGCTGAGGACGATCGAGTCGCGGTTGCGGATGGTCCGGCCGAACCACTCGATGACGTCGGCGTAGACGTGGGGGCCGTACATCTCCACGGTGTTGGGCAGGTTGATGATGATCGGGTGCTCGGGGCTGGGTTCGATGGCCGCCATGACCGCTTCGCAGATCTCGACCGCGAACTCCGGCTCGGTCCCGGTGAAGCTCTCCGGTGAGTACTCGTAGCGGATGGCGGTCCCGGGCAGTTCGGCCTCGAATTTCTTGCACAGCCGTGCAGCGTTGACCGCGATGTCGACGATGCCCTGGCGGTCGAGGCCGAAGACGACCCGTCGTTGGAGGGTGGACGTGGAGTTGTAGAAGTGGACGATTGCCCGCGGCGCGCCGCGCAGTGACTCGAACGTGCGCTCGATGAGCTCCTCGCGGCACTGGACGAGTACCTGGATGGTCACGTCGTCAGGGATGAGATCCCCGTCGATGATCTCGCGCTGGAAGTCGTAGTCGGTCTGGGAAGCCGACGGGAAACCGACCTCGATCTCCTTGAACCCGATGTCGACGAGGGTCTGGAAGAGGCGCATCTTGCGCTCGGTGTCCATCGGGTCGACGAGCGCCTGATTGCCGTCGCGCAGGTCCACGCTCGCCCAGCGTGGGGCAACCTCGGACTGACGATTGGGCCACTCCCGGTCGGGCAGGACCAGCGGAACGTAGGGACGGTAGAGATGGAAGGGCATCGGAGAGACATCGCATGGCATGGCCAGGCGCGGCCGCCCGCCGGTGCCGGTGGCTGTGGTGTGCTCGTGGTCGCTCACTGGATACTCCCTTGCTGGTGGGACTGCTGGTGCTGCCTGCTGGTGGGACTGCCGGAGCTCCAGGAGCCTTGCTGCGTCTGCCGACCTGCGAGCGCCCAACAAAAAACCCCCTGGCCCGAAGGCGCAGGAGGTTGCGGGCGAACGCGGTGTGGCGTTCGCCGTCAGGTAAGGAGGAGGTCCGAGATCGTCACCGCGTGCATCACGCTTCCATGGTGCCAGGGGCGAGTCGGCCCGTCAAGGATGGTGCGGTCCGCCGCGACCCTGGCGCACCAGCTCAGATCCGCTCGAAGTTGCGTGCGAGCTCCCAGTCGGTCACGACCGTGTTGGCCTTGGCCCACTCCTGCCGGGCGGTGTTGACCAGGTGCTGGTGGACCTCCGGCCCGAACGCCTCGGCGGCGACCTCGCTCGCTTCGAGGGTTGCGATGGCATCGGGGAGGGTGGAGGGGATCCGAGGCACGCCCGGCGTCCGGTAGGCGTTCCCGGTGAAGGCCGGCTCGAGCTCCAGGGCGTGGTCGAGCCCCCAGAGACCGCCGGCGATGGCCGCGGCCAGGGCGATGTACGGGTTCACGTCCGCCCCGGGAATCCGGTTCTCGAGGCGTCGCCCCTCTCCGCGGCCGACGGCCCGGAAGCCGCAGGTCCGATTGTCCTCACCCCAGACGGCAGCGGTCGGTGCCCAGGAGTCAGGGACGAAGCGCCGGTAGGAGTTGACATAGGGGGCGAAGCACCAGACCAGCTCTTCGGCGCTCCGGATCTGGCCGGCGGCCCAGTGGGACCCGAGCCGAGAGAAGCCGGACGCAGAGTCCTCGCCGTCAGCCGGTGCCATGAGCGGGGCGTCGCTGCTGACGTCCCACAGGCTCGTGTGGAGGTGGCAGGACGACCCGGCCGTGTCCATCGACCACTTCGCCATGAACGTGGCGGCGCGGCCGTACTCGGCGGCGATCTCCTTCACCCCGGTCTTGAACACCAGGTGACGGTCGGCCACCTCGAGACCGTCGCCGTAGGTGATGTTGATCTCGTGCTGGCCCGTCCCGGCCTCACCCTTCGAGAATTCGACCGGAATGCCCGCCTCGACCATCTCGTTGCGGATCCGGCCGATGATGTACTCCTCGCGGGAGGTCTGGAGCAGCTGGTAGTCCTCGACGGTCGCTGTGTGGGGGGACAACCCGTGCCACCGCTTGTCGGCGGCCTCGGTGAAGGAGTCGAGGAAGAGGTAGAACTCGAGCTCGGTGGCACACTTGACCTCGTAGCCGCGCTCGGCTGCCCGCTCGAGCTGGCGCCGGAGGATCCTACGGGGGGAGACCTCGACCGGCTCGCCCGAGAGGGTGAACAGATCGCAGAGGACCAGCACGCTGCCAGGCAACCAGGGGAGTGGTCGGACGGTCTGCGGATCGACGACGGCGTGGAGATCGCCGTACCCGGTCTCCCAGTTCGCGAACTGGTACCCGGGCAGGGGATCCATGTCGACATCGCAGGCCAGCACGTAGTCGCAGACCTCGATGCCGTGATGCAGCACCCGATCGAGGAAGAAGCTTCCGGTGACCCGCTTGCCCACCGGCCGGCCCTGGAGGTCGGGAAACGCCACGACCACCGTGTGCACGTCCCCCGACTGGATCTGGCGGGGGAGCGTCTCGAGGGTCAGCATGCCAGCACTCTGCTCCAAGTCGCCTCGCTCGTCCAGCAGCGCCCGGTCACTCTGGGGTGACGTATGCCGCGGTGATCCCTCCGTCGACCACCAGCGCGGAGCCGGTCACGAAGGACGCTTCGTCGGACGCCAGGAACAGCGCGGCCATCGCGATCTCCTCCGGGCGACCGAACCGGCCGATCGGGATGTGCACGAGCCGGCGCTCCCGTCTCGCCGGGTCGGCGAGCAGCTCCGTCAACAATGGCGTCTCGATGGGTCCTGGGCAGATCGAGTTGGCCCGGATCCCCCGGCGCGCGTACTCGACGGCCAGCTCGCGGGTCATGGCCAGCACGCCACCCTTGGAGGCCGTGTAGGCGATCTGCGCGGTGGCTGCGCCCATCAGGGCGACGAACGACGCCACGTTCACGATGGACCCTCCGCCCGAATCCAGCATCGCGGGTACAGCGGCGCGGCACCCGAGCCAGACACCCTTGAGGTTGATCTCCATGACCTTGGCCCAGGTCTCCGGTGGGGTCTCGAGGAGTCCGCCGTCGTCGTCGGGAAAGATCCCCGCGTTGTTGAAGAGCACGTGCAGTCCGCCGAAGGTCCTGACTGCCGCGGCCACCATGTCGGTCACCTGATCCTGGTCGGACACGTCCGCGGTGACGGACAGCGCGCTCCCGCCCGCCGCCTCGATGTCGGCCGCTGTGGCGGCCGCCCGGTCGCCTGCGACGTCGGCCGCGACCACCTTCGCCCCTTCCCCGGCGAACAGTGCTGCGGTCACCTGCCCGATGCCGCTGCCCGCTCCGGTGATCAGCGCCACCTTTCCGTCGAGCCGTGCCATGGTGCCTCCGTTCGCAGCGTCGTCCGCCGATGGGATACTGCCACGATGACCGACGCCGGCCCCCGACCGCTCATCGGGCTGTCCGCCTACCGGCAGCGGACGAGCTGGTGGTCATGGGACCGGGACGCCGCGTTGGTGCCCGGCACCTACCTGCACATGGTGATGGCTGCCGGCGGATGGCCGATCGTGCTCCCGCCGCCCGGTGCTGCCGACGGGCAGGTGACCACCGCCGACGGCGGTGCGCACGCCGCGACCGCCGCGCTGGTGGCGGCCGGGGTCGGGCCGGTGATGGACGCGCTCGACGGCCTGGTCGTGATCGGTGGCGGAGACGTCGCGGCCCGCCGCTACGGCCAGGAGCCCGACCCGCGCAACGCCGGCACGAACGACCAGCGCGACGAGCTCGAGCTCCAGCTCCTGGCAGGCGCGCTCGACCGGGACCTCCCGGTTCTGGCCATCTGCCGTGGGCTCCAAGTGCTCAACGTCCTCTGCGGTGGCGATCTCCTCCAGCACCTGCCCGAGACGGTGGGCTCCGCCGCGCATCAGCCCGCTGCCGGTGCCTTCGGGCCGATGGCAATCACCACCGAGGAGGGGAGCAACGTGCGCCGCCTCATGGGCGCGCGGACCGAGGTCCTGTGCAGCCACCACCAGGCAGTCGGTCGGGTCGGTGAGGGGTTGATCGTGACCGCCCGGGGCGCCGACGGTGTGATCGAGGCGGTCGAGATGCCCGACCGCGCGTTCACCGTCGGCGTGCAGTGGCACCCGGAGGAGTCCGGTGACGTTCGGCTCTTCGCGGGACTGATCGCCGCTGCCGGTGCACTGAGGCGGAACCGAAGTGGCTGTGCGCATCGAGGAGAGCTCGTGGACCCGGATGGCTGACACAGCTGTGATCGTGAACCCGAGCACCGAGGGCGTCATCGCCGAGGTGCCGCTCATGGGTGTCGAGGAGGTCGACGTCGCGGTCGCTCGTGCCGTGAACGCCGGGCCTGCATGGCGGGCCCTCGCGCCGGCAGACCGTGCCCGCCTGGTGCGCCGGTTCGCCACCCAGGTGGAGGACCACGCGGAGGAGCTGGCCCAGATGGAGACGGCCAACGTGGGCAAGCCGATCGGCGAGAGTCGCGGTGAGGTCGGGATGGTGGCCGAGGTGCTGCACTTCTACGCGGGCGCGGTGGACAAGCACCGCGGTGCCACCGTCCCGGTGGCCGGCGGGGTGGACATGACCTTTCACGAGCCGCTCGGCGTGGTCGGGGCCATCGTCCCCTGGAACTTCCCGATCGCGATCACCTCGTGGAAGGTGGGACCGGCCCTCGCGACAGGCAACACCATCGTGGTCAAACCGGCCGAGACCACCCCCCTCACCGCCCTACGCCTCGCACGGCTCGCCCTCGACTCCGGGGTGCCCGAGGGGGTGTTCCAGGTGATACCCGGAAAAGGGTCGGTTGTCGGCACCCGCCTGGTCGAGCACCCGGACGTCGCCAAGATCGCCTTCACCGGCTCCACCGAGGTCGGGCGGCAGGTCATGGCCCGCGCGTCGGGTTCCATCAAACGGGTCACCCTGGAGCTCGGAGGCAAGTCGGCCTCGATCGTGTTCGCAGACGCCGACCTCGAGCGGGCCGCCGCGGAGACGCCGGCCGGGGTGTTCTCCAATGCCGGCCAGGATTGCTGCGCACGGAGCCGCGTCCTCGTCCAGCGGACGGTTCTCGACGAGTTCCTCGACCTCCTCGACCATGCAGTGGCTGCATGGAGGGTGGGCGACCCGACCGATCCTGCGGTCAGCATGGGCCCTCTGATCACCGCCGCCCACCGGCGCACGGTCGGGAGTTTCCTCGAGGTCGGGATGGGGGCGCCGGACCGAAGTGCGGTCCCCACCCGCACAGTCGGCACGATTCCGGACGGCCCCGGCTACTGGTTCCCGCCGACCGTGGTCGCACCGGCTGATCCGACATGGCGGATGGCCCGGGAGGAGATCTTCGGGCCGATCGTGGCCGTCATCCCCTTCGACGACGAGACAGAAGCCGTCCGCCTGGCCAACGACACCCCCTACGGTCTGTCCGGTTCGATCTGGACCCGCGACTCCGCACGATCGCTCCGAATGGCCCGCGCGGTCCAGGCCGGAAATCTCTCGGTCAACTCCAACAGCTCGGTCCGCGTGCAGACCAGCTTCGGTGGGATGAAGCAGTCAGGGTTCGGCCGCGAGCTCGGACTCGAGGCGCTGGCCGCCTACAGCGACGTGAAGAACGTCTTCGTCTCGACCGAAGGGTGACCGGATCGGCGCGCCACGGCCGGACGGTGGAGGATCACCCATGCACCGAACGGATCAGTGCACCGCAGCATCTCCTGCGGCGCGGGAAGACCGTGCGGCGGTCCCGAGACGGTCGGCGGGCCCGAGTCGGGAGGCGCTGAACCCGTATTGCGTGGAACCCCGTTGCCCCTGGACCGGTGCCCGGGGTTCAACGCCTCCAACTCGGCTGTGAGGACGGCAGGACGACGGGTCGGCGTCGTGGCCGTCGGCGGAACAGCTCTGTGCCGGCAATACCAATGGCTGTACCGCGAGAAAGGGTGAGGGAGTGGTTGCAAGCTCACGTCTCCAGTGTGCGGGCCCCGCGTAAGGGGGACGTATGGAAGATGTAGGAGTTGGCGAAGAAAACGATGCGACCAAATGGGAGATTCCCATGCGGGTGCGCGGGCAAAACGGGATGCGTGCCCCATCCGGCTAACGTCTCTGGTGATGTCCGACCGTTCCCGCAAGATCGCCAAGCCAGCGGCCGCCCTCGGCGTCCTCGCCACCATGGCAAGCATCTGGTGGTTCGCCCTGCGACCCCGTCGCAAGATCAAGCCCGACCAGTAGGCGGCCGACGGGGTGGGCGGTTGCCCCACCGGTACGTTCGACCCTCCCCGGTAACCTCGAGCCGTGGCCCTGACCTCGCTGCGTCCGCTGCGTTCGCGCAACTTCGCCCTCATCTGGTCGGCTGCGCTGGTCTCGAACGTCGGCTCCTGGATGCAGACGGTCGCCCTCGGGGTGCTCGTCTACTCCCGGACCGGCCAGCCGGGATGGACCGGCCTCGTGGCGGCGGCCGGGTTCGTGCCCATCGGGCTCCTGGCCCCGATCGGCGGAGCCCTGGCCGACCGGCTCGACCGACGCCGCTGGCTCATCGTGACCACCCTGGCCGAAACCGCCTTCGCCGTCGTGCTGGCCGTGTTGGCCGCCACCCGTCACGACCCTCCGGGGGTGCTGGTCGTGCTCTCCTTCCTCGGCGGCGCAGCGGGGGCGATCGGGTTTCCCGCCTATCAGGCGATGGTCCCCGACCTGGTGCCCCGGGAGGACCTGCTCGGAGCCGTCTCACTCTCTTCTGCCCAGTTCAACCTGGGGCGGGTGATCGGTCCAGCCCTCGCCGGCCTGGTCCTCCTCACCCAGAACTATGCGCTCGTCTTCGGCGTCAACGCCGCCTCGTTCGGCGCAGTGGTCGTGGCCCTGCTCATGGTCCGCCTCCCGCCGCCGATCGGTCAGGCGACCCGGATTTCGATGGGGAAGCGGATCGTGGAGGGCGCACGGGCTGCCCGGTCGGAGCCGGGCTGCAGGGCCGCCATCGGGTTGATCGCCGTAGTGGCCCTGCTGGCCTCGCCGTTCATCGCGCTGGTGCCGGCGATGTCGCATGTCCAGCGACCCCCGGGGTGGAGCCTGGGGTTGGTGACCGCATTCCTGGTGACCGCCCAGGGCGTCGGAGCCGTGGCCGGAGCGCTCGCGCTGCCCTCGCTCGCCGAGCGATTCGGACGGTTGTCCGTGCTGCGGGTGGCCCTCCTCGTCCTGCCGTTCCTCCTCGTGGGCTATGGCCTCGCACCGTCGCTCGCAACAGCCGTCCCCGCGTTCGTGGCGGTCGGTGCCGGATACATCTTCGTGCTCTCGGGACTCAACACGGTGGTCCAACTGCGCGCGCCGGCCGCGACACGAGGGCGGATCCTCAGTATCTACATGATGGCGCTGGGTCTCATCTACCCCCTGGGCGCGGTCGTCCAGGGCTGGATCGCCGACACCCGCGGCATCCGGGCGGTGACCGTCGGGGCGGCGGCGGTTCTCTTCGTGGTGCTCGCCGTCCTCATGCTGGTCCGCCCGGCGCTCTTCACCGCCCTCGGTGATCCCGCCTCGTCCAGCGGTCCGACCGCGGTGGATCCGGCCGGAGCACTTGCGGCGGGCGGGTCGGGTTGACCATACGGACCCTCCCGTCAGAAGTCGAGGTCCTCACCGCAGCGGACGCCGAGGACGCCCAGATGCGGGCGGCCGGCTCGCTGTCGAACGCGGGGCTCGGTGTGGGGGACCGGGTGGCATTCTGCCTCCCCTCCTCGGCCGGCCTGCTCTGCGCTGTGCTCGGAGCCCTTCGGGTGGGGATCGTGCCGGTCCTGCTCAACGCGACCCTCCTCGATCGGGAGCGGGAGGTCCTGCTCGAGGACGCGGCGCCGTCGCTCACGATGGTCGATCGTGAGCAGCTGGACCGTTTGGATGCCGGCCCACCCGCCACGCTTGCACCGCATCCACTGGCGCGGCCCATGCACTACACCTCGGGGACGACGGGGCGCGCAAAGGGTGTGTGGTCCGGCCTCTGGGACGCTCCGACGGCTGCGGCGGCGTTCGCCGACGAGGCCGATCTGTGGTCCTTCGGACCGGCAGACGTGCACCTGGTCTGCTCGCCGATGTACCACTCCGTGTCGATCCGGTTCGCCGGGGGCACCCTGCTCCGCGGCGGGACGTGCGTGATCCTCCCGACCTTCGACGCGGCGACTGCGGGCGACGCGCTCGACGGTGGATCGGGAGTCGTCCCGACGACCACATTCCTCGCCCCATCCGCCCTCGCCCGGCTGCTCGCAGACCCGGGCAGCGTGCGGTCGCGGTTCGCGTCCCTTCGTCTCCTGGTCCACGCCGGGTCTCCCTGCCCTCCGCCGCTCAAGCGGGCCGCCTTCGACCTGCTCCCCTCAGACGTCCTCTGGGAGTTCTACGGATCGACCGAGGGCCAGTTCACCGTGTGCCCGCCCGGCGAGTGGCTCGACCACCCGGGCACGGTGGGCCGCGCCCGGGCAGGGCGCACCCTCCATGTGGACCCCGACGGGACGGTCTGGTGCCGGCCGCCGGCGTTCGCGCGCTTCTCCTACTGGCGCGATGAGGCCTCGACCGAAGCTGCGTGGCGCGACGGTGCCTTCACCGTCGGCGACCTCGGCCGGCTCGACGAGGACGGGTACCTCACCCTCGACGGCAGGCGCGACGACCTGATCATCACCGGCGGGGTCAACGTCTACCCGGCGGAGGTGGAGGCCGCCCTCGTCGACGCGGCCGGCGTGGCCGAGTTGGCCGTCTTCGCGCTCGACGACGAGCGGTGGGGGCAGCGGGTGTGCGCTGCGGTGGTGCCCCTCCCGGGTGCGAGCGGCTCCGCGGTGATCGCCGCCCTCGAAGCCCGTGCCGCCGAGCGGCTGGCAGGGTACAAGCGACCCAAGCAGTACACGACGATCGGCGCCTTACCCCGCACGGCGACCGGCAAGGTCCGGCGACTCGACCTCCCCGAGGCCCTCGGGCTCGGCTGATCCCGGATCGCAGCCTCCCGAAGCCGTGCCATCCGGAGCGACGCCCTGGTGACGGCGGGTGATGTCCCGCCACCGCTGGGGAATACTTGGGTCATGCCACCTGCCGACACCGGCCCTCCCATCGCCACGGTCAATCCGGCCACCGGGGAGCTGCTCGAGTCGTTCGAGCCCTTCGATGCGGTCACCGTCGAGGCCCGCCTCGCAACGGCGGCGGCCTGCGCGCAGCGGTGGGCCGCCACCAGCTTCGCCGAGCGGGGTCGCCTGCTGGTGACCGTTGCCGAGCTGCTCGAGGGAGAGCTGCCTGACATCGCCCGCGTGATGACCACCGAGATGGGCAAGCCCTTCGCCCAGGCCAAGGGGGAGGTGGCCAAGTGCGCGAGCGGGTTCCGGTGGTTCGCCGAGCACGCCGAGTCCTTCCTCACCGACCGGGAGGTGCCCGTCGACGCCTCCCTCGGCCTGGTGACCTATCAGCCACTCGGCACGATCCTCGCCATCATGCCGTGGAACTTCCCGCTCTGGCAGGTGGTCCGCTTCATCGCGCCGGCGGTCATGGTCGGCAACGTCGGGCTGCTCAAGCACGCGCCGAGCGTGCCCCGAACGGCGCTGCTGCTCGAGGACCTCTTCCGTCGGGCGGGCGCACCCGACGGCGTGCTCCAGACCCTGCTGATCGGCATCGATCAGGTGTCGGGGGTCATCGCAGACCCGCGGGTGGCCGCGGTGACCCTGACCGGGAGCGTCGGTGCGGGACGGGCGGTCGCCGCACAGGCCGGCGCGGTGGGGAAGAAGGTGGTCCTCGAGCTCGGCGGGAGCGACCCGTTCGTGGTGCTGCCGTCAGCCGACCTCGAGCGGGCGGTGGCGGTCGGCGTGCAGGCGCGGGTTCAGAACGGCGGCCAGTCGTGCATCGCCGCCAAGCGGTTCATCGTCCACCAGGAGGTGGCCGCCGCGTTCACCGAGCGCTTCGTGGCCGCCATGGCAGCCCTCTCGGTCGGGGACCCGTTCGACCCCGCCACCGAGGTCGGCCCCTTGGTGAGTGCGGCAGCGGTCGACACCATCGAGGCCCAGGTCGAAGATGCGCGGGAGCGGGGGGCGACCATCCTCTGTGGCGGTGAACGCGTGGCCGGCCCCGGCGGAGCCACACGGCCCGGTGCCTTCTACCGCCCCACCGTCATCACCGGGATCAGCCCTGGGATGCGGGTGGCCACCGAGGAGGTCTTCGGTCCGGTGGCCCTGCTCTTCACGGCGGCCGACGCCGACGAGGCACTGGCGCTGGCCAATGGCACCGAGTTCGGTCTCGGCGCCAGCGTGTGGACGACCGAGCCCGACGAGCAGCAGCGGTTCGTGGCCGACCTCCAGGCCGGGCAGGTCTTCGTCAACGGCATGGTCGTGTCCATGCCCCAGCTGCCCTTCGGCGGGATCAAGAGCTCGGGCATCGGTCGCGAGCTCTCGTTTGCCGGGCTGCACGAGTTCTGCAATGTGAAGTCGGTCTGGATCGCGTGATGCAGGAGCGTCGCGCCTACTTCGACCACGCGGCGACATCGCCGATGCGCGCCGAAGCGCTCGCTGCGGTGGTCGACCACCTCGCCGGCCCCGACGGGAACCCGTCCGGGGGCCACCAGGAGTCGCGGCTCGCCCGGAGGGCCCTCGAGGATGCGCGCGACCGGATCGCCGGGCTGCTCGGAGCCGATTCGTCAGAGGTCGTCTTCACCTCCGGGGGGACCGAGGCGGACAACCTCGCCGTCCTCGGGGCGTGGGCGGCGCTGTCCGAGCGCTGGCGCTCGTCACCCGGAGCACTAGTGTGCTCCGCCATCGAGCACCACGCGGTGCTCCATGCCTGCCGGGCACTCGCCGTGCGAACCGGAGCCGAGTTGCGCGAGGTCCGTCCCGGCAAGGATGGCGTGATCGATCCGGACCGCCTGGCCGAGGCGTGCACCGACGAGGTCGGGCTGGTCTCGGTGATGGCGGTCAACAACGAGATCGGCACGGTCCAACCCCTTGCATCGCTTGCCGAGGTGGTCCGCCGCCGGTCGCCGCGTGCGGTCCTCCACACTGACGCGGTCCAGGCCGTGCCGTGGTTGGACGTCGCCGCCGTCACCGCACTCGCCGATCTGGTGACGGTCAGCGCGCACAAGTTCGGGGGCCCGAAGGGGATCGGGGCGTTGGTGGTGCGCGACGGCACCGGGCTGCGGGGCCAGCTCCACGGCGGGGGCCAGGAGCGCGGGCGTCGGAGCGGGACGCCGGACGTCGCAGGAGCGGTGGGCATGGCGGCGGCTCTCGTCGCCACCCACGGCGAGCGTCCGGTGGAGGTGGTCCGGAGCACAGCGCTGCGTGACCGACTGGCGGACGGCCTGCTGCGCTCGGTACCCGGCGTCACCGAGACGGGGGCCCGGGAGGACAGGGTGCCGGGGATCCTGCACCTTCGCATTGCGGGCGTCGAAGGCGAAGCACTGGTCGTCCTGCTCGACGAGGGCGGAGTCGCGGTGTCGGCCGGTGCGGCCTGCTCGAGCGGGGCCGTCGAGCCGAGCCATGTGCTCGAGGCACTCGGGCTCGGCCCGGAGGACGCGCGCTCGGGTGTCCGGTTCTCCCTCGGCTCCTCCACGACGAATGATGACGTCGATCGTGCGCTCGCTGTCGTGCCGGGCGCAGTCGCCCGCCTGCGAGACTGAGGCGATGCGCGTCCTGGTGGCCATGTCCGGTGGCGTCGACTCGTCGGTTGCCGCCGCGCTGAGCGCCGAGCGGTACGGTCCCGAGCACGTGGTCGGAGCCACCCTCAAGCTGTGGGGCGGTCCATCCGACTCGGGTTGCTGTTCGGTTGCCGACGTCGAGGACGCCCGCCGGGTCGCCGACCAGCTCGGACTGGTCCATCACGTCTTCAACTTCACGGACGACTTCGAGGAGCACGTGGTCACTCCGTACCTCCGTGGTCATCTCGAGGGCCGTACCCCGAACCCGTGCATCGAGTGCAACCGACATCTCAAGTTCGACCGGCTTCTGGCCCGCGCTCGTGTCCTCGGATTCGACGCGGTCGCCACCGGTCACCACGCCCGCAGGACGACGGATGCCGGTGGCACCCATCTGCTGTGTCGCGGCGCCGACCCGGCCAAGGACCAGTCCTACGTCCTGGCGATGCTCGGCCAGGAACAACTGGCTCATTGCCTGTTCCCGGTGGGGGACATGACCAAGGCCGAGGTACGAGCCGAGGCAACGCGGCTCGGCCTGCGCACCGCGGCCAAGCCCGACAGCCAGGACGTCTGTTTCATCCGTTCCGACGAGGGCCGCGCGGGATTCCTGTCCGATCGGGCCACCCTTCACCCTGGTCGCCTCGTCGATCATGAGACAGGGGACGATCTCGGTGGGGTCGACGCCGTCGAGCTGGTCACGGTCGGGCAGCGCCGCGGGATGGGGCACGGTCGGGACGGCCGCCGCCGGTTCGTGACCGCGGTCGATGTCCGCTCCCGTCGGGTCACCGTCGGTCCCGCTGAGGCGGCCCACACCGACACAGTGGACCTCCACACCGTCGCCTGGGTCGACCGGCCGCATATCCGGGGTCGAGCCATGGCCCAGTGCAGCGCCCACGGCGTTCCGGTCGTGTGCACGATGGCACAGTCCGCTGACGAAGGCCTCTCCATTCGCTTCGACCGGCCCCAGCGGCGGGTGGCTCCTGGTCAGACCGTCGCGCTCTACGACCCGGGCCGGCCGTCGGTCGTGCTCGGTTCGGGAATCGTCGGGTGAGCGCGAAGGAACGGGACCCCGGTGCCGATCCCGTGGCCCGTGCCGAGGAGCTGCGCCGGCTGATCGCCCACCACAACGAGCTCTATCACGTGCTCGACGATCCGGAGATCACCGACGCCGAGTACGACTCCCTGGTGCGCGAACTGCGAAGCATCGAGGCCGAACATCCCGACCTCGTCGTGCCGGGCTCACCCACCGGCTCAATCGGGGCACCGCCCTCGACGCTCTTCGCTCCTGTGGTCCATCACGTCCCGATGATGAGCCTCGACAACGCCTTCAGTGCCGGGGAGCTCGAGGCCTGGGCCGACCGGTTGGCCAAGCAGGTCCCTGCCGACACCCGTTTCGTGTGCGAGCTCAAGATCGATGGCCTGGCCATCTCCCTCTTGTATCGGGACGGACGCTATGTGCAGGCCGCGACCCGGGGCGACGGACGCACCGGCGAGGACGTGACGGCCAACGTCGCCACCATCGCCGCGATACCGCACCTCCTCGATCCGGCCGCCGGTCCGCTGCCCGAGGTGCTCGAAGTGCGCGGCGAGGTCTACATGCCGGTCTCGGCCTTCACCGAGCTCAACCGGAGACAGGCCGAGGCGGACGAACGTCTCTTCGTCAACCCACGTAACTCGGCGGCCGGCTCGTTGCGCCAGAAGGACCCGGGCGTCACAGCCAGCCGGGCACTCTCCTTCTGGTCGTACCAGGTCGGTGAGGTCGTGCCGCCGCCAGTGCCGGAGGGGACCGGCGCCGCCCCCGAACTCGCCGCAAGCCAGTCGGCCACCCTCGGCTGGCTCGGGCGAGCCGGGTTCCCGGTCAATCCCGAGCTCCGTCTCGTCGAAGGGCTCACCGATGCGCTCGCTTTCTGCAAGCAGTGGGAGGCCGACCGTCACCGGCTCGACTACGAGATCGACGGCGTCGTGATCAAGGTCGACGACCTCACCCTCCAACGCTCGTTGGGCGCGACCGCCCGGGCGCCGCGCTGGGCGATCGCCTACAAGTTCCCCCCCGAAGAGCGCTCGACGACGCTTCTCGGTATCAGGGTCTCGATCGGGCGAACGGGGAAGGCGACCCCGTTCGCGGTGCTCGACCCGGTCTTCGTCGGCGGGTCGACGGTCAGCCTCGCCACGCTCCACAACGAGGACCAGGTGCGGGCGAAGGACGTCCGACCGGGCGACACCGTCGTGGTGAGAAAGGCCGGTGATGTGATCCCCGAGGTGGTCGGCCACCTCCCGACACCGGGTCGGCGGAGGAAATCCGCGTGGCGCTTCCCGACGACCTGCCCGGTCTGCGGAGCGCCACTGGTCCGGCTGCCCGACGAGAGCGACACCTTCTGCACCAACCTCGACTGCGCCGGTCAGCGGGTCCAGCGCATCGCCCACTTCGGCTCGCGTTCCGCGATGGACATCGAGGGCCTCGGGGAGCAGCGGGTCCAGTTGCTCGTCGATCACGGCCTGCTGCTCGACGTGGCCGATCTCTACAGCTTCACCACCCAGACCTTCGCCGGCCTCGAAGGGTTCGCCGCGCTCTCGACCGCCAACCTGCTCAGCGCCATCGCTGACTCGAGGACGCGTCCGCTCAGCCGTGTGCTGATCGGCCTGGGCATCCGTCACCTCGGCCAGGTCGGCTCCCTTGCCCTTGCCCGGGCACGGGGAGACATCGACGGTGTCATCAGCGCCGACGAATCGACACTCGCCGCCATCGACGGCGTCGGTCCGGTCATCGCTTCGAGCGTCGTGGCCTGGTTCGCCTCGTCGGTCAACCGCTCGGTGGTCGAGCGCTTGCGGGCAGCCGGGGTGACCATGGTCGAGCCCGGGGGCGGGTCGGGAGACGGCGCCGCCGCACTGCCCCAGACCCTCGCCGGTCGTTCGGTCGTCGTGACCGGGACGCTCGAGGGTCTGACGAGGGAGGAGGCGGAGGCGGCCGTGATCGCCAGGGGAGGCAAGTCCCCGGGAACCGTGTCCAAGAAAACGTTCGCAGTGGTGGTCGGTGATGCACCGGGATCCTCGAAGCTGACCAAGGCCGAGCAACTCGGAGTACCGATCGTGGACGGAGCGGGCTTGTCGGAGTTGCTCGAAACGGGCGAACTGCCCACATAGACCACTCTTTCGGTCGGACTGCAAGCTGCCCTTGCCCCTGGTCAGCACTGCAACTCCCGATTGCGCAGCGTGATCGTCAATTCCCTCGTCAATTGTGAGGAACCACTCGTGGTCTCGGGCTGCTCGGAGCTCGCGATGCCTTGTAATCGGGATCGCCCCCAGTTAGTCTGCAGCTACCGATAGGGGCGTCCGGGGGGATTTGAGTTCTCAGCTCTGCATTGCCGCGGGGCGAACCGTTCGGTCTTGCCATGTTGGGGGGCACCGGCCACCTGACTTTGAGCCCGTGGAAACGCGGGGGAAACGAAGGAGCACAACTCTATGATCCGCAAACTGCTACTGGTCGCTGCGGCGATCGCGATGCCTGTGAGCGCTGGGGCCGTGACCCTGGTCGCGACTGCAGGACCTGCAGCCGCAGTGACGACGATCAACTGCCATGACACCGGCACGATCACCTTCTTCGGCACGTCCGGGCTCACCCACAACGGGTATGTCACCACCGCGACCACTTCGACCACAGCGGTCAGCACACAGACGTACACCGCTGGCTCGAGCGCCTGCACCGGCACCGGACCCGCACTGAGCATCAAGTCCGCCAACACCCACTGCAATGCAGCCGGCGCCGCCACAGAGATTCCGGCGTGCGTGGGGCACACGACCAGTACCACCGAGACCGGCTATAGCTCCTTCAAGAGCTACCAATCCGGTGGCACGAGCAGCATGAAGGCAGACGTCAAGACCCTCAAATTCACCATCAACGGCACGGCGTACACGTCGACGACATGCACCGCCTCGACATGCGTCGCGACGCATGCATGCCCGAAGTCGGCGACCTACGGTACGGAGGCCGGGTTCGAGCTCATGGGCAACATCACCGCTCCGACTACGTCGCCGTACCTGCATGCTGCCACCACGGCCATCGTCTGCCTCGGAAAGATCACGGGCACCCACAACCTGAAGACCCAGACCGGCGCCACCGACCAGGCTTCACCTTCAACCTCCTTCAGGGTGAGGGGTCGACCACGGCCGACAAGGCGATCACGATCAAGACCGCCACCATCGACACGGCTGGAGAGCAGCCTCAACATCGCCTGACGCCTTCTCCGGCCTCCGCCTGACCAGGCGGGTACCGGTCACAGGACTGGAAGTGACGAGGACGGGGCTTCGGCCCCGTCCTCGTCGCGTCCGGGCCTCCGCAGCATGGAGTGTCGGAGAACCGACCGCCCGAACTGAGTCGTCAGCTCTACGACTGCGAAGGGATTTCACCGGTCTTATATGGTCAGTCGACATGCCAGAAGCCCGGGTTGAATGTAACGGATCGCGAGTCCGGATCGTTGAACTGAGTAGCAAGAGGCGAAGGGGGACCGGCGTTTCGGTGCCGTGACGCCTGTTGCAGGGGGGCAAGCAGACATCTCGGGGGGAATCGCCGCCCGATGCGAAGAGTCCCGTGGAAACGCGGGGGAAACGAAGGAGCACAACTCAATGATCCGTAAACTGCTACTGGTCGCTGCGGCGATCGCGATGCCTGCGAGCGCTGGGGCCGTGACCCTGGTCGCGACTGCAGGACCTGCAGCCGCAGTGACGGCGATCAACTGCCATGACACTGGCACGATCACCTTCTTCGGCACGCTCCGGGCTCACCCACAACGGGTATGTCACCACCGCGACCACTTCGACGACTGCGGTCAGCACACAGACGTACACCGCTGGCTCGAGCGCCTGCACCGGCACCGGACCCGCACTGAGCATCAAGTCCGCCAACACCCTCTGCAATGCAGCCGGCGCCGCCACAGAGATCCCGGCGTGCGTGGGGCACACGACCAGTACCACCGAGACCGGCTATAGCTCCTTCAAGAGCTACCAATCCGGTGGCACGAGCAGCGTTGAAGGCAGACGTCAAGACCCTCAAATTCACCATCAACGGCACGGCGTACACGTCGACGACATGCACCGCCTCGACATGCGTCGCGACGCATGCATGCCCGAAGTCGGCGACCTACGGTACGGAGGCCGGGTTCGAGCTCATGGGCAACATCACCGCTCCGACTACGTCGCCGTACCTGCATGCTGCCACCACGGCCATCGTCTGCCTCGGAAAGATCACGGGCACCCACGACCTGAAGCCAGACCGGCGCCACCGCACCAGGCTTCACCTTCAACCTCCTACAGGGTGAGGGGTCGACCACGGCCGACAAGGCGATCACGATCAAGACCGCCACCATCGACCCGAAGGAAAGCACCCTCAACATCGCCTGACGCCTTCTCCGGCCTCCGCCTGACCAGGCGGGTACCGGTCACAGGACGAGTAGTGACGAGGACGGGGCTTCGGCCCCGTCCTCGTCGCGTCTAGTGGCATCACGGTCAACCGGAGCCAATGGGCCAGCCGTCGGAAGCCACTGGCGCGGACCGCACGGAGTCGGGCCGGACGTGTGATGAGGGAGCCGGAGGCGTGAGGTGATGTGACAGGTGATTGTTGACACGAAGATGGGGTGTAACAGATGCGGGCACGGACTCGTTCAACCGAGTGGCAAGATGACACGCATCGGCGTCCGATGATGTGACGCTTCTTGCTGAGGGACAGCACGCTTGGAGGGCGTGAGCCACCGACTTTTCGGGCCCCGTGGGCGCGCGGAGAAACAGAGGAGCAAACTCAATGATCCGCAAACTGCTGTTGGTCGTGGCGGTGATCGCCATGCCGGCGAGTGCAGGGACGGTGGCCCTGCTGGGGACGGCGCCGCCAGCCGGAGCTGTCGCGACGATCACCTGCACCGTGACGGCAACCGTCGAGTTCGCACCTCCAGGGCTGTCCAAGGCCGGCTCGACGACGACAGCAACGACCAAATCGACGAAGGTCGCCGGTAGCGCGTTGGCCGGCAGCAGCTGCGACGGCACCCACGCAGGCACTCTGGCGAGCGAGACCATCAAGACGGCGACGGTCGTTTGCACCGGGACCGGCACCCCGACCTCGAACCCGGCGTGTGTGGCCGGCGAGAGGGGATATGACTCGTGGAGCAACTACACCACGGGTTTCACCTCGAGCGTCCGCTCGTCGCTCTCCAATGTCAGCTTCACCGTCTCGGGGACCACGTACATCGCGCACACCACCGCGGCCTCCGTGCTCGGGCCCACATCGACGGGCTGTGGCACCGGGACCACCGGTCTCGGCAAGGAGGTCGGCGTGAAGATCACCGGAAAGATCACATCCCCTGCGACGAGTCCGTACGACGGTGCGGCCTCGACCCTCAAGGTCTGCCTGGGCAAGGTCAGCGGGACCCACCTGGTTGCGGCACATCCCCCGGCCACGGTCCCGACGTTCTATTACCAGATCAACAATGCGTCGAACCTGATCGTGACCTCGACCATCGACCCTGCGCACAGCAGCCTGACCTTCTGAGAGGTTCTCCCCTCGGGTTGCCGCCCCTCCACCGCTCCCGCCCGCCGGTTCGCTAGCCTGAGTCAGGATCATGCCGAGCCTCACCGACTCCATCGGACGTGTCCTCGGCGACCGTTACCGACTGGTCACCCCTCTGGGGACCGGTGCGTCCGCGCACGTCTACCTGGCCGACGACGTCTCCCTCCACCGCCAGGTGGCCATCAAGGTCCTCCACCCGGCCCTGGCCGGTGACCGCGCCTTTCTCAAGCGCTTCCGGGCAGAGGCGCAGGCCGTGGCCGCGCTCAACCACCCCAACATCCTGCAGGTCTACGACTGGGGTGAGGAGGACGGGGAGCCGTACCTGGTGCTCGAGTACCTGGCCGGGGGCTCGCTCCGCCAGGTCTACGACACCGGTGCGCTGCTCACTCCCGAGCAGGCGGTCCAGATCGGTGTCGAGGCGGCCGCGGGACTCGACTACGCCCACCGCCGCGGGCTGGTACACCGCGACATCAAGCCCGCCAATCTGCTCTTCGACGCCGACCGTCGGCTGCGCATCGCCGACTTCGGTCTGGCCCGGGCTCTGGCCGAGGCCGCCTGGACCGAGCCGGACGGGGCCATCCTCGGGACCGCCCGCTACGCGGCACCCGAACAGGTCGAGGGCTGGGTCCTCGACGGCAAGGCGGACGTCTACGCACTCGCCCTCGTGCTCTACGAGGGCATCACCGGCGAAGCCCCCTTCATCGGGGACACCACGGTGGCCACCCTCATGGCGCGGGTCGGGACCCTGTTGCCCGACCACGAGGCCCTCGGCCCACTGGCCGATGTCCTGGTGTGGGCGGCCGCGCCCGATCCGGCCGAGCGCTACGACGCGGCGCGGCTCGGTCGCGAGCTCAGCGCCCTGTCGGCTGACCTCCCGCCGCCCGACCCGTTGCCCCTGGTGGCCGCCCTGCCCGCCGATGAGGACGGGGAGGTGGACCCGGCGCTGGTCCGCCCGACCCGTCGACCCGCCACCGCCCCCGGCGAGCAGGACCGGACCGAGCTCGGGGTCCCGGCCCAGGGCGTTGCCGCCACACCCAAGAAGCCGAGCGCGCGCCGGGCGATCCGGGACGGTGCCCCGCCCCGCGCCCGGCGTCGCCGGCACTGGATCGTCGCGATGGCGGTCCTGGTGCCGGTGCTCATCGCCGGTGGTGTGGCCTGGGCTGTCCATGGCGGGGTCTTCACCCCGACCCACCCGGTGCCGGTGCTGGTGGGGAAGACCCTCGCCACCGCGTCGACCGCCGTTGCGCCCGACCACTTCACCGTGCGGGTCGGCGGACACCAGCCCTCGATCACCGCCGCCGCCGGAATCATCGTGAGCCAGCAGCCCGCCGCCCGCCGGGGCGGGCGCGCGGTCACCGCCAAACAGGGTTCGGTCATCTCGGTGGTGCTCTCGACCGGGCCGCCCCCGGTGGGCATCCCGAACCTGACCTCCTTCTCCAATTGCAACGACGCCATCCAGGCACTCAGAGCGGTCCACCTGGTCGGGGTCTGCCCGGCATCGGCCGCGCAGTACAGCTCCACGGTGGTGGCCGGGGCCATCCTCTCCACCGTGCCGGCCGGCACCGCCCCGTACGGTTCGACGGTCACCATCGTGACCTCGAAGGGACACGCGCCGGTGGCTGTCCCCGCGGCGGCCGCCTCGGCCTCCTCCTATGCCGCGGCCGCAGCGACCCTGACCGCGGCCGGGTTCGTGCCCGTCCGGGGTCAGGCCTACTCGCCGACTGTGCCGCCCGGGCAGGTGGTCGGGACCACGCCGGCACCCGCGGCGGGTCCGGTGCCCTTCGGGTCCCAGGTCACGGTCCAGGTCTCCCTCGGGCCCCAGCCGGTGACCGTCCCACCCCTGCGCGGTGACTCGGTGACCCAGGCTGCGAGCGCGCTCCAGGCCATCGGCTTGGACCTGGGCGGTCCCTACGGGCCCCCCGGGTCGAGCACCGTGCTCTCGACCGACCCGGCCGCGGGCACGTCGGTGCTGCCCGGCACCACCGTCAACGTGTACACCCTGTGACCGGTGCCGATCGGGCGTGCGAGCTCTGCGACGCTGCCCGGATCACCGACTGGCACCACGAGGACGAGACCTGCTGGATCGCCGACTGCGAGGTGTGCGGTGTGCCCATGGTGGTCTGGAAGCGCCACGGCAACGAGCCGCCCGACGCGGACATCGACCACATGCTCGCCGAGCTGGCGGTCGTCGCCGACCGCGTGCTCGGGGAGGGGACCTGGTCCTACGACCGGGTGATGCGTCAGATCCCCGACCACTTCCACGCCCATGCCCGCGATCCGGAGTGGTGGGTCCGCCGTTTCGGGCGGCGCTAGCGACCGGTGATCAAGTACCTGGGGTCCAAGCGCCGGCTCATCGCACCGCTCACCGTCCTGGCAGAGTCGTCCTCCGCCCGCACCGGGCTCGACCTCTTCACCGGAACCACCCGGGTCGCACAGGCGTGGAAGCGCGCCGGCATCGAGATGACCGCGGTGGACAGCGCGCGCTGTGCCCACGTGCTGGCCCGCTGCTACGTGGCGAGCGACGCCGCCGATCCCGGCCTCGCGGGAGAACTGGCCGACGCGATCCGGCAGCTCAACTCCCTGCCCGGCCGGCCCGGGTACGTGACCGCGACCTTCTGCGAGGAGGCCCGCTACTTCCGACCCGAGAACGGTGCGCGCATCGACGCCGTGCGTGATGCCATCGAGGCCGACTACGCCGGCACCGCGCTGTGGCCGCTGCTCCTGACCAGCCTTCTCGAGGCAGCCGATCGGGTCGACTCGACCACCGGGCTCCAGATGGCCTACCTGAAGGAGTGGGCCCCCCGTGCCAGCCGTCCCCTGGTGCTGGAGGTGCCCTCACTGCTCTCCGGTCCCGGCCGGGCACTGCGGGGCGACGCGTGCGGATTGGCCGGCTCCGCGGCACTCGGGGACGTCGATCTCGCGTACCTCGACCCCCCGTACAACCAGCACCGCTACGACTCCAACTACCACGTCTGGGAGACCATCGTGGCCTGGGACGCGCCGGAACACTACGGCGTGGCCTGCAAGCGGGTCGATCTCCGCGACCCGGTGACCCGCAGTGCCTTCAACGGCCGCCGCACCATGGCGTCCGCCCTCGCGGCGGTGGTGTCGGCGCTCCGCGCCGAGGTGGTGGTCCTCTCCTACAACAACGAGGCGTGGCTCACCTACGAGGAGCTCCACGGGCTCTGCGCGGCTCGTGGCCATGTGGCCGTGCTCGCATTCGACTCGGCCCGCTACGTGGGGGCGCGCATCGGCATCCACGACCCCTCGGGGCGCAAGGTGGGCCGGGTCTCGCACCTCCGCAATACCGAGTACCTCGTGGTGGCCGGTGACCGGTCCCGGGTGCGGGCCATGGCCGGTGCGGTCGAGGACGCCGGGTTGGGGACCCGGGTCGAGCACCCAGTCCCACTACCCGCAGCCTGACGACCACTCATCGCGCGTGGCTTCCAGGATCTCCGCGGAACCGGGACCAAGCCCGTTGTACTCATCGGTAACTTCCGTTACCGTTCAATCGCCGGAAGGTGGAGAACCGCAGAGGGGGGATGGCTGGGGGGATGCCTGATCCAGGGCCGTTTCGTCGTGGACGCCATTCGGCGCGTCGCAATCGGGGGCGCAAGCCCCCTCACTAGGTAAGACGACCAAAGGAGCAAACCACAATGATCCGCAAACTCCTGATGGTGGCCGCAGTGGCTATCGTCCCCTTCGGAGCCGTCGTGGCTTCGGGTGGACAGGCCGGGGCCAACCCGATTCAGGCAGGAACCGCTAGCTGCAAGACGATCACCGGGACCGTGACCTTCGCCCACAAACTGACCAAGACGGGCACGGTGGCCTCCTCGGGTCCGCTCACCCAGACCGACACGCTCACCGCGAAGCTGGGTGGCTGCACGACGAGCCCGGCCGGCAAGGCCGCGTCGGCGACCGTCAAAGGTACCCTGGTCAGCACCACGCCAAAGGGCGGGACGGCCTACAAGTGCACCGGCATCGCCGGCACCACCAAGTACACCTCGGCCACGATCACCGTTACCTGGAACACTGCCATCGCTCCGACGGTGACCAAGCCCAGCCAGGACTACGGCACGACGATCGGAACTCCGAAGCATGGGGAGTTCATCCTCCCGGACGCGGCGAAGGGTGGCACCACCTCGTCGACCGGTTCGTTCGCCGGGACTGACCACGGCGCCACGTCTGCCTCCCAGGCCGAGACGACGATGACCGCAGCGGCGCTGCTTTCAGCGTGCGACACCAGCGGCACCTCGAGCCTCGCCATCCAGACGGTGCCCGGCACAACGCCGGCGGCGGTCTTCAAGTAGCGAGAACCAAGTGAGCCCGGGCAACCGGGTGAGTCGTACCGACGAGGACGGGGCTCCGGCCCCGTCCTCGTCGCGTCGGGCCGAACCCCCGACCGTCCCCGATCCACGGTTTGACCGGGGTCGGGGTGCCCTGCCAACGTGGGGCGGCAGCCGAACTGGGGGAACCGAGGACATGGGAGCACTGGACGGACGGGTCGCCGTCATCACCGGGGCAGGACGGGGCATCGGGCGTGAGCACGCTCTGCTCTTCGCCTCTGAGGGTGCCAGGGTGGTGGTCAACGACCTCGGCGGCGCCGTGGACGGCTCGGGAGACGACCGATCCCCGGCCGAGCAGGTGGTGGACGAGATCCGAGCGGCAGGCGGCGAGGCGGTGGCCAACGCCGACGACGTCTGCGACTGGGAGGGCGGCAAGCGCCTCATCGACACCGCCGTCGAGACCTTCGGCGATCTCCATGTGCTGGTCAACAATGCCGGCATCCTGCGGGACCGGGTCCTGGTCAACATGTCGGAGGAGGAGTGGGACTCTGTCGTCCACGTCCACCTGAAGGGTCACTTCGTGCCCACCCGCCACGCGGCGGCCCACTGGAGGGCGCAGGTCAAGGCGGGTGTCGAGGTCCATGGGTCGGTTATCAACACCTCCTCGACCTCGGGGCTCCTCGGGAACCCGGGGCAGACCAACTACGGCGCGGCCAAGGCGGGCATCGCCGCGTTCACCACCATCGCCGCCGACGAGCTGTCCCGCTACGGCGTGCGGGTCAACGCCATCGCCCCGGCCGCCCGGACCCGGATGACAGAGCAGACGCCGGGCCTGTCCGAGATCGTGCAGGCGCCCGCCGACGCCGCCGTCTTCGACCGCTGGGACCCGGCCAACATCTCCCCGCTGGTGGCCTACCTGGCCACCGAGCACTGCCCCGCCAACGGCAAGGTCTACTTCGTCCAGGGTGGCCAGATCCGGCTCTTTGCGCCCTGGACCATGACCGACACCCTCGACAAGGCGGACCGGTGGACCGTGGCCGAGCTGCAGGCGGAGATGCACCGGCTCGGAGGCTGAGCGGTGTCCCGGGCCGCCGGGCCCGGGGGCCCGTCCGCCGATCAGGCGTTCGACGACGCCGAGGTGCGCGAGGCCGAGGCCCTCCTGAGCGGGACCGGGGCCGGTGCCGAGGGGGCCATCTCGGTCCCCTGGCCGGTCCTCTTCCGCCACCGGATGCACCGGCGGGTGGCGGGCTCGGACCGCTACCAATGGTGGGTGCTGTGGACCGTCCTGGCCGGTCTGCTCTCGGTCAACATCACCTTCACCGTCTTCGTCGTCGCACTGCCCCAGGTGGCCCGACAGCTCCATACGACGGTCTCGACCCTGACCTGGACCTCCACCGGTCCGCTGCTGGCCTTCGGTGTGGCAGCGCCGATCCTGGGCAAGCTCGGCGACCTGCGCGGCTACAAGCGTCTGTACCTCTGGGGGCTCTCGGGCGCCGCGGTGAGTGTCGTGCTCACGGCATCGGCCCCGACCGCAGGGGTGCTCATCGCCGCGCGCTTCTTCGACGGGGTCCAGGGGGCGGCCACCGGCGCGGCGTCGATGGCCCTCGTCCTCCAGGCCTTCTCCCACGAGGACCGGGTCAAGGCGCTCGGATGGTGGTCCCTGGTCGGGGCCGGCGGTCCCGTGCTCGGGGTGACCCTCGGGGCCCCGATCATCCAGTTCTACGGCTGGCGGACCCTGTTCTGGGGGGAGCTGCCCCTGATGGCGATCGCCGCGGTGCTCGCGGTCGTGGTGCTGCCGTCGCGCGACCGGCCCGACGAGCCCGAGCAGACCGGCGGCGGCACGGGTGAGCACCCTTGGCGCGAGCTGGACTGGCTCGGATCGGCGACCCTCTCCGGCTCGGTCACCTTCGGCCTGCTCGCCCTCAATCTCGCACCTTCCTGGGGCTTCACCTCCGCGGGCGTCGTGACCTTCGGGGTCCTCGCCCTGCTGCTGTGCGGGTGGTTCGTCCTGCACGAACAACGGGCCGTCCGGCCGCTCATCCCGCTCCACTACTTCCGACGGCGCAACTTCGTCTTTCCGCTCGGGGCCCGGGCACTGGTCAACTTCGCCTACATGGGCGGGTTCTTCCTCTTCCCGATCCTGATGGAGCGGGTCTACGGCTACGGAGAAACCAGTGCCGGACTGCTGTCGACCGCCCGCCCCCTGGTGTTCTCGTTGTCGGCACCGATCGCCGGGTACGCAGCGGTGAAGGTGGGGGAGCGGTGGTCGGTCGTCGCCGGGGCGCTCGTCCTCACCGTCTCGATGGTGATGTTCACCCAGCTCGGCACCAGCCCCTCGGTCGTGGTCATCGTCCTCGCCCTCGCCCTCTCCGGGCTGGGCATCGGCGTCTCCACGCCCTCGACGGCGTCGTCGGCGTCCAACGAGGTGGCCCCCGAGGAGCTCGGGGTGATGAGTGCCGCACAGCTGCTCATCACCCAGATCGGGGTCGTGGCCGGCATCCAGGTGATGGTCACGGTCGAAGCGTCGGCCCACGGTGGGGTCGGGTCACTGGCGTCGTTCCACCGGGCCTACGCGGTTGGCGGGATCGCGGCGGTGGCCGCAGTGGTCTGCGGGTTCTTCGTCGTCGACACCCCGCGCCCGGGGCGTACCGCTCCGAGCGGGGTGCCGCTGACCTGAGTCTGGGCCTGAGGCGCCTCAGGCGGTCATGGCCTGGATGCGCGAGGCGATCTCCGCGGCCGTCGGGTCCGGCGACATGGTCTGGAGCGCCATCAGCTTGGCGATGTCCCCTTCCACCCTGATCTTGCCCTGCATGAAGGCCTGGAGGCCCGCCTGCGGATTGCCTTCGACCAGGATCTCCCTGGCGATGTCGTAGCCCACGGTCACGGTGAGGTCGGCAGGGTCGAGATGGCCGGTGTCGAGAACCAGCTCGCCCTCGCTCGTGTCGGCGTGGGCGAGCATCGAGCCCTCGCCGAAGGGGACCTCGACCACGACCAGGTTCATCCGGATCGCGTGGTCGATCGTGCCACCCCTCCCGGCGAACTCGGCACGGATCGAATGGGCCTCGGCCAGCCATTCGTCGCTCAGGAACTGATAGGTGGCCATCGGTGTACCGCTCCTTGCCATCGGTCGATCGTCAGGCCGCAACTCTACCCGGCGGTCCTGGCAACACCGATAGCATCCCGGGATGTGACCGCCCCGATCATCCCTGGTGCCGAGCCGTGGTCCGCGAAGGGCGGCGCCGACGGCGTCCTGGTCCTGCACGGGTTCACCGGCAATCCACAGACCATGCGGCCCCTTGCCGAGGCCCTCGCCGCGGCAGGTCTCACCGTGGAGCTTCCCCTGCTGCCCGGGCACGGCACCGCGGTCGAGGACATGCTCCCGACCCGGTGGGAGGACTGGTCGGGAACAGCCGAGGCCGAATTCCAGGCCCTGGCAGCCCGGTGCGACCGGGTCGCGGTCGCGGGCCTGTCGATGGGCGGCACGATCGCCTGCTGGTTGGCCGAGCGCCATCCGCACATCGCGGGCCTCGCCCTGGTCAACCCCTTCGTCGAACCGCCCGACCCGGATGTGCGCGCCGCTGTCCGCGCGATGCTCGATGCCGGGACCTCGGTGACCGAGGGACTGGGGTCGGACATCAAGAAGCCGGGTGTCGTCGAGGCGGCCTACTCGGACACACCCCTTGCACCCCTGCTCTCGCTGTTCGACGGCGTCGACATGGTCCGGTCCGCCATCGGTGAGATCCGATGCCCGGTGCTCCTGTGCTCGAGCCGTGAGGACCACGTCGTCGACCCGGTGTCGGGCGAGGTCCTCAGCAACGAGGTCGCGGGCCCGATCGTTCGGGTCCACCTCGAGAACAGCTACCACGTCGCCACCCTCGACAACGACGCTGCCCTCATCGAGCGGCGGGTGGTCGAGTTCACCCTGGAGGTCTTCGGCGACGACGGCCCGAGGTCGTCCTGATGACCGATCCCGGCTGATGGCCGAGCCCGGACGCCTCACCCGCGCCGAGGTGGTCCACGTGGCCGCTCTCGCCCGCCTGCAGCTGAGTGAGGAGGAGCTCGACCTGTTCACCGGGCAGCTGGCCGAGGTGCTCGACCACGCCGCCGACGTGGCGTCGCTCGACCTGGCCGGGGTGGCCCCGACCGCCCACGCGATGGCGCTGACCAACGTGCTCCGTCCCGACGAACCCCGTCCATGCCTCGACCGGGCCGAGGTGCTCGGCGAGGCACCCTCCGTCGAGGACCACCGCTTCCGGGTCCCCCGGATCCTGGGGGAGGCACCGTGATCCCGCTCGGAGGCGCCGCCGAGCAGGCCGCGATGGTGGGCTCCGGTGAGTGGTCGGCGGTCGATGTGCTCGAACAGCACCTGGCTGCGATCGAGGCCGGTGAGGAGGCGGTCCACGCCTTCAACTTGGTCACCGCAGACCATGCCCGTCGCCAGGCCGCCGCCGTCGACGCCCGGGTCGCGGCCGGCGAGGACCCGGGTGCCCTGGCCGGGGTGCCGGTCGCGCTCAAGGACAATCTCTGCACCCGGGGGGTGCCCACGACCTGCTCCTCGCGCATCCTCGACGGCTGGCGGCCACCCTATGACGCCACGGTCGTGACCAGGCTTGCCGCCGCCGGAGCGGTCGTGGTGGGGAAGACCAACATGGACGAGTTCGCGATGGGCTCCTCGACGGAGACCTCGGCCTTCGGACCCACCCGCAATCCCCACGACACGAGCCGGGTACCCGGCGGGTCGTCGGGCGGCTCGGCCGCAGCGGTGGCAGCCGGGTTCGTCCCGCTGGCACTCGGGTCGGACACCGGGGGCTCGATCCGCCAGCCCGCCGCCCTCTGCGGGGTGGTCGGGATGAAGCCGACCTACGGCACCGTCTCCCGCTACGGGCTGGTCGCCTTCGCGAGCTCGCTCGACCAGATCGGCCCGTTGGCCACGTCGGTGGCTGACGCCGCCCTTCTCTTCGACGTGATCGGCGGCCACGATCCCCTCGACTCGACCTCCCTCCACCGTCCGACCCCGAGGGTGCTCTCTGTCCTCGACGAGGGGGTGGACGGGATGACCGTCGGGGTGCTGGCCGAGCTCATGGACGGCGCCGCTCCCGACGTGGCCGCCCGGGTGCACGAGGCGGCCGAGGTGCTCGCCAAGGCCGGAGCCCGCATCGAGGAGATCAGTGTCCCAGAGGTCACCCTCGGCTTGTCCGCCTACTACCTCATCGCCCCCGGCGAGGCCTCCTCCAACCTGGCCCGCTACGACGGGGTCCGCTACGGGCTCCGGGTCGACGCCGCCGACACCACCGCCATGAACACCGCGTCGCGCTCGGAGGGCTTCGGCGACGAGGTCAAGCGACGGATCATGCTCGGGACCTACGTGCTCTCGGCCGGGTACGTGGACGCCTACTACAACCAGGCCCTCCGGGTCCGCACCCGGATCATCGAGGGGTTCGCCGCCGCGTACCGCCGCTGCGACGTCCTGCTCGGTCCGACCGCACCGACGACCGCCTTCGCCCTCGGGTCCAAGCTCGGTGACCCGCTCACCATGTACCTCTCCGATGTGTGCACGATCCCCTCCAATCTCGCCGGGCACCCTGCAGTCAGCGTTCCCTTCGGAACCGGGGAAGACGGCCTGCCGGTCGGCGTCCAGCTCCTCGGACCGGCGCTGGCCGAGGGCACCCTGCTCCGGGCGGCGGCCGTGGCCGAGGCGGCCGCGCCCCCACCGAACGGTGGGGTCCGGTCGTGAGGACCGGCTGGGAGCTGGTGATCGGGCTCGAGGTGCACTGCGAGTTGCGGACGGCCACCAAGCTCTTCTGCGGGTGCCCCAACGCATTCGGGGACGAGCCCAACATCAACATCTGTCCGGTCTGCGTGGGCCTGCCCGGAGCACTGCCGGTCCTCAACCAGCGGGCCGTCGAGCTGGCCATGGCGATCGGCACGGCACTCCACTGCGAGATCCGCCCGTCGACCTTCCACCGGAAGAACTACTTCTACCCGGATCAGGCCAAGGACTACCAGATCAGTCAGTACGACGAGCCGCTCAACGCCAACGGCCATCTCGACCTGCCCGACGGGATCCGGGTGGGCATCGAGCGGGCCCACATGGAGGAGGACACCGGAAAGACCACCCATGCGGGCACGTCCGGCCGCATCCACGGTGCCGACTACTCGTTGGTCGACTACAACCGCTCCGGGGTTCCCCTGGTCGAGATCGTGAGCGCGCCCGACATGCGCACCGCCGAACAGGCACGTGCCTATGTGACCGAGCTGCGGGCGGTGCTGGTCGCCACGGGCGCATCCGACGGCAAGATGGAGGAGGGGTCGATGCGGGTCGACGCCAACGTCTCGGTCCGGCGATCCACCGACGCACCTTTGGGGACGCGGTGCGAGATCAAGAACCTCAACTCGGTGCGGTCGTTGGGGCGGGCCATCGAGTACGAGGCGGAGCGCCAGATCGCGCTCCTCGAGGCAGGCGAGAGGGTCGTCCAGCAGACACGCCACTGGGACGAGGACGCCGGTCGCACCCAGACGCTCCGCTCCAAGGAGGACGCCGACGACTACCGGTACTTCCTCGAGCCGGACCTCGTCCCGCTGGTGCCCGACGCAGAGTGGATCCAGGCGGTGGCCGACTCCCTCGGACTGTTGCCCGCAGCGCGCCGGGCGCGGCTGATCGAGCTGCTCGGAGCGGCCGGCGAGGTCACCGCGTCCCAGCTGGACCAGGTGGACACGGTGGTCGACCTCGGCCTCGACGATCTGGTGGTCGCCGCAGTCTCCGGAGGGGTCGGGTCCGCACTGGCACTCGCCCGGACGGCCAACGAGGCCGCACGCGACCCCGATGCGGCCCGTCGCCTCGACGCGCGGTCCTACGCCGAGCTGTTGTCCCTCGAGGCCCAGGGCTCGCTGTCGGCCACCCAGGCCAAGGCGGTGCTGGCGGACCTGCTGGCTGCCGGCGGCGGCGACCCGGCTGCCATCGCCCGGGACAAGGGGTTCGAGGCCATGTCCGAGGACTCCCTGGCGGCCACGGTGGCCGAGGCGATCGACACCCATCCCGACGAGTGGGCGCGCTATTGCGACGGGGACGACCGGCTCGCCGGGTTCTTCACCGGCCTGGTCATGAAGGCGACCAACGGCCAGGCCAACGGGAAGGCGGTCTCCGCCGAGCTGCGGCGGCTGCGGAGCGGATCGGTGCGCTCCTGACGGTCAGGTCTCCGGCCAGGGTTGCGGTGCCCACACCGGCATGGCCAACAGATCGACCGCGGACGGGGGTCCCCCGCCTGCCAGGTAGGGGCCCGATGGCAGGACCCCGAGCCGGGTGACGAACACCGGGCGCAGCCGGTCGGGCTTCGGGGCCAGCGATCGCGATGCGCTGTAGAGCATCCAGATCCCCGACGCGTCGCGGAAGAGCGAGGGTTCACCCGGGCCCTGTCCCTGGGTGTTGCTGGCGAGCAGGGGTCCCGCGGTGGTGTCGGCGCACGGCCCGGCCGGCCCGACGCACCGGGCGGCTCCGATCGCGTACGCAGGCTGGTTGTACCAGTTGGCCGAATAGACGACCCAGTAGGCGCCGTCGACCTCGACCATGTCCGGGGCCTCGACGACGGTCCCCTGCCAGGGACGGTCGGGTCCCATGAGGACCGACGGGTCGCCGGTCAGCCTCGTTCCGTCGGCGGAGAGGGGCTGCGACCAGAGCTTGGTGGGGGTGGTCGCGCCGCCGATGTTCTGGTCGGATTTCCACAGCATCCAGGAGTGCCCCCGCGCATCGACGAAGACCCGCGGGTCGATCGATCCCCCCTGGTCGAGCTGGCAGATGAACGGGACGGCCGCCGCGACGAACGGCCCGGTCGGCGAGGCGGCAAAGGAGCTCCCGATGCACTCGGCGGCCGGAACGACCCCCCTCAGCAGGGCGGTGAAGTAGAGGACGTACCGCGTCCCGAACCGGTGGACGTCAGGTGCCCAGGTGAAGCCCGGGACGGCCCAGCCGGGCAACCTCGGCAGTGCGTCGACCGGCGCGGACCAGGTGGTGAAGTCGGCGCTGGTTGCAACCGGCACGTTGACCGGGTGGAGCCCGGGGATCCCGCTCGTGTAGAGCAGGTACCGGTCGCCGGCCGTGGTCAGGAACGGGTCCGACTCCTGCTCCCCCGAGGGCACCGGGACGCCGGGCGCCATGGGATCCGGGTTCGGCGGGAGAGCGGTGACGACCACGACACGTGCAGCCGCCGCCCTCGGTGTGAGCGGGTGCGCGGACGCTGCTGCCCGGCCGTCGCCGGCATCGACCCATGCGGCCGCCGCCAGCGTCATCACCGCCACCGATGTGCACCCCACCACGGACGCCGTGGCCAGGACGGCCGCGCGCCAACGGGCCGGCTGGACCGCCCCGTCCCCGGGCTCCGCCCGGGACCCCCCGTCCCGGCTCATGCGATGCTCATCCGAGGCGATGACTCCCTCTGCTGGAGCGCCTCCGTGCGAGGACCGTGCGGCCCGCCCCCCGGCGCTGCGGACATCCAGGATACCCACGTCCTGGGGCTGGGGACGAACCGGTGGACATCCTGGTCGGACCTGGGGACGGACCGAGAAATGTGGCGGAAAAGCTCGGGATTTCGCGCCCGGCTCTTGACCCTCCGGGAGCCGGGGATCAAAGTGTGAGGAGTTCGGGAAGCCGAAGCTGCCGGAGGCTCCGGAACGGTCATGAGGGTCGGGTCGCAAGGCTCGTCCCGGAGGCCGATCCGGGATGCGCCGGTGGCAGTAGGTGACCGACATTGGTGGTCCGGGGAACGGTCCGCTGCACTCTCCGGGGTGCACGGTCCGGTGCTCATCGCGGGGTCGTCCGACACGGCCTTCGCGCGGGTGGATCCGGTGTCACCGAGCACGTGGCCCCGAGGAGCACGGGCGGCTCGACCGTCCGGTTACTCGGGGTCGCGGCGCGTCCGGGCCCGGTTCGGCCCGGTGGCGCTCAGTGGTGACGGTGGGAGACGACCGCCTGGGCGGCGGACTCCATCGCGCACGGATCGTCCGCTGCGTCGTTGCACGGCTCGCACTCGAGCTCGAGGGTGCTGTGCGCGATGCCGTAGGGGGCGGCGATGGCCCGCTTGACCCGATCGCCCACCACCTGGGCCTGCTCGAGGCTCGGATGACCGGTCAGGACGATGTGGGCCGAGAGGACCCGCATCTCGCTGGAGAGGCTCCATACGTGGAGGTCGTGCACCTCGCTCACGCCGGGGATGCCGGCCATGGTGCCGGTCAGCCGGGCGAGGTCGAGATCGGGGGGTGTCGACTCGAGGAGGACGGTCACGGCGGTGCGCAGCACCGCGGCCGCCTGGACCACGATGATCGCGGCCACCACCAGTGCGGAGGCGGGGTCGAGCCAGGTGGCGGACGGGACGGCCAGCAACACCGCGGCGCCCACGAGCACGGCGAGCGAGGCAAGGGCGTCGCCCGCCATGTGGAGCAGGGCCGAGCGCATGTTGAGGTCGTTGGAGCGGTCCCGGAGGAACACGGCGGCCAGTCCGTTCACGACCAGCGCGAGCGCCGCGATGACCACCACGATGCCCGCCCGCACCGCCTCGGGGTGGGCCAGCCGGTGCACGCTGCCGACCACGATGAGCACGGTCACCGCGGCGAGCAGCACGGCGTTGGCCAATGCCGCCAGGATGGTTGCACGGTGATTGCCGTAGGACCTGGCCGCGCTCGGGGGCCGGAGGGCCATCCGCACCGCCACCAGGGAGAGCGCCAGCGCACCGACATCGGTCAGGTTGTGGCCCGCGTCGGCGAGCAAGCCGGTCGAATGGGCCACGGTCCCGAAGACCACCTGCACCACGACGAGCAACGCGTTGAGGGTGAGGCCGATGGTCAGTCTGCGGGTTCGGTCCATGTCGATTCCTGCCCCAGCCTACCGGGAGCGCAGGCCGCGACCCTGCCCCGGGTCGGCGCTATGGCCGGGGGCCCGCGTCGACCGAGCCGTCGACGGTCGCCGCCACGTCCCGCATGGAGAGCGAGCGCATGCCTTCCAGGGTGGCGAGCCGGTCGAACTCGTCGAGGAGGCGCCGCAGGAACGAGAAGCTCTCGTCGGGGTACCGGGCGAAGTTGTGGGGGTGCCACCAGAGGTGGAAGATGCGCCGTCGCCGGGCGGCATCGCGCAGCCCGGCGACCAGGCGTCGCAGCTTGAGCGGCTCGAGCGACGCCCGGCGGGGGGAGTAGGGCCGCAGGAAGGCGCTGGCCGGCACGTCGCAGAGGCCACCGGGCCCTTGCACTGCGTCCCAGGAGGTGGTCGGGGGTGGCGAGAGCCCGGCATAGGTGTCGACGAGGCGGGCAGCCCGGTCCACCCCCCGGTGCTCCTCGTGGGCGCGTGCCTGGTGGCCCCACGACGGCTGCGGGCCGCGGATGCAGTTGAACCCGCTCTCGAGCACGGCCCGGGCATAGCGGGGGTTCCACTGGTTACGGGGCAGGACCAGGCTGGTGAGGGACAGCCCGTGGCGGCCGGCGATGGCCTGGGCGGCGCCGAGGTCGGCCCGGAGGTCGGCCTCGTCCTGGCCGTCCTCGAGACAGTAGAAATGGGAGAAGGTGTGGGAGCCGACCTCCTGACCCGGGGTGGCGGCCAACCGGCGGACGAGCGACCCGGCAAGGTGCTCCGGGTCGGCGCGCTCGTCGGTGCCGATCGGCTCGGCGTAGGGGTCGAGCTCGGGTTGCGCGTAGCGGGGCCGCCGTTCGGGCAGGAACGGCTCGAGTTCGTCGCGCTCCGACGCGAACAAGAGGCCCACAGTCGCCCAGGTTGCCCGCACGCCGCGCTCGGCGAACAGATCGGCCAGTGCCAGCCCCACCTCCCGGGACGGACCGAGGTCTGCATATGCCGGGCTCTCACGCGCGACGTGGTCGCGCATGCCCCAGTGGAGCTCGAAATCGAGCGAGACGACCAGTGCTCCGGGTGCCGTCGTCTGGATCTCGGTCACGCCAGCATCTCGGTCACGGTCGTGTCCCTGTCGATCGTGGTGCGCGCCCTCGCGACCGCGTCACCACCTCTGGTCGGTCGCCAGACTGTAGCTCCGGCTCACCGGACGCCCTCGCGGACCCGGTGCCGCACGTACTCGGCCAGGGTCGGGTGGTAATAGAGCCTCGACCCCCCCGGGGGTGCGCCGTCGTCGGACTCCGTCGGCGTGCCTCCCTCGAGGATCCGGCGGACCTGCTCGGTGAGGAGGGGCAGCCCGGCCGCCAGATGGAGGTACGGATACGTGGCCACCGAGTCGCGTGCGCCCGGTGAGAACCGGGCCCGACCGAGTGCGCCCCCGGTGTCGATGCCCTCGTCGATGAGGTGCACCGTGGTCCCGACCAGCTCCGGGTTGCCCTCGGCAAGGGCCCAATAGCCGCCGTGCACGCCGCGGTAGCGCGGGGTCAGACCGGCGTGCGTGTTGATGACCGGGCAGTCCAACGCATGCAGGAGGGTCGGCGAGAGGATGCGGGTACCGTTCACGACCACCACCCGCGGGCGGAGGGACTGCAGGAGCGCGGAGGTGCCCGGATCGTTGGCCGACTCGACCCGGATCGCGTCGGGCCAGGGCGTGGTGTCCATCCCGGTCTCTGCCAGGATCTCGGCGATCCGACTGCGGCCCTGCCAGCGCAGCAGGGGCAGCGCGCCGGCGACGAACAGTACTTGGCCGGCCACCGCCGGCCAGCCCACGCGTCGGGCGCGACGCGTGGCCATCCGGCGACGTGAGGGTGCCGACTCGACGATCACCCGGAGATCGTCCACCGCTCCGGCAAGGTGGTTGGCGACGATATCGGTGGCGTCGCCCGGCCCTGCCAAGAGGACGACGGGCCCCTCGTCGGCGCTTCGCCTCGGGGCCAAGGTGGACGAGGCTAGCTGGCGTCGCCGGCGGCGACGCGTTCGAGGCAGCGGCTGTTGGCGATGGCCACTGCGGCGAGCTGCGATCGGACGCCGAGCTTGCGCAGGACCGAGCGGATGTGCGAGCGCACGGTGGTCAGCGAGACCACCAGCTCGGTCGCGATGTCCTGGGCTGCCCACCCCTCGGTGAGGTGGAAGAGAACCCGTCGCTCGCTGGCCGTGAGCCCCACGAGGGCGAGGAAGCCCGGGGGCATCTCGCCCATGTCGCCATTCCCGAGCGGGCCGGTTGCACCGGTCCGGAACCCCTCCAGCGCGTCGGGGAGCTGGTCGATGCCGAAGACCGGCTGGGCGCCCTTGGCCACGCATCCGGCGACGGCGCCCGCTCCGGCCCCGGCACCCACCGCCACGACCGGGAGCCCTGCGGCGCGGTAGGAAGCGGTGATGGTGGCCGGGGCGCCCCACCCGCTCTCGGTCCACGTGGAGACCCGTCCGCCGCGGGCCCCGTCCAGGACGAGCACCACCAGGTCGGGGGGTGTGCCGTCGACGCCCTGCGGCGGTGGTCCGTCGGCCGACGCGGTGACCAGCGTGGTCCGGCAGCCGGCATCCTCGACCAGTGAGGCGACCGTCGATGCGGCCAGGCCCGGCTGCGCGAGCTGGGTCGGCAGCGGATTCACCACGAGGACCGCTGGGCGGTCCTTCCGACCCCCCCGTTGCCTGGCCTTGCGTGCGTGGGGTGGATGGAGGGGAACGACCTGGAGCGTGCCGACACCGTGACGGGACGTCGGTCCATCGCGGTAGACGCTCCGTCGGTGGATGGTCGGGACCGCCGACGGCGCGAACCGAGGGCGGTCGACGGTGACCACACTGGTGAGCGCGCCGCCTCCGTGCGCTGAACCGGCGGCGAGCCCGACGCTCCCGCTCCTCGCCGCCGAGAGCGCCCGCCGCACGAGCGCGGAGGGATCGGCTTCGTTCCCCGGGGTGGCCATCCCGACCGAGACGGCAAGGCCCGGCCCGGCTCCGTCGATCGGGAGCTCGCCGCCCACCGCGTGGGCGAGACGGCTGCCCAGTGCCTGGGGCTGTACCTTGCTGGCCACCGGTCCGAATGCGATGGCCACCCGCGACCGGCCGATCGGGCAGATCCGGTCGTCCGGCCGTACGACACCCTGCAGCAGGGCGAGTGCCCGTGCGAGCACGGTGAGATAGAGCGTGCCGTTGTGAGTGGCAGCGGTACGGTCCCCGGCGATCCGCACATCGATGCAGGCGACCGTGCCGGTGGCACAGCCGCTGACCTGCGTCGACAACCCCTCTCCAACGTTGCTTCCCATGGTGCCCCCGGCTATTTGCGCTGGTCCAAGCGCTGAACGGCCTCCCCACAAGGTCGATGCTGCCAATAGTCCATGGTACTCGCCACCCGCGCTCGGCACCAGTGGCCTCGTCACTCTTGAGGAGCCTCTCACCGGTAGGTCGTGGGCGGGGCCCCCGCGCGCAGGTGGTCGTCGGCGCTGGCGCCCCGCACTCCGCCACCGTGGTCCGGCTGCGACTGCCCACCGAGGTGCAGGAGGCCGTCGACGAGCAGGACCACCCCCACTCCGCAGGCGACACCGGCCAGTGCGTCGCTCGGGTAGTGCCACCGCACCGCGACCACCGCGACCCCGGTCAGCGCGACCGCCGTCGCGCCGACCAGCGCCACCACCCAGCGGAGGCGGGCCGGCACGGCCAGTGTCCATGCAGTGGCCACTGCGGCCACGACGGTCATGCTGCCCGAGGGGAAGCTGAGCACGCCGAGGAAGTAGCGACCGACCTCCGGTTTCAGAACCCAGTTGACCAAGGCGGCAGCGATGGAAGGGGCACAGAGGCAGGCCAGCGCCCGACGGTGGTCACGGCCGACGACCACGACGGCGGCGAGGAGCGAGCCCCCGACGAGAGCCGGCAAGCTGCCGAGGTCGGTCATCCGCAGCCAGAAGGCCGAATGGGGTTCCAACGGGAGGTGGGCGAACCCGAACCGGTCGAGCATGTTGGGCGCGCGGTCGGCACGGACGGCCAGCGAGGCGAGCAGGGTCCAGCCGACCAGCGCGCCGCCGGTGATCAACTCGGCCCGCAGCCAGGGCCGGCTGGCGCCGTCCCGCGCGCCGGCGGACGTACCGACGGTCATGACCGTGCCTCGAACCAGGCCAGGGTGGCACGCACCCCCTCTTCGAGGGGGACGGGCACCACGTCTGGGAAGAGCCGCTTGAGGGCGGAGTCGTCGGCCTGCGAGTCGCGCACGTCACCGGCACGCGGTGGCGCGTGACTGCGGGGCAGGGTGGTGCCGAGCAGGCGCTCGATGAGCGCGATGAGGTCGAGGAGCGAGACCCGGGTGCCGAACGCCAGGTTGACCGGGCGGGGATCGGTCACGGTCCGGCGCACGGCGTCCGCCAGGACCTGCACGACCGTCCCCACGTAGGTGAAATCCCTGGTCTGGAGCCCGTCACCGTGGACCGGGAGGGGTGCGCCGCGGGTCGCTGCATCGAGGAACGCCGGCACCACGGCGGCATAGGCGTGGTCGGCGGCCTGGAGGGGACCGAAGACGTTGAAGAAGCGGAAGGCGAGCACCGGCAGGCCGAAGGAGGAGCCGTAGGCCAGGGCAGAGGACTCGGCGGCCAGCTTGCTCGCTGCGTACGGGCTGACCGGCATCGGCACCATGTCCTCGCGCTTGGGGAGCGCCGGGTTCGACCCGTAGACCGACGACGACGACGCCACCACCACGTGGGCCCCACCGTGACGGCGGGCGGCCTCCAGGACGCGCATCGTCCCGGTCGCGTTGGCGTCGTGGGTCGCCATCGGGTCTTCGAGCGACCGCGGCACCGACGGCCGCGCCGCGAGGTGCACGACCGCCTGCGCACCTGCCACGACCCGGTCGAGCAGCTCGGCGTCGAGGATCGATCCCTCGACCAGCTCGACCCCGTCCACGCACTCGAGGTTGGCGCGGCTCCCGGTCGAGAGGTCGTCGAGGGCGACCACCTCGTCGACACCCCCCGCCTCGGTGAGTGCCCGGCACAGGTTGGCCCCGATGAAGCCGGCGCCGCCGGTCACGACCACGCGCACGGTCGGGCTAGAGCCGTTCGACGGTCGGTCCGTCCAGGCGGTTCCGGGTGTCGAGCACGTAGCCCGCATGCGCCCGGACCAGGTCGTAGTCGAAGGCGTCGTGATCGGTCACGATCACCACCGCGTCGGCGGCGTCGAGCTCGGCGGCCGAGACCTCGACCAGGGGGTAGGCGAGGGAGCCCGCGCTCAGGTGGGGGTCGGCCACTCGGACCTCGGCACCGAGGGCCGCGAGCGAGCGGGCGATCGCCGCGCCCGGGGCCTCGCGTGCGTCGCCGGTGTTGCGCTTGTAGGCCAGACCGAGGAGCAGCACCCGGGAGCCGTTGAGGGCACGGCCCATCCGGTTGAAAGCGAGCAGTAGGCGGCGC
Source organism: uncultured Acidimicrobiaceae bacterium (assembly GCA_963753905.1). Lineage (GTDB taxonomy): Bacteria > Actinomycetota > Acidimicrobiia > Acidimicrobiales > RAAP-2 > Bog-756. The sequence goes on along the minus strand of CAVWDZ010000001.1, from coordinate 2,241,029 downwards.
ACCACGTAGTCGGGCATGTGCTCGTTGACGTCGTTGGCCAGTTCCACGAAGCGGAAGGGCTGGCCCAGGCTTCGGCGGACCTTCCACGAGAGGTAGCTCGGGTCGATCGGCAGGCAGTGCCCACCGACCCCGGGTCCCGGGGTGAACCGGAGGTACCCGAACGGCTTGGTCGAGGCGGCGTCGATCGCCTCCCAGATGTCGATGTCCAGGTCGGACGCGAACATGGCCAGCTCGTTGACCAGGGCGATGTTGACGTGACGGAAGGTGTTCTCGAGCAGCTTGGTGAGCTCCGCCTCCCGGGTACCCGAGACGGCCACGGTGCGGTCCACCAGACGACCGAAGAACGCCTCGACGGCGGCGAGCGAGCGGGCGTCGATCCCCGAGATCACCTTCGGGGTGTTCTCGAGGTGCCAGGTCTGGTTGCCCGGGTCGATCCGCTCGGGGCTGTAGCCGACGCAGAAGTCTCGACCGGCCACCAGTCCCGAACCGTCTTCGAGGATGGGGACGACCAGCTCCTCGGTGGTGCCCGGGTAGCTGGTCGACTCGAGGATCACCAGGGCTCCCGAGCGCAGATGGCGTGCCAGCGTGGCCGCCGCCGCCTCCACGTAGCTCAGGTTCGGGTTGCCCTCCTCGAGGGGGGTGGGCACGTCGATGACTGCCACGTCGAAGTCGCCCATCAGCGCGTCGGTGTCGGTCGGGAGGTACCGGCCGCTCGCGAGCGCGGCACGGAGCCGTGCGTCGCTCACGTCCTCCACGTAGGAGTCGCCGTCGGCCAGCCGCTTGACCCGATCGACGTCGAGGTCGAAACCCACCACCCGGTAGCCGACCTCGACCGCCCGGAGGGCCAGGGGCAGGCCGACGTAGCCCTGCCCGACGACGACCAGGGTGCCGGGCGCGTCCCCCGGACTCACCGCGCCGGCCACGCGCCGGGCGTCACGCCGAGACCTGGTCCGTGTCGGAGTCCGGCGGCGAGAAGTGGGCGGCCAGCGCGTCCTGCAGCTCGAGGTCGGCCTCCGCCTCGTCGAGCTCGGGCCAGTCGAAGGTGGCCTCGCGGTGCGGACCGGCGGCCGGCTCGACCATCGGATCGGTCCCGATCGCGGCGCCGGGGACGGTGCCCGCGCAGAACAGGAGCGCCCGCACGGCCTCCCGGTCCCGGCGGAGTGTCGCCTCCTCCAACATCTCGAGCTCTGCGGCGAAGATCTCGGGTGGGGCCTGGAGTGGCAGCAGCCGGTTGATGTAGGGGTGGCTGGTCGCGAGGACCTGCTCGTCGGGGGTGCTGAGCACCTCGGCGAGCTTCTCGCCCGGGCGGATGCCGGTGATCTCGATGGGGATGTCGATGCCCACCTGACAGCCCGAGAGTCGGATCATCCGCTCGGCGAGGTCGAGGATCCTGACCGGCACGCCCATCTCCAGCATGAAGATCTCCCCTCCCCGGGAGAGCTCCGCCGCCTGCAGGACGAGCTGGACCGCCTCCTCCACGCTCATGAAGAACCGGGTCATCCGCGGATCGGTGACCGTGACCGGTCCGCCCTGTGCGATCTGGCGGGCGAAGGTGGGGATCACGCTGCCGCGGCTGCCGAGCACGTTGCCGAACCGCACGGTGCTGTAGGCCGCACCCTTCGGAGCGTGGGCGAGCACCGCCTGTTCTGCGACCCGCTTCGACGCTCCCATGACACTCGAGGGGCGGACGGCCTTGTCGGTCGAGATCTGCACGAAACGGGAGGTGCCCATCACCGCTGCCGCGTCGACCACGTTGAGCGTCCCGAGCACGTTGGTGCGTGCGGCCTCGACCGGGTACTGCTCGAGCACCGGGACGTGCTTGTGCGCGGCTGCGTGGAAGACCACCTCCGGGCGGACCCGGTCGAACACCTCGAGCACGGCGGCCCGGTCGGCGATGTCGACCAGCACCTGCTCACAGGGTCCGGAGATGGTGGCCGCCGTGTCGTGGAGGTGGGTCTCGTCGTGGTCGAGAAGGACCAGCTGGGCCGGGTGCAGCCCGGCCACCTGCCGGCAGATCTCGGACCCGATCGATCCCCCTGCCCCGGTGACCAGGACCCGACGGCCCTCGAGCGACCGGCGCACGGACTCGAGGTCGGTCGGGACGGGCGTCCGGCCGAGCAGGTCCTCGATGCGGGGCTCGCGCGCCTGGCGCAGTGCGGCCAGGTGGGCGGGCTCGTTGATCATGTCCTGGACGCCGGGGAGGATCTTCATCGACACGCCGGCCGCCTCGGAGGCCCGCAGCGCCCGCTCCACCAGCTCGGGCGGGGGGGAGGGGATGGCCAGCAGGACCTGCTGGATCGTGTAGCGGCTGGACGACTGCGGAATGTCGGCGATCGACCCCACCACCGGCACGCCGAGGAGCGAGAGGCCGTGGGCCCGCTCGTCGTCGTCGAAGACCGCGACCGGTACCAGGCCGGCCCCGGGACTGCGCAGCATCTCCCGAATGGCGGCGGCACCGGTGTCGCGGCTGCCGATGACCGCCACCCTGAGGCCCAGGCGTTTGGATCCCCGTTGCCAGGCGAACAGCCGGGAGTGGAACCGGAGCACGCCCATGCCCGCTGTCGCGAACATGCACCCGACCCCCACGACGATCGGCGGGACGAGCAGGATGCCGAGCGACCTCCCGAGCGGGTAGAAGGCGATCAGCACGCAGAGGGCGACCGCGGCGGACAGCAGCAGCTGGCGCGCCTCGTCGGCGCCTGCGTGCCGCCACATCCGACCGTAGAGACCGAACAGCCGGTTGGAGGTGAGGGTGACCACGATGGCGACGAGGAGGAACAACAGGAAGTGCTGCCAGTAGTGGGCCGGGGCCTTGTCCCGGAAGTAGGCCACCTCGGCGAGGCCGTAGCCGGCGACCACGCAGACCGCGTCGAGGAGGACGAACACGATGCTTGCCCGCACCCGGCTGGCGAACATCGCCACCTGGTGCATCTCGGTGCCCGAGGACAGGCCGGGTCCGCGGTCCACCGGTTCTCCGCGGTCTACCGGTTCCGACACGGGATCTCCCTTTGATGCCGATGCATCCACTGCGCCCCCTACTTCATCCATCGCCTCAACCGTGACCAGAGGGGCACGGGAGGTGCCCAACAGTCACGTTTCCGGTCAGTTCCCACGTCGCCGGGATGCGCCCCGCGCTCACCCGGCGAAACCTTCCTCTACGACGATCGCTGCCCTTGGTCCGACAGTGAAGACACTATCCTGTCCGGTTGCTTTCGGCATCCCCAATTGTGGGGGTTGCCCGTCGGATCACGATGACATGGAACGCGTCGGACCGCCGGCCTGCAGGAGCCGCGGCCAGGGCCGCCTGGTCTCGGAGAAATTTATCGGCCACGCTGGTCAATTGGGCAATTCGATCGAGTACAATCGTGGGTTCGAGGTTGGAGACGGGACTGGGGCATGATCGACGCGAAACAGGTGATCAAGGCGGTCCGCCGCAGTTGGCGCCTCATGCTGGCCCTGGCCGTGATCGGTGGGCTCGTGGCCGTCCTCCTCCCGACCTCCACTCCAAAGGTCAAGGTCAAGCCCTATCCGTGGCTGGCCAGCGCCGTGGCGGGGGCGGAGTCCACCACCGGCTTCGGGAAGCCGGCGGTGTCCGCGACCAACATCCAGTTCTGGGCGGCCAAGCAGAACGTGAAGCTCTCGGCCATCGAGGCAGCCGGGCTCTCCAAGGAGACCACGGGGCTCCTACCCCACATGAAGGCGTTCCCGACGACCCTCGGCCAGGCGAACGTGAAAAAACCAAAGGCATCCAAGTCGACGTCGACCAAGTCCGGCGGAGTCGTGCTCTTCGAGGCCGCGGGCAAGTCCTCGAAGAAGGCGATCCTCCTGGTCGACGACTACGTGGCCGCCGTCGAGAAGTCGGTCGACAACGCCTTCGCCCTGGCTCAGAAACAGCAGGCCAAGATCGGCAAGAAAGTGTTGCCGAGCGGCAAGAGCGGGTTCACCGTGATCCGGCCCGCCGGGAAGCACACCACTCGCAAGCTCGTCTCCGTCCACAAGGCCTCGAAGCTCGCCAGCAAGAAGGTGCGCGGCCTTGCCGGCGTGCTCGGTGGGGTCATCCTGGCGGTGCTGATCGTGGTGCTCCGCGAGTTCCTCGACCGGACCGTGCGCACGTCGGCTGCGGCCGAGGCGGCCTTCCACTACCCGGTGGTGGCCGAGATCCCGATGCCGCCACGTGTGGGTGGGGAGGCGAGGGGTGCCGTGCTGCAGGTGGCGGAAGACCCTGCCTCGTCCTCCGCGGAGGCCTTTCGCATGCTCCGCATGTCGGTCCTCTTCGAGGCCATGGCCGATTCGGTTCCGAACACGGACCCGTTCGCCGAGGCGGGAGGGTGGGCGGCGCCGGCGCGGGAGCCGTACCGGATGCCCGAGCCCGGCTCCCGCCAGGTTGTGTTGGTGGTCTCGCCTGGCACCGAGGACACCCGTGCTGTCGTGGCAGCCAACCTCGGGGCGGCATTCGGTGAGGCCGGCCAGCGGGTGATCGTGATCAGCACCGCCGACATCGACTCGGGGCACCGCGGGGCGCGCGCCCTCGGAGCTCCGCCACACGTCGGCGCGGCCGAGCTGCAGGCGGAGCTGCAGCCGTCCCGGGTACCGAACGTGGCCCGGCTCTCCCTGCGCCCGTTCGTGGCCAACAGCGGGCAGTTGGTCACGGCTGCCCCGGTCATCATGCAGGCGGCACGCGAGATCGCTGACGCGGTGATCATCGAGGTCCCACCGTTGCTCGCGGTCCACCACGGCGAGGCGCTCGTGCACGCAGTCGATGTCGTGCTGATCGTGAGCGAGTGCGGGGCGACCACTGTCTCCCACGCACGCCGTACAGGAGACCTCCTCCGGCGGATCGGGGCGCCCGTCCTCGGAGTGGTGCTCACCCAGGTGCGCCTGGACAAGAAGGACATCCGTCAGACCGTCGCCCTCCCCGGTGCGGTGGCGAGTATCACGTCCGGGCCCGCCGTGAGCGCAATTCCCGAGGCGACCCGGGCCTGAGGGCCGGAGGCGCCGGTCCCCATGACCATGATCGGCGCGCTACTCCACTCCAACCCATTCGCGGCGCTCGTCGTCGCCTTTCTGCTGTTCGCCGCGGGGCATCCGATCATCGTCAAGGTGGCCGCTGCGGAGGGCAAGCCGTGGCTTGTGCGGATCATGACCATCAGCCTGGCGCTCCACCTGTTGTCCGCGCCCGCACAGATCTTCGTGGTCGACCACTTCTACCAGGGGATCGCCGACTGGAACCGCTACGTCAACCGCGGTGCGATCCTGGCCCCCAATTTCCGCCACTTCGACTTTCACATCGTGCCGGGCAGCATCGGCGGGATCGTCTCCAACGGTTCGGTCTCCATCGCCTCGGGCATCGTCTTCGCCCTGTTCGGGATCAACCAGATCGGCGCCTTCTTCGTCTTCGCCTGGTTGTCCTGGCTCGGCACGGTTCTGTTCTTCCGGGCCTTCAGCCTGACCTTCGGTGGGGTCGGGTCTCGCCGGTACGCCTACCTGATCTTCTTCCTGCCGTCGATCATCTTCTGGACGGCCGACGTCAGCAAGGAGGCGATCATGTTGCTCTCCTTGGGCGTGGCCACCTACGGCGCAGCCAAGGTCCTCGCCCGTCGGCGGGGCGGGATCACCCTGGTGATCCTGGGGTGTGCCATCGGCGTGCTCATCCGACCCAACGAGCTGCTCGTGGCGATGGCCGGGTTCACGGTGGCGATGATGGTCGCGCCCGCCACCGGCCCCCGGGCGCGTGATGGCACCCGGCGGGTGGCGCGCACACTGTTCTTCGGAGCCCTCCTCGGCACCTCGATCTACCTGACGTTCCACTACCTGCACTCGTCGAGCGGCTCCCTCTCGTTGACCCAGACAGCGAAGAACAACAGCGGTACCGGCGCGGGCTTCGGCAGCAGCGGCATCCCCTACTCCAGCAGTCCGCTCACCTATCCGCGTGATGTCTACGAGGTCCTGTTCAACCCGCTGCCGATCAACTTCCACGGCACCGGGGAGCTCATCGCTGCCGCCGAGAACTCGTTCGTCCTCTGCCTCTTCCTTGCGAGTCTCCGTCAGTTGCGCATGGTCCCTCGAGCGGCCTTCGCAAGGTCCTACGTGATGCTGTGTCTCGTCTTCTCGCTTCTGTTCTTCTACGCGTTCGCCGCCCTCGGTAACCTCGGGCTCATCACCCGCGAGCGCACCCTGCTCTTCCCCTACCTCCTGGTGCTGCTGTGTATCCCGCGTACCCCCAAGGGGCTGCGGCCCCGCTACGAGTGGGAGTACCGCCGGCGCGACCGCAGACGGCTGCGGGCTGCGGGGTACTTCCGGCCGAGACCTCGGGACCGCCCGTCGTCTCCTGTCGGCGGTCCGTCCGGTGCGGGAACCTCGCCGGACAGCGAACCCTCCCTTCCGCAGTCAGGCGCTGCGACGGTGGGGTCCCCCGGGGAGTAATGGACCGAGCATGTCGAGCCAGGCGCTGCCCACGGCCTCAAGGCTGAACAGCTTCTCGCAACGGATCCTGGCTGCCTGCCCCATGGCCTCTCGCAGGGCAGCCTCGTCGAGCAGCCGCCCGGCAGCCGACACCATCCCGGGGAGATCGTCCTCGCCCACCACCACCCCGGTCGTGCCGTGCTCCACGATGGTGCGCACCCCGGGGACGTCGGTGGCCACGACCGGGACTTCGCACAGTCCGGCCTCGATCAGCACCCCGGGCAGGCCCTCACCAGCTGGGCGGCTCGGGAAGATGAGAACGTCTGTCCTCCGGAGCAGGTCGGGGATGTCGGATCGGGAGCCGAGGAGCTCGACCCCCGCGGCTGCGGCGGGCCCTGCGAGGTGCGGCCGCAGGGGGCCCTCACCGACCAGGACGGCGTTGCAGTCCCGCCCGCCGGCCCGCAGCGCGGCAACCACCTCGAGGAACCGGTCGGGGCGTTTCCCCGCGGTCAAGGCACCGACGAAGGCGATCGTGAGCCTGGCCCGTCGGGCACCCGCCGGGCCAGGGGCGAACACGGACGGATCCCGTCCATTGGGGACCATGGTGACCCGCTCCGCCGGCACACCGAGCAGATCGGTGCAGTCGAGCGCGGTCTCCGGCCCCTCGGCCGCGACCGCGTCGACCCGGGCGGCGAGCGTCCGCCAGAGGCGGACCTGCAGGCGCCGGTCCCGGGCACCCGCGTAGGTCCCGATCGCGTAGTAGACGAGGGGCCGCCGCCGGCCGAGCATGGCCGGGACCACGTACTTGAGCGGGTCGCCCCCATGGGCGACGACCACCTCAGGGTCGGCCCTTTCGAGGGCGGCGCGGAGTTTGGGGATGACGAAGGGGTGGTAGCCCCCGGCCGCGGGATCTGCCGCGCACCCGAGCGAGTAATCGACGCGCACTCCGGGTGGCCCGTCGAACAGGGTGAGCACGCGGTGGGCACGGACCCCGGCTTCGTCGAGCTGATCGGCGATGGCACGGGCCTCACGCTGGGCGCCGCGTGCCACCGGGTTCGGGATCACGTGCAGGACGAGGGGTTCGTCTGCTGATTGCCACTGCTCCGTCATTGCCGCGACTCCCTGACCGCGCTGGCGGCGGCGGAACAAGGCTAGCAGCGGCGCCAGCGCTACCATCTGGACGCGCGTCCCCGACGGGGACCGGCGGCGAGTGGCCGTCCGCCGCGGGCTCCGGCAGGTGTCTCGACAAATGGGGCGTGGATGAGAAGTTTGGTGATCGCCAGCGAGTACCCGTGGCCGGTCAACAGTGGTTCGCGGATGCGGCTGCAGACAGTCTTGCGCGGGCTTGCCCGGTGCGGGACGGCGGACCTTTTCTCGGTCGTCCCGCGGACCCGCGAGGACATCGCTCCCCCCGACGAGGTGCCCGGTCTCGATCGGGTGGCCGTGGTCCCCTACGACGCCCGGGCGGCCAGCGGCATCGGGCTGCTCGCGGCCCTCGCCCGGACGGCCACCCCGATAGAGCTCTCGTTCCGCGACCGCGCGGCGGTCACCGGGCCGGTCACCCGAGCTCTCGCTCGGTTCGCCTCGGGGAGTTATGACCTGATCTGGTACTTCAGGGTTCGATCGTGGGCGCTGTTGGGCGGATGGGACGTCGCTCCCGCCCTGCCGGCCGTGCTCGACGTGGACGATCTCGAAGACCACAAGATCGCGGCTCGGCTGGCCGTGCCACGCCCCTCGGCCAGGGGGGTCGGGAGTCGCCTGCGGATCCGTGCAGCACGCGCCCTCTCCGCAGAGGAGATCCGGCGGTGGGCGCGGCTCCAGGCACGGGCGTCGGCCGGTTGCGCCGCCACGGTGGTGTGCAGCGCGCTGGATGCCGAGCGGGCGGTGACCGGCGGGATGGCCCGGGTCGAGGTGGTTCCGAATGCGTTCTGCCTGGTGGGTGCCCCGCTCGGCCCGGAAGACGTCGCCGCGCCACCGACCGTGCTCTTCCAGGGCACCCTCCGCTACCCGCCCAACGCAGAGGCTTCCCGGTTCCTCGTCGACGAGGTGGCCCCGGAACTGCGCCGCTGGGTGCCCGACGTGCGCATTCGTCTGGTCGGTACGAGCACGCCGTCCCTCGAACGGCTCGACAATCCTCCGTCGGTATCAGTCGTCGGACGGGTCGCCGACATGGGCGACGAGCTGGCCCGGGCCGATCTGGTGGTCGTGCCGATCCGCTTCGGCAGCGGGACCCGGATCAAGATTCTCGAAGCCTTCGCCCACCGCATTCCGGTGGTTTCGACGACGCTCGGGGCCGAGGGGCTCGGCGTCGAGGACGGGGTGCACCTCCTCCTCGGCGACACGGCCCGTGAGTTGGCTGCAGCCTGCGCTCGCCTGCTGGCCGACAGCCGGCTGCGTGGGCGGGTGGTCGCTTCCGCCCAGGCACTCTACGAAGAGCGGTTCACCGAGGACCTCGTCGAGGCCAGGGTGGCCGAGGTGGCCCAACGGGTCGCGGCGGGCGGGAGCGCGAAGAGGTCGAAGCCCAGGTAGTGGTCCTCGGTGGGAGCCGGCGCTGTCCTGGGCCTCGAGCGGTAGGCCGCCCCGTAGCCGACGCGCCGGTGGGCTCGTCGGCCACCATGTCTGCCGCCATGCTCGGCACTCCGACGCCCAGGCATGCGAGCGCCACCAGCCCCCGGATCCGGCACACCGGGGCGACCTCGCAGACATCCGTGCCTGCCCCCGATCCGTGCATCCGGTGATGCTAGCGCCCACTCCTACCAGGCGCGATCCACTTCCGGGCCGCTCGTTCCCTGGACTACGATGGTTCGCAGGGATGTGCAGCGACTGGCCGGTTCGTATGGCCAGAGAGGGGATTCATCAGTGACGGCTGAGTCTGCACCGGAAGACGCGGACGCGCCCGTTCCGGAGGGCGCGGCCGAGCGGGTGGTCGAGGACGGACGAACCGCCCAGCCGGACCATCCGGACTCCCTCTACATCGCCGATCTCTCCGCCATCCCCGACGAACCTCCGGACGGGATCCTCTACAGGCACACGACCACCCTGGCGGATGGAGCCCGGGCGGTGTGGGCGCACCGGGAGATCGTCTTCACGCTGGCCGAGCGCGACTTCCGGGTCCAGTACAAGCAGGCCACCCTCGGCGTTCTCTGGGCGATCGTGAACCCGGTCGCCACCCTGCTCGTCCTCATCATCGTCTTCTCGCGGGTGAAGGGCTACACACCCGGCAGCACCCCTTTCGCCCTCTACGCCTTCGTCGGCGTGCTCTGCTGGAGCTACTTCGCCAGCTCCCTCGGCCAAGGGGGGAACGCGCTGTTGACCAACAAGGCGCTGCTCTCCAAGACCCAGTTCCCTCGAGAGTGCTTCCCCATCGAGACCATGATGGTCAACGCCCTCAACACCGTGCTCTCGTGGATCCCGCTGGCCCTCCTGTTCCTCATCTTCGGTCAACTGCCCAAGCCGACCACCGTGTGGGTGCCCTTGTGCATCGTCATCGAGATCCTCTTCACTGCCGGGGTCACGCTCGGCGCCGCCAGCCTGATCGTCCAGTTCCGTGACCTGAGCCAACTGATCCCGATCGTGATCTCGCTCGGGATCTTCCTGACTCCGGTGATCTGGCCGTTCAGCAAGATCCCCTCCCAGTACCACGTGACCCAGGCCCACCTCGTGCACGGGCAAGCGGTGGGCGGGCTCACTGTCAACCTTCAGGTCATCTACGGCTTCTTCAACCCAATCGGTCCGGTCATCAACTCGATCCGCCAGACCATGCTCGTCGGCGGGAATCCCGCGTTCGCCCCATTGCTGGCGGCGGCCGTCGGGTCGGTGCTCTATTTCGTGTTCGGCTACATCATCTTCAAGAAGTTCGAGGTGAGCTTTGCTGACATTGCCTGACGGCTCCATCCGCGTCGAGCAGGTCTGGAAGAAGTTCCTCGCCGACCCCGTCCAGCCGCAGATGACCGAGCACCTGGTCAAGCTGCGGCGCCGGTTCAAAGAAGGCCGTCAAGAGAAGCAGTGGCGCTGGGTCCTGAAGGACATCAACTTCACGGTCGAGCCCGGAGGGAGCCTGGCCCTCATCGGGATCAACGGATCGGGCAAGACGACCATGCTCAAGATCCTGAGCCAGGTGACCTACCAGACCGCCGGAATTTGCGACGTCCGCGGGCGCATCGGCGCACTGCTCAGCGTGACCAGTGGTCTCCATCCCGAGCTGAGCGGGCGCGAGAACGTCTTCCTCTACGGGACCGTCCTCGGGATGGGCCGGGAGAAGATCCGTCAGGAGTTCGACGACATCGTCGAGTTCGCCGGGGTTGGTGACGCCATAGACCGAGCGGTCAAGTTCTACTCGTCGGGGATGCAGGTGCGTCTCGGCTTCGCCATTGCCGCCTTCCTCGAGCCGGACATCCTGCTGGTCGACGAGGTCCTCTCGGTCGGGGACGCCAACTTCCAGCAGAAGTGCCTCAATCGGATCGGTGAGATCGTCCAGCGCGGCACCACCCTGCTCTACGTCTCCCATGACCTCGCCTCGGTCGAGGCCTCCTGCGACCGGGCCGTCTGGTTGGCCAATGCGGAAGTCCGCGCCGCCGGGCCGACCAAGGAGGTGCTGGCCCTCTACCGGGCCTCGCTCAAGGAGAACGCCGCCTCGATCACCGGCAATCAGGGAGTCGTCGACGTGCTGAAGGTGGAGGTCGAGGCTGCTGACGGGGGAGCCCTGCGATCGGGGGAGCCGGTCGACATCTGCTTTGCCCTGCGCTCGCCCGAGGCGGCTCAGGCCGATTTCTACGTGGGCATCTCGCAAGGGACCGCATTCCCGATGTTCATCGTCGAGTACAACGGGTTCGTACCTCAGGGGGACTTCGAGATCCGCTGCCGCCTCCGGTACCTCCCGCTGCCGAGGGGGCAGTACGCGGTGTGGACCGCAATCACCGGCTACCCGCGAGGCAAGCGGGATCCGTTGCTGCCATGGCAACCGGTCGTGACCTTCGACACCTTCGGTCCGGACCGGGTCAAGACCCCACAGGGGGTGATGGGGCTCTCACCGATCTACGTGGGGGCCGACTGGTCCATCGACTGAGTGGGTCGGTGGGCCGGGTCACGGGAAGGATGTGGCCGCCCTGGGCCCGCCGCCTCCGGCCGTGGGCCCGATCTGACCCTGCCGTCGACGGTCGCCACCACGTCCCGCAAAGAGAGCGAGCGCCCGAGTTCTACGGCCCCTGCGTAGCGGGGAATCCACTGGTTGCGGAAGAGGACCAGGCTGGTCACCGCGAGGTGAGCCCCGACCCGGGCAGGGGGCACCGTCGGTCCGCCCATCCCGGGCGCGGTGCGGGGAGCCGTGCGTAGGCTGCCAGCGTGGTCTCGATGACCGCTCGGTCGTCGAACGCCCCCTCGGCCTTGGCCCGAGCCGCTGTGCCGAGTGCACGGCGCCGGGCGGGGTCGGCGGCCAGTTCGGCCACTGCCACGGTGAGCGCTTCGGCATCGCGGACCGGGACGAGCACCCCGTTCACGCCGTGGTCGACCACCTCACGGCAACCGCGGATGTCAGTGGCCACAACAGGTACGCCGCTCGCTGCGGCCTCCATGGCCGAGCGGGGGAAGCCCTCCCGATACGAGGGGAGCACGAAGAGGTCGAAGCCGGGGTAGAGCTCCTCGACGTCGTCCCGGTGGCCGAGCAGTCGGACGTTCCCGAGCGCGGCGGCCGCCGAGAGTGCGTTGGCGTCGAGCGCGTCACCCTTGGCCGGGTCCTGGGGTCCCACCACGACGAACACCACTTCGGGGCGGATTTTCCGCATGTGGTCGGCTGCCGCGAACAGCTCACGGAACCCCTTCTGCCAGACCAGACGACCGACGGTGCCGGCCACCACCGCCTCGGAGGTGACCCCGAGCGCCCCACGGGCCCGGGCGACCTCTGCCGGCGAGCTGGCGGGGCGGAAGCGCGAGAGGTCAACCCCGTTGCCCAGGAGGACCAGCTTGGCCGCCGGCACGCCGAGGCGACGGAGGGTGGCCAGGTCTTCTGAGTTCTGGACCAGCTCCACGCGCGAACAGGCGGAAGCCGTCCGCTCGAGCGCATAGACGAAGGCCTTGCGCGCGAGCGGGTCCTCGGGGGCCGCGTAGAGCCCGTGGACGGTGTTGACGATGCCCGGCACCCCGGCCGCCCGGGCGGCCAGGCGGCCGTAGACGCCCGGCTTCGGATTGTGGGTGTGCACGATGTCCGGCCGGAGGCGGCGGAACAGTCGGGTCAGTTCGGGCAGGGCCTGGACATCGTGGCGGAGTGAGACCGCCCGCGTGGCGTGCTCGAGAGGGACGTGGACGATGCCCCAGTCGGCGAGCTGGCCGACGTAGTCCCCGGGGGCCGAGACCCCGATGACTTCCATCCCGCGCTCGGCGAAGGCGCGGAGCTGCGGGCCGAGGAGCAGCGCCAGGCTCATGTCCGTGGTGGTGAGGTGGACCAGCCTCCGGCCGGACAGGCTGTCGGTCATCGCGGGACCCCGGCCAGGCGACGGTAGATCTCCTCCATCTGCCGGCAGGCCGCGGCCACGTCGAACATCGCGCTCCGCTCGCGGGCGCCACGTCCGAGCCGCTCGCGCAGGCCGGGATCGGCGGCCAGCCGCTCGGTCGCCGCGGCGAGGGCGACCGGGTCCCCGGGGGGGACCACCAGTCCGTCGGTGCCGTCGGTGAGCACCTGTGGCACCCCGCCGACCGCGGTGGCGACGATGGGCATGCCGACACTGGTCGCCTCCATCAGGACCACCGGGAGCCCCTCCTGGCGCGAGGCGAGGACGAACACATCGGACCCGACCAGCAGACGGAGGACGTCGTCGCGCTGGCCGAGGAACGTGAACCGCTGTTCGAGCCCGAGGGCGCGGTGCCGCTCGCGCAGCTCGCCTTCGAGCGGTCCGCGGCCGACGGCGGCGAACCGGATCGGCAGGTGGTGACCGTCCACCAGTCGGGCCGCCTCGAGGAGGACGTCGTAACCTTTCTCGGGTCGGAGGTTGGCGACGGTCAGGACAAGGGTGTCGCCCTCGGGAACCCCGAGCTCGCCGCGCACCTCGGCGCGGATCTCGTCCCGCCGTGCGGCCAACGCGTCCGAACGCGACAGGTCGACGCCGAGCACGATCACCCGGGCGCGGTCCTTGAGCGCGTCGGGGAGCGCATCGTGCGCCGCCTGGGAGACGACCAGCAGCGACCGGTCGAGTCCGATGCCGGCCCGGTTGACAACCTTGATCAGGACGGCCATCCGGTTCCAGAGGCTGTGCTCTGTGTAGACGACCGGCGGCCGCACCGCCCTGGGCAGGCTGGCAACCACCAGCCGTCCGAGTGCCGCGGTGTAGGGGAGGTGGAAGTGCACGACATCGAAGCGGCCGGTCAGCAACAGCGATCGCAGGCGGGCCATCCAGCGCAGGTCCGCATTCCCCCGGGCGCCGAGCGAGTGCACGGGAGTCCCCCTGGCGGTGAGGGCGGGAACCAGCGCGTCCTCGCGCTCGAGCAGGTAGGCCACCTCGTAGGCGAACGCGCTGGCGTCGCCGTTGGTTACCATGTCGACGACCAGGCGCTCGGCCCCCCCGAATCCCAGACACTTGATGGCCACCAGCACTCGGACCCGACGTCCCGGGGCGGCGTTGCACACGTCCGCGGCAGCCCCCGATTCGTGCACCCGGTGATGGTAGCCCCAGCGGCCAGTGGGCGACGCGTCCCGCTCAGAGCAGATGCGGTTCCCCGGGTGACGCAGGGGGGATCACGCCGGCATCGCGTTCGCGCAGCGCCACGACGGGGTACCGGATGCCCAGGCGTCCGAATGCACCGTCGAACAGCCCCCGGCCCATGGCCACGAGGCAGCGGAGCCGATCGGTTTTCTGCCGGAGGAGCGCCTTGCCGAGCAGCCGGCTGAAGTTTCTCGGCAGCCACCCCACCCTGTGCATGACATGCCAATGCAGGTACAGCATGTTGCGGGACTCGTAGTAGTACTTCCACGGGGGCCGGTCGCTGCGTTGACGGATGGCGTCGTGGTGCACGACAGCCTCCTCGACGAATCGCAGCGGGTATCCCGCCTGGGGGATCCTCCAGTGGCAGTACTCGGTGTCCTCGGCCCACCAGAAGAACTCCGCCCTCGGCAGACCCACCGATTCCACTATGTCGTGGCCGATGAGGAATCCGCACCATGACCCCCATCGACCGACTTCCCCGTCGGGTTGGATCGAGATCGGAACGACGAAGGGCTTGTCCGGGCGCCTTGCCACCGCGGACCAGAGGACGGCCAGGCACGTGGACTCGGGGACGATGTCGTCATCCATGACCCACGCGTGAGTTGCATCGCTCGCGAGGAAGTCACGCAGTGCGATTGCCCAACCCCCCGCCGGTCCGAGGTTGACGTCGGAGCGGATGATCCGCAGCGGGACACCGCCTGCGTCGAGCAACTCGGATTGGACGGGGGGATCGCTCGCGTTGTCGACCACCACGATCTCCGCAGGACGCGTGGTCTGGGCGGCGATCGCGGCGAGGCACCGGGCGAGCGCGTGTGGCGCGTTGTGGGTGAGGACGAGAGCCACGATGTCCGGAGGCCTGACCGTGATCATCGCCCTGCCCACTCTTTGGACCATCGGTGCAGCGCCACCAGCCCCCGGATCCGGCACACCGGGGCGACCTCGCAGACATCCGTGCCTGCCCCCGATCCGTGCATCCGGTGATGCTAGCGCCCACTCCTACCAGGCGCGATCCACTTCCGGGCCGCTCGTTCCCTGGACTACGATGGTTCGCAGGGATGTGCAGCGACTGGCCGGTTCGTATGGCCAGAGAGGGGATTCATCAGTGACGGCTGAGTCTGCACCGGAAGACGCGGACGCGCCCGTTCCGGAGGGCGCGGCCGAGCGGGTGGTCGAGGACGGACGAACCGCCCAGCCGGACCATCCGGACTCCCTCTACATCGCCGATCTCTCCGCCATCCCCGACGAACCTCCGGACGGGATCCTCTACAGGCACACGACCACCCTGGCGGATGGAGCCCGGGCGGTGTGGGCGCACCGGGAGATCGTCTTCACGCTGGCCGAGCGCGACTTCCGGGTCCAGTACAAGCAGGCCACCCTCGGCGTTCTCTGGGCGATCGTGAACCCGGTCGCCACCCTGCTCGTCCTCATCATCGTCTTCTCGCGGGTGAAGGGCTACACACCCGGCAGCACCCCTTTCGCCCTCTACGCCTTCGTCGGCGTGCTCTGCTGGAGCTACTTCGCCAGCTCCCTCGGCCAAGGGGGGAACGCGCTGTTGACCAACAAGGCGCTGCTCTCCAAGACCCAGTTCCCTCGAGAGTGCTTCCCCATCGAGACCATGATGGTCAACGCCCTCAACACCGTGCTCTCGTGGATCCCGCTGGCCCTCCTGTTCCTCATCTTCGGTCAACTGCCCAAGCCGACCACCGTGTGGGTGCCCTTGTGCATCGTCATCGAGATCCTCTTCACTGCCGGGGTCACGCTCGGCGCCGCCAGCCTGATCGTCCAGTTCCGTGACCTGAGCCAACTGATCCCGATCGTGATCTCGCTCGGGATCTTCCTGACTCCGGTGATCTGGCCGTTCAGCAAGATCCCCTCCCAGTACCACGTGACCCAGGCCCACCTCGTGCACGGGCAAGCGGTGGGCGGGCTCACTGTCAACCTTCAGGTCATCTACGGCTTCTTCAACCCAATCGGTCCGGTCATCAACTCGATCCGCCAGACCATGCTCGTCGGCGGGAATCCCGCGTTCGCCCCATTGCTGGCGGCGGCCGTCGGGTCGGTGCTCTATTTCGTGTTCGGCTACATCATCTTCAAGAAGTTCGAGGTGAGCTTTGCTGACATTGCCTGACGGCTCCATCCGCGTCGAGCAGGTCTGGAAGAAGTTCCTCGCCGACCCCGTCCAGCCGCAGATGACCGAGCACCTGGTCAAGCTGCGGCGCCGGTTCAAAGAAGGCCGTCAAGAGAAGCAGTGGCGCTGGGTCCTGAAGGACATCAACTTCACGGTCGAGCCCGGAGGGAGCCTGGCCCTCATCGGGATCAACGGATCGGGCAAGACGACCATGCTCAAGATCCTGAGCCAGGTGACCTACCAGACCGCCGGAATTTGCGACGTCCGCGGGCGCATCGGCGCACTGCTCAGCGTGACCAGTGGTCTCCATCCCGAGCTGAGCGGGCGCGAGAACGTCTTCCTCTACGGGACCGTCCTCGGGATGGGCCGGGAGAAGATCCGTCAGGAGTTCGACGACATCGTCGAGTTCGCCGGGGTTGGTGACGCCATAGACCGAGCGGTCAAGTTCTACTCGTCGGGGATGCAGGTGCGTCTCGGCTTCGCCATTGCCGCCTTCCTCGAGCCGGACATCCTGCTGGTCGACGAGGTCCTCTCGGTCGGGGACGCCAACTTCCAGCAGAAGTGCCTCAATCGGATCGGTGAGATCGTCCAGCGCGGCACCACCCTGCTCTACGTCTCCCATGACCTCGCCTCGGTCGAGGCCTCCTGCGACCGGGCCGTCTGGTTGGCCAATGCGGAAGTCCGCGCCGCCGGGCCGACCAAGGAGGTGCTGGCCCTCTACCGGGCCTCGCTCAAGGAGAACGCCGCCTCGATCACCGGCAATCAGGGAGTCGTCGACGTGCTGAAGGTGGAGGTCGAGGCTGCTGACGGGGGAGCCCTGCGATCGGGGGAGCCGGTCGACATCTGCTTTGCCCTGCGCTCGCCCGAGGCGGCTCAGGCCGATTTCTACGTGGGCATCTCGCAAGGGACCGCATTCCCGATGTTCATCGTCGAGTACAACGGGTTCGTACCTCAGGGGGACTTCGAGATCCGCTGCCGCCTCCGGTACCTCCCGCTGCCGAGGGGGCAGTACGCGGTGTGGACCGCAATCACCGGCTACCCGCGAGGCAAGCGGGATCCGTTGCTGCCATGGCAACCGGTCGTGACCTTCGACACCTTCGGTCCGGACCGGGTCAAGACCCCACAGGGGGTGATGGGGCTCTCACCGATCTACGTGGGGGCCGACTGGTCCATCGACTGAGTGGGTCGGTGGGCCGGGTCACGGGAAGAAGACCCGCTCGGCGACCGAGCCCTCGAGCCGCCCCAGCCTGACCGCTGCGGTGCGTGCCCAGGCGGCGCGCCGCCTCGGCCGGACCAGGGTCGGGAGCGCCACCACGAGCCAGATCCAGGCCCGGAGCGCGCCGGCCAGGTCGCGCCGGGCGCCCTCGGACTGGTACCGGCGGAAGAGCGCAGGCCCGCATCTCCCGTAGGTGCGCGCCTGGCGAAAGACCAGACCGACCCGCGAGCGCTCCCGCTTGGCGACCACCGCCCCCGGGGCGGGAGCGAACCGGAAGCCGGCCAGCTGGAGCCGCCAGGAGAGGTCGATGTCCTCCCCGGTGACCAGTTCCTCCGAGAATCCCCCCACCGCATCGAATGCGGAGCGCCGGACGGCCAGGTTTGCTCCGAGGGCGGCCGGGAGGAACCCGAGCTGCCGGGTGGCCGCGGGTTGGGGCGGAGCGGGCGGCCCGCCGTTGAGCGACCAGAGGTCGAGGTGGCCGGCCACCACGTCGGCGTCGCCGAGGGCGGCGACACACCCCGCCAGCCAACCGCGTTGCACCACGTCGTCGGCGTCGCAGAAGGCGAGCAGGTCTCCCGAGGCGGCCGCAGCCCCTGCATTGCGGGCCGCTGACGGTCCCTGCCGGACCGATGCGTCTACGAAGTGGAACCCAGGGTGCTCCTCGGCCCACCGTCGGGCCAGCTCCTCGCTGCCGTCGCTCGACCCGTTGTCGGCGATCACCACCTCCCAGGGTTCTGCGCAGTCCTGGGAGGCAAGGGCGGTGAGCTGGTCCGCAAGCCAGGGTCCGCCGTCGCGGACCGGCAGAATCGCGCTGATCACCGCGGCCCCCGCCTCACCCGCGGCGTCGATCCCGAGCCGGTTCCGACACCATCGCTCCCCACGTCGTCCTATCCGCTCTGCCCGGCTACGCCGCCCGAGCGCGTAACCGAACGGGCGGGTCGCAAGCCAGACCAGCTCGGCGCGTTGGTAGCCTATAGCCGTGAGCGCAGCATGACCAGGCCTCCGGGCCGGCCACCCGAGCCACTCGGCGGTGTGGCGGCCGTTGTGCTCACCCACATGCGGCCGCGGCTGGCCGGTGACGTCGTCCGATCGCTCCTCGAGGTCGAGGGGCTCCCGGAGGACCGGGTGGTGGTCGTGGTCAACGGTGAGGGTGGCCTCGACGATGCGGGGCTCGAGGAGCGGGTGCGCATGGTGCGACTGCCCCGCAATCTGGGCCCGGCCGGCGGGTTCCGGGTCGGCATGGAGGAGGCGTTCGCCGACCCGGCGACGGAATGGGTCTATCTGTGCGAGGACGATGTGGGGCTGTTCGCCCTCCCGACGCCGCGAATCGTCGACCTGGTCGACCGGATTGGTCGGATGGCCCCCGCCCGACCACCCCTCGGCGCGGTGGTGGCCTACGGCCGCCGGTTCGTGGGTCGGGGCGCCCATACCGAGAACGTGGTCCCGGCCGAGGGCGTCGCCGACGGGTTCACCCCGGTGGACGTGGCGAGCTGGGGGGCGACGCTGGTGGCGCGGCGGGTGCACGACACCGGGGTGTTGCCCGACGAGGAGTGGTTCTTCGGCCTCGAGGACTTCGATTTCTTCTGCCGGGTACGGGAGGCCGGCTTCGGCGTCCTGATGGACGACCGGGCCGCGCGTGCCGTGTCCGATCAGCAGACTTCGGCCGGACGCGACTCGGCTTTCGTTGCGGCCCGCCCGAACGATGCCGACGAGGCGTGGCGGGCGTATTACCACGCCAGGAACTCGGTTGCGCTCGCCCGGCGTCACGGCCGGCCGTCGTGGTACGCCTGGCATCTTGCCTACTCCGCCCGCCACCTCCAGCGCGCCCGCAGCCGGGACGAGCGGTCGGCCATCGTGCACGGCCTCTGGGACGGGGCACGGGGCCGGCTCGGGCAGCACCCGGACTACGTCCGCAGGGTGGGGGAGTACGGGTCCTCAGGTGATCGATGACCTGCCGGCCAGATGGGCGAAGTGGGGCCACAGGGTGAGGTCGATGGACGGCTCCGAGTCGGCCAGCTGCTGGACGTCCTGCTCGTAGATCGCAACCAGGCGGCGGTCGACATCGTCGTCGACCGCCGCGCCGTCGAGCTGGTCCGCACCGGACCGCTGCGCAGGTGGAGGTGCGGTCTCGGGCAAGCCCAGGAATGTGAACGTGGTGCGCAACAGAGCCGCCGGATCCGCTGCGCACTGTTCGTACTGGAGGATGAGAAGCTGTTCCCGATCGAAGTGGTGGAGCCAGGCGTCGAGGGCGGTGGCGTAGAAGCCGCGCTGCAGGGCGTCGCTGACCATGACGCTGTCGATCTGCGCACCGTTCCGTGCGGCGTGTGCCAGTCCGGAGTGGAATCGGGTCACCGGATCGCGGAGCAGCAGCAGCAGGCGGGTGTCGGGCGCCGCACGCCGGAGCAGCTCGGGGACCCATGGAAAGGAGAAGTAGTCGGGCGTCCATTCACCGCAGCGCATCCCCGCGGGGCGTGGGAACCAGCCCTCGTACCGTGCGATCTCCGTGTCGTCGAAGGGGTGCGATCCGAACCGGTCGAAGAAGTGCCGCTCCTTGTGGATCCCGGGCCGCGTCGAGACCTCCGGGTGGGTCGAGATGAGGTCGTGCCACCAGGTCGTCCCGCACTTCTGGGCCCCGATCCCCACGAAGTCGGGCGGTCCGGTGCGCTCGCCGGGGAGCACGGGAGGAGGGGCGAAGTCGAACTGGGCCTCCCACGGGGCGTACCGGCCCAGTCGGTGGAGGACCTGGCGGCGGATCCCGGGCGGGAGGAGGAGGAACGCCCCCTTCCCCCTGGACGCCACCGTCACCCTCTGCCCCCGGCCATCACCGCCGCAGGATGCCACAGGCGCCACCCCCTCACAAGCACCGGCCCACCCAACCGTCCGGCGCGGAGCCATCGCTTGACGACGCCGGGTCCGACGCCCATGATCTGCGGATGATCCGGTGTGGGGGGCGTCGGGAGCCGCTGGCTGTTCCGCGGCGGGACGGGTTCTGAGCGGTGTGCGGGATCGCCGGCCTGTTCGATCCGACCGCCGCTTCCGGCGTCGAGCGGCTCGGAGGGTTCGCCGGGACCATGGCGGCACGCCTCGACCACCGTGGACCCGATGATCGCGGACTATGGGTCGATCCGGAGGGACGGGTCTCCCTCGGCCACCGTCGCCTTTCGGTCGTGGACCTCAGTCCGCACGGACACCAACCCATGGTGTCCGCCGATGGCCGCTGGGTGCTCGCCTACAACGGGGAGATCTACAACTTTCCTGCGCTCCGGCGCCGTCTGATCGTCGAGGGACTGGCCTTCCGGGGCGACTCCGACACCGAGGTGCTCCTCGGCGCGGTGCAGCAGTGGGGCCTCCATGCGGCGCTCGAGGCCAGCGAGGGGATGTTCGCGTTCGCACTGTGGGACCGCCACCGGAGGGAGCTCCACCTGGCGCGGGACCGCTTCGGCGAAAAGCCCCTCTACTACGGATGGTCCGGCGGTCTCCTGGTCTTCGCCTCCGAGCTCAAGGCCCTCTGCGCGCTCCCGGGGTTCGCGGGCAAGCTGGACCGGGAGTCGGTCGCTCTCTTCCTCCGGCACAACTGCATCCCCGCGCCCCGCACCGTCTACCGCGGAGTGGCCAAGCTCCTTCCCGGCCACCTGGCGACCGTCGGTGCCGCCGCGCGCCCCGGCGAGCTGCCACCCTGTCGCGCCTACTGGTCGGCGTCCGAGGCGGTGGAGGATGCCCGCAGCCGTCCGTTGGACGACCCACCCGGAGCCTTGGCGGACAGGGTGGAGTCGGCGCTGGCCGACGCGGTAGCCGCGCGGATGATTGCCGACGTGCCGGTCGGGGCGTTCCTTTCCGGAGGGATCGACTCGAGCTTGGTGGTCGCCCTCATGCAGCAGGCCGCTTCCCGGCCGGTTCGCACCTTCACCGTGGGCTTCGCCGAGCGGGGGTACGACGAGTCGGGCGAGGCCGCCGCGGTCGCCGACCACCTCGGAACCGACCACACGGCACTGCGGGTGAGCGAAGGCGACGCCGCCGAGGTGATCCCCAGCCTGCCCGAGATCTGGGACGAGCCGTTCGCCGACATCTCGCAGATCCCGGTGTTCCTGGTCAGCAGGCTGGCACGCACCCAGGTGACCGTCGCCTTGTCCGGGGACGGTGGCGACGAGCTCTTCGCCGGGTACAACCGCCACGCCTGGCTCGAGCGTCTCTGGCGCCGCGGGTCGACGCTGCCCGACCCGGTGCGGCGGGCCACCGGCGCCACGCTTGCCCGGGTCCCCCCGGGCCTGGTCGAGGGCGCGGCCCGGGCTACCGGCCTCCTGCCGGTCCGGTGGCAGGTCCGGAACCCGTCCACCAAGGTGGCCAAGGTGGCCAAGGTGTTGGCTGCGTCGGGTCCGGAGGATGCCTATGTCGCCCTCACGTCACACTGGGATCGGGCGGACCAGATGGTGGTTCGCGGCGATGGGTACGGCGGTGTCGCCGCGGCGGTCCCCCGCGTGACGGCGGGTGGCGTTCCGTCGCCCTCCTTGGAGGGGATCACCGAGCGGATGCTCTGGTCGGATACGACCGGTTACCTGCCCGATGACATCCTCACCAAGGTCGACCGGGCGGCCATGGCCAACTCGCTCGAGACGAGAGTGCCGTTCCTCGACCGCGGCGTGTTCGACGTGGCCTGGCGACTCCCGATGGACGTCAAGCTGCGCGATGGCGCCACCAAGTGGATCCTCCGCCAGGTCCTGCAGCGGCATGTGCCGGCGACGCTGTTCGAACGGCCCAAGATGGGATTCGGCCTCCCGATCGGCGCATGGCTCCGCGGACCGCTGAGACCGTGGGCCGAGGAGCTGCTCGCCGAGCGTCGCCTGCGCTCCCAGGGCCTCCTCGACCCGACGCCGGTGCGGCTCGCCTGGCGGGATCACATCCGGGGCCGGCGCGACTTCGGCTACGAGCTCTGGGACGTCCTGGTTCTCGAGGCGTGGCTCGACCACTGGATGCCCGGGCTGGCCGGGTGAGCAGCGGAGCGGGGTGGGCTCCGGGGATCCGGGGACCGAGGCGAGGTGCCCGTGCAGCGTGGGGATAGTGTGCCCTGGACGTCGAATGGGAGTGGGGCGTGCAGGAAGATCACGTGACAGCGGTACCCGGGGTGATCGCCGATCGAATGCGGTGCCCGCGATGTGGCCGACCGATGGTGTGCGACGCGGACGGCGCCCAGTGTCCCGACGGCCATCGGTATGCGCGCCACGACGGCTACCTCGACTTCTCGGCTCCGTCTGCGTCGGCGGGATCGACCGGGCGGACATTCGCCAGCTTCGGGTACGAGTGGAACGCCTTCGACGGGGTGCGTGACGAGGACGAGGCGTTCGCCGAGATCTACTTTCGCGATCTCGACCTGGCGGGCCTCGAGGGCAAGGTGGGGCTCGACGCCGGGTGCGGCAAGGGTCGCTTCACCCGCATCCTGGCTCGCCACCTCGCCGCCGAGGTCGCGCTCGACGGCTCGTCAGCCGTCGAGGCAGCGGCCCGGAACCTGGCAGAGCGCGGCAACGTCGTCGTGCTGAAGTCGGACCTGCGGGAGGCCCCGTTCGCCCCCGCGTCGTTCGACTTCATCTCGAGCCTTGGTGTGCTCCACCACCTCGACGATCCCCGCGAGGGCTTCCGGAGGTTGCTCGGCCTCCTCGCCCCGGAAGGGCGGATGCTCCTCTATCTCTACAGTCGTCCGTCCACGTTCGGGCTGCGGTCGGCGGCGTTGTCCCTCGCCGCCGCGGTGCGGACGTTCACGGTGCGGCTCTCCCATCCCGTGCTCAAGGTCTTGTCCACGCCCATCGCTGCCCTGCTCTACGCCGGAACGGTCCTGCCCGGCCGGTGGGGGGAGCGGCGGGGCATCGACGCCCTCGCCGGCCTCCCCATGGGCACCTACCGCGACAAGCCCTTCCGGAGCCTGGTGCTCGATACGTTCGATCGCCTCAGCGCGCCGGTCGAGCACCGGTACGTCTGGAAGGAGCTCCAGCCGTGGTTCGACGAGGCCGGGATGGTGGTCGACGCGGCTCGTGACGAAACGGGCTGGTTCATCGTGGCCCACCGATCCTGACCGGTGCCCAGGTGCGACGCGCTGGTCCGGCCCGTGCTCCGCGGATGACCGTGCCGGCGCTCCCCACCGGCGCGACCAGGGGCCGGTCCGTCCCGGACTCACCGGAGGTGTCGGTCTGTGTGCTGGTGCTCTCGGATGTCGGGCGCATCGGAGCCTGCCTCGACTCGGTCCGGGTCGCGACGGACCTCCCCGTGGAGACGGTGCTGGTGGCCAACGGCACGCCGCCGAGCATGCTCACCGGCCTCGCGGCACGAGACGACATCGTGCTGGTCCCGAGCCCGGTCAATCTGGGGTTCGCCGGCGGGAACAACCTGGCCGCGCGGTGCTCGCAGGGACGGCACCTGGTCTTCGTCAACGACGACAGCGTCCTCGCCGCGGAAGCCATCGACCACCTGGTGGCGCGTGCGGAGTCCGACCCCGCGATCGGAGCAGTGGGCAGCCGGATCCTCTCGACGGACGGGTCCCTCCAGGAGGCGGGCTCGGTGCTCTGGCAGGACGGCACGGCCGCCCTGGTCGGGCGCGGGGAACCGGGCGCCGCCGGGCGGTACACCGAGCCCCGGGACGTCGACTTCTGCTCGGCGAACGGGCTCCTCGTGGAGAGGGCGGTGTGGGAGACGGTCGGCGGGTTCGACCCTGGCTACCACCCCGCCTACTACGAGGACGTCGATCTCTGTCTCGCCCTCCGGGAGCACGGATACCGCGTCGTCTACGAGCCGTCCGCACGGCTCACCCACGCGGAGAGCAGCAGCACCACCGCGCCGTACAAGGCGTTCCTGTTGGAGCGCCACCGCCGGCGCCTCGTGGACAGATGGTCGACGGCGCTGGCAGGGCTCGAGCCGCCGCCACTGGCCGAGCGGGCCGCCGCGATCGCCCGGTCGGTGGCCCGTCCCCCGGCAGGCACCCTGGCGGTTCCCCCTGGCAGGCCAACCGATCGCGGCCTCCCGGGCCCGGCCGATCCCCCCGCCGACCTGACCGGGCTAGCGCTCGAGAGCGCCCTGGCCGAGCTCGCGGTGCGGTCCGAGTACATCGCCGAGCTCGAGACGGCGGTCGACCGCCTCGGTTCCGACCTGGACCGGCACACCAGGGTGCAGCGGAGCCTGCGGCGCGCCGAGACCACTCTGGCCAACCTGCTGCCGGTCCGGATGAAGGAGGGGTTGCGGGGCTGGCTCCCCGATCGCTGATGCGTCCGGAACCGGTCGTCAGTTGTGAGCACTCCGGAGATCAGCCGTCCCTCAGGTGAAGTCGGAGCCACCATCGACGTTGATGTTTGCGCCGGTCATGTAGGTATTGCGCGCCGATGCCGCAAAGGCGATCACCGGACCGATCTCAGAGGGGTCCGCAGCGCGATCCAGCGATACCGCGTGCCCGAATCCCTGCTTGATGAACCGCATGATGTCCCGCAGATCGTGCTCATCGACGTCGGGCATCTGGGAGAGGGCAGCCTTGAACGTCTCGGACGCGAAGGTGCCGGGGCTGACCGTATTCACCAGGATGCCTTCGGGCGCCAGCGATTGGGACAGGTTCTTCGTGATGCTGGTCAATGCTGATTTGGCGGCGGTGTACGCGACGAGCGGTGGCGATTGGTGTTTCGTCGACATCGCCGAGACGTTCACGATACGTGCCCACTCCGCCGCTCGCAGGAGTGGCAGTGCCGCACGAATGGTGCGCACAGCTGCCATGGCGAGTCCGTCGAACACGCCGTGCCACTCCTCGTCTGTATAGGTCTCGAACGTCTTCAGACCCAATCGCATCGGACCCGCGGCATTGACGAGCGCATTGAGGTGTCCCCACCGATCGGCAATCTGCTCGAAGGCTGCGTCCACTGAGCCCGCGTCGAAGAGATCAGTGGGGATGCCGATCGCATCGGGTGAGCCGAGCTCGGTCAGCGCGGCAGCTGTCGCCCGGAGTGCATCCTCTGACCGAGCCAGGACGGCAACTCGGGCACCGTCCTCGGCGAAGCAGCGCGCGGCGGCATGGCCCATACCTGTCGTGCCACCGGCGACAACTACGGTTGCGTCCCTGAGTCCGAGATCCATCGTCTGTGGTGCTCCTGTTCAGCGGCCCTGCGGTCGGAAGCGATCAGTGTACGGCGTAGGGCGCCGGACCCCCAGGAACCGGCACCGGTCGGTCCGCGGCAATGCCCCCGCCGGTGGAGATCCGTGCTCAGGCCAGCGAATCGAGCGGGACGACCCGGGTCGCCGGAAGGACATCGACGACGTCGGGTCCGACCCAGCGCACGCCGACGGTGCCACGCGTGTGGCCGGCGGTGTCGAGCCAGTTGGGCACCCCGGGATCGCGGTGGGAAACGACGAACCGCACGCTGCCATCGGGCTCGAGCTGGGCGGAATGGCAGTTGAGCGTGGACTGGTGGTGGACGTAGTCGAGCGTCTCCATCCAGTGGTTGTGCAGGGCGATCATCCAGTACTCGCACTCCGGCGGCATGACCTCGACCACCAGCGCCTCATCCTCCGCCAGCTCGAAGTACGCCTGGTGCCACTTGATCTGGGGGTCCTTGAACTTGCTGGTCTCGGGCAGCTCGGCCTCGTCGGTGAACACGTTGGGCCACTGCGACTGACGGGTCGCCCACTGGGCGCCGATCTGGGCGACACCCTTGACGTAGTAGCCGGCATAGATCAGAGAGTCGTACAATTCCTGCGGCTGTAGTGGATCGTGGGGGGTGTCGTCGTCGATGCGCTCGATGCGCATCTCGGCATGGCGTTGGTGGCGCTTGTCGAGGAAGGTCTGGCGGACCACCAGGCTCCGCGTCGCGGGCTCCGAACGCAACCAGTTCCCCGGGTGCTCCCGTTGGGAGACGGTGACCTCGAAGCTGCCGTCGGGCTCGATGGACATCTGCTCCTCGTGCATGGTGGCACCGGTGCCGGGGCCGCCACCCCCGAATCCGGCCCCGGAGAAGAGGTTGAAGCTGATCCACTTCGCCTCGCCCCGGGTACCCCGGATCCGGTAGTCGTACTGCCCGTCGAGCGAGGTCCCGAGGTAGTGGTTGTCGGGGTTCTCTCCGACGATCTTGATGGTCTCGTGGCACGTGCAGATCAGCTCGGGTTGGGTGGCACGCCCGTATTCGAGATTGCTCTCCAATGCGCCGCGCAGCAGCCGGGTGAGCATTCGGAACCCCTCGGCGCGGGTGAGCGGATCCACCGGGTTGCCGTCGGCGAGGATCGCTTCGCCGGCATCGGCGAGCAGGTCGCAGAACTCCCGCCACGCGGTGCCGTCGACGACCTTCTGGGTGGTCTCGTCCATGTGTCTCTCCTCGCTGTCGGGGTCGGGGTGGACGTCGGCCATCAGATCCCGAAGCGCTCGGAGTAGAAGGCGAACTGGGTGGCGATCGCCGTCGGGTCGAGGCCGAAGGTCTCGAGTGGGTAGTTCCCCGGTCCCGAGCGGTCGTTCGAGCTGGCAGCCCACCAGTCCTGCATGCGCTGGCGGGCCGCGTCACTGAGCTCGTCTCCCAGCTCGCCGTAGAGCGCGGTGACCTGTCCGATCGGATCACGCTGCACCGCCTCGAAGAAGAGGTCGTGGAAGCGGTCGTCGTTCCCACGATCGCGGAAGTCGATCAGACGCTCGAGCGCTGTGCGCCACACGTCGCAACTGTGGGCGCCGATGGCCACCGGGTCGGGGCGTTCCGTGAGGACGGTGATCAGCGTGCTGTAGAGCGCGCAGACCGATGGCAGCACCTTGCCCACGTCACGATGGGTCATGACGAACCGGGCGTCGGGGTAGACCGCGTCGAGCGCGTCGATCGAGAGCATGTGGGCGGGGGTCTTGAGCCACCAGCGGTCGGGCGGGCAGTGCCACTGCAGCAGCTTGAGCACCCGTTGGTGGTACCGGTAGGCCGGCTCCATGTCGCACTGCAGTAGCCAGGCGCTATAGCTCGGGATGCGCGCCATGCCCTCGAAGATGAGCGAGCGAAACTCACCTGCCATGGGCACCAGGCACTCCTGGGGACCGTCCGCCGCGGTCGGCAACATTCCGGAGAAGCCGGTGAACATCTCGTTGGTGAAGTCGATGCCGGCCTGGGCCGCGGCGATGCGCGGGTCGGTGTGCTCGGTCGCGCTCTCCGGTGGCGGGCACGGCCCGGCGGCCTCCCAGACGCGCAGCGAGCGCCGGGCAGGGTCCTGGGCCAGCAGGAAGCTCAAGGCGGTGGAGCCGGTGCGGGGGAGACCGAGCCCGAACAGGGGGGCCACGATCTGCTCATCGTCGATCTCGGGGTGCTTGGCGTACCACTGCTCGATCTGGAGCCGGTTGACCAGATAGCCGACGATCTGGTCGGTCATCGCGCCGACGCCCATCTCGTTGAGCGCCGCCTCGGTGTTCAACGATCGGAGCAGGACCTCGAGGCCCTCACGCCACGTGTCGCCGCCGAAATCGTCCGACCCGGCCTGTTCGCACGCGCTGTCGACCAGCCGGTCAGTCTCCATGTGGTCCTCCGGACCCGTCATGTCCCGGCCGCCGGACACGGTGCGATCTCGTGGACCTCGGGCGGCTTCGCCGGCCGGTGCTCACCACTTGGCGGGATCGGTCTCCTCCTCCTCGGGCTGTTCGAGCCCGCGGTACTTGCGCACGTTGTAGGCGAGGTAGCCCACCGCGTGGCGCATGGGCTTGGTCGCGCGCCACGAGGTGGAACCGAAGAACTTCTGGAGCTGGTTGTTGAACCGCTCGACCTCCCTGGTCCGGCTGGTTCGTCGTGCTTCGAGGAGTGCCGTCGTCCATCCGGACTCCTCCATGAGGGTGGTCGGACCGAGCGGGGAGTGCCCGCCTTCGAGCTCGTGCAGCCGCTCGATGAGCTCGTGGTGCTCGCGGAACAGCAGCTCCTTCCCCGTGTCGTCGGCCTTGCGGGCCGGGGCCGAGATGGTCTCGACCGCCGTGTCGACCTGTTTCGCGAAGCCCTGACCGGTGAACTGGGCGAGGGAGTCGAGCCAGGTGGCGATGCCTGAGATGGCCGCCGGCGGATCCGCCAGTACCGACTCGTAGCTGCAGACATAGGTGTCGACGCCGACGAGATCTTCGAGGGCCACGCGGTTGTACCGCTCCCAGAGCGCGATCCCGTCTGCGAGGTGCATGTTGTCCCGGCGGACCAACGATCGGGCGACGGGCAACGGGTCCCGCCAGACCAGGAGCGCCGCGACCGGCTTGGGGAGGACACGCAACCAGTAGGGCAGCAGCAGGCAGACCCGCGGGTCCTTCCAGACGATGGGACCCTCGGAGGGGTAGGCGGCGGCAGCCACGGTGACTGCGTCCGGGTCGGGACGCTCGATGATCGAGGGGTAGAACTCCCAGCCGGGCTCACGGACCGGCGGTGCCTCCCAGCTCCCCCCCATCTTGCGGAGGAGCTGGTCGTCGACCCGCACCATCGTCCTGGACTCCCAGTGCTCGGGGTTGCTCTCGGCCCAGACCGCGAGATCACCAGTGTGCGGCGTGTTGAACCCGAGCGAGGCCATGGCGCCGGTCATCGCCGAGGTGCCGCTCCGGTGCATCCCGACGACCACCAGCCACGGTCCCTCGGGCATGGTGGGAGGCGGTCTGTCGTCGGCAGGCTCGTCGAGCGATACTGGTTTCGGCATGGTCGTCCTCTGTGTCGTTGGTCCGGTCGGTCGTGGTCCGGTCCCCGGGATCCGGGTCGAAGTGTCTGTTCAGCCGATCCGGCGCCGCGCCGCGTGGTATGCCGACGCCAGACGCGGCGACGAGTTGATGGCCTTGCTCGCGGCCCGCTGCCAAGACGGTCGCCGTGTCGCTGCCGGGGTGGCGCGGCGCCTGACCTCGCTGGCCAGGATGCCCATGGACTCGAAGTAGCGGCGGACGGCGACCACGGCCTCGCCGGTCGTGTCGGTACCGGTCTCGTCGGGCGCCGGAGCCGTTGCGTCACCGAAGGACTTCGGGGGCTGGTCGATCCGGAACGGTGTGAGTGCCCAGATGAAGTGCTCGACCGCCCAGCTCGGGTTGGTGTGCTGCGAGAGGATCCGCAGCGCGCCGATCATCTCCTCGGGCAGCCGGTCGAGCAGGTCGGAGTGGTAGTCGTCGGACTCGATGACCTGGTAGTCGTGTCGCTCGGCGATCGCCCATCCGCAGCTCGCCAGGAGTCGTTCGAGGGCCTGGTCGGTGAAGAACCGGAGGTGGGTGGCGTCCAGGAGCCCCGACTTGGTCGGTCCCCACCGACCGGTGAGGAGACCCAGCCCGAGGTCGAAGTGGGCAACGTTGGGCACGGAGACCACGAGGTAGGGCTCGTCGTGGGCGAGGGCCCAGGCCGACAGGGCGGACAGGGCGCATTCGGGCTCCGCCAGGTCCTCGAGGACGTCGAGGGCGAGCAGCGCCCCGGTGCCGGCGTAGTCGTCGAGCAGGCGATCGGCCGATGCCCGGTCGGTGATCCTGGACAGCGCGTTCCCGGCACCGACCGCGTCGGCGGTGCCGGCCGCGGTCCGGTAGTCGATGCCGTAGTGGAGGAGCCCGTTGCGGAGCGCCTCGGTGGTGTCGCCGAGATCGACCACCCCTCGTCCGCTGTCGATGCCCAGCTCCTGGACCAGCGCGGCCGCGTTGGCCACCGGGGTGTCGAAGTCGATGGCCGTCACGTCGAGGGTCGGGGTCGACTCGTCCTCCTCCTCGACCAGCGGGCTGTCGCCATGGTCGATGACCGGCTCGCCGGCGCGGAAGGGCGCGGTCCGGCGATCCCGCATCGAGGGCAGGAGCACCGCCCGGGTCGCCTCGAGGAAGGCGCGGCCGTAGCGCTGGTCGGGCTCGAGGTGGTTCCCTTCGGCCCATTCGTTCCAGGCCAGGATGAGGAGGTAGTTCTCCTCTTCGCGCACCCCGATGTGATTGTCGAAGGTCCGCTGGAGCCAGCGCTGGTACTCACCGGGGGTGACCCCGTCGTAGATGGTCGCCTTGCGTGGGCGCCGCGGGGTGTTGTCCCAGCCGACCATCACCGACGGGAACCGCTTCCAGGGGAACGGGGGTTCGTCGAGCACCGCCTCGTACGTCGCCCGGTAGTCGATCACCTTGTGGGTGCGCACACTCTCGACCGGGAAGTTCTGGATGCCGACCGCGCGTGGCATGAACGCGACCGTCGCGTCGAACCCGTGGGCCTCGGGCCCCCCGGGGGGGCGACCCCAGCCCTCGACCCAGACCAGGTAGAGATCGGGAAAGCCGGCCTTGACCGCCTCCTCCCGCCAGATGTCCGTGGTGCGCTTGACGTCGGGGAAGTTGAGCGGCCGGTAGAGGAGCATCAGGGGCCGCCCGTCGATCTTGATGTAGCGATCGTCGGCAAAGGCCTCGAGCAGCCACCGGATGTGGGCCTTGTCGTCTTCGTCGCTGTACCGCTGCGGCTGAAGCAGGGTGCCCTCGCCGTTCCAGTTGGCGGTCCACTCGCCGTTGGCCCAGCACAGCGCGAACGGAAAGTCGGGGCGGCCCGAGCTGAGGACCTCGTTGAACGGTCGTTCGAGGAGGCGTTTTCCGTGGAACCAGTAGTGGTAGTAGATGAAGCCGTAGATGCCGTGCTCGCGTGCGAGGTCGGCCTGGGCCTCACGGACCTCGGGGAGCCGCAGGTCGTAGAAGCCGAGCTCACCCGGGACGTGCGGTTGGTAGTGGCCCGGGTACTGGGGACGGGCCTTGGTCACGTTGGCCCACTCGGTGAATCCCTTGCCCCACCAGACGTCGTTCTCCGGGATCGGATGGAATTGCGGAAGATAGATGGCGAGTGCCCTCGGCATCGACCCCCCGGCTCCGGACTGCCCCTCCGTCGTGGTCATGGGAGAAGAGAATACGCCAGAATCCCGGTCGGCGACGAGCCCCGGATCGGGTCCGGGCCGTACCGGTGCAGGCTCAGTGGTGTACGTGGTGGAGGATCTCGACGATACGCGCGAGCTGCGCTTCGGTGAGCGCTGACCCGGTGGGGAGGCAGAGGCCCCGTTCGAAGATGCCGGCGGCCACCGCCCCGCCCACGGTCGGCGCCCCGGCGAACACAGGCTGGAGATGGAGCGGCTTCCAGGTGGGACGCGACTCGATGTCGCCATCCTCGAGGGCGAGCCGGATCGCCTCCCGGTCCGCGCCGAACGACCCGGGGTCCACCTGGACGCAGGTCAGCCAGTAGTTGGGCTCGCCGTACCCGGCCACCGGCATGAAGGTGATCCCGGGAAGGTCGGCGAGCGCCTCGCGGTAGGAGGCATGGATCCGCCGGCGCCGGTCGATCCGGCTCTGGAGACCCCGCAGCTGGGCGCGCCCAACGGCTGCCAGCAGGTTGCTGAGGCGGTAGTTGAAGCCGATCGTGGAGTGCTCGTAGTGGGGGGCGGGGTCGCGCGCCTGGGTGGCCAGGTGGCGCGCCCGGTCGGCCAGGTCGGCCGAGGCGGTCACCAGCATCCCCCCGCCGCTGGTGGTGATGATCTTGTTGCCGTTGAAGGAGAAGACGGCGGCGTCGCCGAACGTCCCGGTCGCCCGACCCCGGTAGGTCGCGCCGATGGCCTCGGCCGCGTCCTCGATCAGGGGGATCCCGTAGCGCTCGCACTCGGCCACCAGCGGGTCGTAGTCGGCCGACTGCCCGTAGAGGTCGACGGTCACCAGGGCACGGGGGAGCCGGCCCTGCCTGGCACGCGACGCGAGCTCCTCGGTGACCAGGTCCGGGTCGATGTTCCAGGTGCCGGCCGAGCAGTCGACGAACACCGGCCGCGCCCCGAGCTGGCAGACCGGGCCGGCGGTTGCGACGAAGGTGAACGACGGGATCAGCACCTCGTCCCCCGGTCCGACCCCGAGGAGCAGCAGGGCCAGGTGGAGGGCGGCCGTTCCACTCGAGAGCGCGACCGCCTGGCCGATGCCGACCCGTTCGGCCAGCTCCCGCTCGAAGGCGTCGACGTGGGGTCCGAGCGGGGCGATCCAGTTGGAGTCGAAGGCGTCGAGGAGCATCGAGCGCTCCTCGTCTCCGACCTCGGGGGGAGAGAGGTAGATGCGGGTCACGGCTGTGCCTCCCGGTCGGGGGTGAGGGCACCGGTGGCGCCTGCCAGGGCCACCAGCAGGGCGGCGCAGGCGAGGTCGACCGCGAGCGCGGCCACAAGCAGCGAGCGACGGCCGACCACGGCGGCTGCCACCGTGAGGACTGCCTGGACACCGATGTAGGCAATGCTGGCCGACCGGGGTGCCCAGCCGTGCTGCACCAGTCGGTCGTAGGGATGGCCGCGGTCACCGGCCAGCAATGACCGGCGGCCTCTCGCCCGGCGGATCACTGCGAAGGCGACCTCTGCGGCGGGGATCGCGACGAGCGCCATCGCCGCCAGGCCGACCGCTCCCGGCACGTGCGGGGTCCATGCCGCGGCGCACAGCAGGGCGAGAGCGGTGCCCAGCAGGTACGAACCGCCGTCGCCAAGGTAGATGCGGGCCGGAGGGCGGTTGTAGGCGAGGAACCCGACGAGGGCGCCGGCCAGGGCCACCCCGAGCAACCGGCTGTCGCCGTGGAGCAGGATCGCGAAGCCCACAGCGGCCACCCCGGTGACCCCCGCCGCCAGCATGTCGAGCCCGTCGAGCAGGTTGACCCCGTTGATGAGGAGCACGGTGACCACGACGACGGCCGCGGCCAGGGCACCCGGCAGGTGGCGTCCGCCGGTGAGGAGGACGGCCACCCCGATGCACACCTCTCCGGCCAGCCGGGGAAGCGGCGGCAGGTCGAACCGGTCGTCGCAGATGCCGAGTGCGAGGGCAGCGGCGAGCGGCACGAGCACGGCCGGGTAACCCGCGATGGCCCCCACCGCGGTTCCGACGAAGACCCCGATCCCGCCGAGGTAGGGAACCGGCGAGGTCTGGGTCTTGAGGGCCCCCGGCCGGTCCACGATGCCGGTCCGGCGGGCGGCAACCATCGCCAGCGGGGTCACGATCAGGGCGGCGACCAGGGACAGGGCGGCCACGGCAACGGCGTTCACCGCCTTCCACCGCTCGCAGGCTCCGGGTCGTCCCACTGCATGAGGAGCGATGTGGTGCCGGCGTGGAGCTCGAAGTCGCCGACCTCGGTGAAACCCGCGCCCCGGTAGAGGCCCACCGCCGGCGCGTTGTCGGCAGCCACCACCACGTAGGCGGCCCGACCGCCGTCGGCGCGCACCCGGTTCACGAAGGCGTCCACCAGCCGAGCGCCGATCCTGCGTCCCTGCCAGGCCGGGTCGACCGCCACCGCCAAGAGCTCGGTGCCCCGCCCGGTACCGGCTGCCCCGGGGGCGCCGTGGCGGAGGGTCTCGATCGCAGAACGCCACCCGCCCAGCAGGCGGCGGGCGGCGCCGAGCACGGCGGCCGGCCCGTCGTGGACGAGGAACTCCCGGTAGAGGGCGCGTACGTCGGAGGACCCGGCGATGAACCCGGCCACCCGCCCGTCGGCATCGGCGACCAGCAGGAACGATCCGCTGCTCCGGGTGATCCGGCGGTAGAGGCGGGCGAGGAAGTCCGGTCCGAGGAGGGCCAGGAACCCACCCGGGATCTGCTCGGCGTGGAGCGCACCCACCGCCGGGCCGTCGTCGGCGGTGGCAGCCCGGAGGACGGGGGTGGCGTCGCCGGCGCCGGGTGCGGCCGCCCCGTCGTCATGGGCCTCCATCGATGTCTCCTCCGGCCCGGTCGGACGGCGCAGGATCCCCCTCAGCCGCGTCGGCGCCACCGGACGTCCAGTGTACGGCCTATTTCGGTGCGCGGGACCCATCGGCTAGTTTGGTCTGTCGTGGAACGGGGGCGAGGTGTGGGTACGACCGGGCAGTACCAGCTGTCGCACGTGCGCGCCATCGAGGCGCAGTCGATCCACATCATCCGCGAGGTCGCTGCAGAGTTCGAACGTCCGGTGCTCCTCTTCTCGGGCGGCAAGGACTCGGTGGTCATGCTGCGACTGGCCCAGAAGGCCTTCTGGCCGGGACGGATCCCCTTTCCGATCATGCACATCGACACCGGCCACAACTTCCCGGAGGTCCTCGAGTTCCGTGACCGGATCGTGGCCGAGCTGGAGGCGTCCCTCCTGGTGGCCTCCGTGCAGGCCTCAATCGACGCCGGCCGGGTGTCCGAGGAGTCGGGCACCGACCCCTCCCGCAACCGTCTCCAGACCCGGACCCTCCTCGACGCCATCACCGAGTACCGGTTCGACGCGGTGTTCGGTGGCGCCCGCCGCGACGAGGAGAAGGCGAGGGCGAAGGAGCGGGTCTACTCGTTCCGCGACGAGTTCGGGCAGTGGGACCCGAAGAACCAGCGGCCCGAGCTCTGGTCCCTCTACAACGGCAAGCACCGCAACGGCGAGCACATCCGGGTCTTCCCGATCTCGGACTGGACCGAGCTCGACGTCTGGCAGTACATCGGTGACGAGGGCCTCGAGCTGCCCACGATCTACTTCGCCCACCGGCGCGAGGTCTTCCGGCGCGACGGCATGCTGCTGTCGAGGGGGCCGTTCGTCACACAGCGCGCCGAGGAGGACCTGTTCGAGACCACCGTTCGCTACCGGACGGTGGGGGACATGACCTGCACCGGCGCCGTCGAGTCCAACGCTGCCAACGGTCGACGACATCATCCTCGAGGTCGCCGCCTCCCGGCTCACCGAGCGGGGCGCCACCCGCGCCGACGATCGGGTGAGCGAGGCCGCCATGGAGGACCGCAAGCGCGAGGGCTACTTCTGATGGAGTGCCGGTCGTGAACGAGCTGCTCCGATTCGCCACCGCCGGCTCGGTCGACGACGGGAAGAGCACGCTCATCGGGCGTCTGCTCTACGACTCGAAGGCCATCTTCGAGGACCAGCTCGAGGCTGTCGAACGGGTCAGCAGCCAGCGCGGCGACGAGTACACCGACCTCGCGCTGCTCACCGACGGTCTGCGGGCCGAGCGCGAGCAGGGCATCACCATCGACGTCGCCTACCGCTACTTCGCCACACCCGCCCGAAAGTTCATCATCGCCGACACCCCCGGGCACACCCAGTACACCCGGAACATGGTGACGGGGAACTCCACCGCCGACCTGACCATGGTCCTCGTCGACGCCCGAAAGGGCATCGTGGAGCAGACCCGCCGTCACGCGTTCCTGGCATCGCTGCTGCGGGTCCCGCACCTGCTGGTGTGTGTCAACAAGATGGACCTGGTCGATTACGACCAGGCGGTGTTCGAAGCGATCCGTGACGAGTTCACCGCCTTCGCCAGCCGCCTCGAGGTCGCCGACCTGAGCTTCATCCCCATCTCGGCGCTGCAGGGCGACAACGTGGTGCAGCGCTCGGCCAACATGGCGTGGTACGAGGGCTCGTCGCTGCTGCACCACCTCGAGACGGTGTATATCGCCTCGGACCGGAACCTGATCGACCCGCGGATGCCGGTCCAGTGGGTGGTCCGGCCCCAGGCGACCGAGTGGCACGACTACCGGGGCTACTGCGGTCGCATCGACGGTGGGGTCTTCCGACCCGGCGATGAGGTCCTGGTGCTGCCGTCGGGGTTGACGACGACCGTGGCCGCCATCGACACCTACGACGGGCCGGTCGAGGAGGCGTTCGCACCGATGTCGGTCACCATGCGGCTCACCGACGACATCGACGTGTCACGGGGCGACATGATCTGCCGACCGCACAACAGGCCCGCGGTGGGCCAGGACCTC
The DNA here is from genome assembly GCA_963753905.1 of uncultured Acidimicrobiaceae bacterium. Classification (GTDB taxonomy): domain Bacteria; phylum Actinomycetota; class Acidimicrobiia; order Acidimicrobiales; family RAAP-2; genus Bog-756. The sequence goes on along the minus strand of CAVWDZ010000001.1, from coordinate 2,204,952 downwards.
GACGCCATGGTCTGCTGGATGACCGATCGCCCGCTCCGGCAGGGCGACTTCCTCGCGCTCAAGCACACCACCCGCTGGGTGCGGGCGGTCGTGCGGGACATCCACTACCGGCTCGACGTCAACACGCTCCACCGGGACGAATCGGTCGACGTGCTGCACCTCAACGAGGTGGGCCGGCTCAGCCTCCGGGTGACCCAGCCGCTGTTCTACGACGGCTACCGGCGGAACCGGCAGACCGGATCGTTCATCCTGGCCGCAGAGGACACGAACGTCACTGCGGGGGCCGGCATGCTGCTCGGTCCCGATTGACAGGGGCGGTCATGACGTCCTCCAACGTCACCTGGCACACCGGGGAGGTCAGCCGCTCCGCGCGCGCCGAGCTGCTCGGTGGCGGCGGGGCGACGCTCTGGCTCACCGGTCTCTCCGGATCGGGGAAGTCGACGCTGGCGGCGGCTGTCGAGCAGATGCTGGTTCGCGCCGGAACCGCCTCCTACCGCCTCGACGGGGACAACCTGCGGACCGGTCTCAACGGGGATCTCGGATTCAGCCGTACCGCCCGCGAGGAGAATTGCCGCCGGGTCGCCGAGGTGGCCCGGCTGTTCGCCGATGCCGGGCTGATCGCTGTCGTGGCGGTGATCAGCCCGTACGCCTCCTCGCGCCGCCAAGCGCGGGAGATCCACGAGCAGGCCGGGCTGCCCTTCATCGAGGTGTACCTGGCTGCAACGGCTGCCCACTGCGCGCAGCGCGATCCGAAGGGCCTCTACGCCGATGCGACCGCCGGCCGGATCGAAGGGTTCACCGGCATCGATGATCCCTACGAGGTTCCGGACGCGCCGGACCTGGTGATCGGGGCCGACCTGTCGGTGGAGGAAGCCGCCACGCTGGTGATCGGGACGCTGGCGCCCACCCGGCGGTAGGAGGCGGACCGGTCAGGTAGGCGGCGTGCCGCTTTCGTCCGGAGCAGAGGCTGGGGGCGGGGTGGGGGCGGGATCCGGAGCGCCCAGCAGGTCATCGACCGAGCTGGGTGCGGCGCCGGCAGGTGTCGTCGCTCCCGTCGCTGCCGTCGCTGCCGGTGCGGTCGTGCCCGACGCCGGACGGGTGAAGCGCACGGCGAGCAGGACCGCTCCCACCAGTGCCACCACGGCCACCAGCGCTGCGATCGCACCGCGCTTGTGGTAATGGCCGGGACCGCTCTTGTGCCCTGGGATGTAGCTCGGAAGCGAGTGGAAGGGGACGACGAAGTATTCGATCGCAACGAACGCGGCGATGATTCCGATGACCACGAGGACGGCGACACCTATCCATTTCATGGTCGGGACTGTAGCCAACCCGGGGTGGACGTGCTGTCTTTCGCCTGCCCCGCGCTCTCGGTGGCGATCGGCCCAGGGTCGCTGCGAGGGCCCGATGCTAGGCTCATGCGCCGTTCGGCACGGCGTGTCGGCGGGCAGCCCTGCGGCGGCTCGATCGAAGCCGGGCCGGCGGGCAGCAGAGTGCCGGTCCAGCGAGCAGGAGAGTGCACCATGGGGCAGGATTCGACCTCGGACGAGGTACGCGAGTTCTTCGATCGCCAGCAGCTCGACCACCAGTACGAGTCGCTGAAGGCGATGACCCAGGAGCTCGACGTCGAGGCGGCGCGTCTGCTCAATTCCGGGGTCCGAGGCGACGCACTGAGCGTGGGCGGCATCTGGGACTTCTTCGAGTGGGATGAGCAGCTGGCCAGCCTCACGGTGATGGATCTCTCGGCCGAGATGCTCAAGGAGTACTGCCCCGAACGCGCCATCGGCGTGGTCGGCGACTTCTACGAGTACGAGTTCCCGGCAGAGTCCTTCGACACGGTGATCTTCCCGCTCATGTTGCACCACACCCCGAAGGGCAACTGGCGCTCGTCAGAAGCGAGGGTGGAGGAGGCGGTCGACCGTGCCAAACGACTCCTCCGTCCGGGCGGTCGGCTGTTCATCCTCGAGTACTGCCCACAGAAGGCGTGGTACCCGGTGCAACGGCTCCTGCTCCCGGTGACCCGCTGGTTCCTCACCACCTTCAAGCAGCCGATGGTGGTCATGTACTCCCGCCCCTTCTACGAGCAGGTGCTCCGTGAGCGCTTCGGATCCTGCACCACGACGCCGGTCGACCCGGAGGGATTCGACTACTGGAAGTGGTACCCGGTCTTCATGTCGATCCGGTGGCTCCGGGTACCGATGGTGGTCTACCCCAAACTGCACGTCTTCGCTGCTCCGGCGGGCTGAACGGAGCCTCCTCTGGCAATCTGTCGAGGTTGCCGCAGCCGGGGTGGCGGTGCTAGCGTTCGCTGGTTGGGTGAGTCCGGTGTCCGGCAGGGGGTGAGGCGATGAGGGGCTCTGAAACCGCACGTCAAGGCCAATTATATCCCGAGCGCATCGGCATCGTGGTGGTGGCCTACAACGCTGCGTCGACCCTCGCCGCCGTGCTCGACCGGCTTCCTCCGGGCTTCCGATCGCGTGTCGCCGAAGTGGTGGTCTGCGACGACGCGAGCAGCGACTGCACCTACACGGTCGGCAAGGAGTACCAGGCCGAGACCGACCTGCCGCTCACGGTCATCCGGCGCCCGCAGAACCTCGGGTACGGCGGCAATCAGAAGGCCGCCTACAGATGGGCGATCGACCACGGGCTGGACATCGTCGTCCTGCTGCACGCGGACGGGCAGTACGCGCCTGAGGTCATCGAAGACCTCATCGCTCCCTTCGAGACGAGCGACTGCGACGCTGTCTTCGGGTCCCGGCTGCTCGATCCGGGGTCGGCGCGGATCGGTGGGATGCCGCTGTACAAGTACGTCGGCAACCGGGTCCTCAGCAGGTTCTCCAACGCGGCGACCGGGCTCAACCTTTCCGAGTGGCACAGCGGCTACCGGGCGTACCGTACCTCGGCCCTCAACGACATCCCGTTCGAGTCGAACACCGACGGGTTCGATTTCGACACCGAGATCATCCTGCAGCTGCTCGAGGCGAAGAAAGTCATCGTCGAGGTCCCGATCCCGACCTTCTACGGCAATGAGATCTGCCATGTGAACGGCATGGGCTACGCCAAGGACGTCGTGTCCGACGTCATCCGGTACCGGGTCCACAAGATGGGCTTCGGGACCGGGGACATGGCGTTCGCCACCGATGACTTCGACCTGCCCCGGACGACGGCGGCGCACCGCGAGCTCCTCACGTGGCTCGGGGAAGGTCCGCCCCGGCGCATCCTCGACCTCGGCTGTGGGAGCGGTCGCCTCGGCGAGCTGCTCCGCCTGGAGGGGCACACGGTGATCGGGGTCGACTCAGTGAAGGTCGACGGGGTGGGGGACCGGCTCGACGGGTTCGTGGAGGCCGATCTCAACGAGGGCCTGCCCGCCGAGGTCGGCACCGGATTCGACGTGGTGGTGGGGGCCGGGGTGTTCGAGCGGTTGGTCGACCCCGAGTCGCTCCTCCGCCAGATCGGTACCGTGCTGACGCCCCGGGGTGTGGTGATGGTGAGCGTCCCCAACGTCGCCCACTGGTACCCGCGGGCACGTGTGCTCAGCGGTCACTTCGAGTACGAGCGGCGCGGCATCTTCGATGCTGCCCATCTCCGGTTCTTCACCCAGCGGGGGTTCGAGCGGATGGCGGACCGCGCCGGGCTGCGGGTCCGGAGGCGCTCGAGCGCCGGTCTGCCCGTCGAGGTCGCCGGTCGTGGAGGGCCCTCTCCCTCCCGGGTGATGCGGGCCGTGTCCGCCGTGGACCGGATCGGACTGGCGCTGTCCCCGAACCTCTTCTCCTACCAGTTCGTCTTCGAGTTGGAGCCCGCCTGACCGGGTGACCCCCCGGGTCCGGATGCCGGCCCGAACACACCACGGCGTGCTACGTGCCCGGGAGCGTCCCGGTCACCCGTACGGCCCCACTGATCCGAGGTCCAGCGAGATGCACCCAGAAGCACAGGAAGCAGAGAAGTTCGAGATCCTGGATCTCGCCAAATGGGAGGGTGGGGTCGGGGAGCTGGCGCCCCGGTACCGCACGGCCTCCCCGTTCCCGCACATCGTGTTCGAGGAGTTCCTCGACCATCGCGCGGTGAGTGCCGCCATCGGCGAGTTCCCCACCCTCGAGGGTGGGGAGTGGATCTCCTACCTCCATGTGAACGAGCGCAAGTTCGGTCAGACCGACCCGACGACGTGGGGACCGACGCTGCGCTCGATCCTCGAGGAGCTCAACTCTCCGAGGTTCGTCCGATTCCTCGAGCAGCTCACCGGGATCGAGGGTCTGTTCCCCGATCCGAGTCTCGAAGGCGGCGGATTGCACCAGTCGACCACCGGCGGATTCCTCAACATGCATGCGGACTTCACCGTGCACCCGCAGCACCGGGACTGGCGGCGCCGGGTCAATCTCCTGCTGTACCTCAACGAGGACTGGAAGCCCGAGTACGGCGGGGACCTCGAGCTGTGGAACACCGAGATGACCCACTGCGAGGTTACGGTTGCCCCGTTGGCCAACCGGGTGGTGGTCTTCACCACCAATGCCGACTCCTTCCACGGGCATCCTGAACCCATGCAGTGCCCGCCGGGCACCTCCCGCCGGTCGCTCGCGCTCTACTACTTCACCCACGAGGACGACCCGATCGTGCGCTCGACCGAGTACCGGGCGCGTCCCGGCGACGGACCGCGCTCGGTGCTCATCTATGCGGACAAGCAGGTGCTCCGGCTCTACGACCGGGTGAAGCGCCGGCTGGGCATCTCGGACACGGCGGCGAGCAACCTGCTGGCCAGGCTCGAGCGGCTTCGTGGCAAGAAGCCCGGGTCCTAGCCGGACGGGCGGGATCTGCGTCGCCGGCAGCGGCCGGGGAGCCGTTCCGCCGGAGACGGGGTCGACAGGACCGGCGCGATGACCGATGCCGCGACAGGGGTGACACCCGCCAGGTGGCGGACGATCGGTGACGGGTTCTCCGGGCGCCACAACAGCCTCAACTTCCTCCGGCTGGTCCTGGCGACGCTGGTGGTTTACGACCACGCCTTCGGCCTCGGGGGATTCGGCCACATCTGGACGATCAATGGCAACAGCATCGGAACCCTCGCGGTCTACGGTTTCTTCGGCATCAGCGGGTTCCTGATCGCCGGCAGCGCGGCGAGGAACGGACCCTGGCGCTATCTCTGGCAGCGGTTCCTGCGCATCTTCCCCGGATTCTGGGTCTGCCTGATCCTGACCGCCCTGGTCTTCGGCGTCCTCAACGTCCTGACCGATCCGCTGCCGCATTGCGGGCTGTCCTGCTACTTCAGTGGGTCGAACGGTCCGTTCCCGTACCTCTACCGGAACTGGCTGCTCCCGAGCACGGTCCTCCACCAGGAGAAGATCACCGGGACCCCCTACCATGTGCCGTTCGGACTGGCCTGGAACGGCTCGATCTGGACGCTCTTCTACGAATTCCTCTGCTACCTCCTGCTGCTCGCGCTCGCCGTCGTCGGCTTCCTCCGCCGTCGTCTGGTCACCCTGATCGCGGCCGCGTCGATGGTGGCCCTGACGTTCATCATTACGTTCACCCCTGAGCTGGACCACCTGTTCAACGGGTTCCGCCATCAGCTCCTTCTCAACGTCATCCGGTTCACCGCCGTCTTCCTGGTCGGCTCGGTCCTCTATCTGTACCGGGACAAGGTGCCCGACTCGGGCTGGCTCGCCCTTGCCACCTCCGCGCTGTTCATCGTCGGGATGTTCCTGCCGAACGGCGGACTCCACGGCGTCCGGAACCCGATGTACGCCTTCACCGATTCGACGCTCCTCGTGCCGGTCATCGCCTACCCGATGCTCTGGCTGGGCATCCATCTTCCCTTCCAGCGGGTCGGCGCCCGAAACGACTACTCCTACGGGATCTACATCTACGGGTACCCGGTGTCGCAGCTGCTGGCGCTCTGGGGCGCGCAGCGCTTCGGCTTCCCCTTCTACCTGACCAGCGTGGTGGCGGTCACCGGGCTGCTCGCGGTCGGGAGTTGGTGGTTGATCGAGAAGCGCGCGATGGGCCTCAAGCGGCTCGAGTTGGCCGGGCTCCCCGAGGTCGTGCGCCACCCGTTCAGGCGTCGGCCGGTCCCGGCGATGGGGGAAACCCCCGCCGAGGTACCGGCACCGGGTGAGGAACTGGTGCCTCCCGTCCTCGCGGAATTGGCCGGCAGGCCGGCAGTCGTACCGGCCGTCGAGGGGGACTGACCCGCCGCTGCTCTGCCCGGCCCCCCGGTTCGGGGTGGTCGGCAGGCCTCGCCCGCGGGCCGTTCGATCAGCGGGACCGGATGAGGCTGTGGCAGATGGAGAGGTCGGGCGCCCGTGCTGCCGCCCCGGTCACCGAGGCCGGCGAGCCGGAGCCCGAGTCCCCGGGAGCGATCACCGGTTGAGCTCCTGGGTAGCTCAGGACGCTCTTGAGCACGGACTGCCCGTCGGGCAGGGTGATCTCGAGGAGGTGCAGGTAGGGGTCGGTGATCACCGTGAGGACCTCGGCGTGGTGCGGCCCGACGCCGGTCGGCTGCCCGTGGGTCCCGAACCGGGGGTCGTCGAGGACGAACCGGACCTCCAGCCCCCCGACCGGCTCGACCAGGATCCGGTCCCGCCCGACGGTGAACAGTGTGGTCCCTGCGCCCAGCCCGCTGAGTGGAGCGCGATAGGTCACATCGAACACGTGCACGATCCCCGGCCCCTGTTCGACCGGGAGCCAGGTGGTGTGCTCGGCCTGGGAGGTCGGGACGGTTGCGTAACTGAGGCCGGTCGAGAGGTAGAGACCGCCACAGTTCCCGGCCACGAACACCTCGTTCTGTGGCGCCCAGTAGGGGAGGGTGGATCCGCGCTCGACCTGGGTGGCGAGCGAGTGATCGGTGCTGTTGCTCGTCGATTGGATCATGCGCACGTAGTTGGCTGCCTGGGTGGTGGACCACTCGCCCACAGGAGACGATGCGATCCCCGCGTTGACGAAGAAGCCGAACGCGGCCAGCACCGCGACGACCGCCACGGCCGCGTACCTGGCCCAGTTGCCCCGGTCTGCGAGGTGACGCCAGAGCTCGATCATCCCGATCGCCGACCCGAGGATCAGGAACGGCATGAAGTCGGCCAGGTAGCGCGGAGCGATGTACCCGAGCAGGAAGTCCACCAGGGTGGCGCCGATCGCTACGAGCAGCGGGATCCGCAGGAGCGCCGCCCCGCGTCCCGGCCGTCCGCGGATGGCGACCACGATCCCCACGCAGGCCAGCAGGAACAGGAGCGGCATCGTGGCGGGCACGCTGCCGGTCGGGTAGATGATGTCGACGGTGAACCCGCCATAGACATGGGGTGGTTGGATCGGCAGGGTCAGCCAGGGGAAGGTCGGCTCCGCCCTGAGGCCGAACGGCTGCAGGTAGGCCCAGATGGTCGTGGGCAGGAAATGGAAGCTGTACCCCTTGCCGCCGGTGGCGGCCAGGAATGCCCGCCGGTGCGCGTTGTCCCGGGTCCACACCTGGTGCGCGAGGGGAAGCCCGTTGATCAGGGTGCCGAACTTGAGGTAGTTGACCGTGACGGTGACAAGTTCGGGGATCACGCCCACCAGCGCCATCGGCACCGCCCAACGGCGCTGCTCCGCGCCGCCCCGCCCGAGAGCGAACCAGGCCGCGATGAGCAGGGCGCCCACGACGCAGGCCAGTGCGGGCGACGGCCGGCTGAGGACCCCGGCCAGGACCAGTGCGCCCGCTGCCAGCACCCTCCGCCAGGACGGCCGGTCGAGGATGCCGATGAACACGAACAGGGTGGCGACCGTGATCGGGACCGACCAGACGAGGTCCTCGGTGTAGACCCACGGCGCGGCCCCGAGCAGCAACAGGACAGATCCGCCCTGCACGGCGGCCACCAAGATCCCGAGCGACACGGTCTCGGCCATGCCGAGCGTGGCGGATCCCCGGAGCAGCACCCGCACGCGCCAGATGAGCATCGACGTCACCAGCGCGGTGAGTGCCCACGCGACCATCATCGACGGTGCGGTGAGCCGCCCCTTGAGCGTGGGGGAGATGAGCAGGAATGGCATGCGCAGGACCGAGAGCAGGAGTCCGAAGTACGTGTAGGTGTGCCCGTTGTGGATGAAGCCCTCGATGCCGAGGCTGCCGGTCGGTACCCACAGGTGGCCGTGCATCATCGCCTGGGCCTGGAGGTCGTAGAAGTCCGAGAAGAACTGGATGCCCCGCAGCGGCAGGAACTGCCCGGTCCAGTCGCTGGTCAGGAACCACACGTAGGGGACTGCGGCAACCATCGAGGCGCAGAGCGCGGCGATGACGAACCGCCGACGGTCTCTCCGTGGGTCGAGGGAGTCCGCCTGCGCCGCAGGCGCCGTCTGGGAAGGGTCGGCCGGATCGACGTCCCCCGGAACCGAACCGACCCCGACCGGCCGTTCTTCCGTCAGGCCTTGCGACACAGCCCCTCCTGTGACATTCGCGGCATCCTAGTGGGTGGAGTCCCGCCGATTCGCTCGGGCCGAGTGGGTACCGGCAGGCGCCGCGGTCAGGCCTCGATCCCGAGTTCGACGTCGGCGATCTCGCGGAAGAGCCGGTTGAGGAAGAGGTACTTGGCGAGCCAGACCAGGGCGAACGCCCCGATGTTGGCCCCGACCACCAGCACCGTCCTGGCCAGATGGTGGAGGTCGTGGGCATCGGCGTAGTTGTGGGCGAGCGATGCGGTCACGATGGCGAACCCGATGCCGCTGATCGAGACGACGAAGAAGGGCACGACCTCTCGCCAGATGTGGGACCGGCCCGACTTGCCCCACACCCACTGCCGGTTGAGGAAGTAGGAGGGGATACCGGCGAGGATGTCCGCGACCAGCACGCTCGGGACCTCGGTCCAGAGCCGGAGCACGCCGTAGATGATCGCCAGGAGGACGATCGAGGTCAGCGCCGAGATGGCCGAGACCAAGGTGTACTTGACGAGCTTGACCCCTTCAGCAGACCGGGCGAACTCCCAGAGCTTGTCCACGGACCCCCGCATGCCGTCCACCGTACTGCCTCCTCGCGATGGTGAGCCTGCCCGGGATGGTGTGCTCAGCGGCCCCACAGCGTCGCCGGGCGGATCCCCCAGGCGACCTGTCGCGAGAGTTCGGCGCTCACCACTGGGAGGTCTGCCGCATGGGTCACGCCGATCAGCGTCGCGTCGGTCGTCCGCACCCGCACCGCCGGTCCCGCACGATCCCGTACCGTGGCGGCTACCACTTCCGGGAGGAGAACCTCTCGGCGGGGCGCGCCGACTGCCGCACCGCCTGCCGTGTCGAGCACGTCCTCGTCGAGGCCGGCGGCGTCGAAGGCCGCGTGGAGGACGTCCCAGATGGGGGGCTGGAACCCCCAGAGGTTGACCGAGGTCGGTTCGTCACCGGAGAGGTCCTTCGGTTCGAGACCGTCCTCGGCGACGAACGCGGTCCCTTCTCCGATGCGGGTCACCTGGCGGCGCTCCACCAGCGACTCGAGGAGCCCCTCGGGTCCGACCGTGCAGACCCCGCGGGTGACCGGGTCGCCCGTCGCCACGGTGGCCCGCAGCCGGTACCCGACCAGGGCGTGCTCGGCCGCGCCGGACGCGAGCTGCTCCGAGAGGATCCCCATCGCCACCTCGCCGTAGACGTCGTCGGCGTTGCACACGGCGAAGGCCCGGTCACGGTCGACGAGCCGTTCCGCTGCCAGCACCGCGTGCACCGTGCCGAGCGGGCGGTCCTGCTCGGCGTAGGCGACCTCCACCGCGGCAGGCCAGCACCGATCCACGTGGTAGCGGATGGCCGGGCCGGTCTCGGGGTGGAGCACCAGGACGATCCGACCGAAGCCGCTCGCCAGGGCGTCGCTCGCCAGGAGGTCGAGGACGGCCTCTCCACGCGGTCCGATGGGGGCCAGTGGCTTGCAGCCGCCGTACCGCCGGGCCAGTCCCGCGGCGAGGATCACCAGCGGCGGGGCCATGCCCGGGGTCACCCGCCCCAGCGCAACACGGCACTGGCCCAGGTAATTCCGCCGCCGAACCCGGTCAACAGGACGTGGTCCCCCTTCCTGAGCCGGCCAGTGTCGAGTGCTTCGGCGAGCGCGAGCGGGATCGAGGCAGAGGAGGTGTTGCCGTAGCGGTCGATGATGACCACGGTCTTTTCCTCCGGCACGCCGAGACGCTGGCTTGCAGCCGAGATGATCCGCAGGTTCGCCTGGTGGGGTACGACCAGGTCGATGTCGTCGGCCGTGAGGCCGGCCTCGGCGATGGCCTGCTCGGCGGACTCCACCACGACCCGCACCGCCTTGCGGAAGATCTCCTTGCCGTCCATGTAGAGATAGCCGCCGTGGTCGCACTTGAGCAGGTGGCGCAGCGACCCGTCTGCTCCGAGCTTCCACGAGAGCAGCTGGCCGGGCCCGTCGACTGCCTCGAGCACGACCGCGCCGGCCCCGTCCCCGACCAGGACAGCCACCGACCGGTCGTCCCAGTCGGTGATGCGGCTGAGCGTCTCCGACCCGATGACCAGGAGGCGCTCGGCTCCGATGGCCAACAGGCCGTGGGCGACGGTGAGCGCATAGACGAAGCCGGAGCAGGCCGCGTTGACGTCGAAGGCCCCGCCGGGCACGCCGATGCCGTCCTGCACGGTCGCAGAGGTTCCGGGCACGATCTGGTCGGGTGTGGTGGTGGCGAGGACCACCGCGTCGATCTCGTCGGGACGGCGGTGCGCGCGCTCGAGCGCGGCGAGTCCGGCATCGATGGCCAGCTGGGAGGTCGTGCCGCCGATCCGGCGTTCGCGGATGCCGGTGCGCTCCTGGATCCAGGCGTCACTGGTGTCCAGGGACACCGAGAGATCGTCGTTCGTGACCACCTTGTCGGGGACGGCGATGCCGTGCCCGGTGATGATGCCACCGCGACCGGTGATCATCGTTCAGTCCGCCTCGAGGACGTGGATCCCGATGAACGCCGCATCCGTGGTGCCTGCATGGGAACCGATCATGCCACCAGTATTGGCCGCCACCGCCAATCGGGCCCCGGACACCTGGCGGGCCCCCGCCCGGTCGCGCAGCTGTGTGGTGAGCTCGACCACCTGGGCGATCCCGGTCGCACCGAGGGGGTGGCCCCGGCTCACCAGGCCGCCGCTGGTGTTGACGGTCACCCCACTGCCGCCGAGCGCGGTCTCGCCGGCCTCGGTTGCGGGTCCGGCGTCGCCCGGTTTGAACAGCCCGAGCGACTCGAGGGCGCAGAGCTCCTCGGCGCTGGTCGCGTCGTGCAGCTCGACGACGTCCACGTCGGCCGGGTCGACGCCGGCCGCGTTCCAGGCGGCCGTGGCCGTCTCTGCCAGACGGTCGTGGTAGTCGAGCTCACCGTTTCCGGATCGCACGGTGCTCGACCGGATGCGCGGTGCCCCGGACCGTCCCTGCGTGGAGAGGACCACCGCGGCTGCACCGTCGGTGAACGACGAGCACATGAGCCGGGTGAGGGGGGCAACGATGGTGGCCGAGTCGAGGACCTCCCGGAGGGTCACCTCGCTCTGGAATTGGGCGTGCGGGTTGAGGGACCCGTGCCGCCTGGCCTTGACGGCTGCGGCGGCCACCTGCTCGACGGTTGTTCCCCAGGCCTCCATGTGCTCGAGGGTCCAACGCGCGTTGAGGGCCATCAGCACGGAGCCGGAGGGGTTCTCCCACCTGTCGTGCATGTACGAGCGGTCGGCGGCCGGGACCCCGTCCTCGATGCCGGCCAGTGTCGCATCCCGGTTGCCGGTCCACATCTTCTCGACGCCCACCGCGAGCACGGTCCCGCCTCCACCCAGGGTGGCCATGGTGGCGAGATGGAGCGCGGAGGCACCGCCGGCGCAGGAGTTGTCGACGTTGATGATCCCGGCGTTGCGCAGCCCGGCCTCGAGCAGGAGGGTCTGGCCCCGGATGCAGCCCTGGTCGAGCAGCCGTCCCGCGGTCGCATTGCCGAACACGACCAGATCGACTTCGGCGGCAGCGACCCCGGCGTCGGCCAGTGCTTCGGCCACGACGGTGTGCGCCATCTCACCCGCGGTCAGATCGCGGCGTTGCATCGGGGTCGTCGCGGAACCGACGATGCGTGCGGCGCTGTTCACCGGGCCCGGCTATCGGCGGGTCTCCGCGCGGCGTGAAGCGCGGCCGACAGACGCTCGAACTGGTCCAGGGGCTGGTCGGCGGTTACGTACACCACCACGTGGTCGGCTCCCGCCCGTCGGTAGTCGGTCACGGTGCGGGCCACGTCCGACGCCGTTCCGGCGACCAGGTGCCGCTCGAACGCCCTCGCCGGGATGCCGTAGAGCGAGGACATCCAGGTCGAGCCACGGCGCAGCGCAGTCAGCGGGTCGTCGTCCACCGAGACGAAGAGCACCATGGCCGGGGTCACCGAGCCCGCCGCCCGCCCCGCGCGGTCGACCTCCTTGGCCAGGCGCTCGACGGCGTCTCCGTACTCGGACGCGGTGAGGAACAGCGGCATCCACCCGTCGGCGAGCGTGGCCGCCCGCCGCAACGCGGCCTCCGATGAGCCGCCGACCCAGACCGGTACCGGGGGCGGGACCGGAAGCTGACGGTAGCGGGACGAATCCGACCCGTCTCCGGGGCCCGACCCGTCCCCGCTCCTCCAGGAGCGCCGGAGTTCGGCGATGGCGAGGTCGAGCTGTCGACCGCGGGTGTGGTAGTCGACGCCGACCTCGTCGTACTCGCCGGGATGGCTGCCGACGCCGACCCCGAGGACGAACCGGCCACGCGAGAGGGACTGGAGCGTTGCGGCCTGTTTGGCGACCTCGGTCGCTCCGCGGAGTGGCAGCTGGAGCACGCACGTCCCGAGCGCGACACGGTCGGTGGCCGTAGCGGCCACGGTGAGCGTGACCACGCACTCGAGGCACGGCCCGTCCCAGAACTGGTGGTCGCACGCCCAGAGGGCGTCGGCCCCGAGGGCTTCGGCCGCGGCACAGAGCTGGGCCAGATCGTCCAGCGGATCGTCTCTTGGAGCGACTGTCGACGTGGTCCGCCCGTACGGCGCTGCCCAGGCCGGGGTCGTGTCCTGGACGAAGGTCGGGAGGATCAGTCCCAAGGCCCCGGGGGGCCCGGCTGGCGGCACCGCGAGCACAACGCATGGTATCCGCCGGTCTCGCCGGAGCGCGCCATTCGTCTGCCGGCCAGGACCTCCGGACGGGTCGCGTCCGGCCCTGGCCCACCGCACGGCAGAATGGAGGGGTGCCCCGGGCCGTCCGGCCCGGTGCCTGTGGCCATTGGCCGGTGGGAGGATCACCCGGTGGACGAACCGATCGACAGCGCAGAGGGCGGCACAGCAGACCCGACCGGGGGCGAACCGGCGGGTCCCCTCGGGGAGGCAGCGGCTGCCCCGGCCCTCACCGACCAGGAGCGCGGAGAGCGCCTGGCGGCCCTGACCGCGCTCATCGAGCTCATGCGACCGGCGGTTCAGGCCGACGGCGGGGACCTCGCCCTCCTGTCGGCCGACGTGGTCACCGGTGTGGTCGAGGTGCAGCTGCAGGGCGCCTGCAGCTCCTGCGCGGTGAGCGCGTCGACCCTCCAGGGCGGGGTCGAACGGATCCTGACCGACCGGCTGGACTGGGTGACCGAAGTGCTCGGCGGAGTCGACGAGTCGGTCGATCCCTTGATCAGCGGGGCGATGGGTCGCGGGGGGTACGTCCCGAGCTTCTGATCCGGACCGGCGTCGGCACCGACCCGTGCCGTACGATCGGCCGATCGTGGGTCCCAACCCTCAGACCGTGACGACCACCGTGGGTCCGGTCCCTGCCAGCCGGCGGTCCCGCCTCTCCGACATCCCCACCCCCGGAGGCGTCCGCGGTCGCCCCGACCGATCGGCGGGATGGCCGACGGTGCTTGCGTTCGGCGTGGTGATCGTGCCCTTCGCCGTGGCCGTCGTGCGGCTGCTGGCGTCCCCGTCGGCCCACCTCACCCTGCCCGACGACCTCGCGCTCATCGACCTGCACACCCGGCGGGCGCTCGTCTGGAAGCAGCAGCTCGGCGTCTTCGACCACAACAACTGGAACCATCCGGGGCCGTCCTACTTCTACCTGCTCTCCGTGGTCTACCGCGTCTTCGGACAGGGCGCGCGCTCGCTGTTCCTGGGCGCCACGCTGCTCAACGCCCTGGCGGCGCTCTGTTGCCTGGGGGTGGTCCGCCGCCGGGCCACCCCGGCGCGCGCGCTGTGGGCCGCCTTGTGGATCTGTGTGCTGGCGTCTGTGCTGGCCGCGAGCGGGGCAGCGTCCACGACCTACTCCGAGAGCGTGCTCGGGGCCCTGGTCAGTCCCTGGAACCCGGTCGTGGTCGTCTTCCCGCTCCTCCTCCTGATCCTGCTCTGCGCCGGGGCCGTCGATCGCTCCGGACCCTCGCTGGTCGGGGCACTGGTGGTGGGCTCCTACGTCGTCCAGACCGACATCTCGACCCTCCCCGTCGTTGCGGTCGCGGTCGCGTCGGCCGGAGCCGTCTGGCTGGTGACCGCGGTGCGTGACAGGGCGCGCCGACCCCTGGGGCGCGATGGAGGCGGCGGGCGCGCCGGCGGAACCGGGCCGATGCTGGTGGCGGGCGGTCTCGTCCTCCTGGTGGTGATGTGGGTGCCGCCCGTGGTCCAGGAGGTGACCGGCAGTCCGGGCAACCTGAGCCTGCTCTACGACTTCTTCACGGCTGCACACCCCGGTCAGCCGCTGAGCGCCGGCCTCTGGTCGTTCGCCGCGGTGTCCGGCATCCTCGTCGAGGGCCCGGCCGAGGTGATGGGCTCGCTCCTCGGAGGGACCCCCCTCCACGCCGGCGTCGCCGTGGCCGCCGCGGTGGTGGCGGTGCTCGCGTCCATCGCGGCCCTCGCGGTCGGGCTCCTCCAGCGGGTGCGGTTCGCGGCCGGGATCGGACTCCTCAGCCTGGCGGGCTACGGCGCGCTCATCGTGGCCGTGACCCATGTCGTCGGATTCGTCTACGGATATCTGGTGGTGTGGGCGGTCGCCCTCCCGGTGGCCGCGTGCATCGGTGCGGGGATGGTTCGCGCCCCCCTCGCCCGCGGCCTCTTCCGGCGACGTCCGGTCACCTCGACGGTCGGGTTCCGGGCCGGGCTGGCGGTGGTGGCGGTGGCGGTCGGGGTGCTGCTCTGCGTCCGGGTGCTGGCCATCCCGCCGCTCGAGCGCGTCTCGGATCCCGACGTCGGCCGTCTGGCCGCCCTGGTCACCCCTCACCTCGACCCGCACGGCCGGGTGGCAGTGGGGGACGGCGGTGCCGGGACGGCCAAGACCCAGCTGCTCGACACCGAGGAGTTCATCGGCCTCGTCAACCTCCTCGACCAGGATGGCTACCACCCGACGGTCAACCACTTCTGGCGGGCGCAGTTCGGCCCCGGCTATGAGGAGGACGGCACAGAGGACCGTCGGGTGATGCTCACCACCTGGACCCGCTCGTCACCCTCGGTGCCCGGCTACGTGGGCCGGATCGGCGACATGGCGGTCACGGTCACCGGGCGGGCCGGGCGGAAGGCGGCGTCCGACCGCGCGGCCTGAGCGGTTCCGGCGCCTCAGGTCGGCCCACTGGGCGTGGTCGTCGCCGGTGTGAGCTGTGCAGCCCGCACCGCCTTCCCGAGCGTGTCCGCTTCGGACAGCAGCCACGGGGCGATCATGCCGGCCCCGGCTTGGGAGACGTGGATCCCGTCGGCGAAGCGCACGTCGATCCCGTTGACGGTCTGGTCGTAGTGGCCACCGGGGTCGAGCCGGGCGTTGAGGTCCGCAACCACCGCGGTGCCCTTCGAGCCCGCGGCCACTGCACGGAGCAGACTGTTGTAGGTGTTCACCCGCGCCGGGTCGTCCTCCGGCCACGCCGCGCCGTCCGGCTGCTCGAGCTGGTGATAGTAGGGAGCGGTCAACAGCACCACCGTCGCCCCCGTCGAGTGCAGGACGGTCACCGCTCGGGCCAGGGCGGTGCGCTCGCTCGCGTCGAAGGCTGGCTCCCCGATGTGGGTCCAGGTCCTGGCGACCCGCTGGTTGCGCACTTCGTACTCGCCCTCTACGAGGAGGACCACATCAGGATGGAAGGTGTCGAGATCGGCCCGCCACCGGACGAGCTGGTCCGTGCAGGACACGCGGATCGTCCCGCCCCGCGCGCCGTTTGTGCCGGAGACCAACGTCCCGTGGAAGAGGGTCTCGTTCGTCGAGAGGCCGCACCCGAACACTCCGTCCCCCGCATAGTCGGTGCCGTAGGCGCCGGATGCCGGGCCGAGGCCGAACCCGAGGAAGCTGGCCTCGGAATCCCCGACCAGGAGGACCCGGACCGGACCGCCCGTCCCGGCCGCGACCTCCGGCACAGCCGCTTCGGTGCTCGCGTCCCCCCCGGTGTTCGCGGTCAACGACGTGCCGCCGGTCGGGACGACCGGGAGGGCGGCGACCGACGGCGTGGCCCCGGCGGTGGCCGCGACCAGGATCACCCCGGTGGCCCCGATTGCCACAGGCGTGGCGGCCCACCCGCGCCAGCCGCGCAGCGCGCCGCGCCGGATCGGCATCTCGAGGAAGTGGAACGAGACCGCGGCGATCGCCACCGAGGTGGTGACCCGCGTCAGGAAGAGTTGCCACCCGAGCAGGCCGGTCCGGTCGTGATCGAGGACCAGGAAGACCGGCCAGTGCCAGAGGTACAGCCCGTAGGAGATGGTTCCGAGGTAGCGCACCGGACGAAGGGAGAGAGCCCGGGCCCACGGGCTCCCGGTCACCAGCGCCACGCTGGCGATGACGGCGGCGGTGGCGACGGCGACCAGCGCGAACCCGCCGTGGTAGATCCAGGAGCTGGCGCTGGTGGTGACCGCCGCCATCCACAGCACCACGCCGAGTCCGGCCCCACCGAGTGCGATGAGCACGGCGCGAGCAGGCGTCGACGGGGCGAACGACCGCACCAGCGACGTCGTGGTGAGCGGACCGCTCCTCCGCCGGCGGGGGAGGGGGTTGGCGAGCACGATCGCCAGGGCCGCGCCGACGAGCAGCGCCTGGGCCCGGGTGTCGGTTCCGTAGTACACGCGGCTCTCGCCCGTGCCGCCGTCGTAGAGCAGGGACATCGCAATCGCGCTGGCAACCGCACCGGTCACGGTGACCGCCAGCAGCACCCGGAGCGAGCGCGTCCAGCGGAGGAGACCGAGGACGACCAGGGGCCACACCAGGTAGAACTGCTCCTCGATCGAGAGCGACCAGGTGGGGACGAGGGGGCGCGGCGTGTTGAGCGCGGCGAAGTAGCCCTGTCCCCCCGAGATCTGGTGCCAGTTGTTGACGTAGAGCAGCGTGGCGGCCGCGTCACCGCGCAGCTGCCCGAGGGTGTCGGGCGAGGCGAAGAAGATCCCGTAGAGGGCCACCCCGACGAGCAACGCCAGCAGCGCAGGTACCAATCGCCGTACCCGGTGGCCCCAGAAGCGGAGCAGGCCGATCCCCGAGTTCTGACGGAACTCGGAGACGAGGAGGCCGGTGATCAGGAAGCCCGAGAGCACGAAGAAGACATCGACCCCGAAGAATCCGCCGCCGGCCCACGAGACGCCACCGTGGAAGAGGAGGACGAGGGCGATCCCGACGGCGCGGATACCGTCGAGCGCGGGGATCCGGCCGAGTGCCGGCTCGGGGGCCTCTCCGCTGGTTCGTGTTCCCCCGGTCTCCCCGGCTGTGGCCTCGTGCCCCACAGCTGTGCCCACCTGCGAATCGTAGCTCCCGACCGGTCCGTTCCCGGGCACGCGCTCAGCTGCCGACTGCCCGTTCACCGGGCTGCGGAGCGCTGCCTCCACCGCATGAGCGGTCGCTCGATCAAGAACCAGCTGGCGACGGCGATCGCGAACACGACCGCGAGTCGGACCACCTCGGTGGGCCAGAATCCCCATCCGGTCTCGGAGGGCTGGAGAGCGAGGTAGACCGGCCAGTGCACCAGGTAGACGGTGTACGAGATGTCGCCGATGAAGACCAGGAGGCCGACCCCGACGAGGCGAGAGCCGATGCCCTTCGGACTGACCACGAAGTAGGCCACGATCACCGCCGAGGCCACCGCTGTCGCAGACAGCCCCCAGACCAGCAGGCTCCGGGTGAACAGTTGTGCGTAGAGGAGGACCCACGCCAGGAACGCCGCCGAGGCGAGTGCGGAGACGGTGAGCACGGTCTTGGCCCATCGGGGCCAGCGCTCGAGATAGCCGTCGGCCGCGATCAGCCCGAGGAGGCATCCGAGGAAGAGCGCGTCCGCCCGGGTGTCGAAGGCGTAGTAGGCGCGGTCGAAGACCTTGTCGAAGGCCGTGGTCGTGAGCTGGTGCGCGTGGTAGACCCACCAGAGCCGGTCGGCCACGCTCAGGGCCAGCCCGCCGATCGCGAAGACGTAGGCCAGGCGCACGCGGTGGGTGGCCACCGCGGCCAACATCAGCACCGACCAGACGATGTAGAACTGCTCCTCGACCGAGAGGGACCAGGTCTGGGCGAGGTAGCCGAAGAAGGGGGCGTGCCCGAAGGCCTGGCGGTAGTCGGCGTAGTAGAACATCGCGGCGAAGCTGTCCCCCCACAACCGCGTGACGGCATCGGCCACGTGTACGAAGGCTGCATAGAGGGCGAGGAGCCCGATCGTCAGAAGCAACGGTGGCACGAGCCGCACGACACGGCGTTTGTAGAAGCCCGTCATGCTGATGCGTCCCTTGCGCCGCCCCTCACCGGCCAGCATGGCCGTGATCAGGAAGCCGCTGAGCACGAAGAACACCTGGAGGGCAGCCCACGCTCCGGGCATCGAACTGAAGTTGGAGTGGTAGACGAGCACTGCGGCGACCGCGAGTGCCCGCAAGCCGGTCAGCGGTGGGCGGTTGCCCAACCGGAACGGAGGCTGTGCGACGTCTTCCTCGGCTACTCCACCACCGTCCGGTGGGGTGTCGGCACTGGACGGGAGATCGGCAGTGTCTGCGCCGAGATCCGACGGACCGGAGGTGACCGGCGCACCGACCGCCAGCTCGGGCGCCACCTGGTCGGACGGCTGCAGACCGGGTGCGCCCATCGCGGCGATGGTACCGCATGCCCTCTGGAGATCCGCGGCCCGGTCCACGCGCGGGACGGTCGCGGATCCCGGTCGCCGGGGGCGCTCCACTACCATCTCGGCCATCGCGCGCGTGGGGGACACCATGGCTCCGGCCGGCCAGCACCCGGGTGCCCCGGACGAGACCCCGGTGGCCCAGGAGGCTCGGACCCCGGGTCGCCTCGCCGGGTGGTGGCCGGTGCTGATCCCCGTGGTCATCGTGCTGATCGGCGCGTGGATGTACCGGTGGGTCGACGAGGACGCCTTCATCGACTTCAGGATCATCCACAACCTGCTGGCCGGCTACGGCCCGGTCTTCAACGTCGGCGAGCGGGTCGAAGCGGATTCCGACCCGTTGTGGCTGCTGACCCTCGCCGGGCTCCACGTCGTGCTGCCCTTCGCGTCGCTCGAGTGGACGTCGGTGGTGCTCGGCCTGGTCTGCACCGGAAGCGGTTTCCTGGCCGGGGGCCTGGCCGCTGTGCGGCTCGGGCAGTCGCGGGGCGAGGGTACGGTCTTTCCGCTCGGCCTGCTCGTGGCGTCGGTGGTGGCCGGGGTGTGGGAGTTCGCCACCTCCGGTCTCGAGATGTCGATGGTGTTCCTCTGGCTGGGGGGCTCGTTCCTGCTCCTGGTCCGTCTCGAGATCGGTCGGGGCAGACCGGTGCCGGCAGCCGTCGTGTTCGGACTCGGTTGCCTCATCCGGCCCGAACTGGTCCTCGGGTCGGCCATCCTGCTGGCAGCCCTGCTCATGCTGGCGCGGCCCAAAGAGGGCGCGTCCCGGTGGAGGCAGGGCACGGCGCTGCTGCTGGCCGCGCTGGCCGTCCCCCTTGCATACGAGCTCTTCCGGATGGCCTACTACGCGCTGGTCGTCCCCTCCACCGCACTGGCCAAGGCGGCGGGAGCGTCGTGGTGGTCACAGGGGGCCACCTATCTCTGGAACCTGCTCGCTCCCTACACCCTCTGGGTGCCGCTGGCCTTCGCCGTCCCGGTCGTCTTCGTTCGCACCTCGGCATGGTGGCGAGCCGGCGATCGCAGGGGGGTGCTCCTGGTAGCCACCCCCCTGGTGGTGGGCGCGGCCGACGTGCTCTACGTGGTCCATCTGGGTGGTGACTACATGCACGCCCGCCTCCTCCTGCCCGGACTCTTCGCTCTCCTGCTCCCGGTCTGGGTGGACCTCGGCCAGCTGCGGGGCGTGCTCGTCGTGCCCGTGGTGGCCATCGTGGTCTGGGCGGTGGTCTGTGCCGGCTGGCTGCGGTTCGTGCCTCCCAGGGTCGCCGGGCTCACACCCCAGACCGTCTTCATCTCCAACGAGCGCAACAGCTGGATCACGGCGACCGGCGAGGCCCACCCGGTCACCGCGGGCGATTACCGCAGGGCGCTCTCCGGGGCCGCGGCGGCGAGCCTGACCGGGTTGTCCAGGGCCGAGCCGGCGGGCCGCAGCGCGTTGGTGGTCGTCACGAACCCCTTCCTCCCGGTCGCCACGGCCGCGACCCGCCCGGCACGGTCAGGACTTCGGTTCTCCTTGGCGGTCGACCTCCCCGCGATCGGCGTCATCGGCTACCTGGCCGGTCCGAGTGTCTACGTCTTCGACGAGTACTCGCTGGCCAACCCCGTCGGCAGCCACACCACCGTCGTCCGCCACGCGCGACCGGGCCACGAGAAGTTCATCGGCCCGGCCTGGATGCTGGCCCGGTTCGGTGTTCCCGGGACCGCGCCCGTGGCCGGCGGGCCGTCCTCCCGGGACATCGGCGCGGCCAGGGTCGCGCTCGGCTGCAACCCCTTGGCCGGGTACCTGCACGCGGTGACCGCTCCCTGGACGGTCTCGCAGGCCGTCGCCGACATGGACCACGCGTGGGGCTTCACCACCTTCTCGTACAGCGCCGATCCGGTCGTGGCCGCCATCCAGCTCTGCGGTCGGACCGCCCCGCAGTCCCCCGACGGGTCCCGGTGACCGGCGCACCACCGGCGGTCGCCGGTCCGGAGCGACGGGTGTCGCATCCGCCGATCGGCATCCGGAGCACCGCGGTGGCCGGGGTGCTCTACCTGCTTCTCGCGATCGCGCTCTGGTGGGGCGTCTGGAGCACCCACCCCTCGTCGACCACCACCTGCGGGTGCGGCGACGCCGCCCGGTTCCTCTGGTTCTTCGCCTGGCCCGCATACGCGCTCGGCCACGGGCAGAGTGTGCTCTATTCGCAGTGGTTGTTCCATCCGACCGGGATCAACCTGCTCACCGATACCAGCGTGCTGGCACTCGGGGTCCTCTTGACCCCGGTCACCCTGGTGGTCGGGCCGGTCGTGTCCATGAACGTGGCCCTCACCCTGGCGCCGGCCCTCTCGGCCCTCGCCATGTTCGTGCTGCTGCGGCGCTGGGTCTCCTGGGGCCCCGCCGCATTCTTCGGGGGAGTGGCCTACGGCTTCTCCCCCTTCGTGCTCTCCGAGCTCGCCCTCAACCAGCTCAACATCGCCTTCCTGGCCGTCCCGCCGTTGGTCGTGCTGATCCTCGACGAGCTGCTGGTCCGCCAGCGGCGCTCCCCGTACCGGGTCGGGGCCCTGCTCGCCGGACTGGTCGTGCTCCAGTTCTTCCTCAGCACCGAGGTGCTGCTGATCACGACCATCGCCACCGTGGTCGGTACGGCTCTGCTTGTGGGTGCGGTCGCGTGGCGATCGCCGGTCGACGTCACGCAGCGGGCGGGGCACGCCGTTCGGGGCCTCGCCGTCGCGGCGGGCCTGGCCGCGGTGGTGCTGGCCTATCCGCTCTGGTTCCTGGTGCGCGGTCCCGCTCACCTCGACGGCCCTGTCTGGTCGAACGGGGCCGTCGGCCGCTTCGGGACGACACCCGCTTCGTTCGTCTCGGCCACCGGGCTCGCTGATCTGCGCCCGGGGATGCTCCGCTTCGGCGGGTACCAGGGCCCGGTCCTGGTCGGACTCGGGTACCTCGGCCTCGGTGTGCTCGTGATCTCGGTGGTCGGGACGGTGATCTGGCGTCACGACCGACGGCTGCTGCTCTTCGGGTCGGTCGGGTTGGTGGCCGCGGTGCTCTCGCTCGGCCCCGGGCACGGTTCCTGGGTGCCGTGGCAGTCCGTGGAGCGGATCCCCTGGGTCGGGGACATCGTCGAGGCGCGGTTCACCCTCGTGGTCGCCCTCTGTGTGGCCGTCATGGCCGGGATTGTGGCCGACCGGGTCTGGTGCGAGGCGGGAGGGGTCGCCGGATGGCTGGTGGTCGCGGTGGCGGTCGTCCCGACGGTGATCGTCCTCTGGCCGAACCTCCCCCTGACCACACGGCCTGTGGTGGTGCCGCGCTGGTTCGCGGAGGTCGGCCACACCCTGCCGCCCGGGAAGGTGGTCCTCGCCTACCCGGCCCCGTTCTCCGGACTCCAGTCCTCCCAGGCCTGGCAGGCGCTCGACGCCATGCGCTGGGCCCAGGCCGGGGGTGGGGGACCGGAGGGCCAGCCGGTGCACGCCGGTGCCGCGCGCGCGGGGTTCGAGGTGCTCTTCGGTGCGTCGCTGGCCCTCGCACCGCTGCCGGCGCCGACACCGGCGAACCTGGCCGCGGTCCGTGAGGCGCTCACGACATGGGGGGTCACCACGGTGGTCGTCCCGGACCAGCCCGGGCTCCCGGTCTACGAGCAGGGGAGGAGCCCGACCTACGCGGTCGCCCTCATGACGGCGGCCATCGGCGTCGCGCCGGCCTACGACCATGCCGCGTGGGTCTGGTCGTCGGTGCCCAGGGGCACTCCTCCGCTCGTCGTGTCGACCGCCGCCTTCACCGCGTGCACGACCGGCGCGCTGTCCTCCGACCAGCGCCCCGAGGCCGTGCCCGACTGCGTGCTCGGGTCCGCACGGTGAGCCGGGTCCTGCACGCGTCGGAGCGAGCAGCCCTTCCAGCGGCCGCTGCCGCCGACACCGGCGCGGCCGGCGAGGAACCGGTGCTGCGACCGGGTGGCCGCGGCCGGCACGCGTCGCGCGACCTCCTCCTCGCAGCGGGCGGCTATCTCGCCCTCTCCGTCCTGGTCTGGTGGAACGTCTGGTCGGGCCACCCGACCACGACGACGACCTGCGGATGTGGCGACAGCTCGCTCATCCTCTGGTTCCTCGCCTGGCCGGCGCACGCGTTGGCACACGGGCTCAACCCCTTCTTCTCGACGGCCATGTCCTATCCGGGCGGTGTCAACCTGCTCGCCAACACGAGCGCGCTCGCCGTCGGACTGGTGCTGGCTCCGGTCACCTGGCTCTTCGGCCCGGTGGCCAGTCTCGACATCGCGGTCACCCTCGCGCCCGCGCTCTCGGCCCTGGCGCTCTTCGTGCTGGTGAGGCGTTGGGTGTCCTGGCAACCAGCGGCCTTCGCCGCCGGACTCGTCTACGGGTTCTCGCCGCTCGTCATCGTGAGCCTCACGGACGCCCACCTGATGGTGGGCATGGCGCCGGTCCCCCCGCTCGTGGCGCTCTGCCTCGACGAGCTCTGGGTCCGCCAGCGCCGCCGCCCGGTCGCCGTGGGTGTGGGGCTCGGGCTGCTCCTGGTGCTCCAGTTCTTCATCGGGACCGAGGTGCTGGTCATCGTCGTGATGGGCGCAGTCATCGCCGGCGCACTGCTGGCTGCCTGGGGGATCGCCCATCCCGACGACCTGCGGCTGCGGTGGCACCACGCTCTGGTCGGGACTGCCACCGCTGCCGGGACCGCGCTGGCGCTCCTGGCCTGGCCGGCCTGGTATGCCCTGGCCGGCCAGGCCCACACCTCGGGCCCCGTCTGGCCCACGCTCTACCTCGGCTACGAGGGGACCTCCTTGCGCGACTACGTCGTGCCACCCGCCGCCTCCGCCCATTACGAGGCCTTCACCCATCGGGTGGGGGGCTTCCAGGGGGAGACCCTCTCGGTCCAGTACGTCGGCATCGGCCTCGTGGCCGTGCTCCTGGTCGGTCTCATCGTCTGGCGACGCGATCGGCGGCTCTGGCTGTGGAGCGGGGTCGCGGCGTCAACCGTCGCGCTGGCCCTCGGCGCGCGGCCGCACAGCTGGCTTCCCTGGCAGCTCTTCTCCGGCCTGCCGCTCCTCCAGAACATCATCCCGAGCCGCTTCCTCCTCCTGACCACCCTCGCGGCTGCAGCCATGCTCGCCCTGATCGTGGACCACACCCATGGCGCGGTCGCCCGTTGCACCGAGGCACGCGCCGGCCGCGCAGCAGGACCCGGCCACCGCGCAGCAGGTCGCGCCGACCGCGGCGTGTCGCGGTGGACCGCCGCGGCGGCCGGGCTCGCTGTCGCGGCGGTGGCCATCGTCCCGATCGCCGCCTACCTCGCGCCGACCGTCCCGCTCGCGGCTCAGCCGGTGGTGTTGCCCACATGGTTCCGCACGGTCGCCCCCTACCTCCACGGCCACCAGGTGCTCCTGGTCTTCCCCGTCCCCAACCAGGTCATCGAGAGTTCGATGACGTGGCAGGCCGTCGACGGAATGGCCTACAGGATGGTCCTCGGCGGTGGCCCCGGCGGGATCCTGGCCCGTGCGGGCCGGGAGCAGGCCGGCGAGGCGGTCATCGGGACCGCCTCGTTCTCCTTCACCCCGCAGGTCCTGCACCCCGGGGATGTCGCCGCGGCACGGCGGGCACTCGACGACTGGGGGGTCACGACGGTGGTGGTCCCGGACCAGCCCGGACTGGCTCCCTACGACCGCGTCGCCTGGGTGCCCTTCACCGTCGGGATCATGACCGCGGCCCTCGACCGGCCTCCGGAGCGCCGAGCGGGGGCGTGGGTCTGGACCGGGGTCGGGTCGGCGGGGTCACCCGCCGACCCGACGTCGCAGGAGTTCGACCGGTGCACCGCCCTCGGGCGACCGGGCGATCCGCCGGCCATCGCCGCCGTGGCCGCATGCGTGACACACGGTGCCGGGGCCGACGTCGCCGGGGGATGATCGCTCTTCGCGAGGGCCGCCAGCCGTGACCGCGGAACCCGCCGGGGGAACCAATTCCCCGGCGGACGACTGGTAGCGTCGTCTGTTGTGCGTGGCGCCGCTTCACGAGGTCGGAGGAGCGGTCGCGGTCTCCGCACCGGCGGGGCGGCGGCGGCGGCCGTGGTGGTCTGCGCCTTCGCCCTCGCCGGCCTGACGGTCCAGGCGGTCCGCGCCGTCCATACGGTCGGCCTCCAACGGTCGACGGTGACCGTGCGCAACGCAGCCCTGGACGACGCGTTCTACGACTGCCTCGCGGTACAGGCCCACAGTCTCGTGGCCCCGGGACAGTCGGTGGCCCTCGGGAACACCGACCTCGGTGACCTGGTCACCCTGCTCAAGGGAGTGGGGAGCTGGATCACCGTGGCCGACCCCCCCTCGACCGCCCAGGTCACCCTTTCGTTGCGCAACCACGTGACGGGTCGGGGCGCGTGTCTCGGAACCGTCGTGGTCGCGCGCTACGCCCATCCCCACGGCGGCCCCGCGGTCCGGGAGGGGACCGGGTCGAGTGTGCCGGGCAGCGGCCCACCGCCGGCCCCACCCCTGTGAGTGACGTGGGGGCGCGGTGAGCACCGTACCCGCTGCCGTCGTTGCGCTCCTCGTGCTGTCCGCGGCCGGGCTCGCGCCGGTCGTCGTCCTGGTCGGACTCCGCTGGGTGACCGTCCCCGTGGTGCCCCTCGGCGGCGCGGTCCTCGCCGGCCTGTCGGCGACCTGCTTCCTGTTCGCAGGCGGCACGTTCATGGGGTGGTTCGTCAGCCTCGCCGCCCTGGGCGCGGCGTCGGCCGTCATCTTCCGGTGGCGCCGTCCGTTGCGGCAGGGGAGCTGGCCCGGCCGAGCGGACCCGGCCACCGACGGTGGACACCGTGCCGTAGGTGCAGTCGCCGCGGCCTGCCTCGTGGGCGCGTGCGCCTGGAGCCTGCGCGCCCTCGCGACGCCTACGGTGGGATTCGACGCGCGCGCGCTCTGGCTCATGCGCTCGGGTTGGTTGCTCCAGCCGCACCACCAGCTGCTCATCGACATGCGGGCGCCGAGCCTGGTGCTCGGCCAGAGCGCCTACCCGCCCCTGGTGAGCGCAGCCGCCGCAGTGTCGGCCAGCGTGACCGGGAACACGTCGGTACGCCTCGGCGTGGTCGTGATCGCACTGCTCAACACCTGTGCCCTCTTGGCCGCGGCCTTCGCCGTGGTCGATCTCGGCAGGCGCGCCGCGGCGCGGCCGGCGCCGGGCACGGCGGGGTCGGTCGCACCGGCGGTGGTCGGGCTCGTGTCGGCGGTCCTGCTCGTCCTCGTGGCCTTCGGCATCACCGAGCCCTTCATGACCAACGGCTACGCCGACCCGATCTGGTCCTTGGCGGCGGTCGGTGCGATCGCCTTCGGGCTGCAGAGTGCGGGGAGCCGCTCGGATCAGGGGGTCGCACTCGTCCTGGTACTCGTGGCCGGCCTCTCCAAGGACGAGGGCGCGGTCACCGCGGTCGGGATCATCCTCTTGATGACCGCGCGCGCGCTGGCCGCGGTCCCGACCGCAGAGCGCCGTCGCGGATGGCGTCCCCCGGTGGCGAGGGCGCTGGTGGCACTCGCGCTGGTGGGCTCGTGGCCGGTCGTGGTCCGGGTCCTCCACGCCCGGGGGATGACGTCGGCCTTCTCACCCGCCGGGACCTGGATCGGGCGCGCCCGGGCCACCGAGGCGGGGATGGCGCCGTACCTCCATGTGCTGGTCCTCGCCGTCCCGCTGGCGGTCGTGGGCGGACTGCTCCTCTCCCCGGTGCGTCGCCGGATCGGCGCGGCCAACGACGGGTGGGCCTGGGCGGGACTTGCCTGGGGCCTGGTCGCAGTCGCCGGTGCGCTGGTCACCGGCACCGGCGCCATCGGGCCCTGGATCCTCTCGACCGTCCACCGGGTGACCGAGTTCCCCGTACTGGGCGCGTGGTGGATCGTCGCGGTCTGGGCGGTGGTGGCCAGCGCGGCACTGCCCGTGGGTGGCCTCGGGTCGCACCGTCCCGGAGCGCAGTGGACCGCCGGGGACACGACCCCGGCGGTGACGGACACCACCGTCGCGGCGGGCGAGGACGACACCGTCGGGATCGGGATCGGAGCCCGATGACCACCGTCGACGACCGCCCGGAGGGCGGGCTGTCCGCGGGGGTGCAGGGACCACGCACCGACCCCGGGCCCGTCGGCGCGTCGGGACGGGACCCCGCACCGGACCGCTGGAGCGGCGGGACCGCGCTGCTCGCGGCCGGCGGCGCCTACCTGGCTCTCTCGCTGGTCGTCTGGTGGAACGTCTGGTCGAGCCATCCGACCTCGACCACGACGTGCGGCTGCGGTGACACCTCGCTGATGACCTGGTTCCTGGCCTGGCCCGCGCACGCCATCTCCCACGGACTCTCGCCTCTCTACTCGACGGATCTGTTCCATCCGGGAGGGGTGAACCTGCTGGCCAACACCGCCGAGGTCGGCCTCGGCGTACCGCTCGCCCCGGTCACCTGGCTGTTCGGACCGGTCGCCTCCCTCAATGTGGCGCTCACCCTCAGCCCCGCCCTCTCGGCCCTGGCGATGTTCGTGCTCCTGCAGCGGTGGGTGACCTGGTCCCCGGCGGCGTTCCTCGGCGGACTGCTCTACGGGTTCTCGCCGTTCGTCCTCACCGCGCTGACCGACGGTCACCTGATGCTCGGCTTCGCAGCGGTCCCCCCGCTGATCGTCGTGTGTCTCGACGAGCTACTGGTCCGCCAGCGCCGGCGTCCCGTCCCGGTCGGCGTCCTGCTCGGGGTCCTCATGGCCCTCCAGCTCCTCGTGGGGACCGAGGTGCTCGCCATCGTGGCGGTGACCGCCGGCATCGCGGCGGTGCTCCTGGCTCTCGGCGCGCTCCTCCGCCTGGACCGGGTCCGCGGCCGGCTCCGGTACGGCGGCATCGGGCTCGGGGCGGCGGCGGGTACGTCGGCGCTCCTGTCGGCCTACCCGACCTGGTTCGCGCTGGCCGGCCCGGCGCATCTCTCCGGTGGGATCTGGGGTCCCCACTCGGAGATCAGCCAGTTCGGCACCACGCTCGGGCAGCTCACCTGGCCGTCTGCGCCCTCGGCCCAGCTCCTCGCCTTGGCCCACCGGTTCGGTGGCTACCAGGCGCCGACCCGCTCCGCCGTCTACTTCGGGATCGGGCTGTTCGCCGTGCTGGCTGCCGGCGTGCTCGTGTGGCACCGCGACCGCCGCCTCTGGTTCTTCGGGGCGATCGGGGTGCTCTCGGCCTGGCTCGCGCTCGGTGTGCAGGAGGGCCATTGGACCCCGTGGCGGCTCTTCGCGGGCCTGCCCCAGCTTGACAACGTGATCCCGAGCCGGTTCCTCCTGGTGACCTACCTGTCTGCTGCGGTCATGCTCGGGCTCATCGTCGACCACACCCACCGAGCGGTCGGCCGCCGGGTCGCCTCCGCGGCAGGTCCGCGGCACAGCGATCGTGCCGGGCGGTCCTGGGCCGGAGCGCTGGCCGCTCTCGCGGTGGCCGCGGTCGGGCTCGTGCCGATCGCGGTCTACTACGGCCAGGGACTGCCGCTCACCGTCCAGTCCGTGGTCGTGCCGACCTGGTTCCGCACGGTCGCCCCGGGCCTCGCACCCGGACAGGTCGCCCTCGTGTTCCCGGTGCCCTTCGCCTACTACCAGAGCGCGATGACCTGGCAGGCCACCAGCGGGATGACCTTCGCCATGGTCGGCGGCGGCGGCCCGGGCGCGCTGCCCTCCAGGGCCGGGACCGAGCGAGCGGGTCAGGTCGCGATCGGCAACCTCTCGGTCTCCGAGACGCCCCAGACGGTCACCGCGGCCGAGATCACCGCCACACGGGACGCACTGGACGGCTGGGGGGTGACCCTGGTGGTGCTCCCCGATCCCCAGTCGCTCCCCGTCTACGAGCGGGTCCACCTGGTGCGCGACATCGTCGTGCTGATGACCGCGGCCACCGGACGGCCCCCAGCGCGCACGGCCGATGCCTGGGTGTGGTCGGGCGCCGCTCGCACGCACGCGTCGGTGGTCCCGGCGGCGACCGACCTGGCCCGCTGTTCGGCCGGCCCGGCAGCTGGCAGCGTCCCCTCGATCATGGCGGCAGCATCCTGCGTGCTGGCCTCACGGTCATCCGCAGACCGGAGCCTCTGATGGAGCCCCTGGCCGAGCCGGTGACCGCGTCGGAGGCCCGGCCGTCGGCAACCGGCAAGGAGCGCGTGGTCGCGCTCGACGGCCTGCGCGCGGTGGCCCTCCTCATCATCATGGGGTTCCACTTCGGCGTGGGGTGGCTGAAGGGCGGCTTCTTCAGCCTGGACATCTTCTACGTCCTCTCCGGCTACCTGATCACGGGTCTCTTGATCGGTGAGTTCCGCAAGCGGCGCCGGATCAAGCTCTCGGCCTTCTGGTTGCGCCGCGCCCGGAGACTGCTGCCCGCCCTCTTGATCGTGCTGGTGGCGGTCACGCTCCTGGTCCGGTTCGTGGCCGCGCCGGGGACCTACCCCGGCTACCGGATGGACGCGCTCTCCGCGCTCTTCTACTTCTCCAACTGGTGGCAGATCGCGGTCAACGGCAATTACTTCAACCAGACCGGGGCCGTCTCGCCGCTGACCCACACCTGGTCGCTGTCCCTCGAGGAGCAGTTCTACCTGGTGTGGCCGCTGGTGGTCCTGGTGGTCATGGCGGCGTGCTCGACCTTCCGGCGTGGGGTCCGCGTCCTGCTGCTCCTCTCCGCGGTGGGCGCGGTGGCCTCGGCGATCGAGATGGCGCTGCTCTACCACCCGGGCCACGACACCACTCGGCTCTACTTCGGCACCGACACCCACGCGCAGTCGATCCTGATCGGGGCCTGTGTGGCATGCGTGCTGACCCTCGTCCAGCTCCGGAGAGGTGGGGAGGGGATGGCGCCGGCGGCCGCCT
This sequence comes from uncultured Acidimicrobiaceae bacterium, assembly GCA_963753905.1. Lineage (GTDB taxonomy): Bacteria > Actinomycetota > Acidimicrobiia > Acidimicrobiales > RAAP-2 > Bog-756. Next base: position 2,175,156 of record CAVWDZ010000001.1, on the reverse strand, counting down.
CGCCCTGGTTGCGGACGGTTCTGGTCGTCTGTGGCCTGGCCGGTTGCGTCGTGACGTTCGTGCTCTCCACCCGGCTCACCGGCACCACCCCCTTCGACTACCGCGGCGGGTTCGCCGTCTCGGCCCTCGCCGCGGCAGCGGTCATCGTGGCCGCGATCTGCGTGCCGAGGGGGCCGATCGCCCGGGTGCTGGCCACCCGGCCACTGGTCCTGCTCGGGACCATCTCCTATGGCGCGTACCTCTGGCACTTCCCGGTCTCCATCTTCGTCGACCCCGCCCGGACCCACACCACCGGGCTGGCCCTGCTCGCGATCCGCTTCGCGACGACCGTGGCCCTCGCCGCGGCGAGCTACCGCCTGGTGGAGCGGCCGGTGATGTATGGGACGTTCTGGCGCTCTGTGCGATCGATCACCCCGGCGCTCGCCGTGATGGGGGTCACGGTTGCGGTGGTCGTGGCCGGCACGGTGGTGCCGGCCACCGCCGCCCCACGCATCCCCACGACCATGCCCGCCGCCGAGCATGCGGCGCTGGCCCGGGCACGGGCCTTCAGCACCCACCCGATCCGGTTCTACCTGGTGGGCGACTCCCTGGCGGTGACCATGGGGATCGGACTCGAGGTGGACAGCGTGCAGCGCTACGGGGTCAAGCTCATCGACAAGGCGGTCCTCGGGTGCGACCTCGACGACCTCCCGACCATCTCGACCACCAACGGCGAGGTGGACGATCCCGAGTCTGACTGCCGGACCTGGCCGACGCTCTGGGCCCACCAGATGGCCGTCTTCCACCCCGAGGTCACCGGGCTGCTCATGGGGCGGTGGGACATCCTCGACCACGTCTACCAGGGCCACCTGGTCAACATCACCCAGCCCGCGTGGTACAAGCACAACGAGGACGAGATCGAGCACGCGGTCGACGTCCTGTCTGCCGGGGGCGCCCACGTGATGCTGTTCACGATGCCCTACATCGACCCGATCAACGAATCGATCGACGGCACCCTCTCCCCGGAGGACAGCCCTGTTCGGGTGCAGGACTTCAACAGGATCCTGACCCAGGTCGCGGCCCGCCACCCCGGGGTGGTCACGGTGGTCGACCTCAACCGGATCCTCGACCCGCACGGCCAGTTCCAGTCGACGATCGACGAGATCACCGTGCGGTGGGCCGACGGGATCCACATCTCCAAGCCCGGCGGTGAGTGGCTGCAGCCGATCCTCCTCCCGCCGGTGGCCGAGAGCGGCCTCACGTTCCGGGCAACACGGAACCGGGGCTGACCGGTGAGCTCTCGATCTCACCGGCATTCGCCGGGGCGGCCGGCACGCGCTGGTGCCGTGTCGGCCCCCTCGCCGACCACACTGCCCGGACCGCCGCGGTCACGACAACGATTGCCAGGACGAGGGGAACCGTTCCGAGCTCGAAGCGGAACCGCTCGTTCTCTCCGATCTCGATGAGCGAGCCGGTCGCGAAGGCGTAGGCCGTCGTCCACCAGAGGATGAGCAGCGTGCCGGCGGTCGCCTCGTCGCGCCGCCGCCGCCAGGCCAGCACGGGCGTCCCGATGAGGGCAAGTGCGTAGACGGCGACAGCTTGGAGCGAGAGCCACGAGAGGGGGCTCGGTCGGCGCTCGAAGACGACCTCCGCGGCCGCCGGGTCCATGACCGGTTGCCATTCGACGGCACGGTCGTAGACCGATGCGTACCCGCGCACCGCCGGCCAGTCCAGAGAGTTGGCGAAGTTCTGATCGCTCGGGACGAGCCAGACCTGTACGGCTCGGTCGATGTCCGTGACGTACTCGCCCGGGCGGGCCGCGATGTAGGCCAGGTCGTCGTGGAGGTACTGCGAGGAGACGGTGATGTAGATCGGGTTGTTGAAGTTGGTGGCGCCGTCGGCCTTGTACAGCGCCCCGAGGGCCCGGTCGGCCTGGGCGGTCGGATGCGCGAACCTCGGGACGTAGGCGCTCGGCGGCCCGAAGGCCGGTACCGAGGCGAGCGGGCCCAGGGTGCCCCGGCGCTCGAGCCCGGCGATGGTGGCCGGCGGCGCCTTGAACAGGACCGAGCGGGCCAGGTTCATGCCCAGCCAGCTGCTGGTCGTGGTGGTGCCGAAGAGCACGATGTCCTTCATGTACCAGGTGGCGACGAGGAGCACTGGCACCGCGGCCACGGCCAGGACCTGTCGCCACCGGGCGCGCAGGACGACCAGGACGACGACGAGCCCGACCAGCATCCACTCGATCTGGAACGTGCTGTCGAGCAGCACCACGCCCGCGTAGCCACCGAAGAACCCGAGCCCGTACCGGGCCCGACCGGTCCGCAGGTAGCGGACGAGGCACCAGGCGGCGAACGTCCCGAGCGCGGCTGTCGGCTCTGCGTAGTCGAGCCAGTTCTCGTACAACAGATATGCCGGTGATGCCACGACCCCCACCAGGGTCACGCCGAGCGCCACTCCCCGCGGCACCGTGAGCTCGAGGAGCAGGTGGTAGGTGCACAGGACGATCACCAGTCCGAGGGCCAGCCCGCAGGCGGTCTCGACGGGGTGCCGCAACCCGGTCGGTAGCCAGAGGACCAGCCCGCCGTAGAGGTTGTACAGCGGAGGCTGGCTGTTGAGGTGCCAGACGCTCTCGATCAGGTCGGTGCGAAGCAGATGGACGTCGAGCAGCTGCCACTTGTCGGTGAGCCGGGTCCCCCGGAGCACGCTGTCGTCGAAGCGCACCCCGGCGGCGGCGGCGATGAGCCGGGAGACGGCAAAGGCGCCGACCAGCACTGCGGTCGGCCACCGTTCCGACCGGGCGCGCCGCCGAACGGGATCGGGGGCTGCCTCGGTGCCAGGTGCTGCGAATGCCACGTCGGGTCCGGCACCGGCTGGCACGGTCGGGGAGAGGGTGCCTCGAGCCACGCCACGCACTGTACCGACGGACCCGGACCGGCCCGAGAGCTGCCGGAAGCGGTCGGCTACCGTTGGACACGGGGAGGAACGTGGAGATCGGTGCAGTGGAGCTGGGGGTGACTCGCGACGCCGGGCCACTGGCGGCACGGCCATCCGCGACCGGCAGGGAGAGGGCTGTCGGTCTCGACGGGCTCCGGGCGGTGGCCGTCCTCTTGGTCCTGGCCTTCCATTTCGGCGTGGGAGGGCTCGAGGGCGGTTTCTTCGGCGTGGACGTGTTCTTCGTCCTCTCGGGCTTCCTCATCACCGGGCTCCTGGTCGGCGAGTTCCGGGGGCGCGGCCGGATCGGCCTCGCCGGCTTCTGGCTGCGGCGTGCCCGCAGACTGCTCCCGGCGTTGATCGTCATCCTGGTGGTGGTCAGTCTGGTGGTCCGGTTTGCCGAGCCCGTCGGCCAGTACCCCGACTTCCGGATGAGCGTCCTCTCGTCGCTGGGCTATTTCTCCAACTGGTGGCAGATCGCCGCCAGCGGCAGCTACTTCACGAGCACCTCGCCGCCATCCCCGCTCACCCACATCTGGTCGCTGGCCGTCGAGGAGCAGTTCTACCTGGTGTGGCCCTTCGTGGTGCTGGCGGTGATGAGCCTGAGCCGGAGCGTGGTCCGCGGGGTCCGGGCCCTGTTGGTCGTCTCGCTGGCCGGCGCGCTGGCCTCGGCGCTCGAGATGGCCCTCCTCTACAACCCATCCGCCAATACCACCCGCCTCTACTTCGGCACCGACACCCACGCCCAGTGCATCCTGGTCGGCGCGGCGCTGGCCTGCGCGCTCACCATCGTCCAGCTGCGCAGGGGTCAGGAGGGGATGGACCCGGTCGCCCGCAGCATTCGGGCCCGCCGTGGCGTGGCGGCCGCAGGCCTGGCCGGTATGGCCGTGCTCGTCGTCCTCTCCTGCACGCTGACCGGGACGTCGGCGGCCGCGTACCGGGGCGGGTTCGCCCTGGTCGCCCTCTCGACTGCGGCGGTCATCACCGCCGTGGTGTGCCTTCCACGCTCCGGCTTGGCCCGGGTCCTCTCGCTGTCACCGCTGGTGTGGTTGGGCTCCATCTCCTATGGCGTCTACCTCTGGCACTTCCCGGTCACCGTGTTCGTCGACGCCGAGCGGACCGGATTGAGCGGGGCGGACCTCCTGGCCGTGCGTACCGCCTGCACCCTCGGGCTCGCCGTCGTCAGCTTCGCCCTACTCGAACGGCCGATCATGCTCGGGACCTTCTGGCGCTCCGCCCGCGCCCTCGCGCCCGCCGCGGTTGCCGTGACTGCCGCCGTGGTTGCCGCGATGAGCGTGGTGCCCGCCGCGTCCGCAACGCCGGTCGCCCCCTCGGGACCGGCCGCAGTGCGCGCCGAGTGGCAGGCGGTCCAGGTGTCCTCCTTCGCCGGTGCAGGCAGCCGCGTCCGCACCCTCCTGGTCGGGGACTCGCTCGCCCTGACCGTGGGGGTCGGGTTGGCCCCCTACGCCGTGCGGTACGGAGTCGATCTCGGCGGCCGCTCCCACGTCGGCTGTGGAGTCGCCCTCGCCCTTCCGCTCGAGGACCGCGGCGTCGTCGGAGACCCATTTCCCAATTGCCCGCTGTGGCCGTCCTGGTGGGCCGACGACATCCGCCAACTGCACCCCCAGGTGGTCGGCCTGATCATCGGTTGGTGGGAGGTCCAGGACCGGACGTACGAGGGTCGATGGCAGCATCTGGGCGATCCCGCCTTCGACGCCTACGAGACGATGCAGCTCGAGCGGGCAGTGGCCATCCTCGGTTCCGGTGGGGCGAAGGTGGGCCTCTTCACCGCCCCCTACTTCGACAACGGCGAGCAACCCGACGGCGGTTCCTGGCCGGCCGACGACCCTGCCCGCGTGGACCAGCTCAACCGGATCATCACAGCGGTGGCCGCACGCGACCCGGGCAGGGTGGCGGTGGTGCCGCTGCACGAGTACCTCGACCCGCACGGTCGGTTCACCTGGACCATCGGCGGAAAGGTGGTGCGCCAGCCGGACGGGATCCACACCACCCTGGACGGGGGGGCGTACCTGGCGCCGAAGATCCTGCCGCAGCTGGCCGCGCTGGGTCGTGAGGGTTGAGCCCGCAGTCCGAGGAGGGCCGTTTCGCCAATTTCGTATATCTCATATACATATACGCCGTATGCATAGGCCGTATCGCCAATTCTGAGAAAGGACTAGACACCGACGCTGGTTGTCAGGGTATAGCGACCCGGAGCATTAGTTAGCGGAACTAACTATACTGCAAACGTGCCATCGCCCTCCCGAGTAGATCCGCCTCCGGCCCGGGTACAAGCAGCCCGAGCAGATCGCGCAGACCCAGCGCCAGAGCCGGCTCGCGCCGACGCCGGAGTGGCCCTCGCCGCCGACGAGGCCGAGCTCGCCTCGCGGCTGCGGCTTGCGGTGACCCGGCTGCACCGGCGGCTCCGCCAGCAGACCGCCGGTGCTCTCACCGCCTCGCAGTCGTCGGCTCTGTCCAGCATCGAGCGTCTCGGTTCGCCGACCTTGGGAGAGCTGGCCGTCCACGAGTCGGTGCAGCCCCCCTCGATGACCCGCGTCGTCGCGGGCCTCGAGACGCTCGGGTACGTCGTCCGGGGAGCCGATCCGACCGACCGAAGGGTGGCCCGGGTGCAGGTGAGTGAATCCGGCAGAGCGGTCCTCCGGAAGAGCAGGTCCCGCAAGGATGCCTTCCTGGCTGGGCAACTCCACCGTCTCGACCCGGCCGAGCGGGACGATCTCTCCAACCTGACCGCGCTGCTCGAGCGGTTGGTCGACGGGGCGGCGTCGTGACCGCGGTCGCCGGCGCGGTCCACCGGACGTTCAGCTCCCTCCGGATCCGGAATTTCCGGATCTACTTCATCGCGCAGCTCATCTCGGTGTCCGGCACCTGGATGCAGTCGGTGGCCCAGGCCTGGCTCGTCCTCCACCTGACCGGCTCCGGGGTGGATCTCGGCATCGTGGTCGGTCTGCAGTTCCTGCCCATGCTCATCTTCGGTCCGGTCGGCGGGCTGGTGGCAGACCGGGTCGACAAGCGCAGGCTGCTGTTCGTGACCCAGTCCGCCGGCGCACTCCTCGCTCTCGTCCTCGGTGCTCTGGTCGTCTCGCACGAGGTGGTGCTCTGGCAGGTGTACCTCATGGCCACCCTGCTCGGGGTCGTCAACCTGTTCGACAACCCCGCCCGCCAGACGTTCATGATCGAGATGGTCGGGCGCGACGATCTTCCCAACGCGGTCAGCCTCAACTCGGTGATCATGAACAGCTCACGGGTGATCGGCCCGGCCATCGGGGGTGTGATCATCACCCTGTTCGGTCTGGGCGTCTGCTTCTTCGTCAACGCGGCCTCGTACGTTGCCGTACTGATCGGGCTGGCCATGATGCGCGTGCGCGACCTGCACCCGACCCAGCGGGTGGTCGGGGCGCGGGGTCAGATCCGGGAGGGCTTCCGCTACGTCTGGGGCACGCCGCTGCTCCGCAACACGCTGCTGGCCGTCGCCCTCATCGGGATCTTCGCCTACAACTTCACCGTGACCCTGGCTCTTCTCGCCAAAGAGACGTTCCATGGCGGTGCGGGCAGCTACTCGCTGTTGACCTCGTGCATGGGGGCCGGCGCGGTGATCGGTGGCCTGCTCGTCGCCCACCGGGCCCGGCCGACACCGCGGTTGCTCCAGGTCCTGGCCCTGGCCTTCGGCGCCCTGCTCGGCGCCGTCGCCGTCGCGCCCAGCCTGCTCGTGGCATCCCTCCTCATCGTGGCCATGGGTGCGGCATCGGTCGGCTTCGTTGCAACGGCCAACGCGACCCTGCAACTCAACTCGGAGCCGGGGATGCGCGGACGGGTGATGGCCCTGTACGCGATGGCGTTCCTGGGCACGACCCCGATCGGGGCCCCCCTGGTCGGGCTCATCGCCCAGCGGACCAGCCCGCGGGGCGCGCTCCTCGCCGGGTCGCTGGCCACAGTGGTGGCCGCCGGCCTGCTCATGTGGCGGCACCAGGCCGGGCTGCGGAGAGCAGATGAGGCAGCGGACGGCGCGGCCGACGGCGGGATCACGGATGAGCGGGGAGCAATTGCTGTCCGGGAGGCCGAGTCCCGCGTGGCATGAACCGGGCGGTGAGTCAGGTGGGAGTGAGCTAGCAGGCCGATCCGCCGGAGCCATCCGGCCCTTCTCTATCGCCCTCGAGTGGTCATCGACCATCACGTGACCTGGCCGTCCATCCACACGTGTGTCCCAGTCATTGTGTTTGTTGCGTTTACACGGTAGTGTTGAGTGGCATGAGCAGGGGTGATCCGAGTCTCGATGACCTGATTTCCACAGGGGTGGCCAGCACTCTCCTGGGGACCTCCAGGCAGCACGTGGTCAACCTGTGCGACAGGGGGTCCCTCCCGTGCTTCAGCGTCGGGACTCACCGCCGGGTTCGGCGTGAGGACGTCCTGCGTTATCGCGACAGGCGGCCACCTACGCGAGACCAAGTCCGGAGCCTGTGGCTCCACCAGGCCGTCGCAAGGCGACTCCTGGTTGACCCCGAACGCACCATTCGACGGGCGCGTGCGAGCCTCCGACGGCTTCAGGCCGCCCACCCTCGTGGCGTGGCTGCGCAGCGCCTGGGCGAGTGGGAGCAGCTCCTCAACGGCCCCATCGATGAGCTGCTCGAAGTGATCACCTCCCGCTCGGACCAGGGCAAAGAGCTTCGCCAGAACTCGCCCTTCGCCGGCGTGCTCAGCGAACGAGAGCGGAGCCGGATTCTCGAGAGTTTCCGACGCATGCACCCGTCTGCAGCATGAACCGTGAGCAGCTCGCACATGTGCTGCGGGCGGCTTCCCAGATTGCCGGGGTAGCCGATGTCGTTGTCATCGGGAGCCAAGCGATCCTGGGCAGCTATGACGAGAGTCGGCTGCCCGACGAGGCCATCGGTTCGATCGAGGTCGACGTGACGTTCCTCGACGACCCAGAAGCCGCCAAGTCCGACAAGGTTGACGGGGCCATCGGGGAACTCTCGTCGTTTCACGAGATGTACCAGTACTACGCGCAGGGAGTGAGCACCTCGACGGCCACGCTTCCGAACGGCTGGGAGAATCGTCTCGTAGTCTTCGAGAATCCAAGCTCGGAACCAGGACGGGGTCTGTGCCTCGAGCGCCATGACCTCGTGGTATCAAAGCTGGTGGCGAGTCGGGAAAAGGACTTCGAGTTCGCCGGTGCCCTTCTGCGCGAAGTGCTCGTAGATCCAGACACGCTCGTCGAGCGGATCCGTGTGCTCCCACTCGAGCCCAAACGCATCGAGATCCTGGTGAGCTGGGTCGAAGCTCGTCGTTAGCTCCCTTCATCAGGCTCTCGGGAAGGGGCAGGGCCTGTAAGTCTGCGCCGTGTTTCCAAGTCGCCTCATCCGCCGGAGCCAGACCTGCCGGGCGGTGAGTCAGGTGGGAGTCAGGTGCCCGATGCCGGCTTCGGTTCCTTGGGCAGGCCGAGCACCCGCTCGCCCACGATGTTCCGTTGGATCTCGGCGGTGCCACCCCAGATGGTCTCCGAGCGCGAGAAGAAGAAGGACGCCTGCCGGTCGCTGACCGGGTAGTCGGCACGGCCGCGGCGCATCCGATCGCCGATGATGCCGTCCCCGCCGCTGTTGTGGGTGCCGGTCAGGATCTGGGCGTCCATGCCCAGGATGTCCATGGCCAGATTCATGGTGTCCTGATGGAACTCCGACCAGAACATCTTGTTGGCCGCCCCGAGCGCTGCCATGTGGTGGGTGCCGTTGAGTGCGTCGGTGAGCGAGCGGTAGCCGTTGATCTCCATGATCTTGACCTTGGACCAGGCGGTTGCGAGCCGCTGGCGGATGAGGGGATCGGCACTGGCCCCGTTCTTCTTGGCCTCCTGGATGATCTGGTCGAGCTCACGTTGGAAGCGCCGGTGTCCGGTGGTGGCCGATGATCCGCGCTCGAAACCGAGGGTGGTCATCGCCACCTTCCAGCCGTTGTCGACACCGCCGACCACGTTGTCCTTCGGGCACCTGGCGTCGGTGAAGAAGACCTCGTTGAAGTCGGCGCTCCCGTCGATCTGCGAGATGGGCCGCACCTCGATACCCGGCTGCTTCATCGGCACCAGCAGGTAGGAGATGCCCGCATGCTTCGGGGCGTCGGGGTTGGTCCGCGCCAGCAGGAAGATGTAGTCGGCGTACTGGGCCTGGGTGGTCCAGACCTTCTGCCCGTTGACGACCCACTCGTCGCCATCGAGGACGGCGCGTGTCGAGAGCGAGGCGAGATCGCTGCCGGCCCCCGGCTCCGAGAAGCCTTGGCACCAGGAGATGGTGCCCTTGAGGATGCGCGGGAGGAACTCCTGCTTCTGTCGCTCGTCTCCCCACTGGAGGATGGTGGGGCCCACCAAGGTGTCCCCGAAGAAGTCGGCCCGCAGGGGAGCCTCGGCCCGCGCGAATTCCTCGGTGAGCACCACCTGTTCCATGAGGGTGAGACCCTTGCCGCCGTACTCGGTGGGCCAGGAGGCGCAGATCCAGCCCCCGTCGAACAGCTTGGCGGTCCACTCACGGAGGAAGGCCTTGCGCTCCTCCGGGGTCATCGAGAATCCTGGGGTACCCCATCCCTCGGGCAGGTTGTCGGTCAGCCACGTGCGGATCTCGGCCCGGAACGGCTCGGTGTCGGCCGGATAGATGAGGTCCATGGTTCCGAGATTATCCCCGGCACTGCCCACAACGGGACGGAGCGCCGTGGTGGGCCGACCCGGGCCGACCCCGCCTGCTTGCCGGACGCTGAAATGGGCGGCGTCTACGCTGGCCTGCGATGAGCACCCGAGAGACCGTGGCCAGAGTGGACCCCGAGGTCGTCCACCTCTCGAGCGTGGTCAGACGGCCCCTGGTGGACGGGTCCGGGGACCGCCTCGGGCGGGTGCGGGACGTCATCGCCCGGATGGGGGACTCGCCTCACCCTCCGGTGGTCGGGCTGGTCGTCACCATCGGCGGCCGTGACCTGTTCGTGCCCATCCGCAAGGTGGCCGCATTCGAGTCCGGACGCGTCCTCTTCGACGGCAGACGGGTCGACCTGCGCCGGTTCGAGCGGCGCGAGGGGGAGCTGCTGCTGGCCCGGGACCTGCTTGCGCGGCACGCCATCAACTTCGTCGGTGGCCGGATCATCCGGGCCAACGAGATCGAGCTGGCCAGGGTCAACGGCACCTGGGAGGTCGTGGCGGTGGACTCCTCCACCCGGCCGTTCCTCCGGCGGCTGCTGCCCGGTCGTCTCGGGCAGAGCAGCCGGCCCGGCAGGATCGTGGACTGGGCGAGCATCGAGCCGTTCGTCGCCCACGTGCCCACCTCGAAGCTGCGGATCCCGTACCGGAAGTTGGCCAAGCTCCACCCCGCCCAGATCGCCGACCTGGTCGAGGCGGCCTCCCACGACGAGGGGGAGGAGATCATCGAGGCGGTCGGCCAGGACCTCGAACTCGAGGCCGACGTCTTCGAGGAGCTCGACAGCGAGCACCAGGTCGAGTTCGTCCGGAGCCGTTCGGACGAGGACGCCGCCAGACTGCTCTCGTCGATGGCCCCGGACGACGCGGCCGACGTCATCGCCGAGGTCGACCAGGAACGGCGCATGCCCATCCTCCAGCTGCTGCCGGAACCCCAGCAGCGCAAGGTCCGCTCGCTCCTGAGCTACCACCCCGAGACGGCCGGAGGCCTCATGAGCCCCGACTTCCTCTCGCTCCCGGCCGACACCCCGGTGGCGGCCGTGCTCGACGGCGTCCGCCGCAGCACCGCACCACCCGAGGCGCTCAACGTCGTGTTCGCGACCGGGCCCGGCGAACGACTGGTCGGATCGGCGTCCGTGGTCCGCCTGGTCCAGGCCGACCCGGCGGCGCCCTTCGGCTCGCTGTGCGAGGAGGACCCGCTCCACATCCACGTCGATTGGGACCTCGGCGAGATCGTCCGCAAGATGTCCGACTTCAACCTCATCGTGGTTCCGGTGATCGATGCCGAGCACGACACCATCCTCGGCGTGGTGACCGTCGACGACGTGCTGGCGCTCCTCCTCCCGACCGGGTTCCGACGCGACTTCGGCCGCACCGCGGCCGAGGACTGAGACCGATGGTGCGTCGAGAACGAAAACCCGACCGGGGGACCGCCACCTGTCGCCGCCGCCGGCGCCGGCGCCGGTCGTAGGGTAGGCGCCGGCCCGCCGCCTCGCGGCACGTCCGGGTTCTCGGCGGCGTTGTCCGACCGGTGCTGCTCCTGCGGCCCGGACGCCGACGTGAGCTCCCCGGCTGCAGCCCGTTTCACCGGGACACCCGCCGCGGTCCGCACGCGACCGCCCGCCCCATCCGTCAAGGCGCCCCGGCGCCGAGAGGTATGTCATGGCCGAAGAGCAGCCTGAGATGGCCGACGAGCACCGTGAGGTGATCGGCACGCGGCCCGGCGAGCGGGGGACGTCGGCGGTCCTCGATGCAGCCCATGCCGGCGACATCCGGGGCGCCTTCGGCACCATCCGCGAGCACGATCTCGATGTCCGGCGCTCATGGACGGCACGGTTGCTCACCCTGCTCGCCATCATGGGCCCCGGGCTCATCGTCATGGTCGGGGACAACGACGCGGGTGGGGTCGCCACCTACAGCCAGGCCGGACAGAACTTCGGGCTCTCGCTGTTGTGGACGTTGCCGCTCTTGGTCCCGGTCCTCGTGGTCAACCAGGAGATGGTGGTGCGCCTCGGTGCGGTGACCGGCGTCGGCCACGCCCGGCTCATCAACGAGCGGTTCGGCAGGTTCTGGGGTGCCTTCTCTGTCGGGGACCTGTTCATCCTCAACTTCCTCACCATCGCCACCGAGTTCATCGGCGTGAGCCTCGCCCTCGACTACTTCGGGGTGAGCGAGTACGTCTCGGTCCCCATCGCCGCGGTGACCCTGGTGGCCATGACCGCCACCGGCAGCTTCCGGCGGTGGGAGCGCTTCATGTTCGTGTTCATCGCGGCCAATTTCCTGATCGTCCCCCTCGCCTTCCTCAGCCATCCCTCACCCGAGGCCTTCGCCCACGGCCTCACCACCTTTGGGGTGACAGGGGGCTTCACCTCCACCTCTGTCCTGCTGATCATCGCCATCGTGGGCACGACCGTGGCCCCCTGGCAGCTGTTCTTCCAGCAGTCGAACATCGTGGACAAGCGCATCACGCCGCGGTGGATCAACTACGAACGTGCCGACACCGTGATCGGGTCGCTGATCACCGTGTCCGCCGCAGCATTGCTGATGGCGGTGGTGGCTTCCGCGTTCGGGGGCACCCCACTGGCCGGACACTTCACCGACGCCGGCGGCGTGGCCCGCGGCCTCCAGCACGTGATCGGGCCGGCCGCGGGGTCCCTCTTCGCCGTCATCCTGCTCAACGCCTCGATCATCGGGGCCGCGTCTGTCACCCTCTCCACCAGCTACGCCTTCGGGGACGTCTTCGGTGCCCGTCACTCGTTGCATCGGAGCTGGCGGGACGCCAAGTTCTTCTACGGTGCCTTCGCCTCGATGGTCACCGGTGCCGCGATCATCGTGCTCCTCCCGGGTGCGCCACTCGGGCTCATCACCACCGGGGTCCAGGCGCTCGCCGGTGTGCTCCTGCCCAGCGCGACGGTGTTCCTGCTGCTCCTCTGCAACGACAGGGAGGTGCTCGGACCCTGGGTCAACCGGCCGTGGCTCAACCTGGTGGCGAGCTTCATCGTGGCCGTCCTCCTCGCCATGTCCCTGGTCCTCATGCTGACCACCCTCTTCTCCCGGATCGACGTGACCGTGCTGGCCGAGGTGCTCGGCGGGGTGCTGGTGGTGGGCTACCTCGGCGTCGCAGCGGTGGTGCTCTTGACCCGTGGGCGCCGCGCCCCGGCGCCCACGATGCCGATCGAGCGGCGCGCGACCTGGCGGATGCCCGCCCTCAACCTGCTGGAGCGTCCGACCTGGTCCCGGGGCCGCCTGATCGGGATGTACCTGCTCCGTGTCTACCTGGTCATCGCAGTCCTGCTGCTCCTGGTCAAGGCCATCGAGCTCGGGGTCCACCACTGAACCTGGCCAGGCGCCGGCACCGCCCCGGCCGGGAGCCCCCTGTCAACGGTCGTTTGCGCCGAAGGACCAGCTTGCGGGAGTATCTGCCTTCTATGTGCCTGCCCACCCTGGATCTCCGTGCCTAGATTCGGGCTCTCGCGGCACAAGGTTCGAGGTCCTACCTCCCGACCGCCGGTCCCCGAGCGGATCCCCCCGCGACCGCCCGAACCGGGCGGCCTGCGGATCGCCTTTTTGGTCTACCGGGGCAATCCGCGCTGCGGGGGTCAGGGCGTCTACAGCCGCCATCTGACCCGTGAGCTGGTCGCGCTCGGCCATTCGGTCGAGATCTTCGCGGGCCAGCCGTGGCCCGAGGTCGACGAAGGGGTCGGGTTCACCCCGGTTCCGAGTCTCGATCTCTACCGCGAGCCGGATCCGTTCCGGATCCCCCGGCCGAAGGAGTTCATCGACTCGTACCCGAGATCGATCGCCGCCCTCGAGTTCGCGGTCATGTGCACGGCCGGATTCCCTGAGCCGTGGACGTTCAGCCTGCGTACCCGGCGGATGCTGGCGACGCGCCGTCACGAATTCGACCTGGTGCACGACAACCAGTGCCTCGGTCACGGCATCCAGGGGATGATGGACGACGGCTGGCCGGTGCTCGAGACGCTCCATCACCCGATCACCGTCGACCGGCAGCTGGCCCTCAGCCATGCGACCAACCCGTGGCAGCAGATCACCGAGCGTCGTTGGTTCGGCTTCCTCCGCATGCAGGTGAAGGTGGCCCGGTCGCTGCGACGCATCGTGACCGTGTCGGAGTCCTCGAAAACCGACATCACCGCTCAGATGGGTGTGGAGAACCACCGGATGACCGTGGTCCCGGTCGGGGTGGACCACACGGTCTTCCGACCGCGGGACGATGTCGAGCCGGTGCCGGGGCGGATCATGGTCACCTCCTCCTCGGACGTCCCGATGAAGGGTCTGGTCCCGCTGCTCGAGGCGGTGGCCAAGCTCCGCACCGAGCGCGACATCGAGCTCGTCGTGATCGGCAACCCGCGGGCCGACGGCCGGGTGGCCAAGGCCATCGAGCGACTGGACCTCTCGCCCATCGTGCGGTGCGTGACCGGGATCAGCGACGATGAGCTCGCCCGCAACTACGGCCTCGCCCAGGTCGCCGTGGTTCCCTCCCTCTACGAGGGGTTCTCGCTTCCCGCGATCGAGGCCATGGCCTGCGGGGTGGCCCTGGTCGCCACTACCGGCGGGGCTCTGCCCGAAGTGGTCGGTGTCGACGGGGTGACCGGTCTGCTGGTCCCGCCCGACGATCCCGGCGCGCTGGCGGTGGCCATCGCGAGCCTGCTCGACGACGACGCGCTGCGGGCCCGCCTGGGTGCCGCCGGTCGTGAACGGGTGCTCGGGCGCTTCACCTGGCAGGTCACGGCGGCGGGCACCGCTGAGCAATATCGTTCGCTGCTGGCCGACGCCGAAGCCGTCCGTTGCTGACCGTCGACTACGGACGGTTGGGGGTGCAGGCGGACGACCGCCTCCTCGACATCGGCTGCGGCTTCGGACGGCACGCGTACCAGGCGGCCCGGCTTGGGGCCGAGGTGGTGGCGTTCGACTTCGGGGCCGACGAGGTACGCAACGTGCTCGACACCTTCGGCGCGATGCTCGTCGGTGGCGAGATCGACCCGGCCCGGGCCCGGGTGGGCGCGGTCCAGGGTGACGCACTGGCCCTGCCGTTCGGTGACGGCAGCTTCGACCGGATCATCGCGTCCGAGGTCCTCGAGCACATCCCGGCTGACCGGGCGGCGATGGCGGAGCTGGCCCGTGTGCTGCGCCCCGGCGGTACGATGGCGGTCACCGTTCCACGGGCGGGACCCGAGTTCGTGAACTGGGCGCTGTCGGACGAGTACCACAGCGTGCCGGGGGGCCATGTCCGGATCTACCGGCGCGGGGAGCTCGTCGACCGTCTCGAGGGCACCGGGTTGCGGGCGGTCGGGCACCACCATGCCCATGGGCTGCACGCCCCCTACTGGTGGCTCAAGTGCCTGGTGGGGACCACCAACAACACCCACCCGGCCGTCTCGGCCTACCACCGGCTGCTGGTCTGGGACATCGAGAAGGCCCCGATGGTGACCCGGTGCACCGAACGGCTGCTCAACCCGTTGGTCGGCAAGAGCCTGGTGGTCTATCTGGTCAAGCCCCACGGCGCTCCCGCTCCCGCCGAGCAGCGCAGCACGCCGGCCGCAGCCGGTCGGCGCGAGCGGGCGCTCGCATGAGGTCGGTCCCCGAGGTGCCCGGCATCATGAGCGCCCCGCAGGTGTTGGCCACCGCCCAGTCGATCGTTCGCATCCAGCGCCCCGACGGGATGATCCCCTGGTTCCCCGGCGGGCACTGCGATCCCTGGAACCATGTCGAGGCGGCCATGGCCCTCACCACGGTGGGACTGGACGACGAGGCCGACCGGGCCTACCAGTGGCTCGTCGACACCCAGCTGCCGGACGGGAGCTGGTTCAACTATTACCTGACGACCGGAATCGAGGACGCCCGTCTCGACACGAACGTGTGCGCCTACCTGGCCACGGGAGCCTGGCATCGTTACATCTCCACGGGCGATCTCGACGGACTCGAGCACCTGTGGCCCGCGCTCGAAGCTGGCGTGGACTTCGTGCTGCGCTGGCAGCGGCTCGACGGTTCGATCCGGTGGTCGCTGGACCCATCGGGCGTGCTCGAGGAGTACGCGCTGCTGACCGGTTCGTCCTCGATCTACCACAGCCTCCGGTGCGCGATCGCCTGCGCCGAACGTCTCGGGAGCGAACGCCCCGACTGGGAGCTCGCCGCGGGGCGCCTCGCCCACGCTGTGGCGCACGAGCCGTGTGCCTTTCTCCCCAAGGTCGAGTTCGCCATGGACTGGTACTACCCCATCCTCTCGGGCGCAATGAGCGGCCCTGCAGCCGACGAGCGCATCGACGACTCGTGGGAGACCTTCGTCCTGGAGGGCCGTGGCGTGCGTTGCGTCTCGACCGGGGACTGGGTCACCGCGGCGGAGACGGCCGAATGCGTGCTCGCCCTCGACGCCATGGGGAGGGACGACGACGCGCTCCAGCTGTTCACCTGGGCACAGTCCCTCCGCAACGCGGACGGCTCCTACTGGACCGGGATGGTCTATCCCGAAGAGGCCACCTACCCGCCGCTCGAGCGCTCGACCTACACGGCCGGGGCCCTGGTGCTGGCTGCCGACGCCCTGAGTCGGGCCACCCCGGCATCGGGCCTCTTCCGGGGTGAGGGGCTTCCGAGCCATCTCGACCTGACCGAGCCGGCCCCCGAGGCTCCCGTCGAGCCCGCGCTCGGTACCCCGGGCACCCCCGGCAGCACCTGAGCTCCCGTCCACCGCAGCCGGTTCGCCGCGGGTCCGCGCACCGGCTGGGGCCGCGACTGGCAACGCTTGCTATTGAGCCGGTCTCGATCGAGCGGTCACCGCAGCCTATTCCGCCTTCTTCCAGACCGACACGTGCTGCTTGCTCTCGCTGCTGAAGGGGCCACGGGTCCAGTTCGACCATCGTTCATGCAGGGTCAATCCGGCGATCCGCGCCATGAGGTCGAGTTCAGACGGCCACACATAGCGAAAAGGAGCGGAGAACGTATCCCAGCGGCCATCCAGCTGCCAGTAGTGGTGGGAGTAGGCGATCTGGGTGGCGACGTCGTACTCCTCGAACCCCAGATGGTTCGGTGTCACGATGAACGGAACGATGGTCTGCCCCGGCGGCAGACGCTGAAGGGCGGGGATGTACAACTCGATGACAAAGAACCCGCCGGCTTCCAGGTGTTCGGCCGCGTTCTGAAAGCAGGCCACCTGGGCATCTTGGGTCGTGAGGTTGGCGAGCGAGTTGGCGACGAGATAGACGACCGTGAACGTCTTGTCCACCTTCGTGATCGACATGTCGCCGGTCGTTACGTCGACCTTCTCCGCGCCGGGCTTCTTCCGCATCTCGGCAGCCATGGCCGGTGACAGCTCGACCCCGTGTACTGGAACGCCTCGCCGACTCAGTGGGAGCGCGATGCGGCCGGTTCCGATGGCCAATTCCAGGGCGGACCCTGCACCCGCAAGTTGAGCGAGGAAGTCCACGATCGGTTCGACGACAGTGGGATCGACGACCTCGGGCCACCTCGCGTCGTAGCTTCTGGCGATCCGCTCATCGAAGTAGTCTCGAATCACACCCGGACTATGCCACGGGTACGACGGCGGCACGCGGCCGACGTCGAAGCAGGGACGCGTTTCCTGACGCGGCTCCTAGGTCGGGCCGGCGCCGGGCGGCGTCCGAGGGATCCGGCCCCCGTGGCGCCGGCGAAGGACCCTGAGGGACCCGCACTCGCCGTCCTCGACGAACTCGCCGGAGTCGAGTGCGGCCCGCCAGATGTCGAAGGGGGGGCGACCCCCGTCGGCGGGGTCGGGGAAGACGTCGTGGATGGCGAGCCAGCCCCCGTCCACCACCCGCGGGGCCCATCCCCGGTAGTCGGCCCAGGCGGGCTCCTCGCCGTGACCGCCGTCGATGAAGCAGAACGCGAGCGGGATCGTCCAGCGCGAGCTCACCGTCGGGGAGTCGCCGACGAGCCCGATCACCGATGACTCGAGGCTGGCGGCGATCATCGATCGCCGCCAGTGGGGGAGGGTGTCGATGCGGGCGCTGTGCGGATCGATCAGGGACGGATCGTGGTGCTCCCACCCAGGCTGGTTCTCCTCGGAGCCGTGGTGGTGGTCGAGGCTGAACAGCACGGCCGCCGTCTCCTCGGCCGCAGCACCGAGGTACGTCGTCGACTTGCCACACCAGGCCCCGATCTCCACGAAGGTGGCACCCGGGAAGGCCGCCCCGGCCCGCCGGGCGGCGAAGAAGAGCGCCTCCCCCTCGTCGTCGGGCATGAACCCGGTCGCTTCCCGGGCAAGCGAGAACAGCTCCTCACGCCGCGCTCCGACGGCAGCCGGCACAGCGACAGCGGCGGTTTCGAGGGGTTGTTCCATGGAGACGGTCTCGCCCGAAGCCGTTCAGTCGGGGGTCAGCCCGTAGAGCAGCTCGCCGTCCGGCCCGACGTCGTAGATCTCGACCCCGTCCTCCACGTGGGGAGCGTCCGCGCCGAGCGCGACGGCGACCTTGTTGAGCGCATTGCGGGTGACGTCGAGGACCAGCTCGACCTGGGCGTCGGGTCCGCTGAGGGCGCGCAGCTCACCGACCGGCTCGGGGTCGAGACGCCCGGGGCTCCAGAGCATGGCGTCGGTGAAGGCCAACGCGGACTGCTGGACCGGGGTGAGCCGGCTCCCCCGGTAGTCGTCGACCGCGGCGAAGGCTCCCTCGTCCGCACCGGCGCGCAGTGCGGGTCGGCTGCGGAGGGACCGGCACAGACGGCAGTTGTGCTGCCTGGCTCCGCGGAGGCGGACCAGCTCGGCGGTGACCGGGTCCAGTGCGTCGAGCTTCGGGACGGCACGGGTGAACCCGTCGAGCGCGCCCCAGACATCGGTGGTGACGCGATCCCGCTCCTCGGCAGGCCAGGGTCCCGGGCCGAAGAGCGCGTCGAGCGCAGCCCTCGTCCGGGGAAGGAAGTCGACCACCCAGAGCGCGGCGGCCAGGGTGGCTGTCGCGTCGCCGCCCGCCGCCAGGAATGCCGACCGGTCATCGGGGGAGATCGCCGAGACGTCGAGGCTGCACTGCTCTGCGAAGGCGAGGATGGTCCGCTCGTCCCCGGTCAGGCGGTCGAGCCGCCGCCAGTCGCCGCCGGGCGTACCGGTCCACCGCTGTTCGCTCCCGGGCGGTGGGGCGAGGGGCTCCAACCCGTGAAGCGACCGGACCGCCTGGGCCGCCAGTGCGACCAGATCGAGCCGGTCGATCGCGGCGACATCCGACCAGGCGGCTGTCGCCACAGCGCCGAGTGCATCGGCGGCGACCGGCGCATGGTGGGCGAGCGCCGTCGAACCGGAGGTCATCGGGAACGAAGGCTACCCGGCGTGGCCGGAGCGGATGTCCGGTCACGGGCCCGGGTGCTCGATGCAGCTGCGGCCCTTGCGCCGCTACCCCCTGACCAGGGTCACCAGGCTGTAGACCGCGAGAGCGCCCAGGAGCACACCCCCCGTCCTCCGGATGACCGCGAGCGGGAGGATGCGGAGGAGGGCCCGGCCTCCCAGGGCGGCCAGGGCGGCCACCGCGGTCAGCGCGGCGAAGGCACCGAGGAAGACCGAGAGCGGCGCGTGGTACTTGGCGGCCAGGTTGGCTGTGAGGATCTGGGTCAGGTCTCCGAACTCGCCGACGAAGATGACCGCGAACGCGGTGGCCATCGGGCGCAGGCCACCCGGGGCCCTCGCGGTTTCCTCCTCCGCCTCTTGCTCCTCGCTCTTCTCGTCGACCAGGAGGAGGTACAGCGCGCCGCCGGCGAAGAGCAGGGTGGTGACCGCCTCGACCCACCGGTGGGGGAGGAGCTGGAGGAGCTGGCCGGCGGCGACCGCGATGGCGGCGTGCAGGCCGAAGGCGATGGTCGCCCCGGCCCAGATCAGCAGCGGGCGGTGCCGGCTCCCGAGGATCAACGTGGCGATCATCGTCTTGTCGGGGAGCTCGGCGATGGCGACCAGCCCGAACGTTGCGAGGATGATGCCGGGCTGCAGCACGTCGGGTTGCACCACCTCAGGGTAGGGAACGGACAGCGGGTGCAACGACCAGCCGTCCCCGTGCACCCCCGGGGATCCGACTCAGTCGGGCGGCAGGTCGAGGACCCCGGTGAGCACCCCGGCCAGGCCCGCGCCCTCTCGCGTCGCGAAGGCCACATTGACCGAGAGGCGCTCGAGGGTCTGCTCGACGCTCCGGCCGCTTCCGGCCACGGGATGCGCCTCGATGAAGCGGGTGATCTCTGCGGCGAGTTCGGGCGGCGTGCAGAGGGCGCGGACCCCGTCCAGCATGCGCGGGAAGATGTTGGACGGGAACCGCTCCTGGAGCGTGTCCCACGCGGCGACGACCCGGTGCCACGTCGACGGTCCGGTCACCCGGTTGACCAGCAGTGCCTGGACGAGGAAGGGAGCGTTCTGCGTCCGCACCTCGGAGAGGGCGAGGTCGAAGGCCCTGACCGCGAGGGCCTCGTCGTCGAAGGAGGCGAGGGCGTAGAGGTAACGGTTCTCCTCCTGGGGGGTGGCCGGGGAGCGGAACCGGGCGAGCATCGCCTCGAACTCCGCCACTCCCCCTTGCATGGCCACGATGTCGAGGAGCGCCGATTCGGTGTCCGCCTGGAGCGGGACGGTGCCGGCCGCGGTGAACCGGCGGCGCGCCTCGGCCCGGGTGGCCGGATCGCCGCCGATGGTCCCGAGCGTCCGGAGGACCGAGGCGCGCAGCGACGGTGTGCGCTCGTCGTCGTCGGGTCGAGGGTCCCAGCCGACATCGGCGGCCAGCGGGCCGAGCAGGGTTCGTACGGCGAGGGAGACGGTCGGGCGTGCGTCCTCCGGCACGACCCGGTCGAAGAGCCCGAGCGCGCCGAATACGACCGACCACACACTCGGGTCGCGTTCTCCGGAGCCGGCGAGTGCCCGGGCCAGCCGGACCAGGTCGGCCAGCGGTGTCCGACCCGCCAGCGCAGCGGCCCAGGAGTCCGACACCAGGTTGTAGCGCTCGAGGGGAGCCAGGTCGGGGAGACGCGCAGCCAGGCGTTCGACCTGTTGTGTGGGGTAGGAGACCCGGTAGAAGCCGGATCCGCCGGCGTTGACCAGGAGGTCCGGACGCAGGGTGGATCCCACGGCACCGGCGCCGTCCAGGAGGAGCGTGTCCGGTTCGGTATCGGGCGCATCCAGCGGCCGGAGCAGCACCGGGACCTTCCAGTGGGTGCCGATCGCCCCGCCCGCCTGGCCCGAGTAGGAGAACGGCTGCTGGCTCAGGCCCCCGTCGTCACCGACGGTGACCAGCGGGTAGCCCCCCTGGTCGATCCAGGTGTCCATGAGGGCACGGACGGCCCGGCCGCTCGAGCGCTCGAGGGCGTCCCAGAGCCCGGCGGTCTCGCTGTTGCCGTAGGCGTGGGTGGTCAGGTAGTCGTGGATGCCCTCGCGGAAGACGTCCGGGCCGAGGAACTGCTCGAGCATGCGCAGGACGCTGCCGCCCTTCTGGTAGGTCAGGACGTCGAACATGCCCTGGGCCTCTTCGGGACGCCCGACCGGGAACTCGACCGAGCGGGTGGTGTGGAGCCCGTCCACCGCCATTGCCGACTCCCGTTCGACGCCGAAGCTGACCCATCGCTGCCACTCGGGCCGGAAGGCGTCGACTGCCAGGATCTCCATGAACGTTGCGAAGGCCTCGTTGAGCCAGATCCCGTTCCACCATTTCATGGTGACCAGGTCGCCGAACCACATGTGGGCGATCTCGTGGCACACGACGTCGGCCACATGCTCGAGCTCGACCCGCGAGGCGTTGGCGGGATCGACCAGGAGGACCGACTCCCGGAAGGTGACACACCCGAGGTTCTCCATGGCTCCGAAGGCGAAGTCGGGGATGGCCACCAGGTCGAGCTTGCCGCCCGGGTAGGGGATGCCGAAGTAGTCGGTGAAGAAGCGGAGCGCGTGGGTCCCGACCTCGAGGGCGAACCCGGTGAGGTCGGCCTTGCCCGGCCGGTGGACGATCCGGAGGGGGACCCCGTCGACGTCGATCGGCGTGGTCGCTTCCAATGGCCCGACCACGAAGGCAACCAGGTAGGTGGACATGACCATGGTGGTGGCGAAGCGCACCCGGCGCGTGCCGCCGGGCTCGGGGGTCTCCTCTGCGACCGCTCCGTTGGAGTAGGCGGCGAGACCCTCGTCCACCACGAGGGTGATCTCGAAGGTCGCCTTGAGGGCGGGCTCGTCGAAACAGGGGAAGGCCCGCCGGGCGTCGGTCGACTCCATCTGCGAGGTCGCGATGACCCGGTCCGCGCCGGACTCGTCCACGAACGTGGACCGGTAGAAGCCGCGCAGCTTGTCGTTGAGGATCCCGGTGAAGGAGAGATGCAGGGTGGCCGGCCCGGCGGCAAGGGGCTCGGGGAAGGCGAAGGTGGCCCGTTCCTCGTCGGCGTCGACGGTGATGCTGGACGGGGTCAGGGCGTACCCGTCGTCGGGGTCCCCGGCGTTGAGCTCGGCGAAGGTGATGTCGAGCTCGGCAGCGTTGAGGACGATCGAGGTGACCGGGTCCTCGATGGTGAGGTCGACCTCGACGTCGCCGGCGAAGGTGGCCGCCCCGAGGTCGGGAGCGAGCACCAGGCGGTAGGCGCTCGGCCGGATCCCGGCCGGGAGGCGGTAGGCGGCGTCGTCCGCCGGGTCGTGGTTGTCGGTTGTCGAGGTGCGCATGAGGGGCAGGCTACCGTCGGGTGGTGCCCTCCGACTCCACCAGCAACGCGCCCGGCCCGCGAGACGACGCGGGACCCGCCGGGCCCCGACTCGACGTGGTGACCGTGGGCAACGCCCTGGTCGACGTCCTGGCCCAGGCGCGGGACGAGGACCTCGTCGAACTCGATCTGATCAAGGGGACCATGGTCCTGATCGATCAAAAGCGGTCGGCCGCCATCTACGACCGGATGGGACAGACCACCGAGGCGTCGGGCGGGTCGGCGGCCAACACCGCGGCCGGCGTCGCCTCTCTCGGTGGCCGCGCCGCCTTCCTCGGCCGGGTGGCGGACGACGAGCTCGGCAGAGCATTCATCCATGACATCCGCGCGGTCGGGGTGGCCTTCGACCCGACACCGACGCCGGCCGTTCCGGGCGAGGTGGTCACCGGCCACTGCCTGATCCTGGTCACCGAGGACGCCGAGCGCACGATGGCCACACACCTCGGTGTCGCCTCCGAGTTCGATGCCGTGGACCTGCACGACGGCCATCTCGGCTCCACCGAGGTCGTCTACCTGGAGGGCTATCTCTGGGAACAGCCGACCGCCAAGGCGGCAATGCGCGAGGCCATCGGCCTCGCGCACGCTTCCGAGGCCTCGGTCGCCCTTTCGGTGTCGGACCCCTTCTGTGTGCAGCACCACCGCTCGGAATTCCTCGACCTGCTCACCGGCGACCTCGAGATGCTCTTTGCGAACGAGGAGGAGGTCATGATGCTGTTCGGCGCGCGCAGCTTCGAGGCGGCCGTCGAGGCGGTCTCGGAGACCGGCGTGTTGGCCGTCCTCACCCGCGGGCCGGCGGGTTCGGTGGTGGTCACCCCGACCGGTCCGATCGAGGTACCCGCCGCCCCGGTCGACCGGGTGGTCGACACCACCGGTGCCGGCGACCTGTTCGCCGCCGGCTTCCTCTACGGCATCACCCACGGCCTCTCGCCCGGGGGATCGGCGCGTCTCGGGGGGCTCTGCGCCGCCGAGATCATCTCCCACGTCGGGGCCCGGCCGCAGGCCGATCTCCGGGCACTCGGTATGGCGGCCGGCCTGGTGTCCTGAGCGCCGTGGCCCGTCCTGACCGGGCGGGTCAGCCGGTCGGCGCGGTCGGTGGGAGGTAGCTGAAGGGGAGGTCGCCGATCTGCACCAGCAGCGAGGCCACCGTCCGGCCGAACGGAACCAGGGCGTCGTCCAGTGTGCTCGGGTTCTCCAGAATCGCCTCGTCCAGTTGGCACGAGCCCTCGTACGAGACCTCGATCGCGCACTCCGGCAGTTCGGACCCGTGGTGGGCGGCGACAAGGACCTGTTCGATGGTGGCCGTGCCCCGCACCAGCGGATCGCCTCCCAGCACCTCGAGGTGCGCGGGCAGGGTCTCGAGCAGCGGACCGGCCGCGGGCACCCCGTCGAGACCCTGGACCCGGAAGGCGATCTCCACCAGGACCTCGGGCAGCTCGTCGGGCTCCTCTCCGATGGCCCAGCTCCGGTAGGCGGTCTGGCTCCAGGTCGGCCAGTCCAGGCTGGTGTCGACCCGGATCCGCGCCGGACGCTCCTCCCCGGGGAGGCTGTAGGACGTCTCGAAGCTCACGTCTCCCAGGAAGACGTCCACCTGGAACCGCTCCTCGACGGCCTGACGCTGCAGCAGCGCCGTCTCGAAGGCGTGCCGATGCGACGCGACGAGCTGTGTGAAGACGTGGTCCAGCATGGCGGGGCAGAGGCTACCGTTCTTCCGTGTCCACCTCGTCCGGGTCGACGGCGTCGTCGCAGGCCCCCTCGCCTTGGTCGCGGCGCAGAGTGATCGCCTACGCGCACCAGGGCGGGGCGTGGGAGGGCCCGTCGTCGACCCTCCATGCCATCGGCTCCGCCGTCGACGCCGGGGCCACCGGCATCGAGCTCGACGTGCACGCGACCTCGGACCGCCGGTTGGTGGTCTGCCACGACGCGACCGTCGACCGCACCACGGACGCGGTCGGCACCATCGTCGAACACACCTGGGCGGAGCTCAGCCGGATGGACAACGCCTATTGGTGGGTGCCGGGTGCCGACGTCACCCCCGGCCTCGAGCCCTGGGCCTATCCGTTCCGGGGCCGCGCTCCCGCCGACCACCGCTTCGGCATCGCGCTGCTCGAGGAGGTGCTCGAGGAGTTTCCGGACGTCGTGCTCAACCTCGACATCAAGCAGACCGCACCGGTGGTCCCGCCCTACGAGGAGGCCCTGGCCGCGCTGCTCCGCCGCTTCGGCTGTGCGGACCGGGTCATCGTGGCCTCGTTCCTGGACACCGCCACCGATGCCTTCTCGGCGGTCGCCCCCGAGTTCGCGACCTCGGCCGGCACCGTGGCGGTCGCCGCGTTCTACCAGGCCGTCCACGCCGGCGAGCCTCCGCCACCGACCACCCACGTGGCGCTGCAGGTGCCGGCGGCCTACGGGGAGGTCACCCTCGTGGACGAGCGGTTCGTCGAGGTCGCCCACGAGGCCGGCCTCGCCGTCCACGTGTGGACCATCGAGGAGGAGGCCGAGATGGAGCGCCTCTGCGGGCTCGGGGTCGACGGCATCATCACCGACCGGCCCACGGCCCTGGTGGTCGTGCTCGACCGCCTCGGTTGCAGGTGGAACCCGTCCGAATGAGCGATTCTTCCGCCGGTGACGTCCGCTATGGCATTCGGGAGGTGCGGATGTCCCCGCGCAGACCTGGACCCGAACGGTCAGCCGCGCCCGCAGTTCGGCTTCTTGCCGTGGTTGGCCTTCTTTTTGGCCCGCAGCTTGCGCTTGTTGGTTCGCTTCGACACAGTTCGGAGATGCTAGCCGCACAGGGGGCGATGCAGCCAGCCGGGGGGTCCCCCGGCCCGCCTCCGGGCATCCGCTCGTGAGCTGGCTGCTGCGGGACGGGGACGTGCTCGCGTCGGCCGAGGTCGCCGACGGGCTGGTGGAACGGAGCCGCGGCCTGCTCGGGCGCACCGGGTACGACGGGGCGCTGGTGCTGCGCCGCACCCGCTCGGTGCACACGCTCGGCATGCGCTTCGCCATCGATGTCGCCTTCTGCGACCGGGACCTACTGGTCCTCGGGGTGACCCGCATGCCGCCCTGGCGGATCGCGATGCCGCGACGGAGGTGCCGCTGCGTGGTCGAGGCCGAGGCCGGCGGCTTCGAGCGGTGGGGCCTGCGCGTCGGCGATCAGCTCGAGCTGCGCGAGTGACCCCGGCCGGGACGACCTCGGATGCCGCCGGATACGGTTCTCTGGTGGTGGTGGGCACCCCGATCGGCAACCTCGGGGACCTCAGTCCGCGTGCGGTGGCCACGCTCCGCGCGGCCGACCTGATCTACTGCGAGGACACGCGCCGGTCACGCGCCCTGTTGACCCACGCCGGGATCACCGGTGCGGCGCTGCGTTCGTTGCATGCGCACAACGAGGACGACCGGGTCGACGAGGTGGTCCGGGCGGTCACCGAGGGCAAGACGGTGGCGCTGGTCAGTGACGCCGGCATGCCGGCCGTCTCCGACCCGGGCGCCCGGGTGGTGGCCGCCGTGGCTGTCGGCGGTCTGCCCGTCACCGTCGTCCCGGGCCCCTCGGCTGTGCTTGCCGCACTCGTGGTCAGCGGGCTCCCGACCGACCGCTTCTGTTTCGAGGGGTTCCTGCCCCGCTCGGGGAAGGAACGTAGCGCGCGGCTGGCCGCGCTGGCCGTCGAGCCGCGCACCTCGGTGCTCTTCGAGGCGCCCGGACGGGTCGCCGCGACCCTGGCCGACCTCGCCGAGGTCTGCGGTCCGGAACGGGCGGTGGTCGTGGCCCGCGAGCTGACCAAGCTGCACGAGGAGGTCTGGCGGGGGAGGGTCGCCGACGCTGCCTCCTGGGCCGGGGCAGGGGACATCCGGGGAGAGGTCGTCCTGGTCCTCGGCGGCGACGAGGAGACCGCACCGGACGCGGTCGCCGACGCGGTGTTGGAGGCGGCCCTGGCCGACCGCCTGGGCTCGGGCGAGCGGACCCGGGGGGTGGTCGACGAGGTGGCTGCGACCTTCGGGGTGGGCCGCCGACGGGTCTACGAGCTAGCCCTCGCGCTCCGGGACGCGAACGGATCGACCGAGAGCACACCCGACCGGGAATGACGTCGACCCCGTGGGTGTCGGGTGGACCGGCCGCGGCGGCTGTCACCCGGCCACCCGGGTGCACCGGCGCGCCGGGGCGATCCGGTGGCGGGGAGCCGGTGGCGGGATCGGTACGCTGGCGGGACCGTGGCCCGCTACTACATCACCACCCCGATCTACTACGTGAAGGACGCGCCCCATGTCGGGCACGCCTACACGACCGTCAACGCCGATGCCCTGGCCCGCTGGCACCGGTTGATCGGCGACGAGGTCTTCTTCCTCACCGGCACCGACGAGCACGGCCAGAAGGTGGCCCGGGCCGCCGAGGCACAGGGGGTCGCGCCGCTCGAGTGGACCGACCAGCTCGCCCCCCGCTTCGCCGCCGCCTGGGCTGACCTGGACATCGCCAACGACGACTTCATCCGCACCACCGAACCCCGCCACCGCGAATCGGTGCAGCACTTCCTCGGCAAGATCTACGAGAACGGGTACATCTACAAGGACGTCTACCGTGGCCTCTACTGCGTGGCCTGCGAGCAGTACTACGCGGCGGACGAGCTGCTCGACGGCGAGCTCTGCCCGATCCACCGCTCTCCGGTCGAACACCTCGAGGAGGAGAACTACTTCTTCCGGCTCAGCGCCTTCGAGCAACCGCTGGTCGAGTGGTACGACGCCCACCCCGGTGCGGTGGTGCCCGAGTCGAGGCGCAACGAGGCCCTCACCTTCATCAAGGGCGGGCTCCGGGACATCTCGATCACCCGGACCTCGATCGACTGGGGGGTGCGGGTCCCCTGGGACGAGCGCCACGTCTTCTACGTCTGGTACGACGCGCTGGTCAACTACATCACCGCCATCGGTTACGGGCGCGACGAGCAGCGCTTCGAGGACTGGTGGCCGAACGTCCACCACCTCATCGGCAAGGAGATCGTCCGCTTCCACTGCGTCTGGTGGCCGGCTATGTGCATGGCCGCCGGGATCGACCCTCCCGCCCACGTCCAGGTGCACGGCTGGCTGCTGCTGGGCGGTGAGAAGATGTCCAACTCGAGCGTCAACCAGATCCTGCCCGGCGACCTCACCGCCGAGTACGGCGTCGATCCGGTCCGCTACCACCTGCTACGGGACATTCCTCTCGGCAGCGACGGCGAGTTCTCGGCCGAGGGGATCTCGGCCCGCTACAACGCGGACCTGGCCAACAACCTCGGCAACCTCCTCTCGCGGGTGGCAACGGTGGTCGGGTCCAAGTGTGGGGGTGTGGGACCCACCCCCGACCCTGGCAGCCGGCTGGCCGGGGTGGCGACAGCGGTGGTCGCCGAGGCCGCCGCGGCGTGGCAGGCCGGCCAGCCCCACCTCGCCCTCGACGCGACCTGGCGGCTCATCCGCGAGACCAACGCCGAGCTGGAGACGGCCGAGCCGTGGAAGGCCGAGCCCGGGCCGGCGGTCGAGGCGGTGCTCGGCAGCGCGCTCGAGGTGCTGCGGATCGTCGCGCTGCTCGTCGTGCCGGCGATGCCAACGTCTGCCCGCGAGCTCTGGCGGCGCATCGGGCTTCCCGGGTCACCGGGGGACCAGCGGATGCCGGATGCAGGCTCCTGGGGAGGGTACCCGGGCGGGCTCCCGGTCGAGAAGGGCGCGCCGCTCTTTCCCCGGCGCAAGGACTGACCCGGCCGCATGTCCGACGCTGTCGTCGAATGGTTCGACTCCCACTGCCACCTCCAGGACGAGTTCGCCGACCTCGCGGAGGCCGGTGCGGTGGGCCCGCATGCCGACCGACTCACCGGGGTCATCGCCCGCGCCGCCGAGGCGGGGGTCACTCGCCTCGTCTGTGTGGGCACAGGCGCCGCCTCGTCGGCCGAAGCCGTCGCACTGGTCCGCTCGTCGCGCCGCCCGGACGGCGTGGCCGTCGCCGAGGGCGTCGAGCTCTGGGCCACCATCGGACTCCACCCGCATGACGCGGTGGACGGGGTCGACTCCCTCGACGGCCTGCTGTCGGCAGAGCTCGGTCCGGACGCCTCGCCGGCGCCCCGGGTGGTGGTGGGGATCGGCGAGTGCGGCCTCGACTATCACTACGACCACTCGCCCCGTCCCGTGCAGCGCGACGCATTCGCACGCCAGATCGACCTCGCCCACCGCCACGGCCTGGCCCTCGTCGTCCACACACGCGAGGCCTGGGACGACACGGTGCAGATCCTGACCACCGTCGGCGTTCCCGAGCGCACCATCATCCACTGCTTCACCGGGGGCCCGGACGAGGCGCGGCGCTGCCTCGACCTCGGGGCGTCGCTCTCCTTCAGCGGGGTGGTCACCTTCAAGAACGCGGCCCCGGTCCGCGAGGCTGCCGCCCTCTGCCCGATGGACCGGCTGCTCGTCGAGACCGACGCCCCCTTCCTCGCGCCGGTTCCGCACCGTGGAACCCTCAACGAGCCGTCGAGGGTTCCCCTGGTCGGGGCCACGGTCGCCCAGGTCAAAGGGATCACCACCCAGGAGCTGGCCGCAGTCTCGACCGCCAACGCGCGGGCCGCCTTCACCCGGTGACCGCTCGCGGCCTCCGCCCCCGGCGGGCTCGGCCACGAACAGAGTTGATCGGCGGGCGAAGGGGCGCCTAGCCTCGCCCACGGCCGCTCGGAGAGCGGTCGTTGCGTATCGGCGCTGCCGCACGGCGCCGTGCCCTCGGGACGGTTGTCGGAGCCGTCTCCTTCCGCCCCGCCGGGGCGGGGCCCTCACGGGCGCAGGTCTGCGGAGGCCTGTCGAAGTGGGGCGCCGGGTCCCGTCGCACAAGGAGCGTGGAGTCCTGAGGTCCGATGTCCAACGTGGCGGCCGGCCGGGTGCCGCGCTGCTCCTCAGCGGAGCCGTGCTCGTCGTGCCGCTCCTCTTGATCCAGAACGGTCCGGCCGCACAGGCGTCTGCCCGGTCGGCCGCACACGCGTCCGCCCCGGTGACCAGGGTGGTCCGGGTCCACGTGACCAGAGTGGTCACCCGCCGGAGCCCACCACTGGTACCGGCCCCCCGGTCCTCCAAGCAGGCGATCACCACGACGAGTGCACGACGACCGGCCCGGGCAGCGCGGCCGGTTCAGGCACCGGTCCTGACCGTCGAACCGATCGAGACGATGTGGCCTGCCGCCCCGGTCCGCGCGGTCGTGTCCGCAACTGCGGCGACCAGCACCACGACGACCACCCCGACGGTCCGGACGGCGGCGTCCGGTCCGGCTCCGGTGGTCGCAGGCGCCGTCAGCGGGCATGGCCAGGTCACCTACTACGCGCACCCCGCCGGCAGGTGCGCGAGCCCCTGGCTGTCCTTCGGGACGGTCGTGGAGGTCACCAACCCGGCCAATGGGGAATCGGTGACCTGCGTGGTCGACGACCGGGAGGCGGACACCGCCCGGTCGATCGACCTGGCCACCGCCACGTTCGCCGAGATCGCGCCGCTCTCCCAGGGGGTCGTCGACGCCGACCTGAGCTGGTAGCCCACGCGTCGCCGGGGACCCGGTGGCAAGCAACGGTCCCGCGCCCGGGAGGTGGCACACTGACCTGGTGACCCACGGGCGAGCGGAGATCCACGAGTTGCTCCTCGCCCACGACCTGCGGCCGAGCAAGGCTCTCGGGCAGAACTTCGTGGCTGACGGCAACACCGTGCGCCGCATCGTCCGGCTCTCCGGTGTCGGCGAGGGGAGCCGCGTGGTCGAGATCGGCGCCGGTCTCGGATCGCTCACGCTTGCGCTCGCGGAAGTCGGGGCGTCGGTGACCGCGCTCGAGATCGACCGGCATGTGTTGCCCGTGCTGCGGGCTCAGGTCGAGGGAGCCGGGGTCCGGGTGGTCGAGGCCGACGCACGCACCGTCGACTTCACCGAGCTGCTCGGCGACCAGCCGGGCTGGTCCCTCGTGGCCAACCTGCCCTACAAGGTCGCGGTCCCGCTGGTCATCCGGGTGCTCGAGGAGGCCCCGCAGGTCTCCTCGCTCCTGGTGATGGTGCAGCGCGAGGTCGGCGAGCGCCTTGCCGCCTCCGCCCGCGAGGATGCCTTCGGCGCCGTGTCGGTCAAAGTGGCCTACTGGGCGACGGCGGCCGTGGTCGGGCGGGTCTCGTCCAGCGTGTTCATCCCGCGCCCGCGTGTCGAGTCGGTTCTGGTCCGCCTCGAGCGTCACCCGACCGGGACGGAGGGTCTGGCCGGAGCCCCGCCCGGGCCGGGATCTGTGGCCTACGAGCGCCTCTTCGCCGTGGTGAAGGGCGGCTTCGCCCACCGCCGCAAGATGGTCCGCCGCTCACTCGGGCACCTGGTCGAGGCCGGAGCCTTCAGCGGTGCCGGTATCGATCCGACCGCGCGCGCCGAGGAGCTCTCCCTCGATGCATGGAAGCGGCTGGCCTGGTGGCAGCCCGGTGCGGACACCGGCCTGCCGCCCACCGGCACCGAGCGGTGACCGGAGCGTCGGTCACCCTCTCCGCCCGGGCGAAACTGACGCTCTCCCTCCGGGTGACCGGCACCCGCACGGACGGATACCACCTCCTGGACGCAGAGATGGTGACCCTCGACCTGGCGGACACCCTCGCGGTCGGGGACGGCGACGGGCTCACGGTCGGCACCGACTGGCCCGGTCCGGTGGCCGGGTGGCGCGATCCTGCGGTGTCGGCCAACGCGGGCAACCTCGTGCTGCGTGCGCTGGCTGCGGTGGGCCGCACCGCTGCGGTG
This sequence comes from uncultured Acidimicrobiaceae bacterium, assembly GCA_963753905.1. Lineage (GTDB taxonomy): Bacteria > Actinomycetota > Acidimicrobiia > Acidimicrobiales > RAAP-2 > Bog-756. The sequence goes on along the minus strand of CAVWDZ010000001.1, from coordinate 2,144,149 downwards.
CATCTCGTCAAGCGCATCCCTCCCGGTGCGGGTCTCGGAGGCGGGTCGGCCGATGCCGCCGCCGTCCTCCGGTGGGCAGGGTGCCAGGACGCGGACGTCGCCGCCCGGATCGGGGCCGACGTGCCCTTCTGTCTCACCGGGGGGACGGGCGCGGGTGACCGGGATCGGCGAGCGGCTCGAGCACCTGCCGTTCGTCGATCGGTCCTTCGTGCTGCTCCTCACGCCCTTCGGGGTCGACACAGCGGCCGTCTACCGGGCCTGGGACGAGCTGCACGCCAGCCGTCGGCTATCGGAGACGGGGTCGGTCGCGAACGACCTCGAGGCGGCGGCCCTCGTGGTCGAGCCCCGGCTCGATGGCTGGCGGCGGGTGCTCGAGGAGGCCACCGGGAGGGCCGCCCAGCTGGCCGGTAGCGGGTCGACCTGGTTCGTCGAGGGGACCCCCGAGGAGGTGGGCACCGCCGGGCGCGACCATCTCGAGCATGCGGGTGAGCGGTCGCTGCTGGTTGCGGCGAGGACGACCCTGCCGGAGGCGTGAGCTGGACCCTGGAGGCGACACCGACGGATCGACCGTCGGTGTCTTGACTACTTGCCTGCCGCCCGCCTCTGCCAGCGGGTCGCCTTGAGCATCTTCTTGTGCTTCTTCTTGCGCATGCGCTTCCTGCGCTTCTTGATGAGGGATCCCATGTCGCCGGGGACCCTAGCCGACCAGGACCTTTGGCGCCATGCGCGGGGCGCTTCCCGCGGGCCGTTCAGTCGGAGCCGTCGACCTGCGCCCCGGGCCCCGGGGGAGGGACCGGCGGGAGGGCGAACTGGAAGAGCGCCCCTCCACCCGGCGCTTGGTGGGCGCTGACCCGGCCCCCTTCGTCGCGGGCGACCTGGGCCACGATGGCCAGGCCGAGGCCCGAGCCGGGCCGCCCACGGGCACCGGGGGCCCTGTAGAAGCGGTCGAAGATGTGGTCGATGTCGCTCTCGGCCACCCCCGGACCGTGATCCCGCACCAGGAGGATCCCGTTCGCACAGCTCACCTCCACGACGCCGCCGTCCGGACTCCACTTGAGGGCGTTGTCGAGAAGATTGTCCACGGCCCGTTCGATGCGTGGCGCATTCCCGGACACCCAGTTCTCGGTCACGATCGCCTCGAAGGTCACACTCCGGCTCCGACCGTGGGTGGTGGCTGCCTCGATCGCCGAAAGGACCAGGGAGTCGAACCGGACCGGGCCGGCTGTCGGTGTGGGCTGCTCGCCACGGGCCAGCTCTGCGAGGTCGGCCACCAGGGCGGTGAGCTCGTCGAGCTGGGTGAGGACGTCGCCGATCAGGACCTCGCGCTCGCCGGGAGCCAGCTCCTCCATCCGCCGGGCCACTTCCATGTTGGTGCGGAGGCTGGTGAGTGGTGTGCGCAGCTCGTGGGAGGCATCGAGGACCAGCTGTCGCTGGCTCTCCCGCGACGAGTCGAGGGCCACCAGCAGCCGGTTGAAGGCCCGGCGGAGTCGCCCGAGCTCGTCCGGGCCCCCGGGTCCAGCCGCCGGGAGACGTCGGTGGTCTGGCCCAGCTCCTCGATGGTGGCGGTGAGGCTGTCCAATGGGCGGAGCACGGTCCGCCCCACAGCCAGCCCGAGGAGGACGGCCAAGCGCGACCCCGATCAGGACGATGAGCCAGAGGGCGACGGCCAGCTTGCGCAGCTCCTGGTTCACGCCGGTGAGCGGCGCTGTGATCTGGAGCGCGCCGCCGGCGGCCGGGACCTGCCGGAACCCGCCATCGTTGCCGCGGTATGCGAAGCCTGGCGGGAGGGCGACCACCAGCTCGCGGACGGCGATGCCGTTGTCGGCGACCGTCGAGAAGTAGCGGTCCGGCGCATTCCCGTGGCTGGCGGCCGAGGTCCTGGCCGTGGCGGTGACCGGGATGACCTGGGGGTCGAGCGAAGAGGTCGTGCCGCCCGCGTAGATGACCTGGGAGCACGATCCCGGATGAAACGCACACGTTCCGGATGCCCACCACCGATGCATTGGCGCTGGCGATCGCGTCGACGGCCGGTTGCGCCTCGGCCCGCAGGGTCACGTCGATGGACCCGACCAGCGAGTTGTAGGCGACCAGATAGGTGGCCAGGGAACCGAGGACCACCACGATGAGGACGGCGGCGGTCGCGGCGAGCACCAGCCGGGTCCGGAAGGTCACCGGCGGTCCCCTCGGCAGATGCGCACGGTTAGGGCTCGCGCAGGACGTAACCCACGCCCCGCGCCGTGTGGATCAACCGAGGCTCGTCGTCGAGCTCGGTCTTGCGCCGGAGGTAGCCGACGTATACGGCGAGGGAGTTGGTGCCCGAGTCGAAGGTGTACCCCCAGACCCGGTCGAGGATGAGCTCGCGGGTGAGCACCTGGCGCGGGTGTCGCAACAGGAGCTCGAGGAGATCGAACTCGATCCGGGTGAGCGAAAAGGCACGCTCCCCGCGGTGTGCCTCGCGGGTGACCGGGTCGAGGGTGAGGTCGGCGAAGTGGAGTACCTCGTCCGCTTCCTCGGGCCGCCGGCGGAGCAGGGCGCGGAGCCGGGCCAACAGCTCGGCGAGGGCGAAGGGCTTGACCAGATAGTCGTCGGCGCCGGCGTCGAGACCCTGGACCCGGTCGTTGATCGCGTCCCGGGCGGTCAGCATGAGCACGGGGGTGTCGTCACCGGCGGCTCGCAGCCGCCGGCACACGTCGAGACCGTCGATGGTCGGGAGGCCGAGGTCGAGGACGACGGCATCCGGCGGGCGGATGGCGATCTCCTCGAGGGCCTTCGGTCCGTCGTCGGCCAGGGAGACGTCGTAGCCCTCGAGGCGGAGCGCCCGGTGGAGCGCACCGCTGACCGCCGGATCGTCATCGACGATGAGCACCCTCATCGGGCCGGGAGCCTATCGGGGCACTGGCAGAGAGCCGCGGCAGGTCTACCCTTGTGGCAGAGCCGACCAATCCCGGTCAGCTCCATTCCGAGGTAGTTCAACTGGCAGAACGCTGGCCTTTGGAGCCAGATGTTGGAGGTTCGAGCCCTCCCCTCGGAGCTCTCCCCGCGGACCTCGGCGATCCGACCGTTGGGGTGCGTGCCCCGGGATCGCTCCTCGGTAGCCTGCCGCCATGGATGCGTGCTCCGACTGCGGATTCGTCTACGACGAGGTTCCGGTGGAGGGGATCCCGGCCCGTGTGACTTCCCTCGGACCGAGGTACCGGGATCGGCTGGTTGCCGGCGACCCTCCTGTTGCCGCCGCGGGGCTGCGCAACCGCCCCGACCTGGACGTCTGGACGCCGCTCGAATACGCCTCCCACGTACGGGACCTGCTCGAGGTCCAGCGCGAGCGGTTGGGCCGTGCGTTGACCGAGGAGTGCCCGACCTACGCCCCGATGGGACGGGAGGAGCTCGTGATCACGCGTCGCTATGACGAGCAGGACCCGGTGGTCGTGGCCGATCAGCTCCTCCGGCGGGCTCACGAGCTCAGCCTCGCGTTCGCCGCCCTCGACGCGGCACAGAGGGAGCGGACCGCCATCTACAACTGGCCGGCACCTGCCGAGCGGTCCATGGCCTGGATAGCCCGCCACACCGTCCATGAAGGGGAGCACCACCTCGGGGACATCGACCGGCTGTTGGGTCGCACCCGGACCTGAGCCGTTCGGGTCTGCGGATCGGCGTGCGTGAAGCGGATCGTCTCGCCGGGCGCGCTACGCGCCCGCCTTGCGCGACCGGCTGCGGAGCCGCCCGCGGACCGTCTGGTCGAGGATGACCTTGCGGAGCCGGACCGTCTCCGGGGTGACCTCGACGCACTCGTCGTCGGTGATGAACTCGAGCGCCTGCTCGAGGGAGAGCAGCAGCGGGGGGGTGAGGCGAATGGCCTCGTCGGCGGCGGCCGAACGGATGTTGGTCTGCTTCTTCTCCTTGGTCGGGTTCACGTCCATCTCGTCGTCGCGGGCGTTCTCGCCCACGATCATGCCTTCGTAGACCTCGGTCCCCGGTCCGACAAGCAGCATGCCCCGCTCCTGGAGGCTCATCAGGGTGTAGCCGGTGGTCATCCCCCGCCGATCGGCCACCATCGAGCCGTTCCGCTTGGTCTTGAGCTCGCCGTGCCAAGGTTCCCAGCCGTCGAAGACGTGGTGGAGCATGCCGGTGCCGCGGGTCTCGGTCATGAACTCGGTCCGGAAGCCCACCAGGCCGCGGGCGGGCACCCGGAAGTCCATCCGTACCCAGCCGGTGCCGTGGTTGACCATCTCGACGAGGGTGCCCTTGCGCAGGGCCATCATCTGGGTGACCACCCCGAGGTAGTCGTCGGGCACGTCGATGGCCACCCGCTCGATCGGCTCGTTGACCTTGCCGTCGATCTCGCGGGTGACGACCTGGGGCTTGCCCACCGTCATCTCGAACCCCTCGCGGCGCATGGTCTCGACCAGCACCGCGAGCTGGAGCTCGCCGCGGCCCTGGACCTCCCAGGTGTCGGGGCGTTCGGTGGGGTTGACCCGCAAGGACACGTTGCCGACGAGCTCGGCCTCGAGCCGGCCGAGGATCTGGCGGGCGGTGAGCTTGGTACCGTCAGCCCCCGACAGGGGCGAGGTGTTGATGCCGATGGTCATGGCGAGACTGGGCTCGTCGACGGTGATGATGGGCAGGGGCCGCGGGTCGTCGGGATCGGCCAGGGTCTCGCCGATGGTGATCTCGTCCATGCCGGCGACCGCGGCGATCTCGCCGGGGCCGGCCTCCGCGGTGTCGACCCGATCGAGGGCGTCGGTGATGTAGAGCTCGGTGATCCTGGTCGCGCTCGATGGTGCCGTCGAACTTGCACCAGGCCACCGTCGCTCCCTTGCTTGCAGGGTGCCGTTGTGGATGCGACAGATGGCCAGCCGCCCGACGTACGGGGAGGCGTCGAGGTTGGACACGATGGCCTGCAAGGGAGCATCGTGCTCGTAGTGGGGGGCGGGGATGCGTTCGAGGATCGCTTGGAACAGGGGTTCGAGGTCGGTTCCTTCGATTCCTGGCTCGGTGGCGGCCCAGCCCGCCCGGGCGTTGGCGTAGAGGATCGGGAAGTCGATCTGGTGCTCGTCGGCGTCGAGGTCGAGGAAGAGCTCCTCCACCTCGTGGACGACCTCCTGGATGCGGGCATCGGGTCGGTCCACCTTGTTGACGACCAGCACCACCGGGAGGCGGGCCTCGAGGGCCTTGCGGAGGACGAAGCGGGTCTGGGGGAGGGGGCCCTCGGAAGCGTCGACCAGGAGGAGGACCCCGTCGACCATGGTCAGGCCCCGCTCGACCTCGCCTCCGAAGTCGGCATGACCAGGGGTGTCGATGATGTTGAACTTGACCCCGCCGTGGAGGACGGCGGTGTTCTTGGCCAGGATGGTGATCCCCTTCTCCCGCTCCAGGTCGCCCGAGTCGAGTACCCGCTCGTTGACCGACTCGTTGGCCCGGAAGGCCCCCGACTGCCAGAGCATGGCGTCGACCAGGGTGGTCTTGCCGTGGTCGACGTGGGCCACGATGGCCACGTTGCGGATGTCGTCGCGGGTCAGGACGGGCATGAGGAGAAAAGGCTACCGGCCTCGCCGACCGTCCGTCGAACCGGCTGTCCTGGTCGCGCGATGGCGACGGATCGCTACCGCCAGTGGGCTACGACGCTGCGGTGCAGATCCCGGAACCCACCGCGATCGAGCCGGCGATCGGCCAGGTGAGGGCCGAGGTCGACGGGGTGGACTGGGCTGGCGGGCAGCTGGGTTCGGTGCCGGTGTAGCTCTCGGCCGACGAGTCCAGGTTCCACGACGGTGTTCCGGGTGTGAGGTAGTAGGGAGGCGAGTAGAACGCGAGGCGTGGGTCGTAGTTGTAGTCCTTGGAGTATCCGGTGGAGATGCCACCGCCGCCTCCGAACGTGCTGACCGTACCCCGCGAGTTCTGCTGGATCGAGCCGTAGATCGTGAGGTCTCCTTCGACACCGGAGGCGGCATGGTTGTTGGAGGCGAACGACTGCTGGAGGGCGAGGATCGAGGCGTCGACGGTGAGCCCGGCCCCTCGGGGACTGCCGGCGGAGGTGGCCGGGTCGCAGAGCGGAGCGGTGGGCCCGGTCAGGGGATCGGTGAGCACGGGGACCGCGTTGTTGCAGCTTGCCAGGACGTTGCCACCCGAGTCGACCGGGCGGGAGATCTCCACGTAGTTGTAGGCGATGAGTCCGAGCACGTCGTTGGGGGTGGCTCCGGTGGCACTGTTGTAGTTGCAGATGCTGTCCTGTGCGGTGCCCGTCCACGTGGTGCAGTCGGCGTACTTGATCGGGCCGTCGATCACGATGTCGTTGTTGGCACTGATGGTCAGATGGCCGGAGAGGCTGCCCTGGACGAAGGCGTCTCCTTCGGTGTCGGGGGAGGAGGTCTGGCCCTCATAGCAGCCGGGGCAGGTGGCCTGGGTCTGCGTGTCGTAGGTGCAAGTGCCGTGGCCGCCCCCACAGGTGGCCTGGTAGCCGTCGAACGGGTTCACCCCGGCGATGGTCGGGTTCGTCGGGTCCGAGGCGGGCGGGTTCTGGTCCACGTAGATCACCCCGTTGGCCGGCAAGGGGGCGCTGGTCGTGCCGTTGGTCGGGCAGGTGCTGGTGTCGGTCGAGAGGTCGAGGTTGGCATCGGTGGCCGACTCGGGGCTGAGCACCTTCATGGTCGAGCCGGTGAGGGTGATGGTGGTCGGCCCGACGTAGTAGCACCCGTTGGCTTGCGCGTAGCTGCCGAGCTTCAGGTTGTCGGCCGGGATGGTCTCGAGGTTCTTGGCGCTGTGGCTGCTCAGGGCGGCGTTGTAATTTCCCATGTCGTTGGTCGCGGCGTTCGCGCAGCCGGGTGGGCTCCCGTGGGACCCGTCCTGCGGATCGACGAATTGGCAGCTCGGATCGGCGGTGGTCGCGCTCCAGTACGGAGCCGTCGAGCCGAAGTTGGGCTTCCCGTCCACGAAGATCGAGTCGTTGGAGAAGACCGGTCCGTTGAGAATGTCGCTCGCGATGAAGTAGACCGGCGTGCAGCCCCCGCTGTTGGAGTACCCGGTCGCCCACCAGTACTGGCAACTCGCAGGCGCTCCGTCGGATTCGAAGTTCGTCCACCACACGTTGTTGAGGAAGCCGTTCGCCGGCACGAACTTGGCGATGGTCGAGTAGTAGACGTCCTTGCCGCTGAACCCAGCAGCTCCGACGATCTGGACCTGCAGACTGCTCAGCACATGCGTGGTGGGGTCCATCACTGCCTGGGGATTGTCGAACTTGTAGTACTCGGGGATGATCCCGTTCCCGAGATCGGTGTCCGGCACTTCGCTCCACGTGCCGTAGTTCAACCCTGCGCACTGGGTCACCCCGTTGGTGGAGGTGTTGCATGCCGCCAGATAGGGGTTGGTGTTGATGGCGTCCTGGTAGCTGCTGAGACCCGAGGCCAGCGCGCGGTAGGCGTACCGCTGGATGCTGGCCTGGGTCACGAGCGGGTCGTTGTTCGCGATGGTGCCGACCATCACGGCACCGACCGTGGCGAGCAGGATGGTGATCGCGATGACGAGCACGAGCGCAGTTTGGCCCGAATCGCGTGCGGCACCCCGGAGGCGTCGTGCGGAAGACACCGGTCGGATGTTGGTCGTCTGCCCATGGCCCGTGCCCTGTCTGCCGGGACGCCTGGCCGTGTCGATCGAGAACATGGTCACCTATCCCACGAGCGTGCTGTAGAGGTACGAGGTCGAGGACAGGCGGTAGACGGTGAACGAGTTCTCCTGCATGCTGCCTCCCTGCACGTGAACCTGGATGTCGACCTGGACGCTCTGGACGTTGTCGGCGGGGCAGTTCGAGCTGATGGGGTCGCCGTTCGCGTTGGTGGTCGGAGCGTTACAGGTTGCGAACCCGGGCAGGATGCCGCTCGGGTTGCCGACAGGCGTGGTCGATGCTGTCCCGCCCGCATTGGCGACGTAGGTTGCCGAGTAGGGGTCCAGGGTGTTGTAGGTGAAGATGGGCGTGGCGGAGAGGACCGGCGTGAGGGGGGAACCCGAGAGGGTGAGGCCGTTCACGACGTTGTTGATGGTGACCACTCGGGTGCCAGACGCCGACCAGGTGCAGACCGTGGTGGCGGTGAGCGTCAACGGACAGTTCGCGGTGGCCGGGTACTCGGTGACCGTGAATTGTGCTTTGGGGAACTTGCATCCGGAACATTCGGTGGGGGTGGAGAGGGCCATCACGACCTTGGCGGGGCCCATCACGGTGCCGCCTGGCGTGGCGGGTAGCGCCAAGTTGGCGTAGAAGGTGGTCGAGTAGGAACCGATCGTGGCCGTCGGGAACGGTGGGCAGGGGACGTTGGCCGCAGCACAGGCTCCTGCCGTGGGGAGCGTAGGGGCGGGTTCGACTTCGCTGCGGATGAGTCGCTGGATGATGACGGAGCTGGGCAGGAGCTGGTCGGTCCCGGCATAGGTCGAGGTCACCGTGGCACCGACGTTGAGGTACGTCGTGAGCACGGTTCCCATGATCCCGAACAGCAGCAGCAGCGCGACGAAGGCGACCATGAGCTCGACCATGGTGAGCCCGTCGTCACCGAGATCCCGTCGGCCTCGGTCGTCGTCGGCGCCGTGTTGCCGCCGACCGCAGCGCAGCGCTTCCCGCAGACCGGCCGTCATGCTGTCACCAGCACCGGGCTGGGCAGCGCGTAGGTGGCGTTCCCGGAGCTCGCGCCGCTGAGGGTCTCGGAGCTGCCGGATACCACCAGGGTGCCGTAACCGGTCCCGTTGACGGAGAGCGTGTACGTGCCATAGGGGACAGCGGTGCGGCTGAGCCCGTCGACCCCGGTGCTCGGGAGCGTGTAGGTGTCAGCTGCACAGCCGCCGGCCGCAACGGTCACCAGCGTGGCTGAGACCCCCGCGTGGGCGAGACCGCTGATGGGCGAGCTCACCTGGAGCGACGCCAGGCCCAAGGGGACCGTCGTCGTCGGCATCCCGGTCGTCGTGCCCGAGGTGCCTCCCGGGACGGTGAGCACCTGGTCGACGTTGTAGGCGTTCGCCTCGCTCGAGCAGTCTCCGGCGAAGAGGTTGTAGCCGCCGGAGAAGGGGAAGACCAGCGGGAGCGAGGTCACGTTGGTGGCAGCACCGGCGGTCACCGCGTTCACATAGGTCTGGTTCGCGGTGAGGCCCGAGTTGAGGCCGGAGTTGTTGATCTCGATTGGCACACCCGCCGTCGCATTCCCGGAGAGACCGACCGGTGACACATCGGCCCAACTGCCCGTCGGGCCCGAGCTCGAGGTCAGGACGACCGCGCCACTGGGGGTGGCGCCGACGGCGGCGCACGTCCCCGTGGCACCGCCGGTGCAGGCCACGCCGTCGAAGTACAGCATGTTGTCGGAAGACGGCAGCCCCGAGCCGGACGAGGCGGCCGCCCAGGAGGTCGTCGTGCCACCCAGGGTGGACGTCGAGATGAGGAATCCTGCTGGCGACCCGCTGACCGTGCCGGTGGCAGTGATGAGACACGAGGCGGCGGCGGGGCAGGTCGCCTTGCCGAGGGAGGTCACCGTGCCCGCGCCGTTGGGCACCGTATCGGAGTGCCAGGTGTCAGACGAGGCCGCACTGATGGTGAAGGTGAAGATGATCGGGGTGCCGGCGCTGTTCCCGATGCCCGCACAGGTCGTAGTCGATGGGCAGACGAGCTGCGTCAGCGCAGAGACGGTGCTGGCTCCGTTGAGGGGGAACTCGGCAGTCAGCGGTCCGGCTGTGGCGCCCCAGAGGAGCAGCGCTCCCGTGGTCGCTCCCGATGTCCCCGTGCCCACGACCAGGCACTTGGTGGTCGACGGACAGGTGATCGACGAGAGGGACGAGACGGTGGCCCCGCTTATGGTGTCAGCGGTCCAGGCAACCGCGGATCCGAGGCCGGAGGCGGCGATGCCGGAGAGGGTGATCGGCGACGAAGCGGCGAGGCCGATCTTGCCGATGCCGATCGCCAGGCAGGTCGAAGCGGTCGGGCAGACCACCTGGGTGAGCGCGGAGACGGTGAATCCGGAGGCAGTGCCGGTGACCCAGGCTCCTGCGGCAGCCGGCCCGGAGACGATGACCGGCGCGGACGAGGTGGTGGCGAGGGCCACGCACCCGTTGGCCGACGCGGGGCACTGAAGGTCGTAGAGCGAGGTTGTGGCCGGCACCGTGTCCGACACCCAGGTGTCGCTGCTGGCGCCGATCGTGCCGGTCAGGACGACGCCGGCGCCGGCGCTGGTCGTCCCGATGGCCACGCACTGGGTGGCGGTGGGGCACGCCACCTGGGTGAGGAGCGCGCCGGCGGTGCTCACCCCCAGTCCGGTGAGCGAATCGGCGGTGAACGACGGCGGGGAACCGGTCGATCCACGAAGGATCACGGCCCCACCCGAGCCGTAGCCCACCCCGACGCATGCGGTGGTGGCGGCGCAGGCCGACGACGTGATCCGGGTGACCGTGCCGGCTCCGGGCACGACCGGAGTAGACCAGGTCGTGCCGTTCGACCAGGAGACCTGGGCGGTGCCGTTTGCGTTCTCACCAGTGGCCACGCAGGTGATGGTGCCCGCTCCCGGGCAGACCACCCCGTCTTCCACGGACGTCGTCGACGGGTAGGTGAAGTTCACCGTGCTCGCCTGGTCGTAGGAGGGGAAGTTGGAGGGGGCGATCGCCTGGATCCGGGTCACGGCGCCCACGACCACGGTGATCGTCGGAACCGTCCCCTGGGGGAGACTGGTGGGTGGGCTCCAGACGTGGTTGGTGTAGCTACCGGCAGGCGCCGAGGCTCCTCCCGACGCGTTGGCCACGAACACCGGGCTCCCGTAGGTGGAGCCGGATGGGGTCCCCGACACCGGCTGACCGATCGAGACGGTATAGGTGCCGGGCTTGACCTGGGCGAACACGCATCCGTATGCGTCCGGGTAGAGGTTGAGGACCTGAGGACCGGTGAAGGTGACCGGGATCGCGGTCACCCGCTCGCTCCACGGGTTCCCCTGGGCGTCCGAGGCGGTCGAGTCGCCGGTGATTTGGAGGGCCAGGAAGCCCAGTGTCTGCACGCCGAACGGCGGGTAGTTGATCATCTCGCTGTCCTGGACACTGTTCTGGTCGGCGTTCGGACCCCAGGAAACGGTCACGGTGAGCTTGAGCAGTTGGGGCGTCCCGGAGGTGCACAGATTGGGTTTCGGGTTCTGCTTCACCGTGGCACCCACGGCAACGGTCCCGGTCCCTCCGGTGACCCCGATCAGGGCGGCCGGAGCGGCCTGGATCCCCGTGTAGTAGACGGTCTGCACCCCGTTCGAGGAGACCACCTTCGCCGTCTGCGGACTTGCGACGGACGCTGGGGTGAAGTTGGCCACGCTCGCCACCAGGATGGTTGCGGACGGCAATGTGAGGCTAGAGGCCCCGTTGTAGGTGGTCGAGACCACCCCCGAGTTCTGCACGGTTTCCCACTCGTATTTGGACGAGAGGGCGTAGACGGTGCTGCCCCGGGTCTCGGTGGGCGTGGCGATCTCGGTCTGGGTCACGGTGCCCGACATCGTCCCTGTCGAGCTGCTGCACGGGTTCGAGGCACAGGTGAGAACGTTGCCCGCGGTCGAGGTATAGGAGACCGGGACGATCACTGCCGAGGCACCTGCTCCGGTGGTGACATCGGCGACTTGCGGCGCGCTGGCCGACGCAGCCGCGAAGCTCGCCGTCGACGTGACGCTGATGCTCGACACTGCGTTGAGAGCGTGTCCATTGGAGGCGGCGGTCACCGAGGTGGTGAAGGTGGGAGCGGGGCCGGACGGTGGTTCTGCAGTGTCGACGATGACCGCGCCCGAGTTCGGGTTGACGGGCGGCGACGTGTTTGCGAGTGTCTCGACCCACCGCTCGGCGATGGACAGGGCGGTCAGTTGGTTGTTCGCCTGCCCGGCCTCCACGACAGAGGTGGTGAAGAGATACGAGAGCGGGATGAGGGCGACCATGAGTACGACGAACGCCACCAGCACTTCGATCAGCGTGAGCCCGTCGTCCCCGTGTCGACCCGCGACCCGCTGTTCGGTGTGTTTGCGCACCGAAGCGATGGCGGTGCCCCAGGTTCGGGTCCCGGAGTGGTGTTCAGGTGTGTACATGTCGCCGAATTGAACGGTAGAGCTGAGGAACGGATGTTCCTAGGCGTGATTCCACCTATACGGCGATGAACGACCTGTTCGTGGCTGAACTTGAGCGCACGAACGCTGGAGCGACCCGTCGCGCCGGCTCGGTCAGGCCCGGAGGGCCACCCTCGGCCTCAGTACGACTTGGGCAACCCGAGGGAGTGCTGGGCGACGAAGTTGAGGATCATCTCGCGGCTCACCGGAGCGATCCGGAGCAGTCGGGTCATCCCCCACATGTCGGCGAGACCGAACTCGGTCGACATGCCGTTGCCGCCGTGGGTCTGGATGGCCTGGTCCAGGGCGGCGAGCGCCGCTTCGGCCGCCGAGTACTTGGCCATGTTGGCCGCCTCGCCCGCTTCGGGGGTGTCCCCGGCGAAATCGCAGAGCCACGCCGCCTTCTCGGTCATCAGCCGGGCGAGCTCGACCTCGATCTTGGCCTTGGCCAACGGATGGGAGATCCCCTGGTGCCGCCCGATGGGTGTGCCCCACACCTCCCGCCCCTTGGCGTACTCGGCTGCCTTGTCCAGGGCGTATCGCCCGATCCCGTTGGCGGTGGCGGCGGACAGGATGCGCTCGGGGTTGAGCCCGAAGAACACTTGGCGCAGACCTTCGCCCTCCTCGCCGATGAGCCGGTCGGCGTCGACCGCGGCGTTGTCGAAGAACAGGGTGTACTGCTTCTCCGGTGCCACGATCTCGACGGGCAGCACCTGCTTGTCGAGGCCGGGGGTGTCGGTGTCCACCACGAACAGCGAGAGCCGGCCCCGTCCCGTGTCCGGGTCGACGCCCGAGCGGGTGACCACGAGGACGGCCTGGCACTCGTCGACACCGGAGATGTAGTACTTCGACCCGTTGAGCCGGTAGACGTCGCCGTCCTTGGTCGCGGTGAGCGAGAGGTTGTGCGAGTTGGACCCCGCATCGGGCTCGGTGATGGCGAAGGCCATCTTGAGCTCGCCGCTGGCGAAGCCCGGCAGCCACCGCTGCTTCTGGGCCTCGGTGCCGAACTTGGCGATGATGGTCGCGCAGATGGCCGGCGACACCACGATGACCAGCAGGGGGCACCCGGCGGCGGCCAGCTCCTCCTGTACGGCGGCGAGCTCGGTGATGCCGCCTCCTCCACCGCCGTACTCCTCGGGGACGTTGACCCCGAGGAACCCGGCTTCGGCCACAGCGCTCCAGAGCTCGTCGGTGCGCTCGTCTGCGTGGGCCTTCTTCACGTAGTACTCGTGGCCGAACTTCGAGGCGATCGATGCCACCGCTTCGCGCAGCATCTGCAGCTCGTCGGATTCGATGAAGTCCATGGCAGCGCTCCTCGGCGGCGTCTTGGCTCAGGCCGGTCGGTCGGCGGGGACCAGCTCGACCGGGATGTCGACCGCTCTGCTCCGAAGGTACTCGCCCAGGCCCTTGGCCTGTGGATCGGGTCGGGTCGAGGAGGCCACTCCCTCGCCGAGGAGACCGACGATCACGAAGTTGAGCGCCCGGAGGTTCGGGAAGGCATGCCGGTGGACGGCCAGGTGGTCCGCCTCGGGAAGGAGGGAGCGGAACCGGTCGAGGGTGAGCTCGGCGTCGAGCCAGGCCCACGCCTCGTCGCTGCGCGCCCAGAGCCCGACGTTGGCGTTGCCACCCTTGTCCCCCGACCGGGCCCCGATGAGCGTCCCGAGCGGGAGGTGCACGGTCGGACCGTTGCCCGCCACGGTCCGCGCGGCAGTCTCGCTGTCGGGACGAGCCACCGCGTCCGGGGCGCGGGTCACCCCGGGGGAGAGCGAGGCGTCTTCGGCGGAATCGACCACCGTGGCGCCACCCCCGGCCAGATAGGCGGTGTGGGGGACCACCTGGCGGGTCCCGTCGTTGTGGACCACCGCCGGGACCACCAGCCCGGCCGGGACGAGAGCCGGCCAGAAGACGCCGTAGGCCGCACCCTCCGTCGGCGGCGCGGTGAGGTGCAGCCCGGGGTATCCCGCGAGCGCGAGCTCGGTTGCCGCGTTCGAGAATCGACGCCCGACCCGGTCGGCATCGCTGTCCTTGACCGTGATCCGGAGCTGTGCGGTCGCCTCGGCGTTGATCGGGGCGTCGTCCTTGTCGGTTCGGATGAGCCGGGCGTCGAAGTCGGCGAACTGTCCGGTGCCGCCGAGCGCCCCGGACAGCGAGCGCACTGTGAGATCGGCCTTTTCCGCGATGTCCAGACCGGTGAGCACGAAGGTCATCGAGTTGCGCCAGCCGCCCAGCAGGTTGACGCTCACCTTGAGGTCGTCGGGGGCGGGAAGGCCCCGGATACCCGACAGCCGGACCCGGTCCTCGCCCTCGTCGCTCACCGTGATGGTGTCGAAGCGTGCGACGACGTCGGTGTTGGGGTAGTGGTGACCGCCGATCTCGTACAGCAACTGGGCGGTGACCGTTCCGATGGACACCTCGCCGCCGCTTCCCGGGTGCTTGGTGATGACCGACGAGCCGTCCTCGGCCACCTCGGCCAGGGGGAAGCCGGGGTGTTCCATGCCCGGGACCTCGGTGAAGAAGCTGTAGTTGCCGCCGGTGGCCTGCGGGCCGCATTCGATCACGTGCCCGGCCACGACCGCGCCGGCCAGGCGGTCCCAGTCGGTGGGCGACCACCGGTGGTGCCATGCAGCCGGGCCGACCACCAGCGAGGCGTCGGTCACCCGCGGGCAGATGACCACGTCGGCCCCGGCGGAGAGCGCTTCGGCGATCGGCCAGCCCCCGAGGTAGGCGTTGGCCGACACCACCGTCCCTCCGGCGCCCTCCAGCGGCTCACCGGTGTCCAGGTTCGAGAGCTGGTGTCCGGCGGCCCGCAGTTCGCCGAGACGGGGGAAGAGGTCGTCACCCTCCACGTGGGCGACCGAGACCGCCAGCCCGAGCCGGTCGGCCAGAGCCCGGACCTGGTCGGCGAGTCCGGAGGGATTGAGGCCGCCGGCGTTGGTCACCACCTTGATGTCGCGGTCGACGCAGGTGCCGAGCACTTCCTCCATCTGGATGAGAAAGGTGCGGGCCCAGCCCCGCGAGCGGTCGTGCTGGAATCCCTTCCAGAGGATGAGCATGGTGAGCTCCGCCAGCCAGTCGCCGGTCAGCACGTCGATCGGTCCACCCTCGACCATCTCGCGTGCCGCGGACAGGCGGTCGCCGTAGAAGCCCGAGCAGTTGGCGATGCGCAGCGGCTCGGTCACGGTCCGCACGTCCTTCGGCGTCCGGTACCTCGCCCTGGCCGTCGTCGAGCACGACCATGACCTGGCCGGTCTCCACCTGGTCCCCCTCGGCGACACCGACCTCGGTGACCGTGCCGGCCAGGCCTGCATGGACGGCGTGCTCCATCTTCATGGCCTCGAGGACGACCAGGAGCTGGCCGGCCTCGACCACGTCGCCCGGCGCCACCGCGACCCGGACCACGCTGCCGGGCATGGGGGCGAGCGCGGAGCCCTCTGCCTCGCGGTCGGCGGTGACCGGGTAGCGCTCGAGCTCCTCGAGCCGCGTGCTCCCCTCGGGACCGTCGACGAAGACGGTCGCGCCGACCTGGTGTACCGCGTACCGGCGGGAGAGGCCGTCTTCAGAGAGCACGACATCCTCCGAGGACAACGCGATGACGGAGAGCGCGGAGCGCGCACCGTCGACGGTGACCTCGGCCACCCGGTCCCCGCGCTGCTCGAACCGGTACCCGACCTCGACGGACTGTCCTTCGGCCGTGGGATGCAACCGGAAGCAGACCTGCTGGATGTCCCAGGGGTTGTTGCGCCATCCGGAGGGGACACATGGCTGCACGCCGGTCTGGGACCGGCGGGCCGCCTGACCCGCGAGGGCGGCGGCCACCGCGTGGCGCACGACGGCGTCGGGCCCGGCGAGCGGTGCCGACAGCGTGGTGAGGTGACGGTCGAGGAACCCGGTGTCGGCTGCACCCGAGACGAACTCAGGGTCGCGCAGCGTCCGCACCAGCAGGTCGCGGTTGGTGGTGACCCCGTGCAGCCGCGCCCCGGCCAGGGTTGCAGCCAGGGTGGCGGTGGCCTCTTCCCGGGTCGCCGCGTGGGTGATGACCTTCGCCAGCAGGGGGTCGTAGTACGGGCCGATCTCGTTGCCGGTCTCGACCCCGCTGTCCACCCGCACGCCGGCGCGGTCGGTGTCGACGGCGAAGCGGTGAAGCGTCCCGGTGGACGGAAGCCAGCCTGCAGCCGGGTCCTCGGCGTAGAGGCGGGCCTCGATGGCGTGGCCGACCGGGCCCCGGGCCACCGCATCGTGCACCGCTTCGGGCAGCATCGCACCGCCGGCGATGAGCAGCTGGAGCCTGACCAGGTCGAGCCCGGTGATCGCCTCGGTCACGGTGTGCTCGACCTGGAGCCGGGTGTTCATCTCGAGGAAGTAGGGATCACCGTCCGTGCCCGCGGTGTCGAGGACGAACTCGACGGTGCCGGCGTTGACGTACCCGACCGCCCGCGCCGCGGCCACCGCGGCCTCGGACAGCCGGGCCCGAAGGTCGGGACCGACCACCGGCGAGGGTGCCTCCTCGATGATCTTCTGATGGCGGCGTTGGATGCTGCACTCGCGCTCGAACAGGGCGACCGCGCTGCCCGAGGCGTCGGCGAGCACCTGGACCTCGATGTGCCGCGACGCCCGCACGTAGCGTTCGAGGAAGAGGGTCCCGTCCCCGAAGGCCGAGGTCGCCTCGCGTGCCGCCCCTGTCAGGGCATCGGCGAGCTCCTCGTGCCGTTCCACGATCCGCATGCCCCGGCCGCCCCCGCCGGCCGCCGCTTTGACCATGAGCGGCCAGCCCAACCCGTCGAGCTCCGCCGCTCCGGGCGGGCTCTCGTCGTCGAGGATGACCGACGGAAGGGTCGGGACGCCCGCGGCGCGCATCATCTCCTTGGCCCTCGTCTTGGACCCCATGGCCTCGATGGCCGCAGGGGGAGGGCCGACCCAGAGCAGGCCGGCATCGAGGACCGCCCGGGCGAACTCCGCCGACTCGGAGAGGAATCCGTAGCCGGGGTGGACGGCGTCTGCGCCGCTGCGGCGTGCGGCGTCCAGGAGCAGGTCGATGCGGAGGTAGGTGTCCGCCGGTGCGGTCCCGGGCAGCCGGACGGCCAGGTCCGCCTCGGCGACGTGCGGGCTCTGCGCGTCGGCGTCCGAGTGGACGGCCACCGTTGCGATGCCCATGACCCGTGCGGTGCGCATGACCCGGCGGGCGATCTCGCCGCGGTTGGCCACGAGGAGGGTGCGAAGGGGGGAGGGCAAGGCTGCGCTCACATCCGGAACACGCCGTAGCCACGGGTACCGGTGGTCGGCTGGCCGTCGATGACCGAGAGGCAGATCCCGAGGACGGTGCGGGTGTCCCGTGGGTCGATGATCCCGTCGTCGTAGAGACGGGCGGAAAGGAACAGTGGGAGCGACTCGGCCTCGATCTGGGCCTCGACCAGTGCCCGCATGGCTTCGTCGGCCTCCTCGTCGAAGGGGACCCCCCTGGACTCGGCGGACTGGCGTCCGACGATCGAGAGCACGCCGGCGAGCTGGGCGGGGCCCATGACCGCCGAGCGGGCGTTGGGCCAGGCGAAGAGGAACCGGGGGTCGTAGGCGCGACCGCACATCCCGTAGTTGCCCGCCCCGTACGAGGCGCCGATGTTGACCGTCAGGTGGGGGACCGAGGAGTTGGAGACCGCATTGATCATCAGGGCGCCGTGCTTGATGATCCCGCGCTGTTCGTACTCCTTGCCCACCATGTACCCCGTCGTGTTCTGCAGGAACAGGAGCGGGACATCGACCTGGTTGGCGAGCTGGATGAACTGGGCGGCCTTGTGGGCCTCCTCCGAGAAGAGGACGCCGCGGTGGTTGGCCAGCACTCCGATCGGGTACCCGTGGATGGAGGCCCATCCGGTGACCAGGCTGGTGCCGTAGAGCGGTTTGAACTCGTCGAAGCGCGAACCGTCGACCACCCGCGCCAGCACCTCTCGGGGGTCGAAGGGGACCTTGGGGTCGGCCGAGGCGATCCCGAGCAGCTCGCCGGGGTCGTGGACCGGCTCGTCGGCCGACAGGCTCGGACCGGGACCGTGCTTGCGCCAGTTGAGGCGGGAGACGATCTGGCGGCCCAGGCGGATGGCGTCGGTCTCGTCGGCCGCCAGATAGTCGGCGAGACCGGAGATCCGCGCATGCATCGATGCACCACCGAGCTCCTCGTCGGTCGACTCCTCGCCGGTGGCCATCTTGACCAGGGGCGGCCCGCCCAGGAAGACCTTGGATCGTTGCTCGATCATCACCACGTAGTCGCTCATGCCGGGTACGTACGCGCCGCCGGCGGTGGCGTTGCCGAAGACCAGCGACACGGTGGGGAGCGCTGCGGCCGAGTGCCGGCTGATGTCCCGGAATGCCCGACCACCCGGGATGAACAGCTCGGCCTGGGCGGGCAGGTCCGCACCGCCCGACTCGGTGAGGCTGATCGACGGCAGGCGGTTGGCGAGGGCGATGTCCGAACCCCGGGCACCCTTGCGGAAGGAGTACGGGTTCATGGCCCCGCCGCGGACCGTCGGGTCGGTCGCCGACACGAGGCACTCGATCCCCTCGATCACGCCGATGCCCAGGATCGAGGAGGCTCCGACCGTGTACTCGGTGCCCCACGCGGCGAACGGGCAGAGCTCGAGGAACGCGGTGTCCCGGTCGAGCAGGAGCTCGATCCGTTCGCGGGCGGTCATCTTTCCGCGCTCCCGGTGACGGGTCACGTAGCGCTCGCCGCCACCGGCGCGTGCGGTCGCCAGCTCGGCGTCGATCAACGCGAGGCCTTCGGCGAGCGCGCGCTCGTTGGCGCGGAAGGAGGGGGAGGTCGGGTCGACGGTGGTGCTCAGGACGGGCATGGGTGGTGGTGGCTCCCTGGTCGGGGCGTCGGATCGGTCCCGGGTCGCATCGGGTCCGGCGACGTGGGAAGAATAGGCCCCATGACCAACGTGTCGCGTACCCGACACCGGCGCATCGGGCTGGCTCCATCCGGCGGTGGGACCCGGTGGTGATCCGTTCCTATCCCCAGGGTTCATCCGTTGAGCCCGATCTGCGTTCCCCCGGGTCCGCGCGCACCGGCCGTGCCCCCCGGCGCCCGCTGGCTGCGGTGGTCCTCGCCGCCGGGCACGGCACCCGCATGCGGTCGGCACGGCCGAAGCCACTCCACCGGCTCTGCGGTCGTCCGATGGTGCTGCACGTCCTCGACGCGCTCGCCGAGCTCTCGGTCTCCCGGGTGGTGGTGGTCGTCGGACACCGGGCCGAGTGGGTCACCAAGACGCTGATCGAGCATGCCCCACCCGGCATGGCCATCGAGTTCGTCGAGCAGGTGGAGCCCCGCGGGACCGGGGACGCCATGGCGGTCGCCCTGACCGGGCTCCCCGACGACGAGGGCGCCGACGACGGTGACGTGGTCGTGCTGCCCGGGGACACCCCTCTCCTCCGGCCGCCGACACTGGCCGGGTTGGTCCGTGCCCACCGTGCCACCGACGCCGCCGCCACGCTCCTGTCCGCGGTCCTGGAGGACCCGACCGGGTACGGGCGGGTGGTGCGCGGGCGTGACGATTCGGTCGCCCGGGTGGTCGAGCACGTGGACACCACGCAAGAGGAACAAGCGGTGTGCGAGGTCAACACCTCGATCTACTGCTTCCGCCGTGGCGTGCTCGCGCCTGCCCTCCGCCGGCTCAGCCCGGCCAACGCCCAGGGCGAGTACTACCTCACCGACGTGGTGGAGGTGCTCTACGAGGCCGGCCATCGGGTCGGGTCAGTGCCGGTGGAGGACACCATGGAGGTGGCCGGCGTCAACGACCGGGCCCAGCTGGCGATCGCCGAGGCCGAGCTGCGGGACCGGATCAACGAGCGGTGGATGCGTCGTGGGGTCACCATGTGGGATCCCGTGACCACCTACATCGACGTCGACGTACAGCTGGCCACCGACGTGGTCCTCCTCCCCGGGGTCATCCTCCAGGGGGGGTGTGTCATCGGGGAGCACGCAGAGATCGGCCCCGACACACGGCTGGTGGACACCACGGTGGGGGAGGGTGCGGTGGTCGCCTCGAGCGTCTGCCGGCGTTCGACCATCGGAGCCGACGCCCGGGTCGGGCCGTTCGCCGTGCTGGCGGAGGGGACCGAGGTGGCCGACGGCGGCGTGGTGGGACCGGCGGCTTCGAATCCCACCGACCGGGCGGGGTAGCGTCGGGCCATGGAGTTCACCCCCCGCCGCAAACTCGAGCTCGTCTCCGGTCGATCCCATCCGGAGCTGGCCCAGGACATCGCCCGCTGCCTCGGGGTCGAGCTCGGCGAGCCCAACCTGCGCGAGTTCGCCAACGGCGAGATCCACTGCCGGTTCGACACCTCGATCCGGGGCAGCGACGTGTTCATCGTGCAGACCCACAGCGGCCCGGTCAACGACTCCCTCATGGAGCACCTGATCATGATCGACGCGGCCAAGCGCGCCTCGGCCAAGCGGATCACCGCGGTCTGCCCCTACTACGGCTACTCGCGCCAGGACCGCAAGTCCACCGGACGCGAGCCGATCACCGCCAAGCTGGTGGCAGATATGCTCTCGGTGGCCGGCGCCGACCGGGTGGTCAGCGTCGACCTGCACTCGGGGCAGATCCAGGGGTTCTTCGACGTCCCCTTCGACCACTTGACCGCAGCGCCGGTCATGATCGACCACCTCCGGGCACATCTCGACGACAACCTGGTGGTGGTGGCGCCCGACGCGGGCCGGGTGAAGGTGGCAGAGCGCTTCAGCCAGCACCTCACCGCCGACCTGGCCGTGGTCCACAAGCGCCGGCTTCGGGCTTCGACCGACAAGGTGCAGGCCCTGCACGTCGTGGGCGACGTCGACGGTCGTCAGTGCGTGCTCATCGACGACATGATCGACACCGCCGGAACCATCGTGGCCGCGGCCGACCTCCTGGCCGACCGGGGGGCTGCAGAGGTGTGGTGCATGGCCACCCACGCGGTGCTCTCCGACCCGGCCGTGGACCGGCTCAAGAATTCGGCGTTGAGCAGGGTCGTGGTCACCAACACGCTCCCCATCCCCCCGGAGCGGCGATTCGACAAGCTCGAGGTCCTCTCGGTGGCCAAGCTGATCTCCGATGCCATCGACGCGGTCTTCGAGGACACCTCGGTCTCGGAGATCTTCGGCGGCGAAAACCTCGCCTGAACCGAGCTGGGCCGTCCCCACCGGGACCGTCTGGCCCGACCCGGGGCCCGCGTCTAGCATGGTGGGCCGTCAGCAAGCGGCTGCCCGCGTCCGCGCCCCGCGGGCATCGAGGCAGCTTCCGCCCCGTCTGCGCATCTCCCGAGGAGTCCCCGCATGCCCGAAGTCACGCTCACCGCCGAAGCCGGACGCGAGATCGGATCGAGCGCGACCCGTCGCCTCCGGAGCGTTGGGAGGATCCCCGGGGTCGTCTACGGACACGGCGCCGAACCGATCCCGGTGTCGGTCCAGGCCCGCGAGTTCCAGATCGCGATGTCCGGCGAGGCCGGCCGCAACACCCTGCTCTCGCTCACGGTCGACGGCACCGACTTCCTCACCCTGGCGCGTGACATCCAGCACCACCCGGTCAAGAACGTGGTCACCCACGTCGATTTCCTCATCGTCCGGCGCGACGAGGTCATCTCCGCCGAGGTCGGCATCAACCTGGTCGGCGAGGCCATCGAGGTACACCACGGCGACGGCATCGTCGACCAGCAGCTGTTCACACTCAGCGTGAAGGCCAGGCCGGCAGACATCCCGCCGTCGGTGGACATCGACATCAGCACGCTCACCATCGGCGGCGCCCTGCACGTGTCCGACATCACCATCCCCGCGGGCGTCGAGCTCGAGACCGACGTGGACGCCACCGTCGTGGCCGGTCAACCGCCGCGGGTCCAGGTCACCGTGGCCGAAGAGGCCGAGGCCGCCGCCGCTGCCGCGGGTGTCGAGGCACCGGACGGGGAGACGCCGGCCGCCACCGACGAGACCGCCGAGGGCTAGGTCCTGCTCCGCCGGCACGGTTCCGGGGCCCCCCGCCGGGGCACCCCGATGGACCTGCTCGTCGTGGGCCTGGGCAATCCGGGTGCGGAGTACGCCGGGACCCGCCACAACGTCGGGGGCGAGGCGGTCGACCTGCTCGCAGCGAGACATCAGGGGAAGCTCTCCGCTGAGAAGGGCCTTCGTTCCCGAGTGGGCGAGATCCGCATCGACGGACTCAGGGTCCTCCTCGCCGTCCCGACGACCTACATGAACGAGTCGGGCATCGCGGTGGCCGCACTGGTCCGGCGGACCGGCGTCGACCGGCCCCTCGAAGAAGACAGCCGCCCGGCTCCCGGCGGCGGGGGTGCAGGCCGGACCTCCCGGCTCGTGGTCGTGCACGACGAGCTCGATCTTCCCGCCGGGCGGGTCAAGGTCAAGGTCGGTGGCGGAACGGCCGGTCACAACGGGCTCCAGTCGATCCACGCCCACCTGCACAGCGGCGACTACCTCCGGGTCCGGATCGGAATCGGCAAGCCCCCCGGCCGGCAGCCGGGAGCCGACTATGTGCTCAAGCGGCCGGGCGCATCCGAGCGGGAGCTCCTGTCTGTGGCGACCGAGGTCGCGGCGGACGCGGTCGAGGCCATCGCCACCGAGGGGGTCGAGGCGGCCATGCAACGGATCCACAGCGCGGACTGACGCCGTCATCATTCCCGACGCCGTCTGCCACCTCCGCGCTGACAGGGACCCGAGATCGCGCCGGAGAGGCGACCGAGCGGGCCCGCTCCGGCCACGTCGCCCCCCGGTACCCTGAGCTGGTGAGCCTCCGCTCGCTCCCCCCTCTGCTGCGCAACGAGCCCGCGATGACCCGGATCGTCGGCGCGCCCACGGCCACGCTGGCGGTGGCCACCCCCGCCCAGGCCTTCGTGCTGGCCGGGCTGGTCAGACTGGGCTCTCGACGGCCGGTGCTGGTGCTCACCCCGACCGGGGCGGCCGCCTCCCAGCTCGCCCACGACCTCGAGGCGTTCACCGACGGGGAACCGGGCCCGGGTGCCGGGACCGAGGACGCCGAAGGTGCGGCCGGCGCCGGGATCCCGGCCGTCGAGCTCTTCCCGGCCTGGGAGACGCTCCCCTTCGAGCGGGTGAGCCCCGACGTCGCCACCATGGGGCGGCGCCTGCGCCTGCTCTGGCACCTCGGTGGCCCGGACCACCCGGGGACCGGGCCCCGCATCGTGGTGGCTCCGGTCAAGGCGGTGCTCCAGCGGCTCGGGCCGTGGCGGACGGCCGCCCGTCCGGTGGTCGTGGCCCGGGGGGACCGGATCGTGGTCGACGACCTCGTCGCCGAGTTGGTCGGCCTCGGCTACCGGCGCGAGTCGATCGTGGAGCACCGCGGCGAACTGGCCGTGCGCGGCGGCATCGTGGACGTGTTCCCGTCGACCGCCGACGAGCCGGTCCGCATCGATCTCTGGGGAGACGAGGTCGACCGACTGACCACGTTCGACGTCGCCGATCAGCGGTCGACCGAGACCCTGGCCGCGGTCGAGCTGTTCGGCTGCCGGGAGCTGGTCGCCGATCCGGCGATGCGGGCCCGCGCGGCCGCCCTGGTCGGGTCTGCACCGTGGGGCCGCCAGCAGTGGGACCGGATCGCCGAGGGGGAGCAGTTCGACGGGATGGAGTCCTGGCTGCCCTGGCTGGCCGACGAGGAGGAGCTGCTCTGCGACCTACTCGCGGACGACGCGCTGGTCGTCGTGGTCGAGCCGCGCCGGGTGCGTGACCGGGCCGGCGAGCTGCTCGACGAGGAGGCCGCGCTGGCCGACGCGTTGGCCTCTACCTGGGGTCTCGAGGCAGGCGAGGACGCGCCCCGCCTGCACGTGCCCTACGACCGCCTGCTCGCCCGCACCGCCGCGCCGGTGGTCTCCCTCGTGCCGTCGGCCGACGGGCCCGATCTCCCCCAGATCGAGAGCCGCGGGTGGGAACCGATCCTCGGGGACGGGACCCGGATGGCCCAGCAGGTCTCGACCCTGGTGGAGGGGGGGTACTCGGTGGTGCTCTGCTCGACCACCCAGGGCGGTGCCGAACGCCTCTCCGGCCTGCTGGCCGGGGAGGGTCTGTCTGGTGCAGGTGGCCGGTGCCGAGGACGACCTCGCCACGCCCGGAGCCCGCATCGTCGTTGCATCGGTCGATCGCGGCTTCGTCCTGCCCGGATGCCGGGTGGCCGTCCTCGCCGAGTCGGACGTGACCGGGCGGCGGCGGCCGCACCGCACGGCCCGCGCCAGGGCCCGGCCCGTCGACGGCTTCTTCGACGACCTCGCCCCCGGTAGCTATGTGGTCCACCGCCAGCACGGGGTCGCCCGATACGGCGGCATGGTGACCCGGACCATGGGCGGCGCGACCCGCGACTACCTCCTCCTCGAGTACCGCGGGGCCGACCGGCTCTACCTGCCGACCGACCAGATCGAGCTGATCACCCCCTATGCCGGCGGCGACTCGCCGACCGTGAACCGGCTCGGGGGGTCCGAGTGGCAGAAGGTCACGGCGAGGGCCCGGGCCGCGGTGCACGAGATCGCGGAGGAGCTCGTCGCCCTCTACCGCCGCCGCCTCCAGGTCGCCGGGCACGCGTTCGGGCCGGACTCCCCCTGGCAGGCCGAGCTCGCCGCCTCCTTCCCCTACCTCGAGACCCCCGACCAGTCGCGGGCGATCGAGGAGGTCACCGCCGACATGGAGCGGCCCCAGCCCATGGACCGGCTGGTCTGCGGCGACGTCGGATTCGGCAAGACCGAGGTGGCCATCCGGGCGGTGTTCAAGGCGGTCCAGGACGGCTTCCAGGCCGCGGTGCTGGTCCCGACCACCCTGCTGGCCAGCCAGCACGCCCAGACCTTCGCCGACCGCTACGCGCCGTTCCCGGTGCGGGTCGAGCTGCTCAGCCGGTTCCTCACCAACGCCCAGGCCGCCACGGTGCTCGCCGGCATGGCCGACGGGTCGGTGGACGTGGTCATCGGGACCCACCGTCTCCTCGGCCAGGACGTCTCGTTCCGCAAGCTCGGCCTGCTGGTGGTCGACGAGGAGCAGCGGTTCGGGGTCACCCACAAGGAGTCCATCAAGGCCCTCGCCGACGGGGTCGACGTGCTCACCCTGACCGCCAGCCCGATCCCACGGACGCTCGAGATGGCCCTCACCGGCATCCGCGACCTCTCCATGGTCAACACCCCGCCCGCGGCCCGCCGCCCGATCCTGACCCACGTCGGTGAGTTCGACGAGGCGGCCGCCTCGGAGGCCATCCGCCGCGAGCTCCTGCGCGAGGGTCAGGTCTTCTACGTGCACAACCGGGTCCAGGACATCGAAGACGCTGCCAAGCGGGTTCGCACGATGGCCCCCGAGGCCCGCGTGGCCGTGGCACACGGACAGATGGACGAGGGAACGCTGGAACGAGTGGTCCTCGACTTCTGGGAGGGCGCCTACGACGTGCTGGTCTGCACGACCATCATCGAGTCGGGCATCGACATGCCAACGGTCAACACGCTGGTGGTCGACCGTGCCGAGCTGCTCGGCCTCGGTCAGCTGCACCAGCTGCGCGGGCGGGTCGGCCGGGCCGGGCAACGGGCGTACGCCTACCTCTTCCACCCCGCGGACCGGGTCCTCTCCGAGCAGGCCTACGAGCGTCTGCGCACGATCGGGGACCACACCGAACTCGGCTCCGGCTTCAAGATCGCGCTCCGGGACCTCCAGATCCGTGGTGCGGGCAACCTGCTCGGGCGCGACCAGTCCGGTCACATCGCGGCGGTCGGGTACGACCTCTACGTCCAGATGGTCTCCGAAGCGGTCTCCGAGCTCAAGGGGGAGCCCCGCCCGCGCCCGGCCGATCTCTCGCTGGACCTGCCCGACGCCGCTCACCTGCCACCCACCTACGTCGAGGCCGAGGACGTCCGCCTCGAGGCCTACCGCCGCCTGGCAGCGGTCCGGACCGTCGACGGCGTCATGGACGTGCGGCGCGAGTGGGAGGACCGGTTCGGTCCCGTGCCCGCGCCGGCCACCGCCCTGCTCGACGTGGCGCTGCTCCGGGTCGAGTGCCTGCGCCTGGGCGTGACCGACCTGTCGGTCTCCGCGCCCCGCTTCGGCGGGGCCGAGGGCAGCCCGGTGCGCGGCGGTCGGACCGGGGGCCGGGCGGTCGCGCGGATGACCCCGGTCACTCTGCCGGCCTCGGCCGAAGTCCGTCTCCGGACGGCTCGCGCCGGGTGCCACCTACCAGGACGACGTGCACCGGCTCTCGGTCCCCCTTACCCCCGCCGAGGGCACCGGCACCTATGCCCCGGCCCTGGTCGCGTTCCTCCGCGAGCTCGTTCCCGCCGACTGACGACGCAGCCGTCCCCCGTTCGCCACCCGGTAGCATCGCCGCCGTGAAGCGCACCCTCAGCGGCCTCGCCGCGACGCTCGTCGTGCTCGCCTCCGGGTCGGTCGTGTCCGCGTGCACGGTCACCCCCACCGCGGCAACCGCCAACGGCGAGTCCATCGCGGTGTCCACGCTCAACACCCGGCTCAGCGCCCTCGACGGCACCGCCGCCGGGCAGTGCCTGCTCCAGCTCGAATACCCGCAGCTGGCGGGAACCTCGTCCGAGGGTGAGGGTGGACCCGGCACCTGGCAGACCACCTTCGCCAGCACCATCCTCTCCAACCAGGTCTCGAATCTGCTGGCCATCCAGTACGGCGCCAGCAAGGGCATCACGGTCGACGCGGCAGACCTGGCCGCAGCGCAGTCCGAGTACGAGTCGACGCTCGACGGTGCGATCTCCAGCGACCTCCAGCAGTCGAGCTCGAGCGGGGCCGCCTCGGCCTGTCAGGGGCCCGACGGAACCGGTCTGACCGGCAGGGAGCTGCTCTCCGGGTTGCCGGGCAGCGTCCGCGCTGACGATGTCCGCAGCCAGGCCGTGGACAACAAGCTCCTGGCGCGCGGGGCTGACCTCTCGAACTCGGCGGTGCTCGGCTACTACCTCGCCAACCGGCCTCAGTTCGCGGTCGACTGCGTGAGCCAGATCATCACCGACACCCAGGCAGAGGCCGAGCAGATCGTGAGCCGGCTCGATGCGGGAGCGGACTTCGCCACACTCGCACGCAGCGACTCGATCGACACCCAGACAGCGCCCAGTGGAGGCCAGCTCGGCTGCAGCTTCACCGCGGCCCAGGTCGAACAGGACCTCCAGGTGACCTCGATCACGGTCGGGAGTCCGCTCACCCCCGTCCAGACCAGCGGGGGCCAGTGGGCCGTCTACGAGGCCACCAGCCAGACAGTCGAGCCGGTGACCTCCGTCGCCTCGGTCATCCGGTCCGAGCTGCTCCACAGCACCGCCAACGTGCAGCGGGTCGACAACGAGCTCGTCGCCTTCGTGCACCGGTCCGAGGTCTCGGTCAACCCGCAGTACGGGACGTGGCAGGGCCTGACGGTGGTCCTCCCGCCGACCCCTGCACCCCAGTACCTGCTGCCGGGCGCGCCGGCGTCGCTGGCGAGCTCCGCCGGGGGCTGAGCGCGATCGTGCCGGCCGCCGAGCGGCGTCCGACCGGCCCGCGGATCGACGTCGTCGGGCTCGGCCCTGCCGGCCCGGAGCTCATCACCGTGGGTGCCCTCGCCCTGCTCGAATCGGCGTCTGCGATCTTCCTGCGCACCACCAGGCACCCTTCGGCTGCTGCCTTCCCTGCGGCCCGCTCGTTCGACCACCACTACGAGCGGGCCGAGACCTTCGACGAGGTCTACCGGTCGATCGCCGACGACCTGGTGACCGCTGCGGTCGACGGAGGATCGGTCGTCTACGCCGTCCCCGGGTCACCGGTGGTCGCCGAGCGGACCGTGACCCTGCTGGTGTCGCACCCGCGGGTGGCGTCCGGGGAGGTCTCCCTCGTCGTCCACCCGGCGATCTCCGTTCTCGACCTGGCCTTCGTCCGGCTCGAGGTCGACCCGGTCGCCGGCAGCGTCCGGGTGGTCGATGCAGAGGAGTTCGCGATCGACGCCGCAGGCGATCGGGGACCGCTGCTCGTGGTCCAGTGCTGGAGCCGCGCCCTGCTCTCCGGGGTCAAGCTCTCGGTCGAGTCGCCGCCCGCGGAGCCGGTGACGGTCCTCCACCACCTCGGCCTACCCGACGAGCGCGTGTGGGACGTACCGTGGGAGGAGATCGACCGCAGCGTCGAGCCCGATCACCTGACGTCGCTCTGGATCCCGGCACTGACCGCGCCGGTCGCCCGCGAGCTGGTCGCCCTCGACGTGCTCGTGCACACCCTGCGCGAACGCTGTCCGTGGGACCGGCGCCAGACCCACGCCTCCCTCGGCCGCCACCTCCTCGAGGAGTCCTACGAGGTCCTCGAGGCCATCGACGCCCTCGCCGCGGTGGACGCCGGAGCCGTCCCGCCGTGCGACGGCCCCCTGGATGTCGCGCCGGCGACGGTGGAGCGAAAGGCGGTCGGCGACCTCGAGGAGGAGCTCGGCGACCTGCTCTTCCAGGTCCTCTTCCACGCCACCCTGGCAGCCGAGGTCGGCCGATTCACCCTCGCCGACGTGGCCCGGGGAGTGCACGACAAGCTGGTCTCGCGGCATCCGCACGTGTTCGGCGACGTCGTCGCGGACACCGCTGACGAGGTGGCGACCAACTGGGAGGCCATCAAGAAGGCCGAGAAGGGCCGAGCCAGCGTGACCGAGGGCATCCCGGCTGCCCTCCCGTCGCTGGCTCTGGCCGCCAAGCTGCAGCGCAAGGCGGTGGCCATCGGGATGGTGCTCCCGAGCGTCGCGGCCGAGGCGGCCCGGGTGGCGGAGGGGGTGGCTGCACTGGCCGGCGCCGACCGGTCGGCTGAGCAGAGGCTGGTCGCGGACGGCGAGGGTGGGGCCCGGGCCCGGGCCGATGCGGTCGGGGACCTGCTCTTCTCGTTGGTCGGACTCTCCCGGGCGGTCGGGGTCGACCCCGAGACGGCGCTCCTGTCGCGAGCGGCCGCATTTCGCGCCGAGGTCGAGCAGCAGGGCTGAGGGAGCCTCCCAGGACCCCGCCGGGTCGCGTGCAGGGGTCGGAATCTTCGGAGAAATACCCAGGTCCGAAGGGCCGCGGATGGTAGCTTTCCCACACAGCGAACAGGAGCGACGACGCAGAGTGAGCTTGATCGAGCAGGTCATCGGCCGGGAGGTCCTCGACTCCCGCGGGAATCCGACGATCGAGGTCGAGGTCCTCCTCGACTCCGGAGCCTCCGGGCGCGCCATCGTTCCGTCCGGCGCGTCGACCGGGTCCTTCGAGGCGGTCGAGCTCCGGGACGGCGGCGACCGCTACCGGGGCAAGGGGGTGCTGCAGGCGGTCGCGCACGTCGACGGGGAGATCGCCGACTTCCTCGAGGGATTCGACGCCCTCGACCAGCGGGCGGTCGATCTCGCCATGATCGACGCCGACGGGACGCCCAACAAGGCAAGGCTCGGGGCCAATGCCATCCTCGGGGTGTCGCTGGCCACCGCCCGGGCCGCGGCGGACGAGCTCGGGTTGTCCCTCTTCCGCTATGTCGGGGGCATCGACGCCCACGTGCTGCCGGTGCCGATGATGAACGTGGTCAACGGCGGCGTCCACGCCGACAACTCGATCGATCTGCAGGAGTTCATGATCATGCCGGTCGGGGCCGCTTCGTTCGCCGAGGCGCTCCGCTGGGGTGTGGAGACCTATCACGCGCTGTCCGGCGTGCTGCACGAGCGCGGCATCTCGACAGCGGTCGGCGACGAGGGGGGTTTCGCCCCGGATCTCGACTCCAACGAGGAGGCGGTGCGGATCCTGGTCGAGGCCATCGAGGCGGCCGGCCGGGTACCGGGTGAGGAGATCGCGATCGCCATGGACCCGGCGACGAGTGAGCTCTACAGCGACGGGCGCTACGAGCTGGCCGGTGAAGGGAGGAGCCTCTCGTCAGCCGAGATGGTCGAGTACTGGGTCGATCTGGTCGACCGCTACCCGGTCGTCTCGCTCGAGGACGGGATGGCCGAGGACGATTGGGACGGGTGGGCTGCGCTCACCGCCGCGCTGGGCTCCCGGGTCCAGCTGGTCGGGGACGACCTCTTCGTGACCAACGAGGACCGGCTGCGCCGCGGGATCGATGCCGCCACCGCCAACGCCGTGCTGGTCAAGGTCAACCAGATCGGCACCCTGACCGAGACGCTCGGGACCATGGAGCTGGCCACCCGGTCCTCCTACGCGTGCGTGATGTCGCACCGGTCCGGCGAGACGGAGGACACCACCATCGCCGACCTGGCCGTCGCGACCAACTGTGGCCAGATCAAGACCGGCGCCCCCGCCCGCTCCGACCGGGTCGCCAAGTACAACCAGCTCCTGCGGATCGAGGATGAGCTCGGCGAGTCGGCGGCGTTCCGGGGCGGAGCAGCCCTCTCCTCGTGGGGCGGTCGCCGGTGAGCACCCGGCTCCATGCCCGCACCAAGCCGGCCCGCCGGCCCGCCGCCCGATCGCGGCGTCCCGCGGGCACCCGCTCTGTCGCCCGGACGGGCAGGATCAGAGCGGCCGAGAAGGGTCCGGTCACATCGCCGAAGAAGCGTCCCGCCAAAGCGGCCAAGAAGGGTCCGGCCGCCCGGGCGAAGAAGGTCGCACCGAACCGGGCCGCAGGGCGTCCGGCAGCCGTCCGTAGGAAGTCGGGTGGTTCAGGGGGCCGCCGCAACCGGGTGCCGGTGGTCTTCGCAGCGGTGTTCGCCCTGGTCGTGCTCGCCACCAGCTTCCCGTTCACCGACCTGCTCCACCAGCATCAGCAGCTTTCGGCCGAGGCGGCCCAGCTGTCCGAGCTCCGCCATCAGAACCAGCTGCTGTCTGAACAGCAGAACCAGCTCAACTCCAGCGCCGAAATCGAACGGCTGGCCCGTCAGAACTACCAGCTGGTCACGCCCGGCCAGACCCTCTACGACATCCTGCCGCCCTCCGGCCGAGCGTCAGCGGCGCTGGTCGGGGAGCCGTCGGTCGGTGACCCGGCCGACCAGCCCCTCGTCGCACCTGCCGAGGCCCCCAACATGACCCCCGATCCCGGACTGCCACAGACCCCGAATGCGGGCGGATCGACGACGGGAACCTCGACCGCGGCGGCATCCTCCCCGTCACAGTCGACGTCGAGCTTCTTGGGCCGGGTCGTCTCCACCCTCGAATTCTGGAAGTGACCCCCGACCGTCCGGACGGCACGGGCGACCCGTGCGCACCGGGTCGAGCGCGGAGCGACGGGGAACTGGTCGCCGAGCTGCTCGGCCGCACTCCCGCGGGCGAGTTCGAGGTCGTGGTGCGAAGCGAGGACGGGACCCCGGCGGTCATCGCCAACGCCCCCTTCCTCTTCGATGGCACCCCGATGCCCACCCGCTTCTGGCTGGTCGACCCCGTCCTCCGGGAGGCGGTGAGCCGCCTCGAGTCGTCCGGGGGGGTCGGCCTGGCCGAGTCCGCGGTGGCGCCTGATCGCATCGCCGGGGCGCACGAGCGCTACGCGGTCGACCGCGACGCACTGATCCCGGTCGACCACGTGGGGCCCCGACCCTCGGGAGGGGTCGGGGGGACACGGCAGGGAGTCAAGTGCCTCCATGCCCACCTGGCCTGGTGGCTGACCGGAGCCGACGACCCGGTAGGGGAGTGGACCGCGCTGCAGATCGGCCTCCACCCCTCGTGAGCGCGCCCGGGCGGATGGTCCGGCGGGAGCCAGTGGCAGGCTCGTGCTAGCAAGGGCGGATGGCCGAACAGGGCGCTGTGGCCGCGATCGACTGCGGTACGAACTCGACCCGACTGCTGGTGGTCGACGCGGAGGGACACCGGCTCGAGCGACTCATGCGGATCACCCGGCTCGGCGAGGGCGTGGACGCGACCGGGCGGTTGTCCCCCGAGGCCATCCAACGGTGCCTCGGAGTGCTCCGCGAGTACCGGCGGGAGATGGATCGGTGGGGCGTCGGCCGGGGACGGCTGGTCGCCACGTCGGCCGCACGCGACGCCGCGAACGGGGACGAATTCCTGCGTGCCGCCGGGACCGTTTCGGGTCTCGTGCCCGAGCTCCTGACCGGGTTGGAGGAGGGACGGCTCTCGTTGGCCGGGGCGGTGGCAGAGCTCGACCCTGCCGACGGGCCCTTCCTGGTATTGGACATCGGGGGCGGCTCGACCGAGCTCGTGGCAGGGGACGGTCCCGACGATCCGGCCCCCACCGCGGTCTCCCTCCAGCTCGGGTGCGTCCGGGTGACCGAGCGCTTCCTGCACGGCGACCCGCCCTCGGGCGCCGAGTTGGACGCGGCCGAGGCCGAGGTGGGTGTCCAGCTTGACGCGGCGATCGCCGGCCATCCCCGCCTGCTCGGCGCGCACCGCATGGTCGGGCTCGCAGGCACCGTCACGACACTGGCGTCACTGCGGCTGGGCCTTGCGCACTACGACCCGGAACGGACCCACCACGCGGTGCTGACTCTGGGCGACGCGGAGCACTGGTACCACACCCTGGCCGGCGAGGACCGTGCTGCACACCTCGACCGGGCCGGCATGGTGCCGGGTCGGGAGGACGTGATCGTCGGGGGGGCGCTCATCCTGGCATCGGTGATACACCGGTTCGGGTTCGCCGAGTGCTTGGTGTCCGAGGCGGACATCCTCGACGGGATGGCGCACGGACTGCTGGTCAGGCGGTGAGGCGGGTCGGTGCTGCGCCGACCCGTCCGCAGGCTGACCTGACCCGCTCGATGAACCGATCCGTCGAGCCGTACTCCTGCTCGGCGTAGGCCCGGCCCTGTGCCCCGAGGGCGTCCCGGCACGCCGGTTCGAGGAGGGCTTCGACGCACCAGGCGAGCTCGGCCGGATCGCCGTACCAGAGGCCACCCCTGCCCCGCTCGGCGTGCTCGCGGGCCCGGCTCGTCGCCGGGACGACGATGGGGGTGCCGTAGAGCAGCGAGGTCACACACCGCCGGCCGAAGTAGGCACCCGGCTCGAGGTCGACCGTCATCCGGGCCCAGGCCATGAGCCGGTCGCGGTCGCTCGTGCGTTCGATCGGCCACCCCCTCGTGACCTGGCCGTGGTGCCAGGCACAGAAGGCGTCGTTGTGGGCGATGCCCAACCGGACCTCGGGAAAGCGCACACGCAGGAGGGTGCTCAGCTCGTTCTGCTCCGAGTTCTCGTTCTCGTCCGTCCCGGTGAGCACGAGGACGTAGTCGTTGTCTCCGACCCAGGTGTTCGGCTCGGTCAGGGCGCTCGGATTGGCGGCCATCGGCGCGCCGATCCGGTGGACCGAAGCGTCCCGCCCATGGTGGTCGACGACGGCTCTGCGTTCGGACTCGGTCATGGTGAGCACGACGCCGGCCCGGTCGAAGACCGGGTCGAAGTGGGGGAAGGCCAGGTGTTCTGGGTCGGAGCCGAGTGGGAGCAGCGCCATCGGGAGACCCGGGTCATGTGCGTCGAGCACGCCGAGGGCTCCGACGTTCCGCAGGTCGACGACCACGACCAGCGAAGGCCCGAGCTCGGCGAGGATGGTGCCTGCCCCCTGCCACGGCTCGAGCAGCCCACGGTCGAGCTCTTCGCCCGCACCCCGTGGCAGGACCGGACGGTTGTCGCCCGTTCCCTGGGAGAGCGCCTGGACCAGGAGGTCGCGTCGGAGCTCGGACGCTTCCGCGATCGGCGAGGCGAGGCGGTGCACGGTGAAGACACTGTCCGCGACATGTTCCGCGCGGTGACCTTCCGGCGTGACCACGTGCACCGCGGCGGTGGCGGCCAGCGCTCCGGCCACCTGCCGGCTGATCCACCCCTCCTCGGTGGTCGACTCCCAGTGGGCGGTCAGGACGGCGATGGTGGTGCCGTTGCTCATCCTGACGTCGTGGTGTCCTCGGGGCCACGGGCCTCTCCGCGCACGCCGTTGCGCGCGTTCCGCTCAGGCACTTCCAGGTGCAGCCAGAGGGCCAGCTCGGTGAGGTTCTCCGCCTCGGCGGTCTGGCGGTCGACCAGATCCTGGTTGAGCTGCTCGCACCGGAGCGTGAGCTCGTCACACCGCTTTTCGAGCGAATCGCTGACCCGGACCAGATGGGAGAGGAGCTCTCGCTCCTCGCGCAGGTAGGGGCCGAGGACGCGGAAGGTCAGGCGTCCGAAGAGGGCGATGATCCGTCCCTTCGGTCCGCTCCCGGCGACCGCGGGATCGACTCCGTCGGGCAGTGACCAATGCCGGTGGAGGTACTCCAGTGAGGCGCGGCTACGCACCTGGCTCCGCTCGGTGGGCCTCCGCATCTCTTCCGGGGGGAGCGGGGCCCATCGGAGGACCCGGTGCTCGGCCCGCAGCCGCTCGAGTAGTGCCTCTGGGTCAAGCTGGTCCACGTCGCGGCTCTCCTCGTCTCCGGATCCCGGGGGCGGACGGCTCAGGCGAGTGTACCGGTGGGTCGCCCGAGCCCGATGGTACGCTCCCCGCGGTTGTGCGGTGTCCCCTACGAACTCATCGGTCGAGACGGTGAACGACGGGCCGGAGAGCGGCGGATTCGGTCCAGCGCTCGGCTGGATGACCGACCA
Organism: uncultured Acidimicrobiaceae bacterium; assembly: GCA_963753905.1. Taxonomy (GTDB): domain Bacteria; phylum Actinomycetota; class Acidimicrobiia; order Acidimicrobiales; family RAAP-2; genus Bog-756. Next base: position 2,109,635 of record CAVWDZ010000001.1, on the reverse strand, counting down.
GCTGGTCAGCCGGCTCCTCCCCACGGACCCGGTCCTGGGTGGCGGGTCCGAGGGAGCCACGGTCGAGCCGGCATGGGGAACCGACGCCTCCTCCCCACCGACGACCTATTGGCACTGGAAGCACCTCTGGCACCTCGACCGGCTCGAACGCGCCGAACGGGGCGAGCAGGCCGAAGAGCTGCCCACGGACGGTCCGTTGCTGAGCATCGTGATCCCGGCCTACCGCCCGGCGCTCTGGTATTTCGAGGAGTGCGTCGAGTCGATCATCGACCAGACCTACCAACGTTGGGAGCTGTGCCTCTGCGATGACGGGTCCGGGCAGCCGGAGCTGCGCGCATCGATGGAGGCGTTCGCCGCGCGGGATTCCCGGATCAAGGCGATGGCACTCGAGCAGAACGGCGGCATCTCCCGTGCGACCAACCGTGCGCTGGCGGCGGCCACCGGTGAGTTCGTGATCCTGGTCGACCAGGACGATCTGGTGGAACCGGATGCCCTGGCCGAGATCGCACGGGTGGTGTCGGCCGTCGACGATGCAGATGTCGTGTACTCCGACGAGGACAAGCTCGACGAGATCGGCCGGCCGTGCCAGCCGAACTTCAAGCCGGACTGGGACCCCGAGTTGCTGCTCTCCCATCCGTATCTCGGGCACCTGACCGCCATCCGGCTCGACCTTCTGAGGCGGATCGGGGGGTTCCGGCCCGAGTTCGACGGCAGCCAGGACTTCGACGTCATGCTCCGGTCCACCGAGCTGGCCCGGCGGGTGGTCCACATCCCAAAGGTCCTCTACCACTGGCGGATCGTGGCGGGGTCTGCCGCCGGAGATCCCGCGGCGAAGCCCTGGGCGTACGCCGCCAGCCGCCGGGTCGTCGACGACGCGGTGTCCCGGCGCGGCATCCGGGGACGGGTGGAGTCGGGACCAATCGCCGGCACCTATCGCGTGCGGCGTGAGATCACGTCGACACCCACGGTCTGCGTGATCATCCCGTTCCGCGACCAGGCCGCCCTCACCGAAGCCTGCCTGCGTTCGCTCGAACGGTCGCCCGGTTATCCGATCAGCGAAGTCCTGCTGGTCGACAACGGCAGTATCGAGCCCGAGACCCGGGTGCTCCGCGCCCGGCTCGAAGCCCGGCCGGGAACCCGGGTGCTCGACTATCCGGGTCCGTTCAACTGGGCAGCGATCAACAATCTGGCAGCCGCCGCGTCCGGGGCCGACATGCTCCTCTTCCTCAACAACGACATCGAAGCCACATCCGAGGGATGGCTGCATGCACTCGTCGAGCTCGGACAACGGCCCGAGGTCGGAGCCGTCGGGGCGCGGCTCCTCTATCCCGACGGATCGCTGCAGCACGCGGGGGTGGTGCTCGGTGTGGGCGGGATCGCATCGCACATCTTCAACGGCAAGCCCTCGGGCCAGAGCGGGTACGGAGGGTGGGACCGGGTGGTCAGGTCCTACAGCGCGCTCACCGCGGCGTGCATGCTGGTCCGGCGCGAGGTGTTCGCAGAGCTCGGAGGATTCGACGAGGCGCTCCCGGTCGCGTACAACGACACCGACTTCTGCATCCGTCTGGGTCAGGCCGGGTACCGGTTGCTCTATACGCCCTACGCGGAGCTCATCCACTACGAGTCGGTGAGCCGTGGGCTTTCGGGGTATGCCGCCGACTTCGGGGAGTTCCTCACCCGCTGGTGGGACCTGTTCCACCACGAGGACCCCTTCTACAATCCGAACCTCACCAGGGTCTTTCCCTGGTGCTCGTTCCGGTTCCCCGGCGAGGACGAGGAGTGGTTCGCCACGATCGGTGCCCTCGTGCCTCCGACCGTCTCCGAGGCGTGATGCTCGTCTCGCGAACCCGGCCTTCGTTCCGACCCGCAGCATCGGGACCTCACGTCGACAGCCCCCACCGAGGGAACCTCGGTACCGTGCGTGATGGGCTCCCGCGGGCTATCTGAGGGCGAACTGGCCTGACCGGGTCACCCCTGAGGGGACCCCACCGGCAGAGGATCCGCGATTGACATCTGGAGACAGACCGGGTCCCTTGCATGAGTCTCTAGGACGATCTCGTGTGTCGGGGTTGCGGTTGCTGCCGCAGCACGGATCGACCCGAGACCTTTCGGTATGGAAACAGTCGACTCGCCGACCAGGACCGTGGCGTCCGCCACGGTCTGGTACTGGATGCTCGCGATCCATTGACCTACTGGCAGCGTACGGCTCAGCGGCAGCGCAAGCTTGGTGAGCGAGCTGGGCCGAAGGCAATGCCCGCCGGGGTTCGTCGCGAGGATCCCGGTGAACGGGAGCAGTGTGCTCACCGTCCGGGAGGCAGCCGCGGGCACGATCAGCCCATCTGATTCGATCAGGTAGCCGCTGCCGCTCCGGGAGTCGAAACGGAGTCCAGGATCCACCAGTCCTACGGTCGTCGACAGCCTGTTGTGGGGGGCGAACTTCGATGTGAGGACGAACCATGGAGCGGGCTCATCCCAGATGAATGCGGACGGATCGGCGCGGGATACGCGCTGCCACGAGGTGCGCACCTTGGCCAAGTAGCTGGTGTTGGCAACCCCCAAGCCTCGCTCAGGGCTCTCCCAAATTGCGTGAGCGCCCAGGGAGCAGAACGTGAGTGTCGCGATCGTGCCGGCGACCCACCTGCGCACACTGTGGTCCTTGCGGAGCGAATGGAGGCCACGGAGGGGAACGGGAGTAGCGAGCGGACGCCCGCTGATCGCGATCGGTGAGGGGAGGTATGCAAGGGCGACAGCGATCCAGAATTGGAACCCGAGGAGGACCCAGTAGGTAGGATTCCATGCGAAGCCGATCGGGAGCGACGACCTGCCGAGGGCCACCACCGTGTCCGTGGCGACGAAACTGGCGCCGAACCACACCCACGCCCTCCAGGCGCTGGGGCGCCGGATCAGGCTGACGACGACGAAGCCGACGATGAGGGCCTGACCGAGCACGACCGCTTGCCAGCGCCCGGTGGTCGTGCCGATGCTCGAATAGCGGAATCCGAGAATGCTCGGTGCAAATCCCTGTGCCCACCCTGCTCCCATGAAGCGGAGAAGCTTCGCGGTGCCGGCGACAGGAGGGAGTGTGTACTCGGTCGGGTGAAGGCGGCGCCAACTGAGGTTCAGGGCGATCGGGATGGCACACCCGATCCAGAGGATGGTACGCGTGCGCAGCGCCCTGCCGACCGATCGCCAGTCACGCGGGTCGGCCAGAAAGAGCCCAGTGAAGAGCACCAACGCGAGCAGGACCACCATACTTGGGTCGTAGAAGGCCACGCCCACGGCAAAGCCGACCGCGGCGATGATCAGATGGCGACGTCGGCCCGTGAGCGCGTGGCGGACCAGCCCCTGCAGTGCGACGAGCGTTGCCGCGACAGCGGGAAGCGTGTTGATGCCCGCGGTCCACCAGGCGGCTGGAACGGCGAGCAGCCCACTCGTGCTGGCGATCGCCGTGAATGCCACGATCGCCGGACGGGCACCGAACAGGAGTTCGAGGAGCATGTAGAAGAGGAACACGACGACCGCGTACAGGGCGACGACAGTCAGCATCAGAGGCCAACGCGAGATCGGATGCATCCTCGCCATCAGGGTGTCGGCCAGGGAGAATCCGGGGATGAGACTGCCGAAGACGCTGGTCGTCAGGCCGTGGAGGGTGAACCCTTTCTGGCGGGAGAGTGCGAGGTAGAGGTAGTCGTCCTGGAGGAACCCAGACGAGCGAACGACCACGGTACCCGCTACGAGCTCGAAGAGCCCGACGACTGCCATGGCGACCCGAACGCGCGACTTGGTCCACGAGCTCTGTCGAGTTGGGACGGCATCCGACGACGTCGTACCGTCGATCCTCTCTAGCGTTTCGGTCGCTATCACAGCGTCAGAGCGGGCGTCGTGGGAGCGTGGGCCAATGCGGTCAAGTGGTCGAGGGCCAGTGCTCTACACCACGTCAGGAGGAACGCCGAAGCTGGGCGCTGACCCGTTGGGCCGTCGATGGGAGGTACCGTACCGGACTCGATCGATGTCATCATCGCGCCTGGCTACTGTGCCGAAGTGAACTCGACCGCGCCGCTTCCGGTGGCGTGCTGGGCCGTCGGGCCAGGTGGTTCCACCTCAGAAGACGGATTCACAATAGGCAGGTTGGCGGACGATACCTGCGTGCACACCACCCAGATCTTGGAGCATTTGCTCGGAGGCCGGTCCCCGGCTGAAGATCCTGATGTCCTCGGGGGATCTTCCGACGATCGAGGTCACGGTGGGAATGACCCCGTTCTCCTCGACCGCGAAGTCGGCACAGAAGCCCTCGTACCAGCCGCGGATCACAGGGACCTCGGCGTCGGGCTCGATCACGAAGCGGACCCGGCTTTCGTCTCCGGTGCGGTGCGACAGGCGGCTGACCTCGACGCGGTATCCGCGGTCGCGGGCCGCCGCCCGGACGATTGCCCGGAGCCCTCGCTCCCTCAGTTCCTGGGTGACCGTGGAGGCGGTAAAGGCGAGCAGTTCGGAGCGGTAGTCCGGATACCGCTCGTCGATGATCGATTGGTGTGCATCCACGATCTGGTTTCCATCTCTGATCCTCCCCTCGGCCTGGGTGATCCCACTGCCGGCGTGGTAGACGAAGCAGGAGGGGGCTAGCACGGAGGAAAATCCCTCATTGCGACTTCGGAGGCACCAGTCGATCTCCTCGGAGTACCCCCGACCGAACAGCGGGTCCATCAGGCCCACCCGGTCGATCACGGACGTGGGCAGCGCCATGCAGAACCCCACACCCGTGGGCACGGGGATCACTTGGCTTCCGAACTCGAGCTCCACCTGCTCGGAGATCCAGTTGACCAGCTCGGCATCGGCTCCGAGGTGGTCAGGGACGCCGTTGGGCAACGAGTAGATGCTCACGTTGTTCGACCAGGAGGTGGTCGACCCGATCGACGGGTTCTCGATGAGGGGCCGAATCAGAGCGCCCACCAGGTTGCGGGGTAGCACCGTGTCGGAGTTGAGCAGGATGACGGCGTCGTAGCCCGCATCGACGGCCCGCAGCAGCCCGAGGTTCGTGTTGCGGGGGATGCCGAGGTTCCGTGGTGTTCGGTAATAGTCGAACCCCTTGCTCTCGGCGGCCGATCGGCACCGCTCGCTCCAGCCTGGGGCCGGGCTTGCGTCGTCGAGGACCAGGACGTCGACGTCGTGCCCGCCGGGATCGAGGACGGCGAGGGAATCCATGCACGGCCTGGCGAATTCCTCGCCGTCGTAGACCCGGAGGGCGACGAGGACTCGCCACCCGGTCGGGCTAGCGGCGTAGGGCATTGCGGATGTTCCAGATCGAGGTGGCCAGACGGAACGCAGCCGATTGCTTCATCGCTTCGTGCTCGCTCCAAAGGTCGCGGTGCTCGATCCGCAGGGCATCCAACTCCATACGCAGACCGTTGATCTGTGCACGTGCGTCGATCAATCGCTCGGTGAGGTCGATGACCCGGGCTGTTGCGGCCTCGGTGTCGAACAAGGCCTGAGTCAGCGACACCCGGTCGAGCTCTCGTTCGAGATTGGTCGCGCCCGTTGCCACGCCGCTGGCGGATCCGGATCCCGACCCACCCACGGCGGTCGGTGCGATCCGGTCGGTGGGATCCTCCCGGTCGGCCTCACCGATCGCGGCGTCTGGTTTACTCACCTGGTCTCCTTACGATGGGGGTGCACGGAACTCTGGCGTCTCATCGTGGAGGCAGGGCCAGAACCCGGTGGTAGAGGTCGATGAGGTCTCCGGCGGTTGCGTCCCAAGTATAAGTCGACCCTGCGGTCAGACAGGCTTCAATCTGGGCCTTGGCCAAAGCCGGATCGGTGAGCAAGCGCTCGGCCGACGACGCCATGCTGGCGGGGAGCCAGTCGTCGGCGGCCACCGGGATGTCCGGGGCGAGCTCGTGGAGAGGACCGAAGCTGGTGAAGAGTGAAGGGGTGCCGAATCGGGCAGCCTCGTAGGGCACGAGGCCGAACCCCTCCGCGGAGGTCGGATACAGCACCAGATCGGCGTGGCGCATGAGCCAGTTCCGTTCGGCGGCGGTGACGTCCGGGAGCACGTAGACGTCCCGGTCGAGCATCCCGTTCGCTGCCAGAATCACCCGGGCCTCTGACAGTCGCGACGAACCCTCCGCGACGACCGGACCCGCCATGATCAGCGCGTGAGGCCATCCTCGGCGACGGAGCTCGGCCACGGTGGCAAGTGCCAGGTCCCGGTTCTTGTGGGTGAAGTCGGTGCCCAGGGTCAGGATGAACTGACCTTCCGCGAATCCGCGGGCGATGAGCTCAACGGGGATCCGACCGGACTCATCGCCGGTCAGGTGCTCCGTTCCGAACGGGATCGAGCAGAGGCGGGTGGGATCGATCGGGAGTCGTTCGAGCTCCACCTGGCGTTTGACGTCGTTCGAGATCACGGTCACCGCGTCCGCATCGGCCGCTCCCCTCCTGACCGCATCGCGGTAGCGAAGCCACTCCTCGGCGTTCCGATGGTATGCACCGATGCGGTAGCCGATGAGGTCGAGGAAGGTGAGCACGACCACATCAGCGGTCTGTTTCCAGACGGCGACCGAGAAGTGCATGTCCGGCTGGACCATGCGATGGGCCACATCGAAGTGCCCGATGGACGTCGGGTCCCCGAACGACACCCCTTCGGAGCGCACCTTCGGGGCGGCCAGCACCTCGCGCGCGTAGTCCGGGATCGGCCCGGTCACGGCCACGACCACCTCCCGGACCTCGTCCCGCTTGCGCAGCGCGTCGACGGTGGCCAGCATCGACACCTGAGTTCCCATCTCCAGGGGACCGAGGTACGACCCGTCGACCAGGACGCGCAGCCCCTCCACCTTGGCTCGTGCCAGCCTCAGAGAGAGGGCCAGCGGCGAGCTGTGCGCGGTCGCCTCGGAATGGACGAAGGCGACCTCCATCGGGTACTCGAGGTGCAGGTGGTGCCGTTCCGAGGGTTTCAGGTCGTCGACAGTTTGATCCTCCCAGGGGAACGACGCCGGGCTCCGGTGCCGCCCGTAGAAGGTCGTGTCGTCGAGCATGTGGACGAACCCGCGGCTGCGGGCCCGCGCACAGAACTCCGCGATCGAGTAGTCGAGGCTGGTCGCCTCGCCGGTCACCAGGCCCCCGACGGCGCCGAGGGCGGAGCCCGCCAGGAGGACCGCCGCCCCCTTTGCGGTCGGGATCGGCGTGGCCTCCATTTGCGGACCCCGCGACCGCAGGAGCCGGGTCACCGAGCTGGCGTCGTGACCCTCGGGCATGTGGGCGGTCGGGCTGTTCCGGTTGGGGAAACTGAGCAGGGCCGCATCGTTGCTGATGAACGAGACAGTCGCGATCCGCACTTCGGAAGTCACCATCTCGAGTGCCGGACCGAGGAAGTCGTCGGGCAGGGTCACCGCATCGCCGACCGCCAGGACCGGGAGATGACGGTCCGTCCACACCTGGTTGACCAATTCGGCCCCGGTCGCCGCCTCGACGCAGATGTAGCCCGCGTCGGCGAACGCCCGCAGCGTGGGAACCGAAGGTCCTCCGACGACCAGGTCGATCCCTTGGGTCCGCAGCTCCCGGGCCGACACGAGGAGGTGCTGGCCGTCGGCCGGGGGCACGAAGAGGGCGGCAACCACCCCGACCACGTGCCGGGGTGCCGCAGGCGACCCGTCGTCAGCCGGGTCGGCGCGGCTGGTCCGGCTGATCACCCGCCGTACGCTAGCCGCCTGACCAGGGTGGCCCGAGGATGGCGAGGGTAGATCTGACCCCGCGGCGGTGCCGGCGGGGAGAAGTGGTCGGTCCTCTTTCGGGGGTTGAGTTTGCGCGGGGATCAGTGAGAGGATCGTTCTCCCGAGGTGGCATCCCGGCAGGCCAGGGCGGAGCCTGCTCCGGGACAGGAGAGACAGTGAGCGTAGGAGCCGGAGTCGACGGTGCACAGTAGGGTCGATCACTCATGGTGAGTCTCCGAGCGACGGCTGTCCGATCGCTCGAGCTGCCGGGTCGGCGGATCCGCCTCGCCACCCTTGTGGAGAGTGACTACGAGGCCTGGTTCGCGGTCCGCAGACGGTGCCGGGACTGGCTCATCCCGTGGGAGCCGAGATCCAACGGCGCCCCGACGGCCGCTGAGGACAACGCAAGTTTCACCGCACGCTGCGGCATACGCGAGCGCGAACGTCAGATGGGCACCGGGTTCGGGTTCGGAATCTTCCTCGAGAGCCGGTTCGTCGGCGAGATCACGCTGTCGTCGATCCAGCGCGGACCGTTCCAGAACGGGTCGATCGGGTACTGGATCGACGAGGAGATGGCCGGCTCCGGTCTCACACCGGAGGCCGTGGTCGTCGTCCTCCAGTTCGCCTTCGAGACCCTCCGCCTCCACCGGATCGAGGTGGCCATCATCCCCCGGAACGCCCCCAGCCGCCGGGTCGTCGAGAAGCTCGCCCTGCGCAGTGAGGGGGTTGCCCAGGGCTACCTCGAGATCAACGGCAAGTGGGAGGATCACGTCCGGTACGCCATGACCAGCGAGGAATGGGCGGTGCGGGGTCCCGAGCTGCGGGCGGCCTGGCTGGACAGAAACTGACCGCCCACCTGTCCTGATCAGGCGTCGATGCCTCGGATCACGGCTGGGGAGTGGCGGAAGAACTGCTCGAGGTGCTGCTCGTAGCGGTACTCGGGAGTGGTCGACCCGGTGGCCCGCCGCAGGTTGTTGGCCTGGGCGAGACTTCGAACGGCGCCCGCGCTGGTGTACCGGTACTCGAACCCGGCCTCCCTCAGGCGCGAGGTGTCGATGCCCCGGCCGTACCGCAACAGTCCCTCCATCTCGGGTGGGAACTGGAGGCCGGTCACACGGAGGAGCGGAGCCGACAGCACCTGTGGTCGGAACGGCGAGAGCGGCACGAGGTAGGCACCGCCGATCGAGGCGACCTCGCTCCACGGGATCTTGCCCGTCCCCGCCACATTGAACACCCCGGGGATCCGGTTGGCGGTCACGTATTCGAGGCCTCGGACGACATCGTCCTCCTCGACGAACTGGACCAGGGGATCGAAACCGGCGATGCAGGGCAGGAGGCGGCGCCGCAGGTTGTGGCTGATCGGGGTGATGATGTCGGTGCCGAGCACGTTGGCGAACCGCAAGACCGTGACGGTCAGGTGGGGGTTGTCCTCGCTGAAGTCCCGGACCAGGGACTCGACCTCGATCAGGGACCGCTCGAGCCGGGTGCGCACCGGGCCCGAGCGGGGGGTGTCCTCGCTGAACCACGCGGGGTCGGTCTCCGAAGCCCCGTACACGTGAGCCGAGGACTTGACCACCACGTGGCGGACCGATGCCCCGGACGCTCCGGCCGCTGCCAGGAGGTTGAGGGTGCCGATCACGTTGATCTCGTGGAGGACACGGTTCGGCACGGCCACCGAGTTGGTCTCGAGGAACGTGTGGACGATGGTGTCGACCTGGGTGGCCCGGACGATGCGGTTGAGGATCGAGTATTTCTGGTCGGATCGCACGTACTCGGTGCGCTCGAGGGGTACCCGGGGCTCTTTGGTGCCGAGACCCAGGATCATCTCCACGTCGGGCCGGGACTCGAGGGCCTGGGCCATCCGCCCTCCCCAGAAGGTGTCGAGCCCGGTGATGAGGACTCGGCGTCCCACCGGTTCAGCCGAACCAGATGCTGCGGCGCTCGCGCAGCATGTCGTGGAGGGCGTCCTGCATGGTGGAGCGGATCCCCTCCGCCTCGTCCATCACCCGGCTGCGCGAGTAGCGGTCGAGGCCGGGCTCCACGTTGAAGGAGACCGGGTCGAGCACCCGGAACTTGAACTTGACCGGGAAATAGGTGATGTAGCCGAGCGGACCCATCAGCAGCGCATTGGCGGTGACCGGGAAGTACGGGAGATTGAGGACTCTCGCCACCCCGGGGACCCGGAAGATGATTGGCATCGACTCCTCGGCGCCGACCACGGCGATCGGGATGATCGGGACCCCCGCCCGCATGGCGATCTCGACGAAGCCTCCCCGGCCGAACCGCCGCAGTCGGTACCGGTCGGAGTAGGTCTTCGACGTGGCCTTGGTTCCCTCGGGGAAGACCAGGGCGAGCTGTTGCTGGTCGTGGAGGAGCCGGAACGCATTGTCCGGGTGAGCCGGGACGCCCCCGGTGCGCGACCAGAGGGTGCCGACGACCGGAAGGGTGCGGAAGAAGTAATCGGCCAGGCCGTAGACGGATCGCCCGAGCTCCCGTTCGATGCCGTGCATGATGGCCGGGGCGTCCGCAGGGATCGCTCCGGCGTGGTTGCCGATCAGCAGCGCGCCCCCTGCCGCGGGATCTTCTCGAGCCCCTCCCACTCGACTCGGAACCAGTACCGGTAGATCGGGTCGTAGAAACGGCGGACGACGGAGCGCATGTGCTCCGAGCGGCCCCACTCGTCGACGTCGGAAATTCGCGGGTCGGCCGGCTGCACGCCGGGCGGGCGGCGGGTGGCCACGGGCAGGACCGAGACGGTGCCGCCGTCCCTGCGTCCGATGCCGGTAGGGGCGGCCCCGATCGGGCTTCCCTGGCGGGCACCGTCGTCCTGACCGGCGACCGGCCCGGTAGCGCTCTGTCGCACGATCGCATCGATGAGCCCCGCGTCGCCCGGAGGACCCGCTCCTTTTCGGGTGCGTGGCTTCTCCCCGGGATCAGCGCTCACCCGATGCATGGTACCCCCGGCTCGTGCACCGGGGCCCGGGGCTCCCGCGGACCGGCTGCGGTCAGGACGACGGTCCCTCGGTGCGCGGATCGTCGAGGCGACCGGCCAGCGGGCCGAGGGAGCGCAATCCGTCCAGGGTGAGGGTGCGCCTCCAGACGTCGAGGGGTTCGAATTCGGCCCGCAGGGCGGCGAATGCCCGCGCCGCGTCGGAGGGCTCCACGAGGGCCATGAGCGCGGTGACCGACGCACCCTTGGAGACGAGCGGCAGAGGCGCCCCGTCCAGGGTCCGGGCCAGTACGTCGGCGGCCCGGGATGCCAGAGCGGACGTGGCACCGCGAGGGTCGCCCCGTACCGTGAGAGCGGTCACCGGGGGGGTCGCAAGCAATCCGAGCCGCGAACCGTACACGTCGGCAAGCATGGCGACGGAGTCGTGCAGCGGGTGGATGCTGCTCCCGGGGACGTGCCTCCAGAGCACCGGCACCTCGGTGATCCGGAGACCGAGCTGGTGGGCCCGTGAGAGGACTTCGACGTCGAAGGCGAACCGGTCGATCCGCACCAGGTGGAAGAGAAGGCGGGCAGCCGGGGTCCGGAAGGCTTTGAACCCGCACTGGGTGTCCAGGAGGCCGAGCCCGGTACCCATCGTGACCAGCATGTTGAAGAGGCGGCCCATCAGGGACCGCATCGCGTAGGTCGTCTCGACCATCGAGTCGGGAAGGGCACGTGAGCCGATGGCCAGGTCGTTGTCGGCCAACCCGTCGAGCAGCTGAGAGATGGCATGGGGATCGATGGCCATGTCGGCGTCCATGAACGCCAGCAGCGGTGCCCGGGCCCGGGTCACCCCGGCTCGGATCGCAGCGCCCTTCCCCTGATTGCGGTGGAGACGCGCGATCCGATGATGGGGCAGGGCGGCAAGGACCTTTTCCGCCTCGGCGGCGGTGTCGTCCGTGCTCCCGTCGTCGACCAGCAGCACCTCGGTGCGCTCGAGATCAACCGCGCCCGACGCGGCCGCTGCTTCGAACCGACGCATGCCCTCGTCCAGGCGGTCGGCCTCGTTGAAGGCTGGGACGATGATCGAGAGCTGGAGCGTCATGGGACTGGTGCGACTTTAGGGCCCGGATGATGCCGTGCGGCTTCGGCCCGAGTCAGTGACAAGTCGCGATCAGGGACGTGCGGCGCCGACCAGTCCGAAGTACCAGAGCGGGTCGAAGGTGACGACCGTCCCGGTGTGTGCGGCCTGGATGATCGTGTCCGTCCCGTAGGCGGTGGACTGTCCGTCGAGTACCGGCCCCACGTACATGACCACGTGGTCGATGCCCGCCCCACCGAGGTCGTAGAAGAGGAGGTCGCCGGGCTCGAGCGAGGTGAGACCGACGTGCGGGAAGCTTGCGTACTGGTCGGCCGCCGAGTGGGGGAGGGTCACCCCGGCCGCGGCCCAGGCCAGCATGGTGAGTCCCGAGCAGTCGACCCCGGCGGAGCTGGCGCCGCCCCAGAGGTAGGGCACTCCGAGGTACTGCATGGCGCCGTGCACGGCCGCCAGGCCGGCCGCCGTGGGGTTGCCCCCGCTCGCGATCACCGTGCCGCCGCTCGGGCCCGGGGCGGAGCCGCCCGCCCCGGCGGCCTGGTTGGCCGCTCGGTTGGCGCTCGTGGCCGCCGCACTCCCACCGCTCACGGTGCTCGCCACCTGAGCAGCCTGTGATGCCTGGGCGGCGGCGGTTTGTCTGGCCGCGGGAGTGGTGGCCGAAGCGGCGGCCTGGGCGGCGGCGGCGGCCTGAGCCGCTGCCTGCTGGGCGATCTCCTGGGCCAGGGTGCCTTGGACCTGCTCGAGCGTGGCTTCGGAGGCGGCGCTGGCTGCTGCCGCGCTCTGCCGTGCCCCGTTCTCTTCGGCCAGCTGCGCGGTCTCGCTTCGTTGCTCGCCCCGGAGCTTGGACTCGGTGGCGGTCAGCCGTCGCTGCCCGGCCTCCACCGAGGCGACCTCAGCCGACAGGTTGCCGATGTCGAGGCGTTCATAGAGGGTGCGCGTCTGCGCTCCCCCTGTCGGGGCGGCGAAGAGCGCGGCGACGGCATCGTCCGAGGATCCGCTGGTGTACGACTCGATCACGTTGTTGCGCAGCGTGGTCCGGGCAGCGTCGAGCTTGGCGCGGGCCGCGGTCAGAGAGGCGGTGGTGGTCGAGAGCGCCGACTGTGTGGCGGTGAGGTTGATGACGGCTTGGTTGTACGCCTCATCGGCCGCGTCAAGGGTCTGCTGTTGCGCGGAGATCTGGGTCTCGATGGCCGCGACCTGTGTCTCGGCCGCACTGATCTGTCCCTGAACCGGAGTGGTCGAGGTGGTCGTCGAGCCGACTGCCGTGCCCGAGGTGGTGCCCGTCGCCGCACCGGCTGTCGGCACTGCTCCGGCGATTAGTGCCACCAGAATGCTGGCGGCGGCAAGGGTGACCGCACCGCTTCGGAATCTTCCCGTGCGGCGAACCGGCAATCTGGGCGACCGAGCACCCGCGACCCCGGCGGGCGGGCGCGCACGCTGGCGGCCGGAGGTCACGTCGGGCACCCTGGCACTGTAGCGACGACCGGCGGGAACTTCTCTGCGGGGTTCCTCGGAAAATCGCAGGTCACGATCTGCGTTTGCCCAGGTGAACCGAAGGTGCACGCCAGGTGTCGAAAGGGTGTCATGGACCTGCCCCGGATCCTTGCCGTCACCGCCCCCCAGACGGGCGCGGGGGACGAGTGAGTAAGTTCAAGGAACTATCGGCAGGAGTCCGGTCGAACTGGAGGGAGCACGGGTGCAAGGTGTGACCGAGGTCGGAGGGGGTCGGGTCCGCGGGGTCGAGCGTGGCGGGATATGGACGTTCTCCGGGATCCCCTACGCTGCATCGCCGGCCGGGCACCGCCGCTGGCGCCCGCCGGCAGCCCCGGAGCCCTGGTCGGGCGTCCGCGACTGCGACCGGTTCGGTCCGGTTGCGCCCCAGGCGCAGATCTTGGCCGCGATCTTCCCGGGGGCGACGCCTGAACCCGCGTCGGAGGACTGTCTGAGCCTCAATGTGTGGACGCCCGGACTCGACGGGGCCAAGCGGCCGGTCATGGTGTGGGTCCACGGGGGTTCGTTCCTCTCGGGGTCTGGCTCGACCGGGCTGTATCGGGGCACCGACCTGGCCCGCGAGGGCGACGTGGTGGTGGTGACCGTCAACTACCGGCTCGGCCTCCTCGGCTATCTGGCCCACCCCGCCCTGGGCGATGCCGGTCAGACCTGGCTGGATGGTCACGAGTGGACCGGGACGGGCAACTGGGGACTGGCCGACCAGGTTGCCGCCCTTCGGTGGGTGCACGACCACATCGCCGGGTTCGGGGGCGACCCGGGGTGTGTGACCCTCTTCGGCGAGTCGGCCGGCGGGATGAGCGTGTCGGCCCTCCTGGGGACACCCGAGGCAAACGGTCTGTTCCATCGTGCCGTGGTCCAGAGCGGTCCGCCCTACACGATGTCGGCGGAGACGGCTGCCGAGGCGGCCGAGAAGCTCGCTTCCCAGATGGGCGTTGCCTGTACCCGCGAGGCGCTCGAGCAGGTCCCGCCCGACCGCCTGGTCGCTGCGGTGGCCGAATTCGAACGGACGGGTGACTCCCACGTCGACGGCCTCCCCCTCCGGCCGGTCGTAGACGGCGGGCTTCTGCTGCGACCCCCACTCTCGTCGGTGGTGGCCGGATCAGTGGCGGACATTCCTCTACTGATCGGGACCACGCGTGACGAGTGGACCCTCTTTTCGATGAGCGACCCCGCCATCTCCTCGCTCGACGCCGATCGGCTCCGGTGGCGCCTCGTGCGCGCATTCGAGGACGAGAGCGCGGCTGATCGGGTGATCGCCGCCGTGCGGTCGGCCCGCGCCGCGCGGGGCGAGCCGATGGAGGCCCGTGACCTCTGGACGTCGATCGCCACCGAGTTCGTGTTCCGTGCCCCCTCGGTGCGGCTGGCCGACGCGCACGAGGAAGCAGCAGAACCGGGCGTGGGGACCTACGCGTATCTCTTCACCTGGCCGTCCCCGATCTTCAGGGGCGTGCTCGGCTCCTGCCACGCGTTGGACGTTCCCTTCGTGTTCGGCACGGTGCGGTATCCGCTGATCCAGACGTTCACCGGCGGTGGCAAGGATGCGTTGGCGCTCTCGACGGCAATGCGTCAGGCCTGGACCTCCTTCGCCCGCACCGGGGTCCCCACCTCCGAGGTGGCCGGGGCGGCCTCGACGGCGTGGCCGGAGTGGGACATGGGACGGCGACCGACTGCCGTGCTCGGCCCGTGGGCGGAGGGTGAGGGCCCCGTCCGCGTAGCCGAGCGCCCCCGCGACGAGGAGCTCGAGGCGGTCGAACGCGTCCTCGGTCCGGTGCCTGGGCACCGGACCCGCTGAGGCGGGTGGTTGCGCCGGCCGCGGGTGTCACCGGCCGGTCGGGTTGCGCCGATCTATGGTCTCCCTACAAGTCGGTCGACCGGGGGACGTAGCCCAAATGGCAGAGGCAGGGCGCTTAAACCGCCTCCAGTGAGGGTTCGACTCCCTCCGTCCCCACAATCTGCGTCAAGCGGCTCATTCCATGAACTCGGACACCTCCGCCCCTGGATGCTTCGTTGATTTTTGTTGACGAGACAGGGTCCCCGCGTCCTGGCGCCGGCTCACTCCGTAACGAGTCTTTTGAGCCTCGGTCTACCGATTTGCTGTCCCAGGCCCATCCCGTCGACGGTGCCCCCGACGGCTCCGGAGAGAACAAGGCGGCCCCGAGCGGGGCCAGCCACAGGCCAAAGATGAAGGTAAGAACGGCGAACGATGCACCTATGCCCAACGATGAACGGCCAGATACTCGATGCGGCAAGGATTCGGCGGTGCCGGCCGGCTACGCATCGGTGACGAAAAATGACATACCGTGCCACCCGATTGGCAGATAGCGGTTGAATCTCAGCTTGGGATGCTTTTGCACGAATTCCTCAAGGGCGACTTGCTCGCCCGATCGGTTTGATGGCGACCAGCAGAAAAAATCGTCGAATGCGACGATTGAACCGTGACGAAGAATGGTGGCGAGATATTTCAGCACATCGATCGTCGACGAGTACATGTCACAGTCGACGTACGCTAAGGAAACTGTTTCCGGCAGTCCTGGGCGACAGAGCGAATCAGCGAAGAACCCTGGCACCGTAGTCAGGTCATCGTCAGGAACACCCATTGCCTCGAGATTGGCTCGAAGCTTGAGTTCACTGACCGCATATCGTCCCGTCTGCCAGGCCGGGTGGCTTTCGTCGATAGGATTGTCGCACGGCGGAAGCCCTTTGAAGGAGTCAAACGCCCAGAGGTGAGGGTTTAGCCCAACAGCTCTCGATGCCTTCCAAGCGCACCAGAGTGTCTTTCCATGTCCCGTGCCGAACTCTAGATAGTCACCCTCGATCCCATTTGCAAGAAGGGCGTTGAATGCCCGTTCGAAGAACTCAATCCGATCAGTCAACTCGCGCTCTAGTGGATGCTTGAGTTTCGGCGGGACTCCGGTGCGGCCTTCGTGGCGACCGAACTGGAGGTAGTGCTCGGACGGGTCCATCTGCGACTCGGCGACATCTCCGTACACCATGAGGTAGTAGCCAGGGTCAAATCCATCAGGGAGCACGGCCGCTGATCCTAGCCTCGTGCGCGTACCCAGGCGATCAGACAATTGCGGATTGCTGCTACCGCGGGCGACAGTTTACAAACTGCTCATGACCGGGCTCCACGAAGACTGAGCTGAAGACTCTCGCAGGGAGTATCTGAGCCACGGCGGCACCGTCCACGGTCGACACCGGATGGGGCTGAGATCAGGATCGGCCACCACAACCAAATTTGGGGCTACACGGCTCCTCGCTTTGAGTGCCTGCTGTGTCGATGGGCGGCCGATAAGCCCGGCCATAGCATCGACGCGCCGAGCACTCCGGCGGGTGGAAGGAAGATCAGGTTGGGAAGCAGGTACCGCCACTCGAAGAAGACCAGGGCGAACGAGAACAGCGCGACGAGGGAACCGGCCGCCAGCAACAGTCCACTCTCGGGGCGTCTCGATGACCGGCGCGCGGCACCGAGTCCAGCAGTCGCTGCGAGAGCGAGCATCACGAATACGAGCTCCAGCGGACCCCACGTGTACACGATGCGCTGATAGTTCACGAGAAACCGGGCAATACCCACGTTCGACGCTGGGAGCGGGCCGCCTCCGGCCAACGAGACAAAGGACGAAGGGTCTGGGACGCCCGAGACGTCGACTCCCGGATACGTTGGCTGAAAGTAGATCTCCTCTTCTTGGATCCCCTTCGGCTCCGGATGGCCCGGTAGGAACTGACGTAGCCAGTCGAGTGCCACGTGGTAGGAGTAGTCCACCGGCTGATGTTCCAGGATTGCCACATCGAAGGCCATTTCGGTTGAATCGAAGGTCTTCGGTGCGCTCGCTCGGAGCTTCACGGCTGGCGACGGTCCACTGACGAACCAGGGAGCTCCCGGGCGCTCGTTGATGGGCACACTCGGACAGAGATACTTCTCGGCTTTGGAGAGTGTCAGATGAGAACAGTCCGCGATCGGCCCGATTCGAGTGTACAGCTGGTAGCCGGTCAGGTTGGATGTCTCGAATGACCCGTAAGTAGCGTCGAACCAGGCCGCGCTAGCGAGAATTGGAATCGAGAATGCGACCACGCACAACCCAACCTTCCACCAACCTGCTCGGGTGACCAGCAGGAAGAATGCAACCGGCACGATGAGAATGAGACCGGAGGTTCGAATCAGGCACGCGTACGAAAGGAGGAGCCCGATTGTCGTGGTGCGGAGGAACGATGGATGGCGCTTCCACAGAAGGAGCACGAACGAAACCGTGAGGACCGTCTCGAACAGGGCTTCGGACAGAACGTACTGTTCTATGTTGATTTGAAAGGCATCAAGTAGTAGCGGGGCGCAGCCCAGCGCTGCGAGCCAGCACGCCATTCCCAGTCTGCACAGTAGCGAATAGATGCATATGGACGCCCCGAGGATCATGAGGTGATTGGCGAGTGGGATAACAGTTACGTTGTGCAGAGGTCGGAGCAACCACAAGAAGAGAGGGTATCCGGGTGGATGCCACCCAGAAGGTTTCAGATTGGCGGACTGCCATAGATAGTCACCGGAGTCTGGGTAGAAGAGGGCTGGGCGGTAGGCCGCCATTGTCAGTACCCGAATTGTCGTGCCGATGACGAACAGAATCGTAAATAGCCAATGCCTTCTGATCGCGGCTGAAGAACCTTCCAAGCGGCGCTTCCATCGGGACCCGGTGTGCTCGCAATCAAGCGTTGATTCCGCGGGCTCTAGTTGCAGTTCAGGACTATCGGCAGGGATCGTGTTGGTCACTGTGAGCGAACCCTCGGCAGCACACGAGCCGCGTGTCGAGCAAAAAGGGTCGGCTCGTTCGTCATCGCATCCGATCCAGTACCGAGGGACACTCGACCACCGAAGTAATCGATTGGGTAGCGCCCGAACGGACGGCCTCGCCGGAGCTCATTGAGCTCCGGCTCACCTTCATTCATCTGCGAACGTGCGCGTGCGTTTCAACCGGAACCGGTCGGATTCCTCCCGCTCTCCCGGGCCGTTCACGGTCGAATTCGAAAGGTCGCCTGTTCCATCCGGGACTTCGAAGCCAGGTCCGGCGAAGCCATTAATCGGTTCATTCAGCTCATCGGAGTGCTCACCCTCGGGCCGATGGGCAGACGGGGATTCCCCGATACTTGAAAGTGACGTGGCGACCCGAGTCCTGCGTATCTCGAGGATGCCGACGAACAAGCTGGCCAGTGTGATCTGGAATCCCACTATTAGGAGGGTGGCCGACGGAACCACGGTCCGAAGCGCGGCCACAGGGTTGAGAGCCCCGAATCGAGCATGACGCCAATTGAGGAAGGCAAAGACTAGTCCCGTCGCGCCGAGGACGATCAGCGCGACACCGATGCCCATCCCCACTTCGAGCGAAACCGAACTCCGCATCCGCTCGAGCCGTTTATTGGTCGGGAGCCAACCTTCACTCACGCCGTAGATCTTGGTGAAGACCGCGAAGAGTAGGGACTGGATACCGATGATGAAGAAGGCGGAGGCGACGACAAGAGTATCCACCCCGAGTGTTACCGAGAAGATCCTGACTGTGGTGACTTCGACGGAGATGCCCACCACAATCGAAAGGAACATCAGGAAGATCCCCGGGTAGAGAAAGAGCCATCGCGGGCTGTAGAGCAAGAGGAATCGGAGATGCCGCCAGCCGTCCCTCCAGGTCCGCAAATGAGGGGGCCGAGATCGTCCGTCCTTACGGAGAGTGGTTGGGACCTCGTCGATCCGTAGTTCGTGGAGGGTCGCTTTGACCACCATCTCACTGGCAAACTCCATTCCACTCGACTGGAGATTCAGTGCCAGGATCGAGGTGCGCCGGAACCCACGGAGCCCACAGTGGAAGTCCCCGATGTCCGCCCCGAAAAAGAGGCGACCGATGAAGCTCAATACCGGATTGCCAACGTAGCGGTGGAGTGGGGGCATCGCCCCGGCTGCGATTCCACCCTGGAATCGGTTCCCCATGACCAGGTCGGCTCCGTCCCTCAGTGCGGTCAAAAATGACGTGAGTTCGGAGAAGTCATAGCTTTCGTCTGCATCGCCCACAATTACAAACGTCCCGCGTGCAAGTTGCGTGCCGGTGATCAGCGCGCTTCCATAGCCTCGCTCGGCGGCGTTGATCACGCGGGCCCCACAGCATCGGGCGATCTCCTGGCTGCCGTCGGTGCTTCCGTTGTCGGCGACCAGAACCTCACCGTTGATTCGCGAGGTAAGAAGGAACGACTGGGCCTTCTTGATGCAGGTCTCGAGAGTCTCCGCCTCGTTGAGACAGGGCATCAGTATCGTCAATTCTGACGGAGGCCACGCCTCATTGTAGATCTCCATGTTGCCGGACCGAGGACAGTCCACCCAGCCGAGGATCGGCGTCGGATCCTCCGGCATCGGCCGCCGGGGGTGCACCCGAGTCGACAAGACGGTCCAGCCTGTCCCCGGGAGATCAGGCTCGGGTAAACACAATCAGGTTGTTGAGTCCAAATTCGAATCGTCTCCGGCGCTCGACCCTCCAGCCAGCCTTTCCCAAGATCTCGGGAATATGCGCGACCTCAACACCGTGGTGCTGTTCGACCTCCATCCCATCTAGGATTCGAAGGCGGATCATCACATCGAGGATCGGGTCGACGATCGGCGACGGAACGGTGGTGACGAGGGTACCGGACGCGGTCAGCCGATCGGCCAGGTCGACGCCCAGCTGGAGCAGTTCGTCATCGTGGAGGTGTTCGAGGACCGCCAGCGCCGTGCAACAGTCGAAATCCCCGAAGGGGAGGTCGGCCACGAGGCCACGTACCAAACGGTGTCCTCCGGGGAGCCCCTGATCCAGTGCGTTGGGGTCCACAGCCACGCTCGGACCGATCTGGTTCCCGAGATAACGAAAGAGCGCCCCGTCGTCACCACCGACATCGAGTACTCGCGCACCTGGGGTGATCCATCGCGCAGCGACACGAAACCGCAATCGCTGAATGGCGCGGTCTACAGAATTCATCCTTGTGACCCTAGCAATCCGCACCTCAAGACGAAGCGATGAGGCGGTCGGTTGTTTCATGGAGCAGGAAACTCATAAGCCGGAGCTCCCCGCTCTGAGGCCAGGCGGTCGAGGCAGCGCACTACCCGTCGGTATCGATCGAAGGTCCCGACGTCGATGGCCAGGTGGATCCGTCAACAGGGGTCAGATCGGGTCGTACCACTGATCGGGAGTCAACCCTCATACTTCTAACCACTCTTCATTTGCGAGCGTTGCCTCCCGCGACTCCCCGACGTAGCTCTCCGACAAAATGGGATGCCTCAGACACGAGTCGACCGACACCTCGGAGACCAGCTCCGGTACGCAATCATTACGCAGGAAAAAGGCATTGAACCCGTATCGCTGTGTTCCAATAAGTCGATAGCCGCGCCGATGTGCCAGTCTGGTAAACGCCCGCAAACTGGCACTCCGGTGAACGGAGTTGCCCGGGAGCACGAAATTCGGATCATACGGAATAGCCACGGACACTTCTGTTCCCAGTGTTTCGTTGATCTCGACAACCACAAATTTTGGGGTGAGTTCGAGCGCGTTCCACACCCAATAATCGTTGCCGTCCATGTCGATGATCACCACATCGACGTCCCGGTCGAATCCGTTGTCGCTCAACAAGGTGTTGATGTTGTCGGGCGTGATCCACTCATTGACAAAGCGAGGCGGGTAGTACCACGCGTCTCCACAATGCTTGTAGAAATGCTTTCCGCGCTCGACGCGTTCGGGACTGCCGTCGAACAACAGTGCTTGCCAACCGTGGTTTACGATGAGATTGGCGGAGCAGCATTCGATCCCATCTCCTGCACATATTTCGACTACTCGTTTGGACCCGTCCCCAATGAGGGATAGCAGGTACCAGATAATCCCATCCTCGCCGTTTTGAGAGAAGTAGCGAAACTCAACCTCGTCGAGCGAGGGCAAGGGCTGATTCGAGCTGACGCGTCTTCGCCACTCGGACCGGGCAAGATGCTGAAGCAGTTGATCGTTCCCACGGCTTCTGCGCGGATGGAACAACGTGGCAGCCTCGGTTGCAACGTGCTGCGCTTCAAGCATCATCGATTCCAATTTCGTGAACCTTTGGTCCAACAATCCAGCCAATCCAGAACTGTCATTCCCGGGTGCTTCTTCGACCACGATTGCCTCCATCAGCCATCGACTCAAGTTGCGAGCCACACAGATTCCAGCAGCAGGCGCCGCGGTACCTCGATCTCGCTCTGTCTGACTGTACGCGTCGACTCGATCGGATCGCCGGATCTTCTCCTTGGGTGCACCCCGATGGCCCGCGTTCCGGGCCCAGAGGCATCGGAAAGACCAGGATGCGACGGGCCCTCGCCTATGATTTGCGCACTCAGTCCGGATCCTTGTCTGCTACATAGAAACTCAGTTACTGGCTACGGTGCCAGTGAGCGCCCGCCTGGCGGCCGGTTGGACGAGAGAGGTGAACCCGTTGCCGCAACAGAGGATCGTGATCACCGGTGGCGCCGGCTTTGTTGGCTGCGCCGTTGCCCAATGCCTGGTTGCGCGGGCACACGAGGTGGTCGCGGTCGACTCGCTCCATCCACAGGTCCACAAGGGGCATGGTCGTCCAGCTCGGCTCCCAGACTCGGTGACCCTCATGCCCTTCGATGTGACCAATGCCACCGGTTGGGACGCCCTGTTGAAACTCGAGTTGCCCACTGTGGTGGTGCACCTGGCTGCCGAGACCGGAACCGGCCAGTCCTTGAGGGAGGCCACCCGACACGGATCGGTCAATGTAGTCGGCACCGCCCAGATGATCGACGCCCTGTCGCGCCGTGGTTACGTCCCAGAACACGTCATTCTCGCGTCTTCGCGTGCCGTCTACGGAGAAGGGGCGTGGACAGCCGGCGGGGACACGTACTACCCGTCGGCCCGGACCCACGAGGACCTGAGCCGGGGCGCCTGGGCACCTCCGTCCCCGAGTGGCCTCGAAGGCACACCCGTCCCGAGTTGTGCCGGTCGTACGCGCACGGAGCCCACCAGCATCTACGCCGCCACCAAGCTGGCTCAGGAGCACATCCTCAAGTCATGGGGAGCGGCCATGGGCTGCCCGGTGAGTGTTCTGCGCCTCCAGAACGTCTACGGGGTGGGTCAATCACTGGACAACCCCTACACAGGAGTACTCTCGATCTTCGCCAGGCAGGCGCTGTCGGGGTCCACCATCAACGTGTACGAGGATGGGAACATCGTACGTGACTTCGTTTACGTGGATGACGTAGCGGAAGCGATCTGCTCGGCCATCGACCGACCACCGAGTACCGCCCGCACGCTCGACATCGGATCCGGATCATCGACGACCATCCTCGATGTCGCTGCGCTCATTGCGGGCCTGAGTGGCGCTCCGGACCCCGTCGTGACCGGCGACTTCCGCGACGGTGATGTGCGGGCGGCCAGCACCACCATCGACGCGGCCCGCCACGACCTTGACTACTCACCGACCTGGACGCTCCCCAAGGGTCTCGAGGCCCTTCTCCAGGGTGCCCATACAGAATTGGAGAGCGCATGAGCGACGACCGGGGAGCCATAGAGGACGAATCAGGCGGCCGTGGCGCAGTGGCGGCGATCTTCGCACCAGGGGCGTCCGAGGCATGGATCCCCACCATCCGGTCATTGCAGGCGACGGCACCTGACCTGCCCATCCTGGTTGGCGGCCCGGACATGGGGGACCTCCTGGCGCTCGAGCGTCTGGGGGTGGAGTTGTCCATACAGCCATCAGCCTCCTCGCTGGTCAACCATGCCTACGAAAAGCACTCGGCCCATGTGTTGCTGGTCCATGCTCCAGCGCTCTTCCCCCCGGACTTCCTCGACCGGGCCCTCACCGTCGTCGACACCGACCTCCGTTGTTCGAGCGTCTCCTTCCTGTCCAACATCGCTGGCTACGCCGGCTTTCCCCATCCCGACCAGATCTCCCTCCACCAGATCGACGACCTCGACGAAGTGGCGATCACCCGTCGACTCCGCGCCCATCCTGAGGGCCTTGGTGCAGTGCCGATCCCCTACCCCGTCGGGCCGGCGGTGCTGGTCAGCGCGCAGGGTCTGTCGATCGTCTGGCCGTTCCCCGACCGCGGCGAGCGGGTTCCGGTCTCACTGGCCGACTTCGGAGCCAGTACGCGTGTTCGCGGCCTGATCAGCATGCTCGATCCGGGAACGTTCATCTCACGGCCCACCGATGTTCCCGTCGGCCAACCCCCGGCGGCCGGCCTGGCCCCAGCCGAGGAGGTCTGGCTGGAGCAGCGCTACCCAGGTATCACCCGGGCACCGAATGATCCTTCCGAAACGGACTCGGCTCTCAGGCAGGCGTTGGTGCTGGCCCGAGCCAACACATTCGGCATGCGGATCGTCCTCGAGGGCTCGTGTCTCGGACCGAAGGAGATGGGGTCGCAGGTGGCGCTGCTGGCCTTGGCGGCCGCTTTGGCGGATCGTCACGACGTCTCCTACCTCGGAGTGGCTATTCCGGGCCCGATCCCCCCCTATGCCGTTCCGTGGCTGACCGACGCCAAGATCGACGTCCGCACTACCCCGGCCGGCGAAGTCACCGGTTTTCCGGCGGTGGATATCGTGCACCGGCCCTCTCAGGTCACGCCGGGCGTGGATCCTTCGGCATGGCGAGCTGTCGGGAAGCGCACCGTGATCACCGTGCACGACCTGATCGCCTTCCAGATTCCTGTCTACCACCAGAGCGCGGATCTGTGGTTCGACTATCGATCGGCAACCAGATCGTCGACCGCGACAGTCGACGGGATTATCGCCCCCTCGGAGGACACAGCCCGTCAGATCGGGCTAGAACGCCTGCCGATCGACGAACAACGCGTCTTCGTCGTGCCGGAGGGCGTGGGCCATCTCCGGGGTGATGAGCCGGAACGGGAGCCGGCCGAACTACTGGCCCGCGGCTTCAGCGGCCAGCCGTTCCTGCTCGTGCTCGGAACCAACTACACCCACAAGAACCGCGACCTGGCCGTACGGGTCGCCCATGAGCTGGGCCAACGAGGCTTTGGCCTCGCTTTGGTGATGGCTGGTGCGCTGGTCCCCTTTGGCTCCTCCCGGATGGCCGAGTCGATCGCATGGTCCCCAGGGGATCCCGTGTTCACCATCCCGGATGTCACATCGGAGGAGCGCAACTGGCTACTACGCCACGCTGAGCTGGTGCTCTATCCAAGTGGGGCCGAAGGATTCGGGTTCATCCCCCACGAAGCGGCGGCATTCGGTACCCCAACGGTGGTCGTGCCCTTCGGGCCCTTGAAGGAACGGATGGCCGAACTGCCGGTGGCGCCGGCGGATTGGTCGGTAGATGCCCTGGCCGACGCCTGCGTGGCCCTCCTCTCCGACCCCGCCCTCTCAGAAGCCCAGGTCGAGGCCATGGCGGCGGGAATGCCGGTGTATGACTGGAAGAGGTGCGCTGAATCACTGATGGACGTCTATCGATCATTGCTGGTGCGGCCACCACTCAGTAGCCTGTGACCGCGCCACACGAGACGGAGAAAGATGCCTGAACCAGCTAAAACTGTCCAAAAGTCCGGGACCAAGGCGGTGACGGCCACCAAGATCGCCACCGGGTCAAGTGCCGTCACCCCCAAGTCCGTCGACGCAGACACCCAGCTCGAACGTGAGATGGACCGCCTCTCGCTCGAACAGGCGGTCCGGGACTTCGAGATCGCCAATGCCCGCGTCGTCGACCTCACCCAGCGCTTGATCACGGCCAATCAGCGAATCGTCGAGCTCCAGGGGATGAACGACGCCTCGGAAACGACACTCACCGCGGTGCAAAGCCGTTACGCCGAGGTGGCCGGCTCGCGCGCCTACCAGGTCGCACAGAGGTTGGGGGCACTTCGAAGTCTCATCCGGAGATAGGCATGACGAAACCCCGGCTGCTTTTGGCCATCACCGTCTACAACGGACGTACCATCGTTCCGGTTTGCCTTCGCTCTGCTGCCGCCCTTCGTCCAACCAAGGTGGACATCGATGTGCTGGTGCTCGACGACTGCAGTCCGGACCCCGGCTTCAGCGACGAGATTCGCATGCTCTGCAGCACTCTGGGGTTCCAGTACTACCGGAGCCCCAGGAACCTGGGCATTCCCCGCAACGTCAACCTAGGACTGATGCGGGCCAGCGATGCCAACTATGACTTCGTGATCATCGCCAACTCGGACGTGGTGTTCTCCGCCAACCTGCCAGACACGTTGATCGAGACAGCGGCCACCGATCCCACGATCGGATCCGTGACGGCGTGGTCGAACAATGTCTCGATCTTCTCCTTGCCCAATGACGATCCGGATCTGTACTTACGCGATCAGGAGCGATTGAATTGGCTGTCAGAGTCGATCTACGGCAATTTCGGTTCGGCGGCCGTCGACATACCTGCTGGTATCTCGTTCTGCATACTGATTCCGGTGCCCGTGATCCGGCAGGTCGGGCTGATGGACCCGATCTACGGCCGTGGCTACTGCGAGGAAACCGATTGGAGCCTTCGCGGCAAGAGCATGGGATATCGGATCACCTTGTCACCTTCCAGTTTCGCATATCACCAGGGAGGCGGTACCAATGTCGACGAGGGGCTGCTCAGCTCGGGACACACCAGTGTTCCGGCCCATGAACGGATAATCGATCACCGGTATCCGCTGTTTCGCTCGCAGGTTGTTGCGTTCGTGAACTCCGAAACGCTCGACAAGCTCCGCAGGGACGCCCGAGAGAAGATCATGATCGATGCCGCTCGCGAATGGGGGTATTCGGTCGTCGCCGGCTTGAACCACGCGGGTCCCGGCAGCGATGACCCGGTGGTGAAACTCGAAGAGATCGAGGGAAGACTTAGGGCAGTTGCCTCTTTCATCGGGTTCCGTCAGGTGCTCCCTCACTTCGATGACCTTCCCCAAGGCCTTGTCGACTTCTTCGGAGCACCGCCGGCACGGGTCCGAGTGGTCGAACCCGCCGGTCGACTCGATGGCGTCACGGCCGGGTTTGGGGCCCTTGGGACGCAGGTACAACGCGAGGTGTGTTACCCCGCACGTGTCTGATTCGTCGCTCGTCGCATCGACTGCGGACAGGTCCAGGTCAATAGGCGAATCGAAGCAGTCAGGTACCGAGACGGAGATTCTGGGAATCGGTCCGCCCGTACCGCCTGAGGACAGAGAGTGGTATCCCGCCATCGAGGCCCTTCGGGGGATCGCCGCGGCAGCAGTTGTCGTCGACCATACGTGGGCCCTCTCCGGAGGCAAGGCGTCGTTCGGATTTGGCATCGTCCAGGGATTGGGGACGTGGGGCGTCAACATCTTCTTTCTGTTGTCGGGCTATCTCCTGGCCGACTTCTTCTGGGCCAATCGGCGAGGCAAGACAACCCTCGAGTTCTACATCCGAAGGTTCTTCCGAATCGCCCCGGCGTACTACGTCTGTGTGGGACTTCTGTTCCTCTTCTACGCCCAACACGACCAGGTATTCAGCACCCAGGGAGTCCATCAGATCCTCGCCAACGCCACCTTTACCCAACACCTGTTTCCCAACACCGAGAGCAACCTCAACGTCGATGGCTCGCTTTGGACGCTCAGTATCGAGATGACCTTGTACCTGGTCATGCCACTGCTGGCTTTCCTCATCGCTTGGCGACCGATCGTCGCGTCGTTGGTATTGGCCTCGATCGGCATCGGTTGGAGACTGTATGTTGCTCTCGATGGAGCTGTATTGACCCGTTGGTATTTCGGAGTGCACTCTGCGGCCTTTCCTCCTTTCCAATATCTCTACTTGGCCCGTCAATTCATTGGGCTCCTGCCGATCTTCGTGCTGGGCATGGCGGTTCGGTGGGCCGTCCTGCATGGGTATCTGGATCGATGGGTGACGAAGACCACGAAGCATCCGAGTCTGCTGGTTCTGATCCTGCTTCTCGTGCCAAGTCTGCTCCTTCTCCGGGAGACCGGGCGCGCGTCCTTCTACACGCACTGGATCTGGTTCACCTTCTTCGACTACGCGCTTTGCGTGCTCGCGTTGCCTGCTCTGCTCTACGGATCTCGACCAGTTCGAGGACACCTGTCCAGCCCGATGAGGGGCGGCGTTTGGCTGGGGGAAAGGAGCTACGGGCTCTACTTGTGGCACTTCCCCGTCATCCTCGTGTTCTTCGGGATTGGGTCAGCCCTCGCTCCTCCGGACACCCATCATCTCGTACTGAAGATCATTGGGATCTGGATTGTCTCGATAGCCTTGGCCTGGGGAAGCTTCTCGCTCGTGGAACGCCCCGGCCGACTGCTGGGTCGACGGATCGGACACCAGTTGGCCGCGTGGCAACGCAAATCGCGCCTCCATTCGAAAAGCCGTGCTAGTGAAGGAGAAACACCATGACCGAATCGATACGGCTGAGTCTCGGGACAAGACTTGGATCGCTGACCGACAAAGTCGCCTCCAAACTGAACGTTGGATCGGTCCTGAAGAGTTCTGGGCCATCGATTCCCCCACCCCTACCCGACGGCGAGTTCGAGCTCATCGAAGTCGACGCGGGGAATATATGGATGAGCCGGCATGACCAGGTGATGCGACCATTCATGCAACGCGCCCACAGTTGGGAACCTGAAGAAGGTCGTCTACTCCTTTCCTTCGTCAAGCCCGGCTGCCGTTTCCTGGATATCGGTGCCAACGTCGGCTACTTTTCCGTGCTCATCGGAAATGCTGCACCAGGGGTCACTGTCGACTGCGTAGAGCCAGACCCGGGCAACGTCCAGGCTCTCCGGTTCAACCTCTGGTCGAACCGGGTCGCCGCGACTGTATGGCCGCTGGCCCTCGACAACCGTGACCGCCATTTGCACCTCTCTGGCAATGCTCACAATCTCGGTGACCTCAGAAGTGGGCGGGTGAAGCCCAGCACGACAGACGACGGACGAGGTGTCGTTGACCACGGCGCGGATGACCAACCGTCCGGGTGGATCGTCCCAGCCGCATCCGGTGACGAACTGTTCGGAGATCGAGTCTTTGACTTGGTCAAGGTCGATGTCCAAGGCTGGGAGTTCGAAGTGCTGTTGGGGCTTGACGGTGTCTTGTCGCGGTCGCCCGGAGTGCACATCGTTACCGAATTCTGGCCGGCTCCCTTGCGGGCTACTGATCGCTCCCCCTCCGATATATTGGCAAGATATCGGCAACTTGGCTATCGGATTAGGGTCTCAGCCGGGGACAATGTTCTCGAGATGTGCGATACGGAGATCGTGGAACTGTGCGACTCTGGGGGACCCGATGGCCAGGTCAACCTCCTGCTCGAGCGCTGAACGATCATTGAGCTCGCCCTTGGCCACCACCGCCGTCAGCGCCCCTCTGGCCTCAGGAGGGAGCCGACGGCAACGGCCCCGAGGAGAAATATCGGCTGATCTCCTCCGCCGGGCTGGGTTGGCCGAAGTAGTACCCCTGGATCACTGCGCACCCCGATTGGGTGAGCAGCTCCACCTGGGCGAGCGTCTCCGCCCCTTCGGCGATGACGTCGAGGCCGAGGGCTTCGGCGATCCCGATGATCGATCGCACCAGGGCAATGGCTTGGCGGTCGTCCCCGAGAGGCTCGATGAAGCTCCGGTCGATCTTGAGAATATCGATCGGAAAATCCCGGAGATAGGCGAGAGAGGAGTAGCCGGTGCCGAAGTCGTCGATGGCTATCCGGATCCCCAGTTCCTTGAGCTCATTGAGCTGCCGCAGGACGAACGGTGAGTCAACGAGGAGCAGCCGTTCGGTGATCTCGAGGACCAGCGCGCTGCCGGGGAGGTCGAACTCGGCCAGGGCATTCCTCACTTCGGTCACCATGTCGGTGTCGAAGAGCTGACGGGCGGAGAGGTTGACCGCCATGGTCAAACGCCTGGCGGGATCGATCGGCTGCCACAGTCGGGCATGCCTGCACGCGGTGCGCAGGATCCACCGTCCGAGGGGGACGACGAGCCCGATGTCCTCGCATACCTCGATGAACTCGCTGGCTGCAAGCAGTCCCCGGGTCGGGTGCCGCCACCGGATCAGAGCCTCGAACCCGACCGTCTCGAGAGTCTCGGCGTTGACCGAGGGTTGGTAGTAGACCTCGAACTGCTCCTCCTCGACGGCGACCCGCAATTCGGTCTCCAGTCGCAGGCGGGATTCGATTCGCTGCTGCATGTCCGCTTGAAAGACCGAAACCCTGTTTTTGCCCGCGGCTTTCGCCTCCGACATTGCCACATCCACGTTGCGCATCGCATGAGCGGTGGAAGCGCAACTGGCGAGATCAACGACACCGATACTGGCAGTGATCCCGACTCGACCTCTCGTCAGGTCTACAGGCTCTGCGATCGTTCCGAGGAGCCGTTCTCCGACGCGTACGGCATCGGACAGTCCACACTCGTGCAGATAGACCGCGAACTCGTCCCCGCCGAGTCGGGCAATGCGATCCCCAGAACCCACGCACGCCTGGATGCGGTGGGCGAGGACGATGAGGAGTTCATCACCGACGGCGTGTCCGAATGCATCGTTGATGGCCTTGAAGCCATCGAGATCCAGAAGCACCAGAGAGGAGGACCGATCCGTTCCTTCCGCCAGTGTTCGATCCAGCCTGTCAGACATCGTCAGCCGGCTGTCCAGTCCGGTCAGGACGTCCGTGCTGGCTTGTGCGATCAGTTCGGCCGTCATCGCTCTGCTTTTGTGTGTCCGGTCTGCGAGGACTTCGCCGATCACGATCCACACGGCCAGGGCCGTGGAGAGGCGGATCCCCACCTGCGAGGTGAATCCCTGCTGGCAGTAGACCCAAGCAGGGGCGACGACCAGGGCAAATCCGACCGAAGTTCCTCGTGACTGGGTCAGTCCGATGAAGATGAACGCCAACGTGAAGAATCCGGTGTAGTCACTGGCGAGGCCGGTCGTCGTCGCTGCCAGGATGACCTCCATGATCAGCAACAGCATCGGAAACAAGAGAAGAGCCCTCGCCGAGACTCGCGCCCAACGCAAGACCACGAATGCGATGGCGGCCAGCTCGGCCCCGATGGTCATGTCGAGTACAGCGGCCGCGACCTCATGCGACGGGGCCAGCGCCCAGGAAGTCGACACCACTGTCGCCGCGTAGATCCAGATGAGGCCGGCCCCCATCCAGAGGTCTGATTGACTCAGCGGCGCCTGCCGGCGTCTCGGAAACGAACCTGGTGACACGTCAGTAACATCGGTGTGTGGCAGCCCCTTCTTAAATCGCGAGGGGTTGCAGTGGGATCACATCCACCGCCAAGACACTGCTGACACCGGCCAGTCGATGGGTGAACAGATCAGGGAGCTCGAGTCTCACCGTCGGCCCGCGAAGCACATGGGGAGCGCTTACACGGTGGCGTCTGAGCCATTGCCGAGACCTCGGGTCCTCTCTGGCCGCATGGTCACGAGGCCGAGTGCCTCAGTCCACGCCTCCTGGGTATTCGCCAATCGTGCCTTCGCAACGATCTCGCCGATACCCTTCGCGTTGTCCGCGGCGTCCGCGGCCACCTGTGCAGCCGCCTTCGCCATGCCAGTCGACTTGGGCACCTCTTCGGCGGCCCGTTCGGCGATGCGCTTTGCCTCGTCTGCTGCCTGTGCCGCCGCCCGAGCCTCGTCAGCTGCGATTTGGGCTGTTCTGGCGGTCTGGGCAACTGTGCCATTGGCCTCGACCGCCTTCTTCTCTGCAAGAGCAGCGTTCTGTCTCGCTTCTTGGGCGGTCTGTGCCGCCGTCTGGGCTTCGAGCTCCGCCTCCGCCATCGCCCGCATGCTCTGGGCGACCTCCGAGACGACCAGCGCGACTCGTGCTGCCTCCTGCCAGGCTTCCGGACTCTCCGTCTCCTGAGCCCGCCCCACGGCTCTTGCAACCTCCGCAAACCACGTGTCGGCTTCGCTCTTCGCCTCAGGCGGACTCGTGGTCGCGGTGACTACGGCGGCTGCGTCCGTGTTCTTGGCCGCTTCGGAGTCTTTGTCGCTGTCCTCTAGGGGCCTCGCTGCTCGAGCCTGTACACCCCCTCCTTTGTCGACGGTGCTCCCGAAGCTCGATGGTGGACCAGGTGGCGGCTCAACCGGAGACGGGCTGACGCTTCCGGCCCCTAAGGAAGACGGGGTCGTCACGTCGGGCGCGGTGGACGCAGTGGCCGGGGTCTCGATGGTCGGGAGAGGCTCCGGATGGCCCGGCACGACGGTCTGGCCCGGCACGACGGTCTGGCCCGGCACGACGGTCTGGCCCGGCACGACGGTCTGGTTCGGCACGAGGAGATCCGTGGCAGGCGCAACGGGGCCAGTGGATGACCGATCGGTCTGTGTCGGGTTCATCGCGGGAGCCGTTCCGATCTCGTCGGTCCCCCGACGCTCCGGCATGACCTGCATGGTCTGGCCCGTCCAATGATGCCCATCCCAGTACCGCTTCAATTCCGGATCGGACGCGTCGGGGTACCATCCGGCGTCCGCGAACTCCGGAGCTTCGACCGGTTGCGCCACCGGGACCGGATTCTCGTCGGCCGCCTCCGGAGGTGTCGCTGCCGGTCGGGACTCGTTCGCGAACGGTCGGGGTGAGTTCGAGAAGAATTGGTCGACTGCGTCGTCCTCGTCTGGGACTGTCTCGGTGTCCGCCTCGGACTTCGAGTGCCGGGCGAAGGGTTTCAATGCCATACCGGAGTATCGGCACCTGGTCAACGGCCTTGAGCGGATTTCACACGAGGGAGATGCCCAATAGCACCTGGTCGGCGCCCGGAGTTCCCGCTCAAGGAGGCACCCCCTGTCGCCGATACGACCAAGGTGGCCAAGCTGATCAGTGTGAGGAAATCCACGAGAGCGCGCCTCGAGTTGGACCGGAGCACCCCGATCCCGGACCTGGGACGGGATGGTACGCCCACCCTCGTCTTCCAGCCGGCGGTGGACCTCGCTACGGGCCGCCTGCTCGGATTCGAGGCCCTCCTTCGGTGGCACGATGCCGGAGGCAACGAAGTTCCACCCCAGACCCTCATCCCGTGGGCCGAATCCCACGGGCACATGAACGCCCTCAACGCCTGGGTGCTGTCCGAGGCGTGTGCCCAGGCCACCCGCTGGCCAGGAGACCTGCAGCTGGCTGTGAATTGCTCGACCCTCCAGCTCCACCGCGGAATTGCGGCGGTTGCTGTCGCCACAGCCCTCGAGCAGTCCCAACTCAACCCTGACCGCTTGACCGTCGAAGTCACCGAGACTTCCGTGGGTGACAGCGAGGCGGTCAGGGACATGAGTGTCATGACGCACCTGGGAATCCAGCTCACCGTCGATGACCTCGCGGCGGAGGACTCAGTGCTCGGCCAGCTCCACGGCTATCACGTCAATACGGTCAAGATCGACGCGGCGCTCGTCGCAGGCCTCAGCGACCCGGACGGAGCCAGTCGTGCAACAGTGGAGGGAATCGTCACGCTGAGCCGTTCTCTCGGGATCTGCACGGTGGCCGAAGCAGTCGAGACACCCGAGCAGGTGGCCATCCTGAAGGAGATCGGTGCCGAGGCTGCCCAGGGCTACTTCTTCTCCCGGCCGCTCACGGCTGACGCCGCCGCCGAGCTGGCGGCCATGTCCCCTCCGCCGAGATTCGCGCTGTCAGGCTAGGTCGGTGCGACGAGTGTTGGCGGAACCTCCGGCCTGTCGTGTGCTCTTGGCGCGGGGAATCGACGACGGTCTGAGCCCGGAGCGGAGCGCTTGGTGACAACGTCCAACGTTGCGAGCAGCACTCTCGGCGTCAGGCCGAGGAGGCGACTGGCGGGCGTCCGCCAGCTCGGGATCTTGCCGTTCAGGTCGGCGACCAGAGAGCTAGTGACCACGCCTCCGGCAATTGCACTCCCGCCGATCGCATCGGGACGACTGCTGTCGTCCCGACAGAAGTTGATCCGGGTCACGATCGCCAAGAAGGCTCTCGAGGTCCACTATCAGCCCATCGTCGATCTGCAAAGCGGCGGGGTCATCGGGGTCGAGGCCCTTGCCCGCTTCGCGCGCCGACCGGTGCGTCCCCCTGATGTGTGGTTTCTCGAGGCCGCCTCGGTGGGTCTCGGCATCAACCTGGAGGTCGTCGCCCTCGAGCTGGCACTACAGCAGCTCCATCGCCTGCCCCCCGGGATCTATCTGTCAGTCAACGTGTCTGTCGAAGCGCTCATGTCCGACGCGTTCCGGCAGATCTTGGAGAGTGTCCCAGCGGAGCGGATCGTCCTCGAAGTCACCGAGCACATTCCGATCGACGACTACGCTGCGATCGGCAGCTGTGTGCAGTCATTGCGATCGAACGGGGTTCGCCTGGCGGTCGACGATGCCGGTGCCGGCTTCTCCAGCCTTCGGCACATCGTCGACCTCCGGCCCGAGATCATCAAACTCGACCTCGGCCTCATTCGGGGCATCGACGCGGATCCGGCACGACAGGCGCTTGCACGTGCACTGCTCAGCTTTGCTCGTGAGACCTATCACGCCACGGTGATCGCAGAAGGCATCGAGACGGTTGGCGAGTTGGAGGTGCTTCGCCGACTGGGCTGTCCACAGGGTCAGGGGTTCCTGCTCGGCCGGCCGGAGCCCCTTTCGTACGAGTTCCCCGTCCCGATGATCGGCGACCTCCGTTCGTTCCCAGAGGCCATCCGGTCACCGGTGCTGTCCTCGCGCTCGTTCCACGGTTACCTCGGAGCTCTGCACTGAGCGAGATCGGCCGCCGGCTCGGTGATCGGCGGAGCGGCTCTTTGTGGACCAATTGTCGATCAGGGAAGCATGGATCACCCACGACGCCCGGCCTCCGACCCGCCTCGCCGGAGAGAAATCCCAGCCAGATGCGGCAAACCGGCTCAAGAGTCGACGCCCAACGGCCGAAGCCTCCTGTATGAAGAATTCCACCTCACAGGTCTGCCCGGGCCCGCGGCCCAAGGCGGATGCTGTGAGCGTCGTCCAATCCGTGGGCGGAGCCGGCACTTCTCGGACGGGGGCACCGGAGGAGGAAGCTCCCCGGGGGCACTCTGAGCTGGCCGTTGCAACCGCAGCCAGTCGGGTCGACGGGACGGACGCGCCGGTCGAGGACCCCGTCCTCCCATCTGACGATCCGGTCGCCACCAACCTCGAAATCGAGGGTGGAGACATCACGCTGTTCGAAGCAGCGATCGGCGCATTCCATGCCGACGACTTCCAGAGGGCGGAATCGCTGTTCCTCGAGGAGGCCCAGCGCAATGACGTCGCTCCTCAACGGGCCGCCATCGCGTACCGGCAGGCGGCGCTCGCTGCCCGCCACTCGGGCAGAGTCGACGCGTCGGACCATTGGATGCGCCTCGCCGGCCGGGAATACCTCCGCGTCACCGAGGACGACCGCACTCCACTGCCCTTCGTCCGGGAGGCCGCTGTCATGGCGGCAAAATGCTTCCTCAGCGTGGAGAACCTCCATGTCGCCTCGAAGGGGCTGCGTCGTGCGCAAGCCATCGAGTCGGTCCTGAGTGCCGATGAGGATCTCATGGCGCAGGCCGACAAGGTCCCGTTTGCCGCTTCTGGCACTTCGCCGACCAGGTCCGAGGTCGTGGCGGAGGATCCAGCACCGGCCCGTTTCGGCGCCGATGAAGGCTCGCCGGCGCCGACTATTGTGCAGCAGGCGGACGGCAGTCAGCCCCTCGAGACGGGGGCTCATGGTGCGGTCGGGTGGTCCGGGTGGCTCCAACGCATCAACCACCACCGACCACTCCGCAAGATGGCCTGAGCAGTGTTGTGGGCGAGGCCAGCATTGCGTGCGCTCCCGCTCGGGACCGGCTGGGCAGCCGGACGGAGGACCGCTCGATTTCCGACATCGACGTGCTGCTCACCACCGAGGGCACCTATCCCTATGTGACCGGTGGGGTCAGCACCTGGGCCCACCAGCTGGTGACCGGCCTGTCCGAGAAACAGTTCGTCCTCTATTCCGTGGTGGCCAACACCAACCTGGCCGTTCGCTACGATCCGCCCCCCAACCTGGTCCACACCGTGCAGGTCCCCCTGTGGGGGACAGAGGACAATTCCGAATTCAACCCTCGGCCGGGTTGGATCGCCCGACGGTTGCGACGACCGGGAAGGCGCTTCGACGAGGAGTTCCTCCCCGCCTACGCGCAACTCGTTGTGTCCGTGGCGCTGGGCGAAGGGGGCCCCGACGATCTGGTGGCAGCCCTCTGCGCGCTCTCGAGCTATGCCGATCGTTTCAGCCTCAAGATGGCCATGCGCGATGGTCGAACCTGGCGACTCTTCCGGGACACGTTGGCTGCCCACCCCCTCTATCAGCAGCTCAGCACCTTTGAGGCGGTCGACCTGGCACGCTCCGTCTACCGGTACCTCGCCCCGCTCGACTATCCGGCCGAGCTCCCCCGAGTCGTGCACTCGTCGGCGGCCGCCTTCTGTGCCATCCCCGCTGTCGTCCTGCGCGAGCGGTGGAACATCCCGTTCCTGCTGACCGAGCACGGCGTCTACTACCGCGAACGCCTCCTTGCGCTGGGTCGCAATCAGACCAAGAGCCCGTACCGGGCCTTCCTGTCGAACTTCTACGCCGCCGTCGTGGCCATGGCCTACTCCCGGGCAGATCTGGTGGCGCCGGTCGCTCGTTTCAACGCGACATGGGAGATGCGTCTCGGTGTCGACGAATCGAAGATCCATCCGATGCCCAACGGCGTCGATCCGGACAGATTTCCTCTCACCCGCCCAGCGGGAAGCGGCGACGGTCCACTGGTGCTCGTGGCAGTGGCACGCTTGGAGCGTCTGAAGGACATCCACACTTTGCTCCGGGCATTCTCCATCGTCCGCAACCGGATCCCGGGAGTGCAGCTGCACATCCACGGTCCAGAGAGCGACGTCGGATACGCCAGGAGCTGTTACGCACTGGCCGAGCAGTTGGGCCTTGGGGAGTCGTGCAAGTTTCGAGGGCCCACCCCCGATGTCGGGAAGGTGCTCAACGAGGGGGACATTGCAGTGCTCTCGAGCATCTCGGAGGGCTTCCCCTTTGCCGCGGTGGAAGCCTTGATGGCCGGGCGCCCCATGGTCGCGACCGAAGTCGGCGGCGTCCCGGAAGTCATCAAACCGCCGTATGGACGGCTCGTCGCCCCGGGCCGGCCGGCGGATCTGGCCGATGGCATCTGCGCCATGGCCGAACACCGCGAAGGCCTCGCCCGGCTCGGGGAGCTTGGGCGCCAGGCCATGCTCGATTCGTACACCCTCGAGGTGTTCCTCGACGGGTACCGGTGGCTCTACGAAGAGGTGCAGTCGCGTGTCGCCCGGACTTGATGCCCCTCCGGCGGGCGCGGCTCGACGCGTCGCCCGAGATCTCGACGAGTTGAAGCTGGATTCGTCCGTCTACGACGACCTGCACGTCGAGGCCCGAAGAGTGCTGGACCGGAATCCCGAGCCTCGCAACCTGCGTGATGTGGCGGTGGCGCTCGAGTCGATGGGCTATACCACCAGCGCAGCGCAGGAGCTCGGGTTCCAATCGGTCTTCGACCTAGCCGGGGCGGTGTACGACCTGACCTACCTCTACTACGTCCCATTGCCCCGGCCCGTTGTCGATCATCGTGGGAGTTGGAGGCGATTCGCCGACGACTACCTCTCGGGGTCATGGTACGGGGTTCCGTGGATCATGGCGGTGCTGGTGCTGTTCTTCGGTCGGGTTGCCCTGTGGTCCTCACTCGATGCCAGTCCCCAGGTCGCGGCCATGGTCTCGCTCGCCTTCTTCGTGGCGGCCATCTTGGCGGGTGGGTGTTCCCAGATGCTCGGCCGCAAGGGAACGTTCTACTTCCTGCAGAAGAACTTCCCACTGGTCCGCTGGACGGCTACGAGGTTCCTCACCTACGGCGCTACGGCTGCCCTGCTGGTGATAGCGGTCGTATACAGCGTCTACATCGTGCCACACTACGGGCTGCGTCTCGGAGAGGTCTTTGCCGAATTCGCGGTTGCCATCTTTGTATTCCTGCTCAGCGCGGCGCCGCTCTACATGCTGCGGCGCTTCTACACGCTCGCCCTCGCGACCGGACTTGCCCTGGTGGTCACCCTGGCCACTGCACGGCTGTTCAGCGGGAGCTCCCCTGGACTCAGACACGCCCAGCTCCTCGGGCTGGCGGTGGGGTCCGGAGCGATGGTCGTCATCGCGGCCAGCTATCTGGCCGTGCGTGGCGAAACCGACCCGGGAGGACGGGACTCCTTGATCGTCGTGAAGCCCCCAGAGCTCCGGGTCGTCCTCTGGCACTCGGCCCAATATGCCTTGTACGGGTTCGCGTACTTCGTGATGATCCTGATCGGACCCCTGATCGTTGGGTTCGCATATGGACGCAGCCTGGGGATCGACCAGTACGTCTACCCCTCGACCTACGAAGGGTCGGTGGACCTCGCGCTCCTCGAGCTCGTGCTGGTGCTCGGCCTCGTCTATGCCTCCATCGAGCGCTTCGGGCGCCGACTGGTGCCCCTGCTCGAGAACCAGAGGCTCGATCACTGGCCGCAGGCCCGGACAGCGCTCCGGCGTGAATGGACCGTGAGCATCCTGACGGTGGCGGGCTTTTCCGCGTTTGGTGGCGTGGGTCCTGCCGAGCATTCTCCTGCACCTCCTGCCGGCAACGCTGACCTCCTCGGTCCGTTCCCCTGGCGGAATGACCGTGTTGCAGGTGACCTCGCTCGGATTCGCGCTGGTACCGGTCGGGATGCTTGGCAGTCAGTACCTCTTCTTCCTCGGACGGCCGCGCTGGCCGGTGATTGCCGTGTGGTCCGGCGCGGTGGTCAGTGCCGTCGCAACTGCGCTGCTGGTCAGTGGTGGGAACTTGACACTCGCAGCCTGGGGCTTCCCTGCCGGTGCCCTGCTCTACTCCCTCGTCGCCGGACTCGCGTCGTACCGGGCATTGGCCGCAGGCGAGGAGTCGTTCTATGCCTCGTTCTGAGTCGCACGAGAATTTCCGGGTAACGGGGACTGCGCCGGTCTCCACGGCGGGGACCGCCCTGACTGGCGGTCCACCCGAGGAGACGCCGCCGCCGGAGCGCAACGATTCGTGGGATCCCGCTGACGACGAGAACGGGCGCGAGGTCCGTCGCTCCGCGGAGTGGGACTGGCACGGGCGCCAATCGTGGGGTCGGCGAGCAGTTGCCAGCTTCCCGTTCGTGGCGGTCATCCTCGCGGTCATCCTCGTCGTCCACACGACACTGTCGGCCCAGGGTGCCATCGACCAGGTGCAGTCGGTGAAGGGAACCGGCGGCGCGACGCTGCTGTCGAAGGCTCCGGCACTCGACAGCAGCGCGTACACAGGTGGTGCCGGGCGGCTCTCCGACTACCAGGGCGTCACCTTCGCAGAGCCGAGCAGCGGGAGCGAACCCATTCAGGGAAGCACCTCTCAGGCGCTGGTCCCGTACGCCGGCTGGGAATCCAACGGCAGTGCTGGTGCCGCCAACGGATGGACGGCGGTCAGCCAGGGACAGCTCCACGTCGGCATCCGTCGTGCCACACCCGACTTCCGGGGTTGGTTCCTCACCACGACCGGCACCATACCGGAGTCGTGCGTGTTCCAGTTCAGCGCGGCGTCGCCACCGCCGGTCACGGCGACGGTACGGGGCTCCATCGGTGAGTTGGTGATGGCCGTACAGACGGGCAGCACTGTGAAGACCGGCGATATCGACTACGTGGTGGTGGCCGAGAACGTCGCCCCGACGGGCTTGAGGACGCTGATCGTCGGATATTCGCTGGGTCGTCTCAGCAGCGCCACGGAGCACATCCTGAAGAAGGTGCTCTGGAGGCCCGGCCCGCTGCAGGTGGCGGTCAAGACCAACGGCGACAACCAGCTCAGCGTCTGGATCGACGGGTCGCTCTTCTACAGCGCTGACGACCTGGACTTGAGCATCGCCCCGCCGTTCCAGGCCTACCTCGAGGTGCAGGCCCGGCGGACTGCGTACACGGCGTCGTTCAACGGCTATTCGAGTGTCTGCCAGCCCGACATCCTGATCACCAATCTGCCCGACGGAAGTACCGTCCAGCTCGGCAACGAGAAGGCAACTGCCCGAAATGGCACCGCGACCCTCTCGTACGGGGTCGCCTCGCCACCGATCACGAGCGCGATGCTCGTATCGGTACCCGGCAACTCGCGGCCCATCCGGTTCGACACCGCTACGTACTGGCCCGGATCCCGCTACTCCTTCGCTCCCGGGGTCTGAGGCCGACCTCCCACGGCCTCATGAGTGGCACTCGCCTCCGCGCTCCGCCAGACTGAGCCCCTGGAGCAGGAAGGAGGATCAATGGCCGGCCCAAACCTGGACGAGGTGGACGAGGCCGCACTCACTGCGCCGTTGCTGGATCCGACCTTTTATGCGGGGGATCCCTTCCCCGCCTACGCGCGCCTCCGGGTCGAGGCACCGGTCGCCCGCAACGAGTCGCTCGGAATGTGGGTGGCCAGCCGGCACGCCGAGGTGACCGAGATCTCACGTGACCCCGCCACCTTCTGCTCGTCAAAGGGGATCATGGCATTCGAGATCGGCGCCGAGTATCCGACCCCGCCGACCATGATGCATACCGATCCGCCGGACCACACCCGCTACCGAACGCTGGTCCAGCCGGGTTTCCGTCCCACCTTCATGCGGGCCCTGGAGCCCGGTATCCGCCGGCGGGCCCGGACCCTGATCGAGCGGATCGAAACCGGCGTGCCGGTGGACGTCGTCGCCGATCTGGCCGTCCCCCTGCCGCTCCAGGTCATCAGCGATCTGCTGGGGGTGCCCGAGGAGGAGTGGCCTCGCTTCTTCCGATGGTCCGAAGCGTGCATTCCCGGTGCCACCGACTGGTCAGAGGAGGAGCGCGGCGCGCTGAGCGCGGAGATGGTCGCGTACCTCCTCGGTGCGGCGGCCGACCGCCGTGACGACCCGCACGACGACATCATCTCGGAGCTCGCCGCAGCCGAGATCGAGGGCGACCGCCTGTCCGATGCCGAGCTGGCCATGTTCCTGGTCCAGCTGCTCGTGGCGGGGAACGAGACCACCCGCAACATGATGTCCGGTGGCCTCGTCGCCTTCGCGTCGAGCCCGGGGCAGTGGGGGGATCTGTGCGAACGTGCCGCGGCCGGCACGAGCCGCGCCCTGCCGCTGGCCGTCGAAGAGATGCTGCGCTGGACCACCCCGGTGGTGGCCTTCATGCGCACCACGACCCGGGAGGTCGAGCTCGGCGGCCGCAAGCTCGGGGCGGGAGATCCGGTGCTCATGCTCTACGCATCGGCCAACCGCGACGAGTCGGTCTTCGGCCCCACTGCCGACCGGTTCGATGCCGGGCGTGACCCCAACCCGCACGTGGCGTTCGGGTTCGGGCCCCACTTCTGCATCGGAGCCGTGCTGGCCCGGGTGGAGGGCCGGATCCTTCTCGAGGAGCTGCTGGCGCGGTTCGACTCGGTCGAGTCGGCCGGGCCGGTGGAGCGCACCGCCTCGCCGGTCATCGCCGGCGTGCGCTCGGCACCCGTCGTGTTCGGGCGGCGGTAGGTCCTGGCCTGCGATCCGGTTACTGCCCGGCGCCGGCGGCCTCGAGCCGGGCCATCTGTGATTCGTCGAGGATGAGGGTGGCGGCTTCGCAATTCTCCTCGACGTGAGCCACGGACTTGGTGCCCGGGATCGGCACCATGACCGGTGATCGGGCGAGGAGCCAGGCCAGCGAGACCTGGGCCGGGGTGGCCCCGGTCTCCTCTGCGATCGCTGCGACGGTACCGCCGGGGCCGGCCAGTCCCCCCGACGCGATCGGGTACCAGGGGATGAAGGCCAGGGCCTCCGCCTCGCAGTGGATGAGCACCTCCTCGGAGGAGCGGTCGGACAGGTTGTAGAGGTTCTGCACCGAGGCGATCGGGACAACGGCTCGAGCCGCCTCGATCTCCGCGACGGTGACCTGTGAGAGCCCGACATGGGCCACCTTTCCCTCGGCCATCAGATCGGCCAACAGGCCGAATTGCTCCTCGGCCGGCACCTTGGCGTCGATCCGGTGTAGCTGGAAGAGGTCGATGCGCTCGAGACCGAGTCGCCGGAGGCTGAGTTCGCACTGCTGGCGCAGGTATTCGGGTCTCCCGACCGGCATCCACCGCCCCGGTCCCTGACGGGTGAGGCCGGCCTTGGTTGCGATGACCAGTCCCTCGGGATAGGGGTGGAGCGCTTCGAAGATGAGCCGCTCGCTCACCTCCGGTCCATACGAGTCGGCGGTGTCGATGAGGTCGACCCCCATAGCGGTTGCCTGCTGCAGCACCCGTATGCACTCCCCGCGGTCGGCGGGTTCCCCCCAGACACCTTGCCCGGTGATCTGCATGGCACCGAACCCCAGGCGGTGGACGGTCACGGCACCCGGCTTGCCCGCGCCGAAGGCGACCGTCCCACTCGAGCGCACCGGCTTGGGGGTACGGCCGGTGGGGCCGGAGGCGGCGGCCCCGGTCGTCGTTGCGGGATTGGCTGGATCGGTCATCTGTTCAAGGTACCCGCCGTCACGCCGGTCCCGGACATACCATGAGCCTCCCGACGGAGCCTTCAGACGAGAGCCCGACGAAGTCTCCGAACGACAGAGAGGGGATCAATGGTCCACGACCCGGTCGTCGCCACCGCCGTCCGCAGGCGGTCGAGTCTCGAGCCCCGTTTCGAGCTCGACGGCCAGGAGGGACGCGCAGCCGACGTGCTCGGCAGGTACCACGCGTCCGGCCGGCGTCCGAACGTCCTGGTCATCCTCTTCGACGATGTGGGGTGGGGAGACTTCGGCTGCTACGGCGGGGGTGTGGCCGTCGGTGCCGCTACCCCCAACATCGACCGGCTGGCCCGCCGCGGCACCCTCCTGACCTCTTGCTATTCCGAGCCCTCGTGTACGCCGTCGCGCGCCTCGCTCATGACGGGGAGGCTGCCGATGCGTCACGGGCTCCTCCGGCCTCCCATGTACGGTCAGCCCGGAGGGCTCGACGGCGAGGTCACTCTGCCCGAACTCCTCTCGGACCACGGCTACGTGACCCAGGCCGTCGGCAAGTGGCACATGGGGGAGAACCTGGAGTCCCAGCCCCAGAACGTCGGTTTCGACGACTTCTACGGCTTCCTCTCGGTCTCGGACATGTACACCGAATGGCGCGACCCGTACTTCTTCCCCGAGATCGTCTACAGCGAGGCGCGCACGGAATGGGTGAAGAACATGCCCTTCAACAAGTGTTTCGTGCACGCCGTCCGCGGCGGAGCGACCGAGAACGTGGAGGAGGTCACCCTGCCCGTCCTCTCCCTCCTCGACGAGCGGTGGGCCACCTATTCGCTCGAATTCATCCGTCGCATGGGCGCTCCCTCCGCCGTGGAACGCACTCCCTGGTTCCTCTACCACTGCACCCGTGGCGCGCACTTCGACAACTACCCACAGGAGCGCTTCCTCGGGACCTCCCCGGCCAAGCATCCCTACAAGGACACCATCATCGAGCTCGACGACATCGTCGGTCGGCTGATGGCCGAGCTCGAGGCCACCGGGCAACTCGAGGACACCCTCGTCTTCCTCTCCTCGGACAACGGGCCCGAGATGGAGACCTGGCCGGATTCCGCCTACTCGCCTTTCCGGAGCGCCAAAGGCTCGACGTGGGAGGGGGGCCAGCGGGTGCCAGGCATCGTGGCCTGGCCGGGCATTGTCGCCGCCGACCGGGCCACCGACGGCATCTTCTCCCAGATGGACCTGTTCCCGACCCTGCTCCAGCTCGCGGGCGCCGGCGACGCGGTGCCCGAGGACCGGT
The DNA here is from genome assembly GCA_963753905.1 of uncultured Acidimicrobiaceae bacterium. Taxonomy (GTDB): domain Bacteria; phylum Actinomycetota; class Acidimicrobiia; order Acidimicrobiales; family RAAP-2; genus Bog-756. The sequence goes on along the minus strand of CAVWDZ010000001.1, from coordinate 2,066,745 downwards.
ACATCGACGGCGTGGATCAGACCTCGTTCCTCCTCGACGCCGACGGCGTGTCGAATCGCAAGTACCTCTACTACTGGCTGACCAACGTCTTCTCCGCGTTGCGGGTGGGGGAGTGGAAGTTCATGGTGGCGTCGACCTCCGACGACGACCGGGACTGTTTCAACCTGGGAGGCTTCACCGGCGTCACCCAGAAGTACTCGCACGGGCGGCTCTACAACCTCTACCTGGACCCGAAGGAGAACCACAGCTACCTGATCCGCAAGCTCGCCTACGTCGAGAGCTTCACCAGCGGGATCGCGGATCACTTCCGTACATTCGGCGAATACCCACCCAGACACCCGATCGCGGCCATGAGCTGACCCTTCGTCGCGGGAATCCGGAATAGGCTATGGGGGTGGTGCAACTGACCCGTGACCAGTGGGTCGTAGTGGGCGTCGTCTACGTCCTGGCGGCGATCCTCGGCTGGCGCCTCGCCGAACGGGATCGCAGGCTGCTCGGCCGCACGCCGTGGGGCATCCCCGCCCTGGCCTGGGCGGCCATCTGGCTCGTGAGCCCGGCAATCGGACTGGTGCTCTACCTGGTCGCTCACGCCAGCGAGCTGCGCCGGGTCCGGGAGGTCCCCCCCGGTGCTCCGCAGGGACTGTCGAGTCCTCCGCAGAGCCTGTCGATCCGGAATCGCCCCCCGACGGTGGCCGAGCAGTTCCCCGCATATCCCCAGCCGGCAAACTCCTCGGTTCCAGGGGCGGCCGACGCGGCCCCCTCCCAGCCCGCCCAGCCGTCACCCGCCCCGCCCCAGCCCTCGCCCCGTGGGGAACCGGTCTCGCCGCCGGCCTGGCACCCGGACCCGAGCGGGCGTTTCCACTACCGCTGGTGGGACGGCAGGGAGTGGACCTCCAACGTGGCCACCGACGGCTACGTACTGGTCGACACCAACCCCGACCAGCGCATCGGTCCCTACTGACGGTCGCAACTCGGGGTCCGTACCGACGTACCGGCTCAGCGATTCCGGTCGTGCGGAGCCCGCTCCTCGCCGAACGGCTCTCGCCCGAGCTGCTCGCGGATCGGGGTGAACGGCGGCTGCACCGTGTGGCGGCGCTGCCAGTTGGCGCCGTCGACGACCAGCGAGTGGCCGGAGATGTAGGCCGCATACGGCGAGCACAGGTAGGTGGCCGCCCAGGCCAACTCCCGCGGATACCCCACTCGTCCGGCCGGCACCCGGTCGTCCTGGCCCTCGTACTTGCCCGGAACTGCGGCGATGGCCGCCACCTCGTCCTCGTGTGGCATGAGGCCTGGCACGAGACCGTTCACACGGATCCCATAGGGGGCCCACTCGACCGCGAGCGTCTCGACGAGGTTCTTGACCCCGGCTTTTGCCGCGGCCGAGTGAGCGAACCCGGGCCCGCCGGTCCAGGCGTAGGAGGCGCCCACGTTGACGATCGAACCGTCGCGGCCGGCGGGGATGAGGCGTCGGGCCAGGTCGCGAGAGCACAGGTACGTTCCGTTGAGCACGATGTCCACGACCGTCCGCCACGCGTTCGGGCTCATGTCCTCGGCCGGCACCGGGAAGTTGCCTGCCGCGTTGTTGATCAGCGCGTCGATGCGACCGAGGCCGCGTTCCAGCGCATCGAAGGCACCGGCGATCGCCTCGGCATCCCGAATATCGCATTCGACCCCGATCGCAGCGCCACCGGCAGCCTCGACCGCGGTCACCCCGGCCTCCCGGTGGGACTCGTCCCGGCTCAGGATCCCCACCTGCGCGCCGAGCCGCCCGAATTCGGTCGCGATCGCCTTTCCGAGTCCCGTGCCGCCGCCGGTCACCACGACCACCTGGCCGGCATAGGTCCCGGCGGGCAGCGCGGACGCGCCGATGGGCGGGGGCTGGCGCAGCCCGGGCGGGGTCATGGCGCGCGATCCTAACGGGCCCTCTGCATCGGGCCCTCCTCTGAGTGGGAGCATCGAGACCCGTTCTCTCATCGGGACTCGTCATCGGGTCGGATAGCCTCGGCGACCATGGACTTCGACCTGCCCCCCGAGCTCGTCGCGCTCCAGGCGAGCGTGCGCCGCCTGGCCCAGAACACGGTCAAGCCCCGGGCCCGGGAGATAGACACCAGCGGCGAATACCCGGCCGATCTCTTCGCCGCCTTTCGGGACGCTGACCTGCTGGGTCTCTGCCTCCCGGTCGAGCTCGGTGGGTCCGGAGCGGGTGTCCTCGGTCTGACGGTGGCGATCGAGGAGGTGGCCAAGTACTCGAACACGGCTGCGCTCATGCTGCTGCTCACCCGATTGCCGGCCGGGCCGGTCCTCATCGCCGGCAACGACGACCAGAAACAGCGCTACCTGCCGGGCATCGCAAGCGGCGATCTGCGGGCCGGGTTCGGCCTCTCCGAGGCGCAAGCCGGCAGTGACGTGGCCGGGATGCGCACGAGGGCCCGCCCCGACACCCGTGCCGGGCACGAGGGGGACTGGGTGCTCTCCGGCACCAAGTGCTGGATGTCCGGGGTGCGGGAGGCCGACTGGTACACGGTGTTCGCAAAGACCGGCGATCCGGCGTCACGTGCGCACGATTCGATCACCGCATTCATCGTCGAGCGCGGCTGGGAGGGGGTGTCGGTGGGGCGGACCGATCACAAGATGGGAGTGCACGGCGTCGACACCGGGGAGCTGCTGCTCGACGACGTCCACGTGCCGGCTGCCAACGTGATCGGAGAGGTTGGCGGCTTCCGACTGGCCATGCTCGGCCTCAACGCGATGCGGCCCATCGTCGCGGCGAGGGGGATCGGCCTGGCCGAGGGTGCGCTGATGTACGCGACCGAGTACGTCGAGGGTCGCGAGGCCTTCGGCCAGACCATCGCTGACTTCCAGGGCATCCAGTGGGAGATCGCCAAGGTCGCAGTGGACATCGAGGCGGCCCGACTCCTCACCTACCGGGCGGCGTGGCTCGCCGACCAGGGAAAGTTCACCAAGGAGTACGTGCCGTTCCTCTCGATGGCCAAGTACTACGCCACCGAGCTGGCCGTGCGCGCCTCGGGCCTGGCTGTCCAGCTCCTCGGGGCAGCAGGCTATATGGAGGACCACCCGACGGAGCTCTGGTACCGGGACGCCCGCCAGCTGACCATCGTGGAGGGGACCTCCCAGGTGCAGCTGGGGCTCATCGCCCGCAGCGTGCTCGCACGCGACCTCTGGTGGGACTGACAGTGTCTCCCGACTCATTCGCGGACCTGGGCGGTTGGCCGGGCGTGCTGACCCGGTTGCTCGAGGGGCGCTCGCTGAGCGTCGAGGACGCCGAGGTGGTGCTGGGCGAGGTCCTGGTGGGGGAGGCCGGCCCCGCAAGGATCGCAGCGCTGGCGCTGGCGCTGCGCGCCAAAGGCGAGTCGGTCTCGGAGATGACCGGGTTCGTCCGCGCCATGCTCTCCCACGCGGTGCCGCTCGAGGTGCCCGACGGAACCGAGCTCATCGACACCTGTGGGACCGGGGGAGACCGCCTCCGCAGCATCAACGTCTCCACGATCGCCGCGCTGGTTGTGGCGGCCACGGGTGCCAAGGTCTGTAAGCACGGGGGGCGAGCCTCGTCCTCGGCTGTGGGGGCTGCCGATGTGCTCGAGGCGCTCGGCGCGGTAGCCGATCTCGCTCCGGCCGGCGTGACCCGGTGCATCGAGGAGGTCGGGATGGGCTTCTGCTTCGCCCCCCGATTCCATCCCGCCATGCGCTTCGCGGCTCCCGTTCGGCGGGAGCTCGGTATCCCCACCGTCTTCAACTTCCTCGGCCCCCTGGCCAATCCGGGTCGGGCAAGGTACCAGGTGGTCGGCGTCAGCGACCGCACCATGGCCGACAAGATGCTCGGCGTCCTCGCCGTCAATGGCTCGCGCCGGGCGATGGTCGTCTATGGCGACGATGGACTGGACGAGCTCAGCACCACAGGTCCGTCAACCGTCCACGAGCTCATCCGCGCAGAAGGTGATGCAGAGTCATCCGGCGGCAGCTCCGCGTCCGACGACGTCGCGGTCTCGGTCTATCGGGTCGATCCGGCCGACCTCGGGCTTGCCCGTTGCACGATCGACGATCTGCGGGGGGGTGATGCCGATGTCAACGCAGAGGCCATACGCCGGGTTGTGGCCGGGGACCCCTCGCCGCACAGGGACATCGCCATTCTCAACGCCGGCGCAGCTCTGACCGTGATCGGCAAGGCGCCGGACCTGGCCGGGGGGGTCACCCTGGCGGGTTCGGTCATCGACGACGGCCGGGCGTCCCGGGTGCTGGACGAGTTCATCCGGGTCACCCAGGAGGCCCACGCCGAGACCCAGGACGTGGAGTAGTCACATCGCGACGCACCGCGCCGCGAAGCACCCCATGTCCGATGTCGTTCAAATGGAGACCAACGGTCGTAGTATTGACACTGTGTTTGTGGACGAAGTCGGGCTGTTGGAGTGTGAGTTGTCACAAGATGATGGTGTCTGAATCGGAGCGTTCAGCTTCAGTTCACGAGCCAGACCTATGTCGACCTGAGTGACGGCATCTTCTGGTTCTGGTTTGCGGAGAGTGCTCGTGGGAGAGATCGAGAGATGAAGAGAACCTCAGCAGAGAGGTCGGGCGGGTTGGCCGGAAAGGCTTCTGACGAAAGCACCACGTCACTTCGGCAATGGTTGCCTGAAATTGTGGAACAGATTGTTGAAGGTTTTCATCCTGTGCGGGTGATTCTGTTTGGTTCCGGCGCGCGCGGAGATGCACGAGCGGACAGCGATCTCGATTTGCTGGTGATCTTTGATCAGATCGACAAGGACCGGCGCTTCGAGCTGACCGCCTCGCTTATGGCAGCCGTCACGTCACCAGTACCTCTTGACATCATTGTTACGGATCTCGAAGAGTTCGAAGCCAAGAGAAACGTCAATGGATCGATGCTCTACTGGCCGGCACACGAGGGACTGCTTATGCATGAGCGATCCGTCGCCTGACGAGCTCGTCGAAGCCGAGCGCTGGCTGGAAGAGGCGGGCGAGGAGCTAGCCGTTGCCACTCTGATCGCGTCCGCACCAGAGCTTCCACGGAGAGTTGTATGTTTTCACGCGCACCTGGCCGCGGAGAAGGCACTCAAGGCGCTCCAGATCCGGAGAGGCATTCTCGTCCGTAAGGTCCACAATCTTGTTGAACTCGTCCGCGAGCTCCCCGCCAATGACCGACGGCGATTCGATCACAATGATCTGAACCTTCTCAACCCGTGGACGATCGACGGGCGCTATTCGGCCGACCAGGGAGAAGTGGATGAACGGCTCGCCATCGAAGTGCGCGATGCGGCGGATCGTGTTGTCAGCGTCGTTCGGGACCTCATCGCTTGAGGTGAGGGAACAACAGACAACTGGACACACGACTGCACAGGTGAGGCACTCGCTCCCCTCGATGGCTCTGCTCAACGGGCGTCCGCCGCGGTGAGTACTTCACTATCGAGTGGTCAGGAGAGCATCGTCGCCCTCGCCCGCAGGTGGCGCAGCCGGTCGCTCGTGCCGTCGCACCGCTGCACGCCGGTTCTTCGACCGGACGGACTGGCGATTGAACGGAGGGTCCCAAGCCAGGATCAATCGCCGCTCGACGACGGCGGCGGCGAACGGCCCGGGACATTCCCGATAGTGGATCGCGTCCATGTGCCGCAGCGATCGGCCGAGCGCATGCTTCGGGTCCATCGAGAAGTGGGCACGCACCCGGCTCTGGACATCGGCTGCCTTGCCGACATAGAGCACGTGGCCGGCCGCGTTGCAGAACCAGTAGACGCCGGGCCTGTGGGGAAGACGAGTGGTGAGTCGGAGCTTGGCCGCCTCGGGATGACCCAGGAGTCGTGGGAGCTCGAGCAGTTCTGTCAGGCGGACGATCCCAAAAGAGCCGGCCCGCTCCAGGAGGGCATGGAGCAGGTCGCCGGTGGCCAGGACGTCGGTCAGGGCCCGGTGGGCCGGCCGGTGAGGGAGATGGAGGAATGCTGCGAGCGTGCCGAGCTTGCAGTTGGGGACCATGTCCCGCAGCAGGCGGCGGGACAGCGCGAGGGTGTCGACCGTGGCGTTGGTCAGCCGGTCCCGATCCGTGGCCTCGAGGGCGTGATTCAGGAACGAGAGGTCGAATCGCACGTTGTGCCCGACCACCACGGCCCCACCGAGAAACTCGAGGAAGGAGGGGAGGATCTCCCCCGCACGGGGGGCGTCGGCCACCATCGCGTCGTCGATGCCGGTGAGGGCGGTGATCAGCGGCGGGATGCGCTCGCCCGGCTGGACGAAGGTCTGATAGGTGCCCAGCAGCTCACCGCCCCGGTAGCGGGCAGCGGCGACTTCGGTCAGTGATGCCGTGGCCGGCGAACCACCGGTCGTCTCCACATCGAGGACCACGAAGGTGACCTGGCTCAGGAGCGAATTGGAGTCGTCCAGGGTCGGTTGGACAGCGAGCGCCATAGGGGCCACTCTAGCGAACAGGTGTTCGGTGAAGCTGGACCTGCCTGTCCGCGGCCGCGACTACCGTTGGACCGGTGACGTCCGAATCTCCGAGAGCAGCTGGCTCCACAGGTGCAGCGGCGACCACGGCCCCCGTCCCTGGACCTGGTTCGCCGGCGGGGAGCACTTCCCGCTTCCGCTGTGCGGCCTGCGGGAACCTGACCCGCTTCGACGTCGTCATGAACCGCCGCACCCGGGCCTTCCATCACTTCTCGGTAGGTGGGGATCTGACGATCGATGAGATCGAGGTGCTCGACGAGTCGGTCGAGGAGGTCCTGTGCCGGTGGTGCGGCAACGGCAGCGGTATCGAAGTCCTCGAGGCCGGCCTCCCAGACGGGGCCTAGGCGTCCAGGTCGAGGACAGCCGTCCCCGCCCGATCGATCACCCGACCAGTGCCGCCTCCGAAGTGACCGGGGACGACCAGGTGGAGCGCGACCCGGATGCCCGCACCCCGACCGTTGACCCGACGACCTCCGACCATGCTGCTTCCGACCACCCCGCGTCCGACCCGGCCTTCGTCGCCGGTCTCCGCCCGATTCCCTCACGTCCCGCGGGAACCCCCGCACCATGGCCGGCGACCGACATCTCTGGAGTGCGACCCGACGGCTCCCCGATCGAGGTGCGGATCGGCAGCTCTGACCGACCGATCCTGGTGGCCTTCCTCGCAACGCACTGCGACGGTTGCGGCGACTACTGGCGTGGCTTGGCCGACGAACGTCTGGTAGGGACGGCGGACGACCCCGCGCTCGACGCGAATCTCGCAACTGATGTGGGCGCAGCGCTGGCAGCGGTCGCACCGGTCATTGTGACGAGAGGGCCTCGGTCGCAGGAGCCGGCCGACGTCGTCGCCGCGGCTACCGGCGTGATCCGTACCCCGGTTGTCATGAGCGATCAGGCGTGGCGGGACTACCGGATCACCTCCTACCCGTTCTTCGTGCTGGTTGACCCGAGTACCCGCCGGATCATCGGCGAGACGGTCGGTTTCGGGTGGAGCGACGTCGTTGGGATGATCGAGGCGCGGGGGCTCTGAGTCCGACCCGCGTGCGCGCCGTTCCGACGGGACCGAATGCTATGTGCTGATTCCGGACCGTTCACTCAAACGAAATGCGATGCGAACGAGGAGGATGCCGAATGCCAGGCTCGCCAGTATCTGAGAGATGAACAAGATGTGCAGGACGCCGATGAGGGTCACGAATGCCAACAGGAATCCGATCGATTGCAAGAGCAGCAGGACGAGAGTGATCCGATCTCGTTCCAAGACGACGGTCATCCAGATACCCATTGCCATCTCGAAACAGAACAAGATGCTGCCGACACCGACATGGATGTCCCTGAGTGTCGAGTTCAGCGTGTAGGGGTATGTCGTGACCAGCAAGAGAAGGAAGAGCAGTCCCAGAATGCCGAGCGCTCGACGGAACCGTTCGAGCACCGCCGGAGTCCGGGGAGCGACATGGGCCGCCACGAGGAGAAAGACCCCGCACGCGATGAATGCAATTGTGAACGGAGCCACCGTCTTCCCGAAGACCCCGTAGTTACTGACGCCACCTTCGTCGCGGGCCAGCAGGACGTGGGGGACAATCGCGACACAGATTCCGAGAAAGAGGAACAAGCTGCATTGGCTCAAGAGAAGGTAGCGGAACACCCGTTCGTCCACACCGCGAGTCTAAGAGCCCGCGGTTGGTTGAGCTGATGAGATGAACGGGCGAAGTGAACACCCGCTTGACATCAGATCTGCAGCGTGGTGGTCGGCCTGTCGTCCAAACCGGTTACCGGTGTCACAGTGACGGCGCGTGGTCGGTGGCCCACGTGCGATCGAACCAGCGCTGGATGCGGCTGGTTCCGAACACCCTCTTGTCGACGGCCAGCTCTCGGGAAGGGCCTTCGAGCCCTCCGACAGGAGCCTGACCCCGCAAGAAGGTGACATCGACACGAGCAACCAGGTCGCGCCCAAACTCGAGATAACAGATGCCGCGACCGTCATAGGGCGTCGGAGCCGAACCACCACGGAGACGCGCGATGATCTGCTCGGCGGCAACTGCCGCTTGTCCTTCGGCGAAGACGCCTGCTTTCGGGGTTCCGACACTGGTCACATCACCAACTGCGTACACATCCGGATACGACGTTGCCAGGGTCGCTGGATCCACCGGAATCCATCCGTCGACGGTCATTCCTGATTCGGCCACGACGTCGGGCACCTTGTGAACAGGAATGCCCAGGAAGAGGTCGAACTGCATCTCGGTTCCGTCCCCCAGAATGGCAACCTTCCGATCAGGGTCGAGCGCGGTCACCAGGCGTTCCGGATACCACCGGATCTGCCGCTCCTCGAAGGCTGCGAGCAACGCTTCTGAGGCTGCCGGTGACGGGGGTATCGGGACACCGAGCGGCATGACCAGCGAGACGGAGGACTCGCCGCGAATACCGCGATCGGTGAGGAAGTCGTGCATCATCAATGCCGTCTCGCTGGGGGCTGGCGGACACTTGAAGGGGGTAGACGTCACACCGACGATAACGCTGCCTCCTGTGAAGCCCGCCAACACCTCACGCAGGGCGAATGCCCCCGGGACCGTGTAGAACTCGTTACCACCCTCCAGGAGACCCGGAGTCGCCGAGGGGTCGAGCTCAGCGCCGAGGGCAACCACCAGGATGTCGGTGTCGAATGCACCGACATCGGTGTCGACCCGCTTCGACACGGGATCGATGGACCGGATCGTGGTCTGAACGAAGCGCAACCCCGGCTTGTCGATATCGCGGTAGGGATGGAAGACGGCCGAGGGCTCCATCCTCCCGAACATCACATCGAGCTTCGAGAATCCGAAGATGAACCCCTCGGTTCGGTCGATCAAGACGAGATCGAGCTCATCCCCGAATTCGTCGGCCAGCGTCGTCGACAACTCGAGTCCACCGAAGCCCGCTCCCAGAACCAGCACTCGCACCGCACGAACCTAACACCGCGACCACCAACTGGTCTCGTGTCTCTGGGCGATGCTCGGCGGAAACACCCCGCGGAGATCATCGTCAGAGAGACCGACGGTGACGCTCAATCGATGGCGACGACGCCACTCATGCCGACTGTTCGGAGATGATGGGCCACGTCCCGGTAGGCCCGCCAGAGGCTGTGCTCGGCATACGGGATCCCGTGCTGAGCGCAGAACGGGCGCACCACCTTGCGTGCTCGGCGGAGATTCGCCCGCGGCATGGTCGGGAACAGATGATGTTCGATCTGGCTGTCGAGCCCGCCGAAGACAAATCCCACGAAGGAGGGTCCCGACAGATTGCGCGACGTGAGCACCTGGCGACGCAGGAATCCCAGGCCATCGTCTGTGGTCACGGTTGGCATGCCCACGTGGTTGGTCAGGAAGCTTGCTCCCAGGTAGAAGCCGAACAACGCTTGTGTGACCAGGACGAAGGCCGCCGCACGCAGTGGCGAGAGGATGAGAAACGGGCCAACGAAGAAGACTCCTCCGTGGATGACCAGCAGCCCGAGCTCGATGAGCGCAGCCCGATCCCTTCGGCGGGCGAGAGCCCTCATGCTGGCAACGTGTAGGTGGAGCGCCTCCAGGAACAAGAGAGGTATCAACAAGAACTGCTGAATGCTCGAGAATCGCCGACCGAAGCGTCCACGGTCCCCCTTCTGGGCGGGGGTGAACACCAGTGCTCCAGGTGCGATGTCCGGATCCTTACCTTCGAGGTTCGTATGGGCATGGTGCCGGGTGTGCTTGGTCTGCCACCAATCGAAACTGAACCCGTTCAACAGGTTGGCCAGGATGAGGCCGAGGATGTCGTTTCCTCGGCGGCGCGACCAGACCTGACGGTGCCCGGCATCATGGCCGATGAAGCCGATCTGAGCCAACACGAACGCGACACCGGCAGCAACGATCACGTTCCACCAGGTGTTTCCGAGCACCACGGCGATGACGGCCAACGCAATGAGCGCGGCAACCGATGCCGGAATCTTCATCGCGTAGTAGCCGGGCCGTCGGAGGAACAGTCCGCGTTCACGGACCCGCCGAGACAGCTCGGCGAAGTCCTCACGCTTTGTTGCCCCGATGAGAGGAGCATCGATCTCGGTTTTCATGCTTCTTTCGGCCATTGCCAACAGGCGATTGTGACCGACTCCGCTCTCGTCCTTGCGGCTGATCTCGAAATCGATGGCTACTCAATGGCCCCTGCCGCAACGTGCTGGCGTGTCTTCGACGTCTTCGACGTCTTCGGTCGAGTAGCCGGCCCATCGCAAGGGGACGCTCTTCTGTACTGGTGCTTCGCACCCATGCTACTGCTCGCGTCGCTGCCGACCGGTCTGGCTACCCGAAGAATTTGAATCAGAGCCATGCGAACGACACATGGAGCCCCCGCTATTCGAGGTGGCGGTCCTCCGCCGTGACGGCCGGCCTCCTGCTGTGGGCACGCTGGCGCACGAGGCGGGGAGGTGTCACGGCCCGACCGCAAGGAGGCTCAGGCTCGAGGTCGCATGGCCGGCTGCCCGCTCTGCTGCCCAGGCAGGCATATCAGGCCCTCTTCCCCGTCCCTCTAGACCAGATCCGAAAGTGAACGTAACGTGACATCTAGATGAACGTACGGTAAACTGAGCCAATGCCGCAGACTCCCAGCAAGGCACAGGGCTGGTACGGAGACCCGTTCCACCTACACAGCGCCAGATGGTTTTCGAACGGGAACCCGACAGCACTCGTTCTGGACAACGGGGTCGAGTCCCAGGATCCGCCTCCGACCACCTGGTACATCAGCAACCTCCTTCCGGCTCCACAAACCGAGGGTGGACTGATCCACGCCTGAGCGGGGACCTGATCCCGATTCCGGTACCAGGTATGTAAATTCGGGCCGGGGATCGGCTCGGACGTCCTCCCTCCAATCGCCGGGACCTCACGTCACGGAGTCCGTGATTCCACCCGGACTTCGGATCCCGACTGCACCGCCGCGGATCGCACGCTCCTTCGATCCTGCGGAGGACCGTGTCGGAGTGCGACGACCTCGCCGGTTCGCCGCTCCTGGCGGAAACATTCCACGGCTCCGAGGCAACGAACTCCAAGGAGCGGCTTGCCTCGTTCCCAGGATGGGCACAGGTGCGCAGCAGAAGCTGACTCCTGTAGCAGCGAAGAGGCAGCACCCCCAACCCCCCAACAAGGAGCACGACATGAGCATCAACCACGACGAGATGGCGATGTCCGCATCCGCGCCCGATCCGTTCCCATCCGTGAGTCAGAAGCGTCGGCGCGGTGTCCGAGTCACCACGGCAGCGGCCGTGGCTCTCGGGCTGGCGATCAGTGGTGGCGCCGTCGCCAATGCAGCTACGTCCAGCTCGCCCTCCTCCTCGACGGCCACCGGAACCGCCCCCGCCGCAGGCGGTCCCCCCAACGGCGCCGGCACCGGCAGGCCACCGTTCGGTGGCACGCCTCCCGCTGCCGTGGGCACGGTCAAGTCGGTCGGCTCCGGCAGCTTCACCCTCACCACGCCGAGCGGCACGACAGTCACGGTCGACGTCGACTCGTCGACGAGCTACCTCGACCCTGAGAAGTCGTCGCCGTCGGTCGCGGACGTGACCGTCGGTGCCCACGTCGCGGTCTTCGGCACCGATACCGCCAACACCGTGACCGCCACCAAGGTGGCCATCGGCGGTCCCCCCAACGGCGCCGGCACCGGCAGGCCACCGTTCGGTGGCACGCCTCCCGCTGCCGTGGGCACGGTCAAGTCGGTCGGCTCCGGCAGCTTCACCCTCACCACGCCGAGCGGCACGACAGTCACGGTCGACGTCGACTCGTCGACGAGCTACCTCGACCCTGAGAAGTCGTCGCCGTCGGTCGCGGACGTGACCGTCGGTGCCCACGTCGCGGTCTTCGGCACCGATACCGCCAACACCGTGACCGCCACCAAGGTGGCCATCGGCGGTCCCCCCAACGGCGCCGGCACCGGCAGGCCACCGTTCGGTGGCACGCCTCCCGCTGCCGTGGGCACGGTCAAGTCGGTCGGCTCCGGCAGCTTCACCCTCACCACGCCGAGCGGCACGACAGTCACGGTCGACGTCGACTCGTCGACGAGCTACCTCGACCCTGAGAAGTCGTCGCCGTCGGTCGCGGACGTGACCGTCGGTGCCCACGTCGCGGTCTTCGGCACCGATACCGCCAACACCGTGACCGCCACCAAGGTGGCCATCGGCGGTCCCCCCAACGGCGCCGCCGGCCCACCCAACGGTGTCCCGGGCCCCGGAGGCTTCGGTGGGCCTGGCCCGTGGAGCGGTAGCACGACCGGTGGCTCGGCATCCGGCAGCACGAGCAGCTCATCGTCGGGCAGCTCGACGTCCTGACCCTGGAGAGCACTTCCGGTCGACGGTTCCCTGGAGACCGGCCGGAGTCCCCACGAGGTCCGGGTGCCCCGGCACGCCTCCCCAGCGTGCCGGGGCACCCCCGCGTCCGCCGCGCGGCGACACGGTCACCTCTGGCACGCCATCCTTGGTGGATGCTCCATGCGTGTGCCCTCTCGCTCGACCTGCGCATTCCCTCGGCACGCTCTCTCAAGGAGAAGCGGGCCGTAGTCAAGCATCTCGTCGACGGCTGCAGGTCGAGGTTCGGGGTGGCCGCTGCGGAGGTGGGATTCCAGGACCAGTGGCAGCACACCGAGCTCGGATTCGCCGCTGTCTCCGGTGAGCAGCGGCAGGTGGGAGCACTCCTGGATTCGGTGGAACGGTACGTCTGGTCGCATCCCGAGGTCGAGGTGCTCGACGCCACCCGTGCGTGGCTCGAGGCCGACCGGTAGTCCGACAGGCGTGGCAGCTGTGCCGTAGCCTCGAACGATGACCGTGCTCCCCGGACTCCTCGTCGACCTCGACGCCGAGTACGAGGATCTCCATGATCTTGTCTCGGGGCTCGCCGACGACTCGCCGGAATGGGATCTGCCGACTCCGGCCGAGGGATGGGCTGTCCGTGACCAGATCAGCCATCTGGCCTACTTCGACGACGCAGGCCGGATGGCCATGGTCGAGCCCGACGGTTTCGCACGCACCGCCGATGCGTTGCTCACGAGCAACGGGGACCCGATGGAGGTGCATTTGGCCCGGGGCCGGGCCCTCGGAGGTGATGCGCTACTGGCCTGGTGGGACGGAGCTCACCAGGCGATGATGGCGGCCTTCGCGGGAGCCGACCCGTCGGTCCGCGTTCCCTGGTTCGGACCGCCGATGAGCATGCCCTCCTTCGTCTCCGCACGACTGATGGAGACATGGGCACACGGACAGGACGTGGCCGATGCGCTTGGATCGGTGCGGACGCCGACCGACCGCCTCCGGCACATCGCCCACGTCGGCGTACGGGCACGACCGTTCTCGTATCTCGTGCACGGAGCGCAGGCGCCGGCCGACCGGATCGAGGTGGTCCTGGCGGCTCCGTCCGGCGAGGACTGGCGGTGGGAGATCGGGGAGAGCGACGGCACCGCACCGGTCTCCACCATCGAAGGCCCCGCACTCGACTTCTGCCTCGTGGTCACCCAACGGCGCAACATCGCCGATACCGGTCTGGCGGTGTCCGGCGAGGCGGCCCGGGAGTGGATGGCGATCGCCCAGGCGTTCGCCGGTCCGCCCGGGCCCGGTCGCCCGCCGACCTGACCGGGCCGACAGCGCGTCAGGCGTGCTGTGCCACCGCACTGGCGATGAGGCTCACGAATCCGTCCACATCGGCCGGCGTGGTGTCGAACGACGTCATCCACCGCACGACGCCGGTGGCCTCGTCCCAGACATAAAAGGGGAATTGGGCCTGGAGCTCCTCGATGACCGATCGGGGGAGCCGGGCGAACACGCCGTTGGCCTGGACAGGGTGGGTCAGCACCACCCCCGGCACCGCACCGGCGCCGTCGGCCAGCCTCCGAGCCATGGCGTTGGCGTGCTCGGCGTTGCGAAGCCAGAGGTCGTCGGACAGCAGGGCAACGAACTGGGCGGCCACGAAGCGCATCTTGGACGCCAGCTGCATCGACTGCTTGCGGATGAACCGAAGACCGGTGGCGGCGTCCGGCCGGAAGGTGATGACCGCCTCGGCCCCGAGAGCGCCGTTCTTCGTCCCTCCGAAGGAGAGGACGTCGACGCCGGCGGCCGTACCGAAGGCGCCGATGTCGACTCCGAGAAAGGCCGCTGCGTTGGCGAGCCGGGCCCCGTCGAGATGGAGCAGCATCTCGCGGGTATGGGCCCAGTGGGCGAGCGCGGCGATCTCGTCGACCGTGTAGCAGGTCCCGACCTCTGTGGACTGGGTGATCGAGACGACCCGGGGCTGCACACGGTGCTCGTCACCGGCGCCCCCGGCGGCTGTTGCCACCAGCTCCGGGCTGAGTTTGCCGTCCGGGGCGTCCACGGTCAGCAGCTTCGAACCGAGGAACCGCTCAGGGGCGCCACACTCGTCCATGTTGATGTGGGCACCGGACGCGCAGATCACCGATTCGTATGGGCGGAGAAGCGATTGCAGCCCCACGACGTTGGCCCCGGTGCCGTTGAACGTGAAGTAGACCTCGGCCTCCGGTCCGAAGTGGCGGCGGAAGAGCTCGAGCGCGTCCTGCGTCGTTGCATCGGCACCGTAGGAGGGGGAGTGACCCTCGTTCGCCCGCGCGATGGCAGCAAGTACGTCGGGGTGGATGCCTGCCCAGTTGTCGCTGGCGAAGGCGCGGTGGGAACGTGGCGGCATGCTCATGGCGCGTGCTCCCTAGTCGCGGACCAATGGCTTGTAGCGGAGACGGTGCGGTTGATCGGCGTCGACACCCAAGCGCTTCCTGCGGTCGGCCTCGTAGTCGCTGAAGTTTCCCTCCCACCACCGGACCACCGAGTCGCCTTCGAAGGCCAGGACGTGGGTGGAGATCCTGTCGAGGAACCACCGGTCGTGGCTGATGACCACCGCACACCCGGGAAAGCCGAGCAGCGCCTCCTCCAGGGCCCGCAGCGTGTCGACGTCGAGGTCGTTGGTGGGCTCGTCGAGCAGGAGCACGTTGCCGCCGGACTTGAGTACCTTGGCCAGCTGGACCCGATTGCGCTCACCGCCCGAGAGCTGGCCGACCTTCTTCTGCTGGTCACTGCCCGTAAAGCCGAAGCTCGCCACGTACGCCCGACCGTGCAACTCCCGGCCACCGACCACCAGATGGTCGACCCCGCCCGTGACCTCCTCGTACACCGTGGCGTCGGCCGACAGCTCGTCCCGCGACTGGTCGACGTAGGCGAGCTGCACGGTGGCCCCGATGTCGAGCGAGCCGGAGTCCGGCTGTTCCTCACCCACGATCATGCGGAAGAGGGTGGTCTTGCCGGCTCCGTTGGGTCCGATGACCCCAACGATCCCACCCGGTGGCAGGAGGAACGAGAGGTCGTCGATGAGCAGGCGGTCGCCGTACCCCTTGGTCAGGTCCCCGGCGATGACGACCTGGTCGCCGAGGCGGGGGCCTGCCGGGATGGTGATCTCGAGCCGGTCTGCCCGCCGTTCGGCCGCCTCGGCCTCGGCGACGAGCTCGTTGTAGGCGTTGACCCGGGCTCTGCCCTTGGACTGTCGGGCCCGTGGTGACATCCGGATCCACTCGAGCTCGCGCCGCAGGGCGTCCTGTCGGGATGTGTCGGCCTTCTGCTCGGTGGCGAGCCGGGCCTGCTTCTGCTCGAGCCAGGAGGAGTAATTGCCCTCCCATGGGATGCCGGCACCCCGATCGAGCTCGAGGATCCATCCGGCCACGTTGTCGAGGAAGTAGCGGTCGTGGGTGACTGCGACGACGGTGCCCGGGTAGTCCTGCAGGGCGCGCTCGAGCCAGGCGACCGACTCGGCGTCGAGATGGTTGGTGGGCTCGTCGAGGAGGAGGAGATCGGGCTTGGCGAGCAGCAGGCGGCACAGGGCGACCCGCCGCCGCTCGCCACCGGACAGGGTTGCCACGTCGGCGTCCCCCGGAGGCAGGCGCAGCGCGTCCATGGCGATCTCGAAGGTCCGGTCGAGGTCCCAGGCGCCGGCTGCGTCGATCTTGTCCTGGAGTGCGGCCTGCTCGGACAAGAGCGCATCGAAGTCGGCATCGGGGTCTCCCATGGCGGCACAGACGGCGTTGAAGCGGTCGACCAGACCTTTTACCTCACCGACCCCTTCGGACACATTGCCGAGCACGTCCTTGTCCGGGTCGAGCTGGGGCTCCTGCGACAGGAAGCCGACCGTGAACCCACTGGTCAGGCGAGCTTCGCCGGTGAAGCCGTCGTCCTCGCCGGCCATGATCCGGAGCAGCGACGACTTTCCCGAGCCGTTTCCGCCGATGACCCCGATCTTGGCGCCGGGGTAGAACGACAGGTTGATCCCCTTGAGGACCTCGCGATCGGGAGGATAGAAGCGCCGCAGGTCGCGCATGGTGAAGATGTACTGGGCTGCCATGCCACCAGTGTTGCAGCCCCGGGGAAGGAGACGGACCCCACGGGAGCCGGCGACGCCAGTCACCCATCGATCGGGGGTCGGTAGCCTGAGGGTGTGAGCATTCCGCCCTCCCGACCGGAACCGGGCGGAGCGGTGCTCCCGGAAGGATCGGCCGGCGACGGGTCGGAGGCTGATCCGAGTGACGGGGGGCCCGGGCCCGCAGGTCGCTCGACCCGGAGGGAGGTCGTGGCCGGCCAGTTCCGTCGCCTGATCGCCGCCATTCGCGACGGGGACGACCAGACGGTCGAGAGCGCGCTGGTCACGCTCAGCCAGCGCAGCCGGTGGCTGGCGCCCCTGGCCCTCGTGGTCGGGGGTCTGCTCATGCTCTTCCAAGGGGTGAAGCTCCTGGTCACCAACTGGCGGCTGACCCTCGTCGAGATCCTGCCGGCCATGTGGATCTGGCTGGCCATGCTGGACCTCAAGGTGCACGTCCTGCACGGCAAGGCGTTCCGGATGTGGCACGGGCCCTTGGTGATCGTCCTGGTGCTTGCGACAGCGGCCGTGACCGCGGCCAGCTTCTACCTCAACGCTGTCTTCGCCTTCTCCGTCGCTCGTTCCGGACCACCCGAGATCGGTCCGGCCTTCGTGCAGGCGCGGGCTCACCGCTGGACGATCGTGCGATGGGGCTTTGCGGTCGGGCTGCTCCTGGGGTTCTCCGCGTTCGTCGTCGAGCGATGGGGCAAGGCGTGGTTCGGCCTGAGTCTCGGCATCGTGGTGGGCATCATGATGGTCGCCTACGTGGCCGTTCCGGCCCGCCTGCTCGGGATCCGGCAGGCGACCTCGACCCGGGACAAGCTCACCGCGTCGGCCGTCGGCGGCGCCATCGGGGCCGTCGTCTGCTCACCGCCCTACGCGCTGGGCAGGGTCGCGATCCTGATGCTGGGCTCGCACGTGCTCCGGTATCTCGGAGTTCTCCTCCTCCTCGTCGCCATCATCCTGCAGACGGGTGCGACGAGCGCGGTGAAAGCGGTCAAGCTGAGCGCCAAACTGGTCACCGGCTCCGCTTCAAACGCGGAGGCGAGCGCCCCGGTGGCTGCACCCGGACCTGCGGGCTGAGCGCTCAGGGGACTGGCGTCGGCGCAGTAGGGCATGGTCGACAGCGCCGTCGACTGGACCGTTCCTGGCCGAGTGACCGTTCAGTGTCGAATGCAGCACGTGATGTGACCGCCACACTGCGTCACGGCGAACCGCAGCCCTGATCGGAGAGATCCCGGCGCTGATCCCTCCACCATCGGGAGAGCGGGGAGTGCACCAGGTGGTGCTGTCCCTCCGAGATCGGTTTCGACGAGCCGACCCGTGGCGATGCCCCGTGTCGGGTCGGTGGAGGAGAATCCCTTTTTGGAGAAGGGAAATCTCCGTCCGCGCCGAAGGAGGCCGGCGTGGAGTTGGTTCGGAAGCCCTCTGCTAGGTCGCCAGCAAGGCGGCCGGCAAGGTGCGGTACGCACCGTGACGGAGTGCCCCGTCGCCTCGTCGGCAACCGCGATCGCCGGTCCGGACCGCTCCTCGGGGCAGTCGATGACCCGGAAACAAATTGCACACCCAGTGCAATCTTCGTTGCCGATTCCACGGCGCCTTCTTAGGGTCGCTCGGCATGCACCAGGACCGCCTCAGCCGCCACAGATTCGGGACAGCGGGCCGTCGGTTGCTTCCGGTAGTTGTCGCTCTGCCGATGGTGCTGACGGGCTGCTCCGCCGTGTCACGGACGTCCGGCGACAGCCGCGCCGTTGCCGCGTTCGAGGCCCCTGTAGACGCGGAGCATCCCGGGACCTCCTTACCTGTCGACCACCAGGATCCGGCGGTTGACGCATCGGGCGAGGAGGTCCTCTCTGCGTGGATGGCGGCGCAGCAGGCATTCGAGGTGGCGGCCCTCACCGCCGATCCGGACGAGCCGGACCTGGCGGCGACCATGCTCCCGCCCCAGCTGGACGTCAGCGTGTCCGCGCTCACTGCCATGCGGAACGCCGGCGACGTCGCGGAGGACACACCGACGTGGGGGGTCCCGCGGGTCCAGGTCGGTCCGGGTGGTACGGCGACGGTCCGGGCCTGCCTCCATGACAGCGAGATCACGGTGAACAAGGTGTCCCACGTTCCTGTGCCCGGGATCCTCGGTGAGGTCGCCGACGAATCGTTCACCTCGTTGATGACCCTGAGCGCGGCCGGTTGGAAATTGACGGATCAGACCGTTCGGGACTGGTCATGCACCGCGTCGTGAGGTTGGTCGGGTCGCTTGCGGGGCTGGGCGGCGCCTTGTTCATCGCACCGACTCCGGCCGGTGCAGGTGCGTCGGCAGGCGAAGGTCCGGGCGCCACGATCTCCGTGGGCACGTCTGCTGCGGGCAGTTCGGGCGGGTCACCGGGCGAGCAGGGCGGAGATTCGCGAGTCGGCACCGCTTCGTCTGCGAGCCCGTGGTCGTGTGTCTACACCTACCTGGCTCTCAACAACGAAGGGGGTATGCCCCTGGGTGGCCCGATGCCGGGAGCGTGGTATTCGGTGACCTGTGACGACCGTGCAACCGGGGCGCAGTGGACCCAGACCGAGTGGATCAGCTCCCAGCCCGGTGGACGACCCGTCGGGACGATGTCGCCCGTCGATCCCCGCGCCGTCGCCCTGCAAGCGGAGAGCTCACTGGTTCTGCCTCGACCAGTGATCCAGAGCAATCCCTCCGGCACCACCGTGGTCAATCTGCCGACCTGGCTTTGGATCGACCCATCGTTGTGGCACGCCGATGCGGTCACTGCCACCGTCGGTTCCGTCTCGGCCACGGCGGTAGCGACGCCGGTCTCGGTTGCATGGTCCACGGGGGACGGAGGGCTGACGGTCTGTTCCGGGCCGGGCATCCCCTACGACGCCCTGCTCCCGGCCGCTGGACAGACCACCTACTGCTCGTACCGATTCTCTCGCACATCTGCTGGCCAAGCCCCGCCCGACGGGAATCCGAACGACGGTGCCTTCGTGATCACGGCCACCATCACCTGGTCGGTCTCGTGGTCGGCGACAGGGGCGACAGGTGGTGGGCGGCTCCCCTCGTTGTTCACCAGCCAGACCGGACTGCTCCGCGTCGGGCAGGTGGAGAGCGTCGATGCGGTCGGCGCCGCGGGAGGCTCAACGGTGGACGCACCCGACGCGCCATGAGCACCCGTCTCGAACGGTCGCCGATCCCGAACGCCGTCGGAAACGGGGCAGCGGTACGCAACGCGCTGCCGGTCGCCCCGCACCCACGGCGTCCCCTGGTGGCGGTGGCTTCGGCGGTGCTGGTCTGCGCGAGCATCGCCGCGTTCGTCTCGATCTACTCATCCGCCGGGCACAAGACCGCCGTCATCGTGGTCGTCCAGCCCATCGGGCAGGGCCAGCCGATCACTGCAGCAGATTTGGGGCAGGTCGAGGTCTCGGTTCCGTCCGGGGTCGACACCGTCCCTGTCGCCGACGCCTCGGAACTGGCCGGAAAGCGCGCGTCGGTGGCGATCGCGGCCGGATCGCTCCTGGTGACCGGTGACCTCACCGGTGCCCGTGTGCTGGAGAGCGGGGACGCCGTCGTGGGGATCGCCCTCAAGGACGGCCAGTACCCCGCAACCGGGCTCTCACCGGGCGATGCAGTGATGATCGTCCAGACTGCAAGTCCGGGAGCACCGCTGGCGGTCCCGACGGGGGGCGCGACGGCTGCGACGGCCCAGAGCGGAACCCCGCCAGACGGGAGCGCTGCGTCGGGCATCCTGGTACCAGACGCGACCATCTTCGCGACAGGGGCGCCGTCGTCGGCCGGGGCGGGCGACTCCCTCCTGGTCTCCGTCGAGATCCCTGCGACCCTCGCCAGTGCGGTAGCGACCGCGGCAACAGCTGGCCAGGTGACCGTCGTCCTGCTCCCGGCGGCCGGGAGTGGCACCGCCGCGTCCCCCTCCGCATCGGGCGCGTCATGACGATCGTCTCGATCTGCTCGATCAAGGGCGCTCCGGGTGTGACCACCCTCGCCTGTCTCATCGGGGCCACCTGGCCCGTCCATCGCTGCGTCCTCGTGGCCGAGGCCGATGTGAGCGGCGGTGACCTCGCGGCACGATTCTCGCTCTCGTCGAGGCGAGGTTGGACCACGCTGTCCGCGTCGATCCGGCGGGACGGCGCGGGGTCTTCGATTGCGGAGCACCTGCAACAGCTCCCAGGCGGTCTGGACGTCCTCATCGCTGCCCGACCGGTGGATGTCCGTGCCGCCACCAGTCCCGAAGGGACCGCGCTGCGATCCGTCGGGACGGGCGGGGCCGAAGCGTGGGACGTCCTCGTCGACCTCGGTCGTGTCGGTACAGAGAGACCGACACCGGGAGCATGGCTGGAGCATTCGGACGCCGTGGTGGTCGTGACGCGAGCCGATGCAGCATCGGCGCTGCAACTCCGGGAGCAGTCGTCGGCGCTCGTCGGAGCCTGTTCGGGACCCGTCGGGTTGGGCGTGATCGGCGTTGGCGGGCACGGGGCTCGCCAACTGTCGGCGTTCACCGGCATCCCACTCATCTCTGAGATCCCTCACGATCCGATTGCTGCCGCGGTGGCAAGCGGCTCCGACCCCCGCGTCCGACGACTCCAGCGGTCGGCATTGGTGGTCGCTTCGTCCCGGCTGGCTTCCGCTCTGCAGCAGGGGGCTTCTGGCGGAGACGCCGGGCAGGGTTCGGCTCCCGGGGTTGGCGCAAAGGACCTCCGACCGCCCTTCTCGACCCCGAGAGGTCTCCAGCGGCGTTCCCGGCGGGAGGATCGACGGAGCGACCCACGCCGTGACCGCGGTCGTCCTACGTCTGAGCAGGCGATCCGGTGACTGCACCGCTGGCTCTCCAGATCCGACAGCTGGTCGCGGAGGACCTCGCGGGATCCGACGGCGTCCATCTCCACGGAGACGATCGGAAGGAGTTCGCTCGTCAACGGGTCTACCGGCACTTGGATGCCCTCTCAGCCGACGCGTCGACGCCCGGCTCTACTCCTTCGTCGGCCGAGCAGGAACTGGCACTGGCCCAGTCGGTGCTCGACGCGCTGTTCGGTCTCGGTCGCCTCCAGACGTTGATCGACGATCCGGACATCGAGAACGTCGATATCAACGGGCATGACCGGGTCTGGGCGACCTTCGCCGACGGGACGAAGGAGCTCATGGAGCCGGTAGCCGACTCCGACGGTGAGCTCATCGAGATGCTCCGCTCGGCGGCGGTTCGCTTCGGCCTCTCCGAGCGGCGGTTCGATCTGGCCAGTCCCGAGCTCGACCTGCAGTTGCCCGACGGGAGCCGGCTCTCTGCCCTGATGGCGGTCTCGGCCCGCCCTGCGGTCTCCATCCGCCGTCACCGTTACGCCGATCTGTCGCTCGACGACCTCCAGACGCTGGGCACGGTGGACGAGGTACTGCGCTCCCTTCTCTCCGCAGCGGTACGGGCGCGCAAGAACATCGTGGTGGCCGGAGCGATGAATTCGGGGAAGACGACCTTGCTCCGGGCTCTTGCCGCCGAGATCGCCCAGCGTGAGCGGATCGTGACCATCGAGCAGGCCTTCGAACTCGGCCTCGACACCGGGTCGATGCGCCATCCCGACATGGTGGCCCTCGAGGCCCGGGCGCCGAATGTCGAGGGCGAGGGACGCATCTCGGTCGCGGATCTCGTCCGCAGAGCCCTCCGCATGAATGCGGACCGGGTGATCGTTGGTGAGGTGCTCGGCGACGAGGTACTGCCCATGCTCAACGCGATGAGCCAGGGGCGTTCGGGGTCGATGTGCACGATCCATGCGGACTCCTCGGCCGGCGTGTTCCGCAGGATCGCGTCTTACGCGGTCCAGGCTCCTGAGCGCCTCCCGCTCGAGGCAACCAACCTGCTGATTGCTGGAGCACTCCACTTCGTCGTCTACCTCGAGACTGCGATGGACGATTTCGGAGAGGCGCCGGTCGATGCGTTCTCGTATGACCGCGATCTGGGCGATCGGATTGCCGGTGGTCGCCAGTTCCCGGTCAGGTTCCCGGCATGCGCGACCCGGGCACGGTTCGTATCGTCGGTACGCGAGGTGGTCGATGCCGACGGCGTCCAGGTCGTCTCGAACGAGATCTATCGGCCGGGGCCCGACCGCAGGGCCGTGCCTGCGTCCCCGCTCCGCACGGAGACGCTGGACGAACTGATCCGCTGTGGGTTCACCCGGGTCTCCGACCCGAGATCGGGCTCGCTGCGGTGATGGCGCCCGTACCCGTGCTGCTCAGCGGTTTGGGCGTGGGACTGGGCATCGCGGGCCTGGTCGCAGTGCTGCTCACCAGGCGAGGCGGGAGTCGACGGGGCCCGGAGCAGCCACTGGATCCGACACCCTTCGCATCACGGGTCGGCGAACCGACCCCCGTCACGAGGCGACTGGCCGGAGACCGTGCCGTCCATGTGGTGCTTGCCGCCGGGCTTGGCGTGGCCGGGGCTCTTGTGACTGGTTGGCCGGCGGCGCTTCCGATCATTGGGCTGGCCGGATACGGGCTTCCCCGACTGCTCGGTCGGATGTCGGTGGCGCCGTCGCTCGCCAAGACCGAAGCCGTCGCGACCTGGACCGAGATGCTCCAGGGGACACTGGCGGCCTCTGCAGGACTCAGCCAGGCCATCATCGCCACGGCCGGGCTCAGCCCCCCTCCGATCCGTCCTGCGGCTGAGCGGCTGGCAACGCGACTCCAAGGCAACGTCCATCCGCGTGCGGCGTTGCTCCAGTTCGCAGAGGACGTCGGTGACCCCTGCGCCGACCGGGTCGTCTGTGCCCTGCTCCTGGCTTTTTCAGCCCGCGCCCAGAAGCTCGCCGACCTCCTTGGTGCGTTGGCGGAGTCCACTCGGGAGGAGGTCGCCCTCCAGCTGCGGGTGGAGACCAGCAGGGCGTCTGTGCGAAGTGGTGTACGCACCGTGATCGTGTTCTCGGTCGCCTTTGCCGCGGGCCTCGCGCTCCTGGCCCGACCATACCTCGCCCCCTTCGACTCGTCGTCGGGACAGATCATCCTGCTTGGAGTCGGCGCGCTCTATGCCTCCGGTCTCAGCCTCATGGTCACGCTGGCGCGACCACCTGCGCCGGTCAGGCTCCTGGGCCGCGCGGTGGCCGTCCGATGACAGTGGTGGTCGTACTCGGCCTGGTGACTGGTATCGGTTGCCTCGGGATCGCCTACGGATTGCGTTCGGCCACCCCGTCCCTCGACGCCGTCTTTGCGACGTGGCAACGAGGGCCGGACGGCCCGTCGCCAACGGCGGGGACCTGGACGATCGTTCGCAGGCTGGGCGCAGAGACCACGGCATGGGCTGAGCGCAGCAGGTGGCACGGACATCCGCGGGCAGTCTCGCTCCGGGCTGCATTGGCCATCACCGACGTGGCTCCGGACCTGCTTGCCACCCGGATACTCGTGCTCGGGGCCGCGGCACTGCTGCTGCCCCCGCTGCTCTGGCTCGGTTGTCAGGCAGTTGGTCTGTCGTTACCCCTCATGGTTCCTCTCCTGCTGGTCGCCGTGTCGGTGGCGCTCGCAGTCGGACTTCCCGTGGGTGCACTGTTCCGCGTGGCCAATGAGCGACGAGGGCACTTCCGGGTGGTGGTCGGCTCGTTTGTCGATCTGGTCGTTCTGGGCCTCGCCGGAGGGGTCGGCGTCGAGGGTGCCCTTCACGCCGCTACTCAGGTGAGTCCGGACTGGGCGGCGCAGCGGATGGCGAGGGTGCTGCTGACCGCACGCGACGCTGGAACCTCACCGTGGACCGCTCTGGCCGGGCTGGGAGTCGAGCTGGACGTCCAGGAATTGGTCGAGCTGTCTGCGATGGTGCAGCTGGCCGGGACGGAGGGGACGAGGATCCGCCAGTCCCTCAGCGCGCGTGCTGCCTCGCTGCGCCGCCACGAGCAGGCCGAAGCCGAATCGGCTGCCAACGCCGTGACCGAGCGGCTCTTCTTACCCGGGGCGCTCCTGCTCCTTGGATTCCTCCTCTTCATCGGGTATCCCGCCGTGGAGAGGATCCTGGGGGGGATCTGATGCCCACCACGCTTCGCCCACCCACGATCGCCCTTCGCCAGTCCACCACAGCACCGAAAAGGAGTAGCCGTCATGTCCATGCAGATTGCCGTTCTGGTGGCCTATGTCCGGGCCCGCGTTGGAGTCGCGGGGGGCCGGGACGACTCCGGCTCCGTCGTCGAGAAGGTGATCCTGACCGCGATCTTCGCGGCATTGGCCATCGCCGTCGGAGCCATCATCGTCGCCAAGGTCACCGCCAAGGCGAACTCGATCAATCTGAACTGAGGATGGCGCCTGGCGATCGTGGCTCCTCGCTCGTGGAGATCGTCCTGGTGGTCCCCGTGGTGATGGTGCTCCTCCTGGTGGCGGTCCAGCTCGCCTTGTGGGCCCACGCGGCCCAGGTGGTCCAGCTGGCGGCCTCAGAGGGCGACCGGGCGGCACGGTCGATCGGAGGCGGGCCTGCGGCGGGTGTCTCGGCTGCCGAGTCGGTGGCCCAAGGACCCAACTCGGGTGTCTCAGGTGCCTCGGTCGTCGTCGCGGTATTGCCCGGCGACATCGAACAACTGGGAGTCAGGGGGCATGCCAGGTCGATTCTCCCCGGTCTCTCGTTCCCGGTGTCCGCGACGGTGGTCGGCCCGATCCAGGAGTTCCGGGGGTCGGAGTGAGGAGCGTCCGGCGCACGGAGGAGGGCGGCAGCGTGACGGTCGAACTGGTCGTCATCACCCCCGTGCTCCTGATCGTCGCGCTTCTCTCCCTCGTCTTCGGGAGAATCTCGCAAGCCCGCCAACAGGTAGCGGAGGCGGCGCGAGCCGGAGCCGAAGCAGCGGCGGTCCTTCCGAACGCCGCCGCGGCCCAGTGGGGTGCTCCGGCCAATGCCGCCATCGGGCTGATCGGGTCCGAGCACACCTGTGTGCACGTGGCCGTTGCGACGGACACCAGCCATTTCTTCCCTGGCGGCTACGTGACCGTCCGGGTGACCTGCCAGGTCCTGCTCTCGGATCTCGGGCTTCGCGGTCTGCCCGGCAGCACGAGCGTCCAGGCCTCGGCCACCGCCCCGCTCGATCCCTACCGTGCCACCCAGTGACCTCGACTCCGGTGACCGTCCAGCCGGCGATTCGTCAGCCCGCACGCTCTGATGGCGGCGCGATCACCGCGTTCGCCGTGCTCCTCCTCGTCGCCCTCATGGCCTTGCTCGGACTCGTCGTGGATGGGGGTTCGGCACTCCTGGCCCACCAGTCTGCGGAGACCGAGGCCGAGCAGGCGGCGCGGGCGGGAGCTGGAGCGCTCTCCGTCGAGGCATTGCGCGATGGAGCCGTACAGCTTGACAACCAGGCAGCCGTAGCCGTCGCAGAAGGGTTTGCCGCTGCTGCTGGTCATCCGGGAACGGCCACGGTCGCAAACGGCGTGGTCACCGTGCGGATCCGTTATCGGGTGCCGACAGCCATCCTCGGGATCGTGGGTATCCGATCACTCCCTGTCTCGGCGACGGCTTCGTCGTTCGACCTCGAAGGCGTAACGGTGGGGACCCAGTGAGTCCAGGCATCGTGCAGACAACTTCGGGACGGCACCGCGCCCTGTGGGGTGCACTGGCTTCGGTGGTGCTCATCGGACTGGTCGTCGGTGTCCCCTTCTGGCTGGTGTCGGTTGGCGGCTCCCCGTTCACCCACCTGGTAGGGGATGGCCCAGGACGATCGGCGATCACCGGTCACGGGAATGACATCCCCGTCGTTTCCCACTGGCTCGTCCGGGTTGCACTGCTCATGGCGTGGGTCCTCTGGATGTGGATGACCATATGCGTGGTAGTCGAGGTCCGTTCCTGGTTGCTGGGCCGATCGCCGACTCGGCTGCCGGCCAGTCGCACGCTCCAGTCCGTGGCCGCATGTCTGGTCGGCACCGCCCTGGCTCTTTCGTTCATTGGCCGCCAGGCACACCAACCCTTCGATCCATCGGGTCGCGCTCTGGATGTCGCCGGCACCAGCCCCTCTGCGTTGAGCGTCGTCGGCGATCGCCATCCGATCGGAACCCTCTACCTGGTCACCCCCGACGGCCTGGTCAGCACCGACGGCCTCGTCACCCCCGACGAGCAGGTCAGTCTGGACGACGGGCTGTGCCGGCACGAGCCGGTTGCGATCGAACCGCTGCCGGTTCCCGCCATCGATGCAGAGGAACGGTTCGCCGTGTCACCCACGTCGAGCACCGCTCGGGACGTGCCGGCGGTGACCAGGCTGACCGACCTTCCGATGAAACCGAACGCAGACATCGCTCGGGACGGTCAGGAGACGCTGGCGGCAATGCACGTGGTCGAACACCGTGAGACGCTCTGGTCCATCGCCGAGCAGCGCCTGGGATCTGCCCGGCGGTGGAGGGAGATAGCGGAGCTCAATTACGGGGTCCGTCAGCGGGACGGCTCGCAGCTGACCGGCGACCACTGGGTCAAGCCGGGATGGATCCTCACGCTCCCCGTATCGGGAGGTCCGCCCGCGGGTCTCGAGCGTGCTGTCGCCGGCTCGAAGGGAGTGCACCAGGACCCGCCATTCCCACCGTTCGGCGCCGGTATCGTCGGAGTGGGGCTTGCCGACCTCGTCGATCGATTTCGGAGGGTTCAGCAGCGCCACCGCCCGACCGGTGGATCGATGAAGCTCCCGGATCCCGAGCTGCGTCACGTCGAAGGTCGCCTGAGATCCGGTGACGGACGGGAGGTGCTCCACTCGGTGGACGCTGCAGTCCGTCTCTACCTGCGTTCGTCACCCGGAGGAGCCGGACGGGTTCCCCGGATCACGGGCATTGTCATCTCGGGTCAAGAGGTTCGGTTGGTGCTCGATCCGGGAGATCTGCCGACGTACCTGCCGGACGAGTTCACCCTCGATCCGGAGACACCAGCAGTACGGATCGACCGAACCATCGCATGCGCGATCGCCCCACTCCCGGAGCGGAGAACGGACACGGGCCTTTCCGCTTCCGACTCTGGTCTCGGTCGGTCGCAACGAGGACGAGATCGCCTTCGCGCATCTCGAGGGCATGGGTTCCGTCGTGGTCCGAGGAGATCCCGAGGTGCGCGACGGGATCGCCCGTCTTCTTGCCCTCGAGCTCGCGACCTCGCGCTGGTCTCTCGGGTTCGATCTGGTGCTCGTGGGCTTCGGTGCCGAGCTCGCCCGGTTCGCGCGGGTGTCCTCTGTGAACGACCCGGGCAGCGTTGCAGAGGAGCTCGCGCGGCGCCAGCTCTCAGGGTCGATCCTCCTCGAACGCCATCGTGAGACGTCCTTCGTCGAGGCTCGCGGCCGGGACCGGGCTGGCTCGTGGGATCCCTTGGTCGTCCTGTGCGGACCGACGGTGCCGGCCGAAGGTGCCGCCGAGTTGTTGTTCAGGAGTGGCGATGGCCGAAGCGGAACTGCGGTGCTGGCCTTCTGCGAGGGGGTCGAGGCCCTCTACGACCTACGAGTGGAGACCGGAGGAGACGATCCGTCACTCGAGGTCCTCGGGACGATCGTGACTCCTCAGCGGTCGACTGCACACGAATTGACCGACGTCGTCGCGCTACTCGACGCTTCCGAGCGGATCGATGCGTGTTCCCCGGTCGGCTCCCGTCCAATGGGAGACGACCGTGCCGTGCGAGTCGGCAGGAACGTCGAGGCCACGCCGGCATACGCGAGCGCACCGGTGGGAGGCTCCAACGTGGTTGTGACGGTTGCCAACAGTGGTCCCGCCGAGTTCCACAACGGCAAGGTCGTCCCGCTCGCCCAGATCGGCTCGGCAACTCCCGAGGTCGAGGTTGCCGTGTTGGGCCCCGTGGAGGTACGTGGCGCAGCTCGGGAGTTCACAAGGGCTTGGGCGATGGAACTCGTCGTCTATCTGGCGATGCACCCTCAGGGAGCCTCGAACGACGCGTGGGCGACCGCGCTCTGGCCGGATCGCGTCATGGCTCCGTCCAGCCTCCATTCCACGGCGTCGGTTGCCCGTCGCTCGCTCGGGACGTCGCGGGATGGATTCGATCACCTCCCACGGAGTCACGGGCGGCTGGCACTGGCACCGACGGTGGCCACCGATTGGGACCGGTTCGTCGTTCTGGCGGAGCTTGAAGACCCAGGCAGCTGGCGGTCCGCCCTCGAGATCGTACGGGGCCGACCGTTCGAAGGGCTCCGCTCCTCGGACTGGTCGATTCTCGACGGCATCGCTCCGGCGATCGAATCGACCGTCGTCGACCTCAGTGGCCGACTGGCAGGGTCGTACCTCAGGGCTGGAGACGCCAGAGGTGCCGAGTGGGCGGCAAGGCGCGGACTGCTGGTGAGTCCCTATGACGAGCGCCTCTACCGGATGTTGATGCGCGGGGCCGATCTCGCCGGGAATTCCCGCGGGGTCGAATCGGTGATGGCGGAGTTGGTCCGGGTGGTGGCAGACGAGATCGAGCCGCTCGAGTCGGTGCACCCGAGCACCTGGGAGCTATACCGGTCGCTCAGCCGCCGCCCGTCGTCTCACCCATGAGCGCAGCGTGCTACCAGGCGCGGTCCTTTCTGGCGGGAGTGACATCCATCAACCCGCCACTCGGCGCAGGCGGTCCCTCTTGGGAGATCTCAGGTTGTCCCCACGGTTGGATCCGCTTGAGGTTACGTCTTGCCGCCCTTGGCTACGATCCGATTACGTCTGAAAGCAGAAGCATCAGGGTGAGATCATCCACGGGCGATGGCTCGAAGTCGAAATGCAGGTAGAAGTCGCGAGCTTCTTCATCCATCGCGTGAACCAATAGAAGACGAACTCCGATCATTGCCGACACCTCGATGCTCTTCAAAATGAAGTGCTTGAGGAGGGCCGGTCCGAGTCCAGCTCCTTGATGCTTTTCATCCACAGCAAGTCGGGCGAGCAGGATCGCTGGGATTTCTTCGGGCTGATTGCGCCGTACCTTTGGCGTTGCGTGCTGTCGGATGAGAGAACCTGCGGCCGATGCGTAGTACCCGACTACCGCCCCGGAATCACTAGCGACAACCCAAGTTCGGCTCGTCCCGGATCCTTGATTCGCCTTTGCCCGTTCGGCGATCCAACTGTCCAACGCCGGCTTCCCACACGTGAATCCTGTAACGACGTGTTCAGGTGTGAGTATGACAGGCGGTGAATACTTCACTCCTCGGATACGGAAGGTTTCTGCAGCAACTGAGAGAGACGGGGCTTGAAAACGGGCGGCGCTGAGAGTCGGGCTTGCAATTCGACCCAGGCTGCGTCCTCGAGGATGAATATGCGGCGGTCAGCTAGGTCTGCCTCGGCAGCCTCAACCACATGACGGACGACATACTCGGATAGCTGCTCGCCTCGGGCCTCCGCTGCACGTCGAACCACCTGATCCTGGCTCCTTGTGAGTCGGACGGCGAGACGTTCAGTTTTGCCGGTGTGGGATCCTGCAGAGGTCTTCATGGAGACATGTGTACGCCGATTTAGCGTACAAGTCAAGCGGCCTGGGACTTCTCGGATACAGCTCCCAACCGACGACCTGAACTCGCGAGGCTCATGAATCCTGGTCAGCGCCTTATGGTACGGCGTTGGGCCGACAGCAAGGGTTTCGGCGAGCTCGCGCCTCAGGTCTAGGGATCGTCGAACCTGTGAGGCGAATCCCCCGCAGGTAAGGGCTGGTAACTCCGCTGCCCTTTGTGATTCACGAGGTTCGAGCTTGACTTCGTGATCGCCCTCTGATCCGGCTACAGCGCCAGCTCGGCGATCAACTGCAGCGTCTTGACGTCGCCCGAAACCAGCAGGGTGGTGGCGATCGATTCGCGCCACCGTTCGATGTCGTCCCGGATCTTCTCCTTGGGACCGATGAGGGCGGTGTCCTCGATGAGCTTCGTCGGGACGGCCGCGGCCGCCTCATCCTTGCGTCCCTCGAGGTAGAGCTCCTGGATCTTGGTCGCCTCGGCCTCGTAGCCCATGCGGGCGAAGACGTCGAAGTGGAAGTTCATCGATTTGGCTCCCATGCCCCCGATATAGAGGGCGAGGTATGGACGCATGCTGTCCGCGGCTGACTCGATGTCGTCCGACAGCAAGGTCGCCGCGAACGCGATGACCTCGAAGTCGTCGCGCGTGTGACGCGCGCCGGGGCGGGCGAACCCCTCGGCCAGCGACGGCTCGTAGGCCATGACCGCGCTCGGAGAGAAGAAGATGGGGAACCAGCCCTCAGCGATCTCTGCGGCCAAGGCGATGTTCTTGGGGCCCTCGGCACCGAGGACGACTGGGATCTCGTTACGCAGCGGGTGCACGATCGACTTGAGTGGCTTGCCCAGACCCAACCCAGCCGGGTGGGGGAGCGGGTAATGGGGCCCGCCACTGGACACGGGCTGCTCCCGGGCAACCACCTGGCGAACGATGCCCACGTACTCCCGCGTCCGCGCGAGCGGCTTCTCGAACGACTGTCCGTACCAACCCTCGACCACTTGCGGACCGGACACACCCAGCCCGAGGACGAACCGGCCCCCCGAGAGGTGGTCCATGGTCATGGCGGCCATGCCCATGGCGGTCGGCGTCCGGGCGGAGAGCTGGCAGAGGGCGGTGCCGAGCCGGACCCGCTCGGTGCGCGAACCCCACCAGGCGAGCGGCGTGAGCGCGTCGGACCCGTAGGCCTCGGCTGTCCAGATCGAGTCGTAGCCGAGGCGCTCGGCCTCGGCTACCAGCGTGGGCGCGTTGGCAGGCGGGCCCGATCCCCAGTAGCCGAGTTGCAGTCCGATCTTGAGGTCCTTCATGGTTCCTCCCTGGCGCGTGATGTCCCGACCCTAGTGGCGAGGTGGCGTCGGCTCGGGAGGGGAGAGTGGGCTGCCGCCACTGGGGTTCTCCACTTGACGTTTCCCGTCCCCAGGGGCTGAACGTCCGTCGTCTGTAACGATGTTGGCGCTGAGTCCGCCTGTGGAAAAGCGTCACGTAAGTATATGCCTTACACCAAATCTCAGAAATTCCAGGCGGAGAGGCCATGCGCTACTAATAGTTACCGAACGGTAAACTAACCACTCGGCGGCCCCGTTGAGCATCGGTTCCGCCACCGGCTGCTCCGGGGCCGCCACTTAGAGCGCTGACACCTGCCAACGGCAACGCCTCGGCCACTCGCCTCGGCCACTCGCCTCGGCCTCAACCCATCTTGGCGATGATGTGCTCGGCGAACTGCTCGCAGAGACCGAGCCGTGCGGCCCTGACCGATTCGGGGGTGTCACCATCCGTGACCTCCACGCCCATCCAGGGCGCGCACAGCAGGTCGGTGACGCCTGCCTCCTCGAGCCGCCGGTAGAGCTCGAGGTCGGGGAAGGCTTTGACTGCGACGTAGATTGCGAAGGGATCACGCGCCCGCCCGGCGGCCTGCAGCGCATCCTGGACCCTGCGGACCTGGTCGAAGGCCTCCTCCGGACCCACGGCACCGGTATTGACCCACCCGTCGCAGAGGGTCACGGCACGACGGAGGGCAGCTTCCGAGTCGCCTCCGCAGATGATGGGCACCGGCTCGGTCGGTGCCGGGTTCATCTGGCACTCGGGAACGTCGTAGTGGGTGCCGTGGTACTCGACCCACCCCCCCTTCCAAAGGGCACGGAGTGCAGGGATCATGTCGTCGAGTCGCTTGCCCCGATTGTGGAAGTCCTGCCCGGTCTGGAGGTATTCCTCCTTGCACCAGCCGACGCCCACCCCGAGGCGCACCCGGTTGTCCGAGAGGACGGCGGTCGTGCCGACCGACTTGGCCACGGTGATCAGGTCCCGCACCGGCGCGATGTAGACGCCCGTGGTGAAGGTGAGCGTCGTGGTCTGCGCGGCCAGCCACGAGATCAGGCACATCACGTCGGGCCAGGCAGTCTCCTTCTCCCAGAACGGCGATCCGTCGGGGGCGGTGGAGTAGGTGTACCGGGAGGCGAGCACCCGCGGGTTGAACAGGTGGTCGGAGAAATAGGCCCCCGAGTACCCGAGCTGATCGGATGCGACGACCAGCGCCCGGGCCTCCTCTACGGGAAGGAACTGGACCGCCTGGTGGAATCGCATGGGCTCGGCTCTCTTGTGCTTTCTGGGATGGACCGGCGCGGCGGTCGGGGCTAGCGGCAGACCGGGGCAGAGGGAGTGAAGCTCACCGGGATGTGCTTGACCCCGTTGATGAAGTTGGAGCGGAGTCGCTGCACGTCTCCGTTGAGATGGATGTCGGGCAGCCGGTCGAGCAGCCGGTCGAACATCACCCGGATCTCCATCCGGGCCAGATTCGCCCCGAGGCAGAAATGGGGGCCGCCGCCGCCGAAGGCCATGTGATTGTTGGGGGCGCGCCCGATGTCGAACCTGTCCGGGTCGCGGAAGACCGACTCGTCGCGGTTGGCCGAGATGTGCCAGAAGACGACCTTGTCACCCTCCTTCACTTTCTGATCCCCGATGATCAGGTCGGAGGTGGCCTGGCGTCGGAAGTGCATCACCGGCGAGACGTAGCGCAACATCTCCTCGATGGCCGACGGGAGCAGCGATCGGTCGGCCCGGAGGCGCTCCCACTGGTCGGGATTGTCGAAGAAGGCGACCATCGCCCCCGAGATGAGGTTGCGGGTCGTCTCGTTGCCGGCGACCGAGAGCAACAGGAAGAACAAATCGAGCTCGAGCTGGGAGAGGCGGTCACCGTCGATCTCGGCCTGGGTCAGGACGCTCAACAGGTCGGCGTGTGGATCGAGCCGCTTCTTCTCGCAGAGCTCGTCGGCGTAGGCGTAGATCTCCATGGCTGCTTGACCGCTCTCTTCGGCGCTGACCTGGTACTCGGGATCCTCGGCGCCGATCATCCGGTTGGACCAGTTGAAGACCAGGTGACGGTCTTCCTGAGGCACGCCCATCAGGTCGGCGATCACCTGGAGCGGCAGCTCGGCCGAGATCTGTTCGACGAAATCGGCCGATCCTCCTTCGCAGACGGAGTCGAGGATCCCGTCCGCCGACTCCACCACCTTCGCCTCGAGGTCGCGGATCATCCGAGGGGTGAAGCCCTTGTTGACCAGTCGCCGGTAGCGGGTGTGCATGGGCGGGTCCATGTTGAGCATCATCATGCGCTGCTGCGTGAGCATTTCCTCGTCGAAGTCGTGGAAGAGCGTGGCCGAGCGCGACGAGGAGAAGTGCTCGAAGTCCCGGTTGACCCCGATGCAGTCGGCGAAGCGGGTGACCGACCAGAAGCCATCGGCGAACCCCGTCGGGTCCGGGTGCCAGAAGACCGGCGCCTCGTGGCGCAGGTAGGCGAACCACTCATACGGGACACCATCCACGAAATTGCCTGGATCCCCCAGGTCGATGTCGCCCAGTTCCATGTGGTCCCCCTGAGGCCGAGCTCATCCCTGCAGGCGGTCGCCGGCCGGTGGCCGGTCGCCGCACCCGGGATGGCAACTGCGTTTCTAGAACGTGTATCAGTTATCATAGGACAGCTGCGCCGGGCCTCAGATCGATCGGGACCCGGTGGCGCTCCGAAAGATGGCTCGAACGTGCCGGGGGTCGGGGGTCCACGTGGACCGGCACGTCCGGTCGGACCCCGCTCGCCCGGCGCCTTCCCGCCCTCGTCCGGGTAGTGCCGGCCCGCTGTCGGCCGACGCCAGACGCAGCAGATCCAGCCGGCAGAGAGTGGAGGGAACAGGTCATGTACCTCGAGGAGACACCTGAGCAACTCGAGCTCCGGGCGGAACTACGGGACTACTTCGCCAGGTTGCTCACCCCCGAGGTGCGCGAAGCGATCGACACCGAGTCGGAGGGGGCGGCCACCTTCCGCAGGCTGGTGCGCCAGATGGGACACGACGGATGGCTGGGCATCGGTTGGCCGCGGGAGTACGGGGGACAGGGAAGGCCGGCGACCGACCAGTTCATCTTCTTCACCGAGGTGCAGCGGGCTCGTGCGCCCTTTCCCTTCGTGACCCTGAGCACTGTCGGCCCCATGCTCATCAACCACGGGACGGAAGACCAGAAGAAGTTCTTCCTCCCCGGCATCCTGGCCGGCGAGATCAGCTGTGCCATCGGGTACACCGAGCCCGGTGCGGGCACCGATCTCGCCTCGTTGCGAACGCGGGCCGTCCTCGACGGGGACGAGTGGCTGATCAACGGCAACAAGGTCTTCACCAGCGGCGCCGACCAGGCCGACTACATCTGGTTGGCGTGCCGGACCGAACCTGACGCCCCCAAGCACAAGGGCATCTCGATCTTTCTGGTGCCCACGGCGACGCCCGGTTTCTCCTGCACCCCGATCGTCACGGTCGGCGGCGTGGCCACCACCGCCTCGTACTACGAGGACGTCCGGGTTCCCCGTGAGGCTCTGGTGGGGGAACTCCACGGCGGGTGGCGCCTCATCACCGGCCAGCTCAATCACGAGCGGGTCGGCCTGGCAGCCGTCGGAGCGCTGGCCTTCCGGCTCTGGGACGAGGTGGCGGCCTGGGTCGACGAACAGGGCCTCACCGAGGTCGGCTGGATCCAGGAGGACCTGGCCAAGACCTACGCGCTCCTCGACGCCCAGAAGCTTCTGACTTGGCGGATGGCCGCAGCCGTCGGCGACGGGACCCTCGGGCCGGCCGACTCCTCGGCGGTCAAGGTCTTCGGCACCGAGTCGACCGTCGAGGTCTACCGCACACTGCTCGGCATCGTGGGTGCCGGTGGATACCTGAGCCCTGGCTCACCGGGCGCAGTGCTGCGCGGCGATCTCGAACGGGCCGGCCGCCAGTCCCAGATCAACACCTTCGGCGGGGGTGTCAACGAGGTCCAGCGCGAGATCCTGGCCACCGCAGGCCTCGGCATGAAGCGTGCCGCACGATGAGCGGTGCCGTCTCGCTGGACGAGCGCCTCCAGTCCTTCGTCGGCAAGTCGTCCGGTCCGCCCATGCGGGGCCAGGACCCGGTCAACCAGGCCATGATCCGCCACTGGGTCGAGGCCACCGGAGATGTCAATCCGGTCTACGTCGACGACATCGCGGCGAAGGAGGCAGGCTTCCCCGGGGTCATCGCCCCGCCGACGATGCTCCAGGCCTGGACGATGCGGGGTCTGCGGGCGAGCCAGCAATCCGACGAGTCCCGTGCCGCCGGCAGGGCTCCGTCCGACTCGCCGAGCGAGCAACTGTCGGCGCTGCTCGACGAGGCCGGGTTCACCTCAGTGGTGGCCACCAACTGTGACCAGCACTACGAGCGGCCACTCGTCCCCGGGGACCACCTCGAGGTCTCTTCGATCATCGACTCGGTGTCGGGGGAGAAGAAGACCGGGCTCGGTCTCGGTCATTTCATCACCAACCGTCTCGAGTACCGGGACCAGCGGGGCGAACTGGTCGCCACGATGCGGTTCCGGGTCCTCAAGTTCAAGCCAGGCACCGGCACCGCGCGCCCCGCCGAGACGGCCGTCGAACGACCGTTACGGCCCCGGCCCGCGCTCACCCAGGACAACGCCTTCTTCTTCGAGGGAGCCAAGCGGCACCAGCTCCTCATCCAGCGCTGTACGGCCTGCGGCACGCTGCGCCATCCGCCGCGGCCATCCTGTGCCCGTTGTCGCTCCTTCGAGTGGGACGCACTCGAAGCCTCGGGACGGGGCACCATCTACAGCTTCGTGGTCAACCACTACCCCCAGGTGCCGGCATTCGACTATCCGCTGGTCGTCGCCCTGGTCGAGCTCGAAGAGGGCACCCGCCTCGTGGCCAACATGTCCGGCATCACCCGCGAGACAGCCGCCATCGGCATGGCGGTCGAGGCCGCATTCGAGGACTTCGACGACGACCTGACCCTCCCGGTCTTCCACCCGGCAGGGGGCGTGAGCGACGCGGGACCCGACGACGAGACGAGGACGAGCTGATGGACTTCACCTTCGACGATGTGCAGACCGCGGCAGCAGAGGCCGCCGCACGCATCTTCTCCGGGCTGGTCACGCCCGAGCGGGTCCAGGAGGTCGAGTCGACCGTTGACCGCGTCGACCGCGACCTCTGGGCGGAGCTGGCCAAGGCCGGGCTGCTCGGACTCGCCCTTCCCACCGTCCACGGTGGGGGCGGCTACGGACTCGTGGAACTGGCGCTGCTCCTCGAGGCCCAGGGCCGGGTGGTTGCGCCGGTGCCGCTCTGGGCGACCCTGGTCCTCGGCGGGCTCCCGGTCGCCGAGTTCGGCTCGGAGCGTCTGCAGGCCGCCCTCCTGCCCGGGACGATCGCCGGAACCGCCGTCCTGACCGCCGCACTGGCCGACGTGGCGGCCGACGTGGCGGTCGGCGGACCCGGTCGGCCCTCCGTCCAGGCCGAACGCGACGCCGATGGAGGTCTGCGGCTCCGCGGGACCGCGTTCGCCGTCCCGTACGCCCACGTGGCCGACCGTGTGCTCGTGCCCGTCGCCACCGACGACGGCGTGGTGGTCGCCGCGCTCGATCCCTCCGCGCCCGGGGTGCGCATCGAGCGGGCGCTCACCACCAACCGAGAGGTCCATCCGCATCTTCACCTCGAGGACGTGGTCGTCGTCGGGGACGACCTCCTGGCCCACGGGGACCCGGGACGCGGCGGGGCGGTCGTGGCATGGATGCTCGACCGGGCCTGGACGGGGTTGTGCGCGCTCCAGCTCGGGGTGGCCGAGGCCGCCGTGGCCCAGACGGCTGCATACCTGAACACCCGTGAGCAGTTCGGACGGCCCCTCTCCACCTTCCAGGGGACGATGCTGAGGGCCGCCGATGCGGCCATCGACACTGAGGCAGTCAGGGTCACGACCTGGCAGGCCGCCTGGCGCCTCGACCACGGCCTGGACGCCGACCGCGCGGTGAGCGTCGCCGCGTGGTTCGCGGCCGACGCCGGTCAGCGGGTGGTCTTCGCCACCCAGCATCTCCACGGGGGCATGGGGGCGGACATCTCCTATCCGATCCACCGCTACTTCCTCTGGGGTAAGCAGCTCGCGCTCATGCTCGGCGCCCCGAGTGCCCAGCTGGCCCGACTCGGGCGCCAGGTGGTCTCCGACCTCGCGCCGTCCGACCGGGTCCCGGCGTGACGGCGGCGACCCGGGCAACCGGCTTCCGCCCGACCACCCGCCGTCTCGACGAGGTGGCGGTCGGCGATGCCCTCCCTGAGCTCGTCGTCCCGCTCACCCGCACCCTCATCGTGTCCACCGCCCTTGCGTCGCGCGATTACCAGGACGTCCATCACGACCCGGTCCTGGCAGTCGAGCGGGGGTCGAAGGACATCTTCATGAACATCCTCTCGACCAACGGGCTGGTCGGCCGCTACGTGACCGACTGGGCAGGCCCGGGCGCCGTGTTGACGGACGTGGGTATCCGCCTGGGTGCCCCCAACTACCCGGACGACACGATGACGCTGACCGGTTCGGTCACTGCGAAGGACGACGCGGCCGACGCAGAGGGGCGGGGTGCAGTCGAGATCACCCTCCGCGGTGCCAACAGTCTGGGCGACCACGTGACCGGCACCGTCCGGCTGCTCCTCCCCGCCGGGGGTGCCCGGTGAGCGGCACCGACCACAGCTTCACCGACAGGACGGCGATCGTCGGCATCGGCGCGACCGAGTTCTCCAAGGAGTCCGGACGGAGCGAGCTGCGACTGGCGGTCGAGGCCGTGGACCTGGCCCTCCGTGACTGCGGTCTCGAGCCGGCCGATGTCGACGGGCTGGTCACCTTCAGTGCCGACACCAATCCCGAGATCGAGATCGCGCGCAGCCTCGGCATGGGGGAGCTCTCGTTCTTCAGCCGCGTCCACTACGGCGGTGGTGCCGGGGCCGGGACCATCCAGCAGGCGGCCATGGCCGTCGATGCCGGGGTCGCCGACGTCGTCGTCTGCTACCGGGCCTTCAACGAGCGTTCGGGGAACCGCTTCGGCGCCGGGGTGCAGGGCCGCCCGCCGGCACCCAACGCGGAGACGGCCAATTTCGCCTGGTACGCGCCGCAGGGGTTGCTCACCCCGGCCCAGTGGGTTGCCATGGCCGCGCAGCGGTACCTCCATGTGACCGGTGCCACTTCGGAGGATCTCGGCCGGGTGGCGGTCGCCGACCGTCGCCACGCGGCCACCAACCCCAAAGCGTGGTTCTACAAGCAGCCGATCACCCTCGAGGACCATCAGAACTCGCGTTGGATCGTCGAGCCGCTGCACCTCCTCGACTGCTGCCAGGAGACCGACGGCGGCCAGGCGCTGGTGGTCACGTCGCTGGAGCGGGCCCGCGACCTCCTGCGCCCGCCGGCGGTGATCCGGGCCGCGGCCCAGGGGGCCGGCCCGGGACAGGAGATGATGACGTCGTACTACTACGACGATCTCTGCGAGCTCGGGGAGATGGTCGCGGTGGCCCGCCAGCTCTGGGCGACGTCGAAGCTCTCGCCGGCCGACATCCAGACGGCGGTGATCTACGACCACTTCACCCCCTACGTCCTGTACCAGCTCGAGGCACTCGGCTTCTGTACCAAGGGCGAGGCGAAGGACTTCGTGCGGGACGGCAACATCGAGCTCGGCGGCGGCCTCCCCGTCAACACCCACGGGGGTCAGCTCGGAGAGGCGTACCTGCACGGGATGAACGGGATCGCCGAGGGTGTGCGCCAGGTGCGGGGGGACTCGACCAACCAGGTACCCGACGTCGAGCACGTGCTGGTCACCGCCGGAACCGGGGTCCCGACCAGCGGGCTCATCCTCGGCGTCGACCGCTGAGCCGGGACCGTCGGTCGGGTAGCTCGGGGTCGATCGCCGGCCCGACTGGCTCTTCAGCGTCCGGCGATGACCCGGTCGAGCTCGTCGACATCGGCCGGCACCATGAGACGGTACGGAGTACCCCTGGTCGGTTGCCACCACACCGGATCGTCGCAGTGCCACCCCTCGTTGCGGAGCACCCGCTTGAGGACCTTGGAGGTCGCGGTGGTCGGGAGCTCGTCGGCGATCCGGACGTACCGCGGCGCCCACTTGGTGCCGAGATCCGACTCGCCGGCGAGGAACCCGGCGAACCCGTCCGCGTCGAACCTGCGTTCCGGACGGAGGAGGAGGGTGGCCATCACCTGATCCCCGACCACGGTGTCCGGGACGGCGTAAACCGAGGCCAGGAGCACGTCGGGGTGGCGTTGGAGGATCCCCTCCACCGGTGCGGAGGCGAAGTTCTCACCGTCGACGCGCAGCCAGTCGTAGTCGCGACCCCCGAAATAGAAGAAGTCGTCGGCGTCGCGGTAGGCCAGGTCCCCGGTCCAGTACCAGCCGTTCTTGATCCGGGCGCTGTGCGCTTCGCTGTTGCGCCAGTACCCCTCGAAGCCCGCGGCCCCGGTCTGGCTGACCATCTCGCCGATGGCCTCCTCGGCGTTGAGCAGCCGCCCGTTCTCGTCGAACTCGGCTCTGGGGCACTCCTCACCGGTCTCAGGGTTCATGATGAGCAGACCCGGCAGGGCCCGCCCGAGGGCGCCGCGCGGGGTGTCCGGTGTGCGTTGCACAGCCGCCCCGCCTTCGGTGGACCCGTAGGCGTCCTGCACGGTGCAGCCGAAGCGATCGGCGAACCTGGCCACGTCGGCCTCGGCCGCTTCGTTGCCGAAGCAGCGTCGGAGCGGGTTGTCGGCGTCGTCGGGACGAACGGGTGTGGCCAGGACGTAGGAGAGCGGCTTCCCGACGTAGTTGAAGTAGGTCACCCCGTAGCGACGCACGTCGGGCAGGAACTGGGACGCGCTGAACCGCTCGCGGAGTGCGGCGGTCGCCCCGGCGGCGAGGGCCGGGGCCCAACCGGCCATCAGCGCGTTCGAGTGGAACAGCGGCATCGCGAGGTAGCAGACGTCGTCGGCGGTGAGCTCGAACATCTGGGCGACGGTGGAGCCGATCCGGGCGAGCCGGCCCTGGCTGCACAGGCAGGCCTTGGGTGCGCCGGACGTCCCCGAGGTGAACAGGAGATAGCCGAGGGACTCCTCGGTCACCCCCGACCGGCCAGGCTCGGGCAGCGCGGCGCCCGACACGCTGCCCAGGAGCGCGCCGTAGGGGGAGGACCCTCCGTCGACCAGGTCACCCGAAGGGTCGTCGATGACCAGGATCCGGTCGGCGGGGAGAGCGGGCCCGAGGTCGTGCCCCTCCACCAGCGACCGGTGGTCGGAGTCGGTCACCAGGAGCTGGCACTCGGTATGTGAGAGGTCCCGCGCCAGTTCGTCGCCCCGGTGGGTGGGGTTCCCGCCGACGACCACGGCACCGACCAGCGCCGCCCCGCCCATCCAGAAGATGTACTCGGGAACGTTGTCGAGCAGCAGGGCCAAGTGGAACGGCCCGGGGCGCCGCAGCGAGAGGAGCAGGGCGGCCCGTTCAGCCTGTGCCCGGACCACCTCGTCGTGGGTCCAGGTGCGGTCGGCGAAGACCAGGCCGCACCTGTGGTCGCCGGCGCGGTCGCGGACCAGTCGTTCGATCGTGAAGACAGGATCGGCAGTGGCCATGGGCCGACCAGAGTACGGCCTGGGCGGGCGGGACGCGGTCGGTCGGAGTGGGGACCCAGGCACAAATATGGAACACGTTGCAATTCCCAAAGTGCCCTGTTACGGTGGCAGCC
Source organism: uncultured Acidimicrobiaceae bacterium (assembly GCA_963753905.1). Classification (GTDB taxonomy): domain Bacteria; phylum Actinomycetota; class Acidimicrobiia; order Acidimicrobiales; family RAAP-2; genus Bog-756. The sequence goes on along the minus strand of CAVWDZ010000001.1, from coordinate 2,025,485 downwards.
GGTCCACCCGAGGCACGAGAGGAGCCCCGCCATGGAGTTCGGAGTGTTTCTCAACGGCTATCTGCCGGGGCCCGCTTCCCGCGACACCGACGCCGAGCACCGGATGCTCGAGCGCGAGATGGAGTACGCGATCAGGGCCGATCAGTGCAACTGGAAGTACGCCTGGTTCGGCGAGCACCACGGCCTCACCGAGTACTCGCACCTGTCGGCCCCTGAGATCGTCATGGGCTATGTGGCGGCCAAGACCAACCGGATCCACCTCGGGACGGGAATCACCAGCCTGAGCCCGCGCAAGGAACACCCGGTCCGCTACGCCGAACGCGCCGCGATGATGGACCACGTCACTCAGAACCGGTTCGAATGGGGAACCGGCCGTGGGGCAGGCAGCCACGAGCTCGCCTCGTTCAACATCTTGGACAAGGACTCCACCAAAGCCGAGTGGAACGAGGTCATCCGCCAGATCCCGCGGATGTGGGCCGAGCGGGACTACAGCTACGAGGGAACCAGCTTCACCGTGCCGTATCCCCACAACGTCCTTCCCAAGCCGTACGGCAAGGGTCACCCGCCGATCTGGGTCGCCTGTGGCAACCCGACTACGTTCACCCAGGCCGGAGAGATGGGCATCGGTGCCATCGCCTTCAATTTCGAGCCGGTCTTCGGGTTGAAGGGGCGGATCGCCGCCTACAAGGAGGGGGTCGCGGCGTGCGCCGACCCGATCGGCGAGTTCAAGAACGACAACGTCATGCTCACCAACGCGGTCATCTGCATGACCGACCGGGATCGGGCCCGCGCGGCAGCCCTTCGCCTCTACCGGGGCTACCTCTACTCGCTGGTCTGCTTGTACCACGACACGATGCCCAAGCCCGACTACGCGCCGACCTGGCCAGAGTCGATCCCCCCGCCCGATGACGAAGCCGCTCTGGACCAGCTGATCGCGGAGGGGTGGCTGTTGTGCGGCGGTCCGGACGAGGTCGCCGAGCAACTGGCCCGGTACGAGGAGGTCGGCTGCGACCAGGTCGTCTTCGGGCTCCCCAGCGACTCCCTCGAACACGAGGAAGCTCTCGAGATGCTCGAGGTCTTCGGCAGCAAGGTCATCCCCGAGTTCGACAAGGACGACGTCCACTCGACGACCCACTACCGGGCGACCGCGGTGCGCAAGTACCCCGAATTCTCCGAGCCGGTGCCCGATCTCCGGGTCTCCGGCCTGCCGGTCGGCGCCATGATCCAGATGGACGGCACCCGGAAGCTCTAGACGCGCACCCGGCCGGCTCGGCCGCTCACCCGTCGGCTGCCCAGGCCGCGACGACCTCGTCGGTGGTGGTCAGCGTCGCGATGAGCGGGAAGGTGTTGTCCAAGAGGGCGTCCGCGTAGTCGGTCGGGATGCCGGCCACCGCGTCCCGCGGCACCACCACCTGGTAGCCGAGGTTGCAGGCCTCGATGGCGAGGCCCAGCACGCCGAGGTTGACCGAGATCCCCGTCGCCACCACGGTGCGTGCCCCGAGGCTGCGGAGCAACGTGTCCAGTGCGGTGCCGGTGAAGGGCGAGACCCCGTGGAGGCGTGCACACACCAGGTCACCCGGGTCCGGGCCGAGCTCGTGGACGAGCTCGGTTGCCGGCGTGCCGGACAGCAGGTGGTCGGGGTTGCGGACCATGGCCGCGATGAGCTGGCAGTTGACCGTGGACCCGGCCCGGTCGGCGCGGAACTCGGCCGTGCAGTGGATGACCGGCACCCCTGCGGCCCTGGCCGCGCCGAGCACCCGGGCGGTGTGGGGCACGACCCCGACCCGGTCGGCCTCGGCGGCCAGCTCGGGGAAGGAGGTGAGGTCGCCGATCACCCCGCGCTGGATCTCCATGGTCAGGACGGCGCACTGCGACGGGACCAGCAGGGCGCGCAGGTCGATCGGCACCTCCGGTCAGCTCCCGGTTGCCGTCCGGGCGCCTCCGCTGTCGGTCTCCTCGGGAGTCTCGCCAACAACGCCCGCGGCCCACCGGTAGTCCGGCTTCCCGCTCGGCGAGCGCACCATGGCTTCGACCACGTGGAGCTGGCGGGGGACCTTGTACCCGGCGATGGCCTCCCGGCAGTGGTTCTGGATCTCCTCGAGCGTCGGGTGGCGGCCGGGCCGGGGCTGGATGATGGCGGCCACCCGCTGTCCCCAACGGTCGTCGGGCGCGCCGACCACGATGGCGTCGAAGACGTCCGGGTGGGACCGCACCGCCGACTCGACCTCCTCGGGGAAGATCTTCTCGCCGCCCGAATTGATGGAGACCGAACCCCGTCCGAGCAGGGTGACGCTGCCGTCCGCCTCGACCGTGGCGAAGTCGCCGGGCATCACGTACCGGGTGCCGTCGACCGTGACGAACACTTCGGCCGTTTTGACCGGGTCGTTGTAGTAGCCGACCGGGATGTCCCCCGAGCGGGCGATCTTGCCGATCGTGCCCGAACCGGGAACGACGCGAACCAGGTCCTCATCGAAGACGACCGTCTCCCCGAGGATGCTGATCGTGGGCCCGCTCTTCATGGCCGTGCCCCCCTTGGTCACGGTGGACATGCCGTTGTTGCCCGATTCGGACGACCCGACTGCGTCGACGATGACGATGTTGGGCAGGTGGCGGAAGAACTCGTCCTTGACCGGCGCCGAGAAGAGGGCGGCTGACGAGGTGACGGCCAGGAGGGAGGAGAGGTCGTAGGAGTGAGCCGGATCATCGAGGGCCTCGATGAGTGGCTTGCCCATCGCGTCGCCTGTGATCATCACCGAGTTGGCCCGCTCCGTCTCGACGAGCCGCCACACCTCGTGGGGTTCGAACTTCGGGACCAGGATGGTGCGGTTACCGACGAAGCTCTGGCCCATGACCGACCACTGGGTCGCTCCGTGCATGAGCGGGGCGATGGGCAACAGGGTCACCGGCCCGGCCCGGCCCTTCTCGACCATCTCCTCGGGCCGCTGGATCCGCGTGTTGCTGGACGGATCGAGTCCTCCACCGAGGGCGTAGAAGACGTCCTCGTGGCGCCAGACCACGCCCTTGGGCATGCCGGTGGTCCCCCCGGTGTAGAGGATGTAGTAGTCGTCGTTCGATCGGGGGCCGAAGTCCCGTTCCGGGCCACCCTCGGAGAGGGCCTCCTCGTAGGGAACGGTCCCCTCGCCGAGGGGCACCCCCGATCCGTCGTCGATGCCGATCACCAGCCGGAGGTCGGGGAGGCCGGGCAGGAGCTCTGTGACCTGGGGGGAGAACTCCGCCTGGTGGACCAGTGCCACGAGGTCGGCGTTGGTGAAGAGGTAGCGGAGCTCCTCTTTCACGTAGCGGTAGTTGATGTTGATCCAGACCGCCCGCAACTTGAAGACGGCCCAGGCAGCCTCGACCCACTCGACGCTGTTGAGCGAGTAGATGCCGACGTGGTCGCCGGTCCCGATCCCCCGGGAGGCCAGGAAGTGTGCCAGCCGGTTGGCCCGCTCCTCCATCTGGGCATAGGTGCGGCGTTCTCCGGCGGCCAGCAGGTACTCCCGGTCACCGTAGGCATCGACGGACGCCTCGAAGAGGTCGGCGAGGTTGAAGGTGGTCATCGGGCAGTCAGTAGAACACGTTTCGATTGGGGCGGCAACCACCGGGCGACCCGACGCGTACCTCTCAGATCGGGCCGTGCCCGCCCTCGGTCAGGGCGCCCAGCGAGTCGCGGACGGTCCGGGCGATCCCTTCCGCGTCGAGTCCGAGGCGCGCCAGGATCCGGTCCGGCTTGCCCTGGGCCAGGAAGGATCGGGGGATGCCGCGAACCACGACCGGGGGCATCGTCCCGAGGGGGAGCGCGTGCTGGAGGGCGTCGGCCAGGAACATCCCCGCCCCGCCGTAGCGGACCCCGTCCTCCACGGTGACGACCATGGCGTGCCGACCGGCGTCGGCCAGCATGTCGGAGTCGGGGTGGGAGATGACCCGCGGGTCCCAGATGGTCACCTCGATGCCCTCGCGCGCCAGCCGGTCGGCGGCCTCCTCGGCGGCCGCGACCATCTTGCCCACCGCGAGGATGCAGACCGATCCGTCACCGTCGCGAACCAGTCGGGCTTCGAACCCGGACCCGACGGCATCGGGGCGGACCGCCGGAGCCGGCGTCTTCGGGAAGCGGATCACCGACGGCCCGTCGAGGGTGAGTGCGGTGGCCAGCATGGCTTCGACTTCGGGAGCGCAGGACGGGGCGAACACGGTCATGCCGGGGATCGAGAGGCTGAGGGCGAGGTCCAGCACTCCGTGGTGGCTCGGGCCGTCGTCTCCGGTGATGCCGGCACGGTCGAGGACGAGGACCACCGGCACCTTGTGCAGCGCGACATCGAGATTGGCCTGGTCGAAGGCGCGGCTGAAGAAGGTGGAGTAGACAGCCACCACCGGACGCATGCCGGCCATGGCCAAGCCTGCTGACGCAGTCACCGCGTGCTGCTCGGCGATGCCTACGTCCATGAACCGGTCCGGGAACCGGGCCTCGAAGGGGAGCAACCCGGTCGGGCCGGGCATCGCCGCGGTGATGGCGACGATGCGCGGATCGGCCTCGGCGTGGACGAGCAGGGCCCGGGAGAACGCGTCGGTATATGTGGTCACCGGCACGTCGGCGCGCAGCCCCGGGATCCCACCCTGGGCCGGCAGACCCGACCTGTCGCTTTCGGCAGGGACCACCGGGGCGGTCATCACCTTGAAGTCGTGCAGGCGCTGCACGTCGTCTTCCTCGGCCGGGGCGTAGCCGCGGCCTTTCTGGGTCAGGACGTGGACGACGATCGGCCCGGGCCACTCGGTTGCATTGGCCAAGGCCTGCTCGACACCTGCGATGTCATGACCGTCGATGGGCCCCGCGTATCGGATGCCGAGGGCCTCGAAGAAGGTGTGGGGTGTGACGACTTCGCGCAGCGCACTGGTGAGACCGTGGACGCTCGAGTAGGCGAGGTCACCGACCCCGGGGAGCTCACGGAGCAGATGGCGGATGCGCTGGCGGGCCTGCACATAGGCCGGGCTGAGCCGGAGGTGGGTCAGGCTGAGCGAGAGCCGGGACACGGTGGGTGCGTACGAACGGCCGTTGTCGTTGAGCACGATCACGACCCGCTTGCCGGAATGGCCCAGATTGTTGAGCGCCTCGTAGGCCATGCCGCCGGTGAGCGCGCCGTCGCCGACCACTGCGACGACCCGCCGGTCGCTCCCCTGGAGCTCGAAGGCGCTGGCCAACCCATGGGCGTAGCTGAGGACCGCAGAGGCGTGGCTGTTCTCGACCCAGTCGTGCTCCGATTCGGTGCGATTCGGGTAACCGGAGAGCCCGTCCTCCTGGCGGAGGTGGGTGAAGCCGTCGCGCCGACCGGTGACGAGCTTGTGGACGTAGGCCTGGTGGCCGGTGTCCCAGAGCAGCGCGTCCCGCGGCGAGTCGAAGGTGCGATGGAGCGCGAGGGTCAGCTCCACGACGCCGAGATTGGAGCCCAGGTGGCCACCGGTGGCGGTCACGGTGTCGACGATGAACCCCCGGATCTCGCCCGCGAGCTGGCTCAACTGGTCCGGGGTGAGTGCCCTCAGGTCAGCCGGGCTGTCGATGGTGCCGAGGATCATGTCCGAGCGGGTCTGTATGGCGTCAGGCTACCAGTGCGCTACCGAACGGAACGAGAACCATCGATCCGTGTCGTCGTCGGTCTGGGCCGGCCAGCTGGGGCGGACTGACTGGTCAGCGGACGTTGGAGAGGAACGTGTCCCGGTCGACGATGACCCGGATCAGCTTGCCCGCGGCCACCAGGCCGGACTCCTCGGAGACCGAGAGGGTGAACACCAGCCGTCGTCCTTCGATCCGGTCGAGCGTGGCCTCGGCTGACACCTTCCCGCCGATGCCGACCGGTACCAGATGGTCGAACTGGAGCCGCTTGGCCACCGAGGTGCCGCGCTCGGGCAGGTGTCCTTCGATGGCCAGGCAGCTGGCCTCCTCGCAGAGCGCGATCAGACGCGGGGTGGCCAGGACCGGCACCGAGCCCGTGCGGAACGCCTCGGCGGTGTCCGCCCCGGTGACCTCGAGCTCGATGCGGGCCGAGAGACCGGTGCGTGGAGCCACGCCGGTACGATACGTGACACAGCTGACGTCGGCCACCTGGCGACGCCCGGTGATGCGAGGAGGCTGCAGTGATCGAATCCCCTGTCCTGGAGCGGGTGCTGTCCGAGGCGCTCCGCAACGGCGGCGAGTTCGCCGAGGTGTTCGCCGAGGATCGGTCGACCTCGTCGGCCATGCTGGACGACGGACGGGTCGAAGAGCTCTCCTCGGGACGTGAGCGCGGCGCCGGCATCCGGGTCGTCTCGGGAGAGACCACCGGATTCGCCCATACGGCCGATCTGAGCGAGCCCGGCCTGCTGCGTGCGGCCGAAGCCGCTTCGGCGGTCGCCCGGGGCGGCGTCGGCGGGACCACGACCGTGGCGGTCGGGCCGCTACGAGAGTCGGGACCTGCCGACCGCGGTGACCGGAGGGAACCGACGACCGGCTCGAAGGCCGAGGCGCTCGAGCTGCTCACACGGGCCGACGAGGCAGCCCGTGCCGCCGGAGACGCCGTCTCCCAGGTGCAGGCAGGGTGTGGGTCCTCACGGCGTCAGGTGTTGGTGGCCAACTCCGACGGTCTCGTCGCGCGGGACGAGCAGGTACGGACCCGCTTCTCCGTCTCGTGTGTGGCGGTCGGCGACACCGGCCTCCAGACCGGGTTCGAGACGTCCGCCCGGACTCTCGGGTTCGAGCTGTTCGACGAAGTCTCGGTCGAGGAGCTCGCCCAGATGGCCGCGCGGCGCGCCCTCGCCAAGCTCTCCGCCCGCCCGGCCCCCTCGGGGGAGCTGCCAGTGGTCCTGGCCGGCGGGAGCGGTGGCATCCTCTTCCACGAGGCCTGCGGCCATGGCCTCGAAGCCGATCACATCGTCAAGGACGCCTCGGTCTACACCGGAATGGTCGGCAAACAGGTGGCCAGTCCGCTGGTCACCCTCATCGACGACGGCACCGTCGGTTCGGAGTGGGGGACGTACGCGGTGGACGACGAAGGCCGGCCCGCCCAGCGCAACGTCCTCATCGAACAGGGGGTGCTCACCGACTATCTGTGGGACTACCTGCGGGCCCGAAAGGAGGGTCGGGTCTCGTCGGGCAACGGTCGGCGCCAGAGCTACCAGCACCTGCCGATGGTCCGGATGACCAATACCTTCCTCCTGCCCGGCGGGGAGGATGCCGACGAGATCGTGGCCCAGACACCGCGCGGGGTCTACGTGGCCCGGCTCGGCGGAGGGCAGGTCAACACCACGACCGGGGACTTCGTCTTCGGGACGACCGAGGCCTACCTCATCGAAGGAGGCCGGATCACCGAGCCCCTCCGCGACGCCAACCTCATCGGAAACGGGCCCGAGATCCTCAAGCGGATCGACGCGGTGGGCACCGACTTCTCGATGACGCCGGGGACTTGTGGCAAGGACGGCCAGAGCGTGCCGGTCGGCTGCGGCCAGGCCACGATGCGCCTCACCGGCGTGACCATCGGGGGGACGGCGGAGTGAGCACGACGACGAGCACGAGCACCGAACGGACGGGGACCGACCGGCCGGACACCGCCCGCGACGCGGGGGAGCTGGTTGGGCTCGCCGAGCGGGTCGCAGGGTGGGCACGCTCGGGCGAGGATGTCGAGGTCTATGTGGCGCGGGGCACGGAGACCGAGGTCCGGGCCTACGCCGGTGAGGTCGAGTCGCTCACCTCGGCGACCTCCGCCGGCATCGGCATCCGTGTGATCGCCGATCACCGCCTCGGGTTCGCCTGGGCCGGCTCCCTCGACGAGTCGGTCCTCGGGGAGACGCTGGACGAGGCACGGGACAACGCCGCCTTCGCCACGCCCGACGAGCACGTGCGGCTGGCCACGCCCGACGGGGTGGACGCGGTGCAGGTCGACCTCTGGGACGACGGGCTGGCCGCCGTAGCGACCGGACGGAAGGTGGAGCTTGCTCTTGCTCTCGAGGCGCAGGCGAGGGGAGCCGACCCCCGTATCCGTCAGGTGGACGCGGCCGACTACGGAGACGCCGCGGTCGAGGTGGCACTGGTCTCGACGACCGGGATCCGGGCCTCGAACCGGAAGACCAGTGGGTACCTCTCGGTGGGGGTGATCGCCGGCGACGGCGAAGCAAGCCAGACCGGCGGGGGGTTCAGCGTCGGTCGGGGGTTCGGCGATCTCGATCCCGACGCGGCGAGCACCGATGCGGTCACCCGGGCGGTCCGCATGCTGGGAGCGACCAAGGGTCCCTCGGGCCGGAACAGCGTCGTCTTCGACCGGCGCATGGCCTCGACCCTGCTGTCCATCGTCTCGTCTGCGCTCTCGGGCGAGGCGGTGGCCAAGGGTCGCTCGTTCTTCGCCGGCCGGATCGGCGAGCTGGTCGGCACTGCCGGGCTGACCCTGGTCGACGACCCGACCGACCCGCGTGCCTTCGGGGCGGCTGCCCACGATGCCGAGGGTCTCGCCTGCCGGCGCAACGTGCTCATCGACGCAGGGATGTTGCGGGGGTTCCTCTACGACACCGTCTCGGCCTCGCGCGCCGGGGTGGTCTCGACCGGGTCGGCGGTGCGCGGCGGGTTCTCCGGTACCCCGTCGCCGGGGTGTCGGGCCCTCACCCTGGCTCCGGGCCCCGAGGGCCATGACGAGGATGGGGTGCTCGCCTCGGTCGGCGAGGGCCTGTTCGTGCAGTCGATGACCGGGGTCCACTCGGGGGTCAACCCGATCAGCGGCGACTTCTCGGTGGGCGCCGAGGGCCTCGTGATCCGCGATGGGCAGCTGGCCGAACCGGTCCGCGAGATCACCGTGGCATCGACCCTCCAGCGGATGCTCGGCTCGCTGCTCGCGGTGGGCGCGGACGTCGAGTGGCTCCCGGGGATCGCCGCCGGCCAGACCCTGGCCATCGGGGACATGCAGATCAGCGGGATCTAACTGGGCAGCGGACCTGCGGCGGCAAAACTCCCAACGGGGCGGTCAGCGGTACTGATCCGTCCAGCTGGCGCCGTTCCAGTATCGCTCCTGTCCCGGCGGTCCGCCCGGAGCAGGGAACCAGCCGGCGTCGGGGAGTCCGCTCGAGCGAGCGGTCGGCGTCGTGGCCTCCCGGATGTACTGGCCGAAGGTCGGGAGCGGAACATAGCCGAGGGCTTGCTCGGTGTCGATGGCGGGATCCGGTGCGACTGCTGTGGTGGCAGGCCCTTCCGAAGCGGTACCGGACGTTGCGGGTCCCCAGGGAAAGGGTCCCGACGGGCCGGGTCCGGGTCCTCCGCCCCCTGTGCCTGGTCTGCCGCCATAGCCACCGGTCCCTCCGTAGCCCCCCGAGGCGAGCTGCATCCGCAGCATCTCGACTTCGCGGGTGACGGGCCAGGTCGAGAAGGCGAAGATGAGGACGAAGATGGATCCGACGATTGGCACGAATGCGATGAGCACCCACCATCCCGAGTAACCGGCCTTGGTCACGACCTTGACCGACGCCACGACCCCAAGCACGACGATCGCGAGATAGACGAACAGGAGGATGCCGAGACCTGCGAACGCCCCAGCCGACGCACCGGTGCAGTTCAGGGCGCCGCTTGAATCCGTCGAGCAGGTAACGGCCGCGAATACCGCGCCGACGGATTGTCCGTGACCCAGAACCTCGCTGATCACCGTCTCGTCTCCGTTTCGGATCAGGGGTTCTGAGACGAGGTCAGGGCTTCTTGAGCGAGGCGGTGGCCGCGGTCGCCTTCGTGCAGGCTTCGAGTGCGTTCGGCGTCGAGGTGTAGTAGATCGAGCCGGTGATGGCCAAGCTGTACGGCCCGGCTGATGCTGCTGTCGGGGTCCCGCCGATCCAGAGGGGCGGTCCTCCTGACGACGCGGAACTCGTAGAGCCCGAGGACGCAGCTGCGGTCCCGTACTGGAGGGCGAAGTGCTGGATCACGAAGAGGCGTGGGAAGTCGTCCATGCCGTTGACGAATGCGGTGATCTGCCCGTAGTTCCCCGTGACCGACAAGGTTGTCGGGACGGCGGTCACCCCGGCGGACCCTCCGGCTGTCGACGCGCCCGCTGCCGAAGTGGCAGGCGCGGCCGAGGTTGCGGTTCCTGTCGCCGGCGCGAACCCGCTGAACTGGGTCAGAACAACTCCCGATGATCCAGCAAGCGCGTTGAACTGACTCTCGAAACTCGACTCCTCCGCGTCAACATCTGTCGGGGTCTGGACGGAGGGGATCTGGGTGGTAATCTTCTGCAAGTCGGCGCAACTGCTGGACAGCCGCTGGCCTTCTGCCTGCAAGGACGCCAACTTGGCCTGAAGTGCCACCTGCTGGCTCTGGAGTTGCGTCTCCTGTGTCTTGAGGCTCGACAGTTTCGAGTTCTGCGGCGCCACCAGGATCGTCCAGAGCAGCAGGACCGCGACGAGCGCTCCGGCACCGATGATCAAGGGCATCCGGTACTCGCGGACGGTGTTCATTTCAGGCTCGCATTCTTGTCAAGGCTCGCGGCCGGGGTGACCGAGATCGTGAACGGAAACGAGATCGTGTTGGCGTCGGCGGTCGTCGCACCCTGGAGGGGGTTGGCGAAGATCAGGGACCCGGCGACGGCGTTGATCCATGCTTCGGAGATCGAGAGGCTCGGGCCTGGTCCGCTGACCGCCAGGTTGACCGTTCCGATGGCCGCCGAGGTCGTGCCGGAGGGAGCCGTCGTCGCGGTCCCGCTTGGTGCCGCTGCGCTGCCTGCGGTGCTGCCGGTACCGGGGGCTGCATTGTTGCTCGTACCGATGAACGACCCGACCTCGGCGTGAGCAGGAGTGATGGAGATGAGCTCGCTCAGCGCAAGTGGCCAGTCGACGGCTGAGCTGAGCACGGACGCCCGACGGGTGAGGCCGGCAGTATACGCATTGTTCGCGGCCACCACGAGGTCGTATTTGGGAACCTGAGCGTTGAGCCTGGCGATGCTCGACTTCAGCTGGTTGACGTTGTTCTGGGCGTTGTGCACCTGGAGGAACTTCCAACCACCGAAACCAACAAGAACGACCAGAGCGGCGGCTGCGCCGACCAGGGTGCGCTCCTGGAGCCGCTTCATCCGAGCTCGGCTGGCCACCTCCGGAGGAAGCAGATTGAACTTCTTGACCGACTTGTCGGGCTCAGGCAGAGCGAGGCCGATCGGTGCGGCGAGCACCGGGCCGACCTCGTTGGCCTGCGCCTCGGTGAGGTCGAGCCGCGAGATGTCCAGGCGTCCGAGAGGGGAGACCGTCCGAACCGGCAGCTGGATCTGAGCCTCGAGCAGAGGGAGGAGTCCGTCCAGATCTGAACCGGCGCCTGTGGCGAGGACATGCGAGACGGGGAGGCGGCCCGGCAGCGAGGCGAAGTATTGGATCGAGTTTCGGATCTCACCGACAAGCTCGACCATGCTCGGCTTCGCGGCACGCCCGGCGTCCTGCATCTGTGCGACCTGTTCACCGATCCGGCGCTTGACGGCCTCGGCATCGGCGATCGGCAGGTCGAGGGCGGCCGCCACGGCGTCGGTGGTCGCATTGCCACCGGAGCCGATCGTGCGGACGAACTGGGGTCGTCCCGACTGGTGGACCACCACAACCGTGAGACCGGCCCCGATGGAGACGATGGCCTCGGGCTGGTCTGATCCGTCGTGACCCCCGATGGCTCGCACCAGTGCAGAGGAGATCAGATCGACTCCGTCAACTGTGAGTCCCGCTCGCTCGACAGCACCGATCACGCCGTTGACCATGTCTGCGTGCGCTGCGGCGACGAGCACCCGGCGCATCTTTTCGCCCTCTGGTGAGGTGTAGTCGGCGAGCACCTGCGACGAGAGGATGGTCTGATCCGGCGGGAAGGGAATGACCTCCTCCGACTGGAACCGGACTGCGCTGTCCACTTCATTGTCGGACACGAATGGCAGGTCGATCTCGCGGGTGATGGCCCGGAGTCCTGCGATGCCAACGATCACCGACGAGCTCGAGAACTGTCCGTTCTTCCACAGCTTGGTGATGGCTTCGGTGACCGCCGCGGAGTCGCGGATCTCGCCCTCGAACAGCGAGCCGGGAGGTAGGCCGACTTGCCCGTAGGTGAGGAGGACCGGGCGTGACTTGCCCGTGTCCAGCTCTGCGGCGCGGACGGCGCTGGTGCCGATGTCGAGTCCGACGATCAGGCGTGGCTTCAGATTCAGCTGCGGCAGATTCAGCTGCGGCATGAGGAACCTCCTGTAGCGACAGGAGTGTTCACCGCGCGACGACCACCGTTTCCGGCAGCCACATTGGGGGCAGTTGTACGTTCACCGGTCAGGATGGTCCTGCGGCGCTGCGTCACAGTTCTCATGGGGTTCTCTCCGGTCCCTCGCATCACGGCAATCAATCGTGAAACTCAGGCCCGGGTCTGTGAGTGCCCCCAGGCCTACGGAGGTCTATCGGACAGAATGGGTGCCAGCTTGAGTGCCGGCCAACGGAGAAAACTCAGGTAAATGCGTTGGCGAACGAACCGGTCTGGACGATGCCCTGGCGCTCCAGCATCACCTTGAGGTCATGCGGGTTCGATGCCGTGGCCATTGCTTCAGCGAGGTCGATGGTTCCGCTGGCAATGAGCCCGACCAGGGATTGGTCGAAGGTCATCATCCCGTAGTACTCCCCGTCGGCGACGATACCCTCGATGTCGCCGGTGATCAGCGGGTCGATGATGGCCTGTTGGATCCGGCCGTTGACCACCATGATCTCGAGGGCCGGTACCCGGTTTTTCCCGTCCGCGGTCGGGATCAGGCGCTGGCAGATGATCCCTTTGAGGGAACCGGCCAGGCCGACCCGGACCTGGATCTGCTGATGCGGAGGGAAGAAGTCGACAATCCGGTTGATGGTCTCGGTGGAGTTGATGGTGTGCAGTGTCGAAAATACGAGGTGACCCGTCTCGGCGGCAGTGAGGGCGGCAGAAACGGTCTCCTGGTCTCTCATCTCTCCCACCAGGATGACATCGGGGTCCTGCCTCAGCACGACCCGCATTGCTGAAGCGAACGAGTCGGTGTCGAATCCGATCTCCCGTTGGTCGATGGCCGCAAGGTCATCAGTGTGGAGGACCTCGACCGGGTCCTCGATGGTCACCACATGACACGACCGCAGGTGGTTGACGTGGTCGATCATGGCCGCGAGGGTCGTGGTCTTCCCGGATCCAGTCGGTCCCGTCACGAGCACAAGTCCTCGCATCTCCTCGGCCAAGTGGTTGACCACCTCCGGGAGGCCGAGCTCTGGCGCAGTCGCCGGCCTGGCTCGCACCCGTCGCATTGCAAGTGCCACCGACGAGCGCTGGTAGTAGGCATTCACCCTGAATCGGCCGGTCCCCGAAACGCTGTAAGCGAAGTCCGCCTCGTGGTGCTCCCGGAAGGTGGCGAGCACGGTTGGCGACATCATCGACTCGGCGATCTTGAGCGTCTCGTCGGCCGTGAAGGCCGGCTCGTCGTCCATGATCCGCAGGGCCCCGGCAAGCCGCATGCGGGGCGGGGCCCCTGCCTTGATGTGGAGATCCGAGCCGTCAAGGTCGGCCAGCTGGGCGAGGAGGCGGTCGAGGTCAATGGTGTCCACGGGGCCATTCTACGGGTGCAAGGTCACTTAGGCGAGTACCTCGCGCGCTCAGCGCGGCGAGAATGGGGTTGCGAGCGGCCCTCGAGCGCCGCGGTCCTGGCGGACCTCACGGTGCGGGAGACGGGGTTTCCTTGCTTTTGGAGGTGCTTTTCGCGGCCGGTGCTCCGGCAGGAGTCGGAGTGAGGGGAGTGGAAGGAGATGTACCGCGCGACCCTGCCGAATCGGGCTGAGTGGCGGCAGAGCCCTTGTCGGACGAGCCGGGCGAGTCCGAAGTGGAAGCGTCCGACGATGCGGCTGCCGCAGTCGTCGAGTCGCCGTCTCGGGACTTGGACCCAGCACCGTTTCGGCTGTCTGTCTTGTAGAAGCCGCTCCCCTTGAACACGATGCCGACGTTCCCGAACACCTTGCGGACCGGTGATCCGCAGGTTGGACAGACGGCGAGCGGTTCGTCATGAAAGCCCTGGACGGCGTCGAAGTTCTCGGCGCAGCTGTCGCAGCGGTATTCGTACGTAGGCAAGTGATGTTCCTTCCGGTGCGGGAGGCGCAGGTGGTCTAGCAGTCTACCCGAGAGAGTGCCAACTCCGTCCCCCGACGGTGGGCTCCCGTAGACTGAGCCCGTGACCGATGGGAGCCCCCAGTGACCGACCGCAGCCTCACTCACCTGGACCCCTTCGGGGGGAACCGCATCGTCGACGTCTCCCCCAAGGAAGCCACGCACCGGCGTGCGCTGGCCCGCTGCCGGGTGACCATGAAGCCCGAGACCACCGCCCAGGTGGCCAATAACGCGATCACCAAGGGTGACGTGCTGGCCGCGGCGCGGGTGGCCGGCATCCAGGCTGCTAAGCGAACGGCCGATCTGATCCCGATGTGCCACCCACTTCTGGTCGGATCTGTCCAGATCGATTTCACCATCGGCGATGACTGTGTGGAGGTCGAGGCGAAGGTCGAGACCGTCGACCGGACCGGGGTCGAAATGGAGGCGATGACGGCCTGCGCCGTCGCCGCACTGACCGTTTACGACATGTGCAAGACCGCCGACCGCACGATGTGTGTCGGGCAGCTCATGTTGTGGGAGAAGACCGGCGGCAGTTCCGGCATCTGGAAGAGGGAGCAGGCACGCTGAGCGGCGATCGCACCGCCCTGGCCTAGCTACTCCCTGCGGAATCGCCTTTTTGCGCGGGTCGAAGCGAAGAAGTCGGGGGTGGCCGGCGCGTCATCTCCTGTTGCCTCCGACCCCAACCCCTCGTCCGCGCGGCCCCCGGACCGTTCCGCACCAGGGACGTCGGGTGTTGAGGCCGCCGATCCGTCGGCCAGGGTGGTTGGACGGGCGTCCCGACGCGGCTGCAGCGGGGGCTGTTCCTCATTTGCGGCAAGGATGTCCTTGGCCATGGCCGCGGAAGCGGCCAGATCGACTGGAGCGCGTCCCACGGCCGTGGGTGTCACTGGCGTGGGTACCTCAGGCGGTGGCGGTGGTGGCGGTGGCGGTGGCGGTGGTTCCGCTCCGGTAGGTACCACCGCGGGATGACGGGCGATCGCGTTCCCCGTATTGCCAGTCGGCGGGACTGCATCGGTCGTCCGACCGGACGATTGCCGGAGGTCTTCAATAGGGCGCTCACTGAGCGGTCGAGCGGCTGAGATGGATTCGCCCTGCTGTGCATCGGTGGTGACCACGGCCTGACTCACCTGTGGGAGCGTCGCCTCGGGCGCCCCGAGGATCTCACCCGCGTCGGGTGCTGGTTCGTTCGACGAAGACTGGGGAACAGCCCCGCGACGTGCCATTCTCGGTTCCGGCTCCGCTGACTCGACCGAGCCAGTGCCCTTCTCTCTCTGGGCGTCCGCCCCAAACCGTCCAGCAGATGCTTCGGACGGTGCGGTCGCAGTGGTCGGTGCTGAGGGGCCCGACACGTCGAACATCGACCTGCGAAGGCGATCGAAGAGGGAACTGAGAGGGTTCAAGATGTTCTGCCGGACCCGAAAAGGGCGGTGGCCCCGATGGCAGGATTCAGGGGCTGCACTTCGCTCATCCATCGGACGGCCGAGCCGCCAGCGACCTGTGAAACGCCAATAGGACCCCCGAGCGTGGGCGTCAGCTCTGGATCGCTAGGTACGGACTGCGGAGCGCAGGTCCCGGAGCGACAGCTCCGAAGTCGCCTCGCCACCACATTGCGAGCAGTGCTCCACATGGCGCCAGCTCCGCAGTAGTCGCGTGCCCTCCGGATTCAAGAGCACCACGAAGGACTCGGAAAGAGGATCGATCTCAACTCCATAGCAGGGCTGCCATTCGGTGGAGGCCGGGCTGGTCGTGTGGTGCGATGCCTTCACCACACGACGAAAGCGGGAATTCTCCCGGTCGATGATCCAAGTGCTGTGGCACGACTCGATGACGATCTCATCCACGCCGTCAGTATCCCATAAATTGACGAGAGGCCCCTCAGATTTTGATGTCGGTTGAGTGACAGTTGCCGGTCATCTTGTGGCCGATCCAGAATGCATTTCGTGAAATACCCTGCATAACAAGGGCGTTTGAAACGTGGAGACGGGGAACGTCGATTCTCGTGTCTGGAACGCCTCAGCCGCACCTGCCGGCGCGAAGGGCATCCTCGGGTACCCAGACGTCCACCGCCGTGCCCGTTCCGGCCTGCGAATGGATGACCAATGTGCCACCGATGAGATGAGCCCGTTCCGTCATCCCGGGGAGTCCCAACGAGTGGCCCCCCGCCTTCGGATCTTGGATCTGATCGAACCCGGCTCCATCGTCCTTGACCAAGAGATGGAGTCCTTCAGCCTCGAAGTCGATCCCCACTGCGACGTGGCTCGCGGCAGCGTGGTGCTCGATGTTGGTAATCGCCTCCTGGGTGATGCGGAAGAGTGCGAGCTCGACGCTGGGTGACAATCGGCGAGACGTACCCGTGACGCCGAAGGTGCTCTCAAACTGCTGCCGCGCCGTCGCATCGGTAAGCATCTGGTTGATCGACGCCACCAGTCCCAAGTCGTCGAGGATCGATGGGCGGAGGCCACGTGCGATGGATCGCAATTCAGCCACCGTATCTTCGACCGTGGAACGGAGTGACTTCAGCTGGTGATCATCGTCCGACCCGATGACGCCTGGTCCGTCGGTGCCCTCCAGCAAATCAATCTGCCGGCAGATGTGAATGAGGGCCTGGAGCGGGCCGTCATGAATCTCCTGGGCGAGGTGACGACGCTCCTCTTCCTGGGCGAGGACGACTTGGCCGGCGTAGGCCTCCATGAGATCGTGCCGACGGGTCTCGGCGGTCACGTCCTCGAAGATGACCTGCATCCTGCGGTCGGCATCGGCTGGTCTGACGAGGGTAGCGCTCAGTCGGTAGAGGACGGCCCGGCCCTCGAACTCGAATGCGACCGGCCGAACGCGCTCGTCGATCTCGGAGTCCTGCGCCCCAGCGCTCACTGTGGTCCCGGGCACCGGGTCGACCGGCAGGAGTCGGGTGAGTACCTGGCTGGCCGCGTCCGCTCCGATCAGGTCCACAAGACGAACCGGTTGCTGCTGCTTCGATCCGCCGGAGGTGGCAATCCCTCCGAAGGCGCGCAGCGCTGAGGCGTTCCCCTCGATGACCAAACCGCTGGAGTCGACGATGAGGATGGGAGATTGATTCGAGTCGAACAGCTCACGGTAGAGAGTCTCGGCATCGAGACGGGCGGCCTGCGCGGCCTCGGCCAGACCGCGTGCCTCGCGCTCTGTCGAGACCCGCGTGCCGATGAGGAGGGCCAACCCGTCGAGCAGGACGATCTGGAGAATCTCGGACCAGGCGGCAGTCGGATCGTGCTGGCCCACGGCCACCGCGAACCTGGGAACGGACAGGACGGTGACCCAGCCGGCGGTGATGGTCGCCCCTGGGAGTCCAAAGCTCAGAGACGCGTAAGCCACCGGAAGGACGAACAGCACGAGGGTCGAGAACTCGACCACCAGCGAGGATGTATCCAGATGGAACGCGACTGTGAACGCGAGGCGTACGAGCACGAGAGCCAGGATCACGAGCTGCAGAATCCAGAAACGCGAGTCGGTCCACGGCTCTCCGCCGGGGAGACGGGTGGGTCGGGGCCGGACGTATCCTTCAGTCACGGGAGTACCCAAGGAGGTCCGAACCGACAGGCCGACTGGTCGCCTTGGCTTTGGACTCCCGGTCGAACACGCTATTGGCCAGGGCGTAGTGGACCAGCTCGGTGCGCGAGAGGACGCCCAACTTTTCGAAGACGTGGTTGAGATGGCCTTCGACGGTCCGGGGACTGATCTCGAGTTGCCGGGCAATCGCTTTGTTGGTCATTCCGCGTGCGACGAGTCGGACGACGGCGCTCTCGCGAGGCGTCAGGAGTTGTTCGCTCTCCCTGGCGGTGCTGTCTCCGGCTTTCTCGCCCTTGCCACGAGTGCGGTCGTGGGCCGGCCAGGTTCCGGTGCAGGCCTCACGGATCGCAGCAACCAGCTCGGCGCTCGGCATGGTCTTGAGCAGGTAGCCCGACACGCCGGCAGCCAGAGCCGCTCGGACGTAGTGCTCGTCGTCGTAGGCACTGAGGACGATGACCGTGAGGTCGGGCTGGTTGGTAACCAGGTCGCGGGCCAAGTCGATCCCGTTGGTGGTGGGGAGGCGAATATCGGTAATCACCAGGTCGGGTCGGGTGTCTCGCACGACCTTGCGGGCGGACTCAGCGTCGGCAGCCTCGCCTATCACCGTGAACCCATTCGCCTCCTCCAGGATGCGACGGGTACCGGTGCGTAGGAGCTCGTGATCATCCACAATGACCGTCCGATGGGAGACGAGCTGCTCGACGACGGGACCGTTCGAGCCCTTCGGGTGGCCTTCTGTGCTGGCGGCAGGGACGACCTGGTCGGCTGACCTGACACTTCCCATGAAACCATCGTAGGTGGTCACCCAGCCACGATGAGTGACACAGCCATTGCCGCGGCGATAGCCGCCACCAGCGGGGTTCCGTGCCGGACGCCGGTCATATGTGCACCCTTCGATGTACGAGTCGTCCGCCACACGCCCACTAGGCAGGCGAATGTGACGAGGGCCCAGGTCGCAACGCCGCCGATCACGCCGACGAACCCCAATCCGCCGAGCCAGCACCCGGCAACCGGGAACGCGGACCGACCGTGCTCCCGTGGATCGAGGCAGTCGGGGTCTCGTGCGCGGAGGATGCTGAAGAGGGCGACGCCTGTGGCAAGTCCAACCAGCGAACCCCCGAGCACGGCCCATCGCTGGAGCCAAGCGGCGGCCGCGACGATCATCGCCTCGCCCAATAGCGTCCCGACGGCCGCCACGGAGAGTGGCGAGCGTGATCCCCCGAACTCGATCAGCGAGATGGCCATTGCGGTGGCCGCCAGGACGCAGTAGCCAGCGGACAGCCAGGTACCGTGCCAGGACCACGTGACCAGGCAGAAAGCCGCCCCTGTGGATAACTCGACGAGGGGATATCGGGCCGAGATGGGCTGGTGACACGTGTGGCAGCGGCGCTCCAGAATGAGCCAGGAGACCACCGGGACATTCTCCCACCAGGCGAGTTGGCGGTCGCAGTTCGGGCAGAATGAACGCGGAGTCGACACGGACAGGCCGATGGGGACCCGGTAGACCACCACATTGAGAAACGAGCCCACGAACAGTCCGACCACTCCGGCCAGTGGGACGGAGATGGCCTCGACGGGGACGCCACTCGAACTCATGTTTGTGCACCACCATGGCCCCGCCTAGAGCTGATATTGCCTTTGAACAGGGAGTTCGCGTTCCCGTCGCCCGGAGGAGCCTGTATCTTCACGCGTGACCCTCTCGCCGGTGGAATCGGTAACTGTACCGGCTCCGGTAGGCGGCCAACTGTCTTTCGTGTCTTTCGGCACGGCTGAACGAGCCCTTGAGGTCGGCGCTCTCCCGGTGGGAGAATGACCACGAGGAGTGATGTTCGGGACACTCGCCTCAGCGTCCAATGGCAGGTTGGGAAGGGGCATGGTGGGTTCTCTGGGGACGGCCGTGGGTCTGGCACGCTCCGTCGACGCCGATTGGGATTCAATCTCGGGCCGACGTCTGCCGATGTTGGTCCCATGAGCGATGTCGACGCCATCCGTGGGATGGCAAGCGAACGCGACCTCGAGTTCGTGGATCTCGACACGTACGGAGTCGATCCTGCGGCGGGCGAGATCCTTCCGATCGACCTCGCCCGGCGCTACCACATGGTCGCGGTGAAGCGGAAGTTCGGAACTCCGGTCATTGCGACGTCTGATCCCGATGATCTCTCCGCGCAGGACTCTGTTCGCGCCTCGATCGGGCGCGAATTCATCTCCGTTGTTGCCGCTCCGGAGCAGATCGACGCTTACCTCGAAGAGCTTTTCTCCCGCAAGAATGACCAATCCGTGGTCCGCGAGACAAACGGTACTTCGGGATTCGAAGGACTTTCGTCCGAATTGGACGACACCCGCGCGGTGGGACTGACGCCCGACCATCCGGATGCGCCTGCCGGTGAGCCCATGGCGCTCGTCGGCGAGGGTGGCATCGATGCGGAAGTGGAGCCCCCGTTGCATCCTCTTGGATCAGTGTCATCTCCGGACATCGCCCCGGATGATGCGGCCATCAGCGAGGAGGAGTCCCCGCAGCCACCGAAGTCGAAGACAGTCGGGGTGGAGCCTGATGCCGTTGACGCAATCACCCCGGATGCCGAAGACGGTCCAATCGTTCCAACAGAGGGATCCGCAGGCCAAGCAACCGCTCCGCGTCGCTCATCGTCTTCGGGTAGGAGCCAGAAGGGGAAGAGAGGCGGGAAGGAGAGCGGCAAGTCCGCGTCGGCCGGGCGCCCGGCATCGACCCCCGAGGAGAATGCAGCCCCAGACGTTTCTGGGCTCGTTGAGATTCCAGAGCCCGATGACCCGGGAGTCGGTTTCATGGTACCGGCGGGATTGGAGGTCGATACTGCCGACACCGTCGACGTATTGGCAGCTTCGTTGGATCACGATCTCGCAGTCAACGAACCGACGCCTGAACTATTGGACGGCCAGGTCCTCCCGGAGGAGGTCGTTGTCGACGGTCCGATCAGCGGGGATCACCCTGTTGCGGCGTTCGACGCACCCGAGCCGCCTCTCGGCCAGGCGCTAGAAGACGTGCTTCCGTTCGCTGGAGAGTTGGAGGCGCTGGCACTCTCGGTCGAGGAAGTGCCGGACGAGGGAGCGTCGGATTCCACCACAGAGGCCGCTGACCTGGTGGCTGAGGCTGTTGCAACCTTCCAGGAGCTTCACCCCGACGATCAGCACGTCGAGGGGTCAAGCCTCGATGGGGACGGCGCGACCGCCATGTTCCCTCCGCTGGCCAAGGTACTGGTCGACGGTGGACGCGTCTCGCTCGACGACATGAGCTCGGTGCTCGAAGAGCACCATCTGACCGGCCAGAGCATCGCCCGAATCCTGACCAACGAGAAGATGGTCACGGAGGCCGACCTCATGTGGGGTATGGCCGAGGAAATGGGGCTCGAGTTCGTCGACCTGGACGTCGTCGGAGTGGACCTGGCGGAAGCCGGCACTATTCCCGAGGCGACGGCCAGGCACCACAACGTGATGGTGATCGCCACCGACAATGGCACCCCGGTCATCGCCGCCTCGAATCCAACCGACGTGTTCGCCATGGACGACCTGCGGACCATCATGGGACGCAACTTCATTGTCGTCGTGGCGACCCGGTCGCAGATCAGCGCCTACATCGGCCGAGCGTTCAACAGTGGGGGAGACGCGGCCGACATGGCCATGGAGGCCTCGCTCGGCATCGACTCCAATCGTCAGGACTCCGGCGTCGATGACATCCAGTCCATTACCGAGGAAGCGCCGATCGTCCGCTATGTCAATCTCCTGGTCCTTCAGGCCCTCAACGAGCGAGCCTCGGACATTCACATCGAGCCCACGGGATCCGATCTGCGGATCCGCTACCGGATCGACGGTGTCCTCCACGACGTGTCGACTGCCCCCCGCAGCATCGCTGCGGCGGTCACCACTCGCCTCAAGGTCATGGCCGACCTCAACATCGCCGAGCACCGGGTCCCCCAGGACGGGAGGATCTCCCTCAACGTCGGCGCCAAAGGGATCGATCTCCGCATGGCGACGCTCCCCACCATCTTCGGCGAGAAGGTCGTCATGCGGGTGCTCGACAAGTCGAGTGTGGTCCTCGGGTTCGGTGACCTCGGCTTCGACGAGAAGATGCTCGCTATCTACGAAAGCCTCTATACCAAGCCGTACGGGACCATCCTGGTGACCGGACCGACCGGATCAGGCAAGTCGACCACCCTCTACACGACCCTCACCGCACTGAACTCGCCCGAGAAGAACATCATCACCGTCGAGGACCCGGTCGAACTGCCCCTCAAGGGGATCAACCAGGTCCAACTGAACCTCAAGGCCGGCCTCAATTTTGCTTCAGCGCTCCGGGCCATCCTGCGGTCCGACCCGGACATCGTGCTGATCGGTGAGATCCGGGACAAGGAGACTGCATCGATCGCGATCGAGGCCGCCCTGACCGGTCACATGGTGTTGGCCACTCTCCACACCAATAATGCCGCGTCGACCCCGATGCGCCTGATCGAGATGGGCATCGAGCCGTTTCTGGTCACGTCCTCACTCTCGGGTGTGCTTGCCCAACGCCTGGCCCGCCGACTCTGCACACACTGCAAGGAGGCGTACGAGCCCACCGAGGCCGACGTCATAGCGGCCGGATGGTCGATGGCCGAGGTCGAAGACGTCGGCGGCATGTCGAAGGTCTACCGAGCGGTGGGTTGCTCTGCCTGCTCCCAGACCGGCTACCGGGGGCGCAAGGCACTTGCCGAGCTCCTCCCAATGACAGAAGAAATCGAACGCATGATTATCGAAGGAGGGTCCGTGGAAGAGATCCATCGTCTTGCCGTGAGCCAGGGGATGAGCACGCTTCGCCAGAGCGGCCTGCTCAAGGCCATCGAGGGCGAGACGACCCTCGAGGAAGTCCTGCGGGTGGTCGCATGAGCTCGGTCACGCAGGAGACGCGCACCGAGTGGTCGACCCGCCTGGCCCAAGCACTGGCCCAGTCCGGGTATGACACCGAGAGCAATCTCCGCCCGTTGGTCAACGAGGCGACAGCCACGGGTCAGACCCTGGCGTACCTGCTCGTGAGCCGGAATCTCGCGCTCCCGGGTGTCGTCGTGGGGACCCTGGCCCATCTCGCTCAGCTTCCTGCAATCGATCTGGCCGCGATGTCGCCGGCTCCGGACGCGGCGGCGGCTATGCCGGTCAATGTGGCGCGGGAGTACGGTGCCGTCGCCCTTCAATTCGACGGCAACGCGCTCGCGGTCGCGTTTGCTGAGCCACCGACGCCGCAGGACCTTGACGCGTTGGCCTCGCGTGTGGGCCACCGGATCAACCCGGTGCTCGCCGATCCGGTGGTAGTCGAGAGCTACTTCGGTGCTCCGTCATCGAGTCGCCCCGATGCACCTCCGAAACCGATCCCCCCACCTCCACCTGGTCCCGGCTCGGTACCCGACTCTCCGTTGGTGGACACCTCGAGCGATGCAGAGGAATCCCCCGACCAATCCATCGCGGACCGGATGCTTCGGGAAGGCATCCCGGCGTCAGCGACTGATGGGTCGATGCCCCTCCACATCGACGACCTCTTGCGGTACGCGGTCACTGTCGGTGCCTCCGATCTCCACCTGACTGCCGCCATGCCCGCCTCGATCCGGCTGCACGGAGCCATACGCCAGATCGAGGGGTGTCCGCCCCTCAACAACGAAGTCCTACGCGACATGGTGTTCGGCATCCTTCCTGCCTCCCAGCGCGAACGGTTCGAGGAGGAGCACGAGCTCGACACGTCGCACTCGATCGCCGGCGTGGGACGGTTCCGGGTGAACATCGCACTGCAGCGTGGCACCGTGGCCGCGGCACTCCGGCCGATTCCACACGAGATGCCGGTGTTCGACACGCTCGGGCTGCCCGACTCGATCAAGTCCTTCACCGACCTTCGTCGCGGCCTGGTGCTGGTCACCGGACCGACCGGCTCCGGAAAGTCGACGACGCTCGCGTCGCTGGTGGACATCATCAACCGAACGAAACCCTTGCATATTGTGACCGTCGAAGATCCCATCGAGTTTCTTCACAACCACAAGCGGTCGATCATCACTCAGCGAGAGATCGGGGAGGACACCGACTCGTTCGCTGAGGCACTCAGGCGGGTCCTTCGCCAGGATCCCGACGTGATCTTGGTCGGTGAGCTGCGCGATCTCGAGACGATCTCGATGGCGCTCACCGCGGCCGAGACCGGGCACTTGGTCTTTGGCACGCTGCATACACAGGATTGTCCGCAGACGATCGACCGGATGATCGATGTGTTCCCGACGAACCAGCAGGAGCAGATCCGGGTCATGCTGGCCGCGACCCTCGAGGGTGTGGTGACCCAACAGCTGGTGGTCAATGCGGACGGCACGGGTCGTGTCCCGTGCGCCGAGGTCATGATGTGCACATCGGCCATACGAAACTTGATCCGGCAGGCCAAGACGCACCAGATCTACTCCCTGATGCAGGTCGGCGGCTCGTTCGGCATGCAGACCATGGATCAGGGCCTTGCAGCTCTGGTCAAGGCCGGCCTGATCTCCGAGGGCATCGCCTACGACCGATCGCAGAACGAGGAAGACCTCCGAAACCATCTACAAACATGATTGAACCGACTCGGTTCACCGACCTACGAAGTGGGGAATTGTGGCACTGACATTTGAGTACAAGGTGCGGGACAAGGCCGGCGGGCTCGTCGAGGGACAGCTCGACGGCGACAGCATCGCGCTCGTCGTACGGCGCTTGCGCGAGATGGGGTATATGCCCATCTCCGTAACGCCGAAGACCAACGTGAGCCTGAAGACAGATATCAAGATTCCGTATTTGTCAGACCGGATCAAGCTACGTGAGATTGCCGTTGTCACCAGGCAACTTTCCACGATGGTCGATTCCGGACTCTCCGTGGTGCGATCGCTGGGCATCCTGGCGGGGCAGGTGGAGAACACCGAACTTGCCCGCATCCTCAACGAGGTGCGCCTCGATGTCGAACACGGATCTTCGCTCTCAGCTGCCTGCGCCAAGCACCCAAAGGCGTTCTCCCACCTGTTTTGCACCCTGGTGCAAGCGGGTGAGGTGGGCGGTACCCTCGACGAGGTTCTCGGGAGTCTTGCAGAAACGATCGAGAAGCAGGCGCAGCTCAACCGGACCATCCGGTCGGCCATGACCTATCCGGCGGTTGTGATGAGCGTGATGCTGTTCATCTTCGCCGCCATGATCATGTTCATCGTGCCCGTCTTCCAGAACCTGTTCACCCAGTTGGGCGGCAAGCTGCCGTTTCCGACGCAGGTTTTGATCGAGATCTCGAACATCGTCACGAGCGCCTGGATCCTCTTGGTCATCGCGGTGATCGTTGGGGCCATCGTCGGAGTCAAGAAGTGGATCGCAACTGACGAGGGCCGCCGACGCTGGGACAAGCTCATCCTGAGGCCACCGGTGTTCGGCAATCTCTTCCACAAGGTGTCGCTGGCCAGAATGAGCCAGACGCTGGCGTCGTTGATCGGTTCGGGCGTACCGATCCTCGAATCCCTGGACATCTGTGCCGATGTGTCAGGAAACCGCACGGTGGGCGACGTACTGCTTCAAGCGAAGGACGGGGTGAGGGAAGGCCGCCCGCTCGCGGATCCGTTGCGTGAGCACGAAGATGTCATCCCGACCTTGGTCGTTCAGATGATCGAGGTGGGTGAACAGACCGGTGCGCTCGACGGCATGCTCAAGAAGGTCGGTGAGTTCTACGACCAGGAGGTCGAGGTGATCGTCAACAACTTGACCGCCCTTCTGGAACCTCTGCTGACCGTTTTCATGGGCGCGATGGTCGGGGCCATGGTGATCTGCCTCTACCTTCCGATGTTCGACTACATCAAGCTGGTCCCGAACTCGGGCGGCTGATTCACTCCCAGCAGCGCTGTTCGCGGCAAGAGTGCCGGGAGTTCTGATCTGCGCGCCCAGGTAGCCGGAGTAGAAATCGCAACCGGACCGTACCGCTGTGAGCGTGAACTCCGTTTGTCATGGAGCGGGGCACGGTGGTCCGAGATGGCGAACACCGGCGCGGAAGGGGACGCTGACCGTACCGAAAATTCTTCAGCCCTATTTCTCAAGGTACGGATCAGCTGGTCCGATACCTGGATGGGACACCAATCATGGTGTTCATCAAATTGCAGCACATACTCACCAGGAGGCAACACATGTTTTCATCCGCAATCCGACATCTGAACGACAGACGTAGCGCTGCGGGCGAGACCGGCGAGGACGCTGGCTTCACCCTCATCGAACTCATGGTCGTTCTGCTCATCCTGGCCATTCTGCTCGCCATCGCCATCCCGACCTTCCTCGGTGTGACGAAGTCGGCAAACGACCGGGCCGCACAGTCCAACCTGAACACCGCCCTCTTGAATGCGAAGGCTCAGTACCAGCAGAACAGCCAGGCGTATCCGCCGCTGATTACCCTGACTGCCGGGTTGCAATCAGCTGAACCGTCCCTCACATTCCAGGCCGCTGCATCGAGCGATCAGAACCATATCTCGGTGTTTGCAACCGCGGATTTCGCTGCTCTGGTCATGACTGACTACTCGCAGCAGACCCACAACTGCTGGATTGTCGTGGACACCCCATCGACGACTGCTGCGGTCGCTCCGTTTGCCGCTGCGCAGGGGCCGGTTGTGGCAGCCAACACCGTCCTGGGCCCAGCCGGAGCCGACGCCAATGTTGCGTTCGCGGATGGCACGCTCGGCCCGACCTATGCCGAAATCAAGGGAAACGGAACCGCCATCGCCACGGCTACGTTGTCGGCAGCCTGCGCTTCCGCCCAGCCGGTTGTGAAAGCTGGCGCGTCGTACGAGTGGTCCACGACGGCCTTCCCGAGCATTCCATAGGCAGGCAGACCGTCGGATAGCCGGCCAGGCCGACCCTCCGACTTCTAGTGATGAGAGTGCCCCCTCCTTTGGAGGGGGCACTCTCCATGTCCGGCCCAGGTCGAGGGCTCGCAGTGGGAACTCCGGTGCTCAAGGCGAGGCCATGTCATCACGATGGTATGAGGGTGAACGTGTCCCACTCGACAGCCTCCCCTGACGTGGGGGTTGTCTCCCATCCACCCGTCGGTGAAATGAATTCGATCAAGGTGCAGTTGGGCACTCGGTCATCCAGATGAAGATGGCCGGTGTCATCGACCGTCAGCTCGGCGCGATTTCGGACCGGGTCTCGTCAGACACGGGAGAACCTGCCGACCGGGTGACCCGAGCCTCCTGGCTGGTCGACCATCTCAAACGACGGCGTTGGCCGTTGGCGGTGATGGTGGCCTTCATCATGGTCTCCATGGTCTATTCGCTGTGGTGGAGTCCAGTCGTCCATCATTCGCATGACTGGGTAGTCCCCGGAGACATCTGGTCCACATTCCGCGCCGCTCATTGGGTGGGTTGGGGCAACATCGGCGGCGTCTATGGGGTCGACACCCAACTGGTCACGTTCCCCGGGATCGCGGTCCTCTTGGCGCCCGTGGCCATGATCAGCGGGGCGCTCGGGATGGGTGAATCCCACGCCCCCATCTTCAACAGCCAGCCCACCTCGTGGTTGCTGCTCGGACCGGCCATTCTGTTGTTGGGCTCGACGTGCCTGATGGCATTCGACGCCATGGCCGAGGAGCTCGGGGTGAATGGGCCTCGCCGGATCGTGCTCAGTGTCATGGAAGCGGTCGTCATCTTCCAGGTCGTGACCATGTGGGGCCACCCCGAGGACCTGTTGGCCCTGACCTTCTCGTTGTACGCACTCCTGGCCATGTTCCGCGGTCGATGGTCACTGTCGGGATGGCTGTGGGGGGCAGCCCTCGCGACCCAGCCGCTGGTCATCCTCATGTTCCCGTTGGCATTCGTGCGGACACCGACCCGCCATCGCCTCCGCCTATGCCTCTACGGAGCCCTCCCCTCGGTCGTGCTCCTCAGCGCTCCGCTTGTGACGCAGTGGCACCAGACCTCAGCGGTCCTACTCCATCAAGCGAACGCCAGATACCTCGATCATGCGACACCCTGGATCGTATTGTCGCCCACGCTGTCACGGACCACGGTCGGCGCCGGACCCGTGCGGATGATTGCGGTCTTCGTAGCCATCCTGGTCGGGTATATGGCCTATCGAAGGCCCCCCTCGAAACTCGGCCTTCTCTGGCTGTGCGCGTTGGCCCTCAGCCTCAGGTGCTTCTTCGAATCAGTGATGAATCCCTTCTATCTGGGGCCTCCGTTGGCGCTGATCGTCCTGACGGCCGCCACCTGTGTGAGCTGGAAGCGGTTGGTCGGGGCTTGGGTCATCGCCGTCGTCGCGACAGTGTTCGCCTTCCACCGCTTCTCGGAGTGGGGATACTGGCTCCCGATGGTGGCCTTCCTGGCCATCGGATTGGCCTGTGCATGGCCCGGCCGCGCCGACGTCGGCATCTTCGGCCAGGCCTGCAGATCGGTCTCGCAGCGATCGATCGGTGAGCAAGAGGACTCCGGACCCCTACAGCGGCCCCACCGTGTGCTTGCGGCCCGGCAGCCGCTCCCTCGAGGTCTCGAGCACCGCCAACGTCTCTGAGACCACCTCCCGGGTGTCGGCGGGATCGATCACCGCGTCGACGAACCCGCGCTCGGCGGCCTGCCAGGGGGTGAGGAACCGTTCGGTGTAGGCCGCCTGCAGAGCGTCGCGCTCGTCGGCCCCCGCACCCCGGTGGAGGATCTGGACCGCGCCCACCGCCCCCATCACCGCGATCTCGGCGCCCGGCCAGGCGAAGCAGACATCGTTGCCCATCCCCTTCGAGTCCATGACGATGTAGGCACCGCCGAAGGCCTTGCGCAGGATCACGCAGACCCGGGGGACGGTTGCCTCGGCGTAGGCGAAGGCGAGCTCGGCGCCGTGCCGGATCATGCCCCGCCACTCGAGGTCCTTGCCTGGCAGGAACCCGGGGGTGTCGACGAGGGTGACCAGCGGGACGTTGAAAGTGTCGCACAACCGCACGAAACGGGCGCCCTTCTGCGACGCGGCGATGTCGAGGGTGCCGGCCAGCGCCTGGGGTTGGTTTGCCACGAACCCGACCGTCCGCCCGCCGATCCGGCCCAGTGCGGTGACCAGCTGCGGTGACCACCGGGTCCAGAGCTCGGTGATCCCCCCATCGTCGGCGAGGGCGGCCGCCACCCGCCGGACGTCGTAGGAGCTCGTCGCCCGGTCGGGGATGACAGTGCGCAGCTCCTCGTCCGCTCCGGAACCCGAGGCGTGGGGTCCCACCGGCGGGAGCTCGTCGGTGTGGGCGGGCAGGAGACCGAGCAGATGGGCGACGTGGTCGAGCGCGTCTTCCGTGGAGGCCGCCTCCATCGCGCACAGGCCGCTCGAGCGGGCGTGCATCGCCGTCCCGCCGAGCTGGTGGACGCCGATGCGGATGCCGGTGAAGTCCTCGACCATGGCCGGGCCCGAGACGAAGGCGAAGGCGTCGACGGTCATGACCACCAGGTCGGCAAGCCCGAGCAGCAGGGCAGGTCCGGAGAGCGCAGGCCCGGTCACCACCATCACCACCGGCACCACCCCGGAACACTCGGCAAGCGACCGGGCGGCCCGCCCCCACCCGTGCAGGGAGGCCACACCCTCCAGGACGTCGGCCCCGCTCGACGCCAGGACCACCACGATCGGGATCTGCAGCGAGCGAGCCGACCCCGCCGCCGCCCGCAAGGTCTCCCCGTCCTCCATCGAGAGCGCACCGCGCCGGATGGTCGAGACCGACCGCACCACCATGGCCGGCCGTCCCCCGAGGTCTTCGACGCCGGCGCGGAGGCTCCCTTTGACCAGCCGGCGGATGACCGGCGCTTCGGGGGCGTCGAGGATCATCGGCCCATGGTACGGAGCCGGACGCGGCCACGCGGTGATCGCAGACGCAGCACTACGTGGCTGTCGGACCGCTGTCCGGCCGTTCTCGTTCGGACTCCCCCCGGTCCGGCGGCGCCGGCGGCGCCGGGCGGTCGACTGCCGGAGGCTGCGCCGGCGGGACCGGGTCGCTCCGCCGTCCCGCCCTCCGATCGACCCGCTCGAACTGCCGCTCGACGTCGGCCCAGACCAGCGGGTCCTCGGGACCGAACTCGTCGTCGGTGTCCGGGGCCCGGGCGAGCACCACCGCGCCGACCGAGAGCAGCACCAGGAGCATCGAGAGCTTGGAGAGGAAGCCGGCCACCTGCTGGTCGTTGAGCGGCCGCAGGCCGATCGCCGCCGCCGAGTGGGCGAAGGCCGGGTAGAGCGGCCGGGTCGAGAGGATATAGAGGAAGGACAAGAAGCCCGGGATGACCGCCTGGGCCACCAGGTAGGCGAACCGCACCACCGGTCGTGGGCGCCGGATGCCGGGGACCCGGCCGAGCACCGGGATCCACAGCACCAGGCCGGCCACGATCACCGCTGCGGCCAGCAGGCCGCGACCGACGGCTGAGCTCGCCTGGAGCGCCACCGCCGCAGGGACCATCGTGCCCACCAGGACCACCGTCACGAAGGCGACCGCGACCGGCGGTCGTGCGAGGCCGGTGAGGGTCGCGTCGACCGGCGCCGGCCTGGTCAGCCACCGGAGGAGGTCGTAGGGGAGGCCCCGGAGCAGGAGCGGGGCCACCGCGAGCACCAGCAGGACCCGCTGGAGGACCAGTGCCGAGAGCGACCAGTGGGCGGCGAGGTCGCCGAGTGGCCACCCGAGCGCGATCCCGGTCACCGCCACCGCCCCGGCGAAGCGGAGCATGTCCGCCCGCGGCCAGACCTCACTCCCGCCGTCGCCGCGCTGCAGTCGCCGGTGGCCGAGCACCACTGCCGCACTCAGCACCGCAAGCACGGCCCAGAGCGCCGCGTGGGGCTGCCAGGCCAGCGGATCGGTCCCGGTCACGGCCGGATCCCGTTCCCGCGGGTCCTAGATTGGCGTGGATGGCACAACCCGACCGACTCGAACGGGTCACCGACCTGCTGCTGGTGCTGCTGGACACGCCCCGCCCGCTCAGCCTGCGCGAGATCGCGGACCGCGTGCCCGGCTACCCGGACGGTCACGCGGCCCGCCGGCAGGCCTTCGAGCGCGACAAGCGCCTCCTGCGCGACGAGGGGGTGCCGGTCCTGATCGAATCCATCGGCGGCGAGGACCAGCTCGGCTACCGTGTCGACCCCGACGCCTACTACCTTCCCGACCTGCACCTGGAGCCCGAGGAGCAGGCGGCGCTCGACCTGGCGGTTGCCGGCGTCCACCTGGGCGAGCCTATCGGGAGGGAAGCCCTCTCGAAGCTGGGAATGGGCGGCGAGTGGCCGCGGCACGGCGGTCCGGTTCCCCTGGTCGACCTCCCCTCCTTCGACGGCCTCCCTGGGCTGCCGATCCTGTTCGAAGCGGTCCGCAGGCGGGCCGTGGTGTCCTTCGACTACCGGGGCACGCCGCGCTCGGTCGACGTGGCCGGGATCCGGTTCCGCGGCGGCCGTTGGTATGCGGTGGGGTGGGACCGTGCCCGGGGCGAGGCCCGTACCTTCCGGGTCGACCGGATCGAGGGGTCGCCGAGGATCGGGGAGCCGGCCACGGCCCAGGTGCCCGACGATTTCGACCTCGAGGGGGCGTTCTCCCGCGACCCCTGGCAGTTCGGCGCCGGCCGCGAGGTCGAGGTCGACGTGGCCGTCGACGCCGCCGAGTCGTCACGCGTGGTCGCGGCCCTCGGGCCCGATGCGGTGGTCGACCGAAGGGACGACGGCACGGTCGAGGTGCGCCTGGCGGTGACCGACCCCGAGGCGCTCCTCTCCTGGGTCCTCGACCTGCTCGACCATGCGGAGGTGCTGCGACCGCCCGAGATCCGTGAGGCGATGGTGGCACGGCTCGAGGCAGTGGCCGGCTCGGGCGGGGTCGCGACCCGGTGAGCCGCCCACCCGACACGGCCGGCCGGCTGCGCCGGCTGCTGGCCATCCTGGCCTGGCTCGCCCAGGAGGGGGATGCGCCCATCGACGCGGTCGCCGAGCGATTCGACCTCGCCCCGGCCGCTCTGGTGGCGGAGCTCGAGATGGCCGCGTGCTGCGGCGTCCCGCCCTATACGCCGGACCAGCTGCTCGAGATCGTGGTCACCGACACCACCGTCTCGACCAGGCTCGGCACCACCCTTGCCCGCCCGCGCCGGCTCAGCCCACGGGAGGGACTGGCCCTCGCCGCGTCCGCCCGCGCCCTGCTGGCCGTCCCCGGGAGCGACGAGGGCGGGGCGCTGTCCCGGGCCCTCGCCAAGCTCGACCGCGCCCTCGGCGGGGCCGCACTCGACGTCGAGCTCGACTCGCCGGAGTTCCTCGGGACGGTCCGCGACGCGCTCGTCTCGGGGGAGCGGATCGATCTCTCCTATTACTCGGCCTCGGCCGACCAGGTGACGCAGCGGACGGTCACCCCGCAGCGGGTCTTCGCCGCAGAGGGCCACTGGTACCTCGACGGCTGGTGCGCGACCGCCGGCGACGTCCGGCGGTTCCGGGTCGACCGGATCCGCTCGGCGCAACCGGTTGCCGGACACGACGGCGCCCGGGGCCCTGCCGTCGCAGAGGGCACCGGGAGCGCCCCCGGTACCGACCTCGACGCCTACGTGCCGGGCCCGGAGAGCCGACCGGTCCGCCTCTCCCTCGAGCCATCGATGACCTGGCTGATGGAGACCATCCCCTCGGCCGAGCAGGTGGGTGGGGAACACGGCCGCTGCCTGTGGGAGGTCTTCGTCGGGGGGGACGCCTGGCTCGAGCGGCTCCTGCTCCGGCTCGGTCCGGGCGCCGAGGTGGTCGATCCACCAGAGCTCCGGTCCCTGGCTCCGGAGGCTGCGTCCCGGATCCTGGTCCGCTACCGGGACCCCGGATAGTCATGAAATAGCATGAAACGGTAGGAAATGGTACGGTAACCGTCCGTGGCGGCTCCCGTGGCCGGTTCCCGGTGCTGAGGATGCAGGTGGTGCGAGCCGGGCGGGCCGCGTACTACGTCGGAGACCTGGTGCCGGGTCGTGCCGACGGAACCGGTGTGGCCGGGGAGTCGCCGGGTCTGTGGACTGGCGGCGGCGCCGACATGCTCGGACTGCGGGGCCCGGTCACGGCCGCGCCGTTCGGTGACCTGCTCGAGGGACGCGACCCGTTGGGCGACAGGCCGCTCCGGCACGTTCCGCCATCGCGGGGAGTCGCAGGGTTCGATCTGGTGTTCTGTGCGCCGAAGTCGGTCAGCGTGCTCCATCTCCTGGGCGCCCGTGAGCTCGCCGCCGCGGTCGGGTCCGCACACCACGAGGCGGTGTCCGCCGCTGCGGCCCACCTCGAACGTGAGGGGTTCGGTGTGCGGCGGACGACCGGCGGTCGGGTGCGGCGCGTCGCGTCGACGGGCATGGTGGCCGCCGGATTCGTGCACCGCACGAGCCGGTCCCTCGATCCCCATCTCCACACCCACCTGGTTGCGGCCAACGTGGCCCAGGGGGTGGACGGCCTCTGGTCGACGGTCGACAGCAGGCGCCTGTTCCTCTACCGCCGTGCCGCAGAGGGCCTCTACCACTCTGTACTCCGCCACGCCCTGGCGGTCGGGATCGGAGCGGCCTGGGTGCCCGGTCCTTCGGGTCGCCCCGAGGTGTCCGGCGTCGACCCGGTGCTGTGCCGGCGCTTCTCGACGCGCGCCGCCGGCATCGAGGAGCAGGTCCACCGGGCCCCGGGGTCCCTCGGGAGGGCCGCCTTCCACGTGGACCGACCCGAGAAGGACGGCATGGTGACCTTCGACGAAGTGCGGGCCGATTGGCGTCGGCGTGCCCGCGACCACGGGATCGACCTGGGCGAACTGGTCCGGGTCGTGGGCAGGGGGAGGCCGGACGGTCCGGATGCCCGTGTAGACCACGCTCGGCTCGGGCGGGGGCTGGAGGAGCTGGCCGCGCGTCGGTCTCTGGTGACCCGGCGCGACCTGTTGGCCGCGCTCACCGAGGCCCTGCCGCAGGGCGCGCCCGCTCCCGCCGTCGACCGGATGGCCGCCGCGCTGACCGAGGCTGCCGGACCGGTGGCGCCAGGGTCGGCCCGGCCCGCCGGTGTCGACGTCGCCGAACCGGCCGAGCAACGGTGGTCGGCCCTGGCGGTGGCACGGTCGCTCCGGCTGCACCCGGAGGTGGTCGATCGTGCCCGGCTCGGGGTGGAGCGTTCCCGGGTCGACCGCCCGTTCGGGCGGGGCGCTCCCGCCGACGACATCTCCCGCGGGCTTCCGTCCCCGCTCGAGCAACAGCGGGACCTGCACTCCGGGTGGGACCGAACGGATCGGGCCGCTGTCCGGTGATGGGGCTCTCGGCGCAACCGGCGCTCGGCGATCCTCACCGGCCGAGGACCGGCCCGGCGGGTTCCCCCGGCTCCGACCTGGTGCGCGCCGTCCGGTCGAGCTCCCGTGTTGGCGACCGCAGTGTGCGCCAGGGCTCGGCACGGTGGGCCGGGGAGAGCGGCACCCACCCGGCCCGGTTGCGGTGATCGAACGCGAGGGAGTATCCGTCGGCCCCGCGGGTGATGACCTCGGGAGGAAGACGCCTGCGCCAGAGGGTGCCGTGCTGGTCACCCACCTGCGGTCGTCCGCCGGAGAGCAGGTCGGTGAGCAGGTGGTCCGAGGGCGCTCTCCCGGAGGAGACCGACCGGGTGACCAGCTCCTCCTCGCCCGCCAGCACCGAGAGTGCCTCGAGCGTCCGCATATCTCCGATCCCGGGGAGGACCACTGTCGTCCCGAAGAGCGAGGGGAATCCGTCGGCCTCCTCGGGCCACCGGTGACGGGCCTGGGAGAGATCCTGGAAACACGCGAGCGTGACCACGCCCTGTCCGCCTCCTTCGCTGACCATGGAGGGCAGGTCGGGGATGGGCGCGATGTTGGCCAGCTCGTCGAGGGCGAGGAGCACCGGCGGGTCCGATTCGGACCGGCCGATGGCAGCCCGGGCGTAGGCGGCGCGGCGGATCGCGTCCAGCACGCCCACGACGAGGGGGGCGACCAACGCCTGGTGGTGGGCTGGCGCGGCCACGTAGAGGGAGTCCACGGAGCGGACGAACCGGTCGGGGTCGAAGTCCGGTTCGGCGGTTGTGGCGAGAGCCTCCTCGGAGCGGAAGCCCCCGAGCGCGCCCGACGCGGTCGACCAGATGCCGCTGAGTTCGCGTTCGTCGGTCGTGACGATGCCGTCGAGGAGGTTCCGGGGGATGTCGCCGGTTCCGGCCGGCTGGAAGGAGAGGACCTGCTGTGCGGGCAGCGCCTGGCGTCGGTCCACCCAGGTCAGCAGCGTCCGCATGTCCGCCCCCTCGAGCGCCGCCGCGTGCAGGAGGGGCGCGAGCAGGGCTGTCGCCCGCTCGGTCCAGTGGGACCCATCGCCTCGGATCGCGCCCGGTCCGCCGGCCGCCGATCCCACCAAAACCAGGGAGCGAGCTGTCGCCAGTGCCGTCCGCCAGGAGAGGCACGCGGGGACCGGCGACCACCGGAGGCGGTGGACGCCATCGAACCGGTCCACCGACGCGGTCGGATCGAACAGCAGGCACTGCCCGAGCCGGGAGCGCGCGGCGACGGTGGCGTCGAGCACGTCGGGTTTGGTCGACGTCGAGACGATCGGACCGTTCGCGCCGAGCACGTTGGGGATGATGAACGACGAGGTCTTTCCCGAACGCGGTGGTCCGAGCACCATGACCGAATGTTGTGCTGCGGCGTGCCGCCAGCCGTCTCGGTCGTGTCCGAGGTACACACCGTGACCGGCGTCCGCCAGCGCACGCATCGCGACCTGGTGCACCGGATCGTGTGGTCGAGGGGGATATTCGGAAAAAAAGTTTGCCATCGTGTTTAGCCTCTGCTCTGCCGCTCTTCGGGCCATTGCTGATGGCGGGGTGACTGTTCCGCGAGTGCGACATGTCGTGGCATGTGCAGAATAATCGTTGCAAACACTCAGGTTTTTGTCCATGGGCCATTTGGTCGTCGTAGAGGTCGGACGCGTGCGACTGCCGCGCGCGTGGTCGCACACCGATTCGCTCAGGTCCGCCGTGCACCGCGCTGATGCCGGTGATGCTTGACCTGGGGGGAAAAAGCCATTTGGCTGGTGTGCGATGACGTATCACTGAGTGGAGGTGGTCGTGAACAGGTCTCAACTCGTCAGGGTGGTGAGCGAGTCGGCGCAGTCGGCTCGACGCACCACCGAAGACGTGGTCGATACGCTGTTCGAAACCATCGTCACCGAGGTTCGGGCTGGCCGGAGAGTCACCGTGGTCGGGTTTGGAACATTCACCCCGACCGAGCGGGCTCCCCGGGTGGGCCGAAATCCCCGGACAGGTGCAGTGGTACCGATCCCTGCGTCGAAAGGTGTCCGGTTCGCCACCGGTTCGACGTTCAAATCGGCGTTGAACCCTAAGGAGGGAGTGTCAATGGCAGTAAAGAAGGCAGCCAAGAAGGCGGTCCGAAAGGCCCCGGCCAGGAAGACCGCGGCAAAGAAGGCCACCGCGAAGCGCACGGTCAAGAAGGCTCCGGCCCGTAAGACCGCGGCCAGGAAGACTGCTGCGAAGCGCACGGCCAAGAGGGCTCCGGCCCGCAAGACGACGGCCCGGAAGCGCACGGTCAAGAAGAGGGCTCCGGCCCGCAAGACCGCGGCACGGAAGACCACCGCCAAGCGGGCGACCAAGAAGCGGGCGGTCAAGAAGAAGGCCCCGGCCAGGAAGACCGCGGCACGGAAGCGCACGGTCAAGAAGGCTCCGGCCCGCAAGACCGCGGCCAAGAAGACCGCCAAGCGCACGGTCCGCAAGGCCCCGGCTCGCAAGGCTGCCAGGCGGACGGTCAAGAAGTCCCGGTAGTCGTTCCGAGCGGCACCTGTGCCGCTGGTGCGTCGTCGGTGGGGGTGGCCGGGCCCCCACCGACGCGTCCGGGCCCGGCTCCTCGGCCGCCCGCCCGCCCGTTCAGAGACGGTCCATCCGGTGGAATGCCTCACCTGAGGGGATGTCGGCCAGCGCACCGTGTTCCGCCATCTGGCGGCGCACCTGGGTTCCGAATTGCTGGCGTCCACGGGCGAGGGCGGCGTCGTCGGCGTCCGGGTCGAAGCCGAGGGTGGTCTCCGCCTGGCTGTGATGGCAGAGGAGTGCCTCGATCTTGGCCCCCTCGTACCCGGCAGAACGTTCGACGTGGTTGGGCAGGTCGGCCTCCCACAGGAGGAGCGAGCGGGGTCGGTGCGGGGCCAGGTCCAGCTCGGGAAAGTAGTGGGGGTCACGGGCCGCGACCAGCGCGTCGAGGGTGAGGAATCCGGCTGCCCGATGGTCGGGATGGAGCCGGTAGCGACGCCACGGATCGTGACCGAGGAGCACGTCGGGGCGTACCTCCCGGATGAGCGCGGTCACCGCCCGCCGCTCGTCGACCCCGTTCTCGAGCTCGCCGTCGATCCGCCCGAGGAACGCCACCCTGGGCGGCGTCGGGTGCCGGTCGGCCTCCCGAGGTGGACCCTCCGTCGTCAGCCGGTCCCCGTCGAGGCGGCGGGCCGCGGCGCGGCACTCCTCCATGCGCTCAGCGACCAGCGCCTCGAGATCGGCGTGCGGATCCCAGCTCCCCTTCGGTGAGGATCAGCTGGTGGATGTGGCAGCCGGCGGCGGCCCACTTGGCCATCGTGGCCCCGCATCCGAACTCGATGTCGTCCGGGTGGGCCCCGATGGCGAGCGCACGGCCCGGCACCGGCAGGTCCACCGTGACCGGGCCCCGGTCCGGCAGGTCGCCGACCGGGAGACCCGGTACCGCCGGCTCCCCGGGGGTTCCGTTCCCGTTCCCGGTCACCCGAGCGACGCGCCGGGCAGCGCGACGGGGATCACATCCCTCGGTTCGTCGACGTCCCAGGCCAGGTCCGGCAGGTCGAGCACCCGCAACGGCAGCCTGAGCCGCCCGGCCTCCGCGCTGTGGCGGGCGAACGAGCCTGGACCGTACGAGAACTGGAAGCCTGCGTCGGCCGGCAGGGCGATCACGTTGGTGCCGTTGCCGTACCGGTCGGGGACGAGGGTGATGCTTCCCGTCTCGCCCACCGCGGCCAGACCGCTAGCCCGGGGAAGATCGGCGTGGGAGACGGTGACCTGCACGACGCCGGCGTCACGCAGGCGGTCGACGCCGGCCTCGACCGCCCCGTTGAGGCCGCGCCCGGGTTCCCAGACCACCAACGCCCCGTGCCGGCGCGCCCAGTCTGCGACGTCGTTGTCGTCGCAGACCACGGCCACCGGCAACGGTCGGGCCGCGTCCAGGACCCGGTCGGCCATCGCCCGGGCCAGGTCTGCGCGCTCGCGCCCGCCGAGCGCGCGGTCGAGACGCCCCTTGGCGTGGTGGAACGCCTTGACCGGCACCAACACCGCACATGGCCCCAGGTGTAGGGACGTGCCCCACCGGGGATCGAGGGCGCTCACCGGGCCAGTGTATGCAGGACTCGATGGCGGGTCCCCCGGGGGACGACGGCCTAGGGTGGGCAGGTGTCGGACGACTCGTCGGCCGTGATGGACCCCTCGGCGCAGCAGGCCCGGATCCAGGCCTTGTCCCACGTGCGTGCGGTCCTACGCGATCTCGGGTGCACCGACGCCGAGATCGACCGCGCCGTCGACGATGATGTCGTCGACCTCTTGATGGTCGACCGGATGCTCGTGCCTGCCGGCGAACGTCTGACCCAGGCCGAGGTGTCCGCGCGGACCGACATCCCCATCGAGCTCGCCCGTCGCTTCTGGCGCGCGCTCGGCTT
Organism: uncultured Acidimicrobiaceae bacterium; assembly: GCA_963753905.1. Taxonomy (GTDB): domain Bacteria; phylum Actinomycetota; class Acidimicrobiia; order Acidimicrobiales; family RAAP-2; genus Bog-756. The sequence continues at coordinate 1,987,181 of CAVWDZ010000001.1, read as the reverse complement.
CGTCGACGTGGACGAGGACGACGCTGCCTTCACCGAGATGGACCTCGAGGCGGTCGGTCTCTTCCAGGGCATGGTGGCGATGGGTCTGATCGACCAGGACAGTGCGGTCCAGATGGCCAGGGTGATCGGCTCGTCGATGGCCCGGATCGCGGAGGCGGAGGCGGGTCCCGGCACCACCCCGATCCTGCCCGGCACCGGTGACAGCGTCCTCGACGCCGACGAGTTCGCCCGTCAGGCGGACGTCTCGATCCCGGCCATGGCACGGTTGCTCGAATACGTCTGGCGCCGCCACCTGCAGGTCGCCACCCGGCGCGCCATGCTCCACCGCTCCCGCGACGACGCCGGGGTCCGTCCGGTGATGGCGGTCGGCTTCGCCGACATGGTCGGGTTCACCATGCTCAGCCAGCACCTCGGCGACGACGAGCTCTCCGCGGTGGTCGCCCGGTTCGAGGAGCTCGCGCACGACACCGTCGTGGCCCTCGGGGGCCGCGTGGTCAAGATGATCGGTGACGAGGCGATGTTCATCGCGCCGACCGCCGCCGCCGCCGCCGATATCGGTCTGAGCCTGGCGGAGGCCTACGCCGACGACGATCTCCTCTCCGACGTGCGGGTTGCCCTGGCCATGGGTCCGGTTCTCGTCCGCGACGGCGACTACTACGGGCCGGTCGTGAACATGGCCAGCCGGCTCGCCGGCGTGGCCAACCCGGGCACCGTGCTCGTTTCCGACGAGTTCCGGACCGCCATGGTCCAGGAGGGTGGGTCCGCCATCGACGCCCACCCGCTGAGCCCCCGCACGGTCAAGGACATCGGGCGGGTGCAGCTGTGGAAGCTGGTGCGGGCAGGGAGCGAGTCCGGCACCGACCCGCGGCGCACGATGCGCTGGGAGCGCCTGGCCGATGTGCTCCGCGAGCTCGACGAGCTGCGCGTGCGCGGCGAGCGGGTGGTGCCGAGGAGGTCAGTGCTCGAGGCGCGCCGTGGCGAGACGGTGGGGACCGAGGGGGAATTCTCCCTCGAAGGGGGCGAGGGTCCGACCACGTAGGTCGACCAGCCACCCCGAACGCCCCGGCAGCTCGACCGTGGTCGGTGTGTCGGCCGGGTTGAACACCCGGAGCTCGAGGACCCCGGCCTCCCGCTTCAGAGCGGAGACCTCCGCGCCCCGCACGGTGAGGGCGGAGCCCTCCCCCGGCCGGTCACCGCCCCCGAAGGACCCGGCCGTCGCGAGCGGCACCAGGATGTCGTCGGCGGCCCGGTAGGGATCGCCTTCGCCGACCAGCAGGGCGTAGGAGACCTCGACCGGCCCGATCATCTGGGGTCCCTCGATCGCAGTCATCGGCCCGGCCGGCAGCGGCCGGAGGGACATCCCCAGCCGGGAGAGCATGCCGGTCGCCCGCAGGAGGGTGAGCGCGAGGACCCCGGCCCGCATGTCTGCCCCGGCAGACGCGCCGACCAGGTCGACGAGCTCGTACTCGAGGAGACCCTCGTGGATCACGGTGAGTCCTCCGGCGGTCACGAACCGGCGGGACGGGAAGGTGGGCAGACCGAACTCCTCGTCCCGGCCTTCCGCGGTCAATCCCCGCTCGACGATGGTGAAGGCGCTCTCGGCCCGCGAGACCGACGCCGCCGCGGGCAGGGGCAGGTGGACCCGGAGCCGGTGGTCGCGTGACTGATTGTCTAGGCGGGTGCGCACCCGGACCAGGGCCTCGTCGGCCCGCACCTCGACCGTGGTGGTGACGGTGACCGCGCGGCTCCCCGTCCGGGCGTGGGTGGCCCCGTCGACCCGCTCGGGCCACGTGTAGGTGGCCGTGATGTCCGCCGTGGCCCGTACCGGGCCGGCCTCCCCGAGGGCGAGGGTGACCGAGTCGGGGCTGTCGACGAGCGTGTCGCGGGTGGGCGGCGAGTAGTTGTAGGTGTCGCCGTGGTCGCCGCCGTCCACCAGTCTGCCGTAGCCCGGGATGCCGTCGATCGAGAAGGTGCCACTGTCCGGATCGACCACGACCGTGACCAGGCCGTTGTCCAAGGTGATACCGGTGTCGGACAGCACGTCGGCACGTACAGGATGGGCGAGGGTCGCGGGCGCGAACCGCGACCATCCGAACCCGGGCACCACCGTCTGGCGGGCGAGGATGCGCCGGATCGGGGGTTGGTCGATGATGAGGCGGACCTCGGTGTCGGGATGGGCGGCAAGGAGCGTGTAGAGCTCGCGCTTGGCCTCCTCGACCGGTACGCCGTCGCGTGGCTCGGGGCCGATGGCCAGGATGACGTCGACCCCCGTCTCGTCGGCGGACAGCGAGACGTCGGTGATATAGCTCTGGTCGTCGATCCGCGCGCCCTGGAGCAGGCCGATCATGGTGCGCACGGTCTCGCCGTCCACGGTCATCCTTCCGGGGAGCCCGTACCGCTCGGAGAGCACCTGGATGTCCTGGCCGGGCTCGCCCACCGCCGGCACCACCACATCGACCAGCCCGCCGCGGTCGTGTGCCGTGGGGTTGACCACCACCGGACCAGGGTCGGCCATCGACCGGGCCAGCGCGTGGAGGCCCTGCTCGGCGAGTCCTGCACCGATCTGGCGGGCCTCGGCGTAGCGGTGGAGGACCGCGTCGACCACCTCGTCCACCGAGCAGGCGCAGATCGAGTCATGGGCGGCGTTGCGGATCATCAGCCTCCAGGCCAGCGCGAGCACCGTCCCCGGCCAGGACTCGGCCGGCAGGAAGAGCGCCGAGAGCGGCTCGGCCAGCTGCTCGAGTGAGCGTTCGGCTCGCGCCGCGGCCTGCTTGACGTCGACCCGGTTGGAGGCGACCCCCATCAGCAGGTTGGAGCGCCACCCGGATCGCAGCTCCCCGGTCCACTCGGGAAGGCCCTCCCGCCCGGCTGCGCCGAGGTACTCGGGGAGCGAGGTGATGACCAGGTCGAAGTCGTCCTGGAGTGCGTTGGCCTCGGCGACCACCCGACCCAGCCACGGCTGGGCACGCTGGTGGTCGGTTCCGTTCATGAGCAGCATCGGCTCGTCGGGACGGACGAATGCCGCGCTCTCCTCCTCCAGCGAGCGGAGGCGCCGGACCAGCTGCTTGGCGTCTTCGGGCAGCGCCGCGCCGTTGCCGTACCCGGCAGGGAGGTACTCCGCCCGAACGGACGAGCCGTCCGGTGCGGACCACACGAATGCCGACCGGTCGACGGCCGAGGGAACCCCGCGCCAGACCACGGCGTGCTCGAGGCCGGCCTGGTGCAGCAGCTGGGGCATCTGGGCGATGTGGCCGAACATGTCGGGAAGGTACCCGACGTCCATCACCCCGCCGAAGGCGGCGCCCCGTGCGATGCCGGCCTGGAGATTGCGCACGAGGGTCTCGCCGGACACCAGGAACTCGTCCATGAGGATGTACCAGGGCCCGACGGTGATCCGCCCGGCTGCTGCCAGGGCCCGCACCCGTGCCTCGTTCTCCGGGCGGATCTCCAGATAGTCGTCGAGGACCGCAAGCTGGCCGTCGAGGAGGAAGTGCCGGAAGGTGCCGTCGCGCTCCAACAGGTCGAGCAGCTCGTCGACCAACCGGACCAGTTTGAGCCGGAAGGTCTGGAAGGGCTCGTACCACTCACGGTCCCAGTGGGTGTGGGGGACGATCGCGACCCGGCGCGCCGGATCGCGGGCGTCAGCGGTCACGGGGTCAGGTTCCCGTACTCTGTCTCGTAGGCCTGCAGCTCTGACACCAGGCGCTCGGCGTCGGCGGTTGTCTGTGCGGTTCCCCGCCCGGCGTGCTCGGCGTAGAGCGCGGCACCCAGGTCGTGGAGGAGGCCGTCCGCCTTGTGCTTGGCCGTGGCCTGGTCGAGCTTGGCCTGGCCGGCCTTGGTCGCCTCGTTGGCCTTCGCCAAGCCGACCTCTGCCTGTGCCTTGACCTTGTCCATGAGTCCCATCGCGGTTCCTCTCGCACTGCGGGTGCGCCTCGACCGGTCACGCTGCCCGACGCCTCAGCTAAGACTAGAGCCCGACAAGACGGGTGTGCCGAGCGCACCCCCCGGGCGGATCGACCGCCCCGACCTGCAAGGAGCGTGCCCTGCGTCCGTGGTCTGACCATCTCACGGGGACCCGGGCCGACCGGGTGTCCGACCCGACCGGGTCCCGTACCCTGCTCGAGGCCTGGTCCAACCGGTGGGCGGACGACCCCGGAGCGCCCCTCTGGAAGGAGGCCGGCCGCTGGTGCTCGGCCGGGGAGTTCGACGCAGCCACCCGCCGTGCCGCGGGGAGGCTACAGGCCGCCGGCCTCGTGCCCGGGGACCGTGTCGTCTGGTCGACGGGCACCTCGGTCGACGCGCTGGTCGCCCATGTGGGTGCCCTCCGGGCCGGGTTGGTGGTGGTCCCTGCCAACACGGCCTACTCGGAGCGCGAGCTCGCCCAGATCGTCGCCGACGTGCGACCGGCCGCGGCCGTCGTGGAGCGCAGCGAGCAGGCCGCCTGGGTGCGCGGTGCGGTCGCGGCGCCGCTCGTCGTGGCCGGGCCGGCACTCGACCTCCCCGACGCCGAGCCGCTGTTCGTGGACCGTGCCGCGCCCGACGACCCGGCCCTGATCTGTTTCACGTCGGGGACCACCGGGGCGCCCAAGGGCGCGGTCCTCCGCCACCGCAACCTGCTGGCCGCCACGGAGGCGCTGCAGGTGGCCTGGCGGTGGTCGCCCGACGACCGCCTCGTGCACTGCCTGCCGCTCTTCCACGCCCACGGCCTGGCCGTCGGCGCCTACGGCACCCTGTTGGCCGGCGGGTCGGCGGTGCTGCTGCCCGGATTCGATCCGAGTGCCGTGGCGGACGCCGCCCGGGACGACCGCGCCACCCTCTTCTTCGGCGTGCCCACCATGTACCACCGGCTGGTCGCGAGTGGCCGAGCAGGCGGGTTGCGCGGCCTGCGCCTGTGCGTGTCCGGCTCGGCCCCCCTCTCTGCCGAGCTGCACGCCGATGCCTCACGGGCCGTCGGCTCGGTGCTCCTCGAGCGCTACGGCATGACCGAGACCCTCATGAACGCCTCGAACCCCTACGACGGCGAACGACGGGCGGGCACGGTCGGGTTCCCCCTTCCCGGGGTCGAGATCGACGTCGATGCGGACGGCGGGATCCTGGTGCGGGGGCCGAACGTCTTCGACGGCTACTGGCAGCGGCCGCAGGCCAGCGCCGATGCGTTCCGCTCCTCGCCCGACGGTGGGCCCGCCTGGTTCGTGACCGGCGACCTCGGGGCCGACGAGGACGGGTACCTGGTCATCCGGGGTCGATCGAAGGACCTGATCATCTCGGGCGGGTTCAACGTCTACCCGACCGAGGTCGAGGACGTCCTGCTCGGCCATCCCGCGGTCGTCGAGGTTGCGGTGACCGGCACCCCGTCCGACGAGTGGGGGGAGCTGGTGACCGCCTGGGTGGTGGCCGACGGGGCAGCTCCCTCGCTCGAGGACCTGCGCGCCTACTGCGCGGAGCGGCTCGCCCCCTACAAGCACCCGCGGCTGGTCCGCACGGTGGACGCCCTGCCGCGCAATGCCCTCGGCAAGGTGGTCCGCGGCCGGCTCCGGTGACCGCGGGTAGCTTCGGGACGTGACCGCGGCACGGAAGAGCGGAGCCGTAGCCCGGGGGCGCCCGGTCCGCCCGCACGCACGGTTCGAGCGGGCCCTCATCCGGGACGGCGCAGGTCCGGTGGCGGGGGTGGACGAGGTGGGACGGGGTGCCTGGGCCGGTCCGGCCTCGGTCGGGGTGGTCGTCTACTGCCCGGACCGGCGGGCACCCAACGGCGTGCGCGATTCGAAGGAGCTCTCCGAGGACCGACGCGAGGCGCTGCTCCCCCTGGTCACCTCGTGGTGCCTCGACTGGTCGGTCGGCCATGCGTCGCCGGGGGAGTGCGATCTCCTGGGCATGACCGCGGCGCTGCGGTTGGCCGCCAGGCGTGCCTTCGACGGCCTGACGGTCGCACCCCGGGTACTGCTCCTCGACGGGAGCTTCGACTATCTCACCGATCCGGTCGCCGCGATGGAGGTGCCTGCCGGCCGGCCGGAGGTACGGACCGTGGTCCGGGGCGATGCGACCTGCCAGTCGATCGCCGCTGCGTCGATCGTGGCAAAGGTCACCCGGGACCGGATGATGCGGGCGCTCTCCCCGAGCTTTCCGGCCTTCGACTTCGACCGGAACAAGGGGTATCCCTCCCGGACCCACCGCACCGCCCTGGCCGGCTTCGGTCTCACCTCCGTGCACCGGCGCTCATGGTCGTTCGTCGACGACCTCGCGTTCCGATAGGCGGCTCCGGCGGACTCCCGCTGCTTTGGTGGTCAGCGGGGAGCCGGCTCCTTCGGTAGCCCGAGCACCCGCTCTCCGATGATGTTGCGCATGACCTCGTCCGAGCCACCGGCGATGCGCATCCCGGGGACGCCGAGGAGGAACTGTGACCAGGCGAAGGTGCCCCAGGCTCCGGTATCGGCCACCAGCGCCGGCCCGAGGAGCGACGAGAGCGCTGTGCTGGAGCGCACCATGTTGGCGGTCAGCGAGAGCTTGGACAGCGACATCTCCGGCCCCGGTAGCTGGCCCGCGGCGATCCTGGCCATGGCCCGCTGGTTCGTGTAGCCGGCCACCCGCTCGTTGATCACGATCTCGGCCAGCTGCTGGCGGACCAGTGGGTCTCCGGTCCGCCCCATCGCCCGGGCCAGCTCGATGAGGCGGGTGGTGATGGACGGTCCCACGCCACCCCCGCCACCACCGATGGCGGCGCGCTCGTTCATGAGGGTGGTGAGAGCGACGGTCCAGCCGCCGTTCACATCACCGAGCCGATGGGAGTCCGGCACCCGCACATCGGTGAAGAAGACCTCGTTGAACGAGGCTCCTCCGGTCATCTGGCGGAGGGGACGAACCTCGACGCCGGGTGCACGCATGTCGACGACGTATCCGGTGAGACCGCGGTGCTTGGGGAGCTCGGGGTCGGTGCGACAGATGATCTCGCCGATGTCGGAGAGCTGAGCCCCCGACGTCCAGACCTTCTGGCCGTTGATCACCCACTCGTCGCCGTCGCGGACCGCCCGGGTCTGGAGCGATGCCAGGTCGGACCCCGAGGAGGGCTCGCTGAAGAGCTGGCAGGCGACGATGTCACCCCGGTACAACGACCGGAGGTAGGCCTCCTTCACCTCGTCCGTGGCGTGGGCCAGGATGGTCGGCGCGACCATCCCGAGCCCGATGCCGAAGACGGACAGCGACGGCGTCCGGTACTCCGCGGCGACCGAGTGGTAGATCCGCCGGTACTCGACGGGCAGCCCCCGCCCCCCGTACCGGACCGGTCCCGTGATCCAGCCGAACCCGGCGTCGAAGACGGCGCGGGCCCAGGTCCGGGCCGTCTCGAGCTCGGCGGCCTCCTCCTCGGGCGTGCGCTCGGGGAGGAGGCCGACGGCGTCCGAGCCCTGGCCCCAGACGAACCGCTCCTCCGGTCGGCGCTCGGCGCTTGCGTCGAGGAAGGCACGGACCTCGTGTGCGAAGTGCTCCGTGGTGGGGATGTCGGAAGCTGGGGCCGTCGAGGCGTCGCCTCCGGCCGGCAGCGTGGCGTTGCTCATGAGGGGATCCCCTTCGCGTCGGCGCCCGGTCCCTTCGGGTCCCGGTCAGCGTAACCCCGGTGCTCGCGCCCGGCGGGACCGGGCCCGGGTGAGGCGTCCGCGGACGCAACGGTCTCACGGACCATGGCCGCAAAGGCATCCGGATGGGTGAGATGGGCCCCGTGGCCTGCGCCGGCGATCTCGACGAGCCGGGCCGCCGGGGTGTGGGCGACCAGCCAGTCGACCGCCTGGCGGTGGTGGGGGAGCGAGTTGCTTCCCCGCCCGTAGGTGGTCGGGACGGTGAGCGCTGCCACGTCGAACGGGGCCTCGGTCACCCGGATGGCGTCCATCTCGGCAGAGAGAGCGGCACCGTCGGCCCGACGGTCCGCCTTCGCGGCGTCGGGCAGCCGCTCCCACGCCGCGTCCCCGACCATGCGGCGGAAGAACCGCTCCGCCCGCTCCGCGGGGTCCCCGGTTTCTTCAGGCCCTCGGCGGTCGGTCCGCCGTCCGGATGCCCCCGGTCCCTGTGCCCGGCCGGCGAGCCAGGGGAGCGGGGGCTCGTAGGCCGCGATCGCCAGGATCGGGCCGGGCCCCCCGGGTCGCAGCGCCGCATCGAGGGCGATGATCCCGCCGTAGCTGTGCCCGACCACCACGGCGGGCCGGGCGTCGATGACGGTGAGCAGGTCGTCGACGTGCCCTCCGAGGGTCACGTGGACCGGGAGCAGGTGCCGCGAGCGGTGGTACCCGCGCCGGTCATAGGCCAGCGTGTGGAGGTCGCGGAGGCGGCGGAGCACGCGGGCGAAGCTTCCCGCCCGGTCGAGCGAGCCGTGCACCAGGACCAGCACCGGGGCGGCCGACGACGGGTCGGCGGGGACGTGCTCGGTGACCGAGAGGGTGCGGGACGGGTCCATCCGGGGCACAGCGTGGCAGCTGGCCCGTCCCCGGGCCATTCCGGCCTCCGGGGATGCGAGCCACCCCCGGCGGGGGACCGGTGGATACCCTCGGGGGACCCGGACCGGGGTCGGGAGACCGGCCGCCGGCGGGGCTCTGCCCGACGGGATGCACACATGGGTGCCGGGGATCGTGCATTGTTAGGGCTTCCATTTGACCAAGGAGAGACTGTGCCCCTTACCAAGACCGATCTCATCACCGCCGTCGCCGCGCATACCGGGGTGACCGCAAAGGACGTCGCCATCGTGCTCGGTGGCATCGAGGACGTCGTCACGGCCAACGTGGCGAAGGGCGACAAGGTCGTCATCACCGGCTTCCTGACATTCGACCGCGCGCAGCGGGCCGCTCGGAGCGGCCGCAACCCCCAGACCGGAGAGGTCATCAAGATCAAGGCTTCGAAGAGCCCCAAGGTCTCGGCCGGTGCCTCGTTCAAGAAGGTCGTCAACGGCCAGGCCCCGGCGCCGAAGCTCGCCAAGGCCCGGTAGTCGCGTCGGGTGCGGCGGCCCGGGACTCCTCGGGCCGCCGTTGCCCACGACAGCCCGTCCGGGCGCGGTCCGGCGTGCCTAGAGCTGCCCGATGGCCTTGTGGGTCTGAGGCACCACCCGGACGTTCGGATGGATGCGCAGCGCTCTGCTCTGTAGGTCGAGGACCTGCTCCGGTGTCGGCGCGCGCGTCGCCGCCCCGAACGGGGTGAGCGGTTGGAGGAACACCGCGACGCCTCGTCCTGCGACCCCTGCCCACCTCGACGCGTCGGCCACCATCGCGAGGGCCCGGTCGAACTCCTCGACGTCGGTCGCCGGGCCGATCACCACCTTCGCCCAGGTCACGGTTCCCGCGGCCAACGCCTCTCGCAGGAAGGCGGCCTGCAGATCGGGACGGACACCCTGGCCGTCGACGCTCCCGAGCTTGATGTCCATGCTCACGTAGGCCAGGAGGGGCAGGACCCGCCGGAGGACGGGGACCAACATGCCGTTGGTCTCGAGCATCACCGGCCAGTTTCGATCGGCCAGCTCCCCGAGGAGCGCGTGGACCTTGGGAGCCTGCAAGAGCGGCTCGCCCCCGGTGAGGCTGATCGAGTGGTGGGGGACCTGCTCCCAGAGCACGGCCACCGCGTCGACCAGTTCCTCGACCACCAGAGGGCTCTCGACCGTCCGCCAGTCGCGACGGCCGGCGCTCTGTTCGATCCGGCACGGGCCCGGGCGCCGGTCGAGTGCCTCGGGTTGATCGCAGTAGGAGCAGCGGATGTTGCACCCGGTGAGGCGCACGAACACCTGGCGTTCGCCGACCAGCGCGGCCTCGCCCTGGATGGCGGAGAAGACCTCGGTGGCCAGGATGGTCGGGTGTGCCGGTCCGGCGGGCTCGGCGGATGGAGCGGTCCCGGTCATGCCAGGGCCGGGTCGGCGATCCGCGCCTCGGCGAAGCCGCGGGCCCGGAGCAGGCAGGCATCGCACGTTCCACAGGGGTGCTCGCCGCCGAGGTAGCACGACCAGGTGAGGTGCAGGGGCGCGTCGTGCTCGATGCCCAGTCGGACGATCTCAGCCTTGGAGCACTCGATGAGCGGGGCCCGGAGGAGGACCGGGTCCCCCTCCACCCCGCGCCGCTGTCCGGTCGCGGCCACCTGACGGAAGGCCTGGATGAACTCGGGCCGGCAGTCGGGGTAGCCCGAGTAGTCGATGGCGTTGACCCCGAGCCAGACCGCATCGAGATCGCGGGCCTCGGCCACACCGAGGGCCACAGCCAAGAAGATGGTGTTGCGCGCGGGCACGTAGGTGGTCGGGATGCCCTCGTCGGTTCCACCGTGTGGCACCGCCATGTCGGGGTCGGTGAGCGAGGACCCGCCCCAGGCCGAGGTGTCCAATCGGACCACCAGGTGTTCGGACCGGTAGTGGCCGGCGACCCCGGCGGCATGGTCCAGTTCGTTCCGGTGGCGCTGTCCGTAGTCGAAGGAGAGGGCCAGTGGCGGGTCGCTCGCCTCGGCGACGGCCAGCGCCATGCACACCGTCGAGTCGAGCCCTCCCGAGAGGAGGACCACCCGCCCACGCATGATCAGCCGTCCAGTGCCGGGGTCACGTGGTCCCAGCGGTCGGTGACCTCGCCGCGCACTACCGCGGCGAGCTCGTCGACATCGACCACCACGCCATTGCCGGCCATGCGTGGACGCTACCGCGGCGGGTTCCCGACCCGACATCCGCGCCGAGGCCTCCCGGTAGGCTGTGGGCGATGGCGCGCACGGCTGACGGAGACGCAACGGGACAGCCGGAGGACGGGCGCATCGCCGGGGCCGGCGCCTTCGGTCCCAACGCCTGGCTCGTCGAGGACATGTACGAGCGGTTCCGGGACGACCCGTCGTCGGTATCCCCTTCCTGGCGCGAATTCCTGGTCGACTACCGTCCGGCCGGGGGCGCCGGATCGCCGCCGAACAGCGCCCCTCCCCTGTCGCCCGACGGCGCAGCCGCGCCCGCCGCTGTGCCCGCGCCGGCGGTGGGCGACACCCACACAGCCGTCGCCGGGGCGATCCCACTGCGCGGGGCGGCCGGGCGCGTCGTGGCCAACATGGAGTCCTCGCTCGGGATGCCGACGGCCACGAGCGTGCGGGTCGTGCCGGCCAAGCTGCTCGAGGTCAACCGGACCGTCGTCAACAACCATCTGGCGAGGACGACGGGCGGCAAGGTCAGCTTCACCCATCTGATCGGGTACGCCGTGGTCAAGGGACTCGGCGCGGTACCGGCGATGAACGCAACCTTCGTGGCAGATGCCGACGGCAAGGGGACCCCCGGGGTCGTCCGGCACGAGCACGTGGGCCTCGGGCTGGCGGTCGATGTCGAGAAGTCAGGGGGTGGCCGCACGCTCCTCGTGCCGTGCATCGTCGACGCCGATCTCCGGGACTTCCGCGGTTTCGTGGCGGCCTACGAGGAGTTGGTCCGCAAGATCCACACCAACCGGATCTCCCCGGACGACTTCGCCGGTACGACGGTGACCCTGACCAATCCCGGCACCCTCGGGACCGTGCAGTCGGTGCCCCGGCTCATGCCCGGCCAGGGGCTGATCGTAGGGGTCGGCGCGCTCGGGGTGCCTCCGGGATTCGAGGCGACCGACCCGCGCATGCTGGCCGATCTCGGCGTGGGCAAGACGGTGACCGTCACCTCGACCTACGACCACCGGATCATCCAGGGCGCCGAATCGGGACTGTTCCTGGCGTATGTCTCCGAGTGCCTCACCGGGAGCCACGGCTTCTACGACGAGGTCTTCACCTCTCTCGAGATCCCCTACGAGCCGGTCCGCTGGCAACGCGACGACAATTCGTCGGCCGACGGCACGGACGGCGGGCACGCACGTCTGGTCAAGCAGACCCACGTCGAGACCCTCATCAACATGTACCGGGTCCGTGGCCATCTCATCGCCCACCTCGATCCGCTGGACGCCGTGCCGCCTGAGCTCCATCCCGAGCTCGACCCGCTCCACTACGGACTGACCATCTGGGACCTGCCGCGGTCGTTCGTGGCCGACGGTCTCGCCGGCAAGGACACCGCCACCCTGGACGAGATCCTCCATCTGTTGCGCGACGCGTACTGCCGGACCCTCGGCATCGAGTACATGCATATCCAGGACATCGACCAGAAGCGCTGGATCCAGCAGCATGTCGAGGGTGTGCCCTCCATGGTCACCCCCGAGGAGCAGCGGCACATCCTGGATCGCCTCAATGCCGCCGAGGTCTTCGAGCGATTCCTCCACACCCGCTACGTCGGCCAGAAGCGGTTCGGCCTCGAAGGTGCCGAGTCGGCAATCGTCATCCTCGACGCGATCCTCGAAGCGGCCGTCCGCGAGGGCCTCCACGAGTCGGTCATGGGCATGGCCCACCGGGGCCGGCTCAACGTCCTGGCCAACATCGTTGGCAAGTCCTACGGCGAGATCTTCGAGGAGTTCGAAGGCAATCTGGACCCCGAGTCGGTCCAGGGGTCGGGAGACGTGAAGTACCACAAGGGGGCGGTCGGCACGTTCATCGCCCGTTCGGGTGGGTCGATCCCGGTGACCATGGCGTCAAACCCGTCCCACCTCGAAGCGGTCGACCCGGTCGTGGTCGGCATGGCCCGAGCCAAACAGGACGGCCTGGGGGGCGAGCGGGGGAGCGGTCGCCGGCTGGTGGACGGCCCCGGAGAGCCCTTCCCGGTACTGCCGATCCTGCTCCACGGAGACGCGGCGTTCGCCGGACAGGGCGTGGTGGCCGAGACGCTCAACCTCTCCGGGCTCGCCGGCTATCGCACCGGTGGCACCCTGCACATCGTGATCAACAACCAGCTCGGGTTCACCACCGCGCCGGAGGCGGCGCGCACCTCGGTCTACCCGACCGACGTGGCGAAGATGGTGCAGGCCCCGATCTTCCACGTCAACGGCGACGACCCCGAGGCCTGTGCACGGGCCGCACGCCTTGCGTTCGGCTTCCGGCAGGCCTTCCACAAGGACGTGGTCATCGACATGGTCTGCTACCGGCGCCACGGCCACAACGAGGGGGACGACCCGAGTTACACCCAGCCCCTCATGTACGCGTTGATCGAGGCCAAGCGGTCTGTCCGCAAGCTCTACACCGAATCGCTGGTCCGGCGTGGGGACATCTCCCTCGACGAGGCCGAGCAGGCGCTGGACGACTTCTCGGCTCGGCTCCAGGCCGCGCTCGACGAGACCCGCGCGGAGGCCGAGTCGGCACCGCCGACGCCCCCGAGCCTGCCCGACTACGTCGTCCCCGACCTCACGATCCCGACGGTGGCGACCGCGATCGATGCATCGGTGCTGAGCCGGCTGGCGACCGAGGTGCGCAGCGTGCCCGAGGGGTTCCTCCTCCACCCCAAGCTGGTCCGACAGTTCGAGCAGCGGGACAAGGTGGTGGCCGACGGGGAGATCGACTGGGCACTGGCCGAGTCCCTGGCCTTCGGCTCCTTGCTGCTCGAGGGGGTGAACGTCCGGGTGACCGGTCAGGACACCCGCCGGGGGACCTTCTCGCAGCGCCACGCGGTCCTGGTCGACTACGAAACAGGCGCCGAGCACGTGCCACTGGCCGGCCTCGGGGGCGGTCGGTTCACCATCCTCGACTCGCTCCTTTCGGAGTACGCGTGCGTGGGCTTCGAGTACGGCTACTCGGTGGAGGCGGTGGACGATCTGGTGGCGTGGGAGGCCCAGTTCGGCGACTTCTGGAACGGCGCCGAAATCATCGTCGACAATTTCCTGGTGGCAGCCGAGGACAAATGGGGCCAGGCGTCCGGGCTGGTCCTGCTCCTGCCCCACGGCTACGAGGGCCAGGGCCCCGAGCACTCGTCCGCCCGCATCGAGCGGTTCCTCACCCTTTCCGCCCGGGGCAACCTGCGGATCGCCGAGCCGACGACTGCGGCGCAGTACTTCCACCTCCTGCGTGCCCAGGTCCGGGTTCCCGACCGCAAGCCACTCATCGTCTTCACCCCCAAGTCCCTGTTGCGTTCCAAGGCGGCCCGCTCGCCGATCGGGGCGTTCGTCTCTGGGACCTTCGCCGAAGTGCTCGACGATCCGCGGGCCGGCATCGACGGGATCGACCCGTCCGGGGTTCGCCGGGTGGTGCTCTGCGCCGGCAAGGTGGCCTATGACGCCTTGGCCCGGAGGGACTCGCTGGGCGACGCGGGCGACCGGGTGGCCGTCGTACGGATCGAGCAGCTCTACCCGTGGCCCGGGGCCGCACTCCAGGCGGTGCTCGACCGGTACGCAGGGGCCGAGGAGGTGGTGTGGCTCCAGGAGGAGCCCGAGAACATGGGCGCCTGGAACTTCGTCCACAGCCGCCTCCACCGGCTGTTACGGGACAGGTACGCGCTGCGTCACGTCAGCAGGGCCGAGTCGGCGAGCCCGGCCACGGGGAGCACTGCGCTCCACCGGCTCGAGCAGGAGGACCTGATGGTCCGCGCGATCGGCTGAGCCGGCGGCAGGCGGGTCGAGCTGTCCGTCGGGGCCGCGTGCCTCGTGGCTCCCGCTCACGCGAGGAAGTCCTGGGCCAGCGCCATCCACATCTCGGTCGACAGTCGGAGCGACTCCACGTCGACGCGTTCGTCGACCCCGTGGAACATGACCCCGTAGTCCTCGAAGCTGATGGCTCTGCTGTGGAGGCCGAATCCGTAGGAGACCGACCCGAGGGTCCGGGTGAAGCGGGCGTCGGTGGCGCCCACGGTCAGGAACGGGACCGTGCGGGCCCCGGGGTAGAACACCCGGCTGACCCGCTCGAGCGCGTCCCAGAGCGGGGTGTCGATCGGCGAGGTCGTCGCAGCCTCCCCCGACCCGATGTGGATGTCGACGGCATCGGCCAGGTCCCCGGCGGCCTCCTCGAGCATCGCCCGCACGTCGGCGGCGTCCCAACCGGGAAGGGTCCGGACGTCCACTTCGAGTTCGACCCGGTCCGGGATCACGTTGATGGCGCTTCCTGCCCGCATCACGGTGGGCGCGAGCGTGGTGTGGGTCGCTGCGTGCGCCTGGCGGGCCAGGCCGAGCAGCGGGAGCTCGTCGCAGAAGGCGTCGATCCGGTCGGGGTCGAGAAGGGGACCCGAGAGTTCGGGCGGGAAACCGATCCCGTCGATGAAACGCGTCCAGGCCTCGTGCAGTTCGGCACGGGGACGGGCCTCGTCGATCCGGCGCACGAGCTCGGCCGCCTTGACCAGCGCGTTGTCGGTCCGCAGCGGCTGTGAACCATGGCCCGGGGTGCCCCTCACCGTCAGTACGCAGCGGTACGAGCCCTTCTCGCCGACGATGACCGGAAGCCGCGGGGTGCCGTCCGCACCCCCCATGGGGAAGCCACCCGACTCGGTGATCACGTAGTCGGTCCGCACGTCGTCGGCGGCGTGGGTGCACAGCCACTTGGTCCCGATGGCGCCGAATGCCTCCTCGTCGGCCACCGCGATGTACGTGAGGTCACCGCGGGGGCGGAAGCCGGAGAGGGCGAGATGTCGGATGCCCGTGGCCATGGTGGCGGTCAGGTTGAGCATGTCCACGGCGCCCCTTCCCCAGACCGTGCCGTCGATGAGCTCGCCGCCGAACGGGTCATGGCTCCAGTCCTCGGCGGTGGCAGGCACCACGTCGGTGTGCCCGAGCAGGGCGAGCGACGGTGCGGAGGGGTCGGTTCCATGGATCCTGGCCACGAGCGAGGTCCGCCCCGGTTCGGGCTCGTAGGTTTCCAGGTCGACCCCCGAACCCTCGAGGTAGCCCTCGATGAGCTCGGCGCTACGGTGCTCCTGGCCTGAGGAAACGGTCCCGTCGTTGACGCACCGGTTGCGGATCAGGTACTGGAGGAGCTCGGTCGCCTCCTCGGCACGACTGGTGTCCGAGTCCACGCCGGCATCCTAAGACCTGGTCGGGCGCGACCGCCGGCCCGGGCCGACCATGAACGGGAGGTCGCCGGGCAGCTGCTTGACTGGGAGCACTTATGGCCCAAGCAGTCCCTGCTCGTCGACGGATCGTGGTCGACGGGTCCAACATCGCAACCGAGGGTCGGACCCTTCCCAGCCTCGCTCAACTCGACGAGGCCATCCGGGCGTTCCTCGAGGAGTATCCCGGCTTCGGCGCAGCGGACGTGACCGTGGTGGTCGATGCCTCATTCGGCCACCGGATCGACCCCTCCGAGGTCGCCGCCTTCGAACAGGCCGTGGAGCACGGCGAGATGGTCACCCCACCGGCGGGAGCCGAAGGCCGCGGGGACGGGTTCATCCTGCGGATCGCCGAGAAGTCGGGAGCGCTGGTGCTCTCGAACGACTCCTTCCAGGAGTTCCACGCCGAGCGGCCCTGGTTGTTCGAGTCGGGCCGCCTGATCGGCGGAAAGCCGGTTCCGGGAGTGGGCTGGGTGTTCACCCCCCGGACCCCCGTCCGTGGCCCGAGGAGCCGTTCGGTGACCTCCAAGTCGAAGCGGGATGCGCGGCTGCCCGACGGCATCGACGGTGGGGAGGTGATCGCGGACGGAACCGACGAGTCGCCGGCGCCTCGACGGCGGCGATCGTCCAAGCTGGCGGCGGTCGGCACGGCGCGCACCCCCGACGCGTCGGCCAAGGCAACCAAAGTTCCGAAGGCAGCCGAGGCAGCCAAACCTGCAAAAGCAGCCAAGGCAACCAAGGCAACCAAAGCTCCGAAGGCAGCCGAGGCAACCAAACCTGCGAAGGCCACCGGGGCAACCGCCGCCAGCAAGGCCACGAAGGCCACCAAAAAAGCAACCAAGGCCACGGTAGTGACCAAAGCAGCGAAGGCGACCAAAGCAACCAAGGCGTCAACAGTCACCAAGGCCACGAAAGCCGCCAAGGCGGCCAAACCTGCAAAAGGGGCCAGAGCAACCAAGGCCACGGCAGTGACCAAAGCGTCGAAGGCGACGAACGCACGTGGGGAACCTGGCCGCGCCGGGAGCACAAGAGGGACACCGGCCGCAGCGGTCCAGCCCGGTGAGGCGCTCAACGACCCGCTGACCTTTCTCAACTTCGTTGCCGAGAACCCGGTCGGGAGCACCTTGGACGGGGTGGTCACCGCCTTCACCTCGCACGGAGCCCACATCGACGTCGGCGGGATGATCTGTCACGTGCCACTGCGCGGGCTCGGCGATCCGCCGCCCCAGAAGGCGCGACAGGTGCTGTCCAAGGGGGAGTCCCGCACCTTTTCGCTGGTCTCCCTCGAGCCGGCGCGCCGCCGGGCCGAGCTCGCCCTTGCAGGCGGCCGCGAGTGAGCGCTCCGGGCGGTCCGGAAACCGGTCGGTCGCAGCGCCGGGGGGCGGTCCCGCCGGTCCGGTAACCTCGCCCACCGTGAGAGCCGAGGACTACCTGCCCCATCGGCCACCGTTCCTGTTCATCTCCGAGCTGCGTTCGGTCGATCCCGGACGCTCGGCCACCGGGGCGTGGCAGCTCACCGGTGAGGAGGCCTTCTTCGGGGGGCACTTCCCCGGACGCCCGACCCTCCCGGGCGTGCTGATGGTCGAGTCCCTTGCCCAGCTCGGCGGGGTCGCGGTGCTGGCCACCCCCGGATCCGTCGGCAAGCTTCCCCTCTTCGGCGGCATCGAACGGGCCCGTTTCCGGCGCCAGGTCGTGCCCGGTGATCTCCTCGAACTGGAGGTGAACCTGGGCCGCATGTCGGCGCGTGCCGGCAAGGGCACCGGCCGGGCCACCGTGGGCGGCCAGCTGGCGTGCGAGGCGGAACTGCTCTTCGTCCTGATCGACGCCGACCCCGTGCCTCCGGGCTGAGGGCATCAGTGCGCATCGCGACCTGGAACGTGAACTCGCTGACCGCCCGCCTCCCGCGGGTCGAGGAGTGGATCGAGTACGCCCGACCGGACGTCCTCTGCCTCCAGGAGACCAAGCAGGCCGACACCGTCTTTCCCCACGGTGCGTTCGCCGCCCTCGGATACGAGTCGGCCCATCACGGTGACGGGCGGTGGAACGGGGTGGCCATCGTGAGCCGGGTCGGCCTCGAGGGCGTCAGCACCGGACTCGGTTCTGGAGACGACGAAGCTGGTACCCGGCTCATCGCTGCCGACTGTGGAGGCGTGCGGGTCCTGTCGGTCTACGTCCCCAACGGCCGCTCGCTCGACAGTGAGCAGTACCCGCTCAAGCTGGCCTGGTTGGCCCGCCTGCGAGCGCTCCTCGACGAGACCGCCTCGCCAGACCACCCGGTCGCCATGTGCGGCGACTTCAACATCGCCCCCGAGGACCGCGACGTCTGGAAGCCTTCGGAGTTCGAGGGAATGACCCATGTGAGCCCGGCCGAGCGGGAGGCGCTGGCCGAGCTCGAGGCGTGGGGCCTCACCGATGCGTTCCGTCTCGTCCACTCTGCGGACGAACTCTTCAGCTGGTGGGACTACCGGGGTGGCGACTTCCACAGTCACCGGGGGATGCGAATCGACCTCATCCTGGTGACCGAGGTCCTTGCCCGCAACACGACCTACGCCCTCATCGACCGGCAGGCGCGGAAGGGTCAGAAGCCGTCGGACCATGCCCCGGTGTTCATCGACACCACGATCTGAGGCGCCACGATCCGAGCGCGTCTGCTGCCAGCGGTGCGCGCTGGCGGCGGGCCGTCAGCCCTCGAGCCCTGCCCGCAGCGCGGCGATGCGTCGTCCGGCGTCCTGACGCGACACGCGCCCCTGACCGGTGCGCGAGACGCGGGCCAGCGCGGCCAACCAGGGAGAGGGTCGCCGCTCGACCGCGCGCCCGCGCGACATCGTCCGGGTCCGCGCCCACGAGCAGTGGAGCTCGTTCGCCGCGCGGGTGAGGGCCACATAGAGCAGCCGACGTTCCTCGGCCAGCGTCTCGGACGTCGTCGCGTGCACGATCGGAACGAAGCCATCCTCGAGGCCCACCACGCAGACCGCCTCCCACTCGAGCCCCTTGGCCCGGTGGAAGGTGGCGAGCTCGACCGCGTCAGCGGAGGCGGACCCGGTCCGGCACGGGATACCTGCCCGTTCGAGTGCCCGCCGGACCAGGGAGAGCTGGTCGTGGGTGCGCGCCAGCACGGCATGGGCGGACCAGGGGATGCCCGCGCCGGCCCGGTCGAGCAGGAACGAGGCAACCCCTTCGGCCTCGGAGCCGTCGTCGTCGTAGGCGGTCACCACCGGCCGGGGGCCGTCGGCGGCGGTCGACCGGGGGGGCGCGACCGAGGTGGGTCCGAGGGCCGCCGTCGCGGCAGCCACGACCTGCGGAGATGAGCGATGGTTCTCGTCGAGGTGGACGACCTCGAGATCGCTCACCAGGTCGGGCAGGGCCCGGATGAGGCTCGGATCGGCACCGTTCCAGCCGTAGATCGCCTGGTTGGGGTCACCGACTGCACAAAGGTCGACGGGACTGCCGAGCAGGGCTCGGATCAGTCGGAACTGGGCCGGGTTCACGTCCTGGAACTCGTCGACCGAAACGTGGCGGTACCGCCAGCGGGCCCGGTCTGCGAAGCCGGGGTCGGTGAGCAGCAGATCCGCCGACTCCAACAGCACGTCGTCGAGGTCGAGCAGGTTCCTCCGGGTCCGCAGCGCTTCGTAGGCGCCGAAGAGCTCGCCCACCCGCCCGCCGGCCACCGGTGTGGCCCGTCCGCGGGCCTCCGCAGCGCCGGGGTACCGGTCGGGGCCGACGCACTGCGCCTTGGCCCAGGCGATCTCGCTCTCGACCACCGAAGCTTCCGCCGGATCGCCTGCGAGCTCGGTGATCATGCGCCGACGGTCATCGACCAGCACCGGAGGTGCCTGGCCGGTGTCGAGAGCCCGGCGGCGGAGCAGGGTGAGCGCGAGCCGATGGATGGTCCCCGCCCGCACCCCGGGTCCGGGTGCGCTGTGGCCCGGACCCGGGGCGGAGACCGGGACTCCGTAGGTGGTCAGGCGGTCCCGCAGCTCGCTGGCGGCTTTCCGGGTGAAGGTGCAGACCACGGTGTGGTCGGCTTCTGCAGACCCGTCGAAGATGCGACGGGCGACCCGCAGGGTCAGCACCCGGGTCTTGCCCGACCCGGCGCCGGCGATGACACAGAGTGCCGCAGCCGGCGAGTCGACGGCGCGGCGCTGCGCGGGGGTCAGGTCGGCGGAGGCCCGGACGAACGAGCTGGCGGCCGAGGGTGCCGTCGGCACGGGGGATTCCACAGAGGCCGAGGCTACCGGCCGGTCGCGCCACCGCCCGACGATGGTCGAGGGCACGGGTTCCCCCCGGTCACACCGTTGGAGAGGGCCGGACCGATACTGTGGGCCGGTGCTGAAGTCGTTCGCCGATGGCCGGGTGTTCGGCGCAGCCTGGGGCACCGGGCCGGCATCGGTGCTCGCCCTCCACGGATGGCGCCGTACGCATCTCGACTTCGGCGGTGTGTTCGACCGGCAGTCCGCAGAGGGAGCTCCCGCTGCGGTCGCACCTGATCTGTTCGGCTTCGGGGCGACGCCGGCGCCGCCCGTTCCCTGGGGCTCGACCGAGTACGCGCAAGCCCTGGTCGAGCTCTTCGAGGAACCCGGCCTGCTGGCCGACCGCGTCGTGCTGGTCGGCCACTCCTTCGGTGGCCGGGTGGCCGTCCGGCTCCGGGGCCTGGTTCCCGACCGGATCGAGCGGGTCGTGCTGACCGGGGTCCCGCTCCTCGATCGCGAAGGGCGCAGGACGCGGCCGGCGGCGCGGTTCCGGATCGGGCGTCGTCTCCACCGCATGGGACTGGTGTCTGCCGCCAGGATGGACGCACTCCGCCACCGGTACGGATCGCCCGACTACCGGGCGGCCGAGGGGGTCATGCGCGGCGTGTTCGTGCGGGTGCTGGCCGAGTCCTACGCCGAGGACATGGCCACGATCACCTGCCCGGTCGATCTGCTCTGGGGGACCGAGGACACCGAGGTGCCCGTCGAGGTGGCCGAACGCGCCCGACCGCTCTTCCCCTCGGCCACCCTCCACCGCCTCGAGGGCATCGGTCATCTCGTCCCGACCGATGCACCGGACGCACTGCTCGCGGCAGTCCTCGGTCATCCGGTGGGGGGTGCGCGGTGAGCGTTCCTGCGCTCCTGGCCTCGGCGGGTCCTGCCCGGCTGCACGGAGGCCCGGCCTGGGTGACGGTCGCCGCGTGCGCGTTGGCCTGCGGGCCGGCAGGGGTGCGCTGGCTCCGTGTCGCCCAACGGGAACACTACCTGCCCGGGTCGGTCTCACGGTTCGCGGTCCGCTGGTGGCGCCTGCCTCCGGTCAACCCGCTCCTGGCCGCCGTCGCCATCGGCGCTGCCACCGTCTCGTGGTGGTGGCCGGTCGCCGGGGTGGTCACGGCTGCGGCGGTGGCGGCAGGACCGCTCGGGTTGTCGCTGCGCGGCCGGACCGCACCGTTGGCCTGGACGCGCAGGCTGCGCACCCTGGCCGCGTTGTGCGCGGGAATCGTCGTGATCGTGCTGGCAGCCGGCGCCCTGGCCGGACCGGCTTCCGGTGTCGCCGTGTTGGTCGCCCTCGCAGTTCCGGCACTGGTCGACCTCTCCTGTCTGGTGACCGCTCCCATCGAGCGGAAGCTCGGGGACCACTTCGTCGATGCGGCCGCGGCCCGTCTGGCCAGGGTCGACCCACTGGTGGTGGCGGTCACCGGCTCGTACGGCAAGACCTCGACCAAGGGCCACATCGCCCACCTCGTCCGGCCCACCCGTTCGGTTGTGGTCTCGCCGGCCAGCTTCAACAACCGGGCGGGGTTGGCCCGCGCGGTCAACGAGCACCTGGCCGACGGCACCGAGGTCTTCGTCGCCGAGATGGGCACCTATGGCCCGGGGGAGATCGCCGAGCTCTGCCGCTGGTGCACGCCGGACATCGCGATCATCACCGCCATCGGCCCGGTCCACCTCGAGCGCTTCGGCTCGGAGGACCGGATCGTGGAGGCCAAGACGGAGATCCTCGTCTCGGCCCGGGACATCGTGCTTCCGGTCGACGATCCGCGACTCGCAGCCGTGGCCGACCGGATGGCGAGCGCGGGTCGGCGGGTGCTGCGCTGCTCGGCCACCGACCGCGGCGCCGACGTCTGCGTGATCCGCGGGGACGGCGCGGACCGGATCACGGTGTTCGTGGAGGGCGACCTGCTGGCCGAGGACGTCCGCGTGGCCGCGGGCGTGCACCCGAGGAATGTGGCCTGCGCCGTCGCGGTCGCACTGCTCTGCAAGGTGGACCGCGCCGATATCGCTCTGCGGCTGGCCGGGCTGCCCGCGGTCGAGCACCGCCTGCAGGCGGTGCCGGCCGGCTCGGGTGCCACCATCCTCGACGACACCTACAACTCGAACCCGTCGGGAGCGGCCGAGGCACTGGCCGTGCTCGCGGCGGTCGCCGCGGGCGACGCCGGCGTCGGCGTCGGCGTCGGCGAGGACAGCGGGACGGCCCGCTGTGCTGTCGGTGGCGGACGCCGGGTGGTGGTGACCCCCGGCATGGTCGAGCTCGGAGACCGTCAGGACTCGGAGAACCGCCGGTTCGGCGAGGCCATCGCCCGCGTGGCCACCGATGTCCTCGTCGTGGGGAGGACCAACCGCCGGGCCCTGTTGGCAGGGTTGGCCGCCGTCTCCGACTCGACCATCGGGGTGCACCTGGTCGTGAACCGCGAGGAGGCCGCAGGGTGGGTGCGGGCGCACCTCCGCCGACCCGACGTCGTGCTGTACGAGAACGATCTGCCGGACCACTACCCTTAGGCCGTCGAGATCCCGGCCCCCGTCGAGGCGCCGCCGGCTCGTGCCTCGCCCGCCGATCGGAGGAGTCCCCCCACCGTGCCCGACGTCGCCGTCATCTTCGGAGGTCCCTCGCCCGAACACGACGTGAGCGTCCTCACCGGCCTCCAGGCCGCCCGCGGACTGGCCGCCGGTGGCCAGGGAGGATCGCCACGGGCGCTCTACTGGTCGAAGACCGGCGAGTGGTTCGAGGTCGATCCCGGGCTCGAGGCCGAGGCGTTCCTCGAGGGTGTCCCGCGCTCGGCCACCCGCCTGCGCTTCCTGGCCGTCCCCGGCGGCGGCTTCGCCGAGGCCGGAGGGCGCCTGGGGAAGGTGCGCAGCCTCGACCTGGACGCCGCCGTCGTGTGCTGCCACGGCGGTCCGGGCGAGGACGGGACGCTCCAGGCCGCCCTCGACCTCGCCGGAGTGCGCTACTCGGGGCCCACCGTGGCCGCGGCGTCGTTGGGCATGGACAAACTGGCATTCGGATCGGTCGTGGCCGCGGCGGGTCTTCCGACCCTGCCCCGCGTCTTGCTGACCACCGAGGCCGACCACCCGGACTTCCCCGGGCCCTATATCGTCAAGCCCCGCTTCGGCGGATCGTCCATCGGGATCGAGGTGGTCGAGGACATCGCCACCGCCCGGCACCGCCTGCAGCACAACCCGCACCTGCGCTTCGGTGCCGTCCTCGAGCCCTATCGTCCAGATCTGTTCGACCTGCAACTGGCCGTGCGGACCTGGCCGTCGCTCGAACTGTCACCCGTCGAGCGCCCGCTGCGCTCCTCGGATGCAGCCGACATCCTCGACTACCGGGACAAGTACGTGGCCGGCGAAGGGATGGACGGCGCACGACGCGAGCTGCCGGCCGACATCGGGGCGCCGCTCGAGAAGGAGCTCCGCCTGGCCGGTGCGCGCATCGCCGCACTCACCGGGCTGCGCGGCGTGGCCCGGATCGACTACCTGTCCGACGGGACCCAGTTCGTGGTCAACGAGGTCAACACGATCCCTGGGTCTCTCGCCCGCTATCTCTGGGTGGCTCCGGAGCTCCCCTTCGCCACCTTGCTGGCTGATCTGCTGGAGGAGGCCCGCCGGCGCCCCACGCACGCGTACTCGGCGGCCGGGGCCGACGGGACCGTCCTCAAGACGGCCGGCTCGATCGCCGCGAAACTGGGCTGAGGCGTTTGGCCGCTCGTCGACTGCAGCTGCTGCCGTCCGAGCAGGTCCTGGTCGACATCCGACCTCACTGGTCGTTCCTGTCCGCACCACTCGCAGTGGCACTCGCGGTGGCGGCGGCCGGGGTCGCTCTCGACGTGGGTCTGCCCCACACCTCGGTCGCGCTGCACTGGGTCGAAGGGGCCGTGGTCGCCGTCCCGTGCGTGTGGCTGGCTGCCCGCCTCGTGCGGTGGCACAGGTCGGGACTCGTGCTGACCTCGATCCGCCTGGTCACATTCGGGGTCGGGCGCCGCCGCGCCGAGGTTCGGCTCGCCGACATCGACCACGTGGAGGTCGATCAGGGCATGGTGCGACGCCTGGTGGGCACCGGCAGCCTCGAGATCGTGGAAGGTGCGGACGGCCGAGTGGTCCGGATCGAGGACGTGCGCAAGCCGGCTGTCCTGCAGCGGATCATCACCCGCCGCCTCGGACCGCCGTCAGGGTCCGATGACGGGCCGAGCGGTGGATCGGGGACCGGACCGGACCGCCTTCCGTCCCACCTACGACCCGGACCGTTGCCCGGGCGTTCCTGACCGGGCACGGGCCGCCACCGTCCCGTCGACCGGTGCCACGAGCCAGGCGGGCCGGCCCAGCGTCTCCGGGTCGAGGGAACCCGGCCGGGTGAGGGCGACCACGCACCCGCCGAAGCCGGCGCCGGTGATCCTGACCCCGAGGACACCGGACCGGTCGCGCAGCGCTCCGACCAGCGCGTCCACCTGCGGGGTCGACACCGCGAAGTCCTCCGCCAGGCTCCGGTGGCTCTCGTTCATGAGCGCTCCTGCGGCGATCAGGTCCGAGGCGGCGAGCGCTTCGGCGAACGAGCCGACCCGCGCGCACTCGGTCACCACGTGGCGCGCCCTGCGACGCAGGAGCGGGTCCCGGAGCCCGGACAGGTCCTCGAGGGAGGCGCTGCCGAGCGGGCCCACGACGGCTGCAGCCGCCTGGCACTCGGCCACCCTGGCGGCGTAGGGGGACCGCCGGAGGTCGCGCCGCTCCTCCGAGTCGATGACCGCGAAGACCGCATCGACCGGGACGGGTACCTGGCGTGTGCCGAGGGTGGCGACATCGATCCAGAGGGCATGGCCCCTGCGTGCGCCGGCGCAGACCAACGGGTCCATCGGACCCACCGGGACGCCGGACCGCCGTTCGGCCTCCTGGCAGAGGCGACCGACGACCTCGGGTGGTCCATCCACGCCGAACAGCTCGGCGAGCGCCACGCACAGCGCCGCGCTCGACGAGAGTCCCGCGCCCCGGGGGAGGGTCGCCACGATGTGGATCCTCCCTCCCTGCTCGGGTCTGGCCAGCGAGGCGAGCGACGCGATCGGGCGGGACCACGCCGGCTCGAGCACCGCGAGGGTGGCCGGCTCGGGGGAGAGGTCGATGACGGCCCGCTCCCCCGGGAAGGCGTCCGAGGTCACTCTGAGGTGGTCGCCACCGTCCGGCTCGAAGGTGACCGTGACGCCGAGCCCGATGGCCATCGGGAGGGCGACCCCGTCGTTGTAGTCGGTGTGGTCACCGATCAGGTTCACCCGGCCTGGTCCGGTGACGGTTCTGGGCGCGGACACCTGGGCTCCTCGGCCGGATCGGGGGCCGGCGGGCACGACTCCCGCAGGGCGACCCTCCGGCCGACGACGCTACCCCCGCCATCGGGGCGGTGGGTAGCGTTGACTTGTGAGCACCCTGGGAAACGGCCCGAGCGGGAAACCACGGTTTCCCCTGGTCGGGGCCTCGGACCGAAGATTGACCTTTTTACGTTCCGGCGCCACCGAGCTTGACGTTTTGACGTTTAAGGCTATACTGGCCTCCGAAAGGTAATAACGTAAATGGCTCTCAGTGTCTTCGGGCCGTTTTGGAGCAGGATCTGATCACGTCCGAAATGTCAAAACGTCAAATGACAGTCCCAGAAAGGTCAAGATCGTCGGTTCCATCGGTGATCGATCGACTTCTCGCAGCGAAGGCGCAGATTGGTTCGGGCGAGGTGGCACGAGCCGCTGAGATCACGCGACAGGCCGCCCACTACCACCTCCGAAGAATGGTCGACCAGGGGCTCCTGACGGCAGTCGGGGCAGGACGAGGGTCCAGGTATCAGCGTCCGTCTGCGCTTGTCGCCCGCATGCCGATTGAGGGACTGGAAGAAGACCGCGTGTGGAGCGAGCACTTCGGCCTGCTCGCTTCAACTTTTCCTCATCTCGTCGATAATCCGCGGGTCGGAAGTGTTCTCAACTACGCGTTCACCGAGATGCTCAACAACGCAATCGATCACTCGGACGGCTCAGCGGTGCGAGTCAGTTGGAACGTTTCACCGGAACTGGTGTCATTTGAGATTGAAGATGATGGCATTGGCATTTTCCGACAGGTCCGCGAAAAGCTCGGACTCGCAGCTGAGAACGAATCCATCGGAGAACTAGCGAAAGGGAAACAAACAACGGCGCCTGAACATCATTCAGGTATGGGGATCTTCTTCACCTCCAAGATTGTTGACACCTTCAATATTGCGAGCGGCAATCTGGCGTGGACCATCGATCGCGTGAGGTCCGATCAAGCCATCGGGTGGTTCAACGATCCCCGGATCGGAACGCTCGTACGCTGCGAGGTACCGCTGGACACCGATGTTGTACCTAGGGACATCTTTGATCGCTACTCGAATCCAGAGACGTTCGAGTTTGCTAATTCGATCGTGAGGGTTGGGTTGTTCCGTGAGGATGGGAACTTTGTTTCGCGGTCCGAAGCGAAACGGTTGGCATCGCATCTTGAGAACTTCGAGAATGTGGAAATTGACTTTGCAGACGTCTCCGAGGTTGGACAAGGCTTTATTGACGAACTATTCCGAGTTTGGTCGCAAAGTCATCGCACCACTCGACTGGTTCCCATCAACGCGAATCCGGCGGTGGTGTCAATGATCGCCAAGGCCATCGCTCCCTCGGCAGACGAAGAGGTGCTCAGCGAAGATCGAGCCGGGTAGCTGATTTGTCGTGGCGGCGCAGACCGAGACACTTGGCAAGTGGGTTGTCCTGTGATGCCGTCAATGGCGACGATGCCAGCCCCAATGCTGGCGACGGCGACGACAATCTGCCGATCCTCTTTGGTCGCTGGGATACCTCTTCCGAGTCTCTGCTGGGTCCCCAAACGAAGTCGTAGATCGTCGGTGCTTCTGCGGAAGGACATCTGACCTCGCGGATCTGGGGTCCCAACTCAAGAGCTACTCCCCCCCGTCGGACGGTGCGGCCTGCCATGCTTGCCGAATGTTCGACGAACTGCTCGAGGCCAACACCACCTACGCGGCCGAATTCGCCCTCGCCGGGATCCCGGCGGTTGCGGGCAAGGAGTTCGCCCTGGTCACCTGCATGGACAGCCGCATCGAGCCGCTCGCCATGCTCGGCCTCGCTCCCGGGGACGCCAAGATCCTTCGCAACGCAGGGGGGCGGGTGACCGCGGACGTGCTGCGTTCGCTGGTGCTGGCCGCCACCTTCCTCTCCGTCCGCGAGATCGCCGTCATGCAGCACACCGAGTGCGCGTTGGGCGAGCGCAACGATGACGACCTACGCGCCGGCCTCCGAGCGGGCGGGGCGGAGGTGCCGGACGACTGGGAGGTACTGGCGATGCCCGATCCCGACCAGTCCCTGCGCGCCGACGTGGGGATCGTGCGCTCCTGTTCGCTGCTGCCCGGAGGGGTGCGAGTCGAAGGGTGGCGCTACGACGTGGGTTCCGGTCGGATCCGCCGGGTCGTGCCGTCCTGATGCCGCGCCTGGTTCCGGAGCATTTGACCCCCGGCACGGCGGTGGGACAGCATCCGGCCATGGCGTCTCTTCGCACCTCGGTCCGTCTCCTGCCAGCCGTTCGAGGGGTGATCCCGTGAGCGGCCCCCTCGACGGAGTCCGGATCGTCGAGCTGGCCGGTATCGGGCCTGCGCCGTTCGCCGGGATGATGCTGGCGGACGCCGGCGCCGACATCGTCCGGATCGACCGCTACGAAAAGGCCGTGCATCCTCCCAACCAGGAGCCACACATCGACCTCATGAACCGGGGACGCCGTTCGATCGCCGTCGACCTCAAGCACCCCGACGGGACGGCCCTGGTGCTGCGCCTCGTCGAGCAGGCCGACGCACTCATGGAGGGCTTCCGCCCCGGGGTCGCCGAACGGCTCGGCCTCGGGCCCGACGAGTGCCTCGCCCGCAACCCGCGGCTGGTCTACGGGCGGATGACCGGTTGGGGACAGGACGGCCCGATGGCCAGGATCGCCGGGCACGACATCGACTACATCGCGCTGTCCGGCGCGCTCGGGGCGATCGGTCGGACGGGGGAGCGGCCCGTACCGCCGCTCAATCTGGTCGGCGATTTCGGCGGCGGTGGCATGTTGCTGGCATTCGGCATGGTGGCGGCCATCCTCTCCGCCCGGGCCACTGGGAGCGGCCAGGTCGTCGACGCGGCCATGGTCGACGGTGCGGCCTCGTTGATGACCATGACCTACACGCTGCGCGCAGCGGGCATCTGGAAGGACGGACGCGGCGTCAACATGCTCGACACCGGAGCCCACTTCTACGAGGTCTACGAGACCGCCGACGGCGGCCACATGGCGGTCGGGGCCATCGAACCCCAGTTCTACGCCGAGCTCCTCCGACTGCTCGGACTCGAGGACGAGGAGCTGCCCGACCAGATGGACCGGGACGCGTGGCCGGCCATGAAGGAGCGCCTGGCCGCGATCTTCGCCGCCCGGACCCGCGGCGAATGGGAGGAGATCTTCGACGGCAGCGACGCCTGCACGGCGCCGGTGCTCACCCCGGCAGAGGCGCCCGACCATCCCCACATCCGCTCCCGCAGCACCTTCACCGAGGTGGCCGGGGTCGTGCAACCCGCACCGTCCCCCCGGTTCCTCGGTACCCCGGGCGCCATCCGCAGGCCGCCCCCCAATCCCGGCCAGCACGGTGACGAGGCCCTCGACGAGTGGGGCGTGGGCGCGGGCGAGGTGGCCGCGCTGCGCGAGTCGAAGGCGATCCGCTGAACGGTCGCGCCGCGTCGTTCAGAGGTTGACCACGGGGCAGGTGACCGTCCGGGTGATGCCCTCGATGAGCTGGATCCGTCCCACCACCATCTGACCCAATTCGTCGACCGTCCCGGCCTCTGCCCGCACGATCACGTCGTAGGGGCCGGTGACACCCTCCGCCGTCAGCACCCCGTCGAGCGAGTGTGCGGTACGTGCGACCGTCGCCGCCTTGCCGACCTCGGTCTGGATGAGCACGTAGGCGCTGACCGGCATCGCCACCTCCTGATCGTCGGCTACACCGCGGCACGTCATGCTATCCCTCCGGTCCCCGCGACCTACCATGCCGACGTGGGTGTACGGGAGCGAGGTGACCAGTTCCGGCGGTTGGTCCGCTCTGCGCTCAGGGACCTCTTCGACCAGCGGCGCCCGTTCGGCCGACTGGCCCTGACCCACGTGCTGATGACCGGCGGGGACACCCTGTTCGCCGTGTCGCTGGCCGGGTCGCTCTTCTTCTCGATCTCGCCGATGGCGGCCAAGGACAAGGTCCTGCTCTATCTGTTGCTGACCATGGGACCCTTCGCGGTCATCGCACCGGCGCTCGGTCCGATCGTCGACCGGAGCCGCGGGGCGAGGCGGGCCCTGGTGGTGAGCTCGGCCCTCGGGCGGGCCGTGCTGTGCCCGTTCGTGGCGCGTGACGTCCACTCGTTGCTGCTCTTCCCCGAGGCGTTCCTCATGCTGGTGCTCTCCAAGGTCTACCTGGTCACCAAGGGGGCATTGGTGCCGGAGATCGTCGCGATCGAAGCGGGCACGGAGGACGGCGGCTCCGGCCCACCGTCTCCACCGTCTCCGGAGGCGACCTCGTCCGGATCGGCCGCGGATCGCGTCGAGTCGACGCCGCCCTACGGGACACCGCTCGTCCACGTGGACGACCCGGCGACCGGTGAGCGCCTGGTCGAGCCCGACCTGGCCACCCTGAACGCGCGCCTGGGGCTGCTGGCGTCCATGGCCGGGTTCGCGTTCGCCCTCCCCGCGGTCGCCATCTTCAAGCTGGGCGGGGCACCGGCGGTGCTTTGGGCGGACGCCGTCCTCTTCGTCGTCGCGGTGGCCGCCGGGGCGAGGCTCCCGGTCCGCAAGGTTGCCCTTGCGACCCGCCGGAGAGGTTCGGCCCGGGCGGCGGGGGGAGCGGGTGATGCGCCGGCGGTCGTGTGGGCACCCGATGCCGATCGGTGGCTCGACGACGAGCGGGACCTGGCTGCCTACCGGCCGATTGCCGGCACCGAGGTCCTGCTCGCCCTCATGCCGATGTCGGTGCTCAAGGGACTGCTCGGGTTCCTCACGTTCCTCTACGCCTTCGGGCTGAGGCGGGCGAACGCAGCCACCTGGTGGTTCGGGCTCCTCATCGGCGCACTCACGGTCGGCGCGGTCATCGGTGTGCTCCTGGTCGGGCGGATCCGGCGGGTACTCGACGAGCAGCAGATGCTGACCGGCTCGCTGTGGCTCGTGGCCGCCTTCGGCCTCCTCGGCGGGCTCTTCTCTGCGCGCGCGTTCCAGGCCCTGGTCGCGGTTGCCGTCGGCGCGGCCGGCGCGATGGCCAAGCCGTCGTTCGACGCCCTGGTGCAACGCAATGTGCGCGAGTCCGACCAGGGGAGGGCCTTCGCGCGGTTCGAGACCCGCCTCCAGCTGATGTGGGTGACCGGCTCGCTGATCGGAGTGGTCCTGTCGCTCTCGATCCCGGCTGGCAACCTGGTCATGGCCGCGGTGGCCGCGACCGGCGCACTCGCCTACCTCAGCTCGCGCCGCTCCGTCCCCCGGCGGGTCTAGCGACCGAGCCGGCGGTCGGGGACGCCGGCGCTCAGCCCAGCTTCTGCTCGAGCGCGTCGACCTCGGCGCGCAGTGCCTCGGGGAGCCTGTCGCCGAAGATGGCGAAATGCTCGCGGATGGACGGCACCTCTGCACGCCACTCGTCGGGGTCAACCGTGAGCAGCTGCTCCATGTCCGACGGCGAGACGTCCAGCCCCTCGGTGTCGATGGCTCCCGGTGCGGGGACGAACCCGATCGGGGTCTCCACGGCTCCACCGGTGCCGCTCACCCGTTCGAAGACCCACTCGAGGACGCGGGAGTTCTCGCCGTATCCGGGCCACAGCCAGCGGCCGTCCTCACCCTTGCGGAACCAGTTGACGTAGAAGATCTTGGGGAGCTTCTCCGGGTCGGCGGCGGCGCCCATCTCGAGCCAGTGGGCGAAGTAGTCGGCCATGTTGTACCCGCAGAACGGCAGCATGGCGAACGGGTCGCGGCGCAGGTTGCCGACCGCTCCGGCCGCGGCAGCGGTGGTCTCCGAGGCCATGATCGAGCCGAGGAACACCCCGTGCTCCCAGTCCCGGGACTGGAAGACCAGCGGCACGACCGAGGCGCGTCGTCCGCCGAAGAGGATGGCGTCGATGGGCACGCCGGCGGGGTCCTCCCACTCCGAGGCGATGGCCGGGTCCTGGGCTGCGGGCACGGTGAATCGCGCGTTCGGATGCGCTGCCGGGCCGCCCGAGGCGGGAGTCCAGTCCTCGTTCTTCCACGAGGTGAGGTGCGTCGGCGGGTCCTCGGTCATGCCCTCCCACCAGACGTCGCCGTCGTCGGTGAGCGCCGTGTTGGTGAAGATGGCATGGCCGTCCAGGGTGAGCATGGCATTGGGGTTGGTCCGGGTGTTGGTGCCGGGCGCGACCCCGAAGAAGCCTGCCTCCGGGTTGATCGCGTGGAGGCGGCCGTCCGCGCCGAACTTCATCCAGCAGATGTCGTCGCCCACCGTCTCCACCTTCCAGTCGGGGAGGGTCGGGATGAGCATGGCCAGGTTGGTCTTGCCGCAGGCCGAGGGGAATGCCCCGGTGACGTACCGGGTCTCGCCCGCAGGCGAGGTGAGCTTCAAGATGAGCATGTGCTCCGCCAGCCAGTTGTCGTCGCGGGCCATGACCGAGGCGATCCGCAGGGCGAAGCATTTCTTGCCGAGCAGCGCGTTGCCCCCGTAGCCGGATCCGTACGACCAGATCTCACGGGTCTCGGGGAAGTGCACGATGTACTTGTTGTCCGCGTCGCACGGCCACGCGACGTCGGCCTGCCCGGCGTCCAGCGGCATCCCGACCGAGTGGAGGCACGGCACGAACGGACCGTCCTTGCCCAGCACCTCGAGAGCACCCCGTCCCATCCGGGTCATGATCCGCATCGACACGGCGACGTAGGCCGAGTCGGTGAGCTGCACGCCGATGTGCGCGATCGACGACCCGAGCGGACCCATCGAGAACGGGACCACGTACATCGTCCGCCCGCGCATCGATCCCTTGAAGAGGCCGGTCAGGACATCACGCATCTCCCGGGGATCCCGCCAGTTGTTGGTCGGTCCGGCGTCGACCTCCCGGGTCGAGCAGATGAAGGTCCGGTCCTCGACGCGCGCCACGTCTCCCGGGTCGGAGTGGGCCCAGTAGCTGCTGGGCCGCTTGGCGTCGGCCAGCTTGGTGAAGGTGCCCTTGTCGACGAGAAGCTGGCAGAGGTGGTCGTACTCTTCGGCCGAGCCGTCACACCAGACCACCTCGTCCGGCTCGGCGAGGGCGGCGAAGCCGTCGACCCATGCGATCAGCTTCTGGTGCTCGGTGGGGGGCATCGGTTGGTTCTTCCTCCTCGGATGTCCGGCGGACCCGGAGCCCCGCTGCTGCGGCTCTGGGCGCGCACGGGGCCTCTGGACACGGCCGGCCAATAGTAGTGGGCCCTGCCGGAGACAATGGTAGGCAGGGCGGGTGCGCAGACCCAACTCCGGGGGCCCCGGCGCCTCGGCCAGGTCGGCCGGTGACCCGTCCGGTGATCCGACCGACGAGTTCGCGGTCATCGCCCGACTGCAGTCCCGCTTCGAGGCCCTCGGCGGCGGACCGTCCGCTCCCGGTGACCTGTGGATCGGCGACGACGCCGCGGCGCTCACCTTTCCCCGATCCGGGCCGGTGCCGGGCTCCGGGCCGGTGCCAGGCCCCGGGCCGGTGCTCGCCACCACCGACCTCGTGGTGGAGGGCGTACACGTCGACCTGGGGATCAGCGACCCCGAGGACGTCGGATGGAAGGCCCTGATGGTCACGGTCTCCGACCTCGCCGCCATGGGGGCCGCGGCGGACTACGTCCTCCTCTCGGTGGCCGCGCCGCACGGATTCGCACTCGATGCGCTCGGGACCGGGGTGGCCGAGGCCGCCGAGGCCGCCGGGTGCTCGGTCGTGGGCGGGGACCTCTCCGGGAGCCGGCTCCTCGTCGTGTCGGTGACCGCGCTCGGCTCGCTGCCGGGAGGGGCGCCGCCCGGCCCCCTGCGCCGGGACGGGGCCCGCCCGGGCGACCGGCTCTTCGTGACCGGCCCGCTCGGGGCCGCCTCGGCGGGCCTCCGCCTCCTGCGGGTCCGCGACGATGCGGGCTTCGCTGCCCGGGCAATGGTTCCACCCGAGCTGGCGAGGGCGCACCGGCGACCGGTGGCCCGGCTCGCCGAAGGACGGCTGGCCCGCCGGGCCGGGGCCTCCGCGGCCATCGACGTGTCCGACGGGCTGCTCGCCGACCTGGTCCGGCTGGCCCGTGCCTCCGGCGTCGGACTCGACCTCGAGGAACCACCGGTGGCCGCCGGGGCGACCCGCGACGAGGCGCTGTCCGGCGGCGAGGACTACGAGCTGGTCCTGGCCACCCCGGATCCGGGCGGCTTGCTGGATGCCTTCGCAGGGGCGGGACTCCGTGCCCCGCTCCCGGTCGGCCGCTGCACCGATCGCGACGGGGACTGGGTCCTCGGGGGCCGGCCGTTGCCGGCCGGTGGATGGCGTCACCGCTTCTGAGCGCGGTGTGCCCGGTGGGTGCCCGTCGGTCGGGTGACTGGGACCCCGGGCCGGCGCGTCGGCGCGACCGGGCCCGGCAGGATCAGGCCGGGATGTTCCGGATCGGTCGCTTGACGACCTTGCCGGACCGGATGCAGGAGGTGCACACGTTGAGGCGCTTCGGGGTGCCGTCCACCAGGGCCCGGACCCGCTGGATGTTGGGATCCCAGCGCCGCTTGGTCCGGCGGTGGGAGTGGCTGATGGTCATTCCGAACGACGGCTTCTTGCCGCAGAGCTCGCACACCGCTGCCATGACTGCAGACGTCCTCTCAGGATCCAACGGGTAAGTCGCAAAGGTTAGCATCCAGCACATGGTGGCCCTCGACGCGCTGGATGCGGCAGGGCTCTGTCGTGTCATGAGCACGTATCGGGACGGTCTCCGTACCCACCAGGAGCTCATCAACCGCCTCAACGTCTTTCCGGTGCCCGACGGTGACACCGGGACCAACATGGCGCTCACCGTCGAGTCGGTCACCAGCGAGCTCGGGACCCTGACCGATCCCGGGTTCGGAGCCGCCTGCGAGGCCATCGTGCACGGGTCGCTGATGGGGGCGCGTGGAAACTCGGGGGTCATCCTCTCCCAGCTGCTGCGCGGCCTGGCCGTCGGGCTCAGCACAGCGGGCGGTGCTCCCGGGGCCAAGGAGCTGGCCCAGGCACTGGCCGACGCCGACCGGCTCGCCCGCGAGGCGGTCATGCGGCCGGTCGAGGGCACCATCCTGACCGTCGCACGGGGGGCTGCCGAGGGGGCCCGTGCCGCTGCCGACTCGGGCGCCTCGCTGGTGGCGGTGGCCGAGGCCTCCCGGGCCGGAGCGGCGGACGCGCTGGCCATGACCCCCACCCTCCTCCCGGTCCTCGAGCAGGCGGGTGTGGTCGACGCCGGCGGGACCGGCTACCTCCTGCTCTTCGACGCCCTGCTCTCGGTCCTCGACGGGCGCCAGATGCCGGTTCCCGGCGACCTGCCCGTCCCGGGCGTCCGGGTCCTCTCGGAGGAGGCGAACGGCACGGTCGCCGGACTGCGCTACGAGGTCATGTACCTGCTCGAGGCCCCCGACGAGACGATCCCCGACTTCAAGGAGGTCTGGGCCGGGCTCGGCGACTCGATCGTCGTGGTGGGTGGAGACGGCGTCTGGAACTGCCACATCCACACCGATGAGATCGGCCCGGCCGTCGAGGCGGCGCTCGACGCCGGCCGACCCCGCTCGATCCGGGTGACCGACCTCCTCGACGAGGTCGAGGAGGAGCGCTGGGTACGCGAGGCCGCCGGAACCCTGGGCACCGGGCCGTCGGAGACGCCGCACGGTCCGACCCCGGTCACCGGCGTGGTGGCGGTGGCCAGCGGTGACGGCATCGGACGGATCTTCCGCTCGCTCGGGGTCCAGCGTCTCATCGCCGGCGGCCAGTCGATGAACCCGTCGATCGCCGAACTGCTCGAGGCCGTCGACTCCCTGGCCTCCGAACAGGTGATCGTGCTGCCCAACAACGGCAACATCCGCGCCGTGGCCGACAGGGTCGACCAGCTGAGTCCCAAGCAGGTGTGGGTGGTGCCGACCGAGACCATCACCGAGGGGTTCGCCGCCCTGCTCGCCTACGACCCCGAGTCCGGCGGCAAGGCCAATGCCAGCGCCATGGAGGAAACCGCGCACAAGGTGGTCCCCGGGGAGATCACCCGGGCGGTCCGCGACTCGCAGACCCCGGCAGGTCCGGTCCGGACCGGCGACTGGCTCGGTCTCTCCAGAGAGGCCATCGAGGTGGTGGGCGACTCGCCGGCGGAAGCGGCCTGCGCACTCCTCGACGTCCTGGTCACCGACGAGCACGACCTGGTCACCATCATCGAGGGCGAGGGCTCGGGCGCGGCCGACACCCGACGGATCACCGAGTGGCTCAAGGAGGCCAGGCCGGCCGTGGAGACCGAGGTCCACCACGGGGGTCAGCCCCTGTACCCGTACCTCTTCTCCATCGAGTGAGCGAACCGGTCCGCACGGCAGACGCCGGCATCGAGGCACCCGGGCGCCGGCTCGGTCAACTTGCGGCGCTCCCGGTCTCGGTCCTCCGCGGCGTCGGTGACGCAGCGGGCCGGGACCTGGGCGAGCTCGGGATCGTCACGGTGCTCGACCTGCTGACCCACTACCCGCGTCGCCACATCGACGCCACCCGGATGGTCACCATCGACCGGCTGGAGGAGGGGGAGCGGGCGACCGTGTTGGCGGAGGTGGTCCGGGTCGGACGCCCACCCGTCCGACGCGGACGCGGGCGGGGCCGGCCCCCGGTCCGGGTGGTGTTGGAGGTGGCCGACGGTGGCGGCCGCCTCCAGGTGGTCTTCTTCAACCAGGCCTGGCGGGCCCGGCAGCTGCCGGTCGGAACACTCGGCCTCTTCTTCGGGCCGGTGAGCAGCTACCGGGGGGTGCTCCAGATGGTCGGACCCACCGTCGAGATCCTGCGCGGCCCCGACGAGGACGAGGGCCGTGCCGAGGCGGAGGGGGCCGACACACCGACCGGTCGGGTGTATCCCGTCTACCCCCTGAGCGAGAAGGCCGGCCTCACATCGGCGCGCATCGGGCGCCTGGTCCACGAGGCGCTGGACCGTGCCGGCTCGTTCGCGGACCCTGTACCGTCGGACGCACGCAGCCGTCTCGGGCTCATCGACCGCACTGCCGCATTCACCGGCATCCACCGGCCAACGGCCATGGCGGAGGTGGAGCCGGCCCGCCGCCGCCTGGCCTTCGACGAGCTCCTGCGCCTCCAGCTGGCCCTCGTCCTGCGCCGCAGGCGCCTCGAGGAGGATGCCCGGGGCATTCGCCACGCCACCACCCGCACGGACGGGGGTGCCACCCTGCTCGACCGGTTCGTCGACCGGTTGCCCTTCCCCCTGACCGAGTCCCAGGGCCAGGCCGTGGCCACCATCCGCGAGGATCTCGCCGGCCCGCTGCCCATGCACCGGCTGCTCCAGGGGGATGTCGGGTCGGGCAAGACGGTGGTCGCGGTGTCCGCGCTCCTGGTGGCCGTCGGAGGGGGGCATCAGGGAGCCCTCATGGCCCCGACCGAGGTCCTGGCCGAACAGCACGCGTCCGAGGTCGGCCGGCTGGTCGCCGGCCTCGGGGTGGCGGGCCCCGGAACGACAGAGGAGCGCCCCCTCCGGGTCGACCTGCTCACGAGCAGGAGCAGTGCCTCCGACCGGGCGGCCACCCTGGCCGGCCTCGCCGACGGCACGGTCGACATCCTCATCGGCACCCACGCACTCCTGACCGACCAGGTGACCTTCGACTCCCTCGGGGCGGTGGTCATCGACGAGCAGCACCGGTTCGGCGTCGAGCAACGGGCCGCGCTGCGGGCAAAGGGTCGAGGGGCCGACGGGGAGGGACGGGATCCCGATCTCCTGGTGATGACCGCCACCCCGATTCCCCGGACCGCGGCCATGGTCGTCTTCGGCGACCTCGACATGACGGTCATCGACGAGCTGCCCCCCGGCCGGCATCCGGTGTCGACCGTGTGGGCGCGCACGCCGTCTGGGGTGGCCGAGGCGTGGGCGCGGGTCCGATCGGAGGTGGCATCGGGTCACCGGGCCTTCGTGGTCTGCCCGCTGGTCGAGGGGTCCGACCGGGTGGAGGCCGCCTCGGCCACTGCCGAGGCCGAGCGCCTCGCCACCGCCGAGCTCGCCGGTCTTCGGATCGGCCTGCTCCACGGCCAGATGCGTCCCGCCGAGAGGGAACGGGCGATGGCGGACTTCCGCGCAGGTGGGCTCGACGTGCTCGTGGCGACGACGGTCATCGAGGTCGGGGTCGACGTGCCCGACGCCTCGGTCATGGTGGTCGAGGACGCCGACCGGTTCGGCATCGCCCAACTCCACCAACTCCGGGGGCGGGTCGGCCGGAGCGGCGAGCAGGCCTGGTGCTTCCTGCTGTCGGAGTCCGACGCTCCCGAGGCCGCGGCCCGGCTCGCCGCCCTCGAGCGGAGCACCGACGGTTTCGTCCTGGCCGACATCGATCTCGACCTGCGTGGGGAGGGGACGATCCTCGGGGCTCGGCAGAAGGGCCGTTCCGACCTCCGGCTGGCCCGCCTTCTCTCCGACCGGGATCTGGTGGTCGACGCGTGGACGCTCGCGGTGGAGCTCGTGGACGACGATCCGCACCTCGTCGAGCACGCGTTGCTGGTCGACGAACTGCTCCTCTTCGTGGACGAGGAGGAGGCGGAGTTCCTCTTCAAGAGCTGAGCGCTCGAGAGCTGAGCACTCGAGCGGGTCGGCTCCGGCTGACCGGGGCGACCATGGGCGCGCCGGTAGGCTGGGAACGTGCGCGTGATCGGTGGCGAGCTCCGTGGCCGGCGCCTGAGCGCGCCCGCCGGGACCTCCCTGCGGCCGACCTCGGACCGGGTCCGCGAGGCCGTCTTCGACATCCTCTACAGCCTCGGTGGGGTCGAGGGCCTGCTGGTGGCCGATCTCTTCGCGGGCACCGGCGCCCTGGGTATCGAGGCGATCTCGCGGGGTGCCGCGTCGGTCACCTTCGTCGAGCAGGACCCGAGAGCCGTCGCCGCCGTGCGGGCCAACCTGGCCGCCGTCGGCCTCACCGACCCCGAGGAGCGTGGGGACGCCACCGTGATCCGTCGGGACGTCGAGACATGGGTGGACACCACCGCCTCCCGGTTCGACCTCGTGCTGTGCGACCCTCCCTACGACTACGGCGGCTGGGACAGGCTGGTGGCCCGCATCCCGGCCGACCTCGCGGTCCTCGAATCCGGGCGCGCGATCGACCCGCCGGAGGGGTGGGAGGTTCTGAGATCGAGGCGGTATGGAGGTACGATCGTCACGGTCGCCCGTCCGCAGCGGGTCACCCAGAAAGGTGCATCGTGAGGATTGCGCTCATCCCGGGGTCCTTCGATCCGGTCCACAACGGGCATCTCGAGGTGATCGAGCGGGCGTCCCGCCTCTTCGACGAAGTGGTCGTGGCCGCACTCCGCAATCCCCAGAAGAGCGAGGCCCTCTTCGACCTCGACGAGCGCAAGACAATGCTCGAGGAGTCCCTCGCCCATCTGGTCAACGTGCGCATCGTCTCGGTGGCCACTCTGGTGGTCAACGTGGCCCACGACGTCGGGGCCAGTGCCATCGTGAAGGGATTGCGGGCGGTGTCCGACTTCGAGAACGAGCTGCAGATGGCCCAGATGAACAAGCAGCTCTCCGGAGTGGAGACCCTCTTCATCCCGACCAGCTCGGCCCATTCGTTCATCGCCTCGCGCCTCCTGCGCGAGGTGGCTCGGTTCGGCGGCGACGTGACGGCCTTCGTGCCCAAGGTGGTCGCGAGTCGTCTCGAGGAGAAGTTCGCCGGTGAGTGACCTCTTCGACGACCTCGACGAGCAGCGGGCGGCGAGCGAGCAGGTCGATGCGGAGACGTACATCCGGAGCGCCCTCGATCTCGTCCAGACCGCCAAGGCGATGCCCCTCTCGGCATCGGTGCTCGTCCCGCGTGACGAGCTCAGCGAGCTGCTCGAGGGGGCCCTCGAGCGGATGCCCGACGAGCTGCGCCAGGCCCGGTGGCTCCTGAAGGAGCGCGAGGAGTTCCTCGCCGAGCGGAACCGTGAAGCGGAGGGCATCCTCGAAGAGGTCCGGGTGCAGGCCGAGCGGTTGGTCCAGCGCACCGAGGTGGTCCGCCAGGCGAACCACGTGGCCCAGCGGATCCTGGACGACGCGAACGAGGAGGCGCGGCGTCTACGGCACGAGGCGGAGGACTACGCCGATCAGAAGTTGGCCAGCTTCGAGATCGTGCTCGACCGCACCATGAAGACGGTCCAGGCCGGCCGCGAAAAGCTGCAGGTGAGCCCGCTTCCCGCCGTCGAGATCGGCGACCAGGGGGACACCACCTTGGCCCCCGCCGGGAGCGTCGACCGGCTCGACGGGGGGGAGAGGAGCCCGAGGGCTTCTTCGACCAGGACCTCGCCTGAGGACCCGGTGACGACCAGGGCCCACCAGGCGACGCCCGGGCACGCCGGTGCCGGGCCACGGGTGCGGCGGCCCTTCCTGGTCCAGGTGGCCGAGCTCCGCAGGCAGCCCGGGACCACCCGGCACGAGCACCGCGAGGGCCCGATCCCGGACCTCGGGGCGGTGTCGGTGGCGGTTCCCGAGGGGGCGTCGGTGGTCGCCGACCTGACCCTTGCCTCCTACTCCGGGGGGATCAGCGCCACCGGAGTGGTGACCGCGCCGTGGGAGGGTGAGTGCCGGCGCTGCGGAGGGCCGGTCCGGGGCGCGGTCGAGGCCCGGGTCCGTGAGCGGTATGCACCGGAACACGGCGCCGGGCGGGACGAGGAGGCCTACCCCCTGAACGGGGACGAGCTCGATCTCGAGCCCCTGGCTCGCGACGCGGTCATCCTCGAGCTGCCCCTCGCCCCCCTCTGCTCGGAGGCCTGTCTGGGCCTGTGCCCGACCTGCGGGGCCAACCGGAACACCGAACCGTGCGCCTGTGCTCCCGCCACCGACCCGCGTTGGTCGGCCCTCGACGCCCTGCGTGAGCCCGACGCCCGACCGTGACCTAAGCTGTCCCGCTTATGGCCGTTCCGAAGAAGAAGACCTCCAAGTCGAAGAGCAGGAGCCGCCGCGCGTCCAGCTGGGTGCTGAAGGCGCCGGCGCGGTCGGTGTGCCCCCAGTGCACGACGGCGAAGCTCCCCCATATCGTCTGTCCCAACTGCGGGTGGTACAAGGGCCGTCAGGCGATCGAAGTCGACTAGTGGCGCGTGGCGGCGCTCGACCCACGGGTGCGGCACTGGCCGCACTGCCGGTGGCGGTCGACGCGATGGGCGGCGACAGGGCTCCCGGTGAGATCGTGGCCGGCGCGCGCCGGGTGGCGGAGGCGGGCGCCGTCGGCGTCGTCCTGGTCGGCAGGCCCGGGGGGATGGGCGACATCGGCAACCTGCCGGTCATCGCTGCCAGCGAGGTCATCGGCATGGACGACGACCCCGGCCAGGGCGTGCGTCGGAAGAAGGACTCCTCCCTGGTCCGAGCGGCCGAGGCGGTGCGGGACGGCACCGCGATGGCCATGGTCTCGGCCGGCAACACCGGGGCCACCATGGCGTCGGCGCTGCTGCGGATGGGCCGCCTTCCCGGGGTGATCCGACCGGCCATCGCCACCCCGATCCCCGACCTCGAGAAGGCGTGGCCGACCGTACTGCTCGATTCGGGGGCCAACGCGGAAGCCACGCCGCAGATGCTCGTGCAGTTCGCCGAGATGGGGGCGGCCTTCTCGCGCAAGCGCTACGCAGTCGAGCGGCCGCGGGTCGCGCTGCTCTCGATCGGGGAGGAGCAGACCAAGGGCACCGCGCTGGTCAAGGAGACCCACGCGCTGCTGGCCAAGGGCACACCGTCCGAATTCGTGTTCGTGGGCAACGTCGAGGGCCGCGACTTCTTCGAGGACCGGGCGGACGTCATCGTCACCGACGGCTTCACTGGGAACGTCGCACTCAAGACCCTCGAAGGCAGCCTCCGGTTCATCATGGACACGCTCACCGGCGTCCTGGGCCGACCAGAGGTCCGGTCTGCCGCCGACATCCTCCTGCCGCACCTCCTGCCGCTGGCCGGCTCGCTCGATCCCGAGAACACCGGCGGTGCCATGCTGCTCGGGGTGGACGGCGTGTGCGTGATCAGCCACGGTTCGTCGTCGTCGGTCGCGATGGCCAATGCCATCACCGTGGCTCACGACCTGGCGGTTTCCGGCCTGGTCGAGGCGGTCGCCGCCTCGGTGCGCCCAGACCCCCCAGCTTGAGGGGCGGCTCCCCGGCGGGTCCTGCTCAGGGAGCGAGCAGGGCCTTCGCGATGTGGGTGACCTGGATCTCGTCGGTGCCGGCGTAGATCTGGAAGACCTTGGCATCGCGTGCGAGCTGCTCGACGCGGTACTCGGCCATGTAGCCGTTGCCCCCCATGAGCTGGACCGCCTCCATCGCGACCTCCGAGGCGGCCTGGGCCGCATAGAGCTTCATGGCCGAGGCCTCGGCCAACGTGAGGCTCCGGCCGGCCGCCGAGGTCTCGATGTGACGGAAGACCAGGTTCTGGACGTTGAGCCGGGCGACCTCCATCTTGGCAAGCTTGAGCTGGATCAACTGGCGGTCGCCGATGGGCTGGCCCCAGAGGACGCGGTTGCGCGCGTAGTCGACCGACCGGGCGAGGCACTCCTCGATCACGCCGAGGGCCATGGCGGCCATACCGGCCCGTTCGGTCACGAAGTTCCCCTTGGCCGAGTCGCGACCGGAGCCGTTCCCCTCGTCCTCGGTCTCGCCGAGCAGGTGCTCCCTGCTGACCCGGACGTCGGTCAGGAAGAGCTCGCCGGTGGGGGACGAATGGAGGCCCATCTTGGAGAAGGGCCTGGACTGCTCGAGGCCGCTCATCCCCTTCTCCAGGATGAACGTGAGCACCGTGCGATCGCGGATCGGGGTGTCCGAACCGTCGTCGAGCTTGGCGTAGAGGACGATGGTGTCGGCGTAGGGGCCGTTGGTGATGTACGTCTTGTTGCCGTTGAGGACGTACTCGTCCCCGTCACGGCGGGCCGAGGTGGTCATGCCGCCGAGGGCATCCGACCCGGAGTTGGGCTCGGTGATCGCCCAGGAGCCGATCTTCTCGGCGGTGAGCAGGTCGAGTCCCCACCGCTCCATCTGCGCCGGTGTCCCCTGTTTCATGATCGTGCCGGCGGCCAGCCCGACGCTCACTCCCATCGCGGTCACGATCCCCGGGCAGTGGTGGCAGAGCTCGATGATCGGGATCAGGGTCATCGCCGCCGCCCCCCCGTCGCCAGCCCGCCCGGCTCGCTCCCCCTTGGGCGCACTGGTACCGGCGGCCTTGCGCTCGAGCTGGGCCTTGAAACGGTCGCGGGCCATCTGGTCCATCCCGAAGGTCGCGTAGAGCTTGCGGATGATCTCGTAGGGGGGCATGTCGCCGTGTTCGAGGGCGTCGATGTTGGGGACAACCTCGGCCTCGATGAACCGGCGGATCGCATCGCGCACCATCAGGTGCTCCTCGGACCACTCGAACAAGGCGGGACCTCCCTCTGGCCGCTACGGGCCGGTGCCGGCGGGTTCGAGGCTAATCGACCCCGGCCTACAGTCGAGGCGTGCGAGTGACCCGGAAGTCCGACGGGACGCCATTCGAACGCTGGGGCGGCGAGCCGTTCTTTGTCGCCCTGGTCGAGGCGTTCTACGCCGGCGTGGCC
The DNA here is from genome assembly GCA_963753905.1 of uncultured Acidimicrobiaceae bacterium. Taxonomy (GTDB): domain Bacteria; phylum Actinomycetota; class Acidimicrobiia; order Acidimicrobiales; family RAAP-2; genus Bog-756. Next base: position 1,944,328 of record CAVWDZ010000001.1, on the reverse strand, counting down.
ACCGATCTCGTGCTCCGCCCCATGTACCCCGAGGACCTCACCGAGTCGAAGGCGCACCTCGCCCTGTTCCTCATGCAGTACTGGGGCGGGCCCACCACCTACGAGCAGGAGCGCGGCCATCCCCGCCTGCGCATGCGTCACGCCCGGTTCGTCATCGGCACCACCGAGGCCGAGCGGTGGATGGGGCACATGACCGCGGCTGTCGATTCCCTCGACATGCCCCCGGCGGACCGCGAGGAGCTCATCGACTATCTGGCGATGGCCGCCCGCACCCTGGTCAACTCCCTCTGAGGGCCGATCCGTCCGGCAGGACCCGCGCCGGGCCGTCATCGGCTACCCGGCTCACGTCGACGGCCACGTCCAGCGTGTGGGAGTCACCACCTCCGAAGACGATGCCCTTGAGTGGGGAGACGTCCGCGTAGTCGCGACCCCAGGCCGTCGTCACGTATGTCGAACCGACGATCTCGTTGTTCGTCGGGTCGACGTCGAGCCAGCCCCATCCGGGGATGTAGACCGAAGGCCAGGCATGGGAGGCGTCCGCACCGACCAGCCGATCTCCCCCTGGGGCCGGGGCGGTCTCGAGGTACCCGCTCACGTAGCGGGCGGCGAGGCCCATCGAGCGGACGCAGCCCACCGCGAGATGGGCGAAGTCCTGGCAGACGCCCCGCCGGTGCACGAGGACCTCCTCGAGCGGAGTGGTCACGGTCGTGACGCCGGGGTCGTAGAGGAAGTCCTCGTGAATCCGCCGGGTGAGCTCGGTGATCGAGTCGACCAGGGGACGCCCAGCGGGAAAGGACTGCTCTGCGTAGGAGCGCACGACCCGCGACGTGGTGACGAGCGGCGAGGAGAAGCAGAACTCGCGAACGTCGAGCAGCGGCCGGCTCAGGTCCTCGGCCAACATGGTGCGGACGTCCTCCCAGGTCGGCCCCACCACCGGCTGGGGGTCGGTCTCGCCGACCTCGACTGAGCTGGTGGCCGTCACGGTGAGCTCCTCGAAGGGGCCGTCGACCACGAAGCTGGCCAGCGGGTTGCCGTAGAAGTCGGTCCTGTCGCTCCAACTGGTCGGAGTGGGCTCCACCACCACCTCGCTGACGAGGCATTCCTGGCGGTCGGTGTCCCGGGGGCGCAGGTGCGCCTCGTTGCGGCACCGGGCCACCGGGGCGCTGTAGCGGTAGCTGGTGCGATGGACGATCCGGTACCTCACAGGCGACTCCCGATGCGCTCGGGCCTCCAATCGGCCAGCATCGAAAGTCTCTCATGGGCGAAGTACGTGCGGCGGAGCGAATCGAGCAGCTCGGCCAGGAGGTCGTCGACGGTGGCGAAGACCTCGTCGAGCTCCAGCCGCCGCCCTGAGCCCGTGTCGACGGCGGCGAGGCGGCCGGCATCGGTGAGGCGCAGCAGCGTGCTGGCTTCGAGGGCGAGTCGCTCCTGGGCGCCGAGTCGCCGGGAGGTGTCCTGGGTGGGCAGGTCGGCCAGGTGGGAGGCCAGACGCTCGAGCTGGTAGAGCACGGCGTGCGGGTTGGCCTCGTCGTAGACGAGGAGGTCGAGTGCCCCGGCCACGTGGAGGACCGACCCCGCCTGTCTCCGGAAGATGATCAGACTCTCGGACATCTTGAGCATCGACTCCACCAGGAGGTCCTCGACCACGGCGGATCGGGTGGTCACCAGCACCGCACGGAGCAGGCGGACCAACGCCTGGGCCCGCTCGAGGCGTCGTCCGCCGTCGAGGAACCTCCAGGCGGCGTCCCGTTGCATGTTCTCGGCGGAGATCCCCGAGAACGCCAGGAGGGACCGGAGCAGGCGCTGGAGGCCGGGCTCCACGCTGACCAGCTGGGTCGGTGGCCGGTTGCGGAGCCGGGCCGCCTCCTCCTCGATGTCCCCGACGAGTTGCCAGGAGTCGGCCGAGAGCTGCTCGCGGACCGAGTAGGCGGCGTCGACCAGCACCCGAAGGGTCGAAAGCAGGCTGCCGTCGATGCGGACGTCGAGCAGTAGTGCGAGGGCACGGCGATCGGTGGACAGCTCGCCCGCGCCTTCGGCCGTCGAGGGTTGCGACGCGCGATGGCTGACAGACCCGCTCGCCGGGACCCCGTCGTCTGGCTCGGAGGCCGGATCGAACCCTGAGGCCGTCCCGAGTGCGGACAGCAGCACCTCGAGCGACTGGGCGCCGCCGTCGCGGCTCCCACCGACCGGCTGGTCGAGACGGGCCAGGACCGTCCGGACGAGACGGATGACCAGCTCGGCGTGCTCGGCGCTTCGGCCCAGGACGAAGAGCTGGGCGGCTGCCCGGCCCGGGAGCGGGATCGGCCCCTCGGGGAGGGTCACCCGGGTCGTCCGGAGCCGCGGCGCCGGCAGCCAGGGGCTCTGCTGGAGCACCGGTTCGGAAGACGCGACCCAGGTGTCCTTGCTGGTTCCTTCTTCCCGGCTCGAGATGACCAGCGAGTCCGGGTGCGCCCCGACCCTGGTCAGTCCTCCCGGGAGGACCCGGACCCCCGGGGCGTGCGCATCGGTGCCGTCCGCCACCGCGAAGGTTCGAAGTCCGACCGGACGCGGCTCGAGGGCTCCGGTGTCGGTCACGGTGGGCACCGTCGAGGGCTCGAGGACCTCCTGTCCCACCCAGTCCTCCGGTCGGGCGATGATCCGGGCGCGCAGCTGATCGAGCTCCCCCGCGAGCACCGGCCCGGCACCACCGGCCCGATCCCGTCGAGCGGCCGGACCGGGAGGAGAATGAGGTCGTCGAGGCACGCCAGCACGTGGCTCCGCCCCGCGCGTCGGCCGCACCACCAGCTCTCCGGTCCACGGAGGATGAGCTCCTCGCCGAGCAGCGGTCGGGCGAACTCCCCGAGGAGCGCGGTCAGCGCCGGGTTCTCGAGGAGACCACTCCCGAGTGGGTTGAGTACCGCCACTCGTCCTCTCCGAACGGCTTCGACAAGGCCGGGAACCCCGAGGAGGGAGTCCGCCCGGAGCTCGACCGGGTCGCACCACTGGTCGTCGACCCGTCGCAGGATCACGTCGACAGCGTCGAGGCCCGCCAGCGACCGCAGCCAGACCCGATTGTTCTCGACGAGCAGGTCGCGGCCCTCGACGAGCGGGATGCCGAGGTACGAGGCCAGGTAGGCGTGCTCGAAGTACGTCTCGCTCGCCGGGCCGGGGGTCATGATGACCGCCCGGGGCTCGTCGACCCCGTCGGGAGCGGCCCGGGTCACCGCTGCGCGGATGGCACGGAAGAAGCCGGCCAGCCGTTCGACCCCGGAGGCGCGGTGCAGCGTCGGCAGGACCCTGGAGAGGGCGGAGCGGTTGACCAGCGCATAGCCGAGCCCGGATGGGGCCTGGGTCCGGTCGCCGACCGCACGGAACCGGCCGGCGCTGTCGCGTACGACATCGACAGCGGTGAGGAAGAGCCGGGGAACACCCGGGCCGTCCCGACCGGCGCAGGCCCGCAGGAATGCCGGGTGGCCGAGCACCAGCTCTGCTGGGAGTTGTCCCTCCGTCACGAGCCGCCGGTCTCCGTAGAGGTCTGCTGCGACGAGGTCGAGGAGGGCCACGCGTTGGGACACCGCCTGCTCGAGCCTGCTCCACTCGGTCTCATCGAGCACGAAGGGAACCGGATCGACCGACCACGGTCGACGCCGGCTGACCCCATCCCGCCCGACGTTGTAGGTGGCGCCTTCGTTGCGGAGCAGGCGGGTGAGTTCGTCTCGGCGGGCGAGCAGCCCCGACGGCCCGAGCGCTGCCAGCTCGTCGGCAACCTGGCGCCAGTACTTCCGCACCGTTCCGTCCGCCGCGCGGCACTCGTCCCGGCAGGCCTCTGTCGCGACGGGACCCTCCCGGCCTGACCTCACACGTTCCACGCCCAACGGGGCGGCGGAGCTCACAGCAGGGCGGCCTCCCGCCCCCATCCGGCGAAGGTGGGCCGGAAGTACGTCCCGTCGAGCCGGTCGTGAATCTCCGCGAGAGCGACCTGCACCTCGTCGAGGAATCTGCCCAACCCGGTCACCGTCAACCGTGGCACGGCGGCTGAAGCGATGATCACCGAGGCGTCCCGGCAGGCCTCCTGAGCGTCCTCGGACCGGGTCAGCACCTTCAGGTGGGCGCGGGTCTCGGCCAGGCAAGCGGCTACCGCGCGGGGGAACCGGTCATCCTGGAGCAGAAAGCGCAGCGTCGATCCACCCTGGGGTCGCGCCGGCATCGCGCGGCGGAAGGGCTGGTAGGCGGCGAGTGACCGGAGCACGGCCATCCAGTGGACGACCTCGTAGGGGGCGTCAGCACCGGGCGGCTGCAGACTTTCGGAGCGCACGTCGAGCACCCGAGTGGTGAGGTCGGCACGCTCGAGGTTCTGCCCGATGACCAGGAACGACATGGCCTGGTCCCGGCTCATGGTGCCGAGCAGGATCCCCTGGATCTGCTGACATCCGGTGATGACCCGCCGCAACCAGTGGACCCGACCTTCGCGGGAATCCGCTTCGTCCAGGTGGTCGGTGCTCGCGAGCCACAGGCGGTGGCACGCTTCCCACGCCTCCCGCGGGACCACCGGTCGCGCCGTGCGGAGGTTCTCCCGCGCCGCGGCGATCGCGGACAGGATCGAGGAGGCATTGCCATCGCCGTGCAGGAGGAACGCGACGACGTCCTCCTCGGCGACCCGCGCCCCTCCTCCGGCCGCGTGGGGAGTAGCGAGCTCGCCGTCGGCGCCCACGATCGAGAGGAGCGGCTCCCAGCCGACGTCCCGACCGACCGGCATGTCCACGTGGGTGTCGCTGTGGACCTGCACGATGCGCGAGGTGCCCTCTGCGCGCTCGAGGTGACGCCCGGCCCAGTAGACGGCTTCGGCCATACGTGCCAGCAGCATGGTGCCCTCCCTCTTCTCGGTGGGGATCCTGGTTCCGGTTCCGGTCGCCGGGCGGGTGTCGATCACGACGAGCACCCCGCGTCGCTCGGATCATGGAGGGCGTCGACGATCCAGGTGTCCTTGCTCCCTCCACCCTGGGAGGAGTTGACCACCAGGGAGCCGAGCCGGCGAGCGACCCGGGTCAGCCCGCCCCGGGTCACGTAGGCACCCTCGGGACCGAGGAGAGTGAAGGGGCGCAGATCGACGTGGCGGGGGGCGATGGCGCCGCCGCAGAGGGTCGGCGCGGTCGAGAGCGGGATGATCGGTTGGGCGACCCACCGCATGGGGTCGTCTTCGATAGCGGTGGCCGCCCCGGCCAGCTCCGCCTCGGTGGCCTCGGTCCCGACCAGCACGCCATACCCGCCCGACTCGTTTGCCGGCTTGACCACCAGGCGCGGGAGGTTGCCCAGGACGAACGTCCGGGAGGCCTCCTCACCGCACCGGAAGGTCGGCACGGTGGCGAGCAGCGGCTCCTCGCCGAGGTAGAACCGGATGATCTCCGGCACGTACGGGTAGACCTTCTTGTCATCGGCAACCCCGGCTCCCGGCGCGTTGACGAGGGCCACACGCCCGGCGCGCCAGGCGCGGATGAGCCCGGGAGCGCCGAGGAGCGACTCGGGGCGAAAGACCTCGGGGTCGAGGTAGAGGTCGTCGATGCGCCGGTAGATCACGTCGACCCGCTCGAGCCCGTCGATCGTCCGTGCGTAGACACAGTCGTCGTCGAGCACCACCAGGTCGCTGCCTTCGACGAGCTCGACCCCGAGCTGTTGAGCCAGGAACGCATGTTCGAAGTAGGCCGAGTTGTGGACCCCGGGAGTGAGCACCACGATGGTCGGGTCGCCGGTGGCCGGAGACAGCGAGGAGAGCAGGTTGGCAAGCCGACCCACGTAGGGGTCGACCGGTTCGATGCTGTAATGCCGGAACAATTCGGGGAACACGTGCTTCGCGACCATCCGGTTCTCCAGCAGGTAGGAGACGCCGGAGGGCACCCGCAGGTTGTCCTCGAGGACGTAGACGGAGCCATGGTCGTCGCGGATGAGGTCGCTGCCGCAGATGTGCGCCCAGATCCCCCCCGGCGGGTCGACCCCCACGCACTCGCGGCGGAAGTTGGGAGACCCGGAGACCAGCTCCGAGGGGACCACTCCGGCGCTCACCACCCGTTGGTCGTGGTAGACGTCGTCGATGAACAGGTTGAGCGCGTTGAGGCGTTGGACGAGCCCGATCTCGATCGCCTGCCACTCCTCGCGGGGGATGACCCGGGGGATGATGTCGAAGGGCCACGGGCGGTCGACGCCGGTCGACCCGTCGTAGACGGTGAACGTCACACCGATGGCCCGGATCTCACGTTCGGCTGCGTCCTGCCGGTCGGAGAGTGCCTCGGGCCCGAGCTCGCTCAGGTGGCGCCAGAGTGGTCCTGCAGCTGACCGCGGGCCGCCGTCAGCCGCCACGAGCTCGTCGAAGAACGGCCCGGGGTCGTAGAAGGGCCAGGGCGGCCCGTCCGGCGCGGCGGGGACCGGCGCACGGGGCTCGACATCGGCGTCCACCCGGCAAGTGTCGCGGGTCGTCGGGTCCGACACATTGCCGCAGTGTTTCGACTGCGTGAACGCCGGCCTCGGGTATCATCGTGCCCGCCAGCGGCCGAATTCCGGACCCTGCCCGACCGCACACAGGAGACGCCGTGCCCGCAGAGACCCACGTCGAACAGGGGCCGCTCGACCGCCAACAGGTCCTCGACCTCGTCCGCGACCTGCTGGCCGACATCCTGGAGATCGATCCCTCCTCCATCGCCGAGTCCGCCTCCTTCGCCGAGGACCTCGGCGCGGACTCGCTCGCCCTCATCGAGCTGGTCGAAGGCCTGGAGGAGGAGCTCGGCGAGCGGTCGGTGGGTTTCCGCATCGAGGACGAGGACCTGGAAGAGCTCCGGACCGTCCGCGACGCCGTCGACTACGTCCACGCCAAACTCGGAGGGGCCTGAGGCGCCCGATGGCGCCCGCACCCGACGACGAGGCCCTGGCCGCGGCCGCAGACGAGCAGCTGGCCGAGCGGATCGGCCATGTCTTCGCCGACCCCGAGCTGCTGCGCCAGGCGCTCTGCCACCGTTCGTGGTGCGCCGAGCACGGCGGGCGCACGTCCAACGAGCGACTCGAGTTCCTCGGGGACGCCGTGCTCGGACTGGTGGTGGCCGAGCACACCTACCGGACCCACCCCGAGCTCTCCGACGGGGTGCTCTCCAAGGTGCGTGCCTCGGTGGTCAACACCCGTGTCCTGGCCGAGGTGGCCCTCGGCCTCGGCCTGCCGGGGTCGCTCCGCCTGGGCCGGGGTGAGGACCAGTCCGGCGGTCGGGCCAAGGAGTCGATCCTGGCCGACGCCACCGAGGCGGTCATCGGGGCCGTCTACCTCGACGGAGGGCTCGCCGAGGCCCGCGACCTGGTCATCTCCCTGCTCAGCGACCGGATCACGGCGGCGGTGGGGGAGCCCGGCGAGTCCGACCACAAGAGCCGGCTCCAAGAGGAGTCGGTCCGCCAGGGTCTGGGGGTGCCCTACTACGACGTGCGGGGATTCGGACCAGACCATTCCCGCAGGTACCTGGCCACGGTGTACGTTGCTGGCCAGCGCCTCGGCATGGGGGAGGGGCGGTCGAAGAAGGACGCCGAGCAGGTGGCCGCGCAGGTGGCCTGCGGATCGCTGGAGGTCGAGAGAGGCGGGGGGGATGCCTGAGCTTCCCGAGGTTGAGACCATCCGGCGCGACCTCCAGGGCGAGGTCGTCGGCCGGAAGATCAAGTCGGTCGAGGTGCGCAACGGGCGTACGGTCCGTCGTCATCCGAGTGCCAAGCAGTTCCGGGCCCAGCTCGAGGGTCGCACCTTCCGGTCCATCGACCGCGCCGGCAAGTACCTCCTGCTCGGGCTCGACGACGGGGCCACCCTGGTGGTCCATCTCGGGATGAGCGGCCAGCTGCAGCGGGTCAAGAGTGCGAAGGAGCCCAAGGCCCCCCACACCCATGCCGTCTTCACCTTCACCCAGGGCGGCCAGCTGCGCTTCGTCGATCCGCGCACTTTCGGCGAGCTCTTCGTGTCGGCCGCGCCCGCAGAGGGCATGCGGGCCCTGCCCGAGCTCGCACATCTCGGGTTCGATCCATTGGAGGACGTAATGAGCTGGGAGAAGTTCTGGGTGCTCCTCTCGTCGCACAAGGCCGGGCTCAAGGCCCTGCTCATGGATCAGGAATTCGTGGCGGGGATCGGCAACATGTACGCCGACGAGATCCTCTTCGCCGCCGGCCTCCGCTACGACCGGCTCTCGAACTCGCTCTCGTCCCAGGAGGTCCGCCGGCTCTACCGGTCGATGGTCGAGACCCTGGCCGAGGCGGTCAAGCGGCGAGGCTCCTCGCTCGCCGACGAGCAGTACCTCGATCTCTTCGGGGAGGTGGGCGACTACCAGGACCAGCACCAGGCCTACGACCGTGAGGGCCAGGCCTGCCGGCGGTGCCGCTCGACCATCGTGCGCGTGAAGTCCGGTGGGCGCTCGACGTTCTTCTGCGAGCATTGCCAGGTCTGAGCAGGGCCCCCGCGTCGCGGGACGCGTGCCGGTAGGGTGAGCGCCCGGTGTTCCTGAAGTCCCTCTCCCTCAAAGGATTCAAGTCCTTCGCCGACCCGGCGATCCTCGAGTTCGAGCCCGGCGTGACGGTGGTGGTCGGCCCGAACGGCAGCGGCAAGTCGAACGTCGTCGACGCCGTGGCCTGGGTGCTCGGCGCCCAGGGACCCCGTACAGTGCGATCGGCCAAGATGGAGGACGTCATCTTCATGGGCACGGCCACCAGGCCGGCCCTCGGCCGGGCCGAGGTCTCCCTCACCATCGACAACACCGCAGGCAAGCTCCCGGCGGACATGGCCGAGGTCACGATCACCAGGACGCTCTTCCGCTCTGGGGACAGCGAGTACTCGATCAACGGCGCCCCGTGCCGCCTGCTCGACATCCAGGAGCTGCTGTCCGACACCGGGGTCGGCCGCCAGCAGCACGTGATCGTGAGCCAGGGCCACCTCGACGCCGTCCTCGAGGCGCGACCCGAGGACCGCCGGTCGGTCATCGAGGAGGCGGCAGGTGTCCTCAAGCACCGCCGGCGGCGTGAGCGTGCCGAGCGGCGCCTGGGGGTCACCGAGGAGCACCTCGAGCGACTGTTCGACCTGGTCAGAGAAGTCAAGCGGCAGATCCGTCCGCTCGAGCGCCAAGCCGCCGCGGCCCGCTCGTACACCGGGCTGGCAGACGAGCTGCGGGCGGTGCGCCTGCATGTGGCCGGCACCGAGCTCTCCGCACTCGACCGCCGGCACGCCGAGGGAACCCGGCTCCGCGAGCAGCAACGCGCGGACGAGGCCAGGCTCGATGCCGCGTTGGGGGAGCTCGACGCTGACTCGGAGCGGACCGCAGGCGAACTCTCCGCCGAGCGCGAGTCCGACCTCGCGGCCTCCCTCGGGCGGGCCGAGGGGATGGTCGAGCGGGCCCGCGGGCTGGCCGGTGTGATCCGGGAGCGCCAGCGCTCCCTCGCCCGGGCGCTCGATGCTGCGGCCGACGCCGACGTGGTCTCCACCCTCGAGGCCGAGGGTGCTCATCTGGTCGAGGAGCTCGCTGCCGCCGAGCGGGAGGCAGAGGCGCTCGCGCCGGAGCACGACGTCCTCGACGCGGCCGCGACCGCGGTCGCCGCCGAGCTCGAGTCCCATCTGGCAGCCTGGGGGGACGGGAGCGAGCGCCGACGCGCCGAGGAGGCGGTCACGGTGGCCCGTGGCCAGCTCGCCTCGCTCGAGCACGCCCTCGAGCGCGACCGGCGCACCCTCGACCAGCTCGACGCGCGCCTGTCGGCGGCCGAACGACGTTCGTCGTTGCTCGAGGGCGAGGAGTACGAGCTCGGGGAGCGGCTCGCCGAGAGCGAGCAGGCCCGCCACCGGCTCCAGGCCGCGGTGGCCGAGACCGAGGCGGCCCACCGGAACGCCGTGCACCGGTTGGAGGTGGCCGAGGAGGCGCTGCGTCAGGCCGAGCAGGAGCAGGCCCGGTCCCTGGCACGAGCTGACGCGCTCGAGCGGGCGTTCGACGAGGCCCGGGGGGCTGCCGGCGCCGAGCTGCTGGCCGGTGTCGACGGGGTGGTCGGGACCCTCCTGGACCTGGTCGAGGTGGACACCGGTTGGGAGGAGGCCTTCGAGGCCGCGGTCGGGGGTTCGCTGGCGGCGGTGGTCGTGTCGGGCAGCGAGTCGGCCCGGGCGGCCCTCTCCCGTCTCCGCCAGGGCGGCGCCACCGGCGCGGTGCTGGCGCTCACCGAATCGGTCGCCGCCAGCCGGGTCGGGCTCGGCGAGGCGGAGCAGCCGGCCGGGACCGAGTCGCTCCGTCCCCATGTCCGTCCGCGTACCGGAGGGCGGACCTACCCGGGTCTGGATGCTGTGCTCGACACGTTGCTGGCCGGGTCGTGCTGTGCCCGCACCGGGTGGTCCGAAGCCATCGATCTGGCCCTCTCCCGGCCCGATCTCGTGGTCGTGACCCGCGACGGCGACCGGTTCTCGTCCGCGGGCTGGCGGGTCCGGGCGGGCGGCGGGGTGGTGACCGCCGCAGTGGTGGACGAGGCCAGGGCCCGCGCCGACCTGGGCCGGGAGGAGTCCGGGCGTGCAGCCGACGAGCGCGGCCGGGCGCGCAGCGAGGTCGATGCCACCCGGGAGGCCGCCACCGAGTCGATCCGGGCGGACGACCGCAACGAGGTCGCCCATCAGGCGGCGCGGGCCGGGCGTCTTCGGGTCTCGGCCGATCGCGACCTCCTGGCCGGAGAGCTGGAGGAGCTCCGAGGCACGCGGGCCGAGCTGGACGGCCGCATCGAGCGGGACGCGGCCCGGGTGGCCGAGCTGGTGTCCGAGATGCCCGCCCTCGAGCGCGAGCGTTCCGTCGCCGCCGAGCGCATGGCGTCGGCCACTGCTGAGCGTGAGCGGATCGACGAGCGCATCGCGGAAGCCGCCTCCCGGCTCGGCGAATGGGAGGTGCGTACCGCCGGGCTGGCCGAACGCCGGCGGGTCCTTGCCGAACGGCTGCGCGAGGTCGAGCGGCGGCTCACCGGTCACGCCGACGAGCGGCGCCTGGCAGCCGAGCGCCGGACCCGGCTGGAGTCGGACGCCACTGCGGTCGGGCGCCTGTTGGACGTGGTCGTCGAGGCGCAGGTCGAGCTCGACGCCCTGCTGTCCGATCTGCGCGACCGCCACCGCCGTCAGCTCGAAGCGGTCCGTGCCGGCGGTGCCCGCCTCGAGGAGCTCCGCCGCCGACGCTCGGCCGGTGAGCACGACCTCGCCGCGGTGCGCAGCCGCCTGCAGCAGACCGAGCTCGACCTGGTGGAGGCCACCATCCGGCGGGAATCGGTGGTCGAGACCCTGCGCCGCGATCTCGGCTGCGGTCCCGAGGAGGCGGTCGCCGCGCCGCGCCCCGAGCTGGCGGAAGGCGTCGACCCGGCGGCCCGCGTGGTCCAGCTCGAGGGCGAGCTCGCCGCCCTCGGCCCGGTCAATCCGCTGGCCCTCGAAGAGCTCTCCGAGCTCGGGGAACGACACCGGTTCCTCGAGTCGCAGGTGGAGGATGTCCGGGCGGCCCGGCGCGAGCTGCACCAGGTGGTCCGGACACTCGACGGCGAGATCATGCGTGTCTTCGACTCGGCCTTCGCCGACGTCAACGAGCACTTCTCGACCCTCATCACCTCGCTGTTCCCCGGCGGCACCGGACGCCTCTCGCTCACCGACCCGGGGAACCTGCTCGACACCGGGGTCGAGGTCGAGGTCCGACCCGCCGGCCGCAACGTGCGCCGGTTGTCCCTGCTCTCGGGCGGCGAGCGGTCCCTCGTGGCGATGGCCTACCTCTTCGCGGTGTTCCGGAGCCGCCCCTCGCCCTTCTACCTCATGGACGAGGTCGAGGCCGCCCTCGACGATGTCAATCTCATGCGCTTCCTGGCCCTGGTCAACGAGTTCCGGGAGGAAGCCCAGCTGATCATCGTGAGCCACCAGAAGCGGACCATGGAGGCAGCGGATGCCCTCTACGGGGTGACCATGGCCCCGGGCGGCTCGTCGAAGGTGGTGAGCCAGAAGGTGCCCCGCGACCGGTCGGCGCCGACGATGTCCACGGCGCCCGTGCCGTCGCCGGTCGGTGGCGGCGACCCGGGGCCGGCCGGCCGGCCGTGACCGATCTGTCGATGATGACCGCCGCGTCCGACGCGGTGGTCGGGCTGGCCGTCGCGATTCCGGTCCTGGTCGTCGGAGGGGGGGTCGCTGTCGGCCTGCGGCTCCGTCGGCGGGGGGCCGCGCAGCCCGTCCTCCCGGATGAGGCGCCTCCCGCCGCCCCGCCGGCAGGGCGGGCGACGGTCGAAGCCGAAGCGGCTCCCGCACCCACCCCGGCAGCGGCTGCGGTCGCGGTCACGCCCACTCCGCCCGTCGAGCCCGCACCGGAGCCGGCCACCTACCGCGGCCGCCTGGGCAAGGCCCGCGAGCTGCTCTCGGGGTACCTCGGGGCGGTGCGCTCGAAGGGCCGTATCGACGCGTCGACGTGGGACGACCTCGAGGAGGCGCTCATCCGCGCCGACGTCGGAGTGCGGTCCACCGACGCGCTCATCGAGGACCTGCGCGCCCGGGTGAAGGACGGCGGGATCGACGGACCCGATGCCCTGGTCGACGCGCTCAAGGCCGATCTGGTGGCGATGGTGTCCGCCGCGGACTCCGGGCTCGCCCTCCCCGGCACCGAACAGCCGGGTGCCGCCGTCGAGAGCGAGGACGGCGAGGCGAGGCCGGTCGAGGTCTGGCTCTTCGTCGGGGTCAACGGGGTGGGCAAGACCACGACCGTGGGGAAGCTGGCCCACCGGATGGCCGGATCGGGCACCCGGGTGCTGCTCGCCGCTGCGGACACCTTCCGCGCCGCGGCCGGGGAGCAGCTCGCCCAGTGGGCCGAGCGGGCCGGTGCCGACATCGTGCGCGGCTCGGAGGGCGGCGACCCGAGCTCGGTGGTGTTCGACGCGGTGCGGCGTGCCGCCTCCAGGGGGCACGCGGTCGTGCTCGCCGACACAGCCGGCCGCCTCCACAACAAGGTCAACCTCATCGAGGAGCTCAAGAAGATCCGCCGGGTCGCCGACCGGGCGCCGGGACGGGTCGTCGAGGTCCTCCTGGTCCTGGACGCCACCACCGGCCAGAACGGGTTGGCCCAGGCCAAGGTCTTCCTGGAGGCGGTCGACGTCTCCGGGGTGGTGCTCACCAAGCTCGACGGCACCGCCAAGGGAGGGATCGTGGTCGCCATCCAGCGCGAGCTCGGCCTGCCGGTGAAGCTGGTCGGTCTCGGCGAAGGGGCCGACGACCTGGTCGAGTTCGATCCGCAGGCCTTCGTCGACGCCCTGTTCTGAGCGGGCTCGCGATCGCCCGGTGCGGCCTTCGCCCGCCCGGCCGTCCTGTAGCCTGAGCACCCCATGTTCGAGAGCCTGACCGACCGGTTCGAAGGAATCCTCGGACGACTGCGCGGCCGTGGGCGCCTCACCGAGGCGGATGTCGACGACGTCCTCCGCGAGATCCGCACCGCGCTGCTCGAGGCGGATGTCGAGATCGGGGTGGTCCGGCACTTCACCGATGCGGTGCGCGCCAGGTGCGTGGGCCTCGAGCTCGCACAGCACCTGAGTCCCGGACAGCAGGTCATCAAGATCGTCAACGAGGAGCTCGTCGCCATCCTCGGCGGCGAGACCCTCAAGATCAGCTATGCGAGCCGGCCGCCGACGGTCGTTCTCCTGGCCGGCCTCCAGGGCTCGGGAAAGACCACCGCCTCTGCCAAACTGGCCCGCTGGTTCAAGCAGCGCGGGCGCAACCCGTTGCTGGTCGGCGCCGACCTCCAGCGACCGGCGGCGGTCGAACAGCTCCGCGTGCTCGGCGGCCAGGCCGGGGTGACCGTGTTCAGCGAGGCCTCCGATCCGGTGGCCGTGGCCGCAGCGGGCCTCGAGGAGGCCCGGCGCCTCGGGCGCGACGTCCTCATCGTCGACACCGCCGGGCGGCTCTCCATCGACCAGGACCTGATGGAGGAGATCCGGGACATCTCGGGTGCGGTGACCCCCGACTACACGTTCCTGGTCATCGACGCGATGACCGGTCAGGACGCGGTCTCGACCGCGCAGGCGTTCCACCAGACGCTGACGCTGGACGGGATCATCCTGACCAAGTTGGACGGCGACGCCCGCGGCGGTGCGGCCCTCTCGGTGCGGGAGGTGGTCGGCCGGCCGATCGCCTTTGCCTCGACGGGCGAGCGGCTCGACGACTTCGACCAGTTCCATCCCGGCCGCATGGCCGACCGGATCCTCGGCATGGGGGACGTGCTCAGTCTCATCGAGCAGGCCGAGCGGACCATGGACCAGGAGGTCGCCACCAAGGGGGCGGCCGCCATCATGGAAGGCCGGTTCACCCTCGAGGACTTCCTCGAGCAGTTGCAACAGGTCAAGAAGATGGGCTCGATCTCGGGGATGCTCTCGCTGCTGCCCGGCGTGCCGAAGGACCTCAAGCAGGCATCCTCGGCCGTCGACGACCGCCAGATCGGGCAGATCGAGGCCATCATCCAGTCGATGACCCCGGCCGAACGGACCGATCCCTCGATCATCGACGGCGGCCGCCGGCTCCGGATCGCCGACGGCAGCGGCACGGCCACCTCCGACGTCAACGCGCTCCTCAAGCAGTTCAAGGAGATGCAGAAGATGATGAAGGGGATGGGAAAGGGCGGCATGGGAGGGGCGATGGGGGGGATCGGCTCGCTGCTCGGCCGTTCCCCGCGCCTGTCCCCACAGGCGATGGCGGAGCTGGGCGGTCCTGGTCCGGACGGCGATCTGGCCGCCCTGGGGGGGATGGGGACCGCCGGGGCGGGACCACTCGCCGGTGCCCAGCGGGGTGGCACGAAGTCCAAGGGCAAGGGTGGCAAGAAGGGCAAGGGGGGCGGCCGGGTCACCCCGAAGGCCCGATGACCGCCGCCCTCCCGCGGGGCTGGTGCGGCCGGCCCCGGTACCCAGGATGCGCCCCGGGGGCCGCGTGCACGCGGGCCCCCGCGTTGGTGGGAGACTGTGGGCCGCCCCGGGTGGATCGGCCGGAACGGTCGGGCTCCCCCCGGAGGCCCGGCCCCGCGTGGAAGACCGACCTCGTGGATACCCTGCAACAGAGGAGTTGACCGTGGCAGTAAAGCTCCGCCTCGTGCGGATCGGGAAGAAGAAGCAGCCGACCTACCGGTTGGTGGCGGCGGACAGCCGCTCACCGCGCAACGGGCGGTTCATCGAGATCGTGGGCACCTACGCCCCCCGAGGCAAGTCGCGTGCCGAGCCCGACGCGGTGGTCGCGATCGACAACGACAAGGCCGTCAGGTGGCTCTCCCAGGGCGCCCAGCCGACCGAGCGGGTCGAGAAGCTGCTCAAGCAGTCGGGTGCCCTCGACGAGTTCGCCTCGGTCAAGGCGGCCCGGTGACCGACGAACTGGCCGTGGACGCGGCCGGGGATGTCAACACCATCGACGACATCGACGAGGACGACGACGACGCCGGTAACCGCGTCTCGGGTGGCACCCCCCTCGCAGTGGTGACCTACCTGGTCCATTCGATCGCCTCCGACATCGACGCGGTCGTCATCAACACCGACGAGCGCGGCGACTCGGTGCGGTTCCGCATCCACGTGGCCCCGGAGGACATGGGCCGGGTCATCGGCCGCCGTGGCCGGGTGGCCCAGGCCATCCGCACGGTGGTCGCGGCCGCCGGGGCACGCGACGGGGTCCAGACCAGCGTCGACATCGTCGACGACTGACGCGGCGATCGGTGCCCGACACCGGTTCCGTTGCCGGCGACGGCGTCGTGCGGGATCCGGCAGGTGGGCGTTCCCGCTCCGAGCCGGACTCCCTTCTGGGTGTCGGACGGATCGTCAAGCCCCACGGCGTGCGCGGTGACGTCGTGGTGTCCCTGACCACAAACCGTGACGAACGGGTGGCGCCCGGGTCGGTGCTGGTCTGCGCGGACGGCCGCGAACTCCGGGTCGAGCGGTCGACACCGCATCGTGGACGCCACATCGTGACCTTCGCGTCCGTGCAGGGCATCGATGCGGCCGAGGCGTTGCGGGGAACCGACCTGTTCGCCGCGCCGCTCGACGATCCCGACGCCCTCTGGGTCCACGAATTGATCGGTTCGACCGTGGAGGACACCTCCGGACGGGTGCTCGGAACCGTCGACGCTGTCGAAGCCAATCCCGCCAGTGACCTCCTGGTCCTGTCGGGCGGAGGTCTGATCCCGCTCGGGTTCGTGACCAGCTCGGAGCCCGGGGTGCGGATCACCGTCGAGATCCCCGACGGCCTGCTCGATCTCCCGTGAGCGCCCCGGCCACCGGCGCCGCGGGGCGGCCGGATCCGGGCTCCGCCCCGGTCCCCTTCCGCATCCACTGTTTCACACTGTTCCCCGAGGTGCTCGAGCAGTATTGGGCCGCGTCCATCCTCGGGCGGGCCCGCTCGTGTGGGCGGCTCGAGCTCCGTGCCCACGATGTGCGCGACGCGGCCCACGACGTGCACCGCTCGGTCGACGACGCCCCCTTCGGCGGGGGCGCCGGCATGGTCCTCTCCCCGAAGCCCGTCTTCGAGGTCGTCGAGTCGGTCAGCGCCTCCGAGCAGGGGCTGGCGCGCCCACTGTTCCTGCTCACCCCCTCCGGACGACGGTTCGACCAGTCGGTTGCCCATGAGCTCGCCGCCTGCCCGGGCGGGTTCTCGCTGCTCTGCGGCCGCTACGAAGGAGTCGACCAGCGGGTGGCCGACCACCTGGTCGACGGTGAGCTCTCGGTCGGCGACTACGTCCTCGCCGGTGGCGAGTTGGCCGCCCTGGTCGTCGTGGAGGCGGTGGCCCGGCTGCTCCCCGGGGTCCTCGGCAACGACCGCTCGGCGGACGACGAGAGCTTCGTCGCCGGATTGCTCGAGTACCCCCAGTACACCCGCCCGGCCGACTTCCGGGGCTGGGAGGTTCCCGAGGTCCTCCGGTCGGGGGACCACGCCCGCGTGGAGGCGTGGCGCCGGGTGCAGTCCCTGGTCAGAACCCTCGACCGTCGTCCCGACCTCGTGGAGCGGCGAGGTGGGCTGACCCCTGAGGAGGTGCGGCTGCTGGCCGAGCACGGCGAGGTGCGTCGATTACGCGATCACGGCTACGATGAGTGAGCCTCGTCGGCGCCGGACCAGCCGGCATCCACGGTGACGGCCCGTGGCACAGGGACCGCACAGGTGCCTGGTGACCGGGCTGCCGTCGGGGGAGCGACCGAACGACCGCTGGAGAGACGCGTCCCATGAACCCGACCGACATCATCGACCGCGACAGCCTGCGCGACGACATCCCCGAGTTCCGCCCCGGGGACACGGTCAAGGTGCACGTCCGGGTCGTGGAAGGTACCCGTGAGCGCGTCCAGGTCTTCCAGGGCACGGTCGTCCGGCGTCAGGGCACCGGGGTGCGCGAGACCTTCACCGTCCGCAAGGTCAGCTTCGGAGTCGGTGTCGAACGCACCTTCCCGGTGCACTCCCCGGTGATCGACCACACCGAGGTGGTCTCCCTCGGTGACGTCCGACGGGCGAAGCTGTACTACCTGCGCGACCGCCACGGCAAGGCGGCCAAGATCAAGGAGCGGCGGGCTGCGCGGTCCTGAGCGGTCGGACGGGTCGCCGGGGCAGGGTGCCCGGCGGTGGGTTGTGGCGATGCCGTCACCGGTGCGATGAGCGAAGAGGACCTCGAACGCTACGAGTCCGAGATCGAGCTGGCGCTGGTGCACGAGTACCGCGCCGTCGTCCCGCTCTTCTCGTACGTGGTGGAGACCGAGCGCCGGTTCTATCTGGCCAACACGGTGGAGGTGACGGTGCGCTCGGACACCTCGCCCGCCTGTGTGGAGGTCGTCCTCCAGGACGCCTGGGTCTGGGACATGTACCGGCCCGCGCGCTTCGTCCCCTCGGTGCGGATCCTCACCTTCCGCGACGTCAACATCGAGCGTCTGCCCGACAAGGAGCTGTGACCGCGGGCGCGTCGGGCCCGGACCCTGGGCCCGACCCCCGCCGGATACTGGGCGCCGCCGGGGAGGATCTCGCCGCGGCCTGGTACGAAGAACGTGGCTACGAGATCCTCGAGCGCAACTGGCGCCGGCGGGAGGGAGAGATCGACCTCATCGTACGCCGGGGCCGCACCGTCGTGTTCTGTGAGGTCAAGGCGCGCAGGAGCGATCGGTTCGGGAGCGGAGCCGAGGCGGTTCGTACCGCCAAGCAGCGCCGCATCCGACGCCTCGCCGCCCGCTGGCTCTCCGAGCTGACCCCGGCGTCCGGGCGGGCCCGTGTCGAGGTCCGCTTCGACGTCGTGTCGATCACCGCCGGCGATGTCGAGGTCATCGAGGACGCCTTCTGAGGCTTCCGACCGGGGTCGGCCCCGTCTCGTAGGCTGCGCCGATGCCCAGCATGCTCGAGACCCTCGTCGTGGAGCGCCAGGGCGGCGTGGTCACGGTGACCATGAACCGCCCGGAACGGAAGAACGCGGCCACCGGCACCATGTGGCACGAGCTGCTGGCCACCTTCGAGGAGGTGGCCGCCGACCGCCACGACCGGGTGCTGGTCCTGACCGGTGCGGGCGGCGCCTTCTGTTCGGGTGCCGACCTCTCCGACCCCACCGACGTGGCGGGCCGGCCCGGCGACCATTCCCTCCTCCAGATGCGGGCCCTCGGTGAGGTGGCCCTCCGGCTCCATCGGCTCCCCAAGCCGACCATCGCCAAGGTCGACGGCATCGCGGCGGGCGCGGGCCTGAGCATGGCGCTCGGCTGCGATCTTGTGGTCGCGTCGGAGTCGGCCCGGTTCTCCCAGATCTTCGCCAAGCGCGGCCTTTCGATCGACTTCGGCGCCTCATGGCTCCTGCCGCGGCTCATCGGCCTGCACCGCGCCAAGGAACTGACCTTCTTCGCGGACATTCTCGACTCCCGGGAGGCGGCGGACCTCGGCCTGGTCAACCGGGTGGTCCCCGACGACCAGCTCGACGCGTTCGTCGACGACTGGGCCCGGCGGCTCGCCGAGGGCCCGACCCTCGCACTTTCCCTGACCAAGTCCATGCTCAACGCCTTCTCGGGGCTCTCGATGGAGCAGGCGCTCGAGGAGGAGGCGCGGTCCCAGGCCCTCAACTTCACCACCCACGACACCAAGGAGGCGCTGCGGGCGTTCTCGGAGAAACGCTCGGCGCGCTTCGAAGGTCGCTGAGCCACCACGGTCCCGGCAGAGTCGCCTGGGGTGCGGTGCTTCAGGTCCCCCGCTTCGGCACTCGGTGCAACGCCACCGTGGCGATCAGTACCCTGTGGTCGCTGCCGGGTCCGTTGGCTGTCCTGATCTGGGTGACGACCAGGCCGGTTCCGGTGAGCACGTGGTCGATCCGCGCCAGTGGGGGGATGACGGGCACGGTCTGCGACCAGGTCATGTCGAAGGCCTGCCCTCGGGCAGCTGCGCCGTCCGTGAGCCCGGTTGCCAGGATGTCGCGGAATCCCCCGTTCCCCCAGGTGGCGTTGAAGTCACCAACGACGAGCAGCCCGCCCGCCCCATGGGAGACGAGGAGGCGGTCGATGAGGGCGAGCTCCCCTCTCCACGAAGAGAAGGACGCCGGCAAGGGGGCGATGGTGTGGACCACCCACAGCGGTTGAGGTCCCGACGGCAGCTCCACCGTCGTCTGGAAGATGACCGGAAGTCCGGCGGTGTAGAAGACGGCGTTCGTGCCGGCAAGCGGGTAGTGCGAGGCGATGAAGAAGCCGGTCGATCCGTACCGCCTGATCTCGACCTGGTAGGGGAGGTGGGTCAGTGCGCCGGTCTCGGCCAGGTGGGCTACATCGATCGGGTTCACCTCCTCCATGGTCACGAGCTGCGGGCGGACCGTTGCTATCTCTTCGGCGTAGCCGGCAATCGAAGGGTTGTTCTTGTCAACGTTGGCGTCGAGAAGACGGAGGGTCGGTGCCGCCGCAGCCCACCTGGGGACCGGCTGAGCGGCGGACAGCTCAGGGTAGAGGAAGGCGATCTGGGCCAGGACAACGAGCAGGGCCGCGCCGGCCAGGAAGGTTCGCCGACACACCGCGGCCACGGCGAGCACCACCCACGCGGGTAGGTAGACGAACGCGGTGAACGCGTTGACGACGGCGAACGGCTCGAAGTCGTCCCAGGCCACGATTCGGAACAGCGCCACGATCACCAGCGGGACGACGATCACCCAACTGATGAACGCCAAGCCGGTTACCCGTCGGTAGCGTCGCCGTTGGCCAGATCGGGAGTCGAAAGGACCGGGGGGTTGCGTCAACGAGCACAGGGGGGACGCGGGGGTTCGTTGCTAGGCCCCGACCACATCCTGTCGGGAGTGGCAGTCAGCAGGTGCCGTTGCCGCAGCCGGAGCTCGGCGATCTTCCACCGGCGAGCCGGCCGAAGCGATCCCTGGGTCTCAGGCCACGTCGAGGTCGTCGGAGACCTTCGACCTGCCGGTTCCGGGCGCCTGCTCGCCACGGGCCGGCTCCTCGTCCCGCAGCAGATCCTGGACGCACTCATCGCACAGTCGGCCGTACACCTGGCTCGTCCGGAAGTGGGCCCGCAGGCGCCGACCGACCTTGGCGACCGAACCGCTCCATCCGCATCGGTGACAGACTCCGTCGCGGTGCCGCTGACGCTTGAACTTGTTGGTTCTCTTCCCCGGAAGTTCCATTGTGCCGTTCCCTGTGCGGGGCCTTCGTATGCGCCCGCATAGTCATACCTTCAACTTCGGCCCGATGGTCAGAATTCTGAATCACATCATCCGATCAGATTGTAAGGCTGCCTGCCCGAGAAGGGTGCGATGACCGCCTCTGCGACGTGAGCCTCGAGAGGGGCCAGTTCCGTGGGTCCAGGGCTGGGACCCACTGGGCACCCGATTTCCAACATGGTCGACCGGTTCTTCCAGCATGGTCGATCGGGTCCAGAGTCTGGTCCCTGCATGAGTCCTCCCCATCCATGAGGACGGACCCGTCTGTGGCATCGGCGTTCACGTCGGGGACGAAGCCACGTCGGGTGGGCAGGCCGGCATCCAGTCGCCAGAGGGGTCCACCGTCGCTCTCGGGGAAGCGACGGTGGACAGGGCCATCCTCTTTCTATAAACTTCCACGCAGCGTGGGCAATCCATCACTAACAGTGAGTAAAAGCGGTTCATGTGGTCCTGCGAACGAGCAAGACCATGGACTCTCTGAGGCGTGACCGAAGCGTCATGGTCGTTTCCCGACCTGTCTTCGGGGCGCCGTGGCGTCGGGGTGAGTCGGTGATGGGACTGCGTGTTGCACAGAGACTGGTTCCGGGTGGAGGAGAGGGCAGTTCGTCGAGGTGCGGGCCGGTGGGCTGACCGCCCTCGGTCAGGCGCGGTCATCAGTGGTGTCGAACCGGTAGCAGTCCGCGTGTGGAACGCCGCACGAGTCGAGGTGCGCGAGTGGAGAGGGGCAAGAGGGCGTGACACTGAGCGATGTCAGGTTGTACCGCCAGAACAGGCGGCGCGTCGAAGTATTTGTGCCGGATGCGAGCCGGAAGAAGGTCGAGCCGGCGGGTGCGGAGAGGTTCGAGCCGACGGTGAGCGTGGTCATCCCTGCGAAGAACGAGGCCAGGAACCTCCCCCACGTCCTCACCGGACTTCCCGACGACCTCTACCAGGTGATCCTTGTGGACGGCGGTTCGACGGATGACACCGTTCGGGTGGCCCGCCGGCTCCGACCGGGTATCACCATTGTCGGCCAGACCCGTAAAGGGAAAGGCAACGCCCTCGCTTGCGGATTTGCCGTGGCTAGAGGGGACTTCATCGTCATGCTCGATGCCGATGGATCGACCAACCCGGCGGAGATCCCGCGTTTCGTCAACGCGTTGAAGGAAGGAGCGGACTTCGCCAAGGGCTCCCGATTCATGCCCGGAGCCGGCAGCAGTGACATCAGCCGGTTCAGGCAGTTCGGGAACTCTTGGCTGAACAAGGTGGTCAATCTTCTGTACGGCACCCGGTACACCGACCTCTGTTACGGCTACAACGCCTTCCGTCGGGAATGTCTGTCGGTCATCGATCTGGAGGCGGAGATAGAGGGTGCCGATCCGGGCACCATGCTCTGGGGTGACGGATTCGAGGTGGAGACGCTGATCAACGTTCGGATCGCCAAGGCCGGCCTACGGGTGGCCGAGGTGCCGAGCTTCGAGCGCAGCCGCTACTTCGGCACCAGCAATCTCAATGCCGTGTCTGACGGTATCCGCGTCCTGCGGACGATCCACTCCGAACGGAAACGTGGGCACGGCCGGCCTGCGACTTCCTCGGCGGACTCGGTGAGGATCGTGGGGACCTCATGGTCTGCATTGTCGACTCTCGCTGAAGAAGCCGGCTGACCACGCCCGGTAGCTCTGGGTCGCTCAACTCGGCACGCCCGCGTCGATCAGAAAGAAGGGGCGGCAAGAAGTTGCTGAGAACTGTACGAACGGGTTCAACGGCTCTCGACCCAGCCAGTCGGACGGGGGCTACGGAGCGCCCACCGCCGGTCACTGTCGTCATCTGTGCCTATTCCGACAAGCGTTGGCACGATTTGTGTGCTGCCGTTGATTCAGTCAGATCGCAGACACTTCGAGCCGAGCGGTGCGTCCTGGTCATCGACCACAATCGGGGGCTCTTCTTGAGAGCCCTCGACGCCTTTTCCGACATCGAGGTTGTCGAGAACACGGAAACGCAGGGCTTGTCGGGTGCCCGGAACAGTGGAA
Source organism: uncultured Acidimicrobiaceae bacterium (assembly GCA_963753905.1). Lineage (GTDB taxonomy): Bacteria > Actinomycetota > Acidimicrobiia > Acidimicrobiales > RAAP-2 > Bog-756. Next base: position 1,921,683 of record CAVWDZ010000001.1, on the reverse strand, counting down.
TCAGCCACTCGACCGGTGACATCGTGGCGTTCCTCGATGACGATGCAGCGGCCCAACCGGAGTGGCTCGAAGAGCTGGTTCGGCCGTATGTCAACCCTTCGATCAGAGGCACCGGTGGAGTGGTCCGAGCGGATTGGGTCGGCGGTCGGCCTGGTTGGTTCCCCAGCGAATTCGAATGGGTCGTCGGATGCAGCTACCGGGGTCTTCCCGAGTCCATCGCTCCCATTCGAAATCCGATCGGCGCAGGGATGTCGTTCCACCGAACCGTCTTTTCGGACGTGGGCCATTTCGACACCGAGATGGGTCGCACAGCTGCCGCGCCCCTCGGTTGCGAAGAGACGGTCTTGGGCATCCTCGTCAGGAGACAGTACGGACGAGAGGCGATCGTCCAGGTCCCGAGCGCGATCGTCGATCACAAGGTGGGAGCCGAACGGGCCACGGTCCGGTACTTGATGAGGCGTTGCTTCGCGGAGGGAATCTCAAAGGCGGCGGTTGCCGAACGGATCGGGCGAGGTGATGCCTCATCATCTGAATTGCAGTACGTCAGAAGCATACTGCCGTCCGGGATCGCAGGAGGGGTTGCGAGGTGGGTCCAGGGGGATGTGGACGGCCTGAAGGCCGCCGGTCTGATCGTTCTCGGGACCTCGTGCACGGTGTTTGGCTACGCGGCAGGGCGGGTGGGGTTGGGCGGCCACGCAACACGATGGATGGTCGAGCGATCGAAGACAGCGGAGTCCCCTCGTTGAAGTGGGCCTCATGAAGAACAGATTGCTGATTGTCGACGACGGTGTCGGAACCTGGGGCGCACAGCGTTGCATCCTCCGCATCGCTCCCTATCTGGTCGACTCCGGCTATGAATTGTCGCTCGCGACGCCGGCGTCAGGCTCGTTCGGGTCAGCGTGGCGCGCGATCACTGAAAGTAAGACATTCGATCTACCCGATCTCGAAGCCAGTGCCCGGTCAGGCTCCGGACGGATATCGCCACTCCCGCTGACCCGTAGCACGGCGAAGCTTGCACGAAGGGCTCGATGGATCGCCGAGGTGGCGGAGGAGTGCAACGCCACGGCCCTGCTGGCCAACTCCTTCTGGACGCATTTCGACGTCGCAATTGCTGGTCACTTGACGGGAATTCCGACCGCCCTTTACATCCATGAGGAGGTTCCGACAGGGTTGCCGTCGCTCGCACTCCGAGCCGCCATCGGGCTGTCGCAAGCGGCCATCGCCGTGAGTACCGACGTTGTAGCGAACCTGGGAACCTCAGCTCGGATCAGTGTCGTTCACAACGGGGTCGATCTGAAGTGCTTCTCACCCGGCCCAAGGTCTGCTTCGCTCCGGGCCGAACTAACGGCCCATCCCGATGAGCCGGTGATCGTCTGCATCTGCAGGCTCGACGAAGTGAAACAGGTAGACCACGTCATCCGTGCCACCGGTTCTCTCGAGGGCCCCCTGCGATCTGCAACTCTGGCCGTGGTAGGCGACACCACCTCGGATCATGACTACGCCGAAGCCGTCATCGAGATGGGACATGAGCTGCTCGGGGACCGGATCCGCTTCCTCGGGCAACGTGAGGACATTCAGGCGATTCTCCGAAACTCGGATCTCTACGTCCTCGCCGGCAGGGTGGAGGGGATGCCATTGGGCATCCTGGAAGCACAAGCCACGGGGTGTCCGGTGGTCGCCTACCCGGCCGCCGGTGTCAGGGACATCATTTCTCATCGAGTTTCGGGCATGCTCGCCACGATGAACGACGTTCGTTCGTTGGCCCGCTCGATCGAGTCGATTCTCACGGACCGTGATCTCCGTAAGCTCGTCATCGGCAACGGAGCCGCGAGCGTGAAGGCGCGATTCACCCTTGAAGGGCAGGCACGTGAGGTCACGGCCGTGCTCGATTCCATCACAGCCCCGTGGTCAGGCAAGCGTGACCGGGCTGAATGCACACCAAACGAACAACATCGTCGAGACGCGGACCAGTGGCACGAACCGTCACCGAAGAAAATGTGGCAGCTGTCCGCCCTCTCCGAGTTGATGGAGTGCGTACCTGACCCCCTGAGACGGTGCGCGTCCCCTGCAGATGAAGACCGGCGGTCGCCGGAGGACTGGAGGCAGTGGGAAGCGGCCGTACCGGAGATCGTCGCGCAGCGTCTCGCCCTCCCTGCGTTCGAACGGGTGGGCCGTTCAAACTCGCACGCTCCCATGGAGCTGGTGAGCGCCCTCCGCGAGGCGGTGGTGGACTCCTCTCTCGTGCCGCTTCGTGTCATGGCAAGCACAGCCCCAGCTCTGGCCACGATGAACGCGCATGGACTGCCCTACCTGGTCTTCAAGGGTCCCACGGTCGCCCGACTGCATCCCCGATATTCGTCTCGATCGTTCAGTGACATCGATGTCCTCGTCGATGCTCCTGATTTTGCGACGTCGATGGGTGTCCTGGAATCCATCGGCTTCAGACCACTGATGTCGCCCCCTTGGCCGTGGTTCGACCGCTACTGCCGCGAGGGAGTGAACTTGCGCAACCCACAGGGGGGGGCAATCGACCTGCATCATCGAATTCCTCCCTGGTACTTCGGTTCCAAGCTCTCATTCAGGAGACTGATGAACAATTCGATCGCAGGTGAGGTAGCCGGCGTCCCCGTTCGCTTCCCTCGAGTCGAGGACGGGGCCGTGATCGCCGGATTGGCCATCTTGAATGACCTGTACAAGGCCGATGCCAGCCTTGTGAGCCTGCGCGATCTCTATCGATACGATGATCTGCTCGGTAGGCGCGTGTTCTTGAACGCATTCGAGGAGTACGAGCTCCGATGGCTCGGCAAGCTCATGGGAGCGACCCTGGACGAATTCCGGACCGAACCTGTCAGCCATCCATCCCGGCTCGTATCCTGCCCGCCGCTGGCGGTGGCGCGCCTCCACGCGCTCGGTTGGTCGCATTCGACAGTCCTGACCCGTCATCCTGTGGGCTGGGTTGCCCGGCTCCCACTGCTCAATGCTCTCGCTTTTCTCATTGGGAGTGCCGTTCCTGATCCTCGGTACGTGAGGCAGCAGCACCATGGCTACCGCGAGTATTGGAGCAAGTCCATCGACACCCTGCGACAGTCCCGTGCCGGGGTGGACTTCCGGGTGACCAGTCTGAATGGCGTCCATGACTGATCCGCAAGGCGCCGGCGCCCCGGTACTGGACCTGAGCCCCGAGTGCGGCCACAGCGCGATCGATCGACGGTGGGTGGCATGCCTCCGCCGAGGCGGAACGATTCGGCTGGAGGACGTATCGCAGCCCTGGAAGATCGACTACTCAGCGGCATCGATCCTCGTGGTCGATGAGGACAGCACACCACGCGGTTGGGTGAACCTGGACGATCTCCGCGGACTGACGAGAACCGAGGTCCGAGACAGGGTCATCGATCGCTGGGTGCAGCCCGCATCGAGCACAAGTGCACCAGATGGCGTGGCACCTCATCGTCGGTGGTCACATACCTGTGCAGTCGTCATTGCAACAAGGGAGCGTCCCGGTCTCCTGAGCAGAGCGCTGCAACATGTCGTTCAGGCCTCTGCGGATGCCCGGATCATCGTCATCGACAACGCGCCGAAATCGGAGGCGACAGCCGAGGTAGTGGCCGGGTTCGCCACAGAGGGCGCGCCCGTCGAGCGGATCGTGGAGCCCGTTCCTGGCCTGTCTCGCGCACGCAATGCAGCGCTTCGATTGTTGACCGAGGACGTGATCGCGTTTGTCGACGATGACACGCTTCCGGACCAGAACTGGCTTCAAGCCATTCGTGAGCCTTTCGACCGGCACCGCAATGTGAGGATTGCCACCGGGCTGGTCCCGCCCGGGGAACTGGAGACGTTCGAACAGTTCGAGTTCGAGCGCCGGGTCCAATGGGGAGAATCGTTCGACGCACAGATCTACGGCTTGAGTGCCAGCTCACGCGCGATCGCAGGGTTCCCCTATCGGGCCGGAGTGTTCGGTACCGGAGCGAACTTCGCCGTCGACCGAGAGTACCTGCTGACCTTGGGGGGTTTCGATCCTGCGCTGGGTGCAGGAACTCGCACGAGGGGGGGCGAAGACCTTGATGCATTCGTGCGAACCCTTCGTTCCGGAGGAGAGATTGCAAGCGTCCCGAGATCGATTGTCTGGCATATTCACCGGTCCAGCCCGTCGGCGCTGCGCATGCAGGTGTTCGGGTACGGAAGTGGTCTGAGCGCCTATTTGGTGTCCGCAGCGATGCGCGACGGACTCTTGCCGGTGGCGCGGAGCACGCTCGCCGGTGCCAGCCGATTGATCGATCTGAGGACCAGTGGGTCGAAGGGTGGCGGAACACTCATGCTTCATGCAATTGAGGCGGCGGGCCTCGCGTACGGAGGGATAGCGCTGGGATTGGAGAGGTGGCGCGACCGCGTCGACAGTTCCGACCCGCTTCGAACCGGGACATCGTGATGCCAGACGAGCCTCGAGTGGCGTGTGTCGTCCTGGCACATAACGATCCTCTGCAAGTCGGCCGCCTGACGAGGGCGCTGAAGCCGTTTCTCGTGGTCCTTCATTGCGATCGAGGTGCGCCTCGTCACGTTGTCGACGCCATGAAGAACGCGGTGGAGCCCTCGACTGTGTTCATCTCCGAAGAGCACACCGCGTGGGCTAGTTGGGGATTGGTATCGGCCGAGCTGAGGGGCATCGCTATTGCTCTGCGTTCCCCGAGTATCGAGCACATCGTCGTGTTGTCAGGTGCCGACTACCCCATTGTGCCTGCTGAAGTCATCGCGGCGGAACTGGCAGCTCGGCGAGATCAGAGCATCTTGCACTACTTCACACTGCCCCAAAGCAAATGGGGACCGTCGGGCGGCATCAACCGCTTCGAGTACTGGCACAAGCCGATGAAGAGACACATGGTGCGGATTCCAGTCCGGCGCGCCATTCCCGATGGGGTGGTTCCTGCGGGTGGAGGAGCTCAACGGGTCTTGTGCAGGCGGCACGCAGAAGAACTTCTGAGGGTCCGGGACACTCGCGACGACATCATCAGATATTGGCGCCATGTCTGGATTCCGGACGAGACCTTTGTACCGTCGGTGCTCACAAGCCCAGAGCTGGTCACGCGCCGGGACGGCGATCTCGTCGATGCCAATTGCTGGTTCATCGACTGGGGTGGTCTTCATCGGAAGAGCCCGCAATGGCTGACTCACAACCATCGGGAGTCGATCACGAGAGCCCGGGACGTGCCGACCACTTCGGGGACCAAACCGATGTTCGCGAGGAAATTCTCTTCAGGGATGAGCTCAGGGCTCCTGGAGTACCTGGATGGGCAACTGCAGTGACGGCGGACGAGGGAGGAATCCGGACGACGGGTGTTGCCGAGCTGGGATCAGTGCCGGCGATGCTGCAGACCGGGCCCACCTCGGAATCCTCGGGGAACGCGACGTGCGATCTGGGTGCAGGCGGCGACACCGCACTCACCTCTGCGGGCTCTGATGTGATGTCGAAGCTCTTCGGACGAGGATTGCTCTACGTTGTCATCTGGTCCCTCCAGATCACCGTACTGACGGCGATCTCCCCACTGTTGGCTCATCTGTTGGGCCCCGATCAGTTCGGTCGGGTGTCAGCTGCAATCGCGCTCCATCAGCTCCTGATGGTGATCGCGGTGTTCGGTATCGACCAGGCGGTCGTACTGGCTCATTCCGAAGGTTCGCATCGGGGCGACAACTCCGAATCGCGTGGACTGCTCGCCGTGTCCATGGGGATCGCGGCACTTGTGACGACAGTCGTCTATTTCACCGGGGGACTGTGGGCCGGGGAGCTCGGATTCGGAGGATTCACTGGTGTTGTGGTCCCCACGATCCTGTGGACGGCTCCGGCGGGTGCCTGTCTGGCAATGCTGGGCTTCCTGCGAGCTGAAGATCGACTTGGTGCCTTCACCGTCCTGAGCTTCGTCACAGCTGTCGGGGGGCAGATTCTCGGAATTGGTCTGATCCTGGTCGGTCATCGTACCGCTGTTGATTATGCCTGGGGTGGCGTGATTGCCCAGTGCCTGGGTCTGGCCATTGGCGTTGCCTTGTGTCGTCCGCGCTGGGGCGGGCTGGTGTCGTACGAGCCCCTGTGGCGAGCTATTCGCCTCGGGCTCCCGGTCGTTCTCGGGGGGCTGGCGATCTTCGTTGTCAATGCCGGAGATCGCTTTGTCCTGCAAATTGACTTGGGACCAGCGGCAACCGGGCGCTATCAAGTTGCGTTCACGATCGGCGCCGCAGTTTCGTTGCTGTTGACATTTGTGAATCAATCCTGGGCTCCGGCGATCTTTGCCATCCGCGACGACAGGGAGCGTTGGAACGTCGTCGCCAGGGTCAGGGATGAGAGTCTGGCCGTCATCGCTCCGGTTCTCCTCGGCCTGATCGTGGTGGTCCCCATCTTGCTCCCGATGATTGCCCCACCTGACTTCCACACCTCCAGCCTCCGCCTGGTGACCTATTTCATCGCTCTGGCAACAATCCCGATCGTCATCTCCGCGAGCTGCACTCGGGTCCTCCTGTCTCGCCGGAAACCCCGGGGCATCGCCGTCGCCGCCGGAGTGGCGTCGGTGGTGACGATTGCAGTGAATGTCGCGCTTGTTCCGTTCTGGGGCCCATTGGGATCGGCCGTCGCGAACCTGATCGCCTTTAGTATCCAAGCACTGGTACTGACGGCAGCCGTTCGGCCCATTACGCGGCTCCCGGCACCTCCTCCACGAATTGTAGGGGCGCTCGCGGCCATCGCCGCCACGGGTCTTGCCACGCTCTACCTCCCCGAGAGCAATGTCGTGGTGGGAATTCGCTGCGCGGCGCTTCTCATCTGCGGAGCCTGGGCGGTATTGCTGATCAACAACGCCAGACGAGGCGATCGGGACCTGGTGACCCGGCGCCAGATTGCGACACCGGCATTCCGGGGTACGGTGCGATTCGGTGGACCGATGTCGAGGGAAGGGGCGGGGGTGGACCGTCCGGAAGGGGGCCACGACGCGATGTGATGAGTCGGGAACGTGCTGGGAAACCCCTGGTGTCACGAAGACCGGGTCGCGCCTCGTGGTGAGGGCTGTGGGGGAAGCGGCAGTCGGTCGAAGGAGCCAATTGCCCGTGGATGTCCAAGTACGAAGACGGGATCGGTTCTTCGATCGATCCCGCTTCTTCAGGCTCTATCTGCTGCGTGAAAATACACGCGCACGATATGATCTCGCGAAGGCAACAATTCGATTCGCCAGTCCCGAGCAGTTCCAGCGCGTGTTTCTTCTTGGGTGCGGACGGTCCGGAACCAGCATCCTCGGCGATCTCTTGGCGACCCACCCCGATGTCACATACCTCTACGAGCCGCAGGGCCGGTGGGCCATGGTCGACGAAAGAACCGACCTGTGGCACCGCTATCGGCTCAAGACCGGAGGAGCGCTCTTGGAGGCGGGCGATCTCAATGACCGAGCGATCCGCCGATTTCAAGGCATGTTTCGTACCAGGACGAGCCTTCTCCTCGACAAGAGCCCTGAGCACGCATTCAGACTCGGGTTTCTGGCGGCGCTCGATCCGTCGGCACGGTTCATCCATATCGTTCGTGACGGGTGGCGAGTTGCGGCATCCATCAAGTCGGTAGCCGAACAGTCTTATCCCATTGCCGGTCGCTACCGCTACAACCTGTGGTGGGGGTTGAACGATAACAAATGGCGGGTGCTTTGTGACGTCGCTGTCGAGCGCCGTTATCTCGACGACGAAGTAGATCGAGTCCCGGATGATCGAGAACGCGGGCTCTGCGAGTGGCTGCTGAGTGTGAATGAAGTCGAGGTGCACCGAGGTGAACTCGGCGATCGCTTGCTCAATCTCAAATACGATGAATTGGTTTCTGATCCAGCTAGCCAGCTCGCCCGGATTGCGAGGTTTCTGGGATTGGAGCCGGATGGCAGCTGGCTCGAGCGAGCCACAGAGATGATCGTGGTTCCGGAGACACGGGTGTGTGCCCATATCGCAAGGTCACGACGATTGGGTGAGGAAGTGCAGCGCACAAACGAACGATGGGAGTTGTGAACAGACATGCGTACGTCGGCCCGCGTGTCTCGCCCGGCCCAGGAGCGGTCGGACTGGTGATGACGGAGCCGGGGGAATGGAGGAGGAAATGATGGGTCGGATGTCTCTTTCGTCAATTGCCGATGAGGAGGGAACTGACAAAGGCACGATCGGGCCGACAGACGGTTGGGCCGCCCACAATTACACTGATGTTTACAGTGTGTACCTTGATCCACTGAGGGACAAGCCCATCACGTTCCTCGAGATCGGCCTGGGAGTGGAAGGGCCGGAATGGCACGCGGAAATTGCGCAGGGGAAGAACGCGCAAGGCGGTGCGTCTCTGCGTATGTGGTACCGATACCTCTCGAAGGCGAACATATTTGGCATCGATATCAATCCGGCGGGCTTCTTGGACAACAATCGAGTCGCGACGGCAGTGGTGGATCAGGGTGATCCCGGACAACTCGAGTCGTTCCTCGATCGCCATCAGATCACGACACTGGATGTGATCGTCGACGACGGTAGCCACCGTCCGGACCATCAGCAGATCTCCTTCTCTTGGCTCTTTCCCTATCTTGCGCCGGGCGGCCTCTACTTCATCGAGGATTTGCTGGCCAATGGTCAGGGCGACGGTATGGACAACCGGTACTCGAACCACGAGTGCCTCAACACACGTAGGGTCTTTCGAGAGTTTGAGGTGAGCGGCCGGTTCCCCATCCCAAATGCTCTGAACCGTCCCGAGGACATCCGCGGCACAATCGAATCAGTTGCCTTTCACTGCCCCGCAGTTACCGCCAGCAGCGGGATCACACGTCTCCGAGCGATGCTCCGCGGGAAGCGAGCGCGACCTCGTTTCGTCGCTGGTCAAGAAGAGCTCTGCGTCATTCGGAAGCGTGATCTCTGACCAGATTCACGCAAGCGTTCGATGGCTGTCCTCGACCAACCGATAAGAGGGAAAGTCACGCAGTTGTGACCGTACGTTCATGGCGTCGGAGGCGGACGGGCGTTGATGTCTGCCCGAACCTGCGAAATGTCGAGTCGGTAGAGGGTCGCCGACTGGTTGCTGGCAACTTCGTGCCACACTCCGACGGTAGTGATACCGGCGGTCATCATGTGCCATCTCTCGGGACTCACGCCATCCCATTGTTCCAAGTAGTTCTGGCCGCTGGTGGTCACCATGAGGTAGTAGGCCGGACGTCGGGGAAAGCCCGATAATGTCGTATCGATGGTACTCACCGCAGCCTGTGTGGGGGTCTCCTGCGAAGTGAAGCTCTTTGTCAGAAAGGTGAAGTCCGGATAGCGGGCGGTCGAAAGAACCGGGGCCTCGTTGGCGCCGAAGAGCACAAGTACAGAGTTGTCCGGTGCCTGATGCTCGAAGAGTCGCTCGAGAGTCAGCGTTCCCGGCTCGTTGACGTACGCACCATCGGTACTGAACGAGGCGACGATGTAGGAGGTAGTGAGGGTCGCCACAGTCGCGGGCACGATGAGGAATTGAAGGATGTTCTGAGCGGCGCCGGTCCGGGCATGCCAACTCGCCGCCAGTATCGCCAGCCAGGGGAGGGCGAAGAGGATCATCCGAAAGACCGCCTCGTTCCCATAGCCGTTGACCAGCGGAAGGAATGCCGGGACCGCTGCACAGACGGCTAGCGCTGTCCGGGTCCGGTCCCGGGTCGTGACGAGGGCGAACAGCGCCAGTAGGCCCACTATGCCCACCGCACCGAACGTGCTGACATCGGCGAGCACCACATTCAGGGCGTGTCCACTGGCCGGACCACCACCCGGCGGAGCAAAGTTGGAGAGCTTCCCGACTTGGGCAGAGCCGACGTGGTTCCGGAGCACGGAGCTGTGGAGACCGGCCCAGATGCCGGCGGGAACCACCGTGACGATGGGAAGCCAGATTGCCCTGCTGATTCGGAAGAGAAGCAGAACAACGAGGGCGAGCCCGGTCATGTACGGGGTGATCTGATGAGTCACCGCCATGAGCAGGGCGGTCAGCACGCCGACACCGACACGAAGGTAGCGGGCATGAATCGTCGTCGGATTCCATACTGCGATGCCGAATAGGCCTATGGCCAGGAAGTATGCAGCCGATTGGGGAGAAAAGTAATCCTGGCCGACGGTATTGGCGAGCACGAAAATGGTGCATGCGAATGCCAGCCGAAAGCTGTCGATGAGGAAGTGGCGTGCCAGCAGGTAGAAGGCTCCGAGGGTGGCGAGGTCGGCCGCCGGCGTCCACCATCGGGCGAGTGACATGGGATCACCAATCCGGAGCACATCGCAGAGCCAGGCGGCGGAGGCGAAAAAGGCGGGCCAATTCTGGTAAATGTCGATCGAGTTGTCGACGTGGTGGTGTAGGTCGAGATAGCTGGCGACTCCGACGTGTTTGGCGACCCAGGGGAGACGCGGGAGGGAATAGAGGATCGACGGAGTGAGGGTCAGAGCGATCAGAAGAGATGCGATCGCCCACCATGTGAGGTCGCTCCGTGACCACATCGAGAGGATGGTCGTCGCAACGAAGAGTGTGATCCCGACGAACCAGACGATCGGGAACTGTCCAAGGGATCCAGTGCGACTCGGGACCAGACCAGCGGTTGTGAGATCGGCGCCAAGCACCATCCCCCACCCGACGACGAGACTGGCAAGGATAACGCGATCGGTGAGACCAATTCTTTGCGCCCCTCGATGTGAATGCACTTTGTCTGACCACATCGCCGGAGTGGGGACGGACTCCAGCGGAGAGAGCGCCGGAACAGACCTGGCCGCCTTCGGCGGAGGCAGGGCGAGACCGTTGGTCCGAAGCAGATACGCGTCGAGCGCCACGGCGAACACCGCAATTCCCCAAGCCAGTGGTGCTGGATGCCAGAAGCCCGTCTCGACCATGATCAGGCCGCCCACACCGACGATGCCCGCGGTCAGCAGTGTGGAGCACACGATCGCACGGGCGCTCCCCAGGTCGCCGATCATGCAGAACGGAATCACGGCGACGGCCAGTAGGGCGAAGACGAACGAGAGAGCGCTGAAGATGGAGGACTCCGAGCCGATCATTGGTGCTCGTTCACGGACGTGGACCGGAGAGATCGAGCCGGCGGAGCAAAGCGCTTGCCCGTGAGCTCCGCGACCTCAGGCTGTTCGGCATCCACAAAGCCCTGCGTGGGAGACGAAGGAAGCGTGTGAGCGGTTAATCGGATGAGAGGGCGGCCGAAGTGCGATACCACTCCTTTTGCACCCTCCTCTGGAATTCTGGCCCACGAAGGAGGCTTTGACGTGACCCTCCCTTGCGTTCCTACCCGGAACGCCATCTGCGAAGTCACCACTCATTGTTCCATGAACTTCGCGTCTGCAAACGCGACGACCGGCGGGTCATGCGCACCACCCATGGTTCCGGAATTCGAGCTCAAGTGGCGGGCAAAACGCGCCGATGCTCGGAATGGCAGCGCTGGGTGTCCCGGTCATTCGCCCCGGGCCTGGAGCTGCCGTCCGGTGCTGCTGTTGGATCGAGGGGCATGGTTTCTGGGCGTTCTAGGTTTGGAAACGCGTGGTCACGTCGGCGGGCGTTCACGCTGGCAGCGCTGACCGCGGCGATCGGATGTTCGTTGACGACCTTTCCGTCAGCCAAGGCGCTTTCCGGGCCACAGGACCCGCCAGCGGCGGGATTCCGGCTGGTGGCCTCCGACGGCCAAGTCTTCTCGTTCGGCGACGCCGGCTTCCACGGGTCGACCGGTGCGATGACCCTCAACCGGCCGATCGTGGGCATGGCAGCCACCCCCGACGGCGGCGGCTACTGGCTGGTGGCCTCCGACGGCGGGGTCTTCTCGTTCGGCAACGCCCGCTTCCACGGGTCGACCGGTGCGATGACCCTCGACCGGCCGATCGTGGGCATGGCAGCCACCCCCGACGGCGGCGGCTACTGGCTGGTGGCCTCCGACGGCCAAGTCTTCTCGTTCGGCGACGCCGGCTTCCACGGGTCGACCGGTGCGATGACCCTCGACCGGCCGATCGTGGGCATGGCAGCCACCCCCGACGGCGGCGGCTACTGGCTGGTGGCCTCCGACGGCGGGGTCTTCTCGTTCGGCAACGCCCGCTTCCACGGGTCGACCGGTGCGATGACCCTCGACCGGCCGATCGTGGGCATGGCAGCCACCCCCGACGGCGGCGGCTACTGGCTGGTGGCCTCCGACGGCGGGGTCTTCTCGTTCGGCAACGCCCGCTTCCACGGGTCGACCGGTGCGATGACCCTCGACCGGCCGATCGTGGGCATGGCAGCCACCCCCGACGGCGGCGGCTACTGGCTGGTGGCCTCCGACGGCCAAGTCTTCCCGTTCGGCAACGCCGGTTCTTTGGCGCCGATGATTCCACCCGCGCTCAATGCTCCGATCGTCGGTGTCAGTGCGGAACCCGCACGACCGGCGACAGCTCCGTCGGGTTCGGTTCCTCCGGCTTCTGTCCGTCCCACAGCGAGTTCCGCCACAACCGTTCCCGCTCTTGTGGACCCGAGCGAGCCGTCCTTCGTCCCCGCGGCGGCCAAGATGGTCTTCGACGGCGACTTCAGCGGCTCGCCCCTCAACAATGCGCAGTGGACGACCTGCTTGCCCTGGTGGACAACCGGACAAGGGTGCACGAATGAAGGCGACAAGAGCCAGAACTGGGATCTTCCCATCAACGACGCGCTCACGCCCGGGAATCTGTCCATCAACATGAGGAGGCAGAGCATCATGGGCGTGGGCCCGTCAGGTCAACCGAAGCAGTTCAATTACACCTCCGGTATGGTTTCGACGGGCCACAGGTTCACCTTCACATACGGTTATGTTGCGATCCGGGCAAAGGTTGCACCGGGGCCCGATGTCGCGTCCGCCTTCTGCCTGTTTCCGGCGTCGTTCGCCTGGCCTCCGGAGATCGACATCCTCGAATACTCGGGCTCGACACCGAACGGGGCGACATTCACGTATCACGCTCCGGACCGCAACCGGTCCCGTGCCACCCCGACCTTCACCTCGGACCTTGCCGATGGCTGGCACACCTTCGGGCTGGCCTGGACCCCGGGTTCGATCGTCTGGTACGTGGACGATCACGAGGTCTTCTCGACGAACGACGACGTCTCTGATGCCCCCATGTACCTGACCCTTGGCGTCAGCGTCTATTCGGCCACCGCGCTGACCCCCGCTGCTTCGAACATGGACATCTCCTGGGCGCGGATCTGGCAATGAGCAAGAGGAACGTGTGGTGAGTTCGGCGAAACGGGGTGGCCTCAGCGTGGTGATCCAGGACCGCTCACGGCTGTTCCGTGAGTGCCTCGATCTGCTCTTTACCGCTACCTCGGCGATCCGGGTCTTCGGCTGCGTGGGTGATGTTGCTCCGCTGTTGGAAGCCTGCGTTCCCGGCGCGGCCAGGGCGGTGATCTTCGAGGGAGGGGGAGTGCCGTGGGACGTCGGCGCACTGGTGGACTCCCTCCGGACCCTGACGCGGGATCCTGTGCTCGTCGGCACCCTTCCCCCTGGCCACGCCTGCCCCAAGATGATCGACGGCGTCACGTATGTGTCTCGCGCGTCGTCGTGGCAGACCCTGATGCGGGCGCTGGAGGGTGACTCGGCAGGTGGGAAGGTGACTCCTCCGCGAACGGACCTCGCCGACGAGGCATGCGGCAGTCTGTCCCAGCGGGAGCTCCAGGTGCTGGCCCTGATCAGCGGGGGGCTCACGACAGCTCAGATCGCCAAGCGAATCGGGATCAGCCCCAAGACGGTCGAGAATCGCCGGCAGTCCCTGTTCGCGAAGCTTGGCGTGCAAAATCAATCTCATGCGATCGCGGTGGCCATTCGAACCGGTGTGCTGGGGATCGGATCCAGTGCGCGAGGTCGTGCATGAGCGGAGACGAGCCCACGAGGCGAAGGAAGGGTGCCCCGCGCTACCGTCAACCCTCCATCCGGGTGAGCCGGTTCACCTCGGGCTTGCCGAGAGTGCTGATCCTCCACGATCATGAGTACGTTCCGGAGGCCATCAAGCTCCTGCTGGCCGATCGCGTCGAGGTTGTCGCTCAGACCGGGTCCGGTAGGGCGGCAGTGGCCCTCAGCGAGCTGCTCGTTCCGGACGTGGTGGTCGCCGGGGAGATGCTGATCGACGGCGTCGCCGAGTATTACGTGCCTGCGGTGCTGCAGACCGGGAGCCGGGTCTTGCTGGTCTCCGATCCACACGACACAGCCAGGCTGGTCGAGCTGGCGGAGCTCGGGATCAGCGGCATCGTCGACACCGACCAGTCGCCCGAGGACCTGGTCGAGGCGGTCCTGGTGCTCGCTGGTGGAGGAGCGGTCCTTCCTCCGGATGTGGTGGCTGCTATCGCCGCCGAATGGCGTTGGGCGCGCCGACGGAAGGCGGATGAGCACCTGGGAGCCGAGCTGACCGCCCGAGAATTCGAGGTCCTCGGAGCCATGTCCGATGGGCTCAGCACGAAGGCAGTCGCCCATCATCTGGGGATTTCCGTCAAGACCGTCGAGAACCACAAGACCCGGATCTTCGACAAGTTGGGCGTGCACACCCAGGCCCAAGCGGTCGCCATCGCCATAGGCGCCCACGCAGTCTCATCTGCCCCCGATCCCGTCCGGGCTACAGGGTGAGACGCCCGGGGTGGAGCCGCACGGCGCAGGCCCCGGTCTCGCCAGAGGCCAACGGGATCGAGGTCCGAGGCCTGTCCAAGTCACTGCGGGGGAGGGTCATCCTGGCTGACGTCGACCTCGAGGTGCCCCGGGGCACGGTCGCCGTCGTGGAGGGAGCAAACGGGGTCGGCAAGACCACCTTCGTGCGGATACTGGCTACCGTCGTGACCCCGGACAGTGGTCGGGCACGGGTCAACGGGTACGACGTGGTCGACCAGAGCCTCGACGTCCGTCGGTCCATCGGTGTCAGCTTCGCCAACGAGCGAAGCCTGTACTGGCGTATCAACGGGCTCGAGAACCTCGAGCTGTTCGGCAGGATCGCGGGGCTCTCAAAACGGACCATCGCCGAGCGATCCTCATCCCTTCTCGAGGATCTCCATCTCGCGGAGGTGTCCCGGGGCCAGGTGGCCCGAATGTCCACGGGTCAGCGGCAGCGTCTGATGGTGGCTCGGGCCCTGCTGACCAACCCGGCGGTGGTCCTTCTGGACGAGCCGTTCCGCGGCCTGGACGAGGAGGGTCTGCACGCAGTGACCGGCCTCGTGGCCCGCCTGGCCTCGAGCGGTCTGACAACGCTGATCGTGGCACCCGTCATCGAGGCGGTGCTCCCCATCGCGGACGCCACGTACCGAATCGAGTCCGGTACCATCCGACCCACCCGGCTCGAACCTCGCGCCGACCCCGTGGTGGCCCGACCATGAGTGTTGTCCGCATCGTGGCCGCCACGGCGCAAAAGGACTTCCGGACCGCCGTCTCGTACCGGGTGGGCTTCGCCACCAGCGTCATCGCCGCCTTCTGGGGACTGTTCGCCTTCCGGTTCGTGTCCAAACTGGTCGACTCCGGTCAGTTCTCCGGCGACTCGGCCAGCTACTTCCGGTACACGGTGGTCGGCCTGCTCTTCGTCTCGATCCTGGAGCCGACGGCGATTGGCACCTCGGTATCGGCCCGCAACGAGCAGGTCCAGGGGACGCTCGAGTACATGGCCAGCCAACCGGTGCGTCGTATCTATCTGGGCCTCAGCTGGTCCGCGTACGGACTCGTCCAGTCCCTGGCGGTCGCCTTGGTGGTTCTCCTCCTCACCATCCCGATCGGGTTCAGCGCATCCCACGTCGACGCGCCGGTCATCATTGCCGTGGTCGTCCTGACCATCGCCATCTTCGCCGCCGTGGGCAACTTCGGCGCGGCGGTGGTCATCGTGATCCAGCAAGGGGTTCCCCTGGTCGCCGGGGTGCTCAGCATCATCGGCGTGATCAGCGGGACCCTGTTCCCCGTCTCCGAGTTCCCCCCCTGGCTGCAGGTCGTTGCTCATCTCTCACCCCTGACTTACGCCCTGGAGGCGCTCCGTTCTGCCCTCCTGTCCAACCAGCCGTCGACGTCGTACCTTTCCGACCTGCTGATACTGCTCGCTTTTGCCATCGTGCTCCTGCCGATTTCTGCCTGGGCCCTCGAACAGGCGTTCCGGGCGGCCCAGAGGCGCGGCACGCTGAGCACGTTTTGAGAACCGGGACCGCGGCGTCCTTCAGTACCAGCGCCGAAATGCCGAGAAGAGATCGATGACGTTTACCCCGAATGAGAAGCTCCAGCTCAAGGTGGATGACCTGGTGTGGCGTGAGGTCGGTGACGAGCTGGTCGTGTTGGAGCTCTCCACCTCGACCTACCTCACCCTCAACGGTACGGCAAAGTGCCTCTGGGAGAGATTGATCGACGCGACGACCGTCGACGGGCTCATCGAGACGCTCGTCGATCGATACCAGATCTCAGGCGCTCAGGCCCGGTCCGACACCGAATCGTTCCTGTCAGAGCTCACCGACCGGGAGCTGATCGTCCACGACGCATGACCCACCGGTCGCCAGGGTGACCGGACCCCGATTCGAGGGCGTCTGGTACCCGCCGGCCAACCCCGACCGGCTCTCCGAGCTAGAGGTTGCCGCCGGCGTCGTGGTCGGACAGGGCAGGGGCCCCCGCTTCACTCCGGACCACTCGGTCCACCCCATGGCGGCTCTGCGGGAGCTGGCGGCCACGCTGCTGGCCACCCCACCCTGTGTGCTCGCATTCTCCGGTGGTCGCGACTCGTCGGCACTGCTCGCCGTATTGGTGGACGTCGCCCGCGCCGAAGCGCTCGACGACCCGATCGCGGTGACCGTACGGTGGGACGACGACGAGGCCAGCGACGAGAGTACCTGGCAAGAGGAGGTGGTCCGTCACATGGGAGTCAGCCGGTGGGAGATCCTCCGGCCCGGCGCGGACCTCGACCTACTGGGCGACGAAGCCGTCGGCGTCCTCGACCGTCTCGGACTGGTCTGGCCCGCGCCCGCTCATGCCCTGATTCCGATGATCCGACTGGCTGCGGGCGGGGTGTTCCTCTCCGGAGAAGGCGGCGACGAGGCATTCGGCCTGTGGCCCTACGGCCGCCTGTGGGCCGATATCCGGAGTCGACGGATACCGCGTCGGTCCGACCTGCACGCGCTAGCCCTGGGGTGCACGCCCCGCGCTGTACGCCGCCGAAGGTGGCAACGCAATCTGCCGCCGTATCAGACCTGGCTTCGACCGGACGCCCTCGTCCGAGTGGCCGAGCACGTGGCCGACGACCAGGCCGACGATCCCCTCCGGTGGGATCGGTACCAGGTGATCAACCGTCGGCGGCGGGCTACCGATCTCACCTTGCACACGCTCGAGCGACTCTGTGCCCTCAACGGCTCACGTTTCACGGCCCCATTCGAGGACGAGCGGTTCCTGGCCGCGTTGGCGGCCTGGGGCGGTCCACTGGGTCGAGGTGACCGGACCGCGGTCATGACAGCGCTCTTCTCCGACGTGCTCCCCGGGCCGGTGATGGCACGCACAAGCAAGGCGTCGTTCGGCGGAGTGTTCTGGGGTCCGGCCTGCCGTCGCTTCGCAGAGGAGTGGGACGGAACAGGCCTCAGATCCGAGCTCGTCGACCCGGAGGAGCTGCGACGGGCATGGCTGGCCCCGGTCCCGGTCTACGGGTCGGCGCTCCCTCTGCAGGCTGCCTGGCTCTACGACCGCAGAGAGCGTCGGCGATCGGCGGCAATCCCCACCCCCTAGGGGGATCATCCCCCCTGTTTTCCCTGTTCAGGATGGGATTTTGCCGTTACGATGCCTTCAGTGCAACAACGAGATTCAGAACAACCGAAGAGAGGGGCACGCATGGCAGGAGAGAGCTACGAGGCACCGCAGATTACGGTCCTCGGTGACATCACCGACATGACACAAGCGAAGCCGGGGTTCTACTTCGACTTTCCCGGTTCAGCAGAAGGAGCCAATCACGCGCCCTCCCCGGGCTCCCCGGGCACGGGCACCAGCTGAGCCGACAACCCTGACCGTCCTGTTCGAAAGGATGCGGCGCCGACCAGGCTCCCGCAAGGGGGCCTGGTCGGCGTGTGACGTCGTCTCGACCGTGGATGCCTCCGGCAGGACGATCCTGCTGCACCTGCGGTCGGGGACCTATCTGAGCCTGGACCGCTCGGCCGCCCGCATCGTGGACCTTCTCAACGAGGTACCGGACCCGCGGCACGCCGCCGAGGCACTGTCCCGGCAGTTCGATGTTCCCTTCGAACAGGCGCTGGGCGATGTGGGGGCCGTCGCCGCAGCCGTGCAGGGGATGTCGGCCCCCCGAACCAATCGGGGCCGGCGGCCGACGGTCGCCGGCCTGCGAGTGGTCACCCGGTCCTGGAGGCGCATGCCGGCCCGCTCTCGCTGGACGACCGTCCAGGTCACCCTCGTGTTCGTGGCCCTCGAGGTGGGTCTGAAGACGATCAGAGTGGCCCGGCTGGCCCGGTGGATGCAGGTCCCCCTGGCCACCGACCAGTCTCCGCCGCCGTTGACCGGAGAAGAGGATCTGACCGGGCTCTCCGCCTCCGAGCATCGGGCCTACGAGGCGGTCCGTTGGGTGCTGTCCCGGTGGCTCTACGACGGGACCTGCCTGCGAAGGGCCCTCGCTCTCGGGTTCGTCCTCCGCCGTCACCACCCGGTGCTGCGCCTGGGGATGACCGACGACGCCGGCCCGGTGGCCCACGCCTGGATCGAGGTCGGAGGGCGGGCCTTCGACACCCAGGCGGTGACCGGAATCTTCGTTGCCGGAGCGGTGCGCGCCGGTCCGGACGACCGATCGGAACTCCGCACCGGGGTGCTCCTGTGATCTCCACCCTGAGGGTCGGGACGGATGTGGGCACCTACGAGTGCTCGGGCCTCCGTATCGCCTCGGAGATCCCCCTGTCCGCGCCATTGGTGCCGTGTGCCGACGAGCACACCGCTGATGTCACCTTGGTCCTGGGAGAGGCCACCGATCCTCCGTTCCAGCGACCATCCGAGGACGTGGTGGCCGAGCTGGCGGTGGACGGCTTCCTCTTCTACACCTTCTGCCGGGTCGACGGTGGGTACGTCGGCCGCATGCCCGGGATCGCCGACTTCGTGATCGACGAGGACCTGCGGCGGGTCGTCTGCCACCCCGCAGTGGTCGGGCGCAGCCAGGTGATCCCGATCGTCGTACCGGGTACGGTCACCGCCTTCCTGTTGTCCGTTGGCGGGGGGTTCGTGCTTCACGGCAGTGCCGTGGAACGGGCCGGGCGGGCACTGGCCTTCGTCGGCGTCTCCGGGCAGGGGAAATCGACCATGGCGGCGATGTTCTGCGCGTCAGGGGCGTCGTTGGTGACGGACGACGTACTGCCAGTCGAGTTCGACGGCGGGAACGCAACGGACGACCCCGTCCGCTGCATCCGCTCGGGACGCGAGATCCGGCTGCGAGAGAAGGCGGCGTCCCTGGCCAACCGTTTCGGCACTGACGCGATGGTCCGCGTCACCGAGGACGAACGCCACGCCGTCGCACCAGTGACCACCGCTCTGGATCGTCTTCCGCTGGCCGCCATCGTCCTGCCCCGTCCTGATCGGGAGCACCAGTACGTCCGGGCGCGCACCCTGCGACCGGGGGAAGCCTGCCTCCGGCTCGGCCGTTGTGAACGGATCGAGGGGTGGCGCGACCGCGACCATCTCCGCCGGCAATTCGTCGACGTGGGGCGTGTCGCCGCGTCTGTCCCGGTGTTCGAGGTCTCGGTCCCGTGGGGCCCACCGTTCGCCGATGATCTCCCCGAGCGGTTGCTCGAGGCCTGTGGGCTGAGCGCCGACCTCCGTTCCGTCGGCGGCCATGTCCCCGGTCGCCTTGGTGGCGACGCGATAGGCCCGCCGATCGCCCGTTCCGAGCAGTGCGGACCGTCGGGGGCGCGTGAGGACCCGGACAGGCAGCGAAGGATGGAGAATCGGCGGGGGAGCGTGGAGGAGGGCCTCGCCTACTTCGAACGTCTCGGTGCCCTGATCGACCAGCGTTGGACCGCCCTCGGCCGCCGGCCCGAGCAGTTGGCCGAGGTGGCGACCGAGGGGCTCGGCAAGGTGCCTGTCCCGGACACATTGACTCCGGAGGTCATTCTCGGTCTGCTCGCCGCCGGCACGGGTCTTCCCGGGCAGCGTCCTTCCTCGGACACGTTCGGCCAGCCGCCTGCTGTCATGTACCGGAGCGACAACTTCGAGGTCCAGGCGATGACCTGGATGCAGGGGACCACGGCGATCCACCAGCACGGCTTCGACGGGGCGTTCCGGGTTCTGTGCGGATCGAGCCTGCACGTCCGGTATGCCTTCGACGGCGACGAGACCCTCGCGGACCGGCACCTGGTGGCCGGACGGCTGGGCATGCTCGAATCTGAGGTCCTGAGGGCCGGTGACATCAGTCCCATCGTCGCCGGGTCCGGGTTCATCCACGCGCTCTTCCACCTCGAACGCCCGTCGGTCACCATCGTCGCCCGCAACGGCTCGTCCGACCTGACCTGCCCGCAGTACGAGTACCGACTCCCGGGCCTCGGGGTCGACGCCCTCCATGTCGACGACCGTCTGCGGATGAGGATGCGGGGTCTGCACTCCCTGTACCGCCTCGACCGACGGGGGGCCCTCGAGGTCGCCCGCGACGTGGTCGGCGGGCAGGACCTTTGGACGGCCTTCCGGCTCTGCGACGAGTGGGCCCACACCTACGGAGAGGGCTCCGACCTCGAAGCACTGATGGAACAGCTGCGCCGACGTCACGCGGTCCTCGGCGAGCTACTGGGTCCCATGTACCGCGAGGAGGTGCGCCGAAGCCGTCTCCTCGTACGACGCGGTTTGATGCGCGAGTCGCGGCACCGGTTGTTCTTGGCCCTCGTCATCAACCTGCCCGATCGACGTTCGATCCATCACGCGATGCAGCAGCTCTTTCCGGGTCAGGACCCGAACCGGCTCATCTTGGGGTGGGTCGAGGAGCTGTCCTCGCCTCAGTACAGCGGGATCTCTGGCCTGATTCTCGGATCCGACGAGCTTGCACGGCTCGAGAGCCACCTTCTCGCAGGTGAGACCGGCCACGCGCTGGGTGCGCTCGCCTCCCAGTGGAGACCGCCACCGCTCCTGGAGAACCTGTTCACTGATGGGTCGGCTCCCAACGAGCGGGGCGCGACCCTCCTCGACCGTGCAGACGGTTCCGTCGTCACCGGCGGAAGGTCCGTGGCCGAGCAGGAGGTGGGAAACGAGCCGTGCGGGCGGTGGACAGCAGAAGGAGGCAGCGAGTGAAGGAGTTGGCGTTGGCGAGGTCGAGGACAGCGGCGGTCGTGTGTTCGGTGGTGACGGTTGTCTCCATCGGACTGGGTTCGGGAGTCGCAGGGGCAACACCGGCGAGGTCGGTAGCCACTGCGGCCCGACCACTCCCGCTGGCGGCGACCGATGGGCGGACGATGCTCGGGACGCCCTCCCTGAATCGCGTGGTCCCCGAGGCGGTTTCTCGGTCGGTGTCCGCGAGTTCGGGCTTCCTCTCGATATTCCAGGAGGCATCTGCCGCCCCCCTCCAGATCTCGCTGGACGGCTCCCCGCCGGTGACCGTGGCCGAGGGTGGATTCAGGTTCGGCCTCGTGCCGTCGGGCATCTATTCGGTGACGGCAATGCTTGCGGCGACCACCGTGGCGACCGGCACGGTGGTCGTTCCCGCCGA
Organism: uncultured Acidimicrobiaceae bacterium; assembly: GCA_963753905.1. Classification (GTDB taxonomy): domain Bacteria; phylum Actinomycetota; class Acidimicrobiia; order Acidimicrobiales; family RAAP-2; genus Bog-756. The sequence goes on along the minus strand of CAVWDZ010000001.1, from coordinate 1,900,032 downwards.
CCAGGACGTGACGGCACTGGTCTACCTGACCTATCCGAGCGGGACTGCCGCCATCACCGGCTTCGTGAACGACCGCTCGGAGCTTCCGCCCGGTCAGTCGCGCATCGTGTTCCGCAATACCGCCAACGTGGCACCGGTCGACATCTACCTGGATGGAGCGAAGATCGCATCGTCCTTGGGCAATGATCCTGGTTCACCGACCGACGCCACAGCGGTGGTGCGAGCTGGGTCCATCTCCATGGTGGTCACTCGTGCCGGGGACCCGATCTCCAAACCGCTCTACTCAGAGACCGGCGACCTGGTGGCCGGTGACCTGCTGAACGTCTTCGTCGTCGGGGACTCGACCGGGGATCCAAGCACGTTGGGCCTGCTTACCAACGCCAATCCCCTGGGGACCGGCTACCGCCTCTATTCCTCGGACGGGGGTGTGTTCAACTTCGGAAACTCCGAATACTTCGGGTCGATGGGGGGAAAGCCTCTCAATGCCCCGATCGTCGGTGCCACGCCGACGTCGGTCGGTCTCGGCTATTGGCTGGTGGCTTCCGACGGCGGCATCTTCTCGTTCGGCGACGCCAGCTTCTATGGCTCACCCGGTGCCATCTCGCTGAACGAACCGATCGTCGGGATGGCTTCGACTCCGGACGACGGCGGCTATTGGCTGGTGGCTTCCGACGGCGGCGTCTTCGCGTACGGCGACGCAGGGTTCCACGGGTCGACCGGTGACCTCCGGCTCAACAAGCCGATCGTGGGTGTGGCGTCGACGCCGGACGGCAAGGGCTACTGGTTGGTGGCTGCCGATGGCGGCATCTTCGCCTTCGGTGACGCATCGTTCTTCGGTTCCACGGGCAACCTAGACCTCAACAAACCGATCGTTGCGCTGGTCCCGACAGTCGGCGGGCAGGGCTACTGGCTGGTGGCTGCCGACGGCGGGGTCTTCGCCTTCGGCGACGCCTCCTTCTACGGCTCGACCGGAGGCAGCCTGCTCAACAAACCGATCGTTGGAGCAATCTCTACGCCTGACTCCCTCGGCTACTGGTTGGTGGCTTCCGACGGCGGCATCTTTTCCTACGGCGACGCCTCCTTCTACGGCTCGACCGGCAGCCTTGCTTTGAATGCGCCGGTCGTGTGGGGAAGCGCTCCGGGGGCACCACTCCCCACCTGAGCCACTGTTAACCCTCGATCGTTCCCGTGACGGGAGATGTGGAGCGCAACGCGCTGTAAGGTCGCACCGATCCAGACAACGTGCCGCGCTTCGGGGGACGCCGAACCGGCACCGCCGCGGTGCAGGCGGTTCCAGCCCGGCACCCGGCGATGTGACACCCGGCACGTAGCGTGCGGTCGCCGCATCGAGGGCTGCGCGTGCTGTCGGATCACGATCCGCCCTCCCCAGTCCCGACCCGTACCGCCCGGAGGCACCGTGATCTCCGCCATTCCCTCCGCCGTCCTCCTCGGGGTCGACGCCCGCCTGGTATCCGTCGAGGTCCATGTCTCCAACGGCCTCCCCGGCTTCACCGTCGTCGGCCTTCCCGATGCCGCAGTGCGCGAGTCGCGCGACCGGGTGCGGGCAGCGGTCCTCTCGAGCGGGCTGACCTGGCCAAGGCGGCGGGTCACCGTGAACCTCGCCCCATCAGGCATCCGCAAGGGCGGTGCGGGGCTCGACCTGCCGGTCGCGCTCGGTGTTCTGGTGGCGTCGGGGGCGCTCCGGGCGGACGCCGTCGCCGGATGCGGCTTCGTGGGAGAGCTTGGGCTCGACGGTTCGCTGCGGGGGGTGCCGGGCACCATGGTCCTTGCCGAGGCGCTCCGGAACCTGCGCATCGTGGTCCCCGACGACAGCGCACCGGAGGTGGCGGTCATCCCGGGCGCGCGGTACGCCACCGCGGCCACCCTCGCCGCGCTGGTGGCCCGCCTGCGGTCGCGCGGGCCCTGGCCGGACCGGCCGCTGGCCACGCCCGCCCGCGCCGGCCCGCCGGTTCGGGATCCCGAACTGTGCCACTGGTCCGAGGACCTGTCCGACGTCCGTGGCCAGCGCGTCGCACGACGTGCCCTCGAGATGGCCGCAGCCGGCGGCCACCACCTGCTGATGGTCGGCCCACCCGGATCCGGAAAGTCCATGCTGGCGAACCGGCTGGGCGGCCTGCTGCCCGATCTCGACCATCCAACCGCCCTGACCGCAAGCCGCATCCACTCGGTCGCCGGCCGACCCCTCCCCGCGGGGGGACTTCTCGTCCGCCCGCCGTTCCGCGCACCCCATCACGGCGTCTCGCCGGTCGCCATGATCGGAGGGGGCGCGACCGGCATGCGCCCCGGCGAGATCAGCCTGGCCCACGGCGGCGCGCTGTTCCTCGACGAGCTCGGGGAGTTCCCCGCTGCGGTCCTCGACGCGCTCCGCCAACCCCTCGAGGACGGTCAGGTGCAGGTCAGCCGGGCTCGCGGTTCGACCATCTTCCCGGCGCGGTTCCAGCTCGTCGCCGCGATGAACCCCTGCCCGTGTGGAGAGGGCGGCATCCCGGGGTCCTGCCGGTGTTCGCCAACCGCACTGGCCCGCTACGTGAGGCGGGTGTCGGGCCCTCTACTCGACCGGTTCGACCTCTCCCTCCGGGTGGACCCACCACAGGCGGGTGAGCTGGTCGGGCCGCCCACGGGCGAAGGGAGCGCGGCGGTCGCGGCACGGGTGGCCACGGCCCGCACACTGGCCTCTGCCCGCGGGGTCCGGGTCAACGCCGACCTGCCGGCGTCGGCGCTCGACGAGCTGGCCCCTCTGAGCGCCGGTGCCGCGCGGCTGCTGGAGCGCCGGTTGCGGACCGGGAGGCTGAGCGCGCGTGGCCTCCACCGGGTCCGCCGCCTGGCGAGGACCGTGGCGGACCTCGACGGTGGAGCGGAGACCATCGACGAGCACCACCTGCACGAAGCCCTCCTCCTGCGGGGCGGCCGCGAGCTGCTCGGTGCCGGCGCAGCATGAAGGTGTCCCTCGACGACGAGCAGGCGTGCGCGGCGTCCCTGGTCGCCCTTGCCGGCATGACCCCTGTCCGCCTGGCACGGGTATTGGACGGGTTCGGTCCGGCCGTGGCCTGGTCCGCCCTGCTGGCCGGCACTCATCCCCGCGATCCGGACCGGCGGTTCCGGCGCGCCGCCCGTGCCACCGATCAGGCGAAGGTTGCCCGGAGCCATGCCGCCACCGGGGTGGCCGTGCTGCTGCCCGACCGGCCCGGCTATCCGGCATCTCTTGCTGGCGACCCCGGTGCACCGGCGGTCCTCTTCGCGCTCGGCGCACCCTCCCGGCTCGAGGGTCGCCCGTCGGTCGCGGTGGTCGGCACCCGCTCGGCCACACCCTACGGCCGCCGGGTCGCCTCGGAGCTCGGGGCCGATCTGGGCGCTGCGGGGGTGGTCGTCCTCTCCGGTCTGGCCCGGGGGATCGACGCCGCCGCCCACGCGGGGGCTCTCTCGACGGCTCCCGGCTCGGCCCCGCCGGTCGCTGTCGTCGGGACCGGTCTCGACCGCCCCTACCCGCCCGAGAGCCGCGCCCTGTGGGACCGGGTCGCCGCAGCCGGCGCCATCTTCTCCGAGGCGGCGCTCGGGACCCCGCCGCTCCCGCGGGTCTTCCCGGCCCGCAACCGGATCATCGCGGCGCTCGCCGATGTGGTGGTCGTCGTCGAGTGCCACCGGGCCGGGGGCTCGCTCTATACGGTCGAGGCCGCGGCGCGCCGCTCGATCCCGGTGTGCGCGGTGCCCGGCTCGGTCCACAGCCCGGCGTCGGTGGGCACCAACGGGCTCCTGGCCGACGGGTGTGCACCGGTGCGCGACGCTAGCGACGTCCTCGCCGCTGTCTCGCTGGTCCGGGCAGCCCGCGGGATGGCGGCCCCGGTTGCAGCGGGAGCTCCCCCGTCGGGCCGTCGGTCGGCCGACCCGTCCCCTACGCTCGACCGGGTCCAGCGTGCGGTGTTCGGGGCCGTCGACGACACGCCGACCACGATCGAGACGATCCTCGTCCGCACCGGCCTCTCGTTCTCGGCGCTGTCCTCGGCGGGGGAGGAGCTCGTGGGCCGGGGCCTGTTGACCCACGGGGCTGGTTGGTGGGCCCGCACCTGAGAAGCTCCGGGCGGATCGGCCGGGCGACGCTCAGGGCGCCGGGAACGACCCCTCTTGCCAGCCAATGGCAGACGCGGTCACCGGACCGGGGCTCGGGGTTCCGAAGAGGGCGGGAGCAGTGCACGAGCTCTGCCCGGTCTGGGCGCCGTACCAGGTCACCGATGACGAGGAGCTCCAGACCAGCCAGCAGGTACCGTCCGACGAGCGGTCGGCGAGGGTCACGCTGCCCGTGCCGTCCGAGGGAGAACCGGTTGCGACGCTGACCGTGGTCGGCGCCGTCGATGGCCCCGACACGAAGGTCACCGAGGGTTCGGCCGCGGACAGCGTGGCCGCGTCGAGCGAAGCGAAGCCACCGGCGGCGGCAGACGCGTCCTGGGCCGCATGCAGTCCGGTGGAGAGCGACTGCTGGGCCTGGACCGCGTCCGCCATGGCGACTTCTGGGTTCCGGGCGGTGCTAGAGGAAGTGGAGCCCGAAGGGGTGGAACCGGAGTCGAAGGTCGACCCGAGGAGAAGCGCGGTCAGCAGCGCGACCCCGACCATGCTCAGCATGGTGGCGATCATCGAGAAGCCGCCCTCGTCAGGCGTGCGTTCGGAGCCACCGGGTTGCCGCCCGCTCTGGATCATGCCCGACGCTCCTGCCGGCGCTCCGCCGGCCCTCCCGCTGCCCTTCGGAGCCGACTGCTCGACTCGTAGTAGCCATCCGACCACTATTAGTGACGATAATACCTCCCAGGGTGGTCAAACGCTACTCTCCGGGTGTGCAGACCAGCGACCCTCTCCGCAGAGGGCTCGGGCTCCGACTCGGCCTCGGACTCTGGCTTCCTCCGGCCGGGAACGGCCGTACCGGAGCCGGGTTCCTCGAGTGGTCGGCCTCGGTCGCGTCCGCCGCCGAGGAGTCGGGATTCGATTCGGTGTGGCTGTCCGAGTCGTCGTCCCGCGCCCCGGAACGGGTGGCCCTCGAGGCGTACTCCCTCCTCGGTGCGCTCGCGGTTCGCACCGGGCGCGTGCATCTGGGCGTCGTACCCACCGGAGCCGAGCGCCGCCCACCGTCGATCCTGGCCAAGATCGTGACCGGGATCGACGTCATCTCCCACGGGCGCGCGCTCCTCTCACTCGATGACGGCAGCTCCGGAGGGTGGGATCCCGAGCGCCTGACCGAGGCCCTCGAGGTCTGCCGGTCGGTGCTCGAGGACGAACGACCCACCTTCAGCGGACGCTGCTACTCGCTCGACGGGGCGGTCAACCGGCCGGCTCCGGTCCAGCTGGGAGGCATCCCTGTGGTCGTCTTCGTCCACGGCTCGGGACCCGGGCGCACCGGCGTGCTCGAGGTCGCCGCCCGTTGGGCCGACGCAGTGGTCGTGGACGGCGGGGGTGGGGGAGTCCGCGAAGCGCTGGCCACGATCGGGGCGGTCGCCGCGGCGAGCGGGCGTAGCCGCACATCGGTCTACGGCTGTCTCAGCGTCACCGCCGCCCCGCCCGCACTCGGCGATGCCGCGGCCGAGCTCGCAGAGCTCCGGTCGGCCGGCGCCAGTGGGTGCCTGGTCCGCATGACCGGCCCCTGCGACCCGGTGGCGGTGGAGACGATGGGCCGGACGCTTCGGTCCTGATCCGCCCCGGCCCATCCGGGACCCGCTGCTACGGTGCGCCCATGCGGATCGGAGCGCACGTGCGGGCGGGGAAGGGCCTGGTGTCCGCCCTCGAGCACGGGGCGGCGATCGGTGCCGACGTCGTACAGATCCACACCCAGAGCCCGCGGATGTGGAAGCCGTCGCAGCACAGCGACGAGGTCCTCGCCGCCTACCGCACCGCGCAGGCCGCGCACCCGTCGGTCACCGCCACCTTCTGTCATGCGAGCTACCTCATCAACCTCGCGTCGCCCGACCCGCAGCTCGCAGCCAAGTCCCGATCCTGCCTGACCGCCAATCTGGCCACCGCGGGTGCCATGGGCGCAGCGGGTCTCGTCCTCCACCTCGGCAGCCACCGGGGGGCCGGGCTCGACGCGGTGCTCCCCGCGGTCGCCGATGCGCTGGTCGGATCGCTCGACGAGGCCGGGGTCGGGCCCGACGGCTGCCCCATCCTCCTCGAGAACACCGCCGGTGCCGGCGACACCGTCGGCCGGAGCTTCGAAGAGCTGGCCCGGGTCGTCGATGCGGCGGCGGGAGACGAGCGGCTCGGGGTCTGCGTCGACACCCAGCACCTCTGGGCGTCGGGCATCCCGTTCTCGACCACCGGCGAAGCGGACCGACTGGTCCGGCTGGTGGACGCCACGGTGGGACTCGGCCGCGTGCGCTGCGTCCATCTCAACGACTCGAAGGTCGCCTTCGGCGCCAATCGCGACCGCCACGAGAACATCGGGCAGGGGACCATCGGTGTCGACGGGCTCGCCGCCCTGCTCGGCCATCCCGCCCTCCAGGCGGCGGCGGCCATTCTCGAGGTGCCTGGAGCAGGCGACGGACCCCGGGCCGAGGACGTGGACCTGGCACGCTCGGTCTGGGACTGCGGCGTGGCCCTGCGGGCGAGGATCCCGGCATGAGCGAGCGGGTCCGCATCGAGACCGACACCATGGGCGCCGTCGAGGTGCCCGCGGACCGGTACTGGGGAGCGCAGACCGCCCGTTCCCTCCACCACTTCCCGATCGGGGACGACCGGATGCCGGTTCCGCTGATCCGTGCGCTCGGGATCCTCAAGGAGGCGGCCGCGCTGGTCAACGCAGATCTCGGCGAGCTCTCACCCGAGAAATCGGCGCTCATCGTGGCCGCGGCGCGTGAGGTGTCCGAGGGGAAGCTCGACGACCAGTTCCCGCTGAGCGTCTGGCAGACCGGCAGCGGCACCCAGAGCAACATGAACGCCAACGAGGTCATCTCCAACCGGGCCATCGAGCTCGCCGGCGGAGTGATGGGGTCGAAGACGCCGATCCACCCGAACGACGACGTCAACAGGTCCCAGTCGTCCAACGACGCCTTTCCCACCGCGATGCACATCGCCGCGGTGGAGGAGATCACCCACCGGCTGCTGCCGGCCGTGCGGCGCCTGCGCGATGCGCTCCAGGTCAAGGCGACGGAGTACGCCGCGATCACCAAGATCGGACGGACCCACCTGATGGACGCGGTCCCGCTGACCCTCGGCCAGGAGTTCTCCGGGTACGTCGCCCAGCTCGATGCCGACCTGCGACGAATAGGGTCGACCCTCGACGAGCTCTACGAGCTCGCGGCGGGCGGCACCGCGGTGGGCACCGGGCTCAACGCCCATCCCGAGTTCGGGTCGCGGGTGGCGGCCGCGATCGCCGAGCTGACCGGGCTGCCGTTCGTGACGGCACCCAACAAGTTCGCCGCCCTCGCCGCGCACGATGCGCTGGTGATGACCAGCGGGGCACTGCGGACGCTGGCGGCCTCCCTGATCAAGATCGCCGACGATCTTCGCTGGCTCGGGTCGGGACCTCGCGCCGGCCTCGGCGAGCTCTCGCTCCCGGAGAACGAGCCGGGATCGTCGATCATGCCGGGCAAGGTCAACCCGACCCAGAACGAAGCGATGATCATGGTCTGCATCCAGGTCTTCGGGAACGACGCCGCAGTGGCCATGGCAGGGGCGCGCGGGAACCTCGAGCTCAACGTCTGCAAACCGGTGATCATCGCCAACGTGCTCCACTCGGTGCACCTGTTGACCGACGCGTCGGACACCTTCACCCGGTTCTGCGTGACCGGGATCACCCCCAACGAGCCCCGGATCCGCCAGCACCTCGAGAACTCCCTCATGCTGGTGACCGCGCTCAACCCGCTCATCGGATACGACAAGGCGGCCGAGGTGGCGAAGAAGGCCCACAAGGAGGGCATCACGCTGCGTGAATCGGCGCTGGCCCTCGGCTACCTGACCGGTGAGCAGTTCGACCAGGCCGTGCGGCCCGAGTCGATGACCCACCCCTGAGCGGGCCGGGCACGGGTGGCACGCCAGCGGGGCGAGAGACCCGAACCGCGGCTGGCCGACGTCGACCTCTGCGACCTCGACGGCTTCGCCGACGGGTTCCCCGACGCGGTGTTCACCCGATTGCGGCGTGAGGCGCCGGTCTGGTGGCAGGACCCCACCCCCCACACCCCCGACGGTGTGGGCTTCTGGGTGGTGAGCCGCCACGCCGAGGTGCTCGCGGTGACAGGAGATCCCGAGACGTTCTCGTCGGAGGGCTGCCCGGGCGCCCCGGGAGGGGGCACCATCCTCCAGGACCTCCCGTTCGGGTTTGCGGCAGGCGTGCTCCTCAACATGATGGACGACCCGCTCCACCGCAGCATCCGCCACCTGGTGACTCCGGCAGTCGCCCCGAGGGCGCTCGCCGCCATGGAAGCCGAGCTGCGTGACCGGGCCGGTCGCATCGTGGCGGCCGCGAGCGCACGCGGGAGGTGCGACTTCCTGGTCGACGTTGCCGTCGAGCTGCCGCTCCAGGCGGTCGCCGCTCTGATGGGGGTACCCGCAGCGGACCGCCACGACCTCATGGCCTGGTCGAACACGACCCTCGACTACGAGGGACGTGAGCTCGGGGAGACCAACGAGGCGGTGACCGCCGCGGCCGCGGCCATGGCGGACTACGGCTCGCGGATCCTGGCCGACCGGAAGCGGTACCCGAACGACGACCTGCTCTCGGTCGTGGCCGCAGCCGAGGTCGAGGGAGCGGACGGCCGTGTCCGTCCGCTCACCGATCTCGAGCTGTCGATGTTCTTCAATCTCCTGGTGGTGGCGGGAAGCGAGACCACCCGCAATTCGATCGCACTCGGTCTCGTCGCGTTGTTGGAGCATCCGGACCAGCTCGAGGATCTTCGGGACGACCGGTCGCTCATGGCAGGAGCGGTGGAGGAGATCCTCCGGTGGACCACGGCCACGCTCTACAACCGTCGCACCGCGACCCGCACTTCGACGCTGTCGGGAACGACGATCTCCGCGGGCGACAAGGTGACGCTCTGGTGGCCGTCGGCCAACAGGGACGAGCGCGTCTTCGACGACCCGTTCCGCTTCGACATCCGGCGGGTGCCCAACCCGCACGTGACCTTCGGCCACCGGACCCACTTCTGCCTCGGTGCCAACCTGGCCCGTCTCGAGATCCGTGTTGTCCTCGACGAAGTGCTCGACCGGTGGGACGGCATCACGCTGACCGGGCCGGTCACCCGGGTGCGCACCAACAAGCACGCCGGCGTGAGTCACGTCCCTCTCGCCTTCACCACCCGCCGCAGGTGAGCGGGGCACCCGCCCGGACCGGGTGCCTCCCCCGTCGGCCATGGGGGAGACCGGGTCCGGGACACCGAGCGCCCGAGGTCGGGACCGTATACTCCCCACAGCCGGTGCCGAGCCGACGACGAGGAGCGCCATGCCCACCACCCCTGCCGATCTGACCATCGGCCTGACCGATGGGACCTTCTACGGCGGCGACCCCTTCCCGGCGTTCGCCTGGATGCGGGCGAACGCGCCTGCGTACTTCGACGAGGCGGCGGGGGTGTGGGGGATCTCGCGCTACGCGGATGTGCGCGAGATCTCCAAGGACCCCGACACCTTCTCCAACGCCGGGGGCATACGGCCGGACAGCGACGCCCTTCCCATGATGATCGATACCGACGCTCCCGAGCACGTGCGCCGCCGGCGTCTGGTCAGCGAGGGGTTCACCCCCCGCCGCATCCGGGAGAGCGAGGAGGGTATCCGGATCATCTGCGACGCCATCATCGACCGGGTCTGCGAACAGGGAAGGGCCGACTTCGTGCGCGACATCGCCGCCCCGCTGCCCATGATCGTGATCGGCAACATGCTCGGTGTCGCGCCAGAGGACCGCGCCGACCTGCTTCGGTGGTCCGACGACATGCTGCGGGCGCTCGGCTCCCCGGACCCGACGGCCATGGATCTGGCCGCGCAGGCGGCCGCCGAGTACGCCGGGTACATCACCGCGGTGGTGGAGCAGCGCCGCCGGGACCACCAGACCAACGATCTCATCGGCACCCTGGTCCACGCCGAGATCGACGGGGACCAGCTCGACGAGTCCTCCCTCATCTACGAGTCCCTGCTCATCCTCATCGGCGGCGACGAGACCACCCGCCACGTGATCAGCGGCGGCATGTACGAGCTCCTCGTCCATCCCGACCAGTACCGCACGCTGGCCGCCGAGCGGACCATGCTCCCCACCGCCATCGAGGAGATGCTGCGGTGGGTGACACCCATCAAGAACATGGCCCGGACCGCGACCCGCGACGTGGAGCTGCACGGCGAGACCGTGCGCACGGGCCAGAAGCTCCTCCTCCTCTACCCGTCCGCCAACCGGGACGAGACGGTCTTCGAGGACCCCGAGTCCTTCGACATCACCAGGACCCCCAACGACCACGTGGCCTTCGGGTTCGGCTCCCACTTCTGCCTCGGCAACCGGCTGGCTCGGATGGAGCTGCAGGTCATGTTCTCGCAGCTGCTCGACCGTCTGCCCGACCTGGCTCTGGCCGATCCCGCCGAGCCGCCGAAGCGGCCGGCCAACTTCGTGTCCGGGTACGAGACCATGCCGGTGACCTTCACCCCCACGGCAATGGTCGGAGTGACGGGCTGAGTGGTTCGCCCGACCGCGCTCGATCCGGCCGCGCTCGAGGCTGCCCTGGCCGCGCCCGACCGGCCGGCGTGGGAGCTGGTCGGCGGCAAGCTGGTCAAGACGGTGGACTGCGGGAGCTTCGCGGCGGCTCTCGACTTCGTGGCGGCGGTCGGCCGCCTCGCCGAGGAGGCCGACCACCATCCGGACATCGACATCCGGTACCGGCGGGTCACGCTCGCGCTCGTGACCCATGATGCCGACGGCGTGACCGTCCTCGACCTCGCGTTGGCCCGGGCCATCGACGCCCTCCCCGTCCGGCCCCCCGGGTAGGGGACCGGACGGATCAGCGGTCGCCCTCAGTAGCCGCTGCAGCCGTCCTGGTCGGGGGCGGCGTTCGGGTTCCCCCAGTAGTACACGGCAAAGGCCACTGCCACCCGGATCTGCTCCTCCGGCGTGGCCTGGGCCGCGTCGGAGGGGTAGCCGAACGTGTTGAACTGGTTCCAGTTGGCCCGGGTGAACCCGAGGCCACCGGCGAATTCGGTGCCCTCGACATTCCAGGCCCCGCCCTCTTCGCAGATGTTGACACGGTCCCACGCGGCCCGTTGGGCGTCGGTGACCCCGTCGCCGGACGTGAGCACGATCTCCGGGCGAAGGGTGCTCGACCCGAGTGAGCCGTAGAAGCCGACGCCACCGAAGGTGAAGGCACCGCCGTCAGAAGCGACGGTGAGGTACCCGTCACCGGTTGCGGCCATCCCGACGACCGGCTGGTTGAGGTGCGCCTCGCCGAGGGAGCCGAAGAAGCCGGCGCGCCCGAAGGCGTACACCGAACCGTCTGTGCCCACCGTTCGGTACCCGTTGCCCGCCGAGGTGATCGAGGTGATCGGTGCGGTCGGATGGGTGGTCCCCGCGAACGTTGCGTCCCCGAAGGCGTAGACCCCCCCGTCCGCCGCGGCAAGCCAGTAGCCCTGGCCGTCCCGGGTCGGGGCCATCCCGACGACCGGGCTGTCGACCCACATCCGGGTTGTGGACCCGTAGAAGTGGGCGTCCCCGAAGGCGAAGACCCCGCCGTCGGCGGCCACCTCCCAGTAGCCCTTGCCGTCCGGCGTCGTGGCCATGCCGACGATCGGGCTGTCGAGGTGGAGTGCGCCGGTGGAGCCGCGGTAGTGGGCGGACCCGAAGGAGAAGATCCCGCCGTCCGCGGCCACTTCCCAGTAACCGTGGCCTCCCGGCGCGGCGCCGATGCCCACGATCGGGCTGTTGAGGTGGAGTCCGCCGGTCGAGCCGTAGAAGTGGGCGTCCCCGAAGGCGAAGACCCCGCCGTCGGCGGCGTTCTCCCAGTAGCCCTGGCCGTCAGGCGTGACGGCCACACCGACGATCGGGCTGTTGAGCACGAGCCCGGCCCCGGTGGGCGCCGCCGGTGCGGCCGATGCGGTGCCCGGGGCTCCGAGCAGGGTGGGGACCGCTGCAACCGAGGCGGCAGCCGCCCCGATCGTGCGCAGGCGTCGGCGCCGGCGCCGACGTACGGCATTGGTGGTGTGGTGGGGTGCGGCGCCCGTGGTGCGGGTGGGTCTTGTGGAACGCCGGGCGCGCGCGGGCACGGCAGAATTGCGAAATGCGGAACGCATGGTGGGTGACCTTTCCTCGGTCGGTCAGAGCCACGTCGTGTCGACGGAGGCGCTCTGACTCTCTTCTGGTTGGGTGGACCCCACATCTGTGCATTCAACGCCCCAGCCGAGCACCGGGAAGGGTGGATCGGCCTGGCTTCTCGAGCCGGGTGTGCTAGCGGGTTGACGTCCGTGTTGCGGTGATGGTGTTTACGTGTCGCGCTCCTGGAGGTCGGTCTGGGCGCAGTGCCATTCGGCGAACCGAGAGGTGCGTTGTGCAGCTCCGGGCCGACAGGCCGACGGGTGCCCCTGCGTGCAGTCCCCATACCCTAGCCGCCGTACGGGGAGCTTGTGCATCGGTGCACAAGGAGCCACGGGTCGGATCGCGGCTCGAACCTGTGGATATCCTGCCCTCGCCGGCCGTGGCGACGGCACGAGTGGAGGGAGAACCCCCAGGTCAGCCGCTGGTTCTTGCCCGAACCACGGTCTGACCGGTCACGGACGTTCGGGTCATCCGACGGGAAGGTCCCAGAGGGGGAACCAGCGGTCGAGGTCGGCCTCGACGGTCAGGTCGCCGGCGACCAGGCTCCGGAGCTTGAACTCCTGCTCGGTGTCCCGTTTCTCGTGACCGCTCGGCACGAAGGGGTAGAAGGTGCCCCGCTTGAAGAGATAGACCAGGTAGCCGGTCGAGGGCACCACGTGCCCGGGCCCGACGGTCTGTTCCGCCTCGTCGTCGGCTGTGGGAGGGAGCGAGGCGATCCCGAAGACCGAGCAGAGCAGGTGCGGTCCCCATCCTGCGTCGGACAGCGACGAGTTGATCAGGTGGACGCGGGTGACCAGGGCCTCGATGTCCGGATCCTCGACGACCAGCCAGTGATAGCCGAAGCTGTCCTCGTCCTGCTCGAGGTCGGTCGCGCCGTCCATCGAGAGGAGCTTGACCACCTCGGCCTGCATCTCGGCGAACCCCTGGCCGGAGGGCGGCTTGTAGCAGACCCCCGCGTGGCCCGAGCAGGCCATGCCTGCCGCGCTCTGCAGGGTGATCGAGGCCGAGGGGAGGGCGAACAGGCTGTCGAGGTTCGACTGGACCGGTTTGGTCCGCCCGAGCAGGGTGTCGAACAGACCCATCAGCCGGAGCTGGGTGCCGGGTGGATCACGAGGGCTTGCCGAGCTCGACCTCGATGGCGGCCAGCTGGGCGAGGCGCTTGTCCAGGGAAGGGTGCGTCGAGAAGATGGTCGAGAGGCTCACGCCGTTCTTGGCGATGGCCGGGGTGAAGTAGAAGGCGTTGAAGCTCTCGGTCGAGCGCAGGTCCCGGCTGGGGATGCGGGCGATGTCCCCGGTGACCTTGACCAGCGCCGAGGCGAGCACCGAGGGCTGGCCGGTGAGGAGCGCACCCGACCGGTCGGCGGCGAGCTCGCGGTAGCGGGAGAGCGCCATGGTCAACAGGAAGCTGATCGCGTAGACCACCACCGACACCACGAGCACCAGCAGCTCGACCATCGCGGCGTTGTCGCCGCCCTGGCTGTTGTTGCCCCGGTTGCCACCCCCGAACCCCCCCATCAGCCCGGTCCAGAGCATGATCCGGGTGATCATGCCGGCCGCCACGCCGAGAAAGCTGGCGATCGTCATCACCGCCACGTCGCGGTGGGCGACGTGGGAGAGCTCATGGGCGAGGACGGCCTCGAGCTCTCCTTCGTCGAGCCGGCGCATGAGACCCGACGTCGCGCAGACGACGGCGGTGTTGGGGCTCCTGCCGGTGGCGAAGGCGTTGGGCACGTCGGTGTCGGCGATGGCCACCCGTGGCTTCTTCATGTCGGCCATCGCGCAGAGCCGGTCGATGGCCCCGTGGAGCTGGGGAGCCTGCTCCGGAGTGACCACGTGCCCACCCATGCCGAAGAGGGCGATCTTGTCCGAGAACCAGTACTGGGCGAACAGGATGGCGGCGGCCAGCACGAGCACCACCGAGTACGAGATGCCGTACGCGATGAGGGCGCCGATGACCGCGCCGTAGAGCAGGACCAGGAGCAGCCCCGTGGTGAACATCCTGAGGGTCAGTCCCCGGTCGTTGGGGATGTTTCGGGCGGTGCTCATGGCTCGGTCGTCACCGGTCGTCCGACCCGCCGGCTTCGCCGAGCAGGGCCTGGGTCTCGGCCAGGGAGGCGTCCGTGAAGGGCACCACCAGGTCGGACGGGAAGAAGGCGTCGGCTGCCAGGGGGGTGCCCACCCGGGTGACCGCGGCGACGAGCGCGGCAAGGGCGTGCGCGAACCCCGCCTCGTCCCCCGCCTCGACCGCCTGGAGGAGGGTGGCGTCCAGCCCGTCGAGCACCGCCCGCTCGGCTTCGTCCACCTCGTACTGCCCCTCTCCGAGGATACGGACGATCACGGTGCGGCCTCCTCCGCGTCGGCCGCAGGGAGCTGGGCCGGAGCGCTGGTCCCGATCTCGGCCTTGAGTGCGGCCAGGTCTGCGTCGACGGTGGAGGTGGTGGACGCCTGGTCCAGCTGGGCCTGGATGTCGTCGACCGGGTGGGTGAGGTCGGTGAGGGCGCCGGAGGCGAGCAGCTCGTCCATCGCGCCCGCCCGGGCCTGCATGCTGTCGATCTTGTCCTGAGCCCGCTGCATCGACATGCCGGCGTCGCTCATCGACTCGGAGATGCCGGACACCGCCTCGCCGATCTTGGTCTGTGCCTCGGCGGCCGTGTACGTCGCCTTCATGGTCTCCTTCTTGGTCCTGAAGGCGTCGACCTGGGTCTGGAGGTTCTGGGCGGTCGCCACGAGCTTCTGCTCCTGAGCCAGCACCTGTTCGTGCTGGGTCTGCAGGTCGGTCAGCTGACCGGCCAGTGCCGCCCTGCGTGACAGCGCTTCTCTGGCGAGGTCCTCGTTGCCCTGGCTCAGCGCGGCCTTGGCCTGTTGCTGCAGCTTGTCGGCCTGTCCCTGGATCTGGGTCGCCTGGAGCTCGATACGCTTCTTGGCGGTGGTCACGTCCGCCACGCTGCGCCGGACCTTCGTGAGGCTCTCGAGCTGCTTCTGGTACGAGAGGTCCAGGGACTCGCGGGGATCCTCGGCCTTGTCCAGCAACTTGTTGGTCTTGGCCTGGAGTATTCCGGACATGCGCTTCATGACACCCATGGCGAACGATCCTTCCTCGTGCTTCGCATGAAGCTTAGGGCGTTCGCTCCCGGTAGCGTGAGCGCTGTGAGCGATGCGCCCCGACTCCTGACCGTCCACGCCCATCCCGACGACGAATCGTCGAAGGGGGCGGGCACCGTCGCCCGCTACCACGCAGAGGGTGTGCATTCCGTGCTGGTCTGCTGCACGGGCGGCGAGGAGGGCGAGATTCTCAACCCGGCACTCAACACCCCCGAGGTGCGGGCCGACCTGGGGGCCGTCCGACGACGTGAGTTGGACCGGGCCGCAGGGATCATCGGCTACGACGAGGTGGTCATGCTCGGGTACCGCGACTCGGGGATGGCCGGGTCCGAGGCCAACTCCCGGCCCGGGTGCTTCGCCCAGGCACCGCTGGACGAGGCGGTCGGGCGGCTGGTGTCGATCGTGCGCCGGGTCCGGCCCCAGGTCATGGTGGTCTATGGCGACGACCAATCCGGGTATCCCCATCCCGACCATCTCCGGGTCCACGACGTGGGCGTCGCTGCGTTCCGGCAGGCCGGCGACGGTGCACGGTTCCCGTCCGCCGGGCCGGCGTGGCAGCCCGACAAGCTCTACTACACGGTGTTCTCGGTTGCCCGCTTCCGCGAGATCCATGAGAAGTTCGAGGAGCTCGGCCTCGAGTCACCCTTCGACGACGCGTGGCGCAAGCGGTGGGAGCAGATGCCCGACGAGGTGGTCACGACCGCGGTGGACGTGTCCGGCTACGCGGACGTGCGACGCCTGGCCCTGCTCGCCCACGGGACCCAGGTCGATCCCAACTCGCGGTTCTGGTTCGGCCTCCCGCCCGAGGTCATGAGCAGCATCCATCCGCACGACGACTACCGGTTGGCACTGGTGAAGGGGCCGGACGGCACGGTTCTGGCGCCGTCGGAGGGGGTCCTCGAGGACGACCTCTTCGCGGGCATCGGCGATCTGGTGCGACAGACCGCCTGACGGCGAGGGAATCCTGTGACCGAGTGGCTGTCCGGCGAGTGGTGCGACCAGACCGGTGAGCTCGCCGCAGGCCTCCAGGGTCCGGAGGAGCTGTCGGCCCGGATCCAGATCGTTGCCACCGGGGGACCGGACGGTGACGTCGCCTACGTCCGGGAGCTCGAGGGCGGCCGCCTGGTGGCCTCCGCTCCGGGCCGGATCGGCGATCCTGCGGTCGTGCTCACCAGCGGATGGCAGGACGCACGGGCCATGACGGCCGACGAGCTCGATCCCGGGGTGGCGTTCATGCAGGGGCGGATGAAGGTCACCGGTTCGATGGCGGTGGTCCTCGCGCTGCTCGCCCTGACCGCCACCCCTGCCGGCCGCGACCTCCGGCGGCGGATCGCCGAGGTCACCGAGGACTGAGCCCCTCACATGAGCCCGGCGGGTCGTCCGATCCGCCCGAGCGACCCGGGGCCGCTGCCGCCGAGCAGCGGCAGGTGGACCACCCCGGCGGTCTGGAGCAGGATCAGGGTGACCGCCACGAGGACGACGGCCACCAGCGCCACGACCAGGTAGGGCTGGAGCCGTGGCCAGAGCGGCCGGTCGTGGCGCCGGCGACTCGCCCTCGGCTGTCCGACGGCCATCGTGGTGACCGTCGACACCCCTGTCGGGCCCTGGTGCCGTACGGCGAGGGCGGCGATCCGGCCGGAGAGCTCGCCGGGATCGCCGCCGATCTGGAGGAACCGGTAGGTGCCGGTCGGTGTCTGGATGCTGATGAGGGCACCGGACCCGCCGTCCCAGCGCTCGACCGCGTGGCCGACCACAGAGGTCCACGGAAGGACGCGCGGCTGCTGGCCGTCGACGCGCACGACCCCGATGCCGTCGTCGGCGAAACGGACCGACTCGATGGCCAGTGGACCGTTCCCGGTCGAGTCGAGGAGCAGGAGCCCGCGCAGGCGCAACGGCCGGGGTACCGATCGGCCGGGACGAGGGACGGCGCGGGTCGTGGCGGTGCGGTGCACGTGTCAGGACTCGCGCATCGCCTCGCGCAGCGGCCGGTACCCGATGAGGGTGACGCCGGCGTCCTCGACCAACCGGCCGAGGCCCCGGTCCGCGACCAGCAGGACATGGTCGGCCACTCGTGCCTCCCAGTCGTCGGTCACCGCGCGGAGCTCGGGGGTGTCGACGGCCGGGTGGAGGGTGACCTCGGTCACCCCGGGCTCGAGGCCGGCGACCAGGTCGAGGAAGGCCTGGCGGCTGCCCCGGGCGGGAAGGGTGGCGAACCGGTCGGCAAAGAGGACCCCCGCCTCGGCGGCGAGGTGGCGGACCGGGAAGCCGACATTGGGCTCGGCGCCGGCGTCGAGGACCCGGAGGGGCAGCCGGAACTCGACCGCCAGCTCGAGGTAGATGTCGAAGAACTCCGGACGCAGCAGGAGGGCATCGAGATGGGGGTCGAGGTGGCTGATGTCGAACCCCCAGAGGACGGCCCGCTCGATCTGGGCCCGGCACTCGCGGCGGACCTCGTCGAGGTCGGCGTGGTCCCAGACGTCGCCGAGCGTGCGGGGGAAGCCCCCGTCCCCGTCGAGGAGGGACGGGGCCTGGGTGATCGGGCCCCAGCGGTAGAGGTCGTGCTCTGCGTTGAGGGTGAGCCGGACCCCGACGTCCTCGCCGCGGAACTGCGATGCCGACTCGCGCGCCCAGGGGGCCGGGACGAGGAGGGAGGCGCTCGTCGCCATGCCGTTGCGCAGGGCGTCGTAGACCCCGACGGTGGCTGCGTGGCAGAAGCCGAGGTCGGCGCAGTTGAGGATCAGCAGCCGGGCATCGCGTGCCGCACCGAGCCGCTGGGCCAGGGTGTCCATGCCCCGACCGTACTGCTCCGGCCGGTCAGGCGGCGCGCTCCGCCGCTTCGCTCCGGGTCCGCGCCGTGTCGTCCGACCCGGTGGCGGGGGAGCCCTGGAGCAGGGCGCGGGCGGCCGCCACGCCCCTCCGCCCGACGTGGCGGGTGTGCTCGTCGAGGCGCCAGTCGTCCGCGGACCGGCAGGGTGCCGGATCGCCGGGGCGGTCGGAGGCGGACACGGGGAGGGGGAGTTGAGGTTGGTACCCGGAGCGGCGGGACGTGCGATGGACCGTCATGGGTGCAGTGTGCCGGAAGGGTGTATCACTGGGGCCGTGACCGACGGATCCCCGCCGCTGCCCACCGGCCCGCGCTACGGGATCACCGTCCCCTTCGACGGCGTCACCCTCGAGGACCACCGTGGCTGGTACGAGGAGCTCGCCCGCCTCGGGTACACCGACGTCTGGTCGGCGGAGACCGACGGTGTGGACGGCTTCACCCCGCTGGCCCTGGCGGCGGCCTGGACACCCTCACTGCGTCTCGGCGTCGCGATCATCCCCGCGTACACGCGTGGCCCGGCTCTGCTGGCCCAGAGCGCGGCCGCGATGGCCGAGGCGGCGCCGGGTCGGTTCGTCTTCGGGCTCGGAACCTCTTCCGAGGTCATCGTCTCGCGCTGGAACGGGATCGAGTTCACCGAGCCCTACCGGCGGGCGCGCGACGCCCTCCGCTTCCTGCGCTCGGCCCTTGCCGGCGAGAAGGTCGACACCACCTACGACACCTTCTCGGTGCGCGGGTTCCGGCTGGCGCGGCCCGTCGCGCACCCACCCCCGATCTACCTCGCCGCGCTGCGCCCCGGCATGCTGCGCCTGGCCGGGCGTGAGGCCGACGGGGTGATCGTGAACTGGCTGTCCGCAGAGGACGTCTCGACGGTCGTCCCCGAGGTCGGTGCCGCCATCCCGGTCGCGGCCCGGATCTTCGTCTGTCCCTCGGAGGATGCCGACGCGGTCCGAGCCGTCGGGCGCCGGATGATCGCGGCCTATCTGAACGTCGGCGTCTATGCGGAGTTCCACCGCTGGCTCGGACGCGGCACGGTGCTCGGACCGATGTGGAAGGCATGGCAGGAGGGGGACCGGAAGGGAGCGCTGGCCGCTATTCCCGACGAGGTCGTGGACGCGCTGGTCGTGCACGGGTCCTTCGAGGAATGCCGGGCCCATGTGGCCCGCTATGTGGCGAACGGGGTGGACATCCCGGTTCTGGCCGTGATCCCGTTCGGTGTCAGCGTGGCCGAGGCCGTGGCCGGTCTCGCCCCCCGGGACTAGATGCCGGTGCTCCCGACCCGTCGTCCCGTGCTCCCGGCGCCTCCGTCGGGACCGTCAGCCGGCGTAGCGGGCGACGATCTCGGCGTCCATGTCCCGCACCTGGTCGGCGAGGTCCACCGTGAACCGTTCGAGCTCGGCGGCGATGCGGGGGTCGGAGAGCGCCAGGATCCGCACGGCCAGCAGTGCCGCGTTGCGGGCTCCGTCGACGGCCACCGTGGCCACCGGGACACCTTTGGGCATCTGGACCATGGCGAGCAGCGAGTCGAGGCCCCCGAGCTTGGCCACGGCCACCGGCACCCCGATCACCGGCAGCGGCGTCGCAGCCGCCACCACGCCGGCCAGATGGGCCGCGCCTCCTGCGGCAGCGATGATCACCTGTACGCCATTGGCGGCCGCCCCGCGGGCGAAGGCGATGGTGTCATCGGGTGTGCGATGTGCCGACAGCACCCGTACCTCCACGGGGATCTTGAACGAACGGAGGGTCTGGACGGCGTCGTCCAAGACGGACGCGTCGGATGCACTTCCCATGATGACGGCGACGGACATGCGGGTATTCTGCCTGAACCACGAGCGGCGGGCACGCCCGGGAGCGAGGTGCTGTGCGCATCGGCGTGATGTTCGACACGGAGCGGCCCTTCGACGAGATGGTCGGCCAGGTCGCCGCCCTCGACGCCGCCGGTATCGAGGCTGCGTGGGCGAGCCAGATCTTCGCCCACGACGCACTCACCGTCCTTGCCGCCGTCGGCCGGGAGGTGCCGGACATCACACTGGGCTCGGCCGTGGTGCCGGTCTACCCCCGCCATCCGGTGATGCTCGCCGGTCAGGCCCTCACCGTGCAGGCGGCCTGCGGCGGCCGGCTCATCCTCGGCATCGGGCTCTCCCACCAGTTGGTGATCGAACAGGTCTTCGGCCAGTCCTTCGAGCACCCGGCCCGGTACATGCGCGAGTACCTGTCCATCCTCCTGCCCCTGCTGGAGGGGGAGTCGGTGAGCTTCACCGGAGAGGTGCTCGCGGCATCGACGTTCGGCCCGCTCCAGATCGATGCGCCGGGTCCGCCGGTGCTGGTGGCCGCCCTCGGGCCGACCATGCTCGAGCTGGCCGGTCGCCTGGCCGCCGGGACCGTCACCTGGATGACCGGGCCTGCCACT
The DNA here is from genome assembly GCA_963753905.1 of uncultured Acidimicrobiaceae bacterium. GTDB lineage: Bacteria > Actinomycetota > Acidimicrobiia > Acidimicrobiales > RAAP-2 > Bog-756. Next base: position 1,879,428 of record CAVWDZ010000001.1, on the reverse strand, counting down.
CTCGAGCGGCACATCATCCCCACCATCCGGGCGGCTGCCGCCGCTGCCGGCCGGCCGGCGCCGCAGGTCGCGGTGGGACTGCCGGTCTGCGTGAGCGACGACGCCGCGGCGTCCCGTGCCGGGGCCGCCGAGCGCTATGCGCTCTACGGGACCCTGCCCTCGTACCGGGCGATGCTCGACCGCGAAGGGGTGAAAGGGCCGGCCGACGTGGCGATCGTGGGGACGGTCTCCGAGGTGCGTGACCGGATCAGCCGGTTGGCCGAGCTCGGGACCACCGACTTCTGTGCGGCGCCATTCGGCACCCCCGCAGAGGTCCGCGCCACGATCGAGGCCCTCGCCTCCCTGACCGGCTGAGCGACCGACCTCGGGACGAGGCCGACCAGGCAGCGCAGTCTCAGCGGGCGAGGCGGGTGTGCTTGAACTCGTTGAGCTCCGGGTGATCGGCGAGGAGCGCGAGGATCCGCTCGATGGTCGCACGGGCGAGGTCTCCGTCACCATCCGGTCGGTTCATCAGGCGGACGAAGACCGCATCGCCGCCGGCGATGAAGGTGGGCACCCCGAAGACGTCGAGGTCCTGCACGACCTGCTCGTGCTCCTCCCTGGCGACCTTGGCGGGCCATCCGGAGTCGACTTCCGCCAGTACCGCCTCCGCGTCGACACCGCCCCTGGTCAGCGCCGCGGTCACGACCGTCCGGTCGCGCAGGTCGCCGCCCTCGTCGTGACGAGCGGTGAACAGCGACCGGTGGACGGCGCCGAAGTGCTCGGGAAACCGGTCGCGCACCACGATGCCGGCGGCCAGCGAGAGGAGGTCCGGCTGGTGGGCGGGATCGAGCCAGGCGGGCGTCCCACCCTCGGGTACGTGGGTCTGGTTGAGGAAGTAGGGAACGAAGGTCACGTCCCAGTCGGCTCCGGCCTCGAGGCCGTCGAGGATGTGCTCATGTCCGTTGCGGGCGAAGGGACACCGGTAGTCCCAGGTGACGGAGAATTTGTGCAGTGCACTCATGTGAGGGGCAACCCCGCCGGCACCGGTTCCATTCCGCCCGCCATCCTGCCTCCCGTCGGTCCGGCTGCCATTCCGCCCCCGCGGCACCCCTGCCTCGGTCAGCGCAGCCGGCGACCGGCCAGGCCGAGGAGGACGCCGATCACCGCACCCCCGATGACGTCGGAGGCGTGGTGGGCCCGCAGGTGGACACGGGACGCCCCGATCGCAATGGCGCTGGTCAGGAGGAAGGCGTTGCCCGGCCGGTCTCCCGGCTCGGCCAGGACGGTCGCCGCGCAGAAGGCGGCGAGGGTGTGCCCACTCGGGAAGCTGCTGGTCGTGGGCTCGCGTACCGGAACCCCGCTGTTCGAGATGCGCAGGTCGGAGCGATCGGGTCGGGAGCGCCCGACGACCGCCTTGATCCCGGCGTTGACCACGCTCGAGGAGACGCCGGCGATGGCGAGGGCACGGACCGCCTTGGCACGCTCCGGTCCGGACCGGCGTCCGCGCCAGGCGGCGACCCCGCTCCACAGCACGCCGCGGTCCCCGAGCCCGGTGAGCGCCTTGGCCGCGGCGTCCCAGGCCGGCCGGCCACGGAGCGGCTCGAACCACCGGTCGACGTGCTCGTCGAGGGCATGGGCCAGCCCGATCGCACCGGTGCCACGCGTGGCGGCCGGTGAGCCGTCGTCGTTCACCCGGCACCCACTGCGCCTGTGCCCAGGGCAGCGGCGGCGAGCGACGGGTCGCCTCCGAACGCGGGGCAGTAGTCCTGGAAGCGGCAGAACCGGCACAGGGGCCCCGTCTTCGGCCGGAAATCCTCGTCCCGGCAGGCCCGCTCGATTGCCGACCAGACCGCCAGGGTCTTGGCCCGTTGCCCTCGCAGTCCCTGTTCGGAAGGGGTGGTCATGATCGCGGTGGGCTCCTTCAGGTGGAGGAGCTTGACCTGGGTCGGGCGTTGGCCGAGGACCTCCTGGCAGAGGAGGGCATAGAGCTGGACGCCGGCCAGCCCCGACTGTTCGTAGGCCACGGAGGGGGCTCGACCGGTCTTGTAGTCGATGACCATGAGCTCTCCGTCCGGGGTGCGGTCGAGGCGGTCGAGGATCCCCCGGAGGCGCACCCCGTCCACGCGCGCCTCGAGGGTGAGCTCCACCCCCACCGGGGTCACCGCGTTGGGATCCTCGAGCAGGAAGTAGTTGGCCACGAGCCTCTCGGCCTCTTCCCGGAACGCATCCCCCTCTTCTTCTGTGAGCCCGAGGGAGCGGTAGTCGGGGTCGGTTTGGAGTGCAGCCCACGCTTCGTCCAGGGCGGCCGCGGCCGCCTCCGGGCTCCGCCGGCCCGGCGGGTGGTTCCAAAAGAGCTCTTCGAGGACGCTGTGGACGAGCGTCCCCCGGACCGTCCAGACCGTGGCCGGGTCGGGCAGATGTTCGATCGCGGTGAACCGGAAGGCCAGGGCGCAGCTGCGGAACGAGCTCACCTTGGAGGGGGACAGCGACCGGGGCGGTTCGAAGGGCACGTCGGGAGACTACGACGCGGGTGTGCCGTCGGCGGACCCGAGCCAGCGGCGCACCGCGGCGGCGACCGCGACCGGCTGCTCGAGGGGCCCGAAGTGTCCGAGACCGGGGAAGCTCGCTACGGCGGCGTCGGGGAGTGCGGCCGCGAGCGCCTCCATGAGCGGGCGGCCGAATGCATCGGTCTCCTCGCCGTATGCAAGGGTCACCGGGCATCGGACAGCGGCGAGGTGGGTGAACGCGCCGTTGGAGGGGGCACGGGCGAACGTCTCCGCCTCGTCCTCGCGACGGCAGCGGAGCCGGACGGCGGATCCGTCGCCCCCCTCGTCGACCGGGATGGGCTCGAACCCGTGCTCGACGTAGAGGCACAGTGCCTCGGGGTCGAGCACATCGAGCGGCGGCTTGGAAGAGAAGGTCACGAAGGCATCCTCAGCCGAGGGGAAGGTCTCGCGGCGTCGACGGGCTGCGGCGGACATCGGGTTCTCGCCGGCGGGCACGGCTGGGTTGCCGGGGAACACCACGGGCTCGAAGAGGGAGAGGGAGCGGAAGGTACCTGGCCGTGCCTGTTCGGCCAGGAGGAGGGCGGCGCCCCCGCACGAGTGGCCGAGGCCGGCCGGATGGTCGAGACCGAGCCCGTCGACCGTGGCCAGGACGTCCTGGGTGAACCCCGCCCAGGCCAGGTTCCCGTCTGCCGGGCGATCGGAGCGCCCGTGGGCGCGGAGGTCGAGCGCCGAGCAGTGGACGTCCGACCCGAGTGACCGCGCCAACGGGAGGAACGGTGCCGCGCAGAGGCCGGTGGCGTGGACGAGGAGCAGGTCCGGTCCCACACCGCCGAAGTCGTACGCGGCGACGGCCAGTCCGTCTGCGGTGCTGCAGCGGATCGGGGAGATCGCTCCCCGGGAGGCATCCGTGCTCACCCGGGTGACGGTAGCCCACCTCCACCCCGACGGGGTCGGATCGGGGCTCGGGGTGCGCTGCCGTCCAGCGGCCAGCGGCTAGACAGGTGGGGCGATGGAGAACTTCCTCTACCACTACAGCTATCTCGCGGTGTTCGTGCTGAGTTTCATCTCCGCAATGGGCCTTCCGGTCGGCGCCGAGCTCGCCGTCATCGGCGGCGGGGCGCTGGCGAGTGGCGAGGTCCACATGCTGCTCTCGAACGGCCAGACCTCGCCGGAGGTGTTCCACGCCTCGCTGGCCGCCGTCATCCTGCTCGCGGTGCTGGGGGAGGTCCTGGGTTCGTTGGCCGGGTACCTCATCGGGTTCTACGGCGGTCGCCCCCTGGTGGACCGCTTCGGACGGTACGTGCTGCTCTCGCACAAGGACCTCGACCGGGCGGAGGCCTGGTTCGACCGACACGGCGAACCGCTGGTGCTCTTCGGGCGCTTCATCCCGCTGCTCCGGTCGTTCGTGTCGTTCGCCGCCGGGCTCGGAGAGATGGCCATCCCCAAGTTCATCGCCTTCACCGTCATCGGGTGCGCCATCTGGTGCACCGCCCTCGCCAGCCTGGGCTATTCGCTGGGCTCGAGTTACAACCACGTGCAGCGGTCGTTCAGCGATGCGGGGTACGTGTTGGCAGCGCTGGCGGTCGTCGCGGTCGTCCTCTTGTTCGTCCACCGGGTCCGTGTCGTGCGGGAGGAACGACCCTGAGCGACACGCCGGACCGGGTGGCCGGCGGGCCGGCCACCGACCCGGTCCGATCGGGGGCTCGCTCCCAGTAGGGTCCCGGACCATGGCCGCGGTCACCTTCTTCCACGCCCACCCCGACGACGAGGCGATCGCCACCGGGGGCACCATGGCGGCTCTCGCCGCCCAGGGCCACCGGGTGGTGCTGGTCACTGCCACCGGCGGCGAGCTGGGTGAGATCCCGGACGGCCTGTTGCGCCCCGGGGAGACCCTGGCCGAGCGCCGGGCTGCAGAGCTGAGCGAAGCCGCAGCGATCCTCGGGGTCGATCGGCAGCTGTGGCTCGGGTACGAGGACTCCGGGATGGAGGGCGAGCCGAGCAGCCTGCGCCCGGGCTGCTTCGCCACCGCCGACGTGGAGGAGGCGGCCGCCCGGTTGGCCGGCATCCTGACCGCCGAGGGGTCGGAGGTGCTGGTGACCTACGACGAGCACGGAGGGTACGGCCATCCCGATCACGTCCAGGTCCACACTGTGGGCATGCGTGCGGCAGCGCTCGCCGGAACCCCGGTTGTCTACCTCGCCACGGTCGATCGCGGCTTCATGGAGAACCTGCGCGCCCTGATGGCCGACTCGGGATGGACCCCCTCCGAGCAGAACGAGGAGCAGATGGAGGGGGCGGACACAATGGGTGAGCCGAGTGAGCGGATCACCACCGAGGTCGACGTCTCGGCCCATCTGGCGACCAAGCGCGCCGCCATGCGGGCCCACGCGAGCCAGATCGGCGAGGACAGCATCTTCCTCTCCATGCCGGAGAACATCTTCTCGAGGGTCTGGGGTCAGGAGTGGTACGTCCGTGTCCGCCCTGCACCCTCCGGACTCGGCAACGGGCGGCGCGAGGCCGGGTTGCTCGTCGACCCGGCGCGGGGCACCCTGGCCGGGGGCGTCGCCGACAAGCTGTTGCGTATCCGGTGAGCACCCACCGGATAGTCCGTGTCCACGGCGGCCGGCTGGTCGTCGCCGAGCGCCGTGTCGAGCTGCAGAACGAGCTCGATGAGCTCGACACGGCGGGATTCCACCTGGTGACGTCCTTCGTCGTCGACGACAACGTCTATCTGGTCATGGAGCGGCCCGAGGAGCACACTGTCGATCAGGCGCCGGCGCGCCGGGCCCGGGCCACCGAGAAGTCGCCGGAACAGCAGAGTTAGAACTCGGTGATGGACTCGATCGAGACCACCCGGTTTCGACCCGACTCCTTGGCCCGGTAGAGAGCCTGGTCGGCGCGCTCGATGAACGAGGTCGGGTCCTCGATACCGTCCCAGCTGGTCAGGCCCGCCGACAGGGTCACACCGAAGTCGGACCTCGACTCGCGGCCGCCCTCGCGGAGCTTGTCGAGCAGGTGGTGGCCGCCGACCAGATCGGTGTCGGGCATCACGAGGCAGAACTCCTCGCCGCCGTAGCGGGCCACCATGTCCTGGCCCCGGATGTTGGAGACCATGACCGCGGCGATCGAGCGGAGCACCGTGTCGCCGGCCACATGTCCGTACCGGTCGTTGTAGGCCTTGAAATGGTCGAGGTCGATCATGGCCACGCTCAGGGGCGTCTCCCTGCGGAGGGCGTGGGCCATCTCGATCTCGATGCGCTCGAAGAGGCTCCGCCGGTTGGCGAGACCGGTGAGCGGATCGGTCCTGCTCTCTGCGTGCAGGCCGTTGACGAAGTTGGCCCGGCTCGTCACGCGCAGGAACGCCGAGGCCAGGAGCTCGGCGGCCTCGGCGGCCCGCTGATCGGTCCGGCTGTCCGAGGGGCTCCGATCGATGACCATCACCAGCTCGCCGTCGGGCGCATACCCGACCGGGATCACGCAGTAGCGGGGGTCGAGGTCGACAGCATTGGCGACGAGGGCACGGGTCAGCGCGGGGAGGGTGGCGAGATCGGAGCACTCGGTGATCTCCTCTGGCCAGGTGGCGACCAGGGTGAAGCGTTCGAGCGAGCTGTTGCGGGTGAACACGGCCACCCGCACCGCGGGCAGGATGTGGGTGACCTGGGGCAGGCCGCACCGGAAGATCTCCGACACGGTGTCGTGGCCCGAGCGCGAGCCGTCGAACCCAAAGTCGTCGAACGTCTCGTTGAGGGTGTCGATGGCGTGGCTGAAGTTGACCTGTCCGGTGAGGGATCCGACGGTGCGTGCGCAGATGAAGGTGATCACCGCGATGGTCGAGGCGTAGATGAGCAACGAGACAGCGAGGTCGGCACCGCGCAGCCCTTCGATCCAGCCGATCAGGCTGATCAACACCAGCGCGTAGAGGTCGACGATGATCTGCATCCGGCGGTCGCCGACGATGCAGACGAAGAGGACCCCGACCAGCATGGCCGGCGTGTAGAGACCGGTGTGGGTCGCAGTGGCCAGATCGATACAGGCGAGGCCGGCCAGCGCCAGGCAGACGATGACGAACCACACGTTGGCTTGCGACTCGACGCTCGAGCGGCCCTTGGTGATCGCCACGAACATGGCCAGGTAGACGACGGACAGGAAGATGCAGGCCATCGCCGCGAACACGTACCCCCACCGGACCGCGTGATGGTCCACGAAGGTCACCGTGAGCAGAATCGGGATCATGATCGACTCCGCGATCAGCCCACAGGTCACACCGTCGCGCAGCTGCCGCTGGGTCGGGTGCGCCAGATCAAACCTCACCCGGGAAATATCGGTACGGGCCCGGCCGATCTTTACCGTCGAGGATGCTGTGCAGGCATCCTTCCTGTTCAACGTCGTGGCCGTTCCCCAGTGGCGGGTCCGCAACCCGGGGTAGCAGCCGTTTTGGCCACCGTTGGACGCCTCGCCCGTCCCCCGGCCGCCTCCCCCGTCCCCCGGCCGCCTCGCCGGCCGTCTCAGCGGGGTCGGGGGGGACGGGGGTTCAGGCTGATGTGTCGGCGAGGGCCCTCTTCTCCCGTACCGGTCGGTCGTGTGGAAGCTCTCTGGTGAAGCCCAACGAGGCGAGTGCGAGCAGTGCGGCGGCGAGGAGCCCGGCCTTGAGCGAGCGGAGCTGCGCCGACTCGTAGTCGTCGACCAATGCTGTTGTGGTCGCACTGTCAAGGCCGGCATCCTTGGCTGCGGTCTCGACTTCGGTGGCCGAAACGAAGTTGGTATTGGAACCGGCCGCCACTCCCACCTGTGTCGAGATCTCGGCGCTGATGCGGGAATCATGCTCGACATTGGAGATGAAGGTGCTGGTCAGTCCCATCAGGACGATGGCCCCGATGAGGGCCACACCGAGCGATGAGCCGAGTTGCTGTCCCGTGTACTGGAGTCCACCGGCCTCGCTCCGTCCGGACTCTTCGACCGATGATTGGACGACGTTACCCAGTTGGGAAACCATCAGGCCCATCCCGATACCGAGCACGCCCATGCCGATGGCGAACCCTGCGTCAGAGAGGGTGGGCTGGATGGTCGAGAGCAGGATCAGGCTGCCTGCGATCGTCATGATCAGTCCGCTCCGGACGATGGTGCGCACCGCGAACCGATCCGACAGTTTTGATCCGATGGCGGCAGTCACGAACATGGTGATCGAGACGGGCAACATCTTGATGCCGGTTTCGAGAGCGTTGAGTCCGAGCACGAGCTGGAGGTAGAGGGGAATGACGAAGAAGACGCCCATGAGGATCAGGTTCTGGCTGAACAGCCCGATCAACCCTGATCTGACTCGCGGGATGTGGGTCAGTGACAGATGGACCAATGGGTCCAGGTTCCGCTCTTCGCGGTGGCGCTGCCACGTCACGAATCCCCAGAGAAGCACCCCACCTGCGGCGATCACGAAGATCGTGATGGAGAACCCGAAGATCGTGATCGGCGAGTTCTTCGGCTTGAGCCACCCCCAGGTACTCGATTGGAGGACACCGAACACGAGCAGCCCGAGACCTGTCGCCGAGAGCACCGAGCCGAACACATCGAGTTTCGGGGTGGGATCGGGACGTGGGGCGTCTCCCACCTTGGGGGTCATCACCAGGATGAAGGCGACGATGATCACCTCACCGACGAACACGATCCGCCACGTGATCTCTGTCGTTGCCCATCCGCCGAGGATCGGACCGACGGCGATGCCTGCTCCGGCTACCCCCCCGATGATCGCATAGGCAACCTTGCGACGGGGACCCTCGAAGTTTCCTGCAATCAACGCGGCGAGCGCGGGGAGTACGAGTGCTGCCCCGATGCCCTCGAGCACCGACCAGCCGAGAGCCAGGACCGCCACCGACTGTGAGGCTGCGGTCAGAGCTGAGCCGCAGGCGTAGATGATCAGGCCGATCACGAACGCCCGGCGGCGGCCGATCATGTCGCCGATCTTGGCCCCGGTGAGGATCAGCATGGCCATCACCAAGCAGTAGAGGGTGATCACCGCCTGAATCGTTGTGACCGTGGTGTCGAAGTCCTTGACCAGTGCGCTGATGGAGACGTTCATCACCGACTGGTCGAGCACCATGACGAACTGCGCCGTTGCCAAGGCGACAAGCGCAAGCCAGCCCTTACTCGATGTCGCTTCGCCGTTCACTCTTCTCCTCGCTTGCAGGCTGGAACCGAAGGGAGGTCCCCCGACGGCCCTGGTAGGTCTATCTCACCTCAGACCCCGTCGACTCCTTCGCTGTCCACGAGCGAGCCGCCGGTTCCCGGGACAGGCTCCGTCGCCACGGGCGGATCGTCGTCGTCGGCAGCCATCATCCCGTTGTGCCGAACGGCCGTGAGGCGAACACGTTGAGGCCGAGGCGCTCGGAGAGGTAGCGGGTCACCAGTTGGCCACGTACGCTGTTGCCCGCCCCGTCCAGCCGTGGGGAGTAGACGGCGAGTCCGCCTTTGCCGGGTGCGATGGTCACGATGCCCCCGCTGACCCCGCTCTTTCCCGGGAGGCCCACGTCGTAGAGCCAGTCGCCCGAACGCTCGTAGAGACCGGCGGTGGCCATGACGGCGAGCACTCGCTTGCAGATGACCGGGCTGACGACCTGCACGCCGGTGATCGGGTTGACCCCCCCGTCGGCGAGGGTCGCACCCATCACCGCCAGGTCGATCGTGCTGACCAGGAGCGAGCACTGCCGGGTGTAGACGTCGGTGGTCTGGTCCGGGTCGGCGTAGAGGTGCCCGTAGCTGTGCAGGAGGTGGGCGATCCCCTGATTCCGGAGATTGGTGGCGGACTCGGAGTCGTAGACGTCGCGGTCGAGGGTGAGGTCGCGTCCGGCGAAGCGGGACAGGCCGTCGAGCAGGAACGCCCACTGTTGATCGGAGCTCCTTCCGGGGACCAGGCTGGTGGTCGCCATCGCACCGGCGTTGACCATCGGGTTCATCGTTCGGTCGTCGTTCAGCTCGATGGCCATGACCGAGTTGAACGGCAGTCCGGTTGCATTGACGCCGAGCAGCGCCCGGGCCCGTTGGAGCCCGACCGACTCGCACACGAGGGCGAAGACGAACGGCTTGGAGATCGACTGCAGCGAGAACTCGTGTCCGGTATCGCCGCAGGAGAAGGTCCGGCCTCCTACCCCGGCAACAGCGATCCCGAAGAGCTCGGGTGGCGTGTTGGCAAGGGCCGGGATGTAGCTGGCCACCTCACCCTCGTCGACCGTCCGGAACCGTGCGTGTGCATCGGTCAGGAGTCCGGTGATGACCTCCTCACCCGGCAGGGCACCGGTCGAGATGGCCGAGATGGAGTGCTCCTCATCGGGTGCGCTCTCCTCGGAGGCGGTCGGATCGGTCATCGGTCGGTCCTGGTCGGGTGGCGGTCACCGGGACGATAGACCAGCGCCGTCGCTCCGACGGGCGGAACAGGTGCGGGTCCGCTCCTGTGCAGCGGACGCTAGGCGCTGGCGCGAGCCGTGCAGAAGTAGATCCCGATCCCCGCGATCGGCCCGTGGACGGCGAAAGCGCCCGTCGACTGTGGCACCGGTGCGCAGTGGGACCCGACCCACTGGATCCGGGGGTCGTCGACGGCGGGCGCGATCACCGTCTGGAGCTCACGGTTCCGGACCTGGTGGCGCAGGGCCGCCAGCGTCGGTGACGGGATCGATCCGGTGAATCCGCCGATCGGTTCGATCTCGGCGCCGGTGTCGATGATCAGCGGTGCCGCGATGATCGCGGTGTAGGTGGCCGCGACGTAGCGATCGGAGCGATTGACCCGGAGGAGGAGCCCCGTTCCGGCCGCGATCGAGGTGAGCGCCTCACGGGGCTCGGTCTGGGTGATGTGGACGATCCCGGCCGGCTCGTACGGGGTGTCGAAGGGACCGAGACCCGAGGCGACGACGTCTCCTGCCGCGGTCAGCGAGGGGAGGACCATGGCTCCGAGCACCAGGCCGGTGCCCACCAGGGTGCGCAGCCTCCGGACGCTCGGGGGCGGGTCGTGCCCGCCTGCCCGCCGGGCGAGAGGGTCGAGCAGAAGCCAGCAGCCGCCGGCGAGGAGCGCGACGGCACCGCACCAGACGAAGGCGAGCAGGGCGGTCGCCGCGGGCCCGCTCAACACGAGGCCGTAGAGGACGGTCGCACCGGAGGCGACGAGCAGGCCCCACTTGACCCGACGGTCGCCGAAGCCGGCACGCAGGACTACTGCGGCCCCGATCCCGATGAGTGCCCCGATCGCCGGGGTGAGGGCGGCGAGGTAGTAGGCGTTGATGCCGGAGAGGGCGCTGAAGGCGACTGCGTCGATGGCCAGCCAGGTTCCGAAGAGGATCACCCCCGCCCGGAGGGGATCCTCCCGCGGTCTGCCGCGCCGGGCGACGACGACGACCACCGCCGCGAGCACCGCGAGCGGGATGAGCCACCCGATGTCCCGCCCGCCGGCGCCGGCGAGGAGCCGGGAGGGACCGGGAGCGCCAGGGAGCCGGAACTCGCCGAGCGAGTCGAGGACTGAGCTCCCACGGCCGACGGTGCCGACCCGACCGAAGCCGTTGTAGACGAACACCTGCTGGAAGACCGAGTCGTGGGTGCTGCCGTCGACGTAGGGACGAGCGGTCTCTGGGACGAGGGAGACCGCGATCATCCAACTCAGCGAGATCACCGCGGCCAGGCCGATGGCCGCACCGACGTCGAGCATCCGCCGGAACGGGCGGCCGGCCCCGGCCACCAGCCAGACCAACCCGATGGCCGGCAGGATCAGCCAGGCCTCGAGCATCTTGGCCTGGAACGCGAGGCCCACCCACAGCCCCGTCGCGAGGAGCCAGGCACCGTTCCTGGTGACCAGTGCCGTCACGGCCGAGTTGGCCGCGAGCACGAGCAGGAGGATGAGGAGCGAGTCCGAGATGTTCCCGCGGTCGAGGGCGACCGTGGCAGGGGTCACAGCCACCACGGCCGCTGCGACCATCCCGGCTGGGTAACCGGCGAGCCGGCGGACCGCCCGGTACAACACGAGGACGGTCACGGTCCCCTCGACGATCTGCGGCAGGATGACCGCCCAGGGATGGAAGCCGAGGACCCGGACGCTCAGGGCCTGCACCCAGAGTGCTCCGGGCAGCTTGTCGACGGTGATCGTCCCGGCGGGGTCGAAGGCCCCGAAGGCGAAGTCGTGCCAGCTCGACCCCATGCTGCGGACGGCCGCCTCGTAGTACGGCTCGAGGCTGCCGTGGGCCGACCCCCAGGCGTAGCTCACCGCGGCCACGACGGCGATGGCGGTGAGCACCGGAGCTGCCCGCCGCGGGGCCCGAGCTCCTTCGGCAGTGCTCTGCGTGCCCTCGCCGACCGGCGCGACCGACGCGTTCACCCGTTCGGGTCTGGGGGCGGTCCGCCCAGGGGGAGCGCGGCGATCGCGAGCAACGTGGACCTCGTCGCCGCGAGGTCGTCTGCGCCCACTTCGGCGACCAGCGCTGCGTCGACCCGCTCGACCGCCGACTGCGACACGGCTGCCGCGAGCCGGCCCCGCTCGGTCAATGCCACGGTGAGCCGGCGCCGGTCAGCCGGGTCGGCCGCGCGGTCGAGGTAGCCCCGGAGGACCAGGGTGTCGACCAGCTGTCCGGCGGCCTGCTTGGAGATGCCGAGCGCGTCGACGATCTCGCTCAGCGGCGAGCCGGCACGGGCGATGGCCCCGATGACGAACGGGCCGTTGCGAGGCACATCGTCGCAGTCGACCTCAGCGAGCGCCGAGCGGATGGCCGTGCCGTACGTGCGGCGTGCGGCACGCAACAGTGCCGGCATGACGACCGCAACGGTCGGATCGTCTCCGGGGGCCATACCGGGACAGTACCGTCAAGAATGTTGATAGTCAACAAGCGTTACTAAATCTTACGGGCACCTGGATGTCCCGGGTGGCCGTCCACTGAATGGGGTCAAGCCCGCTCGGAGCGGCTGAAGGGGATCGAACCCTCGTCATCTGATTGGAAATCAGAGGCTCTACCATTGAGCTACAGCCGCGCGTCTGCGGGGCCGGACTCTACCACCGCCCCTGTTGACCTGGAACTTTGTGCCCGTCAGGGCTGAGTCTCGGCCGCGCCCTGTTCGGGCGACCAGAGCGGTCGCTCGACGGTGAATCCGACCGGCGTACCCCACTGGTTGCGGTACGAGACCTCGTGGACCGGTCGCCGTGGCGCGACACCCCATCGCCCGGTCGGGTACCCGAAGCTCACGCAGCAGGCCATGTTCCACTGCTCGTCGGTCGGCACGCCGAGGATCTCGAACGTCTCGTCCGGATGCCAGACCCCGAGCACCACGGTCAGCGAGCTGCCCACGCCCTGCGCCCGGGCCGCGAGTTGCGCGCTCCACACGGCGGGGTAGATCGATCCGCCGGTGGGATCGGCCTGCACGAACGCGAAGAGGAAGAGCGGGACCTCGGTGAAATGGTCGGCCAGCCACTGGGCAGAGGAGCGGATCCGGTTCCACTCGACGTTCTCGGCGCTGTCGGGGTCGGCCGCCACCGCGGCGACCTGTTCGGCGTAGACGGTCTCCCACAACTGACCGATGGCGTGCCGGTAGAGCGGTGCGATCCGGGCGATGATCTGTGGATCGTCGAGGAGCAGGAACCGCCAGTTCTGGGCGTTGCCTCCGGTGGGTGCGCGGATGGCGGCATCGAGGATCCTGGCCTGGACGTCCAACGGCACCGGGTCGGGACCGACCCTGCGCATCGCCCGGGTCGTGTAGAGGGCCTCCTCGATGTCCACGCCGACCTCCCGCTCGTCCTTCGCAGCCGGGGTGACCCTATCCCGCCCTGCCGTCGCGAGCGTCTGGCCCGGACCGGGACGCAAGCGGTGCGCGCACGGTCGTTCCACCGGGCTGGTGCTATGACTCCGGGCGTGACCCCCGACGTCGTGGAGCTGACCGTCGGCGCGATCGCAGCGGGAGGCGGGTGCGTCGCCCGGGCTCCCGACGGCCGGGTCGTCTTCGTGCGCCACAGCCTCCCCGGCGAGCGGGTGCGGGCCCGGATCACCTCCGAGACCGGCTCGTTCCTGCGGGCCGACGCGGTGGAGGTGCTCGAGGCGTCGACCGAACGGGTCGCGCCACCCTGTGCCCACGCCGGGCCCGGCCGTTGCGGCGGCTGCGACTTCCAGCACGTCGCCCTCCCCGCCCAGCGCGTCCTCAAGGAGGACCTCGTGGCCGAGCAGCTCTCCCGGCTGGCCGGTCTCGAACTGCGGGTGCCCGTCGAGGAGGTTCCTGGGGCACCGGCCGGCCTGGGCTGGCGAACCCGGGTGTCGTTCGCCGTCGACCGCGAGGGCCGGACCGGTCTGCACCGTCACCGCTCCCACGACATCGAGGCGGTCGACCGCTGCCCGATCGCGACCGCATCCGTCGACAGCGTGGGGGTCGGCTCGGTCCCGTGGACAGGCGCCGGCCGGATCGAAGTGATGGCCTCTCCCGACGGGGGCCTTCCCGTCGTCCTCGTCGAGGCGGGCAAGGGCGGTCTGCGCTCGGATCCCGCGATCGCCGCCGGACTGGTGTCCGGGAGACGCACACTCCGCGCGCCCGACCATGTGGTCTTCGAGGTGCTCGGGCGCCGGTTCACCGTGCACGCGGGTGTGTTCTGGCAGGTCCACCCCGGGGCCGCAACCGCCCTCACCCGGGCGGTGCTCGAGGGAGCCGACGTCCAGTCGGGCGAGCGGGTGGCCGACCTCTACGCCGGCGCCGGGTTGTTCAGCGTCGGCCTCGCCCTTGCGGTCGGACCCACCGGCTCGGTGACCGCGGTCGAGCGGAGCGCGGCGGCCTGTGCGGACCTCCGTCGCAACGCGGCAGGGCTCGGCCAGGTCGAAGTGGTGCGCGGCGCGGTCACGGGAGCCGTCGTTGCGCGTCGGCTGGGCCGGCCCGACCTGGTCGTACTCGACCCTCCGCGGGCGGGGGCCGGACGCCCGGTCATCGAGGCCCTCGCCGGACTCGACCCCGCTCCGCGGCGCATCGCCTATGTGTCGTGTGAGCCGGCGGCCTTCGCCCGCGACCTGCGCATCCTGCTCGATGCCGGTTGGTCTCTCGGAGCGCTGCGGGCCTTCGATCTCTTCCCGATGACCGAACACGTGGAGCTGGTCGGGATCGTGCAGGCGCCGGGCCGGCCCGCGGTGTCGGCCCCGGGGCGGACGGTCCAGATCTAGCCCGTCTGACCTGGGAGTTTGTTCGTGCGCTGGTACGCTCGCTGCGTGCGACCGCGACCGCTCGGCCTGGCCCTCGCCCTGGCACTGGTGGTGTCTCTCGCAGCGGCGTGCGGTGGGGCCCCGGCCACCACGTCCACCAGCCGGCCGCCGCTCCCCGCGGGGTCGACCCCGTCGGAGATCGCCAAGCAGGTCTGTCAGGAGGAGGCTCAGGCGGAGCTCGCCTCCGCCCTCGGCGAACGGGCCCACGTGTCGGTGCCGACCTGGGAAAACCACCGGTATGCCTGTACCTACACCTACCCGACCGGCTCGTTCGGGCTGTCGGTCAAGGAGCTCTCGAGTTGGTCGGAGACGTACGCCTACTACGACGCGCTGGCCGGGACCCTCGGCAAGGCGCGTGACCTCGAGAACCTGGGTCAGGGCGCCTTCCAGACGACCGACGGCTCGGTCGTGGTGCGCAAGGACTGGAAGGTGTTGTTGGTGGACAACTCGGATCTCCCACCACAGTTCGGGGTCCCGGCGACCAGCTCGGCGTCGGTTGCGGTGACCGTCGCCGACGTCATCCTCGGCTGCTGGGCCGGGGACTGACCGGCGCTGCTCAGCCGGCGCCGCGGACGGCTGTCGGGCACGGCTCAGGGGACGACGCGGTCGAGGGTGAAGGTGACCGGCGCAGATCCGAACGGGGTCGCGACCCGGAAGTGCCAGGTGCCCGCGGTCAGGACCACGATCTCGGTGAAGTGCCCCGGGGAGACCGTCAGCTGTCGCAGGATCTGGGCAGGTCGTCCCGCCGGGCCTGCGGTCACCAGCGGATGGGTCGAGCCCACCTGGGCCGGCGTGCCCGAGAAGATGAGGTGGAGTTGGTTGACCCCGGCCCCGCCGGGCGTGAAGTAGGTCTCGACCGATCCGCCGCGGGGAAGGTCGATCGTGGTGATCGAGGGAAGGGTCGGCAGGAGGGACTGCCCCCGCGCCGGCGAGACCACCTGGCTCACCACGGTCAGCGAGGCGAACAGGAGGACCGGGAGGGCCACCGACGCCACCACGCCCCACCTGGTGCCGAGCATCCGTGGGGTGCCGACGTCCGACGGACCCGAGCGACCGAGGCGTGAGAGGCGGAGGCTGTTGAGGACCACGAGGACGCTCGAGAGTCCCATGGCCACGGCCGCCACCAGCGGATCGAGCAGCCCGGTGGCGGCCAGTGGGAGTGCAGCGACGTTGTACCCCATCGCCCAGCCGAAGTTCTGGACGATGACCGCGTAGGTGGACCGGGCCATCCCGATGGCTGCAGGGACCCCCTGGAGATCGTTGCTCAGCAGGGCCACGTCGCTGGTGGCGAGGGCGGCCTCCGATCCGCTCCCGATGGCGCACCCGACGTCTGCCGCGGCCAGGGCAGGAGCGTCGTTGACTCCGTCGCCCACCATCACCACCCGTTCCGAAGCGTCGTGGAACCGTGCGAGGGCCTCGACCTTGCCGGCCGGTCCGAGCGCGCCGCGGGCGTCCTGGATCCCGAGGTCTGCTGCGACCGCATCGACGGCCGCCTCGCTGTCGCCGCTCAGGATCGAGGCGGGCAGCCCCATGGCCGCCAGGTGGGCGACCGTGGCACGCGCCTCCGGCCGCAGCGGGGTGGCCACCGCCACGACCGCGACCGGGCGTCGGTCGCACGTGATCACCACCACCGTCTCACCCTTCCGCTGGGCCTCGGCCGTCTTCCCCTCGAGCGCGTGGGGGAGGTCGTCGTCCGCCAGACGCTCGACCGTCACCCGGTGGCCGTCGACCGTCCCGCTCACTCCAACCCCCGGGAGGGCCACCACGTCGGCCGCGACCCCGACCGGTGCACCCCGGTCCCGAGCCGCGTCGAGCACGGCGGTCGCGATCGGGTGGTCACTCGCCGCCTCGACGGCTGCCGCCAGCGAGAGCACCGCACCCGCGTCCCAATCCGGCAGCCAAGCCAGCCCGGTGACCACCGCGTGCCGCTCGGTGAGGGTCCCCGTCTTGTCGAAGGCGACCCGATCCACCTTGGCCAGTCGTTCGAGGGCATCGCCGCCGCGCACGAAGATCCCGAGGGCCGAGGCCCGCCCGCAGCCGACCATCATGGCAACGGGAGCGGCCAGTCCCATCGCGCACGGGCACGCCACCAAGAGGACGGCGAGCGCAGCCAGCACGCCACGGCCCGGGTCGCCCACGACCGCCCACCAGATGAGGAAGGTGAGCGCGGCCCCGATGAGGACGGCGGGGACGAAGACACTGCTGATCCGGTCGGCGATCCGCTGGAGCGGCGCCTTGTCGCGCTGGGCGTCCTCGACCAGCCGTTGGAGCCGGGCGAGCACCGATTCGGCCGCCACGGCACCCACCCGGACGACGAGCACGCCGCTGCCGTTGCGGGTGCCTCCGGTGACCGCGCTGCCAGGTCCCCGCTCGACCGGCAGTGGCTCTCCGGTCAGCATCGACTCGTCGACGTCCGACCATCCCGAGACCACCGTGCCGTCGAGGGCGAGCGCCTCGCCGGGACGCACCTGCAGCAACGCGCCCACCGGCACGCTCTCGGGGGCAACCAGCTCACCGTCGGGATCGGCCTGGGTGACAACCCTGGCGGTCGGGGGGCGCAGCGACAACAAGGAATGCAGGGCGGTGGCGGCCCGCTCCCGGACCCGGGCCTCGACGGCCCGTCCCGTTGCCAGGATGGCCACGATGAGCGGAGCCATGACGCCGTGGAGCCGGGCAGCGAAGGCGCCGCTCCCCCCGAGGTGCACGTGGCGCCCTCCGAGCGCGATCGCCTCCACGGCGGTCACCGAGAGCGCGGCGAGGGTGCCCAGGGCGATGAGGGTGTCCATGTTGGTGGCACCGTGGCGGAGCAACCGGGCGCTGTTGCGGAGGAACGGCCACCCTCCCGCGAGCTCGACGACGACGGCCAGCAGCAGCACCGTCCATCCGGCGGCCGGAGTCTCGGCCGCGCTCAGGGAGACCGCGAGGGCCAACAGGGCCAACGGCCACGAGATGGCCGCACGCACCACCCAGTGGTCGGGGTCGGCGGTCTCCGGCCGGCTGGCACCGACGACCGGCGCGGCGTCGTAGCCGGCCGCGACGACCGCGTCGCAGAGGTCGTCGGGTCCGGCCCGACGGGGATCGTAGGAGACGAAGGCGCGCGCGGTGGCCAGGTTGACCGAGGCGCTCGCCACCCCGGGGAGTCGGTTGAGCGACCGCTCGATGCGGGTGGCGCAGGCACCGCAGTGCATCCCGCCGAGCTCGAGCTCGGCGGTGCTGGAGCCCGGAGCCGTCGTCGCCGGGGCCGGCGCCGCCACCGGCGACGAGGTCACCATGGAGGGGTCACCCCGGGCTCGTCTGCATCGCTAGCCGATCGGGGCTGCGGCGTATCCGACCGCTTCGACTGCGGCGCGCAGCTCGTCGACCCCGACCAAGGACGGGTCGAACCCGACAACGGCTCGGGCACGGTCCAGGTCGACGGAGGCGGCGGCCACACCGGACTGCTCGATGAGGGCCTCTTCGACCAGGGCCACGCACGATCCGCAGTGCATACCCTCGATCGAGAGCTCGACGGTCGTCGGGCCGCCCAGGTCGCCGGCGGCCCTCGGTGAGGGCTCAGGAGTGGTCATCCCCCCAGCGTAATTGCCCCTGCGGCTCGTGCGGGCCCGCCCACCGCCACAGGTCGACCCAGAGTGCCGCTACGGTGAGCGCCGTGCCGACCATCGTTGACAGGACCGGGGCCGTCGAACTGCTGCGGAACGAGTTCGAGGCCCTGGGCACGCTCTGTACCCCGCTGACCACCGACCAGTGGGACACGCCGACCTGCCTGCCCGGTTGGAGCGTACGGGACGTGCTCGGCCATGTGATCGGCACCGAGTCGATGCTGCTCGGCGAACCGGCGCCGACGGTGGACATCTCCCATATCACCAACCTCGCCAATCCGATCGCCGAGGCCAACGAGGTCTGGGTCGAGTCGATGCGCGGGCTCTCTCCTGGCGAGCTGCTTGTCCGCTTCGCGGACGTCACTGACCGGAGGGCGTCCGCCCTCGAAGCGATGACCCAGGCGGATTTCGACGCCCCGTCGTGGACCCCCGCGGGGCGGGACGAGACCTACGGGCGGTTCATGCGGATCCGGCACTACGACTGCTATCTGCACGAGCACGACATCCGCTATGCGCTCGGGATCGCTCCCCGTGAGGACGTCGCCGACCTGGCCTCGGCGCTGGACGAGGTGTCCACAGGTCTCGGGTACATCGTCGGGCGTCGTGCGCGGCTGCCCGCGGGATCGCGGGTCTGCATCGACCTCACCGGGCCGCTTCCGCGCACCTACCTGGTCGAGGTCGACGACCGGGCCGAGCTCGTCCCGGAACTGCACGGTCCTCCCACGGTCGGTGTCGAGCTCCCGGCGACCGCGTTCCTCCGGCTGACCGGTGGCCGTCGCGACCCGGGAACGGACCATGCCGCGGAGGTCGTCTACTCCGGCGACCCGGTGCTCGGCCGCCAACTGGTCGAGCACCTGGCGTTCACGATCTGAGCCCCTGCATTACCTTGGAGCGGTCGGAAGAAGTCCATCCCAGATCGAGGTCGGCTCGTGGTCGCCGGTGCTGGCCCCAACAGTAAATGCGAGCTCGAATTCGATAGGTTACCGACAACATGTCTGCCAATGACGAGGAAGCGATTCGATGCGCCGAGCACCTGGTCGAGGCCATGCAGAACTTGCGCCGCGTGCTGGAAAGTCGCGAGGAGAAGATACGGAGATCTCTGGGGATGCGTCTTGCACCGGAGGACGAGTACCGAGCCGTGTTCAAGAACACGCTCATCACCGAGGACCGCGAAGATCTGACTGAGGCTCTCTTCGAACTTGACAGATGTCGACGGGCATCGCGCATTGCGTCATTTCGATCGGCCCTGGATCACGGCATGTCGATCAACGAGCTGGCTCGAATTTGGGGATTCTCCCGACAAATGGCATCTCGATACGCCAAAGAGGCCCGTGGGGAGGTCTAGGGGGGCAATCCGGGTTGCATGCAATCTTGGTTGACACTATGGTCGGCCTGAGCGCCAGTCGCCGCGTCTGTTGAGAGAGGTTCCGCCGCCTTGCTCCGGACACGGCGACTGGCTCGCTCACCCTACCGCCCTCAGTTTGTCGCACCGAGTCGCCGTTCGGGCCGGGTCGCGGCCGTCCAGGGCCAACCGTCGCCCAGACAGTGCCCGCCTCGGCCGACTCGACCGGCATTCCATTCCTTTTGCGGTCTGCCGGAGCCTCACAGTCCCCTCTTGCATGGGTGCCTCCTACAGCGGGTTAGGGCCACCGATCACCCCAGCTGAGTAGCTACCACCGGTCGATACGGCTCATTCCGCCTGATGGTCACCGGAGCCCAGCGCCGCGAGTGCTTCGCCGGACAGCCGGTAGCCGGTCCACTCGTCCATCGGCACGGCCCGACTGATAGAAGCGGATGGCGGATTGGTTCCAATCCAACACCGACCAGTCGCTGATGGGCCCCTCAGCCCTTGTAGCAGCCCTGTGAGACCGTTCTGTTCGGGCACGCATCCGAAATTGGGAGGGAAGTCGGCAGCATGGCAGCGGGACCGGAATTCGATTCACCCGACCAGATCGACCTCGGGCTCGACGAAGCGCTCGAACTGCTTGGCGCCCTCGAAGATGCCCGAGACGTTCTGATCGACACTGACCACCTCTCCGTCCTGGCCCAGGTTGAGCACCAAATCCAGGTCGTAAGCCGTAAGCTCGGATTTGGACAAGGAGGATCCGATGTCGATTGAGCTTCTCAGGGCATCAGAGGCGGCCCGACGCTTGGACATTTCGACAAGGGAACTTCTCCGGCTCGTCCACGAGCGGAAGATCCGATATGTGATGGTCGACGGGATCGCGCACGTACCGGTCGATGCCCTCGATGAGTTCCGGGCCAAGGCCTCCTGATCCAACTCCGAGATCGTGGCCCCGACCAGCGGTTCTGAGGGCGGCTACTCGCCGAGGACGTCAAGCACGTGCTCAACCCACGGTCTGATCGTGAGGGATACGATTGAGTTTCGTCAGGGTAGGTCCGTCGTACGCAGGCGGATCCTTCGGGATCCCCCTTGCGCGTCTGAACGCAAGGGCCCCAGCTTGCCCACGACCGCTGCCGGGTGAGGGCCACCGATCGCCCCGGCTGAGTGGCGACCACAGGTCGGCACGGCTCATTCCGCCTGATGGTCACCGGAGCCCAGCGCCGCGAGTGGCTTCGCCGGACAGCCGGTAGCCGGTCCACTCGTCCATCGGCAGCACCCCGAGGGACTGATAGAAGCGGATGGCGGATTGGTTCCAATCCAACACCGACCAGTCGATGCGGGTGTAGCCGCGCTCGGAGGCGATGGCGGCGAGCGCGGACACGAGGGCGCGGCCGATCCCGAGTCCCCGATGCGCCGGCC
Organism: uncultured Acidimicrobiaceae bacterium; assembly: GCA_963753905.1. Classification (GTDB taxonomy): domain Bacteria; phylum Actinomycetota; class Acidimicrobiia; order Acidimicrobiales; family RAAP-2; genus Bog-756. Next base: position 1,858,388 of record CAVWDZ010000001.1, on the reverse strand, counting down.
GCACGAAGAGGTCCTCCAGGTAGATCCCGTTGCGACCCGTCCACGTCGAGTAGTTGAGGAACCAGATGGCCATGCCGACCACCTCACCCCGATCCTCGGCGACATGGGCGAACACGGTGGGGGCCTCGGAAAAGAGGGCCGCGGCGAGCCGTTCCGCGTCGGTCTCGACCGCGTCGGGCTCGCGTTCGTAGGTTGCCAGGTCGTGAATGAACCCGACGAGTGCCCCGACGTCCCCGGTGTGTGCCGGTCGCACGGACACCCGGACGGTCACGGGATGAGCAGGACCCGGCCGAAGGCCCGGCGACTCTCGATGTAGGCGTGTGCCTCGGCCGCGTGCTCGAGCGGGTACCGCCGGTCGATCACCACCCGGAGGCGGCCCGCCGCCACATCCTCCAGGTGCGAGGCGATCAGTGCGTGCGGCCGCGGGCTGAGAAAGATCTCAGCACCGAGGAAGTAGCCCACGAGGGTCTGGTTGTTGCCGCGCATGGTCGAGATGTCGAGCGGCATGCCGGCCTCCCTCCCGGCATCGCCGAGGGTCACGCAGCGCCCCCGATAGGCGAGGCACCTGAGGCTTCCTTGGAGCGTGGACCCGCCCACAGAGTCCACGATCACGTCGGCACCCCGGCCGTCGGTCAGCCGGCGCACCGATTCGACGAAGTCCGCCGTCGTGTAGTCGATCCCCTCGTCGAGGCCGAGCTCACCGAGCCGGGCGAGTCGATCGACGCTGGACGCAGTGGCGAGGACCCGCGCACCTGCCCGCTTGGCGAGCTGGATGGCGGCGATCCCCACGCCGCTCGCTCCGGCTTGGACCAGGACCGTCTCGCCGGCACGCAGGTGCCCGAACTCGAAGAGGCAGTCGTCCGCGGTCCCGAAGGGCACCGGCACGCAGGCCGCTTCCTCGGTCGAGAGTCCGGCGGGGATCCGCCAGCAGAACGGGGGCGCGACCGCTCGAAGCTCGGCATGTGATCCGTCGACGCCGACCGTGACCACCCGGTCGCCCACGGCAACGTCGGAGACGCCTTCGCCCGCAGCGACCACCGTGCCGGCGCACTGGTAGCCGACGACATGGGGCACCGCTCCGAGGTCGCCACCGGACCGAGCGAGGGTGTCGCCCCCCTCGATGCTCACCGCCTCGACGCGGACCAGGACCTCCTCCGGGCCGTAGGAGGGGTCCGGGACCTCCTCGTACCGGAGGACCTCCGGCCCGCCGGTCTCGTAGTAGACCGCTGCCTTCATCGCGCCCCCTCGGGATCGGCTCGGTCGTCACACTACGCAGTCGGAGCTGTGCGGGCGGAACCCCTCTGACCTGGGACCCTCCGCAGCGTGCCCCTCAAGCACGGTGCGCCCCGTGCCGATGGTCGATCGTGGACATTTCTCCGCCATCCGCGTCGAACAGCGGGTTGGGTGCGATGCCCCCGGCGCGTGGCGCCCGTGCCGGGGACCCCGGCGCGGGCGACGGATCCTCGTTCTCGCCGGTGTTTCTGTCGTACATCGTGGGCCCGGCCGCATTCTGCGTACTGATGTTCTTCCGTGCCTTCGGCCTCGTGGCCGACCTGCCTGTCTGGGCCTACTTCCTCGCCATCATGGGCCCGGCCCTCATTTCGATCATCGTGGAGCCGTGGAACACCGCACCACCCGGTTCACTCCGCTTCCATTTCCGGGTGGGCATGCACATCGCCCACGTGACCCTGGTCATCTACATGACGGGGTGGGGTCCGGCTCTGGGCATGGCCTATGCGTTCGTCGCCCTCCAGGAGCTCCAGCAGTGGGGCGCGGCAGCCTGGCGCCCGATCATGACGTGGTCGCTGTTCAACATCTTCGTGGCGCAGTACCTCCTCTGGTGGGGGCTGACCCCCTCGTTCCTCACCCGGCCCCAGGCCGAGACCATCGGCGCCCTGGGCACCTTCGTCCTGGTGATCGTGGTCCGGATGGCCGGCGTCACCGGGGTCAAGAAGGAGGAGGCCGAGCGGCAACTTGCCCACCAGGCCCGTCACGACATCCTCACCGGGCTGCCCAACCGTGGCTACTTCTACGATCGGACGACCCAGGTGCTCGAGATTGCTGCTGCCGAGGGCACCCGCTGCGCTGTGATGCTCTTCGACCTCGACCGGTTCAAGGAGATCAACGACACCATGGGCCACCGGTACGGCGACGAGGTGCTCATCGAGGTCGGACCGCGGGTCCGGAGCGTGCTCCGGGACGGAGACGTGCTGGCCCGTCTCGGAGGTGACGAGTTCTGCGTGCTGCTGCCCGGCGTCGGGGCGGACAACGACCCGGTCCGGGTGGCGGAGCGGATCATCGAGACCCTCGAGGAGCCGATCGAGGTCGACGGGGTGAACCTCGGGATCGAGGCCAGCTGCGGGATCTCGCTGTCACCGGAGGATGGAGACAGTGCGGATCTCCTCTTGCAACGCGCCGACCTGGCCATGTACGTGGCCAAGGAGTCGCAGCAGAATGTGGTCGTCTACTCCGACGATCTCAACTCGGCCACGCCCGCGAGCCTCACCCTCCTCGGCGATCTGCGCAACGCGATGAACCGTGAAGAGTTCGTCCTCCACTACCAGCCGAAAGCGGACATGACCACCCTCGAGGTGCGCGGGGCGGAGGCGCTCATCCGGTGGTGCCACCCGACCCGGGGACTGCTCATGCCCGACCAGTTCATCCCCGAGGCGGAGCGGACCGGGCTCATCGAGCCGATGACCACCTGGGTACTGGACGCGGCCCTGCGGCAGTGCCGCGAGTGGGCGGACCGCGCCGGGGCGCGCGGGGAGGAGGGCCTCTCGGTCGCGGTCAACCTCTCGACGCGCAGCCTGCTCGACGCCTCGCTCCCGGCCACGGTGGCCGCCGCCCTGGCCCGCTGGCAGGTACCCGCACACCTGCTCGAGCTCGAGATCACCGAGACGATCATCATGACCGACCCGAAGCGGGCCCGGAGAGTGCTCACCGACCTGGCAGGGATGGGCCTGACCCTCTCGATCGACGACTTCGGCACCGGCTACTCGTCGCTGGCCAAGCTCCGCGAGCTCCCGGTGACCCAACTCAAGATCGACCGCGAGTTCGTTATGGACATGGGCAACGACGTCGACGATGCGGTGATCGTTCGGTCGGTCATCGACCTCGCGGCAAACCTCGGCCTCCAGACGGTGGCCGAGGGTGTCGAGGATGCGGCCACCTGGGAGCAGCTGACCGCGCTGGGATGCGACAGCGCACAGGGCTACTTCCTCGCCCGGCCGATGGACGCGGAGCGCTTCGACCAGTGGCATGCGATGCATCTGGCGGCACTGGCGTCGGCACCGACGCCCGTACAGATGGCCGACGTGGCGAGCGCACCGACGTGACCGAAGGCCGCACACCTTGACAACCGACGTTGTCAAGGTGCGCGTCGAATGAGCCGATATTGAGGGATATGGACGCCACGCGACGCTCTGAGGTCCTCTCCGGAGGCGGTACGCCGCAGGGACCTCCTCCGAGTGCGGAGCGGATCGCGCTCGGAGTGGCCCTGCAGTCGCGGGCGGACGAGGTCGGCCACCTGGTCGACGACAGGTTCTCCATTTCGCTGCGCGGCGAGGCATTCGCGGGTGCGAGGTTGGCCACCGAGCTCATCGGCCGCTGGCTGGCCACCGATCAGGTCGCGACGGCCGAGGAGGAGGACAGCCTCTCCCGGAAGGGGCGGCACGCCATCATCGGGGAGGCCGACCTCGCCGACGTGGCGAAGGCCTACCTCGCTTGGCGGGACGCATGCATGCGCGCTCTCACCGAGGAGGGGGTGCGCCTCGGCGTGAGCGCAGAGCTGCTCGACCTCGCGCTCGGGGTGGTCCGGTTCAGCTGCGACGGGAGCCTGGTCCGCATCGTGCGTAAATTCGACGAGACGCGTCGGGACCTCCAGAGGCGCCTGCGCGAGGAGCAGGCCGCCCTTGCCCACCGCGCCCTGCACGACGAGCTCACCGGCCTCCCCAACCGGACCCTGCTCACCGACCGGCTCCGTCAGTCCGCGCAGAGGACGGCCCGCAGGGACACCCGCGCCATGCTCCTGTTCCTCGACCTCGACAACTTCAAGGCCATCAACGACCGGTTCGGGCACCCGGCCGGCGACAGCCTGCTGGTGGCCGTGGCCTCGCGTCTCCAGGATGTGGTGAGGGCGCACGACACGGTGGCCCGGCTGGGTGGCGACGAGTTCGTCATCCTGGCCGACGAGCTGACAGAGCCGGAGGCGGCCGCCCGGTCGCTGGCTGAACGGATCCACGCGGCGATGCGGGACCCGGTGACGGTCGGCGACCGCGAGCTGCTCACCTCGGTGAGCATCGGCATCACGGCGGTCCCACCGGATGCCGATCCCGAGACCTGCCTCGCACAGGCGGACGTGGCCATGTACGAGGCCAAGCGCGGAGGTCCGGCCCGCATCGAAGCGTACGACGAGGCCATCGGGGGTGAACACCGGCGCCGGAGCCAGCTGGCCGACGAACTCCGGGCCGCCTACAGGCTGGGGCAGCTCGCCATCCACTACCAACCACTCTTTCGCCTGGACGGCGAGCTGGTGGGAATGGAGGCCCTGCTCCGCTGGGTGCACCCCGAGCTCGGCGCGGTGGCACCGGTCGAGTTCATCCCGGTCCTCGAGCAGAGCCGCGAGATCGTGCCCATCGGCCGATGGGTGCTCGAGGAGTCCGTCCGGCAGTGCCGGCAGTGGCAGGAGCAGGGGAGGCCCGCGCTCACCATGTCGGTCAACGTCTCCGCGCCCCAGCTCCAGGATCCCGGCTTCTGCGACGACGTGCAGTCGGCTCTCGTGAACGCTGGGCTCGCCCCGGAGTGCCTCGTCCTCGAGGTCGCCGAGTCGGTGCTGGTCGCCGATGCCAGGCGGATCGGCGCCACCATGGAGCAGCTCCGCGACCTGGGCGTCCATCTGGCCCTCGATGGCTTCGGCACCGGGTTCTCCTCGCTGCTCTACCTCAACGGTCTCCCGATCGACCGGCTCAAGGTCGACCGGAGTTTCGTGGCCGGTCTGGGCGACTCGGATCAGGACCCGACCATCATCTCGACCGTCGTCGACCTCGCCCACAAGATGGGACTCTCGGTCGTGGCCCTGGGCGTGGAGACCGAGGCGGAGCTCCAAACGGTCGGAGCGATCGGGTGCGACGAGGCCCAGGGTTTCCTGCTCGGTCGGCCGGGCCCTGCGGGCGCACACGCCGTCGGCGACTCCAGCGCAGTCCTGCTCCGCTCCTGAGCCCCGGCGGCGATGCTGACGACGCGATCAGGCGTCGCTGGGGACGGCCTGCTGGGTGTCCATCATCTGGGCCATCATCATGCGGATGAACTCGTCGGCCTCGTCGGTCATGCCGCCGGCCACACCGCCGTAGACGGCACCCGACGCCGGCGTGTCGGAGGCGTGCTCCTGCGCGTAGGCCACCGCCTCGTCGAGGTCGGCCGCGAAGTCCCGGACCACCGCGCCATGGGTCTGGGGCCGGGTGACCGCCATGTGTAGCGCGTTGGGGTACTGCTGCCCGTTGAATCGCCACCCGCGGCCGCGCATGAAGTCGTTGACGTGGTAGATGTCGAACTCGTCGGAGGTGAAGCTGAACAGGAAGGTCGGGTTCCCGAGGATCCGCAGCTGCGGGTGGGAGCGCACCGCCTCCTGCATGGTCGCCGACGTCTCGAAGATCTCCTTGGCGTATCGCCGGTAGCCCTCGCGTCCGAGTTGGACCATCGACGCCCAGGTGGCGGCCAGCAAGCCGCCCGAGCGGGAGCCGTCCATGCCCGGCGAGCAGTACTTGCCACCGCTCCAGGTGGTGTTGAAGAAGTACTGCGCGTTGCGCACCGCCTTGTCCCGGAAGGTCAGGACCGAGGTCCCCTTGAGCGCGTACCCGTACTTGTGGGTGTCCGCCGAGATCGAGGTCACCCCCGGGAGCCGGTAGTCGAAGACCGGTACGTCGTAGCCGAGCTCCTGACCGAAGGGGAGGATCCACCCACCCAGGCACCCGTCCACGTGGAGTCCCACGCCCCGCTCGAGGGCCAGCTCGGAGAGGCGCGCGATCGGGTCGATGGTGCCGTAGCCGTAGTTGCAGGCTGATCCGACCAGAGCGACCGTGTCATCGTCGATGGCGTGCTCGACCCATCCGGTGTCCACCTCTGTGGTCACCGGATCGACCGGTGCCACCCGCAGCTCGATCCCGAACAAGTGGCAGGCCTTGTCGAAGGCCGGATGGCCCGTCTCGGGCTTGATCACATTGGGGCGGACGACCCCCCTGGTGGCCGCGGCATGGTCCCGGTAGGCGAGAAGGGCGTGGCAGATGCTGCCGGTGCCACCGGAGGACACCAGCCCGACCGGGTCGCCGTCGGCAACCGCCTCCGCGTGGAGCAGGTCGAGCGTCATCGCGATGATCTCGGACTCGAAGCGGGTCGCACTCGGGCACATGTCCCGCTGGAGCGCGTTGACGTGGGCGAACAGTCCGAAGGCCTCGGTCAGGAAGGCGTAGTGATCGTGGTCGCCGCAGTACATGGTGCCCGAGCACCGTCCCGACTCCCACGACCGGTCCTCCTCCGCTGCGATCGACCGGAGGATCCCGAGCACCTCTGCGCGCGGCGTGCCCGTCTCGGGCAGCGTGCGGTGGACGGCGAGCCGGTCGGCATAGGGGAAGCTGCTGATGGTGGCGACTCCTTCCGGACGTGCGGCATGCCCCGGGGGGCCGGGGCGCGTCTCACGGTACACGCGGGGGCGGACCGGTCGAGAGGCGGTCCGTTCAGGGTCGGCGACCGATGGGCATCAGGTCGTCGAGGCCCCACTGGTCGATGGTGTTGAGCTGCACCTGGTCGCCGGTCGACTCGACGATCTGGTTCCCTCCCACGTAGATGGCCGTGTGGTCGACGCTGGTCCACCCGACCGTCGGGTCCCCCCAGAACACGAGGTCGCCGGCGACGAGGTCGTTGAGGGCCACCGGTGTCCCGGCCGTCTCGTACTGGTCGTCGGCGACCCGGGCGAAGCCGATGCCGGCTCCGTGGACCCACGAGGCGAGGGCGAGGCCCGAGCAGTCGTAGCCCACCGGGCCGTTCCCTCCCCAGATGTACGGCTTGCCGAGCTGCTGGAAGGCGAAGAGCACCGCACGGTCGCCCGGGGTCACCGCAGAGAAGAGCAGCGCCTGGGGAGGGAGGGTCCGCGTGGTCGCGTCCCCGTAGGCGGTCGCCGTCCCGTTCTGCTGGATGATCCAGTAGCCACCCCCGGAGCCGGTGGCCACCACCCGTTCGGTCGGCTCGGGCGAGCCGGGATCGGAGCCGTGGAACGCCGCGTCCCCGAAGGCGAAGATGCCGCCGTCGGACGCCACGAGCCAGTAGCCACCACCCTCAGGGGTCGGCGCCATGCCGACGATGGGCTGGTTGAGGACGATGTTGCCGGTCGACCCGTGGAACGCCGCGTCCCCGAAGGCGAAGATGCCGCCGTCGGACGCCACGAGCCAGTAGCCGCGGCCGTCCGCGGTCGGCGCCATGCCGACGATGGGTCGGTTGAGCACGAGATTCCCGGTCGACCCGAAGAAGTGGGCGTCGCCGTAGCTGAAGACCCCTCCGTCGGACGCCACGAGCCAGTAGCCGCGGCCGTCCGCGGTCGGCGCCATGCCGACGATGGGTCGGTTGAGCACGAGATTCCCGGTCGACCCGAAGAAGTGGGCGTCGCCGTAGCTGAAGACCCCTCCGTCGGAGGCCACCAGCCAGTAGCCGTGCGCACCGAGGGTGGTGACGGTCGCCACCACCGGTTGGTTGAGCGGTCCGCTGGGCGATCCGTAGTCCGGTACGCCGAAGGCCTCGACCGGCCCGGCTGCGGTGGCCAGCCAGAAATCGGAGTGAACCGCCGAGGGAAGGGCGGTGACCGAGGTGTCGTGGGCGGAGACTCCAGCGGCCCCTGTTGGCACCGGGGTGAGGGCGTTGCCCGCCACGGCCGCGAGCAGGCCCAGGCCGACGCCCATCCACAGATTCCGTCTCGAGAACATGCCCCAGCCCCTCGCGCGCCTGTGTGACCGCACCGATCACACGTATAGTGATACTACAGCCACTCAGAGCGGTTAATCCAGGCCCATTCCGTGCGATTCCAAGGCGGTCCGCTGGCCGGACCGGCGAGCGAGCGGATGGCCCGATCGGCTCTCGGGGAAGGCCCGGACACCGCCCGGCCGGCCATCGGGTGGAGGTCAGCGCAGCGTGGCGATCCCGCCGTCCACCGGGATCACGGCCCCGGTCACGTACGACCCGGCTCGCGAGGCGAGGAAGAGGGTCACCCCTGCCATGTCGTCGGGCCGGCCGATCCGCTTGAGTGGGGCCGATGCGATGATCTGGTCCCCGAACGCGTCGAGGGTGGCGGCCATCATCTTGGACTCGAAGGGTCCCGGCGCCACGGCGTTGACCGTGATGCTCGGGGCCAACCGGCTGGCCAGGTGGCGGGTCAGCTGATGCACCGCCGCCTTCGACGCCGAGTACGAGTAGGACTCGAGCGCCGGGACGTGGATGCCGTCGATCGACCCGATGTTGATCACCCGGCTGGGGTCCTCCGGCGAACCGGCCGCCCCGAGGAGCGGCAGGAAGAACTTCGTGGTGTGGAAGACGCCTTGTACGTTGAGATTGAGCACCCGGTCCCACGAGGCCGTGTCGTGCTCCTCGAGTGGGGCGCCCCAGGTGGCTCCGGCGTTGTTGACGAGCACATCGACCCGTGGGTGTTCAGTGGCCACCGCTCCCGCGAAGATCCGCGCCCCCTCCTCGTGGGAGAGGTCGGCAACCAGGCCGGAGCACGCGCCGAACGCAGAGAGCTCGGCCACCGCACGGTCGACGGCGTCGGCCTTGCGCGAGGCCACGACGACCGTCGCCCCTGCGCCAACGAATCCCGCTGCGATCATGCGACCGATCCCGCGGGTTCCCCCGGTGACCACCACCGTCTTCCCGGCGACCGAGAACAGCTCTGCCATCGGGGTCAGGGTGTCCATGGCCTGCGACGGTATCCCATGCCGGGGTACCGGTCCGGCGGTGTTGGTAGGGTCGCCGCCCATGGGAGTGATCCGGTGCGCCTGGCGCTGACCGACGAGCAGGAGGAGCTCCGCCTCACCCTGCGCTCCTACTTCGCAGATCTCGTGCAGGAGCGAGCGCCCGGCGACGGGCGACCCGACTACGTGGCCACCATCCGGCGGATGGGTGCGGACGGCTGGCTCGGCATCGGGTGGCCCGTCGAGTACGGCGGCCAGGCCCGCGGGCCAGTCGACCAGATGATCTTCGTCGAGGAGTCGCACTGGGCCGGCGTTCCCCTGCCGCTCCTCACCCTCAACAGTGTGGGTCCGGCCATCATGCAGCTGGGCACCGATGAGCAGAAGCAGCGGATCCTCCCGGGCATCCTTCGGGGCGAGGTCCACTTCTCGATCGGCTACACCGAACCCACCGCGGGTACCGACCTGGCCGCGCTGCGGACACGGGCGGTCCGCGACGGAGACGAGTACGTGATCAACGGCGAGAAGCTCTACACGAGTGCCATCCAGTACGCCGACTACGTCTGGCTGGCCACCCGGACCGACCCGGAGGCTCCCAAGCACAAGGGTCTCTCGGTCTTCATCGTGCCCACCGGCACTCCCGGGTTCAGTTGGACCCCGCTGCCCACGGTGGCCGGCGAGTTCACGAGCTCGACCTACTACGAGGACGTGCGGGTCCCCGCGGCCAACCTGGTCGGCGGCGAGAACCAGGGGTGGACCCTCATGACCAACCAGCTCAACCACGAGCGGGTGGCCATCTGCCCGGTCTCGGGCATCCTGCGCAGCATCGAGGAGGTCCGGGCCTGGGCCCAGGAGGAGTGCCTGGCCGACGGACGCCGGGTCATCGACCAGGAGTGGGTCCGGGTACATCTCGCCCGGCTCTGGGCACGGGCGGAGTACCTGAAGCTGCTCAACTGGAACGTGGCCTGGGCCGCGGACAAGGGCCTCCGCCCGGCCGACGCATCGGCCACCAAGGTCTACGGCAGCGAGTTCGCCCTCGAGGCGTACCGGCTCCTGCTCGAGATCGTGGGCCAGTCGGGTTACCTTCCAGAGGGCTCCCCGGGTGCTGTGTTGCGCGGCCGCCTCGAGCAACAGTCCCGGAGCCAGACCATCTTCACCTTCGGTGGGGGCACCAACGAGATCCAGCGCGACATCATCTCCTGGATCGGTCTCGGCATGCCGCGCGCACCGCGGTAGGCCGCCGGACCGGGGAAGGAGCAATCGTGGAGTTCGCATCGGTCGATGGCACGAAGATCGCCTATGACGACACCGGCGGACCGGGTCCGGTCGTCCTGCTGGCCCACGGGCTGCTGATGGACCGGACCATGTTCGCGCCGCAGGCCGAGGCGCTCCGGGACGGCTTCCGGATCATCACTTGGGACGCGCGGGGATTCGGGGAGACCCGCTACGACGGACGCCGCTTCACCTACTGGGACCTCGCCGCGGACGGCCTCGGCCTCCTCGACGCGTTGGGAGTCGGGGAGGCGGTGGTGGGCGGCATGTCCCAGGGCGGTTTCGTCTCGCTCCGGATGGCCCTCCTCGCCCCCGAGCGGGTCCGCGCCCTCATACTGCTCGACACGCAGGCCGGGACCGAGGATCCGGACGTCGTCCCCCTCTACCGGGAGATGCTCGACGCGTGGTCGTCCCGTGGCCTCTCCGACCAGGTCGCAGAGGCGATCGCCTCCATCATCCTGGGGGAGCCCGAACTGTCGAAGGTGTGGACGGCCAAGTGGAAGGCCCGGCCCCGGGAGTCGATCGTGATGCCCGGACGCGCCCTCATCGAACGGGAGGACCTGACCGGACGGCTGGGGGAGATCACCGTGCCGGCCCTGGTCGTACACGGCACGGCGGACGCGGCCATCCCCATCGACCGGGCCGAAGCGCTCGCCGCGGGGCTGTCCGGCTCCAACGGGGTGCACATCGTCCAGGACGGCACCCACGCGGCCAATCTCACCCATCCGGGAGCGGTCAACGATGCCATCGCGGACTTCCTGCGGTCGGCCCTGGTCTGAGAGACCGTACGCGCCGTCCGTCTAGGCCTGGGTCCGCAGCCCGGTCGCGGTGGGCAGGACCAGATGGATGCCGGTGAACGCGATCGTCCCCCCGAGGCGGGGCTGCGCGTACGCGACGGTCGTGGCGACGACCTGGAGCTCGAGGTGCGAGGCGGCGGCGGCGGTGTACGCCACCATCTCGAGCGGCACCGAGGTCGAGTGCGTCGATCCGTCGAGGTCCACCTGAATCGGCGTGACCTGGTTGCCCAGCACAATCCCGGTAACCGTGTCCACCAGCTGGGCGAAGACCCGCATGGGACGGGATCCGGTACCGGCGGTCCCGTGGTAGGTCAGGGTCAGCCGGGGTGCTCCGAGCACCACCGCAGATCGCTCGACCGTGATCGCCACGTCGACCGCATTGGTGGCCGGGGCAGGGGTGATCGGTGCGACCAGCCCCGAGAGCGTCTGGCTCGACGCACCGGCCGGAATGCTGGTGAGCGGTCCGGCGCCACCGGTTGCCACGAGCGGGAGGGTGCCCGATCCGGACGCGGTGATCGGGGTGCCGGCCGGGGCCGGGTACGAGGGGGCGGTGTAGGCGAGGCCGTCCTGGTCGACGAATGTGAACCCCGGTCCGGTGTCGACCGAGGTGTCGCGCTGCAGGTAGCGCTTGAGCCATGCCAGGGTTGCCTCTTCGCCGGCGAGCGGGTTGCCGGCCGGGGTCAGGCAGACCCCGTGGCCGCCGCAGAACCACTGCATGGCGGTGGGGACGCCGTGAGCCCGGAGGATCTCGTAGTTGTCCACACCTTCCTGGAGGGTGAACAGGGTGTCGACGGTCCCCTGCAGGAAGAGGGTCGGCGCACGGATGCGGGCCACCAGGGCACCCGGGCCCCGGGCGGCGAACCAGGCGGCTTCGGTCGGGGTTGTCCTGCCGGTCGCCAGGGTCGTCTGGTAGGTGCCGAGTACTTCGGGGGCCAGGTGGTCGGTCGACGCCGCGCCGACCAGCACACCCGCCCAGCCGATCTTCGGAGTGGACGCCTTGTCCAGGCTCGTGGTGAGGGAGTGCCACGCGATCGTAGGCACGATGGCGTCGATCCGGCAGTCGGTGGCTGCGGCCACCAGCTGGATACCACCCCCGTAGGAGCCACCCACCATCCCGACCCGCGGATCGCCGGGGGCGTCGAGCTCGACGCCGGGCAGGGTCGCGAGCCAGTCGATGAGCGTGCTGACGTCCCGCCCCTCGTAGGCCGGGCTGTCGACCTCGGCCAGGCCGCCCGAGGCACCGAAGCCGCGCGGGTCCCAGGTGAGCACGTTGTAGCCCGCGTCGAGGAGATCGCGGATCTGGATCCCGCCGAGCAGGGCGGTGCTCTCGGTGCTCACGGTCCGGGTGTCGGTGTCGCCGGCCAGGCCCCAGCCCGGCCCCATGAGGACGGTCGGGTGCGGTCCGGTCCCTGAGCCGGGCAGGTAGCTCGAGAGGGGGAACCAATGGGCGCGGATCAGCGTGCCGTCGAAGGAGCGGATGGTCCAGTCGGTGCCCGATCCGGGCACCCGGGTCGCGACGACCGGGTGGGCCGGGAGCGGGTAGTGACAGGCGGCGGCCGCCGCACCCGCTGTCGTCGCCGAGGTCCCGCTGGCAGAGGAGCCCGACGAGCACCCGGCGAGGGTGCCCACGACCAGGACGAGGAGCGCGGCGGTCCGCCACGTCAGGAGGAGATGGGATCTGTGATCGGCCGAGCGCACCGGCGGAGTGTTGCACCGCCGGTCTGCCCCGGCAATCCGGGTCAACGGGTCAACGGCGCCCGCGGCTCGTAGGGGCGAGGGGTCCCGAGGGGGTCGCGCGGACCCTCCGTGCTCGCCACGCGTTGCCTGCCGACCTCGTTGGGAGAGGGCCAGCCGATGTTCCGGAGATCGCGCATGCGGACGTGGAGCAGGTAGTCACGGCGTTGCCGAAGCTCCTCGACCTCGGCCCGCTGACTCGTCGAGAGGGGCTCGCCGGTCTCCACGAGCTCCTGCATGAGCCGGTGGAAGGCGAGGTCCGCTTCGAGGTAGTTGGCAAGCGACGTCCGGAGGGACTCCTGCACGTCCTGGGGAATCGCTGACGCCGAACCACCCGTTGCCATCGAGCCACCACCCTTCGGAGAGCTGAGCACGAGCGTACCGCCGAGACGTCGTCGGTTGGCGGATCTCGGCTGCCAAGCGGGCTGCCCGGGCCGCGCTCAGGAACGACGGGCCAGGGCCGCCAATCGGGGGAGGACCTTCGGTGCCATGAGGTCGCCGGCCGCGAAGGTGGTGTGGACCCCGTCCACCATGCGCACGACCTTCCCATCGATCGTCCAGGTGAAGCGACCCCTCGGGTCGAGCAGGCGATTGAGCGGGACGACCGAGACGAATCCGGGATTGTGGGCCGCCACCTGCTCGATGATCGCGTTGAGCCGGTCGACCCGGGCGGGGTCGTCCTCGGGCCAGGGCTGTCCGTCGAGCTGCTCGCCGCTGTCGAAGTAGGGCGCGGTGGTGAGGGCGACCGCGGCCCCCTCCGAGTGGAGCAGGGTGACCGCCCGCTGGTACTGAAGCATCTCGTCAGCGGCCAGGTCGGGGTCGAGGAGGCTCTGCCACCGACCCTCGTACCACTGGGTCATCGTCTCCCACCAGCCTTCGGTCAACACCACCACGCGTGGATGGAACTCGTCGAGGTAGGACTTCCAGAGGGTCGGCCAGGACGCGCACGGCGAGATCGGGGTGGTCGTCCCCCCGTGCTCGATGTAGGGACCGTCGGTGGCCAGCCCGCAGCCGGGCATCGGGCGGCCCTGGATCACGATGCCGTAATGGGGCGCTGGGGCGAGGAAGCCACCCGCGAAGGTCAAGGAGAGCGAGTCGCCGACGAAGAGGATCGTGGGGGCCGGCTGGTCGCCACCGGTGGTCGGGGTCGACGACCGGACGTTGCTGGTGTTGAGGAGGAGGTTCTGGCGGGGTCCCCCGCCCACTGCGCCGACCGCCAGCACGCCGGTGACCGCGAGCACGCCGACCGGCACCAGGACCCACGAGCGCCGGCCCCGGAAGGACAGCTGGCGCACCGGTTTCTCGACGACGTACCACGAGCAGACGGCGAAGACCAGGCTCACCGAGCAGCGGAGGGCGAACAGCTCCACGCCCTCGAGGCCGGTCCGGGCATGGTCGAGCACGAGGAAGACCGGCCAGTGCCAGAGGTAGAGGCCGTAGGAGATGCGCCCGAGGTATCGGACCGGCCCGAGTGAGAGCGCACGCGCGACGAGGCCCCGCGGGCCCTTGGACGCTCCGACGATGACCAGTGCGACCATGAGGTCGGCGAGCAGGAACCCGCCGCGATAGAGGAATGACGAGTCGCTGCCGGTCACCCACCAGACGGCGCCGAATCCGATGGCGGCAGCTATGGCCAGCAGCGAGTAGCGGTGGTTGGCCGATCGGCCGATCGCGGGCGTGGTCCGAAGGATGAGGATGCCGGCCGCTGCCCCGACCAGGATGTCCTGGGCCCGGGTGTCGGTCCCGTAGTAGAGCCGGCTCGCATCCATCCCGTTGTGGTATCGGACGGCCATCTCGAGGGCAGAGAGGGCGACACCGGTCAGGGTCACCGCTAGCAGGACCCGGGTGGAGCGCCGGAGGGTCAGCACTCCGAGCACCACGAGCGGCCAGACCAGGTAGAACTGCTCCTCGATCGCCAGGGTCCACGTGTGGAGGAGCGGGGACGGTGCCGACACATGGGCGAAGTAGCTCTGGCCGGTCACGATCTGGTGCCAGTTCCCGACGTAGAAGAGCGTGCTCAGGGCGTCGCCTCGCAGGGAGGCCTGGGTCCCGGTCGGGGCGAACAGCCAGGCGTAGAGGAGGATGCCGCCGAGGAGCACCAGCAAGGCGGGAAGCAGACGTCGGGCACGCCTGGCCCAGAAGGCGCCGAGCCGGATGGTCGCGGTCCGGGTCCACTCCTCGAGCAGCAGGAGGGTGATCAGGAATCCGCTGAGGACGAAGAAGACGTTCACCCCGAGATTGCCGCCAGCGGCCCAACCGAAGCCGCCGTGGTAGACCAAGACGCTCGCGATGGCGACCGCCCGCAGCCCGTCGAGGGCGGGCATGTACTCGAGTTGGACCCCGACCCCGAGCGCCGGGCCGGTCCGAGCCGGGGTGACCGTGCCCCCCTCCGGTACCCGGCCGGTCAGCGCCCGGCCTCCTCGCTCTGCCGGATCGGGCCACCCGGTGACCCGGCGGGGGAGGGGAGCGCGATCCCGAACACCCTGGCCGCGTTGTCCCGCAGGAACTTGGGCCACACCTCGTCCCGCAGGGGCACGTGCTCCATCTCGGCGAAGATCCGTTCGAGGGTGAGCCCCATCGGGTAGTAGCCGGCGTACATCACCTTGTCCGAGCCGCGGGTGTTGGCATAGTCGATGACCGCCTTCGGGTAGTACTTCGGCGCGAACGCCGAGGTCATGTAGTGGAGCCCCGGCCACTTGAGCATGAGCTTGACCGCCAGGGCCTCCCAGGGCTCGGCCCCGTGCCGCATGACGATGCGGAGTTCGGGGAAGTCGTAGCAGACTTCGTCGAAGTGCAGGACGTCCTGGCAGGCGGAGGGTACCCGGGGTCCGGCGATGCCGGCATTGAGGACGATCGGCAGGTCGAGGTCGATGCAGACCTGGTACACCGGGTAGTAGCGGCGGTCCGAGACCGGCACCTGTGGGGTGCACCCGGCCGGGAAGGAGGTGACCGCCTTGATCCCGTGTTCGGCGTGGGCCTGCCGAATCGACCGCACCGTCCCGGTGACGTCGTTCGGATCCACCTCGAGCGCGGCGACGAACCGGTCGGGGTACTCGCGCAGCGCCCGCGCGACCGGCTCCGACCCGAGGTGGATGAGACCGATGGCGATCCCGTGGCGGTCCATGGCCTCCACAGTCGCCGTGACGGGATCACCCGCCCCCTCGTCGACCGGTTCGGGGACGTCGGTGAAGAGGTAGCCGGCGGGAAACGCCATCTCCCGGCTCTCCGCGTCCTTGAGGAGCGGCGCCATGAAGTGGTACTTCGATTCCGGCCGCGGAGTCGGGAATCCGATCATGAGATCGATGGTTCCGATGTCGCGAGGGAATCCCATGGGCCCGGGTCAGAGGATGGCGTCGTCGGGCAGGGCGTAGGGCGTCGCGGGCAGCCCGGGCATCGGGTGGTCCCACCACAACGTCTCCTCCACCCGCGAGCTGATCCGCCAGCCGGCCGACGTCCGCACCAGCCGATCGTGGTAGCAGCCACCGACGACGAACAGCCATGGCTCGCCGTCGACCACCAACCGGTTGGGGTTCTGGAAGTGGGAGCGGGAGCGGGCCGTGTCGCCGCCCGGATCGATCTCGACGGCGCGGTTCACCACCAGGTGCTGGGTCACCTCGAACAGTGGCAGCACCTCGGACAGCCACCGCCGCACGTCGTCGAATGCCCCGCAGATGCCGCCTGCAGAGCGGTAGTCGAGGCGCGCGTCCTCGGTGAACACGAGCTCGAGGAGGTCCCAGTCACGGAGATCGACCGCGGTCGCGTACCGGGTCAGGAGATCGTCGATCTCGAGACGGTCGACCAGGTACTGGAGCGGCGCGTCCACCGGGGGGAACGTAGCGCACGCCACGTCCGGGGGCACGTAGGTCGCTGCGTCGCGCCCCGCCCCGCCCGCCGCCGCACTCATCCCCGACGGATCTCCACCGGGGTTCCCCGGTCCGCGAAGACGAAGTCGGTGGCGGTGGTGAACCGGGTCATCACGACCTCTTCGGCCGTGGCCACCTCGTCTGGGCCCTGGACCACTTCGACGCACAGCACGCCCCCGTCGTCCGAGACCGTCCGGCACCGGTACCGTGCGTCCACCGCTCGGACGATGGCATCCAACGGCTCCAGGCGGTCGGCCCCGAGCATCGCCGGCCACGCCCCGTCCGACGCGGCGCCGGTGTCCGATCCGATACGGAGGGTCACCGAGTCGTTGTGCTCGACGGTGCATCCGACGTAGGCGGCAGGTAACAGTGCGGGATGGAGCGCGAGCACCTGGGCGACGTCCCCGGGTGAGCGACCGAGTCCGAGCGCGTCCCGGATCCGCCCGGCCGTCCAGCCGGCGATGCCGGTGAACTGACTGCGCCCGAACGCAACCGCTGCCTCGTCCGTGTCGACCCGTTCGCGTACGGCGGAGAGAAAGGAGAGCGCGAGGAGGTGCCCCTGCAGGCAGACCTCCTCGGCGATCCGACGGAGTGCGGATCGCGACCAATCGGAGAACCGGAGATCGGCGAGCAGCGGACCGGTGTAGTCCCGGCGGCCCGGACCGTCGGGGCTGACCGCCTCGAGCTCGATCGTCGCGGCGTGGGTCCCCGCCAGCCTCGCCGCCGCGGCCGGAATGGGAAGCGCGGGGAGTGTGGGGTCGATGGTCACCGTCCAGTGGCAGTGCGGCGAGCGATCGGCGGGCGTCCGGGGAGGACGGTGGATCGGCCGTACCCGGGCGTGGCCGTTGGTGGCGACCGCGGTCGCGTCGAACGTCGGGTCCTCGATGTCGTGGCACATCGCGACCACGAACTCGGTACCCATCGGCTCGACGTCCATCAGCGCGCCGCAGTGGTCGAGCCAGAACTCGCCGTGGTCGTGATCGATGACCCGATAACGGAAATCCATGAACTGGGGAGGTGCCCCGATGTCGAGTTGCAGTCCCTTGAAGATGGTCTCGACCGAGTCCCCCGTGAACCCGAGTGCCCGCTGCATCCGCGCCGTGTAGAGCGGGCTCGCCCCCATCCACTCGTCGATGGCGATGTCGCGCATCCCGTCCCGGCCGAACGCCCCGATCAGGTGGGGCATGCCTGCCCGGTCGATCACGTGCCCGGCGAGGAGGTATTCGGGCACGAGGCGCGCGAGCTCGTCCCGCGTCCGATCCTGTATCCCGGCGGTCACAGACATCCTCCCCCTCTCCCCGGGGGCCCCCGGGCCCGGACTGCCCGAGTGTCCCATATCCATCGTGCGGCGATGCATCCGGCATCCTGGTGACGGGTCTGACCTGGGAGTTTGCCGGATCGCCCGTCCCGTGCCCTGATGACTGGCGCGCCGGGACGGCGCACCGTGAGCGGCCCGGGTCGCAGACCATACCTTCCGACAGGAGGCGTGAACCATGAGCGAGCAGGTCGATGTGGTCGTCGTGGGCATGGGCCCGGGCGGCGAGGACGTGGCCGAGCGGCTGGCCGAGGCCGGCCTGGACGTGGTCGGGATCGACGCCGAACTGGTGGGGGGAGAATGCCCCTACTGGGGGTGCATCCCCACCAAGATGATGGTCCGCGCCGCGGACCTGCTCGCCGAGGCGCGACGGGTCGACGGCATGAGCGGGAGTTCCACCGTGCGTCCGAGCTGGGACCCCGTCGCCGCCCGTATCCGGGACGAGGCGACGGACGACTGGGACGACACCGTGGCAGTCGAGCGGTTCGAGGGGAAGGGCGGACGGTTCGTCCGCGGCTGGGCCCGACTGGCAGGCCCCGGCCGGGTCGTCGTCGACGACCGCGAGTTCGCGGTCCGGCGGGCGGTGGTCGTCGCGAGCGGCGCCAGGGCCTGGGTTCCGCCCGTGGCCGGTCTGGCGGGCACGCCGTTCTGGACCAACCGGGAGGCGGTCCGGTCCAGGCAGGTGCCCGACGCGCTCACCGTGCTCGGGGGCGGCTCGATCGGGGTCGAGATGGCCCAGGTGTTCCGGCGGTTCGGGGCGCAGGTCACGGTCCTCGAGACGGCGCCCCACCTGGTCGGCCCCGAGGAGCCCGAGGCAGCCGCACTGCTTGCCGACGTCTTCCGGGCCGAGGGCATCGATGTGCGGACCTCGGTCGAGGTCGAGTCGGTCCGGTACGACGGACGGCGGTTCGCCGTCGTACCCGCCGAGGGCGAGGCGGTCCTGGCCGACGAGCTGCTGGTCGCCACCGGACGGCGGGTGGACCTCGAGCAGCTGGACGTCGCGTCGGTGGGCCTGGACCCGACGGCACGGTCGCTGCCGGTCGACGACCACATGCGGGTCGAGGGTGTCGAGCGGACGTGGGCGGTGGGCGACGTGACCGGGAAGGGAGGATTCACCCACATCTCGATGTACCAGGCGGACATCGTGGTCAGGGACATCCTCGGAAGGGAGGTGGTGCCGGCCGACTACCGGGCGGTGCCCCGGGTCACCTTCACCGATCCCGAGATCGGCTCGGTCGGGCGGACCGAGCGGGACGCGCGAGCGGAGGGCATCGGGGTCCGGGTGGGCCTGGCCCGGCTCCCGGTCTCGGCCCGGGGATGGATCCACAAGGCCGGCAACGAAGGCCTGGTCAAGATCGTCGAAGACCGGGACCGCGGGGTGCTGGTCGGTGCCACGTCGATGGGACCGTGGGGCGGGGAGATGCTCGGCCTGCTCACGCTCGCGGTGCACGCCGAGGTCCCGACCAGCCAGCTCCGGCACATGATCTACGCCTATCCCACCTTCCACCGGGCCATACAGGACGCCGTACGGCACCTGACGGACGTCCCGGAGCAGGCTTCGTGACGTAACCCGCGCCGACATCCTGCGATCGCCTGGGTAGCGTGCAGGGTGGAGACGGCCAAGGGCGCCGCGGTCGGCGTACCGGACGCGTCCGGTCCCCTCGAGCATCGGGAGTCATCGTGGAGTACCGGATCCTCGTTCCCCCGCCGAAGCGTCATCGCACCACGCTGCTGGTCGTGCTCACCGTCGTGGCACTGGTGGCCGTGGCCGCGGGGGCCTATGCGTTCGGCAGGCGTTCGGGGACCACGAGCGGGCCGTCCGCCTCCGGGGCGGCCTCCACCCACAGACCCGCCGCGGTGCGGACACTCTCCGTCGTCTCCACGGTGCCGGCCAACGGTGCCTCCGGTGTGCCGTCGGACCAGGCGGTGACCGTGACCTTCTCGACTCCCCTCGAGGGGACGACCGGCATGCCGATGTTCAGTCCACCGGTTGCCGGGATCTGGCGGATGGTCGGGCGCAGCACCCTTTCGTTCCTGGCGTCGGCTCCCTTCCTCCCGACCGCGACCGAGTCGCTGGTCATCCCGTCGGGTGCGGCCGGCCCCGAGGCGGCGAACGGCGGCAGGCTGGCCGCGCCGGCGACCCTCACGTTCTCCGTCGTCCAGGCCAGCACGGAGCGGCTCCAGCAGTTGCTCGCGCAGTTGAACTATCTCCCGCTCTCCTTCACGCCGTCAGCATCCCCGGGCTCTCCAGTCGAGTCGGTGTCGGCACTGGCGGGCAGTTTCGCCTGGCGGTGGCCGGACCTCCCGCCCGCGTTCACCTCGTTGTGGACAGAGGGTTCGGAGAACGTGATCACCAAGGCTGCCGTGATGAGTTTCGAGGACCAACACGGGCTGACCGTGGACGGGCTGGCCGGCGAGCAGGTCTGGGGTGCGCTGCTCGCTGACGCGGCGTCCGGGAAGGTCGACGCGCGGCCGTACACCGACGTGTGGGTGTCCAAGCAGCTTCCCGAGACGCTCACCCTCTTCGAGAACGGAGCGCCGGTGATGACCGGCGTCTCGGTGAACACCGGTGCACCGGGAGCGGACACCGCGGATGGCACCTACCCGGTGTTCGAGCACGTAGTGAGCTCGCGCATGAAGGGCACCAACCCCGACGGCACCACGTACGACGACCCGAGCGTTCCGTGGGCGAGCTACTTCAACGGTGGGGACGCCTTGCACGGCTTCGTGCGGGCGACCTACGGATCGCCGCAGAGCAACGGATGTGTCGAGATGCCCATCGCCGTTGCGGCCCAGGTCTGGCCGCTCACTCCGATCGGGACCCCGGTGACCGTCGTCGGCCCGACCTCCTGACACCGTCCACCCCACGATCCGGCCGCCACGGTGTCATCGGGCGAACGTGTGCCATCCGAGCCACAGCCAACCGAGCAGCGCCACCGCCCTGCGGGTGGGGCCCGCGGTCATCACCCGGAACAGGTCGTCCGCTCGCGGGAGGCGCCCGCGCGAGACGATCCCGGCGGCCTGGGACGCGACGAGCAGGAGCGCGATGGCCGACCAGATGCCCCAGGTGGCGTCGCGCCAGGTCATCGCTCGACCAGGCGCCAACCGAGCAACAGCCAGAGCGCGAAGACGAGCCCGAGCCAGGGACGGTGCGCGTCGACCACGTCGAGCATCGAGCTCACCGTGGGGTGGTCCCGGCGCGGGGACGAGCACAAGCAGAAGAGCTCCCACCCGATCGCAGCGGCGATCGCTCCGGCCCAGAGCCCCCATCGCAGTCCCCAGCCGTCGGTCCGCCTGCGCCCGATACCCTCACCACTGGTGGCCGCCGTACCCGACGCCCCGAACCGCCGGTCCAGGTACCCCATCGCGGCGATCCCGGCGAACCCGACGAGGACGACGATATCGGCGGGCACCGTGAACGGGCGGGTGACGGACGCGAGGGTGGCCAGCACCACCGCGCCGACAACACCGCAGGCAACCAGTGTGCGGCGGTTCACGGTTCCGGCCAGAGTTCCTCGGGCTCGGATCCCCGTGTCTCGGGGACGCACCAGAACAGGCCCGCGAGGAGGCTCGCCGGCAGGAACGTGGCCAGCGCAGCCAGGCCGAAGCGATCGCCGATATCGGCGACCGCCCCGAAGAGGATCAGCCCGGCCGCGGCACCGAGAACGCCGGCGACCAGCCACCACCCCGCCACCGATGCACGGACCGAGGTCGGGAACAGCTCGGTGAGCATCGACCCGACGCTCGGCGCGAGCAGCGACCCGGCGAGCACACCGAGGCAGTAGCCGACCACCAGGGCGGCCCGTGAGCCGCTGTATGCGATGGCCCCGAACACTGCGATGCCCACCATGCCGACCGCCCCGGTAGGCCGCCGGCCGATGTGGTCCGCCGACCAGCGGCCGACGAGTAACCCGAGCAGTCCCGTGGCACCGGCACCAATCACCATCAATCCGGTCAGGACGGCGGGCTGGTGGAGGACGTTCTCGGCGTAGAGATAGGCGAACGTGTTGGCCGGGCCGGTGATCACCGAGATCGCGAAGGCCAGCACGACCAGGACCGACAGCCGTCCCCGGAACCGCCGGCCGACCGCCCCGATCACGGGGAGCGGGTGCTCCTTCGCGGCGGCGGCCACGGCGAAGCGATCCGATTCGGTGACCTCTCGGGCGATGATCGGCAGGAGGGCCAGCGGGATCAGCGCCAGGGCGAAGATCCCCCGGAACCCGAGCCCGCTCGAAGCGAGGCTGAGGAGCGCGATGAGTCCGGCCCCGATCCCGTAGCCGGCCGCTACGAACGCCACCGCCTTGGCCCGGTCGGCCGCCCCGGTCTGCTCGGCGGCGAGCACCGCGGTGAGGGAGTTGGTCGCACTGAGGAATGGACGCCCCAACGCGAAGATGACGACGAACCACCAATAACCCGGACTGGCGGCCGCCACTGCGGTGATCGCGAGCCCGACCCCGACGCTGACCAGAAGCATCGTTCGACGACCGAGCCGATCGGCCATTCCGGTGAGAAGAAGCGCGCCGAGAGAGGCCAGGCGAATAATTGCCAGCCCGATGCCGAGCGCGGTCCCCGAGAGTCCGGCCTGGTCGGCGATCGTCGTCCCTTGGGTCGAGTGACCGAACTCCTTGGCCACCTTGCCGAGTGCGGCGACCACGCCGAACTGTCCGAACCCGGCGGCGAAGGCCGCGATGACCACCCCGATCACCACCGGGTCGATCCAGCGATAGAGATGCAGGGCCGGGGTCGCGCCGGACGGCGGCTCCGACGCAGGCACGGCGGTCAGCCTGCCTTCCCGGCGAACTGCAGGCGGCAGCCCCGTCCGATCAGTCGCAGCCGGGTGCTCAGCAGACCTCGGGTGACGCCTGCGGTCCTGGGGCCCCGGATGGGCCGGTCACCGCCTGGATCGCCGCCGACGCAGCGCGCGTGGTCGCCTGCTGCGCAGACCTGGCCAAGCGGGCGAGGGCCGGGATGCGATCGGGATGCTTGATGCAGTAGGCGGCGATCGACCCGGCGTTCGGGCTCCCGTCCTGATTGCTGAGCAGGAACACCTCCTCGTCGACGCTCCCGTCGGTGGCGCGGTCGCTGATGACCCGGAAGACGGACCAGGGGATGCCCCGACCCTCGCACACCTCGGCGATGGCGGCCGTTTCCATGTCCAGCGACACCACCCCGTCGGCCCGCAGCACGGAGAGGAGCTCCAGGTCCGTGGTCAGCTCGTCGGTCGTCCACATCGTCCCGTGCGGAACGCCTGTGCCCAGCTGTTCGGGGCGGTACTCGGCTCCCGTCGCACTGTTGACGACCCGCTCGGGCAGGACCAGGGTCCCGAACGGCGTGTCGTCGTCGACCGCGCCGGTGATCCCGACCACGACGACCCGCCCGACCTCGACGGCGTCCAAGAGGCGCTCCAGGCCCCGGGTGGCGAGTGCGGTGCCCATGCCGGTGACGATGGCCACCACCGGCTGGTCGCCGAGGGTCCCGATGTGGATGTCGAGAGAGCCGACGCGGGCTGGCCGGAGGGAGAGCTGCCGCTTGAGAGGGGTCAACTCCATCGGCATCGCGCAGACAAAGGCTAGGTGGCTCGGCATCAGGTTCCCTCCTGGGTGGTGACCATCGTGCACGACACCGCTCCGCGGGGCAAGACTCCGAACGGTCCGGACCCTCCCGGTGGTCGGACGTCACGACCTCGGAGGTGGGTCGGCCGGATCGGCGAGGGTCGGGCAGATGCGGTCGTTCAGGAAGGCGACCACCGCATCGGTGAAGGCGTCGTTGCGGTCCCCTGCGATCATGTGGGACGCACCACCGACCGCGACAACCGTCGCGTCCGGTATCCGGGACAACAGCTCGTCTACCCCCTCCTGGGTCACGACGTCGCTGAGGAGCCCCCAGACGAGCAGCGTCGGCACGTCGATGTTGCTCAGGGCTGCGTCGAGCAGGCCGGCGAAGCGGTTCGGCACCACCTCGGTCCGGTCGTGACTGATCACGAGGGGGTCCCAGTGCCAGTACCAGCGACCATCACGCAGGCGCAGCACCTTCATGAGACCCGCCGGGTTCACCGGCCTGGTCCGCTGGGGGGTGTAGGCGGCGATCGCCGCACCCGCCGCCTCGAGGGAGTCGAATCCGTCGATGCCCGACTGCATGAACCTGGCGATCCGCTGGATGCCCTCCTCGTTGGTCTTGGGGGTGATGTCCACCAGCACCAGGCCACAGGAGACGGTCCGGTCGCTGGTTCCCTCGGCGAGCATGGCGGCCATGCCGCCGAGCGAGGCGCCCACCAGGACCGGCGGCCGACCCAGCTGGTCGGCCACGGCGACGCAGTCCGCGCAGAACGCGGTGAAGGAGTAGTCGCCGTTCGGCGCCCAGTCGCTGTCGCCGTGGCCACGCATGTCGATCGCCACGGTCCTCCACCCCTGTGCCGCCACCGTCGCGGCGGTCCCACCCCAGGCGTGCCTGGTCTGCCCACCTCCGTGGAGGAAGAGCACCGGGGGGGACTCAGGGTCGCCGCGTACGTCGCCGACCAGGCGAACGCCCTCGAAGCCTTCGAAGATGGTTCGCTCGGGGTCCATGGCCCTATCGTCACATCCGCGCAGGGGGGTGGGTGCGATACCCGCGGGAGTAGCGTAGCCATCAGGGAGATCCCAGGACGGAGGGTGCTCGAGTGGCTTCACGCCTCGCCACAGACGCTGAGCTCGCATGCTGGCGCGACGACGGGTGGGTACTCCTCGAGGGGCTCGTCGACTGCGACGAGATCGATGCGGCTTCGGACGACCTGCGCCTGGCCTTTCCCTCCAGCGAGGAGTACCACGCCGCCCCGGAGGCGGTGACCCGCAGCCGGATCGGATCCCGGGCCGATCCCGCCGAGGAGTTCGAATGGCCCGCGGACGGCCCCGGGTTCCGTGGGGCCCAGCACCGCTGGTCGGCACCGTTCCCCTTTCCTGGAACGGGAGCCCTCAACCGCCTCTGTGTGCACCGCTCCATCGTCGACTTCGCCGAGCGTGCGCTCGGGACCGAGGACGTGCGGCTCTATCTGGCCCACGCGAGTGCCAAGTACTCGGGTCTGACCAACTACGAGCAACCCATGCACATCGACCGCAACCACTCATGGCTGCCCGCGGGTACAGCGGCACCCTGGTGGAACCTGCAGTCGTTCCTCTACCTGTCCGACGTCGGTGAGGCCGACAATCCCACCCGCCTGGTGTCGGTGCGCGACTCGACCCACGTGCGGGCGTGGATGCCGGTGGTCATGCCCGACAAGGACCCGGCCCTCTACGGCGCCGAGCGACGGGCGAGCGGGCGTCGCGGATCGCTCCTCGTCTACCGGTCCAACGTGTTCCACCGGGCCGCCCCGTTCGCCTCGGAGCGGTCTGCCCGCTTCCTCCTCGCGATGGCCTTCAAGCGTGCCGGGCAGGACTGGGTCGGGTACGACCAGGCACAGTCGAACTCGACCGGTCCGGAGTGGACGCACTTCGCCGAGCAGTCGACCCCACGTGAGCTTGCGCTCTTCGGGTTCCCGCCGCCGGGCCATCCGATCTGGGACGAGACCGCGCTCCGAGGTGTCGCGATCCGCTATCCCGGGCTCGATCTGGAGCCGT
Organism: uncultured Acidimicrobiaceae bacterium; assembly: GCA_963753905.1. Taxonomy (GTDB): domain Bacteria; phylum Actinomycetota; class Acidimicrobiia; order Acidimicrobiales; family RAAP-2; genus Bog-756. Next base: position 1,832,873 of record CAVWDZ010000001.1, on the reverse strand, counting down.
GGCGGCGTGCGCTGGCGGATCGGGAACGATCGGGGTAGCTCTCGCAGACGAGATGGTCCGAGAGTCAACCCCTGCTGCCAGCACCTCCACGGTCAGCGTCGAGCGGACCGCTCCCCGAGAGCCAATGGAACGGTACACGCATGAGGCGCTCGATGTGCCTGCCGCACCGTAGTCAAAGACCTGACTGTTGCCTCCGGCCCGCTAGCCGCAGCTCTTGGTCACCGTCGCCGGGTTGGTGGGGGTTCCCTTGGGCGTGTAGGAGCCCGAGCCGGCAAAACGGTCGGCCGTCCAGGACACGAAGTCGTCGATCGACGCCGGCCCGACGATGCTGGTGTGATCGAGACCGGTGTACACCCAGCGCTGGAGGTTCTGGGGGGTGCTCAGTGCGCACATCTGGGTTGCCAGATCGGCTGTGGTGACCGGATCGACGAGTGTGTCGTCGGATCCGCCAGCGATGACCAGAGGGACGGAGGTGTCCGTCAACGCGAGGTTCGCCGCCTCCGCCGGGTCGTTCTTGGAGAACACGGTCCGCCATGACGCCGGCATCGTGGACAGCGCACCCCCGCGGGGAATCTTGAGGATCGTCGAGAAGCTCGAATGATCCAACGTCGCGACCACGGCCGCGACGCACTCCGTACCAAGGAGGGGGAGGTCGCTCTGGCCGGCTGCCGTCAGCATCTCCGACGTCGGGGCGAGGGTGTTGCCGTAGGCGGCGTTGAGGCCGCCGACGAACATGAAGATGAGCGGCCAGTAGGTGGCGTTGTCTTCGGCATAGGGCAGTTCTGTACCAAAGTTCGACGGAGGCGCAATGGCGAGCGCTCCCTTGAGATCGAGGCCCGAGCCGTAGGTCTTGGCATTGTCGAGCACGAAGAGGACCGTCTGGCCGCCCTCGGACCATCCCCACACGACATAGTTCTTGCTGGCATGGGCGGCCGCCAGATGACCGGCCGCCCTGACGATGTCGATCGTGTCGTACGCAGCGCTGGTTCCCGCAAGATAGGGCAGCAGCCCGGGCGAGGTCGCCAGGATGTCGGAGTTCGCTTCGCCCTGGTAATCAGTGGCCACGACCTCCCAGTGCTTGGCCAGCAGGGCGTCGATATTGGGGACATCCGTCGCGGGGTCGAGCGACGGCGCGCAGGTCTTGTTGGTGCCGTCAGTCGGGTGCGCCCAGCTCACCACTGGCCAGCCCCCTACCGGCGCGGCACCCGTTGGAACGAACACCAAACCGGTGAGCTTCACCGGTGCTCCCTGCAGTGTCTCCGAGTAGTACTCGATCAGGTAGATGGCGGCGACACCGGTGACACCGACGGTCGGGACCGTATGGTCGGCGATGAGTGTGCCTCGGGCGGTTGACGTGAGCGGCGCCGCCTGTGGATGGGGGCTTGACGCTCCGCTCGGCGCGACACCGACGAGAGCGATGCCTGCCGTCGCGGCGAGCGCCGTCAAGCCGACCAATGCCGTCCGTCCACGGCTCACAAACGATGCTTTTGTCATTGGATACAGCCCTTCCGCCGAGATGATGGCGCCAGGATTTCCGTTCCGGCTCACCGTAACAAACTCGGGTTCGAGCCGTCGCCGTCAATTGTGAGGAGGCCGCTGAGGGACACGCCGGGGAGACGCCCCTGTTCTCGAGGGCAAGCCGTGCCGACAAGGGCCGGGTCTGCCGGTCGATGCCCTCGGCACTACTTGAAGATGTTGACCGCACGCGCAATCACCAGCCCCAGGACGACAAGTGAAGCAGTCGCCTGGCTTGCCATAGCGAGTTTGGCCCAGCGTGCAAGAGGCATGACGTCAGTGGGGCTGAAGGCAGTCGAGTCCGTGAAGCCGAGGTACAGGTAGTCGAAGAACTCGGGTCGCCAGCCCGGTCGAGCGACGCGAGGGTTGAGGTGCTCGGGAAACGCCAGGTCCGGATACGCAGGTGTCGTCCGTGCACGAGCCTCTGGACCCCCTCCATCCAGCTCCCAATAGAGAAAGGAGAAGGTGATCACGACGTAGATCCATACCACCCCGCCTATCCTGAGCAGCCCGTTCGGTGAGTTCGTCTCCGGCCCGCCCCTCACGAGGTCGATGACCAGGCGGACGGTAGCTCCGGCGGCCCCAGCGGCCAGGATCGCGACCAGTCCAAGTGAGAGCGACCGAACGAACGTCGACCGACGGTCGATTCGTCCTGGATCGGCGACGATGAGCGCAACCAGCAGCAGCGCCTCGAGAGCGGGGATGATCCACCGTGGACCGATCGAGTATTTCGGGGGGAGCAGGAACGGCAGGGCCATGGCAACGATCAGTGTGACGGCCATCGGCCAGCGTTTCTCGCCCCTAGGCTCGTGTGTCGATGTGTCCATGCTGAAACCGTAGGACACCAAGCCAGCTCGGTCACTGTGCCGTGAACCGTTCTGCGAGATGGGTGCGCTCTGGGCCTCGCCGACAGCGCGGGCAGTGTCGGTCTTGCCCAGGCCCTCCTCCAGAGGGTGACAGCCCTACAGGCCCGACTCGGCCGTGATCCGTCCCGTGGCCGCCGCCTGCCGCAGCGCCTCGTAGTCACGCTCGTTCTGATCGGCGTACACCTCGGCGAAGTCGGCGATGGATCGATCGAACGTCGGACCGTTTCCGAGGTAGCTGGCGATGGCGACGGGGTCGCCTGAGCGGGCATGAGCCCGGGCGAGCGCCTGCGCGCAGACCCCGACGTACTTGGTGAGCCCTTGCGGTACGGAGTCCTCGACCTCGAAGGAGCCCTTCCAATCTCTGAGTTGTCGGATGTAGAAGTCACGGCTCACACCGTCCGGGCCCTCTACCTCTTGCCAGCCGAGAAAGATGTCGCTGGCCGCCTGCATCAGGTGTTGACCCGCCACAACTCGTTCCCCGTGATTTGCATACTCGCTCACGCCGACGAACTCCTCGAGCACCGATGCCTCGGCCTCCTTGGCCTGGAGGAAGAGTGGATCGTTGTTGTCCCGGCCAACCAAGAGCAGGATCCAGGCTCGGGTACCGACGCTTCCCACTCCCACCACCTTGCGGGCGATCTGCAGGAATTCGAACTCTCCGAGCAGATGGCGACGGTCGGTTTGGAGACTCCGGCGGTAGCCGCGCACGAGCTGGTGAAACGACTCTCGAAGCGCGTCGCTCTCCAACTGGGGAAACAACTCCTCGATCGGAACGATGAGGGGTGGGTCGCTGATGATCCGGAGTTGGCCATCGACGACTGTGGTGAGCTTGCTCAGGGCCTGGAGGCTGTCGCGGGTGCGGGCCTTGGAGATGATCTTGGTGCCGCGGGCGGCCATTCGTTTGTCGGTTTTCGATCCCGTCGTACCGGCTGTGGCCTCGAGCTCGGCGAGGAGGGCGGCCACGTCGATGTGCGAGTACCACACGTCCAGCGTTGTCATCCCGGCCAGCTGTGCCATCTCCTGGCGGTAGACGGCCCCGACCTCGAGGACCGCAGTACGAGTTTCTTTGGCGGTGAACTCCCGGTCCCGTGCGGCAATTACGACGCTTGCAGCAAGGCGCTTCACGTCCCACTCCCAGGGGCCGGGAAGGGTCTCGTCGAAGTCGTTGACGTCGAACATGAGGGCCCGTTCCGGCGAGGCAAACAGCCCGAAGTTGGACAGGTGGGCATCCCCACATATCTGCGCAGTGAGCCCCGACCGGGGTGTGGAAGCCAAGTCCGAGGCCATCACGAGCGCCGCACCACGGAAGAAGGTGAACGGCGAGACGAGCATGCGCCCGTAGCGGATTGGGACCAGCTCGGGCACCCGGGTGGTGGCCTGGCGTTCGAGCAGGGCTACCGGGTCCGGGCGGTCAATCCCTGGGCTGAACTCCGCCTGGGAGGAGCGAGGGGCCAGCGTTCGGGCGTCCTTTCCGATCTTGACCCGCTCGTCGACCGAGAGGTGCCCGACACGATTCGCGGCCTCGGACGGATTTGGACCACTCAACTGTTGATTCACCATCTGTTGTTCCTTTCAACCCGGGACCCCGAGACGGTGTACTCCGAGGGCAGACGATCGGGCCCAGATGTTGGCACCCGCCTCAGTCCACTCGACGCGGCATCAATGCGCCAATGATCCAGAACAGCGGAATGAAGAGCCCGATGATGAACATCACCCAATGGCCCTTCCGAATCGAGATGATGCCAAGTGTGACCAAGAGGACGATGTAGATAGCGCCGAGAAGGAAAGCCACGCGTGCTCCTTTGCTAGTACAGCGGAACCGCATCGGAGCATCCCTCTGCTGTCGACTGCGGTGTACCCACAGTCAGTGTACGGAGAACTCGAGGGTCTGGCTAGGGCCGGGCGAGTCCGTTGCTCGGAGGTGAGGAATATTCAGGGACGTGCCTGGGTCTTGGTGGAGCGATCGACAAAATCCGTTCGAGCAGGTCCCGGGCGCCGTACTACCGAGAGCCCGTGTGCGGGTGTTCGGAAAGGCGCGCGTCATTGCCCGAGGCCGTGTCGGGCCGCGCTCACGTCGAGCCCGCTCGACCCGTCCCGGACCAGTCCCCGCCACCGGTCGGCAATGGCAGCGGCGATCGGCGCAACTCCCGGACCTGCATCGGAGGCCACCAGGTCGAGGTCCTTCAGAGCCCAGTCCAGGGCGAAATCGGCGTGGAAGTCGTTGTCGACCATCTTGATCAGCTTGCTCAGTGCGTACGGCGACGCCAATGGGTTGTCGCGCAGAGCGGCGAACAGCGCCTGAGTGGGTATGCCGAGGTTCGCTGCAAGCGCGGCCGACTCGGCAGCCCCCTCGGTCTGAAAAGCCAACCACGTGTTGAGGACGAGCTTCATCCTGCTGCCGGTTCCCGCGGGTCCGAGCCAGAGCGTGGACCTTCCCAGCACCCCGAAGACTGGTTCGAGCGTTGGCGCTGCAGCATCTGGACCGGATGCCAGGATCAGGAGCTGGCCCGACTCAGCGGGCGCTCTGCTCCCCGAGACCGGCGCGTCGACGAAGACCACCTCCGGTCGGGCGGCCGTGATCCGCTCGGCAAGTCCTTCCGTGCGCTCGACTCCGATGGTCGCCATCTGCACCCAGATGGACCCCTGGCGCATGGCTGAAAGTCCTTGGCCGTTGAACATGACGTCCTCCGTGGCGTCCGCGGTCGGCAGCATCGTGATGACGACGTCGGCCGCCCTGGCCGCGTCGGCTGCCGACTCGAAGGCGGTGGCACCGCTTTCGACGAGCGCCTTCGTGGACGCACGATGCCGCGCCCACACTCCGACGTCCATTCCCGCACCGAGGAGGCGTTGGGCCATCGCCGACCCCATGGTGCCGGTACCGATGACTGCCACCGTTGGCATCCGATCGGTCCTTCGTGTCGAATCGGTCATTGTGCTGCTCCTTCCATGACGGCGCGCCCGGCGCGTCCTCGGTGGACGAACGAGGTCCTCTCTCGCTCGAACTCTTCCAGCGTCAGGCCTCGGTTTCGGACACTGTGTTGCAGATCACATGGCTTCGGGCGAAGGGCCGGCAACGGGTGTGCTGTCGACCATGATCTGCTCGATTCGTTGCATCACCTCGTCGTTCAAGTCGATGTCCGCGGCGGCTACGGCCTCGTCGACGTGATTCGGGTTGCGGGTGCCGACGATTGCGGCGTCAATCGCCGGGTTCGCCAAGGTCCACGCCACTGCCAGCTGGGCCAATGTGATCTCCAGCTGGTCGGTTGCGAGGCTCCGCAACTGCCCGACCGCCCGGAGATTCCGCTCGTAGGAGGCACCGTGGAACATCGCATTCTTCGATCGCCAATCGTCCGGCGCGAACCGGGTGTCGGGTCGGAGGTGACCGCCCAGGAGTCCGTGAGCCAGGGGTCCGTAGACCAAGACCCCGATGTCGTTCGCTGCCGTGAAGGGCAGGACGTCGGCTTCGATGTCCCGATGGAAGAGGTGGTAGGGCGGCTGCAGGGTTTCGACGGGCAGCGTGGCGCTGAATTCCTCGATCTGTGCGACGTCGAAGTTGGACACGCCGACGTGGAGGATCTTGCCGTCTGCGACCAGCTTGATCAGTGTTTCGGCGGTCTCTTCGAACGGCGTCTTGGGATCGGGCCAATGAACCTGGAAGAGATCGACATAGTCGGTGTCAAGGGCTCGCAAGCTCTCCTCGAGTCCGGTCCGGATCCATGTCGCGCTCGCATCGCGGGCGACACCCGGACCGTCAGGTCGGAGACCTCCCTTCGTGGCAATGACCACCTCGTCACGGACCCGGCCCCGGAGCGCTTCAGCCAGGAGGCGCTCGGAGGCGCCGAAGCCATAGGCCTGTGCGGTATCGAAGAAGTTCACACCGTGATCCGCTGCGCGGCGGATGGCCGCAATGGCCTCCTCGGAGTCCGTGGCCCCCCAGTCACCCCCAAGCTGCCAGGTACCAAATGCGACGCGTGACACAAGCAGGTCGGTACGACCCAATCTGGTTGTTCTCATGCTGTCCTCCTCATCTGTGTCGTTCGCTCGGATGTGTCGGAAGGAGCGCGGCATCCACCTGGCGGGTCGGGTCGAGCACGCCTCCGACCGGACCCTGATCAACGCCGGCCATGCCACCGGCTGCGGTCACCGTCGTACCGAAGACGGTGCCGGCGGTCCTGGATCCCACGAGGACGACCCCACGGAGCAGAGGGGGCTGTCGTGCCCACCCGCGGGAAGGTTGGCAAGGACCAAGAACCCGAGGCCGGTGGCCGCAGCGGCCATGAGCAACAGGGTACGCATGTCGAGTCTGCGGGCCAAACGCGATCCGAACCTGCTGGTGCTGACGCCCCGGGGGCCCACCCCGGGGGCGATCACCGGCCCGGTGAGGAGTGGGGAGTCGTGCAGCTCGCGGAGCGAGCGATCACCGGATTCCATCCCGACGAAGAAAGTGACTGGGTCGAGGATGGCATCCACTCGTCGACAGCGCTCGTCCCGGTCAGCCCCCGATGGTCGATTGCTGGGCGACCCTGTCGAGAACGGTGGCGTCGGCCGGGAGGAGGTACCCGTCCGCCACATCCGCAGCGACGGCTTGGTCCCACTTCGTCGCGAAGACGGCATGGGTCGGATAGAGCTGAGCGATCTTTGCAGCACTGAACGGAATCGTCGCCCCGAACAGCCCGCAGAATCCACCGCCGGCGCTGGAGGTGTCACCGGTCCCATTCACGATGGCGATCGGCGCCTGGACCTGGGGCGTTCGTATCCCACCGACCGACTCACCGTTCTGATCGGTCGCGAACGCGGTTGGACTGGCCACAGCAAGGCGTGGCGACTGGGGAGGTGGCGTGCCGGTGGTCACCCAGCGGTTGAGGGCGACCACCGCAGCCCGCAGCTCGTAGGTGTGTGCCCCGGCATTGAGGGGGACTGGGCAGCTGATGGCTCCTCCGTCGAAGGAGGAGACAGGGGTGATCATCGTGTCGAACGTCTTGACATCCGCGGTGCCGTTCCCGTTGTCGGTCATCGACTCGACCAGGCCGTAGGTGTCGTAGTGCGCGGTGCCCGCCACTTCCCACTCTCGGATGAACCGGGTCGGGGCTTGCCGGGCAGGGAGATACCCGAGGACGAGCAGGTCTGCCTCGGTTTCGAACATCATGACCGGAACGCGGAGGTCGGTCCGGATGATGGTTGGGGTCGGAGGCGTGATGGCGGCCTGAGGTGCCTGGGAGAGGGCAGCACCCGATCCGCCACGGCTGTAGACGAAGTAGCCGTCGTAGACCCCTTGTGACTGGGGTTGCAACGCGTCGATGTAAGTCACCAGCCGAAAGGCGGATTGCGACTCGCCGAGGGCGAGTACCCGCTGGGGCTTGAGCCCGGCGAGCACGGTGGCCGCGTCGCGGTGGATCGCAGCTCCGGCCTGTTCGTACATGCTGTACGAGTAGCTGTCACCCGGGGTGTTCAGAGAGCCGTAACGAGCCAGGTCTGCCCCCTTGATCCCACCGGCTTGGCCTGCGGAAGCCCCGAGTGAACCCGAGGATCCCTCGATGCCAGCCGCCTGAACGCTCACCCCGACATAGACCATTCCGCTGCGGATCATCTGTACGTGGTCTGTCAACCATGCCGCCGCTGCGTCGACACCCCCGCTCACGTTGAGCCATTCCACGATCACCGTTCCGTCGAATCGCTTTGGGTTGATCGGCCGGTAGACGACCATCCGCGTCTTGTACGGTGCGGTGCTGGCAGGGGTGACCGTCCAGCGGCCGTTGGACGTCAAGGGTGAGGTGCTTGTGTAGGCGGTGGCGGTGCCCGACAGAAAGTATTCGTTTTGCTCGTAGCCGACGCTGCTCAGATCGAAGCTGGTGGTGCCAGGCAGGTCGATGCCTTGTCCGCCGGTCACCGGACCGGTGACGGTGACCTGCGGGACGCTCGCCGGCACCGCGGGAACTGTTGCTGTGGTTTGCGTCGAGCTGGCCGATGTCCCACACGCGGCGACTCCCACACCCAAGCCGAAGAGTGTCACCACGACACAGACCATGCGCCAGGACCTACGGGTGATCACCCTTGGCTGCACCGCGTCCTCCTTGCCCGCGCCAGGCCGGCGTCGGCTTGGATGGCAGAGTCTGCCAAGCGTGGCTTCACTTGTCAACGAAGGTCGCGTGACCCGGCTCGCGGTCCCAGAGCCGCCGAGTTCGATGCGGCGATGCCTACGAGCTGTAGATCCCCGTGTCGAAGTTCGAGGTGACGGTCTTTGCCTCGCCGAGGCGCGCCAGCCCGAACAGATCCTCGATCGACGCCAGCGACGAGTAGTGGTTGTAGTCCTTGGTCACCACGGTGCCTGCCTTGATGAACGGTGAAAGGAGGACGGCACCCACGACGCCACCGCCGGGACCCTTGATCCCATTTCCTCCGGTGTCGGCAGCCGGCCCATTGGTCTCACCACAACAGGCAGTGGTATCGAGTGTTGGTTCTTCGGCTTCGTCGAAGGTGATCTCGATGAGCCCATTGTCCCGATATGCAGCCGACGCCTGGATGATCGGCACCCAGGTGCTGAGCCACTTGTTGAGGTCACCGACTGCAGAGCCTCCGCCTTGCCCTGCACCGGTCGTGTTCTTGCAGGGATAGTCGTGGCCGTCGTCGCACAGGTTCGGGGTGATGAAGCTGAAGTTGGGAGTGGTCGCCACGGACTTGAGATCGGTATCCAGGCCGGTGACCCCGGCCGGTGTCCCCGTCGGCATCTTCCCGGTCGTGCTGCCCATCGGCACCACGTCCTTCTTGCAGACGGCCGAGTTGTCGATGATCGAATGGAAGTACATGAACGGGTTGTGCCGGGTCGTGTACCCGTCGCTCGCTACCGCGGACGTGGTCGGGTCTTTGGTTCCCACCGTCGGATGGGCACGCGTGACGCCACCGTCACGCGTGGGATCGTTGCCCATGTCCTCCTCGTAGCCCTTCCACGTGAACCCCTTTGCACTCAGTTGGCTGGTGAGGGTGCTGACCGCTGAAGGGAAGACACAACCGGCTCCCTGCTGGATACCGGCGGTCTCGCCGTCTCCCGACGGGAAGTTGGAATAGCCGGAGACGATGCAGTCCGCCTGGTTGTCCTTGTTGGGCGGCTGACCGGAGATGAACGCCGCGTAGTTGTCGTTGGAGTAGTGCCCGATCCCGTAGTAGTTCTCGAGCAGCGCACCCTTGCCCGGCAACGTCGTCGCGAGATACGGGTCCTTGGTCGGTGAGCCGAATGTGGCGGCATAGCCGTTGTTCTCGAGCATGATGACGAACACGTGGCGGATGGCCGGCAGGCTCGTCGGGCGAGCAGTGCTTGCCTTGGAGGCGGAGGCGAGCGGTGCGTACTGGATCAGCAACGCGCCAACCCCCAGCAGGGCCGCCCCGGCGATCATGGCCGTACGGCCCACCATACGCTTGTGCATTTCAGGATCCCCTCTCATCAACGATGGTCCGACGGGCGGCAGAGCCGTCCGGCTGTTCCACGTGGTCCGGAACAGGTAGCAGGGGAGGGAGCGCCCGGTTTTCGACCCTGGTACTCCCTGGTCACCGGGACTTCAGTTGCCCAGACTGTTCCGTCGACTACGGCGAAACGAGCACGGTGAAGTTCTCCGTCTTTTGCACATCGGCCGTCACCGACACTTTACGGGGCAGGGTGGTCGACTGACCCGATCCGTACCCGTTGCCGTAGACGTCCACAAAGCCGGACACCCACCAGGTTCCGGGGGACAACGGCAATTGGTAGAGACCATTCGACACGGCGTACCCATCCTGTTGACCGGGACAGGACGTCGCGGTCGGTGGGGCGCTGCAGGCCTGGACGCCGGCCTCGAACCCGCCCACGAACCCGCCCGCGGGCGCACCGATCACGTCCACTGTGCCGACCACGGCTCCGACCGATGGGAACTGGTAGGGGATGGCGAGACCTTTGGTGGTGGTCTTTCCGGCTGCGATGGTGACCTTCGTGCCCGCCGGATCGGTGAACGAGGCAAACACGGTCTGATAGCCCGGATACAGGATCCATACGCCCGGGGTGAGCGTCGGAAGCCGGTAGGCGTCGTAGGGGACCTGGGCTTGAGCCATGGGCGCAGCGGACGGATGGGAGACCTTGCTCAGACTGCCGGGGTTGGCAACTCCGTATCCGTATCCGCCAGGTCCCGAGTATTCGTTGACGCACTCCGGTGCCGTCCCCCCTCCGGTCCAGGGGTCCGCGGCCGGACAGGCGAGGACGGTGTAACTCTCGATCGAGACAGCGGCCGGAACCCCGACGACCCTGAGGGCACCGGCGGCCACTCCGAGCACCTGGTACGGATCGGTCAGATCGAGAGTGGTCTCGTGACTGTCGGTGATCGTCACCGTCCTCGTCGGACCGGCGATTGCGTTGTAGAACGGCGGCGCCAGGTAGAGGCCGTTGATCTTCCAGGTGCCGACCGGAAGTAGCAGGACGAAGGTATTGCCGGTCGACACCGAGTACGTTTCGCAATTCGGACCCTGACACGCCGAGACGGCAACCGGATCGGAAAACCCGGAAGGGGCGCCGGTGACGGTGACCGTCCCGGAGAGGAGTCCGTTGCCCGGGGTAACGAAGGGTGTGGTCAAATCGAGGGTGGCGGTGTCCCCCGCGACGAGGGTCACCGTCTTTCCGGCTTTGGCGTTGGTGAAGCATCCAAATTCAGAACAGAAGCCCGGGTAGGCAATCCATGTACCGGGTGGCAGCCCGGTGACCGCGTACGGTGACGAGTTGCCTTGTTGGTTGCCGTATCCGTTCACGCAGGTGAGTGACGCTGAGGTGCCGTTGTAGGGGGCGTACGACGGGCAGAGGAGCACCGAGAGCTCGTCGATGGAGATCCCGGTGGGCACGCCGGTGATCCGGATCGATCCCTTGATTGCCGCCGGCTTCTGATAGGCGACCGTCAGGTCCTTGGTGATCGTCTTTCCTTTGGCGACGGTCACGACTTCCGGTGTGCCGAGAAATGCTCCGTTGAGCCCGTTCGACTCATAGAACCCGGCGATCGTCCACTTCCCCACGGCCAGCGAGAGGGTGTAGGTCCCATTGGTGGCGAACGAGAACGCAGGATTGGGGCAGAGGGTCTCGGTCCCACCGGTGTAGGGGCAGGCACCCGCTCCTGGGTACGTGGCGACGAACCCCTTTGGCGCGCCGGTCACCTTGATCGTGCCGGTCACCGTGCCCTGAGGGCCGCACTGGCTCGAGGAAGAGCCGACGCTTCCGCTGCTGCAGGACACGGAACTGGCCAGCCGGTTGGCCAGCGGGCCGAGACCGAGGCCGGATGCCACTTGGGGGAGTACGGTGACCAACAGCACGAAGCTGGCCACAGCCATCACTCCGAGACGCACCCGCTGATTCCAGCGCTTCATGCTGCCACCCCCGTTCCGCCCAGGCACACCTGCGTACGCCTGGCCTCAAGGTACTACACGGCCGAAGCCCGGACACGGGCCGTGGCCGTTCACGGTGCTGCCAGGTACGGTCCCTCGGGGGTGAACCCGAGGCGGGTCATCGCGACCGGCCGGGCGATGTCGGGTCCGGGATCGTTGGCCCGGAAGGGGTTGTAGAGCATGTAGATGTTGTGGCCATCCCGGAAGATGGAAGATTCACCAGGGCCTGCGCCCTGCTGGTTGGAGCCGAGGAAGGGAGCGGGCTCGGGGTCCGAGCACGGACCGAAGGGGCTCTGGCACGCCGCCACCCCGATCCCGTACGACGTCGAGTAGTACCAGTTGCCGGAGAAGAACAGCCAGTAGGTGCCCCACGCCTCGACCATGTCGGGCGCTTCGACGATCGTCCCCTCCCACGGTTCCGAGGGAGCGAAGATCTTGACGGGTTGGCCGAGCAGCACCCGCCCATTGGCACTCAGGTCCTGGGCATAGATGCCTGTGTAGCCGTTCTGATCTGGGCCGGAGACCGACGGGTTGGCGTTGTCCTCCGACTTCCACAGCAGGATGAGATGGTTCCCCGTGGTGACGAAGACACGCGGATCGATCGAGCCGCGGTGGTCCAACTGGCAGACGAAGGGGTGATCGGTCGGGACGAACGGGCCGGCCGGGGACGTGGCGAAGGCGGAGCCGATGCAGTGGGTGTAGGGGGTGACCCCCCTGAGGAGGGCGGTGAAGTAGAGCGCCCATCCGCCCGCCACCTGGTGGACGTCGGGTGCCCACGTGAGGCCGCCTTCGGCCCAACTGGGAAGCCGGGGGAGCACGTCGACGGGTTTGCCCCAGCGCCCCGGCCGCGAGCCGATCCGCAGGGGGACATTCATGACGCTGAGCCCTTCGCCCGTGTACAGGTAGTAGCGAGCACCGATCTTGAGCATGAAGGGATCGGTCGCATCCGGTCCGGTGAGGATGAGCCGGCCAGGGTCCTCCGGTGTCGCGGTTCGGGGCGGCGGCGCGCTCTGTACCCGGGGTATACCGCCGGCCTCTTGCGTGGCACCGACGAGGAATTGCGCGGCCATGACCAGGCCGACCACGACGACCCAGGCGACGACCAGAGTGCCGGCCGGGACGCGGGAGAGGCGCCACCGGGCCGTTGTCGTCGGCGGGCTGATCGCCGGACCAGCAGGTTCCGAGGCGATTCCTGCGACGCACCCACCGAGGAGGGCCAGCGTGGGGAGTTGCCAGTCGAAGTCCACGAAGCCCGCCACGGCGAACGCAACCACTGCAGCGGCGGCGCACGACGAGAGGAGATCCCGACGTCTGATGGTGGCGACCACCGCTGCACCCGCGCCCAGCAACAACAGGGCTCCGAGAAGCCCGGCGTCTGCGGTGATGGTCAGGTATCCGTTCGGAACGAACCCGGGATAGGTGTCGACGGCATCATGGGCGGTGTCCAGGCGTGGCGGTCCGACGCCGGTCACCACCGACGAGCGCCAGGCTTCGGTCGAGGCGGACCAGGCCAGGGTCTGGTTCTGATCCGCGGGCTGGCCCGGGTTGCGGCCGACGGGAGGGTGCACCATGAGGAGGACTGTGAACCCGGCCACGATGACGACTCCCGCCGCTGAGAGCCCGCGCCGGGCACCCGGGAGCGGTGGGCGCCGGGTCAGTGTCGACGCCACCACCACGACGGCGACGGCCGCACCGATGAGCCAGGACGGCCGCCGACCGGTGGAGGAGGCAACCACGACCAGACCTGCCACCGAACCCATGGCGAGCGGCCACAACGCCTCCGACCACCGCCGGACTGGCACGACGAGGGCGCCGCAGGCCAATGCCAGGAGGTCCCAGTGGCTCCGGGTGCCGATGAGGCCTGCGAGGCACAGGCAGAGGGCTGCCCGCGGCAACCGAGCGTGCAAGTCGAGGGACATCGCGACGAGGAGGGCGATGATGAAGAGGACCGCTGCACCCGCTGGGTAGGTGAGCGTCGTCGACAGCTGCCAGACGCCGTCGGCCTGTTGGGCCAGCGGGTGTACCCGCAAGAGAACCCCGACCACTCCGACTGCCGCGGTGAGGGCACCGATGGCGACGATCGCCATGGCCACACGAGAGCGGTCTCTCGTTGCCAGGCTCCTCACGACCAGGAATGCAGCCAGGAAGCCGAGCAGCGAAGCGCCCAGCGGCAGGAAGGCGACCGGGCTCCGTTCCAGGAGAGCCCGGATGAGCCACCAGAGGATCAGGCCTCCGAGCGCCAGCGAGACGGCGACCCCGTGCCGGTCCCTGTTTCGAGGGAATGCGGCCACCGCCAGCGGCACCGACACCACTGCCAGCCCGAAGGCGTCCAGGGGGTAGAAGGCACCCTGTCGGTACACCGAGCCCGCCATCAGGCCGATGACGATGGCGGCGAGCGTCCCCACACCGCCTGTCGCCGGTGCCGGCGCAGCCGCCACCTCGTGGATCGCCGCCCCCGCGGCCGGAGGGTCTCCCGTCAGCGTCATGGCCACGGACCCCGAAATCGCATCCAGCCGCGACCCGGCCCGGACTCAACCGGGTCGGTGTCCGGCACCGGACAGGGCAGCATGTACGCGCACGAGGCCTCCTCGCGCAATAGCTTCTCACGACCGCGAGACAGTCTGTTCGACACGACCGGTTGTTCCGGGAGTCACGGCCTCCGCTGTCGGGCTCGCTATGGTGACCGATCAGATGCGGGACGTGGAGGAACGCGATGGAGCGGCGCTCGGGGACTCGGACCCGTAAGCCATGAGCGACGGTGCGCCCCGCCCCCTGCGGCGAAGGGTCATCTGCCTGCTTCTGCTCGCCGCGGCGACGGCGTGCTTCGTCGGTATCGTGACCGTGCGCCAGGGGCCCCCTTCGGGGGGCGACACCGTTCCCTTGACGTCGGTGACATCGGAGTTGTCGACCGGCCAGCTCGGGGCGGCTGCCTCCGATGATTCCTTGCCCAATCCTCCCGGGTACGCATTGCTGACCGCTCCGCTCGTCGCCGCGTTCCGATCGCTCGTCGGCTCTCCCACCTGGTGCACCACGCCCACACGAGCTGACGCGCTCCGTCTCGAGTCCGCCTACCGGCTGGATCCGACCTTCGCCACCGACGTGGACGAGTGCGGGTCGCGCGCCCGACTCGCCGACGGAGCGGTGGGTCCCCCTCTGCCGCCGTGGTACCGCGCTCAGGGCGTCCTCGGCTTGTTCACGTGGCTCGTCCTTGCTGTTGCTGCCCTGGCACTGCTTCGGGCCGCGGGCGCGGACACGCTCGGCCGTCAAGCGGGGCTGTTGGCGTTCTTGGCATTCTTGCCCGCCGCCAGCAGCGCCATCGTCCAGCTCTACCACCCTCAGGACATCCTCAGCCTCGGCCTCGCCGTCGGTGGTCTCGCCCAGACTCTCAGGCGCAGATGGGTGTTGGCGGGGGTTCTGTTCGGACTCGCCTTCATCACCAAGCAATTCGCCATTCTCGTCCTGTTGCCGGCGCTCGCGGCAGCCCCCGACCTCCGGGCCCGGGTTCGCCTGGTCGCTCCGTCCGTCGCCGTTTTCGGGGCAGCCATCCTTCCGTTCATGGTGACCGCCCCCCGAGCCACGCTCGACAACCTGAGTGGTTTCAGCGCCGGCGGCGCGGCGGCGGGGTCAACGGTCCTGACCCTGCTTGGAGTCACCGGCAACGTGGCATCAGCCGTGGCCCGCGATGCCCCGGTGGCTTTCGCTGCGGCGGCAAGCATCTGGGCGGCGCACCGGCTCGGCCGCTCGCTGGGTCGACCGGAAGCGCTCGTGGCATTGGCCCTCGCCTGTGTGGGCAGTCGGCTCGTGTTCGAGTCGGTCATCTTTCCGTACTATCTGCTCGCGACCAGCGTGTTCTTCTTCATGCTCGACCTGGTGGCCCGCCGATCCCCCTACCGGTCGCTGGCCTGGTCCGCAGGGGCGGCCTTCTTCGTGGCGCTGCATCCCGCCAATGATGCCGTCGACGCCTTCGTGACCCTTGCCCTCGCCGTGGTCAGCGTCGGCGCCGGGTTCGCTGAGCTCGTGAGGATCCAGACGGCACCCGTAGCTTCCGTCGTGTGACGTGACGATGACCCGGAGGTGCGGGTCATCCGTCCTTGTGGAGGTTGGTCGTGAAGGCTTTCAGAGAAGTATGGAGAAGATGCCCTTCGTCCGAGTCGACTCGCTCGAGGTGGACTCTGCGCCCATAGACAGTGGCCAGCGCCAGAACGGACGAGGCAAGGAGCAGGGCGCCGGCGATGTTGAGCGAGACATTCAGACCGTGTCGAAACGCCCCGTAGGCGGCGGAGACCACCTCGTTGACGATGTGCGCAATGGCAGGGCTCTTTGTCGCGGCCGACTTCGCCTCTCCCTGGTAGGTGCCGGTGGTCACGGCGGAAACGACGAGCGATTGGTAGGCCTTCGGGATACCGATCGCGGTGAGCTTCTGTACCAGGTTGACCGTCAGCTGACCGTTGACGATCGAGCCGAGGACGGCGACGCCGACGACGGCACCGAGCTCCCGAAACGTGTTGGCGGCGGATGCGGCCATTCCCGAGTGCTCGGCCGGGACCGAGCCGAGCGCGCCCGAGGTGATCGGCACCATGGCCATACCCACTCCGACACCTGCGAGGAACATGGACCAGCCGATCTGGCCGATGCCGGCATTCGGGGAGATGTTGGCGTTGGTGAAGAGTATCCCGATGCCGCCCAGCAGACAGCCGGTGGCCATCGGGATCCTGGGGCCCCATATGGCGACCCAGCGACCCGTGAGTAGCGAAGCCGCAACCATCCCTACGGCCAGAGGAAGGAAGTTCAAGGCCAGGCCCAAGGGGGAGTTGGATCCGACCACCTGGAGATAGAGCGCGACCATGAAAAAGATCGCGAAGGTCCCGAAGTACACGGTGAAGGCGACGATGTTGGACGATGCGAACGTGGGTATCTTGAAGTAGCGGACGTTGAGTACCGGGTTCTCCGCGTGGAGCTCGGCGAGGACGAAGGAGATGGCTGCGGCCAGGGCGAAGAAGAAGAGCAGGTCGATCCACCAGGTCCGGTAGCCCGCCGTCTCACCGAGGATGATGGCGAAGGTGAGCGACCCGAGCGCGAGAGCTCCGAGCAGAAACCCTGGTATGTCGAATCGGGCCCTGACCGGATCCGAGCTTTCTGGGATCACGAGAGCCGCACTGATGAACGCCAGCGCACCGAAGAAGACGTTGAACCAGAAGATGGCCCGCCACGACCAGCCGTAGACCAGGAGGCTACCGATCAGCGGGCCGAGGGCCAGTCCGAGACTCGACACCGCGGCCCAGATGCCGAGGGAACGGGCCCGTTGTGCCCGGTCAGGGTAGAGATGCCGGATCATCGACAGCGTGCCCGGCTCGGAGGCGGCGGCACCGATCCCCATGACGACTCTCCCGGCGATCAGGATGTCGGTCGTGGGGGCGACGGCGGCAATCACCGACCCCGCACAGAACACGGCAACCCCGGCGAGCATGACCTTCTTGCGTCCGAACAGGTCCCCGACGGTGCCGAAACTCAGCATCAGGGCGGCAAAGGTGAGGGCGTAGCCGTTCACCACCCACTGCAGTTGGCTCACCGAGGCATGGAGGTCGCTTTGGACCTGGGCCAACACCACCGTCACGATGGTGTTGTCGAGGAACGTCAGGAAGAGGACAAAGAGAAGGGTCGCGAGGGCGAGTGACCGGGACCCGTTCGCTCCGCCCCCGTTGCCGTCCGTCCCGGACGAGTGGTCTCTGCGACTCATGGTCCTGACGCCGTTCATCCGAGAACCCCACATCCGAGTGAGACACACCTTCCGTCTGTCAAAAATGTAGCTGGGACCAGGCACCGGAGATCACGTCCTGACGGAACTATTCCCTCGAGGCTCAGTCAATATCGCACCTCATGCCACGGTGGTCTCGCAGTGTCACGGTGCCCGAGCATCACTTGTAGGTGAAGACGAGGGGATTCGACGTCCCCGAGTCGGTGGTGA
This sequence comes from uncultured Acidimicrobiaceae bacterium, assembly GCA_963753905.1. Classification (GTDB taxonomy): domain Bacteria; phylum Actinomycetota; class Acidimicrobiia; order Acidimicrobiales; family RAAP-2; genus Bog-756. The sequence continues at coordinate 1,815,140 of CAVWDZ010000001.1, read as the reverse complement.
TGGTTACCGGGGTGGAAGGTGTGGGCGCCGGGTCTGGAGGGACGACAACGGTACAGGTGGTCTGATCAGGACAGGCCACCGGCGCTATGGCGCCGCCGACCCGTGCGTTGATCTGGCCGGAGGAGCTCAAGAAATTGGACCCGGTCACCGTCACCGTCTGGCCGGCCTGACCGCTTGCCGGAGCCAGTTTCGAAAGGGCGGGAGGTCCACCGGGCTCCGCCAGCGTCGTCGAGGTGGACGTGGACGACACCGCACCATGTCCTGGCGCCGTGCCCGTCGAAGCACCGGGTGCCGTGCCGGTCGCGGCGCGGGGGGATCCGGTGGTCGCTGTGCCCGTCGAACCACCGGGTGCCGTGCCGGTCGCGGCGCGGGGGGATCCGGTGGTCGCTGTCGCCTGACCACCGGGCTGGTGCCCACCATCGTTCAACGTACCGATGGAGGCAGCCACCACTACGACCAGGACACCGAAGGCGATGCTGACCGCCCAACGCAGCCGGCGTTCACCCGAGCCCGATGGTCGGACGCGGCGTCGGAGTGCGACAGCGGGAGATTGGGCCAAGACAGCTGAGCCGGCCGGTGGTGCACCCACCGGGGCTGCCGGAGCGCCCGAATCGCGGCCAGGCCAGGCGGGGGTCTTCCTCCGGCCCCGACCCGCCGAGTCCCGGTGCGACGTGGTCGCCCCGGGGTGCGGTGGAGCGGGTTCGGTCATCGCTTCGCCGCCAGGTCCGTGCAAACCGAGCACTTCCCACTGGCCCGGGCGTGGCTCCGGGCCGACCCCGTATCGCGGGACCGACGTGCCGCCTCGGCAATGGCTGCCAAGGCCCGAGAATTGAGTGTATGACCGCTCTGGTTTCCCGGTTTGCGTGGTTGCAAGATGTCCCTCCGGGGGAACCCGCCGCGCGCATCAGGTACCCCAGCCAGCTCCATTATTCGCCCCGGCCCCGCCTGGCGGGGTTCACGCCCGACTGCCCGCCTGCCCATGCACCTCTCTACCCGCAGGCCGAGGCCCTGAACCCACCCCGGAGGTCGGACCTCGGTCGACAGCCCAGCGATCCCTGCCAGCGCCCAGGCCGCTCGCTCAATTGGCGGGTGGGCCTGTCCGTCCGCGCAGCGCCTCGATAGCTTTGTCCAGGGTGCTCGGTACGCTTGTCGCCTCCTCGTCACGGATGGGGGCTCCGTAGATCTCGGCGGCGGCTCTGTGGAATCCGTCCGGCAATCCGGCGTCTCGAAATGTCCGGGCAATCTCCTCCATCTCCGCACGCCAGCGCCACCCTTTGGTGACCGCCTGCTGTGCGGCCAACAGGGAGCGGTCCTGGAGGTCAGGCATGGAACCAGCCCACTCGGCGAGGAGTGCCTCTGTTTCCCCGAGTGTCTCGGCGAGGGCCCGAATGTCGAGCAAGAGGGCGATCGTCCCCTTGGTCCACGCTGCGAAGCACATTTTGAGTGCCGACGCGGCAGTCGGGCCATCGGAAAGCACACGGGCATCCACCGCGGTCCCCGCGAAGAGCTGGGAGACCTTCGGGCCATCGGGTCCGGACAGGTAGAGGCGGGTGCCAGGCGAGCCAGCGGTGGGCGGGGCGCCGATGATTCCGCCGTCCAGGTAGCGACCGCCCCCTGCCTCGATCTGAGCCGCCACTTCGCGAGCCGTAGCCGGGGCAATGGCGTTGGCGTCGAGATAGACGCCCTGAAAGCCTGACATCTCCAGCGCGACATCACGTGCGGCCTCGGGCGGGCAGATGGAGATGATGAGCTCACATCCGTCTCGGATGGCTTCGACCGAGCCGACGTCGGTGAGCCCGGCAGCGGATGCTCGACGGGCGGACGCTGCGCTTCGGCCGGAGGAGGCCCACCACACCCGATGGTCGCCGGCCAGGACAGCTCCGACGGCGGCGCCCATCTCGCCGGGATGAAGTAAACCGACAGAACCGAACTGCATCATCCCCACCTCCTGGGAAGCGCTGCAAAACACTCGCGCCGGTCGGAATCCGAACCGGGTCCGTCACGGAGCCTATGACGGGTGTGGCGGATCGCTTCCGCAGACCGATCCCGATGAGGTGGCTCGCGACCACACCGGTACGATGCGAAGACCGCCAAGGTTGGGAGCGACACGATGCCCACTGCAGTGAGATTCGACCATTACGGGGGGCGGGACGTCCTGTACGTCGCCGAGGTCGAGCGGCCGGTCCCGCCTCCCGGTGAGCTGTTGGTCGCCGTTCGGACGGCCGGACTCAACCCAGGAGAGGCGGCGATCCGCGAGGGCCGTATGGAGGCGGTCTTCCCGGCCACGTTCCCTTCTGGGCAAGGGACCGACTTCGCAGGTGTCGTGGCCGAACTCGGGGACGGCGTCGACGGATTCACGGTGGGAGACGAGGTGCTCGGCTGGTCCGACCGCCGGTCCAGCCAGGCGACCTTCGTCGTCGTCCCGGCGGATCACCTCATCGCCAAGCCGGCCTCAATGTCATGGGAAGCGGCAGGATCCCTCTTTGTCGCCGGGGTCACAGCCTTCGCCGCCGTTCGAGCGGTGAACCCGCATGCGAACGACACGGTGGTTGTCTCGGGGGCCGCAGGTGGAGTCGGATCGCTCGTGGTCCAGCTGCTCAGGCTCCGTGGGGCGGATGTCATCGGCATCGCTTCAGAGCCCCACCATCCGTGGTTGACCTCAGTGGGCGTCAGACCCGTGGCATACGGGGAGGGCCTGATCGATCGCATCAAAGCGCTGGCCCCGGAGGGCGTCGACGCCTTCATCGACACCTTCGGGGACGACTACATCCGCCTCGCCATCGACCTCGGGGTGCCACGTGATCGGATCGAGACCATTATCGCGTTCCAAGCCGCACAGGAATACGGTGTCAAGTCAGAGGGAAGCTCAACTGCCTCCACCCCTGAGGTCCTCGGCGAAGTGGCCAACCTTGTCGCCGAAGGACGCATCGAGGTGCCGATCGCAGCGACCTTCCCGCTCGATCAGGTCCGAGAGGCCTACGCGGAACTGGAGCGGCGCCATACCCTCGGAAAAATCGTTCTCCTTCCCTGACGAGCCGCCCCGTCGTCAGCAAAGCCCACAGGCTCTGGCATCTGCTACCTGGCGTCAAGTCGCACCGGTAATTCTTCGTGGCGTCGGACCAAGAGGCTTCTGACCCAGCTGGGCGCATGGTCAGGCTGCAGGCTGATGTTCTTGGTGCGCTCCAGCAGAACCGTCAGAACAGTTCGAGCTTCGACTCGCGCAAGAGGAGCCCCGACACAATGGTGGATACCGCGCCCAAAGGCCACGTGACGTCGTGGAATGCGACGCTCCAGGTCAATCTCGTCGGGGTGGTCGAACTCCGCCGGGTCTCGATTGGCGGACCCCCACAGCAGAAGGACGGTTGAACCCGCCGGGATGGATGCACCGCCGAGCGTGGTGTCCTTTGGGACAAAGCGCATCATGTAGCGGAAGGGGGATTCGATACGGAGCGCCTCCTCTGCAAACGTAGCGATCTGGTCGGGGTTCCGACGAAGATGTTCTTGGAGCTCTGGTCGCTCAGCCAACATACGGACCGCATTGCCGAGGAGACTGGTGGTTGTCTCCCCCCCGGCGCTCAACAGCGTCGTCAGGATGCCGATCGCCTCGGGTTCGGACAACGCACCGTCTTTGACCGCAGCTGCAACGGTTCCCAGGAGATCGTCACTCGGCTCCTCCAACGCGACCGACACCTGTCCCGCAATCCAAACCAGGATCCCATCCATGCTTGAAGCGGTCGCGATCAGGTCGTCGAGGGCAAGAGTGGACCCCACCAACCGTGTCCCATTGACGGCCGACGTCCAGAGTTCGTCGAGGTTGCTGTTCCGGAAGCCGACCAGGCGGCTGATCATGGTGATCGGCACGATATTGCCGATGGCTGTCATGAACTCAACGTCCCCAGCATTCAGCGCTCGACTGACCAGACTCTCAGCAAGCTCAACAATGTCGGGCTCCAGCGCCTCCATCCTCTTTGCGACCAGTTCGGGAAAGACCGCATTGCGGTGGATCGCATGCAGTGGAGGGTCGGCGGTTGCCAGCGCTTGGCCCCCATCTCCGAAGTCCAACCGACCGGGCAACCCCGCATCATCGCGATAGAGCAGGCACTTCATGTTCGATGAGAAGTCTTCGACCCGGCCTGCCGCCTCGGAGATGAGTTCGAAGGTGCTCACAGTGAACACCTCGCTACCGGAAACCCCCCATACCGGCGCTTCATCGCGCAGGCGGCGGTAGAAGGGGTAGGGATCGTCGAGGACCTCAGAGTCGAGCAGTAATGTCCCGGGGATTTCCTTCGCCACCTTCGACCTTCCTTTGCTCATTCCGACAACGCCCTGTGACGACCATATTTGGACGGGCCGTGGGCAGAGCAACTATGCCATTAGTGCGGTGAACTCATCACCGTCCACAGCCAACACCGCCTGCGGCTGATCCGAGGGCAAATCGGCAGTGTTCGAGACGGCGCGCTGCAGTTCATCGGTTAGGAGCCCCCAGCCAGCCTCGACCTGTGCCCGGCAAGCTGCGATGTCCAAGCCGGAAAGGGATCAGACATATTGGGCGCCCACCCGTCCCTGTTCTAGTCCTCCGGCCGGCTTCTGAACGGCTCAGGCGAGTCCACTGGGAGCAGAACCCGCCGAAGATGTCGCCAGTGCTGACGAGCATCGGCTATTCGGCCTTAGGTGCTGTGCAGCCGGGCGGTGGCGATCTCGAACGGGCGAAGCTCGAAGGAATCCTCGAACGGTCTCTCGGGATAGCCACGCAGATCGACCAGCCAGCCGGCCCGTCCGTCGATGGTGACCGTTGTCGGTGCAGATCCAGGGTTGAAGACCCTGACCTCGTGCACGCCGCCATCCCGGCGAACGGCGCTCACCTCGGCGCCGCTGATGTGCAGCATGCTCCCGGTCGATGGACGAGTGCCTCCGCCCGAGCTGGCCAACACCTCCATCGGCAGGAGAATGTCGTCGGCAAGGGCATAGGGGTCGTCGACGCCGACCGCCAGTGCGTATTGCAGCGAGATCGGCCGTCCGGCCATCTGGAGTCCCTCGACCGGGGTCACGGGGCCGGCCGGGAATGGTCGATATGCCATCCCAGCCCGGGACAACATTCCGGTCGAGCGAAGCACTGTCAACGCGATCGTGGAAGCGGCATCGCCAAGGGGGGTGGCCGCGATGTCGATGAGCTCGTACTCGCAAACGCCATCGTGGACGACGGTCAGGTTCCCCGCTGACACGAAGCGACGGGCCGGGGCCGTAGGCAGGCCGAATTCCTCCGGGCGGCCCTCGGCCGTGAGTCCCCTCTCGATCACGGCGAAAGCGCATTCCGCCTGCGACGTTCGGGCTGGTTCGGGCAGTGGTAGATGCACTCGGAGTCGGTGGTCGCGACTCGGATTGACGAACGACGTGGTCACCCGTACGGCTGGCTCGTCCGCTCTGAGTTCGAGTGAAGTCTCGACCACCGCGGTTTGCTCCCCGACTCGGGTCTGCGAGCTGCCGTCGACGTGATCAGGCCAAAGGTAGCTGGCCGTGATCACCACCTGTGCGCGCACTGGTCCTTGCTCAGCAAGGCGGACCGCCACTGCGCTCGGGGTGTCCACGATGGTGTCCCTGCGAGGAGGGGAATAGTTGTACGAGTCACCGAAGTCCCCGCCATCGACCAGCTGGCCAAAGCCTGCCCGTCCGTTGAGGGAAAACGAGCCGAGCATCTTGTCAACGTCGACCGCCACGAGACCATTGGAGAGCGATACCGACTCTCCGGATACGCTGGCTACGACCGGGTGGGTCAATGCCATCGGTTCGAACGGCTGCCATCCGTAGCCGGGCACCTCGGCCACACGGGCAGCGATGCGCCGAATGGACGGCTGGTTCAGACCCAACCGGATCACGGCATCGGGCCGTGCCCCCATGCGAGCGTAGATGTCCCGCTTGGCTTGGGCAATGGGTGCGTCGTAGCGCTCATCGGGTCCCACGGAGAAGGTGATGTCGATGCACTCCTCGTCCTCTTCGATGACGATGTCCTGCAACCAGGAGTCGTGCTCGATCTGCGGACTCTGGAGCATCCCCAAGATGGTGCGGACCGTGTCGGCATCGAGCACCATCCCATTCGGATCGCCGGTGCGTTCCGACAGCACCTGCACGTCCACGCTCGGTGGTTCGACAGCCCCGACCACCAATTCGACGACTCCCGAACGGGTCCGCTGGGCCGGGTTGAGCACGTAGGACCCGGGCTCAGCCAGCGTTTGCGCCAACGATTTGGTGGCCCGATCAGCAACTCCCTTGGCGATAGTGCGCGCTTCGGCGTAGCGGTGCATGACGGCATCGACGACATCGTCGACCGAGCAGGCGCAGATGGAGTCGTGGGCCGAGTTGCGTACGATTTCCGTCCAGGCCAGCTCGAGCTGACGCTTTGGCCACTCCGACGCCGTCTGGAAGAGCGCGGCCAGAGGTTCCGCCCTTCGCTCCAGTTCGCGCACCGCCGATCCTCCCATGCGCTTTACGTCGACCCGGTTCGAAGTGACACCCATCAGCATGTCGGCGCGGAAGCCCGAGCGGAGTTCTCCTTCCCAGCGCTCCAGACCTGTTGTCGGTGCGGTGGCCAGGTACTTGGGAAGGGATGTGACATCGAAGAACAACCCGTCTTGGAGGTCGTTGGCCTCGGCCACGACCCGGCCCAACCAAGGCTGCGGCATGAGGTGGTCAGAGCCGTTCATGCACAACAGGTCATCGATGAGCAGATCCCCGACTTCTTCGAGATGGTTGGCCAGACGCTGCACGAGTCTTTTGGCATCGTCCGGGAGGGTGGCCCCGTTGCTGTAGCCATCGTGAAGATATTCGGCCCGCACGGTGGACCCATCGGGCGCTTCCCAAAGGAATCCACTCTTGGTGACCGTGGACGGCACCCCCCGCCAGACAACCGCGTTGGTGAATCCGGCCAGTCGGAGGATCTGCGGCATCTGCGCGATGTGACCGAACATGTCGGGCAGGTAGCCGACGTCCATGGCGCCACCAAAGGCCGCAGCGCGGCGGAGACCCATCTGCAGGTTACGGATGATGGTCTCGCCCGAGGTCAGGAACTCGTCCATCAGGATGTACCAGGGTCCCATGCCGATGCGCCCGGCCGTTGCCAACGCCCGAATGCGCTCTTCGTCCTCGGGCCGCACCTCGAGGTAGTCGTCGACGACGGCCATCTGTCCGTCCAGCATGAAGTAGGGATAGCTGTCGTCGGATTCGAGCAAAACCAGAAGGCTGTCGAACATGTCGACCAGATTCAGGCGAAACTCCTGGTAGGGCTTGTACCACTCACGGTCCCAGTGAGTGTGCGGAACGATTGCGACGCGACGGGCTGCCATGCCCGCCACACTATGACGAGTGGCATTGAACGGGAGAACAACTAGCGATGCGTGGGCTGTGGAGCTTCGACTGGCGAAAGTGGCGCCGTTGAGAGGCGAAAGCTGTGAAGGCCGCTGCGCGTCATGCTGAGCGTGCGGGCGATGCAGCCGAAGCGTGACCGAGCATGCGGATGACCGGACAGACCCGGTGGAACCCGCTGGGAGTGCTGGCCCGGTCGTGGGGCCATTTTGTCCGGCGCCCCCGCGCCACCCAGGTCCGAACGGTGGTTCTGATCGCTGCGGTCATCGTCGGCGTCAGCTTCTGGGTGGCCACCGCGCCGTCGGGCTCCTCCGCCACGACATCGACCGTCGCCCAGACCAACGATGGCTCGGGCGGCGCCGGACCCTCTCCGGTTAGCTCGGCCAGCACCTCCGCCCGGGGGGTCACCACCCACACCATCAATGTGGTTTTTCCCGTCGTGTCCCTCAATTCCCTGGCAGGAGAGGAAGGCTTTGCTGCGGACGCCGAGTACGGCGAACAGCAGAAGGCCATCAACCTCTTCGTCGAGCAGATCAACGACCACGGGGGGATCGACGGACGCAAGATCAACCCGATCATCACCCCCTTCGACCCGACCAACGAGGCGGTCATGCGGGCGCTCTGCAAGACCTGGACCGAAGGCTCGCCGGCCGCGTTCGCGGTGCTCGACGGGATCGGGGCGTGGACCGGTGACAACGAGCTCTGCATCACTCAAGAGGGGCGCACCCCGTTCCTCGGCCAGTGGACCACGGTCACCGACTGGACCGATCAGGGCTCGCCGTACCTGTGGTGGACGGGACCCGATCAGGCGGCGATCCTGAAGGCGGTGGTCGGGTGGGGCATCGACTCGGGTCTGCTCGGGAAGACCCGAAAAGTGGGGGTGATCGCCGGGGACAGGGCCTCGGACCAGTTGGCCCTCAACAGCTATCTCCTGCCAGACCTCCGCGCAGCCGGTGTGACCCCGGTGGTCGAGACGATCGCCTCTGACCCCACGGAGACGGCGACCACCGACAGTCAGGCTCCGCTCGTCATCCAGCAACTGCGCAGCGCCGGAATCACCTCCGTGATCCCCCTCATCCCGTTCAATGTGTTCTTCCCGGTGCTCCAGGCCGAGACCGACCAGCAGTACTACCCCAAGCTCCTCCTGAGCGACTACGAGGAGAGCATCGAGTCGGCACTCGGACTCATCCCCATCCCCTACAAGAACGCGCTCAACGGTCAGGAGGGCCTGACAACCGAGACGCTCGGAGGCGTTGACGGCCCCCGCCCGGAGAGCCAAGGCGGCTACAACACCGGGGTGCGCAAGTGCTGGACCGTCTGGCACAAGGCCTATCCCCAGATACCGCCGGGGAACATGAACGACGTCATCGAGGAGCAGGGCCCGGTAGCCGGCTGGTGCGAAGTCATCGCACTCTTCGCCACTGCAGCCAAAGATGCCGGACCCGTTCTCAACAGGCGCACCTTCGTCACCGCCATGTCCAAGATCACCGACTTCCCGGGCACCTGGGCGAATGTCCTCAGCTACGGGCCGGACAAGCGGTACGGGCCCACCCAGTATCAGGTGGTCAAATTGCGCGTCAACTCGCCGCCGTCGCCTCTCCTGTGCAAGCCGACCGCAGGCCAACCTCCGCCGGCAACGTGCTGGGTCTCCGTTCAGCCCTACGCACCATTGCCCGCTGGTTGACGATCCCGGCGGGCAGCGGCCATCCGGCTGGTCCGACGTCGCATCCGCCCCGGGGTGACGGGGAACAGGAATGGGCCGGTGTGACGCAGGCCGTGTTCGTCGCCTGTGGCTCCGCCAATGCCGCGCTCCGCTTCCTCGGTGATGCCCGCCAGACCCGGTTCATTCCGGACCGGCTCGGTACCCCAGGGAGATGGGTCAGCCGTCGTAGAATCCCAGTGGGTGGCAGCCGACGAGTGTTCTCTCTCTTGGCGTCCGGGCACGCGCCAACGCTTCCGCCGAGAGGTGGTTGACCGAGGACGTCGGTCGGATTCGTTGGGCGATATCGCGACGCCCGTAGTGGCACTGGACGAACATCCGTCCAGGATCTCCGGACTCAGGTGGCATCCGCCTGTGCCATATGTCCGAGACAAAGAGGGCAACGTCTCCTGCCCGGGCCACGATGGGAACGGCGCCCTGGCCGTTCCACACGAGGTCGTCGTCGGCGAGCTGTTCCATCGGTGGTGCCTGTCCTGAGGCGTGACTTCCGGGAATCAATCCGGTCGGGCCGGCCTCGATTGGGCAGTCCCAGAGATACAGGTGTGCAGCGATGGCGAACACGGGATAGGGGATCCGGGGGTCCCAGGAGACACTGGGATCACGAGGGACATGCGGACCTCCGTCGATATGCCAGAAGCGCCCGAGGTGGTCGTTCTCTCCCGACTGTTGCCACCAGGCGGTATTGGCGATGATGTGGCAGTCCTCTCCCAACAGGGGCTCGACCACCTCGAGGATCCGAGGGTGGCCGACGGCGCGCTGCACAACGCCGCTGCGATTGAGCATCTCGTAGCGAAATGGGGCCGATTGCTCGGGGGAATCTCCACGCTCATCGGGTGGGTACTCCCCGAAGACCCGTTCGACATCGGCACAGAGCGCTGCGATCTCCTCTTCCACGAAGACACCGTCGAGTACTACGTATCCATCCGACTGGAGGCGCTCAGCCGGAGCGGGGACGGGATCGGAACGGAGACTCAGGATTCCGGACGACCGAGTGAGCATTCCGCGATTCTGCCGCCAATGGGAACGGCTGACAATGCAGCACCCTCAGATCGTGTCACGACGCTCCTCACAAGCCGGGACCGACAACACCCGTCGAGCACTAGAGTGACCGGTCGTGCATGGAGTCGACACCCCTACGGAGGACTTCAGCTTCCCCGAGGGATTCCTCTGGGGCGCGGCGACCGCAGCTCATCAGGTCGAGGGTGGCAACGTCAACAACGACTCGTGGACACGAGAACACGACCCCAGCTCCGACTACACCGAGTCGAGCGGGGACGCCTGTGATTCGTTGCATCGCTGGCCCGAGGATATCGATCTCGTTGCAGGCATGGGGCTCGGTGCCTACCGGTTCTCACTCGAGTGGAGTCGAATCGAGCCTGCCGAAGGCGAGTTCTCCATTGCCGCAATGGACTACTACCGCCGGATCTGCGCGGCGTGCCTGGAACGGGACATTGCTCCCGTGGTGACCTTCCACCATTTCACGACCCCGGCCTGGCTCACCGGGCGCGGCGGGTGGGAGGCCGCGGACGCGCCAGAGACATTTGCCCGCTTCGTGACCCGGGCCGGAGCTCATCTCGGCGACCTCATCGGCTGGGCCTGCACGATAAACGAACTCAACCTCATCGGCGTCAGGGGCTACGACCTTGGGTCCTCCTCGCCCGGGGTGAAGGACACCTTCGCCCGCCACCTGGCGATTAACGAGACCATGGTGCGAGCGCACCGCCTGGGCGTCGACGCCCTGCGATCGGGACCTGGCAACTTTCCCGTAGGCCTGACGTTGTCCATGGACGAGATGGTGGCAGAACCGGGCGGCGAGAGCGTCCTCGAAGCGGCCAGCGAGATTCTGGAAGCCACGTTCTTTCGGGCGACCGAGGACGACGATTTCATCGGTGTCCAGTGCTACTCGCGTGTGCACTTCGGTCCCGAGGGCCAGGCTCCCAACGACCCGGAGGTGCCCACAACCCAAATGGGATACGAGTACTGGCCGCAGGGAGTCGAGCACTGCGCCCGGCGAGCCGCTGCGATGACCGGTGTGCCGGTGCTCCTGACGGAGAGTGGCATCGCCACCGACGACGACGCCGAGCGCATCACCTACCTTGCCGAAGTCTTGCGTGGAGTGCGGCGCGCTCTCGATGATGGCGTGGACATACGTGGGTACTTCGTGTGGAGTTTGCTCGATAACTTCGAATGGTCCCACGGGTTCAGACCCAAGTTCGGGCTCCACAGCGTCGATCGGACGACGTTCGCCCGCCATGCCAAACCCAGCGCATCGTGGTTCGGGGCTGTCGCCAGGGCAAACACTTTGGTGGCGCCGCCAGGTTGAGAGGAGTATGCCGCTGAACTGCCGCGGCCCCGCAAACCGCGGAGCATCCCGCAGTAACGCGGACGCCGATGGCCTGACTTGGAGCGGCTCTTCGAGTCGAAGGGCGGTCCCAAGAATTGCGGAGCCGGACGAGAGCGTCGGCCCTGCTGGACGGCGTTCGTGGCGCCGAGCGCCTCAGGCGGCTACGCCCATGAGGGCGAACATGTTCTCACCCATCACCTTGGCGACGTCGGCTTCGGGCAAGCCGAGCTCGTCGCGGATATACACGGCGTACTCGTTCGGATCGGCGATCCCCTCGGGATGGGGCCAGTCCGAGTTGAAGAGGATGTGGTCGAACCCGATCGCGTCGGCGAGCGGCTCGAGCGGGTCCTCCCAGTAGGGGGCGATGTAGAGCGACCGCTTCAGCACGTCCAGGGGATGCTCGGCGAACAGCTGCGGCGTCTTTCCGTATTGGATCTTCATCGTCTCCACCACCTGGGTGATCCATGCACTGCCGCATTCAATGGTGGCGATCCGCACGTTCGGGAACCGCGACAGCATCCCGTGACCGACGGCCGAAAAGACCGTGTCGATGATCGGGCGGTGGGTCTGGGACATCGATTCGAACAGGTTGTACTCGAACGGACGCATCTCACGGTCCCCGCCGGTCCAGTCGTTCGAGTACTTCGCGTAACCGGAGTCCGAGGCGTGGAACATGACCGGGATGTCGGCTTCCTGGATCCGGGCCCAGAATGGATCGAGCTCGGGGAGGAACGGCGACTTCGATCCGCGATACCCGGCCACGGGTGCCGGGCGGACGAGCACGGTCTTGGCACCACGCTCGAGCGCCCACTCGAGCTCCCTCACCGCTCCCTCTGCGGTTGCGAGGTTCATGACCGGCGTGGAGTAAATGCGCCCGCCGAAGTCGAAACCCCAGTCGTCGTACATCCACTCGTTGAAGGCGTGAATCAGGACCTGGGTGGCGACTGGGTCGTCCATGAAGTTGACCTCGATCGTCGAGGCGAGGGTGGGGAAGTTCACGATCGCCTGGATGTGCATGCGGTCGATGAGCGCCATCCGTGCCTCCCGATTGGTGAATTCGGGGATGGCCCGCATCGGTTTCACGATCTCTCGGAAGCTCTTGCCTTCCGTGTTGCGGCCAGAGAAGTACTCGAAGCCCGAGCCCGGTGCGGCCACGACCTCGAACGTGGGATTGGGGATGTAGTCGGACACCCGGCCCCGCACGATCATCTTGGTGCGCCCGTCGATGCTCGCCAGACGCAACAGCCCGGCGTACTCCTTGGGCAGGTAGCGGGTGAAGGACTCGGCGGTTTCGTAGAAGTGGAAGTCGCAGTCGAAGACCGGGTGCCCGATGTCGGTAAACTCCATGTCGGGGCTGTACGGGGTGAACTCCACGGTGCCGGCTCCTCTCGCCTGTGGTCACGGTGCTTCTTTAGACACCACTGCCCACTGAAACTGTGACGGGCCGAGCGGACCATGGATAGGGGCTTTGGACCCTAAAACAGGCGTTCGACGGAGATTCGTCGCCAACCGACTTGGTTCCCACTCCGCCCCGCAATACCGGAGCGGCCCGTGGTCGGGGCAGTAGATCAGGTCCCGGATGCGTCGCCACCCTGCGAATTCGTCAAATGTGGCTGCCTCGACACCCTCTGGAAGGAGTGTTCTCTCCCGGCAGCCGAAGAAGTCGCAGGCCAGCTCATTACCCGAGCCGTTTCTCCAGGATCGTGAGCTGACGGCGAAGCTCGTCGGGGAGTCGCTCAGCAAATTGGGCAAAGTGCTCTTCGATGAGTGGTACCTCGTTCCGCCAGGCGGGAGGCTCGCCGACGATCACTTCTGCGAGAGCGGTCGGATCGATCTCGAGACCGTCGGTATTCAGGTCGCCCTGAATGGGTAGCAACCCGATCGGCGTGTCCCTGGCATCGACCGTTCCCTCACATCGATCGAAGATCCACGCCAACACCCGTGCGTTGTCACCGTAGCCTGGCCAGAGGAATCGACCATCGCTGCCCTTCCGGAACCAATTCACGTAGAACAACTTGGGGAGGAGCTCCGGATTCGGTGCTGTCTGTCCGATCCGGAGCCAGTGGGAGAAGTAGTCCGCCATGTTGTACCCGCAGAATGGCAGCATGGCGAAGGGATCGCGACGAAGGCGCCCGGTCGCACCGGCAGCGGCGGCCGTCGTCTCGCTCGCCATGATCGATCCGAGGAACACCCCGTGGGGCCAGTCGAAGGCTTCGGTGACAAGGGGAACGACCGACTCCCGACGACCGCCGAACAGAATGGCGGAGATCGGCACACCGTTGGGGTCCTCCCACTCGGGCGCCATGGTTGGTACCCGAGACAGTGGGGTGGTGAAGCGGCTGTTGGGATGAGCTGCGGGGACCGTGCTCGCTGGGGTCCAGTCGTCTCCCCGCCAGTCCTTGAGGTGGTCCGGTGGTTCGGGAGTCAACCCCTCCCACCACACGTCCCCGTCGTCGGTCAGGGCGACGTTGGTGAAGATGGTGCCGCCGGCGAGCGCACGTACGGCAACGGGATTGGTCTCGATCCCCGTGCCTGGTGCCACGCCGAACATCCCAAACTCCGGATTGATGGCCCGGAGGTGGCCCTCGGCATCGAACTTCATCCAGCAGATGTCGTCCCCGATGGTCTCGGCCTTCCATCCGGGGATGGTGGGTACGACCATGGCTAGGTTGGTCTTGCCACAGGCGCTGGGGAAGGCAGCCGCGATGAACCGGCTCTGGCCTCGCGGGTTGGTCAGCTTGAGGATGAGCATGTGTTCGGCGAGCCAGCCCTCGTCCCGGGCCATGGTCGAGGCAATGCGCAGGGCAAAGCACTTCTTGCCCAAGAGGGCATTCCCTCCGTAGCCGGAGCCGAACGAGCAGATCTCCCGAGTTTCCGGAAAGTGGACGATGTACTTGTGTTCGGGGTCACAGGGCCAGGCGACGTCCGCTTCTCCAGGCGCGAGCGGCTTTCCCACCGAATGCAGGCATCGTACGAACTCGCCGGTTTCCCCGAGCACGTCGAGGGCGGCGGCTCCCATTCGGGTCATGATGCGCATCGAGGTGGTGACGTAGGCCGAGTCGGTCAGCTGCACGCCGATATGGGCGATGGGGCTGCCGAGCGGACCCATCGAGAACGGGATGACATAGAGGGTCCGACCTCGCATCGCTCCCCGATAGAGGTCGAGCAGCTCTGCGCGCATCACCTCAGGATCAGTCCAGTTGTTGGTGGGACCAGCGTCCTCAGGCTTCTCGCAACAGATGAAGGTCCGGTCCTCCACGCGGGCGACATCGCCCGGGTCGGACCGGCAGAGGAAGCTGTCGGGCCGCAACTCCCGGTTGAGGGGTATGAAGGTGCCCGACTCCACCAGGCGCCGGCACTGTTCCTCGTACTGCGCATCCGACCCGTCGCACCACTCCACGCCGTCGGGGGCCAGGATGGCCGTCCACTCCTCGACCCACTGTAGGAGCGGTTTGTTGATGGTGGGCGCGGGCGCTGAAATGCTCACTTCTTGGCTCCTTCTTGGTGATGTCGCCTCAGCCGCCGTTCTCACGTCGGCCGTGCCTGGTCATTGACCGGCAAGGTCGACGGAGATGAACCGTCGGAGAGTGTGGGGATTTGACAACTCACATAATCATTGATTGATATATCTGTCAATCATGCGACTGACTGCGCTGGTCCGACGATCGCGGGCCAGGCCTGTCGCCCTGCCTCCGGCCGGTCCCGGGGCGCCGGAGATCCAAGAGGCGGCCCACCGCAACCGGGGCTCACTGCAGCTCCGACATGTGGACGCCGGATCGTGCAACGGGTGTGAGCTCGAGATCGCCTCGACCTTCTCTCCGGTCTACGACGCCGAGCGCTTCGGGATGCGGCTGGAGGCGTCACCTCGGCACGCAGATGGCTTGCTGGTCACCGGGCCGGTCACCCGCAATATGGCAGGGCCCCTTCGCAAGACCGTCGAGGCCGTGCCCCGACCGCGGGTAGTGGTGGCGCTCGGCGACTGTGCCCGCAACTGCGGGGTGTTCGGCGACGCCTACGGCGTCGAAGGTGCGGTGGCCGACGTGGTGCCCGTCGACCTCGAGATTCCCGGCTGCCCCCCGGACCCCCAGACGATCATCACTGCTCTGCGGGGCCTGGCCGGTACATGACGTCCGACTTGCTCGTCGTCACCGCTCTGGTCGGGCTGTCCGCCTCCGCTGTCGGGGCCATAGCGCCCGCGAGGATCAGGATGCACAGTTCGGTTGCCCTGACCATCGCTGCTTGCGCGAGCGGATTGGTGATGGCCGCTGACGTACTCCACACCGGAGACGTGGCGGTCGTGCACACGACGGCGTTGCTGCCGCAGAGCGGCCTCTCGATGGTGCTCGATCGTTTCGGCGCCCTGTTCGTGGCTGTCGGCGCCGTCGTCGGGATCTGCGCGATGGTCTTCCGCTTCGGCTACCACGGCCATGGGTTCTCCAGCCGCACGGCGTCGTGCGTCCTCCCGCTGTTCGTCACGACACTCCTGCTGGTTCCGGCGGCATCGAACGTGACCACGTTCCTGTTCCTTTGGGAACTGATGGCGGTCACGTCGCTGCTTCTCGTGCTCGTCGACCACCGGCGGCGTCCCGAGGTGGCGTCGGCCGGTCAGTGGTACGCGGTGATGACCCAGTTCGGTGCCGCCGCCCTGCTGGTAGGACTGGTCCTCCTCGCCACCCATATCGGGAGCCAGTCCTTCGCGGCTATTGCCGCACGGTCGGCGCGCCTGCCCGCCTGGGTGCGGGACAGCGCCTTCGTGCTGGCGGTGGTCGGGTTCGGATCGAAGGCCGGCATGGTGCCCCTTCACGTGTGGCTGCCCCGAGCTCACCCCGAGGCCCCCGGTCCGGTGTCCGCCCTGATGTCGGCGGCCATGGTCAACCTCGGGATCTATGGCATCGTGCGGGTCGGCGACGGGTTGCTCGGCGGCGGGCCGGCGTGGTGGTGGCTTCTGGTCATGAGCCTCGGCGCTCTCTCGGCCCTGTTCGGATCCCTGCATTCGGCTACGAGCAGCGACCTGAAGCGGCTCCTCGCCTACTCGACCACCGACAACGTCGGGCTCATGCTCCTGGGTGTGGGCGCGTCGGGGCTGTTCGCCTCGACCGGACACCGGACACTGGCCCTGGTGGCGCTGGTCGCCGCCCTGTTGCACGTGGTCTTCCACGCCGTCTTCAAGGGGTCGCTCTTCCTGTCGGCCAGCTCGCTCCAGCAGGCGACCGGCACCAGGGACCTCGACCGGATGGGGGGACTGCTGCGGCGTATGCCGATGACGGGCACGGTCTTCCTGGTCGGCGGCCTGGCCATGGCAGCCATGCCCATGCTCTGCGGCTTCGTGAGCGAATGGCTCCTGCTCCAGGCCATGCTGCACGGGCTTCCCTCGCCCGATCCCGCGATCGCCGTGGCCATGCCGATCGGGGTCGGCGCCCTCGCCCTCACCGGGGGGCTGACCGCCCTGACCATCGTCAAGGCCGCCGGCATCGGGCTCCTCGGGCAACCCCGGAGCGAATCGGCAGCCGAAGCGCACGAGGTCGGCCCGTCGATGAGGCTCGGGGCCGGCACCCTGGCCATCCTCTGCCTGGTCTTCGGCGTGGCCCCGTTCCTGGTGGTCCCGTCCGTGGTCGACGCCGCCCGCAACGTCACCCGGAGCCGTATTCCGGACCCCCTGATGGGTGGCTGGCAGTTCGGCCTGGCCGGTGTCCACGGCGCGCTGGCCCCCGGCCTCCTGGCTCTGGCGCTGCTCGTCGCCGTCACCCTGGTCGCAGGGGCTCGACGCGTCCTCCAACCCGCCCCGGCTCGGCGCACCGAGGCGTGGGGGTGCGGCCGGGAGCTCCAGACGGCAACCATGGAGTACACGGCCACTTCCTTCGGTGAGCCGCTGACCCGGGTGTTCGAGGACGTGCTCCGACCGGCCCACGATCTCGACCTGAGCCATGCCGGCGAATCCCGGTACTACGTCGAGGCGGCCCGATTCCACACCTCGCTCGACGACGCCTTCGAGCGTCACGCATACCGCCCCGCTTCCGTGGGCCTCGGGCGGTGGGGGGCCCTGGCCCGGCGAGTGCCGAATGGCAGTATCCATCGGTACCTGGCCTTCGGCCTGGTGGCCCTCATCGTGGTGCTGGTGGTGGTCGGATGAGGACGACCTGGCCGACCACGTCGATGGCGGCGGTCTCGCTGCTCCAGGTGGTGGGGGTGCTGGTCGGGGGTCCGTTGTTGGTCGGGTTGATGCGCACGGTGCGCTGCCGCCTGGAAGGCCGGGCCGGCCCCCCGGTTCGCCAACCCCTGCTCGACCTCAGGAAGCTGGCACGCCGGGAGCGGACCACGTCCGAGGAGACGAGCTGGATCTTCCCCCTGGCCCCATTGGTGTTGGTCGGCAGCACCGTGGTTGTGGCCGCCATCGCTCCTCTGCTCGCCACCGGTCCCGTCTATGGGTGGTCTGCCGACCTCTTCGCTGTCGTCTTCCTCTTGTTGCTCGGATCGGTCGCCCTCGCGCTCGGGGCCCTCGATTCGGGGACCGCCTTCGGGGGGATGGGGGCCAGCCGGGCCATGACCATCGGAGCCCTGTCCGAACCGGCGCTGCTCGTCGCCATTCTGGCCCTGTCGGTGCCCGCCCGCTCCTCCAACCTGCCCGCCATCGTCACCAGCTCGCTCGCCCATCCCTTGTGGCTGGCCACTCCGGAGCGCCTGTTGGCCCTGGTGGCCTTCGTGATCGTGATCGTGGCCGAGAGCGGTCGCCTCCCGGTCGACAATCCGAGCACCCATCTCGAGCTCACCATGATCCACGAGGCCATGGTGCTCGAGTACTCGGGGACGGATCTGGCCCTTCTCAAGCTGGGTGAGTCGATGCGTCTGGCCGTACTGATGGCGTTGTTCGCCGATCTCTTCGTCCCCTGGGGCATCGCCACGGCACCGGGTCCCACCCATCTCGTGGTGGGACTGGCGACGACCGTGGCCAAGGTCGCAGCCCTCGGGGTTGGACTCGCCGTCTTCGAGGTGACAGTGGCCAAGCTCCGCCTCTTCCGGGTGCCCGAGCTGTTGGCCGGGGCCTTCGTCCTCTCGGTGCTGGCCGTCCTGTCGGCTCTGGTGGTGGCATGAGCGGGTCGCCGTTCACCTCGACCCTCACGCTGGCGGTCGGCGCGGTGCTGGTCTGCGCGGTCACCGTGGTGTGGCTGAGCTCGGTCCGATCGGTCATCCGAGTCATCGCCCTCCAGGGCGGGGCTCTCGGCCTCGTCGTCCTGGTGCTCGGCGTCCACCTGAGCGACCCCGGCTTGATCGCCACCGCGGCCGTCGTCCTGGCGGTGAAAGGCATCGCCATCCCCATCCTGCTGGAGCGGGCCGGCGGCGGGGCCCTCACCCGCGAGACCAGGCCGCTGGTCAACGTCCCTGCCTCCCTGGTTGCCTCCGCCATTCTGATCGTCCTGGCATTCGTCGCCTCCCGGGGCGTGGCGCACTTCGTGGGGAGCACCACCGGTGCGCTGGTCCCGGTGGGTGTGGCCACCGCGCTCCTCGGTTATTTCGTCCTGGTCGCCAGGCGTCGGCCCATCTTCCAGATGGTCGGGCTGCTCATGATCGACAACGGGATCGCCATGGTGGCCTTCCTGTGCACCGCTGGCGTTCCTTTCCTCATCGAGATGGGCGTCTCCCTCGACGTGCTGTTGGGGGTGGTCGTCCTCATGGTGTTGGCTCAGCGCCTGCGCTCCGAATTCGGTGACCTCGACCTCGACGAGCTCACCGAGCTGCACGACTGATGGTCCTCATCTGCCTCCTCGTCCTCCCCCTCCTCGGCGGAGCGGTGATCGCCGCGGGCAGAGGGCGGCCGGCACTCGGGTGGGCCGGGGTCGGCGCCAACGGTGCCGCGCTGGGCGTCGGTATCTGGACGGCCGTGCGGGTGGTCCGAACCGGTCCGCTGACCGGGGCACAAGGAGTGCTGCGGGCCGACGCCCTGAGCGCGTTCATGGTCGTGGTCATCGGGGCGATCTCCCTGTTGGCCTCGTGGATCGGGATCCGCACCGTCGCCCTCGAGCTGGCCAACGGTCAGAGCACACAGCGGCGAGTCACCACATACGGCGTGCTCGTCCAGGCGTTCGTGGCCGCCATGCTGCTCGCCGTCCTGGCCGCCAACGTCGGGGTGCTGTGGGTGTCCGTCGAAGCCACCACCATCGTCACCACCTTCCTGGTCGGCCACCGCCGGACCAAGGGAGCACTGGAGGCCTCGTGGAAGTACATCGTGATCTGCTCGGTGGGCATCGCCTTGGCATTTCTGGGCACGGTGTTCATCTACCTGGCCGCGTTGCACGCCGGCGGCCACTCGGCCGACGCCCTCGACTGGACGTCACTCATGGCCCACGCCCGACACCTCGACCCGTCGGTGATGCGGTTCGCCTTCGCCCTGCTGGTCCTCGGGTACGGAACCAAGGTGGGTCTCGCCCCGATGCACAGCTGGCTGCCCGACGCCCACAGCCAGGCTCCAGCACCCATCTCCGCCCTCATGTCCGGCGTGCTCCTCACCGTGGCCTTCTACGCCATCCTGCGGTTCAAGGCGGTGGTGGACCTGGCCGTGGGTCCCGGGTTCGCAAGAGGGTTGCTCGTCGTCGTCGCCCTCCTGTCGTTGGCCGTGGCCGCATCGCTCCTGCTCACCCAACGCGACTACAAGCGGATGCTCGCCTACCACAGCATCGAGCACATGGGGCTCATCGCTCTCGGCGCCGCGGCGGGCATCCCCCTCGCCATCGCGGCTGTGTTGCTCCACATCCTCGGCCACGGCTTGGCCAAGAGCGTCTTGTTCCTGACCTCCGGCGAGATCATGGCGGCGGAGGGCACCAGCCAGATCGACGGGGTCCGGGCCCTGCTCGCCCGGCGCCCTGCGCTCGGTGGGGTGTTCGGCATCGGGCTGGTGGCCCTGCTCGGGCTCCCGCCCTTCAGCCTGTTCAGCAGCGAGCTGCTCATGGCCCGAGCTGAGTTCGACGTGGGGTTGGGCTGGGCTGCGGTGGCGGCGATCATCGCCATGGTGGTGATCTTCGTCGCCGTCGTCGGTCATGCCCGCCACATGCTCCTCGGCCCTTCGGGGACAGCGGTCGTCCGGGCGCCCCCGCCCGGCTGGGTGGCCGCGCCGCTGGTGGGCGGGTTGGCGGTCTGTGGTTTCATCGGCGTGTTCGCCTGGCCGCTGTCGGGGTTGCTCGAGGCGGCAGCCCATGTGGTGGCCACATGAGCCTTCCCGCCACGCTGCTCGACGCCGCTCGCCCCGTTGGTCATCACCGGGTCGCCGCCACCGTGCACGGTGGCGGCCTGAAGGACGCAGCTGCATCCCTGTTCGCCCACGGGATGCGACTCGCGCTGGTCTCCGGACACGACGACGGCGTGTCGATGCGCGCCGTCTACCTCTTCACCGGCGGCCCGCCCGACAGCCGTGTCGAGCTCCATGTCCCCGTCGACCGGTCGCGGCCACAGGTGCCCTCCCTGGCCGGGCTCTCGTTTCCTGCCTCCCGGTTCGAGCGCGAGCTGTCCGACCTGTTCGGTATCGAGCCCGTCGGTCATCCCCAACCCCGGCGCCTCGTGCTCCATCAGCACTGGCCCGGGGGCTGGCATCCGATGCGGAACGGATCGGGCGACGTCCCCCAGATGGTCGTCGACGCCGGATCGTTCCCGTTCGTACCGGTCGAGGGCACCGGTGTATACGAGATCCCCGTCGGACCGGTGCACGCCGGACTCATCGAGCCCGGGCATTTTCGTTTCTGGGTGGTGGGGGAGACCATCCTCCGCATGAAGGCCCGGCTCTGGTTCGTCCACAAGGGCATCGAACGGCTGTGCGAGGGAAAGGACGTCGCCGCCGGCCTCGAGATCGCGGAACGGATCTCCGGGGACACCGCGGTCGGGCACGGGCTGGCCTACTGCCTGGCCGTGGAGGACGCGCGCCAGACGCAGGTGCCGGAGGACGCGCAACTCCTGCGAAGTGCGCTGTTGGAGCTCGAACGCCTCTACAACCACGTTGCCGACATCGGTGCCCTGTGCAACGACGTCGGGTTCGGGCTCGCCCAGGCCTGGGCGCTCACTCTTCGAGAGCAGCTCTTGCGCCTCAACCGAGCCGTGACCGGCCACCGCTTCCTGCGGGGTGGTGTCGTTCCGGGAGGCGCCCGCGTCCTCGACCTCCCCTCCGAGGGCGAGCTGGGCGAGATCGGTGAGCGGTTCGAGGAGCTGGTCGAGCTGATCATGTCGAGCGCCCTCGTCATGGACCGGTTCACGGGGACAGCGATCCTCGACGAGGCCCACGCCCGAGAGCTCGGGGTCGTGGGCGTCGTCGGCCGGGCGTCCGGACTGTCCTTCGATGCGCGGACCGCCCATCCGGTCTTCGACCTGGGGGCTGAGTTTTCGCCAGCGGTGGAACCGGACGGGGACGTGCTGGCTCGCTACTCCATCCGGGTGCACGAGGTCCGGGCATCTCTCTCGCTCCTCTCTCGCCTCATCGCCTACGGCGGTCCCCTTGACGTGGTGTCCCGGCTTCCGGACGGCGGAGGATCACGACCATCCGCCGGAGGGGTGGGTATCGCCGAGGGCTGGCGGGGAGCAGTGGTGCATCGGGTGGAGCTCGGCGGAGAAGATCGGCTGGTCCGGGTCAAGGTGGTCGATCCGTCCTTCCTCAACTGGCCGGCTCTCCCGGCGTGCCTGACCGACGCGATCGTCCCTGACTTCCCACTGGCCAACAAGAGCTTCAACCTCTCCTATGCCGGGAACGATCTTTGACGGTGGTGAATTGCCAGATTCATCAATTGATTAAGCTTGAAGGGATCGAGCCGGGCGACCGGCACCATTCGAGCTCACGGCCCCGACTTCGGGAACCGTGAGGCCGTGACGATGCCAGGAGATGCGACACCGATGAGTACCCCGATCTACCAAGTGAAGGCGGAGTTCTTCAAGACCCTCGGACACCCGGCGCGGATCCGAATCTTGGAGGTCCTACGGGACGGTGAGCGACCGGTCAGCGAGCTCATTCCCGAAGTGGGCATCGAAGCATCGCATCTGTCCCAACAGCTCGGCATCATGCGCCGGGCCAACCTCGTCCAGGTCCGGAAGGTGGGGGCGAACGTCTACTACTCGGTGACCGAGCCGCTGCTCTTCGAGCTTCTGGAAGTGGCGAAGCGGATCATCACTGCATCGTTGACCGAAACCCAGGAGCTTCTCGAGCAGATGCAGGCCTCCGGCACGGGCCTGGAGCCGTCAGCCTGATGGCACCGCCACCGGAGCGTCAGGGGGACGGCTGGCGGCGGTTCACCGGTTGATCCTTTCGAGCCTTTCCCAATCAATGAACATCAGTGAACGACCACTAGACCGACACCTCAGAGGAGAGCAACCATGGCCCAACCAGTGATCATCGAGGCAGTGCGCACCCCGATCGGGAAGCGCAACGGCTGCATGGCCGGTTTCCACGCCGCAGAATTGCTGGGTAATGCTCAGGTGGAACTGGTCAAGCGAGCCGGCGTCGACCCCGGAGACGTGGAGCAGGTCGTCGGAGGGTGTGTGACCCAGGCTGGCGAGCAGGCTTCAAACGTGACCCGGACCGCTTGGCTGAGTCAGGGCCTTCCGTATGCAACGGCCGCCACCACGATCGATTGCCAGTGCGGTTCGGCCCAACAGGCGAACCACTTCGTAGCCAACCTCATCGGAGCCGGTGCCATCGATGTCGGCATCGCGTGCGGCGTCGAGGCCATGAGCCGGGTCCGGCTCGGTGCCAATGTCTTCAACGGTCCGGGGGCAATGACGCCCCCGGAGTTTCCATGGGACATGCCCGATCAGTTCGGCGCCGGTGAGCGAATCGCGCAGAAGTATGGCATCACCCGAAAAGACGTCGACTGGCTGGGATTCGAGTCCCAGCGGAAGGCTGGGCTGGCCGTAGCCCAGGGCCGGTTCGACCGGGAGATCATCCCCCTCGAGGCCCCGGTCGTCGGGGCCGACGGCCCCGCCGGGGAGCGGACGCTCATCACCAGGGACCAAGGTGTTCGGGAGACCACCCATGAAGGCCTGGCCGGTCTCACACCGGTGCTTCCCGATGGGATGCACACAGCCGGCAATTGCTCCCAGATCTCCGACGGTGCAGCAGCCGTGCTGTGGATGTCCCAGACGAGAGCGGCCGAGAGCGGTCTGCGTCCCCGGGCGCGCATCGTGGCCCAGACCTTGGTCGGTTCCGATCCCTATCTCCTCCTCGACGGTCCGATCGCTGCCACCACCGACGTGCTCCGCAAGGCGGGAATGACCATGGCCGACATCGACATCTTCGAGGTCAACGAGGCGTTGGCTTCGGTCGTCATGTCGTGGGGCAAGGTCCACGGCGCCGACTGGGACAAGGTCAACGTCAACGGCGGCGCCATCGCCCTCGGGCACCCCGTCGGATCGACGGGTGCACGACTCATCACCACTGCGCTCCATGAGCTCGAGCGCAGTGACAAGCAGGTCGCTCTTATCTCCATGTGCTGTGGCGGCGCTCTCGCCACAGGGACCATCATCGAGAGGATATGAGCGCGACCTGAACGAGAGAGCCACGGGTCGTCGTGACCGTCACTCCTCCTCAGGCGAACCTTCCAGATCGAAGCACCCGGGTGAGGTGTTCGGCGCCCAGACGCTCCGCGCTCCGAGGAAGATCGTCGACAACTCTATCCACGCGAAACCGCCGGCCCTCGGGCCGGCGTTCGTCATTGCGGGGGAGTCTCCACGGGTTGGCGAGGGCGTCTCCGTAACGGCCTGCTCGAAGAAGCGTTCGGGATGGCAGTGCTCTTGACAGCGATCTCCCCTCATCCCGAGCGCCGCACATGCCGAAGCAACCACTATGGGATTCTTGCCTGGCCGGTTGCCACGCTTGCTCGACGTGGTTGTCCTGGTTCGCAACCGACGGACCTCGGCCGCTCCTACGGACCAGCGGGCTGCTGCATGGGATCACTGACCTGCGAGTTCCACCGGAATTGTGAAGCCGTGCTCGAGAATCCACAAATCCTACCGAGCCGATCACACACAATCACCGAGAAATCGCGCAACGTCCTGGCTTCCTCGGGCGTCGTAACAAGTGATGAGGACACTCGAAACCATCGTCGACAGAGCCCCCGGCCTGGGACCGGTCGAGAGCGACTGCGGCCCGAGTGAGAAGACGGGCATGACAGCAGAGGTGGGCGGGCAGCCGGGTTCGGGAGGCTGCGGCTGCGACTCTCGAAGTCCGGATGAGGTGGCAGACGGCCCGGAACCGGAACGGCCCGAATTCGCCGAGTTCTACATCGAGCACTTCCCGGAGCTTGTCCGCCTGGCCGCGTTGTTGAGCAACTCCTCCGACGCACCTGATCTGGTGCAGGACTGTTTCGTGGGCTTGCACCGCCACTGGACGAGGGTGCGCGAGCCGCTGCCCTATGTCCGCCGGAGCGTGGTACATGCTTGCGCTTCCCACCACCGACGCGCCCTGCGCACCCGTTCCCTCCCGGTCCCCGTCACCGTGGACTCGGAGCTCGGAGCGGACGAGCTCGACGACGCCCTGGCCAAGCTCCCGGGCCGTCAGCGCGCTGCCGTCGTGCTCCGGTATTACGGCGACCTGCCCGACGCCGATATCGCCCGAGCTCTTCGATGCCGCCCCGCCACCGTGCGGTCGCTCATCCATCGAGCCCTGGCCGACCTGCGGAGAGTGATCGAACCATGACCGATCCCATCGATCCCATCGAGGAGAGCCTGCGTACCCGCTTCGCCCATCGGGCGGCCCGTGTCACAGCGACACCCGATCTCGCTGCCCTGGTCGGGCGATCGACCCGACGCTCCACTGGTCGCCGACTACGAACGACCGGAGCGGTGGGTCTGGCGCTGTTGGTCGGAGGAGCTGGTCTGTTCGCCGGTATCGCCCTCGAGGGTGGCGGACCCGCAGCCTCGCCGGCGACCGGGACCTCACCCACCCGGGGTGCGGCCGCGCCGTCGACGGCCCTGCACGGAACGGCTGGAGCGGCTCTCGCGCCCGGGGCCGGTCCATCCATCGTCGTTCAACCGACGACGTACAGATTCCTGTTCTCCCGGACCACGGCATCTGGGATCACCATCCGGGCCTACGACACGGGCCAGGCCGGTGTGAGTGGTTGCGCCCCGGTTGCATCCTGCACGCCGGTGACCGGTGGCGGGACTCCCCCCTGCCCGACCGGGGCCCTCTGCGCCCAACCGGACGGGGCACCGATCGCCAGGAGTGGGGTCGATTCCGGCGGTGGGTCGGCTTCGGGTGGCACGGGTTCGGTTGGCCCTGCAACGTCGAGCCCGACGGTGACTCCGGCCAGCGTCCCCCCGGTGCTTCCCCCGAACACTGTTCCTCCGGCGACGGTTCCCAGCAGCACGGTTCCTCCTGCACCCGCTCCGTCCCCTCCGGCCAGCTCTTGTAGCCAGCTTGTCCTCGAGCTCTCGAACGACCGGGCAGTAGGGGATGGTCAGGTGTCCCTGCCGACGGGCTCACCTTCGGCGCCCGAGGGCGTGACCGTCCTCGGTACGGGCACATTCGGCGGCATCGAGGGCTCGCCGGTCGCCTGGGTGGCGGTCTGGGTGGGCACCGGAGTGGACACCGTCCGCCTCGTATCGAACGGTGTGGCGCTCGATGCCTCGACTCCGACCGAAGGCATCGTCGTGCTTGCTGCCCCGGGTGCCTCGGCCACCGCCGGGGCGACGGTGGTCGGGATCGACGGGGGTGGCACCGTGGTGGCCACTGTGCCGGCCAGCCCGGTCTCTGCCTCCGGTTCTTCAAGCTCCTGCATTTCGCAGTCGGCGCCGGTTTCTCCGCCCAGCGACGGTACCGCCAAGTTGTAAAGCGCCTAGGTACTTATCGGCGCCATCGTCATTGAGGACATGGGCTGACGTCGTTCTCGCCGCTCGCCGATGAGATCCTGCATCCCCCAGACGCACCCTCCGGCCAAGATGGCCTTGTCTGTCTTGTCGCTTATTCCGTTTGCTCCTTCTCCGTCAGTCGGTCAAGGACCTTCCGATACTCGCCGTATCCTTCTGACTCCAAGTCCTCATAAGTGACAAATCGAAGGGCAGCCGAGTTGATGCAGTAACGAAGGCCGCCCTCCTCCTCTGGGCCGTCGTCGAACACGTGACCGAGGTGGCTGTCTCCGTGGGCTGAGCGGACCTCGGTTCTGCTCATCCCGTGGCTCCGGTCTTCCTTCTCCA
Organism: uncultured Acidimicrobiaceae bacterium; assembly: GCA_963753905.1. Taxonomy (GTDB): domain Bacteria; phylum Actinomycetota; class Acidimicrobiia; order Acidimicrobiales; family RAAP-2; genus Bog-756. The sequence goes on along the minus strand of CAVWDZ010000001.1, from coordinate 1,788,561 downwards.
CGACGTTGTTCGCAACGAGCGGCACGGTGAAGCTTGGCCAGCCGCATCCACTGTCGAATTTCTGCTTGGAAGCGAACAGCGGCTCTCCCGAAACCACGTCGACATAGATGCCCGACTCCTTGTTGTCCCAGAACTCGTTGTCGAACGCCGGCTCAGTGGCACCCTCCTGGGTGACCTGGTACTGCCTGGGATTCAACTGGGAAATCCTTCCCGGGTCTTTGACGTACTGATTTGCCATGGCTCTCCTTCGTGTATCGATCGCTTCTGGTCACGCCTGACTACGTACCCGACGGGCTCGTGTTGGCGGTAGGGGTAGCGGGCCCCGAGCTGGCTCCTCGGGTTCCACGCCCCTCGTTCACTGAGGTAATTCCTGGTTATGGGATCTCGCTCTCGACGTGGTCAGGGGAGCGCCTGCTCCCGAACGACTCCCGTCGGTCGCGCTTCGAGCCCGGCCGACGATGTCGGTGAGATCCTCCCCGGAGATGGTTTCCTTCTCGAGAAGGGCGGCGATGACCGCGTCGAGGGCGACTCGGTTGTCCGAGAGCAACGTGCGCGCCCTGTCCTCGGCCTCGGTCAGCAGGCGGCTGACCTCCTGGTCGATGGCCTGCTGGGTGCCCTCAGAATAGGGACGCTCCTGGCCGAATGGGGACCCGCTCAGGTACGAGGGCTGGTCGGAGGCGTAGCCGATGGGCCCGAGCTTCGAGGACAGCCCCCAGTCCCGGACCATCTTGATGGCCAGGTCGGTGGCGCCCGAGAGGTCGTTGGCCGCCCCGGTGGAGGCCTCCCCGATGACCAGGTTCTCCGACGCCCTGCCCCCCAGGCGGATGGCCAGCGAGTCGAGCAGGTAGCTCTCGGCGTAGAGGTGGCGCTCGTCGACGGGGAGCTGCTCGGTGACCCCGAGGGCCCGCCCGGCCGGCAGGATGGTGATCTTGGCCACCGGGTCGGCATGCTCCGACAAGAAGGCAACCAGCGCGTGTCCCGCCTCGTGGACGGCCACCGAGTGCTTCTCCTCGGGGAGGAGGGCGTTGGAGGCGTCCCTCCGTCCGAGGATGATCCGGTCCCGGGCCTCGTCGATGTCCCTGGCGAAGATGACGTCCCGGTCATCACGGACCGCCACGATGGCCGCCTCGTTGATGAGATTGGCCAGGTCTGCCCCCGAGAACCCGGGGGTAGCCCGGGCGACCGCATCGAAGTCGACGTCTGGTGCGAGGTGTTTGCCCTCGACGTGCACGGCCAGGATGGCTGCCCGTTCGGCCTGATTCGGGAGGGGGATCTCCACCTCGCGGTCGAACCGGCCCGGGCGCAGCAGGGCTGGATCGAGCACCTCGGGACGGTTGGTGGCGGCCATGACCACCACCCCCGTGGTGGGGTCGAAGCCGTCCATCTCGGCCAGCAGCTGGTTGAGCGTCTGCTCGCGTTCGTCGTTGGAGACGATCGAGCCTCCCCGGCGCTGGCCGATGGCGTCGATCTCGTCGATGAAGACGATCGAGGGGGCCCGCTTGCGGGCATCGGCGAACAGATCTCGCACCCTGGAGGCTCCCACCCCGACGAACAGCTCGACGAAACTCGAGCCGGTCAGGGCGAGAAAGGGTACCCCGGCCTCGCCGGCCACCGCCCGGGCCATCAGGGTCTTCCCCGTACCCGGAGGGCCCACCATGAGCACGCCCCGGGGGCCGATGGCCCCGGCCCGGGCGTAGCGCTCGGGATGGCTCAGGAAGTCGACCACCTCGGCCACCTCACGTTTGGCCCCCTCGTACCCGGCGATGTCGGCGAACCGGGTGGTGGGCCTCTCCTCGTCGTAGACCTTGGCCTTGGACCCTCCGAAGCCCATGATCCCCCCGGCCAGCTGCTTGGCGCTCCTCCGTCCGATCCAGATGAAGAAGGCGATGAACAGGAGGAAGGGAACGAAGGAGAGGAGGTCGGCGACGAGGGCCGAACCCTGCCCCACCCCGGTGATGTCCACATTGTGGGCTTTCAGGATGGGGGCCAGTTGGTCGTCGGTGATGGCTGTCGGGATCTGGCTGGTGTAGTCGTCGCCCCCCTTGAGCGTGCCCGTGATGGCGCCACTCGGATTGACCGACGCTGTCTTTACCTGGCCCGAGCCAACCTGGGAGAGGAACTTCGAGTAGCTGAAGCTCTTGGTCGGGGTGGTTGAGGTGTGGGCGAACGACAGCAGCAGCAGCGTGATGACGAAGCCGATCGGGAGGAGCCACATCCGCCACCTGGGCGGGGGAGGGGGCGCAGGTGCAGCCGGCCGGTCGTTCGGCTCTCCCGGCTTTGCGGCGCCTGTGAGGTGACGGGTCCTGAGCGTCATTGAGGAACTCTTTTCGCTGGGAGGTATGTCTAACAGTGGCAACTCATCGGCGGTCCTCGTCATATTCTCGTCGTCCGTGTAAGGGAGATAGATCGAGAACACCCCGCCGATCAGACTGATCACGATGAGGATGTCCCCGTCCTGGTCGAGGCACCATGCCGGACGAGCTCTCGGGGTCGTGGAAGGCTCGTACCCGCCAACCTTGTCGAGAGCCAAGCAACGCTCCTACCTGTTCGAAGAGTTCGTCATCGTTGGCCATTGCCCCTCCTTTCGTGGATCGGTGCGCAGTGAGACGCTCGCCGGCCTCGATCACTCTGCAGGATGACCCATCGATTGCTGGTGGCTCGAGCGACGAATCGGCCCCAAATGGGATCAACCTGGACCTCTGCTCTTCCTGCTGCTTTGCTCGAATCACCCTAATCACGGAAAACAGCCTCAGGAGCCCGATGACCTTGGCAGAACGCGCAGAGCGTAGGTCGGCTCGTGAACGGGAACCATCGGCTTCCGTCTCGCTCCGTGGTCAATCGCTCTGCGACTGTGCAAGTGCTATCGACGCGTACCCAAGACCGAAGTAACCCCGGTCTGGAGGAGTGGATATTTGCTCAGAACACTTCCGCGATCATGCAGCGGACCGATCCGCCACCGTAGGACTCGATGGTCCCCACATCGCCGACCAGAATCTCGCTGGACTTTTCAACTTCCGCCTTTTGGTCGTCTGCCAGCACTTTGAAGGATGAGGCGGTCATGACGGTATAGCGCTTGCCGCCCGAGCCTTCGAGTTCGATCTGGTTGCCAGCGAAGTTGTCGATCTCACTCTCCGTGGCATCGATAATCTGCTTGCCGCTTTCATTGAGCTCATCGACCACCATCTGGCGTTCGGTCGGATCGTCGATCGAAGACAGGCAGACGACCGCAAACTCTTCCCCCATCGCCATCATCACGTTGGTGTGGTAGATCGCGACCCGCTTGCCGCGGTAGCTCTGGAAGGCATGAAAGGCGACCGGTTTGAAACCGAAGTCCGAGCAGAACTGGCGGAAGAGTCCCTCGTCGGCACGCTCGGACAGGCAACAGTAAGCCTTCTTGTTGATGCGGTCGAGCACTATGGCGCCGGTTCCCTCTAAGTACCGCTCGTCCTGCTCGTGTTTGGTGTAGTCATGAATCTCCAACGTGTCCTTCCCGATAACTTTCACCAGGCTGCCCAGGAACTTCGTGCACTCATAGCGGCGGTCCTCGGCGAACATCGGGCACAGCACCAACTTGTCGTCTTCGAGCGAGACGAACCAGTTGTTGGGGAAAATGCTGTCGGGTGTGGCGAACAGCGAATCGCTATCCTGAATCACGTGCACGGTGATGCCTTTGCTACGCAACGTGTCGACGAAGCCGTCGAACTCGATGAGGGCCTTTGCTTCGACAATATCGGGCTTTTCTCCGAGGTCCTTCTGGAAGAAGTCATTGGTAGCGGTCTGGGGGTTGAAGTTGAACGTGATCGGCCGCACCATGACGATGGAGCTAGTGATCTGCTTGGCCATGTTCCTTACTCCTGACTTTGTGTCTTTACGTCAGCCTTTGGTAACCGCGCCGGCGGATTCGATGAGCCTGGCGTCGATGACTTGCGGATCGGTGCTTGTAGCGGGAAGCCCGCCGGATCGCCGGACCCTCGTGTTCCATATTGGCCTCTTCCGCTATCAACCCGACGTCGGCGGCCCGGTCGATGCCATGGGCGGACATCGGCTCTTGGAGCTGGCCCAGGTCGTCTTCGTCTCCGGACACCCACGCAGATATCGATCGGCTTCGCCACACGCCTCGCTCGAAGTAAGTGAACCGCAGCGCACCTGTCCGACGGTTGAGCCGCCGGGGTGCCGCGCTCAGAGTGGACTTGAGCGTGCCTCCTTCTCGATGACGGTACCGCAGGTACCACGTACGAGATCTGCCGCTTGATCGAGTCGACCGATCATGACCGGATTCCCCGTCGCCTCCACGAAACGGCATGCCGCCTCGATCTTCGGACCCATCGACCCTGCGGGAAACGAGATGGACCGCAGGGCAGCGACCGTGATGTGGCTGATGGGCTGCTCTGCGTCCGTGCCAAAACCTGTATCGACATTCGCCACGTCAGTGAGGATCACCAGGGCGTCGGCATGGAGATCCTGAGCCAACAATGAGGCACCGAGGTCCTTGTCGATGACCGCCTCGGCGCCCCGGAGACGGCCATCCTTGTCACGCAGCACCGGAATCCCGCCGCCGCCCGCGCAGATAACCACGGCGTTATCGGCCAAGAGCAGCCGGATCGCGTGCAGTTCGAGCATCTCCAACGGCTCGGGAGAAGCCACCACCCTGCGCCACGAGGAGCCGTCGGGCCTGACCTGCCAGCCCCGCAGCGCGCCCAGCCGCTGCGCTTCCTCTTCGGAATAGACCGGGCCGACGAACTTGGTCGGATGGGAGAAGGCCGGATCGTCGGCTGCAACCTCCGTCTGACAGATCAGGCTGACCACCTCGAGCGCGGGGAGGGCGTTCTTGATCGCCTGCAGGAAGAAGTAGCCGATCATCCCCTGGGTCTGGGCACCGAGGACGTCGAACGGATAGGGTGACGGGAGGTCGGGATCGGTGGCACTCTCGTTGGCGAGCAGCCCCACCTGCGGCCCGTTCCCGTGGGTGATGACCAGGTCATGGTCGTGAGCCAGCGGGGCGAGAGCCGCCGCCGCAACATCGACATGCCCCTGCTGGATCTCGGCCAGCGGCACCTCACCACGCTCGAGGAGGGCGTTGCCGCCCACCGCAATCACCAGGCGCATGTCAGTCGCCGGCGGTGGCCACCATGGCGGCCTTGATCGTGTGCAAGCGGTTCTCAGCCTGATCGAACACGATCGAGGCCGGGGACTCGAAGACCTCGTCGGTCACTTCGAGCGCCGAGCGGCCCCATCTTTCGAAGATCGCCTTGCCGACCTCGGTCTCGCGGTCGTGGAGCGCGGGCAAGCAGTGCAAAACCTTCGCCGCCGGGTTCCCGGTCGCCTTCACCAGCTCGGCGTTGACCTGGTACGGGAGAAGCTCCTCGATCCGCTCGCCCCACGCTTCCTCCGGCTCTCCCATCGACAGCCAGACGTCCGCGTAGAGGTAGTCCACGTGGAGAACGGCCTTGTGCACGTCTTCGGTGACCATCACGCGTGCTCCCGAGACCGCCGCGAGCTGCTCCGCCATGCCGCGCACTTCAGCCGACGGCCACAACGCTTCCGGAGCGGTCAAGCGGACGTCCATCCCCAGCAGCGCGCCGGTCACGAGCAGCGAGTTGGCCGTGTTGTTCCGGGCGTCACCGAGGTAGCAGTACGCGAGCTGGTCGAGCGGGCGGGTCGAGTGATCACGCATCGTGAGCACGTCGGCCAGCATCTGCGTCGGGTGCCATTGATCGGTGAGCCCGTTCCAGACGGGAACGCCGGCATACCGGGCCAGGGTCTCGACGTTTTCATGAGCAGAGCCGCGGTACTCGATCCCGTCGAACATCCGCCCCAGGACCCTGGCCGTGTCCTTGATCGACTCCTTATGGCCGATATGGGACTCGTCGGGCCCCAGGTAGGTGACGTGCGCCCCCTGGTCGTGCGCTCCGACCTCGAAGGCGGAGCGGGTACGGGTCGAGGCCCTCTCGAAGATCAGTGCGATGTTGCGCCCGGACAACCTCTTGACCTCGGTCCCTGCGCGCTTGTCCTGACGCAGTGTGGCGGCCAGGTCGACGAGGTAGGTGAACTCGTCCTTGGTGAAGTCCACCTCTTTGAGAAGGCTGCGGCCACGTAGGTCCACCGCCATGCTCATCTGCTCCTGACTACTCGTCATGCGGGATCGCGCTCGATGGGGCAGGTCATGCATCGCGGCCCGCCTCGGCCTCGCCCGAGCTCGCTCCCCGCGATCGTCACGACCTCGATGCCGTGTTTGCGCAACATGGTGTTGGTCGCCACGTTGCGGTCGTACCCGAACACGACCCCGGGAGCGACCGCCAGGTAGTTCGTCCCGTCGTCCCACTGCTCACGCTCGGCTGCCCGTATGTCCTCATCCGTCGCCAGAACGGTGATCTGCGGGACCTCGAGGATCTCGGCCAGGGTGTCCCACAGGCTGTGGTTCCGCGAGATCGTCAGCTGGCCCGGTTCACCGGCCGAGATGGACCAGCTGCGCAGGTGGCGGTCGAAGTAGGGGTAGAGCACGAACGTGTCCTTGCCGACCATCGACATGACCGTGTCGAGGTGCATGAAGGCATGGCTGTGGGGCAGCTCGATGGCGACCACCTTGTTCGCCTGACCGGCGTCGAAGAGTGCGTGGGCAACGGTCTCGACGGCCATGGGTGTCGTCCGTTCACCCATGCCGATGAGGACGGCGCCGTGGCCGATCACATGGACGTCACCACCCTCGATGGTGGCCGGCTGGTAGTTGCGGTCCTCGTTGCCGTAATAGATGACGAAGTCGGCCGAGGCGAAAAGTGGGTGGAAGCGGTAGATGGCGCGCGAATGCAACGTCTCGCGCTGACGGGCCGGCTTGGCCATCGGGTTGATGGTGACGCCGCCGTACATCCAGCACGAGTTGTCCCGCTGGAACAGGTGGTTGGGCAACGGGGTCAGGATGAAGTCGTCGGCCTTCAGCATGTTCCACTTGAGGCTGTGGGCCCGGAGCGGGTGCAGATCGGCCTTGAGGATCCCGCCGACGAGGAACTCGGCCAGCGCCTTGCCGTCGAGGTCGTCGAAAAGGCGACGCACCGGGTCGACCAGGGACGGGCCGAGTATCTCGGGCGTGCAGACCCGATCGAGGACGAAGGCCCGGCCCACGGCAAGGTCCAAGGTCTCGCCCAGGAGCTGGCCGTAATAGTGCACCTCGACGCCCTTGTCACGCAGGGCCTCGGCAAAAGTGTCGTGCTGCTCCTTGGCCTTGGCCGCCCACATGACGTCGTCGAACAACAACTCGCCGATGTTGTCGGGCGTCAACCGAGACAGCTCGAGCCCCGGTCGGTGGACGACGGCCTGGTGGAGCTGGCCGATCTCTGAGTCGACGTGGAATGTCATCTTCTGCTCTCCTTTTTGGATTGCGACAGTGGGGCGGGTCCTTCAGGCCGACTTGATCAGCTCGACCTCGGGCGTCTCCGGGGGAAGGTCCGTGGGCTCGGCCGCCTCACCGAGGCGCTGCCGTCGGGCGTTGAGGAAGGCGTAGAGGATCAGGCCGCCGAGGATCACCACCAGGGCCTGGTACACGACCTGGTAGCCCGAGGCGAACGTCACCCACATGGAGAACAGCACGCTGATGCCGGCCACCATGAGATCGCGGGCGAGGGCCCAGCCGTTGACTCGCCGACGCCGCGAGACCAAGAAGGTCAGCTGGGCGATGGCCGACATGAAGTAGGGGATGGCCACCGTCACGACCGTGAGGTCGACGAGGTAGGTGAAGACCGTCAGCCCCGCCTTCGTGTTGTAGCTCCACAGCATGAGCAGCGATGGGAGGGCGGTGCCGACCAGGATGCCGAACCAGGCGGTGCCGTTGCGGTCGGCCCAGGCAAAGGGTCGCGGGAACAGATCGTCTTGGGCGATAGCTCGGGACGTCTCGGTGACGATGAGGGTCCAGCCGTTGAGGGCCCCGATGCCCGAGATCACGGCGATGGCGGCAATGAACTTCCCGGCCCACGCTTCGTGGGGGAAGATCGACTGGAAGGCGTTGACGAACGGGGACCCCGTATGCACGAGAGTGTGGTGCGACACCAGGCCCATCACGGCTGCGGTGACCAGCACATAGAGCACGGCACTGGCTGCCGTACCGATGACCGAGGCCCGCATCACGTTACGCCGCGGGTCTCTCACCCGCTTGGCCGTGATCGCCGCCGCCTCGACCCCGATGAAGGAGAAGAGTGCGACACCAGCCGCGATCCCGATGCCACTGTAGAGACTGCCCCCCGAGGCGTTGAAGGGACCGAAATTGGACGAGGTCACGAAGAACCACCCGACCACTCCGACGAAGAGGAGAGGCAGGAACTTCAGGACGACGGTGATGTTCTGGAACACCGCCATCTGGCGGACGCCGACTAGATTGATGATGGCCGGCACCCACAGCCCGAACATAGCGATGATCCAGTTCTGCATGCCTGTGTTGTGGCTCCACCCGAAGAGTGCGTCGACGTAAAACACCCAGGACGAGACGATGGCTGCATTGCCGGCCCAGGCTTGCACCCAGTAGCACCAGCCCACGAGGTAGCCCGCGAAGTCCCCGAACTCGTGGCGGGAATAGGCGTAGAGGCCGCCATCGCTGTTGGGCACCCGCTTGGTGAGCTGCCCGAACAGCACCGCGAGCAGCATCGCGCCCACGGCGATGACGGCGAGCACGGCGATGCCCATCGTGCCGGCGCCCGCCAGGACGGCAGGCATCGTGAACACCCCGGTCCCGACGATGCTGCCGATCACCAGACCGGTGGCCGACGTCAGCCCCAAGGCGTGGGCCTTAGCCTCATTGCGTGGAGTGAGCGGTCCGTCACCAGGCGCCGTTGGCGCCGCCGGGGGAGAGGTCGTGAGTGCCATCGGGTCTTCCTTTCACTGACGGCCACGGCGGCGCTGCCGACCAGGCCCAGGACCCCTCGAATCCACTCTGAGGGATGAGCCACGAGACGGGTAGGGACCAAAGTCCCAAAGTCCGATCTGGCAGGGACCTGCAGTCCCAGGTGGCCCCTTAGCTGTAAACCGGAGGGTCACCAGTGTCCAAACCGGCGCCAGAGCTACTGGCGGCTGGCTTAGCAGCCGGGAGAAATGTGACCTTGTCCCCTGTGGTGCTGGTGCTGGTGTTAATGACAATGAACCCTGGTGACCCAATCGCGCACCGCGCATCCGGTGGTGCAGAGGTGGAGGTAGTCCAATGATCAATTCCGGTGATACCGCTTGGGTGCTCATTGCCACGGCACTCGTCTTCTTCATGATGCCTGGATTAGCGCTGTTCTACGGCGGATTGGTCGGAGAAAAGAACGTTGTGGCCACGATGGCGCAGACCTTTGTCGCCATTGGGATCGTCAGCCTGCTGTGGGTTGTGGTGGGGTACTCCCTGGCGTTTGGAAACGACCACTGGGGGATCATCGGAGGCCTCAGCAACGTCATGTTGCGGGGGGTGGGCAGCACACCCAACACGTTCGCGCCCGCCATTCCCTCGCTCCTCTTCATGGCATTCCAGATGATGTTCGCGGTCATAACCCCGGCGCTCATCGCCGGAGCCTTTGCTGAGCGAATGCACTTTCGCGGCTACTTGGCGTTCATCGCGCTCTGGTCGATTGTCGTCTACTGCCCGTTCGCTCACTGGGTCTGGGGTGGCGGGTTCCTTGGCCCGAACGGGCTGCACGCCGTCGACTTCGCCGGTGGATCAGTCGTGCACGAACTGGCCGGTGCTTCTGCTCTGGCCTCGGTGCTCTACCTGGGACGTCGTCGCCGGATCGACAAGCCCCACAACGTGCCGTTCGTCCTACTCGGTGCCGGTATCTTGTGGTTCGGCTGGTTCGGTTTCAACGCCGGGAGTGCCGGGAGTGCCGATTCAGTGGCCGTCTCAGCACTCGTCAACACGCAGCTCGGTGCCTGCGCTGCCATGGTGACCTGGATGACCGTGGAGTGGATTCGCCGGCGGAAGCCATCGGGGCTCGGTATTGCCGCCGGGGCCGTAGCCGGACTGGCAGCCGTCACTCCGGCCTCTGGGTATGTGCCCAGCTGGGCCGCCGTCGTGATCGGAGCCGCCGCCGGGCTCCTGTGCTACGGCGCTGTCCAGCTGAAGGACGTGTTCCACTACGACGATGCACTCGACGTTGTGGGAGTGCACCTTGTAGGCGGGGTCATCGGCGTCATCCTCACTGGTGTGTTTGCTAGTCTCGTCGTGAACGCCGCAGGCGTTTCTGGAGGTTGGGTACAGCTGGGCCGGCAATCGCTCTTGGCCCTCCTCGGGATCGGCTGGCCCTTCGTGATGACCTGGGTCGTCCTTTTGGTCACCGACAAGACAGTCGGGCTCCGCGTGAGCCCGAACGAGCAGGTAATAGGGCTCGACCTCGGTGAACACGGGGAGACCGGTTACCTGTTGCCAGCGGAGACGATTGACGCGAGAGAGGAGCCAGTCCCGTTGTCAGGCTCTGACGGTGATCGTCGCGTGTGACCAAACATGGCTCAGGTTCAGTTCTCGAAGTCTCCGCTCGCACGTCCGCGCCGTGCCACGCCTTCACGGATCGAATGACGCGCTCACCAGACCCGAGAGTCGCAACCGATGACGAATCTGATCCTCCAACGAAATGTCCGACTCAGGATATGGACTCACCACTCGCCCCCTCCTTGCACCGGTGCTCCACGCATGTAGGGGTGCAGTTGCCGGCCCTCTTTGAGGCGAATGGGAGAGCAGTCGTCTGCACGGAACAGACCCGGCAGGTCAAGTTGACTTGCGTGGCATTCTCATCGGGGTTGTTCAACCCCGGTCCAGCATCGGCTGCGTTGCACGCAAGCCGGGCTCAGGGGAACTGGAGGCGAGCCTGGCGGGGGATGTCCCCGAACTTGCCGGAGTGGAAGTCGCGGAACGCCTGCTCGATCTCGGCCTTGCTGTTCATGACGAAGGGTCCGCCCATCGCGACAGGTTGGCGGATCGGCTGACCGCTGTAGGCCATGACGATGCTCGGTTCGTCCGCATCACCCGTGGCCAAGGTGATTGCCGAGACCGTGGCCTGTGGCACCGGGTCGGACCAGGCGATCTGCCCAGCCCGGAGGTCGTGGCCGTCGATCGTCACCCCGCCGGACAGGACGTAGAAGAACGCGCGGTCGGCGGCGGGCACCAGATGCTCGATCCTGCCGTTCGGCTCCAAGGTGATCAGCGCCCCGGCGATCGGCCAGTTGTTCAGCGCCGGTCCGGAGATGTCATCGACGTGGCCCGAGATCAGGTCGAGGTGAGCGCTTTTACGCTCGATAACCGGACGGACGGGTGCCCGCAGGTCCTGGTAGCGGGTTCCGACCATCTTCTGCTCGCCTGGCAGGTTCACCCACAGCTGCAGGACATGGGCACGCTCGTCGCGGAAGGCCAACTCCCGATGGATGATCCCGCGCCCCGCGGTCATCCACTGGACGTCGCCAGCCACCAAAGCGCCGGCGTTGCCAAGGTTGTCGCCGTGCTCCAGCACGCCGTCGAGGACGAGGGTGACCGTCTCGAGGCCGCGATGCGGGTGCCACTCAAAGCCCGACGTGGAAAACCAGTCCTCGGCGAGCAGCAGGAACGGGTCCGTCAGGACCGGATTCAACGGCGCGATGATCGCGTTGCGGTCGTCCACCTGTGAGTCGGCACCGAGGTGCACCTTGTCCCCGACCCGGACGATGGTCCGCCGGGTGGTGCTGTCAACGACCTGCATGGCGCCCTCCGCTCCGCTGATCAATCGGTTCAATATGTCGTTAGAAGCAACGCGTCGACGTGTCAACCCATTCCCCGCGCGATATGTCCAGCAAGCGGCGGCCGCAGGTAGCGCGGCGATGTCCTCCCGTCGAATCCCCGTCGGCTCGGCGCTTCAAGCTTCTGGGGGCCTCGACTCGAGGGATTTTCAATCTGCCTCCACGCCTATTTCCCGCCGGGTCGGTATCTGAATCGGGGAGGGCGGGACCGCGTCGGCCGCCTGCTGTGGCGACAGGTCGATCGAAGCGTTCGAGCCATTCCGGTCTCGCCCTTCCCAAGAGACCCCCGCTGGCTAGCCGCTCCGAGACGGGGCCGGGGTGAACGCGGCCTCGGCTCGGCCGTGCGGACACAGCGCGGTAGTGCCTTATCTGAACATCGTGGAAAGAGCCACGAGGCATCAAGGAGCAAATGCCGACGGATCTCGTGCTTTCAGCCATGGAAATTCGTCATCCTGCGGTTGTCCGACTTACAGCGGGCGAAGTTGAGACTGCGGTGTCGGTGGGATACTTTCCGGCCGGAGGCGCCGACCACTGCTTGATGGGGCGAACGGCGAGAGTTGGAGGTCGACTCCCTACCGGCCGAAATGAGGATTGAGCTGGTAGCGTTCGGATTGCAAGCTTCGTCCGTCTCCGTCCGTGAGAGTTTGAAAGTCCAACAGACGGCCCACGTCAAGCGAGGTTTGCGGTCAACGTCCCGGCTCAGCTGGTACCCGACCGGAGCGGATGACGTTCAGGAAGGACTCGTAATCCCGGTCGTTCTGGTCGGCGTATGACACCGCGAACGCGGCCACGCTGTCGTCGAAGGCCGTGCTCTTTCCCAGATAACCGGCGAGGAGGGCGGGCTGGCCCGCTCGGGCATGGGCGCGCGCCAGCGCGGCGCCGCAGAGTCGCCCATACAACATGAGGCCCTCGGGGCGGGCGTCGTCGACTGGTGCCGACCCCTTCATGTCACGCAGCTGGCGGACGTAGGTGTCGAATTCGCCGGCGCGAGCCCACCCCAGGAACGCATCGCTGGCTGCCTGCATGATGCGCTGGCCGACCACGACGCGCTTGCCCTGGTTGGCATACCGGGATCGGCCGACGTAGGGAGCGAGAACAGACGGCTGTGCTTCTTTGACCTGAAGGAACAGGGGATCGAGATCCGCCTTGCCGGACAGCAGTACGACGAAGCAGCGGGTACCCACGCTTCCCACTCCGACCACCTTCAGGGCGGCGTCGACGAACTCGTAGCGATCCAGCAAGAGATCTCGGTCAGGATCGAGGGTGGCCAGATAGGCCTTTACGAATGCTCGAGCCTGTTCGAGTTGCGCGTCGCTGAGACGAACCACCACTGGGGGATCCTCCACGATCACCCGGTGGCCATCGCGCACCGCCGTGAGCTTGGACAACGCCCGTAGACTGGTGCGCTGGCGGGCCTTGGCCGCTGTCTTTTCAGCACGGGAGCGGGCCGGCTTGTCGGGAGCGGCGGAGATTATCGACTCGACGTCCAGACTTGAGTGCCACACCTCGAAGGCCGACAGCTGCGTCATTTTTGCCATCTCGTTGCGGTACTCCGCCGAACAGCCCTGCACCGCCGCTCTGCCGTCGCCATCGGAGAGCCCCGACGTCCTGGCCGCCACCACCAAGCTGGCCGCCAGCCGCTTGACGTCCCACTCCCACAGTCCGGGCTGGGTCTCGTCGAAGTCGTTCAGATCGAAGACCTGGTTGCGTTCGGGCGTGGCGAAGGTACCGAAGTTGAGTAGGTGCGCGTCGCCGCAGATCTGCAGCTGGATGCCGAGGGAGGGTGTCCGGCTTAGATCGGCGGCCATGACCGCCGGGGAGCCCCGATAGAAGGCGAACGGCGACGCCATCATCCGGCCATTGCGGACGGGAACCAGTTCGGGCAGCCGGTCGGCGTTGGACCGGGACAGGATCTCGAGCGGATCAGGACGGCTCGGGGAAGCCGTCCATTGACTATGAGTGCGGCGGGGAACCCGAGCGCGCAACGCCCGCCCGGTTTCGAGCATCTCCGCTCGAGTCCGCGGCTCGCCGTTGGGAGGGTTGGGAGGGCTCATGTGGCGTACATCACCAAGGCTCCGTGGCGGGCAGCGGCAGCCGGGCCAGGCGTCTGGCTTTGGCACTCGGGAGGCCGAGCAGGCGGAGGCAGGCCTCGGCGAGCTCGTCGACCGAGCTCTCCTCGACCCGTTCGGGATGACGCTGGTGCAAGCGGAGCAACCCAATGAGGCCGCCGGCCACGGCGCTCAGACCGACCTCCGCGTCAGCCACGCTGAACTGACCCGCGGCTTGCCCGGCCTGGATGTCTCGCATGGCGCGCGGGGCCAGCCCGCCCGGTGCGTCGAGGAGATCGAGGCCGGCGCCGGTGATGAACCGGGCCACTTCGGGATGGGTCCAGCCGAGGCGGGCGGACAGCCGCAGCGATATCGAGAACACCTCCGCTGGGTCGGTGATGCCGGCGGATGCCCGGTCGATCATGCGGCCCCAGCGCTCGAGGACCTCGCTCGACGCGGTCTCGAACAGCAGGTCCTTGCTCTCGAAGTGGTTGTAGAACGATCCGAACCCGATATCGGCGGCCTCGGTGATCTCCTGGATGCTGGCCCGTTCCCCGCGCCCTTCGGCGATCAATCGGACCGCTGCGTCGATCAGTGCCTGCCGGGTCCGGGCCTTGCGCCGGTCGAGCCGGGTCGGGCCCCCGGCGGTGCTCGCGGATACCGAGCTCACATCAGCCTCCTTCTTTCGACGTCGTATACGGGTTTCACCCGGAGGATCCGCTCGGCCGAAGCTCGAGCGGATCCTCCGGAGTGGGAGTTTAGATCAGTACTGATTGAACACTACATAACTGATACTAGCCGGTCGTGCTGCCGAGGCTGCTCGTCGACCAGCGAGTCCACTGCGCGGTGAGCCCGGCGCAAGTCGATGCCCTGCCCGACCGCCCAAATCCCATAGACCAGGTTGAACAGGCCGAACAGCAAGGCAAGGGCCACTGCGCCCATGTCGGGACGGGCGAAGAGGACGATCCCGAAGGCGATGGAGATCAGCCCGCCCACGAAGAAGAGGGCACGAGTCCCAGCTGGTTCACCGGACTCGAACCCTGCGAAGATCTCGACCAGCCCGCCGATCGTCGCCCAGACACCCACGAGCAACACCAACACCAGCGCGGTCGGCCCGGGCCACGCCAGGGCGACCACCCCGGCGCCGACGTCGACCAGACCAAGCAGCAGATGACCCATCACGGGACCAGCCCTTTCGCTGCTGAAGGCTCTCAGCGCCTCCATGCCGGCGGCGATGAACGCGTAGATGGCGAACAGAATGACCAGCGCCAAGACGGTGACCCCGGGCCACGCCAGTGCAACGATACCGACGGCGACAGCCAGAATGCCCCGCACGATGAAGGATGTACTCAATGACTTGAACATGACAGCTCCTTTCGGTGGTTGTAATCGCTGTGGCGACCGGTTCTTGACATGCCACCACAGAACTGATGAAAGATTACAGAACCGATGAATGATTGTCAAGAGGAAGACGACCCGCTGCTGCAAACGGCGACGCTGAGTCCAGCGGTCAGCGGCGTGGCGGATAAGGCGACGGCCTCGGGTCTTCTCCTCAAAGCCCTAAACCTTCAGGATTCTGGGTTCTGAGGCGCCGTGACGGCTGGCGTTCCCGTTGTACGAAATCGGCCGCAACTCCAGGACGTGCGGGCACGAAGGGAGAGCCGGGAACCGCCCGACTCCGACGTTCGTCTCGAGATCTGAGGAGAGCGAGACTGCGGGGGGACCAATCCCCCTCTTACCTTTCGGGTGGAGGTCGAGGAAAGGGCACGAAAAACGTGACGCGTAGGATCACGCGTGATGTCCTCCGGCCAGCCGGTAAGGGAAGATGGTGGAATGACCGGTCACCGTGCGGAACTGGAACACGACTCGGCGCAGAAGACCACTGGCACCGAGGGCCGGGACACCGGTGAGCAGGACTATGCAGGCACCCCACGGGCTGACGTGCTGTTCCCCGCTCTAAATGAAAGTGAGCTGGGAGGCCTGCGCGACGTGGGGCAGGCCTGGGGCCGGTCAACCGCTGGTCCGTCCGTATGGCGACGAGCGTTGCCGGTGGACCCGGCTCTCGGTGAGTACCCCACAGTGAGCGAGTTCCGCCCGGGCCTCTTCACCAGATTCGTGTCCGTGGCGGGGAGCGAAGGGCAATTGCCCCCAATCCAGACCACGACCGCCGACGAGGCCCCGCCTACTGCAAACGGACGCTTCGGCCAAACGTTGAGGCGAGTGTTGTTCGGACCGCCGCTGGACGCCAGTGCAATCGCGTCGGAGCGGATGCGCAAGCTCATCGCACTTCCTGTGCTGTCGGCGGACGCCCTATCCTCCGTCGCCTACGGACCGGAGGCAATGCTCGCGGTGTTGATCCTGGACGGCACAGGGGGGCTCTCCTATTCCCTCCCAGTTGGCGGCGCCATCATCTTTATGATGCTGGCAGTCGGAATGTCCTACCGGCAGACTATTCGGGCCTACCCCCAGGGTGGCGGCTCGTACATCGTGGCTGGGCAGAACCTGGGCCGGGTACCTGGCCTCGTGGCCGCGGCCGGACTGCTGATCGATTACATCATGACCGTAGCCGTCTCGATAGCCTCGGGGGTGGCCTCCATAGCGTCCGCTTTCCCGTCCCTGCGCTCGGCAACCGTTGTCATCGGCGTCATCGTCATCGCCGTCCTGCTGATCGGGAATCTGAGAGGTGTGCGTCAGGCAGGCTCGCTCTTCGCCATACCGACATATGCCTTCATCGCAGCTATGGCTGCACTGGTCATCGCCGGCCTCGTCGATGCAGCCGGCCGTGGTTTTCATCCAGTCCCGTCACCCCACCTGGGCACCGTTCAGAGTGTTGGAGTGTTTCTCGTCCTTCGCGCCTTCTCCTCGGGCGCTACCGCCATGACAGGTATCGAAGCCATCTCCAACGCGGTGCCGGCGTTCAAGCCGGTCGAGTGGCGAAATGCACGCACCACGCTCGGCTGGATGATCGGACTGCTGATCAGCATGTTCGCCGGGGTCTTGGTGATCACCAAGCTGTCGGGAGTGGTGCCACGGGGCGGCGAAACCATGCTGTCCCAGTTGGCCCACCTGGACTTCGGCAACGGACCGGCCTATTTGTTCATCCAATTGGCCACCGCAGCGGTTTTGCTAATGGCGGCGAACACCTCGTACAACGATTTCCCGCGGGTCCTGTTCCTGATGGCCCGCGACCAGCAGGCACCCCGTTCGTTCTTGCATATTGGCGACCGGCTCACGTTCAGCACCGGTATCCTGCTGCTGTCCGCCGCCTCCGCCGCGATCTACGTCGCTCTCCACGGCAACACGGCTGCCTTGCTGCCGCTCTACGCGGTCGGAGTGTTTCTCGCCTTCACCCTCTCCCAAGCCGGCATGGTCGTACATTGGCGGCGCCACCACGACCAGCTTCACTGGCGCCGCAGCCAGGTCTTCAACGCCACGGGCGCCGTGTTGTCGGGCATCGTCTTCGTCATTGCGGCAGTCACAAAGTTCACCTCCGGCGCGTGGATCGCCATCGTCCTTATCGGACTGATCGTCCTGACCGCACTGCGCACCCGTCGGTACTACGAGATCACCAAACGGGAGCTGCTTCTAATCCCCGAGGGATCCCACGACAAGGCACCGCCCGCTTTACCGGTCGCTCCCAGACCTCCACGCCCCCGATTTGGCAAGCACGGCACTGCGGCGCAGGACCAAAAGGCATCGAAAGCCGAAGTAGCGGAGCACCCTGACCAGATTGATCCCCTCACGATCGTCCCGGTCTTCGCCCTGGACCGGCCGACTATGCGAGCTCTCTCCTATGCGGCCACACTCGGCCAGCCCGTGCTCGCTCTGCACATCAGCCCCACGACGGAGGAAGCTGAGCGGTTCCGCCACTATTGGGAGATTTGGGGTGACCATCTGCCCCTCCAAGTCATGGTATCGCCACATCGGGCCTTCGTGGCACCCCTGGTCCACTACATCTGGACTCTGCACTGCCAGCGCCCCGATCTGACGCTGACAGTTACCGTCCCGCAGATCGTGGACCGGCACTGGTGGCACGCCGTACTTCATGAGCGAATCGCCCTCCGGCTGCGCCACGCCCTGCAAGCTCTGCCCGGAGTAATCGTCACCAGCGTGCCATTCCACCTGGCGCAGTGAGGCCTGTAATTGCCCGACCAAGACGGCGTCAAGCTAAGAGATCGGCTCTGCTCTTGCCGCTCGTACATTCGTTTCTGTCCAATCGACATGCGTGCGCAGCGATGACCGAATCGAGCGTCCGACCACAGGTGCCCCAACCGAAGGCATGGGAAAGGAGGCGGCGACGGCCGCCGCCTTCGTGCAGCGCCTGTTCTCGGCCTACCTTCCGCCGATCGTCGGGTGGCCGACATTCATGTGGATGCGCAAGCGGCGGTACCGTAACCGGTGACGTCGGCTCACATGTCTGGAACGCCCCCCTCGGCTGCCTCCGGCATGGCTGACCGAGAGAAAACCCAGCCAAGCCGCCGGAGCGTCGTTACACGCCTGGCCGCGCTCGTCGTCACGGGACTGGCCCTCTACGTCGTGCTTCCGAGCCTTTCAGCGGTGTTCGGAGCATGGCCGAAGCTGGCCACGTTGAGCGGCGTGTGGGTCTTCGTCGCCCTGTTGTTCGAATGCGGGAGCTTCGTTTGCAACTTCGCGATCCAACGCATCGTCCTGCGAACCCGTGGATGGTTCGCCGTGGTCACTGCGGGACTCGCGGGCAACACCGTCACCAACACGCTTCCGGGCGGCGCCGCTGCGGGGGCGGCGGTCCAGTACCGGATGCTGGCAACTGCCGGGGTGGACTCCGATGCCGCGGCCGGAGGGCTCGCAGCGTCCTCACTCCTCGGGGTGGGCGGTCTGCTCATGCTCCCGATCCTCACGCTCCCCACCGTCTTGGGCGACTCCGGGCTCAGCCACACGTTGGTCAGCGCCGCCCTCATCGGGGTGGCCGGGTTTGTGGTGTACATGGGACTAGGCGCCGTGCTCCTCGAAACGGACCGACCGCTGCGGGCGTTGGGGAGGGCCGCCCAATGGATCTGGAACAAGGTCCGCCGTCCGCATCCCCCATTGGCCAGACTTGAGGATCGGCTTTTGGACCAACGCAACCAGATCCGGGCTGCGCTGGGAAGGGAATGGAGGCAGATCTTCCTGCTCGTTGTGGGGCGTCTCGGCCTTGATTATCTCTGCCTTCTGGCGGCCCTGCGCGCGACCGGCAGCGAGCCTCGCATCTGGCTCGTCCTTCTCGCCTACTCGTCGGCCGGGATCATCGCCTTGTTCCCCGTAACTCCCGGTGGCCTGGGGATCGTCGAGGCCAGTCTGAGCGGTCTCCTCGTGCTCGCCGGCGTCGACGGTCGCAGCGCGGTGGTGGCCACGTTGGCCTACCGCTTGGCGCAGTACTGGCTCCCGACGATCGCCGGCACCCTCGCCTACGGGCTGTTCCGCCGACACTACCGAACCACCTAGCCTGCAGGGATCCGGGTCCCGGGCCTGTATGACTGCCCGACCGGAATGGCCGCCCCAGATGAGGCGGAGGCGACGCCGATGACCTGAGGGGTGCGACGATTCCTCTGGCCTGAAGTGATCGATTCGAAGGGACCCGTCGGTGTCGCTATCGATTGGCGTCGCTGCCATCGTCAAGCCCTAAGCGCCTCCTGCGGCTCGGAGGGAATCTTGTCGGTTGTTGCATTCATGGAGTGTTTCGCTACCTTGGCTGCGCCCTTCAGGGCTTCATCGATACCCTTCTCAACCGTGGGCTCGCCTATCACGTCAGGCCTGGTTCGCTCGATGTCAGCTCGCTCGCCGCGTCCTTGAGCTCTTTTCTCGATAACCGTCTGCCACCAACCTCTGCGTCCCATGGGCAACGCCACGACGGGTAGGTCAGGCAGCAGGGTCGTCGGTTCTCGCTGAGCTCAGCTCCTGGGCGGTGACCACCTGCGTTCCCCACAGGTCCTTCGCGATGACCTGCATGGCACTCGCGACCGGGATGGCCAGCAGGGCGGCGGCGAAGGCCCCGAACAGTCCACCGATCCACGCCCCGAAGCTGGCGCCGATGACCACCGAGACGAAGACGAGGAGCGGGTTCACCCGGACGGTCCGGCTCATGACCGCCGGGTTGAGGACGTGGTTCTCGAACTGCGTGTAGACGAGGAACACAACAGCCGTGACGACGCCGGCCTGGAGGGACTGGGTCAGGGCGAACAGCACCGTGGGAATGCCAGCGAGCGCTCCGCCGATGGTAGGCAGGAAATCGACGAGGGCCACCCAGAGCCCCCACAGTAGCGGGTAGGGCACGCCGAGCACGGCGAGAGTGATGAAGACCACAACGCCGGCCACGATTGAGGTCAGGATGTCCCCGGTCATATAGCCGGTCACGCCTCGGCTGATGTCCCGCCCCAGTCGGCTGTAGTGCTCCGCCCACGCTGGCGACATCTGCGCCAGAAGGACGCGGCGCATCTTCGGCGCCTCGAGCAAGAGAAGCACCACGAATACGAACGTGGTGACCACCGCAGCGATGACAGAGATGGCACCCTTCCCGAGGGTGAGGGCCGGCCTCCCGAGACTCTCGGCAAAGCTGGTCAGCTTGGGTGAATTGCGCTGGACCCAGGAAGCGATGTGGTAGTGCCGGACCAAATGGCCAATCCAGCCGCGCCCGTGTTGCGCATTGTCGATGTAGCCGGGCAGATGGTTCGCCAAATTGGTGAGGCTGTTAACGAGGGGGTACCCGAAGGCGACTGCGAGGCCGAGGAACACCGCGACCCCCCAGAGCGACACCACCAGCACCGCTAGGCCCCGCCTGCGTACGCCCCAGCGCTGCAGGGCCTGGACCTGGGGGTTGAGCACGATAGCCACAAACCCGCCGACGAGGAACAGCAGGACGACCTCGCGTAGCCCATAGAGGAGTTTCGCCACCAGGTACACGGCGGCGAGCAGGCCAATCGTGGTCAGGATCGTCTTGAGGGGGACCCCGTCGGCTTTCGTCTTTCGCAGCAGCCTGGCCCAGGACGCCTCGAGGGGGGACAGCTCGGCCGTCATCCCCGTCTGGTCCGAATTCGTCTCGACAGGTCCGCTCCGAGTCTCCACCCGGCCCAGCATGCGGCTCGGGCGGTCCCTCCACATCACGCGTCCACGGATGAGAGCCGACATGTCGGCGGGCGGTCCCGCCGCAGCATACGAGGTCGCGTGATGCCTCGGGGTCGGCCCTCCGTCACGATCGCGGGTAACACCGACCCTTACGGAAAGGAACAGACATGCACAAGCCAGACGGATTGGTCGCCGACGACGTGCGCGACGCCCTCGACTGGGACAACGTGGTCGACGACGCCAGGATCATGGTGCAGGTGAAGGATGGCAAGGTCACCCTGAACGGTGCCGTCCACACCTACGCCGAGCTGCTGAAGGTGGTGGAGGACACGAAGCACGTAAAGGGCGTGCGGGACATCGACAACCAGTTGCTGGTCGGCCCCGCCGGGGAAGCGGTTACCGACGCGGTGCTGCTCAAGGCCTGTGAGAAGGCGCTGGACGGGAACCCGTTCGTGCCGAAGGGCGCCGTGTCGGTCGCGGTGATCGACGGCTGGGTCTCCCTCACCGGTGACGTGCGACACCACTACCAGCGCGATGCCGCCGAGGACGCGGTTAGCTGGCAGCAGGGCGTGACGGGGATCACGAACGAGGTCAAGATGACCCCTAATCCGATCCCCTCCGATGTCGCGGACAGGATCAACAAGGCAATCGGCCGCAGCTCCATCCTGGACGACTCGGTGATCAAGGTCTCCAACCAGGGCAGCACGGTCTATTTGGACGGCGAGGCTAGCTCGTACCTCGCTCGGGAGACGGCCGAGGACGCCGCGTGGAACGCCCCCGGGGTTGGAGTGGTCGTCGACCGGCTGCTCGTCACCTCCTGAGCCGACGCCGGCACACCGGTCTCGTGAGGTGCGACCACCGCGCCGCACGAGACCGGGAGCCGATTCCCCTTCCAGTGCCGGTCCGGGGGACCTCCAGGGAGCGCCACCAAATGGTGGCGCTCCCTGGAGGAATGTGCGCGGATCACCGCGTTGTCCGACCTACCGGCCGGACTCCGGCAACAACCAAATAAGGAGGAAGAGATGATCATCAGCAATCCATTGGAGAGGGGCTCGTGGGGCGAGGCAGAGGCCGCCCGCGTCGGCAAGCGGTGGTGGGTCCTCGCGATGACCGGAGCCATAAGCGTCCTCGCCGGCGGTCTCATCTTGTCCATCAACTGGACGGTCGGCGATCTCGCCGTCTTCCTTGGCGCGATCCTCATCTTCCGGGGCTTCTTCACCATGTTCAGCCTGCCGATCGACGGATCGTCGCAGGGCTGGGCGGTTGCGCTCGGCATCCTCGAGGTCGGGGTCGGCATCGCCCTGTGGGTGTGGCCGGGGCCGACCCTCCTGGTGGTCGCCGCGTTCATCGGCTGGTGGGTGATGTTCAGCGGAATCATGACCATCGCCGGCGCGACCACCGGCCGGGGAGTGATCCCCTACTGGGGCCTGATGCTTGCCTTCGGGATCCTCGAGGTCGGCATCTCCTTCTGGCTGCTGGCCCGGCCCGACATCACGCTCGTGGCTGCGGTCCTGGCCATCGGCCTGTGGAGCATTGTCTACGGGGTCGTCCAGATCGTCCTGGCGTTCGACGTGAAGCGGGCCGCTGAGCGCATGAGGACCCTAACGGGAGCTGAGGAGCCACCGACGCACGCCAGAGCCGCCTGACCTGGCGGCCACGGGGCCGGGGACGGCACGCCGCCGTCCGGCCCAGTCGCGTCGTCCGGACACGCCCCCTGCTCGTCATGCACATAACGGCCGTCCACTAGGGCTGTTCCTGATACGGCTACGCGATTGGGCGGGGGCCCGCAGTCACGACTGCGCGCCGCGTGGGATGCCGTCGGAAGCCCGCTTCCTTACCCTTTGTCCTATGACGGTCCAGAGCGAGCTCACCAGTGCGGTGTCCCATGTCACCACCGGCTTGCAGCCCGCGTCGGGCGGCGTCGACCCATGCGCGACACCCGTCGCCACCCGATGGACGGGGTACGATTACTCCCCCGAGGAATCGGCACTCGCCAGCGCGGCGGTCCGTGTCGCCCGGAACCTGGCTGCCGACCTCATGGGCACTGGGATCTCGTTCGTGCTGGCAGGGGCCGACGGCCGGGAACTCGGCCGCTTCGCCGAGTCGGCGCCCGAACTCGACACACTCGACGCGGCCATCCCGCCCATTGCCGGCCACTGGACGGGGCCGGCAGTCGACGCGTGGGACGGCCCGCAGCGAGACAGTGCGCTTCCGCCGCCCAGAGGTGTGGACAACCGGAGGCGTGTCTACGCGGCTGCTCCGATCAGGCGGGAGGCTGAAGGTCCGGCGGCCGGGCTGGTCGTGCTGGTCTGGACCCGGGATAAGCCGAATCCACTCATGGAGCCACTCGCCCGGCTCGTCGCCCGCGACGTCGAGCTCGCGCTGGCCGACGATGCGACACGGCGAGCGGAACTCCTCACGCAGGCGTTCTCGTCGCGGCGCCGGAGCCCCCGTCCCCTGCTCGTCGTGGGATCGGACACCGTCTGGGCGAACGCCGCCGCCAATCAGTCCCTCGGACCCGTCGCCGCGGCCGAACTGTGGGAGCTCGCGCAGGCGCTCTTGCACGGCCGACGTCGCGAGGTAACGGTGCGCGGACCCGGGGGACAGTTCCGCGTGACGGCCGAGCCCATCCGCGACCGCGGGGATCTGGTGGGCGCCGCGCTCAGCCTTGCTACCCGCCAACCGGCGTCGCGACCGGCGCTCGGCTGGGAGAGCCTGACGGCAACGGAAAGAGCAGTCAGCGAGTTCGTGGCCTTGGGCCACACGAACCGGGAGGTGGGACGTGAACTCCTCATGTCACCACACACAGTGGACGCCCATCTCCGGCACATCTTCCAAAAGCTCGACGTGAACTCGAGGGTCGACCTGGCAAGGCTGGTCGGAGAGACCCACGCCTCCAGGTCACGCGACGACGAGGGGTGATCGTCGGGGGTGGCCCCCAGCGCACCGCGCTGAGCCACCGGCAGCGGCGCGGCGCGCGGCGCCCACCCCCTGCCCGCCGCATGGCAGCCAGTCGGGTGCCGAACGCGGGAGGCGGATCCGGAGAGCTGTCGCCGGCTGACTCGGGCGGCAGGGACACCTCTGCCCGGGGCGGCAGGCCGCCTGGCTAAAGGGGCCGTTGCCAGCTGAAGGGTCCGTTGCCAGAGGAGGCACTCCCTGCTACGGTCCGCGGCCGAGTCCCCAACGCGCCGGAGGGGAGGAGCAGTGTTGCTGGTTGGTCGCCGCGTCGAGTGCAGCGTGCTCGGGCAGCTGCTGTCCGCCGTCCACGAGGGGCACGGCGCCAGCCTGGTGTTGCGCGGCGACCCCGGGGTGGGGAAATCGGCTCTACTGGAGTTCGCCGTCGACTCGGCCCTCGGCTTCCGGATGGCCCGCACGGGCGGCGTGGAGGCCGAGGTCGAACTGCCGTTCGCCGCGCTCCACCAGCTGTGCTTGCCCGTCCTCGAGCTGGCCGCCCAGCTGCCGGACCCGCAACAGGCCGCCCTTGGAATTGCCTTCGGACTCCGCAGGGGGCCGGCCCCGGAGCGGTTCCTCGTCGGCCTGGCGGTGCTGAGTCTCCTGTCGGCCACGGCCGAACGACAACCGCTGGTCTGCCTGGTCGACGACGCCCAGTGGCTGGACAGTGAGTCCGCCCATACGCTCGGTTTCGTCGCCCGGCGCCTCCTGGCCGACCGCGTCGCGCTGCTCTTCGCCACCCGTGACCCGTTGCCGGAGCTGGCCGGCTTGCCCGAACTCGAAGTCGGCGGCCTCTGCGACGACGACGCTCGGGCGCTCCTGTCGCCGACGGTCGACATTTCTCTCGACCCGCGGGTCCTGGACCGCATCGTGGCGGAGGCCGCAGGGAACCCGCTCGCCCTCCTCGAACTGCCCAAAGGGCGCACATGGGCTGAACTCGCAGCGGGCGTGAACCCCATCGCCACCGGCCCGGTCACCGGTCGGATCGAGAGAGTCTTTCAGCGCCGCGCGGCCGACCTGCCGCCCGACTCACGACGGCTGCTCGTGCTGGTCTCGGCCGACCAGCTGGGCGACGCCCGCAAGATCTGGTGGGCCGCCGAGCGGTTGAACCTCCCCCGGGACGCCGCTGGACCGGCCGAGGAGGCCGGCCTCCTCGCGGTCGGGCCCGACCTGCGTTTCCGCCACCCGCTCGTGCGGTCCGCCATCTACCGTGCCGCGTCACCGCTGGACCGCCGTGGCGCCCACCGGGCCCTCGCTGAGGTGACCAACCGCGAGACGGACCCGGACCGCCGGGCCTGGCACCTGGCGGCGGCCACGATCGGGCCCGACGTCACCGTGGCCGACGAGCTCGAGCGGTCGGCTGGCAGGGCCAAGGAGCGGGGCGGAGTGGCGGCGGCGGCGGCCTTCCTCGAGCGTTCGGCACACTTCACCCCCGACCCCATGCGCCAGGCCCTCCGCTGCCTCCGCGCCGCCGAGGCGTACCTGGAAGCCGGCGCGCACGAGGAGGCACGGAACCTGTTGAAGAGTGCCTCGCGCCGGCTGGACGATCCGGTGCCGAGGGCCCAGGCGATGCGCCTGGACGCGGCCATCCGGTTCGCCGAGGGTCGGGGCGGGGAAACGCCCACGCTCTTTCTTCACGCGGCACAGGCCCTCCGTGAGGTCGACCCGGCGTCAGCCATCGAGACCCTGACCGAGGCGCTGGAAGCCGCCACGTGGGCTGGCGACCTCGGGAGGGGCACGACGGCGAGAGAGGTGGCGGCTGCCGCGGCGCAGCTGCCAGACCGGGACCATGAAACGACTGCCACGCTGCTATTGAAAGGCTACGCGGCGAGAAACACTGACTACGGGGAGGCTGTCCGCCTGTGGGGCAGCGCCGTGCGGGCCGGAGCCCGGGACGCCACCGGCGCCACTCGCCTCCGGCAGCTCTCGGTGCTGTTCCTGGTCACCGGTGACATGCTCGACTTCGAGCACCACGCGGCCGTCGCCGACGAGCGCGTGCGAGTGGCCCGTGCCGAGGGTGCTCTCATCCACCTCCCTGGCGCCCTCAGCGGCCAAGCCTGGTGCGCACGGTTGGCCGGCCACCTCGACCGCGCCGACGCCCTCGACGCCGAGAGCACGGACATCGCGGACGCTATCGGCGCCCCGCCGACACCGGGGGCACACGACATCGTCCACCTCGGCCTCGTCGCGTGGCAGGGCCAGGACGCCGAGGCTCGCAAGCTTGCCGAGGCCGTGGCAAGCGAGGCGTTCGAACGCGGGCAGGGACTCACGGTGTCGATGGTCGAGTCCTTCCTCTTAATGCTCGAACTGGGCACCGGGCGCTACGAGAAGGCGCTCGGCCACGGCCGTACCCTGCTCGACGCCGACCCGCTCTACGTCTGCTCGTTGTCCCTCGGCGACGTCGTCGAGGCGGCGGTGCGCGCCGATGAACGGGGCACGGCAGCGGCGGCGCTGACTCGCCTGCAGGAGCGGGCCCTTGCCAGCGGGACACCGTGGGGCCTCGGGTTGCTCGCCCGCTCCCGGGCTCTCCTGGCCGATGACTCCCGTGCCGAGTCGCTCTACCTCGAGTCGCTCGAGCATCTGAGGCATGCTGGCGTAGCGACCGATTGGGCCCGTTCGAGTCTCGTCTTCGGTGAATGGCTCCGGCGCCAGCGGCGACGAAGGGACGCCCGTGTCCAGCTTCGCTCAGCCGAGCGCTTCTTCGAGGCGACGGGGGCCGAGGCATTCCTGCAGCGGGCGGCGGCCGAGCTACGGGCGACCGGTGAGCCGGGAAGTTCGCCCGGGTTCTCCGAGAGGATCCAGCTCACTCCACAGGAGCAGCGGGTCGCCGAACTCGCGGCCGACGGGTTGTCCAACGCCGAGATCGGCGCGCAGCTCTTCGTCAGTTCGCATACCGTCTCCTACCACCTGCGGAAAGTCTTCACGAAGCTCGGCGTGCGTTCCCGGAAGCAGCTGGCCCACGAGCTTCGGTCGCGGTTCGAGGTCAGCGGGTGACGAGGACCGATCCGCGGCGTACTCAGCCCTCGCAGTCCCCGGATCCATTCCGATTTCTCGTCCGCGACCGAGACGCGAAATTCGCAGGAGCCTCCGACAAGGTCCTCTGGGCTGAGATTATCCTGGTTGTGTGAACCCCGATTCAGGCTCCCTGGGCGAACCTTGTCGCCGAACGATTCGTCCGCACGGTTAGGCACCGTCTCCTCATCGCTCCGGACGTTGCTACCGTGCGCAAGGGTCGGTCGGCCGAGGGTCAGAGGGCCAGGTCCTCCCGACATCTCCATGGGGGCCGGCCAAGTGAATTCGGCCTCGCGGATTCCGACGAGATTCGCGGTCGGCGGCGAGTCGAGGGACCCTCCAGAGTGCGAGACCGACGCGAAGCAGGTGAGGGATGACCGAGAACATTGACGCCAACCCATCCGTAGGTGGGATCCTGCACGACGCAAGGCTGCTAGCTACTTTCCCCTGAAAAAGCCGGTGTGACCACCGATCGGGGTTGGATGTGGACTGCGTCTGACCATGGAGTGATTCCGCCTCCGATCCTGGCTGCAGTGGGTCCGATTCGTCCTACTCGGAGATGGTCAGTGCTCCGATCTTCACCAGGTTGTGGTTGAACACCCCGTAGCCACACCAGGTGCGGACTCCTTCGATCCCGTCGATCTGTGTTCGGTTCCATCCGAAGTCCCGTTTGAGACAACTGATCCGGCCTTCGCTCCCGGTTCTCCACTTCACCAGGCGCTGGAACTGCGGTCTACTTTCGACGGCGCGTCGTGACGCACTCGGTTTGCCTTTGGTGGGTAGGACAACCGTTCGCACCCCGAGCGCACTGAGCTGTTCGCCGACGGCGGTCTCGCCATAACCGCGATCAGCGGTGACCGCTTTGGGTACTCGCTTGGCCCGGCGCGTGACGCGCTCGACGGCCGGGACGAGCATCGGTGCATCCGGCGGGTTGCCGACTTCGACGTTGTGGTCGATCACCACACCGTCCTCGTTGTCGACGACCTGTGCCTTGTAGCCGAACTCGACGGGCTTGCCGAGTCTGCCCTTGCGGATCGGACGGGCATCGGGATCATGCAGTGACACCAACCTGGTCGCCCCGTCGGGCACCTCACCACAGAGACGTCGCTCGGTCTGCTCGGCGACCTGTTCGATCCGATCGGCAGTGATCTCCAAGTCGCCGGCAATTGCGCAAAGCCTTCCTGGGGCGGCGTTACCAAGGCGCCTCAGTCCTCGGCGGGCGTTCGCCGCCACCTGTCGGGCCTCGGCGACGGCCGTCTGGGCGATCCGGACCATGTCGGCATTGATGGCCATGACCTCGTCTTTTGCCTCGCCAGTGCGTCGTCGAAGGTTGGCACCGATGGACCGGGCCCGAGCCCGCATCATCCGAGTCCGGTCCCGAGAGGTGGTCTTGGACGCCAATCCCGCACCCTTCAACTTCTCGATGCCTTTGGCCATCTTGGCCACGCCCTTGGCCAACAGACCCGAGTCCGTCGGGTAGGCAACGTTGGCGGGAACCACCGTGGTGTCGGCACGGACCTTGTTGGTCTTCAACACCTTGGCCGCCTGGGCCTTGGCCAACAGCGCCTCGTTCAACCCGTCGACCGCCGATGACCCGCACCGGGTGGTGATCTTCATCAACGTGGTCGGGTGGGGCACTGCCAAGCCCAACGGGATCCGACAGAACCGCTGCCACGAGATGGAGTCAGCGACCTCGCGACACAGTGGCTCGAACCCCAAGCGGTAGCGGTACTTCAAGAACATCAGCCGGAGGTACGTCTCGATGGGCACGGACGGGCGTCCGAGGGCGGCGTGGAAGTGGGCCCGGAACGGTTCGAAGAAGGCCGGATCGTCCAGCAGGCGGTCGACCGACTCCAACTCGGAGGGCATCCCGAGGCACATCTCGGGGAGGATCGCTTCCCACAACGTGGGCTGCGCGTTTACAGTTCTCAACACGATGGCCTCGATCCGTACTAGTCCTACGGTTCGGGGCCATCCTTATCGATCTGGGCCCAAATCGCGAGTATCTACGGCGACTTTTTCAGGGGGAAGTAGCTAGCCATCGCTGTCTTCGTCGGCATCGCGGCCGCCTTTGCCGGCGGTCTCCTCACCGGCTGGGCGAGCACGGGCAGACCGTCGACGCTCAGTCAGGCCAACCAGCAGGCCAGCAACGGAGTGTTGCCGTCTGGTGCCTCGAGCCTCAGCTCTACGTCGATGAGCTCCCCGGCTCCTCCGACGGCACCGGCGGTCTCCCTCTACAACTTGGCTTTCTTCGGCATCGTCTCCTCAGGTTTCGGGCAACCAACTGAGCGTGGAGACAAGAGCGGGTTCGGTTGGAGTGCAGCTCGCTGCGAACACACGATTCGCCGCCTTTGACCTCGCGCAGTCGAGCCGCTCGGAGTTCTCGAGCGGCAAGTGGCGACTCGTCCGTCACTCTGGTCCAGACAGCGACGGAGTGACCCGGTGGCGGTGCCCGTTCTGTGCTGGTCTGCTCCGCAGCCGACAGGTCCCGAAGTCCATGCGTCGCTCACGCCGGGCGCCGTTGGTGGAACTGTCCACAGGTGCGACTCGTTGCTGCTCGGGGATCCTCTCGGTTGCCCCAGTCGAGCTTGCCCTTGCCCAACGCATCCCCTACGGCACGACCGCCTGGCGGATCTTGATGGGAAGACGCCAGGTCGTGGAGTCGGTCAACTCGGCCTTGAAGGGCGCGTTCGTCGACCTGGCTCGGGGCTTCTTCCGGGTGTTCGGGGGGGTCAAGCTGACCGTGCTGCTCGGCTTCACCGTTGCCGCCTTCAACCTCGACCGGATCCGCAGCTTTCGGGCTAAGCAGAGCACTGGCGATTCAAAACCGTCGACTGCACCTGGCACTACCCGAACCCGACGGGCAAAGCGCCGCACAGGAATCTGGTCCGACCTGGTCGATCCGAGATCGCATCCGCCGCCTGGCTGACCGGAACGAGTGACGAGCAGAGAATCTGGCCTTCGGGACTGGTCGCTCCGCGCTCGGAGCAACAGCGTTGACGTCCCTATCCACGCGAAACCGCCGGCCCTCGGGCCGGCGGTTCGTCATTGCGGGGCGGCGGACGAGTCATGAACTCAGTCGCCACCTCCAACGGGGGGTTTCATGAACACTCAGGGCGTTCTTTCATGAACACCCCTTCGTGGCATGTTCATGAAACCCTCTGACCAGGGTCGACGAAGCATCGGTGGGGGAGTCTCCACAGGTTGGCGACGGGGATCTCCACAATCGCCTGCTGCTCGTCATGCGGGCGTTCGTTTCGCAGTTTGGGATCTAAGCGACATCGATCCTGATGGGTACCGGGAGGTCGTTGTCCGCCCGGCTGAGCCCTGGGCCCTTGCGGTTCAGGGCGTAGCCAGCGTCGCGATGGGGGCTTCATTGTCGGCGGGCGATCTGCCGGCAGGGCTGGCGGTGGAAGTAGAAGTAGATATAGCTCTACTGCTCTGGCAGGAGTACGTGCGGCACACTGGTTGGGTGGAACGACGGCCGGGCGCTCGGCGCCAGCGAGGGACGCTAGGGCCGTTGCTCTCACCGACCATGCTCTGGAGAGTGCGATCGCCATGAACGAACCGACCGACCGTGGAGAGGAGGCTTCGTCCTCTCGCAACACCGACCGGGTTGGCCGGTGGTCACTTCACGGTTTCAGATCGATACGCAGCGTGCTCGGCATGGGTTCAGACGCGCCGTCGGTGAGGACGTGGCCGTGGGTGGCCCGGCGAGCTGTGGGCTTCGGCATCGTCCTCGGGCTCATGCTGACGGTCGTCTGGGCTTTGACCGATGCTCACTACTTCTGGCCGGGCTGGATCTGGTTCGCTTTGGCGGTTCCCCTTGGGACCTACTGGAGTGTTCGCTGGGCGCTGCGGACGAGGGTCCGCCGCTCGTTGGCCGTGCACGCCGCCATTTCTCTTGTGATCGCTGCGGCTCTCGTGGCTATCTGGGTGATGTCCAGCCACCGATACTTCTGGCCGATCTGGCCAATCCTCGGCCTCGGGGTTGTGCTCGCCGGGCACGCCCTACTCGTTCCCCAGGTGTCGAGCAGCCGCGAGAAGGCGTTGGCGGAACGGGTCGACGTGTTGACTCGAACTCGCAAGGACGCCCTCGACGTCCAGGTCGCGGAGATGCGTCGGGTCGAACGTGACCTGCACGACGGGGCGCAGGCACGCCTGGTGTCGCTGGGCATGAGCTTGGGCATGGCCGACGAGCTGCTGGACTCGGACCCGAATGAGGCCCGTCGACTGCTCGCTGAAGCACGCACCGCTGCTGGTGATGCCCTGGGCGATCTGCGCTCTCTCGTCCGAGGGATCCTGCCGCCAGTACTGGCCGATCGCGGCTTGGCCGGTGCCGTTCAGGCGCTCGTGCTCGCCAGTCCCGTCCCGGTCGAGACGACGGTTGAGCTCCCGGCCGAGCGGCTCCCGGCCCCGATCGAGTCGGCAGCGTACTTCTCCGTTGCCGAAGCGCTCACCAACGTGATCAAGCACAGCGGGGCGCGATCGGCCTGGATACGGGTGCGGCAAGCGGACGGTCTGCTTTCAATGGTCGTCGGGGACGATGGCCGGGGCGGCGCGGATTCGGACAACGGGAGCGGGCTACGGGGGATCGAGCACCGTCTGGAGGCATTCGACGGCACGGTGCAGATCTCGAGCCCACCCGGTGGGCCGACGGTCGTGACCATGGAGGTGCCGTGCGCGCGGTCGTCGCCGAAGACCTAGCCCTCCTGAGAGACGGCCTGATCCGGCTGCTCAATGCCCACGACGTCGAGGTGGTGGCAGCCGTCGGGGACGGGCCGTCGGTACTCGGCGCGTTGCTCGACCATCGACCCGACGTAGCCGTGCTCGACGTACGGCTGCCACCGACGTTCACCAACGAAGGGCTGCTGGCAGCGATCGAGGCCCGAAAGCAGCTCCCGGGCCTTCCGATCCTGGTGCTCTCGCAGTATGTCGAGCCGCTCTACGCCCGCGAGCTGCTGTCGGACCAGCGTGGCGGCGTCGGCTACCTGCTGAAGGACCGGGTTATGGAGGTGGGCCAGTTCGTCGACGCGGTCCGCCGCGTGGCGGCCGGCGGCACGATCATGGACCCCGAAGTCGTCTCTCAGCTGCTGGCCAAGCGGACCAGGGACGTGTCCTTGGGTCGGCTCACCCCGCGCGAGCGGGAGGTGCTGGCGCTCATGGCCGAAGGACGGTCGAATGCCGCGGTGGCAGCAGGGCTCATCATCTCGGAGAAGGCGGTCAGCAAGCACATCGGGAACATCTTCATGAAGCTCGACCTGCCGCCCTCAGACGACGACAATCGTCGGGTGCTGGCCGTGCTCACCTACCTGAACTCCTGAGGCTTCGGCGCGGGGGTAGAGGTAGCTCCCCCTTGAAGACGGGTCCTTGTCCTATCGCCGCGCCGACCCGCTATCCGTACCGTTGGTCGTATGACCACTCACCGGCGAAGTGCTCCATCCCTCGGCCACCAGGGTCGCTCTGAGCCCGGGCTGGGCCGCTTGGCTCGCTCGCTGCTCCGGCACCGCAAGGTGGTCGGACTCTTCTGGCTCATGGTGGCGGTGGTCGGCATCGCATTGGTCGGCCCAATCGCCGGACGGCTCACCTCGAGCGAGGCGCTCCCAGGATTGCCGAGCTATCAAGCAGGCCTCGCCATCATGCACAGCTACGGCAATGGCGGCGACAACACGCCAATCGTCGCGGTCGTCACCTTGCCGGGAACCGAACGCGTCGACAGCCCGTCCGGGCGCGCGGCACTCACCGCGACGTTCGGTGGGCTGCGCTCGCAGCGATCACTGCGCGTCGTGTCCTACCCGACCGTGAATGACTCCCGACTGGTCGCGCCAAACGGCCACGCTGCCCTCGGTCTCGTGTTCGCCGGCACCGACCCGCCGACCTCGGTCGAGCTGGCCACCCGGCTGCGAGCCAGTGCCCCGTCTGGGGTCACGGTGGCGACCACCAGCATCAACGACCTGCAGAATGCACCAGGTACTGGTGGGATCGGTGTCCTGGGCGAGGTATTCATCGGCGGCATCGGCGCACTTCTCGTCTTGGTCCTCGTCTTCGGGTCCTTCTTGGCGGTTGCCCCGCTCATCGTGGCTGCTGTGTCCATCCTCGGCACGTTCCTGCTCCTCGGCGCCCTCACCATGGTCACCGGGGTCAGCCACCTGGTCGAGTTTCTCGTCGCTTTGATCGGCCTCGGTGTAGCCATCGACTACTCGCTGCTCATCGTGACCCGCTGGCGCGAGGAAAGCGGCCTCGGCCGGCCCAACGATGAGGCTGTCGTCATCGCCATGACCACCGCCGGGCGGTCGGTCCTCTTCAGCGGCGTGACGGTCGCAGTCGGTCTCTTCGCACTCACCGTGATGCCCTTCGCGTTCGTGCGCAGCCTCGGCTACGGCGGCTTGCTCATCCCCCTCGTCACTGTCATCGCTGCCCTCACCCTGCTCCCGGTGCTGCTCTCGACGTGGGGACCGTGGCTCGACCGCAGGCGCCGGAACCCCAAGCCGAATCGGCACGGCAGGACCCTCGGAGCGAGCCGAGCGTGGACGGCGTGGACCAAAGGGGTCATCCGTCATCGCATCCTCGCCGTCGCTGCCGCACTGACCGTTCTCGGGATCCTCCTCGGGGCGGCCTTCGGTCTACGGGTCGGCGAGCTCCGACCCACCTCGCTCGCCCGCTCCGGCTCGGCTGAACACGGACTGGGCGCTCTCCAGCACGCCGGGTTCCCCGTCGGTGTGCTCTCCCCGATCGAGGTGCTCGTCCCCGACCGCACCGATCCGGCAGTCCTGGCGGCCCGGCTCGACACGATCCGCGGCGTCGACACCGCCATCGCCCCCACCGGAGCGGCTTGGCGGCGAACTGGCACCGCCATCATCGACGTGCTCCCGACCGCTCCGACGAGCTCGGCGACCGACAGCGCCACGGTGAGCACCGTGCGAGCCACGGTGGCCCGCCTGGCTCCGAGCGCCCAGGTGGCCGGCGACGGACCGGAAGAGGCCGACCTGGTGCACGCCTTCTACTCGCGGTTCCCCTTCATCATCGCGCTGGTCGCGCTCCTCAGCCTGCTCGCCCTGGCCCGCGCCTTTCGATCCGTGGTGCTCCCCATCAAAGCCGTGGTCGTCACCGTGCTCTCGGTCGGCGCGGCCTATGGGGCACTGGTGTTGATCTGGCAGCACGGCTACGGGTCCGAAGCAATCTGGGGCATACCTGCCACCGGTGTCGTCGTCGACTTCGTGCCACTGATGGTCTTCGCATTTCTCTTCGGGTTGTCGATGGACTACGAGGTGTTCATCCTCTCCCGCATCAAGGAAGCCCACGATGCTGGCAAGTCCACTGATGAGGCGATCGTGGACGGGCTCGGCCATACCGGACGCCTGGTGACGAGCGCGGCCGTCATCCTCTTCCTCGCCTTCGCCGCCCTGGCCGCCGGCCCGGACGTCCAGATCAAGGTGTTCGCCACGGGCATGGCCGTCGGCATCCTGCTCGATGCCACCGTCGTGCGAGCGCTTCTCGTGCCAGCTCTGGTCTCACTGCTCGGGAGGTGGAACTGGTGGGTGCCAGGGGTTCACTCAGATGTCGCCGCCGAGGAGCTGTCCATTGGCGCTGACGACGAATCGGTCGTCACGGGCGAGACTTCTGGCCATGTCACCGACCAGGAAGTACGCCCATGTCGGAGGACTCGAGTTTCGAGGTGATGGGAACCCCGCCACCATTGAACCGCAGGTTGGCGCGCCTCGGGCATAAGGCACAGGCGCCTGACCTGCGGTGTCGCGTTCGGCAGAGTGGCCGGAGCGAGGGGCCATTGTGCCCTGACTCTTGATCGGTCGAGTGGCGTTACGAGGCTTGCTGGAACCGCTGCCAACGAACTTGCAGCAGATCGGGATTGGGGCGGGCCGAATGTCGGGTTGGGAGCTCAATCTGTGAGCAGTTGATCTCCTGGAGCGTGTACCGAAGCGTCGGCCGTCGAGCTCTTCCATGACGTCAGGGCGGACGCCAACGTTGTACCTCGGATCGATGCCGAAGATGTCGGCGTCATAGGCCGCGTGATGGATCTTGCACATGGCGATGCCGTTGGTCACGACGGGTTGACCGCCTTCCGCGTCTGCCAGAACGTGAGCGGCATCGAGGAGTCGTGTGTGGCGAAGCCGGCAGATGGAGCAGCGGTTCTGATAGGCGAGGAGCACCCGTTGGCGGAAGAGGGGCTGGTGGAGGCGTACCTTTGCGACTCGCTCGGCATAGGACCGCACGAGATCGGGATCTTCGAGCGCCAGGTCGTGACGGAGCCGAAGTGACTGCTCGTCCACAGAGACGACGAATTGGCGAGCGTCAGGCTCCTCTGCTGCCAGCCAAACCGGGTAGATGGGGAGATAGGTCCCCGACGCCACTCCCTGGAACCAGATCAGCGGGGCCTGTGCCACCATGGCCTCACGCAGCGCCCGATTGTCGGGGTGGTTCGGATTCTCCCCCCGCCACTTGTAGCGGAGGAATCCGTCCGGGCTTTCTTCATCGTCGTAGGGGCGATGGTTCGGATCCCGGGCGTAGACGGTACGAAAGCTCAGTGCAGCAGTGAGCTGCCGGGGCTTCCAGATTCCCTGTTGTGTTGCCATGAGGCGAAGCGGGGACCCGTCGAAGGAGAAGAGGGCCAGATCTTCTTGTCGAACGAGCGGTTGACCGTCGGCGGCAACTCCGTCGAGGAAAGCGAACGCGGCTGCCCGAACCGACCGATCGATCTCGGAGTGGGGGACAACCATTAGGTGGAATCTATCCAGATGTCTCCCGACCATGGCGGTTACGGCTGTTACAGCTCCATGATCTGATGGGTACCTCGGCGCTCAGAACGCCCGCAGACGGACGAGATCCTGAGACGGGCGCGGCATGGACGAGCGAGATCGAGCCCAAAGACAAGACGCAAGGTCGGCCACAGGCACCGCAGCCGCCGCCGTTTCGATCTCCGCGGCGGACCCCTCGACACCTGCCGAGTTCGTCCAGTCCATGGCCACTGAGCTCGACCTGGATGGCTCGCCGGGCGCTCGCCGAACCGAGCGCCAGCTGCGCCGATTGGCGAATTGGGCGACGGGGGAGGGGTTGCCACTCGACCGGGAGATCATCCTCGACCCCGACACGGTCGAGCGTTTCATCGAGGTCGGGCTGGCCGCCGACCGCTCGCGGGCGACGTACCGGGCGGTGCTGCGCCGGGTCGGTCCCAGTCTCACCAGGCAGGCACCCTGGGAGCCCCGAGCGGCCGCGGTTGCCCGCCGCCAGGTAGCACCGCCCTACTCAGCGGACGAAGTGGCGGTCCTTCGTTCGGACGCTCGCGAGCAGCCGACCCCGGTCCGTCGGAGAGCAGCGAGAGCATTCCTCGCCCTCGGGCTCGGCGCCGGTCTGGACGGTCGCTGGGCCCCCCGGGTGGCCGCTAGGGACATTTCGCGATCGGCATCGTGGGTGCACGTTCGGGTCGGGGATCCGGCGTCGCGTCGCGTCGTCGTCCTGGCCGATTGGGAAGTCGAGCTGGTGCAGCTGGCGGCGACAGCCGGAGACGAATTCCTGGTGGGCGGGTATTCGACCTCAGCTCGCCGAACCGGGCATCTGACGGCAGAACTCGTCGTTCCGACCGGGCATCCTCGTCTCGCACCCGCCCGTCTTCGCTCAACATGGCTCGTGACCCACCTGCGGGCTGGCACCAGGTTGCCCGAGCTGTGTCGAGCGGCCGGATTACGCGGTGTCACCGTGCTCTCAGACCTTCTCGATGTGGTCGAGCCATTGGGCGACGACGTCGCCGCGGTCATGCTTCGAGGGGGGTCCAGATGAGTCGGGCTCCGATCGACACCAGCGGTGGGAGACCGACGAGCAAGGCCGAGCTGAACGTCGCTCGACAGCTGGTGCGGAAGTCTGGCGTGGTCAATGTTCTCTCTCCCTTCCTCGAGGCCGGGGTGGGGCGACCCCGGCAACTCAGTCTCGAAGCGTTGATGGTGGCGCTGCAGCTGAATGCCCTGCATCGTCACCATCAGGCACACCTGGTCGAGGCGGCCCGGGTCCTGAACGCCCTCACCGACGGTCAGCGAACGTCCCTCGGACTCTCCTCGTGGGACGAGGCCGAGGCCTATCCGCGTGTCGATCGGCTGTTCGTGACTCTCTGTCAGATCCTCGAGTCAGGAGACGCCGGTGTCGACGCCACCTGGTTTGCCAACCAGATGGCCCGCGCAGCCATCCCACGGGGCATGTTGACGAGCAGGTCTGTCGCAGTCGATGGAACCGATGTCGAAACCTGGGGAGCGCTTCAGGGAGCGTCCTACACGGTCGAGGTCGACGGTGAAGCTGCGGAGACACAGCTGATCGACGAGGCGGGCTCGGCACAGACCAAGACCAAGGTGAAGACCGCCAAGGTCCTCGGAACCGGTCCCGACGGCCGCAAGCGCTACACCGCCGATCCGGACGCCCGTGCCGGCCACCGATCGTCCGCCGGCAATCGAAAGGCCGGACCCTTCGTCGGCTACGAGCTCCATCTGGCCGTCCAGGCGCGAGACGTTCGCTGGACCAACCACACCGATCGCACCACGCTCGGACCCGAGGTGCCAGGCGTGATCACCACCTGCAACCTGGTTTCGGCCGGATCGCATCGGGGAGACGCCATCGTCGAGGCCTTGGTTGCCTCCAAGAAGGACGTCCATGTCATCGCCAATGTCGTGTGGGACCCGGGATACTCACTCTGCCAGCCCGAAACGACGACCTACCCGCTCGCCCAGGCCGGGATCGAGCAGACGTTGGAGTTGGTCACCCATCAGCGTGGCATCCGCCCCTTCGCCGGGGATGCGCTGCTGCTCGACGGGCAACTCTATTCCCCCCTCATGCCGAAGGAGCTGCGGGACTTGGCCGCTCCACCTCGGTTCGCCACTGGCGCGTATCGACGAGCCTATGAAGAGCGGTTCAACCAGCGGGCGCGCTGGCGACTTGTACGACACGCCGCACCGGATATCGACGGGGTCACCCGGTGGCGCTGTCCATTCTGCGCCGGTCTCTTGCGGAGCCGGAAGTTCCCGAAGAGTATGCGGCGTTCACGACGAGCACCGCTCGTCAGTGTGCCCGCCGACGTGACCCGATGCTGCTCAGGAATCCTCTCGGCCCCGGCAGCTGAGCTGCCGATCACGCAGAAGATCCCCTTCGGCACAACCGCATGGCGGATTTCGATGTACCGGCGTCAGGTCGTCGAGTCGGCCAACTCCGCCCTAAAGGGCGCCTACGCCGATCTCTCGCGGGGCTTCTTCCGCGTGTTCGGGCGGGCCAAGATCTCCGTGCTGCTGGGATTCACCGTCGCCGCTTATAACCTCGACCGTGTGCGCAGCTTCAGAGCGAAGCAAGCGGAGGAGGCGGCCACGCCTCGGCGACGAGCCAAGCGTCGTCAGGGGACGTGGAAGGACTGCTCGAAATGGGACAGCGACTCCGTTCCGGCCAACGCCACAGGTCCACCTGACTAGCTGACCGGCGACTTCCCAACAAGAAAACACCTGCGGGGCGACTTCAGCGCGCCGTGTCGCTCGAGAACGATCGTTTCGAAACCAAAGTGCCGGCCCGGAGGCCGGCACTTTGTCTGCTACTGGGGCGGCGGACGAGTTGTGAACTCAGTCGCCACCTCCAACGGGGGGTTTCATGAACACTGAATGTGTTCTTTCATGAACACCCCATCGTGGAGGTGGCGGGAATCGAACCCGCGTCCTCCGGCTTCTCAGTGGGGCTTCTCCGAGCGCAGCCGGCGGTGATTGTCGGGACCGGTGCCGCTACCGGCGACAGCACCGGTCCGTATCCGACTGAGGTGTCCCTGGCGGCCGGTCGGCACAGCTTTCAGGTAAGTCCCACTAGATGGCGCCCGGGTACCGGCCCGTGGAACTGAGACCGGTGGGACGTCGCAGTTTCTAGGCTGCGAGAACGAGCTGAGGCTCGCCGTTTGTGTTGTGTTCCGGCTCTTTAACGTGGCTCCGGAGACCACGGCTCGCTTCTCCCACATCGACGACCAGAGTCGAAGCCTGTCACCCCCTGGGCTCTCCATCGGCGGCACCGGGGAGGTACCCCCGCATCGGCAAGTCTACCGGACCGGCGTGCCCTATTGATGCGAGCCGGACTTGGCCGCGGACCGCGTTTCCCGGGCGGCGTCCCGACCGGCGTCCCTCGCAGCGATCGCGTGCCGTTTGTCGTACTGCCTGCGCCCTCTGGCCAGGGCCAGATCCACTTTGGCCCGACCATCCTTGAAGTAGATCGAGAGCGGCACCATGGTCAACGACTGCTGTTTCGACCTACCCATCCACTCGTCGATCTGGCGGCGGTGGAGCAGGAGCTTGCGTCTGCGGTCCGGATCGTGCGCCCCGAAGCCGTTCGCCTGTGCGTAGGGCGGCACGTGCACCCCGAACAGCCACATCTCCCCGTCGTCGATCCGGGCATAGGCGTCCTGCAGGGCGATCCTGCCCTCGCGCAGCGACTTGACCTCGGATCCCTGGAGGACCAGGCCGCACTCGACGGTGTCCAGGATCTCGTAGTCGTGTCGAGCACGCCTGTTGGAGGCCACCAGCCGGTAGGCCTCCCGCGCGCCCTGGGCCCCGGACCCGCCCGCAGAACCGGGCGGGGGAGACCCGCTCTTCTTCTTGGCCGCTGCCATCCGAACACGACCGTAGTCGCCCGACTCGGAGCGCCCGTCCTCTAGCGTGAAGACGCCATGCTCACCCTCCCCCGCAGCGTCCACGACCGGATGGTCGCCCACTGTCTGGTGGGACTCCCCGAGGAGGCGTGCGGCCTGCTCGGGGGCGATCTCGAGACCGGCGAGGCCGTCACCTGCTACCCGACCCGCAACGTCGCCGCCTCGGCCAAGCTGTACACGGTCGACCCCCGGGAGCACCTCCTGGCAGACCGCGAC
Organism: uncultured Acidimicrobiaceae bacterium; assembly: GCA_963753905.1. Lineage (GTDB taxonomy): Bacteria > Actinomycetota > Acidimicrobiia > Acidimicrobiales > RAAP-2 > Bog-756. The sequence goes on along the minus strand of CAVWDZ010000001.1, from coordinate 1,748,874 downwards.
GCCGAAGCTGCGGGGAATGCGATCATCGGGGTCTTCCACTCCCACACCCATACCGAGGCCTACCCCTCGGCGACCGATCTGGCCCAGGCGCCGGATCCCACCTGGCACTACATTCTGGTCTCCCTGCGCGACACCGAACCGGTCGTGCGCAGCTACCGCATCATCGACGGTCAACCGACCGAGGAGCCGGTGCGCCTGCTCTCCCGGTAGAATCCCCACCCGACTGGTCATGATTCAGCGGTCGGCCGGACCTGGCGTCCGGGACGGGCGGAGGCCGGCCATCCGAACCGAGCAGCAGCTGTCCCGAATCGCGTGATCCGGTCCATGGACCCAAAGGAGAACCCATGCCCGTCCAAGTCAACCTACCGACCGTGCTCCGGTCCCACGCCGGAGGGACCAAGACCGTGTCGGTCGAGGGGTCGACCGTCGGTGAGGTGCTCCAGGCCCTCGTGGCGAAGTACCCCGGCCTCTCCGGGCAGATCATCGACGACCACGGCGCCCTCCACCGGTTCGTCAACGTCTACGTCAACGATGACGACGTCCGCTACCTGTCGGCGACCGAGACCCCGGTGACCGACGCGGACGAGCTCTCGATCCTGCCTGCCGTGGCCGGGGGAGCGCTCGCGCTCGGGATGCTCGGCGTGCCATGACCCGGTACGCCTCGGCGCTCGACCTCATCGGTAACACGCCGCTGGTCGACATCTCCCCGTTGAGCCCCAATCCGGATGTCCGGATCCTCATGAAGCTCGAGGGGCAGAACCCGGGTGGTTCGGTCAAGGACCGCGTCGCCCTTGCGATGGTCGAGGAGGCGGAGAAGGAGGGTCGGCTCACCCCCGGTGCCACGTTGATCGAGCCATCGTCGGGCAACACCGGGATCGGACTCGCCCTGGTCTGCCGGATGAAGGGGTACCACCTCAAGGTGGTCCTGGCCACCAACGTCTCGATCGAGCGCCGGCAGCTGCTCGAGTCCTGGGGTGCCGAGATCATCGAGTCCCCGGGGGCCGAGGGATCCAATGGCGCAGTCCGCCGGGCCGAAGCCCTCGCCGCCGAGCATCCCGAGTGGGCCTTCCTCTACCAATACGCCAATCCGGCCAATCCGAGAGCCCACTACGAGGGGACCGGACCGGAGATCTGGCGGGACTGCCCGGAGGTCACCCACTTCGTGGCCGGGTTGGGCACGTCGGGCACCCTGCTCGGCGTCGGCCGGTACCTGAAGGAGCAGAACCCCGAGATCTCGGTCCTGGCGATCGAACCGCCGGCCGGCGAGCTGGTCGACGGACTCCGCAACCTGGACGACGGCTACATTCCCCCGATCTTCGTCGAAGGGCACGGTGCCGAACTCCTCGACGGCAAGAAGATCGTGCGGCCACGCGCGTCCATCGAATGGACCCGCCGACTCACCGACGTGGGCATCTTCGCGGGCCTCTCGACCGGGGCGATCCTGGCCGGGGCCATCAAGACCGCCTCCTCACTCGACTCGGGGGTCATCGTGACGATCAGCCCCGACGGCGGGTGGAAGTACCTCTCGACCGGGGCATGGACCGACGACATCGACGCGGTCGAAGCCCGGGCGAAGAACATCACCTACTTTTGAGCGCCGGGGGGACCCGAGCGGCCGACTCCTGCCGTTCCGGTCGCCGTGCAACAGTGGCGACGGGGGAAACCGAGACTGCCTGCGACGGAGAGTAGACCGAGCAATGGAAGGGAATGCACCGTGAGCGAGGGAACGATGAGCAGGCAGACGACCGAGCGGGCCGACGGGCGGTCCATCGACCAGCTGCGGCCGGCGTCCTTCGAGCGCGACTTCACCGTCTTCGCGCCCGGCTCGGTCCTGGTCTCCATGGGCCGCACCCGGGTGCTGTGCACCGCCTCGGTCGAGGAGCGGGTGCCGCCGTGGATGCGGGGTTCGGGAAAGGGCTGGGTCACCGCCGAGTACTCGCTCCTGCCGGGTTCGACGGGGGAGCGGGTCACCCGGGAGGCCGCCAAGGGCAAGCAGTCCGGACGCACCCAGGAGATCCAGCGTCTGATCGGCCGCTCGCTGCGCTCGGTTTGCGACATGGTGGCGCTCGGCGAGATCCAGATCACCGTGGACTGTGACGTGCTCCAGGCCGACGGTGGGACCCGCACGGCATCGATCTGCGGCGCCTACGTCGCGCTGCACGACGCCTTGACCCGGCTCGTCCAGAAGGGGACCCTACGGGCGAATCCGCTGACCGAGGCGGTGGCCGCCGTCTCGGTGGGCGTGGTCGACGGCGTCTGCATGCTCGACCTCCCCTATGAGGAGGATGCACGGGCCGAGGTCGACATGAACGTGGTGATGACCTCGTCGGGTCGCTTCATCGAGGTCCAGGGCACCGCCGAGGGCATGCCCTTCACGAAGAGCGAGCTCGACGAGCTGTTGAGCCTCGCCGAGCACGGGATCGCCCAGCTCCTCGACCTCGAGGCCGAGACACTGGTCGAGGCCCCCACACCCCGCTGAGTCCCGGCCGACCGACGATGGACGACCAGCGCATGGTGGTGGCCAGCGCCAACCCGGACAAGGCCTCGGAGATCGCTGCCATCCTCGGGGAGGCCCCAGGTCTGGTGCTGATCCCCCGGCCTCCCGGGGTGCCGGACGTGGAGGAGACCGGGGAGACACTCGTGGAGAATGCCCGCCTGAAGGCACGGGCCCTCTGCGAGGCGACCGGGCTGCCCGCTGTCGCTGACGACACCGGGCTGGAGGTCGACGCGCTCGGTGGTGCGCCTGGCGTCTACTCGGCCCGGTTCGCCGGCGAGAACGCCAGCTACGCCGACAACGTGGCAAAGCTTCTCGGCGAGCTCGAAGGGGTGGGGGCCGTCGCTCCGAGTGAGCGCAGGGCTCGGTTCCGGACCGTGGCCCTGGTCGCCTATCCGGGTGGGGGGGAGCTGTCGGCCGTCGGCGAAGTGAGTGGCACCATCGCGACGCGTGCATCCGGTGACCTCGGGTTCGGGTACGACCCGGTGTTCGTTCCCGACGGCCTCGACGGCCGGACGTTCGCGCAGATGGATGCCGAGGAGAAACACGCCGTCTCCCACCGCGGCAGGGCCTTCCGTGCACTCGCCGAGCGGTTGTCCGCGAGTGTCGACGGTGCCTCCGTTCCCCACTGATGCTCGCCGGAACCCAGTAGCGTCGCAACCGTGCCGGCAGGCGACGAGCAGTGCTCATGAGCGATGTCTCGCAGGGCCCAGGTTGGTGGCAGGCATCGGACGGGAAGTGGTACTCGCCGACCCAGACCCCCGGGCCCGCGCCCGTCGTCGCGCCGCCGTATGCCGCACCGCCGTACGGCGCACCTCCCACCTACCCGTCGGCAACGGCCTACGCCTATCCACCCGGCGGTGTCTACGGGTACCCGGCGGTTCCCCAGAACAACGGCCTGGCCATCGCCTCGATGGTGTGCTCGTTCTTCTTCTGGGTCTACGGGATCCCGGCCGTGCTGGCGATCATCTTCGGGTTCATCGCCCGGTCGCAGATCAAGCGGTCCAACGGCGCAGAGCGCGGCGGGGGCATGGCGCTAGCAGGAATCATCATCGGGTTCGTCGGGATCGCGCTCGGCGTCGTCCTGGTCATCGTCGTGGTCGTCGCATTGCGCAACTGTTCCCATGACGGCACCTGCACCGTCACGACCACCTCGTGACCGCGGGTCGGACCTGGAGGCTCAGGCGATGCCGCTGTCGGTGTCGTGCGACTCGGCGACCGGCGTCCACGGGTCGCCGGCGATCGGCGGCGGCATGATGGCCACCTCGGCAAGCCCGTCCCGGCCATCCTCGCGGGACGCGGCGGTCGACTCGGTGCCGGGGGGCGGTGGGACACCATCCGGCGTGCCGGCCTCGTCTTCACGGGCGGAACCGAACGGCGGAGTCGGCAGCGAGGTCACCGGATCGAGGTCGGTCACCACCGCCACCGGTCGTGGGAGCCCTCCGGCGGGGGGCTCCTCAGCTGCCCGGAGGACGATCAGCCCGGCCTCGTGCAGGTCAAGGAGCGTGCGCAGGACGACGATCTGTTCGCCGCCGGTCTGGTCGAGCACGTCGCGTACCGAGAGCCCGTTCGTGCCCACGGTGGTCAGGACCTGCCACTGGTCGCCCCGGATCTGGACGTCCTGCCCCGGAGCGGTGGGGGAGAGGGTGACCAGCGACTCGAGCGGCACCACGTCCCGGATCTCCCTCCACTCCTCGACCTGGGGACGCACCTCGTCGAGGACGGCCTCGACCGGAGCGGTGGGTTGGCCACTCGACGAGACGACGCCTGCCGTGTAGCTGAACCACCCCTCGACCGCGCAGGCCAGTTCGAAGACGGCCTGGCCGATGGTGGTGGCGGCTCCGACCTCGGCGTTGGACAACTCGCCGCCATTCAGCCAGAGCCGGCCTTCGACCCCCTCGCCAACCACCTCGAGCTCGCCGGTCTGACCGGTCGATGCGAGCAGGCTGAGCACGTCGGAGAGCGAGAAGACGCTCAACGAGCCCACCAGGGAGGCGTCGACCGGCCGTGTGGCCGTGTCCGCCTGGACCACGGGGAACTCGTCGCGAGTGACCCGCTCGTGATCGGCCATGGGCACCGGCCCGAAGGGCCGCTCCGGCGAGGGCGATGCGGACGACCCGGAGGGTCGATATGGGTTCTGATCGGTCATGACAGCCTGCTCGTTCATCGGTGATCCTCCCGAGGACCCGCGTCTCCTGGCCATGGTTCCTGTGCTTTCCTCCGTGCTTCCTGACCCCTACAATAACCGCGCTGAGTGAAAATCTCCACACAAATAGTGGTAATCCCCTGGCCTGTGTGGGACCCGGTCGCATTCCGGGGGCCCACCTCGGAAAATGCGTGAAAATCGGCACGGCTAACCTCCCATCCCATGCCGTCGGACCGCTGGAAGTCGGCCGCCGACCCGGTCCGCAGGGCTGCGGCCGAGCTGGCCGCACGTCATCGGGGGGTCCGTTCACTGCTCGGGCGGGCAGGGCGGGAGCTCACCGGCGCCGCCGAACGGGGGCTCACCCTGGCCGAGGCGCGCGGTTCGGCTGGCGGTGACACCTACGGCGGCTCCTACTTCGGCGAGGGCCGGGACAGTTCGGGCGACCGGGAGGGCCGCTCCGGATACGCCCGCTACGACCGGGTGGCCTCGAACGCCGACATCGCCGGGTGGCTGCTCTGGAGGAACTTCCGCGTCCGGACCGCCCTGGATGTCGGCTGCGCCACCGGCTACCTGGTCGAGGTGCTGCGCGAGCGTGGCATCGAGGCCGAGGGGTGCGACCTGAGTCCATTCGCGGTCGACCACGCCACGCCCGGCGCGATCGGGCACGTGCGGGTGGCCGACCTCTTCGCCGGCCTGCCATGGGACGACGGTGCCTTCGAGCTGGTCACCGCACTCGAGATCCTCGAGCATCTGCCGCCGGACCGGGTGCCCGGAGCCATCGCCGAGCTCTCCCGTGTCTGCGGCGGGCACCTGTTCGCGACCATCCCCTCGTTCGGCCCCAATCGCTCGGGACCCGACGGCCACTTCGAGGGAAAGGTGCGCCCGGAGCGGGTCGACCACTACCGCGGCCTCGGACCCGACTATCTGGGCCCGGTGCCGGAGGCCGATCTGGCGCTCGACGCCGACGGCCGGTTGGTGGAGGGCCACCTCACCATCGCCTCGTTCGAATGGTGGACCGCGCGGTTCGCCGAAGCCGGGTTCGTCCGGTGCACCGACGTCGAAGCGCGCCTCTACATCGACATCGAGCCCGCCGCGTTGGCCCCGTTCTGGAACCTCTACGTCTTTCGGCTACCCGACGCAGATCCTCGGGCGCTCGAGCCGCGTGAACCGGGCCGGACCTTGGCCGAGCTCGGACTCTCCCACCCACTCCTCGGATCGTGATCGGTCGCCACACCGGTCATGATGCATCGATGACCGAGCATCCGATCCCAGCAGTCTTCGCCGGCTACGACGACTTCGCCCATCTTCGATTCGACCGCCCGGGCCACGGCGTCCTCCTCATCACCATCGACCGTCCCGACGTGCTCAACGCGGCCGACGAGCGGCTCCACCGCGAGTTCTCCGCTGTCTGGCGGGTGGTCGACCGGGACGACTCGGTGGCGGTTTCGGTGATCACCGGGGCGGGCCGGGCCTTTTCGGCCGGCGGGGACCTGGCCATGGTCGAACGGATGACCACCGATTACGCGGCGACCCTCGAGCAGTGGCGGGACGCCAAGGCGGTGGTCGACGAAATGCTGGCCTCGGTCAAACCGGTCGTGTCGGCCATCAACGGGGTGGCGGTCGGGGCCGGGTTGGCCGTGGCCCTCCTCGCCGACGTGAGTGTGATGGGCACCTCGGCCCGGCTGTCGGACGGGCATGCTCGCCTCGGCGTGGCGGCGGGGGACCACGCGGCGTTGCTCTGGCCGCTCCTCTGCGGCATGGCGCGGGCCAAGTACTACTTGATGACCGGCGACTTCGTCGACGGACCCGAGGCCGAGCGGATCGGTCTGGTCACCCGCTGTGTCCCCGACGAGGAGGTGGTGCCTGAGGCCCTGGCCATCGCCGAGCGTCTGGCCGCCGGGTCGCGCACCGCCGTTCAGTGGACCAAGCGGGTCATGAACCAGTGGATGCTCCAGGCGGCTCCCGTCTTCGGCGAGTCCCTCGCCCTGGAGATGCTCGGCTTCCTCGGGCCCGATGCCGCCGAGGGCCTCCGTGCCGTCCGCGAGCGGCGAGACCCCGACTTCCCCTCGGCCCGGTGATCGGGCCCGCGCTCGAGGTGTCGCGGCGGCCCCGGCGTCAGGAAACGGTGACCAGGGTGCCGATCGGGGTGAGCGGGTAGACCACGGCCGCGTTGGACGGGGGCATCTCGACGCACCCGTCGCTCTGGGGGAACCCGTAAGAGCCCCGAACGAAGCCGTGGAGGGCGTCGCCCCCGTTGAAGTAGCTCACCCAGGGGATGTTCGGATCCGAGTACTTGGATCCGTCGGGATTGGTGCCCTTCATGGTGGTCGAGACGTAGCGGAGGTAGACCGGGAAGGTGCCCGAGGCGGTCGGGGCCCCGGACACTCCGGTGTTGACGCGGGTCGAGTAGACCGCTGCGCCGTTGCTGTACACGGTGGCCGTCTCGGGCAGCGCCTTCGACACGTAGACGTAGTCGTACGGGGCGGTCTGGGTGGTTCCTGTCGCGGCGTCGGAGAGGAGCTGCTGCCAGACGGCCGGTCCGGCGATGCCGTCGGTCTGCATGCCGTGCTTCGATTCGAACGCCATGACCGCGCCCCTGGTCATCACGGTGGAGGTGCCCGGAGTCCACTCGGACACGAGCGAGAGGGGCTCCGCCGACCGCCAGGCGAAGGTGCCCTCCTGAGGCTGGGCCTCCTCCTGGGGGGCGACCATCGAGCCCGTCGGCGTGAAACCGACCGGGAGGTAGCCCAGCTGGGCGAGGAGTTGTTGCAGGCGGAGCGTGCTACCCGCTGCCACCGTGAAGTGGGTCGTCACGGGCTGGGCGAGATGCCCGCCGCCCGCCGCATGGACGCCGCCCGGGCCACCGGGGACGGTGACCGTCTCGGTCGAGAGCGGCACCAGCGGACCGGCCGCGACGAAGGCGAAGGTGGTCGGAGAGACCAGTTGCCAGGTGCCCGCCACCGGCGGGGTCAGTGCGGGTGTCGGCGAATCGGTGGCGAGCGGCCTGGTGAAGGCCACGGTCACCGTCGCGTCGGTGGACACCCCGGTGGTCCCGTCTGCCGGGGCAACCGAGCCGAGGACGAAGGGTGCCGCACGGGTGGGGGACGAGGTCGGGGTGGCCGAGGCCCTGGCGTCCGACGCACGAGCAGCGAGGGCGAAGGCACCCACCCCGACGACGAGGACACCGACCAGAGCGATGGTCAGCGGCCAGACCCGAAGGAGCGGGCGGCCGTTGCGCGACTGCCTCGAGTGTGCGTGGGTGTCGGCCATGGCAGTCTCAGTGACGAATCTACCAGGCAGTGCGCGCGATCCGGCGCAGGGATCGGATCAGTCGGGGGCTGAGGACCCGACCCGCTCCACGATGGCGCGTTCGACCGCGGCGATCCGCTGGGGGTCGGTGAGCTTCCTGCCGTCCGGGCCGCGCACATAGAAGGCGTCGACGACGGCCGACCCGAAGGTCGAGACCTTGGCCGAGGTGACGTCGAGGTGGCAGTCGACCAGGGCCCGTGTGATCCTGTGGAGCTGGCCGACGACGTCCTCGGCACGGACCTCGACGACGGTGGCCGTGGCGGAGGCATTGTTGTCGACGGTGACTTGAGTGGACACGAGTTCGGGCGAGGTCCGCTTGGTGTTCCGGTAGGTGTGGGCGCGGGCTGCCAGCAGGTCCTCGAGAGCCAGCCGGCCCGCGATGACCGACGCGAGGTCGTCGGAGAGTCGGACCGCGTCCGGCCAGGTGCCCCGCTCCGGTTCGGCGGTGAAGACCTCGACGGCCACCCCGTCCTCGCCTGCGACGACCGCCGAGCGGACGTTGAGGCCGTGGAGGGCGAGTGCTCCGGTCACTTCTGCGAGCAGACCCGGGCGGTCGGGAGCCACGACCGTCACCACCGGGTCGTCGATGGACAGGGCGGGCGCACCGTGGATGCGGACGGTGTCCATGATCACCTGGAGCTCCTCTGTGATCAGCGGGGCGGGCGGGGCCACCGGCTCTCCGGCGAGGAGACCGCTCGCGCGCTCCACCAGGTCTGCCACCAGGCCGGCCTTCCAGGCACCCCAGGCCGACGGACCGGTCGCGAGGCTGTCCGCCTCGACGAGCGTGTCGAGGAGGTCGAGGGTGGGACGGTCACCGACCTCGTCGGCCACACGCCGAGCGGTCGCCGGGTCGTCGAGGTTCCGGCGCGTCGCGGTGTCGGGAAGCAGGAGGTGGAGGCGCACCAGGTTCACGATCACCGCCACGTCCGCCGGAGGGAGGCCCATCCGGGTGGCGATCCGGGCGGCCACGGTCATCCCGACCTCGGTGTGGTCGCCGGGGAATCCCTTGCCGATGTCGTGGAGGAGGGTGCCGATGAGGAGGAGATCGACCCGGTCCACCCGGTGGGCCATGGTGGCGGCGTTGGCGGTGGCCTCGAGCAGGTGCCGGTCGACGGTGAACCGGTGGTAGGGGTTGCGCTGCGGCTTGTTGCGCACGGCGGCCCACTCCGGGAGGAGACGCTCCACCAGATGGCGCTGGTCGAGGGCCTCGATGGCGGCGACGGCCGGCGGCCCGGTGGCGAGGAGCGCGACCAGGGTGGTTCGGAGCTCCTCCGGCCATGGCTCTGGAGGCGCCGGAGACTTCCGGCCCATCAGGTTGAGCGCGTCGCGCGAGATCGGCAGGTTCCGCTCGGCAGCCACCAGGGCCAGCCGGAGCGGAAGGCCGGGATCCCGGGCCACGTCGGCCCCCTCGGTGAGGACCACCTCGTCCTCGGTCAGCCCGATACCCGGTTCCGTCCCGATCGCGGTCACTGTCCCGGGACTCGACACGGCCCCGCGCGCCCGTCGCCCGCGGCGCTGCGCGCGCGACCAGGCGCTGCGCCTGCGCCAGGCATCGTCCCCCTCCCACGCCACGGTGCGCCCGGCGGTGGCCACCGATCGCATGAGGACGTCTGCGTCCTGGAGGTCGAGCGCTGCGGCAACCTGATCCTGCTCCTGGAGCAGGAGTTTGTTGAGCTCGCGTCCGGCACGCCGTTGGAGCTCCACGCGCACCGCTGTCAGCACCACCCGGGAGTCCTCGAGAGCCACCGTGTCGACGTAGTCGCCGAGAATCGGCACCGCCTCCATCATTGCGGTGAGGGCGGCGATGTCTCGGAGTCCCCCGTGTGACTCCTTCAGGTCGGGTTCCAGCAGGAAGCCGAGGTCCCCATTGGCGCGGTGGCGCTCTGCGACCAGGTCGGCGAGGACCGCGAGCCAGGGAGGCTTCTGTTTGATCCAGCGGTCGTGAGCCCCCTCGAGCACCGGCTCTGCCACCTTCGATTCGCCGCAGACGACCCGCGCGTCGAGCAGGCCGAGAGCCACCCGCAGGTCGTCGCCTGCCAGATCGAGGGCTTCGCTCGGGCGGCGCACGCTGTGGTCGAGCGAGATCCCCTCGTCCCAGACCGGGTACCAGATCCGGTCGGCGGTGGCCGAGACGTCCTTGCGTCCCTTGTGGAGGAGGAGCACGTCGAGATCACTGAAGGGGCAGAGCTCTCGACGGCCGTACCCGCCGACGGCGATGATCGCCAGCCCACGGCCATCGCCGCCGGTTGCCTCGTCGAAGAGGCCGGTCAACCACTCGTCGGCGGCATCGGCATAGGCCCGGCAGAACGCGTCGCCCCGAAGCTCCGGGCGCTCGATCAGGCTCTGGCGACGAGCGCGCAGGGACACGGCCGGACCGTACCACCGGCCGGTCGCAGGAATGGCTCCGGGCTATCCGTTCCAATGGGTCCCGGCAGGCGTCACCGCGCCGCGACCTGCCGACGGCCCTGGGCAGGTAGCCTTGTTCGCATGGCCGAGGACCAGGATCAGAAGCGCTCAGGGCTTAGCGTCTTCGACGGCGTGCTGTTGGTGGTCGGCGGACTGTTCGCGATCTGGGTGGCGTTCGCGGCACTGCATTTCGTGGCCGGCCTGGTGTGGTTCGCGATCAAGACGGTGATCGTGGTGGCCCTGGTGGTCGTGGTGGCCCGCCTCTTGTTCCGGCGCCACTGAGCGCACCCGCCCCTACGGTCGCCCCCACCTGACGCGGCTGTGCCTGACGGTCACCGGATCAGGCGGTCATCGAGTCGAAGAGCTCGATGTGCTCTGCCACCATTCGCTGGGTGGAGAAGTATCCCTCGACGGCCAGCCGGCAATCCGCCCGCTTGAGCTCGCCGAGTCTGTGGATGGCCCCGACCATGGCGTCCTCGTCCTCGCACAGGAATCCGGTACTCCCGTCTGCAACCACCTCCGGCGCGGCGCCCTCGGGAAAGGCCAGCACCGGGGTCCCGCAGGCCATGGCCTCGATCATGACCATTCCGAACGGCTCGTTCCACCGGATGGGGAACAGGAGGGCCGACGCCCCGGTGAGGAGCTCGAGCTTGCGCCGGTGGGAGACCTCGCCGAGATACTGGGCGTCCGGGCCGAGCAAGGGCTCCACCTGCTCTGCGAAGTAGCGCTTCTCCCAGGGTTCGCGCATCTTGGCCGCCATCAGGATCCGGATGCCGGCGCGTCGGGCGATCCGGACCGCTCGGTGGGCACCCTTGTCGTCGGCCATCCTGCCCAGGAAGACGACGTACGGCCCGTCGGCGTCCCCCCCGCCGTCGCCGAGCGGGAACAGGGAGGCGTCGATCCCGTGATGGATGACCCGGGCGACCGGAATGTCCGGGGCGGCCCGGTGCTGCGCGTGCGAGATCGCGATGAGCGGGACCCGGCCGGACTGCGCCCGGTAGAGGTCTTGCAGGTCCTCGTTGAACGGACCGTGGATGGTGGTGGCCACCGGTAGTCCCGGGTAGTGCTCGGAGTGGAACGGGCCCATCATCGTGTGATCGTGGACCACGTCGCACTCCTGGAGCGCTTCGTAGGCATGGATGACATGACGGAGCTCCGGGACGGCCATCCCGATGCGCTGACCCTCGGCCTGTGGAAGCACCCATTGACGGGGGACCGGGCAGGTCGAGTCCCCGGTCGCGTAGAGCAGGACGTCGTGCCCGGCAGCCTGGATGCCGCGGGCCAACTGGTCCACCACCAGCTCGATGCCGCCGTACAGGTTCGGGGGGATGGGAGTCCAGGGAGGGGCGATCAGTCCGATGCGCATGGGGAGATTCAAGCATCCCGACCGTGGGGATAGGATCGCCGGGAGCACTGGCGGCGTGGCCGAGTGGTTTAGGCAGGGGCCTGCAAAGCCCCGTACGGCGGTTCGATTCCGCCCGCCGCCTCTGGAGCCCGTGTGTGCCCGCCCCGGCCGAGGAGTGGTGCGCAGTGGCGTGGAGATCGCAGGGGCACGCCTGCGACCTGAGCTCGACGGGCTGACCGGTCAGGCCGTCGGGCCGTCCTCTCCGGTCGGGCTGTCGGGTGGGGCAGCGTAGTCCCAGACCAGGTGCGGGTCGACGGCCGCGCCGAAGAAACGGTTGGCCGGGATCTGCTTGTCGACGTGTCCGATGAGTCCGCGGTAGATGCCGAGGCCGACCAGCTCCTGGAGCCGGTTCGGAAACGTGCGCAGTGTAGCGAGGGGAATCCCGAGCTGTTGGTTCTCCTGTTGGCGGATGTACCCCGCGCAGTAGTTCATGGCGATCCCCACGCGGCGATCGGCGGTCGTGTTGGCGCCTCCTCCGTGCCAGAGACTCCCGTGCCAGACCAGGACGCTGCCTCGCTCCATTTCGGCAGGGACCGAGTCGTACTGCTGACGGAGGTCGGGTGAGTGGTCGGCGGTGTGGGAGCCGGGGACGACGCGGGTCGCTCCGTTGGCCTCGGTGAAGTCGGTCAGCGCCCACATGGTGTTGCACACCGTGGCCGGGTGTGGCTTGGGGAGGGGGATGACCTGATCGTCGGCGTGGATGGGTTGGGGTGTCTCGCCGGGTCCGATCGAGATGGACGAGAGCGAGGAGACCAGGAGACCCGGGTCGAGGACCTGTTCGCAGACCGGCAGGACGGTGGGATGGATCGGGATCCCGGCGAAGAGCGGGCCGTGGGCGAGCAGGTTGTAGATCCGGGTGGTACGGGTGCCCTCGAAGGCGTTGGTGGCAGGGAGGATCCCCAGTTGTTCCTCGAGGTGGGAGAGCTCGTCGAGCAACCGCTGGATCAGCGTGGGATCGATCGCGCCCTCCAGGATGGTGTACCCCCGCTCGTCGATCTCGCGCACGTGCGACTCGGTGGTTGCGGTCATCGTGACCCTTTCCGTGCTGCACCCGGGTTGAGCCTATTCTGCGAAGGTGCCCCCGAGGACGCGGCCGGAGAATCGTTACGAGCTGCTCACGTGTGCCTTCAAAGGCCACGTCCTGGTGGGTGCCGGGGCCGAGCTGGTCACCGAGGACGACGCGGTCGTGGTGCGCGAGCTCGACGGCCTGCGCTGGTGCCGGTGCCTGCGATGCGACGCGTGGGTGCCGTCCCGGGTACCGGTACCTCCCACCACGAGCCGGGTGCCGTCGCGGGACGAGATCCAACTGCCGCTGCGGGGTCGCCCCCTCCGGGATCTCTACGTCCTCCGCCTGATCGCCATCGACCGCGCCATCCATGCGGTGGTTCTTGCGTTCCTGGCAGTGGTCTTGTTCACCTTCGCCCGCCACGATGCCTCACTGCATGCGGATTACGTCAACATCATGAACGCATTGTCCGGGAGCGGAGCCGCAGCCAGCCGGGTGCGCGGCCTCCTCGGGTACCTGCGCAAGGCATTCGACTACTCACCGAGGCAGCTGGTTCTCCTCGGGCTGGTCTTTGCCGTCCTCGCCGGGGTCGAAGCGACCGAGATGGTCGGCCTCTGGCGCGCCAGACGGTGGGCCGAGTACCTCACGTTCATCGTGACCAGCGCCTTCCTCCCCTTCGAGATCTACGAACTCAGTCTCCAGATCTCCGTGTTCAAGATGGTGGCGTTCGTGATCAACCTGGTGATCGTCGCGTACCTGCTCTACGCCAAACGTCTCTTCGGTCTCCGAGGCGGCCATGCTGCTCAAGTGGAACGCCAGCACGCGCTGGGAGGGTGGGAGGCGATCGAGAAGGCCACTCCCACGGTGCCCACACCATCGAGCTCCTGACGGGTCGACCCAGGACGACGTCCGCCTGATCCGTCCGTATCCGATACGCGTGCAGCCGTTACCGGGCTGGTCAGTTACGACGTCGCGGCGAGGAGCGGTGGGTGACCAGCCAGCGTGACCCGGTGGTATCGTCATCCTCTACGGGCCGTTGGCGCAGTTGGTAGCGCACTTGCATGACACGCAAGGGGTCGTGGGTTCAAGTCCCGCACGGCCCACCAGTGTGATGTCCCGGGACATCGCGGACAGACGAACCTATGCAGGCTACGTGATCACCGGCCCGAGGTGAGGGGCTGGTAGTCCTTTCGTGGGTCGAGGGTGAGGTGGCGGAGCAGTTCTCCCTCCTCGCTCAGCACCCGGATATCGAGGTCGGCCACGAGCACGATGACCCGCCTCCCCGTGTGGGCCCGACCCACGTCGATATGGTGGAGCCTGCTCCCGTGGCGGAGCGTGAAGACCCCGGTCTTGTCGATCTTGTCGTGACGGACCCGGGTGTGGGGATCCATCGGGTACTGCCTGGGGATCGGTTGACGCCGGTCCCATCCATGAGCCGCCTCTCAGCGGCGTGCTGTTGGGAGTTCCAAAGTTCACCTACACTCACGCTTACCAGCGTCCAGGTGAACGGTGCCAACCTGGGCACGTATACGTCGGCCATGGGTCTGTACGAGTTCATGCGAACCACGAACGGATCCGCCCCGCCAAGTGGCACAGCGCAAATCCTGCCAGGTGCTCCGGGGAGCGGCGTCCTTCTCATTGCTCCGGAAGCACAACTAAGATTGAGGCACCGCTGCGGAGGGTGGACGGTTGGTGGCGGAGAGTGTCGGACGGCTCATTGTCGTCGGTGGGCAGGCAAGACTAATAGAAGCCAGGCCCGTTTAGGCCAACGTGGCAGAGGCGGCTTTCCAAGACGAGAGAGGTGGCGGCATGTCAAAACCCACAGCCGTAAAGAGGTCCAGTTACCGGACAGCCGCTGGCGTCGTCACGCTGATGGGGCTTGTAACGGTGCTCCCGCTATGGTCAACGACAGCAGCCCACGCAGCTACGGTGACGGTGTCTCAATCTCGTTCGCATCCCTCAAACGATGGAGTGCCGTCGCCGGGACGTCGGGACACGACGGCCTCGATCGCCCCGTGTCGTTCCTCGGCCTCGATCGCAACCTGCGTCATGAGGATCCTTTCACCCGGGGGCGGGACTAACGGCGTATACCTGCAAAAGGTCGGCGGGTCGGTGTTGGCCAGCACCAATGCGACATATGCATACGAGCCGGCGAGCAGCATCAAACCGGTCATTGCTCTCTACGCCATGGAGCAGGTCAAGTCGGGACTCGCCAAACTGACAGATGAGATCCCAGAGATCGACAATTCGGGTGGTCCCGGAGATTGTCCTCCAGCAACGATCACGGGTACCGAACAGCTCGGCAATGCGCTGACGCAGATGCTCGAGGTCTCCGACAACAACCGCACTCGAGAACTCATGCAGTACTTCGGAGTCAGCAATCTCAATAGCTTCGCTGCCTCTATTGGGCTATCGAGCACTATGTTCCAAACGTCTGCATCGCCGCCCGGATTCAACGTGATCGGATGCGTCAGCTACGGCTTCAGTTCAACTGTCGATGGCAACACGATGTCGTTGACCGATGCGGCGAAGCTGTGGACCGCCATTGCGTCTCTGCCGGCACCGTATGCAGATCAGTTCTATCAACTGGCAGCCGGCCGGGACATGTTCAACAACGTGCACTACGACTTCACAGGCCTGTGGCCCAATGTCACGGCCATCGCCGCCCAGGAGAAGCCGAGCGGCATGACTACTGCACAGTTCAATTCATTTGTCGACCACATGAATGTGAGCGTCAAGGGCGGCTCCTACGATCTCTATCAGTGCACTTCGGGTGCGGGCTGCGAGGCCACGTGGTGGGTGTTTGCGGGTATGGCCGAGATTCCGAGTTGCGTGGGAACGACGGTGACACACTCCAACTATGTCTGGGGGTACTTCAAGAACGATGCCGTCAGCGCTTACAACTCGAATCCCGATCTGACCCCGGGTGGAGTGGCGTTCTTCAATGCAAGTGGACAGCTGCTAGCCGCCCCTATGGCGCAAAGTCTTGCGACTTGGAAGAACTGCGCACCTGTTGCTCCCGTTACTTTGAGCGTCTCCGGTGTCAATGTCACGAGCAGCAGCCTCAACGTCGGCGTGGCTTCAATCTTGGGCAAATTGGTCGACAGCGACAAATCCGATGTAGCCCCAGACCTCGTGGGAACCATTACCTGGGGAGCGGGTCCCATATCGTATGCCACGATCAGCGGCGGGAGTGGAAGATTCACGGTGCACGGATGGCACACCTATGCGTCACCCGGCGTCTACAACGTCACCCTGCACGTCCTCAGCGAGACGCGTAAGGGGACCGTCAAGGCCACCCTCACCGTTACGGTTACATAGTCGGTTTCGTGCATCCAACAGCACGATCCGATTTCGCTGTGGCCACCCAGAGCAGCAAACGCTCCGGCAACGATGTACATCTACGGCCCCCCGCCTTCAATCAAACCGACGGTGCACCTGAATGTCCATGCCGCCCAAACCCGAGCTGAAAGTAAGCCTCTACGTGGCAGTGTCCATTCCGTTGGTGACCACGGTGACCACGGCTCAAGGATGCAGCTCGGCCATGGCGTTGGCCTGATCGCAACTCCCGCCGTATCCGCCAATGACAGGCTGGCCTGTCGAGGCATCGATCTGTGGACCGTTCCATGTGACGAAGCAGGTCTGCACTTGGGTGGGCATACCCTGTGCTGGCTGTGGCTGTGGTGCGAGCGTCACCAGTGCCGGTGCGGGAGCAGGAGCGGGGGTCGGAGCAGGGGTCACGACGGGTCTTGTCGCTACGACCGGGGTCGCAGCAGCCGAGCTCCGGTGTGGATCCCGTTCAAGGCAACCCGTTCCGCCGCCGATACCTCCAAGTGGCCTCATCCAGAACTTGGTCGAATCGAGGTAGCTCCTGATGAGCATGGTTTCGGGCGGTCCTGGCTGGTGGCTTGCGTCTGACGGACGCTGGTATCCCCCCGAGGCCCGTTCCCCCGCCCCGATACCGGAGGTCCCAGTCCTATCGGGTACGCCCGAGGCAAGCTCGTTCACAGGCGTTCAGACCCAATCACTACCTCTCCTATCCTTCCCGACGCTGGCTGTCCCACCCCCACCAGCGGCGGGGACACCGCCACCCACCTATTCTCTGCCAGCCGACTGGACCTTCCTGGCTCCAGGTAGCGCACCCACGAGACATCGCCGGTCTTGGGTCAAGATGACAGCCGCCATGGTGGTCGTCCTGGCTGCCTTGGCTGTAGGCGGCACTATCGCGACACGGAGCGGGACCAGCGGATGGACCAACACGTCACTGCACGTTGTGGGAACTCCAGTCGTCGGCGGCGGAAGGGTCGTGCTCTTGAATGTGAGCGCCGAGCACCAGTTGGAACTCACTGCGGTTGATCCGAGTACCGGGTCGACCCGGTGGACACAACCGTTCTCAGTTTCAGGGATCACAGTCGGCGAAGGGTTCGGCCCGGTTGTAGCCAACGGAGTTGCCCTCGATCTCGCTCCGACCAGTGGGGCAACCAACCCGAACGTAACCCTGAAGGGCATCGGAATCGCCACTGGCACAGTCCTCTGGTCCACTCCGGTACCGGCCCTCTTGTCCGATGCTCCCGACGTCTGCCTTGGCGGTCAGTACTTCTGTGTTCCGGTCTTTGCAAGCGCCAGCACCTCCGGCTTGATCGCCGTCAACGCCACATCCGGACAGTTCGGTGGCTCGGTGCAGGGGCCGATGCGGAACATGGCGGAAACCGCCAATGGGAACGTCAATGGCGGTGGCCTCTGGCAGACGGATGACAACGTGCCTACGTTCACCGAGGTCTCAGCGACGGGTCAGCGTGTATGGATCGAGCCGGTCGCGACGCTGTTCGGGGGAGAACAGTACAACCCGAACTACGGCTGGGATTTCGCCGTCCAGGATGGCCTCGATGTGGGAAGCGTGGGCGTCGCACCCGTCGGCAACACCGATGAGGTCAGTCAGTACAAGACCGTTGGAATCGACACGACCAACGGGAGCGTGCGGTGGACCGTGCCAGGTGACTTCGACTGCGGTGGCGGACTTCAGTTCCTCACATCAGACGTCGCGTGCGCCTTCTCCGGCTCAGTGCAGAGGTCCGGCACGTCCATTGCTTTCTCGGGGAGCCTCACCCTGGTAGGTCTGAATCCGGCCACGGGGGCGTCGACATGGACGCAGGCGGTCGAGAATCCGATCTCCCTCACTGAGGGGACGAACGTCGCCTTCGCCGACGACACCCACGTGGTCGTCGAACTCCAGACTGGACGTCGAGTGGTCCTTGACACCCAGGACGGCTCCGTTGGCCCAATAGCGGCCAACGAGGTGTTCTGGTGCGAGCACAACCCCGAATATCGTGTGGTCACCCCAGCTGGTGCCTCTGCCAACGGGCAGCGCCAGAGCGCACCCGTCTTCTCAACTTGTTCCGATACTGGCGCTCCAGTCAGCGGACAGCCCTTCGACCAGGCGACTTCCGTTGGGGTCAGCGTGGACGGGTATTTCATCTGGCCCGCAACTGACGGCCTTCACGCCGCCAAGGCGTCGAATTTGGCACAGGCGTAACCCAAAAGGATGCCCCACAAGCAGGTGCGCGGGTCCACGCCATGTCTCGTGACGGGCGCCGAGGTTCGCTCAGCCTTCTTGGGTGTGAAGGTCATGCCGTCGTGCCTCGAAGATGGCCACGGCCGAAAGACGAATCACATCACAACGATCGGGACTGGTCATCTCCAGTTTCGCCAGCTGTAAACAGGCAGCAAGCTTTGGGAGTGACTTCCTGGCCCAGCACTCGAACTTGCCGGGTGGCCGAGCCGCATCGAATGCACAGAACAAGGCGTTGTCCCAGGCATCGCAGAGCCAAGCTCCCTCTTCGTGGGCCATGGCACTGCCATGAGAGCGGGCCGCAGCCAGCGCCGCGACTATCGCCTCCTTCACCTTCGGGTTCTCCGGACGGGTCACTGTCTGTTGTTCGGCAACTCATGCGAGGACCTTTAGACCGGGCGAGGGACGATATCGGCAGATAGGTGCTCGCCCATGCTGCTCGCCCCCATTTTCTGGCTGATCGGTCAATCACGCGCCCAGACGTACCGCGCTCCGGCCGCGAGCACCGATCGCATCCGAACCCAGATAGCGCGACCCTCAGACGGTCTGGACGCTCATCAAGAGGGCGCACCCGCAAGAACAGCGACCAGACCGATGGCGCCGGCTCCGCCCAGTGCAAGAACAACACCGCGACGCAAAGCGAGCAGCCAGACGGCGGCCAGAGCTAGGACCCCCAACTGCCAGAGGTGTGCCAGTTCCAACCCGAGGGGGATTGCCGATCCGGCGATGGCACCAATGACCGCCGATCCCGCCCCGACAAAGAACGCTTGGACGCGGGGATCGGTGCGCAGTCGGTCGAAGTGCCTCGCTCCAGCGATGACGAAGACGAAGGAGGGAGCGAACGCAATAGCGGCCGCGAGTATTCCGCCCAAAAGCCCGCTGGCGGCATAGCCCACGACGGCCACGGTCTGGACCACCGGACCCGGGGTCACCTGGCCCAGAGCCACGGCATTGAGGAATTGGGCACCCGTCATCCAGTGGTAGGTCACAACGGCGTCGTGCTGCATGAGAGGGATGATCACAAACCCCCCGCCATAGGAGAGTGCCCCAACCTTGAATGCGACCCAACAAAGTGACGCAATGCCACCGGTGACAACGGGGAGCGCAGCTGCAGGGATCAAGGCGGGCACGCTCCGACGCGGTTGACCGGTTCCTCTGGTCCGGATGGCGATCTCGATGGCGCCACAGACGATGAGCACCAGGACCAGGAAGGCGCCGATGGTGGCAGCGGAGATTCCGCCAGCTACCAGGTAGGCGGTCCAGCGCACCTTGACGGCTCGCACCGACCCGGCTCTTTGCCAACTGGCCGGAACGAGGCTCACTGCGGCGCTGATCGCCACGGCGGGTACGGCGGCACCCGCTCCGGCGGCGAGGCCAAGGACCCACAGCGGCGGATGAGCGGAGAGGAAGAGCGCCGACAAGGCCAGGATGATCGTCAGGCCAGGAAGGATGAAGCAGATTCCACCGATGATCGCTCCGAGGCGACCCCGAAGGCGCCAGGCGCAGTAGATCGCCAGTTGGGTGGATGCAGGGCCAGGGAGGAGATTGGTTGCAGCGACGCCGTCTTCGAACTCATGGGCGGTGAGCCATCCCCGCTCCTCCACGCAGAGCCTGCGGAAGAGTGCGATGTGGGCGGGAGGGCCGCCAAATCCAACGACACCAATGCGCCCCCATTCGCGGATGACGGTCCCGAGAGGGACGGATTGTCGAAATGGCTCGGGCATAGCCTGGGCAATCGTATGGTCTAGGCCGTTACCAACGACAATGACCCAGAATCGACCATCGCTGAGTGATTCAGACGCAACAACATCATTGGTGGGTGGGCACCGGTGTGGCAAAACCGTCCGTCAACCAGCACCGGGATGCCGATCTTACGGCTCCGCCTGTTCCTCTGAGGATCGAGTACCGTTCAGCGACTCGTCCTTGCAGCCGCGGCCGTCGGAGTGGCCCGCCGGAGGAGAACAACGATGGCGAAGCTCAAGCTGGATCTGCACGACATCTACAACCGAGGAGAGGATATCGATCGTGCCCTACGAGCCGTCATCGATGAGGCGATCGAGAAGAAGGTGCGGTTGATCGAGATCATCCCGGGCAAGGGGAGCGGGCAGTTGAAGAAGCGGGTACTGCGCTTCCTCGACCGGAAGGACATCAAGGTGCTGTATGACCGCGTCGAAAAGGACTCGCACAACTTCGGGCGGGTGTTCGTGCATCTTCGACCGAAAGAGAAGACGCCCTGAGGTCGACTGGGTGTCGATGGCATCGCCTGTCAACGAGCGCTCGGAGACGTCGAGCAGTGGCGTCTCTAACCGTGTGAGGCAACCTTCCCCAGAAATGGTATGAGGCGGTTGAAGAAGGCGTTGTCGGGGTAGGCGCCGGCCGGGTCGTTGTGAGAATACGTGCTCTGGTAGTTCGCCAGTGTGAGGTTGCTCATCGGAATACCCGACTGCTGGGCCAAGATCTGTGCATCCTGTGGCACGGACGCTCCCCCCAGGCGTGCTCCAAAGGCATAGATCAGCAGGTTCTTTGGGAGCTGGTGACCCATGGTCGCGTCCACGTCGAGCACGCTCTGGGCCGGATTGGCGTTCCCGTTGTCCACGGCACCGGTGTCGTCCGTCAGGCGTTGAGGAAAATACCACTCGGTGCCGTTGGCGTTCTGGATTCCCTGACCCGAGAACATCGTTGCAAAGCGATCGATCGGCGTGAGAGCTCCTGAGCCGTTCCAGCCGTGGATCGGACCCTGTGCGGCAATACCCTGGCCGAGGTGCGCCTGAGCAGCAAGCAGACTTGACGGCGACGTCGAGGCATTGAGCGCGTACCCGTACTGGCCCAGATTGGTGACGCGTACCGATGGCACGATGTCCGGAGGCAGCAGTCCCGAGGTCTGACCCAAGGAAGGCGCGTTCGGGTCCAAGAGGGCTGATGCTGCTCCCGTTGCCTCGAACAAACCGGCGTACGGCGCCACGATCCCACCAAAGGAGAGCCAGGGGCTGGCGTTTGGGACCGCCAGCGCCTGGAGCGCCTGGGTTGCCTCCTGAGCGCTGATCGGGGTCGAAGTGCTACCGCCATCGATGTAGACCAGGCCCGCCAGCTGGTCGGCCCCGGCGTGGCCGTCGAAGTCCCAGGTGGCATACGCCGTGACCACCGATCCGCCGAGCGAGTGACCACCGAGCACGACCGTTCCGCCGAGCTTCTTGGCGGCGTCGATCACCACATGCAGGTCCTGGACTGCGACATTCATACCCCACTCGGACGCGAACTCGACACTGGAGTTGGCGACGGGTTGATAGTGATGGGTAATGGCCGGGTTCTTCAGGTAGCCGAGGTAGTAATTGAACAGTTCGGTGGACGTGACCTCATGGTCCTTGTACAGGTTCAGCTCCGACTGGTCCTCGAGCAGGTTCTCTCGACGTTCGACGGCCCAGACTTGCCAGCCACTGGTCTTCGAGACGATCCACTTGGCAAGGGGAACGAAGTAGGCGGCGGCGGCCGAGGTACCCGGCTCGAGCACCAGAACGTTCTTGGCACTGCTCGGTCCGACCTTGATGATCCCGACCTTGTTGTACTGAGCCGGGGTGCCGGGAGCGGCGTAGCCCTGCATCCATGTGACGCTCAGTGTTCCGGTAGACGACGACACCGAAGTGGCCGTCGGCGAGCTCGTGCCGCAGCTCGAGAGGAGCAAGGCGACAGACAGGGCGACGATCGTGACAACTACTGGGCGATGGATCGATGTGAGCATGTGCAGGGACTATCACAGACCAGGTAGGTCAGCGGTCCGAGCCACGCCACGCGCTCGCCGCAGCCTCCTGCGGGCGGACGGCGCAGCCACCAGCCCACCGACGACCATGGGTGGGGCACCGCCGTCTCCGAGACGGCCGAGTGCAGAGCCTCCCGACGATCCCGACGGGCACCAAGGGTTCGTCGGCACACCGGCGCACGGATTCGGCATGCTGGGTAGGGAGGTCGGGAGCGGGCGCATGGTCACCGCCGTTTCGATCTTCGGGTAGTTGGCGCCGGCCGGGCAGGTGCCGAACCCGGTGTCGCAGAGGACCTGGCCGAGGAGAGCGCCACCCGAGTTTGCGGCCGTCGTCAGCGTGCCATCGCAGGTGGGCTGGACCTGTTCCAGGTTCGCCGGCGCGCTGCCGTTCGGGGCAGTGTTCCCGGAGAAGCAGTTCCGTGGCTCACCGGTGCCGAGTGTGATCTGGCCGAAGTCGCTGTTCGTGGGGTTCCCGAAGTACCCGTTGTGCGTGAAGGTGTTGTCGATCAGCGCATCGCCCTGAGGGTCGAAGACGCAGCCGAACGCCGACTCCTCGAAGCCTCCTGTCCCTTTGCATGTCTGGCCCATCACCGGCGTCCCGGAGTCGGGGTAGGGCACGAACAGGATGCCCCACGCCCCATTGTCGTGGAATGAGTTGTCCATGATGGTGTCGTTGCGCCCACCGGAAACGGTCATGCCCGTGCCGATGGGTCCCGCCGCCGCGCTGCCCGATGCCGGGACGTCACCGTTGTTGTTGTCGTGCACATCGTTGTGGATGAACACCCAGCACGAATGCGTCCCCGTGGTGGCGCTGGTACCCCCGTCCGGGCATGCGCCGTTCTGGGGTGCCGGGGGGTCACCGCTGATGGCTGAATTGGTGTCGAGGCCATCCTGGTTGTGGTCGAATTGGGAGTGTTCGATGAGGATCTTCCCACCTGAGTTCGTTCCCGAGTATCCGAGCGCGCTGTACTCGAACCAGGCGTTGTCGATCGTCGCGTCGCACGCTTGATGGCAGGCGCCGATGTAGGCGCCCGAATCGTTCATGTTGCTTGCGTAGAGCTGGTCCCACACGCCGGGCCCGGACGAGTTCGACGAGAAGATCCCGTAGGTGGCCGCCGTGGACTCGCCGCCGAAGTATGTGGACGTGGCAGTCAGATAGTGGCCCGAGTAGCCCGCCAGGCCGATGTCCCCGGTGGAGGCTCCGCCGTTCCACCAGATCTCGTTGCCGGACTGGCCGGCACCGCCGAGGAAATTACAGGCGGTCAAGTTGTCGATCGACACGCCGTCGGCTTTGAAGACGACGATGCCGTTGCGTCCGTATGCCTTGCCGTTCGAGTCTGTAATGCCGAATTCCTGGTCCGAGGGGTTCGCTGAACACTGCGAGGCACCGGGCTTGGTGCCGTCCACGACCACGGTGCTGCGGTCCATCCCCCGCAGGTGGAGGTCGGACGTGGTGATCAGTACCCCACCGACACCGCCCTCGTTCATCTCCGTCGTGGTCGGTCGCTTCTGCAGGTCGGCGGTCTCGTGGTAGTCGCCGGGCGCGATCAGGATCCAGTCGCCCTGGTGCGCAGCGTTGACCGCCGCCTGGATCGAGGTGAACTGGCCGGACTTGCCGTGGTACGTACCGACGAGGAGCACAGCCGCTGACGTGTTCGGAGACGAAGACGAGCACGCCGACAGGATCCCGCCGAGCAGTGTGATCAGCCCCGCCACAACGACGATCCTGGTCACCCGTGGTGGGCGAGCCCCCGACGTACTCACAGGGGTCTCCCGTATCGCCATGCGTGCACCCGTGCTCTCTGTGTCGGCTCCGTCGCTGTCGGGGGGGACGCCCACAGAACTCGACACCGGATCACACCAGCCTGCAACCGGATCCCATTCCCTTTGCGACCGGCGACAGCGTAGCAATCCGTCTGGACTCCGTCGGGGTCGTTCGACCACCGCCCGAGGACCGGCACTTCCGAGCGTCGGCCGTGCCTGCTCCCGAGAACGCATTCGAGGATAATCCGCAGGTCAAGAGAGGTGTGAGCGGGACTAGAGTGACGACCTGTGAGTCTCGTCACCTATGCATGTGCTGACTCCATCGCCACGATCACGATGGATGACGGCAAGGCGAACGTCCTCTCGCCGGACATGCAATCCGAGCTCCATGGCGCATTGGATCGAGCAGTGAACGACCAGGCCGTGGTCGTCCTCCAAGGTCGCGAGGGCATCTTCTCCGGCGGGTTCGACCTGGCCGTCCTCCGCTCGGGGGGCCCAGGCGCCGGCCAGATGCTCAAGGGTGGGTTCCTGCTCTCGGAACGGCTGCTCACCTTTCCGAGGCCCGTGGTATGTGTCTGCACAGGGCACGCAGTGGCGATGGGAGTGTTCCTTCTCCTCTCGACCGACTACCGGATCGGGGCAACCGGAACGTACCGGATCACGGCCAACGAGGTCGCGATCGGCCTCACGATGCCGCGCGCCGCCGTTGAACTCCTCCGGCAACGATTGACCCCCTCGGCGTTCAACCGGTCCGTCATGCTCGCCGAGGTATTCTCCCCGGCCAACGCCGTCGCTTCTGGCTTCCTCGATCGGGTCGTGGACCGGTCGGAGCTCGCGGAGTCGGCGCAGACGGCGGCGATCTCGTTGGCGGGTCTGGACCCTTCCGCTCACCGGTTCACCAAGGAGCGGGCACGGGCACAGACGCTCGCTGCGCTCCGAGAAGCAATGGCAATCGATGCGGGTGAATACGACGCGTTGACGTGACACCCGAGGAGATCCGAGCGCTCAGCCCGACGGAGCGGCAGACCTACGAGACGGGACCGGAAGTCACAACATTCGAATCGACCGTATAGGTCTGACCCGGGCCCCACGCGCTCACCGAGACCTCGATGGTTGCACCCACCGGCACGGATGTCGGTATGGCCTGAACATAGGGAGACCAGTCGCCGTTGGCGCTGATGGTGATCTTCCCGTTCTCCAACGTGCCCGATGAGCTCTCGGAGTTCCACCCGATGAAGAGCGTTCCGAACGCCCAGGTACCCGCGCCGAAGCCTCCGCCGTCAGAGACGGTCATGCTTGAGCCGCGCTGCGGGCTCGTGGGACTGATCGTCGGCGTGATCGAGGGGCCGGTGATGTGCATTGCCACCGGTGCAAACGCGTGGGTCGTCTTCCACTGAGGTCGATTACCCGGGATGCCGGCGACACAATCGACCTGGAACGAATAGCTGCCGACCGAAGCCGACAGGGCGGTCTGCTCCCAGAAGTCATAGGTGCCGGACGAGAAGGTGTCCTCCCCGCTGGACAGTTCGCTCGGTGCCGTGATGTCGATGCCGAGGTCCTCGTCCCTCTGGGGGCACGTCACGGCGAACTCCGTTGCGAACCCGGCAGGGCCGGACGTCGAAGCGAGGGCCGTCAGCGTCGGTTGGATCGATGAGATGGGCGAGTGGATGATGCCGATGACGGTATAGGTCTGTCCTCCGGCACTGGGGGCCGTGACCGTCCCATGGCTGATCGACACGTCTCTCTCCACAGTCGCATCGCTCGGGCTCCCGGTATTCTGGCTCACCGTGGTGACGGTGCCAGTAGTGGCCGCCGCACTGTCGTTCACCACCAGCACGACAGCCCCGTTGGCGGTCCCGTTGTGAAAGATGTTGATGTCGACGACGTCACCGGGCCCCAGATGAGAGACCGATCCGTTGGCCTGCTTCGTAAGGTTGGACGGCGCGTTTGCGTAGAAGGTCGAGCCGGGACTGCCTGCCCACGTCGTCTTGATCCAGCCCTTCGACAGATACAGCCGATTGACCAGTTCTGTGCCCTGCCACTTCTGGCCGGTCTTCACCCCGTTGAAGTAGTTGTAGGCGACGCCACCAGGTTTCGCACAGTCTGTGCCGGTACCTTGGTAGGTGCCATTGCTGTAGACGTCGACCCCCGCCCCGCCCAGCCACTCGGTCGTCGGCAGGAGGACGTCTCCACAGGGGCCCGGAGCTTCTGCACCCGCTGCCGATGCGCCGAACAACGTTCCGGATACGGGAGCACCGACGATGACCGCGGTTGCGAGCACTGCTACGAGCCCACCAACCACTGCTCGTTTCATCCCCCTCACCGTAGCCCGGTGTCCAATTGGATCGAAAGTGATAGGAATACGGGAGAATCAGCTCAGGGAAGCGGCCGGACAAGACAACCGCGGTGACCAGGGGAGCGCTGTGACCGGGTGGCGCGATGATGCCATCGACGTGACGAGCCAGTTCGGCACGGAAGAAGCGATGGGTGCCGCACCGCCGTCGTACGCTGGAGCCGTGGCCAGCACGACGGGCTCCGGATGAGCAGGTTCGTCCTCGTCCCGGGGTCGGGCGGGTCCTCTTGGTACTGGCATCGGGTGGTTCCGCTCCTCGAGGCATCGGGTCATGAGGCCCTCCCCGTGGATCTCCCCGGGGACGACCCCAAGGCCGGGTTGCAAGAGTACGTAGGGATCGTGCTTCGCGCGGTCGGCGACGAGGCCGATGTGGTGTTGGTCGCCTCCTCGCTCGGAGCGTTCGTCGTCCCGCTCGTCGCCGAGCAGACGGCCGTCCGAGCGATCGTCCTGATCAACCCGATGATCCCGTTGCAAGGAGAGACAGCAGGGGAGTGGTGGGGCAATACCGGGGCCGTCGACGCCCGGGAATCAGCCGCGACATCGGGTGGCTACCGATCGGAGTTCGATCCGACCACCTACTTCCTTCACGATGTTCCGGAGGAGGTGATCGCGGGCGGTGCGTCACATCAACGTGAGGAGTCCGAGACCGTGTTCGCTGCGATTTGCGACTTCATGTCGTGGCCGCGGGTTCCGATCCGGGTCGTCACAGGTCGGGAGGACAGGTTCTTCCCGTGTTCATTCCAGCGTCGCGTCGCTCTGGAGCGGTTGGGGATCGAGGTCGACGAGCTTCCGGGCGGTCACTTGATCGCCCTGGCCCGACCAGCTGAGTTGGCGAGCTATCTCATCTCGATCTGACGGTCACTGATTGATGACCCAGGGTCGATCTCGAGACGGTGTCTCTGTACTGACAAGAGCACCGCGGGCATCTGACGCACGAACCGGCGGTCGTCGTTCTCGCGACGAGGAGCGCTGTCGGCGGACGCGCCAACGCGGGAAGGGCAGAATCCCTCCCGCGTTGGCTGCTCGCTGCGAGATCAGCGCACGCGGTTGACTGCGTCGGTCAGGTACTTGGGCAGCACGGCCTCGATCTTCTGCGCCCGTGTCTGCGTGAGCGTGTGGTCGGTCACGGCCTGGGTGATCTTGGCGTCCACCGCGCTGTCCAGGGCATTGACCACTGTCTGCGCACTCACGTTGTGCTCACCGGCCACCTCGGCGATGGACTTGCCCGAATGCAGCTCGCTGAACAGCACCTGAGGGGTCACCCCGATGGTCTTGGCGCTGATGATCGCTCCCTCACGGCGAATCTCCACGCGGTGCGCACGGAGCCAGGCCCGGAGCGGTTGTTTCCCTGCGTGGACTGTGGCGCTCGCTGCCGTCGGGGGAGCGGCTGCATATGCGGATGTGCTGACGGCAAGTCCTCCGAGGAGGGCGGCGGCGATGACGAGGGGTGCGACGGTCTTCTTCAACATGACTGGCTCCTTCTGAGTGATGGGGGGGGTTTCTTGGTATCCACCGCGATTGTGCAGGTGGAACGTGAAGGATCCGTATCTGGAATGTGAGGGTTCGGTGGGGTCCCCCCCGTCTGTTCTCGACCGCTGTCGAGGGCGACGGACGGGGTCAGCGCATCGACGGCCCGATCACCGCTCCGAACGCGCTGACGAACGCCCCGGCACCCGAGCAGTCAACAGGTGCTTCCGGTATCGCCTCAGCCCACCGTCGTGTCTGCAGCCGGTGGACGACGAGCACCGGTGGCGAACGACGCAGCGGGCGCGCCGTCAGGTGGCCGGCTTCGTCCTTCGAGCGCGGAGACGGTATGCGGCCTGCCGGCACGCAGGAGAGCAGTACTTGGCAGCGAGCCCTCTTGTCACGACCTGGTCGCAGTAGAGACAGTGGATCATTCGCCGGAGGCGCTCCTGCCCGCCACTCTTGGTCGGGGACCGCAATCTGGTCATCGGGCGCCCAGCGTAGTTCCTCACGCTGAGTGACGCTGTAGGTGCTCTGCCGGTTGGGGAATTGGACGATCTGGACAAGGATCCACAGCGCACACCCCTCGATCATCCGCCCAATGGTGCAAGGTTCACACCCGCGTCACAGTGTGAACGATCTCGCCATGCATCGTGTGGTGCGCCGTGTGCGCGATTGACTTGACTCGTCGTACACCACCGGCGATGCTGACAGCGCAAGCGGAGCTGACGCGTCAGCACTCGGGTGGCGCCGTGGGGGCGCCGGAGAGGCGGGACTCATGATCGGACGGAGACTGGCGCGGCTCGGCGCGGCGGTAGTGATAATGCTCGGCGTGTTGTGCGCGATCGACGCGGCGCCGGCGAATGCGTTGCCTGGCCCGGTGACCAACCTTTCCTACGGCGGGGGACCATTCGAGACGTTGTCGGTGTACCCCGCAGCGAATCCGGGCGCGCGCCTGGTGATGCTGGTCCACGGCGGTGGGTGGGCTTCGGGCATCGAAGCGTATGGGAACACCCCGGTGGTCGCGGCGGACCTACAGGCGGCGGGCTTCACCGTGGTGGACGTCAACTACGCGACAGAGTCCCTGATCTTTTCAGCCCTTCCGCTCCAGACCTACCAGCTGGAGCTCGCCACCAACTGGATCCTCGCCCGCGCGACGGAGTACAACGGAGACCCGAACAACCTCACCATTATCGGTCTCTCGGCAGGCGGCGACCTCGCGGCCTCGCTCTCCCAATCGCTGCCCCCCGGCACGGTCAAGGCGGTGGTCACCCTCTCCGGGGCGTTCAGCTTCACCTCCCTCATCCCTGACGGCATGGCAGGGGTTACCTCGCCGGGCCTCGCATATCGGGCAGCCGTCGCACTCGGGTGCCGGCTCACCACCTGCACCCCCAACGTCGAGGCCCAGTGGTCGCCGGCCGACCACGTGACCCCGACCAACTGCCCGGGAACATGGCTCATCTACAACAGTTCCAACGAGCTCATGCCGCTGGACCAGCCGTCGGCGATGACTGCGGCGCTCGAGGCCAACGGGTGCAATGTGAACGAGATCATCCTGCCCGGCGGTGCGCACGCCTTCGATTACTGGGGCGAGGTGTCCTCGAACGTCATCGCCACCATCCAGGCGAGCGGCTAGCCGGCACAGCCGGGCCACGGTTCCGTCCGCCCGGGCCGGCCGAGACCACTGAGTGGCATACTCCAACTGTGGAACGACGCCGCCCGAAGCCGAAGGTTCTTGCGGCTCTTGTGGTGGTCGACCTGGTACTGGCGACCGTTGCCTGGCGTGACCTCGACCGCCGCTCGGAGGGTGAGATTCGGGGTACCAAGCGGTTTTGGCACGTGGTGATACTCGCAAATCCCGGCAACTCGATTGCCTACTGGCTGTTCGGCCGCAGACAAGCCGTGGATGCAGCACCGTCGGTTCCGGCGGACTGAGCGCGGTCGGACCGTGGCGACGTTCGCCGACGTAGCGCGTCTGGCCTCGGGGCTGCCCGAGGTATCCGAGGGGGAGCGGCACGGGCACCGCACCTGGTTCGTGCGCGGAAAAGCGTTCGCTTGGGAACGACCGTTCAGCAAGGCGGACATCGAGCGGTTCGGGGACCGAGCGGTGCCCGATGGACCCATCCTTGCGCTCAGCGTGGCGGACCTCGGCGAGAAGGAGGCTGTCCTCGCCTCGCACCCGGGTGTCTTCTTCACCATCCCGCATTTCGACGGATACGCTGCGGTACTCGTTCACCTGAAGACGGCATCCACGGGCGCGTTGCGGGACGGGATCGTCGATGCGTGGCTGGCTTGTGCGCCATCCCAGCTCGCCCGCGACTACGCAGCGGAGGGTCAGGCGGATCGGTAGGGTACGGCCGATCCGATCCCCGGAAACGGCACCACCGCTAGGTCCCGGTCGCCGGTCGGCTGCGCGTCGGCGGGTGCCAGCCAGCTGCCTCCAGCCGGTAGATGGCCATGAGATGGTCCGTCGGCTCGGTGGCAACCGGGCGCACGCCGAGCAGCGCGAACCCGTTGTGCGCAAGAGCCCTGCGGGAAGCGACGTGCGCCGCCTGCGGGTCGGCGATGACCCCGGAGACAGGGTGGAGATCCCTCACGTGATCGACCAGCAGCGAGACCAGTTCGGTGCCGACGCCGCGTCCGATGTATGACGGGTCGCCGATCGCGTAGTCGATGCCGATGTCGCCCGGCCTCGCGTCGATCGCCGCGGCATGATCCGGGTAGTCGGCACAGTGGTACCACTGGCACCAACCGATCGGCCGGTCGTCGTCCACCACCGTCAACAAGTGGGTTGGCTCGGTTCCGGCGAGGCACGCCCGCAGGTCCTCGAGCTCGCGCTCGGCAGTCGATCCCAGCAGGTACCAACGGGCTACGTGCGGTTCGTCCAGCCATGTCCGGACCAGCTCGAGGTCAGACGAGCGGAGCTTCCGCAGGGTCACCACGGGAGGGGTAGCGGGTACGTGCACTCCGCGGGGTTGGCTCCTAGCCCCGCGTATGCGGCGATCGCCGTGCACGTCCCCCGACGGGCGAGGAGCATGCTGGTAGCTTGCGCGCCATGGACATCTCCTGTGCGTTCCCGCCATCGCTCGACGCTGTGGAGCACACCGCGATTGCAGAGGGGCTCGGGTACCGGCGGGCGTGGTACTACGACTCTCCGGCGCTGTACTCGGACGTGTGGATGGTGCTCGCTCTCGCCGCCGAGCGGACCCGCTCGATCGGGCTCGGCCCGGCCGTCCTCGTCCCGAGCCTGCGGCACCCGATGGTCACCGCCGCAGCGATCACCACGCTGGCCGCACAGGCTCCCGGACGGGTCGCGGTCGCCATCGGTGCCGGGTTCACCGGCCGAATGGTGCTCGGTCAGCGGCCGATGCGCTGGAGCGAGGTCGCCACCTACATCCGGGTCCTGCGCGCCCTGCTCCACGGAGACGACGCGGTGTGGGACGGCCACGTGCTCCGGATGCTCCAGCCGGACGGGTTCGGTACCCCACGCCCGCTCGAGGTCCCCATCCTGGTCGGCGCCGACGGCCCGAAGGGCATGGCCGTGGCCGCAGACCTGGCCGACGGAGTCTTCTCGGCGATGGTCCCGAGCTCCTCCGAGCAGCAGTGGCGACCGCTCCTGACGATGGGGACCGTGCTCGATGAGGGAGAGGATCGCACGTCCGAGCGGGTGATCACCGCGGGCGGGCCGGCGCTGGCCGTCGTCTATCACGGTACCTATCTGCGGGGGGGTGCCGATGGGGTCGATGCCTTGCCGGGTGGGCGTGCATGGCGCGAGGAGACCGAGGCGGTTCCCGCACGCGAACGCCATCTGGCCATCCACGAAGGGCACCTCGTCGAGGCCAACCGCCGCGACGGACCGGCTGTCCGGGCAGGTGCGTCCCTGATCGGAGCTCTGACGTTGACCGGGACGGCGGCCGAGGTGCGCGGCAAGGTCGACGAGCTGGCCGCCGTCGGAGTCACCGAGATCGCGTTCCAGCCGGCGGGACCGGACGTCCCGCGCGAACTCGAGCGGTTCGCGACCGCGACATCCGGACTGGGCTGACCTTCGCGGACGGTCCTGAACGAGCGATCAGAGGCCGAGGAACCAGGAGCTCGTCCGTCGGACGCCGCTGCTGATGTGGCTGGGACGGATAGCCGCAGCTCGGCGGAGGAGGCGCCTGCGCGACTCGTAGGACGAGAGGAGCAGGCCACCGAGGAGGATCAGCGCCGACCCGAGGATGACGAGGGGACGGAGATCCACGCCGGTGAAGGGGAGGGTGGCGCTCGCTGCCGCATCCGGCGCCCCCGTGGTGGGACTGGCCGTGTCCACGGTCGTGGAGCCGGTGAAGGGGAGAACCGCGGTGGTCGGCGTCGTGTTCGAGGCAGCCACACCCGGGGCCGCCGTCGACGGGGGCGTGCTGTTCGACGTGTGGGGCGGGCCGGTCGTGCTCGTCGTGGTCGTACTCGTCGAGGTCGTGCTGGTGCTGCTACTCGTCGTCGTGGTGGACGGGCAGTAGTCGATCGTTGCCCGAATACCGGTCACGTACGTCCAATTCCAGTAGGAGCCGGTATCGACGAGCGCATCGGCCTGGTAGAGCCCGCAGTCGTCGACAGGCAGCGACAGACGCCCGGAGGTCCCGACCACCCAGGTGTGGGGCCCGGATGCGTCGGGTCGATCGAGATAGAGCATC
Organism: uncultured Acidimicrobiaceae bacterium; assembly: GCA_963753905.1. Classification (GTDB taxonomy): domain Bacteria; phylum Actinomycetota; class Acidimicrobiia; order Acidimicrobiales; family RAAP-2; genus Bog-756. The sequence continues at coordinate 1,716,534 of CAVWDZ010000001.1, read as the reverse complement.
CAATGGCAGTGGCGCCACGACTTCGGACATGCAGGATTCGGGATGACCAAGACGGCCTGGCGGAGGTAGGTGTCGAAGCGCAGCGCCGGCTTCGAATGGTTCGAATGGTGCAGCCCCGCACTCCACGCCGCTCCGGCTGTCACCATGCCCACGCCTCCCATGATCATGGTCATGGCAACTGCGGCGACGACCCTCTGAATTCGCGCACCGCGCATCAGCTCTGTCCGCTTTCGATGTACCCCTCCGGTTGAGTAAAACGATAAAGCAGGGCTGCGCGTTACGCTAATCGGGAGCTAGCAAACGCGTTGCGTCAGCTAGCGGTCCGTGAGCTCCGTGGGACGTCCTCAAATTTTGGGAGGGCAGTCCGACGCCAAGGCGCTCCGGCCATCGCGGTCGGGGCGCGCGCCGGCGCCGCCCCTGTCACATTGGCGACACGTTGGCTCGCGCGAACTCCCTGTCAGTCGCCCTGCCGACTCCTCCGGGATGGTGGACGGGAGGTGCGAGGGGGTGTAAGACAGCACTGGGGCAAGGGATGTTCGGTCAGGAATCGCAACCAAAAAGGTCCGAATCGTGAACGACTTCAGGGGGACGCTGGCTTCGGCCAAGCGAGGTGACGAAGAGGCGTTTGCCAGGATCTGGCGCGCCTTTCAACCGGGACTGCTCCGCTATCTGCGGGTCAAGGCCTCGACGGTCGCGGAGGATCTCGCCGCGGACACGTGGCTTCGTGTGATGCGCAGCCTGCCGACCTTCGAGGGTGACGAGAACTGCTTCCGCGCCTGGCTCTACACAACCGCCCGCAACCGCGTCACCGACTGGTATCGCGGTCGGGACCGTCGCCCCGAGCCTTCGGAGATCGCAACCATCGCTCTCCTGCCAGCTGCGAACAATGTCGAGGCCGAGGCGGCCGAGCATTCCTCGACCGAAGCGGCCCTCGGGCTCATCGACCAGCTTCCGCCGGATCAGGCCGAGGCAGTCATGCTACGGGTCGTGGTGGGCCTCGATCCGGCATCGGTGGGCAGGATGATGGGACGGACTCCCGGATCGGTCCGTGTGCTCTGTCACCGTGGACTGCGCCGGCTGGAGGCTATGCTCAGTGAGGCCCCATCCGCATCCGAAGCGGGGGGGGCGCGGGTTCCGGCGCACGCGTCGGCCACCTCGATCATGGCGGGACCAGCATGGGACGACAACCAGGGACAGCGCCGGCATGGCTGATCTGAGCGCGCTGCTTCCCGATGCGGATGTCCTCTGGGAGGGCGGCAACGTCATCGAGCTCCCCAATCTCGTCTCCGGCCCCCTCGCGGAGCTGCTGACCGCGGCAGGAGCGGAAGGCCATACCTTCGAGCTTGCCGGTGAAGCGACCATGCGCGGCGAGTTCAGGATGGCGGCGGCCGAATGGCCGTCGTCCCGTCGGCACCCTCGGCGCGCGTCGGCGGCGTGCGCCGCATCGCTCGTCGCCGGGATGATCCTGGCCACCACCGGTCTGGCTGCCGCCACCGGTCTTCCCCTGCCGACCACCCATCTGGTCGATCAGGCGATCACCCAGATCAATCATGACCTCGCGTCCCCGCCCGCCCCGGTGACGCTCACCGGCTTGCGCCCCGGGGTCTCTCCTGTCAGGCACCACCCGGTGGTGCACGGGGGGACGACCGTCCACGCCCTGCGGCAGGTCCCGGAGGCGTCGAGGAGCGCCTGCCCCTCGGGCACGACTGCGGCGGGCGGTGCTGCCCGCACCTGCCTGCCGGATCCCGCAGTGGTGCCGACTGCGTCGAGGTCCGCTACTGCGAGCGCCGGCACGGTCACGGCGTCCTTGACCGGCACCCGCGCGCCGAAGACGACGGCGACAAGGAGCGGCACCCACAAGACGAGCAAGGGCGGCACCCACAAGACCGGTGGCGGCGGGGGATCGAGCCGGGGCGGCAACCACGGCCGGGGCGGCAAGCACGGCCGGGGCGGCACCCACAAGACCGGTGGCGGCGGGGGATCGAGCCGGGGCGGCAACCACGGCCGGGGCGGCAAGCACGGCGGGGGATCGAGCCGGGGCGGCAACCGCGGGACGGCAACCGCGTGACGGGTGGGGACAGCGGGCATCGGAGCGGTCAGACCGCTGAGGGGGGCAATGGAACGGGTACGAGTATGTGAGCCGCGCGGTCGGCACCCCGCCGTGAGTGCCCATCGCGCGAGCAAGCTGCGTCGCGCCAGTGTGCTGGCACTGGTTGCGGGCCTGGGTCTTTGGTCCGCGGCGGTGGCCATGCTCGGGGTGGCCCCGGCCCTGGGCGAGACCCACGCGGCGATGTCCCTCGAGACACCGGTGCACGGCCTCTCCTCGGTCAACGGGAAGTCGTCCTCGACGGACTGGGCGGGTTACGCAGTCACCGGATCGGGAGTGAAGACCGTCTCGGGCAGCTGGAAGCAGCCTGCGGTGACCTGCCCGGTCAACCAGGTGCAGCAGGCAGCGTTCTGGGTGGGCATCGACGGGTTCTCGCAGTCCGACCCCACGGTCCAGCAGATCGGGACCGACTCCGACTGCACCAAGACGGCCGGCAAGTCGACCGGCACCCCGAACTACTACGCCTGGTACGAGATGTACCCGCAGAGCGTCGTCTACATTCCGAAGGGGATGTATCCGGTGTACCCCGGGGACGTCATCGGTACCCGCGTTTCCCACACGGGTACCAGCTACACGCTGAGCATCTCGGATACGACACGCAGGTGGGCGTTCACCACCGTCCAGACGGCCACCACGACCCCGCTCAATTCCTCCGCGGAGTGGATCGTCGAGGCTCCCTGCTCGGCCGCGACGCCCTGTACGGTCCTCCCGCTGGCCGACTTCCACACGATTGCCATGTCCGGCTTGGTCGACGGGAGCACGATCTCGGGGTCCGGACTGTCAGTGCACCAGATCACCATGGTCACGTCGGGTGGGACGGTGAAGGCCTCCCCGTCTGCGCTCTCGCCATCGGGGGGCACGTTCACGGTCGCCTGGAAGCACAACTGATCGACCGCCGGCGGCCGCGACACGGGGCATTCGTTCAGTCGGCCCCGTAGAAGGACGCGTCGAATGCGAAGATCCCGCCATCCGCGGCCACCAGCCAGTAGCCGCCGGTGGCGGTATCGGTGGCCATGCCCATGATCGGCGCGTTGAGTGGGTGCCCACCCATCGAGCCACGGAAGGCCGCTCCTCCGAACGCGAAGATCCCACCGTCGGAGGCGACGAACCGGTATCCGGCATCGCCGGCACCGGCCGACATCCCGTTGACCGGCTCGGCGAGCGTGAGGTTGCCGGTCGAGCCGTAGAACGGCGCGCCGAAGGCGAAGATCCCGCCATCGGAGGCAACCAGCCAGTAGCCGCCGGTCGCGGCGTCGGCGGCCATCCCGACCACCGGTCGATTGAGGTGGTGTCCGCCCATCGAGCCGTGGAAGCCAGCGTCGCCGAAGGCGAAGATGCCTCCGTCCGCGGCCACCAGCCAGTAGCCGCGTCCGTCCGGTGTCGGGGCGAGCGACACGACCGGTGCGTCGAGCCTCCGGCCGCCCATCGAGCCGTAGAAGCCGGCATCGCCGAACGCGAACGTGCCCCCGTCGGCCGCCACCAGCCAGTACCCTCCGCCGTCGGGGGTGGCCACGATGTGGGTGATCGGGGCATCGAGCGGTTGGCCGGCCATCGATCCGAAGAAGCGGGCCGCGCCGTGGACTGTCACTGCGCCCGAGGCGTCGGCCAGCCAGTAGCCGTTTCCGTTCGGTGTGGCTGCCATGCCGACCACCGGCGCGGCCAGGGAGGCGGGGGAGAACGTGGCCGGTGCGACGAAGAGCTGCCTCGCGCCGACGCAGCCATCCCCGGTGTAGCTCGTGCACCCGGGCGGCCAAGCTGCGTACGCGAGGTACCAGTTGCCGTTCGCGTCCTGGAAGAACGATCCGCCTCCCGGGCCGGCCGCCCCGGTGTATGAGCCCAGGAAGGGTTGCGTCTCGGTCTGCGTGCACGGCCCGACCGGTCCGTCGCAGGTGGCAACGGCCTCGCCGTAGTTCGCCGAATCCCAGGTGCCTGCGGAGAAGGTGAGGAAGTAGGTCGCCCCTACCTGGACCATGTCCGGGTCCTCGATCGTGGTCTCCCAGGGGAACTGCGCGGTGTCCTGGGTGAGCAGGAGGTGGGGTGCCCCGACCAGTGAGAGGCCGTCAGGGCTGAGCTGCTGCGACCAGAGCTTCGCCGGCTGACTCGAACCGCCGTCGTTCGACTTCCAGGTGAGGTAGGCGAGGCCGGTCGCCTGGTCGACGAACGGGCTCGGGTCGATGGCCCCGCCCAGCGCCGGTTTGCAGAGCAGTGGCCCGGTCGAGGTGTCGGTGAAGACCGGGTCGCTGGGGGTGAGGGTGGCGGCGGAGGCCACCGAGAGGCAGTCGGCTCCGCTGTCCCCGGGGCGGCCGTCGGTGGCGGCGTCGTAGTACATGAGCCACTGGCCGTCCCAGGAGAAGACGCCCGGCGAGGTCTGGGTGCCCGGCGTCTCCCAGGACGGCGGGGAGGGAAGCGCGGTGGAGCCGTAGCCGGTGGTCGTATAGGGCCCCCACCCGGTCGCCGGCGAACCGGAGGTGTCGACCAGCGCCTGGAGGCTGTTCCCGAGGTCTGTGCCGGTGGTGAAGGCGTAATAGGTCGAGCCGTCGAGGACCACGTCGGGATCCGGCGCGTCCATCGCGAACGCCGGTTGGGCCGCGGGCGAGACGGTGATCTGCCCGTATCCTCCCGCGCCGGCGGCGCCCCCGCCGAGGAGAGGGGTACCCCCGGCCAGCGCGGACGCCAGGACGACGAGGACCCCCACTGTGCGTGCACTCCGGATCATCGGCACCGCCTGGTCATCGCACGTCGGTCGGGAGACACCCGGGAAACGGGTGGGAACGGCTGGCCGCGAGCCGGACGGCATGAGCTCCGCCAGGAGCCAGACGACCCGGGGTGTTTTGGACAGCGACGATAGTGCGGGCGTTGCCATGATGGAAGAGCGCGACCACAACAATTTCGAGGAGGACCCGTGCCAGAGACCGATCCCCATGCCGTCGACCCGGCCGACGAGGGGCGCCATAAGCCAGAGGCCGACCCGCTGTGGAACGAGTCCCACTACCTCGACTTCGTCTCGGCCGAGGGGGCCGTGGCCGGGTACGTCCGGATCGGGCTCTACCCCAACCTCGGGGTGACCTGGTGGACGACCATGGTGGTGGGCGCTGACCGGCCCCTCGTGGCCTCGGTCGCCTATGACCTCCCGGTCGGTGGGGGCAGCGGCCTGGTCCTCCGGGCCGACGGGTACGCCATCGACGGCGTGGTCGAGTCCCCGCTGGTCCGGATGCGCCTCGAGGGGAGCGCGCCGGCGGCCGTGCTGGCAGATCCGAGCGCCGTCTACCGGAACGAACCCGGTACCCCGACCACACTGTCTCTCGACCTCACCTGGCGCACCGACGGCGTGCCCTACCACTACGACCTGACCACCCGCTACGAGGTGCCGTGCCTGGTCGAGGGGACGGTGACCGTCGGCGACGAGGTGCTGAGAGTCGAGGGCCACGGTCAGCGCGACCATTCCTGGGGGGTGCGCGACTGGTGGGCCTTCGGCTGGTGCTGGCTCGCCGGTCGCCTCGACGATGGCTCACGGGTGCACGCGGCAGACATCCGCATCCCCGGCCACCCACTGGCCTTCGGGTACCTCCAACAGCCCGGCGGTCCGGTGGCATCCGTCGAAGGGCTCACGGTCACCGAGGACCTCGGGGAGCACGGGCTGCCCCGCCGTGCCCGGGCCCGCGTCGACCCCGGCGGACTCGACCTGGCCATCGAGCCCCTCGCCTTCGGCCCGCTGCTGCTCGAGGCGTCCGACGGCCGGGTCAGTCGATTCCCGCGGGCGGTCTCCAGGTTCACCGCGAGCGACGGCCGGGCCGGGACCGGCTGGATCGAGTGGTGCCAGCCCGGTCCCGGTGTGGGCGGGGAGTAGCCTCCCGACATCGTGCGTGTCTCCCTGGGGCTCCCCACCCACCGGGTCGACCTGGGGGAGGAGTTCCTCTCCCCGGGGGCCGTCGGCGAGCTGGCTGCCGCAGCGGAGACGGCCGGCTTCGGAGCGGTGTTCATCACCGACCACCCCTTCCCCGCGGACCCCTGGCTCGAGCATGGGGGCCATCACGCGCTCGACCCCCTGGTGACCCTCGCCTTCGCAGGTGCGACCACGTCGGTCATCGGGCTGCACACCCATCTCTTCGTCCTGCCCTACCGCAACCCGTTCCTCGCGGCCAAGGGGATCGCAACACTCGACGTGCTGAGTGGCGGCCGGACCATCGTCGGCCTCGGGACCGGGTACCTCAAACCGGAGTTCGAGGCGTTGGGCGCCGGGTTCGCCGACCGGAACGACCGGATGGACGAGGCCCTGGCGGCACTCGATGCGGCGTGGTCCGGGGAGTCCGTCGTGTTCGACGGGTCGGGCTACCGTGCTTCCGGCAACACGATGCTGCCCCGGCCCCGTCAGCGGCCCCGCCCGCCGCTCTGGATCGGGGGCAACAGTCGTCGGGCGATCCGTCGTGCGGTCGAGCGGGCGGACGGGTGGTGCCCGTTCCCGAACCCGGCCCGCCTGGCCGTACGCACCCGTACCGCACGGCTCGAGTCGGTCGGGGACCTGGCTGCGTCACTCGACTACGCCCGGGTCCACGCCGAGACGGTCGGCCGCACCGAGCAGCTGACCATCTGCTTCAGCCCCGGCGGGTTCTCGATGGGCGGGGCATCGGTCGACGAGGAGCGGGTCATCGCCTCCATCCGGGAGCTCGCCGACATCGGGGTGCACTGGGTGACGGTGGCCCTGCCCGGGGACACCAGGGACGCCCAACTGGCGGCGATCGAGCGCTTCGGGGCGGCGGTGCTCCCCGAGGTCGACGCGCTGGCGTAGCGGCGCCCGGCGGATGGGCGGTCTGAGGTCCGCGAACCGTATGCTGCGGACGCGCCACCTGTTGCGGCGCACGGACGCCCCGCCTCGCCCGAGCACCGGGTCCGATCGCAAGGAGACCGCCCATGACCATCGCCGTTGGCGACAGGATTCCGGACGTCGAGGTGATGCGCCCGGACCCCAAGGGACCGATCCGCGTCCAGACCGGTGAGGTGCTCGGCACCGGCACGGTGGTCCTCTTCGCGGTGCCCGGCGCCTTCACCCCGACCTGTTCGGACTACCACCTGCCCAGCTACGTCCTTCGCCACGAGGAGCTGACCGCCAAGGGGGTCACGACGGTGGCCTGCATCTCGGTCAACGACCCCTTCGTGATGGGCGCCTGGGGGGAGGCCCAGAAGGTCGGCGACACGGTGTTGCTGCTGGCCGACGGCAACGGAGCGTTCACCGCCGCGGTCGGGTTGGAGATGGACGGCAGCGCCTTCGGTCTCGGCACCCGGTCCCAGCGCTACGCCATGGTCATCGAGGACGGCGTGGTGACCGCCCTCGCCGTCGAGCCGGGTCCGGGACTCACGGTGAGCGCGGCCGACGCCGTCCTTGCGGCGCTCTGACCCGGCAGGGGGGCACGTGGAGCTGACCGACGCCCTCCGGTCCACCGGTGCGGTCCGCGAGTTCACCGAGGCGCCGGTCGATGACGCAACGCTGTACCGGATCCTCGACACGGCCCGGTTCGCGCCCAACGGGGGCAACCGGCAGGCCTGGCAGGTGGTCGTGGTGCGCGACCCCGCCCTCCGTCGCTCGCTGCGCGACAGCTACCTGCCCGGTTGGTACGACTACCTGGCCCAGATCGGCGCCGGGTTGACCCCCTGGGCGGTCGTCACCGACCGCCAGCGCGAGCGGACGGCGATCGAGGGTGCGGCGGAGATCGCCGCGGCGGCCGCGTCGGGTCCCGGAGGCTTTGCCGAGCACTTCGACGACGTGCCCGCGATGCTGGTGCTCCTGGCCGACCTCAGCCGGCTGGCCACCGTGGACCGGGATGCCGGTCACTACACCCTGGTCGGCGGGGCGTCGATCTACCCCTTCGCATGGAGCATCCTGTTGGCTGCGCGGGCGGAGGGGCTTGCCGGCGTGATGACCACGATGGTGGTGCGCGACGAGGCCACGGTGATGGAGCTCCTCGGGGTGCCCGACACCCACATCCTCTGCGGCGTGCTGGCCCTCGGCCACCCGGTGCACCGGCCCACCCGGCTCCGGCGGGCGCGGGTCGAGCAGTTCGCGACAGTCGACCGGTTCGACGGCCCGGCCCTGGAGGGAGGGTGAAGGTCCGGATCGGTGTCGGCCTCGGGGTCGACGCCGGCGACGACCCCGCCGCGCTGGCCGGCCTGGTCGACGACCTCGACGAGCTCGGCTTCGACTCGATCTGGCTTCCCGAGGTGCTCACCGCGCCGACCGTCGACCCGCTGGTGGCCCTGGCCTTCGCTGCCGCCCACAACCCACACCTCAAGCTGGGGACGACCATGCTGCTGCCTGGCCGCAACCTTGTCCGGCTGGCCGAGCAGCTCGCGACCCTCGACCGGCTCTCGGGCGGACGGCTCCTCGTCACGTTCGTCCCCGGTCTGCCCCGCGGCCCCGAGGTCGGAGCGGTCGGGGTACCGGGGTCCGAGAAGGGCCCCTGGATGGAGGAGGCGTTCCCCGTGCTGCGACGGTTGTGGGCCGGCGAGGTCGTGGATCACCACGGTTCCGTGGCCGACCTCGAAGGCGTGACGCTCCGGCCGCTCCCCCTCCAGGAGCCCTTCGAGTTCTGGACCGGCGGCATGGTCCCGGCCGCCCTCGAACGGTGCGGACGGTACGCCGACGGGTGGCTGCCGTCGGCCTGCACCCCGGCGGAGGTGGCTGCGGCGCGGGTGGTCATCGACGAGGCGGCGGCACGCGCCGAGAGGGAGATCAGCCCGGAGCATTTCGGTGTCTCCCTCGCCTATGCGACCAGCCCCCTCGACCCGGCGATGCTCGCGGCATTGGGACGCTCCCGCAAGGGGGTCGATCCGGCACAGGTGGTCCCGACCGGGCTTGCCGCGCTGCGGGCCATGCTCGAGGCCTTCCTCGAGGTGGGGTTCTCCAAGTTCGTCGTGCGGCCGCTGGCGGTGGCCGGATCCTGGCGTTCGGAGCTCGAGGCCCTGGCCGGGGCGGTCCTCGACCTCCAGACATGAGTCGTTCCCGTGCGGTCGAGCTCGAGTTCGTCGCCCACGACGAACCCGGGCTGCTCGGCCAGATGGCGCAGGTGCAGGCGGGTGGTACCGGCTGGATCAACATCGAGCCGATCGTCGACGAGGAGCACGAGCCGCCGATGCCGGGTCCGTTCGCGTTCCTCGGAGGCTCGACCCACCAGGTGCCGGTGATCACCTGGATGCCCGGACGCGCCCAGGGGGACGGGTCGGCCAAGCCCACCACGGTCGGGCTCCAGCACGCCTCGGGCCCGAGGGTCGCCTGGCGCCTCCGCGATCTCGGCCTGCCCGTCCCCGAGGGGTGGCGGGTCACCCAGGACCACCCGCGGCGGGGGATGGTGGCGACGGTCCCGGGCACCGCCGACAACCGCGAGGTCATCGACTGGCTCCTGCGGGCCGCGTCGGCCGTGTGCCAGGTCCAGTCGACCGGTCGCTGGGTGGCTTCGGTCCACGCCGGCCTGCCCGAGCGGCGCGGGCGGTCGTCCCCGTAGAGTCCCGGTCTGGGCGGTACGCCGCGGGGGTGTCCTACCGGTCCGACACGGGGAGTGACGTCATGATCAAGGAGTTCAAGGAGTTCCTGCTACGGGGGAATCTGCTCGACCTGGCTGTCGCGGTGGTGGTCGGCGCCGCCTTCACCGCGGTGGTCGCCGCCCTGACCCGTGACATCGTCACGCCGCTGATCAAGGCCGTCTTCGGCGGCACAACCCAGTTCAACTCCCTGAGCGTGACCGTCCACGGATCGACGATCCTCTACGGAGACGTGCTCACCGCCCTGCTCAACTTCGTGATCGTGGCCGCCGTGCTCTTCTTCCTGGTGATCAAGCCGGTCAACCACCTCATGAGGCGGCTCGGTCGGACACCGCAGGAGGACCCGTCCCGGGAGTGTCCGGAGTGCCTGTCCACGGTGCCCGAGGCCGCGACCCGCTGCGCCTACTGCACCTCCGCGATCGCGCCGCTCACCCCGGCCGCCTGATCGAGGACGGCCGGTCGCGTCGCAGGTGTGTCCGTGGCGGGTGCGGTCGACCCGCCCAGGGAGAGGGCCGGTGCCCGGTGGTGCACGCGGCCGTCCACCGGATGCCACACGAGGCCCGCCGCGGCGAGGGCGGCGACGGTGATCGAGGCGACGGTGACGAACGGGAGCCAGGTCGCGTAGGCGAACGCCGCGCCGGCACAGGCCGCGGCCACCGCGGTGCAGGCCGTCTGGACGGTCGCGAAGATCCCCTGGACGCGTCCGACCTCGGACTCGGCCGAACCCTGGGTCAGCAACGACTGCATCGAGGGCATCGCCGCGGCGAACCCGAACGCCTCGATTGCGCCGAGCGTGATGAGTGCCGGCACGCTCCGGATGAACGGGTACGAGGCGCAGAAACAGGCGGCCAGACCCAGGCCGCCGAGCACCAGGGCCCGCCGGTCCATGTGGTCGGCCAGCCAGCCGCTCGGTTTGGCGAGGAGCACGAACGGCACCGCGAACATCGTCCAGGAGATCCCGATCTGCCACCCGGCCGCGCCGCGAGCCACAAGGAGCAACGTCCAACAGATGTCGTAGACCCCGGTGGTGAGGCCGAGGGCGAGCGCGGCGATGAGCGCACCGGTCATCGGCCGCTGCCACGCGATCGGGGCGATCGGGGAGCGGGCGGCCCTCCGGGCAGGCCGCATAGCTGCGACCGCCGACGGTTCGGTGATGCGGAGCGCGGGGATGCAGGCCAGGAAGGCGGCGATCCCCGAGGCGAGGAACATCGCCCACATGTGCTGTACGCCGACGATGCTCCCGATGAGCGGGCCGACTGCCATGCCGGCGAGCTCTGCGGCGTAGATGGAGGCGAAGGCCCGTCCTCTGCGCTCGATGGCGACCGCCCCCGAGATCATCGCGAGCGAGGCCACGGCTGCCGCTCCTGCTCCGAGACCTTGGAGGCCCCGGAGCAGGATGGCCGTGGACGGCGCAATGGGGGCGAGGAAGGACAAGCTGGCGACGCCGTAGATGACCAGGCCGCCGAGGAGCACGGGGCGGCGACCGATCCGGTCGGCGATCCTCCCGCTCGGGTACTGGAAGAGGACACCGGCGGCGAAGAAGGAGGCCATGACCAGACCGGCCAGGAGGTCGGAGCCTCCGAGGCGCCGGATGTAGACGGGCAGCATGGGCACGATGGCGGTCGCGCCGAGCCACTGGAGGAAGACCGTCACGGTCAGGATCCGGATGAGCCGGACCGACCCGTCGACGGGCGCGACCGAAGAGTCGGGGTCCGTGTGCATCATGGCGGGTCCTGGGCCATCCGCAGGAGCGCTGCGCCGACCGCCTCGCGCCGGGTGCCCGACGGTGGGGCGAGGCCGAAGAGGTCGCACATCCAGAGCCCGTCACAGGCGAGGCGCAGGACGGTGGCCAGCACCGGGTCGAGTCCGTCGGCGGCCACGCGGTCCTGCCAGCGCCCGGCTGCCTCCTGGAGGGGGACGAGGAGCTCGGGCTCGGCCGCGGCCGCCGCGATCAACGCGGCTCCGAGCCGGTCCTGCCGGCATGCGCCCGGGGCATCTGGGTCGCCCGGCTCGACGGTTGCCCGCACGTAGGCACGCGTGAAGGAGCCCGGGGCGCCCGACTCGGGCGACCCGTCGGTCGGGAGGTGACGGGCGATGTCGGCCTCGAAGTCGTCGATGATCTTGTCCACCATGCCGGCGACCAGGGCGTCACGAGAGGGGAAGTGATAGAGCACGCCGCCCTTGCTGAGGCCGGCCTGGGCCGCGGCCGCGTCGAGCGTGAGGTGACCGACGCCGTCACGCAGGACGACCTCCTCTGCAGCGGTCAGGATGCGGCGTTTGGTCTCCGCGCCGTCCCGCTGGGGACCCCGTGGAGTCGGCCGGCGCGGCGGAGCGGCAGCGGTCGATGGCATGCCCTGACTATACCGTCCGGACGGTACAGTTGCTCGCCCGGCCGGTCGGGGTCAGTCCCGCCGGCCGCCGAGGTGCCAGGCGCCGCAGATGGAGCAGGGGTAGGGGTCGAGATCGGCGCCGTCCTCGAGGCGCCGCTGCAGCGCCGACCGGTTGGCGTCGTCTCGGGAGGGGTAGCGGGTCTTCGGCGACCCGTCCTCCCGCCAGTGCTCGCGTGGTCTGCCCCCACCGTCGGCGCGGTCGGGTTCACGGGCTCGCCGGCGTCCCCGCCGGGCCTTGGCCACGGCCGGTTACTCCGTGTAGACCGGCGACCGCTTCTCCTTGAAGGCGGCGGTCGCCTCGGTCAGGTTCCCGGTGTGGCCGGCCAGCAGTTGTGTGCGGTTCTCGAGGTCCACGGCCGTCTGGAGGCTGCCGACCTCCAACGAGGCCCAGAGGGTGTCCTTGGTCAGGGCCAGGCCGAACGGGCTCAGCGCGCACATGCCTTCGGCAATAGTCGCGGCCCGGTCGAGGACCTCGTCGTCCGGGAGGACTTCGGAGACCAGGCCGATCCGCCCCGCCTCCTCCGCGTCGACCTTCCGGCCGGTCAACAGGATCTGGTTGGCGTGCGATGTGCCGACGGCTCGGGGGAGCAGCCAGCTGACCCCGAGCTCGCAGCCGCTCAGTCCGTTGGTGATGCCGGCGCCGCAGAACACCGCGCTGTGGCCGGCCAGGCGGATGTCGGCTCCGAGCGTGAGGCACATCCCGCCCCCGTACGCTGGGCCCTTGATGGCCGCGACGATCGGCTGCGGGATCGCCCGCATCGCCGGGACGATGCCACCCATGAACTCCATCGCGCGCATCCCCATCCGGTGGCGGCCGAGGTCCTCCGTCCCCGGGGGGCTGCCTGCGTGCTCGAGCTCGAGGCCCGAGCAGAAGGCGCGACCGGCCCCTGTCAGGACCACCACTCGGCAGTCGTTGTCCGCTGCCACCGTGTCGAGGGCGGCGTAGAGGTCCGCTACCAGCGCGAAGGACAGCGAATTGAGGCGGGCCGGGTGGTCGAGGGTGACCTGGCGCACATGGGGCTTCACCGTGGTGATCGAGACGAGTGCCATCGGCCCAGCCTCACCGACTGGGCCGCCACGCGCCACTCAGGGGCCGCCGTGGGTCATCATCATGTCGTGCCGATCGATCCGTTCAGCGCATTCGACCCCTACGGCGGCGAGCGCGCGCCGGCCACCCTCGGGGGCTACCTCCTCGTGGCCACGCCTACCGTCGAGGACCCCAACTTTTCGCGGCGGGTGATCCTGATGCTCGATCACGGTGAGCAGGGCGCGCTCGGGGTGGTCATCGACCGCCCCGGCGGGGTCGCGGTCGAGCAGCTCATGCCCGGCTGGCACGCGCTCGCCACGCCGCCTGCCGAGCTCTTCACCGGAGGCCCGGTCGCCCGTAACGCGCTCATCGGGCTGGTCCGCCTGGCGTCGAGGGCCGACGGGGTCGCCGGGGCAGCGGGGCGCCCGACCGGATGGCGGCTGCTCGTCGATGCCGAGCGTCCGGTCGGAACAGTCGATCTGGCGGCCGACCCGTCCGGAGTCGCTCCTTCGATCGTCGGCGCCCGCCTCTTCTCGGGGTATGCCGGATGGGAGGCCGGCCAGCTCGAAGCCGAGATCGTCGAGGGGTCGTGGTACGTGGTGCCGGCCGAGGCCCGGGACCCGATCTCGGCCGACCCCGAAGGGCTCTGGCGGCGGGTGCTCCGACGCCAGGGAGGCGCACTCGGGCTGGTCGCTGGCTATCCCGAGGACCCGGCGGCGAACTGAGCGAAGACGGTGGGTGCAGGCCTGCACCGGGCGCCGGCGCTCGCCGCGGGCATCGCCCGTTCCGAGGCCCGATGGTAACGTGGACGTTCCGGCTGGCCGATGCCTCCGGATTGCAGGGACGGCCGTTGTCCTGACGGCACGGGGACGGGGACGGACGGCAGATGGCAGATGGATCCACGGGCAATCGATCGAGGGTGGCGACCGAGCTGGTGCCCTCCGACGGCGCGGCGACCGGGCACTTCCTGCAGCCCACCTGGGGTGGGGGGCCGTGGGGGGAGGGGACGCTCGCCGACCGCTTCGAGGTGGTCCGCCCGATGCTCGAGGGGAAGTCGGTCCTCGACGTCGGCTGCGCGTCGCGCTACGGCCGTCCCGACTGGCTGCACGGGCTCGTCGAGCAGGCGGCCTCCGAAGCCGTCGGCATCGACATCGACGCCGGCACCATCGAGGCACTGCTGGCCGAAGGACACGATGTGCAGCTGGCCAATGCGCAGGACTTCGCACTCGGCCGCACCTTCGACGTGGTCTTCGCAGGGGAGCTCATCGAGCATCTCGACGACGTGCACGGCTTCCTCAGCAGTGCGCGCCGACACCTGGGTCCGGGGGGCCGGCTGGTCCTCACCACCCCCAACGTCTTCTACATCGGCGGGTTCGTGTACCGGTTCGGCGGCCACGGGCAGGTCCATCCGCAGCACACCTGCTGGTACTGCGAGGACACCCTGCGCCAGGTGCTCGCGGCCAACGGATTCACCAACGCCGAGATCTTCTTCACCGGGCACACGAGCCCGAGCACCCTGCGCAAGGCGGCCTCGGCAACCGCCCGCCGCCTGCTCCCCCCGCGCCTCGCCCTCGACACCCTCGTCGCGGTGGCCGGCGCCGACTGACGCGTACCCGGACGGACACTCCGACCACAGCTCAGGTGGGGCCGCAGCTCAGGTGGGGCCGCAGCTCAGGTGGGGAGATGCAGCCCGTCGGGTCGGCCCTCCGGGGCCGCCACCACCGCCGTGAGCAGCTCGATGAGCGCCCGGGTCGGCGCAGAGGGCAGCCCACGGCTCCGCTGGGCCACGCCGACCCGCCGCCGCGGGAGCCCCTCGACAGCGACCGGGCGGAACCGGTCACGGAGGATCCCCGGTATGGCGGTGGCCGGGAGAATGGCCGGTCCGTAGCCTTCGAAGGTGAGCGAGGCGATGAGGCGGAGCCCGTCGAACTCGGCGGCTGCCAAGAGGCTGATCCCGAGCGGCCGGGTGACTCTGTCGAGCTCGTCGCGGAAGGCGGTGCCGGGGAGCGGGAGCAGGAGCTCCATCTCGGCGAGGTCGGCAAGGGTGAGGGGGTGGGTGGGGTCGGCCATCGGGTGACCCTCCGGTACCACCAGCATGAGGTCCTCCTCGAAGAGGAGTCGGCCGACCAGGTCCCGCCCGGTCGGGGGGAGGTTGACCACGGCGAGGTCCAGCTGTCCCGATGCCAGCTGAGGTTCGAGGCTGTTGGTGTTGCCCTCCACGACCACGAGCCGAAGGTTGGGGTGACGACGGCCCACTGCGTCCATGAGGCCCGGCACCAGCCACCGGGCAGTGGTGCCGATCATGCCCACCCGGACCGTGCCGGTGACCTCGTCCTTGCACGCCGCGACATCGGAGACCAGGGCGTCGAGCTCAGCGAGGATCCGTCTCGCCCGCGCCACCACCACGGTCCCCTCCTCGGTGAGCTGTCCGTCGGAGCGGTCGATCATCGGCGTCCCGAGCTCGCGTTCGAGGCGGGCCACGTGGGCGGAGACGTTCGACTGGACCGTGCCGAGATGCGACGCCGCGGCCGAGAAGGTTCCGTGGTCACTGATCGCGGTCAGCGCCTGGAGGTGCCTGAGCTCCATCGCTTAAAACGATAGCAGATATCAATATTGACTTGTTGACTGATTGCTCGCGGTCGTTATACAGTGCAGGTACGACCACAGGAATAAAGGAATCCCCCTCCTTTCCTTGTTGCGTCAGAGCAAAGGGACCGCCTCCCCCCCTGGTGGTCCCTTTGCCGCGTCAGGGGGCGCGGCGTCCGGTCGCTCGGAGCGGGTGCGACGGGGGCCACCCGGGGCCGGGCCGTCGACGACCGACGCCTGCCCGCCCAGGACGCCGACGGTAGCGTGAGGCGATGCCCGATGCCCGCGGCGCCGTCTTCGTCGATCTCGACCGGACCCTCATCCGGTCTGCCAGTGGTCCCATCCTCCACCAGGCGATGGTGGCCGAGGGGGTGCTCCCGGCCGGGCGGCACCTGCCCGGGGAACGACTCCTCTACGGCTTCTACAACAGCTTCGGCGAGACCGTCCCCTTCATCGGGCTGGCCCGCGCGACGGCCCAGGTCATGCGCGGCCGCTCGGCCGAGGCGGTGCGCCGGGCGGGTAAGCGGGCCGTCGAGTCCCTGATCGACCTGGTCCAGCCCTGGGCGCTCGAGGTGCTCGCCGGGCACCGTGCCGACGGTCGGCTCCTCGTGTTGGCCACGACCTCCCCCTTCGACCTCGTCTCCGCCCTCTCGGATGCGCTCGGGTTCGACGACCTGCTGGCCACCCGCTACGCGGTGACCGACGGTCGCTACACGGGCCGTCTGGACGGGCGGTTCGTCTGGGGTGCGGGCAAGCGGGCCGCGGCGCGTGCGTGGGCGGACCGGCACGACGTGGACATGGCCGAAGCGCACGCCTATTCGGACAGCGTCTTCGACCTGCCGCTCCTCGCAGCGGTCGGCCACCCGCACCCGCTCAACGCCGACCCGAGGTTGGCCGCAGTCGCCATCGCCCGAAGGTGGCCCCTCGAGCACTGGGACCGCGCTCCTGGGGTGCCGTCGGTGGTCGGGCTCGAGCCCTATCACCTGTTGCGCCCCCTCGTCCGGCCCGAGGCGTTCCCCTATGCCCGCTTCACCCTGACCGGAGTCGAGCACGTCCCCGCGACTGGTCCGGTGCTGCTCGTCTCCAACCACCGGAGCTACTTCGACGTCGCCGCCCTCGCCCTGGTGGCTGCCCGGCTCGGCCGCCCGGTCCGCTTCATGGGCAAACAGGAGCTGTTCGATGCCCCGGTGGTCGGCCACCTGGCCCGGGCGCTGGGTGGCATTCCGGTCGACCGGGGGAGCGGCTCGGGCGACCCGATGCGACAGGCTGCTGCCGCGCTCCGGGCGGGAGAGGTGGTGCTCGTGCTCCCACAGGGGACCATCCCCCGGGGCGAGGCATTCTTCGATCCGGTGCTGCACGGCCACACCGGCGCGGCCCGGCTGGCTGCCGAGACGGGCGCACCGGTGATCCCCATCGCCCTGTGGGGGACCGAGATGGTCTGGCCGCGATCGTCCAAGGTCCCCAACGTGGTCGCCCTGCAGCATCCGTGGAGGGTCACCGTCACGGTCGGTCCACCGGTCACCCTCGGCCTCGACGATCCGGTGGCCGACACCGCGGCACTCCTGGCCGCCATCGTCGACCTGCTGCCGCCGGAGGCCCGGACAGCCCGGACCCCGACAGAAGAGGAACTGATCCGCACGCGACCGTCGGCGTGACCGCGCGCAGCCGGCCCGACCCGACCTCTGGGAACCTGCTCTCGCGCACGGGGCTCGCGATGGCCGCAGTCACGGCGACCAACCGGTTGTCCCGGGCCCTCGGGCGGGGGAGCGGGACCGTGGTCGGGGGACGCGCCGGGCTCCTGGTCGATCCGGCCCTGCTCGGCGCGCTGGCCGGCGGACGCGCGATCGCGCTGGTCAGTGGCACCAACGGCAAGACCACCACGACCACCCTGCTCGCGGCCGCGGTCGCCGGGCCCGCCGGAGTGGCGAGCAACGACACCGGTGCCAACATGCCGGCCGGGCACGTGGCCGCGCTGGCTGCCGCCCCCCACGCGCCGGTGGCGGTGCTCGAAGTCGACGAGAGCTATCTCGGCCAGCTGATCGAGGAGGTGCGGCCGAGGGTCATCGTCCTCCTCAATCTCTCCCGCGACCAGCTCGACCGCATCGCCGAGGTCAGGATGCTGGTCGACCGGTGGCGCACCGCACTCGGGTCGCTCCCGGCACCGGGCAGCGGCGGGCACGTGTCGGTGGTGGCCAACGCCGACGATCCCATGGTGGCGTGGGCGGCGCTCGCGGCTCCGGGGGTCCGTTGGGTCGGGGCCGGCCAGGTGTGGCACGACGACGCGGTCGGGTGCCCGTCCTGTGGGGGTCGGATCGCCTTCGCGGCGGACGGGCGGTGGAGCTGTGAACGGTGCGACTTCGCCCGGCCGGTACCCGACGCCTGGCTCGACGGCGAGGATCTCGTGCTGGCGGACGGCTCGCGCCACCGGCTGCGCATCGGACTCCCCGGCCACTTCAACCGGGCCAACGCGGCGATGGTGGCGATCGCTGCGCTCCCCCTGCTGGAGGGCACGGGCGGGGACGGGACGGCGGAGACCCTGGACAGCGTCCTGGCCCGGCTCTCGTCCGTCACCGAGGTGGCGGGACGGTTCTCCACGGTCCACCGGGGTGGGAAACCGGTCCGCCTCCTGCTGGCGAAGAACCCGGCCGGGTGGACGGCGATCTTCGACCTCCTCGAGGAGACCGGGGACGCCACCGCGCCGCTCGTGCTCTCGGTCAATGCCCGCGTCGCCGACGGGCTCGATCCGAGCTGGCTGTGGGACGTCCCCTTCGAGCGTCTGGCCGGACGAGCGGTGGTGGCGACCGGGGACCGGCGGCTGGACCTCGCGGTCCGCCTGCGCTACGCCGAGGTCGCCCATGAGGTGGTCGCCCGCCCCATCGAGGCGGTCGACCGCGCGCTCGCCGGGAACGGGACGGCCACGGTCGAGTTCCTGGGGAACTACACCGCGTTCGCAGACATCCGGCGCGCGCTGTGACCGCCACGGTCGGCCGGACACTCACCGTCGCGGTGGTCTATCCCGACCTCCTCGGCACCTACGGGGACGGCGGCAACGGGATGGTGCTCGCCCGCCGAGCCGCATGGAGGGGGTGGGACGTCGACCTGGTCCAGGCGCTCTCGGGGCGACCGGTGCCGATGGCCGACCTCTACACGATCGGTGGGGGGGAGGACGGGCCGCAGG
The DNA here is from genome assembly GCA_963753905.1 of uncultured Acidimicrobiaceae bacterium. Classification (GTDB taxonomy): domain Bacteria; phylum Actinomycetota; class Acidimicrobiia; order Acidimicrobiales; family RAAP-2; genus Bog-756. The sequence goes on along the minus strand of CAVWDZ010000001.1, from coordinate 1,697,716 downwards.
TGCGGGCGGCAACCACCCTGCTCGAGGACGGGACGCTCGGTCGAGCCGCGGCGGCCGGCGCGGTGGTCCTCGGCGTCTGTGCCGGGTTCCAACTACTCGGCCGCTCCTTTCCCGACCGGGACGACCATCCCCACGACGGCCTCGGCCTCCTCGACGTGACCACCCGAAAAGGTCGCGGCAGCCGGGCGGTCGGCGAGCTCGTGGCCAGCCCGTTGCCCGACGCGCCGCGACCGGCCCGCGGTCCGCTGCCCCGACTCACCGGGTTCGAGAACCACGGGGGGGTGACCACCGTCGGCCCCCGGGCGCGAGCCCTGGCGCGGGTCGAGCGGGGCGTGGGCAACGGCGGCGGGGACGGGACCGAGGGCGCCTGGTCGGGCCGGGTCCTCGGCACCTACCTGCACGGGCCGCTCCTCGCCCGCAACACAGCCCTTGCCGACCTGCTCCTCGGCTGGGCCGTCGCAGGAACCGGCTCGTCATCGGATGCGGTGGCCGACCCCGAGCCCCTCGACGACTACGAGGAGCTGGCCCTCCGTGCGGAGCGCCTCGAGGCGGTCGACGGGCTCCGCTCCGGCAGCCCGTGGTCGCACCTGCGCGCACGTCTCGGCGCCGCTCGCCGCTGAGCTGCCCTGCGGCTCAGCGGCGTGTCGCGCGCCGGGGCCAGTCCGACCCGGTCCGGGCGTCCGTGTCGCGCCCGCTGGGCGCCGGCGAAAGCGCCCAGGACCGACGCCAGGTCGAGACCTCGGGACCTTGGAGCGGGGGGGTGGCACCACGGGCTGCGAGCCGGCGCGCCGTCCACCAGTCGGTCTCGGTCTCGGCGGCGAGGGTGGCCACCGCGGCTTCGATGCGTGACGCGAACGCGCGGGTGTCCTGGTCGGCGTCGGGCCAGAGGGGCGTCCCGAAGGTCACCGTGGTCCGGGTGCGACGGAGGGCGGTCCGCCCCTTGGGCAGGATGTGGCGGGTGCCGTCGAGGTGGACCGGGACCACGGGGCGTCCGGTCCGCGACGACAGGTAGGCGGCACCGGGGTGGAAGTGCTGCGCCCATCCGTCCTGGGAGCGCCCCCCCTCCGGGAAGATGATGAGGTTCCACTGCTCGTCCAGCAGCTCCGCGGCGAGGTCCGCCGAACGCCTGTTGACCTTCGTGCGCTCGATGGGGATGGCACCGAGCAGGAAGGAGAAGGTGTCGGCCTTCCATCTGCGGTCGAAGAAGTAGTCGGCCGCCGCGGCCACCACCGTGTGGTGGCGGAAGCGCAGGGGCAGGCAGGCGAGGAGCAGGGGTGCGTCGACGTGGCTCACGTGGTTGGCGGCGAAGAGGACCGGTGCCTCGAGGCCGACCAGCCCTTCCTCGCCCCGGACCAGGGGAGCGGCGACGGCCTGGGCGAGCGGCCGGGTGAGGTTGTCGAGGACCATGGCCCGGGCCAGACGCACCGGGTAGCGGCGCGACCAGGCGGTGTCGTAGTGGACGCCGAGCTCGGGGGTCGGCACCGGACGGGGCACCGACCCGGGCCAGGTGGGTGCGGCCAGCGGGAACCGGCTCCGGCCGACCCTGGCCAGCAGGCTGGCCGGAGTGGGGACTGTGCCACCGGGCCCGGCCGACCGGCCTGCGCCGAGGGTGGCGTCGGTGCGCACCGCCCGGGACGGCCGGAGCGAGCGGGAGCTCGGCGGCGCGGGACTCACTGGACGTCGGCCATGAGGATCGGAGGGGCGTGCAGGTGGGTGAGGGTCGGTGCGCCCCCGACGGTGTCCTGGGCCATCTCGAGCGCGTCGGCCAGGGTTGACGCCGACCGGAAGCCGAGTCGGTGGACGGCCTCCGGGTTTCCGCCGACGATGATCACCGCACCGAGGTGCTGGAGGGCGTGCGCGCACCAGTACCACATGTAGAACGGGTGGACCCCGTGGTAGGCGTGCCCGGTGCGGTAGAGGTGGATGTACCACGGATCGGTGGCGAAGGACTCCTCGTAGCGGGCGGCCACCGCAATCGGGTCCGTCGTCTCGCTGAGGACCTGCTCGAAGAAGTCGATGTAGCTCGGATGGTGGACCGGGTTGAACTCCCACGGGGTGGGGTGGCTCATGATGAGCACCCCTCCCTCGCGGACCAGGGGCTTTCCCCGGTAGAGGTTGAAGAAGTACCCGAGCCCGAGGCAGGCCACGAGGATCGGATTGAGGATCGAGTTGACGTTGTACGGGCTGATGTAGGGCAGCCCCATTGTGAGGATGTCGGTCTGACCCTCGACCACCACGCCCTGCTGCCTCCAGACGTTGTCGGTCGAGATGGTGTGCACGGCCTCGACCTCGCCGGCCTGCACCGAGGTCATCCGGTGCGGCGCCCGCACCGAGTGGAAGAGCTGGCGCGCGTACCGTGCCGGGATCCGTTCGAGCGCCTTCGACGAGGCCAGGTAGCCGGCACGGTCCCTCGCCTTCCACTCCCACTCCCGCTTCTGGAGGAACCGGAAGCCGTCGGGGAAGGTGTCGTTGTTGAGGGTCGTCTCGATCTGGAAGATGGTCACCCCCGATGCCGCGATGAGCCGGCCCATCCTCCAGTTGGACGAGTGCAGCTCGGAGCGGTGCTGGTCCATGAACGAACGGCTCCGCTGCATGGTCTCGGGGTTGTGGTGATGGCGGAGGCTCCGGTAGCTCGCGAGCCCGGTCGCCACGCTCTTGTGGCCCCCGTCCATCGCCACCAGGTTGATGTTCACGTAGACGAGCAGGTCGCTCTCGGCGGCCCGCTTGTTGATCTCGACGTCTTCCCCCTGATCGGTGAGCCCCAGGTGGACGAGTTGGGTCGGGTCCTCGGCGTCGTGCTGGGTGAGGAGGCCGTTCGGGGCGAATGCCTCGTAGATCCGGTCGCCGAGCGCGTGGCGCAACTCGGCCTCGGTCATCCGCCGGTGCAGCGCGAGGGCCACGATGAGCTCGACGTCGTCGACACCGGCTGTGGCTGCCATGTCGAGCACCTGCTCGATGACCAGCTGGCGGATGTCGGGCCGTTCCATCGGGGGGAGGGGCAGGGAGAGGTCGTCGAAGGCGATGGTGAGGCGCATCCCGGCCCGGAGCAGCGCCGGCAGCGGCTCCCGGTCGCCGACCGGATGGGTGAGGGCGTGGCGGATGGCACCCGCAGGGTCGGTGAGCGGATCGATCGGCTCGGGCGCATAGACGACCCGGCTTCCCTCGGGAAGGCGCTCGAGGTGGAAGCCCTCACCGTGCCAGAAGAGGGTCGATGGCGTCGACCGGTCGACGTCGAGCACGAACCCGGGCCGCGGGCTCATCGGGCGCCGCCCCGCCGGGAACGGAGATCGAAGGCCACCTTGACCGCGCCGCGCCGCCCGGCCGCTCCGGCGTGGGCGAGCGCCTCGGCATAGCGCTCGAGCGGGTAGGTGGCACTGACCAGCTGACCGAGTGAGCCGGTCGCGACGAGGTCGATGGCCACCTCGAAGCTACGCCGCGGCGGAGCGTCTGCGGCGGGATCTCCGGCCGCGCCGCCGACCTCGGTCCCGTAGGTGTATGCACCCACCAGGACGAGCTCCCGGTGCCAGAGCGGGGCCAGGTCGATCGAGACCCTGCCCGGCATGCCGACCAGCACCACCCGGCCCTGCGGGCGGGCCATGGCCATCGCCTCTGCGATCGAGGCGGCGCTCCCCACGCAGTCGAAGACCACGTCGGCACCCTCGACCAGCCGGCCTGCGACCACCAGTGAGCCTGTCCGCCGGCGCACGGCCCGGGCGAGCTGGTCGGAGGACACGACCTCGTCGGCCCCGAGTGTCTCGGCCAGCTCCTGCTGACGCGGGTGCTTTGCGCCGACCATCACCGTGCAGGGGGTCTCCGGCCGGACCAGGTGGTGCAGGGCGGCGAGTGTGGCCAACCCGAGGGTGCCGGCGCCGATGATCGCCACGACGTCGCCTTCACGCACTCCGGCCGAACGTGCGGTGTGGACCGCGCAGGCTGCCGGCTCGACGATCACCGCGTCCTCGTCGCTGAACTCCTCGGGCACCGCGTGGAGTTGGGATGCATGGGCCATGAGCGGAGCCGTGGACCAGCCGCCGCCGGTGTCGGTGCAGAACCCGGTCTGCAGTCCGGCCGAGAGCGCGCCGAAGGTCACGTTGCCGCAGAGCCCGGTGTGGCCGGTCCGGCAATGGGGACAGAGCGGCTCGATGCCGCGGGGGGCACACCCGAGCACCGGTTCGACGACCGCCCGGGTGCCGGGTGGGAGGGCTCGCCCGGCGTGGTCCACGCCACCGTCGTCGAGCACGCCGGTCACCTCGTGGCCCGGGACGAACGGGAAGCTGACCAGGTCCTCGAAGTATCGCGAGGCCCGTCCGTCGACCGTGGCGAGATCAGAGCCGCAGATACCGGACAGCAGGGGTCGGAGGGGGAACCAGCCCTCGCCCGGTCGCTCGGGGGTGTCGGCGTCGAGGAGCTGGAGCGGGCCGATCCCCGCTCCGCGTCCGGAACCGAGCAGCGAGGCCATCCGCGACGCGGCGAGTCGCGGCACGTTCCGCTCGAGCACGAGCGCCTTCATCGGCCCCCGCTCCCCGAGAGCCGCAGTGCCTGGCCGGCGAGCGCGGCCGCGCTGCTCGGTCCGCGACGCGACGCGCCGCGCCGGTCGACGGGTCCGAGGGGCAGTAGCGGTGGACCGTCCCCGGGGGCCTTCCGCCAGGTCTCGACCAGCCACCCCCGTCGGCGGGCGATCGCCGCCAGCTTGCCTTCCGGGTTCACGGCCACCGGGAAGCCGACCGCCTCCAGCATCGGCAGGTCGCTCGCCGAGTCGGCATAGGCCATGGACTCCTCGAGGCGCAGTCCCTCGGCCTCGGCGAAGTCGGCCAGGACCAGCGCCCGGGCTTCGCCGATGGGTGGGAGCTCTTCGAGCCGGCCGGTGAACGTCCCGCCGGACTGGCCCAGCCTGGCACAGACGATCTCGTCGAAGAGGGGGCGCAGCGGCTCGACCACGAGGTCCAACGCACCGGTGATCAGGATGGTGCGGTGGCCGGCGGCCCGGTGTTCGCGCACCCTGGCGATCCCTGCCGGGAACGACTTGGCGAGCAGCAGGTGGTGGAAGAGCTCCCAGGCATCGTCGCGCAGGCGGTCGCAGGGGGCGCCCTCGTAACGGCGGTAGAAGGAGCGGAGGAAGTCGCCGCGGTCCCGTCGGTCGAGTGCCAGGAGCGCCGGCGCTTCGGTCACGAGGTCGGCCACGAACGCCGCTCGTTCCGCCGGGGGCAGGTGGCGGGTGGCCAGCCAGGAGTAGGAGTCGACCACGTTGGAGGCGATGAGGGTGTTCTCGAGATCGAAGGCGGCGATGTGGCGGTCTGGGGAGAGGATCGCCGTGCGGGTGCGGTCGGCCCGGGTGGTACGCGTCGACCGTCCCGGGGTGGTCTTGACCCGGGCATGCTCGATGATCGAGGGCAGGTGGATCTCGCGGACATAGGTTGCCCAGTCGAACGCAGCGGGGTCGAGGCAGAAGGCGGCCCGGTCCTCCTCGTCCATCCGATCCCAGAGGGCGAGCAGCCGGTCGACCCGGTAGAGGGCCTCGGTCTCGGCGTAGGCGCCGTAGAGCTCGACGTACCCGAGAGCCCGGTCCGCGAGCACGTGCTGTTCCTCTAGGGAGGCCATCCACTGGGCCTGGCGCCCCCGGATGGGCAGTGACCCGACCACGCGCTCTGCCAGATCCATGGCCCGGCTGGCGCGGCTGAGCTGGCGCTGCACGCGGCCGCGCCCCGGGAACGACCACTCGGGCACCACGATCGGTTGGCCATCGGCGTCGTAGAGGGGGTGCTCGAGGAACCAGCCCGTGACCAGTTCGACCAACCGGCCGTAGCGCAAGGGGTTCCGGACTCCCGAGGCCACGTGGTACACGGTCGGGCCCGGGTACTCGTGGGTCTGGAGGAGGGTGTCGCCGGCCACCGCGATGATCGCCGCCACCACCAGGTCGACCGGGATGACGTCGGTGACGCCTTCGGGCACGCCCGGGAACTCCCGGAGCAGGCCCCGCGCGTAGGAGATGATGATCGGCTCGGCCATCCGGAAGCCGCGGATCCAGCCCGGCCGCGGTTCGGCGAGCGCCGATTCGATGATCGACGGGCGGATGATGGTGATGGGGACGGTCTCTCCGTACTCTGCAACGAGAGCCCGCTCGCCGAGGGCCTTCGTGTAGGGGTAGGCGTCGGGCCACCCGAGCGACTGGGCCCGGGCCTGGCCCACCTCGACCATCTGCTCCTTGACCCAGTCCTCGCGAAGACGCTCCGCGCGCTCCGCGAGCAGGTGGAGCCCAGCACCCCCGAGCTCCTCGCGGGCAGCCTTGTGGAACCCGGCCAGGCGTTCGGGCCGACGCGACTCCGCCTCGCTGTCGCCGCGCTGGCGTCGGGCCGCTGCGACCTCGGTGCGCCAGTCGACCTCCACGCTGAACCGGTTGCCGCCGAGCAGCTCCTCCTTGGCCTCGCCCTGATGGGTACCGGCCACGTAGGCGGTCGAGACCGGGAGGTAGTGCAGCGGACCCTGCCGACCGTCGGCCACGGCCAGGTCCCTCGCTGCCACGAAGGCGGCGGCCACCCGTGACGGACCGAGCAGGTTGACCTCGACCGCCGCGTCGAGCGGGGAGTCGAAGCTCACCGAGGCGGCGGCGTGCACCACGAGGTCGCAGCGCGAGAGCGCCTCGAGCCCTGCGGCGTCCATGCCCAGCCCGTCGGTCCCGACGTCCCCTGCCACGGCGGAGACCCGGGCAGCGACCTCGTCGTCGAAGCGGTCCCCGAGCTCGGCCCGCAAGCGGTCGAAGCAGTCGTTCCTCAGGATCTCCTTGGCGGCCCGTTGGGTCGCGGTCGACCGGCGTCCGGGCCGGATCAGGAGCACCACCTCGCTGTCCGGGATGCAGCGCAGGACACGCTCGACCAGGGCGGTGCCGAGGAACCCGGTCGCACCGGTGATGAAGAAGCGCCTTCCGGCCAGGGCGTCGCGGACGCGGCTCACCAGATCTGTCTACCATATGGTAAGTGGCCGAGTCGACCAAGGGACGCAGAGCACCGGAGGGCCGTGACCGGAGCCGGCCGCGTCCGGCGCCCCCCGGCGAGCCCGGGACCGGCGCCCAGCCGAGCACCTCCGAGCGTATTCTCGACGCCGCCCTGGCCTCCTTCGCCTCCCGGGGCTACGAGGCGACCTCGCTGGACGCCCTGGCCGTGGGTCTCGGCATCCGGAAGCAGACCATCCTCTACTGGTTCCCCTCGAAGGAGGTCCTGCTCGAGGCGGTCATCGATCGCAGCGCGGTCGAGCTCTCGGCCGCCCTCGAGGCGTCGCTGGCCACGGCCGGCAGCGGGTGGTCCCGGATCGAAGCGGTGGTCCGCTCGGTCTTCCGGCTGGCCGCCCGACGGCCGGAACTGCTCGGCCTGGTCCGTGAGACGGGGCGGCTCGGCACTCCCGCCGCCACCCGGTTCGTCGGCGCGGTCGAGCCGCTGGTGGGGCGTGCGACCGAGTTCCTGCAGGCGGAGATGGACGCCGGCCACATGCGCCGGCACGAGCCTCGACTGCTGCTGCTGGCGATCTACTCAACGGTGATCGGGATGGTGACCGAGGTCGAGGTCATGCGCGCACTCGGCGAGGAGCCCACGACCCGTTCGCTGGTCCGGCGGCGAGCTGAGATCCTCGAATTGTTGCGCTCGGCGCTGGTGACCGACACCGCCTGACGCGGCGGACAGCGGTCAATCGGAGGCTTTGGCCGCCCGGCGCTCCCGCCACGACGGCTTCGGCGGCGGTGGCGCAGGTCGTGCCGGCTGTTTGGGCGTGTAGCGCTTGTTCGGCTCGGGGCCGGTCGACCCCTTCGTCTTCTTCGCCCGACCTTTCGGCGCCGCCCGGGAGGAGCTGGTGGCAGCCGGCCGAGCTGTCGACGGTTTGTCGGACGCCTCGCTCTTGGCGCTCGCCTGTGCCCGGCCGGCCCGCAGGTCTGCCGAGGCAGCTTTCTGCACCTTGTAGGACCGGTAGAGCAGCCAGGCTGCGAGGACCACGAAGGGGAGTCCGAGGACGAACGCGGAGTTGGAGAATGCCAGGAAGGTGAAGAGGGCCACGAACCCCACCAGGGCACGCCGGCCGATGAACGTGGCCACGAGGAGGAACGCGGCAGCGACCAGGCCGACGACGAGCGTCGTGAACGGGGCGAACTGACCCTTTGCGAGATGGAAATGCTTGTTGTTGGTCTCGGTCAGGTAGATCGCGACACCGAAGACGAGGGCCGCAGCCGAGGCGAAGAGGGAATAGCGGCGCTCGCGTGCGTCGAGCCGGTCCACCGACCACTTGGTGGTCCGGCCGGTCGAGTTGGTCTGCCCGGGGGTCGGCTGCCAACGGGCGCTCAGGCGCTCCCATGCGCTGGTGCGCGTCTCGGACCCGTCGTCGTTCCGGTCCTCCATGTACTCGTCGTCCACAGGCTCGGCCACCGTGCTCAGGCTATCGGTCCCGTGGGGCCTCGTCGGAGCCGACCAGCACCACACCGAGACCGAAATTCTCCGTGGGGGAGATCTCCCAGAGTGCGTCCCCATCCCCCGGATGACCCGACGTGGCAAGCGGTGACGTGGCCGGCACCGCTCCGGGGACCGACCAGGGTTCGTCGACCGCGAGCTCGATGTGGTGGACGCGGCCGCCACGGCCGGCGAGCCAGCCGGCGACCGCTTCGGTCCGCCCTGGTCCGGTGGGGCCGATCAGCCTGATGCCGAGCGGTGCATCCCAGCGCAGGTCGATCCAGTCATGGCCGTCACGGCTCCCTCGGGCGACCACCTCGCCAGCCAGCACACCCTCGAACAAGGCGCGGGCCGCCGCCAGATCGGCGACGACGTGGCTCACCCGGAGCAGCCGGGCGGCAGGAACGGGTCCCGAACCGTCGGCGAGCGACCGGTGACCGGTCGGGAAGTCGGGCGGCGGGGGACTGCGCCAGGGCGCGGGCGCCTCGGCCAGCTGCACGACGACGCCGGTGGCCACCTTCGGGTGAAGGAAGGCCTCCATCCACTCGGGATCGCTCAGGTCGATGCCGATCGGCTCGAATCCGGCGGCGCGGACCTCTTCGAGGGCGTCGGCGAGGGACGGGACCTTGAATGTGAGGTGGTGGGGCCCCGGACCATTGGTCGCGAGGAAACGCGCGAGGAAGTCGTTTGCCGCGGTGTCGTGGGGCATGAGCATCTCGAGCCTGGCGCCGTTTCCGAACTGGAGCTGCCCGGGCGCGAACCCGGACGCGGTGCCGCCCGAGCTCCACTCGGCTCCGAGGTCGACCGCGTAGCGGTGCCAGATGTCCTGCCAGCGGGGGACGGCGTGGGCCACGTGGTCGAGGACGCTCCCCCTGAGACCCGAGTCCGTTGTCACCTGCTGATCCGGGCGGTGTCGCGACAGGGGCGGGCATTCGTGCACATGACCAACAGACTGCTGCCGACGGGACCCGTCTGTCGAAAGCGCTCAGCTCCGGAGCGGTTGTGGGCCGCTCCCGGCACCGGTACGGTCGCGAGATGGAGTTTCGCACGGCCTCGGTGGTCGACCTGGCGTCGAAGGTGCGCTCGGGGGAGGTCAGCGCGGCAGAGCTGGTCGATCACGCGCTCGCACGGATCGCCGCGGAGAACCCGATCGTGAACGCCTTCGTGGCCGTGGACGAGGTCCGCGCACGGGATGCGGCGGATGTGATCGACGCGAAGGTCGCCGACGGTCGCGATCCGGGACCGTTGGCCGGGATCCCGCTCGGGGTCAAGGACCTCGAGGACGCTGCAGGGTTCGTGACCACCCACGGCTCGCCGGCCTTCGCCCAGGATCCTCCGGCCACGCAGGACTCAGCGCTGGTGGCCAGGCTGGTGGCCGCCGGTTGCGTGGTGGTCGGGAAGACCAACACTCCCGAGCTCGGCTGGAAGGCCGACACCGACAACACGGTGTTCGGACCGACCCTCAATCCGTGGAACCTCGACCACACACCGGGCGGATCGTCCGGAGGCAGCGCGGCTGCCATCGCCGCCGGCATGGTGCCGCTGGCCACCGGCTCGGATGGTGGCGGATCGATCCGCATCCCGTCGTCGTGCTGCGGCCTGTCCGGAATGAAGGCCTCACTCGGTCGGGTGCCGTCCGGGGGCGACCATCCGCCCGACTGGCAGAACCTCTCGACAAAGGGTCCGATGGCTCGCCGCCTCGATGACGTCGTGGCGGCGTTGGAAGTGGTGGTCGGACCGGACCCGACCGATCTCCGCTCGCTGCCCCGACCCGAGGCATCGTGGTTGGCCGTGCTAGACGATCCGCGGCCGCCACGTCGGGTGGCGTGGTCGCCCACGCTCGGCTACGCGGACGTGGACCGCGAGGTTCTCGAGCTGTGCAGGCGTGCGGTCGACCGGCTCGCCGACCTCGGGTCCGATGTGACCGAGGTCGGTACCGTATGGGACGAGGACCCGCTCGACCCTTGGCTGACCCTGTCGGGGGTCTACAACCTGCGGACCTACCAATCGGTAGTCGGCACGCCCGTCTATGAGCGCGTCGACCCAGTGCTGCGGATGGTCATCGACGGCGCGGCCGGCACCAGTGCGTTGCAGGTGGTTCGGGCAGAGGACGCGTGCCACGAGCTCAACCTGCGCCTGGTCGACCTCTTCCATGATGTGCGACTCCTGGTCACGCCGACCGTGGCCGCAGCGCCACCGCCCCGCGCGCTCGACGGGGCAGCGATGATCAATGGGCAGAGGGACTACAACTGGGTGAAGCTAACCTACGGCTTCAACCTGACCCGGTCGCCGGCAGCCACGGTGTGCGTGGGGCTCACCTCGGCCGGCCTCCCGGTCGGCCTGCAGCTGATCGGCCCGCAGCACGCTGATCTGGTGGTGCTCCGATCGGCTGCCGCGCTCGAGCGGGCGCTGGCATTCGACGCAGTGGCCCCCGATCCGGTGGCTGGGGCCGCGTGATTGGCGCAAGAGCCCGCTCCGCTCCGGCCGCGGGGCGCTCCCGGTGCCAGCGCCCTGTCTGCGCAACCTCGGATTAGCATGTCCCCTTGCTCTGCTGCGGTGTGCATACCGCAGCGCCGGGGCGCTTAGCTCAGTTGGTTAGAGCGCAGCCTTCACACGGCTGAGGTCGTGGGTTCGAGTCCCGCAGCGCCCACTTCAAAACCGCAGGCCAGAGCCCTTAACACCAGTGAGCTCGAGGGAAGTCGTCCGCAGTTGTCCGCCGTTTGTCCGCAAGAGTTTTAGCGGAGCGGCGTGACGGTCGCCCCGTCCGTCTTCGGCGCTGAAGCGATGAGCGCCTCGAGCCGGTCCGCCACAGCGGTGTCGGCGTCCTCAAAGAGATGCCCGTACCGATCGAGTGTGAACGCAACCTTGCTGTGTCCCGCTCGACGGCTGACCTCCAACGGGTTCGCCCCCGATGCAATCCACAACGCGACCGCCGTATGGCGAAGATCGTGCGGGCGCAACGGTGACAGTTCCGCTTTGGTGACAGCGGGCGACCAGTAGCGCCGGCGCCACGCGGAAAGCCTGAGCGGCCCACCGGTAGGCGCCGTGAATACCCAAGCGTTGGGGTCGTCGTCGACGTAGTCCGCCAGGTGGTCACCGAGCGCCAGGGCCACCGAGCGTGGGAGTGTGATCGACCGTCTGCCAGCCGCCGTCTTCGGCGGGCCGTAATGGAGCACGCCTCCGACCTCCGTGCACGTCTCGACGACCTGGATCTGTCGGCGAAGAATGTCGACCCGACTGCGACGCAGTCCTGCCGTCTCGCCCATACGGAGACCGGCATACGCGCCGACGAGGACGAGTGCGCGGTACCTGGGGCCGATCTTCCCTGCAAGCGTGTCGACCTCCGGAGACGTCAGGAACCTCATCTCTTCGTGCTCGACGACCGGGCGCTCGACACCCGTGACCGGATTGGTGAGGATCCGCTTCGCGGTCACTGCGGTAGACATAATCTTCCCGAGGATCTGTGACGCCTTCATCGCGGTGGCGGGGGAGACCGGCCGGCGATGCCGTTCCGGTTCCTCTTTCACGTCCCACCACGGAGCTGGTCCGATCGTGGTGAGCGTCGCCATCCATTCGGCAACCATCGTGTAGTCGATCTCTGCGAGCTTGCGCGTGCCGAAAGTCGGCAGCAGATAGCGGTCGACGTAACCGACGTCTCGAGCTCGGGTCGACGGGCGCTTGGATATCGTCGTCGCCTTCCACTTCTCGGCCCACTCGTCGAACGTGATCCGACCATCTGCCGGGTCGATCCACATTCCTCGAGCGATGTCACCCCCGTTGGTGTTGAGCCAGTTCTCGGCATCGACCTTGCGGTCGAAGCGACGTGTCCGCTCGCGGCCGTCCGGTGCTCGGTACCGTGCCTGCCACTTACCGTCCCGCTTCTGGATATGTGCCATCAGCGAACCTCCTTCGATTGAACCAACTTCTGGACCTGGCGGACCGCATGCTTGAGCTCGTCGGCGATGTTCGCCAGGTACTCCTCGACGAGGACGGACTCTGGTGAATCCCATCCTTCGCGGTGACTGGCGCGGGCGTCGGCTGCGCTCTCTGTCACCGCTACGGCGGCTTCCCGCATGGCGAGCGTCGCCCAACTCCAAATATCCACGACGCCGGCAAGCCTTTCGGCCACCATCGACTCGGCATCTGACCGAGAGTCGTCATAGAACCGCGCGTCGGATATGAGCTCAGCCTGAGCCCGGGACCCTTTGGGGGTGGGGTTCGAGAAGTACGGCTGCACGCCCCTCCACCATGCCAGCATCGAGGGACCAGCCATTGCCCATTTCGATGTGACCCGGACCTCCCGGTCGACCTGTCGGGGCACGACCAAGGCGTAGGGAGGAACCCCGAGAGCGATGGCGAAGGCCACCGCCTCGTCGAGGGAGACCTTCCGCTCGCCGTTCTCGAGTCGCGCGATGCCGGAGCGGTTGATGGGTTCGCCAAGGTCCGCCATGCGGTCGGCCAGCTCCTGCTGTGTCCAGCCCCGACGGGAACGGTGAGCGTAGAGCTCCTCGGCGAACACCTCGCCCGGGGTCATCCGGATTGGCATGTGTGTGATTATGGCACAAATTGTCGATAAGCGTCGAGGTGGACGCCACCAGGCCGTTACCGTCCACGCATGGACCAAAACACCCGCAGTGAGTTCCTAAGTCCGATCCAGCTCGCCGAGTACCTGGGCGTCCCGATCGGCACCATCTACTCGTGGCGACACGTCGGCACCGGGCCGCCGGGAGCGCGCATGGGCGGACACGTCCGCTACCGGCGATCCGACGTCGACGAATGGGTTGAGGCACAGAAGCATCGTCCGGCATCGTGAGCGAGCCCGAGGGGGTGATCGCTCCGGCAGGTGAGGCATGAACGCCGCCTCCGTCTCGGTGGCGGTAGAGCTCGACGTCGATGCACTCGAGCGGGATCTGCACCAGATCGGCAACCCGTGGATCGGGGACAAGATCCGCAATGCCGGCACCGTGGCGGAAACCGTCAGGGCGATCCTGGGCAAGGAACCAAAGAGTCAGGGCCGGTGGACGTGTGAGTGTTGCAAAGGGAACCGCCTATTTGTCGGGGACCGCTACGACCCACGCTCCACCAGGCGGACGCGCAGCTGGCCGCGGGGCGATGCCCGCTACCCGTGGCAGACCCGATCGGATCAGCTGCCAAGGTTCGGGGGCGACAAGACCTACAACAAGCGCATTGACCCCGACCGCCTGATTCCGGAGGACGGGTCCGGTGTGACGCTGCGCTGCCTCGTCTGCCTCCGACCAGCCGCCAAGCTTCGACGGGACGACAAGCTTCGACAGGACCAAGTGTGCCGGCCGTGCGAGCAAGCCTGGCGCGACGCCGGCAAGCCATGGGACGACAGCTATGACGAGTTCGTCACCCGTCGCCGATCCAAGGTGTACACCGAGTTAGTCCTCGCCAAGGTCGAGGACCGAAACATCGCTGCGCTGATCGTCGCCGCCTCGCCGCCCACTGACCAAATCCACCGCACGCTGCCCAACTCGCGCCAGTACCGGGATCTGGGGGGTCAAAAGCCGTCTGACCAGGGAGTTTCTATGGACGTACGATATACTGGTGCTGCCGGGGAGATTGATTCCCGGTCTCTTGTTGGCCCACCCGGGTCATGACATTTACACCACAAGGGAAGGATTCCGCCATGCCCAACTTCGTGAGCTGCCGGGACATCGCTGCCGACATGCGCGTCAACGAGCGGACCGTCCGTAGGTGGATGGCCGATGGCGAGTTGCCCACCGTTCGGATCGGACATTCCGTCAGAGTCTGCCGGCCTGACTATGAAGATTTTCTAGACCGGAAGATGGCCGAAGCCGTCTAAGCCCCAGACGCGCAAGTGCCCCCGCGGATCAGGCGGAGGCGACTTGCCCAACATCCTTATTCGGAAGGACTGCCATGCAGTATGCACCTTGCGCGAAGCGCGAGTCAATGCCATGAGCATCAAGATTATGACCCAAGTTTGGGAGTGCTCCAAGGCTGACGGTTCGGATCTGCTCGTCCTCCTGTGCCTGGCTGATATGGCCAACGACGAAGGCGAATGCTGGCCATCTATGGCAACCATCGCCCGGAAGTGCCGGATTGACGTTCGCAACGCACGAAAGCGGATCCGTGGCCTAGAAAAGCTGGGCGATGTCGTCGTCATCGTGGGCGGCGGGACATCGAGCTCCAAGGGCGGGCTCAGGTCGAACCGCTATCGGATCACTGTCCACATGGAGGCCGATACAGAATCGGCCGCGATAGGGGTCGATTCGTCCGTATCACCACCGACCGATAGGGGTCGAAACGCCCTACAGATAGGGGTCGATTCGTCCTACCCGATAGGGGTCGATTCGTCCGCAGAATCAAAGACTGGAAACGTCACTGAACCTCTTGCGCCGGCTGTCGCCGACGCCGGAGAGATCGCTTCGCTCACACAAGCTCTCGTCGGAGTCTGTGACATGGATGCAGAGCGGCTAACGGCATCTGCTTCCGGAGCATTGGGCAAAGCGGTCAAAGAGATCGCCGCTGTCGGTGGATCGACCAACGACGTCAATACCGTCGCCGCTGGGTTCCGATCCAAGTATCCGAATGCGACGCTCACTCCGCTGGCCATAGCCAAACACTGGGCCGCTTTCGTCAGTGCTGGCTCATCGTCAAAGACCTCAGCGCCATCGCTATCGAAGGCAGAGAAGATCGGGATCGGATATGCGCGGACAATGTCTTGCGCCGACGAAGCGCGGACACAGATCGAGGACGATCTAACAGAGCCGCACTTAATTGATGAAGCGATGGCCGCATGGCATCGCACTCGTGGGAGTCAACCGGTGACTGCCGAAGTACCGCTCGAGGTCGCCGTACTCGACCTCGAGCGTCGTCGGAACACCCGAGTCGGTCTGCGGTAACGGTGTGATCCCGCTCCAGCCCCAGACCTGGCAGTGCCCGGCCTGCGAGGCCAGCCTCGAGACCGTCGCCCTGGCTGTGGCTCACCCGTGCCCTGACCGCCGAGGCGCGTGGGTGGACTGGCAACCGGTCGACGGTCTGTGTCGTCACGACATAGCGCCTGACCCTGCGGCCTAGGGGGGCCGGGGGTCGACTTTCGGGTGGTGCGACGACTGACCTCCCCCGTGGCCCTAAAAATCTCTCCCCGATTTCGGAGGCTTTGAGTTGGCGCCCGGAGCCTTTCGGTAGCGTTTGCCCAGTTCAGGAGCCATGCGGCTCCATTCGCTCAATCACGAAAAAGGGACTACCACCATGACCGATAACGAGGTTGAACGGGTCGTACAGGCCATCACGGCGGCTAGCCGGCGAGGCGGAGTCGACGAGGAGAAGCTCTCCAGGGAGCTCGACGCGTATCACCGGACGCCAGAAGCCCGCGAACGGTTCTTCAACAAGCTCAAGAACCACCGCGAGGTCCGCAGGTACCGCAAGTCGGATGGCACCTACCGCTGGACCACACGATGACCACGTACCTCAACGGCAAGCGCCATCCCGGCCGTGGAGGCGTCGAGTGGGAGCGTGTCCGGGCCCGGGTGCTCGCCTCGTCCCAAATCTGTTGGATCTGTGGCGGACAGATCGACCTCAACGCCGATCCGAAATCCAAATGGTCGCCAACCGTCGACCACATCTACACGCTCAAGGCGATGCGGAACCTGCCACCCGCCGAGCAGAAGCGGCTGGCTCTGGACGAGTCACTTCTCAGGCCGGCGCACCGTGGACATAACACAAGCCGGACCGCCCGCCGTCGCCGGCCGTTACAGACCCCTCCGGGCGTGTCCAACCCGAGCAGAGCATGGTGAGCCGCGCGGGCCAGCCCGTTACCAAGGCAGTCAAGGCGCTGATCGCCACCCTCACCCTCGACGAGCTCGGCGAGGCCCGGGCAGCCGTAGCCGTGGCCCTTGCCGAGCGCATCGACAACACGAGCGGCGCCGTCACCGGAGCGGCAGCGATGGCAGCTAGCGGCCTATCCCGCGAGCTGCAGGTCACGCTCGAGGCGATCATGGTCCCGGCCAACGCCGAGGAAGCCGACAAGTTCCTGAAGGAGATCCTCTCCACGGAGGCCACATGACTACCACCACAACGTGCGCGCCTCGATTCGCTACACCGAGGACACCATCCCGCAAGACTCTCGGAGATGTCGCGGCGAAGATCGCCGAGCAGCTCGGCCGCGAGCCGATGCGGTGGCAACGGGACTGGTGGGATCTGGTCCTCGAGATGAACGACGACGGGACGTTCGCCTACCGGGACGCCACCCTGCTCGTGCCCCGACAGAACGGCAAGACTTTCGCCCTCGAGGTCTATCTGCTGGTGCGCGCGTTCTACCACAAGAACCAACGCCTCAAGTTCACAAGTCAAACCCTGAACGATGCGCGGAAGATGATGGTCGGCACGTGGCTCCCCGAGTTGGATAGGAGCCCCTTGGCTCGGTACTACACGACGAGGCTGGCCAACGGATCCGAGTGCATCCGGTTCACCAACGGGAGCGAGCTGGCACTGGTGGCCAGCACGGTCAAGGCCGGTCATGGCAGCGTGAACGACGTCGCGGTGATCGATGAAGCCTTCAGCCAACCGGACGACCGCATGGAGCAAGCCCTTATTCCGTCCATGGCCACCCGCGTCTCCCCGCAGTTCGTGGTCGTGTCCACCGCCGGCACCAACCACGGGAGCCCGTATCTGCACGCGCGAGTCGAACAGGGTCGCTTGCTTGCCGAAGCCGGCCTGACGGACACGTCCTGCTATGTCGAGTACGGCGCGCCCGACGACGCGGACCCATCCGATGTCGAGACGTGGCGTCTGGCGAATCCTGCGATGGACTACACGATAAGTGAGTCCGCCATTAGGGCCGAGCACGTGTCGATGGACCTCGCTGAGTTCCGTAGGGCTCGACTCAACCAGTGGACCACGGCCATAGTCGAGCCGGTCGTGCCGCTGGCCACCTGGAACGCGCTGGCCGATCTGCGGGCCGCGCCGCCGGATCTACTCACGGCGGCGTTCGATGTCACGCCAGACCGGGCCATGGCGTCCATCGCCGTCGCCGGCAAGCGCGAGGACGGCAAGTTCTATGTCGAGCTCATCGACAACGAGCCGGGCACCGCATGGGTGCCAACCCGAATCGCCGAACTGGTCGAGAAGTACAAGCCCTCGGGCGTGCTCTGTGACCCTGCCGGGCCGGCCGGGAGTCTCCTCCCGGCGCTGGCTGAGCTCGACGTGGAAGTGACCCAGGTCGGTGGCCGTGAACATGCACAGGCGTGCGGCCGCTGGTACGACCTCGTCGTCGAAGGGAACCTCGTCCACCGTGGACAGCGAGAGTTGCTGTCTGCCCTCGACGGTGCAGTGAAGCGAAGCCTCGGTGACGCGTGGCTCTGGTCGAGAAAATCATCCTCGGTCGATATCAGCCCGCTAGCTCCGATCAGTCACGAGAATTGGCGAGGCCGCTCGGCATCTATTGATCGGGGCTCTTCAGGGACTTCGGTGCTATTTCGACGCGTCGGAGATAGTGGTCCAGCGATTGGGTCGATTTGTCGTGATGGTTTTCGACCTTGCGGCCGGGTTTGGACGCGCGTCGTCAAGCTGGTGCCGACTGACGGGGGGTGAGTTCGGTCAGCAGAGTGCGGCCATCCTCTGATAGGCGTCAAGGAGGGCACCCGCACTCGGCCAGCCATCGAGGATGCGCACGACGAGTTGGCGGGCGGTGTGGACCAGCCGACCCGGGGCGTGGAGGATGCCCCATCGGAGTGCCTTGGGTTGGGCCTTTCTCCAGTACCCGTCCAGACACAAGAGCTGGAACCACCGCAGCAGGTCGGCGGCCATCATGACCGTGGCCATCCAGTTGCGGTTTGCCTCGATCTTGGTGAAGGGAAACGACAACAATCCCGAGTCCTTCAGACGGGAGATGTTCTGTTCGACATGGGCGTGGGCCCTCATGACGCGATCGAGTTCGACCGGGTCGCCGTCCTGGTCGGTGTAGAAGCCCCAGTAGCGGTACTCGAGGCTCGGGAACAGGCTGTGCTGGACGCCGGGGTGGAGAGGCTCCCGTCGCACGATCAGCCGGGTGCCAGTTGGCCAATCGGGCAATTCGACCAGGTCGGTGAGCTCGACGACCGCGGCCCCTTCCCGGTTCTCTCCGTTCTGTTTGACGGCCTGGTGCCAGAGCTCTTCGAACCCCAGGGTGTCGAAAATTGCCTGGTGGATCTGGGCATTCGAGCGGCACACCACCGAGAACCCGACGTTCCTCCTCCGACAGGCGGCCACGAAGCCCTCGGTGCAGCCCGCCGAGTCGGCCCGGATCACGATCGTGCGCTCGACGAGCGTGGGGCCGTCACCCGGGTGGTGTCCAACCGCAATCGCCTCGGGCAGCTGGGCGATGGCATCGTCGAGGACCACGATGTGGTCGCTCACGGTGTTGGCCCCGGCGTTGCCGGGACGGAGCATCCCGGCAAGGGCCTCACCGGTGCAGTCGCAGAAGCACAACAACGGATGGAATCCGAAGCCACCTTTGTAGTTCGGTCCGGTCAGTTCCTTGTTCTCCGAGTGGACCTGGATGAGGGAGGCGTCGATGTCCAGATAGATCGGACCCTTGCCCTTGGTGACGCCGGTTCGACGCCACACCTCGGAGCGGACCTCGGCGAACCCGGCGGCGATGGCGCCCCGCACCTCCGGGGTGATCTCGTGGAAGGTCCGGTACACCGTCGAGTCAGATGGAACCTGTCCGAACAGGTCGCCCTGGGCCCGGAGGTGTTCGATGTCGGCGCAGTTCTCGCCCCCGCCGGCCAGCATCAGCGCGCTCTGGACGAGGACCTTGCCCCGGTCGTGGATCGGGGCCCGCTCACCCGAAATGGGGATGCGGGCAGACAGGTGCTCACCGAGCGCCATCCGGTCGGCAAAATCCCCCAATGCGTGGAGTCCGACATGGCCGACGACCTGGTCGCCTCCGGATTCCACAACGACGGGACGCGTGCTGGTAGTTTCCATTTCGTAGGTGCCCTTCTTGTTCTGGTTGCTGGTGACTTCGCAATCGTCAGAATCCCAGATGGGAAGGGCACGTACGCGGATACGCGCAGTTCAGGTCATACGGCTCCGTGACTGATCGGAGCTAGTGAGTGCGACTCTCAGTTTGTGGGGCGCTGCCAATGCAGAGCCTCCGTCGGTCGGCATCTGGTCCATTGCAGAGATTCTCCTCGAGCGCCAGGAGGCGCAACGAGCCGCCGGCCAGCCGGTCGGCGTCATTCGCCCGTTCCTCTAGCAGTTCCCCATCACCGAAAGGAAACCACCATGACATCAGGCATCGCCAACGCTGACGCCGTTTTGCAGCGGCATTGCGGATTGTGCAGATTCAGCGCCCCGATCGCCCAGTGGAACGGTCACGATTGTCGCCCCCCGTACCTGAAGCGAGCGCAGGAGGAGAGCTGGGCGGCGCAGCGCCGGGCCGAGGAGGAGCGCAACAAGCCAATTTCATGTCTGGAATGTGGACGCATGAGCCGCCCCGGTCAATCGCACCTCTGCGCTCCCGCGCCCAGTGCCGTCGACGTGGCGACCGCACAAGCCGCGGCGGGCATGGAGGCAGCCCACATCGCCGACGTGCTCCGCAAGGCCGGGTACCAAGTCACGAAGAAGGCCGACACGTGACCCCCTTCCCCCGCCGTCGACGCGCTGCACGCGAGCAGGCCCGCGCCCTTGCCGCCCGACGCGCACGCCAGCGGGCCGACTTGCTCGAGGCCCGGCACGCTGTGTGCGTCGCGATGAAACTCGCCACCAAGCCGGAAGTCTTGACCGACTTACTTAGCGCCCTCGACAGCCTGGACGGTGCTCTGCGCGGCGCTCTCGACGTTCAGGTCCCGGACCTCGCCGACTCGATTCTGCTCTAAAGGAGATTCAATGTTCATCCGCAAACCCATCGCCGAGCGCGCGCTCCGGCGCTCTCTCGAGGCGCTCGATGCCGCAAGCGACGCGAAAGCGAGCGGCTCACCGAAGCGGCGAGCCAAAGCACGCGCTGCCATTGCCGAAGCCCGGGCCCAGCTGGCTACCGCCGCGACGCTCGCACCCCAACCGCCCAACGTGAACTATTCAAACGCCCGTCACGTCCGCCTCCTCGGGCAGCTCGACCAGGCCGATGCCGCGCTCGCAGAAGGGATCGCAAAGTGACCGAAGAAAACTCAAGACGCCGAGGGCCGAGATGGTCCGCAGATGAACGGCGCGCACGCCGTGGCCACCTCGAGGAGCGAACGCACCGGGCCGGCAGCCGTGAGGCGAGGATGTTCGTCGCTCGCATCGCAAACGTGCCGGCCAACCGGTCCGCCGTTACCAGCGGCACCGACCTCGTCGTCAGCGGGAGCCCGGTCGTCTATTCAACGCCGTACCAGGTCTTTGACGGACTGGGCACGACGGGTTTCTTCACCGAGACAATCATGCCCGGCGCGTTTACCGCTGCGCTGAAGGGCTGCGACTGCAAGTTCCTCTACGACCATAAGGGATTGGTGCTAGCCCGCACCACGAGCGGCACCCTGACCCTCGTCGACACCGCGCAAGCGCTCACGTGCAGCGCGCGTCTCGACTCCCGACAGGACGTCGCGTGGGCATTGGCCGTCGCGCTAAGTCGGGGGGACGTCTCCGAGATGAGTGTCGGCATGATTGTCGATCCGACCGGGGACACCTGGTCAAATGATTTCTCGCGCAGGACGATTACGAAGATCCGAGAAATCTTGGATGTCAGCGCGGTCGGCCGCCCGGCAAGCCCGACAACGGAAATCTCGCTTGAGTCAGAGCTCGACGTCGAAGCCGGGCCTTACGGCGACCAGGGAGGCAACCAGGGCGGCTCGGTTCCCGACAGCCAAGATGGCACCGGGTCCCGGTCTCGACGGGTTGAAGTCGACCTCGCCCTGGCCCGACTCCGGGCGCCTATCACGTCTCGGCGTTAGTCCCCGCTCGTCCTGCCCCGGCGTCGGCCGGCTCACCGGCGCCGGGGCGAGGTCTGCCCGTCGATGGGGCTCCTCAATGGCCTCGGTGCATAGTGGCCGGCCTCGCTGCATAACCGGCGATCGGGGGGTGCGTCCAGCAGCTTGGGCGCCATGACAACAAGGAGGTTCGAGTTGTGATGACGTAACCAAGCGACAACTGGGGACAGCCAGCCGGTGCAAGTCCGGTCCGGGGAGACGCCAAGGTCCCCGGTAGTGAAGCCCCCGTGCGTGGTCGAGAGGCCGGGTTCGAAGCGGGGTGGAACAACTGACCAGTCCGTAACATCACGTGAAGCCTGCAGCGTCGTTACACCGGTCCGTCAGTGATGGCGGAGCAGGGGGAGTCGAGCCTTTCCCCTAAGGGCGAAGACCATGGACGACACCAGAGATCTTGGAGCGGGTGTCCAGGAACCTCCCGGCGCAGGGGGCTCGGAATGGCCAGAAGGTTGTCCTCGGAACTGGAGAGATCCTCCTCGGCCCCGGATCTGCGGTCCGGGAAGCAGTCCTGTCTATAACCGGTGACCCCGGGAAGTGCCAGGCGGCCGAGAGGAAGTCGGAGGGGGTCGTAGTAGTGACGATGGACAGGACAACACAACCTGTCCGGAGCGAAGGGCCCCTGCTTCACCGGTGCACGACGACGATGTGGAGGGACCCTGATGAGTGCCGAGCTCTCGGCTAAAGCCATCAGCGAAACCGAGAAGGTGGACAAGGTCCGAGCCCTTCAACGCGTGCTCTATCGCAGTGCCAAGCAGGATCCCGCTCGACGCTTCCACGCCCTCTACGACAAGGTCGCCCGCAGCGACATCCTGTGGAGAGCATGGGTCGAGGTGGCAACGAACCAGGGTGCCCCCGGCATCGACGGCGTGACCATCGCGTCGATCGAGGACGGAGGCACAGACGGGGTGAAGGTGTTCCTCGACGGCCTCGCCGCAGCGCTCATGGACAAGACGTATCGTCCGAAGGCGCTGCGCAGGGTCCACATCCCCAAACCGGGCAAGCCGGGCCAGACCCGTCCGCTCGGTATCCCGACGGTGGCCGACCGGGTGGTCATGACGGCGGCCAAGGTCGTCCTCGAACCAGTCTTCGAGGCCGATTTCTCTCCGGTGAGCTTCGGGTTCCGCCCGAAGCGATCTGCCCACCAGGCGCTCGAAGCGATCCGGGTGGCGGCCAACCGGGGAGCCAACTGGGTGCTCGACGCCGACATCAAAGCGTGCTTCGACGAGATCGACCACGACGCCCTCATGGGTCAGGTCGAACGCCGGGTGGTTGACGGTGCGATGTTGAAGCTGCTGCGGAGTTGGCTTCGGGCAGGGGTGTTCGAGGGCGGATTGGTCTCCGACACCGAGTCGGGGACTCCGCAGGGTTCACCCATCTCCCCGTTGCTGGCCAACATTGCCCTCCACGTCATCGACGAGGCTTGGGCCGAGATGGTCAACCTGGGGACGTTGGTCAGGTATGCGGACGACTTCGTTGTCCTTGCCACCAGCCGGAGCCGAGCCGAAGAGGCGAAGCGCCGGATCGAGGAGGTGTTGGTCGGCCTCGGGCTGCGGTTGCATCCCGACAAGACTCGCATCATCAATCTCGCAGGTGGGAAGGACGGCTTCGACTTTCTGGGCTTCCATCACCGGATGACCCCGTCGAAGTTCGGAACTCGCCGCTACCTGTCGAAGTGGCCGTCGGACCGGGCCATGGCCGCAATCAGGGCCAAGATCCGGGATCGCACCAGTCGCCACCTTGCCAGCCGTGAGCTGCGCCACGTCGTCGCTGAACTCAACGCCGTGCTCCGGGGTTGGGGGGCGTACTTCCGCTACGGAAACTCGAACCGGAAGTTCGCCCTCATCGACAGCTACGTGCACTTGCGACTGTCCAAGCTGGCCAGCGTCAAATACGCCACACGAGGCCGTCTTCGGGCCAGTCGGTTCAACTACGGCTGGCTGACCGAACTCGGCATCTATCGGCTCACCGGAAGAGTCAAGCGATGGACGCCTGCGCATGCCTGACGATGAACGGTGTCGGAAAGCCGTGTGCGGGAGAACCGCATGCACGGTTTGATAGGGGGCCGCTGGGGAAGCTGACTCACCCTGCGGGGGCTGCTGGTCCCGGGCCGGTGCGCTGAGAAATGCCACCACGATGGCCTGGTCGGGACCTCAACCGCAGGAGCGATCTGACGAACCAGCGGCCTACCTCACCAGTGTGGTGCGAGCCCCCTGACAAGTCGAGCAGTGAGGCAAGATGTCAGCGTGAGATCGAGTCCCGCGCCCGATTCAGTGATTCGAGTCCGGCCCCACGGCCCGGGGCAGCTGTTGGTTCTCTTTACCCTCGCCGGTTTTTCCGGTGTGCTGATTTACATGATCATTACCATTGTCGATGACCCCAAGCCCGTGTATGGCGGTGCGATCATTACGGCGGGTGTCTTGGCGCTGATGTGGTGTGTCTACCTCTTGTTTGCATTGAGGGTGTTCAGGCCGACCCGGATTACTCAGAGCGATCTGTTTATTCCACGCCTCTTCTCCACACTGCAGGTTCCGCTCGATGAGATCGCTGGAGTCGGCCTCGTGTTCCAGAAGGCATTTGGTCGCGGCGGAGGATTCAGTGGGTGGTACCCGTATGTGTGGCGTCGAGACGGCACCGCGGTCCAACTCAGTGGATTCATGTACGCACCTGCCCGGTGGATACGGCTCGGTGACGTGGATGGCAAGCGCACGATATGGGTGAAGAAAGGCAATGTGGATGAGATGCGTTCGACAGAACCAAGCGTGCTGGCAAAGAGCGCCGCTGCTCAGCTCGTCGTCTCCATCTACTCCCGTGTGTGCGAGATTCAGGGTCGGTCCGGTTTGCTCGCTTCGTATCAAATGCAGAAACACCGCGTGCCCCCTCGGGAGATCGAGGGTTCCTTCACGGCGTTCTGGTCACCAGACGATCGTGAGATGGTGCGACTCGCGTAGGACTCGACCCGACAGTCACGGGCGTCTGGACCGGTCCTCCCATGCCCCACACGTATCCGGTCAGCGGCACCTTGCGTGCAACCCTGACCCGGTGATTGGGGAGTGCGTCCAGCAGCTTGGACGCCATGACAACAAGGAGGTACATGTTGTGATGACGTAACCAAGCGATCAGCTGAGGACAGCCAGCCGGTGCGAGTCCGGTCCGGGGAGACGCCAAGGTCCCCGGTAGTGAAACCCCCGTGCGTGGCCGAGAGGCTGGGTTCGAAGCGGGGTGGAGCAACTGACCAGTCCGTAACATCACGTGAAGCCTGCAGCGTCGTTACACCGGTCCGCCGTCATGGCGGAGCAGGAGGAGCCGAGCCCCTTCCCATAGGGCGAAGGCCATGGACGACACCAGGGATCTTGGAGCGGGTGTCCAGGAACCTCCCGGCGCAGGGGGCTCGGAATGGCCAGAAGGGTGTCCTCGGAACTGGAGAGATCCGTCTCGACGCCGGCAAGCACAAGGCCGCAGGTTGCCAGCCTTCGGTGCCCGGCAGCCACGACGTCGATAACCAGTGGCCCTGGGAAACGGCGAAGTGTCGAGCGGAAGTCGGAGGAGGCAGTAGTAGTGATGACAGCCAGGACAACATAACCCGGTTCGAGCGAAGGGCCTCTAGCCAGGTGTGCGAAGCGACCAGTGACGACCGTGGGATTGCCCAATGGGCTATCCACCCACTCGCCCTTCGGAGCAGGTCAACGGACTGGGAGTGACGCTCGGGTCGCCCGCCAACGCTCGTGGCACGGCGGAATGCGGACGATCGACTGCCTGGGGGAAAGCCGTGTGCGGGAGAACCGCATGCACGGTTTGGGAAGGGGGGACTGGGGAGGTCGATACCCAGGCGAGATGGAATACGCACTCGAAGGGAAACCGACGGGACTGAGCCCATCTGCCGCACCGGCTACACCGAACCAGTTCCCTACTTCACCCGGGGACATCGCAGGCACGCCCCAATGGGCTAACCCAAGGGACAAGACCGAAGATCGCTACAGACATAGGCTCCGGTCATGGCACTGCGCTTCGTTACATGCAGCCTGGTAATCGCACTCGGCATCGGGACGACGGCTTGCAGCAGTGCCAGCAGTGCCAGCAGTGCCAGCGGGCACACCACCGGAGCTACCTCCGCCTGCGAAGTGGCGAACGCTTGGGCCAACGGACCACCACGGTTCACGAAGGTGGAACCGAAGCTGACGGCCAAGATGGCCTCGTTGATCGCTCAGGCCTGCACACCCGCCCAACTCACGTCCGATACCTCCAGGGTCCTAAACCTGCCACTGGAGACACATCGCACGGAAGTAGCTGGGATCGTCCGTCGAGTCGAAGCTGAGATCTGTCCGGACAACCCGGGATCCAAGCGCTGTCCACTGCCCTAGCGCCCCACCCAACCGGCAGCGTTGTGGGGCAGGGCCGGGGGCGCCAGCCTGATACCCGTGCAACGGAAGATCGGCACCGTTCGGGCGCCTCACCCCCCCGGGGATGCGCCTTACGACCAGGCACGAGTAGCGTTCGCGCCAGAAAAAGACCACCTGAGCCGCCCGAATGAGGCTCGGGACATAGACGCCCGGGGCTTCGCAAAAAAGGAAGGTCATTCTTGTGGCTCGAAGAACAAGGTCATATCGGCGAGGGTCGGGCGGAACCATCGCCTTCGGCAGCGTCGCCATCCTGGCGCTTGTGTTCAGTGCATGCAGCAGTTCGCCCTCGCAGCCGGCCGCCTCACCCGGGCTAGTGACGGGCGGCCCGACCGGTCACTACGAGGTGGCGGCCGGAATCCACAAGATCAAGCACATCATCGTGATCGAGCAGGAGAACCGCTCTTACGACAGCTACTTCGGCACGTATCCGGGGGCTGATGGGATCCCCACGCAGAATAGCCAACCGAATGTCTGCGTCCCGGTGCCCTCGGGCGGATGCGAGAGCCCGTACCACGACACCGCCGATGTCAACGGGGGCGGGCCGCACAACGTAGCTAGCGCCCGCGCCGACGTCAACGGGGGGAAGATGGACGGGTTCATCTCGCAGGCGGCCAAGGGGAAGAAGGGCTGCGGCCAGAATACGGTCGACAACCCCGCGTGCTCGAACTCGGCCACACCAGACGTCATGGGCTATCACACGGCGGCAGAGATCCCGAACTATTGGACCTACGCCAAGGACTTCGTGCTCGACGACCATATGTTCGAGCCGGTCGCATCATGGTCGCTACCCGATCACCTCTACCTGGTCTCAGGCTGGTCGGCCATATGCTCGAACCCAGACCCGTCGAGCTGCGTCAACAAGATTCGGGGACCCTACACACCTAGGCAGATGCAGAAGTACGTGGATCAGGCCATCAACACCGGCACCGCAGACATCACCAACGCGTGGACCGACATCACCTGGCTCCTCTACAACAGCCACGTCTCGTGGGCCTACTACGTTCAGACCGGCGACCAACCCGACTGCGAAAACGACGCAGCCGTCGCCTGTCCGCCGGTGGCGCAGAGCTACCTCACTCCCGGCATCTGGAACCCGCTGCCCGTCTTCGAGGACGTCCAGAAGGATCACCAGATCCGCAACGTTCAGCCTCTGAACAACTATTTCGCCGAAGCGAAAAAGGGAACCCTGCCATCGGTCATGTGGGTCACACCGTCCC
This sequence comes from uncultured Acidimicrobiaceae bacterium, assembly GCA_963753905.1. Taxonomy (GTDB): domain Bacteria; phylum Actinomycetota; class Acidimicrobiia; order Acidimicrobiales; family RAAP-2; genus Bog-756. Next base: position 1,670,750 of record CAVWDZ010000001.1, on the reverse strand, counting down.
AGGCCGACAGCGAGCACGCGCCCGCCAGCGTCCACCAGGGCCAGGCCTATGTCACTGCGGTGATCAACGCCGCCATGGAGAGCCCGGATTGGGACTCGACGGCCATCTTCTTGCAGTGGGACGACTGGGGCGGGTTCTACGACCACGTCGTGCCGCCCTCCGTCGACCAGAATGGTTACGGCTTGCGTGTGCCCGCCATGGTCATCTCCCCCTATGCGAAGCAGGGGGATGTCGATCATCAGACCCTGTCGAGCGACGCCTACCTCAAGTTCATTGAGGACGACTTCTTGGGTGGGTCCCGCTTGAATCCCAAGACCGACGGACGACCTGACCCTCGTCCCGACGTGCGCGAAGACGAACCGATCCTCGGCAACATGGTCGACGACTTCGACTTCAACCAGACGCCGCGCCCGGCGGTGCTGCTGCCCACGAACCCGCCGACGGACTCGCCGTCGATTCCCGCCTACTTCAACGGGTTGGGTCCGTGTGTGGGGTGCACGGCGACGCCGCCGAGCACCAAATAGGCCCAAGTCCGTCGCAAGGGGTCGAGACCGTGACGGCGACGACGGTCAACGGCAAGATCAGGGCGAAACGCCGAAAACGATTTAGGGTCACTGTTCCCCTGACGTTCTCATGAGCTACCCATCAGTTCTATGTGGATTCAGGACTTGCCCACTCGTGCCGTTGCGGGGCACCCCGGGTCTGGCCAGCCCGCGCAGCCGCCTAGTACCGTTGGCGGATGGGGTGTTCTCGACGCACGCCGATGCCGCACTACGCCGAGGCGTTCAGCACGATCCCGGGCCAGTGCTTCCGGTTCGTCTCCAGCGCCGTCCCAGGCGCCCATGGGAGGCCGCACCACTGCGTGCTGCCCATCGCCCTTCGAGGGACGTTCGTAGACGCTGCGGGCAAGGAGCACCCTGTCTCGTCGTGCCTGGACCACGGCGACGCGCTCGAGGACGACTGGGAGCGGATCTTTCCGGTCGCGTCGGCGTGGGCCGACCATCGCATCACGGAGCGCTGGACGTAGGTCTCACCCGGCAACCTGCCTCAAGGGGTTCGGGCTATAAATGCCCAGGTCGTGGAGGCGTGGGCCAGGAAGATGGGCCGGCTGAAGTAGAAAGGGCCGGCGTGACACACGACGAAGTACTCCGAACCATCGAGTCCTCGGATCTCGACGAGTGGCACGTCATCATGTGCTGGGGCGAAGGCCCCTCCTATCTGGACCAGATGCAGGTCGCTGACATTACAGAGGCCGGATCGGGACAGAAGCGACAAGAGATTGACGTCGCCTCGCATACGCTCCGAGCGGCCTTCAAGCCGGATCTGTCTCTCAACATCGCCGCGGGTCTGCGCCCCGAAGGTGACGAGCGTCTGAGCTTCGACTGGGCCAACTTCCCCGACCCGAAGATCAGAGCATCCCTCGTGGACGTGTTCTGGAATGGCGCCTTGGTCTATCGCGATCAGGTTCTGACCGTCGACGGCGGCCGGGCGGTGCTCCCATGGCCGCACCCCATCGGCACAAGTGCTCTTGATTCAGTGTCCTCCACTGACTGGAAGATGCGACACGTCCAAATCGGCAACATGGTGACTCCATTCGAACTGGCGCTGGCCCGCCTGGTGCACGGATTCGAGCGTGGGCCGCGCGAGTTCGATCGCTACTTCTCTCAGTCCGGCATCTTCGTGGAGCCTGCGGCGGGGGAGTGAGCCTCCCTGTCCGCGGCTTGTCCGCACGAGGTCCGAAAACAGGGCAAAACAGTCGCAACGAGCCAAGCGTGTATGCGCAGGTCACCGCGCATTTCCGCTGGTAGGCGAATTGGCCGGAAGACCTTCACACGGCTGAGGTCGGAGGTTCGAGTCCTCTAGCGCCCACTCGTTGCCAAAATTACAACGTTGTCCCAGTTCAGGGCGTACTTCCCGTGTCCGATCGCTCGGGCAGGTTTGGTCTCTCATTCAAACCCCGCCGTTACCAGCGACCTGTCGGCCTTTCGCGTACGGACGAGTTCGAGTTGTCTGTCCGCCGCGGGGGCATGAAGGCCGACGACGCCAAGCGGCGGCTCGAGCAGCTCGAGACGGAGAACGCCCAGCTCGAGCGCCTGGTGGCCGACAAGGAGCTGGAGAACGTGGCCCTGCGGGAGATGTTCTCGGAAGAACGGTGAGCCCGTTGCAGCGACGCCGAGCCGCGGACATGCGATCATTCCGGGGACTGACCCCCATCGCGGGCGGACGCCGCCCTTGATCCGCTGATCGGAGTGCCACACGCACATGGCCGATCGGGCTGCACGCGTTCCACGAACTCGATATGACCCATCACCACATCCTGACGATCGACCTTGGCACCAGCGGCCCCAAGGCCGCCGTTGTGTCCACCGACGGCACCCTCGTCGGGTCGGCTCGGGCGTCTGTGCCGACGAACTTCGTCCCGGACGGTGCAGCCGAACAGGACGCCGAACTCATCTGGCAGGCGACGCTCGAGGTCACTCGCCGGGCGCTCGCCGCCGCGGTCGAAACCCCGTCGATCGTGGGGGTTGTGGCCTCCGCCCAATACTCGTCGATTGTTCCGGTTGGGGCTGGCGGCACGCCGGTCGCCCCCATGATCACGTGGATGGACCAGCGGAGCTCGCCCAAGCGCCTCAAGCGCATGCCCGGCTATCCCAGATTCGGTGACTCGCCCCTGACTCTGGCGCAGTACCTACGCGTGCACGGGTTGGCGCCGCTCGAGTCGGGCATGAGCCTGAATCACATGCGCTGGTTTCGGTACGCGCATCCGGAGCTGTACGAGCGGACCGCGTCATTCCTCGAACCAGTCGACTACGTAACCGCCCGGTTGACCGGCCGCATTACGGCGAACCAGTGCTCCTCGTTCATGCAGATGCTGGCGGACAACCGCAGCGTGCCCAGCGCAGGCTGGCATCACGGCCTCATGGAGGCGTCGATGATCGACGCCGACAAGCTGCCCGAACCGGTGCCGACAGGCAGCGTCGTCGGCACCGTGCTGCCCAGGATCGCCGACGCGCTCGGGCTCCCGGCGAACACACCCGTGCTCTCCGGCATCAATGACACGCAGGCGGGCGGCGTGGCCGCCGGCGCGTTCTCAGGGACGCATGCCGGCCTGGCGGTCGGCACCACAGCGGTCATCGTGACCCATCTGGAGAGGAAGAAGGTCAACCCCCTGCGGTCGCTCTACACCATGCCGAGTCCCCTGGGAAGCGGCCACATGCTCTCGGCGGAGAACGGCGTCGCCGGAGTGGCCGTCAACTACTTCCTTGACCGCGTGGTGTATCCCGACGACCCTTTCGTGACCCCCGAGACGATCAATGACCGCTACCAGGCCTTCGACGAGGCGGCCGCGACCTCGAATCCGAGCGCGGGGGGCGTCCTCTTCCTGCCTTGGCTCCGAGGCTCGCTTGCCCCGCAGGTCGACGGGCGAATGCGCGGTGGTTTCCTCAACGTGGGGCTCGACACGACCCGCAGCGACCTCGCCCGCGCCGTGCTGGAGGGAGTCGCACTCAACCTGCGCTGGCTCCAGGGTCCGGTCGAGAAGTTCATCAACCGCCGGATCTCTCACTACGTCTTCTACGGCGGCGGAGCCTGCTCCGACCTCTGGTCGAGCGTCATGGCCGATGTGCTCGGCAAACCCGTGCACCAGCTGGCTGACGCGGGCTTCGCTAACTCCATCGGTACGGCGGTCTTCGGGTTCGACCATCTGGGCATCGCCGCGGCTTCCGACCTGGCCAAGCGCCTCCGAGTCAAAAGCGTCTACGACCCCGATCCTGCGAAGCGGGCTTGTTACGACGACCTGGCCGGGATCTTCGCCGATGCCTTCAAGCGGACGCGACCACTGAGCCACCGCCTAGCCAAGTAAGCCTGACGTCCCACGCAACGCTCCGCCATGGAGTGTCTCTGTCCCTTGGCCCATCCAAGCCAGCATGCCGTCGGACAATGCAGATTGGTCCGCCACCCGGCCTGTCTACACCGCGAGCACCCGTGCCTGTCCCCGATCACCGGTTATACAGGTGATCCACCTCCTGGGCTAGGCACCCAGGGGATCCTCCTTGGGTGTGAGCCCGACAAGGAGGTGTGCGGTGGTTTGGAGTCCGTCATTCGAGTGTCATGTCCGTCCGGACGGTGAACACGAGTACAGGATCGGCCATGAGTTGGTCGATCAGTTCTTGGAGTTCGTCGTGGGCCGGGCCCGTCCAAACACGGTGCGGTGCTACGCCCACGACCTGAGCGTGTTCTTCACGGTGGTGGCCAAAGAGCCCACCGAGGTGACCCCGAAGGACGTCATGTCCTTCGTGACTGTGCAACGGCGCGCGCGGCCTGGCGCCGAGAAGGTGGTGCACATCGCCGATGGTTCTTCGGGATCGTCGGCGGCGACGATAAAGCGCCGGCTGGCCGCAGTCTCGGGCCTCTATGGCTACCTGATCACCCGGGACGATGTCGGCGTGACGGTGAACCCGGTTCCCCGGGGCATCGCCACCCGCCAGAGCCGGTCCCGCAACGGTCGGGGCCTGCCGCTCGTGCGCGGGGTTCGTCGACTGCCGAGGATCCTGGACCCAGAAGAGATCGAGGCGTTGATGGAGGCACTGCGCACCGACCGTGACCGGGCCATGGTCCAGGCCATGGTGCTCGGAGGGCTGCGGCGGTGCGAAGTGCTGGGTCTGCGACTCGGCGACCTCCGACTCGGTGAGTGGCGGGTGCTGATCACCGAAGGCAAGGGCGGTCACGAGCGCCTGGTGCCGCTGTCGCCCACCTTCTTTGCCACGGTGGCCCGCTACATGAACGACGAACGACCCCCCGAAACCACGACCGATTTGCTGTTCGTCTCGCTCAAAGGACCGCGGCGTGGGCAACCGCTCTCGACACCAGGACTCGACGAGATCGTGCGCGCAGCACGGAGACGAGCCCGTCTCAGCCACGGCACCTGCCACGAACTGCGGCACACCTGCTTCACCCGGTTGCGGGAAGCGGGGATGGCCATCGAGGCCATCCAAGCCCAGGCCGGACACCGCTCCATCTCGTCGACACGGGTGTACTTGCACTTGGGCGCAGACTGGCTGGCCGACGAGTACCGACGGGCTGTCGAGGCCATCGAAGCCCAAGCCCTGATGGGGGTGGCCCAATGAGCGCGCTGGCCCAGCCACTACAGCCAGAAGACCCGCCGTCCGGGCGGTGGGACGCCCGAAGTGACGTGGGGCGAGATCGCCGCCCGAGCGCCAAGGATGGTTGCCACTATGGCCTCCTACCTGGACCAACTCGAGGTCTCGGCCCGTCCCGCCACCGTGAGCGCGGTGGACTTGGCACTCCGGTTCCTCGCCCACCGGGTCACCCTCGCTGATCCCACCTGCGTCTCGGTGGCCGCCATCGGACGGGACCACATCGAAGACTTCAAGTGCTGGCAGGCGGCGCGGCCGGGAAGGGGTGCCAAGCCACTGTCGAGCACCACCATCCGACAGCGGCTTGGCTTGTTGCGCACGTTCTTCGAACGCATCATCGAGTGGGACTACGACGATGCTCCGGCCCGCCTCCCTATCTACTCGAGTGACCTCCCCGTCCTCGACGAACCACTGCCCAAGTTCTTGGACGACCCGACGGCAGCCAAGTTCATGGCCACACTCGCCCGGGACCCAAACCGGCGCCGTCGCCTCATGGTCGAGCTGCTGGCCCGGACCGGGATGCGCGTCGGCGAGCTCGCAGCACTGGAAGACGACGCCATGATCCGCCAGGACGACCTCCACCAACTCAGGATCCCGGTCGGCAAGCTGCACAACGACCGCTACGTGCCCCTGCTGCCGATGCTGGTCGATCTCATCGTCGACTACAAAACGGTCCGCGGGCCGTCCCGCTCCGGGCACTTGGTCGAACGTGACGACGGCAGGGCATTCGACCGGCGCACCATCCAGCGCTACGTCGCCACCGTGGCCAAGCGGGCCGGGATCGGGCACGTCCATCCGCAGCAGTTGCGCCACACCCTGGCTACCCAGTCCATCAATCGGGGCATGAGTCTCGAGGCGATCGCCGCGTTGCTCGGCCACCGGTCGATGGACATGACACTCACCTACGCGCGCATCTCGGATCGCACGGTGGCCGAGGAGTACTTCAAGGTGACCGAGGCAGTGGAGGCCAACTACCGACAGATGGGATCGCTTTCCACCGGCTCCCGGATCACCTACGCGGCCAAGCCTCAATCCGATCACCGACGACTGCTCGCCAACGGCCACTGCACGCGGCCAGCTCTACTCGGCTGCGCGTTCGAGAGCGTCTTTGAGCGGTGCGGGTTCTTTGAGACCGGCCCGCAGTTCGTCACCATCCTGCGACGCCAGCGGAATCATGCGGAGGAGCGCGGTCAGAACGAGCGGACCGAGCTCTTCAACGGCCTCATCATGGAGTCGCCGATGCCCACTGAGTGTGCTTCGATGGAGCTGAGCCCAGGGCCTACGGATCACCTGTATAACGCCGGTCAGCGGCGCCTATCGCCTATGGCTAAACGGCACTTGAGGGCACCCCCGGTAGGCCTGCTTAGGCTGTCGAAATCACCGACCGAGAGGGCATCGAGGGTCGGTTTCTCGTACTGGATCGTGGCTTGGTATCAGTCGCGACCGCCGATCATTGCCTGCAGAGGAGGCGGTTCCTGCCTTAGTTGCCGTTCGCGGGCTCGGCGCCAGCCAAAGCACTAGCGATCCGGTCAAGGTGACGCGCCCAGAGTTGTGGATAGAACGCGGCATCCTCCGCAGTTAGGCCGGAGAATTGCACCTTCACATCTGTGCCGTCACCCGTCGGGGTGAGCGTGATTTCAATGAAGGTGGGTGTCGGGGTCGTTGTGTCGGTTCCTTGACGATCCCATCTCAGCAGCATGCGGTGAGGGGGATCTACTTCGATGTAGCGGCCGGCGATTGCCGTCCCGTCGAGATCGAGGTGGAACGTGTCCCCCACGCGAGGAGCTGTCACGAGATGTCGATCGTCCTGACGAGGCCGGTCGATGTCGGAGAGATACGAGCAGTCAGGGGCGGCTGACGTAGCTCTCGGAAATCCAGACCTGAGCAACGCACGGGGAGTGACGAGGCCTCCTTCATCAGGCCCGGCAGCCAGTCCGCAAACGCATCGTCTGAATTCACGTACTTCATCCAAGGGCCGTGGGCCGACCTCGGCAATGGCTGTGATCGACCCCGGTTTGGGTTCATCTGTCGAGGGCAAGGGCAAGAAGGGTATTTACGGCAGTCTCGAACGGGCGGGTATTCCGTTCTACCTGCGCGAGTAGCAGTCCTCCTTGGAGCGTGGCGAGCAAAGTAGTGGCGAGGTCGTCCGGGTCGATGCCCGAGGGGAGCTTCCCGTCGGCATGAAGGGATCTGAGTCCATCGCCGATGGCGGCTGCCCACTGATCGAACCCTGCCGCGATGAGGGCTCGGGCCTCGGGGTCACTCTCGGCGAGTTGACCAACCAGCGAGCCAAGTTGGCAGCCCCCCTGTGCTTTGGTTCGCTTCGCTGCGGTGATCACCATGTTCCGCCAGGCTTCGACTCCGTTCGCTCCGCTGAACGCGTGCCGCTGGCGATTGACGATGGTCTCGGCTTGGTAGTCGATGACTGCCTGCACGAGTTCGTTCTTGTCGGGAAAGTAGTGGTACATCTGCGAACCGCTGACTTCTGCCGCCACCTTGACGTCATCCAAGGTGGTACCCGCCACCCCACGCTCATGGATCAGGGCGGCCGCCTCTTCCACTATTCGGGCCCGGACGCGTGCTCCCTTGGGGGTGAGCTTCGGCCGGTCACTCGTCTCGTTGACCATGCACGAACGTTAGCAGGATTCTGAGTTTGACAACCCAGTTCCTAGCTGTCAGAGTGAGTTATGCAACCCATTTTCAAGCGAGAGGACGACGTATCGCATGACTGATCTGACAGGCAGGACTGCTCTGGTTACGGGGTCGACGAGCGGGATCGGCCAGGCAACGGCCATCGCCTTGGCCGCCCGTGGCGCTCACGTACTCGTAGTCGGACGCAACGAACAACGAGCCAAGGGCGTTGTCGCCGAGATCGAGGGTGGCGGCGGTCGCGCATCGTTCAAGCTCACGACGTTGAGCGATCTGCAATCTGCCCAGGAGCTGGTCGAGTGGGCCACTGAGGCAGGCGACGGTCACGTCGACATCCTCATCAACAACGCTGGCGTCGCCTTGCTCGGGCCAAGCAACGCAGCTTCCGAAGCTGAGTTCGACGAGACCTTTGCACTGAACGTCAAGATTCCGTTCTTCCTGGTCGCGTCACTGGCGCCCGCTATGGCCGAACGCGGATGGGGTTCGATCGTCAACATCTCCACGATGGTCGCAAGCTTTGGGCAGGTCGGCATGGCCATGTATGGCGCCAGCCGAGCGGCCCTCGAGCTGCTGACGAAGACCTGGGCAGCCGAATACGGCCCGAGTGGTGTTCGAGTGAACGCCGTGGCCCCCGGCCCGACGCGCACCCGGATGATGGAAGCAGTCCCCGAAGAGATGGTGAATCAGCTCGCAGCACTCGCACCAGCAGGTCGCGTCGCCGAGCCAGAGGAGCTCGCTTCCGCAATCGTCTTTCTCGCCAGCGACGATGCCAGCTTCGTCCACGGCGTGACTCTTGCAGTCGATGGAGGCCGGGTCGCCACGTGACGCTGTCGGCAGTGACGTTTGAGAGCGAAGACCCAGGAAGCCAACAACAACTCACAACTAGGGAGCATCCACATGAGTGCATATGTGATTGTCGAATTCACAGTTAAGGACCCAGATGTTTACAGTGAGAAGTACGCCCCAATTGCTGGGCAGACAGCCAAAGAGCACGGAGGTGAGGTAATCGCCGCCGGTAACCGGGAAGTCCTGCACGGCGATGGCTCGCTCACCTCGGGAGCACTGGTGCGGTTTACTGACCGTGAGACGGCCCTCAAGTGGTACAACTCGCCTGAATATCAGCAGCTGATCGAAGTCCGAGGTATCGCGATGGATGTCCGTTTCAGCTTGCTCGACGGCCTCCCTACGTCCACAGAAGGTGAGAGGGAATCAGCGTGAGCACGCCCTCAGGGAAGGCGGTGCTCATTACGGGCGCCAATGTCGGGATCGGCAAGGATGTGGCCCGGCAGCTGGCGCTACGTCCTGAGATCGGCCGCATCTATCTGGCCTGTCGGAACCAAGATCGAGTGTCAACGGCAAAGGCCGATCTCGAAGCCGTCACCGGCCGACACATCTTCGACATCATTCTCATGGACGTCGCCGATCTCGGTTCGGTTTGCGCTGGCCTAGCGGCCATCGACGGGTCCCTCGATGCGCTGGTCATGAACGCTGGTGTAATCGGCAATAAGACCTTGATGGAATTGACCGCTGACGGGGTCACCACACTGTTCGCAACGAACGTTCTCGGGCACGCCGTTCTCCTCGAAGGGCTCCTGACCCAGAACCGACTTAGCGAGGTAGCGGTGTTCGCCGCAAGTGAAGCAGCCAGGGGAATTCCGAAGTTGGGGTTCAAACGGCCAACCTTCGTCTCAACCTCTACCGATGAACTCGCTACCGTCATCAACGGCAGCTACTTCGCTGACAGAAAATATGATCAGAACCTCGCCTTCGGTCAGGTCAAATACATCGGGGCCTTATGGATGGCCCACCTTGCGCGCCAATGCCCCGACCTCCGCTTTATCACGGTGAGCCCCGGCAACACCACGGGCACCGAAGCCGCCGCCGGCGCGGCGCCACCGCTACGCTTTGCGGCCAAACACATCATGCCCCACCTCGGTATTTCCCACGAACTTGACGTGGGCTCGAAGCGACTCGTTGACGGTGTCACCGACCCGAAGCTTTCGAGTGGCGTGTTCTACGCCAGCGCGGCCGGCAAGTTGAAGGGTCCCATGGTCAACCAAGCGGAGATCTTCCCGGACTTGGCCAACCCGTCCTTTCAGGACCACGCCAACGAGGCCATTCACCGTTTCATCCCCCAAGTGACGTTTGAGTGATAAGGCGCAGACTGTTTTCCACGACGGCCAGCTTCATACCGGCCGCATGGGAGGCCACCGATCCGACTTACGAGCAGCTTCATCCGGGAGCACGACTGACCTTCAGCCCCTGCCTATCCCTAAACGCCGGGTGGTGACGGATGCGTTATGCATCGCCATCCCAACGAATTACCTGCACCCGTGTAACAACACATGCGGGCGTGTGGATAACTGCACCAACGTCACGCGCAGCACACGCGACAGACCAAGCGACCTTGCCCGTCTTGCCCGCAGGGACCGCCTCGGCTCGATCAGCCGAATACGAACCAGGCGACCTTCGTGCTTACAGGAGCACTCCCGGTGAAGTAGAGGGTGATCTTGCCGGTCGAGGTGTTCGGGACCGCGGCGTGTATCGCCAGGGTCGCGGCCCCTGTATCTGTTTGCAGTGTGGCCAGGACATGGCTCGTCGTCTTCAGTCCGCCCGGCACTGTGACGACAACGGAAGTCCCTGCCGTTGTGAGTGATACCACTCCGCTACGCGTGAAGGTGGCGACACCTTGCACCGCGAGAGCCGGACCGTTCCCGGCGACGGCGACCGCACCTCCAGCCGCTACGGCTATGCCAGTGGCCTGGACCGCGGGTTGGGTGCTGCCCGATGTCGACTGGACAGCGGGCGAGGTGGCAATTGAAGTCGTGGTTGCGACCACCGCCGCGCCCGTGCCACCAGATTGTGCCTGTACTGCCGGGCTGGGATTGTTGAGGTTATAAGTGACACCAACTACCCCCGGACCCGTGCCCGTGGCCTTTTTCAGGCCGAGGCTGGGCGTGTCGGACCCCGATACCCCTGGGCCTGAATCGCCCGAAACACCTTGCACTGCTGGCTGTGAGCCATACGCGTTCCCGTAAACGCCGGTTCCAGAATCGGAGAACCCGTAAACACCGGATGAGTCGGTACCCCCACTGGCGTCTTGGCCGTAGACGCCACTAGTGTGGTGACACGTAAATAGTCGCGCGATAGGTGTAGGATGGGCTCATGGCCCGACCACCTGCGCCACCACTACGCCTGAGTAAGAAAGAACGCACCGCGCTCGAAGGTATCGCAGCAAGCGTTTCCTTGCCGCACCGGGCCGTGAGGGAAGCCAAGGGCCTGTTGATGGCTGGTGACGGCGTGGCGAACTCGAGCATCGCCGAGGCTCTGGGTGTCTCACGTTCGACGGTTCTCCAATGGCGGAGTCACTTCGATTCAGATGGAGTCGAGTGGGTGGGCGAGGTGCACGAAGGCCGTGGTCGCAAACCGGTCATCACCCAGGAACAGATCGACCAGATGATCAGCGACACCTTGCACACGACGCCGCCTGATGCCACCCATTGGTCGAATCGCACCATGGCCGATCACTGCGGCCTCTCACGCACGACGGTCCAGCGCGAGTGGCAGGCCCGTGGGATCAAACCTCATCTGGTCAAAACGTTCAAGATCTCGAACGATCCGGACTTCGAGGACAAGTTGATCGACGTCATCGGCCTGTACATGAACCCACCCGACGGTGCCATCGTCCTGTCATTCGATGAAAAGTCCCAGATCCAGGCCCTCGACCGCACCCAGCAGAGCCTGCCGATGAAGCAGGGACGTCCCGGGACCATCACCCATGACTACAAGCGCTACGGAACCACCACCTTGTTCGCGGCCCTCAACGTCCTCACCGGCGAGCTCATCGGTCAGTGCTTCTCACGTCATCGCCATGAGGAGTTCTTGGCCTTCTTGCGTCTGATCAATCGCGAAGTCCCTCGGGGCAAGGAGATCCACGTCATCTTGGACAACTACGGCACCCACAAGCACCCTGACGTGGTGGCGTGGCTGGAGAAGCACAAGCGCTTCCACTTTCACTTCACGCCGACGAGCTCTTCTTGGTTGAACATGATCGAGCGGTGGTTCGGTGCGATCACGAACAAACGGATCCGGCGGGGCAGCTTCGGCAGTGTTCCTGAACTTATTGAAGCCATCGAGGACTACATCGCCCATCACAACCAGGACCCAATTCCGTTCATCTGGACCAAGACGGCCAAGCAGATCATCACCAAGGTCCGACGGGGACGGGTGGCCCTTGAGACCGTGAGTCAATCGCGCGCTATTTGAGTGTCACCGCACTAGCTGCGCCGGCAGAGGTGGTCCCACTGATGCCGTTTCCAGCACTGGAAGACCCCGCGACGCCGTCGTTGGTGTTGCTGTCGCCAACTACCCCGGCTCCAATGGAGAGGCCGCTGGAGCCAACGCTTACGCCGTAGACGCCGGTTGCAGCGTTGGAGAACCCCTGAACGCCGTATCCACCACTCGTGCTGTGGTCGTCGCCGTAGACCGCACTCTGGCCGCTGCTACTGACCCCGTTCTGGCCGTAGACGCCGGTTCCGGCATTGGAGAATCCATGGACGCCATGTGCACCGCCAGGCGTGTTGTCAGCACCGTAAACGCCATTGTTGCCTCCGGTGGCAATGAAGCCGCTGACGCCGTTGTTGTAACTCGACAACCCGGTGACCCCGTCGTTGCTGTCGCTGTCGCCGACAACTCCGGCAGTGTAGGAAATGCCGCTCGCGGCTCCGGATGTCCCGTAAAGGCCGGACCCGCTGCTTGTGGTGATGGAGGTTGTCGCGGTCGCTCCGGTGTTGGCTTGACCGAGCTGGACATTCCCACCATCCCCCGTTCCAGCCTCCGCAGGCGATGCCCCTGCCACCACGGCTGCGGCCGCTCCCACTCCTGCCGCCGCTCCGAGCATCAGTGCCCTTCGACCGACCTTCCCAGTGGGCTTGTCCTGGTCTTCACCCACGTCGGATGAGGTAATACCGTCCTTTTCCGTCAGTTCTCCGCTCATGGCTGTGCCGCCCTTCGGTCAGGTGCAACTGATCATCCCGCTCGATGACCATGGTTGAACGCTCGCGCCAGGGCGGATCGTCGTCAACCGGCTCTGTCCAGATCACCACGACGAGTGCCTGAAGGGCCTGTCGAATCCGCCGACCCCGCCACTGAGGGCGGCAAGGCAGGCTCGTGCTGTGGTTCGGATCGAGCGATTTGGGGTGCCCCTGACCACCGGCTCGGAGGCGCATATCCCTGCCCTCGACCGGCACCTACACGGGCGTGTGGACAACTGTCTATGCGCGACTGGGCTCTCTCGACAGAGCCCCATACTGGAATTGAGGGGCATCACCGTTCGATCAGCCGAACACGAACCAACCGACCTTTGTGCCGACCGGGGCGGCTCCGTTGAAGTAGATCGTCGCCTTACCGGTCGTTGGATTTGGGAACACGGAAAGCACACTCACGGTTCCTGGTGTGCCCAGCGCCTTCGCCTGCACCGTAGCCACGACGTGGCTCGTTGCCGACAGCCCACCTGGAATCGGGACCAGCACGGAAGCCCCCGCCGCCGTGAGCGTCTCCAGGCCGCTGCGCGTGAACGAGGCAACCCCTTGTACCTTGAGTGCTGCCGCGTTCCCAGCAAGCGGTACCGTGGAACTCACGGCCACCGTTCTTCCCGTTGCCTGTACCGCCGGCAACGCACTATCCGATGTCGATTGCACGGTCGGCTGTGTGGCATTGGTGCCTGCCGTCGCGACGACAGCCCCCCCTTCACCGGCAGACACGGCCTGGAGCGCGGGGTGTGGATTAGTCGCGTCCGATGTCGTTGCCGAGACGGCGACGCCCATATCGGAGAATCCAGCTACGCCGGTGCCGCCGGTGCCGCTGGTGTCGGAACCTTGAACACCGGATTGATTGTCTGCGGATGTCTGGCCGTAGATGCCCGGTCCACTGCTCGACAGGCCTGCAACCCCGGTATTGGTGGACGAGTCTCCGGTCACCCCGGCAGGCCCGCCATACAGTCCGCTGAGTCCCCCTTTGACACCGCGGACACCGTCTGAATCGGCCGAAAGCCCCATGACCCCGGGCTTGGTGGACGAGTCTCCGGTCACCCCGGCAGGCCCGGGCGCGACGCCACTTTGGGCAACGCTTATCCCGTAGACGCCGTTGTACGCACTTGAAAGCCCAATCACGCCGTCGATGGTGCTGTCTCCTACCACTCCAGCTATTTGTCCCGTGATCCCGCTCGTGCCCGTGGACAGCGTTCCATACACGCCGATGCCGCTCGGGGAGCCCCTCCCGAACACGCCATGCGCCCCATCAGGGCTGTCATCTTCGCCGTAGACTCCGGCGCGGTTGTCCGCGCTCGTGAAACCGGCAACACCGTCGGCAATGCTCGACGACCCCACGACGCCGTCGCCCCCTGACGCCAGCCCAAGCACGCCCACGCCGGAATCTGTCTCTCCAAGGACCCCTGCACTACTTGGAAAGGACAGTCCGCTTGGCCCCTGATAGATACCGTGCACGCCGTTTGCGAGGTAACCAATGGACAACCCGATGACACCGTCAAGTTGATCGCTGTCACCGACCAGCCCGGCGAACTCTCCAGTGATCCCGCTCGGGCCGTGATTGATCCCCAGCAAACCGGAGCCAGAGGAGGTCGTGATCTCGGTTGTCGTGATGCAGGTGTTGACCTCGCCCAATTGCACGTCAGCTCCCACCCCGCTTCCTGCCGATGCCGGCGCGGCGTTGATCAAGCTCGCGCCAACAGCGCCGACGGCAGCAGCGCCCACCACCTTCAGCATGCCCCGCCGGTTCGTGCGCTCTTCGGAAACATCAACACCCGGGCTGTCACCTGGCAGACCCTGCGACCTCTCACCTAGCAATGCGGTCAAGTTCGTCAATTGCGCCTTCAATCCATCGACTTCGTGACGCAGTTCGGAAACGTCTGGTTCGTGAGTGGACTCGGACACGGCACACCTCCGCCTCAAAGGGGACGGACGAGGCTGTCCACCCCAGGTGACCGCCATTATGCTGGCAATCTCTCCTGCGCGCTCGGGGGCCGTTCCCTGCACTCGGAAATGGTCTCAACAGAAAGCACGGCATCAGACGGCACACGGGTGTCACGTAGTGCGCGGGTTGGTCCCTCTTCGATTTCCTTTGTCGACCTTGTGAGCCTCCGATCACCGTCAGTGGTCTTATCTTGCAATTAAACCGTGACGACCGGCTCATGCAGCCTTTTTGACTGCGGGATAACGGGTTCTGGGCGGTCTTCGGGTGCCCTTCGGTCGTCCCGGACCAGGTGTCGAGGATTTTGGTGGATGGGCGGGTGTGCCGAGGGTTGCACGCAGTCGTCGAAACCCCCTTCGGACTCGCGTTGGAGTGATGATCTCCGGATCGCATCTCGGCTCCCATGGCAGTCGGATGTTGTCCACGAGCTGGCGGGCGAGACGGAGCTGGGTATAGGCGGCGATCACGATCCGGGTCCACCGGTCGGCCTGTTCTGGCCTCTGCAGCGATGGTGTCGTCCATCCCAACGTCCCCTTCACGAACCGGAAGGTGTGCTCGATGTCGAACCGGCGGAGGTAGGCCCGCCAGCAGAGATCGAGGTCGGGCTCTCCCTCGCCGGACCACCACAGCCATAGTGTCTTCTTGATGCGTCCGACCGGTTTGGGGAGGTGCTCGACCTCGACCCGGATCACGCTGCCCTTGACGATCGGCGGTTCGTCGCAGTCCCGCCATTTCCCCCTGCCGTGCAGCTTCGGGTGGAGGTTGTGCCACGCACGCACCGTGACGGTGCCGTAGCGGTGAACAGACGTGGTGAGCTCAGCGTCGGGAGTGGTCCAGGTCGCTTCGTCTGACAGCACGAAACGCGGCCCGTGGCGTCGTGGTCGTCCGATGGTCCTGTCACGACGGGACTCTGGGTCGGGATGGATGACCCGGGTGGAGGCGATTCGCACCAGCACCTGGGCCCGGGAGCCGTCGAGCCCATGGCCGAGGGCCACGCCGTCGTAGCCGGCGTCGAAGACGAACAGAGGGACGGCGCCGTCATCGGGCAACAGACCGACGAGGCGTTTCACCTGATCGATGGTGGCGGCCCCTGCATCCATGGACGGACTGATCCGCAGGGCATCAAGGGGAGCGGTCCAGCTGTCGGGAGCCCAGTTCAGCTGGCTGATCCACTGATAGGACCACCCGGCAACGATCGGCTGTCCGGCCGAGTGCTTGGACGCTGAATAGTGGAAGCCCCGCTCGGGACTGCATTCTGCGTCGCAGCGGTCCCAGGTCGAGGCGTCGGCGGCAAACACCAGGGGCCACGCCATTGGACGGTGCTCGACCAAGAGCCGGCGAAGCCGGACCTCGTCCACGTCACCGTCGGCCAGCGACTTGTAGAGGCTACCGTGCGATCTGCGGAACTCCGGCTCCAGGCTGAGCGAGGGCACCGAGCCGACAGGGGTCGGAGAGCACAACGCTGCATCTGTGAGCTCGAAGAGAGCATCTCCCCATGGGGACAGGCACTGGTGGAACGAAGAGCGAAAGTCGGTCAGCTCGGCAGTGGTTTCGTTGGTGCATCCCATGCAGACAGTATTATTACTGTCTGGTCGGGAATGAGGGATGCTTGTTGTCGACCGGAGGAGTGCAATGGCAAGGATGAGCGTCGAGGAGCGACTGGCAGAGTACGACCGGCGCCACAAGGAGCTGGCTGCTCAGATCGCCGAGATCGGGATCGTGGCGGCCGGGAGTGTGACCCGCCGGTTCACCCACTGCACATCGGCTGGATGTCGGTGCAACGCAGATCCACCCACACCGCACGGTCCCTACTGGCAGTGGACTGCGAAGTTGAATGGCAAGACCGTGACCAAGCGACTGACGACCAAGGAAGCTCAGCTCTACCGGCAGTGGATCGACAACGATCGCCGCATCCGTGCACTGCTCGATCAGATCCGCAAAGTGGATGCGAAGGCCGCCGAACTCCTGCTTCAGGAAGCCGTCAGCGGGTAGGGCAAAGGTTTAATTGCAAGCTTAGTGGCCTTCAGCACCCGGGCCGTGGCCGGATCGGGACGCCGACGCGCTTCAGAGCTCGTTGAACGGATGACGCGTCGACCTTCAGGGCTTTTCCCACGGTGGCAAGCGACTCGCCATTTCGATATCGGGCGGCGGCCCGTTTGACGTCAGCTGCACTCAACTTAGGGAGGTTCACCCTCCGAGCAATGCCGAGACGTTCCAGGTGGTCGGCCACGGTTCGATGATGGATACCGAACTCCCGAGCGAGCTCGTCCAACGAACGGCCGTGCTGGTACGCGGCAGCTACGACTTCAAGCTCAGAATGGGTCAGACGACGCTGGACGGGCTTTGTCGGTCCTGAGCGCTCTGGAGCCGGGGTTTGAATGCCGTCCCTTATTTTCTGGACCGGCGGCTCCCGGGCGGTTCGCGGACCGATGTGTGGCCTTCTGGGGCTTTCAGCCGGGGGCTGGTTCGCCAAGTAACCCCTGTTCAGGTACTGTTTCCAGCGTCTCGGGAGGGTTTGAAAGCCGTCCCCAAAGGTCCACAGATTGGGCTTACACAAAGGAAGCCCAGGGGCGGCCGGAAGAGGACGGAGGCTGCGGAAGGGGCGGAGGCACGGCGACGGCGGACTGCGGGCCGGCGACGGGGTCCACCCGGATGAACGGCGGCGGTTCACGCTGCTAGAAGTAGTTGGTCGCGGCCGACCGCTCGGCGAAGGTGAACGTCATGGTCCCAGCGGGGGTGGCACCCCCCGCAATGCGGTTCCTCGTGTCGCAGTCGATCGCCACGCGAATCTGACCTGAGAGGCCGCTCACCGTTCCCGAGACGCTGGGTGGAGCCTCGATGTAGTCCTTGCCGGCGTACCAGGCGGCCAGGAGCCCCGAATAGGGGGTCTCGTAAGGGGTGCGGGCGATGAACACGTCCATGCTCTGGCAGTCGGACAAATCGATGCTCGCCGTGGCTCTTAGGGGGATCAGGGTGGCGTCGGAGAAGGTCATGATGGCGGAGGACACGAGCCCGCTTCGGCTCGCAGGCAATGGCACCGTCCAGGTCCAGACCCGCGCACCCGACGCCAGGATGCCTGGCCGGCTCGCAGCGCCCGGGTCCCCGGTCGAATTCGACCAGATCGGGGTCGCGGTCGAAATGCAGGCGAGCGAGGCAGGTTCGGGCCCTGCCGCCCTGGGCAGCGCGGTGCACACCGTCGTGCCATCAGAAGCTGCCGCGCGTAGGCCTGCTGCGCCGCCACCGGCGAGGAGTGCGACGGCGATGAGACCGGACACGAGGGTTCGGTGTTGCACGACAGCTCTCATTGTGCCGGAGAACGGGGAAGCGCCGACGGGCGTCGGTCTCCGGCTGGCTACGGGTCCTCTGGCCTGGGCGTTTCGCTGCGAAGGGGGTTCATCCGAGAGCTCTCCAATCAAGAGCGGGGTCCGTCTTTCGAGATAATCCGCGCCCGCGCCCACGAACACCCCGCCAGCCTGGTCCGGGTGCCCGTGTCTGAAGTGACCCAGAACGACGTGGCCTCCCGCTGGTCTTGGTTGTGCCGGCCACCGGGCCAGCGGTGCACATCGCCCGCGCCCGACCTGACTGGGATACACGCGCGGGCCGTTCTCTCCAAGCTGGAGGTCGGCGGTTCAGTGTCGGTCCGTGGCTGACCCATTGGAGTGCGTGCGCAGCTCCACAGCCGCACGGCATGCCCGACGATCCATCTCCTCCGCCACAGGTCCCCTCAGGAATCGAGCGGTGGGCCGGTAGTCAGTTCCCTGTGCGCTGCTCCACGTGCTGGAGCTCGATCCACAGCGGGATCAAGAACCAGATATATGCGTTGGTGAGTGTGTACTCCCGGTCCTGGTGGCGCGTCACCATGGCGCCGACGTCGGTGATCCGAACGCGGTCGTCCTTGCTCTGGTATGCCTTGACCCGGTCCAGAATCTCCAGAAGCTCCGCTTTGGATGACACCTCGATGCCGAAGTGGTCCATGTTCGGCGTAACCATGAATTCGTCCTTCGCCGGCAGCAGGTAGAGGAACTGGCCAAGGGACCCGGTGTAGAGAATGAGCGGATTCCCCTTCTCCGTGCTGTTGTCTCCCTCGGTCCAACCGAAGACCTCGGAGTAGAAGTCCAACAGGGCAGCCCGGCCTTCGTCGTCCATGATCTCGGCATCAACGCTGATCGCTACGTGGTTGATCCGCGGGACGAACGGGGTCGGGTTCATGAGGACAGGCTCGGTTGGACCATTACCTTGCTCGGTATCTCGCCTCGAGCGAGCCGTTCCATGGATACCATCACGGCGTCGAGTGGAATGTTGTCGGGTTCGATCAAGGCGTCGAGCGGCAACGTTCCGGTGGCGAGGAGGTCCACGGCCGGCTGGAATCCTTCGTCGTTGTAGTTGTAGGCCCCGATGACCTCGAGCTCGAAGATGATCATGCGGTTCTGGTTGAGCCGCGGTGGTTCGAAACCCGTTCCGACGATGACGAGCGTGCCCGCATAGTCGAGCTGTCCGAACCCCGCCTCCGCCGCGCTTGCCTGGCCCGAGCACTCGAACACCACCGCGTAGGGCTCCGCGACAGGTTGGGTCACTGGCGGTCGCTCCAGCGTGTCCGGTGTCACGACTCGGGTGGCCCCGACGTCGAGTGCCTGCTGGCGCCGGACAGCGGACGGCTCGCTCACGGTGATGTCGGAGATCCCCTGGGCACGCAGCACGGCGACGAGCAGGAGGCCAACTGGGCCGGCCCCGGTGACGAGTACCCGATCGTCCGGCCCGACGTCGGACAGCCGCAAGGCATGCAGCGTGATGGCCGTCGGCTCGGCCAGCGCGGCCACCCTGGTCGGCAGAGAGCTGGGAATGCGGATCAGGTGGTCGGCCGCCACCGTTTTGTACTGGCAGAAGGCGCCGCGGTACCCGGCGAAGTCGGCGGTTGCACGGTTCAGGCACACCGAAGGGCGGCCCCGTCGACACGGCCGGCAGACGCCGCACCCCGGAGCCGGGTTCCCGACGACCCGGGCGCCGGGAGACCAGCCGGAGCCAAGGGGCGCGGTAGCCACGGTGCCCGACCATTCGTGGCCGAGAATGGCACCCGGTTGTGCGTACCGCTCGAGGACCATGTGCAGATCGGAGCCGCAGATACCGCATTCGGAGATCTCCACGAGCACCTCGCCGGGTCCGGGCTCCGGGCAGGGCACCTGCTCGACCGCGATTCTGCCGTCGCCCACATAGACGGCTGCCGGCATCAGTGGCGATGGCACGAGGCCAACATTAGGTGAGCTTTCCGCCGCCATTGCACTTTCGTCGATCACAGGTCGCGGGGTAACCGTGACTGCTGCCGAAGGCGGGTCAGTGAGCGACAGCGACCGACTCGCCCGTACTGGCGCAGCAGTAACCTCGGCACCATGTCCGATACTCCTCCTTACAAGCTGCGCGTCCCCCTCGAGTCAGCCTTCGACGCGACAATCGGCCTGGTCGTTGACCCGAGCGACGAGATCGATCGGTGCTCCGGCCATCTCTCAGTTCGTCCGCAGGTGTGCCAGCCGTTGGGCATGATCCACGGCGGCGTGTACGCGGCAATCGCCGAAACACTCGCCTCGACTGGCACAGCCCGCGGGGTATTCGCGACAGGCGGTGCCGCGCTCGGAATGTCCAACAACACCAACTTCCTGCGGCCGATCACCGCCGGCTCCGTTCACGCCACCGCGGTAGCGATACACAGGGGCCGGACGAGCTGGGTCTGGGACGTCGGGATGCGCGACGATCAGGACCGGCTTTGCGCGACCGCACGTGTAACGATTGCGGTGCGCCCGCGAGCCGAGCTTCGCTGACGCTCGGGCGTCCCCGATCACCGCACAGTTGGGGCTTTGGCATCGACCTGTGTTCCATGTTCTGCCCAACCATCACCAGTCAAGGTGAGGCGTCGCTGTGCCGATGCAGCAGAGTGTGAGCGAACAACGGCTCTCTAGGGAAGAGTTACAAGCCAAAGCTGTCGTTGCCTCGGCTCTGGTCATCTCAGTAGTGGCATTCGGCATATGGATGTTCGGCGTATGGATGGGGGACCTGCACACGTCATTGACCGCAATCCACGTCTTCGGCAACGCGGTTGCAACCGTGGGGGCCGTCGGGACGGTCTTCTTTGCATGGCTCGCCATTCGAGTATGGGTGGCTCAGCACCGCCAGTCGACATGGCGTCGTAGGTGAGAGAAAGCGTCGGGGCACGCGCTGATTCAGAGGTTTGGATGGTTCGGACGTCCCGATTGATGTGCCGACCACTTGGTGTGCGGTCGTCATCGCGTGGAGCACCATGCCCCGATCCAAGATCGTCTTTGTGTCGGCGAATCCTGCCGGTAACGCAGTGGGGTTACCGGCCTGGCGTTCCAGAGCACCACGTGCCTCGGATGCGGGCCCTGCGTGGTAGTTGACGTACAACGAAGGAGACCCCGGCAACACCAGCCGGGGCCCCTTCGCGGGACGTCTGGCAATCCCGGAGCGAGGGAGGCGGACGTCCTGCCCGAGCTTGGAGGCGACGAGAGTGCAGTGGGACGACGGTGCGATGGTCTGCCCAGATTCCGATCCGTCGAATGCGGGTGGCGAGGCGGCGATCGGTGCTCAGCCGAGGGAAGGACTAGCTTGCCACTCAGGCACAACCCGAGCTCTGAAGGCTGGATGTCAAACACGGGGATCCGCCACAGCCCTGCCTTGAACTGAACCTTGTGGGTTGGGCGAACGAGCGAAGAACCAATGGAGGAACTCATGATCGGTGACAAAGAAGAGCAGTTCCAAGGCAAGGGAACGGACCTGAGCGCACTGCAGTCCCACGTCGAGGAGTACCTGAAATCCGACGGCTTCACTGTCCAGAGCTCAGCTCCGAGCGCAGAGGGGGTGGTCATCCAGGCCAAGAAGGGGGGCTTCCTGCGCGGGGTCGTCGCTGCGGACCGAGCGCTGACCGTCACGATTGCGGGTAGCCCTGCCGACTTCACGGTTCGGATCGGCATCGGCAAGTGGCTCGAGCACATCGGGACGGCAGCGATCGAGACGCTGCTCATCTCGGGGCTGTTTCTCGTCGTCGACGTTGCCGACGTTGCCTGGAACTTCGAGATCGAAGACAAGCTGGTCAAGAACATCAAGTCGTTCGTCGGGTAGCGAATCGGCCCGTCGTCGCTGTCCGGCATCTGCTGTCCGACGATGGCCGAAGGGCGAACCGGAGATGTCTGCGCCCAGCCACCGGCTGTCCCACCGGTTGGGTCGTCCTGAGACGTTGACAAAGGTGCCATGAGTTCACTCCCGCTGAGCGCGACCGGCGTGATCGAGCGCCTGATGGCAGCCGGTTGCGTGGCCGCTGAGGAAGAGGCCGAAGAGCTGGTGGCTGCTGCCAGGGATGGGGCAACCCTCGAGACATCCGTCAGCCGCCGCGAGGCGGGTGAACCCCTGGCCTGGATCACGGGCACGATGCGCTTCTGCGGTCGCAGGGTACGCGTCGACCCGGGGGTCTATGTCCCCCGGGTGCAGACGGAGGAGTTGGCAGCGCGCGGCGCCGAGCTGATGACAGCCCGAGGGCGAACGTCACGAGCTGTTGATCTTTGTACCGGGTCAGGCGCGGTGGCCGTCCATCTGATGGCATCGGTGCCGGCCGCGTCGGTCGTGGCGGTGGATTCCGACCTGCTTGCGGCGGATTGTGCTCGGCACAACGGCGTGCCCGCCGTCGTGGGGTACCTCGGTCAACCACTCGCTCGACGCGCCTTCGATGTCGTGACGGCTGTTGCGCCCTACGTCCCGACCGCCGACCTACGATTCCTGCCGGCAGATGTCCAGCGGTATGAGCCTCGCGTCGCACTGGACGGGGGCGACGACGGACTCGAGCTTGTGCGGCGGGTGGTTGTTTCGGCGGCGGCACTCCTCCGACCGGGTGGGTGGCTCCTGACCGAAGTCGGAGGCGAGCAGGACCGCGGGCTTGCCCCGACCCTCGAGGTATGTGGCTTCGGTGCTGTCGTCGCGTGGTCCGATGAGGACGGCGATCTTCGTGGACTCGCAGCGCAGCTCATGGAGCCTGACCCCGGAGCCGCACCCTGACGACAGGCGATGCCCAGAACTACCCGCAGCCGTCGCTGCCGGCAGCCGACATGACGTCACCGGGACCACCGTGGACGGACCGTTGCATCCGTCCGCCGTGGGCCAGTGCGGTCGACACGGCGCGTCATCGGCATGAAATGAGCCGGGTCCCGCGGGGATGCGCGCTCAGGACGGGCGGGGCGGGAGGCTGCCCTGCCAGCGTGGCGCCCGGTGCTCGAGATAGGAGAGGACCCCCTCACGGGCATCCGGATGGTCCATGAGCTGATGGTGGAGGGCCGTCTCGCGTTGCTCGACCTGGTCGGCGGAGAGCTCCCAGGTGGACCAGAGCAGTTCCTTGCTGGCGGCCACTGACAGGGGAGCCGTGTTCGCCGCCACGTCACGGGCGAGGTCGATCGCCGCCGCCAGAACCTGGTCGGCGGGGAGCGCCCGGCTGCAGAGCCCCATCTCTCTGGCCTCGATTCCGTCGAAGGTGCGACCGGTGAGCAGGATGTCCGCGGCCACCGACTGTCCGACGACCCTCGGGAGCGTCCAGTGGGAGAAGGCATCCCCCATCACCCCGCGTCGCGTCTGGAGGATGCCGTACTTGGCGTCCGTGGCGAAGATCCGGATATCGCACTGGAGGGTGAGCGTCAATCCCACCCCGATGGCGTGTCCGTTGACCGCGGCGATGACCAGCTTGCGAACCCGCCACGCGGGCATCGGGATAGCTGCGGCGCTGAAGGTCGCCTCGTCTTGCTTGGCGAAGGTCTCCTCTCCTCCTGAGAGATCGGCACCCGCGCAGAACGCCGGAGGCGTGCCCGTCACGACGACCGCCCGGACCCGATCGTCCGCGTCACAGGTGCGGAACGCATGAGCGAGCTCGTCGCCCATGCCGTTTCCGAAGGCATTGCGCACCTCGGGCCGGTCGAGCGTGATCGTTGCGACGCCACCGTCGACGTCGAGGAGGATCGAGTCGTAGGTCACGCAGCGCCGGCCTCGGGACCATGAGCGCTCTTGAGTGCGTCGACCAGCTCCCCGACGATGTCCTCGGTCACCTGATAGGGCGTGTAGAAGGCGACCCGGTCTGGCGCCCCACCGAACCGGGCGGCGACGGTGGCTGCGACCTCCTTGGGGGAGCCGACTACAGCCAATGTCGCGAGCATCGTGTCGTCGATGCTGGCCGGCATCTCGTCCCAGCGACCCGCCTTGGACAAGCCGTTCAGCTCGGGTTGCAGGTCTTCCCACCCTTCGACCTCGAGGACCGGTCTGTAGGCCGGCGTTGACCCGTAGAAGGCGAGGAGCCAGCGCGAGCCGGACTTGGCGGTTTCGAGCTCGGCGTCGTCCCTTCCGCAGCACACGATCACCTCCGCGGTCACCTCGAGCTCGCCGCGGGCACGCCCGCCGCGGCGCAGGCCCTCCTCGATCGCGGGGAGCGTCCGCTCGCGGAAGTGAGCTGCGGTGTTGAAGGGCATCACCAGCAACCCGTCGGCCACCTCCGCGGCCAGGCGGACCATCTGGGGGCCGAGCCCTCCGATGGCAATGGGAGGTGTTCCATAGGGATTGGGTCCGGGGTCGAACGTCGGGCTCATCAGGGTGTGAGACGAGAACTCACCGCGGAAGTCGAGGCGCTCCCCGGTCTCCCAGGAGTGAAAGATCGCCCGGAGGGCGGCGACCTTGTCCCGCATCCGCGCGATCGGGCGCTCGAACTCAGCTCCGTACCTGCGCTCGATCTGGGCCTTGACCTGGGTCCCGAGCCCGAGCGTGAAGCGACCCTTCGACAGGAGCTGGAGGTCGTTCGCCTGGTGGGCCAGCTGGATCGGGTTACGCGGGAAGGCGATGGCCACGTTCGTGGCCAGCTCGAGCGAGTGGGTGGCTCCGGCCGCGAGGATCAGCGGGGTGAACACGTCGTGGGGCCCCTCGAAGCTGAACGCGCCGTCGAGGCCGAGGTTCTCGAGGCGCCGAGCGTGGTCGGGGGCCGCCCCGCCGTCAGCCAGCTGAGTATCGAACTTCATCGGGTACGCATCTTCCATTGGGTCGTCTTGCCGAGTCCAGTACCGTCGAACGGTCGGCGCAAGTGCGCCAGGTCTGTCAGAGCCGATTGACCCAGGCGTGTGCCCCCACCTGTACGGCGTCCCACGGGCTCCCGAGTGGAGGCGTGTACGAGAGGTCCAGGTCACTCATCTGCTCGACCGTCATGCCATGGAAGAGTGCCGTTGCCGTGATGTCGATCCGCTTGGCCGGCTCGGCGCGGCGGTGCCCGAACAGCTGGACCCCGAG
This sequence comes from uncultured Acidimicrobiaceae bacterium, assembly GCA_963753905.1. Lineage (GTDB taxonomy): Bacteria > Actinomycetota > Acidimicrobiia > Acidimicrobiales > RAAP-2 > Bog-756. Next base: position 1,645,650 of record CAVWDZ010000001.1, on the reverse strand, counting down.
CAGTCGGCCGGTGGCGCGATCGCCGGTGAACGCATGGCGATCCTGTGACTTCCCGGGTAGTACGCCTTGTGGTCGTCCGCCTCGCATCCCACGGTCAGTGGATCGAAGCCCGCAGACCGCGCCTCGTGGTCCCGCAGCCCGGTTCGGGCCACAGCGTGGTCGAAGATCTTGACGACCTGGGTCCCGAGGCTCCCGGCGAAGACGCGGCTCCCGCCGAGGGCGTTCTCGCCTGCCAAGCGGCCCTGATTGTGGGCTGTCGTACCGAGGGGGAGGTAGGTGATGCCGAGGAGTCGGTGATGGGTACCCACAGGCTCGCCGCGGGGCCTCATCGTCGGGGAGAAGCGGGGGCGTTGGATGTGGTGGCACGCGGTACCCGCGCAGCTGACAGCGCTCCGGATCGCCCTCGGCGGAATCGATCACACCCTGTCGACCCCCACGTGACAGAATCCTGGGAGCCCGTTGCCGGCGACGACTGCCGGCACGGCGATCGGAGGGATCGCGAGCGTCATGACCCAACTGGAGATTCCGACGGCGGTGCACATCGGGGCCGACGATCTCCCGTTCGTCGACATCGGCGGCGGCAACAAACTCAAGGTGATCCAGGTCAAGCCCGAAGAGGGGCTCTGGATCGTCGAGAACATCTTCCAGGCCGGCTACGAGGTCCAGACCCACCGGCATACCGGCCCCGTCTACGCATACACCGCTTCTGGCGCATGGCGGTACAAGGAGTACGACTACGTCAACCACGCGGGATCGTTTCTCTACGAGCCTGCGGGGTCGGTGCACACGTTGCAGTGCGTCGAAGACGAGACACGGGTCTGGTTCCAGATGTACGGCGTCAATCTCAACCTCGACGCCGATGGCAACGTGGAGAGCGTGTTCGACGGAGCGGGGACGCTGGCCGCCTACGTGGCGCTCTGCGAGGCAGAGGGCTTTCCGCCGCCGAGGGTCCTGGTTGGATGAGGGGCCTGTGCCGGACCACAGGGTCCGACGCCACGAGCAGGCAGGAATAGCCGGGAACGGGACCGCCGCCTGCTCCGCCGGGAACGGCGAGGACCGCACCGAGCATGAACCGCCGCCGGATCGCGGCCTGACGCAGCACGGAGGGAACCACCATGGCCAATCCGATCGGGCCGTTGGGACCGGCCGACGAGGGCTTCAACCATCAGATCGTCGACACCTTCTCCACCGTCGGACCGAGCGATCCCTCCTGGACCGAGAAGGTCTGCGCGATGGCGGCCAAACGGGACGGGAGCCTGCAGCTCGGCTTCGGCCTCGGCAAGTACACCAACCGAAACGTCCTAGACGGGTACGCAGGCATCTCACGCGGCGTCGAGCAGATGACCGTGCGGGGAAGCCGCCGGCTCTTCCCGGATCCGGACCGGACGGTGGTGGGACCGGTGCGGTACGAGGTGCTGGAGCCGATGGAACGGATCGGGTTCGCCCTCGAGGCCAACGAGTGCCAACCCGTGGCCTTCGACTGGGTCTTCGAGGCGGTGCTGCCGCCCGCCCTCGAGGAGCGCACCCACCAGCGTGCGCCCCTCGGCTACCGGGTGAGTGCCGAGTTGGTGCGCTATCACCAGATCGGAGTGGCCTCCGGTTGGGTCGAGATCGACGGAGAGCGGCAGGTGATCGACCGCGACGAATGGGTCTCCACTCGGGACCACTCCTGGGGCGTGCGGTATGACGTCGGCGTGCCCCCGACCGACACCGACCCGTTCAACCCGGTCTCGGACATGGACTTCCGGATGATCTGGAGCCCGGTGCTCATGCAGGACCCCGACGGAAGTCCATGGGGACTGTTCCTCCACCTCGTGCACGTGGAGGGATTCGGCCGGTCGCACCGGACGGTGATCGGAGGGATCGAGCACACGGACGGCCGCGTCGAGCGGGTCGCTGACATCGATCTCGACCTGGCCTACGACCCGGCCAACCGGCGCCTCCTCGGAGGCACGGTGACCGCGCAGATGGAGGAGGGCGGCGAGCGCCGCTTCCAGTTCGAGGTGCCGACCCAGACCGGGTTCCAGCTCGGTGTCGGACAGTACTTCGGGTGGAGGGGTCACCACCACGGCGAGTGGCGCGGCGAACTGCACATCGACGGGGAACGGCTCCCGGACTGTTCCGATCCGGCGCTCGCCCGTGAGATGCACCAGCTCCGGGACACCTTCGTCCACGTGCGTGATCTCGACCGCGGAGGCGAGGGATGGGGCAATTGCCAGCCGATGATCGCAGGCGCCTTCCCGCACCTCGGTCTGACCGCAGACTCGTCGTTCTGGTGATCCGAGGCTGGCGGCCGGCTCGAGCCGACCCGCGACAGTCCCTCAGGAACCCACCATGTGGGGAGCGTCCCCGTGCCGGTCTGCCCGGCCGACACGGGGCGCTGCAACCCTGTGGTCCGCCGACAATCGCACCGGGGAGGGTGTGCATCGGACCGGCACCCGTTCTACCAACCGCTCGGTGACGCCACCGTCACGAATGGCTGAAGCTTCGGTGAACAGGTGGTGACCAGCCAGGCGCGGCCACGAGCCCGGCTCGCGGAGTCCGGGTCGAACGTGCCTCAGAGCGACGACGAGAGGGCAGCGAGTGCCGCAGCGTCCCGCTCCGCGAGGTCGGCGAGCATGGCGTCCGCCTGGCGCAGCCGGGTGCCGAGCTCGACCAGGAGCTTGTAGGCGACCGACGGTGCGGTGGACTGGAGGGAGCGGAACTCGCGCCTCGACAGCACCAGGAGGGTCAGATCGGTGTCGGCTACCACCGTCGCCGTGCGTTCGCCCCCGTCCAGGAGCGCGAGCTCGCCGAAGAAGGAGCCGGGACCGAGCACCGCGAGCGTGAGCCCGTTGCGCGATGCGGTTGCCGAGCCGTCGACGATGATGAAGAACTCCTGGCCCGGGGTCCCGAACGTCGCCACTTCGGTGCCCTTCGTCACGTCGATCATCGAGGTGAGGCTCTCGATCTCAGTGAGCTCTCGTTTCGTGCACCCGGAGAACAGGGACACGCCCCGCAACAAGTCCAACCGTTTGTCTTTTCGCATCCGAGCTCCCGCCACGAGGACCGATCTCCGCCCATTCTCGTCACGGGACCCGTCGAATTGCAAGGACCACCATCTAACGGGCGGTGATGTACTCCATCAGCTCGTTGCGGTCCTTCTCGAGCTCGCCCATCCGGCTCTTGACCACGTCGCCGATGCTGACGATCCCGATCAGCCTCCCGTTCTCGACCACCGGCACGTGGCGGATCCGCTGCTCGGTCATCAGGTTCATGATCGACTGCACGTCGTCGCTGGGCGCGCACACCCTGACCGAGCTCGACATGATAGAGGTCACCGGTTGGTCGAGCAGATCGGTCCGGACCTCGCTGAGGTGCCAGACCACGTCCCGTTCGGAGACGATTCCCTCGATGGTGCCATCGCCCGGTGAGACGATGAGCGCCCCGACACGGTGGCGGACCAGTTCGGCCACGACCGTCCCCACCGTGACCTCGCGGGTAACCGTTGCGACGCTGGTGCCCTTGGCCCCGAGGATGGTGGCGACAAGCATGATCCCTCCACTTCCGGCGCGGGGATCCCGCACCTCTTCCGGGCACGACTCGGTGTCCGCAAGTATCATCGCGCCAGGCGGACCCAAAAGATACCGTTCCCGGTGCCGGGGAGCGGCCGGACCGTGCTCAGACGACCGAGGCCTGCTCCGGGAAGTGGCACGCGACCGGGTGGCCGCCGCCGCGGTCGATCAGGGCCGGAACCTCCTGGGCGCAGAGCTCCTGGGCCTTCCAGCATCTCGTGCGGAACCGGCAGCCGCTCGGGGGGGCCTCGGGGCTCGGGACCTCCCCCTCCAAGACGATGTGGCGCCGCGTGCGCTCCTTTCGCGGATCGGGCACCGGAACCGCCGACAGCAGGGCCTGGGTGTACGGATGCTCGGGCCGTCCGTAGACGTCGGCCCGGGTGCCCATCTCCACGATGCGTCCGAGGTACATGACCGCCACCCGGTGCGAGATGTGCCGGACCACCGAGAGGTCGTGGGCGATGAAGAGGTAGGAAACGCCGAGCTGGTGCTGGAGGTCCTCCAGGAGGTTGACCACGCCGGCCTGGATCGAGACGTCGAGCGCGGAGACCGGTTCGTCGAGCACCAGCAGCTTTGGCTCGAGGACGAGGGATCGGGCAATGCCGATCCTCTGCCGTTGGCCGCCGGAAAACTCGTTGGGGAAGCGGTTGGCATGCATTGGCTCGAGGCCGACCAGCTGCAGGACCTCTGCCACTTTGCGCCGGCCCGAGCCCCGCGCCCAGAGGCCGTGGATGTGAAGGGGCTCGGCGATCGACTCACCCACCGGCATCCTCGGGTCGAGCGAGGCGAACGGGTCCTGGAAGACGACCTGGATCTCGCGCCGCTCCTCCCGGAGCGCCCGCGCCGGCAGGCCGACCAGCTCCCGACCCTCGAACCGCACCGACCCAGAGGTTGGCTCGATGAGCTGGAGAACCGCCCTTCCGGTGGTGGTCTTCCCACAGCCCGACTCGCCGACCAGCCCGAGCGTCTCCCCGTGCCCGATCGAGAAGCTCACCCCGCAGACGGCGTGCACCGTCCCGGTCTGTCGGCGGAACCCCCTGCCGCGGATCGGATAGTGCTTGACGAGATCGACCACGTCCAACAACTGGGCGGTCCCGTCCGGGACCGCCGAGAGGTCGGGATTGGAGGCGCCTGGAGGTTGCGGTGCGGCGGTTGCAGTCATACCACGCCCTCGTGGTCGGCGGCAGAGTCCGGGAACATCGAGGCGATCGGCATTTCGACCACCTGCTCGGTGAAGTGACAGGCTGCAACGTGCCCGGTGCTCGGGACGAGGACGACCTCCGGTTCGCCGTCCCCGGGGATCGGCGCGGCGACTGCGGCCGGGGCGGGATCACCGGCGACCGGGAGGAGCGGGGGCTCCTCGGTGTCGCAGATCTCGGCTCGCATCGGGCACCGCGGAGCGAAGGGGCAGCCGGCCAGGGAGCCCACGATCGAGGGTGGCGAACCGGGGATCTGACGGAGCCGCTCGGCTCCCTCCCCGTCGAGCCGCGGGAGCGAACCGAGGAGCCCATGCGTATAGGGCATCGATGGACGGTAGAAGATCTGGTCGACCGTGCCGACCTCCACCGCGCGACCGGCGTACATGACGAGGACCCGGTCGGCCAGGCCCGCGATGACCCCGAGGTCGTGGGTGATGAGGAGCAGTGACGCCCTGGTCTCCTCGAGGGCGGTCCGGAGCGAGGCGAGGACCTGGGCCTGGACGGTGACGTCGAGTGCGGTGGTCGGCTCGTCGGCCAGGATGATGGCCGGGTCGTTGGCCATGGCGATGGCGATGACCACCCGCTGGCGCATTCCTCCGGAGAATTCGTGCGGGTAGCTCCGTACCCGATCCACGGCGTTGGGGATCCCGACCACCTCGAGCAGAGCGACCGCCTTGGCCATGGCCTCGTCCTTGCTCACGGCCTGGTGAGCGCGCACCGCCTCGGCGATCTGCCAACCGACCGTGTAGACCGGATTGAGGGAAGTCATCGGGTCCTGGAAGATCATGGCGATCTTCCGCCCGCGTATCTCGGTGAAGTCCTTGTCCTTGAGGCCGAGAAGCTGGCGGCCGGCATACGTGATCGACCCCCGGACCGAAGCGCTCTTGGGCAGGAGTCCCATCGCGGCAAGCGCGGTGACCGACTTGCCCGATCCGGACTCACCCACGATGCCGAGGACCTCCTGGGGGGCCAGGGCGAAGCTGATGCCCCGCACGGCGTGGACGGTACCGGCGCCCGTGGCGAAATCCACGACAAGGTCGTCGACGACGAAGGACTTGTCCATCTCAGGACCGGACATTGGACTTCTTGGGGTCGAGCGCCTCACGGAGGCCGTCCCCGATGAAGAACACCGAGAGGATCAGCAGCACGAGGAAGACGACGGGGAAGACGAACAGCCACCACTCGGTCGTTGCGGAGTCCTGGCCCTGGTCGATGAGCAGGCCGAGAGAGACGTTCGGAGCCTGGATCCCGAGGCCGAGATAAGAGAGTGTCGATTCGAGGACAATGCTCAGCGCAACCGTGATGGTTGCGTTCACGATGATCGGGCCCGCAGCATTCGGGAGCATGTGGCGCAGGATCAGCCTGCGGTTGGACGCACCGAGGGCCCGGGATGCCTCGACGAAGTCCCGCTCGCGCAGGGTGAGGAAGTCGGCACGCACCAGACGGGCGATGTAGGTCCAAGAGACCGCCCCGATGATGACCGCGAGCCAGAACCAGTTGCTCGACTGCTTGGCGACGAGATGGGCGAGCACCACGAGCACGGCAAGCACAGGGACCACCAAAATGAGGTCGACGAACCGCATGAGCGCGGTGTCGACACGCCCGCGGTAGAAGCCGGCGATGGCGCCGACCAATGAACCGAGCACGGTGGCGAGGACGGCCACGGTGAGGGCGATCTCGATGTCCTGCAGGGTGCCGTGCATGACCTGGGCGAACATGTCGCCGCCGATGGTGTTGGTCCCGAAGGGGTGGGAGAGCGACGGCGGGGCGTTGAGGGTGTTGGTGATCGCGGTGTAGCTGTAGGTCCAGAAGAGCTGGGTCAGGATGGCTGCAACGGCGAGGACCACGAAGACGGACATCCCGAATACGGCGAGGGGCTCGTGGAAGAACCGTCGGGCCACCGTGGCCAGCTGGCCGCGGGCCTCGCCTGCCATGCCGTGCACATCGAGGTCGTCCGTCCCCGCGGGCGGCGGCGCCCCTGGAAGGGTATGCATCCCGGCCTCGGCGGCGCCGACCCGATCGGTGCGCTGTCGACGCGGCGAGGGGTCGGACAGCTCAGACATACCGGATCCGCGGGTCGAGATAGGCGTAGACGATGTCGGCCAGGAGGTTGAACAGGATCACGAAGGTGGCGGTGATCAGCAGGTAGGCGAGGGTCACATTGACATCGAGGTCGTTCACCCCGTTGAGGAACCAGATGCCCAGGCCCTGCCAGCCGAACACGATCTCGGTGATGAGCGCGCCGCCGAGGACAGCCGCGAAGTCGAGGGCGATGACGGTGGTCACCGGGATCAGCGCGTTGCGGAAGATGTGGCGGAACAGGACCCGGCGCGGCGAGATCCCCTTGGCCCGGGCCAGCCTCACATGGTCAGTGTCCATGGTCTCCAGGATCGAGGCCCGCTGGTAGATCGCCCAGGAGGAGTAGCTGACAAGGATGAGGGTGATCGTCGGCAGGACCGTGTGGGCCGCGTAGTCGGGAAGCCGCGAAAGGAACGGCCCGGAGAGAGTCGGGCTCTGCTCGCCGTTCGTGTAGAAGACGATGCGGTTGAGGTGCTCGTTGATCGGGATCGCCACGAACTCCTTGAGCAGCAGTCCCACCACGAAGACCGGGGTGGCCAGGAAGAGGAAGTTGGTCACGGTCGCCACGTGGTCGCCGACCTTGCCCTGATGGAGCGCGGCGTAGACCCCCACCGCCAGCGCTAGCACGATCGAGATGAGCGTGGCCAGGACGACCATCCGCAGGGTGACCAGGAGGTGGGAGCTCAGCTGGGGACCGACCGGCTGACCGGCGACGGTCGTCCCGAAGTCCCCGCGGATGACATGGGAGAACCAGATCCAGTACCGGTCCCAGAGCGGGTGGTTGAGGTTGAGCAGCTTCTCCCGGGCCACGATCGTCGCATGTGTGGTGTGCGGGTTGGCCCTGAGCAGGGCCAGGGGATCACCCGACTCCGCGACCAGCACGAACACCAGGATCGTGGCCAGGACGAGCACGACCAGGCTGATGAGCAGGCGTCTGACGATGTATCGGGTCATGGATCGGGGTTCGGTCGTCGGTCACCGTGCGCAGGACGGGGAACGGGCTGCGTCCCTCTCCCCGTCCTGCCGGTCACGGACGGTCCAGACCTAGGAGGCCTTGATGCCCCACAGGTTTCCGTTCCACGGGATGCCGACGTTGGACACGTTGGGGATGAGGTTCCCGTACGTGTTGTTCCACGCGAAGTACTGCGGTTTCTGGTACAGCGGCAGGGTGACCATGTCGTCCCAGAGCAGCCGGTCGGCCTGGTTGAAGTCGCTGGCCTCCTGGCTCGACGAGGTTGCCGAGGACCCTGCCGCCAGCAGCTTGTCGACCTCGGAATTGGCGTAGTGAACCCAGTTCTGCCCGCAGGATGCGGCGTTGGTGTACGAGCAGTAGATGGACTGGTTCTGGGAGACGAACGGTGTGGAGACCCAGGCGAACTCGGCGATCTGGTAGCTGCCTTGCGGGAGGTTGGTCCCGAAGAAGGTGTTGGCGTCGTAGTTCTGGATGTTGATCTTGATGCCGATGGCCTTCATGTCCGCCTGGAAGAGCTGCTCGGTCTGGGCCCGGACGGAGTTGCCCGAGGTGGACTGGATGGTGAAGGTGAGATCCTGTCCCTTCTGGGGCCCGTAGTTGGGCTGGAAGTAGCCATCGGAGCTCTTCTTGAACCCGAGCCCGCTCAGGAGGGACTCGGCCTTTCCGGTGTTGACCGTATCGTACGCGGTGCCGTTGTTCACGTACTGCGCCTGCGAGGCCACGAACATCCGGTCACCCAGCGGAACGGTCTGGGGGTAGACCTCTCCGACCGTGTGGGAGATGATCTGCGGCCGGTTGGTCCCGTAGGCGATGGCCTGGCGTACCTGGAGCTTGGCCAGATACGGATCGGCCTCGTTGAAGTCGAGGTGTTCGAATTCGAGCCCTGGCGCGGTCACCCGGGTGGTGTTGGGCACCTGGGCGGCGCTCTGGACGATCGACGTGCTCACGGTGGCCGGATTGATGACCTGGACCTCGTTGTTCTGGAGGGCGGGCACCTCCTGGGTGTCGTCCGAGAAGAACTGGAAGACGATCTTGTCCAGCTTGCCCGGCGTTCCCCAGTACTTCGGGTTGCGGACCAGGACGACCGACTGGTTGTTGTTGTAGCTCTGGATCTCGTACCAGCTGCCCGAGATGGTCTGGGTCGGACCGCTGAACCCGGTGTTCCAGCCAACCGTGCGGGAGATGTGTGCCGGGACCAGGTTGATGAAGAGCCCCTGCCAGTCTGCGTAGGGGGTCGAGAACTTGACCGTGACCGTCTTGCCGTTGGGGCAGAGTCCGGCGTTGTTGTCGGCTGCCGAGCCTGCGTCGCAGGCAGCGCCGTCGGGAGGGTTCGATCCGGTGACCGAGGCGATCTGGCTGTAGCCGGCGGACGACGCGGTGTCGTAGGGCTGGCCGCCGATGTCGGTGTACATCGTATTTCCGCTCTGGGCCTGCCAGTTGTAGATGAAGTCGTCAGCGTTGATGGGCGTGCCGTCCTGCCAGACCGCCTTCGGATTGATGTTGTACGTGATGGTCTGGGGGTTCGTGCTGACCGAGACGCTGGTGATCAGGTCGGTGTTCAGGACCGGTTTGAGGGCGGCGCTGATGATGTAGGGCTGGGGCCAGACGGTGTCGAGGATTTCCTGGAGTACGAACTCATTGGCCGCCGAGGTGTTGATGTTGAACCCGGCCAGGTTCTCGTCGAGGGCCATCGTCATGGTCCCGCCGGACTTGACCGCACTGGCGCTCGCCGTCGAGGTGGAGGTCGAGCTGCCGCCGCTGCTGCAGGCCGCCAGCAATATCGCAGCGGCTCCCACCAGAGCCGCCGCCACGGCACATCGTCTGCTTGGTCCCATTGACGCTCCCATCGTCCGGCCGCACCGCGGCAAGCCGCCCTTTGTGGGGCGACGTCACGGAACGGTAACCCAAAACTCAGGCAACGGTAATGAATTCCGCCGACGGTAACCGGACGTTCATCGAATCCCAGCTGTCGGGTGGAGCGCGGTCTCCTTCAGACGGTGAGCTCGGACTGGAGGTGCTCGGTCGCCTCGATGAATTCCTCGACCATCGAGAAGACCACGTCCTTGGCCTTGCGCACGGTGGTGGCCCGGCCGATGACCTGTCCGCACGGGTTGAAATTCACGTCCTTGGCTTGTTCCGGGTAGCGGTGCCCGCGGGAGACCGCCTCGATGGCCACCATCATCTGGAGCGGCATCGGGAGCGGATCCGGGCTGTCCTCGGCCTCCCAGGCCTCGGTCCAGTCGTTGCGCAGCATGCGGCAGGGCTTCCCGGTGAAGGAACGGGACCGGACCGTGTCCCGGCTGGTGGCGGCAAGGTAGGTCTCCATCTGCCGGGGTGGGATGTCGGCCTCCTCGACGGTGAGCCAGAGGGTGCCCGACCACACCCCTTGGGCGCCGAGTGCGAGAGCAGCCGCCATCTGCCGGCCGCTGCCGACCCCCCCCGCGGCGAGCACCGGGATCGGTGCCACCGCGTCGACCACCTCGGGCCAGAGCACGATGCTGCCCACGTCGCCGGTGTGGCCGCCTCCTTCGGAGCCCTGGCAGATGATGAAGTCGAGGCCGGCGGCCTTGTGGTTGAGGGCGTGCTTGACCGATCCGGCCAACGCTCCGATCAACAGGCCGGCGCCCTGGACCCGCTCGACGACGTCCGGCGGGGGAGTGCCCAGCGCGTTGGCGATGAGCTTGACGTTCGGATGGCGCAGGGCCACCGTGAGGAGGCCGGCGGCGTGGGCGGCGGTCCAGCCGATCATGCCGTTGGAGGTCCGTTCGCTTTCGGGGATCTCGGGAACGCCGTGGTCGGCGAGGATCTTGAGGGCGAACTCCTTGTGCTGCGGCGGCACCAGGCCACGGATCTGGGCCTCGAGCTTGTCGGGGTCCATCTCGTCCATTCCCTCGTACTTGGCCGGGATCACGATGTCGACCCCGTAGGGCTTGTCGCCGACGTGCTCGTCGATCCAGGTCAACTCGACCTCGAGCTGGTCGGGGGTGAAGCCGATGGCGCCGAGGACCCCGATCCCTCCTGCGTTGGTGACCGCGGCGACCACGTCGCGGCAGTGGGTGAAGGCGAAGATCGGGAATTCGATGCCGAGTGTGTCGCAGATCTCAGTGTGCATTGGCGGGCTCCTCAGTCGGTGTGGTGGGGGACGGGATCGAGTGTGACGATCGGCCTGCCGCAGACCCCGGCTCACCGTCGAGGGTCAGGCCGACGAGCGCGGCGAGGCCCCGGAGCGCGAGCGCGTCGGGGACCGAGTCCGGGTCGAGGCGCCGTTGGACGGCCAACCCGGCGAGAAGTGCCTTGACCAGTACGGCCAGGTCGGTCGGTGTCGTCGAGGGATGGGCACCGACCGCGGCGGTCCAGCCCTCCAGCTGGCGGGCGCTGTACTGCAGGGCCTCGGCATTGCGTACGCGGAGCACCTCTGCCACCTCCGGATCGCGTGCAGCTCGGAGCCACAGCTCGTGCTCGAGCAGCGACCAGGCGGCGGTCTCCCCGCCGGTCGCGTCGGCGAGGTTGGTCCAGACGGCGGCCAGTTGGTCGACCGGCGAATCGCTGACCGCAACCTCCGCCAGCAGCACGGTGAGCAGCGAGTCCCTCCGGGCGTCGAGGAGGGCCAGCAGGAGCCCTTGTTTCGAGCCGAAATGCGCGTAGACCGCGCCCGAGGTCCGGCCCGCCGCTTCGCCGACTGCGTCGACGGACACCGCGTCGATGCCCTGGGCGGCGAAGAGGTCGGCGGCTGCCGCCAGCAGCCGTGCACGGGTCTCCGCCTTGCGCTCCTGCTGCGTCTTGGGCACGTTCCCCCGTCGCTCCTGGGGCCGGTCCGGTCATCCGGCGACCCGCTGCTCGCGACACTATATATCGGAAGCGTTACGCAAGAGGCCGGGGATGCCGGCGCGGGGGCGCGGCCCTACAGTGGGCGCATCGGTGGACGGAGTCCGACTCCAGAGGACAGGCGTCCCAGATCACAGGACAAGGGGAGGATCATGGAACCGTTCGAGACCGTCGTCCGGGACAGGCTGTACATCGGGGGGGAGTGGGTCCCGTCCTCGGTGTCGGGCACCATCACGGTCATCGACTCGACCACCGAGGAGGTCATCGGGACCGTCCCGGAGGGGTCGGTCGCCGACGTCGACCGTGCGGTGGCGGCGGCGCGGGCCGCCTTCCCCTCGTGGTCGGCCACCCCGGTCGCCGACAGGACCGCGGTGCTGACCGCTGTGGGCGAGGCGCTGGCCGAGCGGACCGACGCCCTCGCCGACCTCATCACCCACGAGGTGGGCATGCCGCGGTTGTTCTCTCAACTCGTCCAAGTCGGCCTGCCGCTCAATTCGTTCCGCACCGCGGCCCAGGTCGCCGGAGACTTCACCTGGGAACAGACCATCGGCAACTCGCTCGTCGTGCGCGAACCGATCGGGGTGGTCGGCTGCATCACCCCGTGGAACTACCCGCTCCACCAGATCGCGGCCAAGGTGGCCCCTGCCCTCGCCGCAGGCTGCACCGTGGTGCTCAAGCCGAGTGAGGTCGCACCCCTCAACGCCTTCGTCCTCGCAGAGATCTTCGACGAGGTCGGTGCCCCCGCCGGAGTGTTCAACCTGGTATCCGGAAGCGGCCCGGTGGTCGGCGAGGCCATCGCCGCCCACCCGGGCGTGGACATGGTCTCGTTCACCGGGTCCACCCGTGCCGGCAAGCGGGTGTCCGAGGTGGCCGCAGCCACGGTCAAGCGGGTGGCCCTCGAGCTCGGCGGAAAGTCGGCCAACGTGATCCTGTCCGACGCCGATCTGGCCGCGGCGGTGACCGACGGGGTGGGCAAGTGCTACTTCAACTCGGGCCAGACCTGCAGCGCGCTGACCCGGATGCTCGTGCCGCGCGACCGGTTGGCCGAGGCGGAGGAACTGGCCCGGAGCGCGGCCGAGACCTTCACCACCGGGGACCCGTTCGCCGAGGGGACCCGGCTCGGCCCGCTGGTGTCCGCCACCCAACGCGACCGGGTGCGCGGCTACATCGACAAGGGCATCGGCGAGGGGGCGACCTTGGTGACCGGCGGGGCGGAAGCCCCCGAAGGGCTCGAGACCGGTTTCTTCGTCCGCCCGACCGTCTTCTCCTCGGTCACACCCGACATGGTCATCGCGCGAGAGGAGATCTTCGGTCCGGTCCTCGTGATCATGCCCTACGACACGGAGGAGGAGGCGATCGAGATCGCCAACGGGACCGACTACGGCCTGGCGGGAGGCGTGTGGTCGGGCGACCCCGACCGGGCGAAGGCCGTGGCCCGCCGGCTGCGCACCGGGCAGGTAGAGGTCAACGGGGGCAGCTTCAATCCGATGGCCCCGTTCGGGGGGTACAAGCAGTCGGGCAACGGCAGGGAGTTCGGCGCGTTCGGTCTCGAGGAGTTCCTCGAGGTCAAGTCGCTGCAGCTCTGACGCCCCTGCAGGGGTCCGCGTTTCAGAACCCGATCTGGTCCTCGGTGAGCCCGAGGTGGATGCGCGTCGCGTCGATGTAGGTCTTCTCGCCGATGAAGACGTGCTGGGTCCCCGTGTAGAGGTCGCGGAAGGCACGTTCGAGCCGCGAGCCCTCGCGGATCGCGGTGGTACCGGCGGCAAGGTGGGCCCACTGGCCGATCTCGCGGGCGCACTCGGTCGCATAGGTGGCGGCCACCCGCAGGTCGGCGCGCCTCTGTGGGGTCAGCTCACCACCGTCGAGGACCGTCTGTTCGACCTCGCCGAACGTGGTCAGCACCAGGAGCCGGGCCGCCTTCCACATGGCCAGGTGGTGGGCGAGTCCCTTCTGGAAGGTGGGGCGGTTGACCAGGGCGCTCTCGTCGCCCATCCGGACCTTGGTGGCGGCCAGTTCGGTGACGTCGTCGAGCATGCTCTTGGACACTCCGAGCGCCCACGACGCGTGCCCGGCCGCGGTGATCGGGATCAGCCCCATCCGGAATGCGGCAGACTCGCCGCGCATCGGGGTCCGCGTGAACAGCTCGAAGGTCCGCGCCTCGGGGACGAAGCGGTCGGTCACGTTGTAGTCGTAGCTGCCGGTGCCCTTCAGCCCCTGCACGTGCCAGCCGTCGGTGAAGACGACGTCCTCGCGGGGGAGGACGGCGACCAGCAGCGGAGGGATGCCGTCGTCGCCGACCACCATCTGGCCGTCCACGGTCGGGATGAAGCCGGCGGCCACGTAGGGCGAGTGCCCGGTGCCCGAACCGAAGTTCCACGCCCCGGTCAGCCGGTAGCCGCCGGCGGTGCGTTCACCGAGCCCGTTGGGGAAGAACTGCCCCCCGGCGGTCACCCGGTTGTCGTGGGCGGTGAAGACCTCGGCAAACCCCTCGTCGGGGAGATAGGCGGCGCAGCTTGCGGCAGAGGGGAGGTTGGCGATCCCGATCCACCCGAGCGACCCGTCCTGCCAGGCCAGCTCGATCCAGGTCTCGATCATCTCCTCGAACGACGGCTCGGTTCCGCCTGCCGCGGTGGGGTTGGCCCACGCCATGAGCCCGCTCTCCCACAGGGCGTCGACGGTGCGCGCGGTGAGGGTGCGATTGCGCTCGGATTCCGCCGACTCCGAGGCGGTCACCTCGCGGAGTGTCCGGGCCGCCTCGGGACCGGTCAGGGTCCGGCTCGGGGCGGTCACATGAGGCCGATCTGCTCGAGCAGCCCGACCCGCAACCCGGCGGTGAACCCACCGTCCACCACGAGGGCGTGCCCTGTCACGAAGGAGGCGTCCTCGGAGGCGAGGAAGGCGGCTGCCGCGGCGATCTCCTCGGGCCGGCCGAAGCGGCCGAGCAGGTGCTCCTCCCGGAGCCGCTCGCGATAGAGGTCGAGCCCGTCCGAGTCGGTGATCGACCGCAACAGCGGGGTGTCGATGCCGCCCGGGCAGATGCAGTTGACCCGGATGCCGCGCCTGCCGTAGTCGATGGCCATCGACTTGGTCAGCATGACCACACCCCCCTTGGAGGCGTTGTAGGCACTGCCGCCCTCGGTTCCCTCGATCCCCTCGATGCTCGCGATGTTGACGATCGAGCCGCTGCCCTGGGCGAGCATGTGCATCGAGCTGTACTTGTCGACCAGGAAGGTCCCCTTGAGGTTGACGTCGATCACCCGGTCCCATTCCTCGGCCTCCAGCAGGTGGACCGGACCCCCGCCGGCCACGCCGGCGGCATGGACAACCGAATCCAAGCGGCCGTGCTCGGCCACCACCGAGTCGAACGCGGCTCGCACCGCGGCTTCGTCCCGCACGTCGAGGACATGGTCGACACCCGGGGCGACGTCGATGGTGGAGACGATCGCCCCTTCGGCGGAGAGGCGCTCAGCACAGGCAGCGCCGATGCCTGATGCAGCGCCCGTCACCACCGAGACGGTCTGTTCCAATCGTCCCATCGAGGCTCCCCCTTGGTCGTCCCGCTCCCGATCCGGCGATGGCGGCGGTGGAGCCGAACGTAGGTGGGCGCGGTCTGGCCGGTCAAGGCCGACACGGGATCTTCGCCGGGGCTCAGGGCCCGGTGGCCGGGAGCGGTCCGAGCGTGTGGTGGCTCAGGTCGCCCACGAGGTCGATGAGGTACCGGCGCTCCGTGAAGTGCCACGATCCGCCCTCGGACGCGAACCGGTCGTGGTACCGGCCGGCCAGGATCGGCTGGAGTGGCAGACCCGGCACCGCCTGGAGCACGGTCCAGTAGGACCGGGTCGCCGCGGTGCCCGATCGCTCGTCGACCTCGAGGATGACGTTGGTCGTCACGTGCTTGGTGCCCGGGGTGCCGTCGGGGTACCGCCGGGTGGTCGCGGTGAACATGTCCAGCACCGCGTCGTGCCCGGTGAGGGTCGGCCCCGTCTCACCCGATCCGATGGCCGCGCCCCCGAGGAGATCGGCCAATCCGTCGAAGTCGCCGCTGTCGATGAGCTCTGCATACCGGAAGAGCAGGTTGTGGATGGCGGTGCCGGCATCGGTCACGGCGGGTACCGTCAGGCCCCCACGGCATGCATGCCGCCGTCGACGTGGAGGATCTCTCCGGTGGTCATGGGGAGGAGATCGGAGAACAGCGCCACGCACGCCCGCGCCACCACCTCGCCGTCGAGCACGTCCCACCCGAGTGGTGCCCGGTCGGTCCAGGTCTCCTCGAAGGTCGAGAAGCCGGGGATCGACTTGGCCGCCATCGTCTTGACCGGACCTGCGGCCACCAGGTTGACCCGGATCCGCTCGGGGCCGAGGTCCCGTGCCAGGTAGCGGGAGAGCGATTCGAGTGCGGCCTTCGAGACGCCCATCCAGTCGTAGGCGGGCCAGGCCACCGTGGCGTCGAAGTCCAACCCGACCACCGACGCCCCGGGTCGGCCGTCCGCTCCGGCTGCCGCCAGCAGCGGACGGAACACCTCGACCAGCGCCTTGAGCGAGTAGGTGGACACGTGGAGCGCGACCTGGACCTCGTCCCAGGTGGCCTGGAACATGTCGCCGCCCAGGCATTCGGGTGGCGCAAAGCCGATTGCGTGCAGCAGGCCGTCCAACCGGTCCCACTGCTCGGCCAGTCGGGCGCCGGCTCCCGCGAGCTGATCCGGTTCGGTCACGTCGATCTCGAGCACGTCGACCTCGGTGGGCAGCTTGCGGGCCGTGCGCCTGGTCAAGGACAGCCCCCGCCCCGCACCCGACAGCACCACCTCGGCCCCCTCCTCCTGCGCCGAACGTGCCACCGCGAACGCCAGGGACGCGTCGGTGAGCACGCCGGTGACGAGGATGCGCTTTCCCTCGAGGAGTCCCATGCGCGCACAGGGTAGCCGGGCCCCGGTCCGGGCCCCGTGGGCGGTGTGCAAGGGTAGGGCGGTGCGCATCGGAATCCTGGGAGGGACCGGTCCTGCGGGCCGCGGCCTGGCCGTCCGCCTGGCCGCCGCCGGTGACGGGGTCGTGATCGGATCCCGTGACGCAGCGCGCGCCGCCGGGGTGGCCTCCGGACTCGTCGATTCGTGGCGCGACCGTGACCTCGCGATCAGCGGGGCGTCCAACGAGGAGGCCGCGTCCGCCGAGTTGGTCGTCGTGGGCACCCCGTGGGAGGGGCTCGTCGCCACGGTCACCCCCCTTGCCGCCGCGCTCTCGGGCAAGGTGGTCGTCTCGATGGTCAACGCCCTGGTCAAGGAGGGGAAGGAATTCCTGGCCCTGATGCCGCCACGGGGCTCGATGGCCGCGACCCTCCAGGCCGTGCTCCCAGAAGCCCTGGTCTCCGCCTCCTTCCACCACCTGCCCGCATCCGAGATGGAGCGCCTGACCACGCCGATGGACGCCGACGTGCTGGTCTGCTCGGACCACACCGAAGCCACGGCTGCCACGGTCGCCCTGGTCGACCGCATCGAGGGGCTGCGTGGCATCGACGCGGGGAGCCTGTCGCAGGCCGCCGCCATCGAGGCGTTGACCGCCGTGCTCATCACGGTCAACATCCGCCACAAGGTGCACGCGGCCGTGCGGCTGACCGGGCTCGGGTGAGCAGCCCGATCGACTCCCGGTGATCCGCCTCTACGACACAGCCCGGCGGGAGATCGCGCCGCTCGAGGCCGGTCCGCTCGTCACGCTCTACTCCTGCGGGATCACCCCGTACGACTCAGCCCATCTGGGACACGCACAGGTCTACCTGACCTTCGACATCCTCCAGCGCCGGCTGCGCGATCTCGGGCACGGCACGCGGTGCGTGCGCAACGTCACCGACGTGGACGACGACATCCTGCGCAAGGCCCGCGAGCTCGGCGTCCACTACCTCGACCTGGCCGCCGAGGAGATGACCCGGTTCGACGCCGACATGGCCGCGCTCGGGCTCCTTCCCGCGTGGTCCGAGCCCCGGGCCACCTCGGCGATCCCCGAGATCCTCACGCTCGTCGGCGCGGCGCTCGAGTCGGGGCATGCCTACCGCTCCGGTGGTGCGGTCTACTTCGACGTGACCACCTTTCCCCGGTTCGGCGAGATCAGCCATCTCGGACAGGACGCCATGCTTGCCCTCGCCGCCGAGCACGGTGGCAACCCGGACGACCCGCACAAGCGGCACCCGCTCGACTTCGTCCTCTGGCAACCGCCCCTCCCCGACGAACCGTCCTGGGAGTCGCGCTGGGGACCCGGCCGGCCTGGCTGGCACATCGAGTGCTCGGCCCTGGCCCTCCGGGAGCTCGGTGAGACGGTCGACGTCCACGGTGGTGGGCGCGACCTGGTCTTCCCCCATCACGAGTGCGAAGCTGCCCAGTCCGAGTCGGTCACCGGCACCCGGTTCGCCCGCCACTGGCTCCACGTCGGCCTCGTGGGCCTGGACGGGACCAAGATGTCGAAGTCCCTCGGCAACCTGGTCTTCGTGGGCGATCTGCTGAAGGACTGGGAGCCGGCGGTCGTACGGCTGGCCCTGCTCTCGCACCACTACCGGCCCGATTGGGAGTGGTCGTACGCCGACCTGGCTCGTGCCGCCACCCGTCTCGCCGCCTGGCGTGCCGCCGGGGAGGCGTCCGGACCTGACGACGAGGGGCTCGCTCTGGTGCGCGCCGCCCTCGACGACGACCTCGACACCCCGGCCGCGCTCCACGCGCTCGACGACCGGGCGGCCGCCGGCCGCCCGGTCGTCCGTGGGGCAGCGTTGCTGGGCGTTACCCTGTAGGACTGTCCCGATCGGATCGGTGCAGCGGCCGGCCCGGTCCACCGTCGGCGTCCCGCACGTCCGACCCGCGGGACACCGTCGATTCCGACGTTCGGAGAAAGGCACATCAATGGCAGCCGTCAGCGTCCGACTCCCCGATGGCTCGACCAAGGAGCTCGCGGAGGGCACCACGGCGCTCGAGCTTGCCGCGGCGATCGGTCCGCGTCTTGCCAAGGCTGCGATCGCCGCCACCTTCGACGGCGTGCCGGTGGACCTGTCTGCCGTCGTGCCCGACGGAGCCGAGGCGACCGTCGTGACCGCCGACTCGCCCCTCGGCCGCGAGGTGCTGCGCCACTCGACCGCCCATGTGCTGGCCCAGGCCGTCCTGCGGCTCTGGCCGGGGGCGCGCTACGCCATCGGCCCGGTCATCGAGGACGGCTTCTACTACGACTTCGAACTGCCGGGCGGGGCCCACTTCAGCGACGAGGATCTCGGCCGGGTGGCCACCGAGATGCGGGCGATCATTGCCGAGGACCAGCCCTTCGTGCGCGAGGAGCATTCGATCGGAGAGGGTCTCGCCCTCTTCGCCGACCAGCCGTTCAAGCGCGAGATCATCGAGGCGGTGGCCGCCGGCAGCGACGAGGTCGACGCCTCCGGCACTGGCGCGAACGGTGCGTCGGTCTCGATCTACCGGAACCCGCCCGCGTTCACCGACCTGTGTCGTGGACCCCACGTGCCGAGCACCGGCCGGCTGGGCCACTTCGCCCTCCAGCGGGTCGCCGGCGCCTACTGGCGCGGCGACGAGAAGAACCAGCAGCTCCAGCGCATCTACGGCACCGCCTGGGAGTCGGACGCGGCGCTGGCCGAACACCTGCGGCTCCTCGAGGAAGCCGAGCGGCGCGACCACCGCAAGCTCGGGGCGGAGCTCGACCTGTTCTCCTTTCCCGAGGAGATCGGGTCCGGTCTGCCGGTCTTCCACCCGAAGGGCGGAACGATCCGCCGGTTGATGGAGGACTACTCGCGCCAGCGTCATGTGGCGGCGGGGTACGAGTTCGTCAACACGCCCCACATCACCAAGTCCGAGCTGTTCGAGACCTCCGGACACCTCGAGTGGTTCGCCGAGGGGATGTTCCCGCCCATGGAGCTCGACGGGGGGCAGCGCTACTACCTCAAGCCGATGAACTGTCCGTTCCATGTCCTCATCTTCAAGAGCCGCCAGCGCTCGTACCGAGAGCTTCCGCTCCGGCTCTTCGAATTCGGCACGGTCTACCGGTACGAGAAGTCGGGCGTCGTGCACGGTCTGACCCGGGTGCGCGGCATGACCCAGGACGATGCGCACATCTTCTGCACCCGGGAGCAGATGGCCGACGAGCTCCACTCGACGCTGACCTTCGTGCTCTCGGTGCTCCGCGACTACGGCCTCGAGGACTTCTTCCTCGAGCTCTCGACCCGTCCGGAGGGCAAGGCGGCTGGCACGACCGAGGAGTGGGACGAGGCCACCGAGGCGCTCCGCAGCGCGGCGCTCGCGATCGGCCTCGAGCTGGTGCTCGACGAGGGCGGCGGTGCCTTCTACGGGCCCAAGATCTCCGTGCAGGCCAAGGATGCCATCGGCAGGACCCACCAGATGTCGACGATCCAGCTCGACTTCCAGACGCCCCGCCGGTTCGCCGCCGAGTACATCGGGTCCGACAACTCCCGCCACCTGCCGATCATGATCCACCGTGCGCTGTTCGGCTCGGTGGAGCGGTTCTTCGCCATCCTGCTGGAGCACTATGCCGGGGCATTGCCGACCTGGTTGGCGCCCGAGCAGGTGCGGGTCCTCGGGGTGCGGGACGACCATCAGGGGTATGCCGACAAGGTGGCTGCCCGTCTCGCCGCGGTCGGGGTGCGAGTGGGGCTCGAGCCGGCCGACGAGCCGCTTTCCGCCCGGATCCGCCGGGCCAAGCTGCTCAAGACGCCCTACATCCTGGTGGTCGGCGACGACGACGTCGCCGGCGGCACCGTCGGGGTCAACCGCCGGGGGAGCGACCGTCCGGTGCGGGGCGTCCCGGTCACGGAGTTCACCGAGGCGCTCGAACGCGAGATCGCCGAGCGGCGACTGCCCGAATCGTCGGGCCCGACCGCCGGCGCGTGACCCTCGACCGCCTCTGGGCCGGCTGGCGGGGCCCGTATGTGACGGGTGCGGGTCGAGCCACGAGCGAGGAGGACGACCGGGGCGTGCCCGCGGCGCCCGACCCCGGCGGACCCGATCACTGTGTCTTCTGCCGGATCGCGGCGAGCGGTCCACCGTCGGTCGACAACGGGGTGCTCTGGGCGGGTGCCACCACGTTGCTCGTGCTCAACGCGTACCCCTACGCGAGCGGGCACCTGATGGCCGTCCCCCTCCGGCATGTCGGGACGCTGGCCGAGTTGACCGACGACGAAGGCACCGAACTGTGGTCGGCACTCCGCCTCGGGGTGGCTGCGCTCGAGGCGGCGTACCACCCGGAGGGGGTCAACCTGGGTGCCAACCTGGGGAAGGCCGCGGGAGCAGGCATCCCGCAGCACCTGCATCTGCATGCCGTGCCCCGCTGGGTCGGTGACACCAACTTCATGACCTCGGTGTCCGAGACGCGGGTCCTGCCGGAGACGCTCGCCTCGAGCTGGGAGCGCCTGCAGGCCGCCTGGCCACGGGGCGCTCCGTGAGCACCGTGTGGGCCCGACGAGACCCCGGTCCGCGTCCCTGACCGAGCGCGGGGTCCCGAGCGGCCAGGTGGTACGCTGAGCTGGACCTTCTGGAGGAACCGATGTTCGACGGGCGATGGCGCGTGACGGTGGACCGGGGGACCGGACCCGTCGGGCGAAAGCTGCATCGGATGGGGGTGACCGCCGATGTATTGACGGCCACCGGCCTGATCTCGGCAGCGGCCACCGCGGTGGCGGTCGGGTCCGGGCATCTGCACCTTGCCATCGTCCTGCTGATCCTGACCGGCCTGCACGACCTCCTGGACGGCCCGGTCGCCAAGGCATCGGGCACCTCGTCTGTGCGGGGGGCGTTCTTCGACTCGGTCACCGACCGGGTGTCGGACGCACTCATCCTCGGTGGTGTTGCCTGGTACCTGGTGACGGTCCATCCCGGGCATCTGGTGCTGTTGCCCTTCGCCATCCTCGCGGCGACCTCGCTCGTCTCGTACCAGCGCGCCAAGGCCGAGTCGTTGGGCATCTCGGCCAAGGGCGGTCTGATGGAACGGGCCGAGCGGATGATCCTCCTCGGCATCGGGTTCCTCTCGGCCTCGTTCCTGGTCCCGGTGCTCTGGGTGATGCTCGCACTCACCCTGGCCACTGCAGCCGGGCGGTTCGCCCGGGTCTGGCACCTGGCCGAACCTCCGCCGGCTCAGGCGACCGTCCGGCGCACGCGGCGTCCCCGGGCCACTGCCAGGATCGGGGGACGCACCGGCTCGTCGTTCCCCTCCCGCTGGCGTGCCCGTCGACAGGGGGAGCTGGCCAGCCGGTCCGGCCGGACGTGGAGGGCCAGGCACGCCCGCCAGGGATTCCGCCAGCGCGCCGGCCGGCGTCACGCCTGAGCGTTCTCACCGCCGCATCGTTCGGGGCTGAGGTCCGGTGAGGAACGGGCGGCTGCTCCTCCGGACGTACACCACCCTCGGCCGCTGCATCGCAGCGCTGCCCGAACCGGTCGCGCTGCGGGCTGCCTCGATGGTCGGGGACACCCTCTACCGGGTGCGCCGCCAGCACCGGGCGATGATCTCCGTCAACCTCCGCCGGGTCGTCGGCGCAGGCCCCGACGACAGTGAGTTGCTCGACCAGTGGGCACGGCGCGCGTTTCGGGCCTACGCTCGGTATTGGGTTGAAGGGGCCAGGATCGGGAGCACGCCGCCGGACGAGATCGTGCGGCGGACGTACGTGGACGGCCTCCAGCACCTGCACGAAGGGATGGCCCGAGGCAAGGGTGTCGTGATGGCGCTACCGCACATAGGGAGCTGGGAGTACGGGGGTGCCTTTCTCGCCACGCAGGGACTCCCGATGACGGCCGTCGCCGAGCGCCTCGAACCGCCCGAGCTCTTCGACTACTTCGTCGAACAGCGGGCGGCGATGGGCCTGACCATCGTCCCACTTGACCACCGGTCGGGTGGGACCCTCATGACCACCTTGCGGAACGGGGGCCTAGTCGGCCTCCTCTGCGACCGCGACATCGAGGGAACCGGCATCGAGGTCGAGTTCTTCGGCGAGACGACCACCATGCCGGCGGGCCCGGCCACGCTGGCCCTCCGCAGTGGCGCGGTGCTGGTCACCGGTGCGGTCTACAGCGGACCGGGACGCGATCACCGGGCGGTCGTGGAACCGCCGCTCGACACCACCCGGACCGGCACCCTGCGCACCGACGTCGCCCGGTTGACCCAGGAGATCGCCACCCGGCTCGAGGGCCTCATCCGGCGTGCCCCCGAACAGTGGCACGTGTTCCAGCCGCTGTGGCTGGTCGACCGGCCGGTGACCACCCGGGACGCGGACGGGATACCGGCGTGAGCGCGGAGCACATCCCCCGCGCCACCGAGCAGGGAACCGCCGCGCCTCGACTGAGCGACGACGGGGAGCGGCGCGTCGCGGTCCCGCCGGTCCCGGTGCCGGACGCCGGCCCCACGGCCGCCAACGGGGCCTACGCGGGCAACGGGTCGGGTCCGACGGGTGAGCTCCGGTTCCGCACGCTCGAGGAACACGAGTCCGATGTGGTCGCCGTGGTCTCCGCCGAAGGGCGGTTCGTCTTCGTGAGCAGGTCGGCCGAGACGCTGCTCGGGTACGACATCAGCAACGCGATCGGTCAGGACGCCTTCCGGCTCCTCGACTCGTTCAGCGTGGACCCGGTGCGTTCGCTCTTCGACGATCTGGTGGCCCGACGGCGGCTCTCCCTCTCCCTGGAGCTCGAGACGACCCGTGCCGACGGGAGCCCGATCGACTTGGAGGTGGTCGCGGCCAATCACCTCGGCGACCCAATCGGTGGGATCGTGCTCAACATCCGCGACATCACCGAGCGGAAGAAGCTCGAACAGCGGGTGCGCGCGGTCGACCGGCGTCAGGACGTCATCGTCGAGTCACTGGCCGACGGTCTGATCATGATCGACGCGGCCGGCCGCATCGTCCGGGTCAACGAGGCGTTCGAGGTGCTCTTCTCGGTCCCTCGGATCCGGCTGCTCGGGCGCCGCCTCCTCGATGTGCTCCAGCTGCAGCGGGCCGAAGGGCTCGACCTGTTCGACGAGGACGGGGAGACCGTCGACGACGAGGATCACCCAGTGCTGGTGAGCTTGCGACGGGGCCGCCGGGCGGTCGGCGTCGTGCTGGGCTTCCGCGACCGTGAGGGGCCGTCCCGGTGGGTCCGGGTCAACGCGGCGGCCATCATCGAGCCCGACGGCACGGTCGGTGGAGCGGTCGGATCGATCAGCGACATCACCGGCCAACGTGCCGCGGCCTACGCCCTGCACCAGGAGGAGCGTTTCCTCCAGGTCCTGCTCGACACCCTCGACGAGGGCATCGTGGCCTGTGACGCCGAGGGACGGATCACCGTGTTCAATCCGGCGGCCCGGCGGCTCCACGGCCTGACGGAGGACGCAGAGCCAGTGGGGCGGCTCCCGTCGAGCAGTCGGCTGCGGCGTCCGGACGGCTCTCAACTCGAGTCGGCCGACAACCCGCTGCTCCTCGCCATGTCGGGGGAGCGTCTCCGCGACGTGGAGATCCTCCTCGAGTCGGACGACGGCGGGCACCGCAAGGTGAGCGTCAACGGGCAGGCCCTCGTCGACGACGACGGCTGGAAGCTCGGCGCGGTCGTCGCCATGCACGACGTGACCGAACAGAAGCGCAACGAGGAGCGCCTCGCCGAACTGGCCCTCCACGATCCCCTGACCGGGCTGGCCAACCGGGCCCTGCTGGCCGAGCGGCTCCAGGAGGCCATCGACAGCCTGGCGAGGAGCGTCGAGGCCGGCGAGCCGGGGCGGGCCGGGGCCGATCACCGCGGGGTGGCGGTCTACCTCCTCGACCTCGACGAGTTCAAGGAGATCAACGACGAGCTCGGCCACGAGGTGGGTGACGAGATGCTCGTCGCGGTGGCCCGTCGGCTCTCCGCCATCGTCCGGCCCTCGGACACCGTTGCCCGGTTGGGTGGCGATGAGTTCGTGATCGTCTGCGACGTCGAGAGCGGCGAGGAGGAGATGCTCCGGATCGGGGACCGGATCTCCGAGGCGCTGGCCCGGCCCTACCGCATCGAAGGGCGGACCCTCGTGGCCGAGGCCTCGGTGGGCGGAGTCTTCGCCGACAATCCGGACACCGATCCGTCCAAGTTGCTGAGTCGGGCCGACGACGCCATGTACGGCGTCAAGTGGAGCAGGCGCCGGCACCGCCGCTCGATGACGGACTGACCGGTCGGTGGCCGGAGGCGGTGCGCCGGGTCCGGCGTTGCGGGTGGCCCTGATCTGCCCCTACAGCCTCTCCCGACCCGGTGGCGTCCAGGGCCAGGTCCTGGGCCTGGCCCGCAGCCTCGGCGGGCGGGGGCACGAGGTCACCGTGTTCGCGCCGCTCGACGCGCCAGCCGACGCGCCCGCCGGGATCGCCCTGGTGCCGACCGGACACGCGGTCTCCGTCCGGGCGAACGGGTCGGTCGCCCCGGTCACCGTCTCGCCCGCTGCCGTGCGGCGGGCCGTCCGGGCCGTGCGGTCCCTCGGTGCCGACGTGGTCCACCTCCACGAACCCTTCGCCCCCGGCCTGCCCTACGGAGTCCTGGCCGCCGGGCGGATACCGCCCGTCGTGGCAACCTTCCACCGCAGCGGGGCGAGTGTCCTCTACACACTGCTGCGCCCGTTGGCCAGGATGGGTGCTCGTCGATTGGCGGCGCGCTGTGCCGTCTCCGAGGCCGCCGCCGCCACCGCCTCGCGAGCCCTCCCGGGACCCTACGAGGTGCTGTTCAACGGGGTAGAGGTCGACCGCTACCGCCGGGTCGAACCCTGGCCCACCACCGGTCCGACCGTGCTCTTCCTCGGCCGGCACGAGGAGCGCAAGGGATTGCAGGTCCTGCTCGAGGCGGCGGCGTGCCTCGCCCGCGAGCGGGATCCGCTGGCGGATGCCACAGCTCCGATCCTCTGGATCGCAGGGGACGGTCCGGAGACCGCGGCCCTCCGGCGGCGTCATCCCGAGTCGAGCACCCTGCAGTGGCTCGGGGTGCTGACAGAGGAGGAGAAGCTCCGGCGGCTCGCGGCCGCGGACGTGCTGGCCGCCCCGTCGCTCGGGGGCGAGTCCTTCGGGATGGTGCTGCTCGAGGCCATGGCCGCCCGCGCGGTGGTCGTTGCCAGCGACATCGAGGGGTATCGGGCCGCGAGCGGCGGGTGTGCCGTGCTCGTGCCACCCGGGGAGGCCGGCGCCCTGGCCGCGGCCCTGGCCGGCGTGCTCGACGGCAGCCTCGCTCCGCCCGCGCACACAGGGGCTGCGGTCGGGTCCCCGCCGGACCGTGGCGCCTGGCTCGACCGCGGGTCCGAACGAGCCGAGCGGTGGTCGATGGAGGTCCTGGCCGGGCGGTACGAGGAGATCTACCGTGCCGTGATGGTCGGGGCCGGCCGCTGAGCGGCCGTACACTGCTCGGACGATGAACGACGCCCCGGATCGTCCAGGCCCGCCCGGCCCACCCGGGAGCCCTCCCGCCGGTGGGCCTCCACCCCAGGGGTCATCGGCCGGCTCCGGCAGCCCGTCCGGGAGTGGATCCGGCAACCGCCGCCGTCGCCGTGGGCCCCGCTCTTCCTCCTCTTCCTCTTCTTCTTCCTCCGGGTCCTCCGGTTTGTCTTCTTCGTCCTCCGGGTCCTCCGGTTCCTCTTCCTCCGGGACCGGCTCCTCGGGTGGCGGGGGTCGCGGCGGTCGCGGCGGAGCCCGCCCAGCCGGTCGCAGTGGTACCTCCGGGGCCGGCAACCGTGGGAGATCCGGCGGGGGTACGTCCCGCGGCGCTCCGGGAGGCCGGCGTCCCGCCGGGCCCGGGGACGCGCAACCGCGGCGCAGTGGTACCGGGCCGAGCCAGACCGCGAGTGCGGTCGCAGCGGTACCCGCGCCCAGAGCGGACCGGTCAGCCGATCTCGCGGAGGCGGCCGCGATCACGGCGAACCGCAGGCGGGCCCTCACCTTGTGCCTGCTCCCCGGCACCGTCATCGGGATCGTGCTGGCCGCCGCCCTTCTCGCCGCCGGTCAGCCACTGGTGGCCCTCGGGGTGCTCGTCGTGTCGGTGGTCACGGTTGCCGCGCTGGTCTGGCGGTGGGCGCCGGGGACCGTGGCCCGGTCCCTCGGGGCCCGGCCCAGCGAGGAATGGGAGCATCCCCGCCTGCACAACCTGGTGGACGGACTCTGCGCCACGATGGGACTCGACCGGCCGCGCGTGCTCGTCGTCGAGAGTGGCGTCCCCAATGCGATGGCCATCGGCCGCGACCCGGCCTCGGCGACCCTCGTGGTCACGAGCGCCCTCGACCGGGTCCTCGGTCTGGTCGAGCTCGAGGGAGTGCTGGCCCACGAGCTCGTGCACATCAAGCGCCACGACACGGTCCTGGCCGGGGTGGCCGTGATGGTCACCGTGCCGTGGACCGTCGTCCGGGGCACCCCGGCAGGCGTCCGGACCGTGCACCGGTTGATCGGACCCGGCCGCGAGTTCTCCGCCGACCAGCGCGCGGCCGCGGTGGTGCGCTATCCACCCGGCATCTGCTCGGCGCTCCGGACCATGCTCGGGTCGGACTCCCGGGCGGACGGATGGCCACCGTCGACGGGACGGCTCGCCGCCCTCACCCGATGGCTCTGGGTCGACCCGATGCCCGGGTCGTCCTTCGTCGAGTCGTCGGACGGGAACCTCGACGACACCAGGGTGCGGGTCGCCGCCCTCTCTCTCGACTGATCGGCCCGCCAGGGCTCCGACCCGGGTTCGCTCAGAGCGCGGTGGGGCAGATGACGATCTCGTCGTCAGCTTCGCAGGCCCAGCCCGCGCCGGTGTTCTGCTCGAGCACGTGGTCCCGCAGGCGTCGCAGCAGCGCTGCCAGCTGGGCCTCCTCGGTGACGGAGAACAACCGGCTGAGGAGCTCGTCGATCTGGGCGAGGTGTTCCGGGATGGCCCGCTCCATCATCTCCCGGCCGGCGGGAGTGAGCTCGGCGAAGGATCCGCGCTTGTCCTGGGGGCAGGTACGCCGGGTCACCAGCCCCTGATCCTGGAGGCGGTCGACCGCGCGGGTGAGCCCGCTCGGCGAAAGGGAGCTCTGGGCGGCGAGCTCGCTCATCCGGAGCGCGTTCCCCTCGGTGCGGGCCAGCCGGATGAGGACGTCGAAGGACTGGTTGGAGGCGAGGCTGTCCGGCTCGAGCCGCCGCTCGAAGAGGCGTCGCAGCCCGGCGGCCGATTCGAAGAGCAGCCCGACCGTGGTGAGCCGCTCGTCGTTTGGCTCCCGTGTGTCCGTTGTCGATGCCATGGCCGCAGCTTACAGGGCCGAAGAAATAGTTGCGACTGCAAATAAGTGTGATATAGTTGTTTGTGCAAGCACAGAGATGCCCGCCTCAGGCGCATCACCGGACCTCAAAAGGAGCAGACATGGCAGAGACCGCAGAAGTCACCAGCAGGACCGTCAATGGCACCGAGTACCCGGCTGTGGGCACCTACGGCCTCGATCCGAGCCACACCCGAATCGGGTTCGCGGTTCGGCACATGGCGGTGTCCAAGGTACGCGGCGGGTTCAACCGGTTCGAGGGCACGCTCGACCTCGCCGAGGACCCGGTCGACTCGACGGTGTCCGTCACGATCGAAGCCGACAGCGTGGACACCCGCGACGAGAATCGGGACAACCACCTCCGGACCAACGACTTCTTCGACGTACCCAATCATCCGACCTGGACCTTCGTGAGCACGGCCATCCGCCCGGTGGACGCGACCCACTGGAAGGTGGACGGCGACCTGACCATCCGCGGGACGACCAGGCCGGTGACCCTGAACGCCGAGCTCGAGGGGGTCGTGAAGGACCCCTACGGCAACCACCGGGTGGGCTTCAGCGCGAAAGCCTCGATCGACCGCGAGGAATTCGGCGTGGCCTTCGGAGCGGTCATGGAGGCAGGCGGGCTCGTCGTCGGCAAGAAGGTCGACATCGAGATCGAGGCCGAGGCGATCCTCCAGTCACACTAGGAACACCCACCGGACAGCAGTCCCGAGCGTGCCGCCACCCCACGGGGTTGGCGGCACGGTCGCGGGCGGGGAGGTCCAGGACCCGCAGGTAGGATGGAGCGATGACCGCCTCTCCGAGCCCCGACCGTCCGAGGGGCACCTTCACCGTCAAGCGGGGCCTCGCCGAGATGTTGCGCGGCGGGGTCGTCATGGACGTGGTCGACGCCGAACAGGCCAAGGTGGCCGAGGATGCCGGCGCGGTCGCGGTCATGGCGCTCGAGCGGGTGCCTGCCGACATCCGCCGTGACGGCGGCGTGGCCAGGATGAGCGACCCCGCCCTCATCGAGGGCATCACCGCCGCTGTGACCATCCCGGTGATGGCCAAGGCGCGCATCGGCCACTTCGCCGAGGCCCAGGTGCTGGCCGCCCTCGGGGTCGACTTCATCGACGAGAGCGAGGTCCTGACGCCGGCCGACGAGGCCCACCACATCGACAAGTGGGCGTTCGACATCCCCTTCGTCTGTGGCGCCACCAACCTCGGCGAGGCGCTCCGGCGCATCTCCGAGGGCGCAGCGATGATCCGTTCCAAGGGCGAGGCCGGCACAGGCAACATCGTCGAGGCCGTCCGGCACCTGCGGTCGATCCTCGGCGACATCCGCAAGGTCACCGAGGCGGACTCGGCCGAGCTCTACGGCTGGGCCAAGGAGCTGGCCGCCCCCATCGGCCTGGTCCAGGAGGTCGCGTCCACCGGGCGCCTGCCCGTACCGCTGTTCTGCGCCGGCGGCATCGCCACTCCTGCGGACGCCTCCCTGGTCATGCAGCTCGGGGCCGAGGCCGTCTTCGTGGGCTCGGGCATCTTCAAGAGCGCCAATCCGCCGCTCGTGGCGAGGGCCGTGGTCGAGGCGACGGCCCACTACTCCGACGCCGACCTGGTGGCCAAGGTCTCCACGGGACTCGGCGCGGCCATGGCCGGCCAGGAGATCGGCACGCTCGGCGTGCACCTGGCCGATCGTGGCTGGTGATCCGGGCGCCGCACGTCTCAGACGCAGTCTCGGCCGATGACGATCGGGGTACTCGCGCTCCAGGGTGACGTGCGGGAGCACGCTGCCGCCTTCGCCGAGCTCGGGGAGCCGGTGCGCGAGGTCCGGGCGCCGGCCGACCTCGAGAACCTCTCGGGACTGGTCGTCCCGGGGGGCGAGTCGACCACGTTGTCCCTGCTGCTCGGCACGTCCGGCCTGTTCGACCCCCTGGCCGAGGCGCTCGTCGCCGGCCTCGCCGTGTTCGGCACCTGCGCCGGGATGATCCTGCTGGCCAGACGGGTACTCGACGGGCGGCCCGACCAGCGGCAGTTCGGAGCCATCGACCTGACCATCCGGCGGAACGGCTACGGCAGCCAGTCCGCATCCTTCGAGACCGCGGTCACGGTGGCCGGTCTCGGGGCCGAGCCCCTGCCGGCCGTGTTCATCCGTGCCCCGTTGGTCGAGGCGTGGGGACCGGGGGTCGAGGTGCTGGCTACGCTCTCCGATGTGGGCGGTACCCGCCCCGCCGGCACCGACCGTGGGGGGGCGACGGGCTCAGCGGTGGTCTGCCGGCAGGGACCGGTGCTCGTGGCCGCGTTCCACCCGGAGCTGACCGCGGACCGTCGACTGCACCGCCTGTTCGTGGAGATGACCAAGGAGGAGAGGCGCTAGGCCATGTCGGGACACTCCAAATGGGCGACCACCAAGTACCGGAAGGGGGCGCAGGACGCGGCGCGGGCCAAGGTCTTCGCCAAGCTCATCCGCCAGATCGAGGTCGCGGCACGCGAGGGGGGGAGCGACATGACGGCGAACGCCGCCCTCCGCACGATGTACACGAAGGCCCGTGATGCGTCGGTACCGATCGACACCATCGAACGGGCGATCAAGCGCGGATCGGGCGAGCTCGAGGGCGTTCGCTACGAGTCGATCGCCTACGAGGGCTACGCACCAGACGGCGTGGCCGTGATCGTCGAGTGCCTCTCGGACAACCGCAACCGCACCGGTGCCGAGATCCGGAACCTCTTCAACCGGAACGGCGGCACCATGGCGGAACCCGGTGCGGTCAGCTGGCAGTTCGAACGAAAGGGCATCATCCCCGTCCCCCACAGCTCCGACGAGGAGCGGGTCCTCGAGGTGGCCATGGAGGCCGGCGCCGAGGACCTCTCCGACGACGGCGAGCGATGGCTGGTCACGAGCGCGCCCTCCGACGTGATGGCGGTGCGCGCCGGCTTGGAGGAGGCCGGCCTCGAGCCGGGTGCCTCGGAGCTCTCCATGGTCCCCACCTCGACGGTCGAGGTGGCCTCGGAGTCCGAGGCCAAGCGGGTCCTGCGCCTCATCGAAGCGCTCGACGACCATGACGACGTGCAGAACGTCTACGCCAATTTCGACATCCCCGACGAGATCATGGCGGCCTACGAGGGCTGATTCCCGCGTCCCCGGCGCTCCCCGGCCGGCCGCCGGGGGATCACCCCACCCACTCGCGCTGCAGGCTACTGTCGAACGCATGTTCGTCCTCGGGATCGACCCCGGACTGTCGCGCTGCGGCTACGGCGTGGTCACCCGCCGCGGGGACCGCCTGGCGGCGGTGGCCGGTGGTGTCGTCACCACGCCGCCGGAGATGCCGTTGCCCGATCGCCTGCACACGCTCTCGGAGGAGCTGCGCGCCCTCGTCGACGAGTACCGCCCCGGGGCCGTCGTCGTCGAACGGGTCTTCTTCCAGATGAACGCGCGCACGGCCATGGCCACCGGACAGGCCGCCGGGGTGGCGCTCGCGGCCGCGGCCGCATCGGGCTGCGAGGTGGCCCAGTACACGGCCAACGAGGTCAAACAGGCACTGGTCGGGTTCGGCGGTGCAACCAAGGAACAGGTGCAGCGCATGGTTGCCTCCGTGCTCGGTCTGGTCGAGCCGCCCCGCCCACCCGACGTGGCCGACGCGCTGGCCCTGGCCGCCTGCCATCTCACCGGACAACCGCTCCGACGGGCGGTGGCCGCGTCCAGCGGAGGCGCGCGATGAGGGGCGTGCCGTGATCGGATCCCTGCGCGGCACGCTGCTCGAGCGACCGACGACGGGCGAGGTGATCGTCGACGTCCACGGCGTGGGGTACCGCGCATCGGTCCCGACGTCGGTGCTCGCATCCCTCGGCACCGTCGGCAGTGATGTCTTCCTCCACGTCCACACCCACGTCCGCGAGGACGCCATCGTGCTCTACGGATTCGCCCACGCCGACGAGCGACGGTGTTTCGAGGCCCTGCTCGGCGCGCACGGGGTCGGGCCCGCGCTGGCCCTGGCCATCCTCTCCTCGCTCTCGCCGGCCGCGCTCTCGACGGCGGTGCTCGAGGACGACGTGGACACCCTCTGTCTCGTGCCCGGGGTGGGCAAGAAGACTGCGGCCCGCCTCCTGCTCGAGCTCAAGGCCCGGCTCGATCTGCCGGAGCTCGGAGGGGACGGAGCCGGTACGCCCGGGTCGGGCACGCGCCGCGGCGAGGCACGGGCCGCGCTCGTCGAGCTCGGCTACGGCCCCGACGAGATCAGCGGAGCGCTCGATGGCGCCGACGAGGACGTGCCGGTCGAGGAGCTCGTGCGCGCCGCCCTCCGAGAGCTGGCCCACCACCGATGACGGCCGAGGCCCGCCGCGAGGTGCTGGCTCCGCCGGGTGGGGGAGCGATGCTGGACGAGGACCCGCGTCGCCCGGTCGACCCGACCGCCGGCCCCGTCGAGGAGGTCGAGGAGGTGGGGCTCCGACCGCGCACCCTCGACGAGTTCGTGGGGCAGGGCCAGCTCACCGAGCACCTCCGGATCGTCGTCGAGGCAGCACTGCGGCGCGACCAGGCGGTCGACCACCTGCTCTTCGCCGGGCCGCCGGGACTCGGCAAGACCTCGCTGGCCGGCATCGTCGCAGCCGAGATGGGCGTGGGGCTCCGGGTCACGTCGGGTCCGGTGCTGGTCCGGGCCGGCGACCTGGCCGCCCTCCTCACCGACCTCCAGGAGGGGGACGTCCTGTTCATCGACGAGATCCACCGCCTCCACCGTTCGGTCGAGGAGATCCTCTATCCGGCCATGGAGGACTTCAAGCTCGACATCCTCATCGGCAAGGGTCCGACGGCCCGGAGCATCCGGCTGGACCTGCCCCGGTTCACCCTCATCGGCGCAACCACGCGGACCGGACTGGTGGCCGGACCGCTGCGCGACCGCTTCGGCTTCGTCGGACGCCTCGACCTCTACGGCGTCGACGAACTCGAGGCCATCGTGCACCGCTCGGCGGGTCTCCTGCGGGTGCCCATCGACGGCGACGGGGCCCGCCGGGTCGCCGAACGGTCCCGGGGCACGCCGCGCGTCGCCAATCGGCTGCTCCGCCGGGTGCGCGACTTCGTCGAGGTCCGGGCAGAGGGGACGATCACCTCCGAAGCCGCCATCGCCGGACTGGACGTGTTCGGGATCGACGTGCTCGGGCTCGACAAGGTCGACCGGGCAATCCTCGACGTGCTCTGCCGGCGGTACGCCGGTCGCCCGGTCGGGCTCACGACCCTCTCCCAGTGCATCGGCGAGGAGACCGACACCATCGAGGAGGCCTACGAGCCGTACCTCCTGCAGCAGGGGCTCATCCAACGGACCGCCCGGGGCCGGATACCCGGCCCGGCCGCCTGGGCCCACCTCGGGATCAGCCCGAGCGAAACCCCTCAGCTCTGGCCGTCCACGCCGACCGATTCCTTCTGACGGCAGCCGGGCGTGGTGCCCGCGGCGTGTGCGGTGCCACCATGGGCTCCGTGCCCGTGCCCCCCGACCAGCGGTCGCTGCCGGGGCTCGACCGTCCGGCCGGCCGTCGCACGCCGTCCCCTCCCGGCCGGACCCCGATGGACGCCTACGACTACGGACTGCCGGAGGCCGCCATCGCGCAGGAACCCATCGAGCCGCGCTCGGCGGCCCGACTCCTGATCGGCCCCGGCATCGGCGGGGAAGCCGGTCCCCGGCACGCCACGGTGGCCGATCTGCCGACACTGCTCCGTCCCGGCGACGTGCTGGTGGTCAACGAGACCCGGGTGTTCGCGGCACGGCTGACCCTGTCGAGGCTCGGCGGTGGTCGGGCCGAGGTCCTGTTGGTCGAGCCCCTCCCGGGTGGGGACGAATGGGAGGCGCTGGTCCGCCCGGGGCGTCGGCTCCCGGCCGGCTCGCTCCTCGTGGAGCCCGGTCGCACCTCGACGGATCCGGTGGTCGAGGTGGGTGGCCCGGTCGACGGGCGGGGAACCCGGAGGGTCCGGCTCCTCGACCCGGGCATCGTGGGCCGCGCTGGATCGATGCCCCTCCCGCCCTACATCCGGCACCCGCCGGACGACCCCGACCGCTACCAGACCGTGTACGCCGCCGATCGCGCACTCGCCGACTGCTCGGCGGCCGCCCCGACGGCCGGGCTGCACTTCACCGACGGGTTGCTGGCGCAGTGCCGGGCGGCCGGGGCCCGCCTGGCACGGGTGGACCTGGCCATCGGGCTCGACACCTTCCGCCCGGTCACCGCACCGACCGCCGAGGAGCACGTCATCCACACCGAGCGCTACTCGGTGCCGGCGGACACGGTGGCCGCCTGCCGGGACGCCGACCGGGTGGTGGCGGTGGGAACCACGGTCGTGCGCGCCCTCGAGTCCGCCGCCGCCACCGGTGCACTGTCCGGGCGGACCGACCTCTACATCCACGGGGAGTTCCGCTTCCGGGTCGTCGACGTCCTGGTCACCAACTTCCATCTGCCCCGCTCGAGCCTCCTGCTGCTGGTGGAGTCCTTCGGCGGAGCGTGCTGGCACGAGCTCTACGGCATCGCGTTGGCCTCCGGCTACCGGTTCCTCTCCTTCGGCGACGCCATGATGGTCGGCCGCGCCGGCGAGAAGGGTGCGCCGCGATGGGGATCCGACCGCAGCGCCCCGGGCCCCGCATGAACCCGGCGACGGTCGAGGTCACCGCGATCGATGGGGCGGCACGGACCGGTCGGGTGGTGACCCCGCGGGGCTCCTACCGGGTGCCGGCCTTCATGCCGGTGGGGACGAGGGGTGCGGTCAAGGCGCTCGACAGCGCCGACCTCGAGACCCTCGGGGCCGAGGTGGTGCTGGCCAACACCTACCACCTGCTGCTCCGGCCCGGGGCGAGGGTGGTCGCCGCGCTCGGCGGACTGCACCGCTTCACCGGGTGGGGCGGGCACACCCTCACCGACTCCGGCGGGTTCCAGGTGCACTCGCTGCGCCCGACGGTCGACGACGACGGGGTCACCTTCCGGTCGGTCTACGACGGCTCGGTCACCCGGATGACCCCGGAGTCCGCCGTCGAGGCCCAGGGGCTGATCGGGGCCGACATCCAGATGGTGCTCGACGTCTGCGCCACCCTGCCTGCCACCACCGAGGTGCTCCGGCTGGCCGTCGAGCGCACCGCGGCCTGGGCGGAGCGGGCTCGGCGGCACCACGTCCGTCTCGAGGCCCGGCCGGAGCGACAGGCGCTGTTCGGGGTGGTCCAGGGCGGGACCGACGCCATCCTCAGGGCCGAGAGCGCGGACCGTACGGTCGACCTCGACCTCGACGGCTACGGCATCGGGGGCCTCTCGGTGGGCGAGCCGCGGACGGCCATGCTCGAGACCCTCGCCGTCACCGTCCCCCGGCTACCGGCCGATCGCCCCCGCTACCTGATGGGTGTCGGGGACCCGGTCGGGATGCTCGAGGCGATCGCCCTCGGGGTCGACCAGTTCGACTGCGTGGCCCCGACCCGGCTGGCCCGCCACGGGGCCCTCTGGACCAGCGCCGGGCGGCTCAACCTCCGCAATGCTGTGTACGCGACCGACGACGGCCCGATCGACCCCTCTTGCCGCTGCCCGACCTGCGCCCGCTGGTCGCGGGGGTATCTCCGGCACCTGCTGTCGGTCGGGGAGCCAACGGCCTGGCGCCTGCTCAGCCTGCACAACCTGGCCTACGTGCTCGATCTCATGAACCAGGCCCGTGATGCCATCTCCCACGGGGAGCTCGACGCGCTGCGTGCCCGGACCGCCGACCGATGGGAGAACTGAGGCCGCCGGCCCGTCCGTCGGGCGGCCCTGGGCTACAGTCGGTGCGCTGTGCAGACCGCCGACCCCCTTCTTCCACCGCACGATGCCTGACGTCCCGAGCCTGGTCGGGGCCTTAGCGGGCGCGACGTCGAAGACGACCACGAACAGTGGGTCGTCGATCATCTACATCCTGCTCATCGTCGGGGTCGGCTTCTACTTCTTCATCTACCGCCCCCAGCAACGCAAGGCCAAGGCCGTCCGCGAGCGGTCCAACGCCTTCGAGGTGGGTGACGAGGTGGTGACGGCCGGCGGCATCGTCGGCCATGTGATCGACATCGACGGTGACCGGATCACCCTGGAGACCAGCGTGGGCGCCTCCTTCGTGGTGCTCCGCCCCTATATCCTCCGCAGGCTCGAACCACCCGTGACGGAGTTCGAGGATGCAGACGACGATGCAGCGGCCGAAGACGAAGACGCCTCCGACGTGGACGACGACACCCACGAGGCGCCCGAGGGCCAGAGCGACCACCAGAACGACGGGCACGACGAGCCCACCGGGGCCGACGGGTCCCCGGCCGCCTGACCAGCCATGAAGGACAAGCGCAACCTCTGGATCAGCCTCGTTGCCGTGGTCGGCGTCGCGGTCATCCTGCTCGGCATCACCCTGGCCAAGGGCTGGTCGCCCAAGCTCGGGCTCGACCTCGACGGCGGGCTCTCGGTCGTCTACCAGACCCACACACCGGTCAACTCCGCAGAGCTCGACACGATCGTGACCATCCTCAACGACCGGGTCGGCAACGGGACGAGCGGGGCCACCGTCGAGAGCCAGGGGAAGAACCAGATCGCGGTCTCGGTTCCGGGGGCCAAGAACTCGCAGCAGATCCTGGCAAACCTCGGCAACACCGGCCAGCTGTTCTTCCGGCCCGCCCTCTGCTACGCGGATTCCCTCCACGTGGCCAAGGGACAGCAACCGTCGACCGGACCCCTGCCGACCACCTGTGCGGCGACCTCAGAGCTCACCGCGGCCAACCTCGCGGTCGACACGAGCACGAGCCAGGCCACCAAGACACCACCGCCGGACCCCCAGTTCACCACGTACCCGACCACGAGCCCGGACAACGACAAGGAACACTCGACGGTCCTCCTGCCGGGCACCGGGGCGGCGGCGGTCAACGGGCGCTACGTCCTCGGCCCGGCGGCCCTCTCGGGCACCGGGGTGCACTCGGCCACCGCCCAGGTCCAGAGCGGGCAGTGGGTGGTCAACATGAGCCTCAACTCGGCGGGCAGCCAGGCATGGGACACCCTCGCCATGCAGCAGTTCCACGCCATCATCGCGGTCGATCTCGACGGCCAGGTGATCACCGCCCCGATCACCCAGCCCGGGCAGACCGCCTTCACCCCGTTCAACGGCCAGGTGCAGATCTCTGGGAACTTCACCGAAGACACGGCCAAGACGCTCGCCGCCGACCTCAACTTCGGCGCGCTGCCCGTCAAGCTGGACCGTCTGACCGTGCAGACCGTTTCGCCCACGCTCGGCAAGTCGTCGCTGCAGGCAGGCCTCATCTCCGGCCTCTTCGGTCTGGCCCTGGTCATGCTCTACACGATCTTCTACTACCGCCTCCTCGGCGTGGTGGTGGTCGCCGGTCTGTCTGTGACCGGGGCACTGCTCTGGTCGATCATCGCCATCATGGGACAGGCCCTCAACACCACCATCGACCTCGCCGGCGTGATCGGCATCATCGTCTCCATCGGCATCACCGTCGACTCCTACATCGTCTATTTCGAGCGATTGAAAGACGAGGCTCGCTCGGGCCGCACCGTGCGGACCAGCGTGGACCGCGGCTTCAAGAGCGCCTTCCGCACCGTGCTCGCGGCCGACTTCGTGTCCTTCCTCGGCGCGGTGATCCTCTATGAGCTCTCGCTCGGACCGGTGCAGGGCTTCGCGCTCTTCCTCGGGATCTCGACCCTCCTCGACGTGATCGTGACCTACTTCTTCACCCGCCCGTTCGTGATCCTCCTCGGCCGGAGCCGGACCGCAACCGAGGCAAGGAGCATGGGGGTCGCCCGCGGTCTCGGTATGCACGCGGAGGCGGTCACATGACCCCGGACCGCGACGGCGACGGCACGACCGTCGACGAGGTTGCCGACGAGCTCGAGTCCCCCGAAGAGGAGCTCGAGGAGGCGTTCGACGAGGAGCTCGCGTACGCCGCCGAACTGGAGGCGGCCGAGGCTGGCGGGGCGAAGCGGCCCAACGCCTTCATCCGCCTCTACCGCGGCGAAACCTCCTTCGACTTCATCGGCAACCGCCGATGGTGGTTCGGGGTCTCCGCCCTCATCATCGTCCTCGGGATCTTCTCGCTCGGCGTCCGCGGCCTCAACGAAGGGATCGACTTCAAGGGCGGCCAGTCCTGGATCGTCTCGTCCCAGACGCTGACTGTCCCGCAGGCCACCACGGCGGTCGAGGCGGCCGGCATCTCGCAGCCCACGGTGGTCCAGCTCACCAACCAGCTCAACGGTCAGAAGCAGATCCAGGTCACCGCCGACCTCAACTCGAAGTCGCCAACGGAACGCCAAGCGATCGAGACCAAGGTGCAGGACGCGCTGGCAGGTGCAGCCCACCTGGGCAATCCGAACGACGTGAGCTTCACCGAGGTCGGGTCCACCTGGGGCTCACAGGTCACCCACAAGGCCATCGAGGCGCTCATCGTCTTCTTCATCGCGGTGACCGCCTATATCTCCGTGCGCTTCGAGTTCAAGATGGCGGTCGCCGCCATCGTGGCCGTGTTCCACGACGTCCTCATCGTGCTCGGCATCTACTCGATCTTCGGCTTCCTCGTCACGCCGGACACGGTGATCGCCGTGCTCACCGTGCTCGGCTACTCGCTCTACGACACGGTCGTCGTCTTCGACCGGATCCGGGACAACTCCCAGGGGCTCGGCGCGTCGGGCAGGATCACCTACTCGGACATGGTCAACCTCTCGATGAACCAGACCCTGGCCCGGTCCATCAACACCTCGCTCGTCGCGATCATCCCGGTGTTCTCCGTGCTGGTCATCGGCTCGGAGCTGCTCGGCGCCGAGACGCTCCAGAGCTTCGGCCTGGCCCTGGTCATCGGCCTGACCAGCGGCGCCTACTCGTCGATCTTCATCGCCTCCCCCCTGCTCGCCCTCATGAAGGAGCGGGAGTCCCGCTACATCACCATCCGCCAGCGTCTCGAGGCACGGGGCGAACGCGGGCCCGCGCTCACCCCGGCCGCCGCCGCGGCGCTGGCCGGCGCCGCGGGTGGGAGCGGGCGGGGCTCGTCGAAGATCCGGACCTCGAGCGGGGTGATCCGACCGGGCCAGGGGAAGTCGTCGAAACGGTCCGGCGGACCGGCGGCGGCCACTGCGGTCGCCGCCACGGCCGCCGGTGCTGCCAAGCAGGCGGGGTCGACCGGCGCCGCACGCGCCGGGGGCCCCGGTCCGACCGCGTCGGGCTCGACCCGACCCGCCGGCAACCGTCCTCCCCCGCGACCACGCAAGGGGAAGGGGAAGGGCAAGGGCAAGCGGCGCTGACCGTCGCGACCTCCCGGCCCTGGTCGCCGAGGTGAGCGGCGCACCGTCCGGGGTGCTCACCCGGGTACCGTGTAGGGATGGCTCTGGCCACACCAGTCCCCGCCGGTGGGACCGCAGGGACCGGCGGAGCGGTGCTCCGCGGATCGTCGCTCCCGCCCGCCGAAGCCGAGCTCCTGGGCCCGGTGCTCGACGCCTTCCTCCGGCGGCACCCGGCGGATGACACCTCGATCATCATCCGCGCAGCGGAGACCGCCACGGTCGCCCATGCCGGCCAGTTGCGTCGATCCGGCGAGGCCTACATCACCCATCCCATCGCGGTTGCCGGGATCGTCGCCGATCTGGGTCTCGACGCCCAGACCGTGGCCGCCGCCCTCCTCCATGACGCAGTGGAGGACACCGGGGTCACCACCGAGCTCATCGAGCGCGACTTCGGGCCCTCGGTCGCCCTCATCGTGGAGGGCGTGACCAAGCTCGACCGTCTCCAGTTCGACTCGAAGGAGGCCCAACAGGCGGCCACGGTGCGCAAGATGCTGGTGGCGATGGCCGATGACTGGCGGGTCCTCATCATCAAGCTGGCCGACCGCCTCCACAACATGCGGACCCTCTCGGTCATGCCCGAGTGGAAACAGCGCCGTACCGCGCAGGAGACCCTGGACATCTACGCCCCGCTGGCCCATCGGCTGGGCATCCAGGAGGTCAAGTGGCAGCTCGAGGACCTGGCCTTTGCCACCCTCCACCCCAAGCGCTACGCCGAGATCGAACAGATGGTGGCCAGCCGGGCCCCGCTGCGAGACGAATTCCTGGCCAGGGTCCTGGTCTCGGTGCGTGAGCGCCTGGCCGCCTCCGGCCTGACCGCCGAGGTCACCGGGCGACCGAAGCACCTCTGGAGCATCTACGAGAAGATGGTCGTCCGGGGCAAGGAGTTCGACGAGCTCTACGACCTGGTGGGGATCCGGGTGATCGTCGAGTCGGACAAGGACTGCTGGGCGGCGTTGGGCTCGATCCACGCCATCTGGCCCCCGGTCCAGGGCCGGTTCAAGGACTACATCAACTCGCCCAAGTTCAATCTCTACCAGTCGCTCCACACCACGGTCATCGGCCTCGACGGCAAGCCGATCGAGGTCCAGGTCCGGACCCACGAGATGCACCGCCGGGCCGAGTACGGCATCGCCGCCCACTGGGGGTACAAGGAGAACCCCGGTCGGCCCGACCGCCCCGGAACCGGGGGAGGACCCGCTGTCGATCCCGGGCCCGGTGGCGTCGTCCGACCGCGCAAGGGCCGGATCAAGAGAGGGGAGGGCGGCCGCAAGGACCACGCTCAGAAGTCCCCGGGGAGCACCCCGACCACGCGCGCCGACCTCGTCGAGCGCGACCGGCGGGCGGAGCGTCATGCGCTGGCCAAGGAGACATCGTCGACCACCGCAGAGATCGAGTGGATGCAGCGGATCGTCGACTTCCAGAACGAGACGACCGATCCGATCGAGTTCCTCGAGGCGCTCAAGCTGGACCTCGAGGAGGACGAGGTCTACGTCTTCACGCCCAAGGGCAAGGTCATCGCCCTGACCGCCAATGCCACACCGGTCGACTTCGCCTACAGCATCCACACCGAGGTCGGGCACCGGTGCATCGGGGCCAAGGTCAACGGCCGCCTGGTCCCGCTCGAGACCAAGCTCAACTCGGCGGACACGGTGGAGATCTTCACCTCGAAGGCGCCGACCGCGGGACCGTCCCGGGACTGGTTGGGCATCGTCGCCTCCTCGCGGGCCCGGACCAAGATCCGCCAGTGGTTCTCGCGCGAGCGTCGTGAGGATGCCATCGAGCTCGGGCGGGAGGAGCTGATCAAGGAGCTCCGGCGGGAGGGTCTCCCCGTCCAGAAGCTGGCCTCGGAGCGTGCCCTCGCCGAGCTCGCCGTCACCATGAATTACGCCGACATCGACGCGTTGCACGCGGCGATCGGCGACAACCGGATCTCGGCTCGCGCGGTGGCCCAGCGCATCCTGCGCGATCTGCGGGGCGGGGTCTACGAGGAGCAGCTCCCGGTCACCGCCCGCCAGCAGCCGATCGCGGCCCGGCCGGGCCGGGGTTCGGCCGTCGGGGTCTACGTCGAAGGACTCGACGATCTGATGGTGCGGCTCTCGCGCTGCTGCACACCGGTCCCCGGAGACGAGATCGTCGGGTTCGTGACCCGGGGACGGGGGGTGTCGGTCCACCGTGCGGACTGTGCCAATGCGGCCTCCCTCGCCAGCCGGTCGCGCGAGCGGCTCATCGAGGTGGAGTGGGACCACCGCTCCTCCGGCGTCTTCGTGGCGACCATCGAGGTGGTGGCCATCGACAGGTCCCGGTTGCTCGCCGACGTGACCAAGGTGGTCTCCGAGCACCATCTCAACATCGTGAGCGCCAACACCCAGACCGACTCCGACCGGATCAGCCGGATGCGCTTCGATGTCGAGCTGGCCGACCCCGCCCATCTGGAGTCGGTGCTCAACCTGATCCGGCACCTCGACGCGGTCTACGACGTGTACCGGATCCTCCCCGGCAAGAAGGACTGAGGCCCTCGTGCCCGGCAAGCCGGCGCCGGCGCGCGCCCCGAGTGGCACCCATGACGTCCTCTTTCCCGAGTCGACCCGCTGGGAGGCCCTGCTGGCGCGGTTCGCAGACCAGGTCGAACGGGCCGGCTACGGCCTCGTCCACACCCCGATCTTCGAGGACGCCTCGATCTTCCGTCGGGGGATCGGCGAGGGGAGTGACGTGGTCGGCAAGGAGATGTACGAGTTCGAGGACCGCGGCGGCAGGCTGCTCGCGCTCCGACCCGAGGGGACCGCCCCGATGGTGCGGGCCTTCGTCCAGCACCGTCCGCCGCTGCCGTGGAAGGCATGGTACGCAACCCCGGCATTCCGCTACGAACGCCCGCAGGCCGGCCGATACCGCCAGCACCATCAGCTGGGGGTGGAGGCGCTCGGACCGTCCGACCCGGACCTCGATGTGGAGGTGGTCGCGCTCGCCGACGGCTTCTTCCGCTCGCTCGGGCTGCGCAACTTCTTGCTGCGGCTCAACTCGATGGGAGACGGCGTCTGCCGACCGGCATACCTCGATCTGCTGCGCGGGTACCTCGCGTCGCGCCGACCGCAACTCTGTGGCGAGCACCGGGACCGGCTGGAGGCCAACCCGTTGCGGGTCCTCGACTGCAAGCTCGAGGCCTGCCGCACGGCGACGGTCGACGCGCCCCGCCTCGTCGACCACCTCTGTGATCCCTGCCGCGAGCACTTCGAGCGGGTCCGGTCGGGCCTCGACGCGCTGGCGGTCCCGTACGACCTCGATCACCGGCTGGTGCGCGGCTTCGACTACTACACGCGGACCACCTTCGAGTTCTCGTCCGCCGCCCTCGAGTCGGCCCAGAACGGGATCGGCGGCGGGGGGCGCTACGACGGCCTCGTCGAGATGCTCGGGGGCCCACCCACGCCGGGCATCGGGTTCGGGATCGGGATCGAACGGGTCCTGTTGGCCTGCGACGCAGAGGGCTCCTTCCCGGTCGTCCCGGCTCGGCTCGACGCCTTCGTGGTGGACACGACCGGCGGGACGGCCGCCCGGGACCTCACCGCGGCGCTCCGCGGGGCCGGGCTCTCGGCCGACCGCGCCTTCGACGACCGCTCGATGAAGGCCCAGCTCAAGCTCGCCGACCGGTCCGGCGCGGCGGTCGCGCTCATCGTCGGTCCGGACGAGGTCGCCTCGGGTACGGTGTCACTCCGACCCCTACGCACAACCGGGGACCAGCGCACCGTGCCGGTCGCGGAGGTAGTGGATGCGGTGCGTGCCGCCACCCGATCGGGCGGGACCGCCGATCCCGCGCCCGGGCACCGGGCCCCGTGACCGGCCTGCCACCCGGAAAGGACCACCGTTGACCGTTCCTGACGCGCCGAAGGCTCCCGTCGCGCAGCCAGCCCCGTCGACCGGGGCGACCACCATGCGCGACCGGATGTGCGGCTCGCTCGGCGCAGACGACGTGGGCGTCCGGGTCACGGTGTGCGGCTGGGTCGCCAAGCGCCGTGAGCACGGCGAGCACCTGGCCTTCGTCGATCTCCGCGACCACACCGGCATCGTGCAGTGCGTCGTGCCGGGAACGGTCGACGTCCGGAGCGAGTACGTCGTGGCGGTCGAGGGCGAGGTGCGGCACCGGCCCGAGGGGACGGTCAACCCCGAGCTCCCGACCGGGGAGGTCGAGCTCGGCGACTGCACGGTCACCGTGCTCAATGTCGCCGAGCCGCCGCCCTTCGCCGTGGACGACCGGGTCGAGGTCGACGAGGTGGTGCGGCTCACCAACCGGTTCGTGGACCTTCGCCGGCCCCGGATGCAGGCCAACCTCCGGGTGCGGGCCACGGTCAACCGCGCGCTGCGGGCGGCCATGGACCGGCAGGGCTTCGTCGAGGTCGAGACGCCCATGCTCTGGGCGCCCACCCCCGAGGGTGCCCGCGAGTTCGCGGTGCCCAGCCGGCTCCACCAGGGGTCCTGCTACGTCCTGCCCCAAAGTCCCCAGCTGGCCAAACAGCTCCTCATGGTGGCCGGGGTCGACCGCTACTTCCAGATCGCCCGCTGCCTGCGGGACGAGGACCTGCGTGCCGAGCGCCAGTTCGAGTTCTCCCAACTCGACGTCGAGGCATCCTTCGTCGGCCAGGAGGACATCCTCGGCTACGTGTCCGAGGCGGTCCTCGACGCGGCCGAGGCGGTCACCGGGGAGCGACCCGGACCGGTTCCGCGGATGACCTGGGCCGAGGCCGTCGACCGGTACGGGTCGGACAAGCCCGACCTCCGGTTCGGCATGGAGCTGGTCGACCTGTCCGAGCGCTTCGCCGGCACCGGGGTCAAGGCGTTCGGGGCGCCCTGTGTGAAGGCGATCGTGCTCGAGGGCGGGGCATCGCTCGGCCGCTCCCGTCTGGACGCGCTCACCGAACGGGCCAAGGCCCTCGGGGCAAAGGGGTTGGCCTGGTTCCGGGTGCAACACGGGGAGGACGGTGCGGCCGGTCTCGACTCACCCCTCGACCGCTTCCTGTCGGACGACGAGCGGAGCGGCATCCTCGCAGCCACCGGGGCCGCGGTCGGGGACCTGGTCCTGGTGGTGGCCGACCAGTACCGCGAGGCCTGCGCGGTGCTCGGCGCGCTGCGGCTGGATCTCGGTGGCAAGCCGGTCTCCGAGGGTC
Organism: uncultured Acidimicrobiaceae bacterium; assembly: GCA_963753905.1. GTDB lineage: Bacteria > Actinomycetota > Acidimicrobiia > Acidimicrobiales > RAAP-2 > Bog-756. The sequence goes on along the minus strand of CAVWDZ010000001.1, from coordinate 1,601,351 downwards.
CCTACCGGTACCTCTGGGTGGTGGACTTCCCGTTGTTCGACGGGGTCGACGACGAGGGCCGCCCGATCGCCGCCCATCACCCCTTCACCATGCCCCACCCCGACGACATCGACCGGCTCGAGTCGGACCCGGCCTCGGTACGGAGCCAGGCCTACGACCTGGTCCTCAACGGATGGGAGCTCGGCTCGGGCAGCGTCCGTGTGCACCGGGCCGACATCCAGCGCCGCATCTTCTCGGTCCTCGGTCTCGGCGAGGAGGAGGTGGCCTCGCGCTTCGGCTTCCTGCTCGGCGCCTTCCGGTTCGGTGCGCCTCCGCACGCGGGCTTCGCCGTCGGCATCGACCGCCTGGCCGCGATCTTCGCCGGCGAAGACAGCATCCGCGAGGTCATCGCCTTCCCCAAGACGCAGTCCGGCTGGGACCCGATGACCGGCGCCCCGAAGCCCCTCGCGCCCGGCGCGCTCGCCGAGCTCGGGTTGCGTCCTCTGCCAGCGGCGGAGTGAGGCGGTACCGGTGGCAGGCGACGACCTGTTCTCCGGGGCGGCGCGTGAGCACCTGGAGCAGCGGGCCCCGTTGGCTGCCCGCCTGCGCCCGCGGTCCCTCGACGAGATCGTGGGCCAGCAGCACCTCATCGGACCCGGCGCGCCCTTGCGCGCGCTCATCGAGTCGGACCGGCTGACCTCGGCCATCCTCTGGGGCCCGCCCGGCACCGGCAAGACGACCCTGGCAGCGGTGGTGGCGACGGCCACGGCCAAGCAGTTCGTCCCGCTGTCGGCGGTGAGCGCCGGCGTGAAGGACGTGCGGGAGGTGGTCGAGGGCGCCCGGCGGCTGCTCGGGGAGCAGGGCCGCGGCACGATCCTCTTCCTCGACGAGGTCCACCGGTTCAACCGTTCCCAGCAGGACGCCCTCCTCCCGTCGGTCGAGGAGGGGCTGTTGGTGCTCATCGGTGCGACCACCGAGAACCCCTTCTTCGAGGTCAACGCGCCGCTGCTCTCGCGGTCGACCCTCTGGCGCCTCGAGCCACTCTCCGAGGAGGAGCTGTCCGAGGTCGTTTCCCGCGCCCTGGCCGCCGAGGGGGCCGCGGCCGACCCGGAGGCGGTGGCGGCCCTGGTGGGCCTGGCCGACGGGGACGCACGTGCGGTGCTCACCACCCTCGAGGTGGCGCTGGCTCTGGCCGGCGGGCGACCGGTGTCCCTCGACGACGTGGAGCGGGCTCGCCACACCCGCCTCCAGCACTACGGGGAGGACGACCACTACGACCAGGTCAGCGCCTTCATCAAGTCGGTGCGGGGCTCCGACCCCGATGGCGGTCTCTACTGGCTGGCCCGGATGCTCGAGTCGGGGGAGGACGCCCGGTTCATCGCCCGTCGACTGGTGATCCTGGCCAGCGAGGACATCGGAGAGGCCGACCCGCTGGCCCTGGTGGTGGCCGATGCCGCGGCCCGGGCGGTCGAGTTCGTGGGCCTGCCCGAGGCCCAGCTCAACCTGGCCCAGGCGGTCGTGCACCTGGCCTGCGCGCCCAAATCGAACCGGGTCACGGTCGCCCTCGGACGCGCCGTGCGGGACGTGCGCGAGGGGCCGCGGGGCGACGTGCCCACCCATCTGCGCGACGCGCACTACCGCAGCGCTGCGGCAATCGGACACGGCGAAGGGTACGAGTACCCCCACGATCATCCCGATGCGTTCGTGGCCCAGGAGTACCGACCGGCCGGGGTGGCCTCCACCCGCTACTACGAGCCGAGCGACCGCGGCCACGAGGCGGTGGTGTCCGACCGGCTCCGCCGGTGGCGGGCAGGCGGGGACGAACCGGTGGCACCCGAGCCGGCGGTCGATGGGGGAGACTGAGCGGATGCGGGCGTCGAGAGTGCGGGGCCTGGCATTGCGGCGGCTCGTCGTCGTGCCCGTCGCGCTGACCCTTGCCGCAGCCGTCTGGTCCGGAGCGGCGACCGCGACCCCGGCGCACCCGCTCGCGATGGTCCGTCTGGCGGGAGCCGGCACCGGCGTCCCTTCCGGGGCCACCGTCGTGGGCCCGACCGATCCGGCGTCGGCCGTCGAGGCCGAGGTGGTCCTCCGTCCGCGCGATCCGGCCGCGCTCGAGGCATTCGTGCGGTCCGCGTCCACTCCGGGGAGCCCCCAGTTCCGCCGCTACCTCCGGCGGGGCCAGTTCGGAGCCGTCTTCGGGCCCGATGCCGCGACGGTGACCGCCACCCGGGACTGGCTCTCCTCGACCGGTCTGGTGGTCGGGCCGACCGCGTCGGACGGCCTCTTCATCCCGGTCTCGGGTCCGGCCGCCGAGGTGGAGCGGACCTTCTCGGTTCCCCTCGTCCAGGCCCGGTTGCGGACCGGATCGGTGACCCGGGTCGGGCTCGGCGATCCCGAGGTACCCGCCGCACTGGCCGCGGGCATCCAGGGAGTCATCGGCCTGTCCGACGCCCCGCTCCTCCATCCGCAGATCGTCACGGGTGGAGGTGGTGCGACTGCTGGACCGGCACCGGCCGCCGCCTCGCCACGGCTCGGTACCCACCCGTTCCAGGTCGGACCGTCCCCGTGCCCTGAGGCGAGGGGAGTGGCGAGCGCCTACGACGGGTGGACCGCCAACCAGTTGGCCTCGACCTACGGCCTCTCGACCCTCTACGGCGAGGGCCGTTCGGGGGCAGGCCAGACCGTCGGCGTCTACGAACTCGAGTCCTACGACCCGAGTGACATCCAGACCTACGAGTCCTGCTACGGGCTCGGCGTGCCGGTCACCGATGTCACGGTCGACGGTGGCGCAGGACCGCCGATCGAGGACGGTGAGGCCGCCCTCGACATCGAGATGGTGGCCGGGCTCGCGCCCTCGTCGTCGGTGCTCGTCTACACGGGTCCACAGGTCGGGACCGGACCGATCGACACCTACGAAGCCATGGTCAACGATGACGCGGCCAAGGTGCTCTCCACGAGTTGGGGCCAGTGCGAGCCGGACATGGACCCCACCGACCAGGCGGCAGAGACCATGCTCTTCGCCCAGGCAGCCACCCAGGGACAGACCGTGCTTGCCGCATCGGGCGACTCGGGCTCGAGCGACTGCTACGACGTCAGGGCCGGGAGTGGTGCGACCGGCCTGGCGGTGGACGACCCCGCCGACCAACCAGACGTGACCGGCGTGGGCGGCACCTCGCTGACCGCGGCGAACCCGAACGCCCCGACCGAGTCGGTCTGGAACAACGTCAACACGAGCGGCGGCGCAGGAGGAGGAGGCAACTCGAACTCGACGGTGTTCGCTGCTCCTTCCTGGCAGCAGGTGCCCGGGGCCCAGATCCCGGACACCGTCGACACGTGCGGACTCCACGCCAATCAGCAGTGCCGGGAGGTCCCCGATGTGGCCGCTTCGGCCGACCCGAACCACGGTGCCGTGGTCTTCTTCGACGGGCGATGGTCGCCGGTGGGGGGGACCAGCGCGTCCGCTCCCCTCTGGGCAGCACTCGTGGCGGATACCAACCAGGGCTGCAACACCCCGGCCGGACTGCTCGGACCCAAGCTCTATTCCGCGGGAGCGGCATCGTCCTTCAATGACATCGTCCCGCCCGGGGACAACAGCCTCTTCCCGGGGACTGTGGGAACGGACTTCCTTGCTCGTCCGGGCTACGACCTGGCCTCCGGGTGGGGGAGTCCCCGGGCCGCCTCGCTGCTCGGTCTGTTCTCCGGATCTGCCGCCGGCTGCCCCGCGGTCACCGCGCTCTCCCCGTCGTCCGGCAAGGCGACGGGCGGCCAGACCGTGGTCGTCGACGGCTCCGGGTTCGGCACCGGTACACCGACCGTCCGGTTCGGCGGTGCGAACGCGTCCGTCATCGCGCACACACCGACCTCGGTGACGGTGACCACCCCTGACGTGGTCACCGGTCAGCAGTCGGCGGTCACGGTCACCACCACCGGTCCGGCCGCGGGCACGAGCGCAGCGGTCCCCTCGTCGACGTTCACCTTCATCTCCCCGCTGGTGTCCTCGGTGGTCCCGGTCAAGGGCCCGACCACCGGGGGTGGACGGGTCACCATCACCGGCTCCGACTTCGGCGGCGCGACCTCGGTCCGCTTCGGCTCCGTTCCGGCGGCAGCCTTCACGGTGACCTCGCCGGGATCGATCGTGGCCACCGTGCCCGCCGGGCCCGCCGGAGGGGCGACCGTGGACGTCTCGGTGACCTCCCCGGACGGGACCAGTCCGCAGGTGAGCTCCGACCGGTACCTCTACGCCCTGCCGGGCTACTGGCTGGTCGCCTCCGACGGGGGCATCTTCGACTTCGGCCACGCCAGCTTCTACGGCTCGACCGGCAGCCTGACCCTCAACCGGCCGGTCGTGGGCATGGCCGCGACCCCCGACGGCAAGGGCTACTGGCTGGTCGCCTCCGACGGCGGCATCTTCGCCTACGGCGACGCCGGGTTCTACGGCTCGACCGGCAACCTGACCCTCAACCAGCCGGTGGTGGGCATGGCCGCGACCCCCGACGGCAGGGGCTACTGGCTGGTCGCCTCCGACGGCGGCATCTTCGCCTTCGGGGACGCCGGGTTCCACGGCTCGACCGGAGCGATCACCCTCAACCGTCCGGTGGTCGGCATAGCCGCGACCCCCGACGGCAGGGGCTACTGGCTGGTCGCCTCCGACGGCGGCATCTTCGCCTTCGGGGACGCCGGGTTCCACGGCTCGACCGGAGCGATCACCCTCAACCGTCCGGTGGTCGGCATGGCCGCGACCCCCGACGGCAGGGGCTACTGGCTGGTCGCCTCCGACGGCGGCATCTTCGCCTACGGCGACGCCGGGTTCTACGGCTCGACCGGCGACCTCACCCTCAACCGGCCGGTCGTCGGCATGGCACCCTCGCTGACCGGCACGGGCTACTGGCTGGTCGCCTCGGACGGCGGCATCTTCGCCTACGGCGACGCGCGGTTCTTCGGATCGACTGGAGGGATCAGCCTCAACCGGCCGGTTGTGGGCATGACCTCGACCTGACCGGCCCTTGTCGGGCATTGCGCCGGCCGGGGGAGCCCCGGGTCGCGGACCGGGCGATCTAAGCTGCTCCGATCATGACAGCTGGAGAGATCGCCGTCCTGGTGGCGAGCATCGCCTGTGTGATCGCGGTCGCCTGCCTGCTGGTGGCCGTGACCTCGCTCCGCCGCCAGGTGCAGCGGCTCGGCGCGCTGGCCGACGAGCTCCGCCGGCAGACCGTCCCCCTCGTCGCGGACGCCCACCGGGTGGTCGGGCAGGCGGCCACCGAGATGGAACGGGTCGGTGCCGTCCTCGACTCGACGGAGTCGGTGCACGCGACGGTGGACTCGGCCTCACGTCTGGCCTATCGCGCGTTCGCCAATCCGGTGGTGAAGGTCCTCGCCGTCCGCGCCGGCGCCGCGACCGGGATCCGTCGATTGGCGTCGCGGGAGACCGCTCCGCGCAACGGCGCGTCCGTGCCCCGCGACCGGAGCCGGTGATCGTCGTTCCGCGGCGAGCCTTCTGGCTGATGACCGGAGCGGTGGCCGGTGCCGGTTCGGCGCTCTGGGCCGAGCGCAAGGTCCGGCACACCATCGAGCAGGCCGCGGCACGGCTGGCACCCGAGGCGCTGGCGACGGAGGTCGGTCGGTCGGCCCGTCAGGTGGCCGGGCAGACCGGGAAGCGGGTGCGGGACGCGGTGGCCTCGGGGCGATCCGAGAAGCAGCGCCGTGAGTCGGAGCTCTGGGACCAGCTTGCCGCGTCGGGCGCGGTCGAGCCCGACGGCGTCCCGGGCATCGGAGCGGACGCCCGGCGAGAATCACCCTCTCACCTGGGCACGTAGGATTGCCGGTCGTGACCTCCGGCACGGCGCGCGACGCCGACCATCTCAGAGCCGCGTTCACCGGCTTCTTCGTCGAGCGCGGCCACGCAGCGGTTCCGTCGGCGAGTCTGATCCCGCACGACCCGACGGTGCTGTTCACGATCGCCGGGATGGTGCCCTTCAAGCCCTTCTTCCTCGGCGACGAGGTCCCGCCCTGGACCCGGGCCACCTCGGTGCAGAAGTGCTTTCGCACCGTCGACATCGACGTGGTCGGCACCACCCAGCGCCACTGCACGTTCTTCGAGATGCTCGGCAACTTCAGCTTCGGCGACTACTTCAAGGCGGAGGCCATCCCGTTCGCCTGGGAGCTGGTGACCGGGGTCCTGGGCATCGACGGCGACCGGCTCTGGATCACGGTGCACGAGGACGACGACGAGGCGGAGGCCATCTGGCGCGACGCCGTCGGTATCCCGACCGCACGCATCCAGCGGATGGGCGACGACAACGTCTGGAAAGGCGAGGGTGTCGGCCCCTGGGGTCCGAGCTCCGAGCTCTTCTTCGACAAGGGATCCGACTACGGCGAGGACGGGGGACCTGCGCTGGGTGGCGCAGAGCGCTTCGTCGAGATCTGGAACCTGGTCTTCATGCAGTACGACCGCCATCCGGACGGAACGACGGACGCGTTGCCGCGACCCAGCATCGACACCGGCGCGGGTCTCGAGCGCATCCTGCCCGTCCTGCAGGGCGTCGACTCGATCTTCGACACCGAGCTGTTCGTGCCGCTCCTCGAAGAGGCCCAGTCGATCACCGGCCGAACCTATGGCGAGGACGACCAGGACGACGTGGCGCTGCGCATCCTGGCCGACCACGGGCGGGCCATGTCGATGGTGGTGGCCGACGGTGTGCTGCCGGCGAACGAAGGCCGGGGCTACGTCCTGCGCCGCCTCATCCGCCGCGCCGTCCGCCGGGCACGCCAGCTCGGGGTCACCGAACCGTTCACGCCGCGCCTCGTGGACGTGGCCGTCTCGGTCCTCGGCGGCACCTATCCTGGACTCGCCGAGCAGCACGCCCTGGTCGCCGATGTGGTGGCACGCGAGGAGGAGGCCTTCCTGCGCACCCTGGCCACCGGGTCGGCCATCCTCGAGGAGGAGCTGGCGGCGGCAGGTGACAGGCTCGCCGGCGAGGTGGCCTTCCGGCTCCACGACACCTACGGTTTCCCGGTCGAGCTCACGGTCGAGATCGCCGAGGAGGCCGGACGGACCGTCGACCTGAAGGGGTTCGAGCAGGCCATGGACCGCCAGCGCGCCCAGGCCCGGGCCGCGGCGCGGGCCGGTCGTGTGCCTGCCGGGGAGGAGGCCTACCGGTCGGTCCTCGACCTCGAGGGCCAGACCGTCTTCGTCGGGCAACGGCCCGACGGCTACTCGGCCCCGGCCCGGGTGGTCGCGGTGCTGACCGACCGTGCGCCCGAGGATGCCGGGCAGGTCGAGGTGTTCCTCGACCGGACCCCCTTCTACGCCGAGGGTGGGGGCCAGATGGGCGACACCGGGACCATCGTCACCGAGACCGGGACGGCGCTCGTCTACGACACGGTCTCGGCACTGCCCGGACTGACCTCCCACCGGGCGACGGTCACCGGAGAGATCCTCGCCGGGCAGGATGCCGTCGCGACCATCGACGGCCCCCGGCGCGAGGCCCTCCGGCGCAGCCACACCGCCACCCACCTCCTGCATGCGGCCCTGCGCAGCGTCCTCGGGGACCATGTGCGCCAGCAGAGCTCGCTGGTCGCGCCCGACCGGCTCCGCTTCGACTTCAGTCACCACGCCGCGGTCATGCCGGCCGAGCTGGCCGAGGTCACCACTCTGGCCAACGCCGACGTGCTCACCGACGACAGGGTGGTGGTCGAGGAGCACTCGAGGGCCGAGGCCGAGGCGATGGGGGCACTGGCGTTCTTCGGCGACAAGTACGGCGAACGGGTACGCGTGGTGCAGGCCGGGTCACATTCGACCGAGCTCTGTGGCGGCACCCATGTGAGCGCGCTCGGGATGATCGGCCCGATCACGGTGGTCTCCGAGTCGTCCATCGGCTCCAACACACGACGGATCCTCGCGGTGACCGGCATGGGCGCCATCGAGCGGGCGGCCTCCCGGGAGGCGCTGCTCGACGGGGCGGCCGACCTCCTGCGCACCGACCCGGAGCACGTCGGCGAGGCCATCGAACGCCTGATGGAGCGCCAGCGCGCCGCCGAAAAGGCGCTCGAACAGATCCGCGCCCGAGAGCTCCGGGCCGACGCGGAGACACTGCTCGCCGAGTCCTCGGCGGGAGCCGTGGTGGCCCGTCGGGACGGGCTGAGCCCGGACGAGCTCCGCGACCTGGCCCAGACCGTCCGCTCGTCGGGACGGCTCCGGGCGGTGGTGCTCGGTGGGAGCCCGGACGGCGCCAAGGCCTCGCTGGTCGTGGCGGCCGACCCTGCCGATCGCCCCGACGGGCAGGTGGACGCCGGCGGGCTCGTCAAGCAGATCTCCCCGCTGCTGGGCGGCGGCGGCGGAGGCTCGCCCGAGGTGGCCGTCGCGGGGGGCAAGGACCCGACCGGCATCGACCGCGCCCTCGAGGAGGCCCGTCGGGTGCTCGGGGGCTCCTGACCGGCTGTGGGGACGGACGGCCCGAACCGACGCGGACGGGCGGTCGGCATCGATCTCGGCACCCGCCGCATCGGCATCGCGGTGAGCGACTCTGCGGGCACGGTGGCCACGCCGCGGGGCACCGTGGTCCGGAGCGGGGACGCCGAGCGGGACCGCCGGACCCTGGTCGACCTCATCGTCGAGGAGGAAGCGGTCACGGTGGTCGTGGGCCTGCCCCTCTCCCTCGACGGGAGCCGCGGCCCGGCGGCGATCGCGGCGGAGGCCGAGGCCGCCGCCCTGCAGGCGCTGCTCGCGGACAGGGACATCAGGGTCGAGCTCTTCGACGAGCGCCTCAGCACCGTGAGCGCCGAGCAGTCCCTCGGCGCCGTGGGGACACGCGGGCGCGCCCGGCGTGCGGTGGTCGACCGCACGGCCGCCGCGGTCATCCTCGCGGCGTGGCTCGACGGTCGGAGCGCTCGATCGTGACCGACCCGGACCGGGGGTCCGCGGAGCAGGTCCCGCTCGCGCCCGGCCCCGACGCGGTCGCGACAGCCGACGGCGGATCTGCCGCGGTGGCCGTCGACCCCCACATCTACGGACGGCCGGGTGACGGCGACGGCCCCACGGGCGGTGGCGGCGGTCCCCGGGGCCGGCGGTGGCTGCGCGGCCGTCCCTGGAGGATCGCCGTCCTGGTGATCCTTCTCCTCGGGGTCGCCTTCCTGGTCGCGGTGTTCCTCTGGGTCTCGTCGGAGGCCTCTCCCTCGGGGCCGCCGGGCGCGCAGGTCGTGGTCACCGTGGCCTCCGGCTCCGGGGTCGACCAGGTGGCGGGCACCCTCGAGGCGAAGCAGGTCATCGGCAGCTCGCTCGCCTACCGGATCTGGTCCCAGTTCCACAGCATCCCCGGGGTCCAGGCCGGTGCCTACGCCTTCCGGCGCAACTCGAGCTTCGCCACCGTGAACGGGATCCTCGCCACCGGGCCGAACGTCTTCCCGGTCACGATCCCCCCGGGCTTCACCGTTGCCGAGCTGGCCCAGCGGGTCGGCCAGGTGCCGGGACATTCAGCCAGCGCCTTTCGCGCCACCGCCGCCACCGTCCCGTCACCGTGGCAGCCCACCGGCTCGACCAACCTGGACGGGCTCCTCGGCACGGGGACCTATCTGGTCTTCCTGGGCGAGTCCGACCACCACCTGCTCGTCGAGATGGTCGGCCGGTTCGACGCGCTGGCAGCCCAGGTCGGCCTGGCCGCGGGCTCTGCGCGTCTGGGCCTCACGCCGTACCAGGTGATCACCATCGCGTCGATCGTCGAGAAGGAGGGGGTGATCGCCCAGAACCTCGGTCCGGTGGCCCGGGTCGTCCTCAACCGCCTCGCCCTCGGGATGCCCCTGCAGATGGACTCGACGGTGCTCTACGCACTCGGGCGGGACGGCGGCCCGGTGACCGCGGCCGACCTCCGGACACAGACACCGTACAACACCTATCTGCACACCGGTCTTCCCCCGTCCCCGACCTGCTTCCCGTCGCGCGCGTCGCTGGAGGCGGCCCTCGATCCGCCCCCCGGCTCCTGGCTCTACTTCGTGGTGGTCAAGGCGGACGGCACCGAGGCATTCTCCGACACCTTCGCCGGGCAGCAGGCCAACGAGGCGCTCGCTGCCGCGCGCGGTCTCGGCTGAGCGGGCAAGACTGCACGGATGGCGACGACCCCCGAGCAGCGAGTGGGCCCCGTCGACCACCCGTCGCCGGACGCGGCAACGTCCACCTTCGGCATCACGGCTGCGACCAGCGTGGTCGGGGTCATCGGCGACCCGGTGGCCCACTCCCTCTCGCCGCTCCTGCACAACACCGCATTCGCGGCCCTGGCGGTCGACTGGGTCTCGGTCGGGTTCCCGGTGGCGGACGGGGAGGCTGCCCGCGCGCTGTCCGGCGCGGGCGCGCTGGGGATCCGCGGGCTCTCGGTCACCATGCCCCACAAGGGCGCGGTGGCACGTGCGGTGGACGAGCTCACACCGGCGGCCGCCCGTCTCGGCGCGGTCAACTGTGTGATCGCGACGGCCGACGGCTGGCTGGGTGACAACACCGACGGTGCCGGCTTCGTGGCGGCGCTCGCCCGTGCCCACCGGTTCGACCCCGGTGCGCAGCGCTGCCTGGTGGTCGGAGCCGGGGGAGCAGCGCGGGCGGTGGTGGCCGCGCTGGCCGACGCCGGCGCGGCCGAGGTGGTGGTCGTCAACCGCACCGCGGAGCGGGCGGCGACCGCAGCGGCCCTGGCCGGCCCGGTCGGGCGGGTGGGTACTCCCGAGGACGCGAGGTCCTGCCGGCTCGTGGTCAATGCCACTCCGTTGGGCATGGGCGACGCGGCCCACGGACCTCCGTCCTGGCCGCTCGATCCCGCGATGCTCGACGCGGGGCAGCTGGTCGTCGATCTCGTCTACCACCCACCGGTCACGCCCTGGCTCGAGGCCGCGCGACAGCGGGGGGCGACGGTCTCCAACGGTCTCGGGATGCTCGTCCATCAGGCCGCCCTGCAGGTCGAGCGGTGGACAGGGCACTCCGCCCCGGTCGACGCGATGTGGCGGGCGGCACGGGAGCGGGACGCCCAGCGGCGCCCCGGGGGGGCACCGACCGACGGGTAGCCTGGATGCCGGAGCAACCTGGTGACCTACGCAGCCGACACCCTCGCGACGCGCCCTCGCCACCTGGCGGTCCGCATCGATCCGATCCTGATCTGCACGACCCTGCTCCTCGCGGTCACCGGGATCGTCATGATCTTCTCCGCGACCAGGGCCAAGCTGGCACTCGCCGGCGAGGACCCGCACTACTACCTCAAGCGCCAGGCGGCCTTCTTTCTGATCGCGCTGGTCGTGTTCGTGGTGGTGGCCCTCTTCGACTACCGCAAGCTCGAGCAGTTCAGCACGGTCCTCTATGTGGGCATCCTCCTCGGCCTCCTCGCGGTCCTCTCGCCGTTCGGGTCGCACGCGCTCGGGTCACAGCGGTGGTTCTCGCTCGGGCCCCTCCAGCTCCAGCCGTCGGAGTTCGCCACCCTGGTCCTCATCGTGGCCATCGCCACCTACTGCACGCGACGCCCGGAGGGTCTGACCTTCCGGGATCTCGTCCGCATGGTGCTCATGTCGGCGCTGCCCATCCTCCTCGTCATCAAGCAGCCCGACCTGGGCACCGCCATCGTGATGTCGGTCATCCTGCTGGTGATGCTGGCCGTGGCGGGGATGCCGGGGCGCTACCTCGTGCTGCTGGTGATCGGGGCGGCGGTCGTGGTGTTCCTCGCCATCAACCTCGGCCTGGTCAAGCACTACCAGATCCAGCGGCTGACCAGCTTCATCTCACCCAACGGCGCGAGCCAGGACGTGACCTACAACGTGACCCAGGCAAAGAACGCCATCGCCCACGGGGGCTTCTTCGGGACGGGTCTCTTCAAGGGCGCCCAGACCAACCTGGCCTACGTCCCCGAGCAGCAGACCGACTTCATCTTCTCGGCGGTGGGGGAGCAGCTCGGGTTCGTCGGGTCCGGCGTCCTGCTCCTGGTCTACGGGGTCCTCGCCTGGCGGGTCCTGCGGGTCGCCCAGCAGGCCAAGGACACCTTCGGACGGCTGCTCTGCGCTGGCGTCTTCGCCCTGCTCACCTTTTCGATCTTCGAGAACGTCGGGATGAACATGGGGATCATGCCGGTCGCCGGCATCCCCCTGCCCTTCCTCTCCTACGGCGGGTCGGCGATGATCGCCTTCATGGCCGCGATCGGCCTCGTGGCGAGTGTGCAGCGCCGGAGCGCCCGGTGAGCGACCTCGACACCGACCCGGTGGTCGGCCCCGCCGTCGGGGCGCCGCTCGGAGAGCCCGGAGCGAGCACTCCCGGCGAGGCGGCCGGTCGGGACGGTGACACCGCGGACCCGCCGCTGGAAGCCGTGCCCGCTCCGGAGACCGAGCGCCCGACCGATCTGCGCACGGCACTGGTCTCCTCGGTCACCCTCGACCTGCCCAACCAGCACCCGACCGTGGTGCTCCGGGAGAGCGAGACCCCGCGGCGGCAACTGTCCTTTTCGATCGGCTTCTCGGACGCGGTCATCCTGTCCCATGCCTTCCGCCGTATCCCGACCCCCCGGCCGTTCACCCACGAGCTGATGAGCTCGGTGCTCCAGCGCTTCGACGTCGACATCGTGGCGGTGCGGATCGTCGGGCGGCGCGGCGCGGTCTACTTCGCCGAGCTCGACCTGCGGGGCCGGAGCGCCCGGTCGGTGCACTCGTGTCGGCCGAGCGACGCCCTCACCCTCGCCCTCCTCCAGCCGGTGCCGGTCCCGATCCTCATCGACGAGCGGCTCCTCGAGGGCTCGGGCGACGTCGAGCCGCGGGGTGCGGGCGACTGACCCGGTGCGCTGCTGTACTCAGCGACCGGTGAGCAGCCGGTGCCGCCGCTCCTGCTCCTCTTCGTAGGCGGACTGCTCGGTGGCATCGGCGGCGGCGGTGCCCTCGTCGGAGATGCGCATGAGCAGCGCGATGAGGATGTAGTTGGCGATGAGCGCGGAGCCCCCGTAGGAGACGAAGGGAAGGGTGATCCCGGTGAGGGGGAGGAGCCGGACCACGCCGCCGATGATGAAGAAGGCCTGGAAGCCGAGGATGATGGTGAGCCCGGCCGCGGTCAGCTTGGCGAACTCGGAGCGCGCCACCTGGGCGATGCGCAACCCGGCGCCGACCAGCAGGAGGAAGGCGACCACGATCATGGTCGAGCCGAGCAGTCCCATCTCCTCTCCAATGGCGGCGAAGATGAAGTCGGTCTGCACGTTGGGGATGCTGTAGGCGCCGAAGCCGAGCCCGAGACCCGAACCCCCGATGCCCCCGGACCCCATCGCGTACCAGGCTTGGCGAAGCTGCAGACCCGGGTCTCCGGGGAGCACCTTCCACGGGTCGAGCCAGATCTCGACCCGGATGTGGGTCTGCGAGAAGTAGCGGCCCGCCACATAGGCGCCGACGGCGAACAGGGCCAGTCCGAGCACCAGGTATCCGGTCCTCCCGGTGGTCAGCCAGAGCATCCCGATGAACAGGGTGAACAGCAGCGCCGAAAAGCCGATGTCGTGCTCGAGGCTCATCACCACGATCGCGAACCCCCAGGCCAGCAGGATCGGGACCATCGGCCGGGGATCGAGGACCAGGCGGTTTCCGAGGCGCGCGGTCGGGATGGTGAGCAGCTCGCGCTTCTCGGCGAAGTAGGAGGCGAAGAAGATGCAGAGCACGATCTTGGCCAGCTCGACCGGTTGGAAGGTGAACCTGCCGAGTTGGATCCAGAGCCTGGCACCGTTGATGTTGGCCCCGAGGCGGGGCACGAGCGGGAGGAGCAGGAGCCCCACCCCGAAGCCGAGGAGCAGGTAGCGGTAGCGGTCGAGGTCGCGACTGCGTCGGATCACGAACAGGGTCAGCACGTAGGCCCCCACCCCGGCAGCGGTCCATGCCGCCTGGAGCGGGGCGTAGTTCGTGGCGCTCCCGAGGTCGATCCGGAGGATCATGACGTACCCGAGCCCGTTGAGCAGGAAGGCGATGGGGAGGACCACCGCCATGGCGTCGGGCACGAAGATGCGGTTGGCGACGTGGGCGACTGCCCCGAGGGCCAGGATCACCAGCAGGAGGGGAACCACGTCGGCGGGGACCTTCGAGGTGTTGCCGAGGATCATCAGGGTGTATGCCGCGATCACGATGACCCCGGCCGCCACGAGGAGGCCGAGCTCGGTGCGGCGGCGGGCCTTGACCCCGCGCCGCGGCCGGCGGGACTGGGAGCGGAGGGTCAGCGGCGACACCGGGGCGAGCCTACCGGTGCCCGGTCCGCCGGAGAGGGAGCCGCCCCGGACGGGCCGGGCCGCCGGGAACCATGCGGGATACGATGAGCCGGCGATGGATCCCTGGCGTGACCGAGACGACCGGCCGCAGGGGGCGCGGCCATGACGGATCCTCTGGTCGCGGCCGGCGAGCGGGTCGGGCCCCTCCGCGGGGACGACGAGCGCATCGACGGGCGCCGGGCGACGGTGGCCGTCGCCGCGGCGGGTGCCCGCGGTGCAGGACAGCTGTGGGGTGCCGCCCCGGTGGCGGGGACGGCCGGTCGGGCACCCGACGACGCCGGGCCGGCAGCGATCCCTTCCGACCAGCGGTTCATCAACCGCGAGCTGTCCTGGTTGGAGTTCGGGGCCCGCCTGCTCGATCTCGCTGCGGACGGCCGCCTCCCCCTTCTCGAGCGGGTCAAGTTCCTCTCCATCTTCACCGGGGGCCTCGACGAGTTCTTCCAGGTCCGGGTGGCGGGCCTCGAGGACCAGGTCGCCGCCGGCCTGCGGACCCGTTCGCCCGACGGACTGAGCCCGGCCGAGCAGCTGGCGGCGATCACCGACCGGGTGACCCGTCTGGTCGACCGCCAGAGCCGGATCTACGCCGAGTGCCTGGCCCCCGCCCTGACCGACGCCGGCGTGATGGTCTCGGACTGGCACACCCTGGACGAAGAGGACCGGCACCGGCTGCTCGCGGTCTTCGACCGACAGATCTTCCCGATCCTCACCCCGCTCGCCGTCGACCAGGGCCATCCCTTCCCGTACATCTCCGACCTCTGCCTCAACCTGGTCGTGCGGGTGGTCGACCCTGCCACCGGCGACCAGAGGATCGCCCGGGTCAAAGTGCCCCCGTTGCTACCCCGGTTGGTGGCCCTCCGCGACGGGACCCGCCTCGTGCCGGTCGAACAGGTCATCGCCGCCAACCTGGAGAGCCTCTTCCCGGCCATGGCCGTCGCCGAGCACCACGTGTTCCGGGTCACCCGGAACGCCGACCTCTCGGTCGACGAGGACGAAGCGCAGGACCTTCCGGCCGCCGTCGAGCTCGAGCTGCACCGCCGGCGATTCGGCCAGGCGGTCCGCCTCGAGGTCTCGGCCGGCATCTCGACCGAGCTGCTCGAGATGTTGATCACCGAGGTCGGCGTGCCCGAGGAGAGCGTCTACCTCTTCGACGTACCCCTCGATCTCGGAGGGCTGCGTCAGCTGTGCGCGATCGAACGGCCCGACCTCGCGCCCGAGCCCTGGACCCCGGTCACCGTGCCGCGGCTGGCGGCCGGGGCCGATCTCTTCGCGGTGCTCGCCGAAGCAGACGTGCTCGTGCACCACCCCTATGAGTCGTTCGCCGCGTCGGTCGAGGCATTCGTCGCCCGGGCTGCGGAGGACCCCGATGTGGTGGCCATCAAGCAGACCCTCTACCGGACGGGCGACGACAGCCCGATCGTGGCCTCCCTGATCCGGGCGTCCCAGGCCGGCAAGCAGGTGACCGCGGTGGTCGAGCTCCAGGCCCGATTCGACGAGCAGGCCAACATCGCCTGGGCCCGGGCCCTCGAGGAGGCCGGCGTGCAGGTCACCTACGGCCTGGTCCGCCTCAAGACCCACTCGAAGGCCTCCCTCGTCGTGCGGCGCGAGGGCGACCAGATGCGGCGCTACTGCCACGTGGGGAGCGGCAACTACAACTCGCTCACCGCGCGCACGTACGAGGACGTGGGGCTCCTGACCGCCGCCCCCGACATCGGCGCGGACGTGGGCGAGCTGTTCAACCTGCTGACCGGCTCCGGGGTCCAGGCCGGATTCCGGCGCCTGGTGGTCTCGCCGACCTCGACCCGCACCGAGATCCTGGACGCGATCGAGGCCGAGGCTGCTGCGGGCGGGCTCGGGCGGATCGTGCTCAAGACCAACGGGCTGACCGACCCCGAGGTCATCGACGCCCTCTACCGGGCCTCGGCCGCCGACGTCCCGATCGACCTGGTGGTGCGTGGCCTCTGTTGCCTGCGCCCGCAGGTCCCGGGACTCTCGGAGAACATCCGGGTACGTTCGATCGTCGGTCGGTTCCTCGAGCACTCGCGCATCTTCCGGTTCGGCGGCGAGCACGGACGACCGCTCCGGGTCTCGTTCGGCTCACCCGACCTCATGGAGCGCAACCTGGATCGCCGGGTCGAGGCGGTCGTGCCCATCGAGGACCCCGACAGCCAGCGCAGGCTGGTGGACCTGCTCGACGACGCCCTCCGCGACGAGGCCAACTCGTGGGAGCTCGGAGCCGACGGGACCTGGCGGCGGGTCGCACCGGACCTCGGTCCCGGGAGCCTGGGGTTCAACCTGCAGGATCACTGCCGAACGCTGGCGCTCGACGCCCTGCGGCGTCGTCGAGACGCAGTCCTTGCAGCGTCGGCGCCTCGAGCCCCGGCCCGACAGCGGCGTTCGGACGAACGGCGATCGAGGGGAGACCGGGCGCCGTGGACGGGTCCGCCCCCTGCGCCGGGACCGGAAGCAGGGTCGCGGCGATCCGCGCCTCGGAACCAGCCGACGTGGTGGCGGCGGATCGGTCGGGGCGGGTGACCCAGCCGAGGGTCCGCTCCTCGGCGTCGTCCCGGACCCGCCCGGCGTACGCCCGGGACCGGGCCGCGTAGCTGCGGAGGCGCTGCAGGGTGGCCTTCCGCTCGAGCTCGAGCGACGCATAGGCCAACCCCCCGAAGGGGATCGGCAGCCAGAAGTTCACCGCACGGTAGGCGAGGACCGCCGAGAGGGCCTGCCCGTCGGTCAGGCCGAACCCGGCGAGCATCGAGACGAGGACGAACTCGACCACGCCGAGGCCTCCCGGCGTGATCGGGATCGCCGCCAGGATGTTCGCCAGACCGTAGGCGGTGAGCAGGTCGATCGGTGAGATCACGTGACCGAAGGCGGCCACGAACACCCAGAGCGAGGCGGCGTCGAGCAACCAGTTGGCTGCGGCCCAGGCCACTGCACGCCGGAGCAGGACGCGATCGTCCATGAGGACCGCGAACCGCTGGGCGAGGCGCTCGACCAGGCCGGTGATCCGGTCGGGGTCGAGGAAGCGAAGCCGACCGGCTTCGCGCCGGATGATCCTGCTCGCCCGCTCCTGGCCGCGCGTGAGCAGCGAGAAGAGCCCGCCGAAGGCACCGAGGAGGAGTACCCCGGCAGCGGCGGCCACCACGACCAGGATCGAGGCCGACTCGGATGCGTGCCCGCCGAGGCCGGACGGGGCGTGGAATCCGTGGACGACCAGGAAGGCGACGAGCGAGCACCAGAAGAGCACGTTGAGGACCACCGCCGAGCCGATCCCCTGGGTCCCGAGGGCGAAACCGGTATCGGCGCCCGAGACCCCCGACTGGGTCAGGAGGCGGTAGCCGAGGGCGGCACCCGGAGCGGTCCCGCCGGGCGAGACGTGGCTCAGGGCAAGGGTCGACAGATTGATGCGGAAGATGCGCACCCGCCCGGGGCCCCCGGGGGGGAGGACCGAATGGGTCAGCTGGGTGTAGGCGGCGAGCGCGGCGATCTCGAGGAGCACGCCGACCACCAGTGCCGTGACGTTGACATGGGCCAGGTCGCCGACCTCGCGCCGGTGGCTGGCGACGAGGGGGAGGGCGACGTAGAAGAAGAAGAGGAACACCAGGACGGTCCCCACGCTGAGGCGCACCTCCCGGCGCACGAAGGGGCCGCGGTGCCACCAGCGTCGATGCGGGGGCTCCGTCGCGGGGTCGGACTCCGCCGTGGGGTCGGGCTCCATCACCGCTATGTTGGCACGGCGCGACCCCCCGGACCTGCCATGCTGAGAGCGTGGCCGAGTCGCGCGAGGAGCTCCCACCGGGAGGGCGGACGCCCGGAACCGCCCCTGCCGCCCCGGTCCCCGGGGGCACTCCGGTGACCGTCGCGGGCGCGACCACGGTCATCAGCGAGACCCCTTCGGAGCTCCGCGACCGGGCCGTGGGTCCCGACGCCCCCCGCCGGGAGCGGCTCTTCGCGGCGGCGTCTGCCAAGGGCATCCCGCTGCGCACGATCCTGACCGTCGATGCCGTCGTCATCGCCACCTGGGTCCTCTACCGGCTCATCGGTCGACTCCGGGAGATCATCCTGTGGATCCTCATCTCGGCGTTCATCGCGCTCGTGCTCAACCCGTCGGTGGTCTTCCTCCAGCGCCACCGGTTCCGGCGCGGCAGCGCGGTGGCCACGGTCTTCGCCGGGGCCGCACTCGCCTTCGCCGGTCTGCTCGCGCTGTTCGGCTACCCCCTCGTGAACACACTCACCCATGTGGCCGAACGCCTGCCGGCCATGGTCGACCAGGTCCAGAAGGGGCACGGCTGGCTCGCCCACACCCTCCAGCGCCTCCACCTCCTGACCTGGGTGCAGAAGAACGCACCCCGTCTGAAGACCGCCGCCCAGAGTCTCGGCAAGCCTGCGCTGTCGGTCGGGACCAACCTGGCCTCCGCGGTCTTCTCGACCATCCTGGCCCTCAGCACCATCGCCTTCCTCTCGCTGTTCATGCTGCTCGAGGCCCCCCAGCTCCGCGCTGCGTTCCTCGGGGCGATCAACCCCGGTCTGCGACGGGCCATCGAGGACGTCTCCTCCACGGTGGCCCGCTCGGTGACCTCCTACGTGCTCGGGACCGTCGCCCTCTCGTGGCTGTTCGGTGTGGTCATCTTCGTCACCATGCTCATCCTCGGGGTGCCCTTCGCCCTCCTGATCGGCCTCTGGGTGGCGCTGGTGGCCATGATCCCGCTGGTCGGAGGCTTGATCGCCGGTGTGCCCAGCGTGCTGCTGGCAGCGCTGCACTCACCGACCGCCGGCGTGATCGCCCTGGCCGTCTTCATCGGGTTCCAGCTCGTCGAGAACCACTTCCTCTACCCGGTGGTGATGAGCCGGACCGTCCGGATGAACCCGCTCTGGGTGCTGTTGGCCGTGCTGGTCGGGGCCAATCTGGGCGGGGTCTTCGGCTCCTCGCTCGGCGCCTTGACCGGGGCCCTCGTGGCCATCCCGGTCGGGAGCGCGATCCAGGTCGTCTTCCGTGAGGTCTGGGAGCGCACCCGGTCCTCGAGCGACCCGGACGGGCCGTCCGGTGCAGCGGACGCGCCGGTCCAGGGGATCGACGGGGCCGGCCCCGCCGAAGGGGCGATCGGGTGGAACGGCGCCGCCCATGCCCCCTCCGTCCCGGGCGAGCGGTGAGGCCGACCTCGACCAGCGGCCGGGCCGGGAGCGGCGTCGTGCCACGGCTGGACGCAGGACCGTCCCGTAAGCTGCGGTGATGGATGTCCTGGTGGTGCTCCCCACGTACAACGAGTCCCAGAACATCGAGCACGTGCTGCGCAGGATCCGCGCCGCGGTTCCTGCCGCGACCGTTCTGGTGGTCGACGACGGCAGCCCGGACGGGACGGCCGACATGGCGGAGCGGATCGGCAAGGAGCTCGGCAACATCGACGTCCTCCGACGCCACGACAAGTCGGGTCTGGGCAGTGCCTACCGCGCCGGGTTCCGCTGGGGGCTCGAGCGCGGGTTCGATGCCTGCGTCGAGATGGACGCCGATCTCTCCCACGAGCCGGAGGCGCTGCCCGGTCTGGTTGCGCCGTTGGCCGAGGGGACCGAGCTCGTCATCGGGTCCCGGTACGTCCCGGGTGGCTCGATCCCCAACTGGGCCTGGCACCGCCGGCTGCTCTCGCGCGGCGGCAACCTCTATGCCTCGGCGCTGCTCGGCCTCGGAGTCGCCGACTCCACCGCCGGGTTCCGTGCATACGCCGCCTCGGTGCTCGAACGCATCGATCTCGACCGGATCAGGGCGGAGGGGTACGGGTTCCAGATCGAGATGACCTACGAGGCCAAGCGGCAGGGCGCGCAGGTCGTCGAGGTCCCGATCCGCTTCGTCGACCGGGTCGAGGGCGAATCCAAGATGTCCACCTTCATCGTGGTCGAGGCCCTGGCCCTGGTGACCTGGTGGGGCGTGCAGCGGCTCCTCGGTGCCGGCCGACACCGTCGGCAGGCCGTGCGCACCTGATGCCCGTGCCGTGACCGGCACCCGACAGGTCCTGCCCGCCGCCCGCCCCCCGTCCCATCCCACCAGTCGCGTGCTGTGGCCTGTCCCGGCGCGTCGGTAGGCGGATCGGTGGTGCTCGCCACGGTCGACCGGGGGTCCGGCCCGCCGGTGGTCCTGCTCCACGGCCAACCGGGCACCCACGCGTCGTGGGATCCGGTGGTCGGCCTCCTCGAGCCCTCCCTGCGGGTACTGGTCCCCGACCGCGTCGGGTACGGGGCGACCGACGGAGAGGCGCGCGGGGTGGCTGCCAACGCGGCACTGGTCGCCCGCCTCATCGATTCGCGCGACGCCGGGCCGGCGACGATCGTGGCCCACAGCTGGTCCGGCGCGGCCGCGGTGCTACTGGCCGACGCCCACCCCGGGCTGGTCTCCGCGCTCGTCCTGGTGGGTGCCTCCTGCACCCCGGACAGCCTGGACGTCGTCGACCGCGCGCTCGACCTGGCGGTCGTCGGGGACGTGCTCACCGTGGCCGGTCTGGTGTCGTTCGGGGAGGTCCTCCCGCGGCTGCGCCCCCTCGTCCGGTACGCGCCGGCGCGCTACCGCGACCAGCTCTCGACCGCCCTCCCGGACCGCGGCGACCTGGGGGGCGAGGGCAGGACCCTCCGCCGGCGCCGCAGGACCTTCCTCATCGAGCAGCGGGCCCTGGTCGCCGAGCTCCCGGCGGTCACCGCCGCCTTGGCCCGCATCCGGGTCCCGACCGCAGTGGTGGTCGGGGAGTGGGATCTGGTCGTGCGGCCGGAAGCCGGTCGCACCCTGGCCCGGTCGGTGCCCGGAGCCGAGCTGATCACGGTGCCACGGGCCGGGCACTTCGTCGCCCGTGACGCCCCCGAGCTCGTCGCCGAGGTCATCATCCGGTACGGCCGCCGGCCGGTCCGCGGCGATCCGGTGGGATGACCCGCCCGACTCAGCCCACCGCCGCCCCGGACGACGCGCTCTCGGCGGTCGAGAAGGATTGGCCGGGAGCCAGTGCATCGAAGACGGCGGTGAACTTGAGGGTCGCCTCGACCAGCTCGGCCTCGGCGCGCGATCCCCTGACGACGCCGACCCCGGCAACCATCCTGGCTGCGGAGCCGGCCACGGTCACCGCGCGGATCCCGATGACCCAACGGCCGTCCCCGGCCGCGTCGACGAAGCCCACCGGTCCGGCGTAGGTCCCGCGCCGGTCGGGCTCGAGCCGCTCGATGGCGGCGAGGGCTGCGTCCCGGGGGACGCCACCGACCGCCGGCGTCGGGTGCAGGGCGGCCACCAGGTGGAGTGCGCTCGGGGTCCGGGCGGCACCGCCCCGGCCGGGATCGTCGCTCGCGGCCAGGATGCCGGTCACCGGTGTGCCGAGGTGGGTCATGTTGTGGAGGTGGACCAGATCGGGCCGGTCTGGCACCTCGAGTTCGACGCTGAGCGGGGCCAGCGTGTCGCGCACCGCGTCGACCACCAGCCGGTGCTCCTCGCTGTCCTTGTCCGACTCGAGGAGCTCGCCGTCCGGGCCGTGCCCGAGACCGGCGCGCCGTGCGGTGGTCCCGGCGAGCGGCAGGCACCGGAAGCGGTCGCCGGTGCGCTCCACCAGGAGCTCCGGGCTGGCTCCCACGAACTGTCCGGCGGGCGAGGGGAGGGAGAACAACGCACAGCTCGGCTCGAGCGCGCTCCAGCGCCGGAGCAGGCCGGCGATGTCGACCGGTCGGGCCAGGGTGACGTCCGCCTGTCTGGCGAGGACGACCTTGGCGAGCTCGCCGCGGTCGATGGCGGCCACGGCGTCGGCCACGGCGGACCGGAACCCGTCGTCCGAGGAGCGGGGCACGATCCGGGCGGTATCGGGAGTGCCCGGGACGACCCCGGGTCCGTCCATCCGGTCCGGGTCGGCCGCGGCCAGGAGCCGTGCCCGCAGGCCATGGCCGGCTCGGGGATCACGGTCCGGATCGGGCAGACCGCCCGGGTCGTCGGCGACCAGGGTCACCCATTCGGTGCCGTCGGGTTCGCGGCCGTAGAGCAGGGCGGGCACCGTGAGCGCTGCCGCCGCTGCACGGTCGAAGGGGAGGGCCCCGAAGGCGCGGACCGCGTGGCCCGCGGCGGCGTCCGTCGTGCCGGCGAGCCGATCGTCGCACCGGATGGCGGCCAGGTCGTCGAGGGCCCGGTCGATGTCGCCGGGCGTGGTGAGGCCGTGGGGGAGTCGGAGCGTGGCCGCGACCCCGAGCCCGACCTGGAGCCGACCCTCGGCGGCGAGGAACACCCCGGTCCGACCGGCCAGGGCGTAGGGGTCGATCGCCGGGCCGTCGGGGAGGGGCAGTCGCAGGGCGACCGCGGTCACGGCCGACCGCTCCTCGTCGCGGTGATCAGTTGGCAGAGCCCCCCGGTGAGCGCCCGGCGGTTGACCGTCGAGAACCCGGCTCCGTTGAGCATGGCGCGGAGCTCGTCCGTGGTCGGCAGGTACGCGGTCGACTTCGGGAGGTACCGGTAGGCGGACCGGTCGGACAGGAGCCCGCCGATGAGGGGTACCACCCGACGGAACCAGAGGCGGTGGCCGGCCAGCAGTGGGCCCCGGGCGGGCTCGGCCACCTCGAGCAGACTGATCCGTCCACCCGGGCGGACGATGCGCCCGAGCTCGCCGAAGACGGCCGCGAGCTCGGTGAAGTTGCGGAGGGCGTAGCCACAGGTGACTCCGTCCACCGCGCCGCCGGTCACCGGCAGGGAGGCTCCGTCTGCCTGGGCCAGCGGGCGGCCGGCGCGGTTGGCGGTGAGCATTCCCCAGGAGAGGTCGATGCCGATGGACCGATGGCCGCTCTCCGCGAGCAGTCGCAGGAAGTCACCGGTACCGCAGGCCAGGTCGAGGACGACCGAGCCGGCCGGCAACCCGAGCGCCTGGAGCGACTGCCTGCGCCACCGCTGGTCGAGGCCGGCGGTCATCGTGCGGTTGACCAGGTCGTAGCGGGGGGCGATCGCGTCGAACATCGAGCGGACCGCCGCTGTCTTCTCCTCGCCGGTGGGCAGGCCCGCATCCCGTGCCCGGGCCGCGGTCTCGGACGCGATGGTGGCCGTCGTGGTCCCCCGGCCCCCGGGCGGTCCGCTGCCGGTGCCGGTCAACGGCCGGCCGCCGCCCGCTCGCCGTTCGCGGGCGGGGGCTCGTCGACCCCGTCCCGCTCGATGAGCTGCCGGATGGCGCGGCGCTCCCCTTCGGTGCCGACCTGTTCGACGTGGTCGAGCGCCGCCTGGACCAGGGTGCGGGTGAAGTGATGCGCGACCAGGGTGTCGACCGCCGGGAGCAGTTCGGCGTAGGCCTGCAGCAACCGCTCGACCGGCGCACCCACCGAGGTGCGGTCCGCGTCCCCCGGTGTCGCAGGACGCACGTCCGGACCCGGATCACCACCCGAGCGGAGCGGGTCGCGCACGAAGCGCGAGAACAGGTCCACCGCACCCCGCGCCACGGTCTCGGTGGCCTCGTGGTGGAGGCGGGCGAGGTCGAGCAGGGCGGGGAGGGGGATGCCCCACTCGAGCAGGAGCAGGGCGGCGTTCGCCGCGGCCACGTCCTCCTCCGTGTAGCGCTCGAGGCCGGCGACCCGGCGCGGGATCAGCAGCTTTTCGGCCTCGACGGCCTTGAGCAGGGCCAGCGGGATCCCCGTCTCTGCGGCGAGCCCGGCCAGCGTGTAGGTCCGGGACTCCTCGGGGACGGACCCGCCCGCGCGGGCCTGGTCGGTTCCCGCGTCGCCGGGTGTCCCGCCGGTTCCGGCGACCGGCTCGGGCCCCGGGTGGGGGAGTCCCGAGAGCTCGCCGAGGAGCGCCTCGTCGGCCGCGTCGAGCTCCCCGGAGACGAGGCGGGCGATCGTGGCGAGGGTGAACCCGCGCTCCTGGAGGGTCCGGATCCGGGCCAGCCGGGCCAGGTGGTCGTCGTCGTACCAGGCGATCCGTCCTTCTCGTCGGGGTGGATCGAGGAGGCCCTTGCTCTGGTAGTAGCGGACGGTGTCCACCGACACGCCCGAGCGTGCCGAGAGGTGTTCGACCCGCATCTCCATGCACCCACTCTAGGAGTACATGCTCACATTGTACGAGTCACCGGCCGCTCGAGCTGCTGGCCTGGGCGTTCGTCAGGAGTAGTAGCGGTAGACCACCTGGGCCACGCAGCTCGGCTTCGACGACCCCTCCGTTTCGAAGGTCAGATCGATGACGACCTGGACCCCGTCGGCCACGTCGTCCACCTCGGCGATGGCGGCCCCCATCCGGAGGTTGCTCCCGACCGGCACGGGCGAGGGGAACCGTACCTTGTTGCAGCCGTAGTTGACGCCGAAGGAGGTGCCCTGGACGGTCAGGACCTCGCCGAGGAGCACCGGTGCGAGCGAAAGGGTGAGGTACCCGTGGGCGATGGTCCCGCCGAACGGCCCGGTCTTGGCGCGCTCGGGGTCCACGTGGATCCACTGGTGGTCTCCGGTCGCGTCGGCGAAGCGGTCGACCTGATCCTGGTCGACACGATGCCACGCGGTGTATCCGAGATGGGTGCCGATGAGCGGCTTGAATCCGTCGATCCCCTGCACGGTGGTTGCCATGGCCCCGACTGTACGGGACTCGGGGGACGCACGCCCACCGGCCCGCAGACCGGCGGAAAGGAGGTGAGGGTTGCCTGTCGCGCCGGTTGAGCACCGCCTCACCGTGGCGTGCTCGGTACGATCGGCTCGTGGCGATCGAGCACAGGCATCGCGACCTGAGGGGTGGCGGCGCGCGGGCCGCCGTCTTCGGTGTCAGCGACGGCCTTGTCTCCAACCTGGCCCTCATCCTCGGCGTGGCCGGCGCCCACCCGCCGGCGGGGGCGGTGAGACTGGCCGGCCTGGCCGGGCTGGTCAGCGGGGCGTTCTCCATGGCGGCCGGTGAGTACGTCTCGATGCGGGCGCAGTCCGAGCTCATGGAGCGGGAGCTCGACGTCGAGCGCGAGGCCCTCCGGCACGATCCCGACGACGAGCGTCGCGAGCTCGCCGCCATCTACGAGAGCCGTGGCCTCGAGTCCGGCCTGGCCGAGGAGCTCTCGGCCAAGATCATGCGCAACCCGCAGCTGGCCCTCGAGACCCATGCACGCGAGGAGCTCGGGTACACACCCGGGCAGACCGGCAACCCGTTGCAGGCCGCCCTCTCGTCCTTCGTGGCCTTCTCGGTGGGTGCGGTCATCCCCCTCCTCCCCTGGCTCTTCATCAGCGGCACGGCGGCCATCGTCTGGTCGATCGTTCTCGGCGGCATCGCCTCGCTGGGCGTCGGCGCCGCCCTGTCCCACTTCACCGGCCGCTTCTGGCTGTGGTCGGCCGTCCGGCAGCTGCTCTTCTCCGCCGTTGCCGCCGCCGCGACCTACTCGATCGGGCACCTCATCGGCTCGGGCTGATCCGGTCGGTCAGCCGACCACAGCTCTGTACGAGCGATCGACATGGTCGACGGTCAGTCCCATGGCCCGGTAGAGCGAGACCGCCGGCAGGTTGGCCGCGTCGACGTAGAGCATGCCGACGGTCAGCCCCTGTGCGGCGAGCCAGTCGAAGCCGGCACGGGTCAGCGCGCGTCCCCAGCCGCGGCCCTGGAGGTCGGGGTCGACACCGATCACGTAGATCTCACCCATCGGGGGACGGGTGCCGGCGTGGACCTTGGTCCAGCACGAGCCGGCCATCCGGCCGTCCTCCTCGAGCACCAGGAACCCGTTCGGGTCGAACCACGGCTCGCGCTCGCGCTCGAGGAGGGTGCTCCGCTCCCAGTGACCCTGCTCGGGGTGGGTGGCGAAGGCCCGGTTGTTGACGACGAGCCAGGCGTCCTCGTCGAGGCCGACGCGAAAGGGCCGGGTCCGGATGGCGACGGGGGGACGGCCGGGGCCCGCGTCGTGCTCGAGGGGGAGGCCGCACCGCATCTGGAGGAGGTCACGCTCGCGGACGAAGCCTC
Source organism: uncultured Acidimicrobiaceae bacterium (assembly GCA_963753905.1). Taxonomy (GTDB): domain Bacteria; phylum Actinomycetota; class Acidimicrobiia; order Acidimicrobiales; family RAAP-2; genus Bog-756. The sequence goes on along the minus strand of CAVWDZ010000001.1, from coordinate 1,575,227 downwards.
GGGATGTCGCCCGCCGGTCGTCGGTCTCGGCGGACCGGGTGGCCCACAGCCGCACAGTTCCGCCACCGGCGTCGCCCACGGCCTGCAGCGCGCGGTCGACGAGGGCGCCGGCCACCTCGTCCGCCCCGGCTCCGGGCTCGGCCACCACCTCGAGCACGTAGGGATCGCCTGGCGACCGGGCGTCCAGCTGTCCGTAGCCGACCAGGCGACCCGCGGGACCCCGTCGGGCCAGGAGGGCGAGGAACGGCGGGGGACCGGACGCTCCGGGTGCTCCGGACGTGACCCGGTCCAGGGCCCGTCGACGGTCGTCGCTCAGCGGGGCGTGGCCGGAGGCGTCCTCGACGCGGGTCAGCAACTGGCCGACCTCGGTCACCGTCCGGCCGCGGGGGGTGGGGTCGGTGTCCACCTCCACTGCCTCCATGCGGGAGAACCTACCGGTAGTCTCCGGCCATGGCCCGACCCCGCACCCCGGCCGGGCGCGCACGCGAGGCCGACGAGCGCCTCGGACGGCTCTACCCCGGAACGGCCGCAGAGCTCTGCGCGCTCGACCATGCCAACGCATTCGAACTGTTGGTGGCCACCATCCTTTCCGCGCAGTGCACCGACGAACGGGTCAACCTCACCACCCCGGCGCTCTTCGCCCGCTATCCGGACCCGGCGTCGTTGGCCGCCGCGCACGACACCGACGTGGAGGAGCTCATCCGCTCGACCGGGTTCTTCCGTGCCAAGACGCGCAACCTGATCGGCATGGCGGGTGCGGTCATCAGCCGGTTCGGCGGAGAGGTGCCGACCCGGATGGAGGACCTGGTCACCCTGCCGGGTGTCGGCCGCAAGACGGCCAATGTGGTCCGTAGCGTCGCGTTCGGGCTCCCCGGTCTCCCGGTCGACACCCACGTCCAACGGGTGAGCCTCCGCCTCGGGCTCACCGAGGAGACCGACCCGGTCAAGGTCGAGCACGTGCTCGACGCCATGATCCCGCCCCCGAGGCGCGGCGCCTTCAGCATCCGCCTCATCCTGCACGGCCGGGCGACCTGCAAGGCCAGATCGCCGAGGTGTGCTGATTGCGAGCTCTCCGACTTCTGCCCCTCAGCGCCCGGGTTCCTCGCCAATAGTCGCAAGAGCTGACATTTTTGACGGAAATCGCTGGCCACCAGGGATTACGGCAACAGAAGCGTCTTTCCGGGCGAAATTCGGGAGGCCGCAACCCGGTCCGTGACTGGAAATTCCTCCCAAAACATGATGATCTAGAGGTCTCGGAACCGGTTCCCGCCAACTGGTTCCGCAGAGCGGAGTTCGGGATCCGCCGCCCGACCCGCTCGCGCGAAGGCACCCTACGGGGTGCCTTCGCCGCGCCCGGAGGCGGTCGTTCGGGACGGTGTCGTTCGGCGGGTCGGGACGGGTCCGAACGGTCCGGCTATCGGCGCGCCAGGGTCGCGGCCAGGCGGGCCAGCCGGCGGTTGGCGCTGTCGAGGGCGCGTTCGACGGCGAACAGCTCCTTGGCCGTCTCCTCGTCCTTGGCCGACTGTGCGGCATCGGCGTGCACGGTCACCCGCCGGGTCAGCTCATCGAGCGCGGTGGCGAGCGAGGACAGTTCTGCGGAGCTGGCGGCCATCGCAGGATCATGGCACCACCGGGCCTGGCGCGGAGAGAGCAGCGCGCGTCACTCCCCCCGAGGAGGCTGCGACGGGGTCCGGTAGCATCGTTCGGCTATGGGTCTCCGTCGACTCGACCTCCGCGGCGTCACCGGTGGCAAGCGCGCGCTCGAGGCGGCCCTGCCCCGTCCGGTGGACGAGCAGGACCGGTCCTCGGACGCGGTGGCCGCGATCATCGCCGAGGTGCGGGCCGGGGGTGACGCCGCGCTCCGCAGCCTGACCGCCCGCTTCGACCACGTCGACCTCGACGAGCTCCGGGTCCCGGCGTCGGAGATCCAGGCTGCGCTCGGGCGGATCCCGACGGCACTGCAGGATGCCCTCGACGTCGCCCACGACCGGATCCTCACCTATCACGCGCACGAGGTCGCCGATCCGGCGGAGGACTACGCCTCGGGTGGCATCACCGTGCGCCACCTGGTCCGGCCGGTGACCCGGGCAGGCTGCTACGCGCCGGGTGGTCGCGCCCGGTACCCCTCGACCGTCCTCATGTGCGCGGTGCCGGCCCACGTGGCCGGTGTCGAGGAGATCGTGCTCTGCGTCCCCCCGGGACCCGACGGGTGCGTCGACGACGCCACCCTGGCCGCCGCCGCCGTGGCCGGGGTCACCGAGGTCTACCGGGTGGGCGGGGCGCAGGCCATCGCGGCCATGGCCTACGGGACCGAGAGCATCCGGGCGGTCGACGTGGTCGTCGGCCCCGGCAACCGCTATGTGGCAGAGGCCAAGCGGCAGGTCTCGGGGGTGGTCGGGGTGGCCGCGGCGTTCGCCGGACCCTCGGAGGTCGTGGTGATCGCCGGTCCGGAGACGCCGCCCGAGCTGGCCGCCATCGACCTGGTCGTGCAGGCCGAGCACGGCCCCGACGGCCTGGCCTGGCTGATCACCTGGTCGGAGGAGGTCGCGGACGCCGTCGCGGCACACGTCGACCGGATCGTCGCGCAGTCCCCCCGGCGGGCTGATCTCGAGGCCACACTCGGCACCGGCGGCTATGCCGTCCTCGTCGACGGGGCCCGCCAGGCGTGTGCGGTCTCCAACGCGGTGGCCCCCGAACACCTCGAAATCCTGACGGCCGATGCCGGGTCGCTCCTCGGGCAGATCACCGCCGCCGGAGCCGTGTTCCTCGGTGTCAACGCGCCGGCCAGCGTCGGTGACTACGTGGCCGGACCCAACCACGTGCTGCCGACGAACCGTACCGCCCGGTTCGCGAGCGCGCTGCGGGTCGACGACTTCCGCAAGCACATCCACGCGGTGAGCCTCGACGACGACGCGCTGATGACCCTCGGTCCCTACGTCGTGACCCTGGCCGAGACCGAGGGCCTGCCGTCCCACGCCGAGTCGGTGCGGCTGCGATGGCCGGGGTAGGGGAGACCGCCCCGCCCGCGCGGGGCGGAGGCCGGGACTCGCCGGTCCGCTCCGGAGCGGCCGCGCCGGCGCGCCCGCTCCCGACGGTCCGCCCCGACCTCGGCACGCTCGCCGACTACCACTCCGCACAGGTCGAGGTCGCGGTCCGGCTCAACACCAACGAGTCGCCGATCGGCCCCCCGGCCGGGTGGTACGAGGACCTGGCGGCCGGCATCGCCGGGATCCCGTTCAACCGGTACCCGGACCGCGAGGCCGTCGCCTTGCGCTCCGCCCTGGCCGGGAGCCACGGGGTCACCCCGGACCGCATCTTCTGCGCCAACGGCTCCAACGAGGTGCTCCAGTGCCTCTGCCTTGCCTACGGTGGACCGGGACGCACCGCCGCGCTCTTCGAGCCGACGTACACCCTCCACCGCCACATCGCCCGGATCACCGGCACCGCGGTCGCCGCCGGCGCGCGCCGCGACGACTTCGCGCTCGACCTGGCGGAGGTACGGCGGGTGCTCGCCGCGGCCGACCCGGTGCTGACCTTCCTCTGTTCGCCCAACAACCCGACCGGACGCGCCGACTCACCCGGGCAGATCGCCGAGGTGGCCTCCCTCGCCCCCGGACTGCTGGTGGTCGACGAGGCGTACGGACAGTTCGCCCCCTCGTCGACCCTCGACCTGCTCCGCGACGGCGGGACGGACGCCGGGCGCACCGTCGTGGTGCGCACCTTCTCCAAGACATGGTCGATGGCCGGCGCCCGGCTCGGGTACCTGGTCGCCGCACCCGAGGTGGTCCGGGCCTGTGAGCTGGTGGCCCTGCCCTACCATCTCGACGCCGCCAAGCAGTTGGCCGGCAGGCTCGCGCTCGAGCACGTGGACGAGATGGAGCAGCGGGTGGCGCTCATCGCCGAGGAGCGCGGGAGGATTGCCGCGGCGTTCGCCGCACTCCCCGTCGAGACCTGGCCCTCGGACGCCAACTTCCTGCTGTTCCGCCCGACCACCCGGGACGCCCGGGCGGTCTGGTCCGATCTCCTCGGGGCATCCGTGCTCGTGCGAGACTGTTCGGGCTGGCCGGGCGTGGAGGGATGCCTGCGGGTGACCGTGGGGCTCCCCGCCGAGAACGACCGCTTCCTGGCCGCCCTGACCGAAAGCCTGCGATGAGCGCACCCACCCCCAGCCCGCCAGTCACCACCCACCGCACGGCCGAGGTCGGGCGGTCGACCAAGGAGACGGCCATCGAGGTCCGGATCGACCTCGACGGGACCGGGACCACCGAGATCTCGACCGGGTTGCCCTTCTTCGACCACATGCTGGGCCAGCTCGGCCGCCACGGCGGGTTCGACCTCACGGTGGCGGCCGAAGGGGACCTCGAGGTCGATGCCCACCACACGGTCGAGGACGTGGGGATCGCCCTCGGCGAGGTCGTGGCCACCGCACTCGGTGACAAGGCCGGTGTCCGGCGGTTCGCCTCGGTGTCGGTGCCGCTTGACGAGGCGCTGGTCGAGGTGGCCGTCGACCTCTCGGGTCGCCCGTACCTCGCCTACGGCATCGAGTTCGCCCCGGACACCGCCGGCCTCGGCACGCCGCCGTTCGATCCCCAGCTGGCCGAGGAGTTCTGGCGGGCGTTCGTCACGGCGGCCAGGATGACCCTCCACGTGCGGTTGCTCTCGGGCAGGAACACCCACCACATCGTCGAAGCCTCCTTCAAGGCCGTGGCGCGTGCGCTCAGGGATGCCGTGCGCCTCGAGGGCGGGGGCATCCCCTCCACCAAGGGGACCCTGTGACCGGTCCGCGCCGGGCCGGTGGCGCCCGATGACCATCCGCCGCCAGTGATCGCCGTCCTCGACTACGGCATCGGCAACCTGCGCTCGGCCGAGAAGGCCCTGCAACACCTCGGCGCGGACGGCCGGCTGGTGGCCGATCCGGACCGTGCCGCCGAGGCCGACGGCGTCGTCCTGCCCGGGGTCGGCGCATTCGGGCGCTGTGCGGAGGCGTTGCGTGCGAGCGGGCTCGACGCCGTCGCGCTCGACGCGGTGCGGCGGGGACTGCCGTTCCTCGGGATCTGCGTGGGGTTCCAGCTGCTCTACGAGGCATCCGAGGAGGACCCGGGCACAGACGGCCTCGGGATCCTCCCCGGCACCGTGCGCCGCCTGCCCCCCGGGGTCAAGTGTCCCCAGATGCAGTGGAACGTGCTGAACCCGGTCGCCGGTGCGGCCGCCCGGGCCGGCGCGGCGGGCGGCCTCCTGGAGGGGATCCCGGACCCGGCCTGGGTCTACTTCGTGCACTCGTACGCGCCGGAGACGACGCCCGAGACGACCTCCGTCTGCGAGTACGGCGGGACGGTGACCGCGTCGGCAGAGCGCGGCCCGGTCTGGGGCACCCAGTTCCACCCCGAGAAGTCCGGGACGGTCGGGCTCGGCATCCTGGCCAACTTCGTCCGGGCCGTCTCCGAGGCCGTCCCTCCCGGCACCACGGATGCGGTGACCGCGCGCGGGCCCGGCCGCGGACCCCGGCACTGATGGACCTCTATCCGGCCATCGACATCCGGGACGGCGGTGCGGTCCGCCTCGCCCAGGGCGACTTCGAACGGCAACGCGACTACGGCGACCCGCTGGCCCTGGCAACCCGTTTCGCGGCAGGTGGCGCGCCGTGGCTGCACGTGGTCGACCTCGACGCGGCCCGCACCGGACGCCCGGCCAACCGGGCCTCGGTCCTGGCGATCGCCGCGGCGGTCGACGTCCCGGTGCAGAGCGGCGGCGGGGTGCGCACCGAGTCCGACGTCGAGGAGCTGCTGAACGGCGGCGTCGCCCGCGTGGTCCTCGGCACGGCAGCCCTCGAGGACCCCGACCTCGCCCCGCGGGCCGCGGCCGCCTTCCCCGGGCGGGTCGCGGTGGGGCTCGACTACCGCCGGACACCGGACGGCCGGGCGGAGGTGGTCGTCCGCGGCTGGAAGGAAGGGTCAGGACGTACCGTCTCAGCGCTCCTCGAGGAGCTCGCGGGAGCCGGACTGGCCGCCGTGGTGGTCACCTCGGTCGCGCACGACGGCATGCTGGCCGGTCCCGACCTCGAGGGCCTGGCCGCGGTCCTCGGCTCGACCGGCGTCCCGGTCATCGCCTCCGGCGGGGTGGCGTCTGCCGGCGACCTCGAGGCGCTGGCCCGCCTCTCCGCGGTGGCCGACCCCTGCACGGGCACCGGGTCCGGTTCCGGACGCAGTCTCCTCGGGGCCATCGTCGGCAGGGCCCTGGTCGACGGTCGGTTGACCGTGGAGGAGGGGGTGGCCGCGTGCGCACGGTCCGGGTGATCCCCTGCCTCGACGTGGATGCCGGCCGGGTGGTCAAGGGGATCCGGTTCACCGACCTGTTCGACGCGGGCGACCCGGTCGCGCTGGCCACCCGCTACGACCAGCAGGGAGCCGACGAGCTGGTGTTCCTGGACATCACCGCGTCGTCCGAGCAGCGCGGGACGATGGTCGATGTGGTCTCCCGCACCGCCGAGGTCGTCTTCATCCCCTTCACGGTCGGGGGTGGGGTGCGCTCGGTCGACGACGCGCGCCGGCTGCTGCGGGCGGGAGCCGACAAGGTCGGGGTCAACACGGCGGCCGTCGACCGGCCGGGATTGATCACCGAGCTCACCGACGAGTTCGGCAGCCAGTGTGTGGTGGTGGCCATCGACGCACGGCGCCGGCCGGACGGCGCAGCCGTTCCGGCCTGGGAGGTCTTCACCCACGGGGGCCGCACCGCGACCGGGCTCGACGCCCTGGCCTGGGCGGAGCGGAGCGCGGCGCTCGGCGCGGGCGAGCTGCTCGTGACCTCGATGGACCGGGACGGCACCCGGGACGGCTTCGACCTCGAGCTCACCCGGCGCGTCGCCGACTGCTGCGCGGTCCCGCTGGTGGCCTCCGGTGGCGTCGGCGAGCTCGACCATCTCGTCGAGGGTGCCGTCGAGGGCGCGGCCGACGCGGTCCTGGCTGCCTCCATCTTCCATCTCGGGGAGTTCACGGTGGGCGAGGCCAAGGCGCATCTGGCCTCGGCCGGCGTCGCGGTCCGCCCGGTCTGAGCCCGGTCGCCTCCTGGCAGCGAATCGGACGTGTGGACCCGATCGGGACCGGCGGGGCGGCGATGGGGCTGCTGTAGCCTGGGGCGGTGGGATCGACGACCTCCGAGGCACCAGCGACCAGCCGGAACGGGGACGGCGACGGGCCGAAGCTCCCGATCAACGTGCTCGCCGACCGCGTGCTCGTCCAGGTGGGGCAGGCCGAGGGCGAGCGCCGCTCGCGTGCCGGCATCCTCATCCCGGCCACGGCGCAGGTCTCCCGACGGCTCACCTGGGCCGAGGCGGTCGCCGTCGGGCCCCACGTCCGCTCGGTCAAAGTCGGGGACAACGTCCTCTTCAACCCCGAGGACCGCTTCGAGGTCGAGGTCCACGGCGAGGAGTACGTGATCCTGCGCGAGCGGGACATCCACGCCGTCGCCGCCACCCGCTTCGATGGCGGGACCGGCCTCTACCTCTGACCGGGCCGGTTTCGCGAGCAGGCCCGACCGGCACGACCACCCCTTCCCAGCAGATCGATCCACCAGGAGCGACAAACGGTGTCCACCCCACCCACCCCCGCATTCACGGCCACCCCGGTGACCTTCACCGAGGCAGAGCTCGACCGGATCACCTACAACGCCGACGGCCTGGTGGGCGCCATCGTCCAGGACGCCACCGACGGTGCGGTGCTCATGTTCGCCTGGATGAACGCCGAGTCGCTCCGCCGGACGCTCGAGACCGGCCGCACCTGGTTCTGGAGCCGCAGCCGCCAGGAGTTCTGGTGCAAGGGCGAGACGTCCGGCGACCGCCAGTACGTCCGCGCGCTGCACTACGACTGCGACGGGGACGCGCTCCTGGTCACCGTCGACCAGGAAGGGGCCGGCGCCTGTCACACCGGCAACCGGTCCTGCTTCTTCCGCGCCTTCGGCGCCGACTCGTGAGCGCGGGGCGGTGACCGCGACCGCCGGACCGGGGCCGGAGGGCTTCCGCGCGCTCGCCCGACGCCACCGCATCGTGCCGGTCTGGCGCGAGCTGGTGGCCGACACCGTCACGCCGGTCGCTGCCTTCCTGCAGATCGTCGGCACCGCCGGCACGCCCGGCTTCCTCCTGGAGTCGGTCGAGGGGGGCGAGCGCTGGGGGCGGTACTCGTTCATCGGCCGGAACCCGCTGGCCACGATCACCGCCCACGGCACCGAGGTCCGCACCGACGGGGCGCTCGATCTGGATGCCGTGACCGGTGGACGGGTGAGCGGGTCCGGGGGCGTGCTCGCCGCCCTCGAAGCCGTCCTCGGAGCTTTCGACGCGCCCGACCTCCCCGATCTGCCCCCGCTGCACGCCGGCCTGGTCGGCTACCTGGGCTACGACGTGGTCCGCGAGGTCGAGCACCTGCCCCACCCCCCACCGGACGACCTCGGCCAGCCCGACGCGGTCCTCGCGGTGATCGGCCAGCTCGCAGCCTTCGACCACTGGCGCCAGCGGGTGGTCCTCATCGACAACGTGGTGGTCGACGCGGCGTGGGGCCCCGAGGACCTCGACCGGGCCCACCGCGAGGCAGAGGCGCGCCTCGACGGGCTGGCCGCCGATTGCGTGCGCCCGGTCGACGAGCCGCCGCGCCCGCTCCCCATCCGGACAGCGCCGCCGGCCGACGTCACCCGCACCATGTCGGACTCGCTGTACGAGAACGCGGTCCGCGCCGCCCAGGAGCACGTGACCGCCGGCGACATCTTCCAGGTGGTGCTCTCCCAGCGCTTCGACCTTCCCGAGCTCGGCGCGGACCCCTTCGACGTCTACCGGGTCCTGCGACTGGTCAACCCGAGTCCCTACCTCTACTTCCTCCGCTTCCCCGGGGTCACCGTCGTGGGGGCGTCCCCCGAGCCGATGGTCCGCCTGCGCGACGGGACGGTCATCTCGCGGCCCGTCGCGGGCTCGCGTCCGCGCGGCAGGACGCCGGAGGAGGACGGCCGGCTCGAGGGGGAGCTCGTGGAGGACCCCAAGGAGTTGGCTGAACACGTGATGCTGGTCGACCTGGCCCGCAACGATGTCGGCCGGGTGGTGACCTTCGGCACCGAGCAGGTCGACGAACAGATGGTGGTCGAGCGCTACAGCCACATCATGCACCTGACCTCCCAGGTCTCGGGGACCCTCGCTCCGGGCAAGGGGCCGGTCGACGTGCTGCGGGCCACCCTTCCCGCCGGCACCCTCTCGGGGGCGCCCAAGGTACGGGCGATGGAGATCATCGACGACCTGGAGCCGACCAAGCGGGGGGTGTACGGCGGCGTGGTCGGCTACCTCGACTTCTCGGGCAACCTGGACACCGCGATCGCCATCCGCACCATGACGGTCGGGCCCGAAGGGCGGGCCTCGGTGCAGGCAGGGGCGGGCATCGTCGCCGACAGCGATCCGGGCTCGGAGAACGCCGAGTGCGCCCACAAGGCCGCGGCGCTCCTCTCGGCGGTGGCGATGGCCCGGGCGGCGGGCAACAGGTGTGCACCCGCCGGGACGACGACCGCGGACCCGTGACCCCCCCGACCCCGACGCCGGCCGATGCCTACCACGCCCTGCGCAACGCGGCGGCCGCCAGGGTGGTCGCACGCGATGTGCTCTCGGTGTCGGGTCCCGAGGCCCTCACCTACCTGCAGGGACAGTGCAGCCAGGATCTGTCCTCCCTGCCGGTCGGCGGCTCGACCGAGTCGCTGCTGCTCAGCCCGCAGGGAAAGGTGGATGCCTTCCTACGGGTCTCCCGCACCGCCGACGAGGATTTCGTCCTCGACATGGACAGCGGCGTCGGCCCGCAGGCGCAGGCGCGCCTCGAGCGGTTCCGGCTGCGGGCGAAGGTCGAGATCGCAACGCTCGCCTGGGAGTGCGTCGGGATCCGCGGGCCCGACGCCACCGCTGCCGCCGTCGCGGGACCCGGGGGTCCGGCGCTGACCGTACCGGTCGTCTGGCCGGGCCTGGTCGGGATCGATCTGCTGGGACCGGCGCCGGCTGCAGGACCGCTCGCCTGGGTCGACGACGCGGTGCCCCGCGCCGATGCCGGGTCCTGGGAGGCGGCGCGCATCGAAGCCGGGATTCCGGTCGGCGGCCGGGAGATCACCGAGGCGACCATCGCGGCCGAGGTCGGACTGGTCGACCGGACGGTCTCGTTCACCAAGGGCTGCTTCACCGGGCAGGAGCTCGTCGCCCGGTTGGATGCCCGCGGATCGAAGGTGGCCCGCCGGCTCTGCGGTCTGGTGGGGGTGCCGCCGGACCCCGACCTGGGCCTCCCTCCGGTCGGGACCAGCGTGCTCACCGCCGACCGGGCCCACGCGGTCGGCGCGCTCTCGTCGGTGGCCTGGTCACCCGGGACCGGGGGGTGGGTGGCCCTGGCCACCCTGCACCGACGGGTGGCCCCTCCGGAGCCGGTGGTGCTGGCTTGGGAGGATCCCTCCGGCACCGCTGTCGAGCGGGCGGCCGAGGCCCGCCCGCTGCCGCTGGTCGGCTGATCCCCGGTCGAGGTCGGACGGCACGGTCACCGGTGTGGCGGCCGTCCTCTGTGCGCGGCGCGATACTTTGCGCCGGCCACCCGCCGCCACCCGCCGGACAGCCCGACGGTCCGACCGGGGTGGGTGCCGAGAGTGGGGGAGAGCCATGACCACCGACGTGCCCTCGGGGGAGGCCCAGGCATCGCCGTCCGACGGGCGGGTCGGGATGGACGCTGAGCACATCACCACCTCGACCCGGGATCCGGCCGAGATGGTCACCCAGCTCGAGGGATGGCTCGGGCGGATCCTGCCCGCGGGGAGCGCCCCGACGATCACCGAGGTCACCAGCCCCGAGAGCAACGGGATGTCCTCGGAGACCCTCCTGTTCACCGCACGCTGGGACGAGGGCGGGGACCCCGTCGACCACCGCCTGGTGGCCCGCATCGAGCCGCCCGCCACCGCGTACCCGGTCTTCACCACCTACGACCTCGAGATGCAGTTCCGGGTGATGCGGCTGGTGGCCGGGCACACCACGGTCCCGGTGCCCGAGACCTACTGGTACGAACCCGACCCGTCGGTCCTCGGGGGTCCGTTCTTCGTGATGGCGCGGATCGACGGCCTGGTCCCGCCGGACGTCCTGCCGTACACCTTCGGCGACAACTGGGTCTTCGACGGGTCCGATGCGGACCGGCGCACCATCCAGGAGTCCGCGGTCAGGGCGTTGGCCGGCATCCACTCGGTGACGCCGGCTGCCCACGACCTCTCCTTCCTCGAGCTCCGCGAGCCGGGGGCGACCTCGCTCGAGCGCTGCCTCAACCACTGGATCGCCTACCACGACTGGGTGGTCGGCGACGCGCGCTCCGCGCTGCTCGACGAGTGCTTCGCCTGGTTGGCGGACAACCTGCCGACCGATGCTGGGGCCGACGCCCTGTCCTGGGGGGACGGCCGGATCGGCAACATGATGTTCCGGGACAACCAGGTGGTGGCCGTCTTCGACTGGGAGATGGCGGCAGTCGCCCCTCCTGAGGTCGATCTCGGATGGATGTGCTACCTCCACCTCTTCTTCCAGGACCTGGCGGTCGACCTCGGGGCGCCCGGACTGCCCGACATGTTCCGCCCGCGGGACGTCCGCGAGTCGTACGCCGCAGCCTCCGGCACCGCCCCGGGGGACCTCCGCTGGCCCATCGCCTTCGCCGCCATCCGGCACGGGGTGATCATGCGGCGGGTCACCGAGCGGTCGATCTTCTTCGGGGAGGCCGAACGGCCCGAAGACATCGACGACCTGATCATCCACCGGGCGACGCTCCGCGGGATCCTCGACGGCTCCTACTGGAAGGGGGTCGCCCTCTGATGGGGTGGTCCGACTGCCAACAGTGACCCTCGACCTCACCGTTAGAGAAGACTTACCTTCAACTGGAGAGTGATGGATTGGTCGAGGGTCCGGTCGGAGACCGGACCGCCGGCCTCAGACCCCGAGGCTCCCCTTGGCCGCCGCTTCGAACACCCGGTAGGGCAGGAGGCGCTTGCCGACGATCCCGACCCGCTCACCGAGCTTGCCGACAGAGAGCCGGCGGGGTGGCCTGGACGCCACGAGCACCCGGTGCACGGCGGCCGCGACGTCGGCTGCGGGGACCCCAGCAGCCTCGTCCTCGGCCATCTTCTCCACGGCCCGGGCCGATGCCGCGCCGTAGGGGTCGGCACCGTCGGGCGCGGCCACCTGCCGTCGGCTCTCCGTGAAGTCGGTACGGACGTTCCCCGGCTCGACGAGCGTGACGTGGACACCGAAGGGTGCGACCTCGTAGGCGAGGGCCTCGCCGAATCCCTCGAGGGCGAACTTGCTCGCGCTGTAGAACGCCTGGAACGGGATGCCGAGGATCCCACCGATGGAGCTGATCAGGACGACCCGCCCCGACCCCTGTGCCCGCATGGACGGCAGGACAGCCTGTACCGCGCGGACGGCACCCCAGAAGTTGGTCTCGATCTGCTGCTTGGCCTCGGCGATCGGGGTCAGCTCGACCGGTCCGGCGAGCCCCCAGCCCGCACAGGCCACGAGCGCGTCGATGCGGCCGTGCTCGGCGATGATCGAGGCCATCCCGTCCGCCACCGAGGAGTCGTCGTCGACGTCCATGACCCGGGCCTGCCAGGTTCCCGACGAGGTGCCTCGACGGCTGACCCCGACCACCGACCAGCCATCACCGTCCAGGCGGTCGGCGATGGCTCGACCGATGCCCGCTGAGGCACCCGTCACGACGGCGAGCCTGCCCATGGGCGTTCCTCCTCTCGGACCCGGCTCGGATCCGCTCTCCGAGGGATCATCTCAGCCCGCCGGGGATGCCGGCGCCGGCGGAGCGGTCGGGGCCGCGGCGCTCCCCGGGTCGGGAGGCTCGTCGGGCACCGCCGAGGGCACCGGCGACGGGAGCGCCGACGGGAGCGCGATCGGAACGCGCGACGGAAGGGAGTGGGAGAGCCGGTCGCGGGAGGCGTGACCGGCCGCGGGTCCTCCCGGAGGGGTGGGCGCGGTGGCCGGAGGTACGGCCGGGCGGAGCGCCACCAGCATCCGGGTCCCCGGGTCGCGGCCGACCGGGGACTCGACGTGTACGCGGGCGCCCATCGCGGTGGCCAGCTCGGCGACGATGGCCAGCCCGAGGCCGGACCCCTGTCTCCGACCCCGGACGCGGTCGGAGCTGAAGTGCCGTTTGAAGACCTGGTCCAGCTGGTCGGAGGGGATCCCGGGACCGTCGTCCCGCACCCAGACGGTCGGGGTGGCTCCGGGCACAGCTGGGGTAGCCATGGGGCCTTCGAGCACGCCGACCAGGATCCGGCTCCGGGCGAAGGAGGCGGCGTTCTCGACCAGGTTGGCCACGATCTGGCCGAGTCGGTCGGCGTCGGCCTGCACCCACAGGGGGCCTTCCGAGCCGGGAGCCAGCTGGAGGTCCAGGCCGAGCTCCCGGGCAGAGGGGCGGAACCCGTCGACCACCTGGCGCACCACGAATGCGGCGTCGACCGGACGGAGGTCGAGCGAGAAGCGGTCGGAGTCCAACCGGGCGAGGTCGAGGAGGTCCTGCACCAGTCGCTCGAGCCGCCGGGCTTCGGAGCTGATGACCGAGGCTGCCGCCGCCGGATCGTCGGTGGCGCCGTCGATGACCGCGTCCGCGTAGCCGCGGATCGAGGTGAGCGGGGTCCGGAGCTCGTGGGAGACCGAGAGGAGGAACTGGCGCTCCTGGTCGCGGGCCCGCGCCAGGTTGGCTCCCATGACGTTGATCGAGGCGGCGAGCTGGGCGAACTCGGGATCCTCGCGGCGCCGGACGTCCATCGTGGCATCGAGGTCACCAGAGGCGATGCGCCGGGTCGCAGCCGCCGCGTCCACCAGTGGGCGGGTGAAGCGGCGTGCGAGCAGGGCGGCCACCAGGGCGGCGGCCAGCAGGCCGATGACCCCGACCAGGAAGAAGTACTTGAACCCGTCAGCGGGGTCGTGGGCCTGGCGGGTGATGACCACGACCGGCACGTACCCGGTGACCCCGGAGAGCGGGGTGGGGACCGCGGTGTAGACGAGGAGCGAGGTCGTGTGCCCGCTGGTCTGCTGCCCGGCGAGGAGTGCGGGGATGTCCAGGTCCGCCGTCGTGAGGTCGTCCGGCAGGTGGCGGCCGGTCAGGGAGCCGTTCCGGTGCAGGAGGACCACCTGGACGGCCTGGAAGTCCCCGGCCTTGCGGATGAGTGCGACCTGGCGGCGGAAGGCGGCCGGGGTCAGCGTGCTCCGCTCGGTCAGGGTCCTCGAGATGGCGCTGCCCTGGCCGACCAGCTCGCGTTGGGTGATCGACTCGGCCGAGTGCCGGATCAGGACCGAGCTGACCAGGCTGGTAGCCACCAGGGTCGCAGCCACCAGGGCAAGGATGGCGATGGTGAGCCGACGTCTCATCCGAGTCGGTAGCCGACACCCCAGACGGTGGCCAGCGGGAGGTCGTCACCGAGCTTCTTGCGCAGCTGGCGCACGTGGACGTCGACCGTCCGTTCGTCGCCGAACCAGTCCTCTCCCCAGACGCCGGCGAGCAGCTGGCGGCGCGAGAGGACGAGGCCCAGATTGTCGGCGAGATAGGCCAGCAGGTCGAACTCGCGGGTGGCGAGCGGGACCGGGATGCCGGTGACCCGCACCTCGCGGCGACCGGCGTCGACCTCGATGTCCCCGATCTCGGTGATGGTCGGCGGGGCGGACTGCGGGGCCTCGGTCCGGCGCAGGATGGCGTGGACCCGGGCCACCAGCTCACGAGCAGAGAAGGGCTTGGTCACGTAGTCGTCGGCTCCGAGCTCGAGACCGAGGACCCGGTCGACCTCGTCGTCGCGGGCGCTCAGGATGAGCACCGGGACGGGCTGCGCGGCCCCGGATCCACCGCCGCGCAGCTTGCGGCAGACGTCGAGGCCGTCGAGGTCACCGGGCAGGCCGATGTCGACGATGACCAGTTTGGGTCGCTCCCGGTCGATGAGGCCGAGGCCGGACTCGGCGTCCCCGGCCTGGAGGACGCGGAAGCCGTCGCGTCGGAGGTACATGGCGACGAGGTCCGAGATGTGGTGGTCGTCCTCGATCACCACCACGCACTCCTCGGTCTTCGTCACCCGACCAGCCTGCCACTGCTTCGACCCGGTCAGCTCGCACGGTTAGGGAAGTGTGAGCCCCAGTAGGCTTCGGAGGTCATGCCGGCCTACCTCGACACGATCCTCGCGGCCCATCGCGCCGCCGCCGGGGCCGACCCGCGTGACCGCGGCGCGGTCGTCGCCGCGGCCGTGGCCGCGAGCGCCGCGCTCGAGCACGGCCCCGCAGGGGGGGAACGGCGTCCCTTTGCGGCTGCCGTCCGCACCGCGGCGGAACACCGCGGGATCGGGATGATCTCCGAGATCAAGCGGCGGTCCCCGTCGAGGGGTGACCTCGCGCCCGACCTGGACCCTGCGCAGGTTGCCGCCGACTACGAGGCCGGCGGGGCGGCCTGTCTCTCGGTACTCACCGATCAGGAGTTCTTCGGCGGCAGCCCGGCCGATCTGCGAGCGGCACGGTCCGCCTGCAGGCTGCCCGTGCTGCGGAAGGACTTCACGGTCGACGCCCTCGACGTCTGCGACGCCCGGGCGATGGGTGCGGACGCGGTGCTGCTCATCGTCGCCGCGCTCGACGACCAGGAGCTGGCGTCGCTGCTCGAGCTGGCCAGGTCCCTCCGGCTGGACGCGCTCGTGGAGGTCCACGACGACGCAGAGCTCGACCGGGCGCTGGCGGCCGGTGCCGATCTGGTCGGGATCAACCAGCGCGACCTGGGCACCTTCGAGGTCGATCACGAACGCGCCCTGCGGCTGGCCTCGCGGCTGCCCGACCGGATCGTCTCGGTCGCCGAATCGGGCATCCGGGATGCCGGGGACGTCCGGCGCCTCGCAGACGCCGGATTCGACGCCGTCCTGGTGGGGGAGACCCTGATGGGCGCGTCCGACCGCGAGGCCGCGGTGAGCAGCCTGCTGGGAGCGCTCCGATGACCACCGGCCGGCCCCGCGGCGGGACCATCCGGTGACCGGCTCCGAACCCGAGGACGGCCCCGGCATCTTCGTCAAGATCTGCGGGATCACCTCCGAGGCCGACGCCCTGCTGGCGGTCGGGATGGGGGCGTCTGCGGTCGGATTCGTCTTCGCCCCTTCGCCGCGGCAGATGGCCCCGACCGCGGTGGCCGACATCGTGAAGCGCCTGCCCCACGAGACGGTGACCGTGGGGGTCTTTCGCGACGAGGCACCGCGCCGGGTCATCGACATCGCAAACCAGATCGGGCTGCGTGCGGTGCAGCTCCACGGGGTCGAGTCCGCCGCGGACACCCAATGGGTCGCCGCCCGGACCAACTGGACGATCAAGGCCTTCCCCGCGGGCCACCGCAACATCGAGCGCTTCGGCGGGTACGGCGCCCAGACCCTCCTCATCGACGGTGCGAACCCCGGTGCCGGCGAGCTCTTCGACTGGCGCCTGGCCGAAGGGGTCGTCGACCCGACCCGGCTCATGGTCTCGGGCGGCCTCCGTCCCGACAACGTCGGCGGGGCCATCGAGCATCTGCACCCGTGGGGCGTGGACGTCTCGAGCGGGGTCGAGTCGGCGCCGGGCGTGAAGGACCCGGGAAAGCTCCGGGCGTTCATCGCCGCCGCCCACGATGCCGCCCGCAGGGTGGCCACCGAGCAGCGCTCGACCGCCGGCGCCCTGGCCGACGATTCGGCCGGCGGTGCCTCCGGGGACGGCACCGCCGGGCTCTTCGACTGGCAGGACGAATGAGCTGCGACATCATGGGCGATCCCGGCCCGTCCGGCCGGTTCGGGGACTTCGGCGGCCGCTACGTGCCCGAGTCCCTCATCCCCGCCTGCATCGAGCTCGAATCCGCCTTCCGCCAAGCCTGGGCCGACCCCGCCTTCCGGACCGAGCTCGACGGCATCCTGTGCCGCTACGGAGGGCGGCCGACCCCGGTCACCGAATGCGTCGGGCTCTCCGCTGAGCTGGGAGTCCGGGTCCTGCTCAAGCGCGAGGACCTCGCCCACACCGGGTCGCACAAGATCAACAACGTCATCGGGCAGGGGCTGCTCGCCCGGAGGATGGGAAAGACGCGGCTCATCGCCGAGACGGGGGCCGGCCAGCACGGCGTGGCGACTGCGACCGCCGCGGCCCTTCTCGGGATGGACTGTGTCGTCTACATGGGAGAGGTCGACACCCGGCGCCAGGAGCTCAACGTCTTCCGGATGGAGCTGCTCGGAGCCGAGGTGCGCCCGGTGACCAGCGGCAGCCGCACCCTGAAGGACGCGGTCAACGAGGCGCTGCGGGCCTGGGTGGCCGAGGTGGAGGACACCCACTACTGCATCGGATCGGTGATGGGCCCGCATCCCTACCCCTGGATGGTGCGCGAGTTCCAGCGGGTCATCGGTGACGAGGCCCTGGGCCAGTGCAGGGAGATGCTCGGCGGCGCCGATCCCGACGTGGTGGTGGCCTGTGCCGGCGGCGGGTCCAACGCCGCCGGCATCTTCGCCGGATTCGCCGACTCGACCGGGGCCGCCCTCGTGGCCGTCGAGGCGTCCGGCGGGGCCGCGCTCACCACCGGCATCCCCGGGGTGCTCCACGGCATGCGCAGCGCGCTCATCCAGGACGAAGCGGGACAGATCCTCGAGGCGACCTCGATCTCCGCCGGGTTGGATTACCCCGGCATCGGGCCGGAGCACGCTCACCTGGCCGAGATCGGCCGTGCCCGGTACGTGTCGGCCGACGACGAGGAGGTGCTCGAGGCGTTCCAGCTGCTGGCGCGCACCGAGGGGATCCTGCCCGCGCTCGAGTCGGCCCACGCCATCGCCTGGGTGGCGGCCGCAGCGTCGCGTGGCGAGCTGACCCCGGGCACGACCGTCCTGGTCAATCTCTCCGGCCGGGGTGACAAGGACGTGGCCCAGGTCCGCGACATCCTGCGCGCCCGGTCATGAGCATCCCGACGGTCGCCGGCACCCTGGAGACCGCCCTGCGGCTGCGCCGCGACGCCGGGCACAAGCT
Organism: uncultured Acidimicrobiaceae bacterium; assembly: GCA_963753905.1. Taxonomy (GTDB): domain Bacteria; phylum Actinomycetota; class Acidimicrobiia; order Acidimicrobiales; family RAAP-2; genus Bog-756. The sequence continues at coordinate 1,557,208 of CAVWDZ010000001.1, read as the reverse complement.
CCTCGTGCCCTACCTCACCGGCGGGATGGACGACGAGTGGCTGCTCACCCTCGAGGCGCTCGCCGGGGCCGGGGCCGACGCCATCGAGGTCGGGATCCCCTTCTCCGATCCGATGATCGACGGGCCGATCATCCAGGAGGCCTCCCGGCGCGCCCTCGTGCGGGGCACCACGCCGGACGGGATCCTGGCCGACCTCAGCCGGGTCGACGTCGGCGTCCCGCTGGTCGTGATGACCTACTACAACCTCGTCTACCGGGCCGGACACGCGCGCATCGCCGGCCTCATGCACGAATCCGGTGTGTCCGGCGCGATCATCCCCGACCTCCCGCTCGAGGAGGTCGGATCGTGGGCTGTGGCAGCCGACGCTGCCGACGTGGCCACCGTGCTCCTCGTGGCGCCGTCGACGCCAACCGATCGGATCGGGCCGATCTGCGATCGTTCCCGCGGATTCGTCTACGGGGTCGGACGGATGGGGGTGACCGGCGAGCGTGCCGTCCTGGCCGAGTCGGCGCGGGAGGTGGCGACCCGGATCCGGGCCGTGACCGACCTGCCGGTCTGCGTCGGCATCGGCGTGTCCACGCCCGAGCAGGCAGCCACTGTCTGCGAGGTGGCCGACGGCGTGGTGGTCGGCTCGGCCCTGGTGCGCAGGCTGCTCGAGGGGGAGGGGCCGGACGGAGCCGCCGCGTTCGTCTCGGGGCTGCGACAGGCGCTCGACCCCGGCTGACCCGTGGCCTGCCCCCAGGAGAGGTCAGGTGCCGGTGCGCCGCCGCAGGACTCTCCACACGGCGCGGATGTTGGAGGTGCGGGTCCGCTGCTGCTCGGACCGGTGTTCGAGGCGCTTGCGGATGAGCTCGCGTCGCTCCTGGAGGTCGCGGAACGTGATGGTGTCGGAAGGGTCGCTGTCAGCGAACCCCATGGCCGCCCGGTAGCCGTCGAGGTCCAGCGTGTCTGCGGTGACCTCGATGCCGACCTCGCGGGCGATCCGTTCGCCGTAGTGCTCGGTGAAGTAGGAGGCGATGGCCATGATCTCGCCCAGCAGGTCGATGTCCGGCGCCATCGACGCGATGGCACCGTTGAGGAAGAGCACGTCCTTGACGAACAGCATGAGCTCCTTGGGCAGACGGGCGCCGTAGCCGAGGAGCGCCTTGGTCACCTCCCGCAGCTGGTCCACCATCTCGTCGGCGGTCAGCGTGGTCGGGTCGACCGGTGGGCGGTCGAGCCCGAGGTCGATGATCACCCGGTCGATGTCCACGCCCGCCGGCAGTGCCCCGAGGTCGCGCAACGCCTCGACCTGGAGGCCGACGTTGTTGGTGGTCGCCCCCATCTCGAGCCGGAGGAAGGCCTGTCGTTCGCGCTCGTCGAGGCGGCCGGTGATCCCGAAGTCGAGCAGAGCGACCGTGCCCCCGGACTGGACCAGCAGGTTGCCGCCGTGCAGGTCGCCGTGGAAGACGCCGTAGATGAGCACGCCCTCGAGGAAGGCGATGAGGGTGGAGCGGAGCACGGCAGCGGTGTCGATGCCGCCGGCGCGCATGCCGTCGGCGTCACCCCAGGTGTAGCCGTGGAGATGCTCCATCACCAGCACCCGCCGGGTGACCAACTCGGGATGCGGTCGTGGGACGACCACCGAGCGCTGCCCGGTGGTGGAGAAGACGGCCGCGATGTCGAGCATGTTCTGGGCTTCGAGCCGGAAGTCGAGCTCCTCCACGATGGTCTCGGCGAAGAGCTCGACCAGTGCGGGCGGGTTGGTCAGTGCGGTCACCGGGATCCGCCCGACCAGCTGCGGTGCGATCCATGCCATGGCCGCGATGTCGAGCCGGACCAGATCGGCGACGCGGCTCCGCTGTACTTTGACCACCACCCGTTCGCCGGTCCGCAGGGTGGCGGCGTGGACCTGGGCGATGGAGGCCGACGCGATCGGGGTCCGGTCGAAGGAGGTGAAGACCGCTGCGAGGGGACGGCCGAGGTCCTCCTCGATGGTGCGGCGGACCACGCCGAACGGCTCGGGGGGGACCCGGTCGCGGAGGAGCCGGAATTCCTCGACCAGCTCCTCCGGAAAGAGGCCCTCCCCCGACGAGATGATCTGGCCGAGCTTGATGTAGGTCGGGCCCAGGTGCTCGAAGGCCGGGCGCAGCCGGCGGGAGAGGCCGACCCGCGATGCCGGAGTGCCCCGCTCGCGGCTGCTCCAGGCGAGGAGTGCCACACCGAGATACCGGCCGACCGTGGCGAGCCGGAGCAGCGAGGGCACGTGCCGGGGCCGGACCAGGTCGTGCGCGAGCGCTGCTGCCTGTGCCCGGAGGATGTCGATGCCGACGTCCCCGTCCTCGCCGAACCGCCATGGCATGGTCTCGGGGTCCACGATCCAGGGGGCGTCCCGGGTGAAGGCTCCGATCGCCAGGTCGGCCGGGTCCCGGCTGTCCGCAGCTCGGTCCCCCGGGAGGACTCCGGGACCCGTCCCGTCGGGCGGGTGGGAGAGGTGCTCCGTCATGGGTCCTCAACGGTAGGGGGTCCGCCCGTACGACCGAGCGCACCGCCCTGCCGGTCCTCGGGACAGGGACCTACGCCGGAGCGATCACCAGGCAGCCGTTGTGGCCGCCGAACCCGAAGGAATTGGAGAGCACCGGAGCGGGCTCCCAGGGGCGGGCGGTGCCAGCCACGATGTCGAGGTGGATGTCCGGGTCGGGCTGCTCGTACCCGGCGGTCGGCGGGATGAGCCGGTGCTGGATGCTCAGGGCCGCGGCCACCGCCTCGATGGCCCCGCCCGCTCCGAGGCCGTGACCGGTGATCCCCTTGGTCGAGGTCACCGGCGGCGCGTCGACGCCGAACACCGTGCAGATGGCATCGGCCTCGGCCTTGTCGTTGAGCGGTGTGGACGTGCCGTGGGCGTTGATGTGGCCGATCTGTGCGGGTGGGACGCCGGCGTCCTCCATGGCCAGCGTCATGCACCGGGCCGCGCCCGAACCGCCGGGCACCGGTGCGGTGATGTGGTGGGCGTCGGCGGTGCTGGCAGCCCCGGCGAGCTCGCCGTAGATGCGAGCACCCCGAGCAGTCGCCCGCTCCCAGTCCTCGAGGATGAGCGCCCCTGCACCTTCGGTGATCACGAACCCGTCGCGGCGCACGTCGAACGGGCGGGAGTGTCCAGAGGTCGACAGTGCGGTCATGTTGCGGAAGGCGGCGATGCCGACCCCGGTCATGCCGGCCTCGGCGGCTCCACCGAGGGCGACGTCGCAGCGGCCGGAGGCCACCAGCCGTGCGGCGTGGGCGATGCTGTGGGCCCCGGCGGCGCAGGCGGTGATGACGGACTCGGACGGGCCGTGCCAGCCGAACCTGATGGACACCGCGGCTGCGCCGGCATTGGACATCATCATGGGCACCAGCCGCGGTGACACCCGGTCCGGCCCCTTCTCGCCGAAGACCAGGATCTGGGTCTCCAACGACTCGAGGCCCCCGACCCCGGTGCCCATGATGACCCCCGACCGGTCCGGGTCGGCGTCGAGCGCGCCGGCGTCCTCGAGGGCCATGGCGGCCACCGCCACGCTGAACTGAGCGAACCGGTCGATCTGTCGGGCCTCCTTGGCGGAGAACCAGACCGCGGGGTCGAATGCAGGTACCCGCCGCTCGCCGACGGGTGCTGGGCCGTTGAGCCCGGTCCAGAGCGCTTCGGTGCCCACCCCGCAGCACGAGACGACGCCCAGACCGGTGATGGCGACCCGGCGTCCGGTGATCGGTCCCTCCGGACCGACACCCAGCAGCATCAGAGCTTGGAGGCGATCAGGTCGTAGGCCTGTCCGACGGTTTCGATGTTCTCGAGCTCTGTCTCCTCGACCGAGACGTCGAACTGCTCTTCGAGGGCCATCACCAGCTCGACCAGGTCGAGGCTGTCGGCGTCGAGGTCCTCGGAGAACCGTGCATCCCGGGTGATCTTGTCCGCGGGGACCTGGAGCACCTCCACCGCACACTCCTTGAACTTCTCGAACGACTCGTCGTTGGTCACTCCGTCTCTCCTTCATCGAGGTCGAACACTGCGGTCCTACATCTCACTGCGCTGCATCCCAGCCGTACTGCATCCCAGCCGTACTGCATCCCAGCCGTGGCGACGGCCTCTCGGAACGCCGGGCCCCCGGCGCAGTGCCATCGCACGCCGCGCCGCCCTCCATTCCAGCAACCGGGTCAGAGGCCCATGCCGAGCCCGCCGTCGACCGGGAGCACTGCTCCGGTCACGTACCCGGCCCCGTCCGAGGCCAGGAACCCGACGGCCTCGGCGATCTCCTCCGGCCGGGCCACGCGCCCGAGCGGTACCCGTGCCGAGAACTCGGCAACCCGGTCCTCACCGAGTGCCGAGAGCATATTCGTTCCCACCAGGCCCGGCGCCACCACGTTGACGGTGATGGTGCGGCTGGCCACCTCGCTCGCGAGCGCCCGGGCCATGCCGACCAATCCGGCCTTGGACGCCGCATAGTTGGCCTGACCGGCCGAGCCGATGAACGCGGCGACCGACGAGATCAGGATCACCCGGCCCCGGTGGAGCCGGAGCATCTTGGCCAGCGAGCGCTTGGTCACTCGGAACACGGCGGTGAGATTGGTGTCGATGACCTCGGACCAGGCTTCCTCGCTCATGCGCAGGGCGAGGGTGTCGCGGGTCACGCCGGCATTGGCGACCAGCACCTCGACCGGCCCCCAGGCCCCCTCGATGGCGACGAAGGCTCGCTCGACCTGGTCGGGCTCGGTCATGTCGCAGGTCAGCGAGAGGAAGCGGTCGGGGCCGGCAGCCATCTCGTGGTCGGCCTTCCCGGTCCGCGAGGTGATGGCGACGCGGTCGCCCCGCTCGAGGAACCACTCGGCACAGGCCAGCCCGATTCCCCGGGAGCCACCGGTGACCAGGACCACCCGCCCGACCGTGTCGCCTTGGGGTTCTTCGGCCGTGGTCACGAGGTAGCTGTGCTCACGAGGCGGCCTCCGTGCTGCGGATCCAGGCCACGGGCTGGCCCTCGACCACCCGTTCCCCGCGCACCCCCAGCCAGCGCACCAGGATGCCGTCGAAGGGTGTGCGCACCTCGGTCACGCCGACCGTGCCCACCAGGTCCCCGACTCCCAGCAACGAGCCGGGCTCGGCCCCGGCGCCGCTTCCGGGGGCTGCCGTCGCCTCGGCGAGGGCGGAGCTCTCCAGCGCGGCGAGGTGGACGGCAGGCTCGAAGACGCCCGACGCGGGGCTGACCACCACCCGCTCCGAGGTGTAGAGGTGCTCGCCTTGATGGGTCGGGCCTGAGGCGGTCCATTCCTCGGCGCCGGCGATCGTGTCCATGAGCTTGTCGAGGTCGTCGGGTACGGCGACCGCGACCCCGCGTACGTCGGGGGTGGTTCGACGCACCATCCCGGTGAGCACGCCCCCCGGGCCGAGCTCGACCATGGTCGTCGCCCCCCGTCCGCCGAGGGTCTCCAGGGAGTGCCGCCAGCGCACCGGACTGCAGAGCTGCGCCGAGAGCAGGCCCGGCCACTCGGCCGCGTCGGTGTGGACACGGGCGTCGACGTTGGCAACCACCGGCACCTCCGGGGCGTGGAAGCTCACCGCACCGAGTCGCTCGCGGAGGTGGGCACGGGCGGGCAGCATCATCGGGGTGTGGAACGCCCCTGAGACGGGGATCGGGAGGACCTTGCGGGCCCCGAGGTCCTTGGCCCGGTCGGTGGCGAGGGCGATCCCTTCGACGGTGCCGGCGATCACCACCTGACCTGGGGCGTTGTAGTTGGCCACCCACACGTCGGCCTCGGCCAGCTGGCAGGCCGCCTCGGCGTCGTCGTCGGCGATCCCGATCAGGGCGGCCATGGTCCCCGGACGCTCGTCCGCGGCGGCCTGCATCGCCCCGCCCCGCTCGATGACCAGGGAGGTCCCGTCGGCGAGGGACAGCGCACCGGAGGCCACCAGCGCGGTGTACTCGCCCAGGCTGTGGCCCGCACACGCGCCCGGGAAGAGTCCGACCCGCTCCACCGCGTCGAGCACCACCAGGCTCATGACGAAGGTGGCCAGCTGGGCGTTGGCGGTCCGGGTCAGCTCGTCCATCGGGGCATCGAGGAGCAGCGAGGTCAGGTCGCGGCGGGCGATCTCCGAGGCCTCGCCGGCGACCTCGAAGGAGGGGTGCTTCACCCAGGCGTGGCCCATCCCGGATCGCTGGGACCCTTGTCCTGGGAAGGTAAAGGCCAGCACCCACCGACTCCTCTCGAGTGATCGCGGCCCGGTGGGCCGTGGCAGACGGACCAGTGTGACACGGCCGTGTCGGGAGGACCTGATTACTCGGAGGTCACCTCGGGCCCCATCGGGCCAAGGGGAGTCAAACCTGTGTGGGGGCAGCGGGCCGGTCAGATCTCGAGCAACGCATCTACCCGGGCAAGCCAGAATTCAACCTCGTCCGGTTGTCCCCGTCGGATCGGCCAGTCGATCAGCCGGATGAAGAGATGAGCCAGATAGACCTGTGCCCGGAGGTCATCCAGGGTGTCGAAGGCGGAGGCGAACAGCTTCGTGCGGACGCCCGGCTCGCAGGGAAGGCTCAGGCTGGTCACGGCGAGGATGACCAGGTCGAACGCGGCATCACCGACCACGGTGAAGTCGGTATCGATCACCGCCGCGAGCGCCCCATCGTCGATCAACAGGTTGCCCGGGTGGAGATCCCAGTGAACGATGTCGTCCCCGGTCAGGTCCCGACCGTCGATCGTGCTGCCGAACGCTTCGACCCGCTCGACGAGAGATCGTGTCCGATCGTCGTAGTCGCGCAGGGATGAATGGCGGCAGTACCCCTCGCCGCCCTGGACGAGCGTTCTGATCAGGGCCATCGGCCAGTGGGTGGGATCCTCGGGTCGGGCCAAGCCCAGTCGTCGGGAGTGGAGTTCGAGGAGCTGGTCCACGAGCCGGTGGTCGAGCTGCTCGGCTGGGGAGCCCGGCATGAATTCCTGGATGACGAAGCGAGCCTCTCGAGTGTCGACCACCGAGGTGCCCGGCACCGGCCAGGCCGCGCTCGTGCGGAGCCTCTCGGAGAGGACCACCGCCTCTCCTCGTAGCTCGCGGATCTCAGGCCTGGAGTCCCACTTGATCACGAGCGGGCGATCGCCAGGGCCGATGAACTTGTGAGCCCCGGTCTCTCCACCGCTCATGCGTCCGACGAGTCGATATGGCTCTCCGGTCTCGTTCGCGAGGAGTGTGGCGGCCAGTTGGGCGCTGACCTCCGAGCTGTCTCCCACCGTCTCAGCTTTGCACCGGCTCGCACGGGGAACGCAATCGCCGGGTCGGAGACCGACGCCCAGGACCTGGGGAGGTATGCGACGATGCATCGGTGAGCGAGGGCGGAGCGCGCAGCCAGATCGTGAGGAGGGTTCACATGCGTCGACCGACGATCCGTAGTGCATTGTCCCTGATTCTCATGGTCGTTCTGGTCGGAGTGTTGTCCTTCGGTATCAGGGCGTACGCGGTGCAGGAGTACGTCGTCCCGACGGGCTCGATGCTTCCGACGCTGCAGATCGGGGATCGGATTGCCGTTGACAAGCTCTCGTCCACCATCCATCGAGGCGACATCGTCGTGTTCAACCGCGCCCCTGGGGACCACGATCCCGCATTTCCCGTTCTGGTGAAGCGGGTGATCGGCCTCCCGGGTGAGACGATCACGTCCGTCGGCGACGGCATCCTGATCGATGGGAAGCCGATTGCTCAACCCTGGTTGCCCGCGTTGACCGGAGTGTGCTCCCAGGCCGCTGCCAATATTCCTCGGACCACGATTCCCGCTGGGCAGTACTTCGTGATGGGTGATTGCCGTGGCGATTCCGATGACAGCCGCTACTGGGGCACGGTTCCTGCATCCAACATCATCGGGAAGGTATCTGCGGTCATCTGGCGCCACAATCACCCGTGGCTGCACTGGTTCTGAGGGTTGCAACCGCCGCTGCCCTGAACACGGATGACGATGTCACGCTGAAGACACTTGAGCATTGTTCAGTCTGTCGTTGTCGTCATCCCAGAAGCGTCGGCGTCAGCGGTGTCCGGGCTGCTAAGCGGACCACCCGGGACCGGGATAAGTTCACTCGTGCCGTCGTCGTACGTGTGCACGGGGCCATCGCGCGTCGTACCGATGAGGACGACCTCCCGCTCTGATGGAGCGCTCATGGCGACAAGGCTACACGCTCACGTTTCCGATGCCCGTGCTCGTACACGAGTTCTTGGTTCCGAATTGCAACTCTGAACCCTCTGTCCTCCGCTGCCGGGCCTCCCGTGTCTGAGTTGTCACCCCGGTTGTGACCTGACACGGCACGTCGTGTCATTCCATCCACGGCCTACACCGCTCTGAACAGGTCAAATGGTCGAACATGAGTGCCCGGGGCGGGAGTCTCCCGGCCGTCTGGTCCGGTTCCGTCCGGCCAATCCGCAACAGTCCAGGTCACAGCCCGTCTGGTGGACGAGGCGACGTTTCATGATGGCCTGTCCGGAGCATTCCGGCGTCGTTTGGCACCGCGATGGCACCAGCTCGGCGATGCGCAAAACGCCCCCGCTTAGGGCCTTCGGCCTCTGTCGGGTGTCACGGGAGTCTGTCACGATGAAGCCACGAGTGTCGGGTGAGGGCTACGCGGGGAGGAGAAATCCGATGGCGCAACTACGGTGGGATCTGAACCGAAGCCTTGTAGCAGTGACGGCAGGATTGATCGTGTTGGCAGGGCTGTTGGCGCTTCCGGCCCCGATGGCATCGGCCATCACGCCGTTGACCACCTCTGTGCCTGGAGCACCCAGGAGCGTAACGGCGACCCCCGGCAATGGATCGGCGGTCGTCAAGTGGTCGGCCCCTGCGGGTGACGGTGGTAGCGCCGTCACCGGCTACACCGCAACGGCAAGCCCAGGATCCAAGACCTGCACGACCGCGGGAGCCAAGACCTGCAGCATTCACAGCCTGACCAACGGCACCACATACAAGATCTCAGTCAAGGCTCGAAATGCCAAGGGGCTGGGAGCAGCTTCTGCCGCCGCCTCGGTCAAGGTAGGTGTCCCACTGGCACCGTCAGAAGTGTCCGGGACCGCTGGAGTTGGCCGGGTGACGGTCCGCTGGACTGCCCCAGCGGACAACGGCAGCCCAATCACCGGGTACACCGTGACATCGAGCCCAACTTCTCAAGGCTGCACGACGAGCGGCGCAAAGACCTGCACGGTCACCGGGTTCACCGGCGACACCGCCTATCAGTTTAAGGTGACCGCCACCAACGCTAGGGGAACCGGAGCCGCATCCGCACTTTCCGCACCGGTCACCCCGGGTCTCAGCGGAGTTCAGAGCGTCAGCGGTGGCTACCTGAGCAACTGCGCAGTCCTCACCTCGGGCGGGGTGGACTGCTGGGGACTTGGCGACTCCGGCGAGCTCGGGAACGGGGTGTTCTACACCACTGGCAACTACGGGAGCGCCACGCCAGTGGCCGTCGAAGGCGTGGGCGGCGTGGGCAAGCTCAGCGGAGTGCAGAGCGTCGTCGGCAGCCTTGAGAACTACTGCGCCCTGCTCACCTCGGGCGGGGTGGACTGCTGGGGAGCTGGCAGCCACGGTGGACTCGGTGACGGGAGCTATGCCAACAGCGCTACGCCGGTGGCCGTCGAAGGCGTGGGCGGCGTGGGCACGCTCAGCGGAGTGCAGAGCGTCGTCGGCGGCTTTGAGAGCTACTGCGTCGTCCTCACCTCGGGCGGGGTGGACTGCTGGGGAACTGGCTCCTCCGGCGAGCTCGGGAACGGCGTCTTCTACACCACTGGCAACGAGGCAAGTGCCACGCCGGTGGCCGTCGAAGACGTGGGCGGCGTGGGCACGCTCAGCGGAGTGCAGAACGTCGTCAACGGCGACAGCGGCTACTGCGCCGTCCTCACCTCGGCCGCTGTGGACTGCTGGGGAGCTGGCTCCTATGGCGAGCTCGGGAACGGCGTCTTCTACACCACTGGCAACGAGGGAAGTGCCACGCCGGTGGCCGTCGAAGGCGTGGGTGGCGTGGGCACGCTCGGCGGAGTGCAGAACATCGTCGGCGACGACAGCGGCTACTGCGCCGTGCTCACCTCGGCCGCTGTGGACTGCTGGGGAGCTGGCGAATCCGGCGAGCTCGGGAACGGCGTCTTCTACACCACTGGCAACGAGGGAAGTGCCACGCCGGTGGCCGTCGAAGGCGTGGGTGGCGTGGGCACGCTCGGCGGAGTGCAGAACGTCGTCAGCGACGACGACGGCAGTTACTGCGCCGTCCTCATCTCCGCCGGTGTGGATTGCTGGGGATTTGGCGAATCCGGCGAGCTCGGGAACGGGATGTTCGACGCGTATGGTAATAGCGCCACGCCGGTGGCCGTCGAAGGCGTGGGCGGCGTGGGCACGCTCGGCGGAGTGCAGAGCGTGGCCGGCACCTTGAACGTCTACTGCGCCGTCCTGACCTCGGGCGGCGTGGACTGCTGGGGAATGGGCGGGGACGGTGAGCTCGGGGATGGGAGCTATGCCAACAGCGCCACGCCCGTGGCCGTCGAAGGCGTGGGTGGCTTGGGCACGGTCAGCCGAGTGCAGAGCGTCGTCGCCGGGCTTGGTGGCGGGGGGCAAGGCAGCTACTGCGCGGTCCTGATCTCGGGCGGGATGGACTGCTGGGGAATCGGCGAGTTCGGCGAGCTCGGGAACGGGGTGTTCTACGTACCGCCATATGCAAGCACCACACCGGTGATCGTCGAGGACTGAACTCCCTGGGGTTCCTGGAGGTCTGACCAGCCACCTTCTTCGTTTCCGATCTGGTTGTCGAGATCGGGCGATCTGTTGGGGCAGGGAGAGTTGTGTCGTTTCACTCCACGGTGTCAACGCTCTGAGCAGGTCAAATGCTCAAAACGACTCGTGCCCGGGGCGGGAGTCGAACCCGCACGCCCTTTCGGGCAGTGGATTTTGAGTCCACCGCGTCTGCCATTCCGCCACCCGGGCTCGCTGGACGCCTGTTGATCAGGTTCCAGGTCTCATCGCTCCCCAACCATATGCTCAGGGGGATGGATGGCGTGATTATGCGCCGCGCACATCGTCCGCTGTCAGGTGGCACAACACATCACGGCGCACTAATCTCCGGCAAAGCGGACCTCCAGCATCACGAACGAGGGCTCCTGAAGTCCCGAAAACGATCTGAGGGTCCACGGTCGCCGGGCTCGTTACGCCTTCGACGATCGGCGATGTTCGCGGTCACCGTACCTTCGATCGATCCATTTCCTGCCCTGCCAGAAATTTCTTGCGTGAGGATTTCCGTGTGAACGTGAACCGTTGGCTGTAACGCGATCACCGTCAACGACGTTTGTTCTCACGGCGGAAGTGTCTCTTACGATGTCAGTTTGTCGCCGACGGCATCACCCACAACTCGCCTGAGCGGTCGCGTCCGACGCGGCCCAAAGCCAACCGCACACCCAATATTGATGAGGTGAGCGGTTGTGACCGACGAGTAATTTATGTCTGACACGAAATGTCCTGTCAGCGGAAGTCCGTCCACAAACTGCCTGCTAGACGCAGGTGTTCGGGATTCCATTCGCTGCATCGCGCATTCGTTCACCACGTCTACTTACGAACACATGGTTTTGTTCCCTGCGCAAAGGGAGCCATTCGTCGTGCGTCGAGTCAAGTGTCGAGCAGATGTGTCGAGCAGATGTGTCGAGCGCAGTCTGCGAACGATGGAAGCCTGTCGTCGGATGCCGTCGCTGGGGCCTCGTCGGGCGCGGTGGAAGCGGATGGAAAATCTCATCTGTTTCGCATGCATGGACGACACCGAGCGGATACAGTTTTGGCGACGACATAAGCGAGTGGGCCAGATCGGTTCCATTCCATAAATTCCCAAAGGGGGGGCTTTATGCGACGTCATGCACCTATCCGGCTTCTGGTCTGTGCCGCGATGGCCGGATCGGCGGCATTTGCCGCTGTTGCCTTACCGGGCGCAATTGCGGCTGCCACGCCACTGACGGTTACCTGCACGGGGCTCACCGGGAACGCGACCAGCCAGCACATCTCGGGCTGCAGCGGATCCGGAGTGACGACAGGCGAGGCGACCGCCACGGGCGTACAGACGACTTCCACCAAGACCGTTAAGTGGTCAAACGGGAAGACGTCGGTCCTGTCCTACAAGTACGCGGACGTGAAGCCCGACGCCTGCAAGCCTCCTACCGGATACACCAACTACCTGGAGGTCCAGGAGATTGCCCCTTCCAAGGTGAGCGGTGGTACCGCGACCAAATTGATTGGCGGAGCGCTCAGTGGCAAGGTCTGCATCTTCAAGAAGGGCACGACCGAGCTCGTCAAGAACCTCGGCCCGCTGAAGCTCTAACAAAACCCAGCTCGTCCAGCTGAGTTAGGTGAAAGACCCCCGGCTCTGCCGGGGGTCTTTCACGTCCTCAGGGATGTCCACGCGTCGCGGACCGTAGGCTCCTTGCATGGACGCCGCCGGCCCCGAGGAGCGGACGGGCGCAGCGTCTGCAGCGTGGGCCGCGCTCGGCACCGGCGCGGTGGTGACCCTGGACTCGGCAGAGCTCTGGTGGGTCGACTTGCCGTTCCGGCATCCGATCACGACGTCGGTCGGTACCCACAGCGACCGCCCGCTCGTCCTCGTCCGCCTCGTGTGCCGGAGAGACGGCCGCACGGTCGACGGATGGGGCGAGTGCGCGGCACTCGGTGACACCACGTACCACAGCGAAGACGTGGCCAGTGCGTACGACGTCCTCGGCCACTCACTGCTCCCGGCTCTGGTGACCCGGGCGGCGAGCGCGGGCGGGATCCTGCCCGGGGTTGCGGCGCTCGGTGACCTGGCAGGCGAAGACAGCAACGCGCCGATGGCCTTCGCCGCGCTCGAGATGGCGGTGGCCGACGCCCATCTCCGGGCCGAGGATCGTTCCTTCGCCGATCTGCTCGGTGTCGCCGGGGCGAGCGTGCCGATCGGAGCCGTGGTCGGGACCCACCGTTCCGTCGGCGATCTGACCGATGAGGTCACCTCGCTTGCCGAGGAGGGATATTCGAGGGTCAAGCTCAAGATCGGACCCGGTTGGGATCTCGTTCCGGTGGCAGCGGCGGCGTCGCTCGCCGCGAGATCGTCGTCCGTGGTGTCCATCGGCGATCCGGCGCGGCTCTTGATCCAGGTCGACGCCAACGGTTCCTACCGCGAGTCTGACGCAGCGCATCTGTCCGGTCTCGACCGGTACCCGCTGCTCTGCATCGAGCAGCCGCTCGCGCCGGGTGACCTCGAGGCGCACGCAAGGCTGGCTGCGCGGCTGGCCACCCCGATCTGTCTGGACGAGGACCTCGACAGCCCGGCGCGCATCGTCCGGGCGGTGACCGACGGTGCGTGCTCGGTGGTCTGCCTCAAACCTGCCCGCCTGGGTGGGTTGGCCGCTGCGCTCCAGACGGTCGAGTGGTGCAGGGAGTCGGCGACCCCGCTCTGGCTCGGGGGTATGTTCGAATCCGGCTACGCACGCGGTGTGATCGCCTCGGTCGCCGCGCTCCCCGGGGTCGGTTGGCCGGGGGACCTGAGCCCGGCCTCGAGGTACCTGGCCGAAGACCTGGTGCCCGGACCGGTGGTCCTCCGGCAGCAGGAGGGCGGTGCGCTTGCGGTCCGTGTTCCGACCGTGCCCGGCATGGGTCCCGCTCCCGACGCAGCGCTGCTGGCCCGCCGGTGTGTGCGTCGACTGGACGTGGTGGTGCCTGGTCACTGAGACCCGGCCGGGACCGGTTCCCGGACCTGGCGCCCGCCGAACCGCCTCGCGAGACGGCCGGTGTGGGTGGGCCCCGCTGATGCGTACAATTGCCCTCGCATGCATCGGACCATGATCGAGCGACGGCTGACCGACGCCCACGAGCGCCTGGTGCGCGCCAGGAGCGAGCTGGCGGTGCTCGACGAGCAGCTGGTGGTGGTCACCGAGATCGCCGACGACACCCGGCTGCGGGCACTGGTCGCCGAGACGCCGGTGGCCGCCAAAGAACACGACGAGGCCAGCCGCCACGCGACGGCCCTGCTCCGTACCCGCGAGGCACTGGTCAAGCAGATCGCCGAGCTCGAGCAGCGGCAGGACGATCTCCTGGGCCGGCTGGCGATCGGTCCCGGTTGAGGGTCCGTTCCCGCCGGGATGGTTAGATGACGACGTCGGGCGCAGTGCGCCCATCGGGGCACGACCTGTGCCCGGCGCCTTCTCCGGTGCCGAGCATCCCCCCACAGCAAGGAGAGACACCATGACCAGGCGCGTGGTCATCGCAGAGGACGAGGCGATCATCCGGTTGGATCTCAAGGAGATCCTGCTCGACGAGGGGTACGACGTGGTGGGGGAGACCGGCCGGGGGGACGATGCCGTCGAGCTGGTCCGTCAACACGAGCCGGACCTGGTCATCCTGGACGTCAAGATGCCGGGGGCAGACGGTCTCGCGGCTGCCCGGGCCATCCGCGACCTCGACCTGCGGGTGGCGGTGTTGATCCTGACCGCGTTCAGCCAGCGGAACCTCATCGATGAGGCCCGCGATGCAGGGGTGGTCGCCTATCTCGTGAAACCCTTCCAACGGATCGAGCTCATTCCCGCCATCGACCAGGCCGTTGCGCGCTGCGAGCAGGAGTGGGCCATCGACGCCGAAGCACGCCAGGCGGTCAGCGACGGGCTCGTCGCTCAACAGGGCATGGCCGAGAACAAGCTCGAGACCCGACGCCTCGTCGACGGCGCCAAGGCGGTCCTCATGGAGCGGTCCGGCCTCTCCGAGGCCGATGCATTCGGCTTCATCCAGAAGACCGCCATGGGGACCCGCACGCGGATGGTCGACGTGGCCCGTCAGGTGCTCGAGGGAACCCTCGTCCCCTAGTCCGGGCCGAGCGACCGCCATGCCCGCGACTCCGGCATCCACCACTGCGGTCCCGGGCGCGTCCCCGGAAGGCCCCCTCCTCCTGCTCGACGGGATGTCCCTCGCATTCCGGGCCTACTTCGCCCTCCCGGACACCCTGGTCACCACCTCCGGGGTGGTGACCAACGCCGTCCACGGCTTCACCTCGATGGTGGTGAACCTCGTGCGCGACCACCGTCCCAGCGGCCTGGCCGTCGCGTTCGACCTCCCCGGCGAGACCTTCCGGGACGAGATCGTCGACGACTACAAGGCGGGGCGTGACCAGACGCCGGGAGACCTCCTCCCGCAATTCGAGTTGATCCGCGAGGTCCTCGACTCCCTGGCCATCCCGGTGATCGAGTGCGAGGGGTTCGAGGCTGACGACGTGCTGGCCACGCTGGCCACCGAGGCCCGCGACCGGGGGCATCCGGTGATCGTCGTGACCGGTGACCGCGATTCGTTCCAACTGGTCGAAGACCCCTACATCCGCGTGCTCTACAACCGCCGAGGGGTCAGCGACTACGCGCTCTACGACGAGGCGGGCATCGAGGAGCGGACCGGGGTCACGCCGACGAAGTACCCGTTGCTGGCCGCCCTGCGCGGTGACCCGTCGGACAACCTGCCCGGGGTGCCCGGGGTCGGCGAGAAGACCGCGGCAAAGCTGATCAACCAGTACGGCAGCCTCGACGCCCTCTTCGCAGATCTCGACGCCCTGTCCCCCAAGCTGCGGGCCAATCTGGCGTCGCACGCCGAGCGGGTGCGTTTGAACGCAGAAGTGATCCCCTTGGTGCGCGATGTCCCCCTGGACGTCCATGTCGACCAGTTGACCCTCGGAGGATGGGACACCGAGAAGGCCCGCCTCACCTTCGCCGACCTCGAGCTCCGCACCGTGTGGCCCCGGTTCACCGCGGTCATGGCCGACGGTCTCCTGGGCGCCCCGGCACCCGGATCCGATCCGGTCGGCATCGCAGCCGACGGTGATGGTGACGGCGACGGCGACGGCGCGGGCCGGGCGACCGCGCGGCCCGGCTGGCTCGACGTCCTGCAGTGGACCGCGCCACCGGATGCCTCCGCAGCCGTCGCCGCCCTCGAGGCGCTGTTCGAGACGGCGCGCGCCGGCACCGGCAACGTTGCCCTCGCCGCTGCATGGTCGGGCGACCCCGGCCGCTCGGAGCTCACTGCACTGGGAGTGGGCGTCGAGATCGGATCGACGACCGAGGGCGCCGGATCCGGCGATGCGACAGGACCCCCCTCGATCCACCTCGGCCGGCCGGTTGCGGGAGGCGAACCACTGCTCGCGGACGAAAGGGTCCTCGCCGCACTCGCGGCGGGTCTCGGCACGGACGGTGTGGGCGTCGTGGCTCACGACGCGAAGGAGCTCATGCGCTCGCTGTTGCCCCTCGGGGTCGACATCCGGGGCCTCGCGCTCGACACCGCCGTCGCGGCCTACCTGCTCGATCCGTCCAACGACCAGTACCGCCTCGCCGACCTCGTCTCCGAGCACCTCGGGGTCGACATGGGGGACGGGGACGGGGGAGCAGGGCAGGGCACCTTCGCGTTGGACCTCGACGAGGAGTCGGGCGACGACGCGGACGGGACCCTCCGACCGGACGCGGCCGCACTCGCCCTGGTGCGGGCGGTCGCCGTGCTGGCCAGGCTGCGGCAGCCGCTCCTCGCCGAGCTGGCCGAGGTCGAAGAGGAGGCGCTCTTCGTCGACGTGGAACGCCCGCTGGTCCGTGTGCTCGCACGGATGGAGGTGGTCGGCGTTCCCGTCGACCGGGAGGTGCTCCGTTCCATCGGAGCGGGACTGGCCGACGAGTGCGGCACGCTCGAGGCCACCATGCACGAGCTGGCAGGCGGACCGTTCAACGTGAACTCGGTCCCGCAGCTCCGTTCGGTCCTCTACGAGCAACTGGGGCTCGCCCCGGTGCGGAAGACCAAGACGGGCTACTCGACCGACGCCCGGACGCTCGAGCTGCTGCGCGGCCAACATCCGATCATCGAGGTCCTGCTTCGCTACCGCGAAATCGAGAAGCTCCGGTCGACCTACGGCGAGAACCTGGCAGACGAAGTGGCGGACGACGGTCGGATCCACGCCACGTTCCGCCAGACCGTGGCCCGGACGGGCAGGCTGTCCTCTGACCGGCCCAACCTCCACAACATCCCCGTGCGCACCGAGGAGGGACGGCGGTTCCGGCAGGCGTTCGTGCCGTCGGCCGGCCGCAGGCTGCTGGTCGCCGACTACGACCAGATCGAGCTCCGGGCCATCGCCCACCTGTCCGGCGATCCGGGTCTCACTGCTGCATTCGCCGCCGGCGAGGACATCCACCGCACGGTCGCAGCCCGGGTCTTCGGGGTCGACCGGGACCAGGTGACCCAGGAGCAACGGTCGACGGCCAAGATGGTCTCCTACGGATTGGCCTACGGCATGGAGGCCTACGGCCTCTCCCAGCGGCTGGCGGTTCCGGTCGAGGAGGCTCAGGGGATCCTGACCGCCTTCTTCGAGGCCTTCCCGTCGGTCCACGACTACATGGACCGTGCAGTGGCTGACGCGCGGGAGAGCGGCTACACGGTGACCGCCTTCGGACGGCGGCGTCCGTTGCCCGACCTCCACGCGACCAACTTCCAGATCCGGCAGGCCGCCGAGCGCCAGGCCAGGAACGCGGGGATCCAGGGATTGGCCGCCGACCTGTTCAAGGTGGCGCTGGTACGTCTCGACTCGGGGCTCGAGGCGGGGGGCCTGGGGTCCGACCTGGTCCTCCAGGTCCACGACGAGGTCCTGGTCGACGTGGAACCCGACGAGGAGGCGGCGGTGGCATCGCTCACCGAGCAGGCCATGACCGGCGCCGCCGACCTCTCGGTGCCCTTGAAGGTGGCCATGGCGTGGGGGGACTCGTGGGCGGAGGCCAAGGGAACCTGAGGGGTGGCCGACCGGGACGCGGGGCCGGTGGAGTAGGATTGCTGGCCGGCCACATCGAGTGGCCCGTGTCTCTACCGCCGTTCCCGCAGGGCGATCCCTCGGGCCAGGTGCACCCGTCCGGAAAGCGAGCTACCTACCTTCATGACCGATACCCACGTCGTGCCTGCCGGCACGGATCTGCTGTCTCACGAGGCCATGGGCCATTTCGACGAGCAGGGGGTCTACATCCCCCGGCCCGTGACCGAGGACGATCTCGACGGCGCATCACTCGAGGATGCGATGGCCGGCACCATCGTCGAGTTCGAGGACGGTGACCTCGTCGAAGGCACCGTGGTCAAGATCGACCGGGACGAGGTCCTCCTCGACATCGGCTTCAAGTCCGAAGGCGTGATCCCGGTCCGCGAACTGTCCATTCGCAACGACATCGACCCGTCGGAGATCGTGACGCTGGGGGAGGCGATCGAGGCCCTGGTGCTCCAGAAGGAGGACAAGGAGGGTCGACTGATCCTCTCGAAGAAGCGGGCCCAGTACGAGCGTGCCTGGGGCACCATCGAGAAGCTCAAGGAAGCCGATCAGGTCGTGAGCGGCCCGGTCATCGAGGTGGTCAAGGGCGGACTCATCGTCGACATCGGGCTGCGCGGATTCCTTCCGGCTTCTCTGGTCGAGTTGCGACGGGTGCGCGAGCTCCAGCCCTACGTGGGCCGGACCATCGAGGCGAAGATCATCGAGCTGGACCGGAACCGGAACAACGTGGTCCTCTCGCGCCGTGCGTGGCTCGAGGAGACCCAGAAGGAGCAGCGAGGGGAGTTCCTGGTCAACCTCAAGCCGGGCGAGCGCCGGCGGGGTGTGGTCTCCTCTGTGGTCAACTTCGGCGCATTCGTCGACCTGGGGGGCATGGACGGCCTCGTCCACGTGTCCGAGCTCTCGTGGAAGCATGTCGACCATCCCTCGTCTGTGGTCTCCGTCGGCGACGAGATCGAGGTCGAAGTCCTCGACGTCGATCTGTCCAAGGAGCGGATCAGCCTCTCCCTCAAGGCCACCCAGACCGACCCCTGGCAGGAGTTCGCCAACTCGCACCAGGTCGGCGAGCTCGTCTACGGACGGATCACCAAGCTGGTGCCGTTCGGCTCGTTCGTCCAGGTCGGCGATGGCATCGAGGGCCTGGTCCACATCTCGGAGATGGCCGGCCACCATGTCGACCTACCAGAGCAGGTGGTCACACCCGGCGAAGAGCTGTGGGTCAAGATCATCGACATCGACCTCCAGCGCCGGCGGATCAGCCTCTCGATCAAGCAGGCGGCTGAGGGCGGCGAGGTGTCCGAGGAGTACCGTGAGGCATTCGGCGAGCACGCCTATGACGCCGAGGGCAACTACGTCGGCCCGTTCGAGTTCGCCGCTGAGGCCGAGTTCACCCCCGAGACCGAGGCGCAGGCCGCCTGGGCGGACTTCGTGGCCGAGCACGGCCCGGCAGACGGCGGTGCCGAGGACGCCGGCGCAGATGCAGCGGCCGACCCGTCCCCTGTCGCCGAAGTTCCTGTCGCCGAGGCTCCCGCTGCCGAGGCTCCCGCTGCTGACGCTCCCGCTGCTGAGGCTCCTGCCGCTGAGGCGCCTGCTGCTGAGGCCCCTGCTGCCGAGACCGTTGCGCCGGGCGCCGACGCGCCGCCGGCCGACTGAGCATCGACCCGGTCCATGGCCGGTGCCCGGTGGTGACTCCGGGGACGTGACTGTCTGACCGTCGAGTTGTGGGCGCGCTCCCGATGCCCCCGGGCCTCAGCGAATGGCGCGGCGGATCACTCGGAACCCACGGTGACTTCGGTGGAGGCGGGAGCGGTGGATTCCGGCGCTGCCGGCCCACTGAGAGGGAAGTGGCAGGCCACCTGGTGACCGGGCGCGATCTCGCGCAGGAGCGGCTCCTCGGATGCACAGCGCTCCTGGGCGTAGGGGCAGCGTGTCCGGAACCGGCAGCCCGACGGCGGGTTGAGGGGCGACGGGAGCTCGCCGCTCAGGGGCCGGTGATCGGAGGAACGGTCCGGGTCCGGCTCGGGGATCGAGGTGAGCAGGGCCTCGGTGTAGGGGTGGGCGGCCGACCGGTAGAGATCGTCGGAGCCGGCCACCTCGACGAGCTTGCCCAGGTACATCACGGCCACCCGGTCGCTCACGTTCTTGACCACCGCCAGATCGTGGGCGATGAAGACCATGGTGAGGCCGAACGTCTGCTTGAGGTCCGCCAGGAGATTGAGGATCTGGGCCTGGACCGAGACGTCGAGGGCGGAGACCGGCTCGTCACAGATGAGCAGGTCGGGCTCGGCCATGAGGGCACGGGCGATGCTGATCCGCTGGCACTGACCGCCGGAGAACTCCTGGGGGCGGCGGTCGCCCGCCGTATCGGGGTCGATGCCGACCGCCTCGAGCATCTCCCGTACCTTTTCCTCGCGTTCCTCTTGGGTGCCCCGCTTCCAGATGACCAGCGGCTCGGCCACGATGTCCTTGACCCGCCGGCGCGGATTGAGCGACGAGATCGGGTCCTGGAAGATCATCTGGATCTTGGTCCGCACCTGTCGGAGCTCGCGCCCGGAGAGCCGGCCCAGGTCCCGTCCGAGATAGGTCACGCTCCCCGAGGTCGGACGCTGGACCTGGACGAGGGTCCGACCGGTGGTCGACTTACCGCAGCCGGACTCGCCGACCAGTCCCAGTGTCTCGCCCTTTCGCACCTGGAAGCTGACGCCTGAGACCGCCTGGACCCGTTGGCGCCCGCTCCGGAACTCCACGACGAGATCTGCGACGTCGAGGACCACCTCGGCGCCGTCGCTCGACGTGTCGACGGTGGCGGCGGTCACCCGTGGAGCTCCCCGTCGGAGCCCGAAGAGGGGGAGGCGGCCGTGGTCGGGACCGCCTGGGACCCGTCCCCGTCGCCACCCGTGCCCGGCGTAACGACCCCGTCCGCCTCCGGCGGAGCAGTGGAGATCCCGTTGAGTAGCGGGAACCAGCAGGCGAACAGGTGGTCGGGCGAGCCCGCGGTGCGCAGCGGAGGTGGGGACTCTCGGCACTTGTCCCGGGCGTAGGGGCACCGCGGGGCGAAGCGGCACCCGGTGGGCGGGTGGATGAGATCGGGAGGGCGCCCGGCGATGGCGGTCAGCCGGGCGCCGCTCGGCTGGGCCAGTCTCGGGATCGAATCCATCAGCGCGCGTGTGTAGGGCATGCGGGTGTCGGAAAACAGGGTGCGGGTGGGTGCCCGCTCGACGATCTGCCCGGCGTACATGACGATGATCTCGTCGGCCCGGTTTGCGACGACCCCGAGGTCGTGGGTGACCAGGATGACCGCCATGTGGCGCTCACGCTGGAGGCTGGCGAGCAGGTCGAGGATCTGGGCCTGCACCGTCACGTCCAGACCGGTGGTGGGCTCGTCGGCGAGGACCAGCCGCGGGGCGCAGGCCAGCGCGATGGCGATCATGACCCGCTGGCGCATGCCGCCCGACAGCTGGAAGGGATACCAGCGGACACGCTCCTCGGGCGAGGGGATCCCGACCGATCGCAGGAGCTCGACCGCGGTCGCCCGGGCCTCCTTCTTGTCCATGTCCAGATGGACGAGCAGCGATTCGGTGATCTGGGAGCCGACCCGCTTGACCGGGTTGAGCGCGGTCATCGGGTCCTGGAAGATCATGCTGAGCTCGGCACCCCACACCTGGCGGAGTTCGGCCGGGCCCATCGCGGTGAGCTCGTGGCCGGCGAACCGGACCGTGCCGCTCCGGATCACGTCGCGTGGCGGGAGGAGACTCATGATCGACCGGGCGAGGACGGTCTTGCCCGACCCCGACTCGCCCACGATCCCCAACGTCTTGCCGGTGTCGACCTCGAAGGAGACGCCGTCGACTGCGCGGACCGTGCCCTTCCCGGTGCGGAAGGCGGTGTGGAGGTCCTCGACGACCAGGAGTGGATCGGTCTGCTCTCCGACGTCGCGGAACCCGAGTGCTGTCTGGGCGCGCGTCTTGCGGCGCCGGCCGATCACAGCAGGCCCTCGCGGATGTCGAACCGCTGGCGCAGGCGGTCGCCGATCAGGTTGATCGAGAGCAGCAGCAGGAACATGGAGAGGGCCGGCCACAGCATGATGTACGGGTTGGCGCTCAGGTTGCCGTTTTCCGTGCCTTCGGAGATCAGGTTCCCCCATGACGGCGTGGGGAGTGCGACCGAGAGTCCGAGGAAGGCGAGAGACCCCTCGATGACGATCACGCCCGCCACGGTGATGAGCCCGAAGGTGACCGCGACCGGCACCACGTTCGGCAGGATCTCGCGGAAGAGGATCCGGGGGGTGGTCGCGCCCATGGTCTTGGCGGCGACGACGAAGTCCCTGTTGGCAAAGGACAGACTCGAGGCGCGTACGACCCGGAACATGAGGGGGATGGTGCCCACTCCGAGAATGATGGTGATCTTGAACAGGGACTGCCCCCAGAAGGCCACGATCGCGATGACCGCCACGATCGCGGGATAGGCCAGGATGACGAAGGCCACCGCGTTGAAGCCCACGTCGAGGTTGCCCCCCTTGTACCCCGAGATGAGCCCGGCAGTCCCGCCCACCAGCATCCCGATGGCCACCGAGACGAACCCGACGACGAGGGAGACTCGTGCTCCGAAGACGAGCCGGGCCAGCAGGTCCCGGCCCAGGTCGTCGGTACCCAGCAGGTGGTGGAGGCTCGGTCCCTGGTTGAGGGCCGTGTAGTTCTGGAAGTCGGGATTCTGCAGCGGCAGCACATTTGCCAGGATGGCGGCCAACACCACGAGGCTCACCCAGCCGATGGCCATCCAGAAGAGGAACCCCATCGGCTTTCTGAGCAGGATGTCGTCGGACGCGAGCGTCTCGCTCTGCCGGGAGACCACCAACTGGTCCTCGGCCGCCTGCCCGGGCAAGCGGTTGCCCAGCAGCTGTGAGGACGCTCGGGTGGAGAGGAGCTCGCGGTCGTCAGGCATCGCTCACTCCCGGACGACTCTCGGGTCGACCACCGTGAACACGAAGTCGACGATGAATTGCAGGATCACGTAGGCGAGGGCCACCACCAGCGAGATGCCCTGGACGACCAGGTAGTCGCGTTGGTCCACCGCCTGGACGAGCGCGAAGCCGAGGCCGCTGAGAGCGAACAGGTACTCGACGATGAACGTGCCGGCGATGAGTGCGCCGATGTTGACTCCTGCCGCCGCGAGCAGCGAGAAGGTCGACGGGCGGAAGGCGTGGCGCCACATGATGCGCGAGCTGGAGAGGCCCTTCGACCGGGCCATGGTGATGAAGTCCTCCTGGAGGGTGCTGATCAGGTCCGACCGCAGCAGCCGGTAGTAGACGGCGATCGACCCGGCCGTGATGCAGAGCGACGGGAGGATCATGTCGTGGAGGTTGGTGGCCACATCCTCGGTCAGTGGCACGTACCCGGTGGCCGGGAACCAGTGCAGGCTCACCGCGAAGACGGCCACCAGGATCGGGGCGATGACGAAGGGCGGGAGGGCGAGGAGCCCGAAGGTCCCGGTGGTGGTGACGTTGTCGAACGGGCGGTTCGGTCGGCGCGAGGTGATCAGGGCGAGCGGGATGGCCACGGCGAATGCGATGATCTGCGAGATCACGATGAGCTCGATGTCGATCGGGGCGCCGGTGGCGATGATGTGGGTCACGGACTCGTGATCGAGGTACGACTGCCCGAGGTTGCCATGGAACACCGCGTTGAGCCAGGTCGTGTACTGCTGCCAGAGGGGCTTGTTGAGGCCGAGCTGCTGAAGGAGCAGGGCCCGGTTGTGGGCGGTGTCGTTGGGCCCGAGAATGGTGATCGTCGGGTCGCCCGGCAGCAGGTGGACCAGGAGGAATGCCAGGACCGAGATCACGAAGGCGACCACGGCCAGCTGGAGCAGTCGTCGGATGAGGTACTTGGTCATCGCGGTGTGCGCCCGTGACCCGTGCCGCTAGCCGGCAAGCCAGGTCTGGGTCACGAACATCACACCCTCGTTGAACGAGTAGCCGGGCATGCCGTTGGGCAGCACCAGGTTGTCGAAGTTCTGGACCCGGTTGGCGGCGACCTCGCTGAAGAAGTACTGGCTGAGCCAGATGTAGGGGAGGTCCTGGGCCAGGCGTTTGTTGAGTGTCTGGTAGGCGGCGGTCCGGGTCGCGGGAACGTCGCTGGCCCGCCCGGTGGCGATCGCGGCGTCGATCTGGGGGTCTTTGTTGCGGGCGAAGTTGAGAGCGACCGATCCGACCGGCCCTGCGGTACTCGAGCTGAACCACCAGTAGTTGAGGTCGGGGTCGACGGTGCCGAACAGGTAGATGGTCCCGGCCTGGTAGGTCCCGAAGATGAAGTTGTCGAGGAGCACCGCCTGCTCCAGGCTGGCGATGGTGACGTCGAAGCCGACCTCCGTCCACATCTGCTGGATGACCTGGACGATCTTGGCGAGGAGCGGGTCGGTGGCCGTCTGAAGCTCGACGGTCGGGGTACCGTGCTCGGCCTTGTACGCGGCCACCAGGTCCTTTGCAGCGGCAGGATCGTAGGACGGGAAGCCGGTCGCGCTGTAGTACTCCGATCCGGGGAGGAACAGTCCGTTGACCGGCCGGCCGTAGCCGAAGTCGAAGATTGCCTGGACCTGGGCCTGGTCGGTTGCCTTGGTCAGTGCCTGGCGCACCCGCAGGTCGTCGAGCGGGGACACCGCCGTGTTGAGCATGATGAAGCCGATGGTCGGCTCCCCGATGATTCCGGTCCGCGAGTCGACCAGCTGGTAGTCGGCCTGTCCGGTGAAGCGACTGATGGTGCCTGGATCGGTCGAGAGGATCATGTCGACCCCACCGGTCTTGAGGGTCGCTTCGCGCTGGGTCGTGTCCGGAATGGGCTTGAAGGTGACCTGGTCGAGGTAGGGGAGCCCGGCTCGCCAGTAGTGCGGGTTGCGGGTGGCGGTGAAGTGGTCGTTGGGTTGCCAGTCGGCGTACACGAACGGCCCGGTGCCTACGGGGGTGGGTGTCTTGTTCCCGGCCTTGGCCTGGTCGATCATGGCCTGACCGACCGGGTAGGCGGCCTGGGTGTCGGCCAGCGCTGCGGAGAAGCGTGCCCCGGGACCGGTGAGGGTGAAGACGACCGTCAGGTCACCGGTGGCCTCGACGCCGGCGATGATCTCGAGCGGGACCGAGGTGAGCGCCGAGGTGCGCAGCGCGTCGGTGTTGGCGACGATGACCGCGGCGGTCAGGTCGGACCCGTCGTGGAATTTGATGCCGGGCCGGAGGGTCAGGGTCCAGACGTCGAAGGTCGCGTTGGGCGTGAGGGACTGGGCCAGATAGGGCTGGATCGAGCCGTCGGCAGCGATGTACATGAGGGGGTCGTAGATCGCGTTGGCGTAGAGGAACCCGTTGGTGTCCCAGTGGTTGTTGGCGGGATAGAAGCCGTCGATCTCCGCCGGGATGCCGTAGGTGAGCGAGCCACCTCGCACCGGGCTGCCGGTGCCGATACCTGGCTTCGACCCGGGGGCCGCGGTGGCTGAGGTTCCCGCCCCGGAAGAGGAACAACCCTCCAGTGCGCTCCCGGTGGCACCGGCAAGGACGACCGCCCCGCCCGCCGTCGCACCGCGGGAGAGGAACGAGCGGCGACTGATCCCCTCCTGGCTGGTCACCGGGGCTCCCCGGCCGCTGCAGCTCTACCCGTCACAGCATCTCCCCCGACTCCGACTTTCCCACAGGCACGGCGTGTCGTGCGCGCAGGTTACTGCCTCTCCGCGGCCGAAGTGCATCGATTCTCGAGAGATCCCGCTGCGAGCGGAGGGCTGGGTACCATGCCAGCCATGGACGCAGCGCCCTCCGGACCCGCTTCCGTCGTCGACGCCTGGGCCGATGCGCCGTCGCGGGCCGGCGCGCCCGGGACCGGGGTGGTCGAACCGGCCCCTGCTCCGGGGAGGACCGGGGGCGACGCGAAGGGAGGTCCGACCGCCGGAGCCCCTTCCGGTCCGGTGGTCGGGACCGTCGATGTCGACGCCGATCCCGACGGACCCCCGTTCGGACACGTGGTCAGGACGTGCCTCGGGATCGGGGCCGTCCTCGCCCTGGCCGCTGCTCTCGCGTTCCGGTTCTGGACCGTCTCTGACCTCTGGCTCGACGAGGCCCTCACCGTCAACATCGCCCGTCTCCCCCTCCACGAGCTGCCCGGCTTCCTCAAGAGGGACGGTGCGCCGCCCCTCTACTACGTCCTCCTCCACTTCTGGATGGGTCTCTTCGGCACCTCGGACATCGCCGTCCGATCGCTGTCCGGTGTCTTCGGCGTGGCCACAATTCCCCTGGCCTGGCTTGCGGGCAGGCGGATCGGGGGTCGGACCGCTGCCTGGGGAGCCATGTTCCTGGTGGCGACCTCGCCGTTCGCCATCCGCTACGACACCGAGACGCGGATGTACTCACTCGTCGTTCTGCTCACCGTGCTCGGCTTCCTGGCCCTCGACCGCTCGCTGCGCCGGCCCCGGGCCGGCAACCTGATCGCCGTCGGCGCGGTGACCGCGCTGCTCCTCTACACGCATTACTGGTCGATCTACCTGCTCGCCACGACCTTCGCCTGGCTCGTGTGGCAGGCCTGGCGCGGGCGGCCGGATTGGCGCGCGGGCGCGCGCACGTCGTTGGTGGCGATGGTGGTGGGCGGCCTCGCCTTCCTGCCCTGGCTGCCGATCTTCGTCTTCCAGTCCCTCCACACCGGGACCCCCTGGGCGACACCGGCCACCTTCGCGGCCATGGTCAACGCGGTGGCCTCGTTCGCCGGGGGCAGCACCAGCCAGGGGCGGGCGCTCGCGCTGCTCTTCTTCGCCATGGCGGGGCTCGGGCTCTTCGGGTTGGCGACCGACCGCAGCCACGTCGAGCTGGACATCCGCACCCGCCCGCTCGGCCGCCCGGTGGCGGTGATCGTCGTCGGCACCCTTGTTGCCGCAGTCATCGGGGGGTTCGTCACCACCAGCGCCTTCGACGCGCGCTACGCGTCCATCGTCTTCATCCCGCTGATCCTGTTGGTCTCCCTCGGGCTCACCGTCCTCCGGGACCGGCGGGTCCGGGTCGGCATCCTCGTCGCTGCCGTTGCCCTCGGCCTCGCAGCCTCGGTGCCCGACATCACCACCAACCGGACCCAGGCGGCGCAGGTGGCCGCGGCGATCGCCGTCACCGGGGAGCCCGGTGACATCGTGGCCTACTGTCCGGACCAGCTGGGCCCGGCGGTCAACCGCCTGTTGCCCGCCGGTCGGTACACCCAGATCACCTTTCCCCGGGGCTCCGGACCGGAGTTCGTGAACTGGGTGGACTACGCCGAGACGGTCCGTGCCGCGTCCCCGCTCACCTTCGCCCAACACGTGGAGTCGTTGGCAGCCGGCCGCGAGATCTTCGTCGTCTGGGCACCGCAGTACCAGGCCTACGGAGTCAAGTGTGGGGGGATCGTGCAGACCCTGCAGGCGGATCCGCACTATCAGACGACCAGCCTCGTCGTGGGCGATACGACCTCCTTCTACCAGCCAATGTGGCTGTACCGCTTCACTCCGACCGGATCCTGATCGGCATGGCCACGGCGGGATCGGACACCCCCGCGTGACCGTCTCGGCGCCCGGTGGTGCGGCGGGAGCGGTCGAAGGGGTCGAGGGGAGCGGCCGTTCGGGCGGTGGGGCCGTCGAGGTGGAGACCCGCGGTGCGGCTGCCGGCGGGTACGACCGTCCCTTCGCAGTGGGTCGGGCGGTGGTCGAGGTGCTGCCGGCCTGGCTCGTGGCGCGGGTCATCGTTGTCGGCGCCCTGGCCCTGGCCCGGGGCACGTCCGGCACCGTGCGCCCGGGCAATGCCGGTGCGCTGCAGCGCGTCCAGCAGGGACTGCTGGTCTGGGACGCCGGGTGGTACCGGGCGATCGCGTCGCACGGCTATGCGGCAGCCGGGACGCAGTCCCTGCGCTTCTTCCCCCTCTATCCACTGGTCGCCGGCGCGCTCGGCCGCGTCCCGGGCGTGGGGATCGGGACCGCGCTGGTCCTGGTGGCCAACGTCAGCGCACTCCTCGCGATGGCCGGCTTGCTCCTCCTGGTCCGCCTCGATCTCGGGGACCGGGCGCTCGCCCGCCGGTCGGTCTGGCTGCTCGCGCTCGCTCCATCGGCCTACACCCTCGTGCTCGGGTACGCCGACGCCTCCCTGCTGCTCTGTGCCGTGGTCGCCTTCCTCGGCGCCCGGACCGGGCGGTGGTGGTGGGCAGCGGCTGCCGGGCTCGCCGCCGGAGCGGTCCGGCCGCTCGGTGTGCTCCTGGTGGTGCCCATCGCGGTCGAACTGTGGCGGTCCCGGACCCGGCGCGACGACCGGGCGGACGCGGGTGCGGGGCCCGGGCCCCGACGGCTCGCACGGGGAGCGGCCCTGATCGCCCCGCTGGCCGGGGCCGGTGCCTACCTCTCGTGGGTGGCTGCCCGGTTCGGGGACGTCCTCCTGCCGTTCCGGGTCCAGGAGGAGGGCGGCCACCGAGGACCGTTGGCCTCGCCCTTCTCCGCCATGTGGCACAACGCCGACGGTCTTCTCCACGGCCATCACGTGGGGAGTGCCCTCCACATCCAGTGGGTGCTGCTCTGTGTCGTCCTGCTGGTCCTCGCCTTCCGCAGGCTGCCCCTCAGCTACGGCCTCTTCGCCGCGGCCGTGCTGGCCGTCTCGCTGACCACCTCGAACCTCGATTCGTTCGAGCGCTACGCGTTGGGCGCCTTCCCCCTGGTCGTGGTCGCCTCGACGCTCACCGGACGGCGATGGGTCGAATGGTCGGTGCTGGCCGCCTCGGCGGCGGCCATGGCCGGATACGCCTACCTTGCCTTCCTGGGCGTGGTGGTTCCCTGAGCAGCGCCGTCGCAGACCGGGTGCCGGTCCCGACGACTGGGAGGGGGAGCCACTATCCTCCTTCCGGGCAGGTCGTGGCCGGGGTCCACGACCGGGACGGTCTGATGCTCATCGACCGCCGGCTCGGGAAACGCACCGGCGCCCCGCACCAACGAGAAACGGACCGCACCGCATGGCATCGCCGACCGAGCCAGTGAGCACCCCCGACACTGACGTGCCCGAACGGTCCGCAGCAGACCAGCCGACCCCGACCCCGGAGCGCCCGGTGGTCGTCGTCGGAGGTGGGCCGGCCGGGCTGACCGCCGCTCACCGGTTGGCCACCGCGGGCGACCAGGTGGTCGTCGTCGAGCAGGACGGTGTCGTCGGGGGAATCAGCCGGACGGTCGAACGCGACGGCTGGCGCTTCGACATCGGTGGTCACCGGTTCTTCACCAAGGTCACCCCGGTGGAGGAGTTCTGGCACGAGGTCCTTCCGCCCGGGGATTTCCTGCTCCGCCCGCGGATGAGCAGGATCTACTACGGGGGCAAGTACTACGACTATCCGATCAAGCTCGGCAACGCACTCTCCAACCTCGGCATCGTCGAGGCCGTGCGGTGCGGGCTCTCCTTCCTCTGGGTGCGTGTCCGTCCTCCGAAGGACCTCGACACACTCGAGGGGTACATCGTCTCCAACTACGGGTGGCGGCTCTACCACCACTTCTTCAAGACCTACAACGAGAAGGTCTGGGGGGTGTCGGCTTCCGAGATCTCGGCCGACTGGGGGGCGCAGCGGATCAAGGGGATGTCCCTCTGGAACGCGGTGTGGGAGCCGATCCGGTCCTCGTTCAGGGGGCGGCACCGGGACAAGGCGCGACAGGTCACGAGCCTCATCGAGGAATTCCAGTATCCGAAGTACGGCCCGGGGATGATGTGGGAGCACTGTGCGGAGCAGGTGCTCGGCCTCGGTGGACGGATCATGATGGAGACGGCGGTGACCGCCGTCCACGTCGAGGACGGCGCCGCTGTCGCGGTCACGGTGCGGAGGGCCGGTATGGAGGAACGGCTCCCGGCTTCCCATGTGATCTCGTCGATGCCGTTCCCCGCGCTGGCCCGCATGGTGGACCCGCCCGTTCCAGCCGAGGTGCTCCGGGCCGCCGACGACCTCCACTTCCGCGACTTCCTCACGGTGGCCCTGGTCGTCCCCGAGGACCGAGGCTTCCCGGACAACTGGATCTACATCCACTCCCCGGACGTGAAGGTCGGCCGGATCCAGAACTTCGGGGCCTGGTCGCCGTACCTGGTCAAGGACGGGAGGACCTGCCTCGGGATGGAGTACTTCGTGTTCGAGGGCGACGAGCTGTGGAACCTCGACGACGACGACCTGATCGTGCTCGGGACCAAGGAGCTCGCAGCCATCGGGTTGGTCGACCCGTCCGACGTCGAGGCCGGGTACGTCGTACGGATGCCGAAGGCCTACCCGGTCTACGACGACAGCTACCGTGACAACGTGGACGTGTTGCGTCGATGGTTCGAGTCGCACGCCCCCAATGTGCACCCGGTGGGTCGCAACGGCATGCACAAGTACAACAATCAGGACCACTCGATGTTCACGGCGATGCTGACCGTCGAGAACATCCACGGTGCCCAGCACGACATCTGGTCGGTCAACGTCGAGGAGGAGTACCACGAGACGAGCGACGACCGCGGCGGGTCGCCGGGCACGGGTCGGTCCGGGCGCGACGCGCCCGTCCTGCCCCGCCGCGGCGGCTGAGCGGACGGCAGGGTCCGGTGGACGAGCACCGGTCACGCCCTGACGGTCCAGCTGACGCGCCGGGGCTGGATGTGATCCTCGGAGAGGTCGACACCGTGGTCGACCCGGTGGCCGAGTCCGCCGCGTTCGCCCCCGCTGTCGGGATCGCCGTTGCTGGCGGCCCGATGGTCACACTGCCCCCCGACGAGCCGGTCCCGGGCCTCAGCGGCCAGGCTGACTCGCTGCGGTCCGGGCTCAACCAGGCCGGCCCGGTCGCCGTGGCGGGCATGGTGGTCAACGGGGCCGCGGCACTCCTGGTCGTCGCCGTCGCCCGGCTGGTGTCCTCGCGCTCCTACGGTGAGATCGCCCAGCTGCTCGGGCTCTTCTTCATTCTCTCGATGCCGGGGTCCGCCGTGCTGGTCGGCGTGGTCCGCCGGGTGACCGGGCTCCAGGCGTCCGGACAGGCCGACCGGGTGCGCCCCTGGGTGGCCCGGATCCACCGGATCGCCCTCGTCGGCATCGGCCTCGAGCTCGTCGTCGTCCTGGCCCTCCAGGGGCGGATCGCCCGATGGCTCTCGCTCCCCGACGGGAGCGGGGTCGTCCTCATCCTGATGGCCGCCGGGATCTGGATCCTGCTGAGTGTGGACCGCGGCCTGCTGCAGGCGCACCGCCACTACCGCCCACTCGCCGGCAACCTGCTCGTCGAGGGGGGCATCCGGACGGGCTCGGTCCTGGTCATGGTGGCCGGGGGCTTCGGGGTGACCGGCTACGCCCTCGGGGTGTTCCTGGGGGAGGTGGTGGCCACCGCCCACGCCCGCTGGCTCGCCTCGAGGGCATGGGCCGATCCGCGGGATGCACCGGTACGCGCCGGTGCGCCGGGCGCGGCGACGCTCCTGGCGCGCCGACGTCTGATGGCGGACGTGTCGGCCGCCTTCGTCGGCCTGGGCCTGCTCGGGCTCCTCCAGAACGTCGACGTGATCCTGCTCGGTCGTCTCGATCACGCCCAGGTCGGACCCTACGCGGCCATCTCCGTGGCCTCCAAGGCGCTGGTCTTCGGGGCCCTCGCCCTCGGCGCCTACCTCCTGCCGGAAGCCACGATCCGCTGGAACGAAGGAGGGCACGCCGTGCGCCAGCTCGGGGTCACGCTCGTCTTCCTCGCGGTCCCGGCCACCGCGCTCGTCGTGCTCTCGGTCTGGGTCCCGAAATGGTTCCTGACCCTCGTCTTCTCGGCCCGCCTGAGCACGGCGGCACCGGCCTTCTCCACGCTGGTGGGGGCCATGATCTGCCTCTCCTTCACTGTCCTCGTGACCAACTACCTCTTCGGCACCGGCTCGCGGTGGATCGTGCTGCTCCTCCTGGCCGGGTCGGGCCTGGCGGTCGTCCTGGTCAACGCGGCCGGCGGCCGCCCACTGGCGACCGCCCGGGCCGACCTCATCGCACAGGGTGCGCTCGCGGCGGCGATGGCCGTCGCCTTCGTCGCCATCCACGTCCGGCACCGGGGGCAACACTGGACCCGACGGCGCGGCTGGCAGACGCCGCCCGCTGCCGCGCGGCGCGACCTCGGCGCCCGCTGAGGATCCGAGGTCCGGCGAGACGGGGTCGATTACACTCGCCGCGCAATGACCACGGGCAGCGCGCCAGAGGGGGCTCCTCGATGAGCCGGGGCGCACGGACACCGGGTCTGCGGTCGCGCTACCAGTCGGCGACCGACCGCCAGACCGACCCCGGGGACACGGCGTTCCCCCAGCTGGTCCCGGTCCCCGACCAGGACGCCGCGGGGCACCCTGCGGCCGGCGGCGCCCCCGGGCCCAGCCGGCCGGTTGCCGAGCGTCACGGTCCGGGACCCCTGCCCCTCTTCGCCGGCATGGCGGTCGGGGAGATCGCCGAGCGGGCGGGTCTGAGGCGGATCGACGTCCTGGCCTGGCGGGACTACGACGACCCGGAGGCGGGCGGCTCGGAGTTGCACGCCCACCGGATCCTCTCGGCATGGTCACGCGCCGGACTCGACGTCTCCCTCACCACGTCCTCGGTCCCGGACGGGCGAACGGTCATCCGCCGTGACGGCTACCGGGTCATCCGACGAGCGGGCCGCTACTCGGTGTTCCCGCGCTCGATCCTCTCGGGAGCGCTCGGGCGGATCGGGACCGGGGACGGGGTCGTCGAGATCTGGAACGGCATGCCGTTCTTCTCACCCCTCTGGTCGCGGAGCCCGCAGATCACCTTCCTCCACCACGTGCACGCCGAGATGTGGCGGATGGTGCTTCCCCACGGCATGGCCGAGTTCGGGTACTTCCTCGAGCACCGGGTCGCCCCGCCCTGCTACCGGCGCAGCAGGATCGTGACCCTCTCGCACTCCTCGAAGGCGGAGATCGTGGACCGGCTGCACCTGCGGCCGGAACGGATCTCGGTGACCCCGCCGGGCGTCGAGCCGCGCTTCTCCCCGGGAGGCGAGCGCTCGGAGGTTCCCCTCGTGGTCGCGGTCGGCCGGCTGGTCCCGGTGAAGCGCTTCGACCTCCTCGTCGACGCCCTCGTCGCGCTCAAGGCGGACCACCCCGACCTGCAGGCGGTCATCGCGGGCGAGGGGTACGAGCGCCCTG
This sequence comes from uncultured Acidimicrobiaceae bacterium, assembly GCA_963753905.1. Taxonomy (GTDB): domain Bacteria; phylum Actinomycetota; class Acidimicrobiia; order Acidimicrobiales; family RAAP-2; genus Bog-756. The sequence goes on along the minus strand of CAVWDZ010000001.1, from coordinate 1,524,303 downwards.
CGCTCGAGGCGCTCATCCGCGGCCACCGTGCGGAGCGGTGGATCCGCCTCCCCGGCTTCGTGAGCGACGAGGACCTGGTCGGTCTCTACCGCCGGGCCTGGGCGCTCGCCTCGACCTCGTTGCGCGAGGGATGGGGCATGACGGTGACCGAGGCCGGCGCGTGCGGCACCCCGTCGGTGGTCACCCGTATCGGCGGGCACGAGGATGCCGTCCAGGACCAGCGGTCGGGCATCCTGGCCGACACCCGGGACGACCTGGTGGCCGGACTCGACGCGGTGCTCCGGGACGACGTCCTCCGCCGCCGCCTCGGTGTCGGGGCGCTCGAGCATGCCCAGCGGTTCACCTGGGACGCGACCGCCAGCGGTGCCCTCGCGGCGCTCGGTGAAGTGGCCCTCGCCCGGCAGGGCTGAGCCCCCGGCGCCGGCGGGCCCGCAGCACCACGTCCACGGCCCCCTCCGCCCCCAGGAAGGCCACTGCGGCCCAGGCCCACTCGCCGGCCTCGCCGAACGACCGGGGCCACGCCCCGTTGTCCGGGACGGGGGACTGTGCCTGGTGGACCGTCACGTAGACGCCGGCGGCCACGATGCAGCCGACTGCCAGCAGCCCGAGGACGACCCGGAGGCGGGGCACCAGCAGCACCACGAGGGTGGCCGCCCCTGCCGCTGCGCCGACCAGTGGCGTCGCGATCGCCGCGGCCACCAGCCCGGTCACGAGTGCGGCCGGCGCCGCGATCGTGACCGGTGCCCGGGGCCCCTCGGCGCTGAAGGGAACGGCCAGTGTCGGCCGGGTGTCGGCATCGTCGGCATGCGGATTCCCGTCCGGCTCCTCCCTGCGGCGCCGGCGGGGCAGGAAGACCAGGACGAGACAGGCGATGATGGCCAGCGCCGAGAGGATCAGCGCGAGGTCGACCCGCTGTTGCGGCTGCCAGGTGAGGTCCACCTCGAGCGTCCCGTCGTGCACGGACCCGGCGACCGACGACGGATCGACGCGCCATCCGTTGGCGAAGGCGTCGATGAGGACCGGGCGCCCGAGCCCGGGTCCGCCGGGCACCCGGGCCTGCCATCCGGTGTTGAGGCTCTCACCCAGGACGAGGTCGAACGGTTGGGCTCCCGGCGCGGTGTCGACCCCGGTGACCGTGAGGCGGAGCGCGGTGGCGGTCGCATGGTCGACGGTGACCGTTGGCGACGGTGCAACCGTTGGGGGTTGCACCTGGGTGGGGGAGAGCAGGGGCATCGCCCCGCCCCCGGGGCCCGAGTCGAGGACCAACTGGTCGATGTCGAACCCGGTGTCCTGTCCGGGCGCCGAGCCGATGACATGGGTGCCCGCGCCGAGGGTGAGCCCCTTGGCTTCGGGACCGCAGAGCGAAACGGCCAGGGCGTCGCGGCCGAGCGCGTCCTTCGTGGACCCGGACACGCTCACCCAGAGTGGGGCACCGTCGACGGTGAGGAGGTCACCGCGGCACGAGGACGGGATGGTGGCAGGAGGCGCCGGCGCCGAGACGCCGGGAATCCCGATCTTGGCGATCCCGATGGGCATCGTGATGGGGGTCTGTGAGTAGTAGTCGATGGTGTCCTCGGCGGCCACCGCGTCGACCGTGACGCGGATGTTCCGCCCGTCGAGGGTCGGGAAGGAGACCGGCACGTCGACCTTCGCGCCGGCTACGGGTCCGAAGGCCACCGGCGGCAGGTGCACGGTGGCGCTGCCGCTGTCGGTGGCGATGGTCAGCTCGGTGGGGACCGAGTGCAGGCCGTCTGCCACGATCTGCAGGTCCAGGTGGTCGAAGGAGACCGGCGCGCGCAGGCGGTACTCGAGCCATTGCCCGACCTGCTGGGAGAGACCGAACCCGGGCTCCCAGATCGTGTTCGGATCGCCGTCGATGGTGGCGACCGCTCCCGCCTGCAGGTCGTTGGGCAGGCGTCCACCCGAGTAGGCCACGGCCCCGGTGTAGTCCGAGCCTGGGCGGCCGACGAGCCGGTCGATCTCGTCATCGGGGATCAGCGGTGAGATCCGGGCCTGGCCGGTGAGCGAGAAGGTCCGCGCGGTCGGGAGCCAGAAGGCGCGGGCGAGGGACGGCTGGGTGTCCCGGCGTGGCGGGACCCCCGAGCTCCGGAGCCGGGTCATGATCAGGGTGAGCCGGTCATGGGCCGAAGCCGTTCCGGTCGCAGCCAGGAGGTCCTGCGGCATCGAGACGACCTCGTCGGCGGTGATGCCGGGGATGCCGACTTCGGCGAAGCCCACCGAACTGCGCGAACCGATCGGCGAGGAGGGATCGGAGACGTCCACCCCGGCCACGGTGATGCGCAGGGTGGTGAAGGTCCGGGTCGGGAAGCTCACCACCTGTCCGACCGGGGTCAGCGACGCCGGGCCCAACCGGAGGGTCAGCGGATGGCCGCCGTCGAAGGTGAGGGTGACCGAGCTGATCGTCCGGTCGGGGAGCCCGGTCTGGGGTTGGACGAGGACGAGCGAGCTCGCCGCACGCGGGTAGAGGAGCGCCACCTGCCACCACTGGCCGGCCTGCTGTGCGAAGGAGTCGGTCAGCCAGGCCGTCTGGGTGTTGCCGTCGAGCGCGGCCGCTGGGCGGTCCTCGGGAAGGTAGGTGATCGAGGAACCGTAGGAGGAGGCGGTCACCGAGGAGATCCCGTGGAACACGGTCGTGGTCTGGGCACCTGCCGGCGCCCCGGGGAACAGGTCGAGTGGCGCGTCGCTCGGATCGGCGGTGTCGGGTCCCTGGGCGGCGGTTTCGGTGTACCCGGTGTTCTCGTTGAGCGAGTTCCAGCGGTACCCCTGCTTGCGGTTGGTGTCGGTGACCACCAGGTCCGCCGGCTTGCTCAGGGTCTCCGTTGCGAGGGTCCTGTGGGTGTCCAGGGTCCCTGCGTAGAGGATGGTCGGGTTCCCGCTCAGCAGGCCCGCCGAGGAGGCGGCGACGACGCCGCTGGCGTCACCGTCTACGACCAGGGGGTCGGTGGTGGACTCGGTCCGGACGATGGGTCGGGGGTCGGTGACGGTGTACGAGACGAGCGGCGAGGGCCAGCCCGCGTTGGGCGGGAGGCCCAGGTACGCCTCGTCGACGTGGGGGAGCAGGGGCACGTTCGGACGCGCGGTGCCGTAGGAGACGGGGTCGGAGAGCCCGGCCGGGGTGGTGGCCAGCTGCTCGGCCACCGACTGCGGGTCGGGCGTGTCGTAGCGCTCGTAGGCCTGGTCGTACTGCACGAGCACGTCGCCGGCGCTCATCAGCGACGCCATCGGCGCGAGGGTGTTCCAGTCCATGATGCCGTCCTGGAGGGGACCGTCGACCGCCTCGAGCACGTCGGCCGTCGGCAGGGAGCCCATGATCTGCTGCTCGTGGGTGACGAACGGCCGGGTCATCAGTCCCGGGTAGACGGTGTCGATGGTGTCGCCCCACCGGTAGGCGGCGAAGTCGTTGCCGGGCAGGGCGTAGACCCGGGTCCCCGGATGGGACTTGTCGAGCGTGGCGGCCGCCTGGCGCACGTACGGCGGCGGCACCGCCGGCTGGGTGAACCCGTCCGCCACGATCTGCCCGGTCCACAGGGGTGTGGTGGCCGCGGCGACCGCCGCGACCACGAAGGCCCCGACGACCAGTCCGGTACGCCGCACCCGGAAGGTGAGCGCGCTGACCCCCGCGCCGAGGAACATGGCCAGTCCGAGGAGGACCACCGGTGAGGCGCGGTCGGTCGAGCGCAGGGCCAGCCCGGCGGTCGTGTCGACCATGAACGCCTTGATGACCGCGCCGACACCCGACGCGTGGTCGTAGGGATTGGGGCCGACGGCCAGGACCATGCCGACGACGGTGACCAGGAGGAAGTAGGACCGGTAGCGCCAGCGGGCGATGAAGGCGGCCAGGAAGGCCAGCACCGGCACGGTGAAACTGAGCGCGATGAGCCGGATGTTCTGGGTGTACGCGATCGAATTCTGGGTCCAGGGCCCGACCCGGTCGGTGCCGTAGAAGTACCAGTAGCCGAGGCCGCGCAGGATCTCCGAGGCCAGCGAGGCCGCACTGGTGGCCGGCACCGTCTCGGTGTACTTGAGGACGTTGACCCCGTAGGCGGCCTCGACCTGGAGCCCGACGGCCCACCACAGTGAGACGAGGGCGGTGAGCCCGCCCACCCTCCACGCCACACCCCAGGCCTTTCGCCACGTGGCCTCCTTGGCCACCAGCACCGCGTAGGGCAGCCAGAGCGCGGGGGCGATGCCGACGTAGAGGATCGAGCTCGCGTTGATGCCGCTGACCAGGGCCACCACCAGGGCGAAGAGCGCAGGGTACCGCCAGCCGCCCTTGCGGAGGGCCAGGATCACGAAGGCCAGCATCCACGGGAGACCCGACCACGGCATGAGGATGACCGAGATCCGGCCCGCGTACTGGAGCACATAGGGGGTGAACATGTACCCCAGGGCGGCCACGTACCGGCCGGCGCCGGAAAGGCCCACGACCCGGCAGAGGTAGAGCGCGCCGGCGCCGGCTGCGTAGAGCAGGCAGGCCATCCAGAGCCGCTGGGCCATCCAGAGCGGGACGTGCAGCTCGGCCAGGACCCAGTAGAAGGGTCCCATGGGCAGCAGGTACCCGATGTTCTCATGGGTGACCGTCCCGAGTCCGACGCTCGGGTCCCAGAGGGAGACCGCCTGGCGGATGTAGCGCCCCGGGTCGAGGTAGAGGTAGGTCTTGGTGTCGTCGCTGACCACCCCTGGCTGCGCCGTGCCCATGGTCACGAGGGCCAGCGCGGCCAGGACCAGGTAGTCGACCGATGTCCGCAGCCTGCTCGGCGAGCGCAGGCGGCCGAGGACGGTGTGGTGCCGGGAGGTGGACCGGCCGCCGGCCGCGACGGTGGAGGGTTCGGAGTCCGGCACGAGTGCTCGGTAGTGTAAACAACTGCACGGTCGGGACGGCATCACTTGCGCGCCCGACTCCCGGACGGGAGCCAGATGAGCCAGATGAGCCAGGACCAGATGCGTGGCGCCGGATGAGCGGGAGAGCGACGGCGGGCGACCGGGCCGGCCGCCGTCTGACCGGCGAACGGCCGTTGGAGGGCGTGACCCCCGACTCGTTGCTCGCCCTGCACGCCGCCGGCTACCGGACGGTGATCGAGCGCCTCGGAGCGGGCACGGTGCTCGACGTGGGTTGCGGCCAGGGGTTCGAGTCGGCCCGGTTCCTGGCCGAGGACCGGTCGGTGGTCGGCGTCGACTACAGCGCGGACGCGGTCGGTTCGGCCCGCCGACGCTGGTCCGGGTCGGGACTCGTGGTGGCCCAGATGAACGCCCTCGCGCTCGGCATGGCCGGGGGATCCGTGGACTGGGCCTGCTCGTCCCACCTCATCGAGCATTTCGACCGACCCGAAGGCCACGTGCGGGAGCTGGCCCGCGTGCTGACCGACGGCGGCACCGCCTTCTTCCTCACCCCCAACGCGCCGGCCGACTTCGAGAACCCGTTCCACGTCCACCTGTTCGATCCCGACGAGCTCGGTGCGCTCCTCGGCCGGCACTTCCACGACGTCCGGGTCCAGGGACTCGACGCCGTGCCCCACGTGAAGGCCGACTTTGCCGCGAGGCGGGTCCGCGCCGACAAGGTGCTGCGCCTCGACGTCCTCGACCTCCGGCACCGGATCCCCCGTGCCTGGTACGTGGGGATCTACACGCGGGTGCTGCCGCTGGCCTACCGGGTCATGGCGCGTGGCGATTCCGGTGGGTCGACCGGGATCACGGCCGACGACTTCTTCGTCACCGACCAGCTCGACACGACCACCATGGTGCTGTTCGCCACGGCCTCCCGGCCGCGGCGGGCGGCCTGAACGGCGGCCGGTGCTGGCGGTCGGCCTGACCGGCAACATCGGTGCCGGCAAGTCGACCGTGGCCGGTCTCCTGGTGGCCCACGGCGCGGCGCTGGTCGACGCGGACCGGGTCGCCCGCGAGGTCGTCGAACCCGGCGCTCCCGCTTACGAGCAGGTGGTGGAGCGGTTCGGCCGGCAGATCCTGGACCCCGACGAGCGGATCGACCGCCCGGCGCTCGCAGCCCTGGTCTTCGGACACCCCGAGGAGCTGGCCGATCTCAATGCCATCGTCCATCCGGCCGTCGGGGTCGCCATGATCGCGCAGAAGGACGCCTACGCAGGCAGCGACCGCGTGGTCGTCATGGACATCCCCCTGCTCAAGGCGGTGCACAAGGAGATGCTCTCGCTGGCCGCGGTCATCGTGGTCGACGCTCCGACGGAGCTCGCCCTCGAGCGTCTGGTCGCCCAACGGGGCATGTCGGAGGAGGACGCCCGGGCCCGGATGGCCTCCCAACCCGATCGGGACTCGCGCCTCGAGGGTGCCGACCTGGTGGTCGACAATTCGGGTGACACAGGGCACCTGGGACGCGAGGTCGACCGGGTGTGGGAGGAGCTGCTCGAGCTCCGACGCCGGGCCTCGGCAGCAGACGACCCGACCGGGGACTGACCGGCCCGCCGGCCGGTGGGGCCGTCACAGCCGACCGGTACGATCGACTCCATGCCGCGATTCGAGGTCGTTTCCCCGTTCCGGCCTGCCGGGGACCAACCCGAAGCCATCGCCGGGCTGGTCGAGGGTCTCGAACGGGGCGACCACTACCAGACGCTGCTCGGGATCACCGGGTCCGGCAAGACGGCGACCATCGCCTGGACCGTCGAGGCTGCACAGCGGCCGACCCTCATCATCGAGCCCAACAAGTCGCTGGCCGCCCAGCTGGCCGCCGAGCTCAAGGACTTCTTCCCCCACAACCGGGTCGAGTACTTCGTCTCCTACTACGACTACTACCAGCCCGAGGCGTACGTCCCCTCCTCGGACACCTACATCGAAAAGGACTCGTCGATCAACGACGAGATCGACCGCCTCCGCCACGCCTCGACGTCGTCGCTGCTCCTGCGGCCGGACACCATCGTGGTCGCCTCGGTCTCCTGCATCTACGGCCTCGGCTCGCCGGACGAGTACCGCGACCGGATCGTCGCCCTGCGACCCGGGGACGTCCACGAACAGCGGGACCTCCTCCGGCGCCTGGTGGACCTCCAGTACTCGCGCAACGACGTGACGCTCCAGCGCGGACAGTTCCGGGCCCACGGGGACACGGTCGAGATCCACCCCGCGTACGAGAGCCGCGCCGTGCGCATCGAGTTCTTCGGGGACACGGTGGAGCGGATCCGCCCGTTCGACGTCATGACCGGGGAGATCGGCGACGACCTCGAGGACCTGGTGGTCTTCGCCAACACCCACTACGGGGCCGGCGAGGAGCGGCTGCGGACGGCCATCCTCGGCATCGAGGACGAGCTGCGGACGCGCCTCGCAGAGCTGCAGTCCGAGGGCAAGCTGCTCGAGGCGCAGCGGCTCCGGATGCGCACCGAGTACGACCTCGAGATGCTGGCCGAGACGGGGGTGTGCAGCGGGATCGAGAACTACAGCCGGCACCTCGACGGTCGAGCACCCGGGGAGGCCCCGTACACCCTGTTGGACTTCTTCCCCAAGGACTTCCTGGTGGTCCTCGACGAAAGCCATGTGGCCGTCCCCCAGCTGCGCGGCCAGTTCGCGGGCGACCGCTCCCGCAAGGAGACCCTGGTCGACCACGGGTTCCGCCTCCCCTCGGCCGTGGACAACCGACCGCTGCGCTTCGAGGAGTTCCTCGAGCGGACCGGCCAGACGATCCTCTTGTCGGCGACCCCGGGCCCGTGGGAGTTCGAGCACAGCGCCAACGTCGTCGAGCAGGTCATCCGCCCGACCGGCCTCGTGGATCCCGAGGTGGACATCCGGCCCACCACCGGCCAGATCGACGACCTGCGCGAGCGGATCGACGCCACCGTGGCCGCCGGCTACCGGGTCCTCGTGACGACCCTGACCAAGAAGATGGCCGAGGACCTCACCGACTACCTCGCGGAGCAGGGGGTGCGGGTGCAGTACCTGCACTCCGACGTGGACACCATGGCCCGGGTCGAGCTCCTCCGCGAGTTCCGGCTCGGGCTCTTCGACGTGCTGGTCGGGATCAACCTCCTCCGGGAGGGCCTCGACCTGCCGGAGGTGGCCCTCGTGGCCATCCTCGACGCCGACAAGGAGGGGTTCCTCCGTTCGGCCTCCTCGCTCATCCAGACCATGGGCCGTGCGGCCCGCAACGTGCACGGCCGGGTGGTCATGTACGCCGACACGCTCACCGACTCGATGAAGAACGCGATCGGCGAAACCGAGCGCCGGCGGGCGCGCCAGGTCGCCTACAACGAGGCCCACGGCATCGATCCCCAGTCCATCACCAAGGCGGTCACCGACATCCTGGAGCGGGTACGCGGCGAGTCCTTCGCCGACGGGGGCGCCCTGCCCGGAGGGGTCCCGGGCAGCAGGGGACGGGGCCGGGCCGGCAAACGGGGGAGGGGCGGTCAGCGGGTCGCTGCCGATCCGCGGGCGTCGGCCGCCGGGATGGTCAGTGCGCTCGGCCCAGACGCGGACGAGCTCTCGCGCCTGATCCACCGACTCGAGGCCGAGATGACGACGGCCGCCGAGGAGCTCCGCTTCGAGGAGGCGGCCCTGATCCGGGACGAGACCGCCGAACTGCGGGCGCTGCTGGCGAGGGACCCGGTGGACGGCTCGCCCGTGCTGACCGGGGACACTGCCGACGTCGAGGTGCCCAGCGCCGGCTGACCGGTCGGGGCGCCGACCGACCGCGAGAGGCTCGTCCGTGCACCGGTATCCTCACCGCCATGGCTGATCGTCTGGTGGTGCGCGGCGCGCGCGAGCACAACCTCCAGGACGTCTCGCTCGATCTTCCCCGGGATCGCCTCATCGTCTTCACCGGACTCTCCGGGTCGGGCAAGTCTTCGCTTGCGTTCGACACCATCTATGCCGAGGGCCAGCGCCGGTACGTGGAGTCGCTCTCGGCCTACGCCCGCCAGTTCCTGGGCCAGATGGACAAGCCGGACGTGGACTTCATCGAGGGACTCTCACCGGCGATCTCGATCGATCAGAAGTCGGCGTCGCGCAACCCCCGCTCGACCGTGGGGACGGTGACCGAGGTCTACGACTACCTCCGCCTGCTCTACGCACGGATCGGCAAGCCCCACTGCCCGACCTGCGGGCGTCCGGTGGCCCGGCAGAGCCCGCAGCAGATCGTCGACCGGATCCTGGCAATGGAGGAGGGCACCCGGTTCCTGGTCCTGGCCCCGGTCGTCCGGGGTCGGAAGGGCGAGTACGGCGCCCTGCTCGACGACCTCGCCAAACAGGGCTTCGCCCGGGTGCGGGTGGACGGCCAGACCGTGGAGCTCTCCGAGCGGGCAGCGGTGGACCTCGCCCGCTACGAACAGCACACCATCGAGGTGGTCGTCGACCGTCTCATCCGCCGGGACGACATCCGGCGCCGGCTCACGGAGTCGATGGAGACGGCCCTGTCCCTCGCCGAGGGGGTGGCCGAGATCGTGGTGGTGGACACCGACGGCACCGAGCAGGAGGCCATCACCTTCAGCCAGCACCTCGCCTGCACCCACTGCGGCATCAGCTTCGAGGACCCCTCTCCACGCAACTTCTCGTTCAACTCCCCCTACGGGGCCTGCCCGGCCTGCACCGGCCTCGGGACCAAGTTCGAGGTCGACCCGGAACTGGTGGTGCCCGACCCGGAGAAGTCGCTGGCCGAGGGTGCCCTGGCCCCGTGGTCCGGGGCGCGCAGCGAGTACTTCGCCGGGATGCTCGCCGCGGTCGCAGAGCTCGGCGGGTTCTCGCTGGACACCCCCTGGGAGTCACTCACCAAGGCGGACCAGAAGCTGGTCCTCTTCGGCGCCGGGCGCAAGCAGGTCCACCTCCGGTACCGAAACCGTTACGGCAGGCAACGCTCCTTCCACTCCTCCTACGAGGGCATCGTGCCGTGGCTCGAGCGCCGCCACAGCGAGGCCGACTCCGATTTCCTGCGCGACAACTTGGAGGGCTACCTGCGCGAGGTCCCGTGCCCGGTCTGCAAGGGGGCCCGCCTGCGGCCCGAGTCCCTGGCCGTCACGGTGGGCGGCTACAACATCTTCGAGCTGTGCTCGCTCGCGATCGGGCGGGCGGTCGAGGTGATCGGTACGCTCGACCTGTCCGAGCGCGACCACATGATCGCCGACCGGGTCTTCCGGGAGGTGCAGGAGCGCATGCAGTTCCTGCTGGACGTGGGTCTCGACTACCTGACCCTGGCGCGTTCGGCGGCCACCTTGTCCGGTGGCGAGGCGCAGCGGATCCGGCTGGCCAGCCAGATCGGCAGCGGCCTGGTCGGTGTGCTCTACGTGCTCGACGAGCCGTCGATCGGTCTCCACCAACGCGACAACCAACGGCTGATCGGCACCCTCGAGCGCCTGCGCGATCTCGGCAACACGGTCATCGTGGTCGAGCACGACGAGGAGACCATCAAGGTGGCCGACCACGTCGTCGATGTCGGTCCGGGTGCGGGGGAGCACGGGGGCCGCATCGTGCACTCCGGGCCGGTCGCCGGTCCCGGTGGCCTGATCTCCAATCCCGACTCGCTGACCGGGCAGTATCTCGCGGGCGCCAAGTCGATCCCGGTGCCGTCGGTCCGCCGGCCCGGGAGCGGCGAACGCCTGGTGGTGGTCGGGGCGCGCGAGCACAACCTCAAGGACCTGACCGTCGAGTTCCCCCTCGGGCGGCTGATCGCGGTGACCGGCGTGTCCGGTTCCGGCAAGTCGACCCTGGTCAACGACATTCTGCTGCGGTCCCTGGCCAAGCAGGTCCACCGGGCCAAGACCCTGCCCGGCCTCCACCGCTCGATCTCCGGGATCGAGCATGTGGACAAGGTGGTCGAAGTCGACCAGGCGCCCATCGGCAGGACGCCGCGGTCGAACCCGGCCACCTACACCGGGGTGTTCGACCACATCCGCAAGCTGTTCAGCCAGACCGCCGAGGCCAAGGTGCGCGGGTACCTGCCCGGCCGGTTCTCCTTCAACGTGAAGGGCGGCCGGTGCGAGGCCTGCTCGGGCGACGGCACCCTCCGCATCGAAATGCACTTCCTTCCCGACATCTACGTGCCCTGTGAGGTCTGCAACGGGGCCCGCTACAACCGCGACACGCTCGAGGTCACCTTCCGGGGGAAGAACATCGCCGACGTGTTGGACCTCTCGTGCGAAGAGGCTCTCGCCTTCTTTGCCGCACAACCGCCCATCGCCCGGCACCTGCAGACCTTGGTCGACGTCGGGCTCGGCTACATCCGGCTGGGCCAGCCGGCCACGACCCTGTCCGGGGGTGAGGCACAACGGGTCAAGTTGTCCTCGGAACTGAGCCGGCGGTCCACCGGGCACACGCTCTACGTGCTCGACGAGCCGACCACCGGTCTCCACTTCGACGATGTCCGCAAGCTGCTCGACGTCCTGAGCCGGCTGGTCGACCAGGGCAATACGGTCATCGTGATCGAGCACAACCTGGATGTCGTCAAGACCGCCGACTGGATCATCGACCTGGGCCCCGAGGGTGGCGACCGGGGAGGCCGGGTGGTCGCCGAGGGGACGCCCGAGCAGGTGGCCGCCACCGTTTCCAGCTACACCGGGCTCGTGCTCGCACCGATGCTGGGGATCGTCCCGGGTACCGGTGCCCCGACCCGCAGGGCAGCGGCCAAGCGGTCGACCGGAACGGGCGCCCGGGACAAGGCGGCTCCGGCTGTCAAACCGACCAAGGCGGCCAAACCGACCAAGGCGGCCAAACCGACCAAGGCTGCCAAACCGACCAAGGCTGCCAAGGCGATCCGGACCACGAAAGGCGCCGCGGCGGCGAAACCCGCCAACACCACCAAAGCGGCCAAGACCGCGAAGCCGACCAAACCGGTCATGCCGGCGCGCGGCTCACGCAACGGCAGCGTGCGCACGGCCCGCGGGGTGAGGGCAGGCTGAGTCCTGGCCGGTGCGAGCCGGGTCAGACGGTGGCCAGCATGCGCTCCAGCGCCACCCGCGCCCAGACGGCCGTCTCCTCGTCGACCGTGATCCGGTTGCGCACCTCTCCGCCGACGAGGCCCTCGAGGACCCAGGCCAGATGGGCGGCGTCGATCCGGAACATGGTGGAGCACGGGCACACCAGGGGATCGAGTGAGACCACCGTCTTGTCCGGGTTCTCGGCGTCGAGACGGTGCACCAGGTGGATCTCGGTTCCGATCCCGAGCACCGATCCCGGTGGGGCCTCGGCGACCGCCCGGATGATGTAGTCGGTCGAGCCGACCTGGTCGGCGACCTCGACCACGTCGTGAGCACATTCAGGGTGCACCACGACGATGCCGTCCGGGTGGGTCTCCCGGAACTCGGTGACGTGTTGAGGGCGGAAGCGCTGGTGCACCGAGCAGTGACCCTTCCAGAGCAACAGCGTGGCGGCCTTGAGCGTCCCGTCGTCCAGCCCACCGCTGTCGAGACGCGGGTTCCAGACGGCCATGTCCTCCTCGACGTAGCCGAGGTCGTAGCCCGTGTTCCGTCCGAGGTGCTGGTCGGGAAAGAACAGCACCTGATCGCCCTGACCCGGTCCGGAGCCGTCGGCACCGAGGGCCCAGCGCAACACGGCCCGGGCGTTGGACGAGGTACAGACCACACCACCGTGGCGCCCGACGAACGCTTTGAGCGCGGCAGAGGAGTTCATATAGGTGACCGGCACCATCCGGTCGATGTCGGTGACCGCTGCCAGGGTCTCCCAGGCATCCTCCACCGAGTCGATGTCCGCCATGTCGGCCATCGAGCAGCCCGCGTTGAGATCGGGCAGGAGGACCTGCTGGTTGACGGCGGTCAGGATGTCGGCCGACTCCGCCATGAAGTGGACCCCGCAGAAGACCACGTACTCGGCCTCGCCCTGGGTGGCGGCGATCCGGGAGAGCCCGAAGGAGTCACCTCTGGCGTCGGCCCAGGCCATCACCTCGTCCCGTTGGTAGTGGTGGCCGAGGATGATCAGTCGGGAACCGAGCGCCGCCTTGGCGTCGCGGATCCAGGTGGACAGGTCGTCGGGCTCGGCCGATGCGTAGCGATCGGGCAGGGCCTGCTGCAGCCGGAGCATATTGGGTCTGACCTCCTCGGGGAGGCGCTCCGGTTGTCGGCCGGCGGGGACAGCCTGGTCGCCCATCCGCGGGGATGTCGGCCCCGGAGCGGTAGATGTCGCCGGAAGCCAGGCCGGCGTGGGGTCAGTGTACTGCGCAGGAGCGGATGACGTGCGTGGCGGGCCGACGGCCGGCCGGCGACCCGGGATTCCCGTCGGGCACGGCACACTGGTGCCGTGGCAACCCGACCCCTCCCCGGCACGATCCCGGACACCCCCGGGTCGTACCAGTTCATCGACCGTCACGGGCGGGTGCTCTACGTCGGGAAGGCGAAGTCACTGCGCCAGCGGATCGGCTCATATTTCCAGGATCCGGTCAACCTGGCCCCCCGCACCGCCCAGATGGTCGCCCAGGCCGACCACGTGGAGTGGGTCGTGGTCGGCAGCGAGGCCGAGGCCCTCCTGCTCGAGCACAATCTGATCAAGGAGTTCCAGCCCCGGTTCAACGTCCGGCTGAAGGACGACAAGAGCTATCCGTGGCTGGCCCTCACGGTCAACGACGAGTGGCCGCGCCCGGCCGTGGTCCGGGGTCGCAAGCGGAGCGGGGTCCGGTACTTCGGGCCCTACCCGAATGTCGGTGCCATCCGCGAGACGCTCGATCTGCTCCTCCGCTCGTTCCCGGTGCGCACCTGCAGCGACACCAAGTTCCGCCGGCACGAGCGCCTCGGCCGCCCGTGTCTGCTGTTCCACATCGAACGCTGCTCGGGGCCCTGCGTGGGCAATATCGAGCCGGACGAGTACGCGCGCCTGGTGGCTGACCTGACTGCGTTCCTGAGCGGTGACACCGCCCCCCTCGAACGCGGTCTGGAGGCGGAGATGCGCGAGGCCGCAGCCGCCCTCGAGTTCGAGCGGGCCTCGGTGCTGCGGGACAAGCTCGACGCGGTCCGGGCCGCCGACGCGGTGCGTCAGATGGAGCTGGACCAACCCGAGGACCTCGATGTGTTGGGGATCGCCGAGGACGATCTCGAGGCAGCGGTCCAGGTCTTCCATGTGCGGTCGGGCAAGGTGGTCGGCCGGTCGGCGCTCTTCGTGGACAAGGTCGAGGACCTCACTCCCGGGGAGCTCGTGGCACGCATCCTCGTCGACCTCTACGCGGACGCCCCGGCGGGTGTGCCTCGTCAGATCCTCGTACCCACCGCGCCCGGCGACGCCGATGCCGTCTCGGCGTACCTGGTCGATCGGCGTGGGGGTCCGGTGGCGGTGCGGGTGCCGGTCCGCGGACCCAAGCGTGCCCTGCTCGAGACGGTGGAGCGCAATGCCACCGAGTCCTTCGTGCGTCACCGGCTCCATCGGACCGCCGACCACAACAGCCGGTCCCGCGCCCTCGAGGCACTTCAGCGGGAGCTCGACCTGCCCGATGCCCCGCTGCGCATCGAGTGCTACGACATGAGCCATCTCCAGGGGACCGACTATGTGGGCTCGATGGTCGTCTTCGAGGACGGGCTCCCGAAGAAGAGCGACTACCGGCACTTCCGGGTCGCAACGGTCGAGGGGAACGACGACTACGCGGCGATGGAGGAGGTGCTGACCCGCCGGCTCGAGGCCCTGCTGGAGGAGGAACGGTCCGTCGAGCGGAACGGGCACGCACCGGTCGACGGCGACCGGCCTGCCGGCGCGACCGGGACACGGGCCACAGCCCGGCGGCGCTTCGCCTACCCGCCACAGCTCCTGCTCCTCGATGGCGGGTTGGGACAGCTGCACGCGGGGATGCGGGTCCTCGACCGGCTCGGGCTGGCAGATCGCGTGCCGATCGCGGCGTTGGCGAAGAGCTTCGAGGAGATCTACCGTCCGGGGAGCTCGCAACCGATCCGTCTCTCCCGTCAGTCGGAGAGCCTCTACCTGCTCCAGCGGCTCCGCGACGAGGCCCACCGTTTCGCCATCTCGTACCACCGCACCCTGCGAGGGAAGCGGATGACGGTGGGTGCACTCGACGGAGTGCGCGGCCTCGGGCCCAAGCGGCGGAACCGTCTGGTCGAGCAGTTCGGGGGCCTCGCAGCACTGCGAAAAGCCTCTCGCGACGAGTTGATGGGCCTATCGTGGTTGCCCGGGGAAGTTGGTGCGGCTGTGTTCGAACGACTGCACACCCCGCTGTCCCCGACTCGACAGCCGACCGGTAGGTGAGGGTGGAGCGATGAGCGAGTACCTGGTGGTGACCGGCATGTCCGGCGCTGGTCGCTCGACCGCGGGTGCGACGCTCGAGGACCTCGGCTGGTTCGTCATCGACAACATGCCCTCGGCGCTCATCGCCAAGGTCTCCGAGCTGGTCGACGGGAGCGGGTCCGAGATGGAACGGGTCGCGTTCGTGGTGGGTCGGGGCGGAGGCGACCTCGACGACGTGCTCCCGGCGGTGGATGCGCTCGTCGCCGGTCGCAACCGGGTCCGGATCCTCTTCCTCGACGCGGCCGACGACGTGCTCATCCGGCGGTTCGAGGGGACCCGGCGGCGCCATCCCCAGGCCGCCCGCGGCGTGGTCGACTCGGTCGCCGACGAGCGGCGGCTGCTCGGCAGCCTTCGCGACCGGGCCGATCTGGTGATCGACACCGGGGAGCTCAACGTCAACCAGCTTCGCACCCGGCTCTTCGAGGTCTTCGGGAGCGAAGAGTCGGGCACCGCGATGGGCACCTCCATCGTGTCCTTCGGGTTCAAGCACGGCGTACCGCTCGACGTGGACCTCATGTTCGACTGCCGCTTCCTCCCCAACCCCTACTGGGACGAGACCCTCCGCCAACACAGCGGCCTCGAGCCCGAGGTACGGGCGTTCGTGCTCGAGCGGCCGGAGACGGCCCAGTTCCTGGCAAAGCTCGACGACCTGATGACCATGCTCATCCCCGCCTACATCAAGGAGGGGAAGTCGTACCTGACGGTTGCCATGGGGTGCACGGGTGGCCGGCACCGTTCCGTTGTCCTCGCCGAAGAGCTCTCCCGACTCCTCGCTGCGCACGGGCTGGCCAGCACCGTCTTCCACCGGGACGTGGATCGGTGAGTCCTCCGGGAGTCCCGCCCGCGGCGGAGGGACGGCGGGTGGTGGCGATCGGCGGTGGCCACGGGCTGGCGGCCACCCTGCGGGCCGTCAGCTCCTACACCGAGCACGTGACCGCCATCGTGTCGGTTGCCGACGACGGAGGGTCGTCGGGCAGGCTCCGCGAGATGCTCCACATCGTCGCTCCCGGGGATCTCCGGAAGTGCCTGGTGGCGTTGGCCGAGCCCGGGTCGCCGTTGGCCCGGGCCTTCGGGGTCCGGTTCGCCGACGACGAGTTGGCCGGGCACTCGTTGGGCAACCTGATCCTGGCCGGCCTCATGGAGGGGTCGGCCGGCCCGGTGGAGGCCCTCGACGAGGCCTGCCGCCTCCTCGGGGTGCGAGGCCGGGTGCTGCCGGCAACCACCGAGCCGGTGGTCCTGAAGGCCGAGACCGAGTGCGGCTCGGTGGCCGGACAGGTCGCTGTGATGGGGACGGACCACATCCGCCACGTGTCACTCGTCCCGTCCGACCCCCGCGCACCGGTCGAGGCGATCGAGGCACTCCGGCGGGCGGACCAGATCGTCCTCGGTCCGGGATCCCTGTTCACCAGCGTCCTGGCGGCGGTGGCCGTCCCGGAGATCCGAGAGGGGATCGCGGGGTCGGCGGCGGCCAAGGTCTACGTCTGCAACCTCCGGCCCCAGGAGCCGGAGACCGCCTCGTACGACGTGGCCATGCACGTGGCCGCCCTGGTCGACCACGGGATCCTGGTCGACCAGGTGCTGTGCGACAGCGCGGCCATGGAGGTCGGGCCCTGCCCGGTCCCGGTCGTGGAGGCACGCCTGGCCAGGCCGAACGGGAGGGCTCATGATCCCGCCAAACTGGCGTCGGCCCTCTCCGGTCTGCTCGGATGATGGCCCGGACGCCCTGAATGTCCTAGCGTGGACGTGCTCCGCTCGTCTGAGGGGCACGGAGAGCAGGACGGGACAGGTGACGGGTGCGCGTGGTACAGCGAGGAGTGAGGCAGTAGAGCAATGACGGTACGGATCGGCATCAACGGCTTCGGCCGCATCGGTAGGAACGTTCTCAGAGCGGCCCGGTCGCTCGGCGCCGACGTCGAGGTGGTCGCCGTCAACGATCTGACCTCGGCTGAGACCCTCGCCCACCTGCTCCGCTACGACTCGACCCACGGGCGGCTCGGCGCCGAGCTGACGGTCGAAGACGGTGCCCTCGTGCTCGACGGCGCCCCGATCGCCGTGCTCGCAGAACGAGAGCCCAAGGCCCTGCCGTGGGACCGATTCGACGTGGACGTGGTCATCGAGTCCACCGGGCTCTTCACGACGAGGGAGTCGGCCGCCGCACACCTCGAAGCCGGTGCCCGCCGGGTCATCATCTCGGCCCCGGCCAGCGGAGTGGACGCGACCTTCGTGGTCGGGGTGAACGACGACCAGTTCGACCCGGCGACGGACTTCGTGGTGTCCAACGCCTCGTGCACGACCAACTGCTTCGTCCCCATGGTGAAGGTCGTCGACGATGCCTTCGGCATCGAGTCCGGCCTGATGACGACGGTGCACGGCTACACAAACGACCAGAACCTCCTCGACCTGCCGCACAAGGACCTCCGCCGTGCGAGGGCGGCAGCGGTCAATATCGTGCCTGCCTCCACCGGCGCCGCGCGGGCGACCGGCATGGTGCTGCCCACCATGCAGGGCCGGCTCGACGGGACGGCCCTGCGGGTACCGGTCCAGGACGGTTCGATCACCGATTTCACCGCAGTGGTCGCCGGGTCGGTGACCGTCGAGCAGGTCAATGCCGCATTCGCCGCAGCCGCATCGTCGGGTCCGCTGTCAAAGGTGCTCGACTACACCGAGGACCCGATCGTCTCGTCGGACATCGTCGGGAGTGCGGCCTCGTGCACCTTCGACGCCGGGCTCACCATGGTGATGCCCTCCGCCTCGGGTATCACGCTGGTCAAGGTACAGGGTTGGTACGACAACGAGTGGGGGTACGCCAACCGGCTGGTCGATCTCTCACTGGTGGTCGGTGCCGGAACCTGAACCCGGACACGGCAGAGCAGGATCCGGATGACGCATGCAACGGACAAGGCGAAACGGGTAAGGAGGACAGAGGGGGATGCGGCCATGAGCCAGGGTGGGGAGAATCCGTTACTCCGGGGGTTGCCGTTGCTCGGCGACCTGGCCGACCTGGAGGGTGCGAGCGCGCTGGTCCGGGTCGACTTCAACGTGCCACTGAGGCCCTGCGCCGGCGAGCCTGCCACCGTCACCGACGACTTCCGGATCCGGGCCGCCCTGCCGACACTCGACTACCTCCTCGGCCGTGGTGCATCGGTCACCGCCTGTACCCACCTCGGCCGGCCCGAGGGCGCTCCTGACGCCCGGTGGGAGATCGGTCCGGTGCGAGAGGAACTGGCCCGTCTCGCCCCCAAGGTCGAGCTGCTGGAGAACCTCCGCTTCGACCCGGGCGAGACCGCGAATGACCCGTCGTTCGTCGAGAAGCTGGTCAACTCCCACGACGTCTATGTCAACGATGCCTTCGGCGTCTGCCACCGCCGGCATGCGTCGGTGGTCGGGCCTCCGGCCTATCTGCCCAGCGCAGCCGGTTTCCTGCTCGAACGCGAGCTCGATGCACTCGGCGCGCTCCTCGGGGCTCCGAGCCAGCCGTTCGTGGCGGTGGTCGGCGGTGCCAAGGTCGCCGACAAGCTGGGTGTCCTGGAGGCTCTTCTGGACCGTGTCGACGTGCTGCTGGTGGGTGGCGCGATGGCGTTCACCTTCCTGGCCGCCCAGGGCCACGAGGTCGGCAGCTCGCTCGTCGACCGGGACCGGATCGACGACTGCGCCCGGCTCCTGGCCTCGCCGACCCCGATCCTGCTTCCGACCGATCTCGTGGCCCTCGAGCCCGGTGCTGCCTTCGGGTGTGACTGCACGGCGGGCACCGTACGAACCGTCAGTTCGGATGTGCCCGAGGGGTGGCAGGGGCTGGACATCGGCCCCGAGACCGCCGCAACCTACGGCGAGGTCATCGCCGGGGCCGGCACGGTGCTGTGGAACGGGCCGATGGGGGCGTTCGAGGACGAGCGCTTCAGCGCCGGGACCAAGGCCGTTGCCCGGGCGATGGCCGAGAGCGCCGCGTACACCGTCGTCGGCGGCGGGGACAGCGCTGCTGCGATCGACGAACTCGGCCTGGCCGAGAGGATCAGCTTCATCTCAACCGGTGGGGGAGCGACGCTCGAGCTTCTCGAGTACGGCGACCTGCCCGGACTGGCCGCCCTCCGGGCAGCGGGTAACGCACCCAGCGTGCCGGGTTCGGCGGATCCCATCACACCGTGACCGATGCCGGCACCCGCCGCCGTCCCCTGGTGAGCGGCAACTGGAAGATGAACTTCGACCACCTCGAGGCGATCCACGCGGCGCGCGACCTGGGATTGCGACTCCAACCGGCCGACGTCGGAACGGTGGACGTCTCGATCCACCCACCCTTCACCGACATCCGCTCGGTCCAGTCGGTCCTGGAGGGCGAGGGGGTGCCGGTGGCACTCGGTGCGCAGAATTGTGCAGCGGAAGACGCCGGGGCGTTCACCGGAGAGGTGAGCCCGGTGATGCTGGCCAGGCTCCACGTCCGATATGTCATCGTGGGCCATTCCGAACGCCGTCAGCTCTTCGGGGAAACCGACGAGACCGTGGCCGCCAAGCTGAGGGCGGTGGTTCGCAACGGAATGACCCCGATCTGCTGTGTGGGTGAGACGCTCCTGGAGCGGGAGGAGGGCCTGACTGGGGACCGGCTCTCGACCCAGGTGTCCGCCGCGATGGAGGCGATTCCCCGCGAGTCGGCAGGCGGGATGGTGATCGCCTATGAGCCGATCTGGGCCATCGGTACCGGGGAGGCGGCGACCCCGGATGATGCCCAGAAGGCCTGTGCCTCGATCCGGGAGGTGGTGGCAGGCGCTTCCGGGCCCGATGCCGGGGAGCAGATCCGGATCCAGTACGGCGGTTCGGTCAGTGCGGACAACACGGAACCGCTGCTGACCTGCCCGGACGTGGACGGCGTGCTGGTCGGGGGAGCCAGCCTGGATGCGGCGCTCTTCGTCGAGATCGTCCGGGCCGCGGTCCGGGGCAGCCAGTGAGTTTGCTAGCGTTTCCTCGGCCTGGATCCTGAGGAGGGCGTTCCCGTGTTGACCGCAATCATCGTCGTACTCCAGATCGTTGCCTGTCTCGCGCTCATCTTCCTGGTCCTCATGCACAGTGGGAAGGGCGGCGGGCTGTCGGACATGTTCGGCGGCTCGGTCGGTTCGGCCGCAGCGGGCTCCACCGTGGTAGAGAAGAACCTCGACCGGATCACCGTGACCGTGGCTGTGGTCTTCGCCTTCACCAACATCATCCTCCTGTTGCGTCTGCAGTGAGCGATCCCGGCGCCGAGCCCGTCGCGCGCCGGCCCCGCATTCCGTCGATCTGGCGGGAGCACCGCGCCCGATGGACGCTGCCCCTCGTCATCATCGTGATCATCGGCGTGGTGGCCACGGTGGATCACAGCGACTCACAACGCATCAGCCAGGTCGATCAACCGCAGGTTCCGCCGCTGGTCTCCACCGTTGGCGGCTCGGCGACGGTGCACCTCGCCGAGCCGTGGTCCGGCTTCAACCCGAACACCCCCGAGGGAGCGATGTCGTCCTCAGCGGCGCTCCTGGCATCGGTGCTCCCGAGCGCCTACGTGATCAGCCCGAAGCTGGTACCCGAGGTCAACAGCGACCTTCTCACCAGTGTGGAGGTCGTCTCGACGTCTCCGCTCACCATCCAATACGTCATCAATCCGGAGGCGGTCTGGTCGGACGGGGTCCCGGTCACCGCCGACGATTTCATCTACGCCTGGCAGTCGCAGCGGGGGACCGGGGTGGACGTCGACGGCCAACCGGACCAGGTCGCCTCCACCCTCGGGTACCGAGACGTGAGCTCGGTCACCGGCAGTACCGACGGGAGGACGGTGACGGTGGTGTTCGCGACCACGTTCACCGACTGGCGGATCATGTTCGACCACATGGTCCCGGCCCACATCGCCCGCAGGGTCGGGTGGAACACCGGGTTCGCGCGGTTCGACCCGACGGTGGACCTCTCGGCGGGTCCGATGGTGGTCGCTTCGGTGGGGCCGGACGACACGGCGACCCTCGTGCGCAATCCGCGGTGGTGGGGGACCAAGGCCGTGCTCGATCGGGTCGAGATCTCGGCGGCCCAGGCTCCCTCGGGCTGGATCGGGTCCCTGGCCTCGAGCAACGACGCGCTCTCGCAACCCAGCTCCTTCGACCTCAGCTCGCTCAACGCGGTAACCGGCCTCCCCAACACACAGAGCTATATCAAACCGTCCCTCGACCTGTTGTCCCTCGAGTTCAACACCCGCTCCACGGTGACCGGCCGGGTGGCCGCCCGGCAGGCGATCGCCCACGCCATCGACCGGACGGCTCTGCTCACCCGGACCTTCGGCTCTGTCGATCCGGACATGGTGGTGAACCAGGACCACCTTGCCGTCGCATGGCAGCCCTCCTATGACGCGTCGACTGCTGCGGGTGAATACACCCAGACCAACCCTGCCGCCACCGACCAGCTGTTGGGGAGCGTCGGGTACCACCAGGACCCGTCCGGGGCCTACGTCGACGCCAGCGGGCGGCCCTTGGTCCTGCGGATGGCAGTCGAGGAGGGGGATCCGTGGATCGCCGGCGTCAGGGACGCGCTCGCCGCCCAGCTGCGTAGCGCGGGGATCGGGGTGACGGTGGTCCCGGTCGACGGCATGGCGGGAGTGGCGGCGGCCGCGGCATCGAACGCCTACGACATGGTCCTGGTGACGCGGACGTTCGGTGCGTTCGAGAGTGTGATGCAGGGGTGGTACTCGGACGGCGAGGGCCGCGCAGGGTCCCTCGACAGCCAGGACTGGAGCATGTTCGACGATCCCCAGGTGGACCAGCTCTTCCTGCAGGCCTCCCAGGACCTCAATCCGGTCACCGGCGCTGCCGCGTATGCCCAGATCGACGATCAGCTCTGGGACCAGATGGTGGCGCTTCCGCTGTTCGGTGAGCCCGAGTTGATCGTCAACGGGGTCCAGTTGGCCAACGCGGGCTACAACCCCTCAGTCGACGGGGTCCTCTGGAACGTGGCCGACTGGACCGTGTTGACCGCCGGACCGACGACCGGAGAGCACTGATCGGGTTTGGGGGCATGGATCCGCAGGACCGGCGTGGGCGGGTCCGTGGGACCGGACCATCCGTCGGGGCGCGCTACCATGCCTGTCGCCCCGATCCACATCGGTGCCACTTCGTCGGAGTGGCGGAATAGGCAGACGCGCTAGCTTGAGGGGCTAGTGCCCGAAAGGGCGTGGGGGTTCAAGTCCCCCCTC
Organism: uncultured Acidimicrobiaceae bacterium; assembly: GCA_963753905.1. GTDB lineage: Bacteria > Actinomycetota > Acidimicrobiia > Acidimicrobiales > RAAP-2 > Bog-756. The sequence goes on along the minus strand of CAVWDZ010000001.1, from coordinate 1,501,913 downwards.
CGACACTTGGCGTGACCTGGGGAACCGTCTGATCGCCCGGCACGAACGAGCAGTGCTGGCGACGGCGCTCAGTCCAAAACTGGCGGGCCCAAAAGCATTGGGCGAAGCCAGGCTGCAACTCGTTCAACGTCCCAGTCGCCGGCGGCCACAGCGAGTACCGCTTGCTCGGCTTCGTCGACGTCCGGATGCGCCTGCCATGCCCACTCGTCCATGTCGGTGAAGAGACGGAGGGTCACCCACGCCGCTCGCTTGTTACCGTCGAGAAGGGGATGGTTCTTTGCTAGACGAACAATGAGAACGGCCGCCTTGTCGACGAAGTCAGGATAGAACTCCTCGTCACCCCAACTTCCGGCTGGAGCGTGGAGTGCTGAGTCGGCCAGATCCAGTTTCGTGCTCTGTAGGAGAACCTCCAGATCGATGCCGGTGACGGCAGCAGCGACGGCGAGGTAGTCGGAGAGATCCGGGTACTTGAGGCTCACCGCGCCAAGCGCTTGAGAAGCTCTCGGTCCTCCTCGATGATCTTGGCCAGTCTGGCTTTGAACTGAGGGTTCTTCCGACGGCGTTCCACGGCCTCGAAGAGGGACCGCTTGACCGTCTCGTTCAGGCTGGTGCCTTCGACCCGGGCCAACGCCTCGGCGTCAGCTGCCAACTCGTCAGGAAGGCGCACCGTGATGTTCTTTGTCATAGTGGCATGATATCACGCCACTAGCGCTTCCACTCAGAATCCGAGAGTACTGACCTGGCCTCGGATCGTCGATCATGGCCCGACCAGGGAGACAGCCTCCAGTCGGAGTCCGGCTGCGTCCCCCCTCCGACACCAACGTTCTCCGACTCCTTCAACCCCACTCAGAGAAGAGCACGTTGAGCGGGGGAGCACCGGCCACCGGCACTTCCAAATGGTCGGGGACACCGTCACCCACTCGAGCAGCTCCTCGACCCGGACTCGGCACTCCTGGTCGTCTGCCGCTTCCAAGACAACCACGATGTCTAACTCCCGTAGAACGACTGCCGCGGCCTCGAAGTGGGCTTCCAGGTCGTTCTGAGCGCTCTTCCTGCAGGGTCTCATCAGCAACCTGATCTTGGACCGCCTCGGGGGCAGCGCCAAGGCGGTCGTGCTCCTATTCGAACAGATCTGGGCTGATCCGACCCTTGTAGTAGAAGCCGAGCCGTTTCCGTCGCTGGTCAGACAGAGACCTCAAGGTGTCTGTCGGGCCCGGTGGGGGGCCGCCGCAACGCCCTCACGGGCGACGGCAACGAGTGTGTCCACGATCACACAGTCACTGTGTCCTCGGAGACAGACATACAGGATGATCCAGGTAAGAGTGCAATTGTTCACCTATCAGGAGGCGGGACAATGATTAGACGATCGGCACGCATCTCCGTGACAGCCGCAGTGCTCGTCGTAGGCACAGCGGGTTCTCTGGCTGCGGCCTCGGGAGTTGCATCTGCAAGTGCACCCGTGGTGACCTGCACAACCGCCAGCGGCATCTTCCCAGGTGGGGCACTATCTGGCTGCAGCGACAAGAAGGTCACCGGCGGCAAGGGGACTGTGAAGGCCAACAACACGACGCACCTTGGGACGATTACCTGGAACGGCACTGGAAAGACAATGTTCACCTACACGGATGTGTTCCTCGCGTATCCCAATGCGTGCAGCCCGGGGGGCGTCGGAATGAATCCGATCTCCGAGTACCGCCAAACCGTGACCGTCACCGGTGGCACCGGCGCTGCAGGGAAGGCGATCAAGAGGGGCCAGCAGGCGACGGATTATTTCTGCAGTACATTCAGTCGCCTCACGCTGGCACCCGGTTCGACGTATCGGATCTAGGTGGGTGGACGGCCCTCTCGGGGATCAGGCAAATTCCGATCAGAGGGTCTGCAAGCTGGCGGCCGTTGATCAGGATGGCCTACCGAGAGATTGTCGCATGATCATGTCACGCGCGCGGCGAAAGCGAAGCACCCGTCGAGCCGACATCGGTAGCCGAACATGCGCTTCCGCAGCGAAGGTATCGGACGCAGCCGAACGTGCCAGACTCGCCGGGCGAAAGAGTGGGGGAACGGCGGATGGCATACGACGGGTTCATTTCCTATAGCCACGCGGCGGACGGCCGCCTGGCACCCGCGCTCCAGCGCGGGCTGCAGCGGTTGGCCAAGCCGTGGAGCAGCCGGAGTGCCCTTCGGGTCTTCCGGGACGAAACGGGATTGTCGACCAATCCACATCTGTGGGCGGCCATCGAGCAGGCGCTCGACGACAGTGCATGGTTCATCCTCCTCGCCTCGCCGGAGTCAGCCCAGTCGATGTGGGTGGGCAAGGAGGTCTCCCACTGGTTGGGGACCAGGTCGGTGGACCACATCCTGCCGGTGGTCACCGACGGGACCTGGGAGTGGGACGCACGATCGGGAGATTTCACGCCGGAGTCGTCCGCCGTCCCCGACGCCCTCCGAGGTGCACTGACAGAGGAGCCCCGCCACCTGGACCTCTCCTGGGCCAGAGACGAGACCGACCTCGACTTGCGCAACAGTCAGTTCCGCTCTGCCGTCGCCGATCTCGCCGCACCCATGCACGGCGTGGCCAAGGACGAGCTGGAAGGCGAGGACATCCGCCAGCACCGGCGGGCCCGCAGGCTGGCCCGTGGTGGCGTCGCCGCGCTCGCCCTGCTGCTGGTCATCTCGCTGATCACGTCCGTGTTCGCGGTCAGCCAACGGAACACGGCCACTCACCAGACGGCCCTGGCCAAGGCCGATGCGGCCGAGGCCCGCCAGGAGCTCCTGATCAGCCAGTCCGAGGCCGCGTTGAGCACCGACCGGCAGCTGGCGACGCTGCTGGCCATCGAAGCCGACCGCGAGGCACCGTCCGCGGCGAGCGAGGACGCACTGCTGAGCGCGGTCCTCGCCGAACCCCGGCTCCAGCAGTCCTTCGGCGGCCCGACCGGGGTGCTCGCGACCCTGGTCGGCAACCGGGTCGCCATCCTGTCGGGGACCACGGCCCAGGTCTGGGACTACGAGACCGGCCGCCGACAGGCGTGGCCAAGCGGTTCGCCCTTGCCCCCCCAGGCACTGTGGCTGGCGTCGACCGGGGACGGCTCGGTGCTCGCCGTCCTCGCCCCCGACGGCGTGGTCTGGTTCTACTCGGGCCGGACGCTCCAGCCGATCGGCAATCGACTGATGACCGGCCTCACCAGCGCGATCAAGATCAAGTTCAGCCTGAACGGGACTTCGCTGGCTGTGTGGGGCACCGAGGATCCGTCGACGCCGGGACACCCGGTCTTCGCCGACTACACCGGACAGGGAGCGAACTGGGTGCCCGCTCCTGCGCCCCAGGTCTCCTCGTGACACCGAGGAACGTCGACTTCTCCACCGACGGGAGTGTCATCGCCACGGTGTCCCTCCAGCCCGCCGGGACCGGCACCGGGAGCGACCTCACCATCACCGACGTGGCCACGGGTCAGGTGGTCAAGACCTTCGTGGTCAGTGCCGCCTACGACGTCGCCCTCGACTGGGGCCGCCAGCGGGTCGTGGTTTCCCGGGTGATCGGCGGCGCCCCAGGTGACGCCTCCTGGTACGACCTGACCGAGCCGGTGCCGACCGAGCACGTCATCAGCCTGGGGCTCAGCCCGGTCGGGTCGGCCGACCTCGGCTACGACGCCAGCCACACCGTGCTCGGGATCAACGGATCCGCCGCCTTCATGGCCCTCGACGCCAACACCATGGCGCCGGTTCCCGGCATGACCGAGATCAACACGGGCACCCAGCAGGGACCGGTCCGGTTCATCGACCCGAACGACCTCCTCCTGGCGACGGTCGGGGCCGGCCCGGTCAGTCGGTGGGACCTCACCGGCAACTCGGTGCTGTCGACCCAGATCCCCGCCACCTACAACCTGGGGATCCTCTCGACCGGCTCCCCGAACCGCCTCCTCGGACTCTCGACCCTGGGCCCCGCCACCACGGTCACCGTGCTCGATGCGGCCCTGCAGCCGGTGGGCCCCGCCATCCCGGTGGAGCCGGACGTGGCGTCCCTCTCGCCGGCCGTGCAGATCGGTGTCCGGACGCTGGATCCGGCGGCCTGCGTCGATCCCCGATCGGGCGACATCGCCACCGTCGCCGCGTCCTCCGGTGACCTCGTCATCCGCTCGGGAACCGCACCGTTTCCTGTGATCAGCCGGGCGCCGGGTGTCGCCGCCGGTCTGGCGTGGATCATCGACTGCACCTGGCGCCCCGACGGCCGCCAGATTGCCATCGGCACCTACCCGCAGGTGCAGACCGGTGGGATCACCTCGATGGGGCTCTACGACGTGGCCAGCCGCACACTGGCCGCCACCCGTCCCTTCGCCAACCTGGATGTGACGACGACACTGACCTACAGCGCGGACTCCCGGGTCCTGTGGGTGGGTGGACCGTCGGGGAGCACGCCGGACGTCTCCGAGATCACCAACCTCGACGGACCCCTCCGGGTGCGCACCGCCTTCCCCGGTGCCTCGGACCTCACCATCGACCGGAGCGGCCGGCTCGTGGTCATCACCGGCAACACCGTGCGCCGCTACGACCCGGTCACCCTGGCCCCCCTCAGCCCACCGCTGGTGGTCCGGAGCCAAATCGTCACGGCCCTGTCTGCGACGGACGATGGTCGCCAGGTGGTGATCAGCTCCACGGGCGGGTGGCGGCTGGTCGACCTCGACGCACAACAGCCCATCGGACCAGAGTTCACCTTGTCGTCTCAGTCGATGCAGGCGCTTGGAATCGTGGGCGGGAGCGGACCGAGGGTGTTCACGAACGCCGGAACGCCCGGACCCCACCCGGTCTGGGACCTCGCCCCGGCAACGGTGCGTGCCGTCGCCTGCTCCGTCGCCGGTCGGAACCTGACCGCGACAGAGTGGCACCACTACCTGCCCGATGCCGGGCCCCGTCGCCGGACCTGCCCCCAGTTTCCGCTGAACTAGTGCCGTAGCCGGGAACGTTACTGGGGCGCGTCCACCACTTCTGAGCTGAGGTCGCGCAACATGGGGTATGGCCGAACGCGTGCGTGTCCGAGAGATCACCAACGTCGAGGGGAACAAACTCCTCTCGATCGTCCGACGTGGGACGGGCTCGGTGGTGCGATGGCGAAGAGCCCAGGTGGTGCTGTGGTCCGCCCAAGGAATGGACGTGCCCCAGATCGCCACGATCGCCTTCACTTCTGAGGACCGGGTCCGAGAGGTGATCCACAACTTCAACACCGATGGATTCGACTCCCTGGCCCCGAAGTACTCAGGCGGACGACCTCCCAAGTTCACGTTGCCCGAACGGAGAGAGATCAAGAAGATCGCCCTGTCCCGTCCGCAGGACCACAACCTGCCCTTTTCGACCTGGAGCCTGTCCAAGCTGGCTGAGTTCCTGGTCGCCGAGGGGGTGGTCGACGACATCAGCCATGAGGGCCTCCGGGTCCTGCTCCGAGAGGAGGGCGTGTCGTTTCAAGTGATCAAGACCTGGAAGCAGTCGAGCGACCCGGACTTCGAGGCCAAGAAGAACCGGGTCCTCCACCTCTACGACATCGCCGACGGCAAGGCGAAACCAGGGAAGGGAGACCCGACCGTCGTCATCTGCATGGACGAGTTCGGACCGCTCAATCTGTTCCCCCGACCGGGTAAGCAGTGGGCACCCATGGCGAACGCGAGCGAATCGGAGAACCGGGACCTGCCCCGCAGGCGCCGCCGCCGGGCCACCTTCACCCGGAAGCATGGGGTCCGACACCTCCTGGCCGCCTACGACCTCAACCAGGACAAGATGTACGGCCACATCAAGACGACCAAGGACCGGACTAGGTTCCTCGAGTTCTGCCGCTATCTCCGCACCCTCTATCCGGCAGATGTCCGCATCGCCATCGTGATGGACAACTTCAGCCCCCACCTCTCGACCAAGGTGGACACCAGAGTGGGCGACTGGGCTGCGGCCAACAACGTCGAGTTGGCCTACGTGCCGACCAACGCCAGCTGGCTGAACCGGATCGAGGCTCAGTTCCAGGCGCTCCGCTACTTCACGCTGGACGGCACCGACCACAAGTCACACGAAGAGCAGAACTCCATGATCCGCCGCTACATCATCTGGAGGAACCGCAACGCTCACGACAAGACACTGCGTGAGCTGGTCAAGCGCGCAAACGTTGCCTGATGCGGCACTAGTCCGCGAGGTGCTGCCGAACCCCCGTGTCCTCGACCGGTCAAACGCAACACCTGCCTGATTGGCGAACATCGAGTTCGACGATCAGGACGTGTTGGAATGGCACGGTTCTCGGAAGAGGACTGAGAGATGATCTAGGATCTGCGAAACGGGGACGTGCCTATCAAGCGCACCGCGAAGCTGAGTACACGCGTCGATCGCGACCGCGTTTCGCCTGTTTGAGGCAATCGAAAACGGTCCGGCATTGAATCTCGTTGACGTCACACAGCTCACCAACGGTGTCGTGATACTCACCTAGACCCCAAAACCGACACCCATCCGAGATCGCTACCGCTTCGGGGCTACGTCACGCCACGAGTTACGTTGTCAATTCGAGCTGATGCTGCGATCCGGGGGTCGTCGCATTGATCGCCGAGCAGCCATTTTGCCGGAGCGGTGCAGTTCAAGACGACGAACCCGAGGAGCAGGATCAAACCAAGGGCGAACATCCCTGTGACGAGCACGGCGCCACCGGGAGGCGTCCATTTGGCGACAGTTCTCGGGGCCGAGCCCAGCCCGTACTCGTAGCGATGGAGGGCGGTGAGGAACGCCCAGAGCTGCGCCGCAGCCAGAGGCAAGCCCAGCACCAGAATGGCGAGCGGGCGGAGCCGATACGACCTCTGCCGACGTCCATGTCCACCTCGTGCTGGTGGCAGCAGCGACGTTGCCACCAAGGGGATGCCGATCAGAAGCGGTAGCCAGTAACGGCCCTGCCAGTACGGACCGACGGCGTCGATCCGAGGCGATTCGAAGATGATCGGCATGGCAACGATGCCGAGGGCGAGCACAGGGAGTGCTCGTCGGCTCCGGGCAGACAAGGAAAGCCCGAGGGCTGTGAGGAATCCCACTGCTGCGACCCAGAGAGCGAACACGGCTTCGGGAACCGGTGTGTCCAGCCATCCGAACTCGCCGATGCTCTGACGGAGCCGCAGTTCGGTCAACCGTAACGTCAACCAGATGCTCTGCTCCAGGGACAGGCGAGGTTTGTTGGGAAACCCGAGGAGACCCGGAACACCTCCGATCAGAAGGAAGATCCCCGCCACCACGATCCCTCCCAGCAACGACAGTCGGATCACCAGCGTGCTTCGATCCCGAGCCACCTCCTTACAGCTCGGCCATCCGGCCAGGGTGGCGAGCGCCAGGATGATCACGCCGGCATTGATGGGACTGATCGGCCGGCTGAGTACCAACACGACGAAGGCGAGAGATGTCCACCCGGCGAGACCTGCCGGAACTCGCCGGTATTCGATGACGCAGAGACCGCCGCACCAGGCGGCGAATGCCGAGGCGATCTCCATTCCGCTCGAATTCAAGACAGAGGTGACGAAGAAGACCATGGGGGACAGGGCGACCAGAACCCCCACAAGGGGGCCCCTTCGGGGATGGTAGCGAACGAGGAGGAACAACCCCAAAGCAATGAGAGCGCCGTTGATCAGCGTTCCGAGCATTCTCATGGCGTAGACGGCGTTGGTACCCCTCGCCACCAGGGAGGGGATCCCGACGAGGAGGTAGTAGAGGGGCGGGTAGTTCGAGAACTGGGTGTCCGCCTCGACCATCGCCGTACCCTGGCTCACCTTCGGGGAGCACCCTGCGGAGACCGTCGGTTTGAAGGAGAAGCAACTCGGCAAGCCCCTTGTGCTCGCCACCCACTCTGGAACCCGAACATTCGCCAAAGGCCCGATGCTTGTCGGATGCTCTGTGGCGTCGAACATGCCCCGGACGACGGCGGCTGCGTCGATGGTATGAGAGGGCTCGTCGGGTGCGGCCATGAGGGGTGTGGCGATCGACCATGCCGCGATCGCAGTTCCGATGGCCAAAAAGGCCCAGACGTAGAGGAGCAAATTCCGAACCGGTCGGCTGATGACGGGTGTCCCGGCTGCCCACATTGGGCTGTCCCCTGACCTGAACTCGGGTACTCCGTTCCGGCCAGCCAAGGCGGCCCGCTCCGTCATCCGGTGAGCCTACCCAAAGCGGTTATCTGGCTCGTCGATGGTGTCGGCAGGGCTTTGCACTAGACAGCCCAGATCGCAGTGGCTGACGCTCTGGCCGGGTAACCGAGGAGTTGAATCTCTCTCGACAAGAAATGGATGGTTCATTGCCAGACGAACAAGGAGAACCGCTGCCTTTCGAAGTCCGGATGGAAGTCTTCAACACTCCAACTTCCTGCCGGGGCCCGCAGTGCGGAGTCCGCCAGATCCAGTTTCGTGCTCGTGAGGAGAACCTCCAACTCGATCCCGGTGACGGCAGCAGCGACGGCGAGGTGCGCGGAAAGGCCCGGATACTCGACGCTCCCACCGCGCCAAACGCTGGCGTCCCCCCTCCGGCACCGGCCGTGATCAGGTAATTTGCCTCAGACCGCAGGACGTACCGGGCAAGCGTTGTCGACGAATTGTCCGGTCGATCGTCCTCATGGCTTCAAGGGATCGGGGCCTGACTGCCCGTCAGCCCATCCCAGAGAGTCCCTTCTGCAGGTCTTCGGCGTTCATCGCCGGGGCAAAGGTCACCTCGGCGTTGAGTTCCATGAAGAACGGCTCGGCAAAGACCGGAATGGCCGAGGCGTCCGGCATGTCGAAAACGATGTACGCCGTTCGTTTCCCGTCGAAGGTCGTGAAGTACATGGCTTCGGGAGTCCACCGCTCGGCCATCTGCTGAATCGTCTTTGGCAGGTTGCCGCTCTTGATCCCAGCGTTGCCAGCTTCAACCGGAATCGATATCCGCGCCATCGTTCGCATCAGAATCACCTCTTTGGGTCGGGGTTCTCCTGACCCTAGCCCTGCGGGTGCCGTGGCGCCGAGCCGACGCGGCCCTCCACCCGGATTCTTCAAGACGATGCTCGCCGGGACAGGGGCGCGCAAAGCGTACGGCTTCAGTACGCGCCACACCGGCATTCTGCATCATGCGCTCCCGCCGCTCGGACAGGGCGATCGGAGTCGCCGCGCTCAGCGCTCTCACGGTCGAGTCGGTGGTCTCCGGGGCAACGGTGCGTGCGGCAGCGCGGTCGCCACGCCGTCAGACTCCCAGCGGTGGATGCCTCACAACTTGAGGGGTGGGTATTGCGCGTCCATTCCCCGACTCAGCGCCGCGTCGGAGGTCGGCACCACGGCCGCCCGGTAGGTGTCATAACCATGGAATTTGATCTGGATGACTGGTGACCCCAATGGTGTGAACTCGGTGACGTAGTTCGATTGACCCCAGTAGATGACCCAGTCCCCCGTGCTGAGCTTGTCGACACTCCCGCAGCACACAGATGGACCGGGGTGGTTTGCATCGGTCACGGACTCTTCGACCGTGGCGGTATGGGTCGAAGAGTCGATCTGGAAGCGGAGCGCCCGTACTGAGTTGCTTGTCTCCTGGGTCGCGTTGTCGTGCACGGTGAGCATGCCACCCGACGTGTACCTGGCGTCGTGCTGCCCGGAGAAGACCTGCGGATAGGTGTTGCCGACCACGGTCAGGCTCTGAGGGGTCGGGGTGCCGCCGACCTTCCAGTTGATGTTGCCGGTCGTCATGTTGATGTCGTATACCGCATCGAGCTCCCGGGCGCTCATGATGAGCTGGTTGCCGACTTCCTGGATGGAGTTCATGTGGATCACGTCGGGGACCGCGCTATGCCAATTTGCGTTCTCGGTCGCCACGTCGATATGAGCGATCGTGCTCCAGCTCCAGACGATCTGACCCTGCGGGTTGAGCTCGACGATCTGACAGTTGAGGATCGGTTGTGTCGTGGAGAGCCCCCACGAGGAGAGGTCGAGGGTCGCGCTCACGTACTGGATCCCGAGGTAGTCGCCGTTCGGGAGCACCTGGAAATCGTGCAGGTCGAGGCCGGTGCCCGCCGACGGGTTGCCGACCGCGACCTTGACGTTCCCGTCCAGGTCCCGGATCGTGTACGTTCCCTCGTCGAAGCCGGCATTCGGATCGGCGAGCCACCATCCGATCTGGTCCGCCCCGTAGAACGCGGCGTTGATCGGAGCGCTGGGGTTGTCGTACCACCAGACGGGCACGCCGTGGTTGTCGAAAGCGACCACGTAGTAGGTGTGAGGGCTTGCCGTAGTTGGAGTGAGCCCGACGAGATACCCGTGCGCCTGGGGGGCGCCCCCGATCAGCGAGCGGTAGCTCGGGAAATCCGCCGGCAGGCACCGGATGGTGTACTGGTGACCGTCCCCATTGACGTAGACAGCCTGGTTCGCCGTGAGCGCCAGCTTGAGGCTCACCGGTTCGGTCAAGGACTTGTCGCCGACGGCTACCCTCCCCGCCCCGGTCGAAGTGAGGGTCGTGGTCGCATGTCCCGCGCAGCGCACCGCGTAGTCGTAGGTGGTCGTTGCGAACGCGGGGGTGAGAGGCGGGTTCGTCGTGATGGAGAACGGCGTCGATGCCGAGGCCGGAGGGGTCGACCAACCCACCGCGACGAGCACGAGGAGCAGCGGGAGGAGACCCAACCACCAGAAGCTCCTGAATCGGGATCGATGGGCGCGGAGCGGAGTGGGTGCGCCCACCCTCAAGCCCTTTCCTGAGCCAGTGTCACGACGACCCCGCCCTCCGTTAGCGTCTATGCCGCTGACCCCAGGTGAGGCCCGCCAAAGTCCAACCAGTATGCCCGCGCCACAGGAGCTCGAGCTATCGTCATATTTGACGAACTTGCCGACAGTGGCCGAGGTGCGAGCTCACCGTTGAAGGACCCATTGAATCCGACTGCCGGTCGGGGGCAGCCATATTGGTGACCGGGGCAGGGTGAAGGTCGGTTAGACCTGGCTTAGTCCTAGGTTCTTGGACCCCGTCGAGTCCTACTCATTGCAGGAAAGTCGACAACCTTCGCCAGGGTTGGACGAAAGAGACTCCTGATCTTGGACCATGGCGAGGGCCGCAGTGGTCCTTCGGCGGACTGAGAATCTGAGGTGGTCACAGCATCGCCAAGAGCCTCCGCCAGCAGTGCGATCAGAGCGGGGACCTCGGAGAGGTCGACAGGAGTTGACGCAACGCAGAGCCCATCTCGCCAGTGGCTCAGCACGATCTTGTGTTGCATTGCGTGCCTTGTGACCCTCAGCGACGCACCATGACCCCTGGCATCTGGGATATTGAGGCGATTCGGGATTGCGCCCACCTATTCGAGTATGCACCTCCCCGCCGAGACTGTCGATCTCGACGTATCCATTGTGTTGTTACGGAGATGCGCCGTAGCCTTGGGGGCAGCCCAGTATTTGGCGGATGACCTGCGAGGCACCAGCTATGACCTTCACCGAATCGCGACGATCATGGCGCCTCCCTGTCATCGTGGGTGCGCTGTGTGGTCTGTCGATGTTCTGCGTACCGTGTTCGGTGGCGGGCGCCATCCCCGCGCCCGGAGCGCCAGCGCCAACGATCTCCGGATTTTCGGTCACACCGCAGAAACTTGCGGCAAACGGGGGTTCGGTCGTCCTGTCCGCGCGGGTGACGAGCGGCTCGAGGTGCACATTCGCTTCGAGTCGTCTGCAGAGCGGACTTCCAGCCGTCATCTCGTGCACGAGCGGCACTGTGAGCCGACGTGTGGCAGTTTCACCGAACGCGGGGCATCGGGCCGTCACGGATGAGTTCACGCTCACCCTCGAGGGGAACAAGGGAACCGGGTACAAAACGGTGAAGGCAACGACAAGTGTGAGCCAGTCGGCGGCCAAGTGTCCGGTGCCCGCTGTCGGTGCGAACCTTTCGTGGTGCAACCTGGCGGGATCAAGCTTGATCGGAACTGATCTGTCTCGCACCGACCTCTCGAACGCCGATCTGTCCCATGCCGACCTCGACGGCGCCAATCTGACGAATGCCAATGCAACCAGTGCTGATCTGAGCGACGCAGATCTGGCGGACGCCAGGCTCTCTGGGATGAACGTCGACGATGCGAACCTCTCAGGCGCCGTGGTCACCGGAATCAGATCGGGCAAGATGCTCGGTCTGCCGGATGAGGAACCACCCGGTTCAGTAATCGTCAATGGATGGCTGGTCGGTCCGGGCGCTGACCTCTATGCTGCCGATCTCAGCGGGGGCGACCTTGCCGGTGTCGATCTCGAGGGCACCGACCTGTCGACGTGTTACCTGAACGGCGTCTCGTCCGGCGGGATCGTTGGGACTCCGGACGCCCTTCCGAGCGCCTGGATCCTGGCCGACGGGTATCTGGTTGGCGCAGCGGCCAATCTCACGAACGCCGACCTCGCCGGCGCAGACCTGAGTGGGCCGTACCTCTACGACGCAGTCCTGTCCGGTGCCGATCTGTCGGATGCGAACCTCACTGGGGAGAGACTGACGGGAACCGACGTGAATGGGACGCAATTCGATGGGGCACAGCTCCAGGGTGTGGTCTCAGGACAGGTCACGGGTACCCCGGCAACCTTGCCCGGGGGATGGGTAGTTGCCGATGGCTATTTTGTCGGTCCCGGCGCAAGCCTCTACGGTGCCGATCTCAACGGTGCCGATCTCTCGAGTGCGGACCTCACCGGTGTGTCCTCTGGCGGCATCACCGGGACGCCCGCGGCTCTTCCCCCCGAGTGGTCGCTCATCAGCGGCTACCTGCTGGGTCCTGGTGCGGATCTCCAAGGAGCCAGCCTCGAGAATCAGACGTTGACCGGAATCGATCTCGCCGGCGCGGACATGTCGGGCGCGTCCGTTGACTTCACCTATCTCGATCAGGCCGACCTTGCAGGGGCCAGCCTCACGGGGACCGATTTCTACGGCACGGATCTGGCCACCGACGATCTCACGAACGCCGATCTCTCGAGTGCCAACTTGAACAGCGCGAACCTGAGCGGTACCGACATGACCGGGGACACGCTCACTGGAGCTCAGTCAGGGAGCATTGCCGGCATACCGGCCAACCTCCCGGACGGCTGGGGGATCACCGTCGGCTATCTCGTGGGTCCTGGGGCAGACCTGTCGGACGCCGACCTGACGGAAGCGAACCTCAGCGGTATCGATCTGTCCGGTGCCACTCTCACTGCAGTCGGGTCCGGCTCGATTGTTGGAACGCCATCGGCGTTGCCTGGGGATTGGCGTCTCGTCGAGGGCTATCTCATCGGACCAACCGCCGATCTGTATGGGGCATCCTTGGCCGACGCTGACTTAGCCGGGCTCGACCTCGGCGGTGACGCCTTGACGGATTCCACCCTGTCGAGTGCCGATCTCACAGGGTCGAACCTTGCCGATTCCATATTGTTAGACGCGAACTTGTCCGACGCCGAACTGGCCGACGCCGAACTGTCCGGAACCCAGATGACGGGGGCCGATCTGACGGGCACCGACCTCACCGGTGCCGATCTCACTGGCGTGCTCTCGGGAGGCATCACGGGGACACCGGCGAACCTGCCCAATGGCTGGTACCTGGAGAGCGGCTACCTGCTCGGGCCAGGCGCGAACCTCTCCAACGCCAACCTGAGCGGAGTCGACATTCAGGGGATCGATCTCAGCACGGCCATCCTGTCGGGGGTTCAGTCAGGTGGCATCACAGGCACGCCGGCCGGCTTGCCCGCTGGTTGGTCTCTGGTAGACGGCTACCTCGTGGGTCCGAGTGCCGACTTGTCCAGTGCACAGCTCGGGAGCGCCGATTTGTCCGGTCTCGACCTCCAGGGCACCGACCTCACCGGTGCCGATCTCAGCGGTGCAAACCTCGCTGGCGTTCGTTCGGGAGGCGTCAGTGTTAATCCAGCGACGATGCTCCCGTCGGGTTGGAAGATCGTGGGTGGCTATCTCTTCGGGCCCGGCGCGGACCTTTCCGGAGATCAACTCTTGGGTATCTACCTGCAGGGAGTAGATCTGGCGGGTGCGAACCTGATGGACGCTGTCCTCATCAGCACGAATCTGTCGGGCGCAGACCTTGCCGGCGCGGACGTAACCGGAGCGAACCTGAGCGTCGTCGATCTCGCCGGGGCGAATCTCACTTCGGTCGTCTGGGCGAATACGACCTGCCCAGATGGCAGCAACAGCAACAGCGATGGTGACACTTGCGCGAACAACCTGAACCCGTAGGTGAGGGTCACCCTCCTGGCGAAACGATTGCACCGCCGGACATCGCCCTACGGGTGACCTGATCCCGGTTTCCAGGCGATCCCACGGTCTTCGGATCGGAGATCGGCCTTGCGCGGCAGTGGCGTTCGGCGCAGGTGACGATGTAGTGTTTCTCAGTTCCAGCATGGTCAAGCCAGGGAGAGAACTCTTCGGTACGGTCCAGGCAGGGGACGCTGGCTGACGATGGGGGGCCACCGTGAACAAGAGGATCGAACGAGCCGTCCGTTTGGCTGCCGTGGGTACGGTGGTGCTGGCCGGACTGGGGATCGCTTCCCGAGCGGGGGCAGAGCCCTCCAGCACATCGGCGCGAGCAGCAACCGCGCCCGCGTACCTCTGGCCGGAGATCCACCAAAACCCCCAACTGACCGGTGTCTCGACTGACCCCAGTCTCTCCACCTCCAACGCGGGGAACCTGGGTGTCCGGTGGATGGAGAACACCGGGTCGCAAGCCCTGGGGTCCCCGGTCGTGGGTTGGGATGCGATCCACAATCGGACACTCGTGCTCGTCCCGAACGACGCCGGGTACCTCATTGCCTACGCACGATCGACTGGTCTGCCCGTGTGGTCCGATTCGTTTGGCAGCGAGATCGTCAGCACACCCCTGATCGAGGGCTCGAACGTCTGGATTGCCCCGACCTCGGGTGGGAGGCTCTACAAGCTCAACCTGTCGACGGGGGCCACCGAGTGCTCAGCTCCGGTGACCGACGCCAGCAGCCAGGCCGTTGAGTCCGAACCGACGCTCGCAACCCCGCCCGGTGGTCGACCGACCGTGTACCTCGGGGTCCTCGACAATGGTGTGACCAACGGTCCGCTCACTGCGGTGAACGAGGCGGACTGCACCGTTGACTTCTCCGTGTCGTACGAGCAGGCCTCGATTTCGACGGGGATATGGAATCCGATCAGTTACGGGGTCGACGCCACCAGCGAGCCCCTGGTCCTCTTTGGGACGTCCAATCCGGACAGCGAGGTCTACGCGGTCGACGCTGTCACCGGTGCTCTGGTGTGGCACGATGCAACCGCGGGAACGGGCGGGGGCGACTATGACGTCGGAGCTGGCGTTACGATCTCTCCACCGGGAGCCAACGGGTTTGCCGACGGGGTCGCCTACGTGGTGGCCAAATCGGGGTTCGCCTACGCGCTGGACCTGACCACGGGGAGCCTGATCTGGCAGTACCACTTCGGGGGAGTCACCCTTTCGACAGCCGCACTGTCCGGCACGAACCTCGTGTTCGGTATTTCGGGAAACGGCGCGCCACAGGGCGGGGTCATCGACCTCAATGCCGTGTCTGGTGCGCTGCAGTGGCAGTTCACTGACGGTGCGGAGGTCGACGGCTCGCCCGCCATCGTCGGTCCGGCCGGTAAGCAGATCGTCGCCTTCGGGAGCGTGAACGGGGAGTTCTATGCCATCTCACTGGCGACCGGGGCCATGCTCTACGACTATCAGACCGGTCAAGCCATCGCTGCGTCGCCCTGCGAAACCAACGGCAACCTGATCATCTCTTCGGCGGATGGCTACGTCTACGACTTCGGGTTGGGAGGCGGGAACGACACTCCGCCCACGACGGCTGTGTCATCTCCGGCGGACTCCTCCACCGTTGCCAATCCGAATGGCAAGTTGACGATCAGCGGATCGGCGACCAGTGCCTCCGACATCGGCGAGGTCACCGTGGCGATCCAGGAAGGAGGTTCCACCGGTCGGTGGTGGGACTCGGCGACCGGTTCCTGGAGCGCTGCCCCCTATCCCAACCCGGCCGTCCTGACCGCACCGGGGACGACTGAGACGAGCTGGTCGGTCACCGTGCCGGTCGGGACCGGCGGCGGTCTCTTGGAAGTCCTGGCCAGTGCCGTCAATGCGAGCGGCATCGCGGACCGCTCCGCAGAAGAGGGGGTGGCAACTGCTGCTCGCTCGACCTTCACCGTGCTCCCGAGCACCACGGCACCGAAGCTCTCGACGTCAACACGATTCATCGCGCCAGGCGCTGGGTTCACGATCGCTGGGAGCGGGTTCGGACACGGCGAACGGGTCACCCTTACCATCGGGACAGCGACCGTCACCACCCTGACCGCGTCCTCTACCGGCACGATCCCGAGCACGACGGTCACGCTTCCGGCCTCGGCGGCGTTTGGTCCGCAGAGCCTGATGGCAACGGGTGCCACCTCGAAGAAGTCGACCACCGCCGGCGTCTACGTCTCCAATGCGTGGGACCAGTTCGAGCAGAGTTCGGTCCACCAGGGCGACGATCAGAATGACAACGTCTTCGAGAGGGCTACCTCGCTCGGGCCGAAGAACTTCCTCGAGCAGGCGTGGTCGTTCGTGGCCGCTGCTCCGATCGACGGATCGGTCGCCGTTGTGGACGATCGGGCGTACGCAGCCGACACTGGCGGCGACGTGTACTCGGTGAACGTGGGGACCGGACGACAGATGTGGGCCTACCACGACCCCGGGTCGTCCATCACGGGAACACCGGCAGTCACCGGCGGGCACGTCATTGTCGGCACTGCGGCGGGCAATGTGATCGCCATCAGTGCCGCGACGGGCAAGCTGGCCTGGACCACGACCGTCGGCCACGGGGCCATCGAGTCGGCGCCAACTGTCGCCGGGACCGATATCTACGTGGCCTCGGAAGACGGGTACCTGTCTGCCCTCAACGCAACGACCGGGGCACTGCTCTGGACCGCAACCCTGGCCGGCGCTCCCGGAACATCTTCTCCAGCAGTCGATCCGTCGAACGGCGTGGTTGTCGTGGGTGACGCTTCGGGCAACGTCAGTGCATTCTCCACGACTGCGGGCACACCGCTGTGGACCTCGGCGACCGGAAGTGCGGTCAGTGACTCTCCGGTGATATCCGGGGGAACAGTCTTCATCGTGTCCTCCGACGGGGACGTCTTGGCCCTCAATGAGGCCTCGGGATCAACGATCTGGACCTACTCCGTCGGCGAAACGGTGAGTGCTTCTGCCGTCCTTATCTCTGGCATGCTCGTGGTCGGGGCAACCAACGGGACCGAGGTCTACCTGGATCCGACCACCGGAGCCGTGACGTACCAGGCGTCCTTTGGCGCATCTGTCTCCGGCATCGGAGGAGCCCAGGACTTCGTTGTCAGCAACCTCAACCCGGGCACCGTGGTTGGCACCAAGTACCAGAATTACCAGCCAATGGCCTGGACGGCGTCGACGGGGGGGACACTGCAATCTGCCCCCACCGTCGTCAACGGCGAGGTGTTCGTCACTGGTGAGAATGGGGCGATCGGGTGCTACACCATCCCGACACACCCGCCGGTCTGACGGCGGCATCGCTGCAACCGAGGACGCCAGCCAAGTCCGCTGTCACAGGCGATGCCCACCACCGGAGTGAGCCGACGCCATCCCAGGTCGGTTGACCCATCCCTTGCTCCATCTGGGTGCCACCCACGTCGCTGAGGACGGTGCACTCGAGGAAGCTCTTGGTTCGGCAGATCTCGGAGCCCGTCATTCGTCGTAGCGGTACAACCGGGCGACCATCTGCCGCGACACGCCGAGACGACGACCGACAGCGGTGAAGCTCAGCTTCTCGTCATCGACCATGGCGCGTATCAGGCCGGCCCGGTACAACATCACGGCGTGCTCGAATGCGTCTATTGCAGCCGAGGATCTGAGTCGGGCTTCGCGACCGCCTTGGGCGATGAGGTCTTCCACGATCTCCGAGACGGCTGTACCAGCCACCAGCTGCTCACGGGCCCGATCCATCGACGCGACCCCCTCGCTGATCGCTCTCTGCGCCTCTTCGCCGGTCTGTTCGATCCGCTTGATCGCTTCCAAGAGCCAGTCGGTGGTCGCCACGGGATTCCTCGGATCCGCCCTGCTTGTACTGTTCGCGCCGCTGGACTGGGAAAGCAAGCAGAACCAGCGTCGGGGGCGGCGACCGTAGCTGGCCATCGACCTGACCGAGGAGGCTGTTCAACCAGCTCGGAGCCTATTTGCGGCAACCCCCGGTTGCGCCGGTACCGTACCCGCTGGCCGGGCCCGTCGAGCTGAGTTCCGCCACCCAGCTCCGGGTCCGGCACAGCTGTCGAAATGCGCTACCCGCCACGGAGGTCGACACTGCGCAGTGCCGAGCGTCGGCCACCCGGGCGGCCGCCTCCGGGACGAGCGGCTCTTGTACCATCGCTGTCACCTCGACGGGGGAGATGATGGACAGGATCGACCGGCGCACGTTTCTCGCGACAGGCATCAAGACAGGAGCGGCCCTCGCCGTCATCGGTGTGGCTGCCGATGCCGTGGTCGACGCAGCTGCACCGCCCATCGCGTCGGCCGAGGGGAACGGGTCGGCGGCGCAGCCACCCGGTCCGCCGAACACCCTGACAACCACCGGCGTGACCGATCCTGTCGGTGTCGACCCCGACGATGTGCTGTTTGCCTGGCGGGTCGCCGACGCTCGGCGAGGGGCTGTGCAGTCCGGCTACCGGATCGTGGTCACCGGCCCCGAAGCATCCGCGTCCACGCTCTGGGACTCGGGTGACGTTGCGTCGGGGCAGCAGGCCTTCGTCGGGTACGGCGGCCCGGCCCTCTCGGCCGATACCCGCTACCGCTGGACGGTCCGGACCGCCAACCGGGCCGGTCGATGGGGCGCGCCCAGCCCGATTGCCACCTTCACGACCGGACGGCGCGCAGGTGACTGGAGCGCGCTCTGGTTGCGGTCCGGTCCGGCCGACCCCGGCGAGGAGGAGTACAGCTACCTCCGGACCACCCACTCGCTACCCGCTGGGACCATCACCCGGGCGACGGCGTACGTGGCCGCCGCCCACAAGTACCAGCTCTGGGTCAACGGCGCCCTGTTGGACGCAGGCCCGAGCTTCTGTTTCCCCGACGAGCAGTACTACCAGGCAACCGATCTCACGTCGGCGCTCATCGCCGGGCGCGGCAACGCGGTGGGCATCCTGCACCACTGGTACGGGCCGGGCCGGGGTCGCCCCACCTCCGCCCCGGGCCTCCTCGTCGAAGTGGCGGTGCACTATGCCGACGGCAAGCAGGTCACCGTGCGATCCGACGGCTCCTGGCGGACCAGGCGGGCGGAGTGGTTGCCGGCACCGCAGCGAAACAACGACAGCGGCGATTTCGTCGAGTGGATCGACGCCCGTCTCGCCCCGACGGGATGGTCTCGTGCCGACTTCGACGACAGCGCGTGGTCACCGGCTTCGGTCATCGGCCCGGTGGGCACGGAGCCGTTCACCCGTCTCTACGCCCAGCGCACCCGGATCAGCGAACACCAGGTGAGCCCGGCGTCCATCCGTCTCCTCCCCACCGGCTCGGTGGTGGTCGATTTCGGCAAGGTCTATGCCGGGAGGCCGACGGTGTCGTTCCTCCACGGTGTGGACGGACATGTCGTCCCCCTGCATGTGGGCTACACCCTCGACCCCGACGGGGCGGTCTCCACCACCCACAACACGCAGGGCACCGATCTGTCCTTTTCCTACACCCAGCGCTCCGGGTCCCAGGTGTTCGAACCGTACTGGTACCTCGGGTTTCGCTACCTGCAGATCGACGATCCCGGCGAGGCCATCGACAGCGAGCAGGTCGCGCTCATCGCCCGGCACGC
The DNA here is from genome assembly GCA_963753905.1 of uncultured Acidimicrobiaceae bacterium. Classification (GTDB taxonomy): domain Bacteria; phylum Actinomycetota; class Acidimicrobiia; order Acidimicrobiales; family RAAP-2; genus Bog-756. The sequence continues at coordinate 1,482,129 of CAVWDZ010000001.1, read as the reverse complement.
CACGATGCCCGATGCCGGGGCTGCGACCTTCTCGTCATCCGAACCGATGCTCGATGCCGTCTGGGCGCTGTGCGCGCACTCCGCCCTCTACACGTCCCAGGACCAGTTCATCGATACGCCCACCCGGGAGAAGGGCCAGTTCCTCTGGGACGCCGCCAACGAGTCCGAGACGGTGATGCGGACCTTCGGCGACCAGAATCTGAGCTGGCAGGGGCTCCGTGACATGGCCAGGGCGCAGGCGCGCTACTGGCCCACCACCGGCCAGGTGAACGAGGTCTATCCCAACGACGACGGACCACAGAACTACCCGCTCTTCACCGCCCGCTTCCCCGAGTGGGTGTGGCGCTACTACCTGTCGACCGGTGACCGCTCGACGGTTGCGGGTCTGTTCCCGAGCCTCATCCGGCTCTCGGACTACATCGTCGGCACCGTCGACCCCTCGACCGGCCTCATCTCCGGGCAGCCAATGTCGACCAACGGCGACAACGAGTACGGCTACGACTACGACACGAACGCCGACACGACGTTGAACATCGTGGCTGTCGACGCGTTCCGTCGGATCGGCGATGTCGCCGCGCTGCTCGGTGACGGGGCGACGGCCGCGAGCCAGGCCCAGCGGGCCGAGGCCCTCACCTCGGCCGTCAACTCCCTCATGGTGGCCCGCGACGGACTCTACGTGGACGGTCTCCGGACGGACGGCCAACAGAGCATCCACTCGTCGCAACTGGCCAACGCCGCCGCCCTGGCCTACGGCGTGGTCCCTGCGGAACGGGTTCCCCAGGTCGCGGCCTATGTCGCGTCGCTCGACATCCACGTCGAGCCCGACCGGGGGATGGAACTCCTACGGGCCCTCCACGTCGGGGGACGCGACGCCGACATGGTCAGGATCCTCACCGACCCGACGTTCCCGGGGTGGGCCGCCATCATCGAGGCGGGAGGGACGTTCACCTGGGAGACGTGGACCCCGAGCGACCTGATCGGCGACAGCATGTCCCACGGGTGGGGGTCCTCGGCGCTGGTCGCCGTGCAGGAGGCGCTCCTCGGGGCCGTCTCCACCGTGCCCGCGCCGGGAGGACCGCCGACCCTCGTGACGGTCACCCCTCCCGCCAACGGGCTCACCCACGCGTCGGGGACTTTCCCGACGCCGGCGGGGGAGTACTCGGTGGGATGGCGCTCCTCACCTGCGGGAACCGGTCTGACGATCGCCGTCCCGCCCAATGCTGCGGCCCTGTGCCGGCTCCCGGGGTCCGCGGACGCTCGGGTGACCGACGGTGGGGTGCCGATCGAACATGTCGCCGGCATCGAGGTCGTGTCCCGCGCCGACGGGGAGGTGGTCCTGGAGGTGGGTGCGGGGACGTACGACCTCGCGGTGTCGGTCGGCTGACCCGTCCGCACCCGATCACCTCCCGGCAGGCAGCTCCCGTACCACGTCGGCCTGGCTGTCCGAGTAGACGAGCTCTCCACCGGGCGAGAGGGCGAGCCCGGCCGGCTCGAGCATGCGTGTCTGTATCCAGATGGTGCGGTTGTAGAGCGGGCCCGTCCCCATGGCACCGGCCACCGTGTACATGTCGCCGCCCTGTGCCGGCTTGCCGAGCAGGGTGGTGGTGCCGGCCGGGACGAACCGGATGGCGTGCTCGGCGCCGTCTGCGATGTAGAGATCATCGCCGTTGTCGAGCGCGACGGCTGTCGGGAAGTTGAGCTCGGCGGTCTCGCCCTGGGCGGAGAGTCCATCGATGAGGTAGGGGCCGTACGAACCGTCGCCGGCGACCGTGCCCAGGTGGTTCGCTGCAATGGGCACGCCGTAGTAGGTGCCGGTTCTGACCGCCAGCTCGCGGATGGTCCGGTTCCCCTGGTCGGCGATGAAGAGGTCGCCGCCGGCGTCGACGGCCAAAGCACCCGGATCCCAGACCTCGGCATTGGCGGCCGGACCGCCGTCTCCGGAAGATCCGCAGATCCCGTTGCCGGCAATGTTGTAGATGTGCCCGCGGACCACCGGCACGTCGAACCGGGTGCCATTCGAGGCGGCCACCATGAGCACCCGGCAGTTGGCGGTGTCGGCGATGAAGAGATCCCCGCCTGCATCGACGGCCAGGCCTGTGGGATCGTCGAGCTGGCTCTGTGTGGCCGACCCCCCGTCACCGCCCGAGCCGGGCGCCCCGGTGCCGGCGACGGTCACCGCCCGTCCCGCGGTGACCGGACTTCCGAACGTCGAGCCGCCGGCGGCCGGCAGTTCCTCGACCCGGGCCGCCGAGCCGAGCGCCATGAACAGATCACCTTTCCGATCCAGGGCCAGCGCCACCGGTGCCGGATGGCCGCTGCACGGTCCACCGGCAACGGTCACGATGTGACCGGCCTGCACAGGGATGCCGAACGAGGTTCCCGACCTGGCCGGAACCTCCCGTACTCGACAGTTGCCGGTGTCGGCGATGAAGAGGTCTCCGGACCCGCTCTCGACCACACCGGTCGGAGCGGAGAGCTCTGCGCCGACAGCCTCGTGCCCGTCCCCGCCGAATCCGGGCGACCCGGTTCCGGTGAGCGTCGTTGCCCCCGGCGGATGGGCATAGGGGTCGGCGGCGAGTCGGGCCGACGGAGGTGGCTGGGGGGAGCCACCGGCGAGAACGAAGCCGGTCACCACGGCCGCGACGGCCACGACCCCGACCGCCACGGCGACGATCCGCCCGCGTGTCACCGGGCCGCCATGGGGACGCGCTCACCATGGCCGTCCGCCGAGGGTGCCTCCATCTCCCAATGATGCAGCACCGCTGCCCGGTGTGCCACGGACGGCGGAGGGCTGCGGCTGGACGACCGACGCTGTCAGGCCCTGGCGAACCGACCCGTGGTGCCCGCCGCGGAGGTCAGACACCGAGCGACGCGGCGCGCAGCCGGGCTGCGAGCGAAGCGTCACCGCTGACCTCCACTCCGGCCGCCCCCTGGCGGCCTGCGCCGAACATGGTGAGCTCACCCGGGTCACCGGTCAGGGTGAGGCGCGGACCGGTGCCACGTTCTTTGTCCGTCCTTCCCGGGGAGGTGATCACGATGGTGGCGGCAACCTTCTTCGCCATTCCTCCGGGCCCGACCCGCGCCCAGAGGGCGTCGGCCAATTCCTCGGAGATGGGGCGGGGTTCCCAGCCGTCCTGCGCCCGACGAACGTCTTCCACGTGGATGAAGAATTCCACGGTGTTCATCGGCCCGTCGAACGGACGGAGGAGTGATGGCGGCCCACGGCGAACGGTCTCGACGAGCGTTTCCCACGGCGTGCGATCCCGCACCGCTCGCCGCACCTTTTCCGTGTAGCCCGCCAGTGGTGGCCAGACGAGGCCAGGTCCGCTGTCCGGCCGCCGCTCACGGACGACGAGGTGTGCAGCAAGGTCGGCAGTGGACCAGCCCTCGCACAACGTGGGCGCGTCAGGACCGCGCTCGACGAAGATGTCACAGAGGGTCTTGCGTTCCTGCTGAGCAAGGTTCGGTGGTGCCATGGACGCATTGTACGGAGACGGAGCACAGGGTCGGAGCCGAGGGGAGTGGGCGTTGCCTTTCAGCGGTCGCCCGCAATCGGGTCAAGAGGTTCACATCCTTGCGTCCGGGTATCTGTAACGGCACCATCCCGAACCGAGACAGTGTGAGCGAAGGGCCACATCCCAAGGCTCCCTGTCAAAGGAGGATCACCGAATGTCCTACTCGCGCCCCAAATCTCCGACCACCCACCGACACGTCAGGCCACGGGCTCGACTCACAGCGGTCGCCCTCGCCGGTGGCGTGGTTGCCGCCACAGCAGCGTTGACGGCGGGATCGGCTACAGCCTTCGCCAATCCCATCACTCCGTGGTTCCATAACGGTCCCAACCAGAGCACGGTGTACACAGAGACCAACCAGGTGGGTGGAAACACAGTCCTCGCGTACCGGGCCAGCTCCGGCGGTGGGCTGACGCCACTCGAATCGGTTCCGACAGGTGGGACGGGCACCGGAAAGAGCCCGGGGTCCCAGGGCGGAGTCACCCTCGGCGACAACGGGCGGGTTCTTGCGGTTGTCAACGGCGGGTCGAACAGTGTCAGTGTCTTTTCCGTCGATCCGTCGGGATCTCTGCGGTTGATCGAAACGGTGAGCTCGGGTGGTGTCGATCCGATCAGTGTGACCGTCAACGGCTGGTGGGTGTATGCCCTCAATGCGGGGAATGCCACGACCCCAGGCAACATCGCCGGGTTCAATCTCCTGTTCGGAGGGTTCTTCAACCGTCCGATCGACGTCCAGTCGCTCAACCCCTCGGCCAACACGCCTGAGCAGATCAGCTTCACCCCGAACGGCCGCGATCTGCTGGTCACCGAGCAGGTGAGCAACACGATCGATGTGTTTCCCGTCGACGGCTTCGGTTTGGCCGGACCGGCCGTGACAACGACCGTGGCCGCCGGAACCGGTCCGTACGGCTTCGGGTTCGACACGAACGGTGATGCGGTGGTCTCAGATGCCGGCCTCGGAGCCCTGTCCAGCTTTTCGGTCGATCCCGACGGCACGCTCTCCGCGATCAGTAGCGCGGTCCCGGACGGCCAGCTCGCTCCCTGCTGGGTGACCCTGACACCGAACGGGCGGGAGGCCTTTACCGCCAATGCACACTCGGGAACGGTCTCTGCCTACACCGTCGCTCCCAACGGGACCCTGAGCCTGCTGAGCCCGGCCGTGCAGGCCAGCCCAGGGGCCGGGGACACAGACTTGGCTGTGGCCGGAAACTCGACCCTCTACATCTCGGACCAGCCGAATGTCGATGCGTCGACGATCAATCCGTCCGGCAGTCTGAACCCGTCGGGCCCGGTCGTGACGGGCGACCTCGCAGGCACCTTCGGGCTGGCGGCGACCGACTCGTTCGGCTTCTGAGGAGGACCGGGAGGCTCCGAGTACGCATCTGCTGCTACAGCGAAGAGCGGGTCCAGCTCCTCTGGGCCCGCTCTTCGCAGGGCGACTCCGATGGGGCTGGGGACCTGAACGTGGCGAGGCCCCGTGCAAGAATCATGGGCGCGAGCGAAGGCCTGGAGAAGAGGAGTCCTGATGCCGGACGATCCGCAATCTGTGGCCGGGATCACCACCAAGCTCAGCAGCAGGTCCGTCGCCCAGACCGTCGACCGACTGACGCGTGTGATCGCGGATCGAGGCTTCACGCTGTTCAGGGTCATTGATCACAGCGGCACAGCCGAACGAGTCGGTGTGCAGATGCCCGATTCGAAACTCGTCATGTTCGGGAAGCCGACTGTGGGCGCGGCGGTCATGCTCGCTGCACCGCTCGCTGGTTTGGATCTCCCGCTCAAGGTGCTGGTGTGGGAGGACGGGAAGGGAGCGGTCGCCGTGAGTTACAACGCACCCGAGTTCCTGGCTGAGCGGCACCACGCCGAGGGTGCCCTGCGTGCGCCCTTCGACGCAGTTGAGTCGATCGTTGGAGAAGTTGTCGGTCCATAGCGTGCGCTGAGCCGCGCGGGCCGGGCCGGGGTGCGCGGCGCTAGGCGCGGCACCGGCTCGTCGGCCTGAGGGAGCTGGGGCGATCGTTTCCCCAGCTAGGAACTGGCAAGGGCCCATCGTCGCCGCTCATCAATAGGATGCGGGATTGCTATCCCTACCTCCCCGGATCCGACCGACGTTGCCCGTCCGGTGGTGGTACCCGAACCGCTCGCCGAGCCAGGTTCGTACCGCCCGGACATCGAGGGGCTCCGGGCCGTCGCCGTCACCTTCGTGGTGCTGTTCCACATCGGCTTCCCCGGGTTCGCCGGGGGCTTCATCGGCGTCGACGTCTTCTTCGTGATCTCCGGCTTCGTCATCACCGGATTGCTGCTGCGCGAGCGGACGAGTACGGGGAGGACCTCGCTCCTCGACTTCTACGGTCGGCGTGTTCGTCGCATCCTCCCGGCGGCCACGCTCGTCATCCTGAGCGCCACCGCCGCCGGCTACCTCCTCGTCGGCAGCGGCTTCGGACGCCAAACCGCGAACGACGGTCGATGGGCGGCCGCCTTCTTGGCGAACGTGCACTTCGCCTCCCCCGGACCCCATCCCTTCTCTGCCCTGGGTACCTTCTGGTCCCTCGCGGTCGAGGAGCAGTTCTACCTGGTATTCCCGGCCCTCCTGATCGTGGTGGCCGGCATCCGCCTGGGCCCGGGATTCAGGACGCGCCTGTCGGTCGGACTCGCGACGGTGGTCGTGGCCTCCTATGCGCTCTGCGTCGTCCGGACACCGTCGCACCCGGTGTGGGCCTATCTCCTTCCGTTCACGCGGGCCTGGGAGTTCGCCTGTGGAGCACTCATCGCCGCGGCCCCGATCCCCTGGACGCGTATTCCGCGGCAGGCAGCAGCGGCAGCCACCTGGATCGGACTGGCTGTGATCTTCGGGGCGGAGCTCGTCCTCGAGAGCACGGCGGGATGGCCCGGCTGGCGGGCCATCGTCCCGGTGGTCGGGACGGCCCTGCTCATCGCCGGCGGCAGCACCACATCACCCTTCGGAGCCGTTTCGGTACTCGGGCGGTCGCCCTTCCGCTGGCTCGGCAAGCGATCGTATTCGCTGTACCTCTGGCACTGGCCCGTCCTCCTCATCGCCGCCGAGATGGGGGTGTCGGGAGGTCTCTGGAGACTGCGGGTGCCACTGGTGGCGTTCGCACTGGTGCTGTCGATACTGACCTACCGTCTGGTCGAGAACCCGATTCGCCGATCGAAGCTTCCGGGCCCCCAATCCGTCGGGCTCGGCATCGCAATCACCGCCCTCACCATCGGCGGTCTGTCCATTGTCGTCGCCGGTCATCTCTAGGCGGGCGTGCCGTCCGCAGCGGACAGGTGGCGGCGAAGGTGCGGGTACGCGGACACCGACGTGTTCCGGAAAGGGGAAGGTCCGGCGACACGCGGCGACGCCGTCAGGCGTCACGAATCGTCGATGCCCCCGAGATCGTCGCGGAAGATGACAGACCATACGACTGTTTCGGCGGTGGCGATCGACCGCCAAGCCACCAGCACCGTTCCTTGCACGGCCATGACATACAGGGAACGAAGGAACGTCGGCATAGGCTTCTCTCCACCTCGCGTGTTTCGCCCTCCGTCCCCTACCCAACACTCGCGCCGCAAAACGGGCGAATCAAGAGACGATTGGATGACGGCCCCAGGAGTGCCTCGGAGCTGGGATCCTGTCCTTGAGCGCCCTGGTCGGGGATACTGGTTCGATGGATCATTACGCCGAGGTGTTCACGACGGACCCCGGACAGTGCTTCCGGATGATCCAGAAAGGCAGCACGGGTCATGCCATGCACTGTCCGGAGCCGGTCAAGGTCCGCGGGAGGTTCCAGAGCGGCGACGGCAGGTGGCACGAGGTGGAGTCCTGCATCGAGCACGCAGGCGATCTCCTCGACTGGCAGGTGCTGGACGGGGCACTCCCACCGGATCCGTACGGCTCCACGCGGAGGCGGACGCGTTCGGACCAGTGAGATGAGCCGTCGTGCTGCATCCGTGGCCGGCACACAGGTGCCGTCTCAGCGACCTGCCGAGGTGTCGGGCGCGTAGCCGACCACCTGCTCGGGAGGGATACCGAACGACGCGGTAACTTCTGCGACCGTCATCCCCTCATCGAGCACCGCGCCGATCACTGCCCGTCGTACCTCGTGGCGGGCCTCGTAGAGCTCCGTCACCGCGACCTCCGCGGCCGCGCGCGCGTCGATCGATGGAATCGTCCGGAGGGTGCGTGCCACCCCGGTGCCGTCGGCCAGCATGAGCAGTGCGCGACGCAGGATCCCTTCGTTTGCCTCGAGCTGGGTTCGGAGCGCTCGGTTCGCCTCGATGAGCCCTTCGATGGCCGACGGTACGTCGGGTGGAGCGCCTGCCACAGCGGCAGAGTACAGCGTGAGAATTGGTGGAGGGCGGATGCATCGGGCCACCGAGATCGCCTCGAGCGACCGACGACTGGAGCACCACCAGTCCGACCGTGATCTCCTTTCTCCGGCACATCGGTAAACTGCCGCTCCGCGCTCAGTCCAGAGACTGCGTACGCCCGAGGGAGCGATGACCGACGACGCAATCGACGACGAGCTCGCATCACTGATCGGCCGTCCGATGGGTTCCCCTGACGGGTCCGAGGCACCGGATCCGGTCAACCTGCCGATGATCCGTCACTGGGCCGCGGCGTTCGAGGATGCCAATCCCGTCTACGTCGACCGCGAGGCGGCGGCCCGCTCCCGCTTCGGTGGCATTGTCGCGCCGCCCCTGATGCTGCAGACGTGGACCATGCCCACACCGATGATCAGCGGGATCCGCGAGCGGGGCGGTTCCCCGGTGGAGTCCCAGGAGGACGGTCCACTCGGGGTCCTCGACCGGGCCGGCTACGTCGGCACCGTGGCCACCGACTCCGAGTTCGAGATCGTGCGGTACCTCGCATTGGGCGAAGTGGTGTCCTCGGGCACGGTCCTCGAATCGATCTCGGACGAGAAGTCGACCCGATTGGGGATGGGCCGATTCGTCACCTGGCTCACCACCTACACCGTCGACTCGGGGGAAGTGGTCGGCCGCCAGCGGTTCCGCATCCTCAAGTTCGCCCCGGACGGGACGCCGTGACCGGGAGCCCGGCGATGCCGTCGCCGCGTGCGTGGGAGAAGCTCGAGGTCGGAGAGGAGCTCACCCGCCTGGACATCGAGATGAGCCCGACGGCCGTCGTGGCCGGGGCGATCGCAACCCGGGACTTCATGCCCGTCCACCACGACCGGGACTACGCCAACGCGCAGGGTGCGCCGGACATCTTCATGAACATCCTGTCGGACACCGGGTACTGCAGCCGGTTCCTGACCGACTGGGCTGGGCCCGAGGCCCGGATCACCCGGCTGGCGATCCGGCTCGGCGTCCCGGCCTTCCCCGGACACCCGCTCGTCTACACCGGCGAGATCCGTGGTCTTTCGAAGGACGGCGGCGAGGGCGTGGTCGAGATCACCTTCCGGGCCACCAACGATCTCGGTGAACACGTCTCGGGCGAGGCCACCCTCACCCTGCCGATCGCCGACGATCCCGGCTGACGAGCACCCGCCGGCGTACCGGGGGCGCGGGCTGCGTGGCCGGCGCCCGCCGTGCAACACTGGTCGCGGCGGCAGGGTGTCCCGCCGGGGGAAGGAGTGGTCATGGGGAAGGTCCGATACGGAGCTCGTCCGCCCGAGCGGGTGACCAACCGGGAGGTGGAGGCCACCAGGAGCACGATCTGGTCGAAGGCAGTCACCATCGTCTTCGACACCGATCCTGACGCCATCGCCGATGTGCTGCCCAGGCCGCTCGAGCCCGCAGAGGCCACCGCCCGGCTCCGCATCGCCGTGGTCGACATGGGGACCGGCCTTCCCCCGTTCGGGGCCGGTTGGTTCGGGGTCCGGGCCCGCCACGGGGACCGCCAGGGCGAGTACGCGCTCCTGATGCCGATGACGACCGAGCAGGCCACCACCGGCGGCCGCGAGACGTTCGGAGAACCGAAGAAGATCGCCGAGCTCTCGCTGGACATCGACGGGGACCGCCTCTCGGCCCGCATCGCACGGATGGGATCGACCATCGCGGAGGTGACCGGGGTCCTCGGAGCCGAGCAGGCCGGCTACGAGATCGACAAGCTCGACTTCTACTTCAAGCTCCTCCCCGATCCTTCCGGCGAGGGCCTCGACGGCGACCCGGCGCTCGTGTACTGCCGTCGGCACGAGACGGCCCGGGTGGTCCGTCCGGTGGTGGGGGAGTGCAAGCTCCTCGAGGCGCCGCTCGACCCGGTGGCCGACTTCCCGGTGAGGTCGGTCCGCTCGTTCGAGTACGCCGAGCTCTCCTCCTCACAGCGCGGGGAGATCGTCGAACGCGTGCCGGCGGAGTGGTTGGTGCCGTTCATCCACCAGCGCTACGACGACCTCAGCGTGCTCGGGGCCAAGCCATGAGCGATGTCCCGGCCACCGGCTCGGACCGCTACGTGGTCGTCTCCGCCGACGGACACGCCGGGCTGGCCTGCGAGGACTACCGTCCCTATCTCGAGGCCAGGTACCACCCTGCCTTCGACGAGTATCTCGCGGAACGGATCGCGCAGCGGGAGGAGGCGCTCCAGTTCAACTACGACTACATCATGGGATGGGAGAAGGGGAACGAGGAGGGCCTCAAGGGCGCATTCGACCCGGTCATCCGGGACAAGGAGCTCGATGCCGACGGGGTGGCCGCCGACGTCCTCTTCGCCGACGCCGACGCGGTGACCGGCATGGCGTCACCCCCGTTCGGCGCCGGTCTGTTCGCCGGGGCGATCGAGGATCCGGAGCTGGCGTTCGCCGGCGCGCACGCCCACAACCGGTTCCTCGCCGAGATGTGCTCGCACTCTCCCCACCGCCGGGGCGGCATCGCGCTCGTCCCGATCACCCACGACATCGACAGGGCGAGGGCGGAGATCGAGTGGGTCTCGGCCCAACCGGGCATCCGCGGGATCATGATCCCGACCATGTGGCGCAACCGGTTGCCCTACAACGACGCCTCCTACGACCCGGTCTGGGCCGCGTGCGCCGAAGCCGGGCTGCCCGTGCACACCCATTCGGGCGAGGCTCCGATGGAGGAGTTCGGCGACCACACCGGCGTCTACCTGGCAGAGGTGGTCTGGTGGACGGTCCGGCCGGCCTGGCACCTGCTCTTCAGCGGCGCCTTCGAACGCCATCCCGGCCTCATGTTCGTGGTCACCGAGGCGGCCGCGTACTGGGCTCCCGACATGATGTGGAAGTGGGACCAGTACATGGGCGGTGGCCACACCACCAAGAAGCTCTCTGCCATGCTCAAGGGAAAGATCTCCAAGCTGCCCTCCGACTACTTCGGCACCAACATCTTCATCGGCGCCTCCACCATGTCGAAGGAGGAGATCCGTCGGCGTTACGTGATCGGGACCGACGTGGTCATGTGGGGAACCGACTATCCGCATCCGGAGGGAACCTGGCCGAACACCAAGGCCAGGCTGCGGTCGGACTTCGCCTCGGTGCCGGTCGACGACACCGCCGAGCTCCTCGGTCTGACCGCGGCGCGCGTCTACGGGTTCGATCTCGACGAGCTCCGGCCGATCGCAGCCCGGATCGGCCCCTCACCCGACTCGCTCGGCCAGGACCCCACCCTGCACAGCGACCCGGAGGACCGGGCCAGGGCCAGGTGGTGGAAGGCGGAGTACGGGGTGCAGGCACCCGGCCCCGCGACCGCCGAGTCGTCGATGCGGGCGGCCGTACCGTCGGCGCGGCCACAGGGCTGAGCCGCAGGCGCCGCCGGGCTCACCAGGAGCGCAATACCTGATGGCGGTCGAAGGCGTTGCAGGTCGAGTCGAGCGGGTACTCCTCGACCGGCAGGGGGGTGGCCACCTCTGCCACGGTCGGGCCGATCCGGTCTCCCACCGACCGCAGGGCCTCGAGGTCGAACCCGTAGACCCGGGACACGTTGGCCTCGAGCATCAGCTGGGTCTCGGCCGGGTCGCAGGTCCCGAAGGCGGCCCGTAGGGCAGCCGTGCTGTAGGGGTAGGAGCCCTCGGAGTGGGGATAGTCCGCGCCCCACATGATCCGTTCGACCCCGACCTCGTGGCGGACGGCGGCTTCGCTGGCCCGGAGGAAGCTCGCGCCGACCGAGAAGTTGCGGGCGAAGTACTCCGACGGGGTCATCGACATCCCCTTCGCCGCGGCTCCGAAGAAGTTGGCCTCGGCCGCGTCCCCGAGGGTCATCCGGCCGTAGAACCAGTCGAGGGTCTCGAGCCCACGGGGCAACCAGGCCAGGCCCTGCTCGGTGAGCACGATCTGCAGGCCGGGGTGCCGTTCGAGCACTCCGCCGAACACCAGGTGCCAGACCGACCGGTGCGAGAACCAGGGCAGCTCGACCAGCATGATGGCCCGAGCCACCTCGGCCTCGCCGTAGTCGGGTATGCCCCCGCCGCCGTGGATGTTGATGACCACCCCGAGCTCCTCGCAGAGCTGCCAGAGCGGCTCGTAGGTCTCCTCCCAGAGGCCCGGTAGCCCAGAGCCCGGGGCGAGCGAGGGCAGGAGGATGCCGCCGAACGGCCGGGTGAACGTGGCGGCCGCCCACCGCACCTCGGCGAGGGCGTCCTCGATCCGGTTGGCGAAGATCTGTGCCACTCCCGCCCGCCGGCCGGGTGCCTGCGCACAGAAGTCGGCCAGCCAGCGGTTGTGTGCCTGGAGGCCGGCCCAGCGGCGCTCGTAGTCGTCCTCGTTCGGCGGAAGGGCGACCAGGCTGCTCTCCTCGAAGAACGGGGGGACGGTGTTCGGGAAGAGCACCTCCGCGGCGATCCCGTCGGCATCGTTCTCGGCGATGCGCCGATCCGAGTCCCAACTGCGGTAGGCGGTCGGCGCCAGCAGGTCGGCGAACGGGTTGACGTAGGCGGATGCCCAGGCGTCGAAGTCGTCGTGCCAGCGGGAGGGGAGGTAGGGCCGGTAGTCCAGGAGGTCCGCCCCGGCATGGGCATCCGAGGAGATCACCGTGTACCTGCGATCCGGCGGAAACTCGGTGCTCATCGGGTCCCCCTGCTCATCCGGCCTGGTCCCACTCCTCCCACGGTACCAATCACGTCAGCAGGTCGAGTGCGGACGGGGGCAGGGCGCCCCTGGCGATGGCGTCGGCCCGGGCGTGGAGCAGCCTGCCGGCCCGGTCGAGGTCGTGGCCGATGACGAACCGCCCCTCCTTCACGCCCTGGACGGCGAAGCGCCCGAGCTCGTCGAGGTCCACCGTCTCGGTCGGGCGCCCGGCTGCGGCGAGGGACGCCTTGAACTCGGCGAACGTCGTGCCGGGTGCGGGCGGGCGGGGACGTACCCGGGCCAGCTCGGCGGGCCGGTTGCGCTGGGCCTCCCAGAGACCCGTCTCGAGGAGACCGCCCGAGGGATAGAACACCGCCGCCTGCAACTTGGTCCCTTGCGCCGCGAACTGGTGGGCCAGGGCCTCGGTGAAACAGCTCACCGCCGCCTTCGACGAGGCGTAGACGGAGGCGTAGGGGACCGGCGCGATGCCGCCGTCCCCGGAGGACGTGGCCACGACCGTCCCCTCCTCTCCCGACGGCGATCATCCGGGGGACGAACTCGAGCACGCCGTTGGCCATGCCGAAGACGTTGACCCCGAAGCACCAGCGCCAGTCGTTCGGCTCCTGCTCCCAGGGGTTCCCCCCGCCGCCCGAGGTCACCCCGGCGTTGTTCCAGAGGAGGTGGCACGCACCGAGCTCGCCGTAGACGGTGTCGGCGAGCGACCCGATCGACGCGGGATCGGACACGTCGGTGACGACTCCGCGGACGTCACCACGAGCGGCGAGCTCGGCCACGGCCCGCTCGAGCACCGGTGCCTCGATGTCGGCCACGACGACCCGGGCGCCTTCGTCGAGCAGCGCCCCGACGATGCCCCGCCCGATGCCGGCGGCCCCTCCGGTCACCACCGCAACCCTGCCGGCCAGATCGTCCACGGTTCCCCCAGTGGTCCCCGGACGGTTCGGCCCCGGGCAGCCCGCTCATGCTCGCACACCTGGGACTTCCCGTCTGGAGCGGTCGGACCGCGGCTGTGACAGCGGATCCGGGGACAGACGGTCCGGTGGACAGGGGATCTGGTAGACACGGCGGATGCCGACCGCCCCACCGCCGAGACGAGCCCTGGTCACCGGCGCCACCAGAGGCATCGGCCGAGCGACCGCGCTCGCACTGGCCGCGGCTGGCTGGGACGTGGCGGTGACCGGGCGGACCGCACGGCGCGGGGAAGGGCGTGACGACTCGGACACCGGGCACGGCCGGCCCCTGCCCGGCAGCCTCGAGGAGACCGGCGAGGCGATCCGTGCCCAGGGCCGGCGCTCCCTCGAACTGGTGGCAGACCTCCACGACCGGGTCGGGTTGGAGGCGGCACTCGAGCGGGCGCTCTCCGAGTGGGACGGGATCGACCTCCTCGTCAACAATGCTGTGGACACCGCTCCGGGCAGCATGGTCCCTGTCGTCGAACTCTCGGTCGCACAGCTCGAGTCCAAGCTGTCCGCCAACACGGTGGCCCAGTTCGTGGCCGTCAAGGCGGTGCTCCCGGGAATGCTTGCACGCGGCGGCGGCACCATCGTCGACGTGAGCTCGCACGTCGCGACCCAGGACCCGCCGGGCCCGGTCGGCGAAGGGGGGTGGGGTCTGGCCTATGCCGCGTCGAAAGCGGCGTTCCACCGGTTCGCCCCGCTCCTCGCCATCGAGCTCGGCGGCCGCGGGATCCGCGCCTACAACGTCGACCCGGGCTACGTGGAGACCGAACGCCAGCAGTCGAACGCGGCAGCGCTCGGGTTGCTCGGACGTTATTCGGGTGCGCCGCCCTCGGTCCCGGCTGCGGCCATCGCCTGGATGGTCGACCATCCCGAGGCTCTCGACAACGGGCAGACGGTGCGGGCCCAGAAGCTGGCCCTGGTCGAGGGCATCCATCCCGACTGGCGTCCGGCCTCCGGTGACGGGGTCGGGCGGCCCCGAACCGGTACCACCTGAGGATCACACCCGCCGACGTCAGACGATCTCTTCACTGGGGACGTCGAAGTACTCCTGGTAGGCGCGGCTGCGCTCGCGGAGGCTCGCGAGGTCGAGGCCGGTCTCGGCGAAGGTGTACCGGCTGCCACCACCTCCGCCGTCGCCCGGATGGGTGTCGAGGAACGCACGCATCCGCGCCTCGGCATCGGCGGTGTACTCGAGGCCGACCGCCGCGTAGACCGCCGCGATCGTCGCGAAGGGATCGGTCATGAACTCGTGGAACTGGACGTCGACCACCTGCCCGGCCGGCAGCGTGCCGTCCCGTCGGGCCTCGATCGAGCGTTCGAGGCCGAGGAGGATGTCCTCGGAATACTGCTGGGCGGCGCGGGCCACCGAGCTGTGGTCGCTGGCCATGCTCCGGAGCAGCGACACCAGGGCACTGATCGAGGAGATGACCCGAACCGGATCGCGGTGGGTCTGCACGATCACTGCGTCGGGGTACTCCGCTATCAGGGCCCCGAGGCACCAGAGGTGCGCGGGCGACTTGAGGAGCCACCGTTCGCCGTGGTGCCGGCTCTGGAGGTGCTGCAGGTAGATCCGGTGCCAGCGGTAGGCGGGAGCCATGTCCGCCTCGCGGAGGAGCCACCGGTTGTACGCGGGCACGTCGTACTGGGTCGGGAAGATCATCGACCGGAAGTCGCTCCCGGTCATGCGCACGCACTCCTGGGCGAGCCGGGCGCCGAGGGGGTGGAATCGGGTGAAGCCGGGGATGATCAGGTCGGGCAGCGCCGCGCTCGCATCCGCCTCGGCAATCCGCGGGTCGTCCTCATAGGTGGCCGTCTCGGGCGGGGGACAGGGCCGATCGACCTCCCAGGTCAACGGTGCCCGGTTGGCGGGGTCCTGGGCGAGCAGGTCGTAGAGGATGGTGGTGCCGGTCCGCGGCTGGCCCACGATCACGATCGGGCGGTCGACCGGTCCCTCGGCCACCTCCGGGTGGACCCGCCGCCAGTCGAGGATCGCCATCCGGGTCGAGAGGTAGCCCACCATCTCTGACTCGACGATCGTGCGGCCGAGGTCGTTGAGGCGGGCGGGCCCGGCGAGATCGTCGAGGAGTCGCCCCAGCCCCTCTCGCCAGGAGGGTTCGCCGAGGTCCTCGAGCCCGGTCGCCGCCCGGGCGGCATCGACGAGGGAGTCCGTCCCGAACAGGTCGTCGCCCATCGTTCCTCCCTCGGCCCGAGGGCGTTCCTCGAGTGCGTGCCCCGAGGATACGCAGCCCGGTCGGGCGGGGAGGGGGAGGCCCGCCGGGCCTCAGTCGGCGCTGGCCACGTACCGGGCGGCGGGGGTGCCCGGCGGGTGGGTGATCCCCGGCCGGGCGTCCGGATTGGTCACGCAGACCTCGCCTTCGAGTCCGTCGGGATCGCGGAAGAAGACGCTGAGGACGGGACCGAAATCGGTCACGAAGGAGTCGGCGGCACCGCGGGACATGAGCCGGTCACGGATGGTCTCGAAGGCTTCGAGGGATGCCGCCTGGAGCGCGAAGTGGTCGAGCCGACCCCGACCGAACATCGGGACCTGCCGGTCGGCCTCGGTGTTCCCCGCGATCTGGAACACGTTGAGCTCGGACCAGGGGCCGATCTTGACGATCGAGAGCCGGACGCCGCTGTTCTCGTCGACCTCCGGTCCGTCCCGGACCACTTCGGCCTCGAAGACCTCCTCGTAGAAGCGGTGCAGCCGGGCCGAGTCGTTGGTGAGGGTGGCCACGTGGTTGAGGCCCATGGTCAACACGGGCCGGCCGGCTTCTGTTCGCTGTGCATCGGGCGCTCAGCCCACGACGTGGGCGATATCGACGATCAGAAGCGCGAGCACCATCGTCCCGACCGCGGCGTAGATCGCAGAGAAGGCCCAGCGCCGGTGGTGGTCGGCGAGCCAGAACCGCCGCATCCCGAGGTAGTCGAAGGTGAACGCGAGCATCCCGATGGGAATCGAGAGGGCAGGCCCGAGCCCGCGGGCGATGCCGACCGCCGGGAGCACGATCGGCAACACGATGTAGCCGAGCAGGCAACGGGTGGCCGAGAGGAGGATCGAAAGCCCGAAGATGCGGTGGGTCTCCGATTCGGGGATCGGGGCCTGCTGTTCGGGGACCCGCAGCACCCGCCGCATGGTCTGGTCGGCTCGTGAACGCTCACGGGCTGGCCGACCGGAGCGCTTCCCGGTCCCGACCGGTCGCCGGGTGCCGATCGTGTCGGTGACTGTCGCCGCGGCGTGATCCACGCCGCAATCGTAGACGCCCCGGGGCGAGGCGGATCGTGCAGTGGCAGCTTGTAGCGTTCCCGGGCATGGAAGGGACGTCCGTCCTCTGGCGGGTGCGTGGGTCGGACGGGACCGTCGCGGTGGGCTGGTACCTGCTGCCCCTGCGTCTCTTCCTGGGTGCCACCTTCCTGTTCGCCGGACTCCAGAAGCTCGCCAACCCCGACTTCTTCCGCACGACGAGTCCGATCTCGATCCACGCCCAGCTGGCCGGTGCGGCCCGGCTGAGCCCCATCCACTCGTTGTTGAGCCACCTCGTCTCGTCGGCGTCCCTCGTCGGCCTGCTCATCGCCCTGGCCGAGGTCGCAATCGGCATCGGGGCGCTGTGCGGTCTGCTCACCCGGGTGGCCGCGACCGGGGGCATGGCACTCTCCTTCGGGCTCTTCCTCTCCGTCTCCTTCCACAGCAGCCCCTATTACACCGGTGCCGACATCGTCTTCCTGTTCGCCTGGACACCCATCGTCCTGGCCGGCGCAGGGGGCGCCCCCGCCCTGGACACCTGGCTGGCCCGGCGTCGGGCCCAGGTGACCGAGCCGGGCGTGGCCGCAGCGTCCGTCTCGCGCCGCGAGGTCGTCACGACCGGGTTCGTGGCGGCCGTCGTCGCCGGGGCAGCGGTCCTGGTCGCCGGTGTCGCCGCCGGCATCGGCCGGGCGCTCGCGCCGGCCTCGACGTCCGGCAACAGGGTACCGACGCTCACCGGCGGTGGGGGAGGGTCCACGACCACGACGACCGCGTCGGGTGGGGGATCCGCCACCTCGTCGACCGCGCCCGTGCGGGAACCAAAGGGGACCGACCTGGGCGCGTCATCCGCCGTGCCGGTGGGCGGGTCGGCCAGCTTCACCGATCCTCCGACCGGCAATCCGGCGATCGTGATCCAGCAGAAGGCGGGGGAGTTCGTCGCCTTCGATGCGGTGTGCCCGCACGAGGGATGCACCGTCGCCTACCAGTCCTCGGCCAAGATCATCGCCTGTCCCTGTCACGGGTCCGAGTTCGACGCCCGCACCGGTGCGCTCCTGCAGGGGCCGGCTCCCACCGGGCTCACCTCCATCAGGATCACCGAGGGCCCCGACGGTGATCTCTACGTTCCGAGCTGATCGCACGGCCGGTCATATCGCTGCGCCCGGGGCAGATCGTCGGGTAGGCTCTGCCCCTTGTCGTCGGTAGGAGGCGGCCCGTTCCCATGACCGCATCCACCACCGAACAGGCAGGCACGCAGGGGCCCGGATTGGCCGATCCGGATCCGCCGCGAACCGACTGGATGTCGAGCATCCCGTTCTTCCTCGTGCACCTCCTGCCGCTCGGTGCGTTCTTCGTGCAGGTGACCTGGAAGGACTGGGTCCTGTGCGGCGTCCTCTACGTGACCCGGATGTTCTGCATCACGGCCGGGTACCACCGGTACTTCTCGCACCGCAGCTACAAGATGGGTCGGGTGGCGCAGTTCGTGATTGCGTTCGGCGGGACCACCGCTGCCCAGAAGGGACCGCTCTGGTGGGCCAGTCACCATCGTGCCCACCACCGGTTCACGGATCTCGATGACGACGTCCACTCGCCCCGCGACGGCTTCTGGTGGAGTCACGTCGGATGGATCCTCTCCACCAAGTACAAGGAGACCGACCTCGACGACATCAAGGACTTCGCCGCCTACCCCGAGCTCCGGCTGCTGGAGCGGTTCAACTGGGTCGGGCCATGGGCCCTCGGGATCGCCTGCTTCGCAATCGGTGGGTGGGGCGGCCTGTTCATCGGCTTCTTCCTCTCGACGGTGCTGCTCTGGCACGCCACCTTCCTGGTCAACTCCCTTGCGCACATCGTCGGCCGCCGGCGATACGCGACCCCGGACACCAGCCGCAATTCCCTGTTCGTCGCCCTGGTCACCGGCGGTGAGGGATGGCACAACAACCACCACTACCTGCCGGCCTCGGTGCGCCAGGGCTTCACCTGGTGGGAATTCGACCCGACCTGGTACGTGCTGCGCGGTCTCGCCACGCTCCGGGTGGTCGGGGATCTGAAGAAGCCACCCTCCCGTCTGCTGCATCAGGCCCGGGTCCGCGACGGGGCGTTCGACATCGGCATGTTCCGTTCCTACTGGGAACGGGCAGCGCGCATCACCGGCGAGCGCATCGCCGACCTGAGCGCCCGTCCGACCCCGGCGTCGCCCGAGGGAGCAGCTACGCACCCTGCTGCGGAGCCGGCGGCGTCGCAGGAGCCGGGACCCCCGGCCCCGGCGGCACCGGACGAGGAGCCGCTCTCGACCCTGTCGAGCCTGATCTCACAAGCACTGGCTTCCGCTGACCGTCTGGCCGCTGTGACCCGGCGTGCACGGAAAGGGACCAAGGCGGAGTCTCCCCCGAACGGATGACCGGTCCGAGCGCGGCCTTCGCGACCGCCTCGCTCTGGGTGGTCGATCTCGACGGCGTGATCTGGTTGTCCGGTGAGCCGATCGGCGATCCGTCCGGCGCGGTGACCTCTCTCCGGAGGCGCGGCGCGCGGGTGGTCTTCGCCACCAACAACTCGGCGCCGACCACGGCAGAGCTGCTGGCGCGCCTCACCCGGATCGGCATCGAGGCGACGGAGGCCGACCTCGTGACCTCGGCCGCGGTCGCTGCCTCGATGCTCGCCCCGGGACAGACCGTGCGGATCCTGGCCGAGGCCGGCGTGCGCGAGGCCCTCGAGGCACGCGCCGTCGGTGTGACCGCCGTCGGGCCGTGCGATGCCGCGGTGGTCGGGTGGAGCCGCACCTTCGACTTCGAGTCGCTGGCTGCGATCGCCGACGCGGCACGCGTCTCGGGCCGCTTGATCGCCACCAACGAGGACCCGACCCACCCGACACCGAAGGGGTTGGTCCCCGGCGCGGGGGCACTGCTGGCCGCGGTTGCCACGGCCTCTGGGGTCACCCCCGAGATCGCGGGCAAGCCCCACGAGGCGATGGTGGGGTTCCTGCAGTCCCGCTTCGGGTTCGCGCCGGGAGACCCCGGAGTGGTCCTGGTCGGCGATCAGCCGCGTACCGATGGCCGTCTGGCCGAACGCCTGGGTATCCCCTTCGCTCTTGTCGAGACCGGGGTGTACGTCCCCGGCACCCCGCTCGATGCTTGCCCGGTCGCCGTGCATGCACCCGACTTCGCCACCCTGGTCGGCGAGAGCGCCGCAGCATGAGTCGGTCCTCTGTGCTTGCGGCAAAAGTGCTTGCTATCAGCTAGCAGTCCAGGTAGAGTGCCTAAATGGCCAAGAACAACGACGTCTTTCAGAGGTATCTGGACGCGGGGATCGCCTTCACCCACATGACCCGGCGCCGGGCCGAGGCGCTCGTGCAGGAGCTCGTCCAGAGCGGCGACCTGCAGGGCGGAGATGCCCGGGCGAAGGTGGACGAGCTCATCGAGCGGAGCAGGAAGGGGAGCGAGGCCCTGATGGGCCAGATCCGCACCGAGGTCGCCCGGCAGCTGGACAGCGTCGGCATCACCAGTCTCGAGGATCTGGCCACCCAGGTGGCAGCGCTGCTGGGCCGGAGCGCCGAAGCCGGTCGGAACGCCGCCTCGAAGCGTGGGTCCGCCAAGGAGGCTGCCCCGAAGAAGGCACCGGCAAAGAAGGCCGCCGCCAAGAAGGCTGCGCCGAAGAAGGCTGCCGCCGCCAAGAAGGCTGCGCCGAAGAAGGCTGCCGGCAAGAAAGCGCCGGCCAAGAAGGCACCGGCGACCAGGGTCACGCACCCCCGGACGGGATCGGCGGGCTGACTCCTCCTTCCCGCCCTGCCCGACAGCGGCTCGACCGGGCGCTGGTTGCCAGGGGTCTGGTCGAGAGTCGACCGCAAGCCGTCGCCCTGATCAGTCGGGGGGCGGTCCTCGTCGCCGGAGCGATCGCCGAGACACCTGCCCGGTTGGTGTCGCCGGCCGAACCGATCGAGCTCCGTGGCGATCCACCGCGCTTCGTGGGCAGGGGCGGCGAAAAGCTCAGCGCCGCGCTCACCCGGTTCGCGCTCGACCCGACGGGTCTGCGTGCGCTCGATGTCGGCGCCTCGACCGGGGGATTCACCGACTGCCTGCTCCAGTGCGGCGCCAGGGAGGTGGTTGCGGTCGACGTGGGGCACGGCCAGCTCCACCCGAAACTGCGGGCCGACCCGAGGGTGGTCGTGCACGAACGACTCGACGTGCGTGCACTCACGCTCGAGACGCTCGGGGGACGGCCGGCAGACCTGGTCACCGCAGACCTCTCGTTCATCTCGATGACCCGCGCGGTGCCCGTCTTGACCGGCGGCGTGGCCGTGCCGGGAGCAGCGATGGTGCTCTTGGTCAAGCCCCAGTTCGAGGCAGGGCGAAGGGAGGCCTCCAGGGGGAAGGGGGTGATCCGGGACCCCGCCGTGCACCGCCGGACGCTCGCCGAAGTGGCTCGCTCCCTCCGCTCCGCCGGAGCAGTCATCATGGGGGCCATGCCGTCACCGATCACCGGCCATTCCGGCAACGTCGAATTCCTGCTCTACGCCCGCCTGGGGCCTCCGGGCTCCGGAGGGATCGGACCGCCGCCGATCGCGCCGGATGGGGTCGACGCGGTGCTCGACGCCGCCGTCGACGAGGCCCACCCTGACGCTGCGCCGGCCGGCGGGTGACCGGGATGGCCCGCATCGCCTTCTACACCAACCCCGTTCGCGCCGAGGCGAGCGCACTCGCCGAGCGGGCCACTGCCTGGCTCGGTGCGCGGGGCCACGACCCGCGCAGCGCGCTCCAGCCGGACGGGTCCGTCGTGCTCGACGGCGCCGAACTCGTGGTCAGCCTCGGCGGCGACGGGACGTTGCTTCGGGCGGTGGACAGCGCCGAGGACGGCTCCATCCCGGTGCTCGGGGTCAACCTCGGCCAGTTGGGCTACCTCACCGAGGTCGAGCCGGCGGGATTGGAGGACGCCCTCGAGCGGTACCTCGCCGGTGACTACCGGGTCGAGGAGCGGATGACCCTGGAGGTCACCGCCCGGTCGCCCGACGGAGCGGTGATGTCCGAGTACCGCGCCCTCAACGAGGCCACTGTCGAGAAGACCGTGCCGGGGCACACCGTTCGCATCGCCGCCTCGATCGACGAGCGACCATTCGTGACCTATGCCGCCGACGGGCTGCTCGTCTCCACCCCGACCGGCTCGACCGCCTACAACCTCTCCGCCCGCGGGCCCCTGCTCTCGCCCCGCCTGCGGGCCATCGTCCTGACCCCGGTCTCGCCCCACATGCTCTTCGACCGGCCGCTGGTCCTCGACCGGTCGGAGCGGTTGCACCTCGAGGTGCTCGGCCCGCGATCGGCGGTGCTGGTGGTCGACGGCATCACGGCGGGACCGCTCGACCCCGGGTCGAGCGTGACCTGCAGCGAGGGGGTCCGCCCGGCTCGACTGGTGACCTTCGGGACCCGGGACTTCCACGCGATCCTCCGGGCGAAGTTCCACCTGGCCGACGGGTAGGGGTGCACGGGTGGGTCCGGTGCTGGTCGAACTGCATGTGCGCGATCTCGGCGTCATCGACGACGTGACCGTCACGCTCGGACCGGGCATGACGGCGTTGACCGGGGAGACCGGTGCCGGCAAGACCCTGCTCGTCGAGGCACTCAGCCTGCTGCTCGGCGGGCGCGCCGACCCCTCGATCGTCCGGGCCGGGGCTGTCGAGGCGTTGGTCGAGGCTCGCTTCGCCCGGCTCGATGGCGAGGATGCCGGGGCTGCCGGGGCTGCCGGCGACGCGGGAGGGGAGGTACTGCTCGCACGCTCGGTGGCACGGGAGGGTCGGTCGCGGGCCTGGATCGACGGCCGGATGGCCGCCATCGGAGCGCTGGCCGAGACGGCAGGCGACCTGCTCGAACTACACGGACAGCACCAGCACCGGGCCCTCGTGCACACGGCCGCCCAGCGGCAGGCACTCGACTCGTTCGGTTCGATCGACGTCACGGAGCTCGAGGATGCCCGGCGCCGGCTCGCAGCTCTGGTCCGCGAGTCGGACTCGCTCGGGGGGGACGCCCGCCAGCGTGCCCGCGAGGTGGAGATGGTGCGCTACCAGATCGAGGAGATCGACCGGGCGGCCATCGAGGATGCGGACGAGGACTCGCGGCTCGAGGCCGAAGAGGATCGGCTGGCAGAGGCCGCCGCACACCGTGAGGCCGCGGCGGCGGCGCTGGCGGCGTTGACCGGCGACGACGGGGTGCGCGAGCCCGGTGCGATCGAGCGGCTGGCAACGGCGTCCGGCGCGCTGGCCGGTCGGGTTCCGTTGGCGGGACTCGACCAAGCGATCCGATCGCACATGCTCGACCTCGCCGAGCTGGGCTCCGAGCTGCGTACGGTGGTCGAGACCTGGGAGGACGATCCGGTGCGTCTCGCCGAGATCCGGTCTCGTCGTCAGCTCCTCCGCGAGCTCGGGCGCAAGTACGGCCCGACTCCCGGCGACGTGCTCGCATTCGCCGACCAGGTCCGCTCCCGGCTCGCCACCCTGGCCGCCGAGGAGGAGCGGGCGATGCTCATGGACGCCGAGATCCAAGCGGCCCGCCGGCAGGTGGAGGGTGCCGAGGCGGTCGTGGCAGACGCCCGGCGCCGTGTCGCCCCGGGGCTGGCGGCGGAGATCGAAGCCACCCTCCACGGACTGGCCATGCCCTCGGCCCGGTTCAGCGTCCGAGTCGAGGGCCCCGGCAGCGCCGACCAGGTGTCCTTCGAGCTGGCCGCCAATCCCGGCGAACCCGCCCAGCCCCTGGCCCGCACCGCCTCGGGCGGCGAGCTCTCGCGCACCATGCTCGCTCTGCGGCTCGCATTGACCGGTTCCCCCGGGATGCTGGTCTTCGACGAGGTCGATGCCGGCGTCGGTGGCACGGCTGCCGTGGCGGTCGGGGCGGCGCTGGCCGATCTCGCGCGCAGGGCCCAGGTGGTGGTCGTGACCCATCTGCCACAGGTGGCCGCCCGCGCCGACGCACAGATCGCGGTCACCAAGCGCGAGGAGGGTGGGCGGACCCGCTCGGAGGTCGTGCTCCTCGACGGGGAGGAGCGGGTGGTCGAGCTGAGCCGGATGCTCTCGGGGAGCCCGGAGAGCGAATCGGCCCGTCGCCACGCACGCGAGCTGCTCGGGACCGGTACGGGACACGGAGCGGAAGACGGCGCAGCGCGGGCGTGACCGGTCGGGGTCCGCACGATCCGGGCGGCGCGTCCGGTAGCCTCATCGGGTGCTCGATGGTGATGGCCCGCCCGTGAGGGAGAGCGGGACGAAGTACATCTTCTTCACCGGGGGGGTGTCCTCCTCGCTGGGCAAGGGACTCACCGCTTCGTCCCTCGGCCGGCTCCTCAAGTGCCGTGGCCTCAAGGTCACGATGTGCAAGCTCGACCCGTACATCAACGTCGACCCGGGGACCATGAACCCCTTCGAGCACGGTGAGGTCTTCGTGACCGAGGACGGCGGCGAAACCGATCTCGACCTCGGCCACTACGAGCGGTTCATCGACGAGAACCTGCACAAGGGCTCGAACGCCACCACCGGGCGGATCTACTCCTCGGTCATCGCAAAGGAGCGGCGCGGCGACTACCTGGGGAAGACCGTCCAGGTCATCCCCCACGTCACCGACGAGATCAAGACCCACATCCGCAAGCTCGGCGAGACCGGGGTGGACGTGGTCATCGTCGAGATCGGTGGCACGGTCGGTGACATCGAGATCGTCCCCTTCATCGAGGCCATCCGCCAGTTCCGCCGGGACGTGGGCCCGGAGAACGTGGCCTACGTCCACCTCACCCTTGTGCCGTACCTCGGCCCGTCGGGTGAGCAGAAGACCAAGCCGACCCAGCACTCGGTCACCGAGCTTCGCAGCCGCGGCATCCAGCCCAACGTGATCGTGTGCCGCTCGGACCGGATGATCTCTGAGGATCTCAAGCGCAAGATCTCCCTGCTCTGCGACGTCCCGATCGAGGCGGTGGTCTCCGCAGTCGACGCGGCGAACATCTACCAGATCCCGCTCGTGCTGCACGAAGAGGGGCTCGACAGGTACCTCCTCGACCTGCTCGAGATCGACCTGGCCGGCCATCCGATCGACCTGAGCCGGTGGGAGCACCTGGTCGACCAGGTCGACGCCGCCGTCCGGCCGGTGCGGATCGGGATCATCGGCAAGTACGTCGATCTCCCCGACGCCTATCTCTCGGTCGTCGAGTCGCTCCGCCACGCCGGCTTCCATCACGGTGCGAGGGTGGAGATCGAGTGGGTCCAGGCGGCCACCGTGCCCGACCTGCTCGAGCACGACGCCCTGCGCGGCTTCGACGGGCTGGTCATTCCCGGCGGCTTCGGCGAGCGCGGGATCGAGGGGAAGATCGCCGCCGCCCGCTACGCCCGTGAGCACGAGCTGCCCCTGCTCGGTCTCTGCCTCGGCCTCCAGGTCATGATCATCGAGGTGGCGCGCTCACTGGCCGGCCTCACGGGGGCCAACTCGCGCGAGTTCGACTCGACCACCCGCCATCCGGTCATCGACCTGATGGACGACCAGATCGACGTGTCCGACAAGGGTGGCACGATGCGGCTGGGCTCCTACGATGCCCGGCTCCTCCCGGGCTCACAGGTCGCCGCGGCCTACGGGGACGTGGTCGTCTCCGAGCGTCACCGCCACCGCTACGAGGTCAATCCCCGGTACCGTGACCGCCTCGAAGAGGCGGGCCTGGTCTGCTCGGGCATGTCGCCCGACGGTCGGTTGGTCGAGTTCATCGAGCTCCCGGGCCATCCGTTCTGGGTCGGAACCCAGGCCCATCCTGAGTTCAAGAGCCGGCCCGATCAGCCCCACCCGCTCTTCCGCGAGCTGGTGGGCGCCGCGCTGGTCCGGGCCGAAGGACGCGACCCGCGCCTGATCGACCTCGGTGCCGTCGGCTGAGCCGACGGGCGTCCCGACGGACGCCGAGGGGCTCCCGCTGTTCACCCCGCTCGGGGAGGAGACCGTCCTGCAGGGCCGGTTCATCTCGGTGCGCAGGGCGACCTTCCGCGATCCCGACGGGGAGACCTTCGAACGAGACGTCGTCCGTCATCCGGGAGCGGTCGCGGTCGTGGCGGTCACCGACGCCGGCTGCGTGGTGCTCGTCCAGCAGTACCGGCCGGCCGTCGACGGGTGGGTCCTCGAGATCCCGGCTGGCACCTGTGACGTCGCCGGCGAGCCACCGGACACGACCGCCCATCGCGAGCTCGCCGAAGAGGTCGGCTACGCGACCGAGTCGCTGACCCTGCTCACCCGGACCGTCATCACTCCGGGCTTCTGCGACGAGGTGTCCAGCGTCTACCTGGCCACCGGTCTGCATCCGGTGGCCTCCGACCGGCAGGGTGCCGAGGAACGCTTCCTGCGCGTGATCGAGGTCCCACTCGACCGGTTCGACTCCATGGTCGACGACGGCTCGATCGTCGACGCGACCACCATCCTCGGTGTGGCGCTGGCCAGGCGTCGCCTCGACCGGGCCGGGTAGACCGTCCGGTGGCCGAGCCCCTCTCCATCGGTGCAGAGGAGTACCTCTCCTGGCTCGCCGTGGAGAAGGGCAGGTCGAGGAACACCCTCCTCGCCTATCGCAGGGACATCACCGCCTGGGAGCGCTGGGCCGCGACCGAAGGGATCGATCCGCTGTCCGCCGGCTCAGGCGCGGTCGAACGGTACCTGGACGTGCTCCGGAGGGCCGGGAGGAATCCCGCGTCCCTGGCCCGGGCCACGACCGCCCTGCGCGGGCTCTTCGGGTTCCTGGTCGGAGAGGGCGTGCTGCCGGTCGACCCGACCGCCGACGTGCGCTCCCCGAAGCTCCCGCGGCGACTGCCCAAGGCGCTCGACGAGCCACAGGTGGAGGCGTTGCTCGACTCGATCGTGGGGGACGAACCGGTCGACCTCCGGGACCTGGCGCTGCTCGAAGTGCTCTATGGCACCGGTGCCCGCATCTCCGAGGTCGTCGGGCTCTCGTTGCTCGACCTCGAGGACGACGACGGGCTGCTGCGGGTGTTCGGCAAGGGGGCGAAGGAGCGGCTGGTGCCACTGGGTGGACCGGCCCGCCATGCCCTCGAGCGCTGGCTCGGCCCGGGCGGCCGCCCACGGATGACCGGCGAGCGGCAGGCGCGCCGGGGCGACGCCGAGGCGGTGTTCCTCAACTGCCGCGGCGGCCGGCTGTCGCGTCAGGGTGCCTGGGCAACCGTGCAGGGCCGGGCACGCAGGGTGGGCCTCGGCGACGTGGTCAGTCCGCACGTCCTGCGCCACTCCTGCGCGACCCACATGCTGGCCCACGGTGCCGACATCAGGGTGGTCCAGGAAGTGCTGGGCCACGTGTCCGTCGCGACCACCCAGATCTACACCCGGCTGAGCCGGGAACACCTCCGCACCGCCTACGACGGGGCCCATCCGCGGGCCGGGGGGGTCCCGGCCAAGTAGGATCGGTGCCGTGCCTGGAGATGCCCCTACCGACGCGCCCACGGACTCCCCGACGGACGCCCCCCCTTTCGACTACCGCAACCTGCTCGAGATCGAGCAGCGCCAGCTGCAGTCGGAACTCTCGGAGCTGGGGTTCGGCGAGAAGGGCGGGCTCGACTACGACCCCAACTTCGCCGACTCGAGCCAGGTGACGGCGGAACGGGGCGAAGCAGAGACGCTGGCCGGACAGCTCAAGGAGTCGCTGGACGAGGTGGCCCTGGCCCTCGCCCGCCTGGAGGACGGCACGTACGGCAAGTGTGAGGTCTGCGGTGTGGCCATCCAGCCGGCCCGCCTCGAGGCCATGCCCGCCTCGAGGTACTGCATCGATCACGCCAACCGGTCCTGAGCGGCCACGAGCGGTGACGACCGGGGGTCCCGGCGGAGCCAATTGGCGGCGTCGTCGGCGCTTTCAGCCCGACCAGCGGACCACCATCATCATCGTGGTCGCGGTGGTCCTCATCGCTGCGTTGATCATCAAGGGCAGGATCACACGGGACGAGATCATCTATTTCCTCGTGCTCATCCCGTCGATCATCCTCCACGAGATCTCCCACGGGGTGGTCGCGCTGGCGTTCGGCGACACCACCGCCAAGCGGGCCGGGCGGATCAACCTCAACCCTGTCCGACACGTCGACCCGGTCGGCACCCTCCTGGTCCCCGCCATCCTCACTCTCTCGGGGGTGGGTGCCTACGGCTGGGCCAAGCCGGTCCCGGTCAACCCGAACAACCTGCGCAGCCCGCGCAACCACATCGTCCTGGTGGCGCTGGTCGGGCCGCTGACCAACTTCGTCCTGGCCGCGATCATGGGCGTGCTCTTCGTGACCACCACGCCGTTGGCCGCCCGGGAGGGTTATGTCCCACTGAGTCTGCTTGCCCAGATCCTGTTCCTCGCCGGGTTCGCCAACATCGTGCTCGGCCTCTTCAACTGCATCCCGTGCCCGCCCCTCGACGGCGCCGCCGTCCTCGAACGGCTCCTCCCGGCACGGCTGCTCCCCGGGTACTACAACCTGCAGCCGGCGCTCATGTTCCTCCCGCTCCTCCTCATCCTGGTCTTCCACAACGCATGGGCCCAGGCGATCGACCACGTCATCAATTGGTGGTCGGACCGACTGGCGTGACGGGCGCCGAGAACCGCTCGTCGGCCGGCCGGTGGTCGACCAACCGGCGGTCCCCGGCCAGTCCCGGCCCCTCCATCCGGTGACCGCCCTCGATCAGGCACCCGCTCCATCCTCCACCGCCGACGCGACCGTGGAGTCATTCCTCCGGCGCGCACGTCGCTGGTCGCGGTGTCACCCCGGCCTCATCGTCCTCCTCGTCATTCCGTTCGTCGTCCTTGCTGCCCCGCTCCCGTTCGGCCATGTCTTCCTCGACGGCGACAACGCAATCCAGAACCTGCCCCTCCGTGCACTCGTCGGGCACGACCTGCGGGCCGGGTTCCTCCCCCTCTGGAATCCGTACCTGTTCAGCGGGACCCCCCTCCTCGCCGGGTTCAATGCGGCCGCGGCCTACCCGACGACCTGGCTGTTCGCAGTGGTGCCTCTCTTCGCCGGATGGACCGTCAACCTCGCGCTCGCCTACGACGTCGCCATCCTCGGGATGTACCTCTTCCTGCGTTGCCAGCCGCTGGATCCGACGGCGGCCACCTTCGGTGCCGCCACGTTCGCCTTCGCCGGCTACATGGCCGGACAGATCGTCCACATCGATCTCATCCAGGCCGCCTCCTGGTTGCCCTGGATGCTGCTGGCCGTCCACGAGATGAGCCGGCCCGCGGCGGAGCCGGGAGCGAGGCGCCAGGAGCGCGGCTGGGTCTTCCTGTTGGGCGGTGGACTCGGGCTCGCCCTTCTGTCGGGCGGAGTCGAGGCGGTCATCGACGGAGGGGTCCTCCTGGCCGTCTACTGGGTCGGGAGGATGGTCACCCTCGGCGCATTCCGGAGCGTCGACCGCCGCCAGGGGCTGCACTCGTTCGCCCGGATCCTCTCCGGTGCAGTCATCGGCCTGGCTCTCGGTGCCGCCCAGTGGATCCCCGGGCTGTCCTTCGAGTCGAGCTCCCAGCGCGCAGGGATGGGGTACGGGTTCTTCACCAGCGGCTCGCTCCCGTGGCGGCTGGTGACCCTGGTGGCCACTCCGTTCGTGCTCGGCACCAACCACACCGGTCTCGCCTACTACGCGGGGAACTACAACATCCAGGAGGTCACGAGCTACGCCGGCATCCTCGCCCTCATCGCCGCCTGTTCGTTGGGCCTGCGACGCTGGCGCTCCCGGCCCGAGTCTCGGAACTGGTGGGTCTGGTACGCGGTGCTCGGCCTCGGGGTGCTCGCTGCGATCGGCGGTGCGACACCCTTCGCGCGGCTGCTCTTCCTCCTTCCCATCCTCAACAGCGAACGGCTGCTCAACCGGAACCTACTCCTCGTCGACACCGCCTTGGCCGTGCTCTTCGCCTGGTGGGTACACCTGCTGCTGACCCGATCCGACCGGGGAGACCCGTCGGCCGGTCCGCGCCTGCGAGAGCGCTGGCGGCGGGGGAGCCGGGCAGAGCTCGTGGCCACCTGCGCCCCCGTCGCAGTCGTCGCCCTGGTCTGCCTGCTGGTCTGGGCGGTCGGCAGCCGGTTCCAGAACATCCTCGGCGTCCAGTTCCCCATCAGCTCGATCACGAGCCGGCGCGATGCACTCGTGGTCACGGGCGGGCTGATCGTGGCAGCTGCCGCCACGGCCGTGGTGCTCTGCGAGGCTCGGCTGACCGTGCGCGGGTTGCGCCGAGCCCTCGGCACGGTGCTCGCGCTCGACCTCGTCGTCCTCAACGTCTTCCTGGTCGCCCTACCCACCACCCAGGATCTGGCTACCGCCAAGGGGGCCCCGGCCCGGCAGTTCACCGCGCTGGTCGGCAATGCCCGCTTCGCCATCTACGATCCGGACACCTTCGACGACGGTGAGCTGCTCGCCCTCGGTCAGACAGACCTCAACGCCTATAACGGCCTGGGCAGCGGCCAGGGGTACACCGCCCTCACCGACGGAACCTACGCATCGGTCACCGGCGCTCACTATCAGGAGGACCTCGCCCCTGCCTCGTTGGCCGGCAGTTCGTGGGACGACCTCGATGTAGGCACCCTTCTGTCGTTGCCGAGCTACTTCATGACCCCACTTCCGCCCGGTGGGCCGACCCCGACCGCAGTCTCCTATCCGAATCCGGTCCACCTCTACAACGGGTTCCCCGACGCGGCAACCGGACCGGTTTCGCTTCGCCCCGGGAGGTCGCATCGCTGGTACTTCGGGAGCACCCTGACCCTCCGGTCCCTGCAGTTCACCAGCTCGCTCGCGGTGGGCACGGGAACGCCCCGTTCCGCCGTCGGCCTGGTCGGACCCCGGGGCGAGGTGTCGTGGATCGACGTGACCGGCGACCAGACCGCCGATGGACCCTCGACCGGACTGGTGACCGTCCGGGTTCCGAGCGGCACGAGGGCGGCAGGGCTCGTGGTGCGCAATGCATCCGTGACCGGACTGACCGTCGGCATCCCGACCGTCCAGACCCTCCAGGGCGGGTGGGCCACCCTGGACGGACCGATGCAGTACGGCACGACCTGGCCGCACTGGGCATACACCGGGGACTTCGGCTCCTTCGGGGTGTTCGTCAACACCCGGGCACGGGGATGGGCATGGCCGTCCGCTCCCGCCCGAGCGCTGCCGCGGACGACGAGTGTGACCGCCGGACCGCCGACGGCGGACGGTGGCCAGCGCATCGTGGTGCACGCCGCAGGCCCACTGGACATCGACCGCAGCGTCGCCTTCGCGGGCGGCTGGGAGGCCACCGCGGTCGACCAGGGGAGTGGTCGGTCGGTATGGCTCACGGTGGTCCCGGACGGACTGGTCCAGCAGGTGGCGCTGCCGACGGCAGGCACCTGGGTCGTGACATACCAGTACCGTCCCACCTCGGCCCGGGTCGGATTCGTCATCTCGGCACTGACCGTGATCGCGGGGGCGGCCTGGGGGATCGGGGAGTGGATGCGCTTCCGGAGGACGCGCCGTCGTTCGAGGAGGTGATACCGGCGGAGCGATCACCCATTCCGGTCCCAGCACCGACTCGACGTTGCCGGTTGGTACAGTGAGCGACGCGTTCTGGTCGATGACCCTTCCGTTTGCGACGTTCCAGAAGTGACCGATACGACCATTGGGACCACGATCGATTACAGCGCGGGGAAGGCCTTGGCCAGAGCACGCATCCGTGCAGGGGACGGAGGGAACTGACTGATGCGCTTCGGATCAGTGCTTCGCGCACCGACCTGGTGCATCGCCGTCACCGCCATCACCATCTGGCTCCTCTCGGGTGCGTACATGCTCCACTTCGGCGCATCATGGCACCTCGACCTCCGGGTCTACCGGGCAGCCGGGAACGCCCTCTACCACGGTGGATCGCCGTTCACGACGTATTTCACGGCGAACCACCTGCCCTTCACCTACACCCCGTTCGCATTGCTGGTGCTCAGTCCACTGACCTTCGGTCGACTCGGTCTCATCGAGACCGGGTGGTGGCTGCTCAGTGCGGCATCGATGGTCACCGCGGCGTTCCTTCTCCTCCGGACCACGTTCGCCCTGACATCGGGTCGTTCCTGGGCGGTCGCCGGGCTGCTCTGCGGCGTGGGCTCGCTGGCCCTCGAACCGGTCCGCAGCAACTTCGACTACGGGCAGATCAATCTCATCCTCATGCTCATGATCGTGGCCGACCTCACCTGGGTGCGCCCACCCTGGAGAGGTGTCCTGGTCGGTGTTGCCGCCGCGATCAAACTCACTCCGCTCATCTTCCTCTTCTCCTTCGTGGCCGAACGGGACCGGCGCTCGCTGTTTCGCGGCATCGGCGCCTTCATCGTCGTCACCGGGGTGTCGTGGTCCATCCTGCCCGCGGACTCGGCCCGCTATTGGTTCCACCAGGTCACCGACGCGAGCCGCACCGGCGCACTCGGCGTGGTGAGCAATCAGTCGTGGAACGGAATGGTGCACCGGGTCCCCTTCAGCGGAGGTCTCACGGGTACCGCGGTCTGGGCGGTCCTCTCAGCGTGCACCCTGTTCTTGGGTTTCTCGCTCACCCGGCGCCTTGTTGCGCACTCCCGGACTGCGGACGCGATCATGGTCCTCGCTCTCACCGAGCTTCTGGTGAGCCCGGTCTCGTGGTCGCACCACTGGGTGTGGTTGGTGCTGGCTCCGATCGTGGTCGTGGACCTGTGGGCGGTCCGCCGGGGCGTGGCCACAGCTCTGCTGGTCCTGGTCGCTCTCGCCGTGGCGGCGCCCTATCTGTGGATTCGGGATGTCCCTCTCTCCTACCTCGGGAGCAATGCCTTGGTACTGGGTGGTGCAGTCGTGCTCGTCCTGTGGGCGGCCGCCGAGGGGGTACTCCGTGTCGGCCCTCTGGGTCGGCTCGATCATCGCGGATCGAGCCCGGCCCCGGTCTCCCCGCCCTGATCGTTCCCGAGCGAGACCAAGAGCCGACTCCACGAGATGACCGTTCGGGCGGTATCGTTCCGCGGGACAATTCTGTGGGGTGGGACGACAACAAGGAGCCATGTGGGAGCGCCCACCGCGGTGCAAGCAACCCGACTGAACCGGGTGGACCAGTCGATCAGCCTCTGGATCGGTGTCGGCGTCGTCGGTTCGATCGGGGTGGCCGTCCTCGGGACTCGCATCGGAGCCATTCCCCGACCGGGCAACAACCGTTGGTGGTTCGACGTGCCCGGGGGAGTGTCCACTGCGGCCCAACTCGGGTATTACGCGGCCGTGATCCTGCTCATCAGCGGGTGGATCGGCGTCGGTTACCACGCCCGCGCGGGAAGGCTCACGGTCCGCCTGTCGTGGGTGATCCTCGTGCTGTGGGGCCTTCCCCTGCTGGTCGGTCCCCCGGTCTTCAGTCGTGACATCTACAGCTACATCGGCCAGGGCCTCCTGGCCCACCACGGCCTCAACCCCTATTCGGTTCCACCCTCGAGACTCGGTGATGCCCCGCTCCTGGCGTCGATCGCCCAGGTGTGGCGGAATACCGCGTCACCGTACGGACCGTTGTTCGTCAGTGTGAGCCGGGCAGCGGTCGGTGTGGCCGGTGCCTCCCTGATCGCCCAGGTGTTGGTGTTCCGTGTGGTCGAATTGATCGGCGTGGCGATGATCATGGTGTCGCTGCCGCGCCTGTCGCGCCGGCTCGGCACCGACCCGGGGCTCGCCCTGTGGCTCGGCGCACTCAGCCCGCTGGCCCTGCTCAGCTTCATCGCCTCCGGGCACAACGATGCACTGATGGTCGGTCTCCTGCTCGCCGGCCTGACGCTCGCCCTGGAGGGGCGCCTGGCGGTGGGAGTGGCCCTCATCGCGCTCGCCGCCACCATCAAGATCCCTGCGGCCGCGGCCATCGTGTTCATCGCGGTGGATCAGTTCCGTTCGAGCACCGGCGACCGACGGTGGCGAGTCGTGATCGAGGCCGTCGTGGTCCCGGTGGTCGTCGTGGTTGCGATCACGGCTGCCGCCGGCTTCGGGTGGACCTGGCTCGGACCCACCGCACTCCATGTCCCGACCGAGCTGCGGGTGCTCTCGACACCCGCCGTGGCGCTCGGAGCCTTTGTCCATGCCGTCCTGCACTCCGTCGGGGTGCCTGTGGCGTTGAGCCCCACGGTGACGGCCACCCAGCTGGTGTGCGAGCTCGCCGCGGTGACAGGTGCCGTCTGGCTGGTGTTCAACGCCCACCGGCTCGACATGGTCCGGGTGCTCGGACTGACCTTGGTGCTCATCGTGGTGGGCAGCCCCACGCTGTGGCCCTGGTACCTCATGTGGGGGATCGCCATCCTGGCGGCGACTTCCGCCCAGCGGTCGAAGGTCCTCGCCGCCGTGGCAGGTCTCTCCATGCTGGTGGTCGGCCCGGGGGGTGCGCCCATGCTCAGCGGTAAGGCGTACTTCGTGATCGTCCCCGTCCTGCTCGGGGCGTGTGGCTGGCTGGTCTGGGATCGACATTGGCAACAGGTGGTGCGCGGCTATGCAGCCTGAGTCGACAGTGGATGCGCGAACTGGGTCACGAACCGACTCCGGGATCGCGGCTGCCGCGGTTCCCGAAACCGACGGACGCAACGGGCCGGCCCCGTCAGCGTCCGTCGCGGTGATCGATGCCGGCCCGCCCACGCCGGAGCCGAGTCCGGACGACACCGCCGAAAAGGGGATCCGCCAGTGGTTCCTGTTCTGGCCCGTGCTCGCTTACCTGGTAGCCCGCGGCGCGACGGTTGCCGGGGCGGCTGCCGTCGACACCTTCACCCACAAGTCGTTGAGCGCCGACCTCGTCATCTGGGACGGCCAGTGGTTCATCCGTGGGGCCCTTCACGGATGGCCGAGCCACCTGCCGATGGTGCACGGCCACGTGGCCAGAAACACCACCGCCTTCTTTCCTGCGCTCTCCCTCGCCATCCGCTGGCTCACCGACCTCACCCACCTCTCTCCGCTGGTCGTCGGCCTTGTGATCAGCGGGGTGACGGGACTGACTGCGGTGGTCGCCGTCGGCATGCTCGTCCGCTACTACTACGACAGCCGACACGCCACCCGGGCCACGTTGCTGTTTGCGGTGTTCCCGGGTACGTTCGTGTTCAGTCTGGTCTATGCCGAGGGCATCGTCATCACGTGCGTGGCCTTCGGGCTCCTGGCGCTGCTCCGCCGCCAGTGGTGGTTGGCCGGCCTCCTGGGTCTCGTGGCAACGGCGGCGTCGCCCATTGCGCTTGCCTTCGTGGTGAGTTGCGCGTGGTGTGCGGGGCGCGAAGTCCTCCGCCGGAGGGCCTGGCGGGCACTGGTCGCCCCGGTCCTCGCACCGCTGGGTTTCATCGCCTACATGGCCTGGCTCTGGGTGCACACCGGGACCCTCTCGGCGTGGCGACTCACCGAACAAGGAGGGTGGAAGAGCGGCCCGTCCGTCCTCTACCCGATCCATGTCGTCGCCACCTTCGTCCTCGATCCGTTGGCCCCGACCGAGACCGGTCAGATCCTCATCGCAGGCACGGTGCTGGCGTTGATCGGTGCCATCCTGGCTATCCGCGAGCCCCAGCCGGCACCCGTCCTGATCTACGGACTGACTGCCGCCCTCATGGCGGCAGTGTCCTCGCCGGTCGGGTTGCGGCCGCGCTTCGTCATGTTGGCCTTTCCCCTCGTCCTGGCCTATGGAACCCGGCTTCGAGGACGCGTCTACATCGGGGCGGTGGTGCTGAGCGCACTGCTGCTCACCGCAATGACCGTCCTCGAGCTCGGCTCGACCGCGGTGTTCCCGTGATCTTCGGCGGCAGCCGACAGGGCCTGCCTGTCTGCCCGGCCCTCACCTAGTCCGCGACCACCCCGGCCGTGGGCTGTGCGCGGGCGACCTTCGGCCCGGGCACCGCGCGAGCGGTAGAGCGAGTTCCTGCGCGTCGCAGCCACAGCATCACCGCCACCCCCACCATGAACGCCACGGTGGCTACGAAGTAGGCGTTCCCCTCCAGCAGTTGCCACCCGTGCTCCGCCAGCTCCTTGTTGCCGCCGCTGGGTACCTTCCAGATCGGAGCCCAAGAGAAGAGTGCGGCCCCGGCCGCGGCCCAGATCGGACCGCCGCGGGGCCTGTCGGGCGCACAAGCCAACCAGATGAGGATCGGCACCACCCAGACCAGGTGGTGGGCCCACGTGATCGGGGAGGCCAGGAGGCCGGTGCTGGCGCAGACGAGCGCCCCGAGGAATGGCGAGGACGACCGGAACGCCCAGACCGCCAGGGCGATGCCGCCGATGACCACTCCCACGCTCGCCACGGTGATCAGCCCTGTCGATACCACGCGGTGGTCGAGCCGATCAGCGACGGCCCGCAGGCTCTGGTTGCTGATGTAGAAGACCCCACCCACCCGTTTGGCATCGGCTGCGTACTTCGTGAAGTAGGACCACGACGCGGCCGGGTCGGTGGTCGCGGTCAAGAGCGAGCACACCGCGAAGGTGCCCAGCGCAACCCAGGCGGCACGTGTCTGGCGGGTCACGAACAGGTAGGGCACGAAGACCAACGGCACCAGTTTGATCGATGCCGCGATGCCGATCAGGAGGCCACGGGGGAGGGTCCATTTGCCGAATTGCCAGCGCACCGTGAGGTCGCCCAGCACCATGGCCGCCAACACGATGTTGACCTGGCCGAAGCTCAAGGTCAGCCGGACCGGCTCCATGATGTAGGCGGGTCCCATCAGGACCAGAGACCACTGGATGAGTCGGTGGCGTCCGAGTGCGGGAAGGGCGGCCCGGAGCGAGAGAAGCACGAGAGAGAACAGGGCGAGCATGTTGATCACCGCCCAGATGACCTGGGCCCAGTTCTCCGGGAGGGCCGACAGTGGCGCGAACACCAGGGCGGCGAATGGCGGGTAGGTAAAGGGCAGATGCGGGGGATTGGGGAGTCCGACCAGGTAGAGCCGACCGTCGACGAGGTTGCGCCCGCCCATCAGATAGACGGCCATGTCCAGCTGGAGCCGGTTCACCGCCAGCCCTATTCCGCCGGCCGATGCCAGAGCCGCCGACACCGCGCCGACCGTCCACAGGGCCACGTTCCACCGGGGTCGAACCTCGTGAGTCTGCGATGGGGGTGCCTGGGGCACGAGCGCCGTTGACATCAGGTCCGATGGTAGACCGCGCTCCTTTGTGCCAGGCGACAGCCCCTCGTCCGTGAGGCCCGCCCGTCGCTCCGATTCTCGTCAGTACATCGTCGTCGACCGACGCCACGACGATGACGGCGAACGACTCTGGCCCGGTCTGGGCACAGCACGCGACGATGCCGACGGAGTCCTCAGCCCGGAGCGAGCAGCCCGACCGCGTCGGCAGAGCGGGTGTAGGTCGCCGAAGCGATCTCGCCTGCCTTCTCGGCACCGCGGGCCAGATGGGCGTGGACGGCTACGGGATCGGAGGCGAGGGCCGCCCGGCGCTCACGGAGCGGCGCCAGCAGTTCGATGAGCGCGTCCGCAGTGTCGGCTTTGAGGTCGCCGTACCGCTGGTAGGAGACCGCCACCTCGCGCGGTGTCCGGCCGGTGGCCACCGCCAGGAGGTCGAGGAGGTTGGCCAGCCCCGGCTTGGCCTCGGGGTCGTAGCGCACCGCACCGTCGGTGTCGGTGACGGCCTTCTTGATCTTCCGGGCGATCTCGGACGGTTCGTCGAACATGAGCACGGTCCCGAGCGGCGAGTTGACCGACTTGGACATCTTGCGCTCCGGGTGCTGGAGGTCCATGACCCGGGCACCGAGCGTGGGGATCGCCGCCTCGGGCACCACGAGGGTGTCCCCGAACCGGTGGTTGAAGCGGACGGCCAGCTCCCTCGCCAGTTCGAGATGCTGACGCTGGTCGTCACCGACCGGCACCCGCTCGGCATCGTAGAGCAGGATGTCCGCCGCCTGGAGCACCGGGTAGGCGAACAGGCCGACCCGGACCGAATCCTTGCCGGCGCTCTTCTCCTTGAACTGGGTCATCCGCCCGAGCTCGCCCATGGTGGCGAGGCACTCGAGCAGCCACGACATCCGGGGGTGCTCGGGCACGTGGCTCTGCACGAACAGGGTGCAACGCTCCGGGTCCAGGCCGGCGCCCAGGAGGTCCAGCGCGGTCTCGTAGGTCCGGGAGCGCAGCTCGCCCGGGTCGATGTCCAGCGTCAGGGCGTGCAGGTCGACGATGCAGTAGAAGGAGTCGTGGACGTCCTGGTCGGCCACCCAGTTGCGGATGGCGCCCAGATAGTTGCCCAGGTGGAGATCGCCACTGGGTTGCAGGCCGGAGAGGACTCGGGACATGAGGGCGTCATCGTACGCCGCCCCCGTGGGTGCACGGTGAGTCCGGCGGCAGCCGGTATGGTCGGTTTCCGTGGCCACCACCGTCTGTACCCCTGTCTTCGAGGGACCGGTCGACGTCCTCCTCCAGCTGGTCACTGACCACCAGCTGGACATCTTCGACATCCCGCTGGCCGAGGTGGTCGATGCCTTCGTCGCCGAGGTGGCGTCGTGGGAGGAGATCGACCTTCCCGCCCTCTCCGAGTTCCTGGTGGTGGCGGCCCTGCTCGTCGAGCTCAAGTCCCGGCGCCTTCTGCCGGGGAGCGGGGACGTCGAGCCCGACGA
This sequence comes from uncultured Acidimicrobiaceae bacterium, assembly GCA_963753905.1. GTDB lineage: Bacteria > Actinomycetota > Acidimicrobiia > Acidimicrobiales > RAAP-2 > Bog-756. Next base: position 1,443,899 of record CAVWDZ010000001.1, on the reverse strand, counting down.
GGAGCTGGTCGGGTGGGAGGAGCGCGACCTGCTCCTGGCCCGGCTGCTCGAGTGCCAGGCCTACGCGGCGGCCGCCGACGGGTTCGCCCTGCTCATCGAGCAGGCGGCGCGCTCGGTGCCCCGGACCACCGGGCTCGACGCCGACCTGATCATCCGTGCCCCGGACCTCCTGGAGGGGGTGACCGCCGACCAGGTGGCCGCGGCCTACATGCGTGCGACGAGCGAGCGGCCCGCGCCGACGGTGGATCTCGAGCACGTGACCGTCGACGCGGTGACCGTCGCCGACGCCGTGGCCGAGCTGACCGTCCGCCTGCCGGGCACGGGACGGTCCACCTTCCGGGAACTGACCGGGCACCTGACCTCCCGGATCGAGATCATCGTCCGGTTCCTCGCCCTCCTCGAGCTGTTCAAGCAGGGCCGGATCTCCCTCGACCAGGGCCACACGTTCGGCGATCTGGACGTCGAGTGGGTGCCCGGGGCGCCCACGGCGGTGATGGTCGGCGGCGGTCCGGCCGGCCGGATGGACGAGACCGACGAGTACGAGGGCTGAGCGTGCTCTCGCCCGAGGCCCGGGCCGTCGAGGCCGTGCTGATCGTCGCTGTCGAGCCGGTGCCGACCGGGTTGCTGGCCGAGCTGCTCGAGCTCCCGGTCGAGCAGGTCGAGCCGATCTGTGACGAGCTGATCGCGTCCTGCCGGGACGGGGGTCGCGGCTTCGAGGTGGCACGGATCGCCGGGGGACTGCGGATCCAGACCCATCCGGACCTCGCCCCCTACGTCGAGCGCTTCGCCAATTTCGGGGTCTCCTCCCGGCTCTCGGCCGCCGCCCTCGAGACCCTGGCCATCGTGGCGTACAAACAGCCCGTCTCCCGTGCCCAGATCGCCGCCCTTCGGGGGGTCAACGTGGACGGTGTGGTCCGCCTGCTCGAGCACCGGGGGTACATCACCCCGGTGGGGCGGGCTCCCGGGCCGGGGCAGGCCGTCCTCTACGCGACCACCGACGCCTTCCTGGAGCGCCTCGGCCTCGACCGGCTCGAGCAGCTCCCGCCGGTGGAGGACCTGCTCCCCGGACCCGAGGCGCTGGCGGAGCTCGAGGAGCAGATGCGCCCGGCCGCGGATGGCTGACCCGGCGCCGCTCGCCGGAGGGGAGCGTCTCCAGAAGGTGCTCGCCCGGGCCGGGATCGGCTCCCGCCGGGTCTGCGAGGACCTCATCACCGCCGGCAGGGTCACGGTCAACGGCGGGATCCCGGTGCTCGGCCGGAGGATCGACACCGAGGTCGACCTGGTCGAGCTCGACGGGGTCCCGCTCTCCGTGCGTCCCGGGCTCGTGCACTACCTCCTCAACAAGCCCGCCGGCGTGGTCAGCACCGCCGAGGACACCCACGACCGGCCCACCGTGGTCTCCCTCCTGCCGCCGTCCCCGCGGCTCCACCCGGTCGGCCGTCTCGACATGGACTCCGAGGGGCTGTTGATCCTCACCAACGACGGCGAACTGACCCACCGTCTCACCCACCCCTCGTTCGGTGTGCCCAAGGAGTACCTGGTCCAGGTCGAGGGAGATCCGACGGCGGGCGAGGTGCGTCGACTGCGCGAGGGTGTCGAGCTCGACGACGGGAGGACCGCGCCGGCACGGGTCACCGTGGTCACCCCCTCGCTCATGCGGATGGTGATCCACGAGGGTCGCAACCGGCAGATCCGCCGCATGTGCGAGGCGATCGGCCACCCGGTGGTCCGGTTGGTGCGCACCCGGATCGGCCCGCTGGCCGACCCCTCCCTGGCGCCGGGCTCCTACCGGCCCCTCACCCTCGACGAGGTCCGCGGCCTGGCGGCGGCGGCCGTGCCGACAGCGGCCCCCGGGGGACGCGGTGGGGTCGGCGGAGGCACGGTGGCACCAGGGTGATCTGCGGCCGCTGAGTAACATGCCTGGCTGATGCCCCCTTCCCTGCGAGCGGTCCGCGGCGCGACCACGGTCGAGGAGGACACCCCCGAGGCGGTCACCGAGCGGGTGGTGGCCCTGCTCGGACAGATCCTCGAGCGCAACGGTCTCGTGGAGGACGACATCGTCTCGATCCTCTTTACCGCCACGGAGGACATCGTGTCGATCTTCCCGGCCACCGCGGCCCGCCACATGGGGCTGGGCGCCGTCCCCCTCATCTGCGCACGGGAACTGGCCGTGGTGGGGTCGGTGCCACGCTGCATCCGGGTCATGCTCCATGTCACCACCGAACGCCGGCGAGAGGAGATCCACCACGTCTACCTCGAGGGCGCGCAGGGGCTCCGTGACGACCTCCCCGACTGACGGCAGCCGGCCACGGGTCAACTCGGGGGGCACCGTCGTGCCGGGGCGGGCCATGGTCTTCGGGACCGGCCTCATCGGTGGCTCGGTCGGGATGGCCCTGCGCGAACGGGGCTGGCGGGTGACCGGGACGGACGTCGCACCGGGGGTGGCGGCACGCGCGCTCGAGCTCGGTGCCCTCGACGCAGAGGGCGAGGACACAGAGGCCGACCTGGTGGTGGTCGCGACCCCGGTCCAGGTGACCACCACGGTGGTCTCCGCGGTCCTTGCCTCCCCGTCCTGGAACCCGGAGGCCGTGATCACCGATGTCGGGAGCGTCAAGGGCCCGCTGGTCGCCGCAGTCGACAGCCCGCGTTTCGTGGGGGGGCACCCGATGGCCGGATCGGAACAGGTCGGGGTCGAGGGAGCCTCGGCTGATCTCTTCGTGGGCGCGACCTGGGTGCTCACGCCGACCGCGGCGACCGATCCGGGCGCCTATGCGCGCCTGCGCGCCATCCTCGCCGACCTCGGGGCGGACGTGGTCGCCCTCGATCCCGCCGAGCACGACTCGCTGGTGGCGGTCGTCTCCCACGTGCCCCACCTCACCGCCGCCACCCTCATGGCGCTCGCCGCCGACCTCGGCGAGGAGCACGGACCCCTGCTGCAGCTGGCCGCGGGGGGATTCCGGGACATGACCCGGATCGCGGCGGGACAACCCTCGATCTGGTCGGACATCTGCGACGACAACGCCGAAGCCATCGTGGCGACGTTCGATCTGCTCATCGAAGCGCTCGGGGCCATGCGTCAGCGGGTGGCGGACCGGGACCACGGCTCGCTGATCGAGGTGCTCGAGCGGGCGGCCACCGCCCGGCGGGCCCTCAGCCGGCAGGCACCTCCGCCGGAGGAACTGGCCCAGGTGCGGGTCCCGGTCCCCGACCAGGAGGGCGCGATCGCAGCGGTCACCACCCTCGCCTCCGCGCTCGGGATCAACATCTTCGACCTGGAGATCGCCCATTCGGCCGAGGGCGACCGCGGCGTGCTGGTGCTGGTCATCGACGCGGCATCGGCCCCGTCGTTTGCTGCCGCGCTGGCCCAGCGCGGACACCGGTCCGGAATCACACCGATCGGCACGGTGCGATGACCGGCCCCGCCGTTGTCTCCCACGCCGTCCCCGGAGGCCGATCCCTGGTCGGCACCCTCACCGCCCCCGGGGACAAGTCGATCTCCCACCGGGCACTGCTGCTGGCCGCGCTTGCCGAGGGCACCTCGACCATCACCGGGCTCTCCGGCGGGGACGATGTCGAGCGCACCGCCGGGGCGGTCGAGGCCCTCGGCGCCAGGGTTGCCAGGAAGGACGGCGTCGTCACCGTGTCCGGTGGCCGGTCACGGCTGCGGGCGCCGATCGAGACCGTCGACCTCGGCAACTCGGGCACCGGGATGCGCCTGCTGACCGGGGTGGTCGCGGCCCTGGCCGGGACGACCCGGCTCACCGGGGACGCCTCCCTGCGGTCGCGACCGATGGACCGGGTCGCCGAGCCGTTGGGCCGGATGGGGGCCACCGTGGAGGGGTACGGCCCGAACTGCCTGCCCCCGCTGTCCGTCACGGGTGGCTCCCTCCAGGGAATCGACTACACGCCGCCGATGGCCAGCGCCCAGGTCAAGTCGGCCGTTCTCCTGGCCGGGCTCGACGCGGCCGGCGAGACGGTGGTGCGCGAGCCGGTGGCCACCCGTGCCCACACCGAGGAGATGCTGGCGGCAGCCGGCGCCGACCTGACCGTCGAGCGCGCGGGCAACGGGCGGGTGATCCGGGTCCGGCGGAGCTCCCTGCAGCCGGGGCGGTTCGCCGTCCCCGGCGATCCCTCGCAGGCGGCGTTCTGGGTGGTGGCCGGGGTGGTCGTGCCGGGGAGCCGGGTGACCGTCACCGGCGTGCACCTCGGAGAGGAGCGGACCGGCTTCCTCGCGGTGCTCGACCGCATGGGTGCCGGGATCACGGTGGTCGAGGACGGCACGGCCACCGGATCGCTGACCGCCGAATGGGCTCCACTGATCGGCACCACCGTCGACGCGGCGGAGATCCCCTCCCTCGACGAGGTCCCCGTCCTGGCGGTGGCCGCGGCGGTGGCCGAGGGGCCCACCCGGTTCCGGGGGGTCGGGGAGCTCCGGGTCAAGGAGTCGGACCGGCTGGAGGGCACGGTGGCGCTCGTGCGCGCCTTCGGGGGGACCGCCACCGTGGAGGGGGACGATCTGCTCGTCGCGGGTGGAGCCCGGTTGGTGCCGGGGCAGGTCGACGCCCGGGGCGACCACCGGATGGCCATGGCCGCGGCCGTTGCGGGGGCGGCCTGTGCCGCGCCGGGCCCGAGCATCGTGACTGGCTGGGAGGCGGTGGCCACGAGCTATCCGGGCTTCGCGGCGGCGCTCGAAGGACTGGCCGAGGGCGGCGCGCGCCGGTGACGTCCGCGTGCGAGCCGGAGGAACGGGCACCGCTGATCATCGCCATCGACGGTCCGGCCGGGTCGGGCAAGTCCAGCGTCTCGCGCGCCCTCAGCCGACGGCTCGGCCTCGAGCGCCTCGACACCGGCGCCATGTACCGGGCGGTCACCTGGGCCGCCCTGCGGGACGGCATCGCTCCGGACGACCGTCCGGCGGTCGCCCGGCTGGCCCGTGGTCTCAGCCTGGTGGTGGGGGAGCGGGTCGTGGCCGACGGGACCGACATCACCGAGGTCATCCGCGGTCCTGAGGTCAGCGCGGCCGTCTCGGCGGTGGCGGCCAACCCGGAGGTGCGGGAGGAGCTGGTCGAGCGCCAGCGCCAATGGGCTGCCGATCACGGCGGGGGGGCGGTGGTCGAGGGCCGCGACATCGGCTCGGTGGTCTTCCCTGCGGCCGACCTCAAGATCTTCCTCACCGCGCCCTCCCAGGTACGGGCCGCCCGACGCTCCGAGGAGGCGCCCGAGGCCGTGGCCCGGCGGGACCGGATCGACAGCACGAGGGCGGTCTCACCGCTCGAGATCCCCGACGGGGCACGGGTCATCGACAGCGGCCGGCGTACTGTGGAGGAGATCGTGGAAGAGGTGGTCGGGTGGCTCTGAGCCGGAAGGACGAGATCGAACCCGGCGAGCCACTGGAGCTCGACGACGTGGTCGACACCCAGTTCACGCCCATCTACCGGTTCCTGCGGGTCCTCGTCCACGCGTTGAACCGGCTCCTGTTCCGCACCACGGTGGAGGGTGCCGACCAGGTCCCGCTCGAGGGCCCGGTGATCATCGCCCCGGTGCACCGTTCGTTCATCGACTTCTTCGTGGCGTCCGAGGTCACACCGCGCAAGCTGCACTACATGGCCAAGGACTCACTCTGGAAGAACGGCCTGTTGGCCCGCATCCTGCCCGCGGTCGGGGCCTTTCCCGTGCACCGGGAGTCGGCCGACCGTGAGGCGCTCCGGCGTGCCCAGCAGGTGCTCGACGCCGGCGAGGTGCTTATCCTGTTCCCCGAGGGAGAGCGCCGCGAGGGACCGGTGATCGGCGATCTCCACGAGGGGGTGGCGTTCCTGGCCGCCCGCACCGGGGCCACGGTGGTTCCGGTCGGCATCGGTGGATCCGCCTCGGTCATGCCCAAGGGGCACCGGCTCCCGCGTCCACGACACATCCATCTGGTGGTGGGACGTCCCCTGACCGGCCCGCCACGGACCGACCAGGGCCGGGTATCGAGGAGCCGGATCCACCAGTTCACCCAGGAGCTCGCAGAGACGATCCAGCAGCTCTACGACCGGTCGGTGAAGGCCACCGGTCGCTACTGAACGTCGGGCCGGAGCCCGGTCAGCGGCGGTGGCGGTTGCCCAGGGTGACCCGGGCCCAGGTGGTCAGGATGACCCTGGCATAGGCCAGGCCGAAGACGAGGTTGCCGCCCTTCTTGGAGATGCCCGACTCCCGGGGATGCCATTCGGTGGGTCGCTGGGTGATCCGCCACCCGCGACCCGAGGCGGTGATGACCACCTCGGCCGTCTGGTACTGGTCCTGGATCAGGTGGGGGGCGATGTCCTCCAACACCTCGACCCGGAAGGCCCGGTACCCGTTCGACGAATCGGTGAGCTGCTGCTTGATGATGGCGTTGAGGAGTGACGCATAGATCCGGACCCCGGCCCTGCGGAAGCGGTCGGTGGTCCCGTCGGTACCCATGCGCCGGGACGCGATCACGAAGTCCGCGGTGTCGTCGAGCAAGGGCTCGAGCATGCTCGCCATCTCCGCCGGGTCGTTCTGCCCATCGGCATCGAGGGTCACCACGTAGCGGGCACCATGGGCTGATGCCAGCTCATAACCCAGGCGCAGTGCCGCTCCCTGGCCGAGGTTGACCGGGAGCACGCAGGTGTACACCCCGGCGTCGATCGCCACCTGTGCGGTGTCGTCCGTGCCGCCGTCGACCACGACGAGGGTGGAGACCTCGAGGTCGCCGAGGAGGGTGGGCATGGCCTTGAGAACCGCCCCGATGTTCTCCTCCTCCTCGTAGGCCGCCATGACGGCGACGACGGGACCGAACCGGACGCCCGGATGGCGCCGGTCGAAGTCGTCGCGCGCGACGTCGAGGGTGAACTGCACGAGCTTGGCCGTGCGTCGCCGTGAGCGGCTGTCCGGCAGGGTCAGCCACCGGTGCCGCTGGGTGGGCGCCATCAGAAGGTGTGGGGGTGGGCGAAGACGGTCCGTACTCGTGGTTCGAAGTGGGCGAGCGACTCGGTCGGGTAGTCGGGGTCGAAGCTGGTCTGGTCCCAGTCGTCGGCGAACTGTTCCGCCAGCGGGAACCAGGGCTCGCTCCGGTACTGGTCACGCAGGTTCGGGTCCATGTCGAAATGGCTGTAGTAGTGGCGTCCCTGGAAGTCCTGGTGGTGGAGGATGGCCTCGGTGACCTCGGCCCGGACGTAGGGGCGGAGGATCTCCGCCGCGATCCGCGGGTGGTTGGCGACCGAGACCGCCTTGCCGATGTCGTGGCAGAGCGACGCCACCACCAGCTGGTCGTCGGCGCCGGCCTGCTCGGCCCGGGTCGCGGTCTGCAGGCTGTGGGTGAGCTGGTCGACGGCGAACCCGTCGACCACGTCGGCGAGCGATTCGAGGAGGCCGAGGACCCGGTCGGCGACCCGCCCCTGATGGAGTGCGGTCTCGTTGCCGATGCGTGCCCACTGCTCGGCGGTGGAGACGTCCATGCTGGTGAAGGAGGTGGTCATGCCATCATTCTCGCGCCGATCCGCCGACCGTGGCGGGGATCGAGGTTCCGGCCAGGCCCTCGAGGACGTCGGCTGCAGCAGTGCTCCGGTCGTCGCCCAACACCTGGGGGCGCGACCCGGCCTCTGTGTCCGCCCGGTCCGGGACCCCGTTGCAGAGCGTGAGGGCCGCCTCGAGCCCGCGGAGCAGCTCGCGCAGCTCGGGTGGGGGAGGGAAGTACTCGTCCTCGCCGGCGCCTCGTGGGCTCTCGACTCCGAGCCGGGGGGCCAGTCGTTCGACCACGGCCCGCACCAGAGCCTCGGGCGCGGAGGCCCCCGCGGTGACCCCGACGGTGCCGGACAGGTCGTCGGGGAGCTCCGAGGCGTCGTTGACCCGCACCACCCGCGGGCACCCGAACGCCACCGCCACCTGCTCGAGGGCCACGGTGTTCGAGGAGTTGACCGAACCGATGACCACGACGGCATCGGTCCTCCCGGCCAGGGCCTTGAGGGCGGCCTGGCGGTTGGTGGTGGCGAAGCACAGATCGCTCCGGTTGGGCATCCAGAGGTCAGGGAACCGCTCCCTGGCGCGGTCCACGATGCCGGACCACTCGTCGTGACTGAGCGTGGTCTGGGCCAACAGCGCCACTCGCGCGGACGGCTCCCCGTCGACGGCGCCGAACCCGTCGAGGTCGTCGACGTCCTCCACCCGCTCGAGCAGGCGCACCGAGGAGGGTGCCACCGCCATCGTGCCGACCGCCTCCTCGTGGCCGTGATGGCCCACGTAGAGGACCGTGTACCCCTTCCGGGCGCGGACCTTGAGCTCGTGGTGGACCTTGGTGACCAGCGGACAGACCGCGTCGACCACGACCCGGCCTCGGTCGCGGGCCGCCTCGACCACCTCGGGAGCCGAGCCGTGGGCCGACAGCATGAGGGGGGCGCCGGCAGGGACGTCGTCGACATCGTCGACGAAGATGACCCCCCGGGCCCGGAACTGGTCGACCACGTGACGATTGTGGACGATCTCGTGGTAGCAGTAGACGGGAGGCTCGAAGACGCGCACCATCCAGGCGAGGGCCTTGATGGCCTTCTCGACCCCGGCACAGAACCCCCGGGGCTCGGCCAGCACGACACGTTCGACGGGCACGATCCAAGGCTACTGGCAGCGGTTCCGTTCCCTGCTCCGGGCTGAGGCCTGGTCGCTGTCTGGGTCCAGCGTGCACCGGGTAGCCTTGTGGGCATGTCGGCGCCCCGAGTGACGACGGCACCCAGGGTCGTGGCCGTCACAAAAGGGTCGCCGGCGGCACGGGCGGGGATTCTTCCGGGGGACGACCTTCTGTTGCTCAACGGCCGTACGCCCCGTGACGTCATCGAATACAGCCTCCTGGTCGACGAACCGGAGCTGGATCTGGTCGTGCGCCGGCGCGGCGGCGATGGCCCCCAGACCGTCTCGGTGTCCAAGGCCGCCGGGCAGCCGCTGGGCATCGAGGTCTCCTCATCGGTCTTCGACCGGGTACGGACCTGCGACAACCACTGCGAGTTCTGCTTCATCCACCAGCTGCCGAAGGGGATGCGGCGCAGCCTCTCGATGAAGGACGACGACTACCGGCTCTCCTTCCTCTACGGCAACTTCACCACGCTCACCCGCTTCACCGAGATGGACCTCGAGCGGGTGGTCACCGAGCGGCTCAGCCCGCTCTTCGTCTCGATCCACTCCACCGACCCCGAGGTGCGTGCCGACCTGCTCCGCAACCGGCGGGGAGCCACCAGCTTGCGCTGGCTGAGCGCCCTCCTCGCCGCTGGCATCGAGGTCCACGGGCAGATCGTGGTCTGTCCGGAGCGCAACGACGGTGCGGTGCTGGAGGACACCTTGTGCGGTGTGCTCGACCGGTACCCGGAGCTGGCCACGGTGGCCTGCGTGCCCCTCGGGGTCAGCCGCTTCTCCCATGAGGAGGCCATGCGCCCGCACACCCGCGCCGAGGCGGCCCGGGTGTGCGACACGGTCGCCGGCTGGCAGGAGACCTTCCTCGGGACAATCGGACGACGGATGGTGTTTGCGGCCGACGAGTACTACCTGATGGCCGAGCGGTCCTTTCCGGCAGCTGCTACGTACGAGGGCTTCCCCCAGCACGAGAACGGGCTGGGCATGGCCCGGGCCTTCGAGGCGGCCTTCCGGGGCGACGAGCACGCGGCGCTGGGAGTCCGCCCCGGGTTCTTCGCCTCCGTCGACGGGGCTCCCGCCGGGGGCTACCGAAGCGAGCGCGCGCCGGAGCCGACGTCGCCGCCCGGCCGGCCGAGTGTCGCCGATGCGCCGGTGGCCGTTCTGACCGGGGTCTACGGGGCGAGGGTGCTCACGCCCCTCGTCGAGTCGATGGGGCGGGACGACATCCGGATCCTGCCGGTCGCCAACCGGTTCTTCGGAGGCAACATCGGGGTGGCGGGGCTGTTGACCGGCGCCGACCTCGGCAGGGTCCTCGCCGGCGAACCCGACGGCCACCGATACCTCATTCCCGACGCCTGCCTGTCCGAAGGGCGCTTCCTCGACGACCTGACGGTGGCGGATCTGCCACGGCAGGTCGAGGTCGTGGCGAGTGACGGCCTCTCGTTGCGCCGCGCCCTCGAGGGGAACGGTGTCCCGACCGCCGACCGGGCCGCCGGCATCGCGCCCCGGGTCCCGGTGGCCCTCGGAGCGTCGAGATGAGCCAGACCCCGGCGATGCCCCTGTCTGACGGACGGACACTACCGACGGTGGTCGTGGCCGGTCGGCCCAACGTCGGGAAGTCGACCCTGGTGAACCGCGTCGTCGGCCGCCGGGCCGCGGTGGTCGAGGAACGTCCCGGGGTGACCCGCGACCGCAAGGAGCTCGACGCGGAGTGGTGCGGCCGTTCGTTCACCATCATCGACACCGGTGGCTGGCAGCCGGCAGGTGATCCCCTCGACGCGCAGGTGAGCGCCCAGGCCGAGCGGGCCATCGCCGAGGCGGACGTCGTCCTCTTCGTGGTCGACGTGACGGTCGGGCTCGTCGACGGGGACCTCGCCGTCGCCAAGGTGCTCAAGCGGTCCGGACGCCCGGTTCGGGTGGTGGTCAACAAGGTGGACTCGTCGCAGCGGGAGGCCGATGCCTGGGACGCGCTGTCCCTCGGCTTCGGCGACCCCTGGCCGGTCAGCGCCCTCCACGGTCGGGGAACCGGGGACCTGTTGGACGAGCTGGTCAGCCTGCTGCCCGCGGAAGACGAGGGGACCACGCCCGGCCAGGACGGAGCGGACGGCGAGACGGACACCGTCGACAATCCGGGGCCGGCGTCGGGCGGCAACGGCATCCCGCGGGTGGCGCTGGTCGGCCGGCCCAACGCGGGAAAGTCGACCCTCTTCAATCGATTGGTCGGCGACGAACGGTCGGTCACCCACGACGAGCCGGGTACCACCCGTGACGCGGTCGACACCGTCGTCGAGACTCCGGACGGCACGGTCTGCTTCATCGACACCGCAGGGATGCGCCGCGCATCGCGAACCGAGCGGGGGACCGAGTACTTCTCTGTGCTCAGGGCGCTCGAGGCGCTCGACCGGGCCGACATCGCGCTGCTGGTGATCGACGCGGTGGCCGGCGTCACCCACCAGGACCAGCGGCTGGCAGAGCGGATCGGAGCCTCGGGCTGTCCGGTCGTCGTTGTCCTCAACAAGTGGGATCTCGTCGCGATCGAGGACCGAACCGGCATCCTGGCCGATGTCGGGGACCGCTTGGCGTTCCTCGGGGAGGCACCGGTGCTCAAGCTCAGCGCCCGTACCGGGCTCGGCGTCCATCACATCCTTCCTGCGGTGGTGGCGGCCGAGGAGGCCTACCACTCGCGGATCCCGACGGGTGCCTTGAATCGTGCGCTCACGTCGATCCAGGCGACCCATCCTCCGGTCGGCGCGCGGATCAAGTACGGCGTCCAGGGAGCCAGCGACCCACCCACCTTCACCCTGTTCACGAACGGCCGACTGCAGCCGACCTACCTGCGCTATGTCGAGCGGGGACTGCGGGAGCGGTTCGAGCTCGGACCGACCCCGATCAAACTACGGGTACGGGCCAAAGGCGCCGACGGGGGTGGGGGTCGGCGGCGGTGAGCCGCGAGGGTGGGGTCTGCCGTGCCCTGGTGTGAGCAGTGCGATGAACAGCTCGAGGACGACCAACTGACCGATGAGGGGACCTGCCCGGTCTGTGGGAGGGAGCCACTCGAGCACCGGAAGTCGCCCTGGTGGTTCAAGTTCATGGCTGTGGCCACCGTCATCTACCTGGGCTATCGGGCCTTCCAGGGCGTCACCTGGGTCGTCCACCACGTCTAGCGATCCCACCCGGTCCGCCGGCCGCGTCGACCTGGGACTCCGCCCCCGCCCGGAGTCAGGCGGCGCGCTAGATTGCTCGGATGCTCAATCCGATCTCTGCCCATCGCCCGCAGATGGCGCCCACCTACCGGGCGCGTCTCCCCCTTGTCGCCGTGGCCATCCTCGCACTTGCAGCGACCGCGGCAGGGTGTACATCGGGGCCCGCCGCCAAGAAGAGCACCACGAGGACCACCGTCGATGCCGCGGCCACGTGCACGAACTGGGCTTCGCTCGTGTCGGCCTTCACTGCGCTGAACCCCGCCCACATCTCGTCCAGCAACAAGGCGGCCAGGGCGGCCGCTGCCCGCAACATCCGCGCACTCGAGATGGCGGACAAGAAGTTCCGGCCCACGGTGACCAAGGCCATCAAGGAGAAGGTCAAGGGCCTCCAGACGTCCATCAAGACCCTCGCGACCGACGTCCGGAAGAAGGCGGATAGGAGCGCCGTGCCGGCAGCGATCACCCAGGTGAACGACAGTTGGGATGCTCTCGTCGCCGCCGTGGGCGCGAGCTGCCCGTCGGTGACGGCAACCACCGTCGCTCCGTAACGGTCAGCGGACTCAGCGGCGGGAGGGAAAACCTCCTAGGTGGGGAACCGGGAGCAACGAGGTCCACGCCAGTACGGGCTGCGGCGCCGGACGTTCGCCTTGGGCGCTATGAGCTGACGGTGATTGCTGTCGGCGACGAAGCGATTCCGTTGGCGACCACTACCAGAGTGCTCGCGCCGGTTTCTGCGTCTGCTGGAAGCGTGAAGCTGGCGGAGGACGCCGCGTTAGGAGCCACGGACATCGATGACATATTCGATGTACGCGCATAGGTCACATCACCGGTCGCAACATTGGTGATTCTCACCAGCGGAAAGTTCGTGGCGCTCTGGTAGTCATCGCCGTACGCGGCGTCCTGGGTCAGACCGCCAAGCTGCTTGCCTGACACCGTGTAGGCGTCGCCGGCAGTCACGGCTGTGGGAACGCTGGTGACGACTGGTCGCCAACCGGTCTCTGGTGAACCGCCGGCGTTGTATACGTAGAAGTTGCCGAGCCCGTCGTTGAACAACACCTGACCAGTTGGCAGCATGACCATGCTTCCGTAGTACGACGAGCTGATGCTGGCATTCGGTGCATCGGCAACCTGGGAGAGTGTTGCTCCGTTGAAGACGAAGAAGTGTGCGGGCTTCTGATAGACACCTGGACTGGCGTCTACCAGCACGTTGCCGTCGGGTAGGACGGCACCGGGTGCGTCGGCGACATCGTATTGCTTTCCCCCGATGACCGGGAACTTGGGAGCGCTGGACCATTTGCCGGTGGTCGTGTTGTAGACGGCGTTGTACCCGGAGGCCCCCGTGGCGAACACGGTCCCGTTGGGCCGGAGCATCTGTGGTCCCATCTCGTGAACGCTGTCAGCGAGGGGCTCCGGTGTCAGTCCGGCGGTGGTCCATCGTCCGGTCGACGGGCTGTAGATCTCGGTGTTGCGTGGTGAGGTCGTGTTGCCCGCGTCGACGGTCAGGACGTTACCATTCGGCAGCAGTGACCAGCCTTCCTCTCCGTTGGGGTCAGCTTTCCCGGCGCCGGTAGCGCTCCATGTGAGCGTCGTCTCGTTGAGAAGGGACTCAAGTCTCGTAGCTGAACCGGACGCCCCCAGCATGAACTTACCGTTGGCCAGAACGGTAGACGGTGCGTCGCCGATGTGGGACCACCCGCTTCCACTCGGGGGCTTGACCGCTGTCCATTTGTTCGTAAGAGAATTGTAGATGGCGCCTTTGTTGGTCCATACCTCGCTGCCGAAGTTGTACTCACCACCCTCGACAATGAACCGTCCATCAGGGAGCACAGCCGAGGCATAGTCCAACGGTCCATATCCCGACGGCAGAGAGGCGAGCTGGGACCAGGTCCCGGCTAGGTAACTGCCCTTGTCGTTTGGCGTCAGACGCCACCACTCGCCGGTGCCGTTGTTGCTCGGGCCGTTGTCCTGGACCAATACGGTCCCATCCGTGAGGACGAACATGGATCCAGGGACGAACGGCGGTGTCGGCAAACTCTGCCACGGAGACCCAGGCGCCAATGGAGTGTGGAGCGACGTGGAGCTCGGGGGTGGTGGAAGTGGGTCCCCGACACGAGGTCCGGGTACGGACGCTGTGGCGGCGCTCACGTTGACCTGCCCGACCAGCAACGCTAAGAGGCCTGTCGCCAAGCAAAGGGTCACGAGCGTAAAACGCTTTTGGTGGCGACCATCAAGAGAGCGCATCGCTCACTCCTCTCCCGGCAGATCCGCCCAGTGCCGTCCGCCGCATTCCCGTCATCGCCAATGCTGGAGAAACGCACCCCACCCTCTGGCAACTGCCCAATCGTATCCCCCAGTACCGGGTCTGTCATCCGAGAGGTCGGCGGGGCGATGCCAGCCAGTTCATGCAACCTGGAAGGCGCTGCTGTCCGCTTCTGGCAGTAATCGCAGCCACACGGACCGGTCTGGAGGTCCTCACACTCCCACGTCGCCGCCGCCCTCGAAGCCCTGGGTCAGCATGAAGGCTGTGAGTGACCCTCTGGGCCACTCCTCCATCTCGATCACGAGCGAACGTCTACTCGCAGGTCCGACCCGAAGTGGACCAGGCGGCGGACAAGGTGGCAACCCTGTTCTCGGCGGGAGAGCGAAACCGCGACCGACTCTCATCGCTCGCGCTCGTGAAAGTTGCATACGCCCGGAACGGGGCAGCGAAGGCATGCCTCACTTGGATATGGGCCGCGCGGTAGGGGACATTTCCAGAGCCCTGAGTGGAGGCCTGCGGGCCGATCCATCCACGGGCGCCCCCGAGTCATCCTTCCATCGGATCCATACCTCTCCGCACCTCTCCGCAGCCTCGTTGGGGCTATCGTTGGAGCGGGTCGCTACTGGCGTCTGGGTGGAGTACCACCGGGGACCGACCCGCCGGCAGCCGCCGGATATCGCCGTGCGCCTGGGCGAAGACTCGATGTCGTCCGAAGGAGCGCGTGGTGCCCGATCCAGTCGTAGCGAGTGCCTATCGATCGGCGTTGGAGGTGATCTCTGCCGCCGAACCAGATGTGGCAGGGGCCATCGTCGGTGAGCTGGAGTCCCAACGGCGTCAACTGAAGCTCATCGCTTCAGAGAACTACGCCTCACCGGCCGTGCTGCTGGCCATGGGCAACTGGCTGTCGGACAAGTATGCCGAAGGCACTCCCGGCCATCGCTTCTATGCCGGATGCGAGATGGTCGACCGGATTGAGACGTTGGCTACCGACCACGCCAAAGCACTGTTCGGCGCCGATCACGCCTATGTCCAGCCCCATTCGGGGATCGACGCCAACCTGGTTGCTTACTGTGCCATCCTTGCCCACCGAGTCGAGCAGCCTTTCCTCAACGAGGCAGGGGCGGGTCACGTGAACGACCTTGACTCCGTTAGCTGGGATCGACTGCGCAACGAACTGCATTCCCAGCGCATGATGGGGATGGCACTCGATGCCGGTGGGCACCTCACCCATGGGTTCCGACCCAATATTTCCGGGAAGCTCTTTGACCAGGCTAGCTACGGGGTCGATTCCGCATCCGGACTCCTCGACTACGGCACCATCGCGGCCCAGGTGAGAGAGTTCCGTCCGCTGGTACTCGTGGCGGGGTACTCGGCCTACCCCCGGAACCCCAATTTCGCCATCTTGGCTGAGATCGCCCACGACGTCGGGGCTACTTTCATGGTCGACATGGCCCACTTCGCCGGGCTGGTAGCCGGGAAAGTGCTGGTCGGTGACCTCGATCCGGTGCCCCACGCCGATGTCGTGACCTCTACCACCCACAAGTCACTGCGCGGACCTCGTGGTGGACTAGTGCTCTGCACCGAGGAATATGCACCCTGCGTAGACAGGGGATGCCCGATGGTCCTCGGTGGCCCGCTGCCCCACGTGATGGCTGCCAAGGCCGTTGCTTTGTCTGAGGCTCGCCAGCCCTCGTTCGCTGCCTATGCCGTCCACATCGTAGAGAATGCACGTGCTCTGGCGGAAGGTCTGATACGGCGGGGTGCACGGCTCATCACTGGGGGGACTGACAACCACCTTGTGCTGTTGGACGTGGCTTCCAGCTTCGGACTCACCGGCCGTCAAGCTGAGGCTGCCCTGCTTGACGCAGGTGTGGTCACCAATCGCAACTTATTGCCAGGTGACGCCAACGGCGCCTGGTACACCTCGGGAATTCGACTTGGCACACCGGCGCTGACCACGCTGGGATTTAGGCCAGACGAGATCGACGAAGTCGCCGACGTCATAGTCACTGCACTGAGAGCCACGAGACCGGCGACATCCACAGCCAAAGCGAAGTACGAGATCGATCCCCACATCGCCCAAGTTTGCGAAGACCGGTGTTTCAGTTTGCTCGACCGCCACCACCTCTATGCGGACATCGAGCTGTAAATGACTTGCTCGGAGAATACGGACCATGCAGTGAGTTCTCGAATCAAGAAGGCGTTACCGCACTAGTAACCTCATCCGGGACAGACAGTCTCTCCGATCAGCGAGCAGCACATCGCCCAGGGGTCGCCCTGAACGCCGGGCCGGCGGCGGTTATCGACGAGGTTGCCGAGCGGCCGAGTCAGTGGCGCGACCACGGGCACGTTTCAGGTTCGGCAATACTGGAAGACGTGCTCGCCATCCATCGCGCCCGGCACCTTCTCCGAGCCAAAGCCTTGATGGACTATAGGTACTTCGAGCAACTTGACACCGCGGTCCTCGCTGATGCCGCTCGACTGTCGCCGGCCTACTTCCGTCGCGAGTTTCGTCGGACGTTTGGTGAGACACCGCATCACTACTTGCTAACGCGTCGCCTAGAACGAGCAGCGGCGCTCCTTCGCAACACGGATCGAAGGGTGGCGGACATCTGCGTGAGCGTCGGACTCACCCGCGTGGGCTCGTTCACGACTTCCTTCTCGCGCTACTTCGGATGCTCCCCTAGAGCATATCGAGCGAGGTTCCCGCCGGCCGCCGACCGGGTTCGGATACCGGCCTGCGTGATGCAAGCCTGGGGGCGTCCGCACGAAGAGAGCCGTTTTCGAGAAGACAACGTAGAGCAAACTGTCTAACGTCACCCCCAAGGATCAGTCGACGGAGGAATGGCGATGCTGGGCAAACTGACGCACGTAACGGTGTGGGTCCATGACCAGGACGAAGCACTTGCCTTCTATACGAAACGGCTCGGCATGGAAGTGCGCGAGGACGTTACGGTTGCTGAGATGGGTGACTACCGTTGGTTGACAGTTGGTCCCACCAGTCAGCCCGATGTGTCGTTCATCTTGACGGTCCCGGGTCCACCCGTGATCGACGGAGAGCTGGCCAAACAACTGCGCGACTTCATCGCCAAAGGCGTGATCGGCAGCTACCACTTCGCTACAGACGATTGCCAGGCAACCTACCTAGAGCTAAAGGAGCGCGGCGTCGAGTTCATCATGGAACCCACCGAGATGCCATCCCTGCTTGCTCACCGGGAACCGCCCGCCCGACGGTGCTCGCGGACGCCAAGCTCTCGGGCGATGGCTACCTTCCGCTCCTGGGTCCCAGGATGCTCACGGCGGTGATTGTCTGATCAGCGTCATGCCTCACTGCAGCAGTCGAAGGATTGCGGCGCTTCTTCGCGTGCGCCCGCCCCTTGTTCGACGCTTGCAGGCCCCAGCTTCCGTGAACCCTGACCCACCACAGACTCAGCCCGATGAAGGCGAGAGCCAGGACGACGACGGTTACTCCAATGACCACTTGCGTCTCCTCGATCAGGCCGCTGGTTATCTATCGGTCAACAGGGCGCAGTGGCTTTACAGGTCCTGGTGGCGCCCTGCAAGCAACCCATCCGAACGCAGGTTCGGGTACGACGGGTCCGTCGTCGTACGGGCACGCTCAAGCCCCGATCCCGCGTGTTGACGACCCAGCCATCTCGTTGTTCCCCGGAGGGTGGCTGGGACCGTTGGGGTCACGTCTGAGTTGCCCCTACTCACCATGGTGGGGCAGGTCGGCGGCGGTGAGGCGATGCCTCTGGTTGCTCTCGCGCACAGCCCTCCGTCGCCTGGAACCAGGGTTGGTCGCACTCTTGGTGGCAATCGGCGCTACAGGTGGGTTGCGCTAGGGTGAGGATTCCTCGACTGAGAGCCCTGATCAGGGCAAACGGTCAGACGGGCTGTGGCGCAGCTTGGTTAGCGCGCTTGACTGGGGGTCAAGAGGTCCCGGGTTCAAATCCCGGCAGCCCGACCACGACAGTGCAGTTCAGAGAGCTGCGCAGTCGGTGGCAGCGCCCCTTGATCGGTAGCAATGCTACCGGGATGCCCCCGAACCATCTGCGGCCGACCGCATGGCTGCATTTCTCGCTGCCACCAGCGCAGCCACGGCTGCCGGTCCATTCGCTCGGCCAGCCTGTTTCTCCGTTACTTTCGCTTGGCTTCTCTCAGCGCTCGTCATGGACGAGTGAGGCATCGTGTACTTTCTCGAATGCGGTAAGGAATTCCGTCCAGGAGCGCTTTTCGGGAAGCGGCAGGCGGTCGTAGAGATCCTCCGGGTTATCCAGGAAGTCGGGAAACCGGAGGAACTCGAACGGCACGCGGTATTCCTCAATCGCCGACATTGCCAACCCGATGCCGTAGGCAAAGTTGTTCATGGCCCACGTCCGGGCTCGGTCGGGAATCATCCCGACCCTGACGCGACTTTCCGCCATCGCCTCCAGTGGGCGAACCGCTAGCAGGACGGAGTCGATCGACGCCCCGCTCCCGAGCCAGGCTTGCAGCGTCCAGCAGAAATGGGGGCCTTTGACGACCTGCGTGCTAGCGGAGAGCTCCCGCATCGTTTCACCGTACCGGGCAATGACGGCATCCAGCTTTGTCCAATCCAGGAGATCGGCGGTGTTCCGGTGATACCGCAGCGAGCCGAGCACGGAGTCCACGCATTGGTGAATCGGGGTTGGGAAATGTCCCGCGCTGAATTCGCTCACACGCTTGAGACTCCGCAGCGATCGGGTTCCCTGCCGGGGAGCCCCCACCGTTCCCAGGGCCGCGGTCAGTTCGTTGTTGATCTCCGAGAACTGTTTGGCTTCCATTCCTGCGTTCACCTGAGGATTCCACCGGCCGCCCGGATCGAAACCTAGTTCGCGGTACAGCATTGCCAAGAAAGTGGTTCCGCTTCGCCCAGGACCGGTGATCACAATCACGTCGTAGCCCGCCCTCCGGCCACCGGCCGCTCGTCACGCCGACAGTCAACTATATGGCACCGAGCCGTAGGGTTGGGGAATTCTACGATCACGTCGTGACGCCAACCGACGGCGGTGCCAGCAGGACTCCCACCAGCCAGCCGCCCCAGGACCGCGGTGAGAGCGCGCCCGGTCAGTCAATTTTCGACTGCCGGAGCGACCACTTGGGGCCCGGTCCATTCCCCACTTTCGGGAGGGAGGAATTCGGAGCCCGGGGTAGCCGCTGAACAACTACTTCGCTGAAGCGAAAAAGAGAACCCTGCCATCGGTCATGTGGGTCACGCCGTCCCAGGCCGACAGCGAACACCCGCCGGCAAGTGTTCACCAGGGGCAGGCCTACGTCACGGCAGTCATCAACGCTGCCCTGAAGGGCCCAGATTGGGACTCGACCGCCATCTTCTTGCAATGGGATGACTGGGGGGGGGTTCTACGACAACGTCGTGCCGCCCTCCGTTGACCAGAACGGATACGGGCTCCGGGTCCCGGCGATGGTGATCTCGCCATACGCCAAGGCCGGGTACATCGATCACCAAACCCTTTCGAGCGACGCCTACCTCAAGTTCATCGAGGCCGACTTCTTGGGTGGCTCCAGGCTGGATCCTAAGCCTGACGGGGAGACCCGATCCCAGGCCTGACGTCCGCGAGAACGAGAAGTGAGCTTCCCCCGCTTCGCCGGACGGGTTGGTTGGATAACCATGCCGCAGATGCAGCGGGGATGAGGTGGGCTTCGTAGTCGATAGGGCTGAGCATCTGGCAATAGCTGTGTCGGCGCTTCGGGTTGTACCAGGCCTCGATCCAGTCGAACATGGCGAGGGCTAGTTGCTTGCGTGTCTCCCAGCGGTGCTCGTCGAGCAACTCGATCTGCAGGGTCCCGAAGAAGCTCTCCACGGCGCTGTTGTCGAAGCAGTCCCCGATGGTGCCCATAGAACCGAGCAGCCCAGCCGCCCGGAGCCTGCGACCGAAAGCCCAAGACGTGTATTGCGATCCGTGGTCGGAATGCGCCACGGTCTTGCCCGCCGGTGGCTGCCGTCGCCAGATGGCCATCTGCACGGCGTCGACCACGAGCTCGGAGCGGATGTGATCGGCGATCGACCAGCCCACCACCCTTCGGCTCCAGGCGTCGAGGACGACGGCCAGGTAGACCTTGCCCTCTCCCGTCGGATGCTCGGTCACGTCCATCACCCACAGGCGGTCCGGCTCTGTCGGGTTGAAGTTGCGACCCACCAGATCCTCGGCGGCGGTGGCATCGGGATCACGCCTGGTGCAGCCCCGGAACTTCCCCGGTGGATGCCCACGATGCCGGCCTGGCGCATCAGGCGCTGGACCCGCTTTCGCCCGCAGCGGATGCCCTCGCCGAGCACCAGCTCGGCGTGGACCCGGGGCGAGCCATAGCTGCGCCGGCTCATGGCGTGGATGTCGAACATGGTGTTGGTGAGGAGCGCGTCGGCAAGATCTCGCTCGCTCAACGGGTTCGTCCGCCAGGCATAGAACGACGAGGTCGACAGCCCCATGGCCCGACAGCACGCTGCGACCGGCAGGTCCTCGCAGCGCGGGGCGATGAAGGTGTAGATCATTTTGGGCGGGGCAAGCTGTCCTTCGCGAAGTACGCAGCTGCCCGCCGGAGGATCTCGACTTCCATCTCGGCGACCCGGAGCTTGCGGCGCAACTCCACGAGCTCGGCCCGTTCCGAGGTCGAAAGGCCCTCTCGGCGACCGGTGTCGATGTCGTCCTGGCGCATCCAGTTGCGCAGGCAGCTGTCGGCAATGCCGAGGTCCTGCGCCAGCTTGGCGATCGAGATGGTTCCTTCACGGGCCATCTCGACGGCTCGTTGGCGGAACTCCGGCGGATGAGGTCGTGGCATCAAGGACTCCTTCCCGAGGTGCTACCACCTCAGTTCAGGTGTCCGTCAAACCGGGGGATGCTCAACCGCCGACAATGATTTAGACCACTGTGACCCTGACCTTTACCTGAGCCGCCCAGCACCGCTTCGTGCCAAATGGCCGATTCACCGAACCCGCCTCTCGTGGTCAGTCCTGGGAAACGCGGAGCGGTGTGCTTTCCTCGAGAAGATCCTTGATGGCAATCTCCCCTACGCCGGCAACCGGAACGGTCACCGAGGTCGCCCACTGGCTCCCGAGCAGCCATCCGACGCCATCGTCCATTTCGAGGAGGCGGTTATGTTGTTCACTTGGATCTGTTCGGAGGTCGAAGAGTTCGAGCGCGATGAGGTGGTCGCCCTGACAGATCAGGATCGGTGACCCGAGGAGGTTGGCACCGAACCGCTCCAGGGAAGTCCGGGTTGTTTCACCTGACCATTCCGGGCGGAACCGGAGTGATGTCACAACGCATTTCTCCGGATAACGGAGGAAGGCGCGGATGGTCGGAGGTTCAGCCAGGAGGTCTGTGAGCTGCCGATTGCGTTCGATCTCCTCCGTTGACATGTTCTTGTTCCGGCCGTGGTAGTTGATGCGGAACCGGTCCTTCAGGTACAGGTACCGGCGATCTTCACTCATCACGGTTCGCTCTGGGCCCCGTAGAAGGGACTGACCGTCTACTTGTGGGAGTTCGTGGACGCCGGCCAGATCAAAGAGGGTGGGCAGGGTGTCGGTACCGAAGAGCACCCGGGAGGAAAGGGCATCAGTGAGCTGGTTGCGTACGGATGGGCTGGTCGTCGAAGGAAGATCGAAGAAGGCAGGGACACTGAGAAGGTCCTGGTGCATGCGGCCACCGTGGTGCACCCGCCCGAGATCGGGGTCGAATCCTTCTCCGTGATCGGCGGTGACCGCCGTGACGAAGTCGTCGCGTTCACGTACGGCCTCGAGCACCGTGCTCACCCGCTCGAGGACTGCTGTGGCGCACGCTGCATAGGTCGCTTTGATGCCAGGCAGCTCGGTGGGATCGGTGTCCCGCCATGTCACGACCCTGCTGCCGAGTTGGTTCATTCGGTCGGTCTGACCGACAGGTCGGAACTGGTCTGCAATCGGAAGGTAGTAGTCGTGGGCGATGTTCGAGTGGAGCACGATGAACCTGGGCCTTGCTCCGGTGTCCCGGTTCACGGCCGCGAGTGCCCGCTCGAACGGCTGGTCGAAGTCGGCGAAGTAGCGCCACCATTTGAATCCGTTCTCGACGCCCAAGCCCTTGCGGATTCCGAGATTGTTGACGAAGCCGAGCCTCAGATAGCTCTTCGGAAGACTTTCGACGAGTCGGTTCGGACCGAGTGGGGGCTCACGCCAATGGTGACGGTGAGTCCGGGCTTCGTTGCCCGTCATGATCGAGGTACACGAGGGAAGCGTCCAGGGGGCGGCGGAGACAGCGACGTCTGCCCGATGACACCCATTCAAGACCGAAAAGGACTCATCCACTGCGTCGTCACGCAGGGTGTCGATGATCACCAACAGGATGTTCTTCTTGTTCCCTGCTGGCTTCACTCTACCTTTGACCCCTTTCGCTCACTGTACTCGGCTCTCGGGGATTTGGCCTTCTCGGCCCGAGTCGTGGTCATCCGGTGACGACCACCTCCAGGCCCCTGGCTGATGCCGAGGCAACCGACCGGACCGTAGCCGAGCGGTCGAGCGGTGGGAAGGCCCTGGCCATCTCACCCAACGGCACTCGCGATCGGCTGTAATCCGACCAAGGGCTGGGGCAAGCCTCGATGGGGCTTCTGACCGGTCGTCGTATAACTAACTAACTGACTGAGTTAGTTATAGGCTACTCCTATGCCACGGCGCACTCCTCCGAGCCGCCTCGCTGACATCGCCGAGGCTGCTCGGAAGGTCTTCACGGAGCAGGGTTACCGGAGAACCCGGATGACGGACGTGGGCAAAGAGCTCGGTCTCAGCCACGCCCTTCTGTACAGGTTCGTCGAGAGCAAGGAGGCCCTGTTCCAGCTCGCAGTCCTCGGCGCTGCAGTTCCGGACCGACTCTCCGAGCTCCCCATACCCCTGCCGACCCCGTCTCCAGGCGAAGTGCTCGAGCCGATCGCCGACTGGACCACAGGGAAGACAGCGTTTCCGCTCGTGAAAGCAGCACTCACGACTGACGAGTGCGAGGACATTCGTCGCGAGTTCCACGGCGTGATCGATGAGTACTACGCAGCCATCGAGGACAACCGGGCGCTGCTTTCCCTGTTGGAGCGATCCGCCGCCGACATCCCAGAGCTGGGGGAGTTGTACTTCGGCAAGCCGCGACAAGGGCAGGTGGACCTGCTGGCAGAGTATGTGGTGCGTCGCTCCCGATCCGGCCACCTCCGACAGTTCCCGGACGCGGCACTCGCTGCCCAGTTCATCGTCGAGACAGTGGCGTGGTTCGCGTGGCACAGAGGAGACCATCCCATGCCGATCGAGGCCGACGACGGGTCCGCTCGACAAAGCGTGCACGTCCTGCTGGCTGCTGCGCTCATTCCCGACTTCGTCGAGCATGCAGATCAATAGTCTGGCGTGAGGTCCACGATCGACTCGGCGTCCGAATCTGCGATGGTCACCGGACCGACCAGCGGACCAGCTTGGGCAGAAGGGACTGTCGACCTGTTAGACAGTCCTGGTGGAGGCCGGTCAGACATCGAGCGATCGGTCGAGCACCGTGAAGATCGGGTTCCCCGTCAAGTGTCACTACCGGGGGGGTCACAAATCACTTGGTGATCACGGGTCGCACCTCTGGATCGGCAAGGACAGGATCGGGTACGGAGAGCTGAGACTCACCCACGGATTTCCGCTCAGCGAAGTGACCAGTGTGGATGTCAAGGAGCGAGAGTTCGGTGGCTCTGACGCGCAGTTCTTCTTTGCCGCAGGCGTGGGATTCGGTGGGTTGCGCCGAGGCGGTGGTCCACCGGCCTCGCATCCAAAGATGATGACTGACATCACGGTGCGGACCAAGGATGGACAAGAGGCGCTCTGGGTGGTCGAAGGACGTCGGGCCGACTGGGTACGAAAGCGATTGACGCCGGTTCTCGAGCGGGCGCATATCCCGTACTACGACGATGTGGCTCCAGAGGACCGAGCGACGTATCCCTGACGCGGGGGACAGGGCCGCGAGTCTCTGTCTCTTGACCATGTCTCCCACCTCACATCCAGACAACCCGACCGATTCATCGGGCTTGCTCTAACATCTCTGCATGCCCTCGGACTTCAGCCTGAAGGCCATGAATCGGGTGCACCGCATCGTGCTCGGAGCCACTGGTGGCCGGCTCGGGTGGAGGGCGAGTGGGATGCCGGTGGTCGAGCTGACGACTACCGGACGGCGCAGCGGCCAACCTCGTTCGACCATGTTGACGTCGCCCTATCAGGAGGGTTCGACGACGGTCATCGTCGCGTCACGCGGAGGCGATGACCACCATCCTGCGTGGTACCTCAACTTGAAAGACCATCCGGAGGTGACCGTGTCCGTGGCGGGCAAGCCGCCTCAGCGGATGCGGGCCGAGACGGCCGGCGCCGAGGATCGAGCACGGCTGTGGCCGCTGATTACGGCTGATCACCGCAACTACGCCGGATACCAGCGCAAGACAACGCGCGAGATACCCCTGGTACTGCTCAAACCGATTGCCGACTGATCGGGGATGCTGGCGTGTAGTCCCGGTATCACGATGACGAAAGACCTGCCGACCCGCGACTCGGGGACGGATAGCCCTGCAGCACCGGCAGAGGTCGATGCCGGTCGCTACCCTTCTGATTCCGCGTCCTTCTTGATTGCTGCGAGTGTCGCCGGGATCCCCGCCTTGGCGAGCTCCAGCCTGTTGTCGATCTGAGCCTGGGCATCGGCGCCGAATCGTTCCTCGAACATCGCCGCACCACTGGGCAGAAACTCCCAAGATTCGGTCACCTCCGTCCCTCCCTCGACTGGAGCGAATCGATATCCCCAGCGTGTCCAGGAACCATTCACGATGAATGCGAACTCCTGACCGCGATCAGCGACGGCGACCTCCGAGCGCGTCTCCCAGGTGCGCTCGGGCAGCTCGTTCCTTCCTGTGAACCAAGCCCCAACTGATGGGCCGGCACCGTCGTCCCACCAGCAGGCCGTGCAGATGGGGCTCCATCTCCCCATGCGCGTGATATCGGAGACGAGGTCGTACAGGTCTTCGGGAGAGCGGGCAATGACGATCGAGTCCGAATGCTTGAGAGTTGCCATCGCATCAGTCTGCCCTGAAGACTGCCCGGTGGCCGTCAGGAGCGTCTGAGTTCCCCATTTCCTGTGCGTGTGCTGGACCGGTCTAGCCCCAGCCATTCACGAGAACCCTGAGGACGGCGCCCTCGCCATTTTCTGGTAGGGGTGAGCACCCGCCAAGGTCATTTGGTATTGAGTGAGTGCAGATCGCCGTCATTTGGCCGACCGGACGGGTCAAAGATGACCAGGGAGGGACTTCGGGACGCGCGTCGTCAAGGTGGGGACCCGTAGCGAGAAGCGAGTTCGCTCAGGTGATGAGGGCGATGCGCCGGTAGGCACCGAGCAGCGCGTCGGTGCCGGGCCAGCCGTCGATGATGCGCACGACACGTTGGCGCGAGCGGTGGATCAGCCGACCCGGTGCGTGCAAGAGACCCCAACGAAGTGCTTTGGGTCGGGCACCCACCCAGGACCCGTCGAGGCAGAGCAGCTGGAACCAGCGCACGAGGTCGGCCGCCATGGCCACTGTCATCATCCAGTTGGCGTTGGCCTCGAAGCTGGCGAAGGGGAAGCGCATGAGCCCCGAGTCCTTCAGGCGCTGAATGTGTTGTTCGACGTGGGCGTGGGCCCGCATCGTGGCGTCGAGGGCGACCGGGTCACCGTCTTGGTCGGTGTAGAAGCCCCAGTAGCGATAGTCGAGGGCGGGGAACAGGCTGCGCTGGGCTCCGGGGTGCAGCGGTTCACGGCGGATGATGCAGCGGGTGCCCACGGGGAGCCTGGGCGTCGAGATGAGCGACGTCACCTCACACACGGCCGCGCCCTCTCTCGGCGCGCCGTCTTGACCGACGGCGGGCTCCCAGACGTCTTCGAGGCCGACGACCTCGAAGATAGCCCTGCTGAGCTGGGCGTTCGAGCGCACGGTGACGAAGAAGCCGATGTTGCGCTCCCGGCAGGCACCGAGGAAACCCTCGGTGCACCCCGCCGAGTCGGCCCGCACGACGACCGCTCTTTGCACGAGGGACGGGTCGTCGCCGCGCTGGTGACCGAGCGCGATCTCGCTCGGCAGCTGCACGACGGCGGCGTCGAGGACGCTGACGTGGTCGGTCACGGTGTTGGCCCCGGCGTTACCTGGGCGCAGGAGCGAAGAGAGTGTCTCGCCGGTGGCATCGGCGAAGCAGAACATCGGGTGGAAGCCATAGCCGCCCTTGTACGTGGGCGCCGCCGACACCTTGTTCTCGGAGTGGATCTCGACCAACGAGGCGTCGATGTCCAAGAGCACCGGGTCGCTCCCGCTGGTGGCGGCACGACGCCAGATCTCTGTGCGCACCTCGGCCAGGCCTTGGGCGATGGAGTCCCTCGTCGACGGGGTGATCTCGTGGAAGGTGCGAAAGACGGTCGTATCGGAGGGCACCGAACCGAAGAGCTCCTCTTGGAGCCGCAGATGCTCGATGTCCGCGCAGCTCTCGCCGCCGCCGGCCAACATCAGCGCAGTCTGCACGAGGACCTTGCCCCGGTCGTGCAGCGGAAAGCGTTCACCACGCGGAGGGATCCTTGTCGAGAGCGCATCGCCGAGCCCCATCCGGTCGGCAAAAGCCCCAAGAGCGTGCAGTCCGACGTGGGCCACCACCCCCGCTCCACCGGGTTCCACAACGACGCGACGCGTACTGGTACCGTTCACTTTGGAAGTGCCCTCCTGGTTTGAGGTGCTGTTGCGTAGACAACAACAGTCTCCCCTACATGGAGGGCTTTTCCGCGGACGCGGCCCGGTCAGCTCACACGGCTCCGTGAATAGCCGGGGCTAGACGCTCGTCTCTCCGCTGCCCTCTTCGGTGCGCACGTAGTCGGGATCTGATTCGTCCCGAATGGACAGCCGCCATTTGCAACAGACGTCGTCCTTGCTCACACGCGGGGGAATCGCCAGGATCTCGACCTTCATATTCGGGTTGTACATCTTCGCCGTCTCGATAATCGCAGCGGGACAGGTGATATGAGAAGCCTTCTCCGCAATGTCCGGGCGACCCATCGCCTCCCATTGGTCGACCGAAATGCATTTGTTGAAGGTGAAGATTCCGACTTCGTCCTCAGGCATCTCGAATGTCAACTCGAAGGCTTTGCCCGGGAACGAGGTCGCGTCCACCTGAATGTCCTTCATGAACGCCTCGACCGTGTCACCGGAAATGCTCATCCAGCGCGCCTTGAGATCTTTGGCCGCAGGCAGCAACGTCTCACTCCACAGAGCCCACTGGAAGTCGAACATCTCGTCGAGACCGTCCCGCATGACGATCGCGAGGGCCCACGACTCGATGACTGCCAAGAGGTATTCATGGCTCCCCAGTGCGAGCTTGACCAGGCGCTCCTTGGAGTACTTCACCCATTCCGGCCCGGGCTTGTACGGGTTGACGAGGACGACGCTGCCGGCCGCCACCTGGGCCGCCACCGCCTCCTGCGTCTCGGTGATGAGCGCTTCGGTTTCCTCGTCAGTGAGTTCCATCCACTCGGCGATCATCCCCCGCAATTGCGGAAGGATCGTGTCCTTCCAAGCCTCCGATTGGATGTGTTGCATGTCGTCGCGTCCGTACCGCTCCGCGACCGAGTCCGCCCAGCCGGCGATGCACACCGTGTAGTACTCGTCACTCATCTCCAGCATGTTGATGAGCGCCTCATTGGAGAAATCGGAGAACCTCAGATTCCGGTTGAAGGGACCGCTGTAGTCCGGTAGTTCGAGGCTGTCGGCCGGACTGATATCGGACCGCGTGTCGTGGCCCTCTTTCTTGTATTTCCCCGGGGGATCGACCACTGGGAACTTCTTGAAGTGCACCAGATCGACCGGGATGTCGAGTCCGACGACTTGCTGGTGCTCCTCGTAGTCAGCACCAACCTTCCGAACGTTGGACAACGTCTCCTTCACGCCGTCGTCGATATCTGTCATCACGGAACCCCCATCTACGGAGCGACCGGTCGGTCGGCCACGGCCAAAGTAGCCACCCGGCTAGGCCCGGTCAACAGCGCCCGCCTTCGGGTGCCGACCTCTGATCCGGCCAGGTCGAGCCCCAGCCCGTGGTCGTGTATTGGCGCCAACGGAGCGCTACTCGGCCAGGATGAGGCCCCCGGCGTCACCAAGCGGCAATCCGGTCGGTGGATTTGCGGCAACCCTGGTTGCGCTGCCTATCGTCCGCCGCCAAGGCCAGACCCGTCGAGCATCGTTCCGCCACCTTGCTCCGGGTCTGGCCCCTTTCGTCAGACAGCCGGGAGCCGCCCCGTCCCACCTGCTTGCCGGAAAGGACGGGGTGCGGCTCAACCGACGGCCCGCCGACTGACGCACCGGGGGGAGTGCGCGTCGGGTTGCTTCAGTTGTACGCCTCCGGTGTGAACCGCATGCGACCTCTCGGTTACGGCTCGGTGAACAGAGAGCCCAGCCCGGTCACGATGGCCTGGTGGCACGGCTCTGGAGAACGTCGCTCTCAGTCGCTATCCGGCGTCCGCCTGCCGGGCTGGCCACCGTCACAATGGAGCGTATCGACGGACCGTGCCCGTGCGATGCCCGGGTGGGCGGCTACGGCCTGCCGGTGGTCCGTGCCTGCTCGAACCACCGGCACGCCGTCGTGCCGACCCCTGGCCCCGAGAGAAGGTTGCGCCCGGCTCGCGGGGACCGTCACCGGTCTAGCAAGGCGACCATTACCGGGAGATCACAGGAAGCCAAATCTTCGGAGAACAGTGCGTGACATCGGCGACGATGCCTGTCGAGACCCATGCCGGCGTTGCGGCCTCGGCTCAGTGCTGCCCTGCGAGGCCCAGCGCCTGTTCCATGGCGTGCTCGAGGAAGTATGAATACACCTTGGTCACATGGCCCTGGTTGATGTACACCTCGTACTTCCCGATGACAGCAGTGCAGGTGGTTGAACAGAACCACGGCGTCGTGTCGATGTATCTACCCCCGACCGACGTCACGGCTTCCTTGTCGGCGGTGTCGTAACTCGAAGTGAGCTCGTCGGGTCGAGCCGAGCACTGCTGGACGTCGATCAGGTGCTGGGAGAGGCAAACCGGGCCCGACACCGGGAGGTGGGGGACGTTGCCGATGACCACGATATTCGCTTTGGGGATGGTCAACTTGTCGAAGGTGTCTTCGAGGCCCTTACGCCACTGGCTATCTGTGAACAGGTGGCCCTTGGTGCTCGACTGATGCTCCTGGCTCACGATGAGCAGGTTGGGTTGGAGTTGGTTGATCCGGTTGATGGCGAATTGATGGAACTCGTTGCACTCGACGAAGGGACCGGTTGGACTTCCCCAACCCATCGGGTTCCTGACGGTGAGCAACCCGGCCGGACAACTCCCCTTGCCCACGAAGACCAGCTTCCAATGGACACGTTTGGCGATCTGGTTCAATGCGGCGAACCACATCCCGATATGGGAATCACCGTAGAGGGCCATCGTCTTGGTGCCGCTCGGGTCCCCGAAGACGCACGCCGGGAGGGAGTCCTCGGCGTAGGTGGGCCAGCAGCCCGAATTGGGCGTGCCCCAGTTGTGCGGGGCGCGTCCGAGCGACGGTTCGAGATCGGTGGGCACGGCACTGATGGACGGAGCTGCAGCCACCAGCTGGGCGAAGGTCTTCCCGGGGGTCGGGGTGTAGTTCGAATTGTTGCTGGTGTGTGCCCGAAGCTCGAGGGTGGCCACACCCAGCGAGGCGCCGATCAGGATCACCCCGAGCAGGATGGGTGGCCAGCGCCTTCTGGTCAGCACCTTGGCGTGGCGTACCGGATTCTCGAGGATGAAGTAGGTGCCGATCGAGGCGACCAGGGCGACCAGGATCCATTTGATGTTCTGGGTGAAGGGGAGGCTGGACTTTCCGGCGTAGTAGGCAGCAATGACCAGGATCGGCCAATGCCAGAGGTACACCGAGTAGGACAGTTTGCCCATCCACTGGAACGGGGGGAGTCGCAGGAGGGACTCTGCCCCTCGGGTCGGAGCGGTCATCCCCCCGGCGATGATCAGGGCGGCGCCCACCACAGGCAGTGCGACGGCAGACCCCGGGTACGGGGTGTTGGCGGTGAATGCGAGAGCCGACACGACGATCGCGGCGAGGCCGGCCCAGGTCATCATCGAGCCGAAGCGCCGGGGAATGCGGAGCAGCCACTCGGTGCTGACGGCCACCAGCGCACCGAGGGCGAGCTCCCACGCACGGGTGAACGGCGAAAAATAGGCGGTGTTGGGGTCGATCGCGGTCTGGGCGACCGAGAGGAGGAAGGAGATCAGGATCACTCCGCCGAGGGTCATGGCGAGACGGGTGGCGAGCGTGAGCCTCGTGCGGAGCGAGGCGATCAGCAGGAAGATCGCAGGGTAGACCAGGTAGAACTGTTCCTCGACCGCAAGTGACCAGAAGTTCTGGAGTGTCGAAGGAGGTTGGGAGGCGGTCAGGTAGTTGGCCCCGACGGCTGAGAAATGGAAGTTGGCCAGGAACACCGAGGCCCACCGGGCATCCGACGCGGTCTGGTCCCCGTAGATCACCCCGAGCAAGCCGAAGGATGCCAGCGTGGCGGCGATGATCACCAGGGTGGCCGCCGGGATGATCCGGCGGGCCCGGCGCCCGTAGAAACCGAGGATCGAGAGCTTTCCCGTGGACTGCCGCTCACGCAGGAGCACTCCGGTGATCACGAACCCGGAGATGACGAAGAAGACGTCCACTCCGACGTAGCCACCGCTGAGCCAGGAGAGGCCGGCGTGGTAGAAGACGACCAGGAGGACGGCCACCGCGCGAAGGCCTTCGACGTCCGGGCGGAAGCGACGGTCCGAGGGCGCCGTGCCCGACTCGTCACCCGAGGCGAGATAGCGCTCGTCCAGCGCTGGCGCCTCTGAAACCGTCATCCCCCTGCCCTCCTGTGCCTAGACGGTCGGAATACTGTTTGGGTGGGCTCTACGCACACACATGCCTCGACCGCGAGGAATCCCGCGATCGACACGGGTCCATCCCGAAGGGTGGATCGTAACCAATGCCGGGGACCAAGCGGCACCGGAGGGCCTGCCGGACGGCTCTCCACGCCTGGTCGGCCGGCGGTATCCGGAGATGGTCGGGCGGCGGTGGCTGGGAGCAACCCGGCGTCGCACTGCCCGTCGCGGCCGACAGCGGGTCTCCCCTACGCAGTCGATCCGGGACAGACTGTTGCAAGCAGAATGTCGTGGGACGTCGGTTCCCCGGAAAGGACGCGCATGCTGATCTGGATCCTCATCGCCATCGGGCTCGTGGTCATCGTCGTGGGAGGATTCGTCGGGCGCAGCCGCCAGACCCGGTATCGGGCGCAGTCCGAGCATGCGGCTACTCACCACGGGACGACTCACCACGGGAAAGGAGCCCGGCGCTCTCGGGGCCGGGGTCGGGGTCATTGAGGTGCTCACGCACCGACCGGGGGGTCAGCCGGTCGGACGGAGAGCGAGCAGCTCCTGGACGTTGTCGAAGAGGATCCGCCGGGTTTCGTCCGTGTCGAATCCCTTGAGCTCGCGCACGTAGTCGAGCGGCTCGGGAAGCCCTTCGACGTGGGGCCAGTCGGAGCCGAAGATGACACGGTCGGTCCCCATGCACTCGGCCACGACAGTGACGTCGTCTTCCCAGAACGGGTTGATCCAGACGTGACGACGTAACGTGTCGACCGGGTCGTTCTTCCAGTACCCGGGCATCTTGTCGGCGGTCGAGCGCAGTTTGGCCAGTAGGTCCGGGAGGAACTGCGCACCGTTTTCGACCGAGGCGATCCGCAGGTTGCGGAATCGGTCGAGGTGGTTCTCGAAGATGAGCGACAACAGGTAGTCGCGGATGGCCTGCTCGATGGCAAACGACTTGATCGAGGGCTTCCACCCACCGGTGAACGTCGCGGCGAACCCGTCTTCGGCATAGCCGTTGGAAGAGACTCCGCTGTCCGCAGCGTGGACCACCACGGTGATTCCGGCGTCGTCGGCGAGCCGCCAGAAGCCATCGAACATGGTGTCGAAGGGGGAGCGGCGCCCGAGTGTCGTGTTGGGGGCGGCCGGTCGCATGACCACGATCCGGGCACCCTGATCGAGGGCCCAGGTCAGCTCCTCGACCGCCCAGGCGGGATCGGCCAGGGTCAGGTACGGGGCAGCGAAGATCCGGTCGTGGTAGTTGCAGGTCCAGTCCTCGACGAGCCAACGGTTGAATGCCCGGAAGAGGTGGCAGACCGCTCCGGGGTCGTCGGCGAGCGGTGCCTCGTAGATCATCCCGAGAGTCGGGAACAGCAGGCATCCGGCCAGACCCAGCGCGTCCAGGGTGGCCTCACGGGCGGACGGCTCGCGATAAGCGGCGCGGATGGGCTCGCGGCCGGAGAGCATCTCGAGGGGGCTCCGCCCTTCCGCATTCCCGCGGAAGTAGTCGTACATCGCTCCGGGCAGGGCGATCGGGTCGAAGGTCGGGTTGGTCACGGCCCGGCTGACCCGTCCCCCGAGCACGTGGTACCGGCGCCCGTCGATCTCGCACCATTGCACCACACGGGGCCCGAGGGCCGGATCGAGGTGCCGGGTGAATGCGTCGACGGCCTCGTAGTAGTGGTTGTCGGCATCGAACACCGGGTGGCCGAGATCGGCGGCGTCGCTCATGGTCTCTCCTGGTCGGGTGCGCCTTGCGGAGCCTGCACATCCTACCGGCCGCCTTCCCATCGGCTGCGATCGGTGCGCGCCGATCGGAAGGGAGTCACTGCGGCCCGTCGCGACCGGGGATCTACGATCCGGCGATGCCCATCTACCGGCTCGGCGACCAGATCCCCGTCATCCACCCGACGGCCTACGTCCATCCCGAGGCGGTGGTCATCGGCGACGTCACGCTCGGTCCGGAGGCCACCGTGTGGCCCGGTGCCGTCCTCCGTGGCGACTTCGGCACCATCGGCGTGGGGGCACGATCGTCGATCCAGGACGGTACGGTGCTCCACGCCGGACCGGGTTTCCCCACGGTGGTCGGGGAGGGGTGTGTGATCGGCCACCTCGCCCATCTCGAGGGATGCCTGATCGAGGACGAGACGCTGGTGGGGTCGGGGTCGGTGGTCCTCCACCACGCGGTGATCCGGACAGGGGCCACGGTCGGAGCGAATGCAGTGGTGCCGAACCGGATGGAAGTACCCTCCGGCGCGCTGGCCGTCGGGGTGCCGGCCAGGATCCGGCCGGGGGGGTCACAGGTGTCCCTGATCAGGTTCTCGGCTGCCGAGTATGTGGAGAACGGCCGTCGGTACCGGGAGTTGCTCCGCCTGGTCGAGTGACCGTCCTCCACCGGTCACGGCGGACCATGGGGCAGACTCGCGAGATGCACGGCATCCTCATGGTCGACGGCACGGCAACCGACGCAACTGTGGCGGCTGTGCGTGAGTGCCTGTCCGGCACAGGATTCTTCTGGTTGGATCTCGACGGTGTCGACGACGAGACCCATGATCTCCTGTTGAACGATGTCGGCGTCCACCAGCTCGTGGTCGACGACGTCCAGACCTTCGGCCAACGGCCCAAGATCGAGGACTACGACACCGTGACCTACATGGTGGTCCACGGGGCGTCCGGAGATGGCGCCTCGATCCAGGAGGTCCACTTCATCCTCAGTACGCATTTCGTGATCACCGTGCGGCGGGGAGCCTGCCGGGCAATGGAGGAGGTACGCGCGCGGATCAGCCATCAGCGGGTCACGCCGATCGAGTCCCGTCAGATCGCGCTCACCTACCTCATCGTGGACGGACTGGTCGACAGTTTCTTCCCGATGCTCGACCAGTTCGACTCCCAGATCGACGAGTTGGAGGATGCGATCCTCGTCAAGCCCACGGAGGCCCAGCTCGGCACGCTCTTCACCATGAAGCGCTCCCTGATCGGGGTGCGCAAGGTGATCACACCCCAGCGGGACATGTTCGCCGGGGTCACCTCCGGCGTGATCGACCTTCCCGGGGTCACCGAAGAAGGCCAGCGCTACATGCGGGACATCTACGACCACCTGATCCGGATCAGCGATCTCGTGGACGGCTACCGTGACCTCCTGAGCGGGGTGATGGACACCCATCTCTCGACCGTCTCCAACCGCCTGAACGTGGTCATGAAGCAGCTGACCATCATCGCCACGGTGTTCCTGCCCCTGAGTTTCCTGACCGGCTTCTTCGGTCAGAACTTCTCGTTCCTGATCGCCCACATCACCGGACGGGCGCCCTTCTACATCTTCGCGATCGGACTCGAGGTGGTCTCTGCGATCGGGTTGCTCTACCTGTTCCGCAAGCGCGGCTGGCTCGGAGGTCCCACTGACTGAGCCAGGGCGCTACGCCGGGGTGACGACGACCGTGCCGTCGGGCCGCAGCACGTACCAGAGGCCTCCCGCATTGGTCAGCGCCTGCCCGGTGGCCTGGCCGGGGGCGCGATCGGGCGGCCAGAGGTAGAGGGGCCACCCGTCGTAGGTGATCTGGGTGGTGCCGTCGGTGCGCGGTGCCGTGCCGACGAGCACTGAACTGGCACCCGGGCCGGCCACCGGTCGGTCGACCCCGGTCGGCAGCACGAGCGCGGGCCACTGGATCGCGCAGATGCCATAGCACCGCGACGCTTGCCCACGGCGGTCGGTCGAGTAGGTGTAGACCGTGATCCCCTTGCCGTCGACGACGACGGTCCCCAGCCCGGCGATCTGCCCCGCCTTGAGCTCGTACTCCGGACCGCGCTGGAGGACGGGGGGGCTGGTGTCGAACGGCGTCGTGATCGACGTGCCGTTCGAGCACCCGACTGCTGACGCGGCGACCACGGCGAGGGCACCGACCGCGGCGAGCCGGGAGATGGCCACGCTTCCGATCACGTGGATCCATCTGGCCGGCGGAAGGTGACGAGGGCGGGCGCGGGGTAGGGCCCCGTGCCGGGCCGCCATCCGGCCGCCAGCTTCTGTTCGCCGACCCCTCCGGCTGCCCAGACATGACACGAGTCGAGCACCCACGGGTTCCCGGTCCCCGAGGGAAGGTCGGGGTCTTGGTGCCGGCTCATCGAACGCGCGCGGCGCGAGGTCATCGCCTGGATCACCACCGGGCCGAGGGAGCGGGCCAGGTGCTCGAGATGGGTGCACCCGAGCGGCCCGCCGAAGCGGCGCCGCACCTCCCGGGTGAACCCGCGGGCCACGTCGAGACCGACGAGTCCGGCGAAGGCCTCCTCGATTGCGGGGCATTCGGCATGGGGGAAGGTGTGCATCACAGCGGTCGCGTCGGTGATGGACAGGTCGGTGTTCCGCACCCGGACGCGGAGCTCCATGTCGTGCACGGTCGTCACCGAGTCCCCACCCTCCGCCCACGGACGGGAATCCCTGAGGTGGCCGATCACGAGCAGTTCCTCGCCCGCGTCGAAGGCACGGAAGTCGATCGAGCGGTGATGGAGGGGCACGTCCTGACCCTCGGGGGAGGGATCATGCTCCCCCGATGCGGCGCGGTCCGGGGTCGCTGGAGGCATCTGCCGATCATGACCCGACTCGGGCGGGCCTCCAAATCGGTGCGAGGTCCGCGTTCCGCAATGGCAACGGTGGGTCGGACCCCGGATCACAGAGACGTAATTACGGCAGTGTGATACCCTGGCTCCACAGGTTGACCGTGAGGTTTCGGTTGAGGGTGGACCTCTGATCGAGGTGGAGGAATGACGATGGCCGCTCGCACG
This sequence comes from uncultured Acidimicrobiaceae bacterium, assembly GCA_963753905.1. GTDB lineage: Bacteria > Actinomycetota > Acidimicrobiia > Acidimicrobiales > RAAP-2 > Bog-756. Next base: position 1,408,134 of record CAVWDZ010000001.1, on the reverse strand, counting down.
ACCGGCAAGGCCCCGAAACGCCCCTCCGTGACGCCGGTCGGCGGACCGGCGTCCGGACCGACGGAGGGGTTCCGGGGCTCGCAGGTGTGCGCCGTGGTCGGCATCACCTACCGGCAGCTCGACTACTGGGCACGCACCGGCCTGCTCCGTCCGTCGATCGCCGACGCCACCGGAAGCGGCAGCCAGCGGCGCTACTCCTACAGCGACGTCCTGGAACTGAAGGTGATCAAGCGGCTCCTCGATGCGGGGCTCAAGCTCCGGCAGGCGCGACAAGCGGTGGAGTGCCTGCGCGGCGATCTCGGTGTTGACCTCGCCTCGGCTCAGCTGGTCCTGGCCGACAGCCGCTCGGCGCTGGCCCGCTCAGACGGTGAGCTGGTTGACCTGCTCGCCGGCGGCCAGGGCGTGTTCAACGTGCTGCCGCTCTCCGGTGTGATGTCCGAGCTCGAGGCGGCCATCGTCGAGATCACCGCGCCGGCCGCCGCCGGGACTCCGCCGGCGCGCACAGATCGCCGACCGGCAGCCACCTACCCGACCACGACCGAGGCCGCCGAGCGTTGACCCCCAGGATCACCGCACTCGGTCCGCCCCCGGCGCGCCGACCGGTCCGCTTCGCCCATGAGTCCGAGCAGCGGTTCGCTCGCATCCTCGACTTCTATGGTGTCGACTGGGAGTACGAGCCGGTCGAGTTCGTCCTCGACTGGGACGCCAGCGGACGACCCCGAGCGGCCTTCCGACCCGATTTCTGGCTGCCGCGGCCCGGGCTGTTCGTGGAGCTCACCACCCTCAACCAGCGGCTTGTGACCAAGAAGAACGGGAAGGTCAGGCGGTTGGCCGAGCTCTACCCCGACGTACGGGTGACCCTGCTCTACCAGCGGGACACCCTGGCGCTCCTCGCCAAGTACGGGTTGGCCGGCGAAGGTGCCCGCAGCACGGTCGCCAACTCCGCCTGACCGCACCCGCCGGTAACCTTTCGACGTGCTCGAAACCTCCAGCCCGGCGACGACCCCGCATCCGGACGCCAGCACGGGTCCCGCGCCGGAGATCGCCCTCCGACGCACCGCCCTGTTCGACTCCCACCGCCGGCTGGGGGCCAAGCTCGTCGGGTTCGGAGGCTGGGAGATGCCGCTGGCCTACCCGGAGGGCACCATCGCCGAGCACCGGGCCTGTCGCGAGAGCGCGGTCCTCTTCGACGTGAGCCATCTCGGCACGGTGCGGGTCGACGGGACCGGCGCGCTCGACCGGCTCCAGGCCGCCCTCTCCAATGACCTCCGCCGCATCGCGCCGGGACGGGCCCAGTACACGCACCTCCTCGACGAGGCTGACGCGTCGGTCGTCGACGACATCATCGTGTGGTGGATCGCGGACGGTGAATTCGACGTGATGCCCAACGCCTCCAACACCGAGCGGGTGCTCGCAGCCGTCGGTGGAACGGACACCACGACAACCCGGTGCATCATCGCCGTGCAGGGCCCCCACGCGCGGAGCCGGGCAACTCCCGTACTGGGCGACGCAGCTGCCGTCCCCCGCTTCGGAGTACGGATGTTCGACTGGCACGGCGACCGTTGTGTGGTGGCCGGAACGGGGTACACCGGGGAGGACGGGTTCGAGGTCGCCGTACCAGCTGGATCAGCCGGGCACCTCTGGAACGAACTCCTCGGCTGTGGCATCGCTCCCGCCGGGCTGGGCGCGAGGGACACGCTCCGTCTCGAGGCCGGGTTTCCCCTGCACGGCCACGAGCTCGGTCCCGGCATCACCCCACTGCAGGCTGGCCTGGGGTGGGTCGTGGGGTGGGACAAGGGGATGTTCCGCGGCAGGGCGGCACTCCTCGCCGAACGCGACCGGGGGGTCTCCCGCCGTCTGGTGGGTCTGAGCACCGAAGGACGACAGCCGCCACGTGAGGACGCCGAGGTCCGCCTGGACGGAGCCCGCGTGGGCGCGGTCACCAGTGGGAACTTCTCGCCGATGCTCGGCCACGGCATCGCGCTCGCGCTCATCGACGCGGCCATCGGGCCGGCGCCGCCCGGGGGCCTGGAGATCGTCCAACGAGGGCGGACGCTTCCGGCCACCGTCGTGGACACCCCGTTCGTCCGGCCCGGGCAGTGGGCTCTCCCCGCGTGACCCGCCGACCCGTTTCGGCCATCGACACCGTCCCTCACTGAACGTCACCCGAGCCGCAAGAGGAGCCCACGTGGGTACCTATATCCCGCACACCGACGAGGAGGTCGCGAGCATGCTCGCCTTCCTCGGGCTGTCCGACGTCGACGAGCTGTTCGCTGCGGTGCCCGAGGCGGTCAAGCTGCAGCACGCGCTCGAGGTGGCCGACGGGTCCGGTGAGCCGGACGTGCTGGCGAGCATGGCCGGGTACGCGGAGCGCAATCGCGCCCGAGCCGACCGTCTGGTCTGCTTCGCCGGAGGTGGTGCCTACGACCACGAAACGCCGTCGGTGACCCGTGCGCTGGCGGGCCGCAGCGAGTTCGTGACCTCGTACACGCCCTACCAACCCGAGGTCTCCCAGGGCGTCCTCCAGGCCCTCTTCGAGTACCAGACCATGGTGGCCCGCATCGCGGGCCTTCCGGTCGCCAATGCCTCGCTCTACGACGGGGGGAGCGCGGCGGTGGAGGCGGTCAATCTCGGGGTCGCAGCCTCCGGTCGATCATCGGTATGGGTGTCGGAGGGGATCCATCCCCACTGGCGCCAGATGCTTGCCACCTTCGGGATCGGGACCGGCCACCGTATCCGGACCGTCCCGCTGGCCGACGGCGTGACCGCATGGCCGGAGGTGGGCGGCGAGGCGGAGGACATCCCGGGAGTCGTGCTGGTCGCCTACCCCAACTATCTGGGCTGCCTCGAGGACCTGGGTGCGGTCCGTGCCCTCTGCGATCGCACCGGCGCCCTGCTCGTGGTCGGAGCCGACCCACTGGCTGCGGGCCTCCTGCGCTCGGCCGGCGACTGGGGAGCCGACGTCATGGTGGGGGAGGGGCAGGTGTTCGGGACCGCGCTCGGGTTCGGAGGGCCCTACCTCGGACTCTTCGCCAGCGCCGCGGCGCACGTCCGCCGTCTGCCTGGCCGCTTGGTGGGGGAGACCGTCGACGTCGACGGCCGTCGGGCCTACGTCACGACGCTGCGCGCCCGTGAGCAGGACATCCGCCGTGAAAAGGCGACCTCCAACGTCTGCACCAACCAGACCCTGATGGCGGTGACCGCGGCGGTCCAGCTGGGCTGGCTCGGGACGTCCGGGCTCACCGAGGTTGCCATCCGCTGCGCGCGTGGCACCCGCTACATGCGCGACGCGCTGCTGGCCGTCGAGGGAGTGGTCCCCTTCGCGTCGGCTCCGGTGCTGCGCGAGTTCGCCGTGCGCCTGCCGGTCCCGGCCGAGACGGTCATCGCGCGCATGGCCGACGCGGGGTTCCTGGCCGGCATCTCTCTCGCAGGGGATGTCGCCGACGGTGAGCACGGTCTGCTGGTGGCCGTGACCGAACGCCGTACCCGGGACGAAATCGACGCGTACGTCACCGCGCTGGCCAAGGCGATCGCCTGATGCGGGTCGAGCCCCAGTGGGAGAGGAGACGGTCATGAGCACGAACGCCAGACAGGGTGCACCCGGCGGGAGGGCCGGCTCAGCTCCCCTGATGGGACGCGACGCCGAACCCGCCCTCTTCGAGCTCTCCCAGCCGGGTCGGCGGGCCTGCTCCTTCCGCACGACCGGGATCCCCGAGGTGGATCTCGACGAGTTGGTCCCCGCTGTCCACCGTCGGGACGAACCGGTCCCGGTCGCCGAGGTCTCCGAGCGGGACCTGGTGGCGCACTTCACACGGCTCTCCCATCGGCAGTTCTCCGTCGACCTCGGGATGTACCCGCTCGGCTCCTGCACGATGAAGTACAACCCGAAAGTCTGCGACGAGGTGGCCTGTCTTCCCGGGTTGGCCAGTGTGCACCCGGCGGCACCGGCATCGATGACCCAGGGCTGGCTCGCACTGCTGGTCGAGTTGGAGGGAATCCTCTGTGAGATCACCGGGATGGCCGCGGCGACCCTCCAGCCGGCGGCGGGAGCCGCCGGCGAGCTCACCGGCCTCCTGCTCATGCGGGCCTGGCACGAGTCCCGCGGCTCGGTACGCCACAAGGTGATCATCCCCGACTCGGCCCACGGCACCAACCCCGCGTCGGTGACCCTCGGCGGGTACGAGGTGGTCACCGTGCCGAGCGACAGCCGCGGCTGTGTGGACATGCTCGCCCTCGAGTCGGTGCTCGACGAGGACGTTGCCGGCATCATGCTGACCAACCCGAATACCCTCGGCCTCTTCGAGGAGGACATCACGGCGATCGCGGAGGCGGTCCACCGGGTCGGCGGCCTGCTCTACTACGACGGTGCCAATCTCAACGCCATCCTCGGCGTCGTCCGGCCGGGCGACATGGGCTTCGACATCGTGCACATGAACCTCCACAAGACGTTCGCCACCCCGCATGGTGGGGGTGGCCCGGGAGCGGGTCCGGTCGCCGTCTCCGAGCGGCTGGTCCCATTCCTTCCCGGTCCACGTGCGACGCGGATCACCACCGACGGCGAGCCGTCCTTCGCGTGGATCCAGCCACCGCAGTCGATCGGTCGCGTGCACACGTGGCACGGGAACGCACTGGTGCTCGCCCGCGCGCTCGCCTACATCCTGGTCAACGGGGGCAACGGCCTGCGGCGCATCGCAGAGATCGCCGTGCTCAACGCCAACTGGATCCGGGTGCGGCTGCACGGGACCTACGACGTCCCCTTCGACCGGCCGTGCATGCACGAAGTGGTGCTGTCCGCCCGCTCCCTCAAACAGGACTACGGAGTGCGGGCGCTGGATGTCGCCAAACGCCTCCTCGAGGAGGGGTTCCACGCGCCGACTGTCTACTTCCCGCTGGTCGTCGACGAAGCCCTCATGATCGAACCCACCGAGACCGAGAGCCCCCAGACCCTCGAAGCCCTCGCCGAATCCCTCGAACGAATCGCCGCGGAGGCCGCAGCCGAGGGAGAGGGGTGGTTGGCCGACTTCCCGCACAGGACCCCGGTGCGTCGCCTCGACGAGGCCCGTGCCGCCCGCACCCTGATCCCGACGTTCGACGCCCGGAACTGAGCCGAACCGGTGGACGGGATCTTCACCACCCGATTCGTCGACCCGTACCTGCGGCTGCACCGGTACGTCTACGAACGGTCCGATGGCCGGGTGGGCAAGCACAGCAACCGGGTGCCGGCACTGCTGCTCACGACCACCGGCCGCCGAACGGGTCTGCTCCGCTCGCACGGGCTCACCTACTGTCGCGACCGGGGTGATCTGGTGGTGGTGGCATCCAACGGGGGGAGCGACCGGCCGCCGGCATGGCTGCTCAACCTGCAGGCCGACCCTCAGGTGACCGTCCGGGTCGGTCGGCAGGTGTTCCGGGCGACCGCACGGGTGGCCGCGCCCGAGGAACGGGCACAGCTCTGGCCGAAGGTCAACCGGACCAACCGCGGCATGGCACGTCTGTTCCATCCGGGCGTGTCCGGCAGGTACGACGTCTACCAGCGTCACACCACCCGCGAGATCCCGGTGGTGATCCTGACCCCCGAACGAACCGGGTGAGGAATCAGTCGAGCAGGTCGGGCTGCTCGCGGACGATGCGATCGAAGAGCGGCTGGAAGCTGAACCAACCCGCGAGGTGGGTACCCACCTGACCACTGGTGTGGCGGGCCATGTCGGGATCGATCAGGACCGGCGTCCCGGCCGCGGAGGCCATCAGCTGAGCTTGGCACGACCGCTCCATGGTGATGAACCACCAGGCTGCCTCGTCGACCGAGTGTCCGACGGTGAGCAACCCATGGTTCCTCAGGATCGCAGCTTTGTTGTCGGCAAGGGCGTGGGCGATGCGCTTCCCTTCCTCGATGTCGACGACGACCCCGGTGTAGTCGTCGAAGACCGCGTGGTCCTCGAAGAACGCGCACACGTCCTGGGTGATCGGGTCGAGGGTCCGGCCCAACGAGGACCAGGACTTCCCGTAGACCGAGTGGGCGTGGGCGGCAGCCATCACATCGGGCCTGGCCGCGTGGATCTGCGAATGGATCACGAAGGCGGCGACGTTGACCGGGCGATCGCCCTCGACCACCTCGCCCTTGTCATTGACCAGGATCAGGTCGGACACCGAGATGTGGCCGAACGGCATGGCGAGCGGGTTGACCCAGAAGTGATCCAGCCGTTCCGTGTCACGTGCCGTGATGTGCCCGGCGACCCCTTCGTCGAATCCGAACTTGGAGAAGAGCCGGAAGGCGGCAGCGAGCCGCTGCTTGCGGTAGAGCCGCTCCTCCTCCGGCGACTCGAATGTCATCCGCGGCGGGGGCTTCACGATGTCTGGCACGGGGTCCTCCTTCTCGACCGACGCCACCGGTGCCGGTGCACGGTCATCACCGCAATCCTATGCCCGCAGCCTTCCCGCGCTCCGGAACAGCCCAACTACCAGGAGTGACGCGCTCACCACTCTCCGTTGTTGACTATTTCGGTATGTCACGGAGGGCGGTAACGTGACCGTGGGTTCGCAGAAAAATGCGGATCTTGCCGAACGAGGGGTCGTCGGGCGCATGGGGTCGGTGCAAGCGCGTTGAGTCTCTTCGCGGTGCAGTCGCGAGCTGCATCGAATCGGCACCCAATCGGTCGGATGCCCGAAGAGAATCGAGACTCACGTGCAGACTTCACTCCCCCCATCGAGCCTGACAGTCCGGACCCTCCGGACGCTTGTGGCACTCGTCGTCGGCTGCGGTGTCCTGGTGGCCGCGACGACCGTCGGCGGTCACCAGGTTGCCGGTGCGACCACGGTGACCGGCTCGGTGACCTACACCCACAGCGGCTCGACTCCCATTCCGCTTCCGTCCAAATTCGAGGGACCTTCGGACGGAGATGGCTGGTCGCTCGTGTTCAGCAACACCCAGGTGTTCAACGTCTTCCACCATCAGTCCACCCTCCAGATCGACTGTCACCAGCTCTCCAACGCCACAGAGTGCTGGAGTGCACCGAAGACGGTGACCGACGGGACCGTCAACTTCGCCACATCGATCGACCCCGGCATGGTGTTCGACTCGTCCGACGGCCACGTCTACGTCTATGCAGTGGACACCACCAACTTCTCCGCCGGGGTGGTGTGCATCGATACGACCGAACCCGCTTCGGCTACCGGGGCCCAGCTCTTCTGCGGCTACACGCAGTTGAGCGCAGCGGGGGACGCATCCCTCAACTCGAGCGGCACCGCCGGGCTCTCGGCGCCGGTCCAGGTCGGCAATGAGTGGTACTCGTTCAACGAGGTAGGCGGCGCAGGTGCCGGAGGCGGCGGAGGCACGGAGAACCGCCTCCTGTGCTTCAACGTCGCCACCGACTCTGCCTGCGCAGGCGGCGCAACCTACAACGTGGCCATGGCTGGACAGAAGCTCGCCGCGTTCCCCTCGTCCTACCCGCTGGGAGTGAGCGGCAGTGACGTCATCGTCCAGGTGGTCGGGGCCACAGAGACGCTCCTGTACTGCTTCAACGCTTCGACCCACTCGGCCTGCTGGGCACTGCCATTGATCGTCACCGCAGTCGGCGGATCGCCGTTCCCGCTGTTGAACCCCTCGGGAACTCCGACCGGGTTCTGCCTCCCGGTGACCGGGAACCCCTGCTATTCCCTGTCCACCGGGTCCCTCGTCACCACGCCAACGGGGATGGCCGCCGCGATCGGTGGGAACAATCTGGTGAACGGCAAAGTGGTGACGATCGGTAGCAACGTCTACGTCCCGAACTGGAACACCACGGCCGTCGACTGCTACGACTATGCGACCTCCTCTGACTGTCCCAACTACCCCAAGGCCCTCTCGGGACTGGCCCTCCTCTACACGGTCAATCCGGACCCCCTGCGGCCCGCGTGTCTCTGGGTGAACTCGGACCACGGCGTTTGGCAGATCCAGAACTTCGACGCCACCACCGGTGGCCCGTGCCCCGAGGGCCCGATCGTCATGCAATCCAGCAGCATCGTCGCACCCGGGTCGACGTGCCTCCCGACCCAGTACACGTCGATGCAGATCCTTCAGCCCGCACGCTCCGACTACACGTCTGCGACGGTCGTATTCGAGTCGAGTACCGGGGGAGCGCTCCCGGGTGTTCCCACTGAGTCGGTCGACTCGAACGGGAGCATCAGCCTTGCGCCTCTGAAACTCACGAACTCCACTCCGCTCCCGCAATTCATCATCACCATCCAGGGCGACACGAGCGACGTCAAAACAGTCGAGCTCTCACTCACGTGGCAGGGCGTCTACTCGAAGGCATGTACCGCAGGCGGACAGATCGCATCGGGCTCCACCGGGTACTGGATCGTCGCGTCGGACGGGGGGATCTTCTCCTATGGAACCGCCGGGTTCTTCGGCTCCACCGGGGCGATCACCCTCAACAAGCCGATCGTGGGGATGGCCGACACCCCGGACGGCAACGGGTACTGGCTGGTCGCCTCCGACGGGGGCATCTTCTCCTACGGGGACGCCTCCTTCCATGGCTCGACCGGGGCGATCACCCTCAACAAGCCGATCGTGGGCATGGCGTCCACCCCGGACGGCAAGGGCTACTGGCTGGTCGCCTCCGACGGGGGCATCTTCTCCTTCGGTGACGCGAAATTCTATGGCTCGACGGGGGCGATCGCCCTCAACAAGCCGATCGTGGGCATGGCGTCCACCCCGGACGGCAAGGGGTACTGGCTGGTCGCCTCCGACGGGGGCATCTTCTCCTTCGGTGACGCGGCCTTCCACGGCTCGACGGGGGCGATCGCCCTCAACAAGCCGATCGTGGGCATGGCGTCCACCCCGGACGGCAAGGGGTACTGGCTGGTCGCCTCCGACGGGGGCATCTTCTCCTTCGGTGACGCCGCCTTCCACGGTTCCACCGGGGCGATCGCCCTCAACAAGCCGATCGTGGGCATGAGCAGTACCTTCGACGGCCAGGGCTACTGGCTGGTCGCCTCGGACGGGGGGATCTTCTCCTTCGGTGACGCCGCCTTCCACGGATCCGCCGGGGCGATCACCCTCAACAAGCCGATCGTCGGACTGGCCTCCTGACCGGCGATCGGCCGTCCGGTCAGGCCCGACGATAGAGAGACCGGGCGTTCTCTTCTTCCGGGAACTCGTCGGCGGAGTCCAACCCGTCCTGGTCGTCCACAGGTCCGGTCCGGCCGTTGGTCGCGGGTCCGGTCTTCGCCGTGCCGTTCGCCAGCGAACCGTTTGCCACCGAGCCGTTGCTCACAGGCCGGAGCCGTTCGGCGAGCAGCGGCATCGGGGCGATCGGCGCGAGGTGCTGGATCGCGAGTCTGCTCGGTCTTCCGAGGTAGAACCCCTGACCGGCAGGACACCCCAGGGAGCGCAGGGTCTCGTATTCGCCGACTGTCTCGATGCCCTCGGCGACGATCGATGCCCGGTAGGCATCGAACCCGAACTTGAGCAACGCCCGACCCAGAGCCAGCCGCGCCGGATCCTGGTCGATGCCTCGGGTCAAGCCGATGTCGAGCTTGATCACATCCGGCTGCAGATTGAGGATGTGCTGGAGACTGGAGTAACCAGAACCAGCGTCATCGACTGCGAGCCGGATGCCCGTCGAGCGAATCCCCTTGATGCTCTGTTCGAGCTGCTCATAGTCGGCGACCTCGGCATGCTCGGTCAACTCGATGACGATCCGCTCAGCGGGAACCGCAGCGATGATCGCCCGGAACTGCTCGGACATCAGCGTCGGCACCGACGCATTGACGGACAGATACAGGTTCGCGGGCAGGTCGCGCAGTTGACCGATCGCCATTTCGAGCGCAGCCAGCTCGAGTTCTACGCCGAGCCCGACCGACGCAGCTTCGGCGAACCAGGCATCGGGCGCTCGCACGGGGAGCGGTGCGAAGCGCGACAGTGCCTCTGCCCCGACCGGTCGGCCGCTCTGCAGATCGACGATGGGCTGGAAGTAGGTCTCGAATGTCCGGTTGGCGATGATCGACCGGATCTGTTCGTGCTTCTGCTCCTGCCGCTCCCGCCAGTCCTGAAGGTTCTGAGCGTCGAGCGCGCTCGTCTTGACCGACCGCTCGCGATCCTTCATCCGTCTCACCGGACCGGTGAAGAGTCCCTTGCCACGCGAAACGGCGGACTTCTTGGGAATGAACAGATCGGTGCTGGTGGGGGTGGGTTTTCTCATCGTTCACACATCATGAGATGCACTCGCTGTCGTTGAGACCCTCTGGCGCCCGCGCAGACCTGTCACCTACGTTCCCAATATCGTCCCAGGCCGCCTCGATCTTGAGGGATTCGACAGCCACGGCTTGACATAATCCGTGCCTCGCGGGCGGGCGGCTGCGGATTCATGTGTTCAGACGGAGCCCCACGATGCCATGCGGACCGGCGGGAAGTGACCCGGTAACTGGCCGGCGACCGGGCCAGACCCCGAGGTCAGTAGGGGTCAGCCAACCCCCAGGCTGCCGGGGTCGCTCTTGACCGTCTCCAGGATCTGCGTCTCGAGGGCCACCTGTCCTCGTCGGGCGGAAGGCGTGCCAGGAGGCGGGGCCGGGCTGATCGTGATCCACTGATCCACTCCCGGGAAGGTGGCGGTCACGGTCGCCGTGGTCGCATCCACCGAGACGAGAGCCTGGAGACCATTGATGACCTGGGGCTCGCCACCCGGAATGAGGCCGGTCGACCCCTCATAGAGGTGGAGACCGGATGCCACATCTGCGCGTTCCATCGGACAGCTACAGAGCACTCCTCCTGGCTGCGGGCCGTTGTCCAGCGTCGCCGTGTCGGGTGTTCCCCAGCCGCATCGACACGTTCCGGAGCCGACCGACCAGGAGGACGGAAGCTGCAGGATCAGCTGACCCGCCCTCACGGCTTGCTCGAGCGACGCTGAGGTCACCGGTCGACTTGTCGCCCTCGGAGGGAGTGATCGCCCAGCCCCTCCGCAAGCGGCTCCGATGACCGCCAGGACGCACAGCGCCGGTGCCCTGAACGGGTTCAGGCTCGTCGTCCGACCTCTTCGACGCGCCGAAGAACCGGGAACGCTGGGGGAGTGTCCCACGGACACGTATGACTCCCGACAGGGTCGATCGGTTCGCGCAGCGTGTCGGACGAACCGCACTGGATCGGGCGCCGGAGAGGCAGGCAAACTGCCCGCCCTGTCAGGGTACCCCTGACGTTGTACGGTGTGTCCTGACAACAGAAGGGCCGACAACACCGGGGGAACCTCATGGCAGTCAGCCAAGACCGTGTCACGGCATCCTGCTCGTTCTGTCTGAAGCCGCACTCGGAGTCCGCTCAATATCTCCTCGGACGGCGCTCACGTCTGGGTGACCGACCAACAAGACAATTCGGTGACGGAGATCAGCGCTGCAACTGATGCGATTGTCCAGACCATCCCGGTGGGATTGGGTCCCTCGGGCATCACTTCAGACGGCACCCACGTCTGGGTGACGAAGCAGGGCACGTCGACGGTAGGCAATACGGTCACCGAGCTCAACGCCTCGGACGGCTCCCTGGTGCAGACCATCCCTGTGGGCGACAGCCCGTCAGCCGTGTCCTCTGACGGGACACACGCCTGGGTGGCGAATTTCGAGGACAGCACCGTCACCGAGCTCAACGCCTCGGACGGCTCGTTCGTCCGGACCATTCCCGTTGTGCCCTATCCCCGTGGAATCTCCTCGGACGGCACCCATGTGTGGGTGGGCGGGGGAGAGGGCGTCGTACCCTCCGTCACAGAGATCGATGCGTCCACCGGATCGGTCGTCCGTACCATTGCTGCGGGCTATTCGGTCACCGGAATCTCCTCGGACGGCACAAACGTCTGGGTGGCGAACGGGCCGACCTGGAATACGATCACCGAGCTCGATGCTTCGACCGGTGTGGTCGTTCGAACGATTCATATCCCCTGGGGCGCCCTTCGTGTCTCCGCAGATGGAACCCACATCTGGGTGTCGAACCGGAGAGGGCTCGAGTACTCGGTCACCGAGCTCAACGCCTCGGACGGTTCGGTCGCACAGACCTTCGCGTTCGGCCCCGCCAACGGCAGTTGGTACTCCGACGTCTCTTCGGCGGGAGGTCAGGTCTGGGTCACCAACAGCCGCCTCGATACCGTCTACGAACTCCCTGCATAGCATCATCGGACTGGGACCGATACACCACCGCCTCTTCAAGGATGCAGAAGGCCGGACCAGCACATTTCCGGAGAACCATGAATCCTCGGAGAGACGCGGGATCATCAGCCACGGTCCGACCAGTGATAGGAAGACCATGACCGAAGCACACTGTGGAGGGTGGAGCCGTGACCCGAGCAACGAGTATTCGAACCTACGGCTCCCGGGTGAAGCATGCAGTGAGCCGTACCTTCTCCGGCGCGAAGCCCAAAGACGCCTCGCAACACGTTCGTCTGTTTCCGGCGGAGATGAAGATCCCGATGCCAGACCAGAGGTTGAGGGGCACTGTGGGGAGGGCAGCCGCATTTGAGGACGTAGCCCTTGTCGGAATGGGACGGATGAACGTGGCCGGTTTGCGCCCTGATCACGACGTACTCGATATCGGATGCGGAGTCGGACGTACTGCCCGCTACCTCTGTGACTATCTCAACAAGGACGCTCGGTATGAGGGCTTCGATGTCGTCGAGGAAACGGTGCGATGGTGCGAGACCGCAATTACCCCACTCTTCCCAAACTTCCATTTCACGTACACGCCCCTTTTCAATCAGCACTACACCTCAGATCCGACGCTCCCGTCGGCTGCCGAATTCGAATTTCCGTATCCTGATCAGTCATTCGACTTTGCGATCGCCCACTCCGTGTTCACGCACCTGATGCCCGATGCCACCGAGCAGTACCTCCGTGAGATCAAGCGAGTCCTTCGGCCCGGAGGGATCAGCTACACGACGTGGTTCCTCCTCAACGATGAGCCGTCCGGCTACGCCCACGCCCAGGCTGCGCACATGGTCCACGATCCATCGGCAGCCTTTGCGGCCCGGGACCCAGATGTTCCAGAGGCCGGCATCGGCTATCGGGAGAGTTTTGTGCGCGAAGCACACTCATCCAGTGGGCTACGCATCATCGAGCCCGTCCATCCAGGGTTCAACCGGATGCAGGACCTCATCGTCGCGGTTCACTGATCTCATCGGAGGCTCCGGCAGATCGGGAGACTGTCGCAGGGCGGACGCCGCCACGGGAAGGCTCTCAGGTCCGCTCGCCAGACGACTGGGCGTGGATCGTGTCGTGGATGAGCGTGAACCGCATCGACCAGTACCCAGGTCGTGGCTCGCGAAGCTCGTGCCGGGACAAGAAGACCCCGGCCAACGTCACGGCGGCGGCGGAGAGCCAGATGATCACTCCCACGGCCAGTACCCACGGCGTGGATCCCGAGGACATCACGATGAGGCCCGCTATGGCGACGACCAGCCCGATGTACCCCACCCGGAGGGCCCAGACAGCCATCCTCCAGTGTGTGTTGTGTTGCAGTTCCGGCGACTCGTCCATGCCAGGGATTGTTCCACCGTTGGGCAACCAGTGTGATCGGTCCCTGGGCAAGTGCCCCGGTTTCTCTGACCGATGACAGGGACATCAACAGGCTCGAGGTACTAGGGCAGTCAAGGGCCTTCGTTGATGCGTCGATGAAGGAGAGTGATCATCCAGCGTACGTCGCCCCGGGATGCCGGAGCTCTCTACCGGGAATTCGCGCCAGCCGTCCTCGGTTACCTGCGGGCCCAGGGCGTGCCGGATCCCGAAGACCTGTTGGGCGAGGTCTTCCTCCAGGTCGCCCGCGACGTGCGGGGCGTGCGCGGCGACGAAGTTGCCGTGCGGAAGTGGATCTTTACCCTCGCCCGTAATCGGGTCGTCGACGATGCCCGACGGCGTTCTCGACGACCGGTGACCGCCAGCGGAGCCGCCCCGGACCTGCCGGGACCGGCTCAGGAGGAGCCACTCGACCCGGCACTGGTGTCTGCAATCGACCGGCTCACGCCCGAGCAGCGGGAAGTGGTTCTCCTTCGCTTCGTGGCCGACCTGCCCATCGAGGCGGTCGCCCGCATCACCCGGCGCACGACGGGCGGCGTGAAGGCCCTCCAACACCGAGCCTTGGCCAATTTGGCACAGGCCGTATCCTCCGAGGCCCGCCAGACGCTGTAGGAGGTATGGAAGAGCACCAGCCTGTCATCGACTCCCTCCGGGCGCTGGGGAGAAAGCCGATCGACCCGGTGACAGCCAACCGCCATCTGACCCAGATGGACGGCGTGCGTGCCCGAACCCCGTTCTCTACCAAGGTCAAGGTCGGTGCGGCGTTCGGGATCGGGATCCTCGTGGGGAGTGCCGGACTGGCCAGCGCCGGCGCCCTGCCCGGCCCCGCACAGGGCGTCGCCCACACGGTCCTTTCGACTGTCGGGGTGCATGTTCCGGGCGGACCTCAGCGCTACAACGGCCCCGAGTGTGGTGGCACCTACAAGAACCATGGCCAGTACGTGCGGAGTCATACCCAGGACCCCAACGTGGGTCAGTCCCGCTGTGGCAAGCCGATTCAGGCCGGGACCGGTTCCGACTCGACGGACGGCCCGGATACGCCGGGCAACTCTTCTGGCTCAGCGTCGAGCAACTCTTCAGGTCACTCGCCGGGCAACTCTTTTGGCTCAGCGCCGGGCAACGGCCACGGCAATACGAAGAGTCACGGTCATGCTGGTAAGGGAGGCGACAAGCAATCAGGTGACTCGGAGGACCCGGTTTCGACGACTCCGGCCTCGCACGAACCGGTCGCCCCATCAACGACGACGACCGCAGGCTCGACACCGACCACTACGGATTCGAGCGGTCACTCCTCCGAGCACCCATCTCCGGCTGGTCGGGTTGCGCACCCTGAGCCCAGGTCGCCGGCAGCGCTTGCTGACGGTGGTCACTGAGTGGTCACTGAGCGATACTCGCTTGGCAACCTGGACCGTCCGAAAGTGCCGTGTTGCCATGGGCGATAAGAGGCGGGGCCATGACCGCAGCGCATGAGGTCCTGGGAGTCCCGGTGGATGCATCACCCGAGGAGGCGAAGGAGGCCTACCTTGTCCTCGCGCAAACCTTCCACTCGGATCGGTTCGTGGACCCCGGTGACCCGATCGAGGTCGAGGCCCGTCGGCGGATGCAGGAGTTGGAGTGGACCTATCAGGAGGTCCGATACACCGGAGACTTGTGGTTTTGTGAGACTCCGTACTGGACATACGAGATGCGCGGAAAAGCAACAGCCTCACTGCTTGATGCTGGGATACCGCACCGATGGGACCTCGGAACACTGACCGTGCTCTTTCGGTACAAAGAGCAGGTGGATGAGCTGTTGGACCAGTTGTTCAGCGGCTGAGAGCTGAGCCTGCCCCGGAGAACGCGTTAGTGCCGGCCCCGGCAGTGGCGCCGGTGCCAATACGGCCCCGACGGGAACAATGGTCACTGCAGCGACCATCAGCAGTTTGCGGATCACTTGCCCACCCCCTCTGCTTATCTGCACATCCCAGTCGAGCGCTGATAGCAGGGTAACTCAGACCTGGAGGCAATTTCGCCTGACGTGCTGCAAGGACACGGTCGCCACCCGATGACCACTGACGCTGCGCCCATTCCAACACGGGAAGCGGGTGCCCCATACCCCGGTAGTGGGATAAGCAGACAGCCGTAAGGGGGACCTATGCTGCGAGGTCAATGCGGGTCGTGGTCACGGGATCGAGCGGCCTGATCGGGCAAGCCCTGTGTTCCCTTCTAGGCGAGCACAACCATGACGTGGTCAGGGTTGTGCGCCGTCCGGTTCGCCCTGGTGAGCTTGCCCTTCGCTGGGATGTCGAGGCCGGCACAATCGATTCCGGTAGCCTTGAAGGTGCTGACGCGGTGGTCCATCTTGCCGGTGCAGGCATCGGCGATAGCCGTTGGAGTGACGCTCGCAAGCGAACGCTCGTCGAGAGCCGTATCCGCTCGACCGCGTTGCTCTCTGGCGCGCTGGCTGATCTGGATCGCCGGCCTCGGGTGCTGGTGAGCGCGTCGGCAATCGGGATCTACGGTGACCGTGGCAACGAGGTCCTCACCGAGCAGAGCCCACCCGGTGACGACTTCTTGGCCTCTCTCTGCGTGGGCTGGGAGGCCGATGTGGCCCCCGCCGCCAAGGTCGGTATCAGAGTGGTGTCTGCTCGGACCGGCATCGTACTGAGTAGAAAAGGAGGGGCGCTTCCCAAACTGCTGCCATTGTTCAAACTCGGCCTGGGCGGGAGGTTCGGGTCCGGGGCCCAGTGGTGGAGCTGGATCACCCTCGACGACGAGGTCCGGGCAATTGAGTGGTTGCTGGAGAACGACGTGCACGGGCCGGTAAATGTGACGGCGCCGAACCCTGTCACCAACCGCGAGTTCACCCGGATCCTCGAGCGCGGTGTTGTCCCGACCGGCCCGGCTACCTGTACCCAGGTTCGCCCCGAGGCTGCTGTTGGGCTCCGAACTCGCCGACGCCCTTCTGTTTGCCAGCGCCCGGGTGCGGCCCGCAGTCCTGGAATCGAGCGGGTTCTCCTTCTCCTACTCCGACTTGGAGCCGGGTCTGCGAGACTTGCTGAAGCCGCCCGCGTCGTGAGGAACACGCCACAGCATCATGTGGGGGACCACGCCGAGACGGGCCTCGAGACGCGATAGCCGCGGCTAGGTAGCTGGCGACCATCCCCTAATCCACCGACGGCGGCACCTTCGTCCCTGACCACTGTGACCGGATGGATGGGGCAGCAGCTACTGGGCGAAAGCGATGGGTACAAAGGCGTAGATGCCGTTGGCTCCCGTGGTCGCCACGATCACGCATGTTCCGGCGCAAGGGACCAATACCGAACTGAGAGGCCCTGTTGCAGCACTTGATTGGACAGTGAAGGATGCCGACCCCGATCCATCTCCGTTGCTGTCGGTGAGACCAAAGGGCTGGGCAGCCAACTGGTTTCCGCACCCCAGCGGATTGACTTGCAAAGGTGACTCGCATTCCGACAGGAAGAACTTGATGCCCGGCACTCCCGGCCTGACCCCCTGGACGTGAACGGTCACTTGCTGACCATCCTGAAGTCCTATCCGGGGAGAGACCGAGACCTTTTCTGCAGTCAGAACTATGGTCTTGGTGGTCGTCGAGGTCGCGGGCCAGATCTCCGCAGGTTCTGATGCTCCACGACCGCATGCAGCAGCCAGGAACAGAACTGAAATGACTGCGACCCACACCCCGGCTGCCGACGGCCTCACGCCACAGAGCTTTCCATAGAGCGCCCCGATCGCCGGCTCGGGGCGCATTATCGGCCGGCGTGTGCTTGCTGGTAGCTCACTGCCCGTGATCGGCACATTCGGGCGCGTGGATAACCGCCTCGGCGCTCCAGCGTCAGTTCACGACGGTACACGCCACGTTGGCCGTCTCATCTGTCGGAACTTGCCAGGAAAACAGATCCCGAGTTCAAGGGGTTTAGCCGAAAAGGGCCCGAGTCAGAACCTCATGATGCCGGCAGGGAAGGCGAACGCCGAGCCCACCGAGCAGTGTGCCAGGTTCGTTGTAATTTTCATGATCGTGTGCTGGATCACACTGGTAAAGAACGATCCCACGACCGGCGCCGGCTCCAGCGGCCGACCCAACTCGAGCCACATAGCCAACGGGAGCGTTGGGTCGTGATAGATGCCGACGCCGTACGTGACGTTCGAGGCCTGCACGGCGGGTCCTACAACTGCCCAATTCACTGTCATCGTGATCCGGCCTACCCTGTCGGTCGGTCCCGCTGCTGGTGGGGGACCTTCAAAGTTTGCGCATTTGGAAGCATTGGTGCCCGTGAAGTACCCAGAGCCGGTCACCGTCCCTCCCGTGATCGTGACGGGTGCCCCAACACCGTTGCGCTTGTTCACGCCAACGCAGCCGGCGAGCGTTCCAGTGAACGAGATCTTTACCGCGGGGCTTGTCCCAGCCACTGTGAGCTTGGGCCCGAAGTTGCCTGTGCCCTTGAACACTGCGCAGTTGGTTGTGCCAATAAGCCTTGGTGGCACCGCCCACGCCGTGCCGGAGACTCCGACGACGATGCCCGCTTGGATGAACACAGCCACGGCAACGAGTGCAGCTTTGCGAACCATTGGGATCCACCTTCCCTAGTCGGTTGGCCAAAAGCTACTCGGCGCACATCTCCGGCGCTCGTGGCCGCACGGATGGGGGCCGACCTGGGAATACGGGCATTCGGCTCTGAGCGGGCTGCGGTCAGCCGACCACCTTCCCACTCGGAAGAACACGCCGCTCACCGGCCGCGTCCCGCGCGCAAGGTTGCCCTTGACCACGGAAGCGAGACGTGGTCGCAGCGATCAGCGGAGTGGCATCCGCAAAGTCCAGCTTCCTCGGGCGGCCGGGTAGCCGAACCACTAGGGTCACCGCGAAGCGAGATCCGCTTCTTCCGCGGCCGAGGGCTGTCGGAGTCCAATCCCCGGCGGCGAATCCGGATGAGAGTCCAGTTTGCCTCGGCGAACAGGGGGAAACGTGAAACGTAGATTGATAGCAGTCTCGGCCGCTCTCGTAGTGTCCGCTTCACTCCTTGGCGTCTTCGATTCTGGTGTGGCGAGCGCGCTTGCACCTAACGCGACCGGTTCAGTCGTGTGCAGTGTCAGCGGGAAGGGTACGTTCACGCCTTCGTTGACCCTGGCGGGAAGTGCAACCCCCCTTCACATCTCGTTCGGTGCAACCGCTACCGGCGGGTGCTTCTCCGCCGCCCAGGCACCTAACTCCACTGGATCGTTGTCTCCCGTCAGTATCACCGGAGTCAGCATCACTGGAACAGGCACCATGGTTCCCCTGAGTACGGGATTACTTGCCAACAAATGTGCCGTATTCAAGGGGTCGGATACCATCGGCGTGATCAAGGTCCATTACACCTGGATCTCGGTGCCGGCAATCGCACCGACAACCGTCACCTTTACGGGCGGGACTGCTCACATCGTCTCCGGGGCCCCCACGGACAACATCGTGCTTCCGGCCACGTCGGGCACCTCCTGGGCTGGGACAGGTTCGTTCACTCCGTCCGTTCATCCCCTGGTGGGCCTCAGGACCAATGTCGTGAGCACCTGTGCGGCGGGATGGGGTCCGTACCCAGCGTTCCTCATCAATCCCGGTTCGTTGATCTCCTTGCCCTGAACCATGACCGTCAGTTGAGTTGCTGTTGAGCGGGTGGGGTTCCGGTGGGCGACGATGCTTAGCCGGAACCTCACCCTCCGTCGCGCCGGAGGCGGTATTGACTGCTCAGACGCAGACACATGAGGTCCCGCGGGACTCCGAGATCACCTATCGGGTTGTGCCGCAGTGCGGCGATTGCCAGAAACAACCCCGACACCGCAGATCGAATGATCGAACGCACATCGGTCCCTCACCTGCCCCGGTGAGCTTCCCCCGGTCCAGCGGACAGGTTGGTTGTGGGGTGACGGTCTCCGTTGAAGGCTTCGATCCGTCCGGTGTGTTGTAGCGCGGACCAGCATCGCGAGCCTCTGCGGCGATCTGAGGGCATGGTTTTTGATCACGCCGCGGTCTGGATGGCGTGTCGGGTCTCGAAGTCGACGGGGCTGAGCATTTCGCAGTAGAAGTGCCGCCTCGACGGGTTGTACCAGGTCTCGATCCAGTCGAACATGGCGAGGGCCAACTGCTTGCGTGTCTCCCAGCGGTGCTCGTCGAGCAACTCGATCTGCAGGGTCCCAAAGAAGCTCTCCACGGCGCTGTTGTCGAAGCAGTCCCCGATGGTGCCCATGGAGCCGAGCAGCCCTGCGGCCCGGAGCCGGCGACCGAAGGCCCAAGACGTGTACTGAGATCCGTGGTCCGAATGGGCCACGGTGCGACCCTTGGGTGGTTGCCTCCGCCAGAGCGCCATCTGCACGGCGTCGACCACGAGCTCGGAGCGGATGTGATCGGCGATGGACCAGCCCACCACCCTTCGGCTGAATGCATCGAGGACCACGGCCAGATAGACCTTGCCCTCACCGGTCGGATGCTCGGTCACGTCCATGACCCAGAGACGGTCCGGCTCGGTCGGGTTGAAGTTGCGCTGGACCAGGTCCTCGGCCGGGGTGGCGTCGGGATCCCGTTTGGTGCAACCCCGGAACTTCCGCCTGTGGATGCCCACGATGCCGGCCTCCGCCATGAGCCGTGCCACCCGCTTGCGGGAACAGCGCCGGCCCTGGCCGAGCACCAGCTCGGCGTGGACCCGGGGCGAACCATAGGAGCGCCGTGACATCCGATGGATGTCGAACATGGTGTTGGTGAGGTTGGCGTCCTGCCAGTCCCGGTCGGACACCGGGTTGGCTTGCCAGGCATAGAACCCCGAGGTCGACACCCTCATGGCCCGACAACACGCGGCCACCGGCAGATCGGCGCAGCGTTGGGCGATGAAGGTGTACGTCATTTTGGGAGGATGTTCTCCCTGGCGAAATAGGCAGCCGCTCGTCGGAGGATCTCGTTCTCCATCTCCGAGACCCGGAGCTTGCGACGCAGCTCCACCAGCTCGGCCCGCTCGGACGAGGTGACCCCGTCCTTGCGGCCCTCGTCGACGTCGGCCTTGGCCACCCAGTTGCGCAGGCAGCTCTCCGAGATCCCGAGATCGTGGGCCAGGGCGGACATCGGCTTGGCCCGTTCTCTGGCCAGCTCGATAGCTCGAGCGCGGAACTCCGGAGGATGAGGTCGTGGCATCAAGGACTTCTTCCCGAGGTGCTACCACCTCAGTTCAGGTGTCCGTCAAACCGGGGGATGCTCACCGGATCGCCTGCGGATAGACGGTCAGTTCGGCACTTGCGTGTCAACTCCAAGCTTTGGAGTTGACCCAAGGTGTGCGAGCGCGTTCCTTGTGCCACCCAGGGTTCCTCACGAATCTTAACCGGGTGGTCACATTCTCGGGTTGCCCTGCGTCAATATGGTGTGACCACGATGGAAGTGACCGATTTCGACGCCGAGCGGCCCCGGTTGACCGCGATCGCCATCCGGATACTCGGGTCGGAAGCCGATGCTGACGACATCCTTCAGGAAGCCTGGCTACGGTTCTCCCGCACCGACGCCGTCGACGACCTCCCCGCCTGGCTCACAACCGTCGTGACGCGGCTTTGCCTCGACCAGATACGCAAGCGGGGTACCAGGTCGGTGATCGAAGCCGTGGCTCCCCCCGACCGTGCTCCGGTTGACCCTGAGGCCGACGCGCTGCTCGCCGAGATGACGGGCGACGCGATGCAGGTCGTCCTTGATGCCCTGGCACCGGCCGAGCGGGCAGCGTTCGTCCTGCACGACGTGTTCGGGTATCCGTTCGACGAGGTCAGCGCTGTCATGGGACGCTCGGGTACCGCTGTACGCCAGTTGGCGAGCCGGGCACGGCGCAAGGTGCAGGGCAAGCCGGAGCCGGCCCCGTCGCAGGCAGCGCGTGCCGAGAGCCAGCGGGTCGTCGACGCGTTCCTCACTGCGGCCCGTGGTGGGGAACTTGCCACCTTGTTGTCGCTGCTCGCGCCCGACGCCGTCATGCGTGCGGACCTGGTCGGGCAAAGGATGGGCTCGGAATCCGCGTACGAGGGGGCAGCAGCCGTGGCTGCTCGCTTCAACGGCACCCGGGGAGCGGCACCGGTCACCATCGACGGTCAGCTGGGTGCCGCGTGGATCCAAGCTGGGTCGACCAAAGTCGCATTTGTCTTCCATCTCGACGATGCGGGCCTGGTGCACGAGGTCGAGCTGATCGCTGACCCAGATGTCCTGGCGACTATGGACATCGTCCGCGTACGGGCGAAGCCGATGCGGTGATGTGCGAGGACCACGTTGGCAGACAATCGACAGTCAGACACAGTGAAAGGAAGCGAGCATCATGAAGACCATGACATGTGAGCAACTTGGGGGCCCGTGCGAGTCTCCGCACCAAGGCATGACTGCAGACGAGGTCATCAAGGCGCAAGATCGACACCTCAAAGAGATGGTCGCCAACGGTGACACGACCCACGAAGGTGCCTTGAAGGAGATGAAGGGTCGGTGGAAGAACCCCATCAAAGGTATGGGTTGGTATCGGCAAGCCAAGCGCGATTTTGCCGATCTTCCCGAAGGTTGATCGCGGAGTAGCGCGCTAGTGCCCGGTGGGGCGGTGCACGAGCTTCCCGGAGACCTGCGTAAGGAGCTGATCGCCAACTCCAAGGCGCTAGACGCCTGGGAGGACATCACGCCTCTAGCCCGCAACGAGTTCATCTGCTGGGTCGAGGATGCCAAGGAGGAGATGACCAGAGAACGCCGCATTCGTCGGACCCAGGAGGAACTCGAGGAAGGCCAGCGTCGGCCCTGCTGCTGGCCAGGGCGCAAGCGGTTGCTGATGGCCGACTGCCCATGACCGGCACCTGTGGGCGTGGTGCGTCCTGAAAGGGGAGTGATGACGATGTAGAAGATCGCCAGCACGAACCGTGCTGTGCCAGGGATGGAGGCAGGCCCTCCGGGTTCGCCGTGCAGGCGGAGATCCCGAACCGCCGCAGTGTCATGCCGGTCAAGAGCCGGGGTGGGAAGCGACTGCGGAGAGGGCCCGCTACCAGCGGGTCAGGTGAGCAACGAGAAGACGAACATGCGTAAACCACTGCTGACGCATCGTGAATGTGAACGATGACATCGAAACCGGGGCCGCACGCCTGCCTCGGGACAAGGGCGCGCCCTTCGGCGTGTCCGGAGCCAGGGAGCTGCCTGCTCGTGGCCCTGGCGGTGTCCGGTGTAAAGGTGGCGTGAGCTTGTTGCAGGCCCTGGCATGGAACAGGAGAACCTGTCGTCTCGATACGAACGGCCAGTCGAAATGGGTGCCGTCGGCCCCCTGGTCGTCAAGAGGGAGAACCCAGTGTGGCCACGGCCACGTGGGGGAGAGTACCGATGCGAGGCACAGGGGCGGACCAGCCCGTAGTAGCGATGAAGGCCCTGTAATGGGGCTGGAGCGAAGGGGCTGGGCAGGTCAGGTCATCGATCGGTCAACCCTTCGGGGGAGGAGCTGATGGACGGACCACAGTCGGGAATGAAGTCGTGTGAGATCGACAAGCGCCTCGTCTACGAGGCGTGGATGAAGGTCCAGGCAAACAATGGTGCGCCGGGCGTGGACTCCGTCAGCATCGAACGGTTCGCCGGACAACGAGAGGGACAACCTCTACAAGCTGTGGAACCGGATGAGTTCGGGGAGCTACTTCCCCGGGCCGGTGCGGGCGGTGGAGATACCGAAGGACCATGGGAAAGGGGTCAGGGTGTTAGGCGTGCCGAACACGGTGGACCGCATCGCTCAGACGACAGCTGCGATGCTGCTGGAAGAGGAGCTTGAGCCGATCTTCCACCGTGACAGCTATGGCTATCGTCCGGGACGCAGTGCCCATGACGCACTGGCCGTTGCTCGTCAGCGCTGTTGGAAGAAGGACTGGGTGTTGGACATCGACGTCCGGGCCTTCTTCGACAGCGTTCCCCATGATCTGTTGCTCAGAGCGGTCGCTCACCACACCGACGAACGCTGGGTCCTGCTCTACATCGAACGGTGGCTCACCGCCTCCATGCAGATGCCAGACGGGACTCTGGTGGCACGGGAGAAGGGGACCCCGCAAGGGTCCCCGATCTCGCTGCTGCTCGCCAACCTCTTCATGCACTATGCGTTCGACAGATGGATGGACCGGGACCACCCCGGCAGTCCATTCGAGCGCTACGCGGATGACGTGGTGATCCACTGCGACACCGAGGCAAAGGCCCTGTCTCTGTGGGCCGCACTCGCTGAACGGCTCGGGTCCGTTGGACTCGAGCTGCACCCTGAAAAGACGAAGGTCGTGTACTGCCAGGACACGCACCGCCGGGGGACCTCGGAGCACACCAGCTTCGACTTCCTCGGCTACACCTTCCAGGGTCGCCTGGCCAAGGGTCGGCGGGGGTTCTTCATGAGCTTCTCACCGGCCATGAGTGCCAAGGCGAAGAAGGCGAAGGGCAAGCAGATCAGGGACTGGCACCTCAACCGTCGCAGTGGCACGGACCTGTCCGGCATCGCCCATGGCATCAACCCCCAGGTCCGAGGCTGGATCAACTATTACGGAGCCTTCTCTCGCTCCGGGTTGTATTCCATCGCAAGGCGCATCGACGAGCATCTGGTCAGATGGGCAATGCAGAAGTTCAAGCGACTGCGAGGGAAGCCCCAGATGGCGTGGGACCGGTTGCGTGAGGAACAACAGCGCAATCCCCGGCTCTTCGTCCACTGGCACCTTCTCGCAGCCACTCCCAACCGACCTGCAAGAGCCGGATGAGCTGAGAGGTTCACGTCCGGTTCTGTGAGAGCCGGGAGGTGCGATTTTCCCCGGCTACTCGACTGGGTAACCGGTACAACGACACCTTGTGGGGATACCCGAGCGGGATGTTGAGGCGTGCCGATGGGCGGGGCCCCTGCAGGGTTCGGTTCTGAGCCTCGGCTTGCTGTCCGCCCGCAAATGGGCGTCTTTTTGCATAAGGTACTTGTACAGATACACTATCTGTATTCCTACCACCTCCACCCCTCACCTTGCCTACACGAAGCGCCAAGTGACCGAGGCTGTCATGACCGCCAGCCGTGTCCTCGTGTCGGTGGCGGCTCGATCGCTCGCAGACCACGAAGAAGAGGTTTCGCTGCAGCAATACCGTGCCCTTGTCGTTCTCGCATCCCGCGGGCCCCAGCGACCTGGTGACCTCGCAGTCGCGCTGGGGGTTCATCCCTCGACGGCAACCCGCCTCTGCGATCGCCTCGTTCGAAAGCGGCTCATTTCACGGCGACGAGCAGGGAGTGATCGGCGCGAAGTCCGTCTCGATCTGACTCGGACCGGCAATCGGCTCGTCGACAACGTCACGCAGCGTCGTCGCGAAGAGATCGAGGAACTCTTGCGAGCCCTGCCGACATCCGAGCGGGGGAACCTGGTGAGGGCCTTTGAGGCGTTTGGCAGGGTCGCAGGCGAGGTTCCCGACAGGGAGTGGCAGCGCAGTTGGGATCTCTAGACAGCCCGTTTGGCCGCTCACTCGAAGCGATGGCCCGCTCCATGCGCTCTACCCAGCTCGGCCTCCTGGTGTTTGCCGTCGCGGTCGGAGTGATGTCGGGCCTCGGAGCAGTGGTTTTTCGGGAGATGATCCTCGGCTTCACCTGGCTTGCGACGGGGTACGCCGAGTTCGGGCAGCAAGGCCGGGTGCCGAGCCTCCACTTTCCCGGCCTCGGCATCTGGTTCCTTCTCGTCATCCCCGCAATCGGTGGGTTGATCTACGGCCCGCTGATTCAGCGCTTTGCGCCCGAGGCTCGGGGTCACGGTGTCCCCGAAGTAATACTGGCGGTTGCCGAAAATGAGGGACGCATCCGACCGCCGGTCACGATCGTCAAAGCCCTCGCGTCGGCAGTTTGCATCGCGACGGGTGGCTCGGTTGGTCGAGAGGGACCCATCGTCCAAATCGGCTCTGCAGCGGCATCGGCGCTCGGACAGCTCTTCAAGGTGCCGGGGAACAGGCTGCGTGTGCTTGTTGCGTGTGGTGCCGCAGGAGGAATCGCAGCTACGTTCAACGCGCCCTTGACAGGTGTCTTCTTCGGCTTCGAGAACATCCTCCGTGACTTCTCTGTCGAAGCCCTATTCGCGACCATCCTCTCCGCCGTGGCCGCCGATCTCGTGAGTCGAGCAGCGTTCGGATCGGCACCCTTCTTCGCCACCCTGCCGCATGGACTGGTTGTCCAACACCCCGTCGTCTTTCTTCTCCTGGCGGTCCTCGGTCTTGTATCAGGTCTGTTGGGCTGGACGTTCAAGTCGGTGCTCTACCGAATGGAGGATGGCGTCGACGCGCTCTGGCGTGGTCGGCCCGAGTGGGCACGACCGGCCGTCGGTGGTCTTGCATTGGGGGCTTTGCTTCTGGCGGTCCCCGAGATGTACGGCGTCGGCTACCCGGTGATGGAACGAGCGGTCGAGGGCCAGTACGTCCTGTGGTTTCTGCTCGTGCTTCTGGCAGCCAAGATCGTTGCGACCAGTATGACTCTCTCCATTGGCGGATCGGGAGGTGTGTTTGCCCCGTCACTCTTCATTGGCGCGATGACCGGGACGGCCTATGGGTCGGTCGTCCAGCACGTCTTCGGGCACGCCGTCAGCTCACCTGCAGTCTTCGCAGTAGTTGCCATGGGAGGCGTCTTCGGTGCTGCCGCTCAAGCCCCGCTGACGGCGACGGCTAGTGCGCTCGAGATGACGGGAAACTTCACCCTGATTCTGCCGGCTCTGCTCGTCGTGGGCATCGCGACGGCTCTTTCGAAGCACCTCAGCACGGAAAGCATCTACACGACCAAGCTGTTGAGGCGCGGCATCGACATCGAGCACCCGAGGACCGGAATGGCCGCATAGTCGTGCATTTCCTCGCCCGGCCCACAGTGCCTCCTCACCAACGCTGCCGGATATGGCTGCCACCGAGCGGCGGCGAGTCCATGGGGGTTCAGGACCGTCGGGGGCGGAACTGATGTGTAGGCCTTTGGACACGCTGCAGCACGTGACCAATTGCTAGATTGCATTCTGGAGAGCCGGGAAGCCTGGTCGGCACAGTGCTCAATCGCGAAACGGAGCCGACGTGAGCATCGGAATCTCAACCGGCGAATTCATCGTTGGGGCTGTTGTCAGCCTCGCGATGAGCTGGGTGCTGGTTTCCCGGTTAGAACGCGTCGGTGAGCGATTCGGCCTTTCCGAGGCCCTACTCGGAATGGTTGCCGCTCTCGCAGCTGACGCGCCCGAGATCACGGCGTCGATTACGGCCCTCGCCCAACACCAACGAGCGGTCGGTGCCGGGGTCGTCATCGGATCGAACGTATTCAATCTTGCTGCGCTGTTAGGTCTCGGGGCCGTGGTAGCCGGAGGTTTTGCACTTCATCGGAAGGTGGTCTGGCTCGGGGGCACGATCGCTCTGTGGGTGGCACTCGTCTGTCTCCTCTCCGTTACCGCCGTCGTTAACCCCGCCGTCGGACTTTTCCTCGTAGTGGTTGTCTTGCTGCCCTACGTCGTCCTCCTCGGCGTACACCGCGGTGGTCTTCACTGGCTCCCCCTCCCTGTCCGATCGAAGAATTGGCTTCTTTCGGCAGTCGATGAAGAGGAGCTAGAGCTTGTCGTCGCGATCCGTCCGCAGCGTGGCAGGCCTGTCGATGCGCTGGTTGCGAGTGTGTCGCTCGTGGTGGTGGTCGCCGCAAGTGTGGCAATGGAGCGGGGCGCGTCCTCGCTCGGTATCCACTTCGGCATTGCCGAGATTGTCGTGGGCGGCCTGGTACTTGCGGCCGTGACCAGTCTGCCGAATGCCGTGGCCGCACTGCACTTAGCCCGCAATGGAAGGGGAGAGGCGGCGCTAAGTACAGGACTGAATAGCAACACGTTGAATGTGGCAGTTGGCCTTCTCCTGCCTGCTGTCTTCATTGGGTTGACGCACCTGTCGGGTCAGGGTTTGGTGATCGCTGGCTGGTATGTGGGCCTGACGGCTCTGACACTGGTGCTGGCATATGTCGGGCGGGGTCTGCGTCCCTGGTCAGGGTGGCTGATCATTGGCGCCTACGTGGCATTTGTAGCGACCCTGCTTGCGGTTGCGTAAGAGCCATAGACAGCACCTCTGGGTCAGGTCCGCCGGAAAGCGCCGATCGCCACAAACGCTCGCCTCGCGATATTCTGCCGGCGACAAGTACCGAACGAGCGAGGGATTCGATGGCCTCTCCGGATGGCCCACGGGATTCGGGCAATTCCGCCCAAGATGAGGGTTCGGAGTCCACCCCCAACAGGCACGATCACACCCCTTGGGGGTGGTCCTCAGATCGTCTCTGGAAGGCGAGTATCACTGTCGCATTCGTCGTGTCCGTCGTCGACATCTTGTTAGGCAGCCACGCCATTCTGATCGGCCTACTGATTGCGGTGCCCTGTTGTGCTCTGTTCACAGCTCGATGGGTCCAGACGGCTCGGGCGGGGGCTGTGGCCGTAGCCCTTGCCGTGCTATTGGCCATCCCCGACGGGATTTGGGGGACCACAGCCCAAATCGCTTTTGGCGGTGCGGTCCTGATTGTTGCCCTTGCCTGCACATGGGTAGCGTTCATTATTGAAGCTGTGACGAGTCGCTCGGGCAACCAGGACCGACCGACCTACTGAAGCACTATCCGAATCATGGCAGGGGTGGTGAGGTAGGCCGCTGGTTCGTCAGATCGCTCCTGCGGTTGAGGTCCCGACCAGGCCATCGTGGTGGCATTTCTCAGCGCACCGGCCCGGGACCAGCAGCCCCCGCAGGGTGAGTCAGCTTCCCCAGCGGCCCCCTATCAAACCGTGCATGCGGTTCTCCCGCACACGGCTTTCCGACACCGTTCATCGTCAGGCATGCGCAGGCGTCCATCGCTTGACTCTTCCGGTGAGCCGATAGATGCCGAGTTCGGTCAGCCAGCCGTAGTTGAACCGACTGGCCCGAAGACGGCCTCGTGTGGCGTATTTGACGCTGGCCAGCTTGGACAGTCGCAAGTGCACGTAGCTGTCGATGAGGGCGAACTTCCGGTTCGAGTTTCCGTAGCGGAAGTACGCCCCCCAACCCCGGAGCACGGCGTTGAGTTCAGCGACGACGTGGCGCAGCTCACGGCTGGCAAGGTGGCGACTGGTGCGATCCCGGATCTTGGCCCTGATTGCGGCCATGGCCCGGTCCGACGGCCACTTCGACAGGTAGCGGCGAGTTCCGAACTTCGACGGGGTCATCCGGTGATGGAAGCCCAGAAAGTCGAAGCCGTCCTTCCCACCTGCGAGATTGATGATGCGAGTCTTGTCGGGATGCAACCGCAGCCCGAGGCCGACCAACACCTCCTCGATCCGGCGCTTCGCCTCTTCGGCTCGGCTCCGGCTGGTGGCAAGGACAACGAAGTCGTCCGCATACCTGACCAACGTCCCCAGGTTGACCATCTCGGCCCAAGCCTCGTCGATGACGTGGAGGGCAATGTTGGCCAGCAACGGGGAGATGGGTGAACCCTGCGGAGTCCCCGACTCGGTGTCGGAGACCAATCCGCCCTCGAACACCCCTGCCCGAAGCCAACTCCGCAGCAGCTTCAACATCGCACCGTCAACCACCCGGCGTTCGACCTGACCCATGAGGGCGTCGTGGTCGATCTCGTCGAAGCACGCTTTGATGTCGGCGTCGAGCACCCAGTTGGCTCCCCGGTTGGCCGCCACCCGGATCGCTTCGAGCGCCTGGTGGGCAGATCGCTTCGGGCGGAACCCGAAGCTCACCGGAGAGAAATCGGCCTCGAAGACTGGTTCGAGGACGACCTTGGCCGCCGTCATGACCACCCGGTCGGCCACCGTCGGGATACCGAGCGGACGGGTCTGGCCCGGCTTGCCCGGTTTGGGGATGTGGACCCTGCGCAGCGCCTTCGGACGATACGTCTTGTCCATGAGCGCTGCGGCGAGGCCGTCGAGGAACACCTTCACCCCGTCTGTGCCTCCGTCCTCGATCGACGCGATGGTCACGCCGTCGATGCCGGGGGCACCCTGGTTCGTTGCCACCTCGACCCATGCTCTCCACAGGATGTCGCTGCGGGCGACCTTGTCGTAGAGGGCGTGGAAGCGTCGAGCGGGATCCTGCTTGGCACTGCGATAGAGCACGCGTTGAAGGGCTCGGACCTTGTCCACCTTCTCGGTTTCGCTGATGGCTTTAGCCGAGAGCTCGGCACTCATCAGGGTCCCTCCACATCGTCGTCGTGCACCGGTGAAGCAGGGGCCCTTCGCTCCGGACAGGTTGTGTTGTCCTGTCCATCGTCACTACTACGACCCCCTCCGACTTCCTCTCGGCCGCCTGGCACTTCCCGGGGTCACCGGTTATAGACAGGACTGCTTCCCGGACCGCAGATCCGGGGCCGAGGAGGATCTCTCCAGTTCCGAGGACAACCTTCTGGCCATTCCGAGCCCCCTGCGCCGGGAGGTTCCTGGACACCCGCTCCAAGATCTCTGGTGTCGTCCATGGTCTTCGCCCTTAGGGGAAAGGCTCGACTCCCCCTGCTCCGCCATCACTGACGGACCGGTGTAACGACGCTGCAGGCTTCACGTGATGTTACGGACTGGTCAGTTGTTCCACCCCGCTTCGAACCCGGCCTCTCGACCACGCACGGGGGCTTCACTACCGGGGACCTTGGCGTCTCCCCGGACCGGACTTGCACCGGCTGGCTGTCCCCAGTTGTCGCTTGGTTACGTCATCACAACTCGAACCTCCTTGTTGTCATGGCGCCCAAGCTGCTGGACGCACCCCCTATTCACCGGCTCGGAGGCGTTATCGAACGAGGTGCGCTGGCCGTCCGCGAACTGCCACGGATCAGGCACGAGTGGAGCAGGGGCTGGGTTGCTTCATGCACGTTTGGAGGGCCATGTGGCCAAAGCCACGCCGATGGCATTGGCCACATGGCCGCGCCGTCTCCGAGCCCGTCGGAGCACTGCGGGGAGATGGGAGGCTCATTTCATGCCGCCGTATGACAGATGACCTCCCGGAGGGCACACTGTATGTGTGGAGGCTCTTGCCCAACTTCTGTTTCGCGAATCAAGTCAACCCCCCCCTCAGCCTTCCCCACGCTGAGCAGTAGATGATGGACGACCGACCCCCGATTCAGTACGCGATGGCGGGTGAGGTGAGCATCGCATATTGGGTCATGGGTGAGGGTCCACTTGATCTTGTCTGGGTTCACGGCCTGGCGGGCAACCTCGAGGTCGACTGGGAGAGCCCATTTCTGGCTCTACGAGCGGTTGGCCTCGTTCTCGCGACTGATGATCTTCGACAAGAGAGGGGTGGGGCTCTCCGATCGCAACGTCGGCGCGCCGACGCTCGAAGAGCGAATGGACGACGTCCGAGCGGTCATGGTTGCGGTCGGATCGGAGCGTGCCGCTCTCATCGGAGTGTCCGAGGGTGGCCCGATGAGCATTTTGTTCGCCGCTACCTACCCAGAGCGGACGGTCGCGCTCGTGCTGTTCGGGACGATGGCACGAGTGCGGCGCGACCTGGATTATCCCCATGGCAACGAAGAGGCGATCGCGACGTTGTATCAAATCGTCGATCGCTGCTGGGGAACGGGCGAGTCGTTGGACGTGTTCGCTCCTAGCCTCCTCGCAAACAAGCGTTCGCGTGAATTCATGGGTCGTGAGGAGCGAACATCGGGCAGTCCAGGCACGGTGCGGGCGTTCCTCGACACCTTGGTGGGAATCGACGTGCGGGCCGTGCTTCCGGCGGTCTCCGTGCCCACGCTCGTCCTCCACGCTCGCGACGACGTTACGGTCCCGATCGACGACGGCCGGTGGCTCGCCGACCACATTGAGGGCGCCCACTTCGTCGAGCTTCCTGGCAAACACCTGGCGTTCGCCTTGGAGCCTCGATTCGCGGACGAGATCGAGTCATTTCTCACGGGCCAACATCACTCGGTCACAACCGACCGCGTCCTCTCGACCGTCCTGTTTTCCGACATCGTCGGCTCGACCGAGCAGGCTGCGGCGGGCGGTGACCGGCACTGGAAGGAGATCCTCGACCGACACGACGCCGTCGTGAATCGGGAGATTGAGACTTTCCGCGGGAAACTAGTCAAGTCGACCGGCGACGGCGTTCTCGCCACGTTCGATGGACCGGCGCGCGCGGTCTTTTGTGGCTGCCGCCTACGCGAGAGCTTGCGTCCGCTCGGCATAGAAGTGCGTGTAGGCCTGCATACCGGCGAGATCGAAGTACGGGGCGACGACATTCGCGGGATCTCCGTCCACATCGGTGCCCGATTGGCGGCGGTCGCCAACGCCAATGAGGTTCTCGTCTCGCGCACCGTCACTGATCTCGTCGCGGGGTCGGGTATCGAGTTCGTCGACCGTGGAATCCATCAACTCAAGGGCGTTCCCGGCGACTGGCAACTGTTCGCCGTGACGAGCGTATAGGCGTCAGGTGACGACACCCGACGCGCGCCCTGTCGATACCGGAGGGGGACTCAGGGTGCCCCCCTCACCGGCAGCGGGGCGCTACTCTGGCCTAACTGCCCACCGACAGGACCGTCGCGTGTTACAGCGAAGCAACACAGCTGATCTCGACGACAGCTTCCTCATCGAATAACTCCGTAACCCCGACTGCCGTCCAAGCAGGATACGGGTCATCAAGGAACTCTCCTGCTATGGCGATGAGAACGTCGGCCTGAGACTGGAGTCCGACGTGATACGAGTTGAGCTCCACCACATCGGCCCAACTCGCACCACCCTCAGACAGCGTGGCGCTGAGGTGACGAAAGGTTTGGCGGATCTGCACCTCAGGATCAGCTGAGAAGCTCCCGTCTGGATCTTCGCCGGTGTGTCCCGTCACGTGGAGCCGGTCACCGTCTCGAACTGCCGCCGGAATGTGTGTTGACTCATAGAAGTTCGTCCAATGTTCCGGCACCACTTCGTTTCGCATCGTAACTCCTTCCGCCATCCCAGGTTCGCAGGCGACTTAGCCGATGTATCGCGATGAATTGAACCATCTCTGCGACCCGTAGCACTCCAACAAAAGGTGCTGATGGCGATTGAGGAGAGTGCCCCAGAACCGGATATGGGCACGGGGCTGCTCGGCCCGAGGTGGGTGAGGGAAAACCCTGGGGGAGCGCCGCCCAAGCGTGACTTCGCTCCGGTCGTGCCTCAAGGGCACCACTCGCTCCGCTCGTAGGCGGGTCGCGTCCGCCGAGTGGTGGGGATTGAGCCTGCAATCCTCGGCGACGATCAGTCAGAGGGCGTGAGCTCTTTGACTGTCGCACCGTCATTATCCACGACGCGGTAGAGCTTGGCCATAGAGGCCTCGGAGAAGTACCTCCGTTCGGCGGACACCCTCTCGTCGTGGACGTCGAGGAGAACGGCCCCTCCGAGGCGGATGACCGATGCCTCGTTGGGAAAGATGCCGACGACACGGCACCGACGCTTCAGCTCCTTGTTGAGCCGCTCGAGCGGATTCGTCGACCAGATCTGTCGCCAGTGCTCGGTCGGGAAGGTGGTGAAGGCGAGGACTTCCTCTTTGGCTCCGTGCATGAGGGCGGCACCTTTTGGGAACCGGTCTGCCAGGGTGGACGCCACCTGGTCCCACTGGGTGTGCATGTCTTCTCCGGATACCTGGGCGAAGACCGTCTTGAAGGCGGCTGAAACCATGGCCTGGTGGCCCTTGGGGATCATGGCCATCAGGTTCCGGGCAAAGTGCACCCGACAGCGCTGGTGGGACGCCCCCTGGAAGCACCGCTTGATGGCGGACACCAGGCCGGCGTGCTGGTCGGAGATCACCAGTTGGACGCCCTCGAGGCCGCGGGCCCGGAGCCTGCGGAGGAACTCACGCCAGAAGACCTCGTTCTCCGAGTCGCCGACGTCGATGCCGAGCATCTCCCGGTGCCCGGTGGCCGACACCCCGGTGGCGATGACACCATCCCTCTGGGCGGAGTCGCTCAGAGTGCCCCTCTGTGAACGCCCAACTATGTCGTCGTCCCGACTTGAGACTGATCCGGGAGGGTAGGCGGAGGGTGTGACATCTGCCTGTGTCCGCCCGACAGTTGTCCCATCCTGGGGCGACATAACTCTCGACTGGACATAATATCTCTTATCGGCGGTAGAGACCGAGCCTGCCAGGTGGGCTCAGCCCCGAAAAGGCTCGACCACCAGCCCGACCAGGTCCCCGGCAGCGTCCAGCAGGTGATCGACGGCCTGGCGGCAGGCCGTCGTGCGGGCGTCACGAGCCAGGTCCTCGGTGACATCCTCGACGGCGGCCTCGAGCCGGTAGAGCCGGTCGTGCAACCCGCGGAGATCCTGCTCGCTCACGATGCACTGTCCGGCCGGGATGTGGAGAGCCGCCGCCCTCCGGCGTGCTTCGTAGGCCCGTTGCCGGTGCGAAGGGCTGCAGAACAGGCGACGACGACCCGGGCCCTCCCGGAGGGCCAGCGGTCGATGACACCAGCCGCACCGGGCACCATCCGACGATTTCGTCACTGTGATGATATTAGCCCTCCCATGCGCTCGACACGTGCCGGTCCGCGCTCGGTTCGACGGTGGCGTGGGCTCCGACCGCGACGAAGACAGGGAACCGGCCGGCTGATCTCGATGCCGCTCCGCAACGGTATCCTCGGGTCGACAGCCGCCATGGACTACGACCCGGACGAGGTCTCATTCGAAGACCTCTACGATGACGATGCCTACTTCCGTACCTGTGGGCGCTGTGGCGCCCGCACCGCGCCGCGCTGGTCGGAATCGGCCTGCCTCGAGGAGGCCCGACGGTACGGATGGCGACGGGTGGCGGCCTCCGACCGACCGGGGGCACGGCGGATGGACCTCTGTGGTGTCTGCGCAGAGGAGTTCGGAGTCGGCCCGCCGCTCGCCCGGTGGGGCTGGTAGCCGGTCGGCCACTCCCCGACCAGCAGTCGCTGCGGGTGTTCAGCCGTCGAGCCGGCGGACGTGGTCCTCGAGATCGGGTGCCGGCATCACCCGTGCGTCTTGTCTCGGGGGCTGTGGCGTCCCGATGTTGACCCAGCCGAGGAGACGCTCCTGCGGGCCGAGCTCGAAGAGTTCCCGTACCGGGGCGGTGTCCAGCACCGCCGCACTCTTCCAGACCGCGCCGAATCCGAGACCGGTGGCCGCCAGCACGATGGCGTAGCCGGTGCACGACGCCGAGCTCACCTGTTCCCAGACCGGCACGTTCGATGTGGGATCAGGGGAGGCGATGAGGACCACCGCGCACGCAGCGGCGAAGGCCTTGCCCCGGGTCTTGGCCACCTGCGCATCGGGAAGGTCTGGACCGCGCTCCGCCACCAGCCCGTCGACCAGGGCTTGGCCGAACCGTTCTTGTCCAGCGCCGGACACCACGGTGAACCGCCAGGGCCGGAGTCTCCCGTGGTCGGGTACGGCGGCGGCGGCCGCCAGGATCCGCGAGAGCGAGGCGTCGTCAGGCGCCGGCCCCCCGGGCTGCGGTTCGGGTCGTTGCGCGGTCAAGCGCGCCACCCAGTCCGATCCGGACGCGGAGGCGCTTTGCGTCTCGCTCATGCGCCCACCTTCGTGGTGCCCACTGACCGTGCTCCTTTCCCGTCGGTGCCGCGGTCCAGTACCCGACCACCGGCGGCGCCGTTCCCCGAGCGTAGGGGGCGCACACCCCGGAGTGGGTCAGCCTCCGGCGCTCTGCGGGTACTGGCTGGTCGACCCCAGCGTCGCGGTCACGGTCATCGCGGTCTGGCCCCGGTAGAAGCGGATCGTCACCGTCTGACCGGGATGGCCGGACTGGATGGCCGTGGTCAGCTGATCGGCGCTGGTGACCGGCGTGCCGTCGAAAGACACGATCACGTCGCCCTGCTCGAGACCCGCGAGGTCCGCGGGCGTGCCACTCTGGACCTGGAGGACGACCGCTCCCTGCGTGGGAACGAAATTGTATGCGCTGCGTACCTCCGGGGTGAGGGTCTCCAGGGAGACGCCGAGGAATGCGGTTCCCGAGATGGCCGGGTTGGGCGCTGACCGATCTCGGAGCGACGGGAGCAGCCGTTCGATCTTGTTCGAGGGGATGGCGAATCCGATGTTCTGGGCCTCCGTCGTACCGTCCTCGCTCGAGGCGATCGCGGTGTTCATCCCGATGACCCGTCCGGAACTGTCGACCAGCGGTCCACCCGAGTTCCCCGGGTTGATCGCGGCATCTGTCTGGAACATGTTGCCCAGCGTCTCGGTGGTCACGCCGGTCGAGTCTCCGGCCGCGACGGTACGGCCCTTGGCCGAGATGATCCCCTGGGTGACGGTCGGCGTCCCCGCAGACAGGCCGAGCGCGTTCCCGATGGCCACCACCGCGTCGCCGACCTGGACGTCGTCGGAGTTGCCGTAGGAAACGGTCGGCAGGTCGGACACACCGTCGATCTGGAGCAACGCGACGTCGTCGATGGCATCGGTGTCGATGAGCGTTGCCCGGAGCGCCCGGAGGCTCCCGAAGAGGGTCACCGTGATGTTGGTTGCGCCGCTGATCACGTGGTTGTTGGTGATGACCTCGCCGGTTGGGGTGATGATCATCCCGGTCCCCTGCTCCTCCTGTTGCCCACCGAAGAGCGACTGCGACGACGGCGACTCCGAGGTGGCGTCGATGGACACCACTGCCGGGAGGACCTTGTCGATGACCGACTCGATGTTGGTCGTGCCGTTGAGCAGCGCCGGGCCGGCCGAGATCTGTCGGATGGTGACCGTCCCGCCACTTTGATCCGAGGTCGCGGCCACGATGCCACCGCCGATCACCGCGCCGAGCAGGGCCGCGGCCAGGGAGACCCCGGCCAGGCGCCACCCGAGCGCACCCTCCCGGGAAGCGCGCGTCGACGCGCTGGCCGGCGGTGGGTGGAGGTCCGGGGACCACGGCAGTCTCGCCGTTTCGGGCCGAGTGGGTGGATGTTCCGGGGCGGGCCCCGAGCCGACGGGGCCGGTCCGGGTCGGCTCGCGCCATTCGGGCGGCAGGAACGTCAGCCCGTCAGTCGACGGCGCGCGGGCAGGATCGGTCACCGCGCCCGTGACGTCCCCGTCGACCGGCTGCCACACTGATTGACCGGCGCCGTTGGCTCCGGGATACTCCATGTCCTGCCTCCCCCACCGATGCGTGTGCCGAGCGACCACCGTCTCTCGACCTGCGCATCCCCCGGCTCCTGGCCGCGGCACGGGCTGCCCCCGTTCCGTTCATGCTACGGCGCGTTGAACAGGGGAAACCCAACGAACGACCAGTTCTTAGCTGCTTCTTAGACGGTGTCCGCGAGGCCCGTTCGCGCCCCGATCGGTCCGGCAGTAGCCTTTCGCCCGGTATGGCCCATCGAATCGACGTCGAGCTCACCAGTCAGACCAGCGACTCCACCTGGACCTGGCGCGCCGCCGGCGCCAAGCAGCCCCGGGGGACGGTCGGCACCGAGCTGGTCCCGACCGGTGCCGGGGTCGGCACCGTGCTCCGCGCCGAGGTCGAAACCACCCTCGACGGCACCTCGGTGGTCGCCCTGCTCCCTCCGAAGGGCAAGACCGAGGTGCGCTCCGTGGAGCGTATCGAGGTCGTCGGCACGCCCCGCAAGGGGCCCGACGTGAATGTGGTGCTCGCCTCCAAGGGAAAGCGTCGGCGCGACGACGGGCAGGACGGACCGAGGGAGGGATCCCGTCGCCCCTCTGATCGGCGGCCCCGAACCGCGGACGGCGACAAGTCTCCGGCGAGCAGCCGCACCCGTCGCCGCGATGGCGCCGACGGCGAGACTGCTGGCCGAGACTCCCCCGGCCGGGAGAGCACGGCCGAGCGCGAGCGGGACCCTTCCCGTCGCCGCGGCGCCCCGGCGCGGCCCGGAGCCCGTGAGGCCGGGGGCCGGGACCATCCACGGCGGCCAGCCGCCTCCACCATCTACCGCAACGCCGCGTTGGCCACGCTCAAGCCCGAGGAGCTCCCCGTGGCGGAGCAGCTTCTCCGGGGTGGCATCCCCGCGGTTCGCCAGGCCATCGAGGAACAGAACGCCAGGGCCCGGGCGGACGGCCGGCCCGAAGTCACTCCCGGGCCACTCTTGGCCATGGCCGAACAGTTGCGACCGGTCATCAGCCTGGCCATCTGGAAGGACCGCGCCTCGGTGGCGCGCGCCGCCGGCAAGGACACCCCGTTGCGCGAGCTTCGGTCGATCGTCGCCTCCTCGTCGACGGTGACCCTCGACGAGGAGGGCACCGAGCTGGCCACCGCCCTGCGCGCCGCATTGCAGCAGCGGATCACCGCCCTGCGCGAACGCTGGGTCGAGCGCATCACGACCTCCCTCGACGACGGTCGGGTGCTCGATGCCGTCCGCGCCTCCATCCGGCCGCCAGAGCCTTCGGCCCGGCTGTCAGCCGAGCTCGCCGTCCGGCTGTCCGAGGCCGCCGGGAAGTCGATGGCCCCCGACACCACGCCGGAGAACTGGTTGGCGCTGCTCGAGGTCGTCGTCGAGTCGCCGGTCCGTCGTACGGTCAAGCCCGCCGGTCTTCCGGTGGCTGCCGACGAATCGCTGCTCCAGGAAGCCCGCAAGGCCTCTGGGTACGTGCCCGAGCTCGCCCGGCTCATGGGGATCCCGATTCCGCCGCCCCCCGGGCCCCGTCGCCCGGTTCCGGCCCGGGCCGGCCGCCGCGCCTCCTGAAGGGGATCCCTCCCGGACGCTTCCCAGCCGTGCTCTCTCCGGAGCAATGCGGCACGTCGGGATCAGCGGGGCAGACGCTCGCGTGCGGGCACTCGGCTACGCGTGTGCCCCACGGGCAGGACAGGCTGAGACCACCCCCGACTTGGCGAACTGGCCGCTCTGCAGCCGCCTTCGACTACGTCGGGATAGCCCCGCCGACCTCGTTGGCAAGCTGCCACATCCGCTCTCGCTCGCTGACTGAGATGTGGGGATCCAACGTCTTCCACTCCACCACATCACTCAGGCTCTCCTTCACGACATCAACGTCGAACGAGCGAAGGAACCTCCCCACCAGGACCGAACGAGCCCGGCTTTCGATCATGCCGACCAGCCGCCCTGTCCGTACCTCGCCAGCCACCATCAGGACCCAGGCCAACGCCACATCAACGGCTGGATCACCTCGACACGCACCGGTCCAGTCGATGACGACCGGGCCTTGTGGACCCAGCATCACATTCAGCGGATGCAGGTCGAGATGGAGCATGCGATTGCCCCGCCCTATGGGGGCATCGCGGAGCCACTCTGGTGCGCCCAACTCATGAAGCTGACGATGGAGATCAGCCAGTACCCGGCCTTGCCGGGAGATCGTCCATGGACGCTTGGTCATCATGCTGCCCATGTCGATTCCCCCAATACGCTCCATGACCAGGTCGGCGCCGTCGCTGCTCACTTCCTCTACCGCAGGTACGGGGTATCCCTGCGATCGGACGTACTCCATGACCCGAGCCTCCTCGGCCAGCGAGCGACTCGCCCGAGAGCGTCGAAGGACGAGTCGAGGGCCGTACTCGAAGATGTCTGCATCTCGACCGGCAGCCAACAAGGGTCCTGGTTCCATCATCCGACACATGGTAGGTCCCTATGGTGATTCAAACCCTTCTCGCCGGGAACATTGAATGGCATCCGCGAGGTGCCGTTCATGGGCAGTGACCTGATCGCAAGCAGCTACCGCGACGTACCGCCGTTAGGTCGTCCCCCTGGGGACGACCTCGTCATCGGGTGAACCGTGAGATGGGTGACGCCGCGGGGTGTCGAGACCGCTTCCACCTGGTAGTGCTGCTCCAACGCCTCCAGGCCGTCCCACAGGCGAACACCGCGGCCGAGCAGGATCGGCACCTGCACGACGTGCAGGTGGTCGACGAGACCGGCGGCGATGAATGCGCGCATCATGGTCGGGCCCCCGCCGATGCGGACGTCCCCACCGGCGGCTGCGCCGCGCGCCACCTCGAGTGCATCCGCAGGCGCGGCGTCGAGGAAGTGGAAGGTCGTACCACCCTCCATCTCCAGCGACGGGCGTGGACGGTGGGTCAGGACGTAGGTCGGCGTGTGGAACGGCGGGTTGTCGCCCCACCATCCGCGCCACTCCGGGTCGTCCGGCCAGCCCGGAGGGCCGAACTTCCCCGCGCCCATGATCTCCGCACCGATCCCAGGTCCGTGCTCGCCGGCCATCGTGTGATCGACCCCTTCGGTGCCGCCCGACTCGCCGAGGAGTTCGCGGCGGCCGAACCGGGTGGCGAACATCCACTCGTGGAGCCGATGCCCGGCGTGGCCGAACGGCGTATCGAGGGCCTGCCCTTCGCCGGTGGCGAACCCGTCGAGCGAGATCGAGAAGTTGTGGATGCGGACACGTGACATGGCGGCTCCTTCGGGTGGTGGTGGTCAGTCAGACTGGTCGACCTGTCTCGCGGCGAGAGTTCATCGGCCGTCGAGTTCAGGCGGCCCCGAGATGGTGAGCGAGCTTCTGCATCGTCTGCAGACCGAGCTCGACAGCGCCGAAGCCGATGGTTGCTTGTCGCTGCTCGACGGTTGGATGGAGCTGCCGCAACGTCAACACCGTCTTTCCATCGGCTTGCTCATCGAGGACGATCATCACTCGGAAGCGTGCCGGGTCATCGTCGGCATCGGACCCGTGATCCAGTACCAACTTCTCGACTGGAACGACTTCGAGGTAGTCGAAGCGATTCGTGAACACGGTGCCGTCTCCGGAAACCATGTCGAAGCGCGCTCGCCCTCCAGGGCGCACATCCATCTTTCGGACAGTGCAGGTGAACCCATCGGGACCAAACCATTGGCAGAAGGCATCCGCATCGGTCCACGCGGCGAATACCGCTTCGCGTGTGGCGTCAAGAACGCGAACGAGGACGATCTCACGATCGAGATCCCACGTGGTCGGATCGGTGATGGACGGGGTACCGCTCATGGCTCCTCCAATGTCGGTCGGGATGCGGTTCGGTCAGATATGCGCCGGAGGTGCGCATCGAGCCGGTCGAGACGGAGCTCCCACGCAGCTCGCGTGTGCTCGGCCCATGCGGCGATCTCGATCAGAGGCTCCGGCCGCAGCTTGCACGGCCGCCGTTGTCCATCTCGGCCGCGACTGATCAGACCTGCCCGCTCGAGAACCTTCAGATGACGGGAGATGGCCGGGAGACTGATCGGGAACGGCTCGGCCAACTCGAGCACGGTTGCCTCACCGTCAGCCAACCGACGCACGATCGAGCGCCGCGTCGGGTCCGACAAGGCGGCGAAGACGACGTCGAACCGATCCGAGGCGGTCATGGTCATCGGTGCCGTCGCTCCAGTAGATACTTCACAGGTTAGTTATTTAACAGACTGACTACATATAGTCAAGGACGCCCGGGGCGTCGAAGCGGCACATCGACCCGTGTAAGTGCCTGGAGTGGAGCAGTTCGCGCTCGGTAAGCACCCGTCTGGCCGATATCGCCCCGTTCCCGGCGTGGTCCGGGTACCTGGTCCAGCTCCCTGTCCACTGCAGTCGTCCGGTGCTCGGGACCCTAGGACGACCTAGAAGTTGCCTCCGGTCCGCCAGTCCATTTCTTGGAGAGTAAAGGTGTTGCCGTCGGGGTCGGCGAAGCCGGCGTACCTCACCCCACCTCCGACGTCTTCGACTGGGGAGACGTCCACACCTCGGCTCACCAGCTCGGCTCGCGCCCTCTCGATATCGGGAACAACGAGATGGAGTCCCTGGACGGACCCCGGGGGCGAATCCTCATAGACAGGTAGGCCGGTACCGATGCTGATCGAGCACGCCGAGCCAGGGGGCGTCAGCTGTACGACTCGCACGCTCTCGGCGGGCCGCACGTCCACGTCCTCTCCGAAGCCCAGCTTCTCCAGATAAAACGCCTTGGCTCGATCGACGTCAGCCACCGGGATCGGCACCAACTCCAGCTTCATATCCATCCGGCCATCTCCCTCCCGGCGGGCTGAGTGTGTTCCCTCGGCAACCTACCCTGACCCTGTCGGAGACACCCTAGTGACGTCCCCCACGCGGTCCGCAGGTGATCGGGGACACCCATGACCCGGAAAATCCTGGGAAAGGGCAACAAGCCAGCCGTCGTCCCTCTGGTCCCGAGAGCAGCCCGGACCCTCGACCTGGTCATCGGCGAGCGCTCCGAGGGCCGGATCCTCCGCCGACAGGATGGCCGGCGCCTCGACCGGCGCACAGCCCATCGCTGGGTGCGTTCCATCGGCAAGCGGGCCGGGATCGGGGTCGTTTATTCCCACATACTCCGATCCGCTTTCATCATGGCCGCCCTCGACGCTGGCGTTCCC
The DNA here is from genome assembly GCA_963753905.1 of uncultured Acidimicrobiaceae bacterium. Taxonomy (GTDB): domain Bacteria; phylum Actinomycetota; class Acidimicrobiia; order Acidimicrobiales; family RAAP-2; genus Bog-756. The sequence goes on along the minus strand of CAVWDZ010000001.1, from coordinate 1,366,444 downwards.
CTGCGGGACGTCGGTGCCCGGGCGGTACGGCACTTACAGCCCTGCGCGCTTGGATACACCGCAACGCGAATACCGGGTGGTTTCAGCCCCTCACGGCGAAGAGTTGCCAGGTACCGGGAATACCCTTCAGCTCGTGTTCGCCACGCTCATCGAACTCGATGCCTGAACCAGCGACCAAGTCTGTGACGGTCCTGGAGACTAGAAGTTCACCAGGATCCGCCATTGCCTCGATTCGGGCAGCGATGTGAACGCTGATCCCGCCGAGGTCGTCGGCCCGGAGTTCGACCTCCCCGGTGTGGATGCCCATTCGCACGTCAAGGCCGAATCCCCGTGTCGACTCCCGGATGGCCAGAGCGCACCGAATCGTTCGAACGGGTCCGTCGAACGAGGCCAGCATCCCGTCACCGGTGGACTTGACGAACTGACCATCGAATCGAGCGACCTGACGAGCCACGCTCGATTCGTACCGATCGAGCAGCTGGCGCCAACGTTCGTCGCCCATCTCCGACGCGGTCTCTGTGGAGCGCACGATATCGGTGAACAACAACGCCTTGAGTGCACGCTGGCCCGTGCGTCCCCGGCGGACTCCGGTCAGGAACTCCTCGATCTCTTCGACGACTTCAGGCGCATTCTGTTCCCAGATGTGGTGATCCGTTCCCGGAATCTCCAGGAGCTTTGCGCCGGGGATGGAACGCGCCACCAGCCGTCCGTATTCGACGTTGACCCAAGTCTCGTTCTTACGGTGGATGACCAGAGTCGGAGCCGAGACGGTGGGGAGCACGCCTCGTATGTCGATCTTGGAGTTGTGAACGAACAACGCCTTGACCAGCGCGGGGCTGGCCGCCAGGCGAAAGTACCTGGCATACCAGGCCAGGGAATCGGCATCGTCGGCCAAGCTGGGATCGTTGGTCACGACCCATGCCCCGGAGGGATCTGCCCACGCCGCGTCGCATGTCGCCAGTAGCAGTTCCAGGAAGTCCGGGTGCCACGCCCACGGAAACTCGTCGATCTTGAGGCCGCCGATCCAGGGAGAGAACAAGACCAGGGCCGACACCCGATCGGGGTGGGTGGCCGCGAAGTACGCGCAGGAGGCGGCTCCCTCAGAGGAACCGAGCAACACAGGGGCCTCAAGGTTCTCGGCGTCGATCACCGCCTTGATGTCCGCAGTGCGGTCGTCGATGGTGAAGTCGCCAACGAAGGGATCGGACATGCCGGTTCCGCGCCGATCGAAGAGCACCAGCCTGCAGAACTGCGCCATGAGGTCGTAAAAGCGGGCTGCCCGTGGATACTCCCACGAGGCCTCGACGTGGCCCATGAAGCTGTTGGCGTAGACGACGTCGAGCGGTCCGTCTCCCACCACCTGGTAGGCGATATGGACGTCGTCGGGGGTCAGTGCGTATTGAGTTGCAGGGATCTCGGCCACCGTGCACAGTCTGGCCCACACCTGTCGAGGATGCTCGAACAATATCGAACTATCGGGCCTCAGGGAAAGAGGACCGCCCGGCAATAACGGATACCGGATGTGTGCCCGCCCCCATGCATTGCCTGTTCTGATAGTGCCGAACCGTCCCACCACCGGTGGTCGGGAATACCCGATCAGCCTGAATCGACAAGCCGACCAGCACAGACCGTGGCGGTCGGATCGCAGCCGTTGACAGCCTTGTCGCTCGGCGCGAGCGTTCCCAGTGGATCACCGGGCGGCGATCGCTGGCAACTTCCGACAGAAAGGGCGGTTCAGCTATGAGTGGAGAACTGGATGAGCAGGACGGGACTACCCCTCTCGCGGATGGAGAAGGACCCGAAAGACCCGGCGGAAAGCTCGGTCGGCGGGCACTGATGCTCGGAGCGGCCTCAGGAGTCGGAGCGGCTGCTGCCCTCGTCGTAGCCGCAGGACCTGCCGGGGCGGGAACCGGAAACGGAGGGACCGTCCAGCTCGGTGAGGTCAACAACGGCGCGACCGCAACGACCACTGTTGCCACAAGTGGCCCCACTGGACTACAAGGCATCACCACGCTCGACGGCGGCCAGGGCTTGAGTGGTGAATGCGACGGAGCAGGGGGGATCGGGGTCTATGGCATTGACGCCGGGTCTCCTCCTTCGAACCCCGGAACTGGCGTACGCGGCGTGGGAGTGGGTCAGGGTGTCAGTGGCTTTTCTGACGCGGGCACCGGCGTCGTCGGTACTTCCACCACGGGGGTCGGAATCACCGGTACCTCCCAACAGAGTGATGGAATCCAGGGATTCACCAGTAACACCTTCAGCTCCGGGGTGAACGGCACCGACCAGAGCACCGGCGGGGGGCACGGGGTATATGGAAACTCCGTCCACGGGGTCGGCGTCTGGGGTCAGACGACCGCCGACGGGTCCTACGGGGTCGCCGGAGCGGACAAGAGCGCAACCGGGGGGTACGGACTGTATGGCACATCTAGCAAGGCCGGCGGCGTGGGCATCTTGGCGCAGAACACGAATGCCTCCGGGACAGCACTCGAGGTTGAAGGCGTGGCCACCTTTACCCGTAGCGGCGTTGCAACCCTCGCGTCTGCAGCGACCTCAGTTGTCGTGGCAGTGCCCGGCGGACTGAAGACGACGAGCCACGTTCTGGCCACACTGCAAACCAACAGCGGGACGCTCGGCGTGCGAGCTGCGGTCCCGAGCACCTCCACAGGCAAGGTCACCATCTACTTCACCGGGACTGCCCCCGTCGGCACGAAGGTTGCCTGGTTCGTGTTCGGCTGATCGAGTCATGCCGGTCCGCTAGAGCAAGACGGTCAAGGTCGCCTGGTCTGTCGCCGAGTGGACCTCGGCCACACGTAGGCGGTTATCCACACGCCCGGATGCCGTTCCGGGCGTATGCAACGACCGCGAGCACCGGGCAGGCCGGCCGGGCGCGCCTGGTTCAGACCGAAGACGGAAGGATGCGTCCGGAGCACCCGGCACGATCAGCCCAACGGGCGGTGCATCACCAGCAACCGGGCCTTGAACCCGGCTGACTCGAAGAAGCTCTTGGCCTCGCGGTCGCCGGGGTGGGCGGTTCCATCGACCCCGGTCACCTTGCGAGCGGCGAACCACTCGAGAGCCTGGTCGAGCAGGAGATGGCCGAGACCCACGCCGCGCGCGCCCGGTTCGACGTAGCACGAGTCGATCACACCCCTACGCTCGTCTCCGGGACCGCCTGCGATGCGCAGCACCGCGAGACCGGCGATCCACTCGTCGAGGGAGCCGACTAGGGCCGTCCGCTCCGGGTCGGCAAGGAGCGCGGTGACCACTGCTGTCCCGTTGAGCGGATCGGTCACCCCGGCGTCGTCCGGTCGGAGGAGCCCGGCTCCCCGGCGGGTCGCCATCTCCGCCTCGAACTCCCGGGCCAGCTCGACGATGCGTCCAGCGTCGGCGGTGGTGGCCTCCCGGACCGACTCCATGGGCTCCCTCCTCGCCACGCCCGCGGACGGGCTCAGGACCGCTCGTCGAGGAGCTGGTCGACCCGGCTGAGGATCGTGCGCCGGCGACGGGTGGCGGTCTCGTACGCGCGGACCGAGACCAGCTCTGTGCGGGTGAGGCCGTCGAGCCGCTGGACGACCTGGGAGGCGGACAGCGTGTCGAATCCCGGGATGGCCAGAGAGCCGACCTCCGGGACATGGCCGTTGGCAGTGGCGGCGGGTGTGCCGGGGCCCGGGGCGACCGACGGACCAGGGACCGGCGCAGGCGCGGGCGGTGGGGCCGCACCGGTCCGGGTCGGGTTCCGTGGTGGCGGATTCCGGGGAATCGTGCGTATCGGATAGCGCGCCTCCGGGCGCTCGGCTGGCGTAGGCACCGGGTCTGCACCCTTCTGGCGCAATCCGTCCGAGCGGCGGCGGAGCTCCCGGTGGCCTGCTTTGAACGCGAACTCGCCGACCGCCCGCGCCGAGGACACCCGGACCCCCAACAGGCTCCGGCCCCGTTCGGTCAGCTTCGGGATCTCCTCGACCAGCGATGCGACGATCCCCGCCGGCACGAAGACCAACAGGTCGAGGGCTCGCTCGCTCAGCGGAACCTCGCCAGACGGTTCTTCCGTTCGATCAGCCATCTGGGCTCCCGTCAGACGCAGTCCCGGCAGAGCATCTTCTTGCGGTCCGCCAGTTGGTTGGGGTGCTTGACGAGGAAGCAGGACCGGCAGACGAACTCACCGGGCTGCTTGGGCAGCACCCGCTCGACGCCGTCTCCGGTGCGATCCTCGGTCTCGGGGGACTCCTCGTCCTCCTCGACCTCCTCGACGACCAAGCGCTCCTTGAGGATGGTGTCGAGGCTCGCCTCGACGTCCTCGTCGTCGGGCTCCTCTTCCTCCTCTTCGTCCGACTCTTCGCCGGTCTTGGTGGCCACCTTCGTTTCGACCACCGGGAGCTCCTCGTCCTCCTCCTCGATGACCACAGCGTCCGCGTCGTCCTCGTCCGCGAGGACGAGCGCGTCGTCCGCGATCAGGTCGTCGTCATCGGCGAGCTCGTCCAGGTCTCCCTCGATGAGCTCGTCCGGGCCTTCGACTTCGTCGAGTTCCTGTGGCATATCGGTCTTTCGATGGTGAGTTGGCCGGGAGCATAGACGCTCCCGCCCTGCGATCGTGCATCTGGCGGACCCACCCGGGAGCCCCTCCTGGGCCACCCGACCGGTCGCCAGAGCCTCCGGTCGGCAGTGCCGCTGGGGTCCCGTTCAGGTGGGCCCGGAAGGGAGCGGGCGAGCCCGCACGGTACCAGTCCGGGGGTCCGGTCCAGTGGTCGGGACAACACGGTTTCGTCTGTGTCCGCTGCGGTGTTCCGCCTCTACTACTCGTGCCGGCCAGGCGGTCGGACCCAGGGGTCTTTGGCACCACCCCCCCGAGACCTCCAGCTCGCGCCGCCGGTCTTGGGGGACTGTTTTCTACTCGATCCCCTGGGTCTCCCTCCGCCTCTCACAGCATCCCCGCCTGAGGCCGCACCCTGCGATCAGAACCGCTCGGTGCAACCCGTCGGGCGACTGGGACTTCGCGCACCATAGGCCATGCGGCGGGTGGGTCGTCAAGTGCGTCGTACCCCCCGTTACCAGGAGGTACGTGCAACACCCCTGCTCAGCGTCTTACAGGATTTCCGGCCGCCGACAACGAATTCCGACGGTCCTCCGCGCGTCGTTCCGACGCGAGTCGTTCGAGATCGGGTACGTCGGATTCGAGATGGCTCATGGCGTCGGCCAGCAGGTGGTGCCCGGCCTGCTGATCGATGAGCCGGTGCATCTCCTGGGCCACCCACCGGTAGCTCGCGTGTCCCTGGGTGCCCGAGCGCAACTCCACCAGGTGCATCGCCTCGCGCGCGTTCATCTGCATCGAGTACCGGATCCGGTAGGCGAGGGCCACCGCATAGACCGCTTGTTGCGGGAAGGGACCAGAGAGTGCCTCGCCCAGTTGGCGCGAGCGCTCGAGCGACGCAACGTAGCGGTCGCGCAACCCGGCCTCCTCGACCACCGGCGGCACGTCGTAGCCGAGCGTGGTCCCGAGGGGCTGCCACTCGATCGTCAGCATCCGGTGGCGCTGGAGGTCACGGAATGCCCCGTAGTCGGTGACCACCTCGAAGCGGTAGTCGGTCCGTTCGAAAGCGCGACCAGGACGGTGACGCCGGTTGGCCCGATCGCCCGCGTACGCCCGCAGCAGCGCCCGTTTTCCGTCGGCGCTCAGCTGCCGCACCCGGGCGAGCACCTCGTCCTCGGATCGGCCGGTACGCGGAGCGCAGATGGCCGCGATCACCTTGTCCTCGCCCTCCGGGTCGAAGTCGACCAGGGTGACCGTGGGGTGGCCTGCAGGCCCGCCGGCCGGGTGCTCTGCCGGGGACACCAGGTCGGGGAGGTACGCCTCCACCACCCGGGCGGTGTCCTCCCTGGTCGTCTGCAGGTACTCCGACCAGGCGCCGCCACGGTCCGGCCGATCGACCCGCTGGAGGAAGGAGGGGATCACCTTGCGGAGCTCCTCGAGCATCAGGTCCGCGTATGCCCTGGCTTCGGCGAGCGGATGCGAGCGCATCCGCACCAGCAGCATCTCGTATGACTGCCCGGTCCCGTAGATGCCGACGTTGGAGAGCGAGCCCGCCGGCAGCAGGCCCCGGAGAGCGTCCAGTGCCTTCGCCCGCACCGCCTGGCGGTGGACGAAGTCTGAGTCGCCCTTCTGGCGGGGGTGGCGGACAGAGAGCCAGGCCTGGGCTTCGTCGAGCAGCTCGCCGTAGGTGTCGAACATCCGGTCCATCTCTCCCACGTATCGGGCGCCGAACGGCGAGTCGAGGAGGCCGGGGTCGCGGTAGTAGCGGTAGTGACCGGTGACGAGTCGTTGGTTGTAGGCGATGTAGCGGGTCGACTGCTCGAGGTACGCCATCAGGCGGCCCCACTCGAGGATCTTGGTGAGCACGTTGGAGGCCTGTTCGCAGGCCAGATGCACCCCTCCGAGCTGGGCCACCGAGTCGTCCCCGTACTCGAGGAAGACCCGCTCGTAGAGCTCGACCGCCCGCTTCAGCCCGACGGTCGCGTCGACCGACGCGTCGCCGGAGATGTCCAGCTCCCCGACGAACTCGTCGAGGAAGAGGCGCCGCAGGCTCTTCTGGGACCGCGAGTACCGGGCGAACAGGGCGCCTTTGACCACCTCTGGCAGGTTGACCAGGGCGAACACCGGCCGGTCCAGATTCGTGAAGTAGCGCCGGAGGACGTCCTCCTCCTCGACAGTGAACGATTCCTCGGCGTAGGGGAACATGCCCGGATCACACTAGGACGGCAGTAGGCGCGCGGTGGCGGACCCCAGCGCCGCCGGATCGTCCGCCCCGACCACTCCTCGCCGCAGCAGGACGACCGCCAGCCCCGCCGCCTCGCGGGTCCCGGGCTGGGTCGCCACCTGGGCGATTTGGCGGACCAGGTCGACGAGCTGGCGGAGGTTGCGCACGAGGTCCCCCGGGGCGATCCCGGCGTCCCGCAGCACGGTGTCCAGGGTCGCCCCGCCGGCCCATTCGACCACCGCCCGGGCCAGCCCCCCGTCCGGCCGCCGGGTGCGGCGCAGCCCGACCCGGCGCTCGTCCGCCCGCAGGCCGGCCGCCAGCGACTCGACGAGCCCCAGCCGTTCGATCACCCGGGCTCCGCGTGGTGGCGGTGCGTCCTCGCCGTCCCGGCGCGCCTCGAAGGTGAGAGCGGAGAGGACCCCCGAGAGCGAGACCGGGTCGAGGTCATCGAGCAGCCCCCCGCGGAGCACTTCGGCCACCAACAGATCCGACTCGTGGTAGATCCCCGAGAGGATCCGGCCCGCGTCGGTCAGGGACCAGCCGTCCACGAAGCCCCGGTCGTCGAGGACCGAGAGCCGGCGCTCGAGCTGGCGGACGAGCGACTCCGACCCCCTCGGGGCCTGCCACTGCCCGTAGGAGGCGGCCAGCAGGCCGTAGGCCTCCTCCCTGGTCCAGCGCCGGACCAGGTTCACGGCCAGGTTGTAGGTCGGGTGGAACGAGGAGACCAGGTCCGGGGGCGGGGCGATCGCGGTCCGGGCCACCGCGCCGAAGGTCGTGGCCTGCGACCAGAGCACGAGCGCGTGGCCCACGGTGTCGATCCCGCGCCGGCCCGCCCGGCCGATCAGCTGCCGGTACTCCCCCGCCGTGAGGGCCGATGATTCCGCGCCACGGAACTTGGCGAACCGCTCCACCACCACGGTCCGCGCCGGCATGTTGATGCCGAGTGCGAGCGTCTCGGTCGCGAAGACCACCTTGAGCAGGCCTTCGGAGAAGCACTGCTCGACCGCCTGTCGGAAGGCAGGGACCAACCCTGCGTGATGTGGTGCCACGCCGGCCTCGAGGGCGGTCGACCACGGGCCGTAGCCGAGGGTGCGCAGGTCCTCGTCGTCCAGCCGCTCCACGGCTTCCTCGACGAGGACCCGGATGCGCGTGCGCTCCTCGTCGGTGGTCAGCCTGATCCCGTCCTCGATGCACTGACGGGTGGCGTCGTCGCAGGCAGCCCGCGAGAAGATGAAGGTGATGGCCGGCAGCATGCCCTCTGCGGCCAGGTACTCGACCACCTCCGTGCGCCGGGGGGCCCGGAACCGTCGCTGGTGGTAGGAGCGCCCCCGACGCTCGTCGAGCCGCAGGCCGTCCGGATTGGGCCGACCGTCCCGGAGCAGCGGGAGGACGATGAGTCCCTCGCGTCCGCGTTCGGCCAGTGCGTAGTGGTGGTGGAGGGTCACCGGGCGGTGGGTCTCGACGACTACGCGGGTCGGGCCGCGTACCGACCGCAGCCACTTGCCGAAGTCGGTCGCGTTGCTCACCGTGGCCGACAGGCTCACGAAGGTGACCTCGGGAGGGGTCAGGACCAGGACCTCCTCCCATACCGATCCGCGGTAGGGGTCCTGGAGGTAGTGGACCTCGTCGAGCACGGCCACCTGCAGCCCGTCCAGGAGTGGCGACCGGGCGAAGAGCATGTTGCGGAGCACCTCGGTGGTCATCACCACCACCGGCGCCTGTGCCTGGTGGGAGATGTCGCCGGTCAGCAGGCCGACCCGGTCACCGCCGTGACGGGCCGCCAGCTCGGCGAACTTCTGGTTGGAGAGGGCTTTGATCGGCGTGGTGTAGAACGCCTTGCCGCCGGAGTCGAGGGCCCGGGCGACCGCGTACTCGGCGACCAGCGTCTTTCCCGAGCCGGTCGGAGCGCTGACCAGGACCGATTCGCCGCGGTCGATCGCCTCCACCGCCTGCTCCTGAAAGGGATCGAGCGCGAATCCCGCCTCGCGCTCGAAGCGATCGCGACGGTCTGCGGGCGGCGGCTCCGAGGCGTCCGGGTCGGAGCCCCGGGCACGCCCGGGGCTCATCGACGGACGATCCTGCCGACGATGATCGAGAGCTCGTAGAAGATGTAGAGGGGCACCGCCATCGCCATCATCGAGAACGGGTCGGAGCTCGGGGTCACGACCCCGGCCACGACCACGATGGCAACGATGGCCCACCGTCGCCAGGAGGAGAGCTTCTGCGGGGAGAGCACCCCTGCCAGCTCGAGGGAGACCAGCAGGACCGGGAACTCGAAGGTGATCCCGAAGGCCACCATCAACAGGACGATCAGGCCGAGGTACTTGTTCGGGTCGAGAATCTGGGTGAGTGTCGGGCCGCCGATGTTGTCCAACCAGGCCATGGCGTGGGGGAAGATGAGGAACGCCACCGCGCACCCGAGGGCGAACAGCACGATGGAGGCCACGATGAACGGGATGGCGTACTTTTTCTCCCTCGGGTGGAGCCCGGGGGTGATGAACCGCCAGACTTCCCACAGCCACACCGGCGACGCGAGGAACAGCCCCCCGTAGGCCGAGATCTTGATCCGGAGGGCAAGACCGTCGAGCGGACCGGTCACGTAGAACCCGCAGTGGTGCGGATTGACCTCACAGTACGGGTGCTTGAGAAACGCCAGGATCCAGTTGTACGCGAGGAAGGCCACCGTGGCCCCGACCAGGAACGCGGCGACACTGATCAGGACCCGGCGGCGCAGCTCGGTGATGTGCTCCGTCAGGGTCATCGCGTCCGGGGTCGGACGCTCCTCGGTCCGCCGCCTCAGGAGGAGGGGCACGCCCACCTGCCTCCGTGCTCACCTTGGTTGGTCACGGGGAATCCCGTTCAGTTCATCCCCGGGTCGTCGGGCGGCTGGCGGCCGACGACCCGGACCTGGTGGACCACGCCCTGGGGATCGCTGATCGTGGTGCCCGGGACCGAGCTGCGCTCCGCGGCGCGGACGATCCCGGCCGGCCGGTTCGACCGCCCCGAGGGTTCCAACGCGTCTCCATCGGGCTCGGGCGGAGGATCGCCCGGAGAGGCCGTCGCACCGTTCTCCTCGGCGTGCGCGTCGGCGAGCGAGTCGAGGAAGGTGATCGGCGAGCGCACCGCCTGGGAGATCTTCTCGGCCGAGGGCAGGTCTGGGAAATTGCCCCGCACATCGGATTCGAACCGTTCGCGGAAGCGGCGGAATTCCGCCCAGAGCGACCCCATCTGCTTGGCCATCTTGGGCAGTTTGTCCGGCCCGAGGACGACCAGGGCCACCACCAGGATGACCAAGAGCTTGGCGGGGCTCAGAAACGGCACCTCCGGAGTCTACCGGTGGCCCGGGGCGGTCGCCGTGTCGGGGATGCGGATCGAATCAGGGGCGGGCGCTCCCGGCAGGACCGCCGTCGATCGGTCCGGGCCGTCGCCGGCGGACCATCGTCCACACCCCTGCGAGGACGATCACGACGATCACGACGAGCGCTGTGAGCCAGACGGTCGCGTCGAGCGGCCACACCCGCACCGCCATCTTGCCCACGATGAGCGATCCCGGGATCGGGCCGAAGTACCGGCTGTCCTCCGAGTCGGGGCGGTTGTCCCCCATGACGAAGTAGTGGTTGGCGGGGATGGTGTAGGGGTGGGTGAGGCTGAACCCCTCGCTGAGCGAACTGGGCTCGCTCAGCGGCTCCGGGTGCGGCAGCCAGGGCTCGTTCAGGATCTTGCCGTTGATGGTGACGTGACCGTCCCGCAAGCCGATGGTCTCCCCCGGAAGTCCGATGACCCGTTTGACCAGATCGGTGTAGTCGGCATCGACCAGGGGTGGCCTGGCGAACACGACGATGTCTCCCCGCTGCACCGAGCCGAACCGGTAGGCCAGCTTGTCGACCACGATCCGGTCGCCGACCTGGAGGGTCGGGATCATCGAGCCGGAGGGGATGTAGAACATCTGCGCCACGTAGGTGCGCACCCCGAACGCCAGCAGCACCGCCGCGATGATGACGATCGACCACTCGAGCACCCACCGGCCCGACCGCGAGCCACGGTCCGGGGTGGCGGTCGGAGCGGGCGCCGCCTCCGCACCGCGGAGGGCGCTCCCCGCGTCGGGGGGCAGGGCTCCGGTCGGAGCGGAGGCAAGGGGGACCCCCATCGGCACAGGTCTGTGGTCGGGGTCCACTGGAGGGTGAGGCTATCCCAGGGTTGCCGGCGTCCGGTCTAGATGCCCTTGAGGTGCGAGAGCGGCCAGACGACCGCAACCGCCCGGCCCACGATGAGGGACGACGGGATCGGCCCGAAGAACCGGCTGTCCTCGGAGTCGGTCCGGTTGTCCCCCATCACGTAGTACTCGCCTGCCGGGATGGTCACCGGCCCGGGCATGTTGAACTGCTGGTTGGCGTCGTCGGGCAGCGCGCCGGTGTAGCTGTCCGGCCCCGGAGGAAGCCAGGGTTCGTCGAGCCGTTTCCCGTCGATGTAGACGTGGCCGTTCCGGGTCGAGATGGTCTCTCCGGGCAGGCCGATCACACGCTTGACGAGGTCCGGAAAGGGCTGCTGCTCGAGCGGAGGCCGTTTGAACACGACGATGTCGCCCCGGTGGACGTCGTGGAGGTGATAGCTGAGCTTGTCCACCATGATCCGGTCGCCGACCTGGAGGGTGGGATACATCGAGGGCGAGGGGATGTAGAACGACTGCACGACGTAGGTCCGCAGGAGGACGGTGCAGAGCAGCACCGCCATCAGGATCACTGCCCACTCGATGACCCAGCGGTAGCCACGACCCTGGTGGGCCCCGTCACCGGCTCCGGACGCGTGCTCGTCGGGCACTCCCCCACCTCCGTCGATCACGGAGGCCTCGGGCGCCAGAGAGGGCTCGGTCAGTTCGCCGGTCACAATGGAGGGACGCTACCGCACCCCGGGCATCTTGCTCCGGCGCCGGTCAGAGTCCGGCGATGAGTTTCTCGACCCGCTCGTCCTTGGACTTGAAGGGGTCCTTGAGCAAGACCGTACGCTGCGCCTGATCGTTGAGTTTGAGATGGACCCAGTCGACGGTGAAGTCCCGCCGGCGCTCCTTGGCCCGTTTCACGAATTCGCCACGCAACCGGGCCCGGGTGGACTGAGGCGGTACCGACATCGCAGCCGCGATGTCGAGGTCCTCGCAGACCCGATCGACCTGGTCATGCCGTTGGAGGCGGTAGTAGAGGCCCCGCGCCCGGTCCACGTCGTGGTACTGCAGGTCCAGCCACGACACCGTGGGACTGTGCAGGGGAAGGTCGTGGCGAGCGCGGTACTGGTCGATCAGCCGGTGCTTCGCCACCCAGTCGCACTCGCGGTGCAGCGAGAGCGGGTCCGACTCGAGTCCCTTGAGGCAGTGCTCCCACATGTCGAGCGCGCGGTCCTCCTGTGGCGACAACCCCTGACGGTCGCGGTACCGGATGGCCCGCTGGAGGTACTCGCCCTGGATGTCCAACGCGCTCATCTCGCGGCCGTTGGCCAACCGCACCGGCCGCCGGCAGGTGATGTCGTGGCTGATCTCGCGGATGGCCCGGATCGGGTTCTCGAGGGTCAGGTCGCGCATGACAGTCGACGGGTCCTCGAGCATCCGCAGGATGATGCTGGTGGCGCCGACCTTGAGGAAGGTGGCGTACTCGTTCATGTTCGAGTCACCCACGATCACGTGCAGGCGGCGGTACTTCTCGGCATCGGCGTGCGGTTCGTCGCGGGTGTTGATGATCGGCCTGCTCCGGGTGGTGGCCGACGAGACGCCCTCCCAGATGTGCTCCGCCCGTTGGCTCAGGCAGAACACGGCGCCCCGTGCGGTCTGGAGGACCTTGCCGGCGCCCGCATAGACCTGGCGGCTCACCAAGAAGGGGATCAGCACCTCGGTGTAGTGGACGAAATCGTCGCGACGGCTGGTGAGGTAGTTCTCGTGGCAGCCATAGGAGTTGCCGGCCGAATCGGTGTTGTTCTTGAAGAGGTAGATGTCTCCGCGGATGCCCTCCTCGCGCAGACGTGCCTCCGCTCCCTCGACCAGTGAGGAGAGGATCCACTCCCCCGCCTTGTCGTGGGCCACGAGCTCCCCGATGTCGTCGCATTCCGGGGTGGCGTACTCGGGGTGGCTCCCCACGTCCAGGTAGAGGCGGGCCCCGTTCTCGAGGAAGACGTTGGACGAGCGGCCCCAGCTGACCACCCGTCGGAACAGGTAGCGGGCCACCTCGTCTGGGCTCAGACGGCGCTGGCCGCGCAACGTGCAGGTGACCCCGTACTCGTTCTCCAGCCCGTAGATGCGTTTGTCCATCGTCCTCACGGTACCGTGAGGACGGCCCGTCACACTGCACCCGTCACCCGGAGCGTCCGCCAGGGCGCTCAGCGGGTCAACCGAGCAGCGACTCCAGCTCCTGGTCGACCAGTCGCCGGAAGGCCCGACGGCCGTTTCCCGCCGTCAGGACGGCGACCTCGAGCTCGGAGGGCCCGAGTGTCCGGTCCACCCCGGCCAGGGCGGCCACCGCAGCCTGGACCGCGTCGGCCAGCGGCCAGGTGGCGGACCACCGTTCCTCGAGGCGTTGGGCGATGGTCTCGGTCTCCCCTCCGAGCACCGCATAGCGGTCCTCGTCGGTGATGGTCCCCTCGTAGGCGATGTGGTACAGCTGGTTCGGCCGGTGCTCGGTGCCCAGCTCGGCCACCAGCAGCTCGACCTCGAGCGGCTTCATCTCGTGGGTGAAGACCTGCCCGAGGTACTGGGCGTAGAGGTTGGCCAACGATCGGGCCTCGACATCCTCGCGGCTGTATGCGTAGCCCTTGGTGTCGGCGTGGCGGATCCCGGAGACCCGCAGCTGATCGAATTCGTTGTACTTGCCGACCCCGGCGAAGGCGATCCGGTCGTAGATCTCGCTGATCTTGTGCAACGACCGCTGCGGGTTGTCGGCCACGATGGCGATCCCCTGGTCGTAGGTGGTCGCCACCAGCGACCGGCCCCGGGCGATGCCCTTCTGGGCGTACTCGGCACGGTCCTTCATCACCTGCTCGGGCGCCACGTAGTACGGCATGGTCATGGCTGGCGACCCTCCGCGCGGCGCCGTTCGATGAGCGACGCGAATCGCTCCGCCACGTCGTCTTCGGGTACCGCTTCGAATCCCTCGGCCGTGACGGTGGCCACCAGCGGGTAGATGCCGCGGATGAGGTCCGGGCCGCCGGTGGCCGAGTCCTCGTCGGCCGCCTCGTAGAGGGACTGGATGGCCAGTTCGATCGCGTCCTCTTGGGTGAGTCCATCCCGGTAGCCGAGCTTGATCGTGGTGCGGGCGTCCCTGCCGCCCGAGCCGGTGGCGTTGTACTCGGTCTCCTCGTAGTGGCCGCCGGTCACGTCGTAGGTGAAGATGCGTCCCGTGCCGCGGGACAGGTCGTACCCGGCGAACAGCGGCACCACGGCCAAGCCCTGCATGGCCATGGGCAGATGCTCGCGCACCATCTGGCCGAGCTGGTTGGCCTTGCCCTCGAGGCTGAGGACCACACCCTCGACCTTCTCGTAGTGCTCGAGCTGGGTCTGGAAGAGCCGCACCATCTCGACGGCCGGCCCGGCCGCGCCGGCGATGGCCACCGCCGAGTAGCGGTCGGCCGGGAACACCTTCTCCATGGCCCGGTGGGCGATGGCGTGCCCCTCGGTGGCGCGGCGGTCACCGGCCATGACGACCCCGTCGGCCGAGCGGAGTGCGACCACCGTGGTGCCGTGACGGAACCGGTCGGAGGAGCCAGACCCCGCACCTGCGTTCAGTGGAGCAGATGGAACCCGCAACCGGCGGATGAGCCCCGCGAAATCGGGGCCCGGGTCCTCGGTCGTGCTGAAGAGGGGCAGGGTCACCGGGGCTACTCGCCGCCCTTCTGCACGTAGTTGCGCACGAACTCCTCGGCGTTGTCCTCGAGCACCTCGTCAATCTCGTCGAGCAGGTCGTCGAGCTCTGCCTTCAGCTTCTCGCCGGCCACCGATGTCGGAGGCACCTCCTCGACCACCTCGTCGGTGCGCTCAGGTGCGGTCTTCTTCTTCTGTTCTCGCTCTGCCATCATCGCTCCCTAGCTGCTCAGCCGGTCCACCAGCTCGGACGGACTCGCACACGCGTCCAACAGTCCTTCGACATGTTCTGCCGTGCCCTTCAGCGGATCCATCATAGGGACGCGTCGGAGGGGATCTGATCCGAGGTCGAAAACCAAGGAGTCCCAGTTCGCGGTGGCCACAGAGGCCGGCCACTTCTTGAGGCACTGGCCGCGGAACCAGGCCCGGGTACCCCGTGGCGGTTCGGTGACCGCGGCCACCACCGAGTCGGGTTCGACCAGCACTTCGGTGTCCAGGCGGGCGAAGAGGGAGCGCGCCGGGCGGAGGTCGTGGTATTGCAGGTCGACCGCGGCCAGACGGGGGTCGTCCCACCCGCACCCGTGCCGCTCGCGGTACGCCTCGAGCAGCTGGAGCTTGGCCACCCAGTCGAGCTGGCGGGCCAACGACATCGGGTCGGTCTCCAGACCGTGGAGCACCTGTTCCCAGCGGCGCAGCACCTCCTCCCCCACGCCCTCGGCCCCCAGACAGTCGAGACCCTCGTCGTCGGCGTACTTGCGGGCCGACGAGAACAGCTCCCACTGGATGGCCAAAGCGGTCGCAGTGGAACCGTCGTCCATCTCCAGGGGCCGGGTGAAGGTCCGGTCGAGGGCCACCTGGTGGATGGCGGCGACCGGGTCGGCCAGGACCAGGCTCCGGCCCACTGAGGCGTCGTCCTCGATCATGGCCAGCACCAGTGCGGTGGTCCCCACCTTGAGGAAGGTGGCCACCTCGGCGAGGTTGGCGTCCCCCACGATCACGTGGAGCCGGCGGTACCGGTGGGGGTCGGCGTGCGGCTCGTCCCGGGTGTTGACGATGGGCCGCTTGAGCGTGGTCTCGAGGCCGATCGGCTCCTCGAAGAACTCGGCCCGCTGGGAGAGCTGGAAGTCGACGACGACCCCGTCGTAGGCGGCGGTCTCGGCACCGACCTTGCCGGCCCCGGCGTAGATCTGCCGGGTCACGAAGTGGGGGGTGATCCCGGCCACCACCCGGGTGAAGGGCGCCGCCCTGTCCATGAGGTAGTTCTCGTGGGCCCCGTAGGAGTTGCCCTTGCGATCGGAGTTGTTCTTGTAGACGACCAGGCGGGAGCCGTCGTGCAGTGCCTGGTCGGCGGCTTCCATCGAGCGGGTCAGGATGAGCTCGCCGGCCCGGTCGTAGCGCAGGCACTCGAGCGGGTCGCGGCACTCCGGGGTCGAGTACTCGGGGTGGGCGTGATCGACGTAGTACCGGGCCCCGTTGGTCAGGACCGTGTTGACCAGGTGGGTCTCGACCTGGGGAGGCATCGATCCCTCGCGGGCGAAGCCGCGCGCGTCATTTCCGGGTGCCTCGTCCTCGAAGTCCCACTCGACCTGTTGACGGGCCACGTCGTGTGCGTACGCGTTGACCAGCATGGACGACGCCGAGATGGGGTTCGGATCACCGTTGACCACCTGGATGCCGTATTCGGTCTCGATGCCACAGACCTTGGGGATGGCCATGAGTCGACCCTATCCCGGCATACGCTCAGAGATACTGACCGGTGCCCACCCGCTCGATGGAGCGTCCGCCGGTCGTTTCCTCGCGATCGCTGATCAGGGTGCGGATGTAGACGATCCGCTCGCCCTTCTTGCCCGAGATCTTCGCCCAGTCGTCCGGATTGGTTGTGTTGGGCAGGTCCTCGTTCTCCTTGTACTCCTGGCGGATGGACTCGAGGAGGTCGGCGGTGCGGATCCCCCGGCCCTGATCGGCGATGGTCCGCTTGATGGCGAGCTTCTTGGCCCGGCGCACGATGTTCTCGATCATGGCGCCCGACGAGAAGTCCCGGTAGTAGAGGACCTCCTTGTCCCCGTTCTGGTAGGTCACCTCGAGGAACCGGTTCTCGTCGTCGTTGCGGTACATCTCCGCCACGGTGGCCTCGATCATGGCCTGGGTCGCCTTGCCCGGGTCACCACCGCCGAGGGTGCGCACCTCTTCGACATCCAGTGGGAGGTCGGGGGTCAGGTAGCGGGAGAAGATCTGCGAGGCGGCCGCTTCGTTCGGCCGCTCGATCCGGATCTTCACGTCGAGGCGGCCGGGGCGCAGGATCGCCGGGTCGATGAGGTCCTCCCGGTTGGACGCCCCGATCACGATCACGTCCTTGAGGGTCTCCACCCCGTCGATCTCGGCCAGGAGCTGGGGCACGATGGTCGACTCCATGTCGGAGCTGATGCCGCTGCCGCGGGTGCGGAACAGCGAGTCCATCTCGTCGAAGAAGACGATGACCGGCACTCCCTCCTCCGACTTCTCACGAGCCCGCTGGAAGACCAGCCGGATTTGCCGTTCGGTTTCGCCGACGTACTTGTTGAGCAGCTCGGGTCCTTTGATGTTGAGGAAGTAGCTGCGGGCGTTCGTGTTCCCGGTGACCTCGGCCACCTTCTTGGCGAGGGAGTTGGCCACCGCCTTGGCGATGAGGGTCTTGCCGCAGCCCGGCGGGCCGTAGAGCAGGATCCCCTTGGGGGCGGGGAGCTTGTGCTCGGTGTAGAGCTCCCGGTACAGGTAGGGCAGCTCGACCGCGTCGGTGATCGCCTCGATCTGCTCGTCCAGACCGCCGACGTCGGCGTAGGTGACATCGGGGACCTCCTCGAGCACCAGTTCCTCGACCTCGGGCCGGTCCAGCTTCTCGATGAGCAGCCCGGTGCGCGACTCCATGAGGATGGTGTCCCCGGACCGGAGCTTGACCCCGAGCAACGCATCGGAGAGCTCGGCGACCCGCTCCTCGTCAGCCCGGCCGAAGACCAGGGCCCGGGTCCCGCCCGCCAGGAGCTCCTTCAGGACCACCACTTCGCCGGAGCCCTCGCCGTCTCGGGCCAGGATGACGTTGAGCGATTCGTTGAGCACGACCTCGTTGCCGCGCCGGAGGTCATCGCTCTCGATGTCGGGATGCAGGGTGACCCGCATCTTGCGCCCGCCGGAGAACACGTCGACGGTGCCGTCGTCGTTGGACCCGAGGTAGGTGCCGTAGGCGGAGGGGGGCTGGGTCAGCTTCTCCACCTCGTCGCGCAAGTTGGCGACGTGCTCCTTTGCGGTCTGGAGGGTGAAGGTGAGCTTCTCGTTCTGCGAGATGGCCTGGGCCAGCTGGCCCTTGGTCTCGAGCAGCTTCTCCTCGAGCGTCTGGACCCGACGCGGGCTCTCCTGCAGCCGGCGGCGGAGAACGGTGACTTCCTCCTCGGCCGCCAGGGCGCGTGCCTTCAGCGTCTCGAGATCCTCGTGATCTGCGCCCGCCGCCCGTCGGGGGCGGTGGGCATCATCCGATTCGCCCGTCGCAATCACCCCATTTCCCTGAGTTGCCCTCGAGGCGACCATACACCTGGGCACCAGGTCACCATGCGTCTCCCCGACGCACATCCACAGCCCGGGACCGACCGGAGACGTCCAGCTGATGCACCGTCAGCTCTGAGGGAGCGTCTTGCGGATAGCATTGACTGTGTACTGGGGCCGGAGTCCTCCTCCGAGGCCCTCCCAGGCCCACCCGTCCACGTGCGGAGCGATCCGCCGGGTCGGGCGCAACCGGGCGAGCCGAGCGACATCTAGGAGTGACACGACTGATGAAGGTCTGGATCGATCAGGATCTCTGCACCGGTGACGGCCTCTGCGAGGAGATCGCCCCCGCGGTCTTCACCCTGCTCGACGACGGCCTGGCGTATGTCAAAGAGGCCGCCGACGTGAAGAACGAGCCCGGCGGGTCGGGGGGGATGGCCGCGGTCCCGGGGGACCTCGAGGATGCCGTGGTCGAGGCCTCCGAGGAGTGCCCCGGCGAGTGCATCTTCATCGAACAGAGCTGATCCATCGCGGTCAGTCCCCTCCCGCCGGACGCAGCAGGCGTGCCGTGGTGAGGAACCCGGTGTGGCCGACCATGCGGTGGTCCGGCCGGACCGACCGGCCGTCGATGTGCCAGGTCCGGTGCAGCACCTCGAGCGTCGAGGCCAGTCCGAATGCGCTCCCCTCGAGCATCTGGCGCAACTGGACGGTCTGGTTGATGGTGGGCAGATAGGCGCAGAGGATGCCCCCCGAGTGCAGCGCCACCTCGGCGTGCGGCACCACCCGCCACGGCTCGGGGAGATCGAGCACGATCCGGTCGAGGTCCCGCTCGCCGATTCCCTCGTAGACGTCGCGCAGCTCGACCCGGTAGCGAGCGTCGTCACCGACCAGGCCGTGCACGTTGGTGCTGGCCAGCTGCGCGAAGTCCTCCCGGAGCTCGTAGCCGACCACCTCGGCACCGCCCCGCAGCAGGGCCATCGAGAGGGCGCCCGATCCCACCCCCGCCTCCAGGACCCGGACCCCCGGGGCGATGTCGCACTCCATGAGGATGGCGCCCAGGTCCTTCGGGTAGATCACCTGCGCGCCCCGGGGCATCTTGAGCACGACGTCGGAGAGAGTCGGGCGGACCGTGAGGAATTGGCGTCCGGTGCTGCCCACGATCGTCGCACCCTCGTGGGCGCCGACGAGGTCGTCATGAGCCACGATCCCTGCGTGGGTGTGGAAGGTGGCGCCGGGACGGAGGGTCACCAGGTACCGACGCTCCTTGGCGTCCACGAGCAGCACCCGCTCGCCTGCGCGGAGCAGGCTCGGGTCGTTGGCGCGGTCCACGGTGCTCAGCCGGCGGGTGGTGACGCCGAGGTGGGTCGGCCGGAGCTCACGACCAACCGTTCACCGGGCTTGAGCTTGGTGCGGAAGATCACATCGTCCTGATGCCGGGCGCGGTTGATCATCCAGATGGCGACCCCGACCACCAGCCAGGCGGTGTGGTACCCGCGCAGACCCCGGCCGAATGCCTTCACCTGCAGGTAATGGAGGATCGAGTCCACGGGTTCAGATCCGCCGGACCTCGACGACGGCGGAGCGGCGACGGCCGCTGCGACGACCGATGAGGAAGATGACCGCGACCGCGACCACGGCGACCGCCAGGCCCACGGTCAGTGCCTGCGACTTGGCCCCTTCGACCTCGTCGGTCACCCCGCCGGTGAGCTCGCGGAACTTGGCCTCGATCTGGTCTCGGGTGATCGTCTCCCCAGCGGGGCTGCTCACGCCTGCTCCTTCTCGGGGGTGGCACCATCCGGGCGCTGGCCCCGGCCGACGGCCCACACGCAGAGTGCGGCAACCGCGACGACCGCCACAGCGCAGATCAGATACGGGACCCAGGACAGGTTGCCGGTGAAGGTGCTCCCGGTCTCACCCTGGAGGAACCGGAGGAACCCGACCGCCAGGATGACCAACCCGATCGAGAGTGCGACCGAGCCGGCCACGCCGAACAGGACGTACCGACCGAGTCCCCTGACCGGCTCGAGTGTCTCCTGCTTGACATAGTCGATGACGAGCTGCACGGTCTCGCCGCCTGTCGCGCGCAGACCACTCAGTCCCTTTCCGCTGCCGCTGCGGCCTGGCGCCACGTTCCTCCTCGGGGTCTGTCACGGCACCCGGAAGGATGCCAGGACGACGGGGTGCTGGACGGCCCAACACTAGTCAGGGGGCACGACCCGGTGACTCAATCGCGGCCGGTGAACAGGTAGGTCGAGCTGGCCCTGGCCACCGTACGGCCCCCGTCGTCGACCACTTCGGCCTCCGCGAAGGCCACCCGGGTGCCCCCCGACACGATGTGTGCGGTGCAGTCGAGCACGCTCCCGACCCGGGCCTCGGCCAGAAAGCTGGTCTTCATCTCCACGTTCGAGGCGAAGATCTTCCGGCCCGCGGCGCGGGCGAAGGTGATCGCAGCCGAGCCCATCGCCGAGTCGGCCATGGCTCCCACGAACCCCCCCTGCACGATGCCCGCCGGGTTGGCGAACCGCTCGTCGGCCCGCATGCGCCAGACCGTGCGCCCGGGCACCGACTTGTCGACGCAGGTCATGCCCAGGGTGAGCTCGCAGTTGGCGGGCACCTGGATCCGCTGGTCGACCACGGTGCGAGGCTAGCCCCCTCGCGCGCGCCGATACTGGGGGGATGGTCGGTTCCGTCGCGGTGAGCGTCTGAGCGCGGTGGAGTTCGCGAGCTCGGTCTCCCGGCACCCGGTGGCCTCCCAGGCGGTGGGCGAGGTGGCCGGGGCGGTGCTCGAGGCGGTCGGCGACCGCCCCGACCTGGTGGTGGTCACGGTCACCCGCCCTCACGCGGGTGCCCTCGAGGACATCGTCGCCACGATCGAGGCCGCTCTCCATCCCTTGGCCACCCTCGGCGCGGGGGCCGAGTCGGTGGTCGGCCGCGGGATCGAGGTGGAGGAGACCCCGGCGATCAGCCTGTGGGCAGGTCGGGTCGGCCCGCTCCTCCCCGTCGAGCTGACCGCGGTGCGCCTCGCAGACGACACCTGGCACTTCGGCGGGTGGCCGGAATCGGTCGACTTCGACCCCTCTGCCGTGCTCGCCGTTGCCGACCCCTTCACCTTCCCGATGCCCGAGTTCCTGGGTTGGCTCTCGGAAGGGCGGCCGGGGCTCCCGGTCATCGGTGGCTATGCGTCTGGGGCCCGTGGACCCGGTGGCAGTCGCCTGGTGCTCGGGACCCGGGTCCTCGATTCGGGGGCGGCAATGGTCCTCCTCGGATCCGGGGTCGAGGTCGAACCGGTGGTCTCCCAGGGGTGCCAACCCTACGGGCGGCTGCTCACCGTGACCCGGTCGGATCGCAACATCGTCTACGAGGTCGCCGGGAAGCCGGCGATGGAGTGCCTCGTCGACCAGATCACCGAAGGCCTCCGTCCCACCGACGTGGCCGGCATCGAAGGCAACGGGCTCTACATCGGACGGCTGGTCGACGATCACGTCACCCAACCGGGGCCCGGGGACTTCCTCGTGCGCAGCGTGGTCGGGGTCGACCGGTCGACCGGGGCCGTGGCCGTCGAGGACCGGGTGCCCCTCGGGAGCACCATCCAGTTCCACATCCGTGACGCCGAGACCGCCGCGCACGACCTCACCGCCCTGCTGCGGACCCGCCAGGCCGACGCAGCTCTCCTCTTCCTCTGCAACGGCCGGGGGACCCGCCTCTTCGACGTGAACGACCACGACGCCAGGGCCGTCGAACGGGCGCTCGGACCGGTGCCGGTGGGCGGACTGTTCGCCGCGGGCGAGTTCGGACCGATCGGCGGCACCAACTTCCTCCACAGCTTCTCCGTCGCGATGGCCCTGTTCCGGGAGCGATGACCGGCACCGCGGGTGCCACCGGTGCGGTGCCCGGCCGATAGGGTTTGCAGCAATGAGCCACCCCGCGCCACAACGACTGGTGCCCGCTCCCGACAGCGCCGTCGAAGCGCGCGGGGTGAACGTCATCCGCGGCCTGGCCATGGACGCCCCCCGGGCCGCCGACTCGGGGCATCCGGGCACCGCGATGGCGCTCGCCCCGCTGGCCCACGTCCTCTTCACCCGGATCCTCCACCACGACCCCTCCGACCCGCTCTGGCCCGACCGAGACCGGTTCGTGCTGTCGAACGGCCACGCGTCGATCCTGCTGTACTCGATGCTCCATCTCACCGGCTACGGGCTCACCCTCGACGACCTCCGGGCATTCCGGCAGTTCGGCAGCCGGACCCCCGGCCATCCCGAGCTCAACCAGTCGCTCGGGATCGAGCTGACCACCGGGCCCCTCGGTCAGGGCGTGGCCAACGGCGTCGGCATGGGTATCGCCGAACGCTGGCTGCGCACCCACTTCTCCCCCGAGCTGTGCGATCACCACACCTATGTGTTCGCGGGTGACGGCTGCTTCGAGGAGGGGATCTCCCACGAGGCCGCCTCCCTGGCCGGGCACCTCGGTCTGGGCCGCCTGGTCTACGTCTACGACGACAACCACATCACCATCGACGGGCCCACCGAGCTCTCCTACACCGACGACGTCGCCGGACGCTTCACCGCCTACGGCTGGTCGGTCGACAACATCGGTGAGGTCGCCAACGACCTCGACGCCCTCGAGGCCGCACTGCTGCGCGCCCGGGCCCACGAAGACCGGCCCTCGCTGATCATCCTGCGGAGCCACATCGGGTACCCCTCCCCCCACCTGACCGATACGGCCAAGGCGCACGGCGATCCGTTCAGTGAAGAGGAGATCCGCCTGACCAAGGAGCTCCTCGGCCTGCCGACGGACGAGACCTTCTGGGTGCCCGAGGACGTCCTGGCGATGTACCGGGCGTGCATCCCACGTGGTCGCGCGGAGCGGACCGCGCGCTCGACGCAGGCCGCCACCTCGGACGGGGAGGCCGCTCGCTGGGATGCAGCCCTGGGTGGCCGCGGTCTTCCCGGGTGGGAGGACGCGTTGCCTACGTTCGCCCCCGAGGACGGCCCGATCGCCACGCGCAAGGCCATCAAGGCCTGCCTCGACGCCACCGAATCCTCCATCCCGGGACTGGTGGTCGGCGCCGCCGATCTCACCGGCAACACGGGGATGGCGATGGCCGGCGCCCTCGCCCAGTCACTCGAGGAACCTGGCGGCAGTCTCATCCACTACGGCATCCGCGAGCACGGGATGGGCGCGGTCATGACCGGGATGGCCGCCCACGGCGGCGTGCTCCCGGTCGGCGGCACCTTCTTCGTCTTCAGCGACTACATGCGCGGCGCGGTCCGGGTCGCAGCGCTCTCCGGCGTCCACGTCATCTACTCCTGGACCCATGACTCGATCGGTCTGGGTCAGGACGGCCCCACCCATCAGCCGGTGGAGCAGTTGGCTGCCGTCCGGGCCATGCCCGGACTCCGGGTCATCCGGCCGGCCGACGCCAACGAGACCGTCCAGGCCTGGCGACTGGCGGTCGAGGACGCGTTGCCCACTGCGCTCATCCTCACCCGCCAGGAGCTCCCGGTCCTGGCCGAGACCGCCTCCCTCGCCGCGGGTGGCGTGGCACGCGGTGCGTACGTCCTGCGGGAGCCGTCAGGTGTTCCGACCGATGTCGTCCTGCTCAGCACCGGCAGCGAGGTGCACCTCTGCCTCGAGGCCGCCGAGATGCTCGCCGGACGCGGCACCGGCGCCCGGGTCGTGTCCTTCCCGTGCTGGGACCTGTTCTCCGAGCAGACCGACGCGTACCGCGCGGCGGTGCTGCCCCCCGGGGTGCCCCGCCTGTCGGTCGAGGCCGCCACCACCTTCGGGTGGGAGCGGTACGCCGACGCGTCACTGGGCATCGACCACTTCGGTGCCTCGGCTCCCGGCGAGCGTGTCATGGAGGAGTTCGGATTCACCGCAGCCCACGTCGCCGAGCGGGCCGCCGCCCTGCTCGCCCAACGCTCCCCCGCCTGAGAGCGCGGATCGCCGCGACGGCCCGCCTGATCGAGAGGAACCCGATGACCAGACTGCACGACCTCTACCGCAAACAGGGCCAGAGCCCGTGGTTGGACAACCTGCGCCGCGACTGGCTCCAGGACGGAACCCTCGCAGGCCTCGTCGACCAGGGCATCCGCGGGGTGACCTCCAACCCGACCATCCTCGCGAAGGCCATCAGCGGGCAGGACACCTATGACGAGCAGTTCCGTTCCCTCATCGCGACCACTCCGGTCGAAGACGCCTACTGGGACCTCGTGATCGACGACATCCTCGGCGCCCTCGCCATCCTGCGCCCGGTCTTCGACGAGTCGCGGGGAGCGGACGGATTCGTCTCGGTCGAGGTCGCCCCCGCACTGGCCCATGACACCCAGGGGACCATCGCCGCGGCCCGCGACCTCCATCTGCGGATCGCCCGGCCCAACGTGCTGGTCAAGATCCCGGCCACCCCCGAGTGCGTTCCGGCCATCCGCCAGATGATCGCCGAGGGCCGATCGATCAACGTGACGCTCATCTTCAGCATCACCCGGTACGCCGAAGTCATCGAGGCCTATCTCTCCGGTCTCGAGGCCTTCGCAGCCTCGGGCGCCACGGACCTCTCCGCCGTGTCGAGCGTCGCCTCCTTCTTCGTCAGCCGGGTGGACACCGAGATCGACCGTCGCCTCGAACAGGCCGCGGGCAACGGAGCCGGACCCGCACTGCTCGCGCTCAGGGGCCGCGCCGCGGTGGCACAGGCCCGGCTCGCGTACCAGCTCTTCACCCGGCAGTTCTCCGGTCCCCGCTGGGAGGCCCTCGCCGCACGCGGCGCCCGTGTGCAGCGGCCGTTGTGGGCGTCGACCTCCACCAAGAACCCCGCCTATCCCGATCTCGCCTACGTGGACACCCTCATCGGCCCGGACACGGTCAACACCATGCCCGATGCGACCGTCGCCGACTTCCTCGACCACGGGACGGTCGCCCGCACCGTCGACACCGGGATCGACGAGGCCACCGCGCTCATCGCTGACCTGGCCGCCGCGGGCATCCACATGGAGGATGTGGCGACGACCCTCGAGGTCGAGGGGGTGGCCTCCTTTGCCGCTTCGTTCGACGAGCTCATGCGGACCCTGTCCGACAAGGCCGCGGCCCTGACCGCGGGCTGACACCCGGCCGCACGCCTGCCGCACCACCACCCCCCAAATCCCCACAGGAGGAGTCCATGAAGCTCGCGATGGTCGGACTCGGCAAGATGGGCGCCAACATGGCCCAGCGGCTCATCGAGCACGGTCACCAGGTCGTGGCGTTCGATCTCTCGGAGACGGCCCGGAGCGGGGTGGCCGCCCTCGGCGCACAGCCGGTGTCCACGCTGGAGGAGCTCGCCGGTGCCCTCGACCCACCCCGGGTTGCCTGGGTCATGGTGCCGTCCGGCCCGCCCACCAACTCCACCATCACGACCCTCGCCGACCTCTTCTCGCCCGGTGACGTGATCATCGACGGGGGCAACTCCGACTACAAGGAGACCGCGCCCCTCGTCGGTGCGCTCGCCGCCAAGGGCATCGCCCTGGTCGACGCCGGCACCTCGGGTGGCATCTGGGGACTCCGAGAGGGCTACTGCCTGATGGTCGGTGGCACCACGGAGGCGGTCGCCGTGTGCGAACCCGCCTTCCGCGCCCTCGCCCCCGAAGGAGGCTACGCGCACGTGGGCCCCCCGGGGGCGGGCCATTTCGTCAAGATGGTCCACAACGGCATCGAGTACGGCCTTATGCAGGCCTATGCCGAAGGGTTCGAGATCCTCTCGGAAGCCCCCGAGTTCGCCCTCGACCTCCACGAGATCGCCTCGATCTGGCGGTACGGCTCGGTCGTGCGCAGCTGGCTCCTCGATCTGGCCGAACGCGCACTGCGGCCCGAGTCCGGCTTCGACCAGATCGAAGGGGTGGTCGTCGACTCGGGCGAGGGGCGGTGGACTGCGGAGGAGGCCATCGCACGCGGCGTCTCGGCACCGGTCATCACCGCGGCACTCTTCGCCCGGTTCGCCTCGCAGAAGACGAACGCCTTCGGCCTCCGGTTGGTGTCCGCGTTGCGCAACCAGTTCGGGGGCCACGCCTTCACCACCACCGAGGGCACCCAGGGCGGCGAGACCCTGAACCCGAAATGACCACGCTCGACGCCACCCGCGACGACGGGTCCGGTCCCGCCCACGGCGCGGCCGCAGGCCCGCGGCGCTCGCTCCCCCCGGTGCTCTCCAAGGTCCCGCCGGTGGCCATGGTCATCTTCGGCGCCTCCGGCGACCTCACCGCGCGCAAGATCCTTCCCGCTCTCGCCCGGCTCGCCGACCGCGGTGTCCTCGACGACGGGTTCACCCTCATCGGGGTCGCCCGCACGGAGTGGACCGACGACCAGTTCCGTGCCCATGTCGCCGAGGCGACCCCCGACGGAGGCCCGAAGTGGAAGGCGCTCTGCGAACGGTTCAAGTACGTCAGCGGCGAGTACGACCACCCGGAAACCTTCGACAAGCTCGCCGCCCACCTGCACGAGGCCGACCGACTCGACGGCACGAGCGGGAACCGCCTCTACTACCTCGCCACCATCCCGAGCGTCTTCGGTCAGGTTGCCGGGGCCCTGGCCACCCATGGCTGCACGGTCCCCGGCGAGCAAGGCACCTTCGCCCGTGTCGTGGTCGAGAAGCCCTTCGGGCGCGACCTCGAGAGCGCCCTCGCCCTCAACGAGACGATGCACGCCGCGTTCGACGAGAGCCAGATCTACCGGATCGACCACTACATGGGGAAGGAGACCGTCCAGAACGTCCTGGCCCTCCGGTTCGCCAACGCCATCTTCGAACCCATCTGGAACCGGCGGTACATCGAGCAGGTCCAGGTGACCGTCGCCGAAAGCCTGGGGGTCGAGCACCGCGGGGGGTTCTACGAGACGGCAGGAGCCCTGCGGGACATCGTCCAGAACCACGTGATGCAGGTGTTGGCCCTCACCCTCATGGAATCGCCCACCAGTACCGACGCCGACCGGATCCGCGACGAGAAGGTCAAGCTGCTCCATGCCATCGACATCCCGACGCCGGACGAAGCGGTCGACAAATCGGTCCGGGGGCAGTACTCGGCCGGCACCATCGACGGTGTGCCGGTGATCGGCTACCGGGACGAGGAGGACGTCGCCCCGGACAGCCAGACCGAGACCTACCTGGCCCTGCGGCTGCGTGTCGAAAATTGGCGGTGGGCGGGGGTGCCGATCTTCGTGCGCACCGGCAAGCGGCTGCCGGCACGGGTCACCGAGGTTGCCCTCACCTTCCGTCCGGTGCCCTTCCTCCTCTTCGACCACCGTTCGAGCCGCGACCTGCGGCCCAACACCCTGGTCCTCCGCATCCAGCCGGACGAGGGGATCAGTCTCGAATTCGGTGCCAAGGTCCCCGGCGAGAAGTTCCACATCCGCTCGGTGGCCATGGACTTCTCCTACGCAGAGGTCTTCGCGGGGACCGAGGCCGCCGACGGCTACGAACGGCTCATCCACGACGCCATCGTCGGGGACGCCACCTTGTTCATCCGGTCCGACGAGGTCGAACAGGCCTGGCGCATCGTCGACCCCTACCTCCAGGCGTGGTCCGAGCCGGGCGGCGCGCTCCACCTCTACCCGGCGGGATCGTGGGGCCCGCACATGGCCGATCTCCTGGTCGAACGGTCCGGCGACGAATGGCGCAATCCGGTCGTCGACCTCGAGTTGAGCGGCGGGCGGCAGAACCCGCTCCCCCAGTGACAGACCCCGAGAGATCGGCCGGCAGTCGATGACCGGCACGATACGGGTCGTCGACTCCGTGCCCGAAGCCTTCGCCGACCTGGTCCAAGGGCTGGTCACCACCGCGGGCCCCAGCGGGTGTTCGCTGTACCTGTCCGGCGGCGAGACTGCGGTCGAGTGCTATCAGGCCCTGGCTGCCCGCGGTGCCGACTGGTCGTCGGTCGACCTCTTCCTCGGAGACGAACGGTGCGTGCCACCGGACCACCCCGACTCCAACCACCGGATGATCGGGGAGACCCTGCTCGCCGGCGTGGGTCCGGTCCGCTCCGACCACCCCATGTACACATCGGGAAGCGCAGAGGAGGCGGCCGACGCCTACGAGCGGCTCCTTTCGGCCTCGGGCCCCCCGGACCTGGTCCATCTCGGACTCGGGCCGGACGGGCACACCGCCTCGCTCTTCCCGGGCTCGCCGGCTCTCGCCCACCCGGTCTCCGGCCGGCTGGTAGTGGCCAACCGCGACCCCGAGGGGATCAACCCCTACGAACGGATCACACTCACCCTCGAGGGGATCGCCCGTGCCCGCGCGGCCGTCTTCACCGTCTCGGGAGCGTCGAAGCGGGACGCGCTCGCCAGGATCATCGACGGCGCCGACCTCCCCGCGGCACGCGTGACCGCCGGCAACGTGGTCTGGCTGGTCGACGCGGCAGCCCTCGGTGATCGGATGGGCGACTCCGCGCCCGGCTTGACAGACAGGGACCTCCGGTAGGGTGTCGGCAATGCCCGCCGACCACGGCTCACACCCGCCGTTCCGGCCGGGCGCACCCGACCCGGAGACCCTGCTCGCCGCACCGCTGAGCGAGCTCTGCGAGCGGGCGGCGGCAGTGCGGGACGATGCGTACGGGACGCGTCTGACCTTTTCGCCGAAGGTCTTCGTGCCGCTCACCATGCTCTGCCGCGACCGTTGCGGCTACTGCACCTTCGCCAAGGCACCGGCGCGGCTCGGGTCCCCCTTCCTCTCCCTCGACGAGGTGCTGGCCATCGCCCGGGCCGGACGGAACGCCGGCTGCCACGAGGCCCTGTTCACCCTCGGCGAGGGCCCCGAGACCCGGTACCCGGAGGCCGCCACCTGGCTCCGTGACCACGGCTACTCCTCGACGGTCGACTATCTGGCCGCCGCATGCCGCGCCGTGCTCGAGGAGACCGGCCTCCTCCCCCACGCCAACGCGGGCGCCCTGTCCGCCGACGAGCTGCGCACCCTGCGTGCCGTCTCGGCCAGTCAGGGAATGATGATCGAGTCGGTCAACCCCGACCTCGCCGCGCACCGGTCGGCGCCGGACAAGGATCCCGCCCGCCGCCTCTCCACCCTCGAGGCGGCCGGAGAGGAGCGGATCCCCTTCACCACCGGTCTCCTGGTCGGGATCGGCGAAACACGGGCCGACCGCCTGGCCACCCTCGAGGCGATCGCGGCCAGCCACCGCCGCCACGGCCACGTCCAGGAGGTCATCGTCCAGAACTTCCTGCCCAAGCCCGGAACCGCCATGCACCGGTCCGCCGCCTGCCCGACCGACGAGTTCCTCTGGACGATCGCGACCGCACGCCTCGTGCTGCCCACCGACATCCACCTCCAGGCGCCGCCCAACCTCTCCGACGAGCTCGCCCCGCTGGTGGCGTCCGGGATCGACGACTGGGGTGGCGTCTCGCCGGTGACCGCCGACCACGTCAACCCGGAGCGGGCCTGGCCTGCACTCGGGATCCTGCGGACCGCCACCGAGACGAGCGGCCATACGCTCGCCCCGCGGCTCACGATCTATCCCGAGTTCGCCCGCGACCCCGAGCGGTGGCTCGACCCCTCCCTCCGCTTCCCGGTGCTCGATGCATCCGACGCCGAGGGCCTGGGACGCGACCACCCATGGGCATCTGGCGCCGAGACAGCGCCCCCGGTTCTCCTGCACGTCCCGGTGCGTGCCGTGCTCCCGACGCCCGGGGAGTCGGTTTCTCACCGTCCGGCAGTGGCCGCTGAGCCAGTGCGTGGACCGGTGGGCGCGGTCCTCGCAGGGGTGCTCGAGGGCGCGCCGGTGGGCGAGGAGGAGATCGTGACCCTGTTCGCCGCCCGCGGTCCCGAGGTGCGGGCCGTGGCCGAGGTCGCAGACCGTCTGCGGTACGAGGCGGTCGGCGACGAGGTGACCTACGTCGCCAACCGCAACATCAACTACACGAACGTCTGCACCTTCAAGTGCCGGTTCTGCGCGTTCTCCAAGGGACCGCTCTCCCTGAATCTGCGGGGCTCCCCCTACCTGCTCGAGCTCAGCGAGATCTCCGACCGGGTACGCGAGGCGGAGGCGCGCGGCGCCACCGAGGTCTGTCTGCAGGGGGGCATCCACCCCGACTTCGACGGCGAGTACTACCTCGACGTGCTCCGGGCGGTCGGCGCGGCATCCTCCACGATCCATATCCACGCCTTCACCGCGCTCGAGGTCACCGAGGGCGCGCGCCGGTCCGGGCTCCCGCTCGCCGACTACCTGGTCCTGCTCCGCGACGCCGGCCTCCGGACCCTTCCCGGGACCGCCGCGGAGATCCTCGACGACGAGGTGCGGGCGGTCCTCTGCCCCGACAAGATCACCTCCGACGAGTGGCTCGAGGCCCACCGGACCGCGCACCGGGTCGGCCTGCGGTCCAACGTGACCATCATGTTCGGCGCAGTCGAGCATCCGCGTTCGTGGGCAAGGCACCTCGTGCGCACCCGGGAGCTCCAGCACGAGACCGGAGGCTTCACCGAGTTCGTCCCGCTGCCCTTCGTCCACATGGCCACCCCCCTTTACCTGCAGCGCCGGGCGCGGCGGGGGCCGACTTTCCGGGAGACCCTGCTCATGCACGCCATCGGGCGGATCGCCTACCGGGGTGCCATCGACAACATCCAGCTGAGCTGGGTCAAGTTGGGTGTGGCCGGTGCGCGTCAGCTGCTGCGGGCCGGGGTCAACGACCTCGGGGGCACCCTCATGGACGAGAACATCTCCCGGGCGGCCGGGGCGGCGCACGGCCAGATGATGGATGCCGACGCCTTCGAGGCGCTGGTCACGCCCCTCGGCCGCACGTTGGCCCAGCGCACCACGCTCTACGGCCGTGTCGGCGATGCCGACGGTCGCGGGGCCGTGCTCGCTGCCGCCCGCTGAGATGGCCGACCGGCGATCGGCGGCCGGCCCCGCGGCGGATCCCGCGGCCACTCCTCTCATCGAGGCGTTGATCGCAGCCGTACCGTCACCGGCCGGGCGGCGCCTCTACCGGTCGTTGGTGGCAACCGTTGCCGGGCTGGTCGGCGAGAGTACCGACGTGGTCGATCTCAAGGTGGCCGATACCGCGCTGTCGGAGATGGCCGAGGCATTCCGGGTGTTCCGTCCCTACCGCGCCCGCAAGAAGGTGACCATCTTCGGCTCGGCCAGGACGGAGTCCGAGCACCCCGCGTACTGGCAGGCACGGGATCTCGCAGCCGCCATGTCCCGTGCCGGGTGGATGGTGGTCACCGGTGCCGGCCCGGGGATCATGGCCGCCGGGATGGAGGGCGCGGGCCGCGAGCAGTCGATCGGTGTCAACATCCGGCTCCCTCACGAACAGGGGGCCAACGCGTTCATCGCCCAGGACCCCAAGCTGGTCGAGATGCGCTACTTCTTCACCCGCAAGCTCATGCTCATCAAGGAGTCCGACGGGTACGTGGTCCTGCCCGGCGGGTTCGGCACGCTAGACGAGGGGTTCGAGCTGCTCACCCTGCTCCAGACCGGGAAGGCCGAACCGGCTCCGATGGTCATGCTGGACGTGCCCGGCGGCACCTACTGGGAGGGATGGAACCGGTTCCTCCGTGACGAGGTCGAGCCCCGCGGTCTGGTCTCCGCAGACGACCGTGCGTTCTTCACGCTCACCGACGACGTCGACACCGCCGCCCACGCACTCCTCTCCTTCTACCGGAATTACCGCTCGTGCCGGTGGGTGGGCGACCTCCTGGTGATCCGGATGACCGTCGCACCCGACCGGAGGCAACTGGCCGATCTCAACCGCCGGTTCCTGGACATCGTGACGAGCGGGGTCATCCGGTCCACCCGGCCACTCCCGCCGGAGCGGGCAGACGACGACCACCTCGATCTCCCCCGCCTCGCCCTGCGGTTCGACAAGGTCCACTACGGCAGGCTCCGCGAGCTCATCGACGCGATCAACGAACTGGTCGACCCCATGGTCGCGGACTGACCCTCCGGGCGGGGTCCTCAGGGTCCGTCGTCTGGACCGGGACCCCCGGGAGCCGGGCCCCCGAGGAGCACCACGGACTTCTCCACCGCCCGGCGGGCCCTGGTGATCCGGCGCTCCTCCTCGGCAAGTGCCGCATCCGGTGTCTCGCCGCGCCGGACCGCATCGCTGGATTGGCGGAGCCGGTCGAGGGCCCGGTCTGCGAGCTCTTCACCGATCGCCGCGAGACGGTCGGCCAGGTCGGCGAGCTCGTCGGCCGCCCGCTCATTCACCGGTGGGAGGCTCGACGTCGACGATCTCGAGGGTGCCCTCGGCGTACCGGGACCGGAGCACCTTCTTGTCGAACTTTCCCACGCTGGTCTTGGGCACCTCGTCGATGAGCACCCAGCGCTCCGGAAGCCACCACCGGCTCACCCGCCCGGCCAGGAACGCAGCCAGTTCGTCAGGAGTGGCCGCCGAGCCCTGCTCGAGCACGACAGCGACCATGGGACGTTCGCTCCACCGCTCGTCCGGGACGGCGATGACCGCTGCCTCGACCACCTCCGGGTGGGCCATCACCTGGTTCTCCAGCTCTACCGAGGAGATCCATTCCCCACCTGACTTGATCACGTCCTTGGTGCGATCGCTGATCTGCATGTAGCCGAGACGGTCGAGCGAACCGAGGTCGCCGGTGCGCAGCCATCCGTCGTGGAATCGCTCGGGGGCGGGATCCAGGTAGTAGGACCCGGTGATCCACGGACCGCGAACTTCGAACTCGCCCACTGACTCTCCGTCGTTGGGGAGGATGCTGCCGTCGTCGGCCACCACCCGAACCTCGACGCCGGCCATCACCCGACCGGTCATCGAGCGCCACTCGATCTCCTCGTCGGGAGCGGCCTGGCGAGGCGGGAAGGCCAACGAGCACATCGGGCTGGTCTCGGTCATTCCCCACCCCTGCACGAGCTGGACCCCGAGCTCGTCACGGAAGCGTTCGATGAGCTGGCGGGGGACGGCTGCGCCGCCCGCGGTGATCATGCGCAGCGAGGAGAGGTCGACGTCGTGGGTCTGGGAGTACCGGAGCAGGTCGCTCCAGATGGTGGGCACCCCTGCCGAGAGGGTGGGACGGTGCCGGGTGATGATGGCCGTCAGGGGCGCGGCCTGGAGGAACTGCTGGGGCATGATCAGGTCCGACCCGGTCAGCATGGCCGCGTACGGGGTGCCCCAGGCGTTGGCGTGGAACATCGGCACGATCGAGAGCACGCTGTCGCGTTCGGAGGCACCGAGCGCCGATGCCGAGCAGACTCCCATCGAGTGCAGGTAGGTCGAGCGGTGGCTGTAGACGACTCCCTTCGGATCGCCCGTCGTCCCCGACGTGTAGCACATGGCTGCGGCCTGCCGCTCCTCGAACACGGGCCAGTCGTAGCCCGGCTCCTCTCCCGAGAGCAGCTCCTCGTAGGCCAGGGTCTCCCCGAGCGAGGCGGTGTCGCCCTCGCCCACCACCACGATGTGCTTGACCGTGGTCAGTTTGTCGCGGACCCGGGCCAGCAACCCGGCGATGGAGGCGTCGACGATGATGACCCTGTCCTCGGCGTGGTTGATGACGTAGGCGAGCTGCTCGGGGAAGAGCCGCAAGTTGAGGGTGTGGAGGATCGCCCCCATGGAGGGGACCGCGAAATAGGCCTCGAGGTGGGCCTGGTTATTCCAGAGGAACGTGCCGACCCGGTCCGAGTCCCTGATCCCGAGCCGGCTGAGCGCCTTGGCCAGCCGCTCGGTCCGCTCGGCCACCTCGGTGAAGGAGGCGATGACCGCCTCGCCCTCGGACCCGACGATGGTCAGGACCCGGCTGTCCGGGTAGACCGCCTGGCCGTGGCGGAGGATCCCGCTGACCAGCAACGGGCCCTCCTGCATGGTGCTGAGCATGGCCGCCTCCCCTGTTCCCATCGGGCTCCCGGACAACCGAGCTTACCGACCCATCGGGCGCGATCCCTGTCCGAGGTCTTGCGCGGGCCGGACTCGGATGGTGGACTGGCTCCGGCTCGGCATCGTCGCCGACGGGACGGCTCGGGGCCTTGCCCGGCCGGCCCGCCTGACGCTCGCTCGACCGGTCCCCTCTGAGCTCGAGGCTCACACCGATTCCCTCCGTTGCGAGGAGCCAGTCGTGGGCAAGCTGATGGGTGCCGTCGCCCTCTCGATCATCGGCCTGGTGGTCGGTGTCGCCGTCCTGGCGGCCGCTGCCGGAGCCGGCGGAGGCACGCCGACCGACCCGGAGTCTGCGCCGGGCGGCGTCACAGCGGGGCCGGCCCTCCCGACCGGGTGGGCCGGGCTCGAGCAGGCTGCGGCGGCGACCTGCCCGGACCTCTCCTGGTCGGTGCTGGCCGCCATCGGGACGGTCGAGTCCGACAGCGGACGCTCGACCGCCCCCGGGGTCCGGAGCGGCGCCAACTCGGCCGGAGCCGAAGGGCCGTTCCAGTTCGAACCGGCCACCTTCAGAGCCCACGCCACGGTCGGGCCCGGAGGCGTGGATCCACCGACGCCCTACGATCCGGTCGACGCCGCGTACACCGCGGCCGCACTGCTCTGCGCCGACGGGGCGGGCGTCGCGGGCGGTGCCACCGGCCTCAGGGACTCTGTTCTCGCGTACAACCACTCGACCTCGTATGCGGACACGGTCCTCGTGCTCTCGCTCGCCTTCGCCGACGACCCGGCCGTGACCGGGAGCACCGTCGCCGCCATCGAGTTCGCCGCCGGCCAACTCGGGACGCCCTACCTCTGGGGTGGCAGGGGCGAGGGCGGGTTCGACTGCTCGGGACTGGTCCAGGCCGCCTACCAGCGGGCCGGGATCGAGCTGCCACGCGTGGCCCAGGACCAGTTCGATGCCGGGCCTCCGGTGCCCGACGGGACCGGAGTCGAGCCCGGGGATCTCCTCTTCTTCGGGAGCGGCGGCGGCGGCGTCGACCACGTCGGACTCTATGTCGGTGCCGGCGAGATGATCGACGCCCCCCACACCGGGGCGGCGGTCCGACTGGAGAACGCCGACTGGCCGGATCTGGTCGGGGCGACCCGGCCGGCGTAGGGAGGGGCTCCCGAAGAACTCCTCACTGTCACGTCATCGAGTTGGCGGCTGGAGGTACATTGGCCCAAACCCGCAAGTGAGGAAGACGGCGTGGGAGATGAGGAGCGGATGGCGGGCGGCACTGCCGATGACGCCGACACTGTGGAGGGGGAGGCGGAATCACCGGTACCAATTGGCAGGCCCTGGTTGCGCCGTTACAGTGCCTCGCTCGCGCTCTTCAGCGTATTCCTCTTGTCGCTCGCGATCGCGGCGGTGGCGTATCCGCGGCGCGCCCCAATCGAGCGTCCGCTGCCGATGACGATAGAAATCTCAGCCACCGAGCCGCTCCAATCCGTAACGGTCAACGTCGTTCAGAACTCAAATGATGTTTATGAACTCACGATCGAGCTCTTGACGAATTCCGCTCCGTACCTGTTCGCCAGCGGAAGCGTGACGTTGCCGCCTTCTGTCAGGGTCCTGCCCGGTTGCACGTACAAGTGCTCGTATCAGCGTTTCCCGTATGAAATCCCCAGCATTTTGGGATTCGTTTCGAGCAACTTCACCACCATCAGCGGTTCGTCGTATAGCGAAGTCCTCTCGGTCAAGCTGAAATCCCCGACGTTCGCGTGGGATGAGAATGGCCTCTCCGCCGAAACATGGATCCCGGAGTTCGAAATCGAGGCACCACCCGCCTCGACAGCTTCGATGATCAGTCTCACCTACCATATTCCCGACTGGAGCCACTACGACTGGAGCGGTGGTCCTGCACCCGCGGGGAACTCCTGGGTTCTCACGTTCGATCAGGCCCCGAGTCCTATTCCGGTGAATGGGACCAACAACGCGGCGGCCAGTCGGGACTCGCTATTCGGTTTCCTTTCAGGAGTGGTGCTGGGAATCGGTGGAGGGGCGCTCGTCGGGTCGATTCAAGAGTTGGTGCATGCACGGAGGGACGAGGAACGTTGGCGACCGGAATCTGTCAAGCGATTTGAGACACTCTCTGCTCAGCTGCTCTGAGCAACCTCCTCCTCTCCTAGGGGCGGGTTGATCCACGCCACCTCGGGGAGCCGTGGTGCCATCGGGGGACGGTGCCGGAAGCGGATGGGATTGACCTCGAATGCAGCCGACAGCGTGGCCTGACGCTGGGTCCTGATCTCGTCGGCCGTCCCGTAGTGGACTGAGGCCGGGGTGTGGAGGGCGATGCCCGAGTGTCGGTGGACGTGGTTGTAGTGCTCGAAGAACTCGACGCAGAATGCCCGTGCGTCCTCGATGGAACCGAATCGGTCGGGGAACGCCGGGCAGTACTTCAAGGTCTTGAAGGCCGCCTCGGAATACGGGTTGTCGTTGGATACGTGGGGACGGCTGTGGCTGCGAGTCACCCCGAGGTCGACCATCAACTGGGACACCGGCTTGGAGCGCATGGATGACCCCCGGTCGGCGTGGATGGTGAGTTGGTCCCGGTCCACCCCTTGAGTGAGAACGGCATCGTGGATGAAGTCGGTGGCCAGCTCGGCTGATTCGGTGGGGGCCAACAGCCAGCCGACGACGTAGCGGCTGAAGATGTCGAGGATGACGTAGAGGTCGTAGTACTCGCCTCGGTTTGGACCCCGCAATTTCGTGATGTCCCACGACCAAACCCGGTTTGGCTGCGTGGCCATGAGCTCGGGCTTCTTCTTGGCCGGGTGGGTCCGCTGACGCCGACGTTCCTTCGATTCCCCATTGCCCCGGAGCAGGCGGTGCATGGTGGACTGCGAGCACAGGTAGATGCCGTCGTCCAGGGTGCGACCCCACACCTGAGCCACGGCCAGATCACAGTGGTCGGGCCGGTGCAGCAGCTCCAGCACGGCCTGGCGTTCGGCGGGGCTGAGGGCGTTGGGTGGGGCCGGCCGGGGTCTCGGCGGTCCACACCTCGGTGGCCGACGCCGTCGGTAGTGGGTGGCCCGGGCTCGACCGAGCAGCTGACAGGCCCGCTTGGTCCCGATGGCTTCGGCCAGCTCCGGGTGGTGGTCGTCGATCACCATCTCTACTTCTCCTCGGTGTCCGCGCTCTCGGAGATGCCCTCCAAGAGCGCGTGCACTTTTCCCACGATGTCGAGTGCCGTTCGTGTCTTTTCCAGCTCCGTCTCCAGACGCTCGTTCTTCTTGCGCAGTCGATCGGCCTCCTTGCGGTCAGCGCTGCGCCCGGTCCGCGAGCTGCTCCCGAGGGTTCCGGCGTCTCTGGCTTTCCTCCACTCAGTGATCTGGGAGCTGTAGATCCCTTCCCGCCGGAGCAGGGCTCCTTTGGCACCGGACTCGGTGGCCTCCTCGTAGGAAGCCAGGATTCTCAGCTTCTGGTCGGGTGTGAATATTCGTCTGGTCGGCGCTGCCGCCGGGTCGTTGTCGTCGGTCACGTCCCCATTTTGGGCGCGTGCCGTCAAGGATGTGGAGTTGGTCAAGGTCATGGGGTTGGGGTGTCCTGTCTCGCCCGGGAGGGATAACGGTTACGGCAGGTGTCTCACGTCAGCCTGACAGACAGGGGACCGCGTACAGGACCTTCCGTGGCGCCAAGCACCGCCCCGAACTGAGCAATCACTTGATTGCCATGTCCGGTGTCAGCACAGCCAATCCGCCAATACGCCTCGCCCTTTGGTGGCTCCACGCGTTGGAGTGGGGAGAACGGGTTCTGAGCCCTAGCAGCACCCCCTGGACTGTCACCGCTCGCGCCAGCAAGCACCCGACGCCATGTGAGCCGTAATGTCCCACGCAACCGGCGTTAGGTGGCAGGTGCGTCCGCCATCCCTGCCACTCCCGAGCAACAGGGCGAGCGTACTGACCCTTCTGAGTCACAAGGAGCCACGGTCAACTCACTGCGAGTGACTTTGATTGCGGTAGCCACCATCCTCGTGTTAGGTGGACAGCAGGGGCAGGGCCCGTCGAGCGGAGTATCCGTCAACCATGCGGTCCGCTCCGGGCTCTCGCTCCAAGTCCTGCCTTTCCGATCGCGACGTTATGTCGGCCAGAATGTGCCCCGCCGAACCGGAGCTGTGGGGCAGTGGTCTAGTTGGGTCATGCACCGTCCGAGGCACGTCGATCCGCCTCAGTACCATCCCCAGAACCGGCAGTTGTAATGGAATGGTGTCCGTGTAAGGGTGAAGCGTTCCATCGCTGGCGGCGATGAGGTTGGATTCGCCCCTAGGCTGTCGGTCCAAGCAACCAGGGAGAACCCGGTGACACCATCGAAAACGCTCAAACTTACGGTCGCTGCGGTTGTCGCAACCGCTCTGCTCAGCGTCGGCGTCACGGTCGCCGTGACGGCCGGTGCAACCGGCAGCAACCCCACCTACTACGCCTGTTTGAATGGGGGGAAGCTGTCCAGCGTCGGGACGACGACACCGACATGCACATCACCGGCGACCCTCATTTCCTGGAACCAGACCGGTCCCGCCGGTGCCACCATCCTCAGTGGAACCGGTGCACCGGGCATCGGCGTCGGCCTCGCCGGGGACTACTACATAGAGACCTCCAACCACAAGATCTTCGGTCCGGCCACCCGCGGATGCAGCCCGCTACCGTGTAAAACGTTCTGGGGTTCAGGAACCTCGCTGGTGGGGCCGCCCGGACAGGGCTACTCCTACGACACATCCTCAAACGGGGCGAACGATGCAAGCGGCCAAGACGAGAAGGTTCTCATCCAGACTCTGCCTGTTGCTGGGGACTTCCAGATCATCGCCAGGGTTGTAGGCCAGAACACTCACGGAAACTCCGTAAGGTGGGACTGTGATCTCCGCGCTGCAAACCCAGGTGATCCGACCGGTGTCCTTCTCGATGCCACCGGAGTTACGGACTCTGGAAGCATCGGCGCCTATGGTAATGAAACGGAGATGTCACTCCAAGGCGTGGTTTCGATCGCAGCCGGAGGGACTGTTTGGATCGACTGCGAGGAAGACCAGGCACATGAGAATGACAGCTTTGAGTTTGCCCACATCACCTCGACGCGAGTCTCTGGATTCTCGACCGTTGCACCCGGATGAGATGGGGCTGGCGATGGGGGCTGATCGCTAAGATTCGCACTGCTGGAGGGTGCCCCCGAGGTGCCGGTCGGGGCAGGCAAGTGTCGCGAACGCGAGCCGCTCGATAACCGCCTCAGTCCCGGTGTTATACAGGTGATCCGTTCGTCCTGGGCTTTCTTCTATGGAACCACACTCACTGGGCGTCGGCGACTCCTTCGATGAGGTCGCCAAAGAGCTGACTCCGGTCGTTCTGACCGCGTTGGTCGGCGTGCTTGCGCTGACGCTTCAAGATGGTGAGGAACTGCGGACCGGTCTCGAAGAACCCGCACCGTTCGCAGACGCTCTCGAAGACGCAGTCGAGCAAGGCGGGCCTCGTGCAGTGACCGTTGGCCAGCAGTCGGCGATGGTCGGGACGCGGCTTTTGGGTGCCGGAGACCGCGGTCGGTGCACGGGTGTCGCTGGAGAGTCCGTAGTACTCGGCCTCGACCGCCTCGGTCACCTTGAAGTACTGCTCGGCGACGGTGCGATCTGAGATGCGCGCATAGGTGAGAGTCATGTCCATGGAACGGTGACCGAGCAACGCGGCAATCGCCTCGAGGCTCATGCCCCGGTTGATGGACTGGGTGGCGAGTGTGTGGCGCAGCTGGTGGGGATGGACATGGCCGACGCCGGCCCGCTTTGCCACGGTGGCCACGTAGCGATGGATGGTGCGTCGGTCGAAGGGCCCGCCGTCGTCGCGCTCGAGCAGATGTCCCGAGCGCGACGGGCCGCGCAGGGCCTTGTAGTCGACGATGAGGTCGACCAGCATCGGGAGCAGCGGCACGTGGCGGTCGTTGTGGAGCTTGCCGACGGGGATCCGGAGGCGATCGACCCCGTCGTAGCGCACCATGGCGTCGTCTTCGAGACCGCCGAGTTCACCGACACGTATGCCGGTGCGGGCCAGCAGTTCGACCATGAGGCGGCGGCGCAGGTTCGGATCGACGGCCAGGGCGGCCATGAACTTCGACGCTGTGGGGTCGTCCAAGAACTTGGGCAGGGGCTCGTCGAGGGCAGGGAAGTCGCTCGAGTAGACGAGCAGGCGGGCCGGGGCGTCGTCGTACTCCCATTCCATGATGCGCTCGAAGAAGGTCCGCATGGTGCTCAGCCGATGCCGGATCGTCATGGTGGACAACCCCTTGGCGTTCTTGCCCGGACGGGCTGCCAGCCAGCGCTTGAAGTCCTCGATGTGGGCCCGCCCGATGCTGGCGACGGTGACACAGTCCGGATCGGTGGAGGTCACCCGATGCGCGAAGAGCCGTAACGTCAGCTCGGCGTCGGCCACCGTGCTCGGACGGGCCGAAACCTCCAGTTGGTCCAGGTAGGAGGCCATTGTGGCCACCATGAGCGGGGCTCTGGCGGCGATCTCGGCCCACGTCACCTCGGGCGTCCCGCCGCCATGTCGGCGCGGCGCGACCCGTCGTGCGGCCAGGGCGCTCACTGGGCCACCCCGACCAGTGCCTGGGCCTCGATGGCTTCTATGGCCCGTCGGTACTCATCGGCCAGCCAGTGCATGTCGAGGTGCAAGTAGACCCGCGTCGAAGTGATCGAGCGGTGGCCGGCCTGGGCCTGGATGGCTTCGATGGCCATCCCCGCTTCCCGGAGCCGGGTGAAGCAGGTGTGTCGTAGTTCATGGCAGGTGCCGCGGCTGAGACCGGCCCGCTCCCGGGCGGCGCTGACGATTTGGTCCAGACCCGGCACCGAGAGCGGCTGGCGCCGACGCGCTCCCTTGAGCGAGACGAACAGCGAGTCAGTCGTCGCTTCCACCGGTCGCTCATGGTCCATGTAGCGGGCGACCGTGGCGAAGAAGGTCGGCGAGAGCGGCACCAGCCGTTCGTGTCCGCCTTTGCCCTCTCTGATGAGCACCCGCCACTCGCCCAGATACAGATCGGAGAGCCGCAGCCCGAGCACCTCACAGCGCCGGAGACCGCCGAGCACCATGGCCTGGGTCATGGCCCGGTCCCGCTCGGTGCGCAGCGCGCCCATGAGCGACTCGACCTCGTCGGCGTCGAGGATCCGGGGCAGGCGGCGCACCCCTCGCACCAGCGGCAAGCCCCGTCCGCCCCGAGAGCGGCTCTGGCGGGTGGCGATGCCACGGGGGACCGGGTTGGCGCTGACGTCGACGTCGTCGCGGGTGATCAGGTAGCCATAGAAGCTCGACACCGCAGCCAACCGGCGCTTGATCGTCGCCGCCGAGAGACCGGTGGAGCCATCGGCGATGCGCACCACATTCTCGGCACCGGGCTTGGGACGCCGCTGCGCGGTGACGAAGGACATGACGTCTTTTGGCCTCACCTCGATGGGGTCCTTCTTGACCGCAGAGAAGAAGACGCTCAGGTCATGCGCATAGGCCCGGACCGTGTTCGGCCGGGCCCGGCCAACCACGAACTCCAAGAACTCGTCAACCAGCGGGTGGCCAATTCTGTAGACGTGTTCACCGTCGGGACGGACGTGAGACTCGAATGACGGACTCCACTGCACCGCACACCTCCTGCTCGGGTTTGCACCCGAGGATCCCCCGGATGCCTATCCCAGGAGGTGGATCACCTGTATAACCGGCGATCGGGGACACCCTGTTCACTATCCGTGATGGCTCATTTCCTCAGTGAGAACGCAATGTGCCTGCGTCGGGCAACACTGGTTGCTCGCGTGGCCCTTCCGTGGTATTCCTTCGACACAGGCGGGCGTGCGTAGGGCACCCCCAGGCAGGAGGGTGTCGATCCATGGGTATTCGTCTTAGGAGCAGTCTGCGGGCCGTCATGGGCGGGGCGCTGCTGGTTGGAGGACTGACCACCATCTCTGTGGTGGCAACGGTTGGCACTGCGTCGGCAATCGCCCCCTGTGGGACGACAGGGGTTCTCTCAACAAGCTCGGGCACAACGACGTGTACCTACAAGTCGACCGGCACGCATACCTT
Organism: uncultured Acidimicrobiaceae bacterium; assembly: GCA_963753905.1. Taxonomy (GTDB): domain Bacteria; phylum Actinomycetota; class Acidimicrobiia; order Acidimicrobiales; family RAAP-2; genus Bog-756. The sequence continues at coordinate 1,324,474 of CAVWDZ010000001.1, read as the reverse complement.
TACAGTCTCCGCTGGCGTCACTCGGCTATCGGTTGTTGCAGTTGGCGCCCCCGGCGGCAGCGAATTAGCCAGCGGCGGGGCGGGGGCTCGGGTTACGTCTGTCCTGACGGTCACTCCCTCGCAGGTGTTGTACATCGAGGTGAACGTCGGCGCTGGACAAGGAATCTCCAATGGCGCTGGAGGGGGCGGTGCCAGCGACGTGCGAACGTTGCCACCCAGCAGTCCGGGGTCGCTCAAGTCTCGTCTTGTTGTAGCCGGTGGAGGTGGCGGTGCCGGAGCGGAAGTCGGAGGCGGCCATGGCGGTGCAGCAGGAGATGCTGGCCAACGCGCGCAGGGCTTTGGCGGCGGCGGCGGCCACGCCGGCACCTTGTCGACAGGGGGCTCCGGCGGGGCCGAACATTCTGGCGGGGATTCAGGTCAGCCGGGGTCATTTGGGCGCGGAGGTACTGGTGGCCAAGGGAATAGCGGCTTCGCCGACGGCGGCGGCGGCGGGGGGGGCGGGGGCTACTACGGCGGCGGTGGTGGTGGCGGAGCTGGCGATGTTCTCTCCCGCTCTTGCAGCCTCTGCGGCGGTGGTGGCGGCGGCGGTTCGAGCTTCTCGGTCGACCCCGACGCTGTGGTCTCGACCACTACCACTGGGCCTTCGGTGACGATCTCGGAGAGTGGCCCACCACCCACTATCACCAGCTTCAGCCCGACTTCGGGACCGGTCGGATCGGTCGTCACTCTCAAGGGAACCAACCTCCTGGCTGCCAGCAGCGTCACCGTCCACGGCGTGACCGCAACCATCACGAGCGACACGGCCACCGAGATCACGATCAAGGTGCCAGCCGGGGCGACCACGGGCAAGATCACGGTGGTGGTCCCTCCGGGCGGACAGGCCGAGACTGCCACCGCCTTCACGGTCACGTAACACGGCTCTAACGAGGAGGGGTGTCCCTCAAGTGCCGTTCCGGGCGCAGTAACTATCGCGAGCGCGGGCGACCACCGGACCCCGCTTAGGTGCGGATGGCCAGATACTTCCCTACGTGCGCTCCCCAGTTCAACGCGAAGACCCCGTTTAGTCGGAGCGCCAGCGCCGATAGAGATCAGTCAGATCCGCCCGCGCCTCTGGCGTCAGGTCCTCTGACTCGATCGACCCAACCAACGCGATGGTGATCTTGATCTGTTCCACGTACGCAGAACAGTTGGGACACGCCCGGAGGTGGGCCTCGAACCGGCGGCGGTCCCGTCGTGAAAGGGCACCTTCGAGGTAGTCCGTGACCAGTTCGACCGCCTGCTGGCACACAATGTCCTTACGTCGCAATAGCAGCATCGGTCAGCTCTTCCCCATCTCGGCCTCGAGGACCTCCCGAAGGCGGGAGCGTCCACGGTGCAGCAGGACTCGCTGATTCCCAGGGCTGACGCCGAGGACCGCACAGGCCTCCTCGTTCGATAGCCCTTCGACATCGCACAGGAGAACGACTTGGCGTTGTCGAGATGGCAGGTGGGCAAGGGCTGCTTTGAGGATCGGCATCCAGGCGGCTGCGTCGAGTCGGTCGTCGCTCTCCGCCGTCCATCGGTCAAGAGGATCGGCCCACTGGCCCTGCGGGTCGAAGCGGGTCGGGTCGACCGCGTGCAGCGCTTCCAACCGTGTCTCGGAGGGCTCCGAGGAGCCGGCGGACCGTGTCCGGTTGACCAGGATCCGAAAGAGCCAGGTCTTGAACGTCGAGCGTCCCTCGAAGCGGTCGACGCCACGAACGACGCCCATCCAGGTGTCCTGGACGGCCTCCTCGGCCACCGCGTAGCTCGACACCATCGAGCGAGCCAGGCGAAGCATCGGCTGCTGGTAACGGGCCACCAGCATCACGAAGGCTTCCTCGTCGCCGTTGCGCAACCGGTCGAGAAGCTCCTTGTCCATCTCCACAGCGCGAAGCGTACGACCTGAATCACAAGAGATGGTCGCGCCCAGGACAGTCGGTCTTCAGATTGGTGACTTCGGCTGTTGCTCCGGCACGAGAACACACCTCTTCCGTCCACCTCTCCACCGAGTCGTTACGGACTGTCCTTGAGGTCGAGCCCAGATCCGGTGTAACACCCGGCACCCGGGTCGGGACTGCAGGTCAGAACAGCGAAGGCAGGATCGTCGACGAGTACCGGGGGAACGCGGTTGGGACCTTCACCGGCGTCGGATCGGTAGCCGTCGCGGGGCTGCTGGGGGCGAAGCCGTGGTCGCCTTCCAACCCCAGTCATGTGAACGGTGGCGCCCGAACTCCGGGGCGTCCCCGCTCGTGCCGATACGCTTCGCCGGTGGCGATACCGACTCGGGATTTGCGGAAGCCTCAGCAGTCGAGCGACAGACAGTTGGCCGACCCAGCGCCCCGCCCCGAACGGCTGCGAGTCAATGACGGCTCGCATGCGTCGCCAGTGCCGTACGCCCGGGCCGCTCACCTCGCTACGGTGTGCGAAGCGAACGGGTTGCCGATTCTTGGAGACAGGAGACTACTGATGACCACGAAGTCTGATTTCACGACTGAGGAATGGAAGCTGATCCTCGAGGCGCCACCGAGTGCCGGAATGATCGTGGTCACTGCCCAAAGAGGAGGTTCGTTTCGGGAGACCATCGCCATTGCCAAAGCCTATGTGGAGGCCCGCAAGCAGCACGGCGAGAGCGAACTACTCGATGAGATCGTGGCGGCCAAACCTGAACGGGATCACACGCACTATCACTCTCCCGAGGAGCTCAAGCAGCACGGACTTCAACATCTGCGTGATTCGGTCGCTCTGCTCGGACGTAAGGCCACGCCGGAAGAAGTCGACGAGTATCGGCGGTTCATCGTCACGCTGTCCCAAAGAGTCGCAGCTGCTCATCGGGAGCACGGTCAAGAGGTAAGCGAATCCGAGCAGGCTGCCATCAACGACATCACGGGAGCCCTCAACGCTACCGTCGGGTAGGAGGTCTCGCCCTGGGACGCCGTGGCTGCTGCCCCCCGGGATCCGGACCTGATCGGAGCGACCCGGCCGGCGTACCGAGGGGCTCCGGTGCCCAGCTCGATGCCGGGCAGACACGAGTGGGCTCCTGGGGAGGCTGGTCTCAGTTCTCCAGCAAGCGAAGAGCCAACCGTCTTCCGCGACCCTGCTTCACTGCGAGGTCGACCCAGAGTTGGAAGAGGGCATCGATGATTGTCTCCTGGTCCTCGCCGACGTAGATCGGACGAAGGCCCACACCCTCGATGACCTCCTCCACCGTGAGACGGTCAGGCTCCGGTGAGGAAAAGAACATGTCCGCCCGGCCCTCGGAGAAGACCGGGTCAGCGATGTTCTCACCGCCAACGGTGTTGAAGGCCCGTGCGTAGCGAACGCTGGAGGGCAACGCGGCGCGGCTGTTCGCGACTGGCTCCCCCATCCGGTTCGTGGCGTCGATGACCAGCTTGCCGGCCAGGTCATCGCCGTGACTTCCCGTGAGCCCTGCAACCGCTGCCCCAGGTAGCGCCAGGACGACGACGTCGGATTGGGACACCGCATCACCAATGGATACAACCCGCGCCCCGGCAATCCCCACATCCTCGTTGCCGGGACATCGGGAGCCAAATGAGACATGGTGTCCGGCATTCGCGAGTGCTCGGCCGAGGATGCTGCCGATAAATCCCGTCCCGATGATTGCGATGTCCATGGGGCTCCCTTCGGAATGAGCTCAACCTATCGCTTGAGTCCGCTGGTGACCATGCCTGCACACACGGGACTCCGTCACCATTGCCGGATAGGCGGCTCTCTGCTCCGGAGCCGCTGGGCTCGCACCCCTTCTAGATTGCGACGCTCGATTGATGCGAAGCCGTTCCGCACCTCGGGAGGGGCGGTGGTCATCGCATTGACCGAAGCCGCCGTCGGTGACCCTTCTTCGCCGGCCGAAAAGGGGGCGACACCCAACCGGGAAGAGAGCATCATTGAGCCCATTCAGGACTTCTTCGGACGGGTCTACACTCAACCCTGTTCCATGCCTGCTCGTGCTGAGATGGAAGGTGAACATGGTCGAGGGTTCAAAGCTCAATGCCCACCATCGGGCAACTGTCGAGAAGATCTTCCAACATCCGGTCAGCCACAACATCCAATGGCATGACGTGTTGTCCCTGCTGCAAAGTGTGGCGCAGGTCACCGAGGGGCACGACCGGCGCTACAAGGTGACCCTGGGCCCCGAGACTGAGACCTTGGATGCTCCGACCGGACACGATGTCGACGAGCAGATGGTGATCGACCTTCGTCGGATGCTGAAGGGCGCTGGGATCACCGCCGAATAGATCCCGGTGCGAGGGCCCGAACAACTGGGTGGGGGCACCCTTGGTGTCTCTGACCGGCCCTCCAGGGCATCTCGGAATCACCGTCTCATCCCGGCTGCGGGGGCCTTGGTGGAGAGCGACCCTTGGTGTACGGTCATGGGTGGCTCATCGAGGGCACCAGCGTCCCCGCTTACGGTGACAAGATCGAGAGTCCCGATGGAACCCGGCAACGAGGTGCAGGATCCCGACGCAGCCGAGCAAGGACTCTCCGGGCGGAAGACGGAGAGTGCGGAACTGCACGTCGGCGAGCGAACTTCTCTTTCAGAAGAGACTACGACTCGTCAGTGCGGTCGCTGCAGGCAGTACTTCCCCGTTGAACCGTTGCGATCTCCGCAGCCGAAGTGGTGGGCCTGTCCCCCCTGCCATCGCACGCTGTTCGGAACCGAATGATGGTCGGGGCGTACGACACCGGCATGGAGCTGCTCGTCGAAGCCGCCAATGCGCTGGAAGCGGCAGGAGCTGCTTGCGATTCGCCGGAGGATGCCGCCTACCTCACGTCAGTCGCGGATCGAATCCGCGGGTACCTGGCGGTAAGTCGTCCCAGTACCACCCTTGGAATGCCCCGGATCCCCTCTGACCAGAATCGGCTCACCCACGACACCGTGGTCCACCGGTCAGGGGAGAGCCAGCCCTCCCATATTCGCGTCATCCCGGATTGAACAGAGGCGTCCACAGGTCTCACGGCGGCAAGACGGCTTCAGCGGATTCCCAAATGGGCCGGACGCCAATTTCGTGAAGCGGGTTGCTGCCGGCAGGGATCGCCGCTCGTCCTCAGAGGGATACGGGTGGTCGCCTGACCGTGGTCGCCCGACCGATCCTCGATGGCATGGATGCCGTTAACATCGGGGGCATGGGCACGTCCCCCGGACCACCCGACGAACGCCACAAGGACCCATCGTCGGCGGACGAGATGGTCGACGAGACCGAGCGGGAGGCGAGTCCAGCGAGCGATCCACCGTCATTCTGGGCGGGTCCCGACCGTCTTCCGATCGATCCCGGCGAGCAGGCAGATCACGAGCGGAGCTCCTGAGCCTCGAGAGGACTGCGACTCAGCCGCTCGGGACCGTCAGCTATTCGAGTTCCTTCCAGTGCGGCCGCCTGAACAGTCGGGCGAATCTGGCACTCAACGACGAGCCTTCTTCGTACGTCGCATCGAGATGGAGAACCGGGGGACCGTCTGGTGCCGGTAGAGCTGCCGCCTGCTCGTCGGACAGATCGCATCGAACACAGGACGAGGTGATCTCTGCGATCTGGTCCCGGTCGACAAATCGATGGCCGTGCTTGGTGCCTACGACGATCCCGTCGAACTCGTCCAGCTCGGGTATCTGCAGAACGTGGACCACTTTCCCGAACTCGGAGCCGGAGGCACTGAGCACGGGAGTCTCATTCTCGAGTGCAAGGTACGAAATCGGTTCTCCTTCATCCACGGCGGTCTCCTCTGTGGGCGTGAGTCCGACTCCGGACGCTCGTGACTGTACCCGCCGGATCTGCCGAGGAACCCAAGCGGGCGGGACTGCCGACGGAGCGCACCGGCTATGTGGTGCCTCCCGAGCCGTCCTTCCGCAGCTCTCGAATGCGATCGATCTGCCCGATCTTCGACTGTGCGATCAGCCACTCACCGGCCCGGATGACCTCTCGCTCTGCAGGAAGGTGGTGGAGACCCTCGGGGCTGTCGGTTTGGGATCCGCACCGTCTGCACACGGACATTCGCCCGTTCGTCTCTGGCAGATGGTGAACGTCGAGCTGGCTACCCGCTTGGACTGCTGCTGTGGACATGGTGCTCCAATCGGCCGCTGGTCCGCGGCGATCTGAACGGAATGGAATCGGCGCCCGGAGGGGCCGGATCGTCCCTGCGACCACTCTACTCGGCCCTCTGGGCCATCCCTTGGTGCAGAGCCGGTCGAGCCGCTCCGGTGTCCCGGTCATGCCTTCGCCACGCGGCTCTGTTGTGAGCGAGGTCGAACCTCCGCCGCGACTCGTTCGGCAAGGGCACTGACCCCCCCCCGACCGGATGGAGTGCCACGGGTCAGGGCTGGGACGCGAACTCCTGTAGTGCCCCGAGCTGGGCGGAGGTGCCCACCCCGATGAGCACATCTCCGGCAGTGACCTCGGTCTCCGGCGAGGGGTTGGTGGCGAAGGTCCCGTCCGCGCGTCGGATGGCGATCACCAGTGCGCCGGTCAGCTCATGGACCCGGGTCGAGCGGAGCGTCATGCCGTGCAGCGGAGAGTCGGGTCCCACACGCAACTCCTCGAGGCGGAACTCGAGGGATCCGTCGTGCATGACGACGTCGACGAAGTCCACCACGTGGGGCTGGGTGACGAAGGCAGCCATCCGGTCCCCGCCCAGCCGTTGTGGGTTCACCACCCTGTCCGCCCCCACCCGCAACAGCTTCGCCTCCGACGTCGTGCTGCGTGCCCGGGCGATCACGTGGATGGACGGCTGGAAGGAGCGGCCGGAGACCGTGACGAACAGGTTGTCGGCGTCTGTGTCGAGGGCCGCGATGAGGGTCCCGGCCCGCTCGATCCCCGCGCGCAGCAGCGTCTCGTCGTCCGTCACGTCACCCGCCACCGTGGGATGCTCGACAGCGGAAATCCGGTCGGCATCCCGGTCCACCACGACGATCTGCTGGCCGGCACGGTCGAGGTAGCGTGCGACCTCTCTCCCGACCCGGCCCCACCCGCAGATCACGACATGGTCCTTCATACCGGCGATCTGCCGTTCCATTCGACGCCTCCTCATGAGGTCTCGCATGTGACCGTCGATGAGCACCTCGAGGGTCACCGTGAATGTGTAGAGCGCGGTTCCCACCCCGATCAGGATGAGCGCGATGGTGAAGATCTTGCCGGCCGACCCGAGGGGATGGGGGAAGCCGTAGCCCACGGTCGAGATGGTGCTGACGGTCAGGTAGAGGGCCTCGAGCGGCTTGAACCCCAGCAGGGCATAGCCGCCCGTGCCGGCCGCGACGATCAGGGCGAGCGCCGCGAGGCCGATCTGCACCCTGCGCAATGGGTTCCTCATCGTCACGACCACATCACCCGGGGGACCTCGATGGGCGCCCGCTGCGCCCTGAGCTGCTGACGGTGGGCATCTTGCCACCCCGCACCCGGGCCCGCCGGGACCGTCGTCTGGGTCGGTCCGGCATTGCAATCCTGGGTTGCCCGACTCCCTCGCCCCCTGGACGCAACCCAGGGTGCGTCCGGCCACCTCAAGCTTCCCGCCCGTGACGTCGATACCTCCTCCATGCCGACAGTAGGCAGCGAGATCCCTGCAGCCCTGAAGGCCGAAGACCCGCCCACCCTTGCCCGGCTCCTGCGTGCCATTCCCGATGTCGTGATCGTGTCCGATGGCGGAGGGAACGTGCTGTGGGTCAACACGGCCGCCGAGCGGTTCTTCGGGACCACCCTGGCTGAGTCGCGGGTGGCCGGCCTCGACTTCGTCCATCCCGAAGATGCCGAGCTCGTGCTCCGCTCGCTCGCCACGATCTCCGGCAAGGAGATCGGCGCCCCGATCGAGGTCCGGCTCCGCGCCGCCTCCGGCTGGCGCCTGATGGAGCTCATCGGTACCCCGGTCCCGTGGCTCGAGTCCGACGCCCTGCTGTTCACCCTCCGCGATCTGACCGAGCGCCGTCGATTCGAGCTCGCCCACAACCAGGACGCCCGGTTCCGCTCGATGGTGCAGAACTCGGGCAGCCTGACCATGCTGATCTCCAGCCACGGCGACATCGAATCGGCATCGGCCACGGTGACCCGTCGGCTCGGACACGATCCCGAGCTGCTCGAGGGACACCCGTTGGCGGACCTGGTGGTCGAGGCCGACCGTCCGGCACTTGCCGGGGCCTTCGAGCGGGCCGGACAGGGAGCCACTGCGACCTTCCCGGTGACCGTCCAGGTGGCCCTGCTCCGCCAGGGAAACCGGGGATCGGTCCCCTACGAGCTCTCCTTCATCAACCTGGTCGACGACCCCACGGTGGAGGGCTATGTGGTCACCGGTCACGACACCGCCGCCCGGACCCTGGCCGAGTTCGAGCTGCGCAAGGCCCAGTCGTTGCTGACGGCCACCCTCGATGCCACAGCCGACGGCATCCTGGTGGTCGACTCCGCCGGTCGGTTCACCAGTTTCAACCGCAACTTCGTCGACATGTGGCGCATCCCCGACTCGATCGCGCTGAGTCGGGACGACGCCCGGGCGATCGCGTTCGTGCGCGAGCAGCTGGTGGACCCGGACGCCTTCGTGGCGAGGATCGGCGAGCTCTACAAACAACCCGAAGCCGAGAGCCTCGATACCCTCGAGTTCCTCGATGGCAGAGTCTTCGAGCGGTACTCGACACCACAGCGGTTGGAGGATCGGACCATCGGCCGGGTATGGAGCTTCCGGGACATGACCGACCGCAAGCGGCTCGAGGAGCGCCTCTCGTACCAGTCGCTGCACGACCCCCTCACCGCGCTCGGCAACCGCGTGCTCTTCCTCGACCGTCTCCAGCATGCCTCGGCACGGCTCGAGCGGTCCCACGGTCGGCTTGCCGTCCTGGTCGTCGACATCGACGACATGAGCGTCATCAACGACAACATGGGCAACGCTGTCGGCGACTGCGTGCTACTGGCCACGGCGGAACGGCTCCTCGGATGCCTCCGGAGCTCGGACACCGCCGCCCGTCTCGGTGGGGACGAGTTCGGCATCCTGGTCGAGGACGTCGCCGAGCCCGGCGAGGTGGCCCGGCTGGCCGAACGCGTGCTTGCCGCGCTGCGGCTCCCGCTCCAGATCGTGGGCACCGAGATCTCGGTGACCGCCAGCATCGGGGTCGCGCTCGATCACCTCGGTCGTGCAGGTGACCATCTGCTGTCGCGTGCGGACCTGGCCAGCTCGGACGCCAAGCACCAGGGAGGCAACCGCGTGACCACCTTCGGCACCGCGCCCTCCCGTCCCCTGATGGCCAGCGGCTGATCCGACCGGCCGGGCGGCCGAGCGCTAACGGAGCGCCAGCTGCCCCGGGACGAGGGGCGCGGGCAGGGCGGTCTCGCCCATCAGGCGGCGGTCGACCGCGGCGGCGGCCGAGCGCCCCTCGGCGATCGCCCACACGATGAGGCTCTGGCCCCGGGTCATGTCCCCGCAGACGAAGACCCCGTCCACGTTGGTCGACCAGCGGGCGTCGGCCGCCACGCATCCACGGGCATCGAGCTCGAGCCCGAGGTCCGCGACCACCCCATGCCGCTCGGGACCGAGAAAGCCCATTGCCAGCAACACCAGGTCGCAGGGGAGCTCGAACTCGCTTCCCTCGACCGCCCGGAAGGCCGGTCGCCCGTCGTCGCCGGGGACCATCTCGACCTCGTGCCCGCGCAGTGCCCGGACCCGTCCTGCCCCGTCCCCGAGCAGCTCGTCGGTCGTCACCGAGAACACCCGCTCCCCTCCCTCCTCGAGCGCGGCGGACGTCCGGAGGATGAGCGGCCAGGTCGGCCAGGGGTTGTCCTCGGTGCGGTCGTGCGGCGGTTCCGGCATGATCTCCAACTGGTGCACGCTGCGCGCCCCCTGCCGGTGAACGGTGCCCAGGCAGTCCGCCCCGGTATCGCCGCCTCCGATGATCACCACCGCCCTCCCCTCGGCGCTCACGGGCGACGATGGCAGCGACCCCTCCCGGACCATGTTCGAGGGCTTCAGGTAGTCCATCGCCGGGTGCACGCCGTCGAGATCCCGCCCCGGCACCGCCAGATCCCTGGGTTGGGTGGCTCCTCCGGCCAGCAGCACGGCGTCATACTCCTCGACCAGCGTTCCGGTGGGCACCACGGTGACCCCCGGTGCGACGGCCCGGTTCACCTCGGGGGACCACTCCCCCACCGAGACCCCGCAGCGGAACTCGACACCCTCCGCCTCGAGTTGGCCCAGGCGGCGGTCGAGGACGGCCTTCTCCATCTTGAATTCGGGGATCCCGTAGCGCAGCAGTCCACCCGGCCGCTCGGCCCGCTCGAAGACCACCACGCCGTGGCCGGCACGTGCCAGCTGCTGCGCCGCGGCCAGCCCGGCCGGACCCGAGCCGACCACCGCGACCCGCTTGCCGGTCGACCCCGAGGCGGGCACCGGGACGACCCATCCCTCGGACCAGGCCCGCTCGACGATCTCGTACTCGATCCGCTCGATGGTGACCGGATCGTCGTTGATGCCGAGGACACACGCACCCTCGCAGGGTGCCGGGCAGAGACGCCCGGTGAACTCCGGGAAGTTGTTGGTGGCATGGAGGCGCTCGATCGCCTCGGACCAGTCCTCGCGGTAGACGAGGTCGTTCCACTCGGGGATGAGGTTGCCGAGCGGGCAACCCTCGTGGCAGAAGGGGATGCCGCAGTCCATGCAACGCGCACCCTGATCGGCGGCGGCCTCGGCAGAGAACGGCTCGTAGACCTCCTTCCAGTCGCGCAGGCGCACCGGAACCGGGCGGCGGGCGGGCAGGGTGCGGCGGAACTTGAGGAACCCGAAGACGTCACCCATGTGACGCCTCCATGACCGCTTCCTCGACGGACCTGCCCTCCGCCACCGCACGCTCTGTCGCCTCGCGCACCCGCCGGTAGTCACGGGGCATCACGGTCACGAACTGCTCGGATGCCGAGGTCCAGTCGGCCAGGATGCGGGCGGCCAGCTCGGAACCGGTCTCCTCGCCGTGGAGCATGATCCGGTCGCGCAACCAGATCCGGTCCTCGTGGGCGACGGGCTCGAGATCGACCATCTCCTGGTTGTAGACGGCGGGCAGCCGGCCGTGCGGGTCGTAGACGTGGGCGACCCCGCCGGACATGCCCGCGCCGAAGTTCCTCCCGGTCGGGCCGAGCACTACCACCCGCCCACCCGTCATGTACTCGCAGGCGTGGTCCCCCACACCTTCGACGACGGCGATCGCGCCGGAGTTGCGTACGCAGAACCGTTCACCCACCTGGCCGCGGAGGAAGACCTCCCCGGCGGTGGCCCCGTAGAGGATGACGTTGCCGGCGATGATGTTCTCCTCGGCGGCGAACGGCGCCTCTTCCGGTGGGCGCACTACGATCCGGCCCCCGGAGAGACCCTTGCCCAGGTAGTCGTTGGCATCTCCGAGCAGCCGCAGGGTGACGCCACGTGGCACGAAGGCGCCGAAGCTCTGGCCGGCCGATCCGTGGAAGGTGAGGTCGATCGTCCCGTCGGGCAAGCCGGCCCCGCCGTGCCGTCTGGTGATCTCGTAGCCGAGGAGGGTGCCCACCGTGCGGTCGACGTTGGTCACCACGAGGTCGGCGGCCACCCGGTCACCGTGCTCGATGGCAGGACGGCAGACCTCGAGGAAGCTGTGGTCGAGCGCCCGCTCGAGGCCATGGTCCTGCTCGTGGATGCGGTGACGGACCGCCCCCGGTGCTGCCTCGGGCGCCAGCAGGATCGGGGCCAGATCCAGCCCGGAGGCCTTCCAGTGGTCGACCGCGGAGACCGTGTCGAGCAGATCGACCCGTCCCACCGCCTCCTCCAGCGAGCGCAGGCCGAGCGCGGCCAGATACTCGCGGACCTCTTCGGCGATGTACTCGAAGAAGGTCTCGACGAACTCCGGGGTGCCGGTGTAGCGAGCGCGAAGGGCCGGGTTCTGGGTGGCGATCCCGACCGGGCAGCTGTCGAGGTGGCACACCCGCATCATGATGCAGCCGGACACCACCAGCGGTGCCGTGGCGAATCCGAACTCCTCCGCACCGAGCAGGGCGCCCACCACCACGTCCCGGCCCGTCTTGATCTGGCCGTCGACCTGCACCACGATCCGGTCCCGCAGGTCGTTGGCCATCAGTGTCTGCTGGGTCTCGGCCAGCCCGAGCTCCCAGGGAATGCCCGCGTGCTTCTGCGAGGTGAGCGGTGTCGCGCCGGTACCTCCGTCGTGACCCGAAATGAGGACCACGTCGGAATGTGCCTTGGCGACCCCCGCGGCAACCGTGCCCACACCCATCTCCGCCACCAGCTTCACATGCACCCGGGCCGCGGGGTTGGCTGACTTGAGGTCGTGGATGAGCTGGGCGATGTCCTCGATCGAGTAGATGTCGTGATGGGGCGGCGGAGAGATGAGTCCCACCCCGGGCGTCGAGTAACGGGTCTTCGCGATCCAGGGATAGATCTTGTACCCGGGCAGCTGGCCACCCTCGCCGGGCTTGGCCCCCTGGGCGATCTTGATCTGGAGATCGTCTGCGTTGACCAGGTACTCCGAAGTGACCCCGAAACGCCCCGACGCCACCTGCTTGATGGCGCTGCGCCGGAGGTTCCCGTCCTCGTCAGGGGTGAAGCGGTCCGGGTCCTCACCGCCCTCGCCGGTGTTCGACTTGCCCCCGAGCCGGTTCATCGCGATCGCCAGGGTCTCGTGTGCCTCCGCCGAGATCGAGCCGTAGGACATCGCACCGGTCGAGAACCGCGCCAGGATGGCCGACGCGGGCTCGACCTCCTCGAGGGGAACCGGGGGAAGGACCCCGGTCCGCAGGGTCATCAGCCCGCGCAGGGTGGCGAGCGCGCTCGACTGGTCGTCGACGGCCCGGGTGTACTCCTTGAAGACGTCGTACCGCTTGGACCGGGTCGCGTGCTGGAGCTTGAAGACCGTCTTGGGATTGAAGAGGTGGATCTCGCCCTCGCGGCGCCACTGGTACTCACCACCCACCTCGCGCTCGCGGTGGGCCAGCTCGGCAGGTCGCTCGAGGTAGGCGAAGCGGTGGCGGCGGACCACCTCTGCGGCGAGGACGTCGAGTCCGACCCCGCCGATCCTCGACACGGTGCCCGTGAAGTACTCGTCGACCACCTCGGTGGCCAGACCGACCGCCTCGAAGACCTGTGCACCGGTGTAGGAGGCCACGGTCGAGATGCCCATCTTGGACATGACCTTGAGGATTCCCTTGGAGGCCGCCTTGATGTAGTTCCGTTGGGCCTGGCGGGGGGTCACGCCGGTCAGCAGTCCCGAGGAGATCATGTCGTCGATGCTCTCGAAGGCGAGGTACGGGTTGATGGCTGCAGCGCCGAACCCCTTCAGGAGCGCCATGTGGTGGACCTCGCGGGCGTCACCCGACTCGACCACCAGGCCGACCTGGGTGCGGGTCCGCTCGCGGACCAGGTGGTGGTGGACCGCGCTGACCAGCAGCAGCGAGGGGATCGGCGCGAGGGCAGTCGTCGAGTTCCGGTCGGACAGCACGATCACGTCGGCGCCTTCCCGGATCGCCGCGCCGACCCTGTCCCGGACCTCGTCGAGGGCCGCCCGTAGGGCGTCCCCTCCCCCGGACACCTCGAAGAGCCCGTCGATGGCGAAGGCGCGGTACCCCGGGGTGCTGCCGTCCTCGTTGACGTAGAGGAGCTTGGCGAGGTCGTCGTTGTCGATGACCGGCATGGGCAGCACGATCTGGCGGCAGGAGTCGGGGGTCGGCTCGAGCAGGTTCGCCTCGGGGCCGAGGGTGGACTGCAGCGAGGTGACCAGCTCCTCACGGATGGCGTCGAGCGGTGGGTTCGTGACCTGGGCGAACAGCTGGGTGAAGTAGTCGTAGAGCAGGCGCGGCCGCTCGGACAGCACCGCGATGGCCGCGTCGGTCCCCATCGATCCCAGGGGCTCGGCGCCGACCCTGGCCATGGGCTGGAGGATGAGGCGGAGCTCCTCGTCCGTGTAGCCGAACAGACGCTGGCGACCCACGACCGAGCCGTGCTGGGGGGTGAGCATGGTGCGGGGCGGCAGGTCGTCGAGCTCGATCTGCCCCTCCTCGAGCCACTCCGCGTACGGATGTTCCGAGGCCAGGATCTCCTTGATCTCGTCGTCGTCGACGATGCGCCCGGCCTCGGTGTCGACCAGGAACATCCGGCCCGGCTGGAGGCGACCCTTGCGCACCACCCTCTCCGGCGGCACGTCGAGGACACCGACTTCGCTGGCGAGGACCACCAGCCCGTCGTCGGTGACCCAGTACCGGGCCGGCCGGAGGCCGTTGCGGTCGAGCACCGCGCCGACCACCGTCCCGTCGGTGAAGGCCACCGCTGCAGGCCCGTCCCAGGGCTCCATCAGCGCGGCGTGGAACCGGTAGAAGGCCCTGCGGGCGGGGTCCATCGTCGGGTGGTTCTCCCACGCCTCGGGAATCATCATCAGCACCGCGTGCTGGATGGGCCTCCCCGCCAGGTGGAGGAGCTCGAGGACCTCGTCGAACGAGGCCGAGTCGCTGGCTCCGGGGGTCACCACCGGGAAGGCCCTCTCGAGACCCGGCATGAGATCGGTCGTGCAGAGCGCCTCACGGGCCCGCATCCAGTTGCGGTTGCCGGCAAGGGTGTTGATCTCACCGTTGTGGGCCATGTAGCGGTACGGATGGGCAAGCGGCCACGACGGGAAGGTGTTGGTCGAGAAGCGCGAGTGGACGAGAGCCAGCCCGCTGGCCAGCCGCGGGTCGGTCAGATCGGGGAAGAAGCCGGCCAGCTGGTGCGAGGTGAGCATGCCCTTGTAGGTGATGGTCCGGGCCGAGAGCGACGCGAAGTAGCAGCCGTCGACCTGGTGCTCGGCCCGCTTCCGCAGCACGAAGGTCAGCCGGTCGAGGGCCCGGGCCGGATCGCCGGGTCCGAGCGGCGTCCCCTCGGAGGGGGCCACGAAGAGCTGGTGCATGGACGGCCGTGCCGCGTCGGCGATCGACCCGAGCATGTCCTCGACGACCGGGACCTCCCGCCAGCCGAGTACGTCGAGTCCTTCCTCTGCGGCCAGCTTCCCGACCAGGGTGCGGGCGGTGGCGGCCTCCCCCGGGTCACGGGAGAGGAAGGCGATGCCGGTGGCATACCGGCCGCGACCGGGCAGCGGGAAGTCGACCGACTGGCGGTAGAACTCGTCGGGTACCTGGAGGAGGATGCCGGCTCCGTCCCCGCTGTCCTCCTCGCTGCCGGTCGCACCCCGGTGGGCGAGGTGCTCCAACGCAGCGATCGCCCGCTGGATGAGATCGTGGCTCGCACGGCCCCGGAGATCGGCCACCAGGGCCACCCCGCAGGAATCGTGCTCGAAACGCGGATCGTAGAGTCCGCCGACCGGTGGTCCGGGCACGCGGGGCTGCGCGGCGGAACGGGCGGTGCCGTCAGCTGAGCCTTGCGTGGTCGTCATCGGGTCGCTCCAACGAGGGAAGTGGATCTACCGCTCGGGACGACGTTGGCCCATGCGTGGTCCGGGAATTGTACACGTACGAGTGGCAGGTCGGGCAAGGAATTTGCCCGGCAGACGGCGGTCGTGGGCGGGCCGTACGGCTCCGCGCGGCGCCGTAGCATGGCCCCATGCCCGCCCGCTCCCCCGTCGAGGTCGTGGTGGTCGGCGGCGGGATCATCGGCCTCTCGATCGCCTGGCGTGCCGGGTCGTCGGGTCTTGCGGTGACCGTGATCGACCCCGCCCCCGGCCACGGAGCGACCTGGGCGGCGGCCGGAATGCTCGCCCCGGTCGGCGAGGCCCATTTCGGCGAGGAGCAGCTGGCCCGGCTCGACATGGCTGCCGCCCGGGCCTGGCCGGTCTTCGCCGGCGCGCTCGAGGCGGCGTCGGGCATGGACATCGGGTACCTGCCCTCGGGCACGCTGTTCGTGGCGGTCGATCCCTCCGACCGGGCCGCTGTCGACCGCGAGCTCGCGTTCCGGCACTCGCTCGACCTGACCGCCGACCGGCTGGGCGGGAGCGCCTGCCGTGCGGCCGAGCCCCTGCTGAGCCCCGGTGTCTCCGGAGGGGCCGACCTGCCCGACGACCACCAGGTCGACAACCGCCTGGCCGTCGAGGCGCTTCTGGTCGCCTGTCGGTCTGCGGGGGTCTCCTTCCACTCCGAGCCGGTCCGTGCGGTCGGTGTGACGCGCAGCCGGGTGACGGCCGTCGAGTTGGTCGGCGGCGAACGCCTCCCCTGCGACACGCTGGTGCTGGCCGCCGGCAGCGCCTCCGGCACGATCGCCGGTCTGCCCCCGGGGGTGCGGCCCCCGGTGCGCCCGGTGCGCGGGGCGACCCTCCGGCTCCGCGCCCCGGCGGATGCGCCTCGGCTCCGCCGCACGGTGCGTGGTCTGGTCCACGGGCGGTCCTGCTACCTCGTGCCGCGGAGCAACGGGACCGTCGTGGTCGGGGCGACCGTCGAGGAGCGGGGCTTCGACCTCTCGTTGACGGTCGGCGCGGTCGGGGACCTGATCGAGGACGCTCGGCGCCTGGTGCCTGCGCTGGAGGAGTACGTGCTGGACGAAACCGCCGTCGGGCTGCGGCCGGGATCGCCGGACAACGGCCCCATCGTGGGCACCACCGGGGTGGACGGACTCCTCCTCGCCACCGGCCACTACCGCAACGGCATCCTGTTGGCCCCGGTGACCGCCGAAGAGGTGCTCGGGCTCCTCGGTGGTGGACCGAGCCTGCAGCACGGCTCACCGGACGCCAGCCCCGCCTTCGACTCCTTCCGGCCCGACCGCTTCCCGGCCCCAGGGGACCACCGGCCACCCGGACCGGCGGCGGATCCGCCGGTGCCCGCCGTCGACGGCGATCGCGGGGCGGTCACGCCCCACCCGGCACGGTGAGTCTCCCGATCACCCTCAACGGCGAGACCGTCGACGCGACGGCGGGGACGTCGCTCGCCGATCTGGTCGCCGCCAGTTGCCCCTCCCCGGCGGGGGTCGCGGTGGCCGTCAACGGGGAGGTCGTGCACCGGGGGGCCTGGGAGGCGACCGCCGTGCGGGCCGGCGACGCGGTGGAGATCGTGACCGCTGCAGCGGGCGGCTGACGCCTGCACCGTCCGGTCCGGGCGTCCGGGAACGGCGCCCACACGAGCGGGGATACGGTGACTGCGATGGTCACCGATCCCCACGATCCCCTGGTGATCGCCGGCACGGTCATCGACTCGAGGCTCCTGGTCGGCACCGGGGGCATGGCCAGCCCCGAGTCCCTGACCGACGCCCTGGTCGCGTCGGAGACCGCGCTGGCCACGGTGGCCGTCCGGCGGGTCGACCCCGCCACCCGCCACTCCCTGGTCGACCTCATCACCGGCCTCGGCATCCGGATCCTGCCCAACACCGCAGGGTGCTTCACCGCCACCGACGCGGTGCTCACCGCACGGCTGGCCCGTGAGGCGTTCGGAACGGACTGGGTGAAGCTCGAGGTCATCGGCGACGACCAGACCCTGCTTCCGGATGCCGTCGAGCTCGTCGACGCTGCCGAGCAGCTGGTCGACGACGGGTTCGTGGTGCTCCCCTACTGCGGGGACGACCCGGTGGTCGCCCGCCGGCTGGAGCAGGTCGGATGCTCGGCGATCATGCCGCTCGGATCGCCGATCGGCTCCGGCCTGGGCATCCGGAACCCCCACAACATCGAGCTCATCGTCGAGGCGGCCGGTGTCCCGGTGGTCCTCGACGCCGGCATCGGTACCGCATCGGACGCCTGCCTGGCCATGGAGCTCGGCTGTGACGCGGTCATGGTGGCGTCGGCCATCACCCGAGCCGCCCGGCCCGCACTGATGGCAGCAGGCATCCGGGACGCGGTCCGCGCCGGTCGTGCGGCACGGAGCGCGGGGCGGATCACGCGTCGCTTCCACGCCGAGGCCTCCTCCTCGTTCGAGGGGATGGTCGGGAGGTGAGCGGCGCCCCGACCCCGCCGGTGGCACTGACCATCGGCGGATCCGACTCGGGAGCGGGTGCCGGCATCCAGGCCGACCTCAAGGCGATGAGCGCGCTCGGGGTCTTCGCGGCGACAGCGGTCACCGCGGTCACCGCCCAGAACTCGACCGCGGTCGTCGCCGTCCACCCCGTCCCGGTCCGTGTGGTCGACGCGCAGATCACGGCCGTGCTCGACGATCTCCCGGTCGCCTCGGTCAAGACCGGCATGCTCGGATCGACCGGGACGATCGCGCTCGTGGCACAGCGGGCCGCCGCCGGGCAGCTGCCGCGCCTGGTGGTCGATCCGGTGATGGTTGCATCGACGGGGCGCCCACTGCTCGACGGGGACGGTATCGCCGCATACCGCGACCTTCTGCTCCCCCACGCCCTGGTGCTGACCCCCAATCTCTGGGAGGCCGCGATCCTCGCCGGCGTGGAGCCGCCGAGCGCGTGCGACCTCGAGGGGATGGTCTCCCTGGCCCGGCGGATCCACGAGCTCGGACCCGGATGGGTCTTCGTCAAGGGCGGCCACCTCCCCGGAGTCCACGACCCCGCAGAGGGGGGCGGACCCGGACAGGTGGCCGATGTCCTCTTCGACGGCCGGGAGGTGACCGTCCTCGAAGAGCCGCGCGTCACCACCAGGAACAACCACGGCACCGGGTGCACCCTTTCGGCGGCAACGGCCGCCCGCCTCGCGTCCGGCTCCGGGGTGCGCGACGCGGTCAGCGACGCAAAGCGCTTCGTCCACAGGGCACTCGAGGGTGCCGCCGGCTGGAACCTCGGCCGGGGCCATGGCCCGCTCGACCCGTTCGGCTGGGCCCCTCCTCGCTGAGTGCGCCACCCGTGGCGGATGGATGGCGAACGGGGGTGACCCAGTCGGGGTCGACCGGCCCGGACATGCCAGTGGCCGGGTCGTGACGACCCGGCCACTGCCCCCCTGGAACCCCCCCGGATTCACAGGAATCACTCGCCGTTGCCGGCGGGAGCGCCCCTCCTCATGACGGTTCGTACCACCCCGTCGATGCTGCTCTGCATTGTGAGGTATTGCCTCTCAAATGTAAACATTCCATGAAAGCCTCTCACTGAGAGCGCTCAGACGACTGCTCTCCGTGATCAGGTAAGTGAGCGGGCACCACCGCGCCGGCCGGGGGGATCGTCCCCGGACCGGTCGATTGGCACGAGGCACGCAGGGCAGGGTCGGCCGGCGCCGCCAGGGCCGGCGGGTGCAGGAAGTGCGGGGGCGCGTGGAAGTCGACCATGTCGAGGAGGTCGTTCGCCGCGGCGTCCCGACGGGTGAGCGCGGGGAGGTTCCACTTGGTCTCGACGAGGCGGAGCACCGAGGTGTGGTCGTAGACCGTCGACGAAACGTGGTCGGGGCGGGCGTAGGGACTCACCAGACCGGCCGGAACCCGGAAGCCGTACCGGTCGAAGCTGCCGGGCAGCTCACCGGCGGTCAGCGTCGGCGGCACGTCGTCGGGGGCGACCGCGGGCGGAGGGGGCACGTGGTCGTAGTAGCCGCCGTGCTCGTCGTAACACCAGACCAGGAGAGACTTGGACCAGGCCGGACCCGACGTCACCGCATGCACCACCTCGGAGAGGAAGACATCCCCGAACTGGATGTCCTGGGGGTCCTCCTCGCTGGAGTGGTCGAAATCGGGGTCGACCAACGAGAACGACGGCAACGTGCCGGCGCGGCAGTCGTCGAAGAAGTCGCCGATGGGAGCGAGACCGGCGTGGATCGACGGCTCGGAGTAGAGGGGAAGGTAGACGGCCGCGGTCGGGAGGGTCGAGTAGTAGTTCCTCCAGGTGATCCCGTGGCGGTTGAGCGCGTCGAAGATCGTGCCGTTGGGCGGGAGCGCCAGCGGAAGGGAGTCGTTGACGAGACCCAGCGATGTGCCCGAGATCAGGTACCGGCGGTTCGGGTAGGTCTGGGCCAGAACCGAACAGTGCCAGCGGTCGGCCAACGGGTAGGTGCGGGCGAGCGAGCTCGTGAACGGCATGTCCGCCGGGGTCCAGTAGCCCATGGCCACCGGACCGGAGAGGCTGATGACGAACCCCTGGTTGGTGCCGCCCGAGAATTGGATGTGCGAGTCGTTCCAGGACTGCGACGGCCGACCGGTCTGCTGGCACGGCGTGGGCATGTGGAAGGCCCGGACCAGAGCCCCGTGCCCGTCGGGGTTGGTCGCCGAGGGGCTCCCGTCTGCCGCCCGCGGCAGACCGTCCCCCCGGCCGAGCACGCCGAGCAGGTTGTCGAAGGAGTGGTTCTCCAACATCACGACCACGATGTGGTCGACCTCGGGGAGCATGTCGGTGCCGACCGCCACATCAGGAGCGGGCGGGATGCCGACCCCTCGGCGCGTCCCGCCGGATGCCGGGCGCGTCGTCGACGGCGTCGACCCGGAGGTCCCACCGCAGGCGGCGAACGCCGTGCCGGCGGCCAGCGCGGCCGTTCCGAGCAGGGCGCGCCGGCTGATCGGTCGGGGGGGAGCGGTCACCGGGTCCGTCCCCCGCTCGGGCTGTACTGGCACCGTGGCTCCTCCCGCTCCGTGGCACTCAGCGGCCGGTACGGCCGGGCCGGTGCAGGGAGTGTAGCCAGGCCCCACGCGCCAGGAGGGGCTGGTCCCCACCGCTAGCATGTGGCCATGGTGACCACGTCGGACGGTGCGCCGAGCGCGCCCTCCGCGCCCCCCGAGCCGGAGAGCGCGGAGGGCGTCGGAGCTCCGGAACCGACTGCGCCGCTCTTTCAGCCCGTTTCGACGCGTGGGCCCGCCCTCATCGTGCTCGGCATCGCGGTGGGCATCGTCACCATCGGGATCGTCGCCTCGGCCCTCATCTCGGGCAACGCGCCGCTGCTCGCCGTCCGGCAGGTGACTCTTGCCGACGGCAGCACCGTTGCGCTCACCCCGGCGACCTCCGCGCTGCACAGCATCGTCGGTGACGGACAACCCCCCGCCGATATCCTCGGCAACCTCGCGGTGCCGACGGGAAGTCGGCTGAGCGGCACGATCAACTCGGATCAGGGAGTGTCCCAGTTCGACCGCACCGTGTCGTTCTCCACCCTGCTCGGCGCGTCGCAGGTGGTCGACGTCTACCGCACGTTCCTGCCCCGGCTCGGGTGGCAGGTGCTCTACAGCGGGTCCGCTCCGCAGAAGGGCGCGGGCAGCACCGAGGTGCTCGCCAAGCACGGGAGCGGGGACGGGTACTACTGGGAGGTGGGAGTCGTGGTCTCCCCGACCACCAGCGCGGGCGTGACTCCGTTCTCGGTGGAGCTGTACGAAGTGCCCGACGACAACTGAGCCCGCCCCGCCCGACCGTCGACCGGGCGGTCGGAGACGGCGGGCGGATCATCGGCGCGGCGCAGCATCCAGGCCCACACGAACAGGTTGATCGGGTAGAGCAGGTAGCCGATCCGGGTGGCCGGCGCGAGCAGGATCGCCACCAGCATCACCCATCCGGTCAGCGCCGAGACCGCCGCGGCGTCCCGGGGCGGGTTGCGGACGAGTCGGCGGACGAGCACGGTGAGTCCGATCACCCCCACGATCACCAGGAAGGGCCGGTGGAGGGCCGGGAAGGCCGACACCAGGATGTGCCCCGGCAGGGCGCTGGCCGCCGGCGACGACACCCCGGCCAGGCCCAACGGGTACCGGACGACGTTGTCGACGAACGCGGAGGGGTTGCTGAGGGCCACCGGCAGGATGACCGGGACCACAAATGCCAGGACGCCGAGCAGGTACCACCTCGTGGCCCGGCGGTGAGCGCGGTCGGTCGCGGCCCAGAGGGCCAGCACCACGAGCGGCCACGCGGTGAACTTGAGGGTCGACGCCGCTCCGAGGGCGAGGCCGGCCAGCAGCGGACGGCGGCGCTGCAGCGCGACCAGGCCGAGGAGCATCAGGGCCACGACCGGCATGTCGTCACCCCCGGTCGCCAGGGGCAGTGCCGCGCTCGGGAGCACCGTGAGCACCTGGAGCGCGCGGGTACGGGCGTCGGTCGGCGGACGCAGCCGGCTCAACGCGAAGAGGGTGACCAGGACGGTCACGATGAGGAACTGGATGCGCGCGTCGGTCAGGCGCGCCTCCACCTTGCTCACGCTCGAGAACCCGAAGACGACCATGCCGGGCAGGTACGGGTAGTAGAGCTCGTAGACCGGCACCTTGCTCTGGTGGATGAGGATGTGCCCGTTCCGGTCGATCACCCGGTAGGGGTCCTTGCCGTGAGCTGCGAGGACCCCGGCCCGCTCGACGACCAGGACCTCGGGTTGCACGTGGAGGGCGGCGTTTCCCTCGGACCGCCAGATCACCTCGAGGGCCAGCGGCACGACCGTCGCCCCGAACAACACGATGGCGAACGCGACGATGCGGGCCGCCTTCCTGCCCCGACCCCGCGGCCGTGACGCGTGGCGGGTGTCCTCGTGGGTGGCGGCGGTCCGACCGATCCGGATCGCGACGACGCCCATCAGCAGGGCGGCCACCGCGTAGGGCACGACGGCCATCTGCCCCCACTGCCGGTAGAGGGGGATGCCCGCCCCGAAGGCGGTGACCGCGGCGAACACCGCCGACGCGGTGTAGAGGAACGCGTCGCGCCCTTCGGCCGAAAGGGCCCGGACCCAGTCGACCGGCCCGCTCCACGGCTTGCGACCGGGGCCCACCGCAGCCTCAGTCGGCACGGGGGCCGGCTCGGAGTGCTGCAGCACGCCCACGGTCGGCACGCTCGGGGGTGGCGCCGGGGGTGAACAGCGACCGGTAGAAGGAGAGCTCGAGCTCGAGGGCGGCCTCGATGGTCTCGGCCCGGCGGAAGCCGTGGGACTCCCCGGCGAACACCACGAGGCGGCAGTCGACGCCCGCATCCGCCAGGCGGGCGGCGAACCCCTCGGACTGGGATGCGGGTACGACCGGATCGTCGGCCCCTTGCAGCAGCAGGACCGTTCCGGTCACACGGTCGGGATGGTGGATCGGCGATCGGGCCCGGTAGAGGGACGCCGCCTCGGGCAACGGGCCGACCAGACCGTCGAGGTACCGCGACTCGAAGTCGTGGGTGTCGGCGGCGAGGGCCTCGAGGTCGGTCACGCCGTACCAGGACACGGCACCGGCGAACCGCCGGGACCGGACGAGGGCACCGAGGGCGGTGAGCCCGCCCGCGCTCGTCCCGCGAATGGCCATCCGGGACCCGTCCACCCGCCCCTCCCGGACGAGGGCCTCGGCGAAGGCGACACAATCGTCCACGTCGTCCTCGCCCCACCGACCGCGGAGCTGGTCCCGGTAGGCGCGTCCGTACCCCGTGCTCCCGCGGTAGTCGACCGCGGCGACCGCGATCCCCCTGCTCGTGAAGAACTGCACGACCGGGTCGTAGCCCGCTTCGGCCGCCCCGGTGGGTCCTCCATGGCAGAACACCACGAGCGGGGGCGGCGCACCGGTGGCCGGATCGACCACCGGGTTGACCGGTGCGAAGAATTGCCCCGGAACGCCGTGGCCGCCCGGGAGTGCCCGCACCGGTCGGGCGACCGAGACCTCCTCTGCGGCGATCGTGACACGCGGGGGGTCCGAGAGCCGGCGGGGCGGCCGCTCGCCGCCGGGGTCGATCTCGAGCACAACATGGGCCTCGGTTGCCGAGGACCCGAGCACGACGACCGCACCCCCGGGCAGGCTGGCCACTCCGGCCAGGGTGACACAGGGCTGCTCGATCACCGAGAGCGTCCAGCCGCCGGAGAGCGGGCCGGCGGGGCCGGGCTGCAGGACCACCAGAGCGTCACGGCCGGAGCTGTGCATCCGGGCCGCGATCGACCCGTCCTCGCGTTCGGCCAGGGTCGCCTGTCCGAACGCCCAGTCCGGCCCATGGAACTCGGCTGGCAGATCCACCAGTGGCGGACCGGCCGGAGTCCCCTCGGATCCGACCCCGACCCAGGAGGACGGCGCCACCCGGTACGGGAGCCACCACCCGTTCCGGTCGTCGACCAGGAGCAGGCTCCCGTCCCGGCACCAGCGGGGCTGGCCGACGGCGATCCCGTCCCCTCCGGCCACCCGGCGGCGGGCACCGAGATCGATCGACGCCGCGTCCTCGACCAACGGTGCGACCCACACCGAGGAGCTGTCCCACGGCATCGAGGGGTGGTTCCAGCCCACCCACGCGAGCCAGCGGCCGTCCGGCGACGGGCGCGGCGCGGCGACGAAGTCGTCCTCGACGCTGAGGGGAACAGCCGGCGCGCGACCGTCGACCGGCAGGGCCACGATGCGGTGGTCGGTCTGTCCGGCCTCCAGTCGCTCCTCGATCGTGAGGAACCACCGCCCACCGGCCGTGACGCGGCCGTCGGCGTAGCGGACGGCAACCCCGCCCGGCGCGTGCCGGACCCGGGATCCGGAAACGAGATCGGACCCGGGAGGATCGCCGTCGAGATCCAGGCGATGCCATGCCTGGTCGGATTCGTCGACGTAGAAGAGGACACCACCGACCACTGTGGCCGCGCCCCCCCCGTACTCGTGGACCCGGCTGCGGACGCTCACCCCCGGCGGTGAGCTCTCCCGGGGTCGCGCCCCCGGCGCCCGACCCACGACCACCTGGCGCCCGCCCTCGTCCGGTCGGCTCTCGGTCCAGTAGACCGACCCGCCGTCGGTCTGGAGCCCGCCCCGCGAGACCTTCCCGGCCGCCACCTCCATCGCCGACCAGGACGACGGCCACCAACCAGCCTCGGGAGGTGGGGCGGGTGCCCCGGTCGGGGTGGCCTCGATCGCATTCTCCCCGCTCATGGACATTCAGTACGGTACCCGTCATGACCCCCTCAACCCCGCCACCCGGGTCGTTTGCCGCCTTCCTGGTCAGCGGCGAGGGAGACTCGCTCGAGGCCGGGGTGACCACCCTCGCTCCCGGCGACCTCCCCGACGGCGAGGTCCTGGTCAGGGTGGACTGGTCCGCCGTGAACTACAAGGACGGGATGGTCACCCGCCCGGGGAACCGGGTGGCCCGGACCTCGCCTCTGGTGCCCGGCGTCGACCTCGTCGGGACGGTGGTGGACTCGGCGGACCCGACGGTCGAGGCCGGCCAGCAGGTCATCGTCCACGGATACGACCTGGGGGTGGCCCGGCACGGCGGATTCGCCGAGTACGCGCGCGTGCCCGCGGCGTGGTTGGTGCCGCTCCCGGACGGCCTCACCGCCCGGCAGGCGGCGATCCTCGGCACGGCGGGCTTCACCGCTGCGCTCAGCCTTCGCCGGCTGGAGCACCACGGGTTGGTATCGGGACACGGGCCGGTCCTGGTCACCGGAGCCTCCGGCGGCGTCGGGGGGATGGCGGTGGCACTCTGCGCCGCCCGCGGGTACGAGGTCGTGGCGAGCACCGGACGGACCGAGGAGCACGACTATCTGATGGGCCTCGGGGCCGACGAGGTCATCGGTCGGGAGGACCTCCTCGTTCCGGCGGGGCGCACACTCGGGCCCGAGCGGTGGGCCGGGGCGATCGACTGCGTGGGGGGAGCCACCCTCGCCGCGGTACTCCGGTCGCTGCGCTACGGGGCCGGGGTGGCCGCGAGCGGGCTCACCGGCGGGAGCACCGTCGAGACCTCCGTGTACCCCTTCATCGTCCGGGCCGCCTCCGTTCTCGGCGTCGACACCGTCCGCACCCCGATCACCGAGCGGCGAGAGGTCTGGACGGAGATGGCCGCGTCGTACCCATCGGGGCTGGTCGACGGCATGGCAGCCGGGGAGGTCGGCCTCGACGGGCTGGCTCCGTTGCTCGAGGCGATCCTCGGCGGACGCGTGCGGGGCCGGATGCTGGTCCGCCCCGCGTAGCGAAGAAGCAGGACCCCGGGACCGGCCGGGGGATCCGGCTCAACCGGTCGTCGCAGGGGCCTCCGATGCGGCGAGCACCGGGGAGACCACCAGCGTCCCCTGGGCACACGGCGCGAGCGCTGCGGGAAACGTCAGATGGTCGTAGGCACCGGGCGGGGTCACCTCGAGCGCGACCGAGGACGGGCAGGACGTCTCGCCACCGACCGGAACATCGGAGTAGCCGATGTTGAACGACGTCGTCTCCCCGGGGGCGAGCGTGACCGTGACCGGGGGCTGCGAGGTGAAGGGGTACGCCCCCTTCCGGACCACCTTGGTGGGCAGGGCGGTGCCCCCCGTACCGAGCATGAGGAGGCCCGGATAGCCGCCGAGCACGCACGTGGCGCTCGAGACGTTGTGCAGGACGACGGTCGTCTCGATGGTCCCGGCGGCACCGTTGCTCGCACCGACCGACCCGCCGAGACCCGTGGTCGGGCACCGGACCGGGCCGGCGGAGGTCGACGACGTGCTCGAGGACCCGGAGGCTCGGGTCGTGGCGGTGGAGCCGGTCGAGCGGGATGTGGCCGACGTGGAGGTGATGGTGGACGACGCGGTTCCCGACGAGCATCCCCCGAGGACCCCGGCGAGCAGGGCCGCCACGGCGATCGGCAGCCGCGCGCGCACGTCCACCCGGACGAGCGTACTCAGGGAGAGAAGTCCTCCGGGCGGATGGAGTCGAGGAACATACGGAACTCCCCGACCAGCTCGTCGGGATTGGCGCTCTCCTCGGCCTCGTCCTCGTCGCCGTCCTCTTCCTCGTCCACCGCGAGCATGATGCCCTCGCTGTCCATGAGGTCGTCGGCGACGTAGAGCGGGGAGCCGGTCCGCACGGCGACGGCCACCGCATCCGACGGCCGGGACGACACCGGTATCTCGCGGTCGCTGTGGTGGAGCACGATCTCGGCGTAGTACGTCGCCGACTTGAGCTCGGTCACCACGACCCGGATCACGTCGGCGCCCAGCGCGTCGAGGAGCTCGCGGATGAGATCGTGGGTCATCGGCCGCGGAGTGTCCATTCCCTGGAGTGCGAAGGCGATGGCGGTGGCCTCCGGGGCGCCGATGAAGATCGGGAGCGTGCGCCCGAGGCCTTCGGACTCCTGGAGCAGGAGGACCGGCGTGTTCGACTGCAGGTCCACTCGCACCGCTCGCAGCCGCACTTCGACCATGGTCCAAACTTACTCGCGGCCGGCCGCGAACGCGTTCAGCGACCGGGCCTCGTAGGCCGCCTAGGGGGGCGGATCCGCTCCTCTTCAGCCGTTGAGCAGGTCCCGCAGTGCAGACCGGAGGAGCGAGCTGCGGAGCTGCTGCCCGAGCCGGGTGACCTCCTCCGCGGTCTCGATCGCCCGTGCCCGGGCATCGGGATTTCGCTGGCGGACGAGGGGCACCACGAGCTGCTCCACGAATCCCGCCTCGCGATCGGCGGCGTTCTTGTAGAGCCGCAGGTGACGGGGCTCGACGCCGAACTGGGCGAGGCAGGCCGCCGCAGTGGCCACCACCAGCGACTCCTCGTCGAAGTACTCGACGCCGGCAATCACCGTGGCCCTGAGCAGGCCGAACTCCTGGAGCTCGATGATCGCGCCGACCTCGAGACCGCTGGACGCTGCGAGCTCCCCCTGGGAGAGGCTCGCGCCGCTGAGGTCGGCCGGTGCGCTCCCCCCGCCCCCCGCAGCACCGCCCGGGGGCGGGGCAGACCTCGTCGACCTCGTCGAGGGAGCCGGGGACCCCGTGGCTCCGGACCCGCTCGGCACGTTGGGTGTTGCTGCAGCCGACGAGGCGGCGCGACCCGCCGCGCCCGCATCACCCAGAGAGGCCACGACATCCCCGACCGCGGCACCGGCGACGACTCCGGCGGCGGCCATCGCCTCCGGTGCGGCCGCTGTGTCGTGGGACACCGATCCGTTGTCCGATCCGGCGGTCACCCGGGTCGCGGCGCCCGACCGGTCACGCTTGCCCGCCGCGCGGCCACGCACCGGCGCCTCGGTCCCGGAGCGGGAGCCGCGGTCGACGGCCGCCTCGTGCGTCAGTCCCGGCGCGCCCGTCGCTGCACCGCCGACACCCGTGACCGGCGCGCGCGCGGGAGCGCTCGGCGTCGCACGTTGCGAGAGGGCGTCGTGGCGCCGCGTCGGTTCGATCCCCGGCAATGTCGTTCCGTCGTCCCCCACGTCAGGCGCGCCGTGTTCCCCCGCTCCGAGGGTCGCGTTCGCGGCGGTCGTACGCTGGCCGACCAGGACGCGCTCGGCGACAGCGGGCCCCTCGTCGGGCGCGTCGACCTGGTCGGCCGCGCCGGCCGATTCGTCTCCCAGGCGGTCCTTGATCACCTTGAGGGGCAGGAAGTGCTCGCGTTGCTGGCGCAGCACCCACCGCAGCCGCTCGACGTCGTGCTCGTAGAACTTGCGGTAGCCGGACGGGGTCCGCTCGGGGTTGACCAGGCCCTGGCTCTCGAGGAACCGGATCTTGGAGATGGTCACGTCCGGGAACTCCTGGCGGAGCAGGGTGAGCACGTCGCCGATCGAGAGGTAGGACCGGGCGCTCACCGGCAGCTTCCGTTCATTCGCCCGCCGCCTTCAGATAGAGGAGCTTGAACTTGCCGATCTGGACCTCGTCCCCACTGGTCAGGACCGCCTCCTCGATGCGCTCACGGTTGACATAGGTACCGTTGAGCGATCCGACGTCGCGTACCGTCGTCGTCTGTGTGCGGGTCACGAATTCGGCATGACGCCGCGACACGGTGATGTCGTCGAGGAAGACGTCGCTGTCTGGGTGCCTGCCGGCAGTGGTCACATCCCGCTTCAGGACGAAGCGCACACCTTCGTCATACCCGCGCGCCACCACCAACAACCCGACGCCCCGCGGCAGCTCGAGCGCTCCGATCTGGGCATCGAGGTCGGTGGCCTCGGACAGTTCCTCCACCGGGAGCACCGAGACCGAGGTGTCCGGAGCGGAGGACACCAAGGATGCGCCGCACGAGGAGCAGAAGTTGACCCCGGTCGGATTCCTGTGGCCACAGCTGTGACAGAACACCCCAACCACGGTAGTCGCTCCCACCGGTGCGCTCCCGAGACCCACCCCGCCGACCGCGGTCACCCTTCGGTCAGTTGGCGGTAGCCGTCCGCATCGAGCAGTGCGCCCACCGATTCCGGATCGGACGCCTCGATCTCGCAGATCCAACCGTCGCCGTAGGGATCGGCGTTGAGCTGCTCCGGGGCGTCGGCCAGGGCGGCGTTCACGGCCACCACCGTCCCGGCGACAGGGGCGTAGATCTCCGACACCGACTTGGTCGACTCGACCTCGCCGATGAGGCCACCCTGCTCCACCGAGGCGCCCTTCTCCGGCAGGTCGACGAAGACCACGTCACCGAGCGCGTCCTGTGCGTAGTCGGTGATCCCGACCCGCACGCGGTTCCCGTCGGTCCGTGCCCACTCGTGGTCGCTCGAATAGCGGAGACCGCCGGGTACGTCCATAGCTGCGGACGATACCCGACCCCCGGGTACGGTGCCGTATGCCGCGCCACCGCGCGGACAGCCGATCGACCTGCCCCGGCTCAGCGCATGAGCTGTTCGAGACGGGTGGTGTACTCCCGGACCCGGGCCTCGGCGCCGGAGGCGCTCGGGGCCTCGGCCCACACGTGGGTGAGGGGCTCCTCTGGATCGGGCAGGACCAGCGCCCACCCGTCGTCCTCGATGACCTTGACCCCGTCGACGAGGACCAGGTCCCTCCCCTGCGAGCGCTCGACCAGGGTCCGCATCAGCATCCCCTTCTGGTCCCACGGCGTGTGCACCGCCTGGTGGGCGATCCGGACCGGCGGGAGCACGGCCACCATGTCCGAGAGCCGCTTCCGGTTGGTGGTCAGCAGGGCCAACAGGTTGACCAGGGTGGCTGCCCCGTCGAAGGCCGGAAGGAACGCCGGGAAGATGAACCCCCCCGACTGGCTCGCGGCGAGGGTGACCTTCTCCGAACGGGCGACCTCCATCAGATGGGACGCCGACAGTTTGGTCCAGAGGATCTCTGCCCCCGCCTTGCGGCAGATCTCCTCGGCCGCAATGCTCGCCGCCACCGGGAGTGCCACCCGGGCTCCGGGATGGGCCTCGGTGACCAGGGTCAACAGGACGAGCAGGGTCTCGTCGTGGCTCAGGGCGTGCCCCCGGTCGTCCACCACGTCGACGTACTCGCCCCCGGGGTCGATGACCGCACCCAGGCTGGCCCCCGACGCCCGCACCAGCTCCGAGACCCGGGCCGCCGCCGCCTGCCGGTCGAAGGCCAGCACGCTGGCCGTGTTGGCGTAGGGATTGACCACCAGCACGTCGGCCTCGAGCTTGGCGAGCAGATTGGGCATCACGAAGCTGGCCGTCCCGTAGGAATAGTCGAGGACGAGCTTCAGGTCGGCCGATGTCGCCGAGGAGAGGTCGACCGAGTCGATGAGGGCGGCCGTGTAGTGCTCGAGGGTCCGGGGCGGAAAGCCGAGGTCCCCGATCTCGCGGGCCAGGACTCGGCGGAAGTCCTCGCGGTGGTAGAGCCGCTCGATCTTCCGTTGGGTGGTCTCGTCGACGTCGAGCCCCTCCGAGTCGAAGAAGCGGAGCACCACCGACTGGGGATCGTCGGGCGCCAGCCGGACCGAGATCCCGGCCGCGCTGGTCGAGGTCGTGACCTGGAACCGGGTGACCGGAACGGTCGCTGCCTCGAGGTCGTCGACGTTGACCCCCGCCGCGTTGCACCCGACCATGATGGCCCGTTTGAGCACACGCGCGGCCCGGCTGGTGTCGCGTGAGCTGGTGACGGTGGCACCCTTCTCCAGGGTGGATGCCCAGGCCATCGAGAGCCGCACCGCGAGCTCCGGGCTGATGTCGACGTTGGCCAGGCCCCGTACGCCGTCCCGCCCGAAGAGCGACCGCGCGCCGCGCGACTCCCACACGATCGACGAGTTCACGATGGCCCCTGCCTCGACCGTCTTGAACGGATAGACCTTCACCCCGGCGCTGATCTCGGCGAGCGCGCCCACGAAGCACTCGTCTCCGAGCACGACGCCCTCCTCGCAGCGCACGCCCTGGCGGAGGTCAGAGCCCCGCCCGAGCACGCTCCCCTCGATCCGGACCCCGGACCCCAGATAGGTGTTGTCGTGGACGACAGACCGTTCGATCACTGCGTTGTCGCCGACGCGGACGTTGCGACCGAGGGTGCAGTACGCCCCCAGCCTGGCCCCGGGGCCGACGACGCAGTTGTCGCCGATCACCGCCGGGCCGTCGAGCTCCACGCTCGGATCGATCTCCGCACCCTTGCCCACCCAGATCCCCGGCCGGAGCGGGAAGCCCGCGATGTCCACCCGGACCCTGCGGTCCAGGATGTCCTGATGCGACTTGAGGTAGGCCTCGAGCGTCCCGACGTCCTCCCAGTAGCTGTCGGCGACATATCCGAACAGGCCCTTCCCGGCCCGCAGTGCCGCCGGGAACGTGTGCTCAGAGAAGTCGACGACCTGATCCTCGGGGATGAAGTCGAAGATCTCCGGCTCGAGGACGTAGATCCCGGTGTTGATGGTGTCGCTGAAGACCTGTCCCCAGGTCGGCTTCTCGAGGAACCGCTCGATCGAGCCGTCCTCCCGGGTGATCACGATCCCGAACTCGAGCGGGTTCTCGACCGCCTTGAGCGCCAGCGTGGCCAGACCACCGTGTTGATCGTGGAAGTCGAGCACAGCGGTCACATCGATGTCGGTGAGCACGTCACCGGAGATGACCAGGAAGCGTTCGTCGAGCTCGTCGCGGGCGTTGCGCACCGATCCGGCGGTACCCAGAGGGGTCGACTCCGTGGCATACACCATCCGGACCCCGAATTCGGAGCCGTCCCCGAAATAGGTGCGGATGGCATTGGCCATGAAGGCGACGGTGACCACGATGTCCTCGAACCCGTGCTGACGCAGCAGGTTGACCACGTGCTCCATCATGGGGATGTTGGCCATCGGGAGCATGGGCTTGGGCTGGTTCGAGGTCAGCGGCCGGAGCCGGGTGCCCTCGCCGCCGGCCATGATCACTGCCTTCATCCGGTCCTCCCCCTTCTGCCGGCCCGGCGCCCGTCCGCCAACGCTGCGCGGGCCACCGGCACGTAGGAACAGGCTGCCACCCAGGCCAGCGCCAAGCCCAGCAGACCGGTCACCCAGGCCACCACGTGCAGGACACTCTGCCAGGAGGCCGCGCCGTCGCTCAGCAGGAACGCAGGGTAGGCGAACATCAGGGCGAACGTGCCTGCCTTGCCGACCCACAGCACGTCGATGCGGGCAGCTCCGAGCGAGGCCAGCAGGAGCACGGCGGCCGACACCACCACCTCCCGGGCAAGGGTGGCCACGCCGAACCACAACGGGACGGCCCCGTGGACGGTGATGGTGATGACCGCTGTGACCACGAGGACCCGGTCGGCCACCGGATCCATGATCTTCCCCAGGGTCGAGACCTGGTGGAAACGCCGGGCCACGTAGCCGTCGATCCAGTCGGTCGCGCCGAGCACGCCGAGGAGCACGGCCGACGCGGTCTGGCGGTGGGCGCCGAAGAGCAGCCAGACGTAGACGGGGATGCACCCGAGCCGGACCAGCGTGATGAGGTTGGGAACGGTCAGGATGCGCCCGAGACCCGGGTCCTCCGTGACCCTCACCGGGGTGGCGCCGACCCCGGCGGCCGCTGCCCTGGGCCTCGCCTCGACACCGTCCACGACCGGAGTCTACGAGCACGGTCGCGGGTGCCGGCACAAACGGCGCGCCCGGGGCCTCCGGCTGGCACGGGACCCTGGGGAGGCACGGTGATGTGGTAGTGAGTGCCCATGCCCCGCTTCGAACCCTTCGCCGGTCTCCGGTACGACCCCGTCCGGGTCGACCTCTCGACGGTCCTGGCCCCTCCCTACGACGTGGTCGGGCCCGAGGAGCGGGCACGTCTCGCCGCGCGCCACAGTGCCAATTCGATCCGGGTCGAGCTGCCCGAGGCCGACCACCGGGCCGGGCAGGACCGCTACCAGGGCGCAGCGGCCCAGTTGGCTCTCTGGACCGACGACGGGATCCTGCGGCGAGATCCGGCTCCGGTCTTCTATGCGTACCGGATGACCGACGTGGATGGGCACGCCACCAACGGGGTCCTCGGCTCACTCGGGCTCGACGACGGCTCGACCGCCACCATCCTGCCCCATGAGCAGACGCTCCCCAAGGCCAAGAGCGACCGCCTCGAGCTGTTGCGCGCGACCCGCACCAACCTCTCCCCCATCTGGGGCCTGTCCCTGCAGCCGGGGCTCACCGCCCACGTCCTCCAGCATCGTCCGCCGGACGCTTCCGGACGGGACGACGACGGCGTGCTCCACGAGCTGTGGGTCATCGACGACCGGGCGACGATCGATGCGATCGAGGCCGCGGTGGGTGCGGCCCCGGTGGTGGTTGCGGACGGCCACCACCGCTACGAGACCGCGAAGGCCTACCGTGCCGGGCAAGGTGGGGACGACCTGGACCCGGGGGCGGGTGCCGTGCTCGCCCTGGTGGTCGAACTCGCCGAGGACCAGCTCGAGGTCGGTCCGATCCACCGGTTGCTCTCGGGGCTTCCCGACGGGCTCGACCTGGCCGACGCCTTCTCCTCGTGGTTCGACGTGACCCGGGCCGGCGACTTCGAACCGCGCACGACCGACGCGCTCGGACGATCGGTCGCCCTCGCGCTCGTGATGCCCTCTGGGACCTGGCTGCTCTCGCCGAAGGACGGAACGGCGCAGGCGGCGGGAGCCGACCTGGACTCCTCGATGGTGGCGCTGGTCATCGCCGAGTTGCCGGACCACGAGCTCAGTTTCGCCCACAGCTATGAGGAGGCGATCGAGGCGGTGGGACGCGAGGACGCCCAGGCGGCGGTCCTCCTGCGCCCGGTCACGGTCGCCCAGATCGCCGAGTGGGCACACGCCGGTCGGAGGATGCCGCCGAAGAGCACCTACTTCCACCCCAAGCCACGAACCGGCATGGTCTTCCGGCCGCTCGATGCGGCGCCGTAGGGTCTCCGCGGCGCTCTCCGGCGCGTCCCTGTTGCTCACCGCGACGGCCTGCACGGCTCCGGCCGCGTCCTCGGCGCGCCACCAGGCCGGTGCTGTCCGGTCGACCACGACCACCGCCCCGGCACCGACGACGACCGGGCCATCGGCCACGCCGACCACGGTGGACACGCCGGTAATCGAGGCGCCCGGCTGGTCGGAGCCGCTCACCACGTTGCCGCCGGGGGGCGGGTTCACCTCCGTCTCGTGCATCTCGGACGTGTTCTGCGTGGCCGTCGGTGGAGGAGCCAACAACGCGGACGCCGAGGGCACCGCCGGGGCCGGGGTCACCCTGTCGTGGGACGGGGCAGCCTGGTCCAGCCCGTCGGTCTACTTCCCGGCGCCGGTATCCGGGGCGGTGACCGCCCCGTACCTTCCCGCCATCTCCTGTTCGGACGGGCCATTCTGCGCGATCGTCGACGGATCGGACCACACGAGCAGCGGCGACGGGACCAATTGGTCCTCGCCGAACGCCCTCGCGCCGGCTCCGGCGGCCCTGGCCGATCCGGCCGATCCCGGCCCGGGACACCCCGGATCACGGTCCGCCGCAGTCGACTGCCCGGACGCCCGCTTCTGCGCGCTCGTCGACAACACCGGCCACGTCTCGACCCTGCAGGCCGGCGTCTGGTCCGTCCCCCAGACCTTCAGCAGCCCGACCGGGGCCGCTGCCGGACCCGCGGTCGCCCTCTACCAGACAGGGCGGGTCGGAATCACCTGCAACGGGGATGTCGA
Source organism: uncultured Acidimicrobiaceae bacterium (assembly GCA_963753905.1). Taxonomy (GTDB): domain Bacteria; phylum Actinomycetota; class Acidimicrobiia; order Acidimicrobiales; family RAAP-2; genus Bog-756. The sequence continues at coordinate 1,290,021 of CAVWDZ010000001.1, read as the reverse complement.
CTGCACAGCGGTCATCGGGGCCGCGGTCCTCGACTGGACCGGGTCGGGTTGGGCCACGGAGCCTGCACCCTGGGCTTCCCCGCCGACCGTCGCGCCGGGCGACTCCGCGGTCGCCTGTCCCACCGTCTCGCTCTGCGCGATCGTCCACGGCACCTCGGTGTCGGTACGGACCTCGGGGTCGGGGTGGTCGTCACCGCAGGTCATCGATCCCGCCGGCGGTCTCGACGCGCTGAGCTGCCCGACAGCGACCTTCTGCATGGCGGCCGACGCCTCGGGCAACGTGCTCCAGTGGACCGGCGGCCCGTGGTCGACGCCGCTCAAGGTGGTCCCGTCCCCCACTGACTACACCGGGGACGGGACGACGCTCTCGTGTCCGAGTGCGCGCTTCTGCATGCTCCTCACCGGCGACGGCGACTACGCCACCTACCAGGGTCCCGGGTCGGCGAATGCCCCTGCGACCTCCGCACCGACCGTGCCCTGACCGGTGCCGGGCCGCACCTCGCCGGGCACCTACCGCCCGGTTGTCGTCCCACCGACGCCTGCGAGCTCGGCGAGGGCCTCGACCGTTCGCCAGTTGCGGGTGGTCGCTGTGGCCCCGAGCCGCCGCTCGAGGAAGACGGTGCTGAGTGCCGTCTCCCCGTATCCGCCGGGACAGTGGAGGAAGACGTCCGCCCCGACCACGGTCAGCCGGTCGGGGTGGAATCGCTCCGCCTCTGCCTCGAGGCGTCCGACCCGCTCCGGATCCGGGATCCGGTCCAGGAAGGTCACGTGCAGCTTGGTCGGATCGTCGTCGAGGTCGGCGAGCGGATTGCCGTGCAGCACCCCGGCCAGCTCACGACCGGTGCGGACGACCACGGGCACGGACAGGCCGAGGGTCTCCTCGATGCCGCTGGCGATGGTGCGGGCCACGACACGGGGACCGGACCGTCCGGAGCAGACCACGTTGCCGCTCTGCAGATAGGTCGCCACGTCGGTGAACCCGAGCGCGGTCATCAGCGACACGAGGTCCGCCATCGCCACCTTGTTTCGGCCGCCCACATTGATGCTGCGGAGCATCACCACGAGGGTGCCCATCCAGCGTGTCCGGCCGGTGGACTACTCGACGGTCCAGGACGATCCGGAGCGCAGGAGCGCCGAGAGGTCTCCCGACCCGCGGCGCGCGGTGGCCTCGGCGATCTGGTCGGCCATCTGCTGCCCGTAGTCGGCGCGCTCGACATCCCGGAAGACGCCGATCGGTGTGGGCTCGTAGGGGCCTCGGGAGAGCCGGCTGAGCTGGAAGGCCAGGCCCGGGTTGTCCTTGTGCTCGTCGTGGACGAGCAAGGCGTCCTCTCCGACCGAGGCGACCTCGACCACCTCCACCGATCCGTCACGGTCCATGATCACGCCGAACTGGCTCTCGGAGCCGAAGCGGATCGGCTCACCGTGGACCAGGGGGATGAGCATGTCGGCCCTGTGGTCCTTGGCGGTGATCTGCTCGAAGGCACCGTCGTTGAAGACGTTGCAGTTCTGATAGATCTCGACGAAGGAGGCGCCCTTGTGATCGTGGGCCCGGCGGAAGGTCTCCATCATGTGCTTGCGATCCATGTCGTGGGTGCGCGCCACGAAGCCGGCCTCGGCACCCAGGGCGAGACTGAGCGGATTGAAGGGCTGCTCAAGCGAGCCGAAGGGCGTCGACTTGGTGACCTTGGCCACCTCCGAGGTCGGCGAGTACTGGCCCTTGGTCAACCCGTAGATCTGGTTGTTGAAGAGCAGGATGGTGATGTCGACGTTCCGCCGGAGCGCGTGGATGAGGTGGTTCCCACCGATCGAGAGCGAGTCGCCGTCCCCGGTGACCACCCACACGTCGAGGTCCGGCCGGGTGGCCGCGAGGCCGGTTGCGATGGCAGGCGCTCGCCCGTGGATCGAGTGGAAGCCGTAGGTGTTCATGTAATACGGGAACCGGGCCGCGCAGCCGATGCCAGAGAGGAACACGGTCTCCTCCCGGCGCACCCCGAGCTCGGGCATGAGCATCTGCACCGCTGCCAGGATCGAGTAGTCGCCGCACCCCGGGCACCAGCGCACCTCCTGGTCCGAGGACCAGTCCTTGCGAGTCGTCATCGGGACCGACCCCGGGTCGGCCACGTCGGCGGATTCGGCGAGGTCGGTCATCGCCCGGACACCGTCGTACCGGCAGCGCCGGAAGATCCGTTCGCTTGAGCGGCCGTTCCGTCGATCTGTTCGAGGATGGCGGCCTCCATCGCCGCGGCCCGGAACGGGATCCCCTGGACCTGGGTGAACGAGACCACGTCGACCAGGAACTCGGCCCGCAGCAGGCGGCTCAGCTGGCCCAGGTTGACCTCGGGGACCAGCACCCTCCGGTAGCGCCGGAGCACCGTACCGAGGTCGGCCGGGAACGGGTTGAGGTGGACCAGGTGGGCCTGGGCCACCTTGTGGCCACGCGCGCGCACCCGTTGCACGCCGGCAGCGATGGCCCCGTAGGTCGAGCCCCACCCGACGACGAGGACATCGGCCCCCTCCTCGTCGTCGACCTCGGTCGGCGGGATGTCGTCGGCGATGCCGGCGATCTTGGCCGCCCGGAGCCTGGTCATCCGCTCGTGGTTGGCGCCGTCGTAGGAGACGTTGCCCTGGCCGTCGGACTTCTCGAGACCGCCGATGCGGTGCTCGAGGCCGGCCACCCCCGGCGGAGCCCAGGGCCGGGCAAGTGTCCGTTCGTCGCGCACGTAGGGCCAGAAGGTCGCCGTTCCGTCGTCGTCGACGTGGTTGGGCTGGGAGGCGAACCCGGGGTCGATCATCGGCAGGTCGGCCAGATCTGGGAGCTTCCACGGCTCGGTCCCGTTGGCCAGGTAGCCGTCGGACAGCAGGATGACCGGAGTCCGGTACTTGACTGCGATCCTGACCGCCTCGAGGGTGGCGGCGAAGCAGTGGCTGGGGGTCTTCGCCGCGATGATCGGCAGCGGCGCCTCACCGTGCCGGCCGTACATGGCGTGGAGCAGGTCGGCCTGCTCCGTCTTGGTGGGGAGCCCGGTCGAGGGGCCGCCCCGTTGGATGTCGATGATGAGCAAGGGGAGCTCGAGGCTGATGGCCAGCCCCATCGTCTCCGACTTGAGGTCGATCCCCGGGCCCGAGGTGGTGGTGACGCCGAGCCCACCCCCGAAGGACGCGCCGAGTGCCGCGCCGATCCCCGAGATCTCGTCCTCTGCCTGGAATGTGCGCACCCCGAACTGCTTGTGCTTGGACAGCTCGTGGAGGATGTCCGAGGCCGGGGTGATCGGGTAGGTGCCGAGGAAGAGGGGGAGGCCGCTTCGCAGGGACGCGGCGATCAGTCCCCAGGCCGTCGCGGTGTTGCCGGTGATGTTGGTGTACTCCCCCGGGGCGAGCACCGCCGGCCGTACCTCGTAGGAGGACTCGAACAGCTCGGCGGTCTCCCCGAAGTGGTATCCGGCCTTGAAGGCGCGCTGGTTGGCCTCGAGGATCAGGGGCTTGCCGGCATAGCGCTCCTCGATCCAGGAGACGGTGGGGTCGATGGGACGGGTGTAGAGCCAACTGATGAGGCCGAGGGCGAAGAAGTTCTTGGATCGTTCGGCGTCGCGCGGCTTGACCCCGGCCTCCTTGGACACCTCGGTCGTGATCGAGGTCATCGGCACCTCGTAGACCGTGTACGCGGAGAGGGAGCCGTCGTCCAGCGGGTTCGCCTCGTAGCCGGCCTTGACCAGGTTGCGTTCCTCGAAGGCGTCCGAGTTCACGATGATGGTGGCGCCTTGGGGCAGCACCTCGAGGTTCGCCTTGAGGGCGGCCGGGTTCATCGCGACCAAGACGTTCGGCGAGTCGCCCGGCGTCGAGATCTGGTGGTCCGAGATGTGGACCTGGAAGGCCGAGACCCCGGCCAGGGTCCCGGCCGGAGCGCGGATCTCAGCCGGGAAGTCGGGGAAGGTGGCCAGGTCGTTGCCGAACAACGCCGACGACGTGGTGAAGCGGTCCCCTGCGAGCTGCATGCCGTCGCCCGAGTCGCCGGCGAAACGAATGACGACGCGGTCGATCGACTGGGGGGACTTCGGATCGATCGTGGTGTTGGACACCGTGCTCCTCTTCGTGCTGCTCTTCCGCGATCTGTCGCGTGGCCGCAACCACAGGCCACACGGCCACCGCTACCGGGTGGCGGCACCGGGTGACCGCAAACCTGCAGCCCAGTCTACCGCCGGCCTGCCGTCCGGCCGCACAAGCTCCGCGCGCCGTCCCCGAGCAGGGGGACGGTCAGGCGATCGTGACCGAGGGATCCAGATAGACGTCCTGGACGGCACGAACCAGGGCGGCGCCCTCCTCGGTGGGGCGCTGGAACGCCTTGCGGCCGACGATGAGGCCGGCACCGCCGGCCCGCTTGTTGATCACCGCGGTCCGCACCGCCTGGGCGAGGTCGTCGGCGCCCTTCGACTCGCCACCGGAGTTGATGAGGGGGATCCGACCGGCGTAGCAGTTGGCGACCTGCCACCGGGCGAGGTCGATCGGATGGTCGGTGGTCAACTGGCTGTAGACGAGCGGATCGGTCTTCCCGAACTTGAGGGCGTTGTAGCCACCGTTGTTCTCCGGCTGCTTCTGTTTGATGATGTCCGCCTCGATGGTCACCCCGAGGTGATTCGCCTGGCCGGTGAGGTCCGCCGAGAGGTGGTAGTCGGTGTCCCCCTGCTTGAAGGCCGAGTTGCGGAGGTAGCACCAGAGCACGGTGAACATCCCGAGACGGTGGGCCTCCGCGAACGCCTTGGACACCTCGCCGATCTGGCGGTCCGCACCTTCGGAGCCGAAGTAGATCGTCGCGCCGACACCGACGGCGCCGAGGTCCGACGCCTGACCCACGTTCGCGAACAGCACCTGGTCGTAGGTGTTGGGGTAGTTGAGGAAGTCGTTGTGGTTGAGCTTGACGATGAACGGGATCCGATCGGCGTAGCGCCGGGACACGATCCCGAGGCCGCCGAGGGTCGTCGCGATCGCGTTGCAGCCGGCCGCCAGGGCGAGGTCGCAGAGCCGGGCCGGGTCGAAGTAGGCAGGCTCCTTCGCGAAGCTGGCCGCGGCCGAGTGCTCGATCCCCTGGTCGACCGGCAGGATCGAGAGGTAGCCGGTGCCGGCCAGACGCCCGGTGTGACAGAGGGTCCCGAGGTTGCGCTGCACGGTGGACGAGCGGTCCGAATCGCGGAAGACCTCCTCGACGACGCCCGGCCCGGGCAGGGTCAGGAGGTGGGACGGGAACGCCTTCGCGGTGTGATCGAGCAGAGAATCCGCCTCGTCACCCAGCAGTTGTTCGAGAGTCATGGCAGAACAGCCTAACGGCCCTCACGCGGTCTGCCCGGCCTGCGCCGGGCCCGGGCGGGCGGCCCGAGAGACTCCAGCCGCTCGGCGACGTCGTACGCCTCGGGATCGGCCGCCTGGACGCGCTGGAAGAGCTCCCGGGCCTTCGACAGATCGCCGGAGCGTTCCATCAGGTCCCCGAGCACGTACCACTGGCGCAGATGCCGGTCGGCCGGGTTGCGGACCTGCCGCCCGGCGCCGGCCTCGACCAGCAGGCGCACCGCGCCCTCGAGGTCGCCGCGGTCGGCCCGGGTGCCGGCCAGCACCACCCTGCCCTCGGCGAGCACCTCTGGGTCGGGAGAGCCCTTCCGGAGCTCCTCGAAGAGGGCTTCGACCCGTGCCGGCCTCCCGAGGGCCCGCTGGCAGTCCATCCGCACCGGGTGCTGAGTGACCGAGCCGGTGAGCGACGCGAAGCTGTCGAGGCTGGAGAGTGCGGCCTTCCACTGCCCCTGGTGGTACTGACACAGGCCGAGCAGCTCGCGGGCGCTGGCGGCATTCGGGATGCTGTCGACCACGGTGCGCAGGATCCGGGCCGCGTCCCGGTAGCGCTCGCGCTCGTAGGCGCCGATGCCGGCCGCCATCCGCTCGGTCATCCGCGCACGCAGGGTGCTCCACTCGGGTCCGGCGGCAGAGGCCAGCTCATGGGCCACGTCGGCCGGCAGGTCTGCCGGAGGACGGACCGGACGGTGCGCCGGGGAGCCGGCTGCCCGCTGTTCCGAGGTGGTCCGGTCGTCGACCCGGGCGAACGTCTCGGGGACGAACTCGTTCGCGCCGTCGCGGGCGTTGCGCCGCCCTTCCCGCGCGGCCGAGTCGGGGCCCTGCCTCGTTCCCGCGTCCCTGACCGTGCTCGCCCCGCGGCGGGCCACGCTCCCCCATCCCTTGCGGACCACCCGGCTGCGCCCGCCGTCCACGGTCCGGGACGGCTGCGCGGAGCCGGTCACCGCACGGGCGTCAGACCGGGATCCCCCTATGGCGCGAGCGGTGGAGCGACCGGTGCGATCCGAACGACCCCTCCCGGACGGGTTCCCGCTCCGAGCGCCGTCGACGTTGCCCGACCCTCTCGCCCGCTCCTTCCCCCGCTCTGGCCGGCCGCTCCGCTCGGCGGGGGGCTTGCCCGAGCCGCGGCGTCCCGGTGTGGCGCGCGGGGTCGCTCCCGAGCCACGCGGGCGCGGAGAACGAGGGGGGGTGTGCGCGGCCATCCGGCAACTCTACCTGCGGTGCCCTCTGTGCCTGCGGTGCCCTCTGTGCCTGCGGTCCCCCCACCGTGTCTGCGATGCCCACGTGCCCGCGTGCCCGATCCGTGCTCGGCTCACCTACCCTGGACGTCGGCAACCCGCCCGATCCCCATGCACCCGCACGCGCCCCCGCTCAGAGCCGATCCCAATGCCGCCCCGGGTCGACGCTCCCGTTCGGGGTTCCTCGCGGTCATCGTCGCAGCCGGAGCCTTGGCCGGCTGCGGCGGGCCGGTCGCCTCCCCCCGTCCCGCGCCGGCTACGACGGGCTCCGCGGGGACCTATTCCGATCAGAGCACCACGGCGGGCGCGGCGGCAACCGCCGCGTTCCACTCGCAGATCGATGACGACACGGCCGCATTCGTGCACTCCATCGCGACCCTCCAGGCCGACGTGACCAGCGGCGACCTCGCCGCAGCACGGTCCGACGAGCTTGCCGCCCAGGCCCAGTTCGACGGCTTCCGTGATCTCGAGATCGGGAACCAGGTCAACGACGCCTCCCTCGACGAGCTCCCCGGCGACGTCGGACCCGGCCAGACGCTCGGGGGCCTCCACGCGGTCGAACGGGATCTGTGGACCTCGGGGCCCGCCGCTGCCGACCTCGCCTCCCTGGCCGCGCAGGCCCCGGTGGCCGAGTTCCTGCTCTCGCGGAACCGACTCGGACCCGAAGCCATCGGGACCGTGGCGGTGGACGAGCTCGGCTGGGTCGCCGACGACGCCCTGGCCGGTGATGTGGAACCGTTCTCCGGCCTCGGCCTGGTCGACGTGAACGCCACGCTCGGCGCCGCACAGAACGCCTTCGCCGCCGTCGAGCGCCTGGCCCATGGGGTCGACCCGACCCTGACCTCCGGCGTGCAGGCCGGGTTCACCGCGTTGGGCACGGCCGTCGCCGCGCTCGGACCCCCGACCGCGGTACCGGAGAGCTCCGTTCCCGCGGCCACCGTGCAGTCGCTGACCCAGCACGTGGATGCCACCGCCGCACTCGTCGCCCGGCTCGCAGCACAGCTCGCCCCGTTCGGCACCTCGGGGGAACCCTCGTGACCGGTCGTCGCCGGACAGCCCCCGGAGCCGCCGCACCGCGGGTGGGCGGTCGCGCATTGAGCCGGCGCCAGCTGCTGGCCGGGTCGGGCATGGCGACGGCCGCCGTGGTGACCGGGAGCGCGATTCCCGCGAGCGGAGCGGACACTCCGGCGTCTGACTCCACCAACGGGTCCACAGTGCCCTTCTACGGGGAGCACCAGGCCGGCGTGGCCACCCCCGCGCAGGACCGGATGGTCTTTGCCACCTACGACGTGACCGCCTCCGACGCCGACGGGCTCGGCGCACTGCTCGAGGACTGGACGGAGGCCGCGGCCCGGATGACCGCCGGGCAGGAGCTGGACGGGCCGGGGGGAGACTTCGCCCCACCGCCCGACACCGGGGAGGCCCTCGATCTGTCCCCCTCCCGACTGACCGTGACCGTCGGCTTCGGCCCGTCCCTCTTCGACGACCGATTCGGCCTCCGTTCGAGGCGACCGGCGGCGCTCATCGACCTGCCGGCCTTCCCCGGGGACGAGCTCGACCCGATTCGCAGTGGAGGCGACCTCTGCATCCAGGCCTGCGCCGACGATCCCCAGGTGGCCTTCCACGCCGTCCACGACCTGACCCGGTTGGCCCTCGGGTCGGCCACGGTGCGCTCCCTGCAGGTCGGGTTCGGGCGGACCGCAGCCACAGGAGCAAAGAGCCCGTCCCCACGGAACCTGCTCGGCTTCCGGGACGGCACCGACAACCTCGTGTCCACCGACACCGGATCGATGGACCGGTTCGTCTGGGTGGACGACCGGACCGACCAACCCTGGATGTCCGGCGGGACCTACCTCGTCGCGCGGCGGATCAGGATCCATTTGGAGGCGTGGGACCGCAGCACCCTCGGAGAGCAGGAACGGACCATCGGTCGGACCAAGGCCACCGGCGCACCGCTCGGCGGGGAGCGCGAGTACGAGCCGGTCGACCTCGGCGCCTTGGCTGCTGACGGCACGTTCGTCGTCCCCTACGACGCCCACATCCGGGTCGCGGCGCCCGACACCAACCACGGCGTGGCGATCCTGCGCCGGGGGTACAGCTTCGCGGACGGCGTCGACCCGATCAGCGGAGAGCTCGACGCCGGGCTCTTCTTCATCTGCTTCCAGAAGGACCCGGCGAGCCAGTTCGTCCCGGTCCAGCAGCGGTTGGCACTCCAGGACGCCCTCACCCGGTTCGTGCTCCATACCGGCAGCGGCATCTTCGCCTGTCCGCCGGGCGTCGCCCCAGGGAAGCCCTGGGGCCACGGGCTACTCTGACCACGGAGGGTGCCGTGACCGAGATCGACACTGAACGGTTGCACCTGCGCCCACTCAGCATGTCTGATGTCGATGCGCTCTTCGTCCTGCACCGGAATCCGGACATGCAGCGGTACTTCGGCGACGGTCACCTCTATACCCGCGACGAGAGCAGAGGCTGGCTGGAGTGGCACGTCGGACTGTGGCGCGAGGTGGGGTACAGCTTCTTCGCCGTGGAACTCCGGTCCTCAGCTCGCTTCGTCGGATGGTTGGGTCTCAACAGGGTGCTCGATCGACCGGATCTCACCGGCCAGACAGAGATCGGGTGGTTCATCGACAGCCAGCTGTGGGGTCAGGGGCTCGCGACAGAGGGTGCGCGAGAGGCGCTGGCCTTCGGCTTCGGTGGACTGGGCCTCGAACGGGTCATCGCCCGCTATCGCACCGACAACGTGGCCTCCGGCAGGGTCATGGAGAAGATCGGCATGCACCGATGGCAGGTCGTGCCCCACTCCGAGGTGCCCGGAACGACGACCACCATGTACGAGATCCATTCCGCCGATCACGTCCTGCCCATCGCCTGACCACGCCGATTCGGAGGAGGATCGGACGATGTGAGGAGACCGTCGTCGGGACATGACAATGCCCCCGCTTTGCGGGGGCATTGTCAGAGAGCATCCGGCGGCGTCCTACTCTCCCAGGGGGCTACCCCCCAAGTACCATCGGCGCTGGCGGGCTTAACTGCCGTGTTCGGAATGGGAACGGGTGTCTCTCCGCCGCCATGGCCACCGGAAACTGTGCGCCCTCGGGCCGGACAGACGACGTCTACGTCGAATACCGGCCCGACGCGACCGAAATCGGTCACGTTGAGCGTTCCATAGCGAGCACGAGCAAGTTCCCAAGCCCTCGGCCGATTAGTACCGGTCAGCTGAATGCGTTACCGCACGTACACTTCCGGCCTATCAACGTGGTCGTCTTACCACGGGCCTTACCAGGTTAACCCTGTGGGAGATTTCATCTTGGAACGAGCTTCGCGCTTAGATGCTTTCAGCGCTTATCCCACCCGAAGGTCGCAAATCAGCAGTGCCCTTGGCAGGACAACTGACACACGAGAGCTTCGTCCATCCCGGTCCTCTCGTACTAGGGATAGCCTTCCTCAAATCTCCTACGGCTGCATCGGATAGGGACCGAACTGTCTCACGACGTTCTAAACCCAGCTCGCGTACCGCTTTAATGGGCGAACAGCCCAACCCTTGGGACCGGCTTCAGCCCCAGGATGCGACGAGCCGACATCGAGGTGCCAAACCTTCCCGTCGATATGGACTCTTGGGGAAGATGAGCCTGTTATCCCCGGGGTACCTTTTATCCGTTGAGCAACGGCGCTTCCACAAGCAACCGCTGGATCACTATGCCCTGCTTTCGCACCTGCTTGACTTGTAGGTCTCGCAGTCAAGCTCCCTTGTGCCATTGCACTCGACGGCTGATTGCCAACCAGCCTGAGGGAACCTTTGGGCGCCTCCGTTACGTTTTAGGAGGCGACCGCCCCAGTCAAACTACCCACCTGACGCTGTCCCTGATCCGGATCACGGACCGAGGTTAGGGTTCCGGCACATAAAGGGTGGTATTTCAAGGTTGACTCCACACTGGCTGGCGCCAATGCTTCAAAGTCTCCCACCTATCCTACACAATAAGTACTAAAACTCAACAGCAAGCTGTAGTAAAGGTCCACGGGGTCTTTCCGTCCTGATGCAGCTAACGAGCATCTTTACTCGTACTTCAATTTCGCCGGGTCTGTGGTTGAGACAGTAGGAAAGTCGTTACGCCATTCGTGCAGGTCGGAACTTACCCGACAAGGAATTTCGCTTTTTCTGTTACCACTATCTTGTCCAAACTAGACAGATAGCGGGCCGGTCATTTCTGCCGGCCTCCCTACGTCGCCGTAGGGAACGGACCATCTCTTCATCTCGTCAGACATCTGGCGAGATGGTCGGCGTATGGTCTCTGAGGATTCTCAAGAACTCGGATGGCTTGCGATGGTTCATCGTCTCGATGACTACAGCAAATTTCTCGAAGTTCTGACGCTTCGTTGTTCGCAAGGGATTCGATTCGAAATACGGGATAATGACATTCCGCAGATCGGCGAGCCGCCCCACATAGTACTGACACAGATCTTCTCTGTGGTTGTCGTGGCGACGATTCACGTACACCTTGCCGCAACCGAAGAAGCGGACAAGATCTTCGAGCACATCCCGACTCGACTGGCCCTACACCACATTGAACGATAGTTGCAGCTGCCAACCGAGCCTAGATTTCGCGTTTCGGAACAGGGGGCAGCTGAAACAGCCTTCCCCATCCACGAAACCGGCAATCCATCCTTGGATCCAGAGTCTTTCCTGCTGATTTTCCGCACCTCTCACATTGTCACTGTGGTCCATATTGCGACGTTACAGATGAGCTGTAACACCACGCTGTGGACGACGAGTAGTGGAGGATACACCGGGTTTTCCAGCATATAGCCGACTGCACTCATACCGTCGCCGGTATGAGGGGCAGCACCCTTTGCACGTCAAAGGGATTACGTTACCTTAGGACCGTTATAGTTACGGCCGCCGTTTACCGGGGCTTAGGTTCAGAGCTTCGCCCGAGGGCTAACCCTTCCCCGTAACCTTCCGGCACCGGGCAGGCGTCAGAGCGTATACATCGTCTTACGACTTCGCACGCTCCTGTGTTTTTAGTAAACAGTCGCTTTCCCCTATTCTCTGCGGCCTCTTCAGACTCGGAACGCGAAGTTCGTCATCCTAGTGAGGCCCTCCTTCTCCCGAAGTTACGGAGGTATTTTGCCGAGTTCCTTAACCACAGTTCTCCCGATCGCCTTGGTATTCTCTACCCGCCCACCTGTGTCGGTTTGGGGTACGGGTTCCGTGCCAGCTCGCTAGAAGCTTTTCTCGGCAGCATGGGATCAGTGACTTCGCCTGGTGTGGCTCGGCATCGCGTCTCAGGATTGATGAGGTCCGGATTTGCCTGGACCTCTCCCTACTCGCTTACCCCAGGACAACCAACGCCTGGGCTCACCTACCCTCCTGCGTCCCTCCTTCGCTATCCGCCACCGGGTCGGTCGGTTCGCCCCGAAGGACAGCCCCTTAGGACACCGGTATTGGATTGGGCGCGGACACGGAAGTACTGGAATATCAACCAGTTGTGCATCGACTACGCCTCTCGGCCTCGCCTTAGCTCCCGACTTACCCTGGGAGGATTAGCCTTCCCCAGGAACCCTTGGGCTTACGGCGGAGGGGTTTCTCACCCCTCTCTCGCTACTCATACCAACATTCTCACTCGACCACGCTCCACGACGGTTTCCACCGCCGCTTCTCAGCAGGATCGACGCTCCCCTACCACTCCCACTCCGTGACTCCCGAGCGTCAATACGGCGTCCTCGGCGCCGAACCACCGAAGTGATTCATTGCTCTGGACGTCCGATACTCGGGCGGAATGGAAATCCGCAGCTTCGGCTTTTGACTTGAGCCCCGTTACATTGTCCGCGCAGGACCACTCGACCAGTGAGCTATTACGCACTCTTTCAAGGATGGCTGCTTCTGAGCCAACCTCCTGGCTGTCTTCGCGTTCCCACATCGTTTTCCACTTAGTCAAAAATTAGGGGCCTTAGCTGGCGGTCTGGGCTGTTTCCCTCTCGACTAACGAAGCTCATCCCTCGTAGTCTCACTGCCAGGCTCTAAAGCATCGGCATTCGGAGTTTGATTGGGGTCAGTAAGCTTGTAGGCCCCCTAGCCCATTCAGTGCTCTACCTCCGATGCTGAACGCCCGACGCTGCACCTAAATGCATTTCGGGGAGAACCAGCTATCACCGAGTTTGATTGGCCTTTCACCCCTAACCACAGGTCATCCCCCCTGTTTTCAACCAGGGTGGGTTCGGCCCTCCACGGGGTCTTACCCCCGCTTCAGCCTGCCCATGGCTAGCTCACTCGGCTTCGGGTCTACAGCATGCGACTAATTCGCCCTATTAAGACTCGCTTTCGCTTCGGCTCCCCATCTCTGGTTAACCTCGCCACACACCGTAACTCGTTGGCTCATTCTTCAAAAGGCACGCCATCACGGCCAGCACAAAGTGCTGACGACGCTCTGACTGTTTGTAAGTCAACGGTTTCAGGTACTATTTCACTCCCCTCCCGGGGTACTTTTCACCTTTCCCTCACGGTACTAGTTCACTATCGGTCGCCTGTGAGTACTTAGCCTTACGAGGTGGTCCTCGCAGATTCACGCCGGCTTTCCCGGATCCGGCGCTACTCGGGAACTCCGATCGGAGTCCAACGCTTTTCGTGTACGGGGCTGTTACCCTCTGCGGCGCATCTTTCCTGGATGCTTCCACTAAGCAATTGGTTTTGTAACTCCGTGAAGGTTCTGATGCACCTTCCATCGGCTCCCACAACCCCGGATTGGCAACGCCATCAGGCTTTACCACCAACCCGGTTTAGGCTCATCCCGTTTCGCTCGCCGCTACTCAGGGAGTCACTGTTGTTTTCCTCTCCTCGGGGTACTGAGATGTTTCAATTCCCCCGGTTCCCTCCACTGGTCCTATGCGTTCAGACCAGGGTGACACCCCATGACGGGTGCCGGGTTTCCCCATTCGGACATCCACGGATCCGCGCTTGGTAGGCAACTCCCCGTGGCTTATCGCAGCCTCCCACGTCCTTCTTCGGCTTCAGGCGCCAAGGCATCCGCCGTTGACTCTTTATAACTTGGAGAACATAGATGCTCGTGCTCGCTATGGAATTCTCAAGGGGCGCAACCACGCACGCAGGGGACGCCGACCACCGCCAAACTGAGCGGAAATCGGGTGCCTTTCGAGCGGACGAGCGGCCGGGCCGCCCGAGAGGGCTGGCCGGCGTCGCGACGGAGGGACGGAATCGCCCCGGTCTGCTCATTCGAGCAGGCACCGGAGGTCACTCCCTCAAAACGGAATAGTGATGCCCGCAGCCATCCACAGGGCTCGCGAGCCTGGTGGACGGGACCCCCGGAGGAGTGCGGTCCGCCAAGGGCGGGATGCAGGTGACGGCGAATAGCCAGTGATCGACAAGGAGTATCCGAGCCGGAATGGCCCGAACAGTGACTCCTTAGAAAGGAGGTGATCCAGCCGCACCTTCCGGTACGGCTACCTTGTTACGACTTCACCCCAATCACCGACCCCACCTTCGACGGCTCCCTCCCTTACGGGTTGGGCCACCGGCTTCGGGTGTTGCCGACTTTCGTGGTGTGACGGGCGGTGTGTACAAGGCCCGGGAACGTATTCACCCCGGCGTTGCTGATCCGGGATTACTAGCGACTCCGACTTCACGCAGTCGAGTTGCAGACTGCGATCCGAACTGAGACTGGCTTTGGGGATTAGCTCCTCCTCGCGGATTAGCGACCCGTTGTACCAGCCATTGTAGCATGTGTGCAGCCCTGGATATAAGGGGCATGATGACTTGACGTCATCCCCACCTTCCTCCGAGTTGACCCCGGCAGTCTCCTACGAGTCCCCGCCATAACGCGCTGGCAACATAGGATAAGGGTTGCGCTCGTTGCGGGACTTAACCCAACATCTCACGACACGAGCTGACGACAGCCATGCACCACCTGTGTAGGACCCCGAAGGACACCGTATCTCTACGGCTTTTCCCTACATGTCAAACCCAGGTAAGGTTCTTCGCGTTGCATCGAATTAAGCCACATGCTCCGCCGCTTGTGCGGGCCCCCGTCAATTCCTTTGAGTTTTAGCCTTGCGGCCGTACTCCCCAGGCGGGGCACTTAATGCGTTAGCTGCGGCACAGAAACCGTCGATAGGTCCCCACACCTAGTGCCCAACGTTTACGGCGTGGACTACCAGGGTATCTAATCCTGTTCGCTCCCCACGCTTTCGCTCCTCAGCGTCAGTATTGGCCCAGACCACCGCCTTCGCCGCTGGTGTTCCTCCTGATATCTGCGCATTTCACCGCTACACCAGGAATTCCGTGGTCCCCTACCAAACTCTAGCCATGGCAGTATCGAATGGCGACTCCAGGTTGAGCCTGGAGGTTTCACATCCGACTTGCCAAGCCGCCTACGAGCTCTTTACGCCCAATAAATCCGGACAACGCTTGCCCCCTACGTATTACCGCGGCTGCTGGCACGTAGTTGGCCGGGGCTTCTTCTGCAGGTACCGTCATAATCGTCCCTGCTGAAAGAGGTTTACAACTCAGAAAGCCTTCGTCCCTCACGCGGCGTTGCTGCATCAGGCTTTCGCCCATTGTGCAAGATTCCCCACTGCTGCCTCCCGTAGGAGTCTGGGCCGTGTCTCAGTCCCAGTGTGGCTGATCGTCCTCTCAGACCAGCTACCCGTCGAAGCCTTGGTGAGCCATTACCTCACCAACAAGCTGATAGGCCGCGAGCCCCTCCCGAAGCGGAATCCATTTCCTCACCAGGCCATGCGACTTGGTGGGGACATCCGGTATTAGCACCGGTTTCCCGGTGTTGTCCCGGTCTTCGGGGTAGGTTGCTCACGTGCTACTCACCCGTTCGCCACTAGGTTTTCGTCAGTATTGCTACCGACTAGACCTCGTTCGACTTGCATGTGTTAGGCACGCCGCCAGCGTTCGTCCTGAGCCAGGATCAAACTCTCCATTGAGACCTCGTTCAGACCCAGAGGCCTGACCGAAATCGAAGAGCTGACCTCGAGGACACTGATCCTCTCGGTCAACTGAATACTGACAAAGAACAGACATTGTCCGTTCAGTGCTTGAAATTGACCGGCGATCCCGGGTCTCCCCAGGATCGACCGCACTGACTTTTGGCTATCACTATTCCGTTTTCAAGGAGCAACCGGGCACACGCCAAGAGGCGTCGGTGCCGCGAATTCGACAGACAGGGGCAGAACCCCCCTTGTCCGTAGGTGCCTGGCGCCGCCCGCAAGGGCGTTCACCGGGACTAGTTACAGTATCCCACCCGGACCGGGGTGTCAATCGGGGCCGGCGTACCCGAACCGGCCGTTCCGACCGTCCCGGACGTCCCGGACGTCCGGCGCTGCGCCCCGGGTCAGTAGCCCGAGCCGCCCGCTGCGGTCGTGGCCGTGGTCCCAGCCCCTGAGACGCTCACCACGTACCAGGTCCCGCCCACCCCCTGGCCGTTCGTCTCACCGGGCGAGGTGTCCGCCGCGTAGGTGTAGAGCGGCATCCCCTTGTAGGTGACCTGATGGGTGCCGTCCGAGCGGGTGATGGTTCCGAGGTCCCCGGCGGGGATCCCGGCGCCGGCCGCCACGGTGGTCGTCCCGGCCGGCAGCGTGAGCGGTGGCCAGACGGCGGCACAACCCCCGATGCAGGTGCTCTTGCCGGTCCCGTCCGGCGTGTACCGGTAGAGCGTCGCCCCCGAGTGGTCGACCAGGACCTTCCCGAAGGAACCCCGGGTCGCCGAGCCGACCACGTATGCGGTGGCGGCAGCGGTTGCGGTCGTCGTCGAGGATTGACTCGTCGAGGTGGTCGCCGGTACCGACGTGGTCGGCGTGGTGCTGCCCGAGCTGCAGGCGGCAGCGATCACCGCAACCGCCCCGAACGCCACGCCGAGCAGGGCTCGCCGACCTCCGTACCACCGAGCCCCGGTGCCGCCATCGCCCGACCGGTCATCGCTCATCGGCCTCTCCTCGTCATCCGAAGGTGAAATCGTAGGCCTGGATGCCGGGTGACACCACCAGGGTGAGGGTGGCGTCCTGATAGGAGCCCGGACCGACCAGTTGGTAGAGCTTCGGCTCACCGCTGACCGCCACGGTGCGGGTCGGACGACCGTTGACAGACACCTGGATCGTGCCCGAGCCGCCGAGCACGAGGTAGACCTCATCGGCCTGGAAGTGCAGGCCGAGGGTGGCCGAGGCACCGGCTGTCGACTGC
The DNA here is from genome assembly GCA_963753905.1 of uncultured Acidimicrobiaceae bacterium. Classification (GTDB taxonomy): domain Bacteria; phylum Actinomycetota; class Acidimicrobiia; order Acidimicrobiales; family RAAP-2; genus Bog-756. The sequence continues at coordinate 1,273,248 of CAVWDZ010000001.1, read as the reverse complement.
TCGCTCCCGATGTCCCACTGGCCGCCGTAGGCGTACTCGTCCTGCGGGATGCTGGTGAGCGTCGCGTAGTCGGTCATCTGATCGGGCACCAGGCCCTGGCCGGCGAGGTTCGGCGCTCCGTGCTGGTAGCCGAGGTACGACTCGGGCGTGGTCTGCTGCTGGGGGGTGAGGTCCGGCACGTCCGTCCTGGCCGAAAGCACGACCCGGGGGTTGGCCGCTGTCAGCAGCTGGCGGATGAAGGTCTCGGTCTGCGAGTACTGCCCCTCTCCGAAGTCGACGTGGCGCACCTCGCCGGTGGCATCGACGAGGTACTCGGCCGGCCAATAGGAGTTCTGGTAGTTGTTCCAGGTGGCGTAGTTGTTGTCCACCGCGATCGGATAGTGCACACCCAACTGGGCCGCCGCCTGGGCGATGTTCGAGATCACGTGTTCGAAGGCGAACTCGGGGGTGTGGACGCCGACCACGGTCAACCCGTCCTTGGCGTAGGCCGCGTTCCAGGCTTCGACGTGGGGCAGGCTGCGCTGGCAGTTGATGCAGGAGTAGGTCCAGAAGTCGACCAGGACCACCCTGCCCCGCAGCCCGCGGATCGTAAGGGGCCGACTGCCAGGCGTGTCGAGCCAGCGGGTGATCCCGAGGAAGGAGGGTGCCGGGCCACAGTGCTGGAGCACCGGGCTCGCCGGCGTGCAGTCGGCGAGCGCCCCTCCGGTTCTCTGCCCGGTGACCCCGGCCAGGGCCCGCTTGGCCGAGGCGTTGGACTCGAGGTGGGTCTGGAGGGTGTCGGTGTACCCGGGAACGGCCTGCTGCAGACCGTCGGTGAGGTTGAGGGCGAGGACGAGGGCGGTGAGCAACAGGACGGCCCCGATGACCCTCCGAGCCTGGGTGGCATGGGTCCGCACGACCTGCGTGTGGCTCGCGAGCCGCTGGCCGAGCAGGGCGAACACGAGCAGCGGAATGGCCACCCCGAGGGAGAAGGCAACGGTCAGCAGGATCGCGGAGAACCCGATGTGGTGGGTGGCGCCCACGACCGTGATCGCAGCGAGCACCGGGCCGGCACAGGGGACGAAGACCAGCCCGAGGCTCAGACCGAGGACGAGCCCTCCGCCCTCGGTGACCGGGGCTCCCGCGGTCAGCCGCGCGAAGGGGCGCTCGAGGAGGTCGCCCACCGCAGGGACCACCAGGCCCAGCCCGACCACGGCGAGGACCACGAGGCCGAGCCACCGCAGCAGGTCCAACGGCAGCCCGAGGGCGCTGAGCACCCACGTCCCGAGCAGGGTGACCGCCGAGAAGCTCACGACCAGTCCGGCCACCACCGCGAACGGCCGCCGGCGCCGCCGGAGCTCGGCCTGGCGCGCCAGGCCCTCGTTGGCGGCTGTCGGGCTCACCGACGTCTCGATCACCACCGGGTCTTCCCCGGTGCCGGCAGTCCCGGCGCCGGCAGTCACCAGGACGGGCGCCGGCGTCTGCGCCTCGGCGGGAGGCCGGTCCTCGAGGCCGCTTGCGGCGCCGGCGGCGAAGATCACCGGCAGGACCGGCAGGATGCACGGGGAGATCCCCGTGACCAGTCCACCCAGGAACCCGACCAGGAGGAGGACGATCACCGGGACAGCCTCCCACGCTCCCCCGCGGCGCGGCCGTGCAGGCCGACCTCACGGACCGGCCCGACAGGACCGGATGCCTCCGGGGAACACCGCGCTCGCCTCACGGTGTGCGGTCACCGCCGGCGCGCACCGCGTTACACGCCGGGCTGGTCCGCCGGGATCAGCCGAGTGCGCTCACCCGGATGCGGTCGGCCTCCAACCGGTGGAGGAAGCGGCTCATCTGGGCGGCGACAGCGGCCGGCCCGGCGCTGCCCGGCGAGGTGCGGCGGGTCACCGCGACCCCGGGCTCGAGCAGGGCCGCCGCCTCGACCCCGAGCAGGGGGTGCGCCTCGACCAGTTCGGAGAGGGGGACGTGCCGCTCGATCGAGTCGTGCACCAGACCGCCCACGACGTGATGCGCCTGTCGGAACGGCACGCCCTGTTCGACGAGCCATTCGGCCAGGTCCACCGCTGCCACCGCCGACTCGTCGGCCGCCTCCTGCATCCGGCCGGCGTCGAAGCCGACGGTGGCCAGGAGCCCCGAGAGCGCGGCCAGGGCCAGCCTGGTCTGGTCGATCGAGTCGAACAGCGGCTCCTTGTCCTCCTGGAGATCCCGGTTGTAGGCGAGGGGGAGACCCTTCAAGGTCACCAGCAGCCCGGTCAGGTTCCCGATCAGACGACCGCTCTTCCCGCGGGCCAGCTCGGCCACGTCGGGGTTCTTCTTCTGGGGCAGCATCGAGCTGCCCGTGGCGAAGGCGTCGTCGAGGACGGCGAAGCCGAACTCACCGCTCGACCACAGCACGAGCTCCTCGCCGATCCGCGAGAGATGGACCCCGAGCATGGCCAGGTCGAAGAGGGCTTCGGCCACGAAGTCGCGGTCGGACACCGCGTCGAGCGAGTTCTCGAACCGGCAGGCGAACCCGAGGTCCTTGGCCACCCCGTCCGGGTCGAGCGGGAGGGACGAACCGGCCAGGGCCCCGGCCCCGAGCGGCGAGACGTCGAGCCGGGTGACCGTCGCCACCAAGCGGTCCACGTCCCGGGCGAGCGCCCACCCGTGGGCCAACAGATGGTGCGCGAGCAACACCGGCTGCGCCCGCTGCAGGTGGGTGTAGCCGGGCAGGTAGGTGTCCCCGACCTCCCGGGCTCGGGTCACCAGCACGTCCTGCAGCGAGAGCACCTCGGCGGCGATCGCCTGGAGCTCCCGCTTCGCGTAGAGGCGCAGGTCGGTGGCGATCTGGTCGTTCCGGCTCCGGCCGGTGTGCAGCTTGGCCCCGAGATCGCCGGCCAGCTCGGTCACCCGCCGCTCGACCGCGGTGTGGATGTCCTCGTCGTCGGGGAGGAAGGCGAACGTCCCCGCCTCCATCTCGGCCTCGATGGCGTCGAGGGTGACCACGAGGGCAGCCACCTCCTCGTCGGACAGGAGACCGCCCCTGCCCAACCCGCGCACATGGGCACGTGACCCGGTGATGTCGTCGTGGGCCAGTCGCCGGTCGTAGTCGAGGCTGACCGAGTAGTCCATGACCACCTCCGCGGTGCTGCCGCGGAGGCGGCCGTGCCAGAGGGTCATCGCTGGGCCGCGTCTGCCGGGTTCCCGCCGTCCCCGCGCTGCTCCTGAACCGCCGACCAGGTCGCCACGCCGAGGCCCCAGAGACGGACGAATCCCTCGGCATCCTGGTGACGGAAGGTGTCGGAGGCGTCGTAGGTAGCCAGCCCATGGTCGTAGAGGCTGAGCGGGCTCCGGCGACCGACCACCCAGCACCGCCCCTCGTCGAGCCGCAGGCGCACCTCGCCGGTGACGTGCCGCTGGGACTCGGCGAAGAAGGCGTCGAGGGCCTGTTTGAGGGGCGAGAACCACAGCCCGTCATAGACGAGCTCGGACCAGCGCGGCTCGAGGCGGAGCTTCTCGTGGTGGACGTCGCGCTCGAGGGTGAGGTCCTCCAGATCGGCATGGGCCAACAGGAGGGCCAGCGCCCCGGGACACTCGTAGATCTCGCGGCTCTTGATCCCCACCCGCCGGTTCTCGACGATGTCCAGGCGCCCGAAGCCGTACGACCCGACCAGTCGGTTGAGCTCGGCGATGAGCGGCTCCGGTGTCAAGGTCCTCCCATCGATGGCAATCGGGAGACCGGACTCGAAGCCGATGGTGACCTCGGTCGGCGCCGCCGCCGTGGGCACCGTCATCGCATAGACGTCCTCGGGCGGGCGGCTCCAGGGGTCCTCGATGACCCCGCACTCGATGGCTCGTCCCCACAGGTTCTCGTCGATCGAGTAGAGCTTCTCCTTCGAGACGGATATCGGGATGTCCCACTTGGCCGCGTACTCGATCGAGTCCTCGCGAGTCAGGCCCCAGTGGCGGGCGGGGGCGATGACCTCGAGATCAGGAGCGAGTGCCCTGGTGCCCACCTCGAAGCGAACCTGGTCGTTGCCCTTCCCCGTGCAGCCGTGGGCCACCGCGGTGGCACCGTGCCGCCGGGCCTCGGCCACCAGATGGGTGACGATGACCGGCCGGGAGAGGGCCGACACGAGCGGGTACTTGCCCTCGTACCGGGCGTTGGCGAGGAGTGCGGGCATGCAGTACTGCTCGGCCATCTCGCTGCGGGCGTCGACCACGATGGACTCGACGGCACCTGCTGCCAGCGCCCGGTTCCGGATGGCGTCCCAGTCCTCGCCACCGGACCCGGCGGCCTGGCCGACGTCGACCGCCACCGCGACGACCTCGACCCCCTGGTGCTCCATCAACCACCGCACGGCGATCGACGTGTCCAGTCCCCCGCTGTACGCGAGGACCACTCGTTTGCTCATTGCACACCCCTTGGCTCGGTCGTTCGCGTGTCCTGCGTTCCCGGTGCACGGCCCGGTGCTGCGATCCCCCGGTCCCGTCCGCCCATCGTTCCACCGGGTTCGAGTCCGGAGAGGGCGGCCAGCTGCGCGGCCACCGCACCTCCGCCGACCGCTTCCGACGCCACCACCAGCACCGTGTCGTCCCCGGCAACCGTGCCGATCACCCCGGGGAGGCCACTGCGGTCGAGGGCCGAGCCTACGACATGGGCCGAGCCGGGCGGCGTACGCAGGACCACCAGGTTGGCGGAGTGGTCGGCCTCCACCACCCATTCCCCGAGCACCCGTCGCAGGTGGTCCTCGGGGGCCACCTGGTGGGAGGGCAGTTCCGGAAGGGCGTAGGCCGTCTCGCCGCCGGGAAGGCGTACCTTGAGGGCGCCGAGCTCCTCGAGGTCGCGGGACACCGTGGTCTGGGTCGCCTCGATGCCCTCGGCGGCCAGGAGCTCGACCAGATGGGCCTGGCTGGCCACGACCCCGGCCTCGAGGAGCCTGGTGATCCGGTACTGGCGCTGGTGCTTGGTCATCCGGTCACCCGTCCGCTTCCGCGCCGGCGATCCACGCGAGGAGGCCCCGCATCGCGTGCATCCGGTTGGCGGCCTGACGCCAGACGGCGCTCCGGTCGCCGTCGATCACCGCTGCGCTGACCTCTTCGCCGCGGTGGACGGGCAGACAGTGGAGCACCACCGCGTCGTCCGAGGCGCGGGCGAGCAGTGCCTCGTCGATCTGGAAACCGGCAAAGGCGCGCAGCCGGACGTCGCGCTCGGCCTCCTGCCCCATCGATGTCCACACATCGGTGTACAGGGCGTCGGCACCCGTCGCCGCCTCGACCGGGTCGTCGGTGACCACCAGATTGCCACCGAAGGACCGCACGAGGTCCACGTCCACCGCGGACGGGCCGTACCCGGCCGGGGACGCCACCCGGGTCGGGATGCCGGACATCGAGGCCACGAGTGCGAGGGACCGCCAGACGTTGTTGGCATCGCCGATGTAGGCCACGGTCCGATCCCCGAGTCCGTCCGCCCCGAAGCAGTCGCGCAGGGTGAGCAGGTCGGCGAGAGCCTGGCACGGGTGGGCCCGGTCGCTCAGCAGGTTGATCACCGGCACCGCGACCCCGGCACCGTCGAGAGCGGCGGTCATCCGCTCGAGCGCGCCGTGGTCGATCACCCGCGCGCCGATGACCGCGTGGTAGCAGGCCAGGGTCCGGGCCACATCGGCGGCGGTCTCCCGGACGTCGAGACCGACCTCGCTGCCCTGGATGGACACGGGATGGCCGCCGAGGGCGACCACAGCCATCTCCGAACTGTTCCGGGTCCGATTGGAGGGTTTCTCGAAGAGCAGTGCCACCCCACGGCCGTCGAGCACCTCGGACAGGTCGCCCGGCGCACCCTCGGCCAGCGCGACCACCTCGGCCACACCGGACGGCCCGAGGTCATCGACCTCGAGGACGTGCCGGGTTCCCGGCCGGACGGTCCGGTCTGCTCCCGCGTCTGACGGCCGCTCAGCCGACACGGCCACTCCCCCGTCCGGCCGCCGGTGGTTCCGCGTCGGCTCCGGAGCCAGCCAGGACCTGCCCGAGGATGTCCACCGCCCGGTCGATCTCGTCGTCGCTCACCAACAGCGAGGGAGCGAAGCGCACGACCTCTGCGCGGGGGGCGTTGCACACCAACCCCCTGTCGAGTGCCTCCCGGCAGACCTGCACGGCCAGGTCCCCAGTCAGGACCGCGGCCAGCAGAAGACCCTCGCCCCGCACCGATGCGACACCGGGCAGTCGCTCGAGCCCGGCCCGCAGGCGCCGTCCCGCTCTCGTGGCGCGGGCCGGTACGTCCTCCTGCTCCATGACCGCAAGCGTTGCCCGGACGGCCGAGAGGGCGAGCGGCTGGCCGCCGAACGTGCTCCCGTGGTCGCCGGGAACGAATGCCGCGGCCACCTCTGCCCGGGCCCAGCACGCCCCCACCGGCATGCCGTTGCCCAGTGCCTTGGCCATCGTGACCACGTCCGGGTCGATCCCGAGGTGCTGGAAGCCGAACCAGCGGCCGGTGCGGCCGAGTCCGGTCTGGACCTCGTCCACCATGAGCAGGATGCCCCGCTCGGTGCAGAGCCGGCGGAGGCCGCCCAGGTAGTCCGACGAGGGCACCACCACGCCCGCCTCGCCGAGCACGGGCTCGACCAGCACCGCCGCCACCCGGGCCGGATCACAGGCTGCGTCCATGGCGTCGAGGTCGTCGAAGGGGACGTGCTCGAAACCGTCCGGCATCGGTGCGAAGCCGGCCTGCTTTGCCACCTGCCCGGTGGCCGCCAGGGTGGCGAGGGTGCGGCCGTGGAATGCGTCCCAGGTCGAGACCACCACGAACCGACCGTCACCGGCCCAGCGACGGGCCAGCTTGAGCGCACACTCGTTGGCCTCGGCCCCCGAGTTGGCGAAGAAGACCTGCCCCCCGGCCCGGTCGGTCCCCCCACCGATGAGACGGTCCAGGGTGACCGCCACCTCGGGCCCGACCACCGTGCCGAACAGGTTCGAGACATGGCTGAGCGTGCGCGCCTGCTCGGCGATCGCGTCGGCGACCACCGGGTGGGCGTGGCCGAGCGAGGTCACCGCGAGGCCGGAGAGGAAGTCGAGGTAGGTATTCCCCTCGGTGTCGTAGAGGGTGCTGCCCTCACCCCGCACGAAGGTCACCGCAGGTTCCGGGTAGGTACCCATGAGCGCCGAGCGGTCCTCGCCGGTCGCCGGGCTCATCGCCGGACCCGGGCTCACCGGTCGGCCCCCACCATTGTCCCCACCCCTTCGTCGGTGAAGATCTCGAGCAGCAGGGCGTGCGCGGTCCGGCCGTCGAGGAGGTGGGCACTCCGGACCCCGCCGCGCAACGCCCGGGCGCAGGCCTCGAGCTTCGGGATCATCCCGCCGGTCGCGGTGCCGGTGGCCACCATGCGGTCGAGGTCCTCCACGCTCGCACGGTGGATGAGGGTGCCGGGGTCCTCGGGGTCGGCGCGCAGCCCGGCCACGTCGGTGAGGAAGACCAGTTTCTCCGCCTCGAGCGCGGCGGCCAGGGCTCCTGCCGCGGTGTCGGCGTTGATGTTGAAGGCCTGACCGGACTCGTCGGTCCCGATGGTGGCCACCACCGGGATGAGCCCCTGGGCCAGCAATTGGTGCACGATGACCGGGTCGACCCCGACCACGTCCCCCACGTACCCGAGCGCCTCTGACCGGGCCACAGCGGTGATCAGGTTGGCGTCCTCACCGGACAGCCCGACCGCGAGCGCACCGTGCACGTTGATCGAGCTCACGATGTCGCGGTTGACCTTCCCGACCAGGACCATGCGGACGAGGTCGATGGTGTCGGCGTCGGTCACCCGGAGGCCGTCCTGGAATTCGGCCTGCTTGCCCACCCGGGCCATCAGCGCGCCGATCTGCGGGCCTCCGCCGTGGACGACCACCGGCAACATGCCCACCGAACGCATGAGCACGATGTCCTCGGCGAAGGAGGACAGGGCGTCGTCCTCGGCGATCGCCTCCGCTCCGGGCTTGGCGGCCAGCACGTTGCCTCCGTACTTGACGACGACGACCTTTCCCCAGAAGCGCCGGATGTACGGCAACGACTCGACCAGGACGGCGGCCTTGTCACCGGGCGGGAGCACGGGCAGCGCGGCGCTCACGACGTCGTCCGGTTCTCGTCGATGTAGCCGTAGCCGAGCTCGACCCCCATGACCACCCCGGTCCCGTCCGCCAGGCCGAGCCCGCACTCGATCCGGATCATCGACCCGGAGAGCTGTGCGACCGCTGCCGCGCGGTCGTGGGGAACGGCCACCCCACCCCGGCAGACGGTGACACCGCCGTAGGAGATGGTCAAGCGGTCCATCTCGAATTCCACCCCGGCCGAGCCCAGCTCGCTGGCCACCCGACCCCAGTAGGGATCGGAACCGTTGATCGAACATTTGACCAGCAGGGAGTCGGCGACCTTGCGGGCGGCCCGGTGGGCCTCGCCGTCGGAGCGGGCCCCGGTGACCTGGACCTGGAAGATCTTGGAGGCCCCCTCGGCGTCGGCGGCCATCTGGGTGGCGAGGTCCGCGCAGGCCTCGGTCACCGCGTCGGCCACCACGTTGGGATCGGCCGTCCCGGCCCGACCCGAGGCCATCAGGATCACGGTGTCGTTGGTCGAGGTGCAGCCGTCGACCGAGAGGGAATTGAACGAATCGTCGACGGCGCTCCGCAGGAGGTCGGCGAGCGGAACCGGCCCCACCGCCGCGTCCGTCGTCAGGAAGGCGAGCATGGTGGCCATGCTGGGGGCGAGCATGCCCGCACCCTTGGCCATGCCGGCGACGGCGAAGGTCGGGTATTCGACGAGGACCTCCTTGCGACCCGAATCGGTGGTGAGGATCCCGAGGGCCGCGTCGGCCCCGGCTACCGGCCCTCCGGCTCGGCCTGCGACCAGGCGTGGGATGCCGGCTCTGATCGGGCCCATGGGGAGAGGGACACCGATGAGTCCCGTCGAGCACACCAGGACCTCCTCGGGTGCAACGCCCAAGCCGTCGGCGGTCAGGGCGCACATGGCCTCGGCGTCGGCCCGACCCTGGCTGCCGGTGGCCGCGTTCGCGTTGCCGCTGCTGACCACGACCCCGGCGGCCCGACCGCCGTTGGTCGCCTGGTGGGCGCGACTGACCTGGACGGGAGCGGCCGCGGCGCGGTTGGAGGTGAAGGTTGCCGCCGTGGGAACCGGACGGCCGTCCTCGGTGGCGAGGAGGGCGAGGTCGAGCACACCCGAGCTCTTGATGCCCGCCGCGACTCCGGCGGCCACGAACCCGGCGGGGGTGGTGATGCTCACGGGTAGAGGCCCGCTACGGGGAGCCCGGCCGCCTCGGGAAGGCCGAGCGCCAGGTTCGCGCACTGCACCGCCTGACCCGATGCCCCCTTGACCAGGTTGTCGATGGCCGAGAGGACGACCACCCAGCCGGTGCGCGGATCGACCCGCGCGGTGAGGTGGGCGGTGTTCGATCCGGTCGACGACTTGGTCGACGGGGAACGGTCCCCGACCACGACGAACGGCTCGCCCGCGTAACGGCTCCGCAGGATCTCGAGGGCGTCCGCTGTGGTCAGTGTGCGATCGCGCGCAGGGCGCGCGTAACAGGTGGCCAGGATCCCGCGGACCATCGGGGCGAGGTGTGGTGTGAACAGCACGCTGGTGCCCAGCCCCTGCTCGATCTCGGGGGTGTGGCGGTGGTCGAGCAACCCGTAGGCGACGAAGTCCTCGTCGACCGTGCCGAAGTGGAGGCTCTCGCTCGGGGACCGACCGGCCCCGGACACCCCGCTCGCGGCATCGACCAGCAGGGGCGCGGCACCTCCCGGCGACGCATCGGGCAGGTCGAGCGCCCCGACCTCCACCAGCGGGGCGAGGGCCAGCAGGGCCGCTGTCGGGTAGCACCCCGGCGCGGCGATCCGGGTGGCGCCGGCGAGCGCGGCGCGGTGGAGCTCGGGCAGGCCGTAGGCGAACGTGGCGAGCAACGCCGGCGCGAGGTGCTCGGCGCCGTACCAGGCCGGGTAGAGGCCGGGGTCGCGCAGACGGAAGTCGGCCGCCAGGTCGACCACCACCCCGACCCGATCCACCAGCTCGGGCATGAGCCGTTGGGACTCACCGTGGGGAAGGGCACAGAAGACCAGGTCGAGGCCGTCCAGGAGCGTCGGATCGGTCGGGCCGTAGAAGAGCGAGGGGTAGGCGGCCGCCAGCGAGCGGGAGTGGTCGGCCACGGCCTGCCCGGCGTGCGACCCCGCCGTGGCGACCGCCACCTCGAGGTCGGGGTGGACGGCGCACAGCCGGAGCAACTCGACACCCGTATAGCCGGACGCCCCGATCACGCCGACCTTCCGGGGAGCTGCCATCCTGCAAGTCTATGCACAACAGCGCATGATTATGCAACAGGATCTCACTTCTCTGATTTCCCTCGCGGCGTAGGGAGCACGTCGCCATGTCGCCATTCAGGACCGCATCGCACCAGATCTCGAGCCAACTTGCACCGAATACCGAGCCAATCGGCTCGGATATCAGAGCTGATTGAGATGGCGATGCCCCTCCCCGCAAGGTATCCGGTGAAAGTGCCTGGCCCGGCACCTACTTCGACGAAGCGGACTGCGGATAGTCCACGAAGTAGGCGTTCAAGCTGCGCAGCTTCAGCAGCGATGCCTTCGACTTCGACAGTGTCTAGACCGGTCCAGTAGGCGTGGGCGTTGGCCAAGCCAGGCAAGCGCCCGGTCACTCGCCGGTCGTAGTGCTCCCAGAGCGATCGACGATGCTGTTCTCGTTCGATTCCACGATCACCGACCGAAGCGAATCACCGGGGATTGGCACGCAACCATGTTTGCAGCTGCTCGAATCGACGAGTCCGCACCTGCCTCCGAAGTGTCTGGTGGCAGTTCCTGCTTGGCGAGCACCCGTCTGCTGAATATCGCCCCGCTCCCGGTGTAGGGGGATATTTAGCCGGGTCCAAGGTTTTATCGCCCGGTTTGACCCTCGACTCGCTCGCTCAGAATTTCAGGATGTTTGCGGTCTCTTCCGCCATTCGCACGAGGAGCCATCGCCATCTGCACTCGTTCACGATCCTTTCGTTCGCGACGGTGGTGGCACGATAGGAGTCGGCTAACGAAGCCAGGGTGCCGGTGGACTCAGTGGCTTCAGCAGTGGAAGGGAGCCGAGCCCGGCCAAGGCGATCTGGAGCCAGGCCAGTTCGACTGCGGCAAGATGCTTGACCAACCACTCCTGTCCGACGTTCAGCTGTGCGACTCGACGAGCGTCTGAGGGATGGAGCTGCCGTTCAGATAGTCGCCGACTGCTTTGCACAGTGCGCCGTTGCAAGTGACATTGAAGAGATAGTTCGTGTTGGCACTTGCATCGGGTGTCGACTCCACTGACCAGCTCGTTCCGTTCCAGCCCTCGGCAAGCGTCTGGTTGACCGAACTACCGTTCACGTAGCTTCCGACCGCTTGACATGACGACGACGAGGTGCACGACAGGTTGTTAAGGAAGTCGACGCCCGTTCCCTCGTTAGGGCTGGAGACAACCGTCCACGACGTACCGTTCCACGATTCAGCAAGGGTCCGCTCCAGGTTGGAGGCATTGTCGTAGTTACCGACGGCCTTGCACGAGGTGGCAGCAAAGCACGAGACCCCGAACAAAATGTTGCTCCCCGCTCCGATATTCGGGCTGGACGTGACCGACCACGTGGATCCGTTCCAGGACTCGACGAGCGTCTTCGTGATCGTGCCGCTCTGATAGTCCCCGACAGCTTTGCAGGAGGAGGCCGAGAAACACGACACCCGCCGCAGGTAGTTTGTGCCGGTCCCAGAGTTTGGACTCGTCATGAGCGACCACGTAGACCCGTTCCAGGACTCGATGAGTGTCTTCTGGACGCTGCTGGCGTTGACGTAATACCCAACGGCCTTGCAGTTGGTCGACGAGACGCAGGACACGTCGTAGAGGTAGTTCGTGTTTACCCCGTTGTCGGCAATTGGGATGATCGTCCAGGCCGTGCCGTTCCAGGACTCGGCGAGGGTCCGGTCAACGCTGCTGCCGTTGACGAAGTAGCCAACCGCTTTGCACGAAGTGCTCGTGACACAAGCGACGCCAACGAGATCGTTGTCCCCTGCGCCGTTGTTGGGGGTCGACTGCGTCGCCCACGATGTGCCGTTCCAAGACTCAGCCAAGGTCCGCTTCACGTGGCTGCCCGTGAAATACGCACCGACGGCTTCGCAGGAGCTGCTGGTGTGACAGGCCACCGTATTGATCCCGTCGCCGTCCGCCCCCTTGTTGGCACTGGTGACGAGCGACCACGTACCAGTGGCTCCAGCAGTCGTTGGCAGGGCCACAAGGAGCAGTCCTGCACCGAGCGCGGCGACAAGCGCGCTCCGGCTGAGACGCGAACGTCCTTTCGTGCCACGTCCAGATCCGTACAGCCAATGTGCCTTCACGAGCCCACCTCCACCGTGTTCGTTTGGACACTGGATCTGTCGCTCAATGCCCCGCCTCTGTTTGCACACTTCTAACAAACCGTCGAGGATCCGTCAATGTCCGATTCGGTGACAGAAGTGGCACCGACAACTGTTGGGCACTGAGCCGCGACTGCGAGCGTCATCACAATTGAGTACGTTCGGCTCGTCGACGTTCTGACCCGGTGCAGGATGAGATCGCGCCGGCCGGACCTTTGGAAACCTGGGTCGACAGTTGAAGTGTGACCACCAAGCGATGATGCTGGTTTCGGCTCGGGCTCTGTCGCGAGTGGACCTTGACTTCCGGGCGCGGTTGTCCACACCCCCGGAAGTTTCGTTCCGTGCGCACGTAACTCCGCGAGCAGCAAGGTTGTCGAATGGACTCTTCCCGCGCACATGACGTGCGCCGGAGCCCAGAGAGATCGGCCCGTAGCGTGCCGGAGGGGAGCCTGCCCGGGTCAGCGCAGGACGGCCCCGTGCTGGTCCACCACCGCACTGATGCAGCGCGTCCGGAGCAGGCCGATCTCCTCGTCGGTGAGCGTGCGATCGGGGGCGCAGAAGCGGAGACGGTAGGCCAGGCTGCGCGAGCCGTCGGCGACCGTCGGGCCGCGGTAGACGTCGAAGAGGTGGACCGACTCGAGGAGATCCCCTCCGGCGCCCACCAGGGTGACCTCGACCGGGCCGGCGGGGACCCGGTCGGGGACGACGAACGCCAGGTCGATGTCGGAGGAGGGGAAGCGACTCACCGGCACCGACTCGAGCGGCCGGCGCGGAACCCGTCCGGGGTCGAGCAGCACCTCGAGGTCGAGGTCGAGCCAGCCGACACGCCGGGGACGTCCGGCGGGACCCACCAGCCCGAAGCCCTCCACCACGGTCGGGTCGAGCTCACCGAGCACCCCGAGCTCGCCGGCATGCCCGGGTCGGGCGTCCGCTCCCGGATCGCTGCGCACGGTCGCCGACCGGTGCTCGTGGAGGACACGCGTGACCGGTGCCCGGCGCGGTCCCTGCTCGAGATGCCAGCCGGTCACGCCGAGTGCCTCGGCGAGGACGCGCCACGCGGTCACCGCGGCCCAGGCATCCTCCTCCGCTCCGACGAAGACCGCGGACAACCGCTCACCCGACTCGGCGGGTGGCCCGTCCGGGGTCTGCTCCTCTGCGAGCCCGAACACCGAGCCGACCTCGAACAGCCGGAGCTCGTCCTGGCGCCGCTCGACGTTGTAGAGCACCGCCCGCAGCAGACCGGGGGCCATCGAGGACCGCAGGAAGCGCTCCGCATCGACCAGCGGGTTGGCCACCTCGACGAAGGGCGGGCTGAAGCCGACTCCCACCAGATCGGCCTCGGTCACGAAGGTCGGGGTCCAGACCTCGGTCGCCCCCAGACCGCACAGGACGTCCTTCACCAGCCGGCGTTCGCGCTGGTAGGCGGTGAGCCGTCCGGGCTGGGGCCAGGCGGGCTTCCGCCGCGGCAGGCGCGCGTACCCGTAGGTGCGGGCGACCTCCTCGGCGAGGTCTGCCTCCCCCATCGGGGCGGGGCGGATGTCGGGCCGGAAGGTCGGGACCACCACGTCGAGCGTCGCGTCGTCACCGGTGGGAGCCGGGTGGCCGGTCTCCATGCCGAGCGGCCCGAGCAGGCCGGCGATCGCCGGTGCGGTGAAGTCGGTCCCGAGCAGTGCGTTGACCCGGTGCGGGCGGACCGGGACGGTCAGCGGACCCGGCACGTCGCCGACCACGTCGATCACCCCCTCGGCGAGAGCGAGTCCCGGACCCGCGGTCAGGGCCAACAGCTCACAGAAGCGCTGGGCGGCGAGATCGATCCCGGCGGGATCACAGCCGCGTTCGAAGCGGGCGGAGGCCTCGGTGCGCAGGTTGAGGCGCTTGGAGGTGCGGGCGATGGCCATGGGCACGAAGAATGCCGCCTCGAGCAGCACGCGGGTGGTCGACGGACCGATCTCGGAGGAGGCCCCGCCCATGATCCCGCCGATGCCCACCGGGGCACCCGTGGCATCACAGATCAGACAGTCCTGCCCGGTGTCGCCGAGACCCGGGCCGGGCGTGCCGAGCGTGCGCTCGACGCCGTCGAGGGTGGTGACCTGCTCCCCCGGGGCCGCCCGTCTCACCAACAGCCCGTTGCCGGCCAGCCGGTCGAGATCGTAGGGATGGGTCGGCTGACCGAGCTCGAGCATCACGTAGTTCGAGGCATCGACCACGTTGTTGATCGGTCGCATGCCCGCCGCGGTCAGACGGCCCGCGAGCCAGGCCGGGGAGTCGGTCACCTCGACCCCGGTCAGGACCCGCGGGTAAACCGCGGACACAGCTCGAGATCCTCCACCCGGACCGTGGTCAGCGACCCGACCTCCGGGCCGGCCGGCAGCGGCGCGCCGGCTGGGTGGGGGCCGTCGTCCGGCGAAGCACCCGAAGCGGCGGCCACCACCGCGGCGGTGGCGGGCACGGTGAATGGGAGCGTCAGCCTCGCCGCCAGGTCCCGCGCCACACCGGAGATGCTCCATGCATCGGGCCGGTTCGCCTCCACCGAGATGTCGAAGACCACGTCCGGGTCGATGCCCAGCACCCGGACGAGCGGGTCGCCCGGCGCCACCGCCTCGCCACCGTCGAGGATCAGGATGCCCTCGTGGTCCTCGGAGAGGCGGAGCTCGCGACCCGAGCAGAGCATGCCGTTGGACACGACACCCTTCAGCTTGCGGCGACCGATCGCCATCCCGCCGGGCAGCGTGGCCCCGACTGGGGCGAGCGGGACCAGGTCGCCGATGGCGAAGTTCCACGCGCCGCACACGACCTCCACCGGGGCGGACCCGTCGTCCACCACGACACGCCTGATCTTGTCCGCCCCCTCGATCGGTCCGACCTCGACGACCCGGGCCACGACCACATCGGCCAGGCCCTCGCCCACCACCTCGATCGCCTCCACGACCAGCCCGAGGTCGTCGAGCGTGGCGGCCAACGCGGCACTGTCGTCCCCGAAGGGGGCGAAGTCCCGGAGCCAGGAAAGGGGAACGCGCACAGCTGTCCTCTCGGGGGAACGCGCCTCAGAACTGGCGCAGGAATCGGATGTCGTTCTCGGTCAGGGCCCGCATGTCGGCGATCTGGTGCCGCATCTGGGCGCAGCGGTCGATCCCGAATCCGAACGCGAACCCGGTCCACTCGTCGGCGTCGATACCTGCTGCGGCGAACACCGCCGGGTCGACCATGCCGCAGCCGCCGAGCTCGATCCAGCCAGTCTGCGAGCAGGTCCGGCATCCCGCCCCGTGGCAGATGGTGCAGGTGACCTCGAACTCGGCCGAGGGCTCGGTGAAGGGGAAGTAGGCCGGCCGCAACCGCGAGTGGATGTCCGGCCCGAAGTAGGCGCTGGTGAAGGTCTCGATCGTGCCCGCAAGATCGGCGAAGGTGATGCCCACGTCGACGACGAGTCCCTCGATCTGGTGGAAGACCGGAAGGTGTCTGGCGTCGGGAGTGTCCCGCCGATAGCAACGGCCGGGCATGACCGCGTGGATCGGGAGGGTGCCGTCCAGCACGGCCCGCTCCATGAGGTGGATCTGGACGGGCGAGGTGTGGGTCCGCAGGAGGACCGTCTCCGGCTCGCCGAGCTCGAGATAGAAGGTGTCCCACATCCCGCGGGCCGGGTGGGCGGGGGGGATGTTGAGTGCGCCGAAGTTGTACCAGTCGGTTTCGATCTCGGGACCTTCCGCGACCTCGAACCCCATCCCCACGAAGACGTCCTCGAGTGCGTCCCGGGTCTGGGACACCAGGTGGAGGTGGCCCCGGGCGGCAGGCCCGCGGACCCTCCCTGGCACGTACTCGGTCAGGTCGAGGCGGGAGGCGGCCATCTCGCTGGCCAACTCCTCGTACCGGATCTCCTCCCTCCTGCGTTCGAGGAGCTCCTCGACGGCGGCGCGGGCTTCGTGCAGGGTCCGCCCGAGCTCCTTACGGTCTTCGGGATCGAGCGCGCCGAGACCGCGCGACGCCTCGGCCAGCGGCGACCGCTTGCCCGACACCGCGGCCGCGACCTCGCGGATGTCCTCGGTCGAGATGGCTCCGGCGATGGCGGCACGGGCCGCCTCGACCAGGGCGCCGACGTCGAGCGGGTCGCTCATCCCGGACCCCCCACGTCCCCACCTTCCCGCCCGGTCGGTCCGTCATCCATGCCGGGCATCGTAGAGCCCGACGCGCCCGTACCCGGTGGAGCACCTGCAGAGCGGCCCGCCCGTCGCTGGCGGAGCGCCTCGAAGCAGAGCACGGCGGCCGCAACGCTCACGTTGAGCGACTCGGCCCGCCCGACCATCGGGACGGTCACACCGGCGTCGAGCACGGCCCCGACCCGAGCGTCGAGGCCGGACGCCTCGTTGCCGAGCACCAGGGCCACCGGACGGCGCCAGTCGAACTCGTCGTAGTCCTGGCCGCCGCTCTTCTCGGCGCCGACGGTGGAGAATCCCCGGGACGCCAGATCGGTCACCACGTCGACAGCGGCGCCGCCGACCACCACCGGGAGGTGGAACAGCGAGCCGGCCGTCGCACGCACACACTTGGGGTTGGTCGGGTCGACGGTTCCGTCGCAGCACACCACGGCATCGGCGCCCGACGCGTCGGCCGTCCGGATGACCGTGCCGACGTTGCCCGGATCGCGCACGTCTGCACAGACCACCACGAGTGCCGCGCCCGCAAGGTCGTCGAGAGCAGCGGGCTCCCAGCCGACCACCGCGATGACGGGCTGGGGGGTCACCGTGGAGGCGACCCGTTCCATCACCCCCGGGCCGAGGTCGAAGACCCGACCTCCGGCGGCCAGCGCCCATCGGGTCACCTCGGCGACCGCCGGGACGTCTGCGCCCTCCGGCGCGACGTACACGGCTTCGACGCGGGCGCCGGCAGCCAGTGCCACCGTGAGCAGCTCGGCGCCCTCGACGACCAACACCCGCTCGGCGTTGCGCAGGCTGCGTTTGCGCAGGAGCTGGCGAAGCCTCCGCACCCGCTGGTGGGTGACGGCCAGGCCGGGTTGGGTCAGGAACCGGCCTCGGCGATCGGGGAGGCCGCTTCGAGTGCCTCGTTGGCGACCTGGACCAGGGAGGCGAACGCCTCGGGTTCCGTCACCGCCAGGTCGGCCAGGACCTTGCGGTCGACGTCCACCTGCGCGCGGTGCAGCCCGGCGATGAACCGGCTGTAGCTCGTGCCGTGGAGCCGGGCGGCTGCGTTGATGCGCTGGATCCAGAGCTGGCGGAAGTCTCCCTTGCGGGCGCGGCGGTCCCGGTACGCGTACTGCATCGAGTGCATGACCTGCTCGTTGGCGGCGCGGAACGAACGGCTCTTGTTGCCGTAGTAGCCCTGTGCCTGCTCGAGGATGGCGCGGTGGTGCTTCTTGGCGTGGACTGCGCCTTTGACTCGGGCCATGGGAGAACTCCTTTTTCTGAGAGGGCCTTCGGTCTGGATCTTTTGAGACCTGGCCGTCGCGATCGACCGGTCCGGGATGGCAGTGGGCCGGACCGGCCCGACGGAGCAGGTGGTGGAATGGTGGCCCGGCACAGGGCACACCGGGCGTGCCGGGTCGAACCGGGGCTGCGGGTGGGGCGGGTGCGGCGGCCCCTACAGCCCGAGCATGCGCTTGACCTGCCTGGCATCGCCCGGCGCGAAGTCGGTCTCACGGCCGAGTCGTCGCTTGCGTTCGCTCGACTTGTGCTCGAGCAGGTGCGAGCGGAAGGCCTTGCGGCGGCGCAGGCGTCCCGATCCGGTCACCTTGATCCGCTTGCGGGCTCCGCTGTCGGTCTTCATCTTTGGCATGGTCGTCATCCCTCTCGTTGGATCGTCTCGGCGCGCGGGGTGAGATCCCCCACCGCGGCAGTCGTCTGCGCCACGACCCCGGGCGAACTCTCTACGACATCGGGCACCTGGTCCGCTCCGCCGGGCGCATCCGGTCCGCCTGTCACCGGGGGCGACGCCGCGACGACGCCGGTGTCCTCGACCGCGCGGTGAGCAGGCTGCCGGGACGCGTCGGCACCCTTGGAGGAGGCGCTCTTGGCCGCTGCCGACTGCTTTGCCCGCTTCTCGGGTGCCAACACCATCACCATGTTCCGTCCGTCGAGTCGTGGCACCGCCTCCGGTTTCCCCATGCCGTCCATCTGCTCGGCGATCCGATCCAGGATCTTCTTGCCCAGTTCGGGGTGGAAGACCTCCCGACCACGAAACATGATCGTGATCTTGACCTTGTGGCCCTCATCCAGGAACTTGGCCACCTGGCGGGTCTTGGTGTCGAAGTCGCCGGGCCCGATCTTGGGCCGGTACTTCATCTCCTTGATCCCGACGTGCACGGCCTTGCGCTTGGATTCCTTGGCTCGCTGGGCTTCGTCGAACTTGTGCTTGCCGAAGTCCATGATCCGGCAGACCGGTGGATTGGCCCCGGGTGCCACCTCGACGAGATCGAGGTCGAGGTCTCGGGCGATGGCCAGTGCCTCGGGCAGGAGCTTGATGCCCAGCTGCTCCCCTTCCGGGTCTACCAGCCGCACCTCACGGGCACGGATGCGGTCGTTGATGCGAGGATCGGTGGTGGTGGTGCTGGTTGCTATGCGACTTCACTCCCTGTCTGCGGGTCACGGAACCTCCGTGACCGATGATGAAGGAGCGGAGCCGCCGGGGCACCCGACAGGTGTCGGTTCCCGGCCCGGTAGACCCGGCGCACCGGGGACCGACCGTCGGTCAGCCACTGTGGCCGGGTGGGGGTTTCGCACCGCGAAGCCCCGCTTCCTCGTCTATCAGTTGCTTTAGGCTATCAGTCGTGAGCACGCTCTGGACGCCCGACGGCGAACACCCGGTGGGGAGGCCGTCCGCCACGCCGGACGACCCCGGCCCGGGGCAGCCGTCATCCGACCCCCTCGAAGCAGACGCCGGGGAGCCCGGTGAACTGGGCGAGGAGGAGCTTGCTGCCCGGATGGAGGCGCTGCGCACCGAGCTGGCCAGCTCCCCGGTCGAGGTGGTCGTCGCCAACCACTGCTACGGGCTGTTCGAGCTGGCCGCGGTGTACCTCTCGCAGCAGCCTCCGCTGCTCGACCAGGCCCGCCTGGCCATCGACGCCCTCGGCTGCCTGGTCGACGGCCTCGAAGGACGGCTCGGCGAAGGCGAAGGCGGGCTGCGTGACGGTCTCAGCCAGCTCCGGCTGGCCTACGTGCAGATCGACGGCGCCCGGCGTGCCGCGGAGGACGTGACCGGGTCGGCGGGAGCCGATGGCGACGCACATCGGCCGACGTCGGCAACCGCCACCAACGGGGGTGCGCCGCCGGACGACGACACCTCGGGGTGAGCGACGCGCCGGGCGAAGCCGATCTGCCCGCGGCTGCCCGATCCGCCGGCGGGATCGACGCCTCCCGACTCCGGAGCTTCATCGGGCTGTCGGTGGGACTGGTCGGCCCCCGGGCCAATCTGGCCGTCTCCGGGGTGCTCATCACGCTCTTCGTGCAGCAACGGGCTTCCGGTGCGCTCGCGGTCACCTTCGCCCTCACCGCCGACCGGCTGGTGAGCTGGTTGACCTACCCGGTGGCCGGGCGGCTGAGCGATCGCACCCGCAGCCGGGTCGGTCGGCGCACCCCCTACATGGCCGGCAGTCTCATCCTGATGGGAGCGGCGACCTGGATGTTCACGGTCGTCCACGGGTACTGGCTGCTCGTGCTCATGATCCTGATCGCGGGACAGGCATCGGCCACCTTCACCCTCACCAACGTGGCCGTGGTCCCCGAAGTCTTCGGTCGCAGCCGCTGGATCAAGGCACTGCTCCTCACCACCGTGCTCGGCACGCTTGCCAGCTGGACGATCAAGGGAACCGTCATCGCCTCGTGGAAGCAGAACGACCCGGCCACCTGGAACCTCCCCTTCCAGATCGACGCGGTGATCCTGGTGGCGGTCGGCCTGGTCGTCCTGCTCCTGGTGCGCGAGGCGCCCGCCGCCTCGTTCGGAGCCGCGGCAGACCGCAAGGAGCGGGCCCGCCCGGCCCGGGACGAGCTCCGCGAGATCCTGGCGGGACCCAACGCCAAGGTGCTCGTCGGAGGCTCGTTGCTCTTCTGGTCCGGTGTGGGGTCCACGGCCTATGTCGCCATCCTGTTCTTCCAGAAGGTGCTCCACGCCGGGGCGAGCGCACAGACCATCGCCGGCCTGGTGACCGGCATCCCGGTCTTCTTCATCGGCATCGCGCTCGGGATCCCGCTCAGCCGCAAGCTCACCCCGATGCAACTCGCCATCGGGGCCCCGCTGGTCGGGGCGCTGCTCGCCGGCGTCCAGTACTTCGAGACCCACCTCTGGCAGGCGGTCGTCCTGGCGTTCATCGGGGCCCCGTTCGTCGGTGCCTACATCATCGTCATGGCCCCGCTGTTGCTCCGCCTCCTGCCGAGGTCCGGTGGACTCGGCGAGCGGATCGGCGTGCTGCTGGCCCCGTTCAACCTGTGCAGCGTGGTCATGGCCTACATCGCCGCAGTCGTCATCGACGCCACCGGCAACTACCGCCTCATCTGGCTCTTCCCGGCCGCGACCGGTGTCGGTCAGGCGGTGGTCAACTGTTGGCTGCGGTACCCGAAACGGGACGCGACCAGCCCCGACATGGTCCGGCGGTTGTGGGAGTGGAGCATCGTACAGGCCGAGTCGATGGCCGAAACCGGCATCCTCACCGGCCTCCTCGCCGCTCCCCTGCTCGGCGTGGTCACCGAGGAGGACGCCGACAGCGCGGTGGTCGTCGACATGGCGCGCTCGATCCTCGGCAACCCCTACGACGACGGGACCGGCCAGGGATCGGGCACCCCGCCGACCACCTCGGCCGAGCCGGGCTCGGAGGAGCGGGTCTCCGATCCAGGGACCGGCCAGGACCCGGATCCGGGCGGGGACGCCGCGAGCGCGGCGCCCGACCCCTGAGCGGCCTGCTCCCCCACGGCGAGGGACCCTCCGGGGGAGACCACCCCGGGGAGCGGGCGGACCGACCGGGCCTCGAGGATGCCGAGCCGGCCGGCCACGATGCGGACGGCCACCACCGCCCCGACGTCGATCGTGCGCGATCCGTCGGTGATGACCGCACAGTGGAAGGGCACCGTGCGCCCGGGCCCGCATTCGACCGTCCCGAGGCCGCGCACCTCGTCGAACGAGACCACGTGGCCGATCAGGGGGGCCCGGCCCACCGGGACCAGGTCCGAGGGGGAGGTCGGGTAGGGAGGGGTCAACGAAACACTCAGTGGACGATCTTGGCAAGTGCCAGTTCGATGATGTCTGTCGCGCCGCGGTCGCGCAACGCGGGGATGAGCACGTTGATCTCCGACTTGGGCACCACCGCTTCGACCGCGAACCCTCCCCCGCCGAACAGCTCGGAGACCGTCGGCGAGCGCAGGGAGGGCAGGACCTCGATGACCCCTCCGAGCTGGTCGGCGCCAACATTGAGCTTGACCAGGACCTTGCCCCGGGCCTCGAGGACACCCTGGAGGAGGGTGAGCAGCTGCTCCATGGCGTGACGCTTGGCCGGGTCGGCCGCCGAATCCGGATTGGCGATGAGCTCGGTGTGGGACACGAGGAGGGTCTCGACGATCTTGAGGCCGGCGGCCCGGAGGGCGCGCCCGGTCTCGGTGATCTCGACCACGCAGTCGGCGATGTCGGGCACCTTGGCCTCGGTCGCACCGTAGGAGACGCTCACCGAGGCGCGCACCCCGTGGTCTGCGAGATAGCGACGGGTGAGCTCCGGGTACTCGGTCGACACTCGCAACGCGCCGTTCGCCCCCGTGGCCGAACGGGAGAGGTCGTCGACCGAGTCGACCGCGAGCTCGGTGGGCACGGCCAGGACCACCCGGACCGGGTTGGCCGAGGCCTTCGAGTACTGGAGGGTGCCGAGCGAGGTGACCGCGCTCCCCCGCTCCTCGATCCAGTCGCGTCCGGTGATCCCGATGTCGAACAGGCCGTCGGCGACGTAGAGCGGGATCTCCTGCGGTCGCAGGATGCGGACGTCGTCGATGCGTGGGTCGTCGATGGTCGCCCGGTAGTCGACGCTCGACGAACGGCTGACCGCGAGATCGGCGTCTGCGAAGAGCTCGAGGGTCGCCTTCTCGAGGGAACCCTTGGGGAGGACCAGACGCAGCACGCTCAGCGCCCGCCGACGGAGTAGCCCACGTGCGCCTCGGTCGCGATGCCGGCCACACGTCGCAGCACCGCCACCGTCTCCAGCGCCGTGCGGACCGCCTCGGCGCCCTTGTTGGTCTCGTCCGGCAGCGAGCGGGCCAGGGCCTGCTCCACGGTGTCGGTGGTCAGCACGCCGAACACGACCGGCAGGCCGGTGTCGAGCTGGACCCGCTGGATCCCCGCGGCGCACTCGCCGGCCACGAACTCGTAGTGCCCGGTGTCCCCTCGGATGACCGCCCCGAGGCAGACCACCGCGTCGACGCGCTCGGAGGCGGCCAGCCGCTGTGCGAGCAGCGGGAGCTCGAACGCACCCGGAGCCCAGGCCACGGTCACGCTGCCGAGGTCGCAGCCCGCCGTCTCGAGCGAGTCCAGTGCGCCGGTGAGCAGCCGGTCGGTGATGCCGCCGTTGAACGCCGCGCAGGCGAAGGCGATCCGGACGTCGGCGGCAACCGACGCCGACCCTGCCGGATCGAGTGAGGTGCCCACCCGCACCGCGGCACGCGCTTTGGCATCGTCGGGCAGGAGCGTCCGGTCAGAGGACGTCATCGAGACCCTCGAGAAGGTGCCCCATCCGCTCGCGCTTGGTGCGCAGGTACTCGATGTTCTCGGGGGTCGGGGAAGGCTGGATGTTGACCCGCTCGACGATGTCGAGCCCGAATCCCTCGAGCCCTCCGTACTTGGTCGGGTTGTTGGTCATCAGACGCATCGTGGTCACGCCGAGGTCCACCAGGATCTGGGCGCCGATGCCGTACTCGCGCGAGTCGGCCGGCAGGCCGAGCTCGAGGTTGGCGTCCACCGTGTCGTATCCCTCCTCTTGGAGGTTGTAGGCGCGCAGCTTGTGGGCCAGCCCGATCCCCCTGCCCTCGTGGCCGCGCAGGTAGACCAGGACGCCGCTCCCGGTCGCGTCGATCAGCGACATGGCCGCATGGAGTTGCGGGCCGCAGTCACAGCGCAGCGACCCGAACACGTCCCCGGTCAGGCATTCGCTGTGCACCCGGACGAGGGTGTTCTGCTGCCCGCGGACGTCTCCCTTGACCAGGGCCACGTGATGCTCGCCGTCGAGCACCGACTCGTACGCGTAGACCGTGAACTCGCCGAAATCGGTCGGGATGCGCGCGTCGGCAATCCTGCGCACCAGCTTGTCCTTGCGGCGCCGGTACCGGATGAGATCGGCGATGGAGATGAGGTGCAGGCCGTGCTTCTCGGCGAACACCTGGAGCTCGGGCAGGCGTGCCATGGTCGCCTTGTCCTCGCTCACGACCTCGCAGAGGACCCCGGCTGGCGCCCGACCCGCCGCGCGGGCCAGGTCGATCGCTGCCTCGGTGTGACCGGCCCGCTTGAGGACGCCGCCCGGTCGGTACCGCAGCGGAAAGATGTGTCCGGGCCGGTTGAGGTCGGCCGGCCGGGTATGGGGGTCGACCAGGGCCTTGATGGTGGCGGCGCGGTCTGCAGCCGAGATGCCGGTCGAGGTCCCGTGGCGGAAGTCGACGCTCACGGTGAAGGCGGTGCGCTGTACCTCGGTGTTCGAGATCACCATCAAGGGCAGGTCGAGGTGCTCGACCCGCTCCGGAGTCAACGGAACGCAGATGAGGCCGGACGTGTGGGCCAGGAAGAAGGCGATCTTCTCCGGGGTGACCGCGTCGGCGGCCATGATCAGGTCGCCCTCGTTCTCGCGGTCCTCGTCGTCCACCACGACGACGATCTCGCCGCGACCGATCGCCGTGATCGCATCCTCGACTGCTGAGAAGGGCATCGACCCTCTGTCTCCCTCGGTTGAGTGACCGCTGCTCTTGTTGTCGGCTCCTCGCGGGCCGACCTTGGGCGATTTCTGCGGACGGGACCCGGGCGACGCGACCACGGCCCGGCCCCGGCGCTCAGACCGGGGGTGCGGCCGGAGCCAGCTCCACCCGCACGTCGCCCTCCAGGCTAGTCACCGAGCGAACCTCCCCACGCCACAGGCTCCCGATGGTGGCCGCACCCGGACCGTCGAACAGGGGACGTGCGTCGTCGCCGCCGAAGAGGGCCGGGGCGAGGTAGAGCACGTAGCGGTCGACCAGGCCTCGCGTATGGAACTCGTGGGCCACGGCGGCTCCGCCCTCGACGAGGACCTGGACCAGTCCACGGCTGCCGAGCTGCTCGAGCACCTCGACCGGGTCACCGTCCAGCTCGAGCGCGGGACGGACCGCGGCTGCGGCGGGGGCACGTCCGAGCACGACCCGCAACGGCTGGTCGTGCGGCCCGCGGAAGAGCGGGTCGTCTGCGGGGAGCCGGACGGTCAGGCTCGGGTCGTCGGCGCGCACCGTCCCCGCCCCCACCACCACCGCGTCGGACACTGCCCGAAGCCGGTGGGCGTCCCGGCGGGCGGCCTCACCGGTGATCCAGTGGCTCGAGCCGTCCGGTGCGGCGGTCCGGCCGTCGAGCGTGGCCGCCAGTTTGAGCACGACCCAGGGTCGCCCGGTTCGCCGGTTCGCCACATAGGGCGCCAACTGCTCGCCCACCACGTCGGCGGCCACACCGACCTCGACCTCCACCCCCGCGCTCCGCAGGCGCTCGACGCCCCGTCCGTCCACCAGCGGATCGGGGTCGACCAACCCCACCACCACCCGGGCAACGCCCGCGTCGAGCACCGCCTCGGTGCACGGCGCGGTACGACCGTGGTGCGCGCAGGGCTCGAGGGTCACGTAGAGGGTCCCGCCCCGGGCCCGGTCCCCGGCCGCGGCCAGGGCGGCCACCTCGGCATGGGGCCCACCAGGGCGTGCGGTGGCCCCGACGAACCAGGTCGTCGGGGCGTGCGAGTCCCCGGGTGCCACCAGCACCGCGCCCACCCAGGGGTTCGGAGCGGTGCGGCCACGCACCCGCTCGGCGGCCTCGACCGCCCGCAGCATCCAGCCGGTGTCCCCGCCGGGCCCGGGGCGGGGCGGAGTGCTCAGGGTCTGACCCCGGCCCGCTCGGCCTCGGCCGCCGCCAGGATGCCGGACACCGAGGCGAGCGGGTCGGCCCGGCCGAAGACCGCCGAACCGGCGACGAAGACGTTGGCCCCGGCGCGGGCTGCCCGCACCACGGTGTGCTCGTCGATCCCGCCGTCCACCTCCACGTCGAGGGCGAGACCGGCGGCGTCGGCGGCGTCACGCACCTGGCGCACCTTGGGCAGCACCCCTTCCATGAACGACTGACCACCGAAACCGGGGAAGACCGTCATGCACAGGACGAGGTCGACCGAGTGCAGGAAGGGCTCGAGTGCCTCGAAGGGGGTGTCCGGATTGGCGGCGAGGCCCACCCGGAGCCCGAGATCGCGCATCTGGGACACCAGGGCCGCGGTCTCGCCGACCTCGACGTGCACGGTGCACCCGTCGGCTCCTGCATCCCGGAACGGCCCGAGATAGCGGGCCGGGTCGGTGATCATGAGGTGGGTGTCGAAGAAGAGCCTGCTGTGGGCCCGGAGGGACGCGACCACCGGCGGGCCGACGGTCAGGTTGGGCACGAAGTGGCCGTCCATGACGTCGATGTGCAGCCAATCGGTGCCGCTGGCGACAGACGCCACGGCCGCCGCCAGACCGCCGAAGTCGGCCGAGAGGATCGACGGGGCGACGCGCAACGTAGGCGGGGACTCGGGTGGGGACATCGCGGCCGAGCCTACCGGGGGTGTCCGCGCGGCCGGGGCTGGATCGTCCGCGCTCACCCCCCGAGCCGCTCGTCCGGGCCGGCGTGCACCCCATGGAGCCAGGCCGTGGCATCCATCGGCCGCTTCCCCTCGGGTTGGACGGTCAGCAGGCGGAGTGACGTCCCCTCCCCGGCACCGACCACCGCACCCCGCAACGCGCCCGGGACGGGTGTGCCGACTCCGTGGCCCGTGCCGGGCTCCTCGGGGGACGCACCGGCCGAGAGGATCCGGAGCCGCCGCCCGCGGAACGTCGTCCAGGCACGACCGAGGCGGACCACCCGACGCAGGTGGAACGCCGGCCGTTGCCAGTCCAGCTCCAATTCGTGCGGCAGGACCTTCTCCGCGTAGCTCGGCGTGCCTGCCTGCTCCCGGGGGGACGGCAGCCCGCTGCGGCCTCCGGCCAGGTGCACCTCGAGCAGGCCACAGCCGATGGCGACGAGTCGGGTCCGGAGCTCGTCGACCGTCTCCTCCTCACCGATCTGGGTGGCGACCTCGGCGTAGATCGGCCCGGTGTCGAGGCCGGCCTCGACGGCCATGAGGCAGACTCCGGTCTCCGAGTCCCCCTCCAAGAGGGCCCGCTCGACCGGGGCGGCCCCGCGCCACCGGGGCAGGAGCGAGAAATGGAGATTGACCATGGGGAGCACCTCGAGCACGGCCACCGGGATGATCCGCCCGTAGGCGACCACGACCCCGAGCTCGGCACCCACCTCGGTTGCGTCGTGGAGGTCGTCGGTGACGCTAAGACCACACGCTTCCGCCGCGGCCTTGACCGGACTCGGGAGCAGGGCGCTCCCCCTCCCGCGCCGCCGGTCGGGGCGGGTCACCACCAGGGCCACGTCGTGGCCGGCCGCGACGAGCGTCAGAAGGGGCGCGACGGCGGCGTCGGGGGTGCCGAGGTAGACCAGGCGGGCCATCGGCTGTGCGCGCTAGCGGTCCCGCGTCCGGGGGGGACCGGGACGGCAGGTGCCCACCGGCAGGTCAGAGCTCGCGGTCGGTGCCGGCCGAGACCAGCTTGGCCTCCATGGCCGAGGTGTCGAGGCCGAGCGCCCGGTCGCGCAGGACGCGCAGGGCCTGCTTGCGCATCTCCTCGTCGAGGCGCTCGACCATGAGCACCCCATCGAGATGGTCGACCTCGTGCTGGAAGACCCGTCCGAGGAATTCCTCCCCCTCGAGCGACCGTTCGTTGCCCTCGAGATCGAACCCGCGGAGATGTACCCGGTTGGGACGGAGGATCCCGAGGCGCAGCCCGGGGATCGAGAGGCACCCCTCGTCGTGGTACCACTCCCCCTCGGATTCGACGATCTCGGGGTTGATCAGCGCCTCCGGCCCGTCTCCCACGTCGTAGACGAAGACACGCTTCTGCACGCCCACCTGGGGAGCGGCCAGGCCGGCTCCCTCTGCGTCGTACATCGTCTCGACCATGTCGTCGACCAGCTTGGCGAGTGCGCCGTCGATCGAGTCGACCTCACGGGCGACCTGCTTGAGGACCGGGTCGCCGTAGGTGCGAACGGAGTACGAGGGCATCGACCCATTCTACGGGACAACGCCCCGTGGTCCCGCTCAGACGTCGGTCGGGTCGACCTCGACCCGCAGGCGCTCCGGTGGACGGGCGACCGTCGCCAGGCCGTCGGCGAGCGCGCGGTGCCCGTCCGCCCGGACCAGGAACCGGTCGGCGTCGAGGGCGGAGACCTCGAGACCGGCCACGCCCGCCAGCCCGGCGGCGTAGCTCTCTGCGCCCGGCCCGCCCAACAGTGCCAGGGCAGAGAAGGGAGGCAGGCCGAGCTCCCGGCGCAGGGCGCGCTCTGCGTTCGCCAGGAGCCCCGGGTCGGCGTGTACGGCAGCCCGGAGGACCTCGTGGTGGGGAAGCCTGGTCTGGACCAGCACCCGCCCGCCGCCCGATCTCGCACCGACCACCCGGGCGGCCCGGGCCAGGACGGCAAGGGCCTGCTCGCTGGCGGCGAAGCGCGGGGCCAGCAGATGCTGGTCGATGTCGAGGAAGGCCACCACGCCGGCGTGGTCGATCCGGTGGAGGGCGGCCTCGGTGCCGACGACCAGCCGGGCCGCGTCCAGGCCGCCGTCGGGTGCGGCGCCGGCGGTGACTTCGACGGCCTCGGTGCCCAGGAGGGCCGCCAGCTCCTCGGTGGCCCGGGTGACCCCGATCCGAAGGGTCTTGAGCCGGGTCGAGTCGCACTGTGCGCAGAGACAGGGACGGGCCTCCCCGCACCTCCGGCAGGACAGAGAACCGCCGCGCTGCGCCTGGCTCATCGCTCCGCCACAGCGGGTGCAGCGGGCGAGCGCGCCGCAGACCGCGCAGGCCAGGAGCCGGACTCGTCCGGTGCGGTGGAGCACGCACACCACCCGTCCGCCGATGCGGTCCAGCTCGGCGCGGGCGACCGCCACGAGCCGCTCGGAGAAGAGCCCGGTCCTCGGGTCGTCGCCGCAGCGGTCGACCACCTCGACCGGCGGCCACCCGCGACGCTCCACCGCGCGTTCGGTGGTCACCAGTCGCGCCGCCTCGGTGATGGTGACCGGCGGGCACGGACTCACCAGCACCACGGGCGCACCGTCACGTCGCCCTCGCTCGAGGACGACGTCGACCGCCGACCAGGTCGGCGCCCGCTCTTCGCGGTGGGCCTCGTCGTGGGCGTCGAGCACCACCGCGGCACGGATGCGCTCCAGGGGCGCCCATGCCGCCGCCCGGGTACCGACCACCGTGCTCGCACCCTGCCTGGCCAGCCCCCACTGCTCGGGCAGGAGCGCCACGGGCAGCCCCGTAGCGCGCAGCCGGCCGGCGAGTACCTCGGCCCGCACCCGCGAGGCGGCGACCACGAGCACTCCGGCCGGACCGACGCGGTGGGTGATCTCGAGGACGATCCGGCCCGCGTCGAGCGCCGGCGCCAGCCGGATCACCGCGGGGTCCGCGCCGCCGAGTGCTTCGTCGACGAGGGTGACCGCGCCGCCACCGGGGGAAGCCGGCGGTGCACCCGTCGTGCCGGCCGCCGGCGGGAGCATCGCGCGCACCACGCGGTCGGGCGACGCGGTGCCGAGGAACGAGGAGAGCGGTCCGGCCCACCGCCAGGCGGCCCACTCGGCCAGACCGACCACCGTCGGCGGCGGTCCGAGCCCGCTCGACCCGGAGAGGTCCTTGGTCACCAACCCGGGAGGCGGGGTCACCCCGTCCTCGACGACCCAGCCCCCGACCCGGCGACCGTGCAGCTCGATCCGCACCCGGGCGCCCACGGTGACCGCGGCATCGATGGCGGCGGGTACCGAGTAGTCGAACCGGCGATGGATGGCGGGGACGTCGGGCACCACCCGCACGACCCGGCGGGGTGGTCCGTCCCGGGCCGACGCGGGAAGGGCGGAGCGGCCGCTCAGAGGCCGAGCGCCTGCTTCAGGTCGTCGGCTCGCGAGGTGTCCTCCCAGGTGAACTCCTTGTCGGACCGACCGAAGTGCCCGTAGGCCGCCGTCTTTCGGTAGATCGGCCGTTTGAGGTCGAGGTCGCGGACGATGGCCGCCGGGCGCAGATCGAAGACCTCGTCGACCACACGCGCGATGCGGGCCGGGTCGGTGCGCTCGGTGCCGAAGGTCTCGACCAGCAGGGAGACCGGTCGGGCCACGCCGATCGCGTAGGCCACCTGGAGCTCACAGCGGGTCGCCGCGCCGGCGGCGACCAGGTTCTTGGCCACCCAGCGTGCCGCGTAGGCAGCAGAGCGATCGACCTTGGACGGGTCCTTCCCGGAGAAGGCGCCGCCGCCGTGGCGTGCCATCCCGCCGTAGGTGTCGACGATGATCTTGCGCCCGGTGAGACCGGTGTCGGCGTGGGGACCGCCCTGCTCGAAGACCCCGGTCGGGTTGGCCAGGATCCGGAGTGCCGTGCAGTCGAGCTCGGGGGGGAGCAG
The DNA here is from genome assembly GCA_963753905.1 of uncultured Acidimicrobiaceae bacterium. Taxonomy (GTDB): domain Bacteria; phylum Actinomycetota; class Acidimicrobiia; order Acidimicrobiales; family RAAP-2; genus Bog-756. The sequence goes on along the minus strand of CAVWDZ010000001.1, from coordinate 1,243,164 downwards.
CGGCTGGATGACGTTGTCCCGCAGGTCGGGCAGGAGGAGGGTCTCGAGGTCGATGCCCGGATCGTGCTGGGTCGAGATGAGCACGGTCTCGAGCGCGACGGGCCGCCCGTCCTCGTAGCAGACGCTCACCTGGGTCTTGCCGTCGGGGCGCAGGTAGGGCAGCGTGCCGACCCGGCGCACCTGGGCCAGGCGCTGTGCCAGCCGGTGGGCGAGCCACACCGGCAGTGGCATCAGATCGGGGGTCTCGTCGCAGGCGTAGCCGAACATCATCCCCTGGTCCCCGGCGCCCTGCGCGTTGAGCTGATCCTCTCCCCCGGTGCCCGCCCGAACTTCGAAGGCCTTGTCCACGCCCTGACCGATGTCGGGCGACTGCTCGTCGAGCGAGACGATGACCCCGCAGGTGTTCCCGTCGATGCCGTAGGCGTCGTCGTCGTAGCCGATGTCGAGCACGGTCTGGCGCACCAGCTTCGGGATGTCCACGTAGGTCGAGGTGGTGATCTCCCCCGCCACCAGCACCAGGCCGGTGGTCAGCAGCGTTTCGCACGCGACCCGGCTCTCCGGGTCGTCGGCCAGCATCGCGTCGAGCACGGCATCGGAAATCTGGTCCGCCATCTTGTCCGGGTGACCTTCGGTGACGGACTCAGAGGTGAAGGTGTGTCGGGTGCTCACGGAGTGGTCCATTCTGCTCGGCTGGTCGGGCCCCCGGTCTTCCCGGGGAACAACAGCGCGCACACCCTATCCAACACGGCGTCGGCTACCGCATCCTTGGCCGACAGGGGCACTCCGACGGCCGACCCGTCGGCTCCGAAGATGGTCACCTGATTGGTGTCGTGGTCGAATCCCACCCCGTCGGCCGAGACGTCGTTGGCCACGATCAGGTCGATGCCCTTGGCCGCCAGCTTGGCCCGTGCGCGTTCGGGAACCAGCTCGGTCTCGGCCGCGAATCCGACCAGGAGCTGGCCCGGACGCCGCCTGCGTCCGAGCTCGGCCAGGATGTCGGGCGTCGCTTCGAGGACCAGTTCGGGAACCCCGTCGGACTTGTGCATCTTGGTTGCGGCCGCCACAGCGGGACGGAAGTCGGCCACCGCCGCGGCCATCACCACCACGTCTGCCACCGCCGCCCTGCCCAGCATGGCCGACTCCATCTCCGACGCCGTGTCCACCCGATCCACGGTCACCCCCGCCGGCCCGGGAAGCAGGCTCGCGGTGACCAGCACGACCTCCGCGCCGCGCCGACGGGCCGCCGCGGCCAGGGCATGGCCCTGCTTGCCCGACGACCGGTTGGTGATGAAGCGCACCGGGTCGATCGGCTCCCGGGTCCCACCCGCGGAGACCACCACCCGCACGCCGGCCAAGTCTGCCCCCGCGTTGCCCACCCCTGTGGCGGCCACCCCGGGCCCGGTGCCGAGCAGGCCGAGCACCGCGTCCACGATGACCGGCGGCTCGGCCATCCGTCCCGCTCCGACGTCACCGCCGGCCAGGCGGCCCTCCTCGGGAGGGATGACGGTCACGCCACGGGAGCGCAACACGTCCAGGTTGTGGCGAACCGACGGGTGCTCCCACATCTCGGTGTGCATGGCGGGGCAGACGACCACCGGGGCGGCGGTGGCCACCAGCGTGGCGGTGAGGAGGTCGTCGCAGAGACCTGCCGCAAAGCGGGCGAGCAGGTCGGCGGTCGCCGGCGCGACCACCACCAGATCGCACGCCCGGCCGAGCCGGGTGTGGGGAATGGGCGACGCACCGTCCCAGAGACTGGTCTGAGACGGTTCCGAGCCGAGCGCGTCGAAGGTGGCCCGCCCGACGAACCGGGTCGCACGCTCGGTCAGCACCGGGGCCACGTGGATCCCGGCGTCGACCAGGCGACGGCAGACATCGACCGCCTTGTACGCGGCGATACCCGCTGACACACCGAGCACCACGAACGGACGGTTCCCGGCGTCACCGTCGAGCTGCGGCCGCCCATCGCCCGGTCTCGCGTCTGCCACGACCACCCCGCATCCGACCATCCGGCCGCAACGGCCGGGTGGTCTGCTACTCGATCGGCTCGGGCGACGCAGCCTCGACGTCCGCCGCGCCGTCTGCGCCGTCTGCGCCCTCACCCTCGAGCAGGGCCAGGGCCGCCGCCTCAGCGAGGGCCAGCTCCTCCGGGTCGGGCCGGGAGTAGGTCGCCTTGCCCTCGGCGACCTCTTCGAACGCGATCGAGAGCGGCTTGCCCGACGCAGAGGCGACCTGGGGTGGCACGACGACGCCGAGTCCCTCACCGAGTGAGTTGTAATAGCTGTTGACCTGACGGGCGCGGCGGGATGCCAGGGCGACCAGGGTGAACTTCGAGTCGACCTTGTCGAGGAGCTCCTCGATGGGTGGGTCCATGAGCGTGGTCAGGTTCTGGGCCATCACGATTCCTTCGGCATGTCGTCGGCGGGAAGCCTCACCCGACCGTTCCGCGCCGGGAGATCCGGCGCCGTGCTACCCCCCGGTCCGGGCGGTGCGGCAACGCTCCAGTATACCGGCCACGTCGCTGGTGGCCTGATCGACCGTGCTGTTGACCACCACGTGGTGGGCGATCTCCCGACCGGCCCGCTCCTCCTCGGCCCCCTCGGCGAGGCGGCGGCGGATGTGGGACTCCTCGTCACCGCGGGACCGCAGCCGCTCCACCTGTACCTCGACGGAGGGGGGCAGCAGCAGGATCAGGGTCGCGTCGGGAACCTGCGACCGGACCTGCCGCGCCCCCTGCAGATCGATCTCCAGGAGCAGGTCCCGACCGGGCGGCGGCTCGGCGGTCGGGGTCCCGTAGAGGTGCCCGAGGAACTCGGCCCACTCGAAGAACCCACCGTCGGTGACCTTGGCTTCGAACGTCGGGCGATCGACGAAGACGTAGGCGTCCTCCGGCTCGCCGGAGCGACGGGGGCGCGTCGTCCACGACCGGCTCAGCGACAGACCGGGGTCGTCCGCCACCAGGCGGGAGGCGATGGTTCCCTTGCCGGCCCCGCCGGGGCCGAAGAGGACGAACACCAGGGAGTCGGCCCGCGGTCGGTCGCGGTCCCCCGTAGATCCGCTCAGCGGGCGGTCTCGCGCAGGAGAGCCTCGCGTTGGTTCGAGCCCAGTCCTTGCAGCCGCCGGCTCTCCGAGATCCCCACGGTGTCCATCAGTCTGCGGGCCTTGACCTTGCCCAGACCGGGGAGGGACTCGAGTACGGAGAGCACCTTCATCTTGCCGACCGTCTCGTCGTCGTCGGCCATGGTCAGCAGTTCGGAGAGGTTGATCGAGCCCAACTTGAGCCTCTCTTTGACTTCGGCCCGCTCGCGGCGGACCTTGGCTGCCTTGGCCAGGGCGGCCTGGCGCTGTTCGGGCGTGAGTGCTGGCGGTTGCGGCATGGTCGGAACGATAGCGCCTCCGGGCCGCCCGGTCATCCGGGGCCCGCCCGTCGCTCCGACAGCCGGCCCACGGTCGATCACCGATACTGGAGCCGTGGCGTCCGTGGACCTCAATGCCGACATGGCCGAGGGTGATCGGTGGACCGCACGGGACCGGGAGCTGCTCGACACCGTGACCAGTGCCAGCATCGCCTGCGGCTTCCATGCCGGCAACCGCGCGGTGATGCGGGCGGCGGCCGCGGCCTGCGTGGAGCGGGGGGTGGCGATCGGCGCCCACTTCTCCTACCGCGACCGGATCGGGTTCGGTCGGCGTGACCGCGAGGTGACCACCGACCGACTGGCTGCAGACGTGCTCGAGCAGTGGGCGACGTTGGCCGACGAGTCCGCTGCCGTCGGCGGCACGGTCGCCTACGCCAAACCGCACGGCGCGCTCTACCACCGGATGGCGACCGACCCCGAGGTTGCCGCCGCGGTGGTCGAGGCCTTGGCACCCCGCTGCGCGATGCTCGTGGCGCCGCCGGGAAGCGCCGTCGGCGCACCGGCCCGAACCGCCGGGCTCCGGGTCGTACCCGAGGGATTTCCGGACCGCGCCTATGGCGAAGACGGCGAGCTCGCCCCCCGCACCCTGCCCGGTGCCGTGATCGACGACGAGGCAGCGGTCGCCGCCCGTGCGCTCACGCTGGTGCAACGCGGCGGGATCGCCACCCGCGGCGGCCGATGGCTCGAGCTCCGTGTCGAGACCCTCTGCATCCACGGCGACTCGCCCCGGGCCGGTCAGGCCGCCCGCGCCGTCCGCGAGATGTTGGAGCACGCCGGGCTGACGGTCCGCGCCTTTTCCGTCGGGCAGGACGAATGACCGCGCCACCGCGTGCCGTGGTCGCCTTCGGCGACGGCGCGCTGTTGGTCGAGACCTCCGGTGTCGAACAGGCCGGTGCCCTGGCTCGCGCAGTGGTCGATCGGGCGCGCGACGGACAGGCGCCGGTCGGCATCGACGAAGCGGTGGTCGGGTTCGGCAACGTCGTGATCGTCCTCGACCTGTCGCTCGACGGCACCGATCCCGATCGGTGCGCGGCGTGGGTGGAGCATCTGCTCACCGAGCTCTGCACAGGAGGTGGCGTGCCACCCGTCACCCCCGATCCGACCACCGGCCAGACCCACGTCCTCCCCGTGGTCTTCGACGGGACGGACCTCGACGAGGTCGCGCGGCGCACCGGCACCTCGACCGACCGGGTCGTCGCATGGCTGTGCGGCGCGGACCTGCGCGTTGCGTTCCTCGGCTTCGCGCCCGGATTTCCGTACCTCACCGGGCTGCCGGCGGAGCTCGCCGCACTTCCCCGACGCGACACGCCGCGCACCTCGGTGCCGGCCGGCTCGGTGGCGATCGGCGGCGGGTTCGCCTCGGTCTATCCGCGCGCCTCGCCGGGCGGCTGGCATCTCCTCGGGCGCACCGACGTCCGGTTGTTCGACCCCGACGTAGCGCCCTATGCGCTCGTCCATCCCGGAGATCGGGTGCACTTCACCGTCGCAGCCGGCGCCGCCCGTGCCCGGGAGCCGCGCCCTGGCCCACGTCCTCCTCTCGGGGCCGGCGACCGAGACCACCTCGAGATCCTCGACCCAGGCGTCCTCAGCCTGATCCAGGACGGCGGACGGCGGGCCGTGGCCTCGCTGGGCATCCCGCGCGGCGGGGCGGCGGATCCGGAGGCCCTCGTCCTCGCCAACCGGCTCACCGGCAATCCCGACACGGCCGCGGTCGTCGAGTGCACCGCTGTCGGGCCCACCGTGCGGATCGCCGGCGGCGGTCACCTGGCCGTGGTGGGTGCGGGGCCACGGGCTGTCGACGTCCTCGTCGACGGCCACCCTGTCGACTCCGACACGGTGCTGCCCGTCGCCGACGGGCAGATCGTGTCGGTCGGCCGTATCCACAGAGGGCTGCGTGCCTACCTGGCCGTGGCGGGCGGTCTCGAGACACCGCTCGTGATCGGAGGGCGGGCCAGCGATCTGCTCTCGGGGCTCGGTCCCGGGCCGCTCCGAGCCGGTGACCGCCTCGCCCGCGGTCGACCCGGTCCCGTGCGGGGAGCCTTGTCCCCGCCCCCGTCCACGCAATCCCCCGGCACCGGGAGCGGGGTGACCGTCCTGCGGGCTCTCGCCGGACCCCACCCGACATCCCAGGAACTCCTCGACCGCCTGTCCGGAACCGTCTGGCGCATCGGCAGCCGTTCCGACCGGATCGGACTGCGGCTCGAAGCGTCCGGTGAACGGCTGCCGGTCACCGACCAGACCGCGTCCACCGGCATGGTCACCGGGGCCGTCCAGATCCCTCCGGACGGGACCCCGATCGTCCTCCTCCCCGACCACGCCACGGTGGGCGGGTACCCGGTCGCTGCCTGCGTGATCGCAGCCGACCTTCCGATCCTCGGGCGCCTGTCCCCGGGCGACCGGGTGGCCCTGCGCCTCTGCGGGCGGCACGAGGCCCGCACCGCGCTGGAGCGGTCCCGACGGGAGCTCGACGGCCGCGTCTCGGGGTGGTACCCGACCGCCGCCGGCACCTGACCTCCGGCTGCGGCACCCACCCCGCACCCGGCGTGGCAGCATGTCCCCGAGCACGCGGCGCGTGCCGGCACCGTCCCCGTGCACACCGGGAGCGGGCGCACCGTCCCGACGAGAGGAGCCGGACATGCACGACGGGGATCGCACCGAGGACGGCGAGCTCATCCAGTCCCGCGAGGACGGGCAGCTCCACTTCGCACCCGGGACCGCCGGGTACACCTTTCCGGTGACGGCACCGACCAACGCCACCCCCCTCGAAGAGGACGAACCCGAGGGGGTCGTCCCACCGAGCCCGCTGTGGGCCATGAAGGAGCGGCGCCACGGAGGCGTGCACCTGTTCGGGCACCCTCACCGGATCCGCGCCCGTGCGGGCGACGGCGACGCTGCGGTCTACGCGATCGACGACGGCGCCCACCACGCGATGATCGGCCGCCAGGTGGGGGCCACCGCGGACGGGTGCACGTACAATCTCGTCGCCCGAGTCGACCGCGAGACCTGGGAGGCGCTCGCGGCCGGCCGCATCAACGGACGACAGGCATTCCTGACGTCGGCGGACGCCGGGCTCAGCGGTACGGTCGAGGGGGACGGGCTCTCCAACGTCTTCGATGTCGACTGGTACGACACCCCGGCCGACATCCCCCCGGAGTACCTCCCCCCGTCAGCCTTCATCGAGTTCCCGGCGGACCTGCCCACAGCGGACCGCTGAGCGCCGGCAGCTCGCCGGTCCCGACGCCTCGGGTCTCCGCGACTCCGGTCAGGCGAGGGCCTCGCACATCGCGTCGCGCTCGATCCGGGCGGCGCGGGTGAGGGCCGCGACGTCCGGGCCTGCGCCGAGCAGCGAGCGCGACACGCTGGGCAGCACCGTACCGGGCGCGCACCCGCCGAAGAGCCGGGCCACGCTCTCGGCCGTGCCACCCTGCGCGCCGATTCCAGGGGCCAGGATCACCCCGCCGAGCCCGGCCAGATCGAACGCCGAGGGCTCGAGGGTCGCGCCGACCACCGCTCCCACCGTTCCGGAAGGCGCGAGACCGCCCCGGTTGAGCTCGGCGATCGAGCCGAGCAGCATGTCCTCGATCGAACCTGCGATCCCGCGTCCGGTGAGGTCGTCGGTCCGGACGATCGCCTCCTGCAGCAGGCGGCCGTCGGGGTTGGATCCGCGCACCACCACGATGACGCCACGGCCGGACGCCGCGGCGCGGTCGAACACGGGTCGCAGCGAGCCGATCCCCATGTAGGGGAGCACGGTGACCGCGTCGGCCACCAGCGGACCGGCGGGATCGAGCCACGCAGATGCGTAGGCCGACATGGTCGACCCGATGTCTCCACGTTTGGCATCGGCGATGACCAGGAGGCCGGCCCCGCGGGCAGCGGAGAGGACCGACTCGAGCGCGGCCATCCCGGCCGCACCCCAGCGCTCGAAGAACGCCACCTGAGGCTTGACCACCGGGACCACCCCTGCGAACGCCTCGACGCAGCGGAGCCCGAACTCGCGCACGCCGTCGGCCGAGTCCGGGAGGCCCCACTCCTCGAGCAGGGGGGCCGACGGGTCGATGCCCGCGCAGAGCGGGCCGGTGGCCGCCACCGCCTCTGCAACCCGGGTGGTGAACCCGATCGGGGCGGTCGGCTCAGCCATGGGCGGCACTCCGCAGCGAGGCGGCCGAGCCCACACCGTGGGACGCGCACCACTGCCGCAGCTCCTCGAGGACCGTCCACGGCGCACGCGGGTCGCGGAAGGTGGCGGTGCCCACCTGGACGGCGTCGGCTCCCGCCATGATCAGCTCGACGGCGTCCCGTCCGTGGGTCACCCCCCCGACACCGATGATCGCAGCGTCCGGATGGGCCGCCCGTACGTCGAAGACCGCCCGCACCGCGATCGGATGGATGGCCGGTCCCGACAAGCCGCCCCCCGCCGGCCCCGACCCGAGGACCGGTCTGCTCCGCTCGATGTCGATGGCCATGGCCAGCGCTGTGTTGATCAGGGTCACCCCCTCGGCACCGGCCCCGAGGGCGGCACCGGCAACCGCCGGCAGATCGGGCACGGTGGGACTCAGCTTGGCCCACCGGGGCAGGCCCGGGCAGTGTTCGCCCACCGCCGACACGACCTCCGCGGTGGCGGTGGCCGAATGGGCGAACATGGCCCGCCGGTCCTCGACGTTCGGGCAGCTCACGTTCACTTCGAGCGCGGTCAGGCCGGCGACCCCGGCCAGCATCGCGGCGGCCCGAGCGAAGTCGTCGACCCGCTGCCCCCAGATGCTGACCACGGTGCGGGCGCCCACGGACACCAGACGCGGGAGCTGCTCGCGGACCCAGGCCTCCACTCCCGGGCCCTGCAGTCCGACGCTGTTGACCATGCCGGCCGTCGCCTGGTGCACGCGTGGGGCGGGATTGCCGGGCCAGGGGTCGACCGAGAGGGACTTGACCACCACCGCCCCGAGCGAGGCCAGCGGCCGGTAGGCCTCGAGCTCGTCGGCGTACCCGGCGGTGCCGGACGCGGTCATCACCGGGTTGGGGAGGACGACCGAGCCCACGGTCGTCGTGAGATCGACCGCCGCCGGACCGGAGCCGTCACCGGACCGGTGCAACCGGTGCGGCCGCACCGCCGCCTCACCGGGGGGTGCGTTCATCGTCTGCTCATCTCCCGTGGTACTCCTGCAGGGACCGGACCGAGAGCGGATGGGCGACCCAGTCGGCGATGCCTGCCGCGGCAGCTCTGGCTGCCGCGATCGTGGTCAGGCAGGGCACCCGGTGGGCGAGGGCGGCGGCCCGGATGTGGATGCCGTCGGCACGCGGACCCCGGCCCCGGGGGGTGTTGACCACGAGCTGGACCTTGCCCCCGGCGATGAGATCGACCGCGTCCACCACTCCGTGGTGGGACTCCCCGACCTTGGCCACCACCGTGGAGACCGAGATCCCCGCATCTTCGAGCAGGGCAGCCGTCCCAGCCGTGGCGGCCACCTCGAACCCGAGCGCAGCGAATTGCCCGGCGGCCTCGAGCCCGGCCGCCTTGTCCCTGTCGGCAAGGGAGAAGAAGACGGTGCCGGCCACCGGGAGCCGGTTGCCCGCGGCGATCTGGCTCTTGGCGAAGGCCAGGCCGAAGGTGGCGCCGATCCCCATGACCTCCCCGGTCGAGCGCATCTCGGGCCCGAGGAGGGTGTCCACCCCCGGGAACCGGTTGAAGGGGAGCACGGCTTCCTTGACCGAGACGTGACCGCCGACGGGATCGGTCAACAGGCCCTCGTCCCTGAGCTCGGCCAGGGTCGCACCGACCATGACCCGCGTGGCCACCTTGGCCACCGGGACTCCGGTGGCCTTGGCCACGAACGGCACCGTGCGGCTGGCCCGCGGGTTGGCCTCGAGCACGTAGACCCGGTCCCCCTTGACCGCGAACTGGACGTTGCACAGGCCACGCACATCGAGCGCGTCGGTGATGACCCGCACGTGGTGCTCGAGCTCGGCGACGACCTCGGGTACCAGGGTCTGCGGCGGGAGCGCGCAGGCGGAGTCACCCGAGTGGACCCCGGCTTCCTCCACGTGCTCCATGACGCCGCAGATGACAACCTCGCCGGTGGCGTCCCGCACCGCGTCGACGTCGACCTCCACCGCATCCTCGAGGAACCGGTCGACCAGGACCGGGCGGTCGGGGGTCACCCCTCCCTCGCGACCCAGCGACCCGCTCGCCCCGCACATGGACTCGACGGCCTCGATGAGGCGTGCGTCGTCGTAGACGATCTCCATGGCCCTGCCACCGAGCACGTACGAGGGTCGCACCAGCACCGGATACCCGATCGTGGCTGCCACCGCGACCGCCTCGGTCGCCGTGGTCGCGGTGCCCCCCGGGGGCTGGGGGATCCCGAGGCGACCGCAGAGACGGTTCCACCGCTCACGGTCCTCGGCCAGGTCGATCGATCCGGGCGAGGTGCCGAGCACCAGGTCCTCGGGGACGCTCGAGGCCAGCTTCAACGGGGTCTGGCCGCCCAGGCTCACGATCACCCCGACCAGCCGCCCCCCGTTGCGCGAGGCGGCCTGCTCGGCCTCGATGACGTTGGCCAGGTCTTCGGGGGTCAGGGGCTCGAAGTAGAGACGGTCCGAGGTGTCGTAGTCGGTCGAGACCGTCTCGGGGTTGCAGTTGAGCATGATCGTCTCGAACCCGGCCTCGCGCAGGGCGAGCGAGGCGTGGACGCAGCAGTAGTCGAACTCGATGCCCTGGCCGATCCGGTTCGGACCGGAGCCGAGGATGATCACCCGGAGCCGGTCCGAGGACTCGACCTCGTCCTCCTCCTCGGTCGTCGAGTAGTGGTACGGGGTGTGCGCCTCGAACTCGGCACCACAGGTGTCCACGGTCTTGAAGGTGACGCCGGCACCCGCGAGGACCCGGGCCCGCCGGATGTCCGCCTCGGTCACCGGGTCGCCGAAGAGATACGCCAGTTGGGCGTCGGAGAAGCCGAGCCGCTTGACCCGGCGCCATGCCAGCCGGTCCAGGTCATCGACGGTCACCCCGAGGGTGACCTGGAGGCCGAGGGCCATGCGCGCGTCGGTGATGCGTGCCATCTCGGAGAGGAACCAGGGGTCGATGCCGCAGGCCGCGGCCAGCTCGTCGACCGGGATCCCCCGGCGCAGCAGCGCCTCGAGCTCGAACAACCGCTCCGGCGTGGCGGTGGCCACCCGTTCGAGCAGTGCACCGGTCGGCTCGCTCTCGAGCGCCGCCTCTGCGGGATCGGCGTTCAACCCGTGGCGGCCCTGCTCGAGGGAGCGCACCGCCTTCTGCAGCGACTCGGGGAAGGTGCGTCCGATGCCCATGACCTCGCCCACCGACTGCATCCGGGTCCCGAGCACGCCGGTGGCACCCGGCAGCTTCTCGAACGCCCAGCGGGGGATCTTGGTCACCACGTAGTCGATGGTGGGTTCGAAGGAGGCCGGGGTCGCTCCCGTGATGTCGTTGGTGATCTCGTCGAGCCGGTAGCCGACGGCCAGACGGGCGGCGATCTTGGCGATCGGGAATCCGGTGGCCTTGGAGGCCAGGGCCGAGGACCGTGACACGCGCGGGTTCATCTCGATGACCATCTGACGGCCGTCTCGAGGGTCGACCGCGAATTGCACGTTCGATCCACCGGTTTCGACGCCGACCCGACGGATGCAGGAGAACGCGGCATCCCGCATCTCCTGGTACTCGACGTCGGTGAGGGTCTGGGCAGGAGCCACGGTGATCGAGTCACCGGTGTGCACCCCCATCGGGTCGACGTTCTCGATCGAGCAGATGACCACGCAGTTGTCGGCCCGGTCGCGCATGACCTCCAACTCGAACTCCTTCTGCCCGGCAACGGAGCGCTCGATCAGCACCTCGGTGATCGGTGAGGCGTCGAGGCCCTCAGCGGCAAGACGCAGGAGCGCCTCGACGTCGCGTGCGAGACCGGTGCCGGCGCCGCCAAGGATGTAGCTGGGACGCACCATGATCGGGTAGCCGATCGATTCGCCGATCGAGAGCGCCTCCTCGAGCGAGTGGGCGAAGCCCGACTCCGGGACCGAAAGACCGATCTCCTGCATGGCAGCCTTGAACCGTCCCCGGTCCTCCGCGGTGGCGATGGCGTCGGGGTTGGCACCGATCACCTCCACGCCGTGGGCGTCGAGGACGCCCCTCTCGGCGAGGGCCATGGTCAGGTTGAGCGCGGTCTGGCCTCCGAGCGTCGGAAGCAAGGCGTCGGGTCGTTCGCGCTCGATGATCGCTGCCAGCACATCCGGATCGAGCGGCTCGACATAGGTGCGGTCGGCCATGTCCGGGTCGGTCATGATCGTGGCCGGGTTCGAGTTGGCGAGCACCACCCGGAAGCCCTCCTCGGCCAACACCCTGCAGGCCTGGGTCCCCGAGTAGTCGAACTCGCATGCCTGTCCGATGACGATGGGGCCGGAGCCGATGACGAGGACCGATTCGAGATCGTCGCGCCGCGGCATCAGGCGTTCCGGTTCCTCGGGCCGCCGGTGGCGTCCATGAGCGCCCGGAACTCCTCGAAGAGGTACCGGGCATCGTGTGGCCCGGGCCCCGCCTCGGGGTGGTACTGCACGCTGAAGGCGGGGGTGGCGGTGCTGCGGAGACCCTCGATGACCCCGTCGTTGAGGTTGAGGTGGGTCACCTCACTGGCCCCCAGCGAGTCGGGGGACACCGCGTAATTGTGGTTCTGCGAGGTGATCTCGACCCGGCCGGTGTCGGTACGCCTGACCGGGTGGTTGCCCCCGTGGTGCCCGAAGGGGAGCTTGTAGGTGCTCGCCCCGAGGGCCGTCGCCAGGAGCTGGTGGCCGAGGCAGATCCCGAAGACCGGCACCGTCCCCGGCGTGACGAGGAGGCGGATCTGGTCGATCACCCCGGGGAGGGCGGCCGGGTCGCCCGGGCCGTTGGAGAGGAAGACCCCGTCCGGCTCGAGGTCCAGGACCGCGTCGGCGGGGGTCGAAGCCGGCACGACGACCACCGTGGCGAGCCCCTCCAGGCTGCGCAGCATGGCCTCCTTGATCCCGAAGTCGTAGGCCACCACCCGGTACGGTCCGGTGCCGCGGGTCACCATGACTGGCGAGGTGACCGACGCCACCAGGTCCCTCCCGTCGGTCGCCGGGGCGGCACGGGCCGCGGCGGCCAGCTCGGCTTCGCCGGCCGTGCCGAACGCGCACGGCAACGAACCGTGCAGGCGTAGGTGCCGGGTCAGCCGACGGGTGTCGATTCCCGAGATGCCGGGCAACCGGTGGTGGAGGAGGAATTCCTCGAGCGTTCCGGTCGATCGCCACGAGCTCGGGCGGTCGGACAGCTCGCGCACGACGACGCCCCGGCAGTGGGGTCGGGACGCCTCGTCGTCTGTGGGGTTGACCCCGTAGTTGCCGATGTGGGGACAGGTGAAGGCGATGATCTGACCGGCGTACGACGGGTCGGTGATGACCTCCTGGTAGCCCGACAGCACCGTGTTGAAGACGGCCTCCCCGGTCACCACCCCACCCTCGGGAGGGGCACCGACGGCTTCACCCTCGAAGACCGCGCCGTCGGCCAGCACCAGCAGCGCCTCCGCCCGGTGGACGGTGCCGTTGCGCGGGGTCACCGACTGGCCTCGCCGTCGACCACGACGGCCTCGCCGGCCAGCACGGTGTGGCGGACCTGCCCGGTCAGCCGTCGTCCCGCGTACGGGGTGTTGCGGCTCCGGCTGGCCAGCGCTGCGGGGTCGACCGTCCAGGTGGCCCGCGGGTCGATCACGCACAGGTTGGCGGCCGCGCCGGGCGAGACCGTCCCGCCCTGGTCACCGCCGTGGCCCGGATCGAGGCCGGCGATGATCGCAGGCTGCCAGCTGAAGAGCGCCAGGATCCGTGCGAGGGGAAGGTCGAGCTCGGTCACGGCCAGCGCCAGGGCGGTCTGCAGGCCGAGCATGCCGGGCGGCGCCTGGTCGAAGGGGAGGTCCTTGAGCTCGGGCGCGTGCGGGGCGTGGTCGGTGGCCACTGCGTCGATGGTCCCGTCGGCCAACCCGGCCCTGACCGCGGCGACGTCGGCGGGAGGCCGGAGCGGCGGGCTGACCTTGAAGACCGGGTCGAATCCGGCCGCGCACCCGTCGGTGAGGGTGAAGTGGTGGGGGGCAGCTTCGGCGGTGACCGCCACGCCCTCGTCCTTGGCCTGGCGCACCAGCGCGATCGAGCCGCCGGTCGAGAGGTGGAGGAAGTGGACGCGGGCCCCGGTGAGCCGGGCCAGGACGATGTCGCGCGCCACCATGACCTCCTCGGCCTCGGCCGGTGTGCCGGGCAGACCCATCCGGCTCGACCATGCGCCCTCGTGCATGACCCCGCTTCCAGCCAGGCTCCGCTCCTCGCAGTGCTGGCACAGCGTGACGCCGAGGCCTCTGGCGTAGAGCAGCGCCCGGCGCATGAGCCCGGACGACTGCACGCCGTCACCGTCGTCGGTGAAGAGCCGGACCCCGAGGGCGGACATCTCGGCCATCGGGGCGAGCGCCTCACCGGCCCGATCGACGGTGATCGCGCCGGCCACCGCCACCCGGGCCATGGCGCCGTCGGCCAGCTCGAGCACATTGCGAACCGCCTCGGCCGAGTCCAGCGGCGGATCGGTGTTGGGCATGGCCACGACCGCGGTGTACCCGCCGAGCGCTGCCGCCCGGGTGCCCGACTCGATGGTCTCGGCCTCCTCGCGCCCGGGTTCCCGCAGATGGGTGTGCAGGTCGACCAGACCGGGGGCCACCACGCAGCCGCCGGCATCGAGGACGGTGGCCCCGCGGCCCGCCTCGAGATCGGCGGCCACCTCGGCCACCCGGTCGCCCACGACGCGGACGTCGGCGCGCCGCTCCCCGGTCGCGTCGACGACGGAGCCGCCGCGGAGGATCAGCTCGGGCAACGCGCCCTCAGGCACGCGGCGCCCCGTCGAGCGAGCCCTGGCCCAGGAGGAGGAAGAGCACCGCCATCCGCACCGCGACCCCGTTGCTGACCTGGTCGGTGATGAGCGCCGCCGGCAGCTCCGCCACCTCCGAGGCGATCTCGACGCCCCGCACCATCGGGCCCGGGTGGAGGATGACCGCGTCGGACGGGAGGAGCGCGGCGCGCCGGGCGGTCAGTCCGTAACAGGCGGTGTACTCACGCAGGGTCGGCACGTAGGACCCGCTCCCCCGCTCGGTCTGGAGCCGGAGCAGCGAGACCACGTCCGTCCGGGCGAGGACGGCATCGATGTCGTGGTCGACCGATGCCACCGGCCAGCCCTCCAGAGAGGGGGGCAGGAGGGTCGCCGGAGCCACCAGGGTGACCTCTGCACCGAGGGCGGCGTACGCGGTGATCTGCGACCGGGCGACCCGGCTGTGGCGGATGTCCCCCACGATGGTGACCCGCAGGCCCACGAAGCGGTCGAGCCCCTCGGGCCCACCGCCCAGCGACTGCCAGACCGTGTAGAGGTCGAGCAGCGCCTGGGTCGGGTGCTGGTGCCACCCGTCGCCCGCGTTGATCACCGCGCAGTGGTCGACCCAACCGGCCACCTGCGCGGGTGCGCCAGAGGAGCCGTGCCGGATGATGACCGCGTCCATCCCGATGGCCTGCACGGTCTCGACCGTGTCGCGCAGGGACTCGCCCTTCTTGACCGACGACGATCCGGCAGCAAAGGAGAGCACGTCGGCCGACATCCGCTTGGCCGCCGTCTCGAAGGACATCTTGGTCCTGGTCGACTCCTCGAAGAAGAGCGTGGCCACGGTGCGGCCACGGAGGGCGGGGACCTTGGGATTGGTCCGTCGGCCGACCTCGGCCATCGAGTCGGCGACCCGGAGCACCTCGCCGATCGCCTCGGCGTCCAGGTCGTCCATGCTGAGCAGATGGGCGGGAAAAGGGCTCACGGTCTCACCGGCTGACCAGCTCACCGAGGGAGACGCCCTCGTCGGAGACGTCGACCATCTCGTCGCGGCTGGTGGGCAGGTTCTTGCCCACGTAGTCCGGACGGATGGGGAGCTCTCGGTGCCCCCGGTCGACCATCACCGCGAGCTCGACGATCTGGGCGCGCCCGTACTCGCCCAGTGCATTGAGCGCCGCCCGGATGGTCCGGCCGGTGAACAGGACGTCGTCGACCAACACGACGGTCGTCCCGGTCAGGTCGAAGCTGATGTCGGTGGTGGCCTCGGGCAGCACCGGTCGCAGACCGATGTCGTCGCGGTAGAAGGCGACGTCGAGGGTGCCGACGGGGACGGACGCGCCCTCCATCGTGGAGAGGGTCTCGGCCAGCCGGCGGGCGATGCCCACCCCCCCGGTCTGGAGGCCGACCAGGACGACGTTGTGCAGGCCGCGGTTGCGCTCGGCGATCTCGTGGGCCATCCGGGTGATCGCGCGGCGCACGTCGTCGGCCGACATGACCTGTGCCCGGGGAACGAACACAGCACCCCGCGGACGGGTGTGACTGCGCTCTCGTTCGGCCACCTGATCCTCCTGTCCGTACGGGCCTCACGGGACCCGCTTCACGGTCAGGCCTTGATGCTACCCGCTCGCCGCATCCGATGCCGCTCCACCGCGACGAACGGGCGCCGGCGTGCGGCCGTTCGTCACTCGGTGATCGAGGTGACCGGCACCGGCGCGTCGTGGGCCGTCGCCGGTCCCCGCACCAAGAGGAGGGCCGGGACCAGGGCGACCACGGTCATCCCGAGCACCCACCAGAAGGTGGAGCCGAACGCAGCGGCCAGCGGCTGGACCACCCGTGCCACGACCACGGGCGGCGCCGCGGAGGCCGCCGAGAGCCCGCCGGCCAACTCGTGGACCCGTGTCGCGATCTGGTGGTCGAGGACGACCGCGACCAGGGCGGTGCCGATCGACCCACCCACCCGCTGGACGATGTTGATCGCGGTGGAGGCCCGGGGGACCTGGTCCCTCGAGAGGGTCTGGTACGCCGCCGAGATCGCCGGCATCATCACGAACCCGAACCCGATCCCCCGGACGAAGAGCGAGACGGCGAGCAGGGCGATGCTGGTGTGGGCCCCGAGTTGGGTGTAGGCGACCGTCCCCGCGATCGCCACCAGCAGCCCGGCCGGGACGATCCGCCCCGGACCGAGGCGATCGGTGAGGCTGCCGGCCAGGGGCATGACCATCGCCGCCCCGATCCCCTGGGGGGCCATGAGCAGCCCGGCGCTCAACGCGCTCTGCCCGCGCACCACCTGGTAGTAGAGCGGGAGCAACAGCATGCCTCCGAACAGCGCGGCGCCGAACCAGAAGGTGGTCGCAGCGGCTGCGGCGAAGCCCCGGTTGCGGAAGAGGACCACCTCGATGAGCGGGGTCAGCTTGGTGCGCAGCCCGTGGACGGCGAAGGCGACGATGAGCGCTGCACCGACTGCCACCGGCACCCACACGCTCGCCGGCGAGCCCTGGCCGGCCTGGGAGAGGCCGTAGACGAGCAGGCCGAGGCCCGGCGAGAGCAGACACAGGCCGAGCACGTCCAGCCGGTTGGCCCGGTCGGTGCGTTCGTGCCCCGGGAGGATCCGGAGGGCGAGCGCGATCGCCACGACCCCGATCGGTAGGTTGACGTAGAAGATCCACCGCCACGAGACACTGTCCAGGATCAGCCCGCCGATGACCGGACCGAGGATCGGGCCGAGGAGCATGGGCACGCCGAGAAGGCTCATGACCCGACCCATCCGCTGCGGACCGGCCGCGGTTGCCATGATCGACTGCCCGATCGGCATGATCATGCCGCCGCCCATGCCCTGGAGGATCCGGAAGAAGATCAGGCTCTGGATGGACCATGCCGCACCCGAGAGGGCCGACCCGAGGAGGAAGAGGCCGAGGGAGGTGATCCACATCCTCTTGGCACCGAACCGCTCGACCGCCCACCCGGTGAGGGGGATGGTCATGGCCAGGGCCAGCAGGTAGCCGGTCGACACCCACTGGACCGTGGACAGCGGGGCACGGAAGTCCCGGGCCAGGGTGGCGATGGCGACGTTGACGATGGTCGTGTCTAGTACCGGTTGCCTAGCAACGTGATAACCTATCGGGTGGTGACCAGGTAGGGACACCGGAACGGAGCAGGTCAGATGGCACGAGTGCTGGTAGCAGGTCGGTTGAGCCAGGGCAGTGGGGATGGACCAGACCGAATCGAACGGGACGACAAAGACGCCAGGGCATGGGCGGAACGTGAAGGACACGAAGTAATAGAGACAACCGCCGATTACGTGTCCGGATCGTCGGATCCCTTCAAGCGCACGCAACTAGGCAAGTGGCTCACCAAACCGGAGCTAGTCGCACAGTGGGATGTGCTGGTGGTGAGCAAGCTGGACCGGTTAGGACGTTCAGCACGTCACCTCCGAAATATTCGGGACTGGGCCGACACCAACGGCAAGCGGCTGCACGTGATCGGCCAGAATCTGCAATGGCCCATCCCCAAAGGTGACTTTGGAAGCAAGCTGCAGTGGGAGCTACTCGCAGTGCTGGCCGAGTGGGAGCTAGACACCATCACGGAACGGCAAGCAGCTGCACGAAGCAAGGTGCACGAGAACGGTGGTTTTGTGAGTAAGCCACCGTATGGGTTTGAAGTGGTTGGGGAACGGTACAGCCGAACCATCCAACCAATACCGGAGTTAGCACCTGTGCTCCGTGAACTGATCACGCATGCCCTACGTGGTGACACGTTGCTAGCAATGGCTCAGTGGTTGGATGCACAAGGGGTTGCACCTCGTGCAGTTGGTGGCACCTCGTGGGCACCCGGTAGCGTTCGGCGGGTACTGCAAAGCACCTCACTGAAGGGTCGCACACTGCAGACATACACGAAGGATGGAACCAGCACGAAGGTATGGCACAAGCACACCGGACTGATCACAGCTGCAGAATGGGACCAGCTGCAAGCAGTGATGGACCGAGGTGCAACGGCACGCACAACGGGACGCAAGCGGAACGGCGCAGAAACGGCACTGCTAACCAACGTGATCACCTGTGCAAAGTGCGGTGGTCCTATGTACCGGGTCTATTCAGTCAACAAGCGTAAGAACGGTGAGAAGCACAGCCTTGCCTACTACCGGTGCAAGGGGAAGGACCAGCAACCGAGTACGTGCCGGAACATGATCAACTTGGATGTTGCCGAAGGATTCGTGCACATGGCATTTGCAGCTGCAGACACAGTAGACATTGCCAGCGTAAATCCTGCACTAGCGGAATCTGGCGTGCCGGGACTATGGGCAGACTTTGAAGTGACGGAACAGGTACCGGTGCCGGGCAACGATCACAGGGAAGAAATCTCCGACGTTAACGAAGAAATGGCACGAGTGCTTGCAGCAAAGCCATCGAACTACCTAGCACAGCTGGCAACGCTGGACGAAGAACTGCGACGGTTGCAGGGATTGCCAGTTGAACCCTCACAGGTCATCACACGTGCCACCGGCCAGACCATCGGCCAGGTGTGGGCATCCCTCGGAGACACGGCACGCAGACGGTTCCTGTTGGCTTCAGGTGTGAAGGTGAAGGTAGCTCCCGGTGGCGATCTTGAGGTGGTTGGGGATCCCTCTCAGATCACCGGAGCACTGCACACCATCGCTGCATGATCTGAACTAACCAGCTGCAGCACGGCAGGGACCGGTCCTCGGGCCGGTCCCTTTTCTATGCGTGAAAAGCTACCGGTCAGGATGCCAACCAGTCCTCTATATCGTCCATGGTCCGCTCGGATAGTGCTTTCAGCACCTCTTGCATGTGGTGTTCCTTGCTCAGCTGCTCGCTACGGACATCTTCATTCCAGTGCTGGTTGATAGCGTCCATAAGCAATGTGCGCAATGGTTCGGGATCATCATCGGTTGCGTTTGCTTCAAGAGCTTCAACTTCAACCTGCCGAGATACCCCCGCTAGCTTGGCTGCAATCTGTTTGGGGTTGCATCCTTGCATGTCGTGCGTGATGCGTGCGTACTCTTCGGGCCAGTACTGCTCAACAAACCAGTGAATACGGTTGTCCTCGGATTTGGCAGGTGCTTGTTCCAGTTCTTCGGACTGGTCGAACGTCACACCGATAGGCACAACTGCATCCCAACAGTCCGTGCGTTCTATAAATAGGTTCATTAGGTGCACGCCAGATGCGTCAAAATCTCCGATGGTAAACACGATGGCGGGGCGATCCCTAACGGCACTGGTCACCTCGGCGACGATGCTCGGGAGATCCGCCTCGGCGACGACATCGTCTTTCGTTTCATCGATCAGTGTTTGGGATGAGTAACCACGCAAGGTAACAATCGGGATACCATAATCTTTTAACCACACTTTGACAGACTCGCCCACGGTGCTTTTCTCGACTACAACAAACAGTGCTTTTGGTTGTCCACCATCGGGGTCGAGCGGCCAATCGGCCGCAGACTGCAGGGCATCACTGAAGGATACAACTTCAGGTGAGCGCCATACTTCCCGGTTGTGATCAATCAACCGAGGAAACACCAACGTGCGAAGTGTCTTACCGTCTGAAAGAACGCCCCGGCGAGCTTTGGCGGTGTTCTGACTTAATGCCGTTGCCTCCGAGAGACTGTTCTTCAGATACCCCATTGTCACCATGCGATAGAACAAGTACCGCAGTGATGACCGAATACCGGATGTTTCTAGGCGGGCTTCAAACACCTCTTGTGCAATATTTACCAGGACATCCCACCCGCCGTGTTTCCGGTTGGTAGCTGTCTCGCAACCGGCCACGAAGTCTCGCAACCACCTACGTTGTGCCTGTTCAGGCCACATTTTGAACTGATTCACCCTGCTCGCCTCCTGGCTTTCTTATCCTGGCAAGAAAGTATACCGGGTCCGTGCGCCCGGTGAATCCGCTCCGTTTAAACGGTGCCCTGCAATATGCGCACGTGCGGATATTCCTCCACCCGCCAGCTGCAGCAAGGTAAACAGGGACCGGTTTATCCGGTCCCTTTTCCTATTCCTATTCCGGTATAACTGTTCATTACAAAATCCCTACCTGCACGTATGCCGGGTGTGTTGACCCTTAACTGTTTTTAGAGGGACAATAGGGTACCGAAACCAAACGCAAATGATAGGAACATTATGCCTAGAAAACCCATTACCAAGTGTCAGAACTGTAACAAACCAATCAAGCAACTTAAAAACACTAAAGGAAGAACTCGCCTCTATTGTTGTGACTATTGCCGTTTACAAGCATTCCTAAAAAGACAAGCATCTAAAACGGTAAGTGTCTGATGACAGAGAAGAACCAAACACTAGAAATCTTCGGGGAAGTGATGATCTTTCTTAAAGACTTTGTAGTGTTCACAACTGACTTTGAGCGGTTTGCTGCAGCGCTATGGGTGATGCATACCTATGTGCTTGACCATATTGATAACACACCTCGTTTAGCTGTTTGTGCTCCGGATAAACAATGTGGCAAGACTCGTGCACTTGAAGTGCTGGACAAGCTATGCTGGAATCCATTACTTACGTTCAATGCATCACCTGCAGCAATCGTGGGTGAAGTTGAAGACAACCGACCAACACTACTATTGGATGAAATAGACACAGTATTCGGTGAAGGTGAGAACGGAAACCTTCGGGCACTCATTAACGCCGGTTACCGCAAAGGGAGCATTTATCTACGGTGCGACAACTTTGGGCGGAGCAGGAAACGAAGTAAGGCATACTGTGCCGTTGCCACGGCTGGTATCGGGACACCTCCGGAGACTATCTACGATCGCTCAGTGGTAGTCAACCTTCGGAGGAAGACACGAAGTGAGGTAACGAATCGGTTTCGCAAACTGGATAAACGATCTAGTGCGATTGTCACCAAGTTACTTAGTTGGGCAAAAACGGTGGGTGACATGCCAGACGTTGAAATGCCCGATGAAATCTCAGACAGACAACAAGACATTTGGGAGTGTTTGATTTGGATTGCTTCACTGATGAATCCAGAGATAGAAGCTTATGCTAGGTCTGCTTGTGTGAGGATGTGCGAACTGCAATACCAAGAGACTACCGAGATGTCTAAGCAAGTACGTTTGTTGCGGGATATTAAAGACATCTTTGATGGAATGCCATCCGGTATCGTTTCATTCCTAACCAGCGACCAACTAGTGGAAGACCTTAAGTTTGACGAATCGGAATGGAGTCAACTGGAATATGGTCAACCAGTGTTAACACAAGTGAAGCTAGCAAATGCGCTCCGAGGGTATGGCATTCACACAAGGAGCAAAAGACTCGGTAATACCGTTCTTAAAGTGTACTTCCGAGAAGACTTCAAGGATTCGTGGGAGCGATACCTCGGTGTCGATGTCCCGGTGGGCACTGTAGCGGATTGATTATGATCCGCTACCGATCCGCTACCGATCCGCTACACCCTAAAGACCTGTTCAGACTATATATATATATAAAGTAGCGGGGTAGCGGGTGTAAGCGGGAACATACACGCTGAGGGGTCCCGGAGGTCGGTTCGGGGGTGTGCCATAGCGTGTTCCCTCGGAAACGGCTCAAGCCGCTACTTTTGACCAAAAGTATACGTTGACCTGGTATGGAGCCGTAGCGGATCTAACGATTTGATCCACTACCGATCCGCTACATTTCGGTGTCGTCGGTTCAAATATGTGTGGCGAACATACGCATTTACCAGGTGTTTCTATCATCGGTGGCGACGAGCATAGCGACGAGCAAGAAAGTGCGCCCTGTCCGCTACCTTTTGGCCGCTTCGGCGGCAGACTGTCTAGCGACATGGGCCTGTTTCACGGTACTGTTAGATGTACACATTTGTCGTCTTTTGTCACCACGGCATGTGTCCTCCCGATTGGAGCCGTTATGTCCTCACGCCCCGAAACACTCTCACTGCCCGAAGTTGCCCAACTCGTTGGTGTCTCAGAGAGAACTATCCAGAGATGGGTCCAACACAAGAAGTTCATTCAACCGGTTACCGGTATCGGTAACGGGATGCAGTGGAGATTCAATAGGGCGAGAGTTGCGGAATGGATTGAAGGTGCGAATACCCTTCATGCAACCATGCAAGAGCTAGTGGAGACATTGGCGGCTATCTCCAAGGATCCTGACGAGTCACTGTCTGGTCGCAGGTGGGCGACCGCTCGGCTAGTCGAGTTGCGGCAGGGTGACCCGGTGGCGTTGAGAGCAATGCAGCGGGTACTCGGGTAAGTGATATGCCATCCAACCCGTATTCCGAGGCTTTGAAAAACCTTTGCCAGCAGCTCCGTGCTGCAGCAGATGACACTGTGTTGAGTGATGACGAGTACAACCGGTTTACGGGAATCATAGAGCAGTTGGAAATAGTGGCAGGGTTGGCGAGTGTCGAATGAGACGCATTTACATAGCCGGTTCAATCACCGGTGAAGATTCCTATTTAGAAAAGTTTGAACGTTGGGCAACGTACTTCACAGAACGGAACTGGGAAGCTGTTAACCCTGCAGCAGTAACGGCAAGTGTGGGTTGCGCTAATGATCGTGCGGTGTGTCTCCGGATTGATTTGCCGTTACTGCTCACCTGCTCACATATTTTTCTCATGCGGGACTACTGCCAAAGTATTGGAGCACGGCTGGAACACCAGATTGCTAGCTGTTTGAAAATGGGCATTATCTATGAGTCAGAAATGAACTGGTTACTAGAAGACAGATTGTTGAAGTGATGCAGCATGACGATTGAAATAGGAACAGAGGTATGTGCAAGACGAATGCAGTTCCGTGGTGTGAAGGTTGGCATTGTCATGTGGATTAGTGACGATAGGCGATCGTGTCACGTGTTGGCACACAGTAACGGATACATTCAGCACTACGTGCCGATGAACAGTATTCGGGAAACAACCGCATTCACAATGCCAAGGAAGACGAAGACAATCAAACTCCCACCGGAGACACACACCGTTAAAGTGCCGGATCGTGTACTTGTTGGCTGTAAACACGATCCGCTGTACCTGATTGAGACAAGATGACATTCCGCAAACGTGAACGAGTGATCCGCATCCATGATGATGCAATCGGATCGGTGGTTGAGGTGGACGGTTCACAGGTACTCGTCTGGTGGTCACTCACCGGCAACGTGTCTTGGATTGCTGCAGGGTCGTTGACATCGGCACGCAACTTTGACGCTAGGTCACCTCTCCGTCGCCCTGGTGGGTCGCTGAATGCCTAGCAGGCGTGGCAGCAGTAGCAAGGGACACAACCGCTCACATAAAAAGGTAGGACCACCTCGCAGACGGGTGAAGGTGGTTCAGGTGCGTTCGGGCCGTAAGACGGATGGTCGTCCTGACAGCAGAAATAAACGATAGCGTTTGTGCAGGTCAAGCAAATAGACCGGCACCGATTTGGTTGTATGGAGTGCCTGTTATTGAACGCATTATCTATAAATACCGGGGGGTAGGGTCGCCTTAGCATAATCCACGCAGGACCGCCCGGTCCTCCGCATTTCTCTGTCCGCTAAAAACGGTCGATGGCACCCAATAACCCGGTCGAAATCGGACAAACGTCCAGCGTATGGGCACAATCGGCGCAAATGCGGGACACGCTAACACGAAACAATAGCACCAATACGAGCACCTGAAAGGCAAGCCATGGGAAGACCTTCAACGCAGCCAATCCTACGATCCGTCAATCGTCTGGTGGCCGAGATTCCGCCCGACCTGATCACCTCGGCGGTTGAGGTGCAGGTGGAACTGGCACGGAATCTGGCCAGACAGATGGATGCAGTCGCACCGGGCACCTCGGGAGCAGTTGCGCAGGCATTGCCAGCCATCACACGAGAACTGCAAGCAACGCTTGAACGCATCATCCTGGTGAATCCGGCACGTGATCCATTCCTTGAGTACTTGTTTGCAGATGAACACGGAATAGATGTGCGAATCAGAACGAAAGCTAGTCGTGTAGCTGCAGGGATAGAAGACGACTAATGCCGAGTAACCACGACACGGTTACCGATGCACAGATGGCACGGAGAACCTTCAAGAACACTGCGGTTTGGAAAGCACGAGTAGCAACCATTAGAGCGGGGCATCCAGATTGCGCATTGTGTCAGAAGCCAATCCGGTATGACTTGAAGAAGCCTCATCCCCTTAGTTTCTCGGTAGACCACAAACCTGGGTTTCGTGTTGAAGATCAGGTGGGAAAGCTGGTTTGGGAATGCCGAAGGATATGCACGGCCATAGAAGGTCTTCGGCCAGCGCATTACGGATGCAATAGTGCCGATGCAGCACGGAGAGGGTTCCCGCATTACATCCCTGTTGAACGAACACCCGAAGCAGAACCCCTAGAACCGGTGGTGTTCCGCAATACGAAGACGGGTGAAACGGAAACGTTCTTAGTCAACAAGCGCACGATTCTGTCTCCGGATTGGGTGGCGGCATGATCATCACTGACGAGGACAGGCAGATCACAGAGCAGCAAGCCAACCGGATCGACCAAGCGTGTGCGCTCACTGACACTCAACGCCGGGTGCTCAACGCTCTGACGGAGCTACGTGCTGCCACCGAGGAACCGGAGCTACGGCTAGGCCAGCACGTGCGCCGGTTCTTCCCTCCGGAGATACGAGCAGCCACCAAGAAGACAGCAACTGTTGCTGCCACGCATGCTCCGAGGATTGCCCACGCTTTGACCATTGCCAGTGCAGCAGCAACCACTGCAGCACTGACGGACACCTATGTAGACGGCTACAACGATGATGAGGACGAGTCAGCGCCCACTGATGACGGCTCTGACCCATCAACCAGGTTGGGTGCTCTGGTGGCTGGTGCTGCGACCTACGCTCCGGCGCTGATTGGATGGTTGGCCGATAATCCGACACAGGATCCGTCCACCGTGGCGGATCGTGTGGCAAGTGATGCGGTCACGTCTGGTGCAGCTGCATCGACCCTAGACACCATCGAGTCCGGTGGCGGATCACAGTATCGGATGGTGCCGGAATCGGGAGCGTGCCAAACATGCACCGATGCTGCAGGCACCTATGACCTTGACGACGATTCGGGACTCGTCCCCATCCATGGCAACTGCACATGCTCCGTTGAGCCGGTTGGTGCGCAGTCATGATTTACGACATGGACCAGGTAGTCGCACAGCGACGGATGCAGCTGCAGCAAGAGAAAGCCACAAAGCCGAAGGCCGTGAAGCAGCCAAAGAAGTGTGCAGCTTGGAAATGCAACAAGCCAGTAACTAACTCGTTTCCCGGACTGGTGAGCATTTGGTGTACGGACACCACAAGAGCAATCGTCTTTGATTACCAGCAACCACCTGCACGCAGCCGGTGGCAAGCATGGCGAGCACGAAGGAAGATGAAACATGAAGACAGGATTTGACGAGCCGACCGAAGGACCACGCCGGTACACGGGTGAGTCAATCATTGGCCGCACCTTTCGGCGTGATGGTGTCGAGCTACCGAACGAGCGTGAACGGTACGACCGATTCGCTGCAGCACTTGAAGATGTGTGGTTACGTCCATGGGTTGAAGATGAGCATCCGGACCACCGGAAGGAACAACAATGAATGACGCAGAACGAATCCGAGCAGAGCAAGCCGAAGATGAAATCCGGCGGAAGTTTAAGCAATCCGATTTGGTGAAGCTTGCTGCAGCTGGTCACGCACTCAAGTCACCGTATGGGCATATTGGTTTCCCGATTGCACCCGGTAGCAAAAAGGATTTGCAGAACGCCATTAGTGCTGCACCGTTGAGCACCAAGTTCAGTCAATCCGCCATTCACGCTCACATAAAGAAGCATTGGCAGAAACAGGGTATGCCCAAACTTCCCGTAATGCCAGACTGGCTTACAAACGGATCCGACAACGTGCCAGCTGCAAAGCACCTCCGCCACCGTAAGAGTGATGTGCGCACCGATGACGGACTGCCAGAAGTGCGCTACAGCACCGAACCATTAGAGGTGCGTGGCGGCGGCAAGGATGAGTTGATATTCACCGGGTACCCGATCGTCTTCAACTCCGAAGGCAGGGTGTTCGATGGCATCGGACCACAGGGCTACTTCAGTGAGTACGTCAAGCCGGGTGCGACCAAGGGACTGGAGCAAAATCGTGTGGCCCTGTTGGTTGCTCACAACCAGTCGATGATCCCGCTGGCGGCGAGTTGGGTACGTAGCGGTCCAGGTTCGATGACATGGGTCGAAGACTCGTATGGTGTGAATATGCGAGCCGTAGGTGATGCACGTCGAGCAGATGTCAATGATGCTGCGGCGGCATGCAGTACGGGCATCCTGGCAAAGATGAGTTTCGCTTTCCAAAGAGGGAACGGGTTCCGAGACTCGTGGAACGCACAGCAGACCGTGCGGACCATCTCCCACTTTGGTGGGTTGAGCGATTTTTCCCTTATTGGTGCAAACCCGGCATACGAGAGTACGAGCGTGGAAGCTGCGCAGCGTTCACTCGCACGAGCATGGCGCATGGTGGACTACGCCGAGACTGAATGCAGAGCGGGAGCCGTGCTCAGTAAGGCAACGATCAATGAGCTAGTCCCTGCAGTTGGTTCAATCCTCGCAGCCGGACAGCACCTCGGTGACGCACACGGACGAGTGACCAAGCTACTGGCGAAGCACGGTGTTTCTCTCAACGATGCCAAGAGCGCAGCGAGCGACGGTAGTGGATCCAACCCGAACCCTGACTTCTCCAACATGGAGTTGGGTGGAGGTGTTGAGGACGGCTCCGTTGGTGGTGGTGTCTCCGGTGGTGCTCAGTCGTGGGCACTACCTATGCAGGACGGGGCTGGCCGTTCACGTTCACGGCTCACCCGACGGCAGCGGGACTTGCTGCAGCTGTACAGCGAGGCACTAGAAGATGAGCGCCGGGAAGCCGAGCGGAGCCACAAGGAAATACAAGAAATCATCCGAGAAATGAAACTGGAGTCCCTATCATGAGCATGACCGTTACAAGCATTCCCAACGCATACCAGAACCCAACCCGACCGTTGGACACCAACGATCCGCACCAGCAGCCGAACCTAGATTTCTTTGACTTTCGTCCGAAGCCACGAGAAGTGTGGGTTCAGATGCTGTGCAAGTTGTACGGGCGACCTGGTAAGGACGGAATGCTTAGTGTCTTCGACGCTAGCGGTAAGTCACCGCTGCAAATGCACATTAACCGCAAGGACTACGAGAAGCAGCTAGAACGATTCGTAAACTTCTGGATTGATCGATTCATTGCCAGGGCAGAGCGAGTGAAGAAATGGTATCTCTCCAACGACCGAAGCACAGTGGATCCGGCAACGCTGCAGTTTTTGGAAGTCATGCCGGACGGAATGCTCCGACGAGGAACGCTCCCGACACTCGTCCACGTAGCGGAACCGGACGAGGGTGAAGGAACCGAAGATTTGTCCGATGTTGCAATCAGTCAAAGCCAATGGGAGAACGATCCCCGGTTCCGAGCCGACCTAAGGGAACGGCAACGGCTTGCACGCAAGGCAGATTTGACCATCGGCCAACTTGAAGAAATGCAGCGACGGCTTAGGTCAGAGGGAACGCAGGGCTAAGGCATCCTTGCGCTGGCCGGTCATCATGTATTTAGCCAGCATGATGGCCGGTCTACTTCGCACGCTGCAGGTGGTTACCTCCTTCTTCCCTACAGCCTGCGTTGCTGCTCCGGTGCGCCGTTCTTGCACCGTATCGAGCGCATAGAAGGAAGCCTCCCGGTTTGATGGTGCCGGGGTGTTCTCATTTCTCAGGGTTGGTCGGAGTCAGTTCAAAATCAACTTGGCGACTGCCTGCTCGGTCACTGAATAGTTGATCACTGAAACCGAGCCGTACGCATTGCAACTCAACTCGATCCGATTAAGGGGTTTCGTCAAAACTGCCGTGGCGCTCAATGCGACGTTTCCTGGTAGTGGCGATATGCCGCCGTTGTTGAAGTTGCTTGTGCTGCCTTGCGACCCGTGAACTGTGCTACCCGAGGCGTTGCTACCGATACCACACGTGATGTCCGATATCGAACTCAGTGAAACGTCAAGTGTTGCCGAAACCAGATAGGTGCCTGCTGGCACGTAGGGTGAAATCGCAACGATGGTGGTGCCAGTGGTACTGATCGCACCTCCATTGCCCTCCTGCTGGTAGAGCGTTGTGGTCGATGCAGTGGCAGGTGTAGGCGTGGTCGCTGATGCACTCACTGCTACCACTCCGAACGTGGCTGGGATCAGCACTGCGACAACTGCGATCCCTGTCACGGCCCAACGTGAGGCTGAAATGTTCCTGAACTTGTCCATTAGTGCTCCTTGAGGTTGATGGTCATCCTTCGTCCTTCTTCAACTGATCTTGAGCAACCTGCAGTTTGAACTGATCCGCTTTGAGTTTGGCCTGTGCCCTGTTGATCACAGCTTGATCCTTAGCAAGTTGCGGGTTTGGAGGACAACTCGAAGGGTCTTCGGTGCATTGAACCAAGCTGGATACCGAAGTCGATTGGTTCGAATCAGATTGGTATGTAGCTTGATCGTTGCTAAGTGCAGTTTGATCGGCGTTGACGGCACTCTGTGCTTGGTTGACAGCTGCTTGGTCGTTCGCCAGAGATGGATGACTGCACCCAGCTGCAAGCAACGTCAGAGATACCACCACACCCGCCGTCAGTACCCGGTGCACGAGGTGACTCTAGAGCAGCCAGGGCCGTGCGAAGATTCCTAGATGCGGCGCACGGTAATCGTAGGGTTGGTCACCCTCGCCATCGGAGGCGCTGCCTGTAGTGGGATTGGTTCCTCTGCTCCGACAACCACTTGGGTGGGCGCTCCCCTTCTGATCCGCCTGCAGCCGCCACCGCCCACTTCGCTCAACTGGTCGGGATTCGTCATCACCCCAAAGACGTGCCACCTGGTTAGCCTGCACGAGATGCAGGCATCAGGCACGGTGACGGTCCCACCTCTCAACGGCACAGACGTTGCGGGCGAGATTCAGGCGTGGGCCGTGTTCACTGGCGGTGGCGACTTATTCGGGACATTCGCCCCAGGTCAGCCCTGGCAGATACCCAACCGGTCGGGCGTGTTCACGTGGACCGTCAAAGTGCACGTTACTTTCGAGACGATCGACCCACCTCCGGGCTGCTTCGTCCAAGGCATTGACCCTGACTACTCGTATGCGAGGCCTCAGCAGTAGGGCCGGTCCAGGTTGTCCGCAAGTTGGTAACCGAACCCCAGGTCAACTGTCCCTGGGGCAGAATGTCTCTCATGACTAGTCAGCTACCGACCATCACCGTGATGTGGAGCGAAGTCTTTCCTGGGCACAGAAGTAGTGAGCCGTTCCTTGCGATGGATGAATGGAATGGGCCGGTTCAGTTGTTTGTGGGTCGGAATGGCATCGAGGCAAGGCTCAGTCGTCGGCTGTGGTCACGTTCAGCTGTCGAGCGGTACGGACGGACTACCGGGCGGATCGACCCTTAGAACGAAGCACAGCAGGGCACACCGAATCCCTGGTTGCACACAACCTGTTGACTTCCCGAACTACAGCGTTGTAACTTTTAGCACTCGCATGGAGCGAGTGCTAACGGAGGTAACCAGATGAGTCTGGCAATCAACTGCAAAGAGGTAACCAAGGTGCTATTACCCGATGGCTGGCACCAGTGTGTCCCGAAGTCGTTTCTCCTGGATGCTTACGAGTACACAGGCATTGAGGATGACGATCACTACATGACGGCCACCCCGTTCGGAACCGGCTACACCTTCACGGAGATTGGTGGTGGAAGCCACGGTGACCAGCTGTACGGACCAGTTGAATCGGTCTTGGCTGTACGCACCAGCAGGCCACCTGCTTACGCATAATCCCTGATCAGTGGGCGAGTGCAAACTTGCGCTCGCCCGGGTACTGTCCCGTTATTTAGCGTCTGGTCCTATCGAGGATCGACATGATGCTCCCGATCACCACCACCAGCGCGAGACGCTTCAGCTGCGGGTCGAGGCCGGCCAGCACCCCGCCGCGTTCGGGACCGGGGGGCGTGTCGGGCGCAGTGCCCAGGGTGTCGCTCGAGGTCATCGCGTTCCTTGGAGGCGCGGGGTTCCGTTCCCGGGAGCGGGTGCCCAGGCACGGCCGGTGCGGCCGATGTTACGGGTCGCTGCGCGCGCGCCGTGCGGCGGCGGGACCGGGGCGGTCAGCCGCGGGTCCGGGCGGCCACCGTCGCCAGCACCCCGTTGACGAACCTGCCGGAGTCATCGGTCGAGTAGGCGGAGGCCAGTTCGACCGCCTCGTTGAGGATGACAGCCGTCGGGACGTCGTCGCAGGCCAGCAGCTCGGCCGTGGCCAGCCGGAGCACGTTGCGGTCGACAGCCGCCATCCGGGCGAGATCCCACCCGATGGCCGCAGCATTCACCAGGGCGTCGATCTCGTCGGTCCGCTCCCCGACCGCCTCGAGCAGCCTCACCACATAGTCGTCCGGGGTCATCGGTAGGGCTGCGAGCACCTCGCCGGCGGAGGCTCCCTTGAGGTCGGCTTCGTAGAGCAGGGCCAGCGCCCGTTCGCGGGACTGGTGGCGGGGTGCGGGATCCATACGCGGCGGGTGCAGGCCCGAGCCGAGGCCGGGCCGGACAGGTCGACTGCGGGCTCAGGCCCGGGTCAGGTACTCCCCGGACCGGGTGTCGACCTTGACCTTCTCGCCCGGATTGACGAACAGCGGGACCTGGATGACCAGCCCGGTCTCCACGGTGGCCGGCTTGCGGGCGCCGGACACACGATCGCCCTGCAGACCTGGTTCGGTCTCGGTCACCGTGAGCTCGACCGCTGCCGGCAGGTCGACCCCGATGATCTCGGCCCCGAAGAACTGGAGCACCGCGTCGTCCCCCTCCTTCAGGTAGCTCGCCGCGTCGCCCAGCATGCCGGTCTCCACCTGGAGCTGCTCGTAGGAGCTGGTGTCCATGAAGACGTAGTCGGCGCCGTCCCGGTAGAGGAACTGCATCTCCCGCTTCTCGATGATCGCCTGCTCGAGCTTCTCGTCGGCCCGGTAGGTGCGCTCGATGACCGCACCGGTCCGCTGGTTCTTGAGCTTGGTGCGCACGAAGGCACCGCCCTTGCCGGGCTTGACGTGCTGGAACTCGACGACGTTGAACAGGCCCTCCGGCAGGTCGAGGGTCATCCCGTTGCGGAGATCGTTGGTGGAGACGGACATCAGACGGCGACTTCCTTCGGGAACCGGGTGAACGTGCGGCTGCCGTTCCCTGTGACCACCAGCATGTCCTCGATCCGGACCCCGCCGACTGCGGGAAGGTACACGCCGGGTTCCACGGTGACCACGGTGCCGGGGGCGAGGATAGCAGTCGAACCCGGGCCGACCGGAGGGTCCTCGTGGATGTCGAGTCCCACGCCGTGGCCCGTCCCGTGCTCGAAGCGCTCGGCCCAGCCCGACGCGGCGATGACCTCGCGGCAGGCCCGGTCGACCACGTCCGCTGCCACGCCGGCCTCGACCGCGTCGACTCCTGCACGCTGCGAGGCGGACACCACGTCGAAGACGGCGGCCAGCTCGCCGGTGGGCGGGCCCCCGATGCAGAAGGTACGGGTCATGTCCGACCGGTACCCGTCGAAGACAGCACCGAAGTCGACCACGACTGGGTCCCCGGCTCGGATCTCCCTGGCGCCGGGGCGGGCGTGCGGCTTGGCCGAGTTCTCGCCCGAGGCCACGATGGTCTCGAACGCCCGGTCCTCCGCCCCGCGTTCGCGCATGGCGTGGTCGAGGGCGGCTGCGAAGGCGGCCTCGGTGAGCGGGCGGTTGGTCCTTGCGGGCCGTCCCGATGCGGCGAGCAGGGGCAGCACCGAGGCGAGGGCTGCATCCGCGATGTCCGCGGCCCGCGCCATCCGTGCCAGCTCGCCGTCCTCCTTGACCGCGCGGAGTCCCTCGATCACGCCACGCGTGGCGAACAGTTCGGCTCCGGGGAACACCGACTCCCAGGTACGCACCGCCGCCCAGCTCACGTGGTCGGCCTCGAGTCCGAGGCGTCCCGCTCCCGCCAGGGCCGCTGCCAGCGCCTCGCGTTGGGCGGCCACCCCGCCCACCTGTACGTCGACCTCCCCGGCGACGCCTGCCGCGGCGAGCTGCTCCTCGGACTGTGACCGGTAGCGTCCGTCGGTGGTGAGCAGCGCGGTCTCCCCGGTCACCAGCAACAGGCCGGCCGAGCCGGAGAACCCGGTCAGCCAGCGCAGGTTGGACGGCTCTGTGACCAGCAGGGCGTCGACCGGATCGTCTGCGCCGCCCGCCGTGGCCAGCAGGGCCCGGACCCGGTCGAGACGGCCGTCCACCCGGAGCGGCGGGAGCGGGCTCGCGTCGTCGGACGGCATCCCGTCGGACGGCGTCGGCTCGGCCGGCGTCACGAGCGCCCGTCGAGGATCCGGGCCACCGCCTCGACGGCCAACGCATAGCCGAGACCGCCGAACCCGGCGATGGAGCCGTCGGCGGTGGCAGCGATGGTCGAC
Source organism: uncultured Acidimicrobiaceae bacterium (assembly GCA_963753905.1). Taxonomy (GTDB): domain Bacteria; phylum Actinomycetota; class Acidimicrobiia; order Acidimicrobiales; family RAAP-2; genus Bog-756. The sequence continues at coordinate 1,210,452 of CAVWDZ010000001.1, read as the reverse complement.
GTGTGGCGATACGGCTCCCGGGCAGCCGGATTGGAGAGGTGGAGCTCGACCACGATCCCGTCGAAGGCGGCCAGTGCGTCGTGCAGCGACCACGAGGTGTGGGTCAACGCGCCCGCGTTGACGATGATGGCCACCGCGGAGCCGCGCGCGCCCTGGACGGCACCGATCAGGTCGCCTTCGTGGTTGGACTGGACGTGCTCGAGCTCGAACCCGAGGTCCTCGGCCGCGGCCCGCGCTGCGGCGACATGCTCGTCGAGGGTCGTGGTGCCGTAGACCTCCGGCTCGCGCTCGCCCAGCAGATTGAGGTTCGGCCCGGAGAGGAGCAGCACCCGCCCGCGTGCGCTCACGCCGGAGCGCCCGTCTCCCGATGCTCCATTTCTGCAAGGGTAGCCATCACGTCGTCCCGGTCGACGCCCCGGACGACCTCGACCCCCCGGGGGCCGTCGAGGACGAAGGTGAGATCGCCCCTGGACTTCTTGTCCCGGGACATGAACCCGAGCAATTCCTCCGCCCGGGCCCCAGTGGGCAGGGCGGTCGCCAGGTCGAAGGCGGCGACCACCTGGCGGTGACGGTCGACCGCGTCTGCGTCGATCCGACCCAGCCGCCGGGCGAGCAGGGCCGCGTAGACCAACCCCACCGCCACCGCCTCGCCGTGACCGAGCGCGGCGCCCTCCCCGCCGAAGGACGCGGCCTCGAGGGCGTGCGCCAGGGTGTGCCCGTAGTTGAGCAGCATCCGGCGGTCTCCTTCCCGCTCGTCTGCCGCCACCACGGCGGCCTTGATCGCGACGCACCGGGCCACCTGCTCCTCGAGCTCGAGATCCGGTGCAGGAGGTCCGCCCGTCGCCGATCCGATACCGAGCAACGCGTACTTGGCCACCTCGCCGCGCCCCGAAGCCCACTCGCGCGGCGGGAGGCTGGCGAGGACGCCGGTGTCACAGAGGACGGCGCTCGGCTGCCAGAAGGCGCCGACCAGGTTCTTGCCCTCCGGGAGGTTGACCCCGGTCTTGCCGCCGATGGCCGCATCGACCTGCGCCAGCAGGGACGTCGCCACCGTCACGTACGCGGTGCCACGGTGGAAGGAGGCCGCCGCGAACCCCGCGATGTCGGTGACCACCCCACCGCCCACCGCCACCACCACGTCGGCCCGGCTGAGACCGGAGCGCGCGAAGCCCCGGCACAGCTCCTCGACCACGGTCATCGACTTGGCCTGCTCGCCGTCGGGCACGGTGAACACCTCGCTCGGGAGCCCGGGGTCGACCTGCACCCCGATCCGCTCCTGGGTCACCACCGCGGCGCGCCTGGCCCCGGGCACCGTTGCGGCCACCACCCGGGCCAGCTCGTGACGGACCCCCTCCCCCACCAGCACGTCGTAGCGCCGCTCACCGAGCTCGACCGGGACGATCCGCATCAGCAAGGCTGCCCGCCGCGGGCCGCGGCCAGCACCCGGTCGACCACCTCGCCGGTGGGCAGGCCGTCGACGTCGACCACCACGTCGGCCACCTCCGCATAGAACGGACGGCGCACCTCGTCGAGCTCGGCGAGCGCCGCCGCCGGATCACCGCCGAGCAGGGGGCGTCCGGTGCCGTCCCCGACCCTGGCGGTCAGGGTGGACGGCTCGGCACGGAGCCACACCACGGGGCCCGAGCGCTTGAGCAGCCGGCGGTTCTCCTCGGAGAGGACCGTCCCTCCGGCCGCCGACACCACCACCGGGTCGGTGCGTGCGAGGGCCTCCGCCAGCACCCGGGACTCCTCGGTCCGGAAGGCGGCCTCGCCACGGGCGACGAACAGCTCGGGCACGGTCGACCCGGTGGCGGCCTCCACCTCGGCATCGGAGTCGAGATAGGCCCACCCGAGCCGCTCGGCGACCTGGCGCCCAACGGTGGTCTTGCCGGCCCCCATCATCCCCACCAGGATCACGTGGTCAGCCATCGACCGCGGCCGCGCCCGCGGCGGAGGGCGTCGCGCCGAGCGTCCCGAGGTAGCCGTTCCGGTTGCGGCGGAACTCCGCGACCGAGTCGCCCCCGAACTTGCGCAGCGCCTCGGAGGCGAGCACCAGCGCGACCATCGTTTCGGCGACGACACCCATGGCGGGGACCGCCGTGACGTCGGTGCGCTCCTTGAACGAGACGGTCGATTCCCCGGTCGCCACGTCGACCGTGCCGAGCACCGGGCGGTTGAGCGTGGCCAGTGGCTTCATCGCCACCCGGGCGATCACCGGGGATCCGGTGGTGATCCCCCCCTCGATCCCACCGGCGTGGTGGGTGTCACGCGTGTAGCCGCCTCCGAGGCGGGCGGCGGACTCCTCGGCCGGGTCCGACGCGGGACCGGCCATCCGGATGGCGTCGTGGGCCACCGAGCCACGCAGGCCGGCGAGCTCGGACCCCTCCCCGATCTCGACCGCCTTGACCGCCTGGATGCTCATGAGCGCCTGAGCCAGCAGCCCGTCGATCCGCCGATCCCACTGGACGTGGCTCCCCAGTCCGACCGGGACCCCGTGGGCGACGACCTCCACCACCCCACCGAGCGAGTCACCGGCTTTCGCCGCCGCCTTGACCGCGGTGACCATGCGCGCCGCTGCGTCGGCGTCGGCACAGCGCACCTCGGATTCGTCGATGCGGGCGAGATCCTCCATCTGTGGGAGTGGCCCCGGGTCGGCCCGCTCGGACCCCAGCTGGACGACGTGGCTCAGCACCTCGATCCCGACCTGACCCAGCAAGAGCTTGGCCACCGTCCCGGCCGCCACCCGCGCCGCGGTCTCCCGCGCCGAAGCCCGTTCGAGGACGTCGCGGGCGTCGGCGAGGCCGTACTTGAGCATCCCCGAGAGGTCGGCGTGTCCGGGACGGGGTTGGGTCAGCACCTTGGACGGCAGGCCGGGTGCCGGCGACATCTCGTCCTCCCACTTCGGCCATTCGGTGTTGGCGATCTCGATTGCCACCGGCCCGCCGAGCGTGCGGCCATGGCGTATGCCGCCGACCAGGGTCACCTCGTCGGCCTCGAAGCGCATGCGCGGACCCCTCCCGAACCCGAGCCGACGCCTGGCCAATCCGTGCTGGACGTCCTCCTTGGTCACCGGCAGACCGGCCGGCACCCCCTCGAGGATCACCACCAGTGCTCGTCCGTGGGACTCTCCGGCGGTCAGGAAACGCAGCATCGGCGCAAATCTACTCGGGGCGACCAACGGCTCTACCGGGCCGCGCGCCCGGGTCACGGGCGCCGGGGGAGAACCGTGCGCCCGCAGGGAACGCTCAAGCTCCCGCATGGAAGAGGTTCTGGGCCAGTGAACCGCCCCAGAACACGGCCACGACCGCCCCGGCGGCGAGTGAGGGCGCGAACGGGATGTGCGTCTTGCGCCCGGACGGGGAGCCCACCAGCATCGCCAGGCCGAAGAGCATCCCGAGGAGGAAGCCGGCGAGGAAGGCCACGTAGGCGTGCAACAGGCTGAGGAAGCCGACCGTGATGCCGATGGCGCCCGCCAGCCGGACGTCCCCGAATCCCATCCCCCTCGGTACGAGGAACCAGACCGCGAAGAAGACGCCGAAGGCCACTGCCCCGGCGATAGCGCTGCCGGCCAGGTCGTGCCAGGTGCCGTCGGCGGCCGCCACCACGACCAGCAGCGGGACGATGACCAGGAGGCCGCCGTAGACCAGCTGTCGCGGCACCAGCCGGTGCGTGAGATCGGTCACCGAAACGGCCACCAGCATGGCGAAGAACACACAGAAGGGAAGGAGCAGGAAATGCGGGCCGAACCGACCGGCGGCCGCGCCGCAGAGGCCGGCGGTCGCAACCGACGCGCCCAGGGTCCGGATGGCCGACGGACCCTCGGGCAGCAGGTGACGGGGCGGGTCGACCGGTGTCTCGAGGTCGGGTGTGGACGGCTCGTCGGGTGACGGCACTGCCGTCACCGTCCCGGTCGTGGCCTCGGCGGGGGCGGCCCGCCGTGCCGCGTCCTCCTCGGCCCGGCGGTGGGCCCGCTCGGCCCTCCGGCGCTCGTCTGCCGCCCGGCTACGGTCCGCCAGTCGTTGGCCGAGGGGATCGAGCACCGCGCCACCCACGGCACCGGCCGCTGCGGCACCGGCGACGAGGATGCTGTCCACCCACCGCAAGGTACCGGACGAGCGGGCCGCAAACGGGCATGGCCGGCCCGCTGCCGTGATCGCCACCCCGCCGGGGCGGCGCCCGACGGCGACTCAGCTGTGGGCGGGCTCGTAGTAGGGGTTGGTCCCGTCGGCGTGATCGGTGACGTCGACGATGTGGACGATCTCGGGGATCGCCTCGCGGAGGATCACCTCGATGCCCTGGGCCAGCGTCGCCTTGGCCATGCCGCATCCCTGGCAGCCGCCGCTCAACCGCAGGTAGACGGAGGCGTCGTCGACGGCCACCAGATCGGCGCGTCCCCCGTGTGCGGCGATGCTCGGATTGACCTGCTCCTCGAGGACCGAGTGCACGCGCTGGGCGAGCGGATCGGAGAGGTCGATCTCGGGCAGCGAGGCCATGCTCTGGAAGGTCGGGACCGGCGGCGTGTTGGGGTTGACGATGACCAGCCCGCTCTCGCCCGAGGCGTCGGTCACGCAGTCGAGCGTTGCCCCCTGCAGCCGGTCGACGCTGGCCGCTGGCACCACCACCGGCAGGTCGTCCCCGCGCTGGACGGTGTCACCGTCCGCGGCGTCCGCGAGGGCTTCGAAGTACATGTCGTAGGCGTACGCCCCGTTGTTCTCCCCGCTGACCTCGAGCCAGAGCGCGAGGTTGTCCGACTCGCTCTCGTTGGCGAGCACCTCGAGCACGGTCGCACGGGCTTCGGGGGTGATGGTCAGTACCGGCACACCCTGGTCACGGTCGTCACTCATGCCTGCCATCATAAGGGCGTGCCGTCTCCCCACAAGCACGTGCCCGCCGACGCACACGAATGGGTCAGTTTCGACGATCCCGACGAGGAGCGGACCTGGCTCTTCGACGTCACCTTCCTCGTCAGCGGGTGGACGTGCATCTTCGGCTGCGGGTGCCAGGGGGTGCTCACCGGACCGGCCCCCGAGCTGGTCCAGGGCTGCTGCTCGTACGGGGCCCACTTCACCGGGAAGAAGGATGCACGCGCCGTCGAGAAGGCTGCGAAGAAGCTGCCGGCCGAGCTCTGGCAGTTCCACGCCAAGGGACAGCGCGGTGTCGTCAAGAAGCTGGCCGACGGTGACCTCGGTACCCGGCTCGTCGACGGGGCCTGTATCTTCCTCAACCGCCCCGGCTTCGCAGCCGGCCCAGGGTGCGCCCTGCATCTGGCCGCCCAGGCCGCGGGCCGCAGCCACGTCGAGTTCAAGCCCGAGGTCTGCTGGCAGCTCCCGCTCCGGCGCGAGGACGAGACGGCCCCGGACGGCCGGGTCACGTCGGTGGTCCGCCAGTGGGACCGGCGCCACTGGGGAGAGGGCGGAGAGGAGTTCCACTGGTGGTGCACCGAGGACCCGGCGGCCTTCACCGGAGACGAGCCCGTCTACAAGACCATGCGCACCGAGCTCGAGACGATGGCGGGGCCGAAGGTCTACAAGCGGCTCGCCGCCTACCTCGACGACCGCACCGGCGCGAGGGCGCAGGTCACCCTGCTGCCGCACCCGACCGTGCGGCGCTGAGCGTACGCCGGACGGCGCTGGGCCTACTCGGCCAACGGGTCGTCCTCAGCGGCCGACGCGTCCCGCGGTGAGGTGCCGAGGATGTCGTCGTAGGCGTCCTCTGTGGCGAGGCACCACGAGGCGTGCTCGTCGTCCGGTTCGGCACCGCACTCGGGGCAGCTCCTGCTGGCCGTGGCGACCGACCGTTTCAGGCTTCGCGCTTCCTCGAAGCGGCGATGGCGTCCCTTCTTCAACGGAAACAACTCCTTGCCCCACCTGGGTGGCCCGATACCCGCGCCTCCGGCGGCGGGCACCGCCGTTCACAATCACTCCAGTGTAGTGCGGGGGCCGCCCGGTCGCGACCACGGCGATCGGTCCGGCGGCAGGCCGCTACAGTCGCTCCGTGGCCGACACGTTCGATCCCGCGGACATGGTCCAGCGCTTCCGGGCCCGGGCCGAGGCGGTCCGCACCAGGGGCCTCCCACCGGTGGAGGGTCCCGAGCGGCAGCGCTTCAAGGAACAGGCCCAGCTCGACTTCATGGACTTCGCCATGCTGGGTGACGCCGACGTGTCGATCGAGGAAGGCATCCTCGTCTTCCGGATCGACCTCAGACCGGGAGGCGGGGCGGCCGGGACCTGACCGGCGCCCACAGACGACCTCACCCGCCGTAGCTCATGCGGGTGTCCCCCATCCGGAGGGCCTCCATGGTCTCCGTGGGCTCCGTACCCTCCTGCCCGCGTGCGGGCGCCGGGGCACCCACGTCGACCACCTCTCCCACGAAGAGCACGTGGCTCGCCTCCCGCTCCCCGGCCGCGGGGTGCACGTCGCGCACCTCGCAGGCCAACCAGGCCAGCGCGGCGGCCAGGCAGGGGAGGCCACCGGTCACCTCGTGCACTGCTTCTCCCTGCAGCGAGACGGTGATCCCCTCGGCGTCGAGCTCCACCTCGCGCACCGGCTTCACGAACCGCCGGACGAGCGCCCGGTCGCGGATGCCGATCAGGTTGACGGAGAAGAACCCGCTCTCCTCCACGAGCGCGCGCGTGACCGAGCCGGACTCGAGGGCAACCGCAACCAACTTGGGCGCGGTCGCAACCTGCATCACCCAGTTGGCGGTCATCAGATTGCGCCGTGCCCCACTCCGACTCCCCACGACGAACAGGCCGGTGGGCATCGCCCACAGCACGCGCCGCCGCAGTCGGTCGTACGCTGCCGGGTCACGACCCGCCGGGATCGGCCCGACCGGGTCAGTGCCGACCATGACCGTCGGGCAGCCTGCAGCACAACGACGGACGACCGCCCATCAGGTCCCGGAGAAGGGGTCGTCGGAGCCGGCCTGGGGCGCGGTGGTGGCGGTCGTCGGGGTGTGCCCGGTCACCTCGGTGATCCGGTCGACCGCTGTCAGCAGCAGCGGCCCGAGCTTGGCCCGTTCCGAGGCGGAGCGCCGGAGCAGGTGGACGTTTCCGCCGGCGCCCGAGTAGCAGTCGTCCCCCGCTGCGGCGGCGTCCTCGAATGCGGTATTGAGCTCATCGGTCAGGAGGGTGTCGGGTGTGGGCAGGTTGCCGATGGCCGTCTCGGCATCGTTGGTCAGCAACGCGCAGACGGTCCGGACGGAGGCAGGGGCGTCGTGGTGGGCGAGGGCCTGGTCGATGTTGCGACTGTCCACCTCGACGGTGCCGATCGCGGAACCGCCACCGGCACCCTGAACCCAGGTGGTGACCCGGGCACCCGGCGGGCCCGACTGCTCCTGCCCGGCACAGCCGGTGAGGAGGAGGGCACCGAGCACCAGGAGCACCGCGCCCCGGGCACAGGTCCACCGGACAGCACGGCGCACGTGCCGGCCGTGGGCGCGCATCAGGCCGGGAAGCCGGTCCAGTCCTGGCTCCAGTCGGGGTCGAGCTGTCGCAGGAACTGGGCGCAGCGCTCCTCTTCGGCGTGCTCACCGATGGCCCCGGCTGCGGACCGGAGACCATCGAGACAGGTGAGGAACCCCCGGTTGGACGGGTGGGCCCAGCGGACCAGTCCCGACCCCTTCCACCCGGCCCTGCGGAGCGCGTCGAGACCCCGGTGGTAGCCGACCCGGAAGCAGGCGTACGCCTCGACGTCGTCACGGGCGAGCGAGCCGAGTGCCGCCCATGACGCCATGGATCCGGGCTCGGACCGCACCACGTCGGAGACCGCATGACGACGACGCTCGGCCGGTTGGGCCAACGCCGCCTCGAGGGACGCCCGGACAGCGGCCGGCTCCTCCGGCAGCGCCGTCTCGGGGAGCCCGGTGGTCAGACGGACCGCCGACCCACCGGAGTCGTGACTGCCGGGTGCGCTCATGGGAGCCAGTGTAGGACCGGTACCGACGAGGTCCCCTTCGCCCACACACCGGTCCGTCGTGGACTCATCCGAATCGGACGAGGTGATAGTCCTTCTTGCCGCGGCGGAGCACCAGGTACCGGTCCGCCACCAGATCGGCGGGGACCACCCTGCGGGTCAGATCGTCCTCGCGACGGTTGTTGACGTAGGCGCCCCCCTGGGCCACCGCCGTGCGGGCCTGGCTCTTGGACGCGACCAGGCCGGCCTCGGCCAGTAGATCGACCAACAGCACGCCCCCGTCGTCGAGTCGGGTCCGCGCCAGCTGGCTGGAGGGCGCGTCGGCGAAGACATCGAGGAGCGAGCGCTCGTCGAGGTCCGCCACGTCCTCTCCGAAGAGGGCCGCCGACGCCTGCTCGGCCCGGGCGGTCTCCGACTCGCCGTGGACGAGCGTGCAGACCTGTCGGGCGAGCTCGCGATGGCCCTCCCGCCGCTCGGGATGTGCGGCGATCGAGGCGTCGAGGGCCAGGATCTCCTCGTGGGAGAGGAAGGTGAAGTACCGGAGGTAGGTCCCGACCATGGCGTCCTCGCTCCGGAGGAAGAACTGGTAGAGCTGGTAGGGGCTGGTGCGGTCCGGGTCCAGCCAGACCGAACCGGACTCGGTCTTGCCGAACTTGGTGCCGTCGGCCTTGAGCACCAGCGGGGTGGTGAGACCGAACGCCTCTGCCTGGCGCACCTTGCGAACGAGCTCGATGCCCAGGGTGATGTTCCCCCACTGGTCGCTCCCGCCGAGCTGCACGGTGCATCCGTACGCGTCGAAGAGGTGGAGGAAGTCGTAGGCCTGGAGGAGCATGTAGCTGAACTCGGTGAACGAGATCCCCTGGTCGGCGCGCTCGAGCCGTGCCCGGACCGACTCCTTCGCCACCATCTGGTTCACGGTGAAGTGTTTGCCCACGTCGCGGAGGAAGGCGAACAGGTCCATGGACCGCAGCCAGTCGGCGTTGTCGACGAGCAGCGCCGCGGGACCTCGGGCGTCCCGGTCGAACTCCACGAACCGCGCCAGCTGGCGCTGGATCCCGGCGAGGTTGGCCGCCAGGGCCTCGTCACTGAGCAGGACCCGTTCCTCGGACTTGCCTCCGGGGTCCCCGATGAGCCCGGTTCCACCGCCGGCGAGGGCGATCGGCCGGTGTCCGCCCTCCTGGAGGCGGCGGAGGGTGCAGACCTGGAGCAGGTGCCCGACGTGGAGGCTGTCCGCCGTGGGGTCGAACCCGCTGTAGACGGTCAGGCCGCCTGCATCGAGCCGCCCACCCAACGCGGGGTCGGTCATCTGGTGGATCAACCCCCGGAATCGGAGGTCCTCGAGGAGACCGGCCATCGCCTCAGCCTGCCACGTCGCCAACCCGGGATCGGACGCTACGATCGCCCCCCGGCCGGTCGGGTCACCGGTGCCGAGCGCGAGGAACCCCGATGGCGAACCCGTACCTCGAAGACAACTTCGCCCCGGTGCTCGACGAACGCACCGACGGCCCACTCCCGGTGACCGGCGTCCTCCCCCCCGATCTCGAGGGCCGGCTGCTCCGCAACGGACCCAACCCGGTGTCGGTGCCCGCCGATCCCGCCGACTACCACTGGTTCGCCGGTGACGGCATGGTCCATTCGATCTCGCTGTCCGGCGGGAGGGCGACCGGGTACCGCAACCGGTGGGTGCGCACCCGGGCCCTCGCGGCCAAAGTGGGCACCGCCGCCCCGCGCGGCCCCGCCGAACCGGTGGACAGCCAGGCGAACACCCACGTGATCGCTCACGGCGGCATCACCCTCGCCCTCATGGAGTCCGGATTCCCACACAGGCTCTCCGCCGATCTCGAGCGCGCACAGGTCTACGACTTCGACGGGACGCTGGCGTCGCCGATGTGCGCCCACCCCAAGGCGGACCCCGAGACCGGCGACCTCGTCTTCTTCGGGGTCGACCTCTTCGGCCCCCCCTTCCTCCGCTACCACGTCGTCGACGCGGCCGGACAGCTGATCACAACCGAGGACCTCGACATCCCCCGTGCCTCGATGATGCATGACTTCGGCCTCACCGCCACCCGCGCGGTCTTCCTCGACCAGCCGGTCTTCTTCGATCTCGCTCTGGCCACGTCCGGCCGCGCCGTCCCCTTCCGCTGGTCCGCCGAGACCGGGTCGCGTCTCGGGATCCTGCCCCGTGCAGGAGGACGCGACCTGCGCTGGATCGATACCGATCCGAGCTTCGTCTTCCACGTGCTCAACGCCTTCGACGACGGCGACTCGGTGGTCATGGACGTCATCCGCTACGAGTCGGCCTTCGACACCGGGCCCGGCGAGGTCATCTCCCGGTCCTCCCCGTCGCTCTGGCGGTGGACGGTCGACCCGATCGCCGCCCGGGTCTCGGAGGCACGCCTCGACGACACCCCGGTCGAGTTCCCGAGGATCGATGACGCGGTGGCCGGCAGGCGGCACCGGTACGGCTACTGCACGCGGGCCGGCGACCGTCCCGAGGAGCCATCCTGGGAAGGCCTGGTCAAGTACGACTTCCAACGCGACGAGTCCACACGGTACGAACCGGGCCCGAACCGGTCGGCTTCGGAGGCGGTCTTCGTGCGGGCATCCGACGGCACCGGCGAGGACGAAGGCTGGGTCCTCGTCGTCGTCTACGACGCGACCCGGGACGCGAGCGACCTCGTGATCCTCGACGCCACCTCCTTCGCCGGTCCTCCGGTGGCCACGGTGCACCTCCCGGCGCGGGTGCCCTTCGGGTTCCACGGCTCCTGGATGCCCTCGCGCCCCTGACCGGCCTGGCGGGTGGTGACACCAGTCGACCGGGTGGGGGTGGGACACTTGACCAGCCGGACCCGCACCTGCCGCCCTGCGATCCACCACCGGTCCCCGGCCCCGCCCCACGGTGCCGCCCAGTTCGCCCGTCATGCCACCCACCGACCCCCCGCCACCGCCGCCGCCCCGACCCTCGGGGGACCCTCGCGGTCGTCCCACCGGCCGACCCCGCGGCACCACCGCCGGCTCCGGCACGCGGGGAACCGACCCACGGTTCGCCGGCCCGATCCTGGGTGGCCAGGTTGCCGTCCCGAGCCGCCGGGAGCGCCGGCGGGCCAAACGCCGACGCCGGAGCCGTCCCGAACGGGTGCTCCGAGCACTCATCGTCGTGGTCGTCGCCCTCCTCGTCGTCACCGGTCTCGGGTTCGGCTACTTCCGGTACCAGTGGGGCAAGGTCGCCTCCGCCCCGTGCCCCAGCTGCGTGGCCGCGGCCAACGGGCAGCCCTACAACCTCCTGCTCATCGGCTCGGACAGCCGGTCCGGCGAGACAGCGGCCGAGGCCCAGCAGTTCGGCAGTCCGACCGCCGCAGCCGGACAGCGCTCCGACACCATCAAGATCCTCCACGTCGACCCGGCCAACGGGACCGCATCCTCCCTCTCGATCCCCCGCGACACCTATGTGACCATCACGGGCCTTCCCGCCAACTCACAGCTCTCGGCCCAGAACAAGATCAACGCCGCCTTCAGCAACGGGCCCGACGCGCTGGTGCAGACCATCGAGAACACCTTCGGGATCCCGATCAGCCACTACATCGTCATCAACTTCTTCGGCGTCGAGGACGCGGTCAACGCGCTCGGGGGGATCTCGATGGACTTCCCCTACCCGGTGCGGGACCAGGACTGCTCGACCGGTACCTGCCACAACAACTCCGGTCTCGACATCCCGACGACCGGGTGTCAGGTCCTCAACGGCAGCCAGGCACTCTCCCTCTCCCGGTCCCGCTACTTCGAGTACGAGGTGGACGGCTCCTGGCGGTCCGACCCCACCTCGGACATCGGGCGGATCGAGCGCCAGAACCTGATCATCGAGGCGGCCATCGACAGGGCCAAGAGCACCTACAACCCCCTGAGCCTCAACGCGCTGCTCAGCTCGGTCGTCCACGATTTCTCGAAGGACAACGGTCTGTCTGCCGCCGACCTGTTCTCGCTGGCGGAGCGGTACCACGCCTTCTCGGGCTCCCAACTGCAGAACTTCACGCTCCCGACGGTCGGGGCCACCTCTGCGTCGGCCGGCTCGGTCGAGGTCGTCGAGCCCGCGGCCGCGGCAACCACCATCACCCAATGGCTCGGTGGACCGTTCGGTTCGATCCTGACCCCGCCGATCGACGAGTACGGCAACCCGCTCGCGCTCACCGCACCCACCACTCCGCCCACCACGGCGGCGGCGCCGTCCCCGACGGCCCAGCCGGCTCCTGCGCCGGCATCGTCTCCGGCGATCCCCGCCTACGACCCGCGCCCCTGCTGAGCGCGGGCCGCCCGCTGGTCCTGGCGGCTCAGCCCTGCTCGACGGCAGCCACCACGTCGGCGTTGAGCCGGTCGTGAACAGCCACGTTCGTCGAGCGGTCCGGCACCTGTACCCGCACCAGCGCCCCACCGCCGACAGCGACGGCTCGGTCGAGGGCGGTCCCGAGGTCGTCCGGTGTGGTGCCCGGGTCGAGGTCCTCGACCACCCAGCCGCACCCGCGGGCGACCTCGGCCACGTCCGGGGCCTGCGGTGTGCCGAAGAGCCGCTCGAATGCACCGGCGTCGAGCGCAGAGGCTTGCGGCAGGAAGGAGAAGATCCCTCCCCCGCGGTTGTCGGCCACGACCAGGGTGAGCGGGGGAAGGGTCCCCGTCGGCCCGATCAGCGCGGAGACGTCATGGAGGAATGCCAAGTCGCCGAGGAGGGCGACCGTCGGACCCGGGACGCCCAGGGCCACTCCGAGCGCGGTGGACGTCACGCCGTCGATGCCGTTGGCGCCGCGGTTGGCGAAGACCGTGGGCGGGTCCCTGCGCGGGAGCCCGAACGACTCGAGGTCCCGCACCGGCATCGACGACGACACGACGAGCGAGGCCCCCGCCGGGAGGGAGGCGAACACCTGATGGGCGAGCACCGGCTCGGTGAGCGGCACACGACCGCCGAGCGAATCGGCGAGCACACCGCGCGCACGCGCCTCCGCGCCCTCCCAGGCGGACCGCCAGGGAGCACTCCGAGCCGCCCCGGGTCGAGTGCCGCCGCGGCCTCCCGCGCCGCGCAGCGCCTCGCAGAGGAGGGTCGGGTCGCAGCGGACCAGTCGCTCGGCGTTCCGCTCGGGGTCGGGCCACTGGTCGGAGGGGTCGACCACCAGCGCGGGTGAGCCGTCCACGAAGGCGTTGACCACCTTGGAGGCCCACCGCCCGCCGAGTCGCAGCACGAACGAGGGCCGGTGGGCGTCGGCGAACTTCTCCGAGCGGAGGATGCCGTCGGCCGCGGCCACGACGGCCGCCTCCGTCGAGCGGAGCCCGGAGCGCGGGTCGGCGAGCACCGGCCAGCCGAGGGCATCGGCCAGGCCGAGCACCGCGCCAGGATCTCCGCAGCCGGAACCCGCCACGATCACGCCGCGCGAACCGGCATCGAGCAGGCCGGACCCGGCCAGACGAGCGATCAGTGCGTCGGACGGCGGCATCGCGGCCACCTCCATCTGGTGCCAGGGGGCCCCGTCCGGCCGGCCGGGAGCCGGCCCCCCGCCCCGCTGCGGGTCGCCGAACAACGGCTCACGGAACGGGAGGTTGAGGTGGACCGGACCCGGACCGCGCGGTCCGGCGACCGACTCGGCGACCGAGCGGGCGGCCAGCGACCGCCAGGTGGCGCGGGCTGCTTCCGCCGGCACGCCCGGATCGGCGAACCACCGTGCGGCCCTCCCGAACAGATGGGTCTGATCGATGGTCTGTGGCGCGCCCACCCCACGTACCTCAGGGGGACGGTCGGCGGTGCAGACAAGCAGCGGTACCCGCGCCAGGTCGGCCTCGACGACCGCTGGGTGCAGCTCGGCTGCCGCCGTCCCGCTGGTCGTGACGACCACCGCCGGGCGACCGGTCGCGAGCCCGATCCCGAGCGCGACGAACCCCGCCGACCGCTCGTCGAGCCGGGCGGAGAGCGAGAGGCGTGGGTCGGCCGCCAGGGCAAGAGCCAGCGGCGTCGAACGCGATCCCGCGCAGAGCACTGCGTGGGACACGCCCCCCCGCACCCACTCGTCTACCAGGGTGGCGGCGAATGCAGACTGCCGGTCGCCGTCCCCGGGTCGGCCCGAATCGGTCGGTACGCTCACCGGCAGGTCCCATGCCGGTGCACGAGCCCACCCCGACCGCCGCGGTCGCACCCGAGCCGAGCGCCGAGCTGCGCGCCGAATCCGCCGGGGACGGGCCGTCCCTGGTGTTGGCGCACGGGTTCACCCAGACGGGTCGACTCTGGGGTGGGCTCCGGGCCGGACTGGCCCACGGCCGTCGCCTGGTGCTCGTCGACCTCCCCGGCCACGGTGGTTCGGCGGCGGTCCGGGCCGACCTCCCGACCGGAGCCCGGCTCCTCGGCCGCGCAGGCGGGGCCGGCGACTACCTCGGCTACTCGATGGGGGCACGCTTCTGCCTGCACCTGGCGCTCGCGCGGCCCGACCTGGTCCGGCGCCTGGTGCTCGTCTCGGGCACCGCCGGCATCGACGACGAGGGCGAACGGGCAGAGCGGCGTCGCGCCGACCGCGCGCTGGCCGACCGACTGGATCCACCGGATGGTGGCCGGCCCACCGACACCGTCGCCGAGTTCGTCCGACGCTGGGTGACCGGCCCGATCTTCGGGGACGTCCCCGAGGCGGCCCTCGGGCTCGAGGAGCGCGAACGCAACACCGCTGCCGGGTTGGCGTCCAGCCTGCGACTGGCCGGAACCGGCACCCAGGTGCCGCTCTGGGAGGAGCTGGGCAGGCTCGGGATGCCCGTCCTCGTGATCAGCGGCGCACACGACGCCAAGTTCACCGGCCTCGGACGCCGCATGGTCCGTGCCATCGGCCGGAACGCCACCGGCGTGGTGATCCCGGCAGCCGACCACGCCCCCCACCTGCAACGGCCGCGTGCGGTGACCGACGCGGTCCAGTCCTTCCTCACCGACGACACCCGGGGCTGAGCCGCGCCCGTGTCGCGCGCACCAGCCCGGCCGGGCCGCGGTCACCCGATCCACAGCCAGAGGGCGACCGAGAGCAGGATCCCGAAGACGAGCTGCAGGCGGGCGGTGGCCGCGAGGAGCGGCAGGAGCGCCCGACCCTCGGCGTCGCTCCTGGTGAGGCGCAGTGGGACCACGACCAGCGGCAACCCAAGCAGTGGTACGAACGCCCCCGCAGCTCTGTCGGACGCGATCGCTCCCACCGCCCCGAGGATCCCCCACACGGCCACCGCGGCGAACGGCAGCACGATGCACAGGGCGTAGCACCGGCCCGCGCCGCTACGCCCGATCCGGACGGCCAGGGTCCGCTTGCCGGTCTCGCGGTCGGTCGCGATGTCACGGAGGTTGTTGGCCAGGAGCAGCGCCGTCGCCAGCAATCCGACCAGGACGGCCGCGAACCAGACGATCGGGACGTCGACCCGAACCGTCTCCACGAAGAACGTGCCGACGGTCGCCACCAGGCCGAAGAACACGAAGACGAAGACCTCGCCGAGGCCGGCATAGCCATAGGGTCGCGGGCCACCGGTGTAGAACCACCCGGCGAGCAGGCAGGCCGCACCGACCGGGAGCACCCACCACGACGTGGCCCAGGCCAGCCCGAACCCGACCACGGCCGCCACGCCGAACGAGCACAGCGCAGCCCGTCGGACCGCCCCGGGAGTCGCCAGCCCCGATGCGACCAGGCGGACGGGGCCGACCCGCGCGTCGTCGGTGCCCCGGATGCCGTCGGCGTAGTCGTTGGCGTAATTGGTCCCGATCTGGACGGCGAGGGCCACGACGAGCGCGCCGATGGCGCACCACCAGGGGTCGACGCGTGGTCCGCCGCCGTGCACCCCGCCGGTCAACGAGGCAACGGCCACCTGGCTCCAGGTGCCCGGGTGGCGCGGATGGGCCGCGGCAGTCCCGACCAGCACCGGGACGACGGCCGCCGGCAGGGTGCGGGGCCGCGCACCGAGCCACCACCTGCGGATGGCGCCCGGCGCCGGTGGGCCGGCGGGGCCGGCGGCCCCCTCCGGTCCGACCCGGGTCCACGGGTGCGTCACGGCCGGCGGGGGAAGCGCCCGAACTCCGGGGGCCGGTGCTCCCGGTAGGCGTTGCGGCCCTCCTGGGCCTCCTCGCTCATGTAGAAGAGCATGGTGGCGTCCCCGGCGAACTGCTGCAGCCCGGCGAGCCCGTCGTCGGCCGCGTGCAGCCCTCCCTTGAGCATGCGCAGGGCGAGCGGCGAGAGCGAGAGCATCTGGCGGCACCATGCCACCGTCTCCCGTTCGAGGTCGGCCAGCGGGACCACCGCGTTGACCAGGCCCCAGTCGTACGCGGTCGCCGCGTCGTACTGGCGGCAGAGGAACCAGACCTCCTTGGCCCGCTTGAGGCCGATGGTCCGGGCGAGCAGGCTCGCCCCGTAGCCCCCGTCGAAGCTCCCGACCTTGGGGCCGGTCTGGCCGAAGCGCGCATTGTCCGCAGCGATGGTCAGGTCGCACACCAGGTGGAGGATGTGACCCCCGCCGATCGCGTACCCGGCGACCATCGCCACCACCGGCTTGGGGAGCCGCCGGATCTGGATCTGGACGTCGAGGACGTTGAGCCGACCGATCCCCTGCCGGGCCACGGCGTCGTCACCGAGGTAGCCGTCGTCTCCACGGATCCGCTGATCACCACCGGAGCAGAAGGCATCGGGGCCCTCACCGGTGAGGACGACCACGCCCACCCCCGGATCGTCCCGGGCCGCCGACAACGCGTCGGCAAGCTCGAAGAGGGTCTGGGGTCGGAAGGCGTTCCGCACCTCCGGCCGCGCGATGGTGAGCTTGGCGATGCCGTCGGCCACATCCATCCGGATGTCCCGGTAGTCGCCGCGCCGGTCCCAGGCCGGCAGCGGCTGGCCCCGGAACCGCTCGACCGGATCGAGCGGTTCCCCGGTCACGACGGTGTCCGCCTGGTTCCCGAGGGTCGCCGGTCCCGCATCCTGCCGCTCCGAGGAAACCATTCGACCATTCACTCCTAGAGTCGTCACTCGTACGGTCGCCTAGGCTACCCGCATGCCGGAGCTGGTAGCACTCGACCTGCCGGCGGGACCGGGCTTCGTCGACGCCCTGCGCTCGGTCTGGGACGCCGGGGACGCCGTCCTCCCGGTCGACCCGCGCCTGCCGGTGCCCTCGGTGCGCCGTCTGCTCGCGGTGCTCCGTCCGTCCCGCATCGTCTCGGCGGACGGAGCACGGCCACTGGCCGGCGGCCTCCCGACCGAGCCCGGGGACGCGCTGGTGGTCGCCACCAGCGGCACGACCGGGGCGCCGAAGGGAGCGGTCCACACCCACCGGTCGGTGACCGCCTCGGCGGTCGCGTCCTCCCGGCGGCTCCGGGTCGACCCGGCGGCCGACCGGTGGGTGGCCTGCCTTCCCCTCGCCCACATCGGGGGACTCTCGGTGGTGACCCGTTCGCTCGTGACCGGCACCCCGTGCACGGTGCTCGAGGGGTTCGAGCCGGGCGCGGTCGAGGCCGAGTGCCGGGCGGGCGCCACCCTGGTATCGCTGGTGGCCACCGCCCTCGGTCGGATGGACGTGTCCGGGTTCCGGGCCGTGCTCCTCGGGGGTGCGACCCCGCCCGCGTCCCTCCCCGCCGCGGTGATCACCACCTACGGGACGACCGAGACCGGGTCGGGGGTCGTGTACGACGGGTGGCCCCTCGACGGCGTCGAGCTCCGTATCGGCGACGGGGTGCTCGGGAGCGAGGGCGAGGTGCTCGTGCGTGGACCGTTCCTGCTCCGCTGTTACCGCGACGGGACCGATCCCCGCCTCTCCGGCGGCTGGTACCCGACCGGCGACGCGGGCAGGCTCGCGGCCGACGGCTCGCTGACCGTGTCCGGGCGCCTCGCGGAGGTCATCGTGACCGGCGGCGAGAAGGTGTGGCCCGCCGCGGTCGAGGAGGTCCTGGCCGGACATCCGGCCGTCTCCGAGGTGGCGGTCTGGAAGCGGGCCGACCCGGAATGGGGAGAGCGGGTGGTGGCCTGGGTGGTGCCGCCCGAGGGGGTGGACCCCCCGCCGCTCGGTGCCCTGCGCGAGCTCGTCGCAGCCAGACTCGCCCCGTGGTCCGCTCCACGCGAGCTGGTGGTGGTGGACCGCCTCCCGCGCACGACCGGCGGCAAGGTCCGCAGGACCGACCTCGCCTGACCGGGCTACGAGAGCGACCCGGTCGCGAGACAGAGGGAGCCGCCATCGACGACCAGGGTCTCACCGGTGATCCACGACGCTGCGTCCGAGCAGAGGAACAGGGCCGCGTTGGCGATGTCCTCGACCTCACCGAGGCGCTTCAGCGGCAACCGCTGCGCGATCGCCTGCTCGCCGGGCTCCCACAGCGCCCGCGCCATCTGGGTCTTGACCAGACCGGGCGCGATCGCGTTGACCCGGACCCGGGGACCGAGCTCACCCGCGAGCTGCCGGGTGAGATGGATGACGGCCGCCTTGGTCACGTTGTACCAACCGAGGCCGCCCTCCACCGTGAGACCGCCGATCGACGCCAGGTTGAGGACCGCCCCGCCCTCCACGGACATCCCCTTCCGCCATGCTGCCTGCACCCACTCGAGATAGCCCGACTGGTTGACCCGGACGGTCTTGTCGGCCCGTGCCCGGTCGATGTCGATGATCGGGCCGTAGTAGGGGTTGGTGGCGGCGTTGTTGACGAGGATGTCCACCGGGCCGAACCGTTCCACCGTCGCGTCCAGGCAGGCCTCTGCCTGCTCGGGGTCGCCGGCATTGGCGACCGTCCAGGCCACCGGTCCCGCCCGCTCACCGGCAGCCGCGGCGATCTCCCCGGCAGCCTCGGCGAGGGCGTCGGCGCGTCTCGACGAGATCATGACCGATGCGCCGGCGTCGGCGAAGGCCAGGGCGACGGCCTTGCCGATCCCCCGTGAGCCACCGGTGACCAGCGCGGTCCTCCCGTCGAGTCGCAGCTCCATGGGCGGACACCCTACCGGCGCGCTCCACTGGCGATCGCTGCGTGCCGCGTCGCTGCCCGCTCCGAATTCCCGGGCACACCCGCGCGGACGGTCGGGTCCGTGCCCGCCCACCGTGATCGTCCGGGGAGGCCGCGTCCCGCCGTTGCGACCTCACGGGTCGCCGACCGGGACCGGTACGCTGGCTCGGTGGCCGCCCCCAACCGCCTGGCACGGGAGACCAGTCCCTACCTGCGGCAACATGCGGGGAACCCGGTGGACTGGTATCCCTGGGGGGAAGAGGCGTTCGCCCGGGCCGTCGACACCGACCGCCCGATCTTCCTCTCGATCGGCTACTCGGCCTGCCACTGGTGCCACGTGATGGCCCACGAGTCGTTCGAGGACCCAGCCGTCGCCGCACAGCTCAATGCCTCGTTCGTGCCGGTCAAGGTGGACCGGGAGGAACGACCGGACGTCGACGCCGTCTACATGGAGGCCGTCCAAGCCATCACCGGTTCGGGCGGCTGGCCACTGAGCGTCTTCCTCACTCCGGACCGGCGGCCGTTCTACGGGGGCACCTACTACCCTCCCCGTGACCGACCCGGTGCTCCGTCGTTCACGACGGTCCTCTCCGCTCTCAACGACGTCTGGGACAACCGCCGCGGCGAGGTCGAGGAGCAGGCCCGGGAACTGTCCGCGGCCGTCGCCACCCGGTCGGTCATCAGTCCGCGCCCCGGTGCGAGCTCCGTACTGGACGCGCTCGGGGACCGGCGTCCGCCCGATCTGCTGGGTCCGGCCGTCGAGGAGTTGTCCCTTCGGTTCGACCCGGTGTGGGGCGGGTTCGGGGCCGCGCCCAAATTCCCGCAGCCCTCGCAGGTCGACCTGGTCCTGCGACAGCTCCGCAACCTGCGTGCCGCCGACGGCGAAGCGAGTGGCGATGCTGCCGACTCCCTCGAGCAGATGGCCGTCCGGACCCTCGACGGCATGGCCGCCGGGGGGATCCACGATCACCTCGGTGGTGGCTTCGCGCGCTACGCCACCGACGACGAGTGGCTCGTGCCCCACTTCGAGAAGATGCTCTACGACCAGGCCGGTCTGCTGCGCGCGTACCTCCACGGCTGGCAGGTGACCGGCTCCGCCGGGTACCGCTCGGTGATGGACGGCATCGTGACCTACGTCGCCCGTGACCTCACCCTCCCCGAAGGCGGGGTGCACTCGGCCGAGGACGCCGACTCGGAAGGGGTGGAGGGCCGGTTCTACGTGTGGACACCCGAGCAGGTGGCCGAGGCGGTCGGTGGCGGCGCCGAGGGGGAAGCGATCGCCGAGGCGGTCTCCGCGTGGTTCGGCGTGTCCTCGCGGGGCAACTTCGAGGAGAGCACCATCCTCCGTCGCCCGGTCGGAGCCCCCCTCCTCGGTCCCGCCCTGGTGGAGGAGGGCCGTCGTCGCCTCCTGCGTGCACGGTCAGAACGGGTCCGGCCCGCGCTCGACGACAAAGTCCTCACCGAGTGGAACGCGATGTACGGCTCGGCCCTCGCCGAGGCGGCGGCGGCAACCGGCGACCGGCGCTGGGCCGGCGCGGCGATCGCGATCGGGGAGTTCCTCTGCGCCCACCTGGTCGACGGTGACGGGCGGTGGCTGCGCAGCTGGCAGCGCGACGGCGGCGCTCGCCACCTCGCGTACGCCGGTGACCATGCCTGGCTCATCGACTGCTTCACCCGGCTCGGTGAGCTCACCGGTGAGGCGCGCTGGACGCACCGGGCGACGGCCACCGCCGACGCGCTCATCGACCGGTTCGCGGACGCCGACGCCGGCGGCTTCTTCACCACCGCACGCGATGCGGAGCGGCTCATCGTGCGCACCAAGGACGTCCTCGACGGCGCTACTCCGTCGGCCAACGCCGTCGCCGCCCTGGCGCTGGCCCGGCTCGGTGCCCTCACCGGCGCACCCGGATACACCGATCACGCCCGCCGTGCGGTCGACCTGGTCGGCGATCTGCTCATCCGGCATCCGACCGCGTTCGCCCACACCGTGCTCGCGGCGGACCTCCTCGCCCGGGGAACCACCGAGGTGGTGGTCGTGGGCGACCGCCCGGACCTGCTCGACGAGGTCCGCACCCGTTGGCTCCCGGGGTCGGTCCTGGCCTGGGGCGAACCGACCGGCTCTCCCCTCTGGGACGGGCGCCTTCCGGGACTGGCCTATGTCTGCCGGGATGGCACGTGCAAGCTGCCGGCCGGTGACCGCCGATTGCTCGGCGCCCAACTCGAGCCGCAACGCTGATGGCCGACCGATCGACCCGCACGCCGCGCAGCGGCACCGCACGTGGACTGGCCCGATCGATCAAGCACCGCGACCGGGTTGCCGTCGACGGAGGTGCCGCGCTCACCCTTCTCGTGCTCTCCTGCCATCCGGACGACACGATCGGCATCGACCTGGCCTCGGGAGCCCTGGTGCGGGTCCGGGTCGAGTGGCCTGAGGAACACGGGCCCGATCTCGCCCCGTTCGACGTGGTCGAGACCCGGTTGGCCGAAGAACCGGAGCGGGACGACCTGGCCCAGCCCGAGGCGGTCACCGCCACGGGGCTCCCCCGCCATCTCGGGACCCTCCACGGCCGCAGGGTCCGCCACCTGCTCCGCCCGCTCAGCGCTCCGCTGGAGGAGCACGTGCTGGGTTTTCCCGGTGCGTCAGCGCCCTACTGGGAGTTCCGCGGGTTCCGGCCCTCACTCGCCCTCATCGAGCCCGGCAAGGGACCGGTCCTCTTCAGGCGGCGGGGGGACCGCACCGCAATGGTCCGCTTCGGGTGGGGACGCAGCGACAACTGGCTGCCGGTCGAGGACCCGCGGTCCGAGCGGGCCCTCGACGTGGCCCGGCGGGACCGCCTGCACGGCCGGGACCTCGCCTCGGCGCTGGGGTTCAAGCCCCACTACGTGGTGGCGGCGGTGAGCACCCCGAGGGACGGGCACTGCTACAAGACGGTCCGGGCCCTCCTCCCGCGAGGGTGACGACCGATCACGGGCCGGCGAAGACCCTGCCGGACCGGCGCCACGTCTGCCGGCGCCCGCGGCTCCTCGCCTACAGTCGGGGCCCGATGCCCACCGCCGAGGATGCCACTGCGATCGCGCCCCTCCTGCCGGCCTACTCGGCCGGCTGCATCGCCAACCTCGTCCCGCGCCTGCTCGGGACGGGTGGACATCCCGGCGCCGACGGCGACTGGTTGCCGGCGTCGGCGGGCCGCGCCCGCCAGGTGGTGCTCCTGGTCCTCGACGGTCTCGGCTGGGAGCAACTCCGCGCCCGGTCGCACCTCGCGCCCACGCTGTCGGGAGGCGAGGGCATCGGCCGCGCGATCACCTCGGTGGTGCCGACCACGACCGCCACCGCGCTCACCTCGATCACCACCGGGCGCGCCCCCGCCGACCACGGCATCCTGGGGTACCGCCTGGCAGCCGATGGCGAGATCCTCAACATGCTGCGATGGACCCTCGGGGGTGGGCCCGGCAACGACGCGAGGCGGCGGGTCCCCGCCCACGAGTTCCAGCCGTTCCCCTCCTTTGCCGGTTCGGCCGGACCGGTGCCCGTGGTGTCGAAGGAGGAGTTCGGGGGGACCGGGTTCACAGCCGCCCACCTCGGGAACTCCCCGCTCCACGGCTATCGCGTCCTCTCGTCGCTGCCCGTCGAAGTGGGCAGGCTGCTGCGCGACGGCGAGTCCTTCGTCTACGCCTACTACGACGGCATCGACAAGGTGGCCCACGCACACGGGCTCGACGAGCACTACGAAGCCGAGCTGCGCGCGGTGGACCGCCTGGTCGGCGATGTCGTGGAGCAACTCCCGCCCGGCGCGGTCCTCGTGGTCACGGCCGACCACGGACAGATCGACGTCGGACCCCGGGTGGAGCTCCTCGGGCGCGAGGTGATGGCCATGACCCAGTTCCTCTCCGGCGAGGGGAGGTTCCGCTGGATCCACGCCCGGCCCGGCGCTGCTGGCGACCTGGCCGAGCTCCTCGAGGAACGCTACGGCGAGACGACCTGGGTACGCGACCGGGACCGGCTGGTCGACGACGGGTGGTTCGGCGGCCCCCTGGCAGACGCCCTGGCGTGCCGGCTCGGCGACGTCGCGCTGATCCCCTTTACGCCCCTGGCCTTCGTGGACCCTGCGGACACCGGGGAGAACCGCCTCGCCTGCCGCCACGGTTCCCTGACCGCCGAAGAGATGCTGGTTCCCCTGGTTGCATTCGGAGGAGAACGACTGTGAGCGACAACCCGGCACCGGACACGACCCCGACCTCCGAGGGCGACAGCGCGGCGCTCCGTCCCGAAGTCGTGGACCGACCCCCGGGGTCGGCCGTCGCCCCCCGCGAACCCGAGGAGGCGGGGGGCGAAGCGGGGTCGGGCGAGTCGATCGAACAGCCCGCCAAGCTGCTGCGGATCGGTTCGATGGTCAAACAACTGCTCGAGGAGGTCCGATCGGCGCCGCTCGACGAGGCCAGCCGGGGCCGGCTCCGCGAGATCTACGAGCAGTCGGTCCGGGAGCTGGCCGACGGGCTCTCCCCCGACCTGGTGGCCGAGCTCGACCGGGTCTCGATCCCGTTCGACTCGCCGACCCCGTCGGAAGCCGAGCTGCGGGTCGCCCACGCACAGCTGGTGGGCTGGCTCGAGGGCCTGTTCCACGGCATCCAGGCCACGCTGGTCGCCCAGCAGGTGGCGGCGCGGGCCCAGCTCGACGAGATGCGCCAGCGCTCGCTGCCCGGTGGGGACCCCACGGGCGGTCGTCCCGGCACCTACCTCTGAGCCGCCGGGCGGCCACGCCCGGGTGGCCGGCTCCGGGCCGCCGGCACCACCGCGCACCGGGTCCGCCCGCGCTATCGTCGGAATGACAGCGTTGTAACTCGCCCGTCTCGCGGAGCAGTCCGCGGAGCGGCACGGCGGACCGAGGAGGGTACCGGAGAGCGTGGCACCACGATCGTTCACCCACCTGCACACCCACACCGAATTCTCGATGCTGGATGGCGCAGCGCGGGTGAAGGACCTGGTGGCGGCCGCGGTCACCGACGGCCAACCCGCCCTTGGCATCACCGACCACGGCAACATGTACGGGGTACTCGACTTCTACGCCGCGTGCCGCGCGGCGGGCATCAACCCGATCATCGGGACTGAGGCCTACATGGCGGCAGAGTCGCGCCACGAGCGTCCGGTGCGCCGGGGCAAGGTCGACGACACCGGTGGCGATGTGGCAGGCGGAGAGAAGCTCTACTACCACCTCACGCTGCTGGCCGAGTCCGACGACGGCTACCGCAATCTGCTCAAGCTCTCCTCGGCCGCCTACCTCGAGGGCTACTACTACAAGCCCCGCCTCGACTGGGAACTGCTCTCGCGCCACGCCGGCGGTCTCATCGCCACCACCGGGTGCCTCGGAGGCGTGGTCCTCCAGGCCCTCCTCGCCGACGACCAGGTCAAGGCAGAGGCGTTGGCCGGGCGGCTCCAGGACATCTTCGGCAGGGACAACCTCTTCGTCGAACTACAGGACCACGGCCTTCCCGAACAGCACAAGACCAACCCCGCGCTGGTCGAGATCGCCCGCCGCATCGGGGCACCGCTCCTCGCCACCAACGACAGCCACTACACCCATCGCGAGGACCACGTCGCCCACGACGCGCTCCTGTGCGTGCAGACCGGCGCACTCATCGACGATCCCAACCGCTTCAAGTTCGAGGGGCAGGAGCACTACCTCAAGACGGCGGCGGAAATGCGCCACCTCTTCGCCGAGCTGCCCGAGGCGTGCGACAACACCCTGCTCATCGCCGAGCGGGCTTCGGTGGAGATCGACTTCGGCCGCCCCAGCCTCCCCCGCTTCCCGGTGCCCGACGGGTTCCCGGGTGACACCTACGAGGAACGGGCGGCGGCATTCCTCCGCCATCTGAGCCTCGAGGGGGCAACCGAGCGCTACGGCGCGCCGGTCCCGGCCGAGGTGATGGGCCGGCTCGACTACGAGCTCGGCGTCATCGCCGACATGGGCTTCTCGGCGTACTTCCTCGTGGTCTGGGACCTCATCCGGTTCGCCCGGTCGAAGCAGATCCGGGTCGGCCCGGGTCGGGGATCGGCCGCCGGGTGCTGCGTGGCCTACTGCCTCCGCATCGTGGACCTCGATCCCATCCGGTACGACCTCCTCTTCGAGCGGTTCCTCAACCCCGGACGCGTCCAGATGCCCGACATCGACATGGACTTCGACGAGCGCTACCGCGGGGACATGATCAGGTACGCGGCAGACCGCTACGGCTCCGACCACGTAGCCCAGATCGTGACCTTCTCGACCATCAAAGCCCGGGCAGCCGTGCGCGACGCGGCCCGCGTCCTCGGCTTCCCGTACGTGGTCGGCGACAAGATCGCCAAGGCGATGCCGCCACTGTTGATGGGCCGCGACACCCCCCTGGCCGCGTGCCTCGAGAAGACCGAGGGGTTCGAGGACGGCTACACAGCGGCAGGCGAGCTCCGCACCATGTACGAATCCGACGGTGACGCCAAGCGGGTGATCGACGTGGCCAAGGGCCTCGAGGGCCTCCGGCGCCAGGACGGGATCCACGCCGCCGCGGTGGTCATCACCGACGCGCCCCTGACCGAGTACGTCCCGGTCCAGCGAAAGCCCGACGGCAACAACCCCGACGACTCCCCGGTGGTCACCCAGTACGAGATGCACGGCGTCGAGGACCTCGGGCTCCTCAAGATGGACTTCCTCGGGCTCCGGAACCTCTCGGTGATCGAACGCACCCTCGACCTGATCCAGATCTCCAGCGGTCTCCGACCCGACATCGACGCGATCCCGCTCGACGACGAGCAGACCTTCGTGATGCTGCGCAAGGGCGAGTCGATGGGCGTGTTCCAGCTGGAGGGGGGACCGATGCGCTCGCTCATGCGGTCGCTGGCGCCGACCTCCTTCGACGACGTGGCCGCGCTGGTCGCCCTCTACCGGCCCGGACCCATGGCTGCCAACATGCACCGCGACTACGCCGACCGCAAGAACGGACGCCAACCGGTCAGCTACCTGCACGCGGACTTGGAGGAGGTCCTCGGGGACACCTACGGCCTGATGATCTACCAGGAGTCGGTCATGCGGGTCGCCCAGAAGATCGCCGGGTACGACCTGGCCGAGGCCGACAACCTGCGCAAGGCCTGCGGGAAGAAGAACCGGGCGCTCATCCAGGCCGAGCGCGAGAAGTTCGTGGCCGGCTGCGTCGAACAGGGGTACGGCGAGTCCCTCGGGATCGCGCTGTTCGACATCATCGAGCCCTTCGCCGACTACGCCTTCAACAAGTCCCATGCCTACGGGTACGGGTTCATCGCCTACCAGACCGCGTGGCTCAAGGCCCACTACCCGGTCGAGTACCTGGCCAGTTTGCTCACCTCTGTCAAGGACAACAAGGACAAGACCGCCGTCTACCTCGGCGAGTGCCGTTCCCTCGGGATCGAGGTGCTCGTCCCGGACGTGAACCGGTCACTGGCCGAGTTCGCCCCGGATCTGACCGCGACCGGGGGTGGAGACGGTGCGACCGCGATCACCTTCGGGCTCGCGGCGGTGCGCAACGTCGGAGAGGGCCTGGTCGCCCTCATCGTGGCCGAGCGGGAGGCCAACGGCCCGTTCACCGACTTCTACGACTTCTGCCAGCGCGTCGACCCGCAGGTCCTCAACAAGCGGACCATCGAGTCGCTCATCAAGGCCGGCGGCTTCGACGCACTCGGTCACAGCCGCCAGGGGCTCGTCCTGGCATTCGAGGAGATCGTCGACCGCACCTTGGAGCGCCGTCGTGAACACGACGCGGGGGTGGTCTCCCTGTTCGCCACCCTGGAGGAGGAGACCGACGGCCGGACGACCGGATTCGCCGACACCCGGCTGCCCATCGCCGAGGCCGAGTTCGACAAGACCGTCCGGCTGGCCTTCGAGAAGGAGATGCTCGGCCTCTACATCAGCGATCACCCGCTCATGGGCGTCGAGGGCTCGCTCTCGCGTCTGACCGACTGCACCCTGGCCGAGCTGCGGGACGTGGACCCGGACGTCCTGGCCGCCGGGGCATTCGGCAACGACGGCCAGCTCCGGGTGGTCGGAGGCGTGGTCACCGAGCTCACCCGCCGCTACACCAAGAAGGGCGACCTCATGGCGACCTTCGTGCTCGAGGACCTCAACGCCTCCATCGAGGCGTTCGTGTTCCCGAAGACCATGGCCGACTACGGGGCCCTGCTCGACGACGACGCGATCGTGGTGGTCAGGGCCCGGATGGACCTTCGCGACGACCGCCTCAAGCTCGTCTGCATGGAGATCCAGCGGCCCGATCTCGCCGTCGACGGTCCCCGCGACCTCCGGATCTCCCTCCCGCTGCACGCGCTCAGCGACCGGACGGTCGCCGACCTCAAGCGCCTGCTCACCGAGCATCCGGGCGACTCCCCCGTCTTCCTCCACGTCGGGGCCAAGATCCTCCGGCTCCCCTCCGAGTTCAACGCGGACAGCAGCCGGGGCCTGGTCGGAGAGCTCCGGGTCCTGCTCGGCCCCAAGGCCATCCAGGCCTGAAGTCCCACTCCGCGGGCCTCACGGGGGTGCCGCCGCAGGGCCCCGGAGAGGTCGGATACGACAGGCGCCCGCAAATCCCGTAAAATCGTCGGACGGCCCCTGACGCGGATCCCCGTCGAACCGTCCCGTCCCTGTGACCGGGCGCTCCGGGGGGTGCGCTCCAGACCGGGGCCGGCGGCTGGTGCCGTCGGGTGATCGAGGAGTACGGAACGGCATATGTCCATCCAGGTGGAGACCAAGGATTGCACGTCGATCAGTGACGCCGAGCTGGCCGAGATGGCCGACCTCTGCGCCGAACGGGAGCCCCGCTTCGACATCGGCTTCCTCTCGAAACAGCAGGAGGAGTGGGTGCTGGTCACCCGGGCCCGTGAGGGGACGAAGCTCCGTGGATACTCCTTCTCCACCCTCGAGCGCATCGGGGGGACGCCCTCGCTGCTGATCGGTCTGGCCGCGGTCGACCGCACCTCCCGGGCCGACACCGTGCTCCGGGCCATGATGGGAGACAAGTACCGGCGGGCCCTGCTGGCCTTTCCCGACGAGGACGTCCTCGTCGGAACCAGGCTGATCAGCCCTGACGGCTTCCGGGCGTTCTCGGGGCTCACCGACGTGGTGCCCGCCCCGGACCAGAAGGCCACCGGGGAGGAGCGGGCCTGGGGCCGCCGGCTGGCCAAACGGTTCGGCGCAGACGGGCGGATCGACGATCGCACCTTCGTCGTCTCGGGAGACGGATGCGAGTCGGGTGGATTCGACTTCACCAGCCCGAAGGGTGACCCGCCGCCCGAGCTCGTCGCCTTCTTCGAGCAGGTGGACACCGCCGGCGGCGGTCGCCTGGTGACCTTCGGGTGGGCCATGGCGGAAGACCTGGCCGGCGGCAAGCTCGGGGGCCGCTGACCCACCGGTCGGACACCCCCGAGGGGGGCGCAGGCAATAGCATGGGTACGTGAAGGTATCCACCCGGGGGGACTATGCGAGCCGTGCGCTCCTCTCGCTCGCGCTCCACGCGGACGGGGACGGGCCCACCGCGGTCAGGGACATCGCCGAGCGGACCGGGCTTCCCCAGCCCTATCTCGAGCAGATCCTCCTGGCCCTCAAGGGAGCAGGCCTGGTGCGCTCGAAGCGGGGTGTGGGCGGCGGGTACGTGCTGGCCCGGCCACCCGGGGAGATCACGCTGTCCCAGATCGTGTCGGCGGTCGACGGGCCGATCGTCGCCGGTGACTTCGGCCTCCCACACGAGAACGGCGCCTGTGACCACGAGGGCCAGTGCGTCCTGTTGACCGTCTGGGCCGACGTGGGTGAGCACATGCGCACCCACCTCGACTCCTTCAACCTCGCCGACATGGTCGCACGGGCCCAGGGCAAGGTGGCCGTCCTCGGTCAGGGGGCCGCCCGGCCCGGCTGACCACCCGGCGGGCCGGGTGCCTCAGCCGTTCCATCGCTCGACCACCGGCTGCTCGCGCTCCCAGCCGAGGATGCTCACCGAGACGGGGCCGAGCCTGAAGTACCGGGCAGCTCCCGGACCCAGACCGAGCCAGCGGACCGCCATCACACGGAGCAGGTGGGCGTGGGCGACACAGGCCACGTCACCCGGCTCGGCCAGCACCCGCTCGATGACCCGGTCCACGCGCTCGGTCACCTGCTCGATCGTCTCCCCTCCGGGGACACCGTCGTCGAAGAGGTTCCACCCGGGTCGACCGGCGCGGATGTCGGCGGTGGTGCGGCCCTCGTAGGCTCCGTAGTCCCACTCGAGGAGATCGGGATCGACCTCTGCCCCGGTCAGGGCGGCCAGCTCGGCGGTCCGCCGGGCCCGGACCATCGGGCTGCAGAGGATCAGCGAGAACTCCCAGCCACGCAACCGGGAGGCGAGCCCTTCCGCCTCCACCTCGCCCTCGGGCAGCAGCGGAAGGTCGGTCCGACCGGTATGTCGCCCCTCGCGGCTCCAGAGGGTCTCGCCGTGGCGGATGAGGACGCATCGGTGACGCGGTGGTGTCATTCCTGCAGCCGAGCATCCCGCCATCACCGAGTGCAAGCCCGCCCGGGCGATGAACAGGGACTTCGACCCCTCCGATTCGGACCGTCGGCGCAGGAATGTCCCGGGCCGACGGGGCGTTGGAAGGGAGGCAACTCTCACATCCAGGACGAGGAGACGGATGACGACCCGAACGGCGACCATGAAGAAACAGGTTCCCGACCGTCCACACACAGCAACAGATCCCACGCCCAGGGGACGTGCCGCGGCCAGGAAGGGCTCGGCCCCCACGGTCGGTGCCGGCCGCAACCGTGGGTCGGACGCCGACAGCCTCGGACTGTTCCTACGCGACCTCGATCACCACCCCCTGCCCGACCACGACGCCCAGACCGAGTTGGCCAAGCGGGTGGCGACCGGCGACGAAGAGGCCCGGGCCGAGATGGTGGCTTCGAACCTCCGGCTCGTCGTCCATTGGGCGCGCCGGTACCAGGACCGGGGTGTCGACCTCCCCGACCTCATCCAGGAGGGGACGTTCGGGCTCATGCGGGCCGTCGACAAGTTCGACTGGGAACGGGGCTTCCGCTTCTCCACCTACGCCACCTGGTGGATCCGTCAAGCGCTCCAGCGGGCCGTACAGCAGCACGGTCGGACCATCCGCCTCCCGATGGAGGTGGCCGAGCGCAACCAGCAGGTGGATGCCGCCCAGTGGGAGCTCACCCACCAGCTCCAGCGCCCGCCGACGGACGACGAGCTCGACGATGCCACCAACACCTCCGCCGCGACCCGGTCGGACCTGAGCCAGGTCGCCCGGGTGGTGGCCAGCCTCGACCAGCCGGCCACGTCCGACTCGACCGCGACCCTCGGGGACCTGGTGTCCACCGACCCGAGCGACTTCGAGGACGACGTGACCTCGGAGCTCACCCTCGAGCTCGTGCGCAAGGCGGTCGACCGGTTGTCCGACCTCCAACGCGAGGTCATCCGCCACCGGTTCGGCTTCGACGGCGCAGATCCGGCGTCACTCCAGACGACCGCCGAACGGCTGGGTATCGGGGTGCGCAAGGTGCGCCAGGCCGAGGCCGAGGCCCTCGAGCTGCTGGCGGACAACGATGTCCTCGAGGCTGCGCACGAGGCTGCCTGACCCGTCGGTCCGGACGCGCCCTCGACCGGTCAGCCGCTCAACGCCTCGAGCTGTCCGGTGAGGTCGTCCGGCAGCTCCGAGGACCAGGAGACCCGTTCGCCGCTCCCGGGGTGCTCGAAGGCGAGCTCGTAGGCATGGAGGAACGGCCTGGTGACCGTGGCACCCGGCAGGGCCCGTCCGCGGCCGTAGGTGTCGTCCCCGACCACCGGATGGCCGATGGCCGAGAGGTGCACCCGGATCTGGTGGGTGCGGCCGCTCTCGAGCGAGGCCTGCAGCAGCGTGGTCGGGACCGGCTCGGTAAACCGCCGTTCGACCCGGTACCGGGTCCGGGCCGGCTTCCCCTTGCGCGAGACGGCCATCCGTGTCGGTGAGCTGACCGACCGCCCGATCGGCGCGTCGACCACCCCGCGCTCCTCCTCGATCTCACCGAGCGTCAGGGCGCGGTAGGTGCGGGTGACCTGCCTGCCGGCCAACTGGGCCACCAACGACCGGTAGGCGCCAGGGGTCCTGGCCACCACCATCAGGCCCGAGGTGCCTCGGTCGAGCCGGTGGACGATCCCCGGGCGGTCCGGCGCCGATCCCACCGCCGCCGTGAGGGAGGCGAGCTCGGGGAACCGGGCCAGGAGCCCGTGGACGAGCGTCCCCGAGCGGTGCCCCGCTCCCGGATGGACCACGAGGCCGGCGGGCTTGTCGACCACGATGACCTCGTCGTCGACGTGGACCACCGGGACCACGACGGTGCCGTCCCCTTCCGGTCCGGGCGGCGCGACCTCGTCCGGGCGGTCCACCTCCAGCCCCTGCCCGGTCCGCAGGAGCGTGTTCCGGCGCCGCACCACCCGGCCGTCGACCGCCACCCTCCCGGCGGCCACCAGCGCGTCGACCGAGGAGCGGGAGACATCGGCGAGCAGGGCCACCGCCCGGTCCAGTCGGACCCCGTCCAGCGAGGCCGGCACCACCACCGAGAGCGTCGTCACGACCGGGCCGATCCCCGGAGCAGCGACACGACCAGCAGGATGCAGCCCACGACGATGCACGAGTCGGCCACATTGAAGGTGGGCCAGAAGTGGAGTGCGATGAAATCGACCACGGCGCCGTGGTCGGACCGGAAGAACCGGTCGGCCAGGTTCCCGAGCGCGCCGCCGAGGATGAGCCCGAGCACCGCCGCCCGACCGGCGGTGGGTGCCCGCCACACCATGACCAGGAGCACGGCCACCAGGGCCAGGGCCAGGGCCACGATGACCGCGGTGTGACCCCGGAAGATGCTGAACGCCGATCCGGTGTTGAAGGAGAGCTCGAAATCGAGACGACCCAGGACGTGGACCGGGCCGTGGGCCAACCGTCGCACCGCCCACCACTTGCTCAGCTGGTCCGCGAGGACCACCGCGGTCGCGATCACGACGGCGATCGCGATGCGGAGCGGACCGCTGGACGACGCCCGGCGCGCGCCCGCAGCGGTCACCGTGGCGGGCTCACCGGTCAGCGACGCGACAGGCCACCGCTCTTGCACGCCACGCACAGCCGGGCGAAGGGAAGCGCGCGGAGCCGGGCCTTCGGGATCGGCTGGTAGCAGCGCTCACACCCTCCGTAGGTCTTCCGATCGATCTTCTTGAGCGCGTCGTCGATCTCCTCGACGGCCAACACGGCCTGGGCCGAGAGCGCCAGGTTCCGCTCGCGGTCGACGGTGACCGTGCCGCCCTCCCCGGACTCCTCGTCGAACTGCACGTCGCCCGGTTCGCGCTCGAGCGCGAGGGAGTCGGCTTCGGCGCGGAGGTCTGTGGCCTGGCCTGAGTGGATGCCGCGCTCCTCGAGCAGGAGGTTCCGCTGCTCTTCGAGGAACTTCGGTTCCTTGGCGTACGGACCGACCGTCGGTCGCCGGGGGGGCGCTGGCGGAGCCGCTTTCTTGGCGACGGCAGCGCTCTTGACCGGTGCCGCCGGCTTCGTCTTCGGCGCGGCCTTCGGTGCAGGTTTCTTCGGCGCAGGTTTCTTCGGCGCGGCCTTCTTCGGGGCCGCCTTCTTCGGGGCCGCCTTCTTCGGCGCGGCCTTCGATGCGGCCTTCTTCGGCGGGGCCTTCTTCACACGGGCCGCCTGCTTCGGAGACGCCGAGGTCCTCGGTGCGGTGCCCGCGGGCTTGCCCTTGGCCGAGACCGGCTTCTTGGCGTTCGCCGCCGGCTTCTTGGCCGAGACCGGCTTCGTGGCGTTCGCCGCCGGTTTGGCCGACGTCCTCTTCTTGGCGTTCGCCGCCGGCTTCTTCACTGGCGTCACATCGACCTCCTCAACGGTCCAGCCCGTCGCACCGCCGCCGCCGGATGACCGTGGCGCGGGATCGTCCCGGACAGTGATGAGCGGGTGACCCTACCGTGCCCGGGTGCCTGCGGCAATCCGGCACCGCGTGGTGTGCCCCGGGGACCATACCGGCCGGGGCACGCTGTCCGATCGCCGGCGCCCGGCGCCGGTCAGGGAGCGCCCTACAGGGGAAGCGACGCGTTGGAGGTGGTCGGCCGGTGGGTGGTGACGGACGGCCGCAGCTGGGTCACCTCGCCAGGGGGACTGCTCGGGGGACGGGCCGTCTCGGACAGACCGGCGACCGTGGATCCTCCCGACCCGCCGGGGGCGGCGGCGGGCTGGCCCTCCGTCGGACCGGACGACGGATGCACGTTCTCGTCCACCCACTCGAGGAGATCGGCCAACGCCGTACGGAGACGCTGGCGCTCGCTCTCCAGGTGGCGGGACATCGACTCGACCTGATTGGAGAGCTGTCCACGGGCTCCCTCCAACCGGGTGATCTCCTCGCGCAGCCGTTGCTCCGATTCGGCCTGGATCTGTGACGCCTGGCTCTGGGCCTGCTCGGTGAGCAGGCGGGCCTTGGCATCGGCCTCGGCCAGGAGGCGGGTGGCCTGGGCCTCGGCGTCTGCCTTCGTCTCGTCCACGAACTTCTGGGCGAGGAGCAGGGTGCGCTGCAGCGTGTCGTCGGCCACCGAAGGCTCCGCGGGCGGGGCGACTGCCGGCTTGGACGCGAGCTCGGCCTCGAGCTCGGCGATCCGTTCTGCAGCCTGTCGGATGCGCTCGCCACCCTGGCGGAGCTGCTCCTGGAGGCCCTCGGCCTCCACCGCGGCCTTCTCCAGGTACTCGTCGACGTCGTCCCGGTGGTACCCCTTGAGCGTCTCCCGGAACTCGACGGTCCGGAGCGAATCGAGCGCAGATTGCGAAGCGTCCATGGCCCCCATGCTAGCGGCGCGCACGGCTATTTCCAGGGACCGTCCGAGGCTGTGCGGTCAGAGGAACAGCGAGATGAGGACGTTCACCACCAGGAAGACGATCAACACCGAGAGGTCGATGCCCACCCCGCCCACCCGGACCGGAGGGATGAGGTTGCGGACCGGTCGGAGCACCGGCTCGCAGATGGACGCGAGCACCCGCTGGATCTTGAGCACGGGCGAGTCGTAGGCGAGCCGACCCGAGACCGTGAACCAGCTCAGCACCGCGTAGACGATCAGCACGAGGAGGAACAGGCGGAGGAGATCGGCGATCAGACCGAGCATCCGGTCTCACTCCTCCCAGCCTGTCCCGCTGCCTTCCGTGGGCAGGTCAGGGATTCACCAGCCCACGGTCGGCCAGGCGCTGGCGCTCCTCGTCGGAGACCTTGACGTTGGACGGGGTGAGCAGGAAGACCTCGTCGGCGACCCGCTCCATACCCCCCGAGAGGGCGTAGGTCACCCCGCTGCAGAAGTCGATCATGCGCCGCTGGAGGTCGCGATCGGCGCTCTGCATGTTGACGATCACCGGTTGGTTGTTCATGAGCCGGTTGGCGATCTCCTGCGCGTCGGCGAACCGGCCCGGGGCGACGATGTGCACCCGGGCGCTGGCCGCGTCCTGTGAGATCGGTCGGACCGAGGACGAGCCGCTCCGCGGGCTGAGCGCTGACGGTGAGGGCGTCACCGAGGAGCCATTGGCCTCGTCCCGGCCGAGGGTCCGGATACGCGGGCTGGTCACTGCTGCCACCGGTGCCTCCTCGACCTCCTCTGCGACGGGAACCCGCTGACCGGAGCGCGCTCCCAGCACGGAGGAACGCGCCTCGTAGTCGTCGTAGTCGTCATAGTCGTCGTCGACGAGACCGAGGTAGGCCATCGTCTTTTTCATGAACGAAGCAGGCATGGTTTCCTCCTGCTGCCAGCGTAGTGCGTGGCCCCAACGGGGGGTGGACGCCGCTCAGGTGGCGGACGACCGGGGAGGGCGGTCCCCGAACAGGGCGCGCCCGAGGCGCACCATGGTCGACCCCTCCGAGAGGGCCACCTCGAGGTCGTCGGTCATGCCCATCGACCGGACGGGCAGGTCGAGCGTGTCCGCGAGACCGGACACCTCGCGAAATCCCCCGCGGGCGTCCTCGGGGGGCCCGGGCGGGCCGACCGCCATCAAGCCGGCCACCTCGAGGTCCTCTTCCCGGAGGGCGGCCACCAGGCCGGCCACCCGGTTCGGGGGAACGCCCCCGCGGCCCGGCAGCCCGGCCACGTCGACCTGGACGAGGACCGTCGCCCCAGGGCGGAGGGCGGCGATCGCACGTCCCTCTTCGTGGCGCGCCACCGCCTGCCAGCAGGCCACGAGCGGCGCCAGGCGCGGGACCTTGTTGCGCTGGACCGCCCCCAGGTAGTGCCATGCGGGCGCGCGGCGCTCCGACGGCGCGGTCTGCCCGCCGAGGGCCGCCGCCTTGGCCACCAGTTCGTCGGCGTAGTTCTCGCCGATCGCGTCGAGTCCGGCATCGAGGGCGAAGCGCACCGCGTCGGGCCCGAACCCCTTGGTCACCGCCACCACCGTCACCAGTCCCGGGTCGGGCGCGACCCGTTGGATGCGGTCCCAGACCTGTGCGAGCCGTTCGGTGAAGTCTCCCGGCACCCCGGCGGTGGTCATCCGTCCGAAGGGCCGCCGTCGGCCCAGACCACCATCGCCTGGCGGCCCCGTTCGCGACGTGCCCGGTGGGAGAAGTACCCGCCGCCGCAGGCGGTGCAGGCATCCACCCCGGGAACGCTGGCAGCTCCTGCTGCGTCGAGTGCCGCTCCGACCGCGGCGGGCAGGTCGAGGGCCGGACGGCCGCTCGCGGTGCGCGCCCGGACCCCCTCGCCGTAGACCGCCGAGACCCGGTCGAGCTCGGCGTCGGCGAACTCGTAGCAGCCGGGGTGGACACAGGGGCCGACCGCCGCAGCAACCTCGTCGGCCCCGAGCCCGCGCATCCGTCCCACCGCCGCTTCGACCACGCCCGCCAGCAGGCCACGCCATCCGACGTGCACGGCCGCGAACACCCCCTCGGCGCTGCCCAGGGCCACCGGGGCGCAGTCGGCGGTGAGCACCGCCAGGGCCGTCGCGGGGTCGCTCGCCACGAGGGCGTCACCCGTACCGACGTGGCGGGCCACCGGCGGCGCCGGGTCCCCGGTCGGATCGGTGGGCGAGACCTCGACCACGGTCCGGCCGTGCACCTGGGTGAGCCAGACCACCTCACGCGGTCCCGTGCCCGGACCGGTCCGCGCGATGTCGAGCGCCACGGATACCAGCCCCTCGGCGGAGCAGCGCTCCCCGCCGGCAGGTCGGAGGTCGCCCCGCTCGACCGTGGTCCACACGGCGTGGACCGGGCCGACGATCGGGACGCAGGTGGCCCCCGGGACGGGCGACGGTCCGCTCAGCGAAGGAACGAAGGCACGTCGAACTCGTCGTCGCCCAGATCGAGGTCGTCGTCGGGCGGCGTGGCGAAGATGTCCTCGTGGGCGGCGTCCGCGCCGAGGACCCGGCTGCGTGACTCGTCCCTGCCGCTGGACTCGTTCATGGTCACCGCACCGCGGGGTTGGGCTTCCCAGCGCTCGAAGCCGGCGGCGATGACCGTCACCCGGACCTCCTCGCCCATGGATTCGTCGATGACACTGCCGAAGATGATGTTGGCGTCGGGGTGGGCCACCCCGTGGATGATCTCGGCGGCCTCGTTGACCTCGAACAGCCCGAGATCGGGACCGCCGGCGATGTTGAGCAGGATCCCGCGGGCCCCTTCGATGGAGGCCTCGAGCAGCGGGCTGGTGATCGCGGAGCGGGCCGCGTTGACAGCCCGCCCTTCGCCGGTGGCCGAGCCGATCCCCATGATGGCGGTCCCGGCGTTGGACATGATCATCTTGACGTCGGCGAAGTCGGTGTTGATGAGGCCGGGCACGGTGATCAGGCTGGTGATGCCCTGGACGCCCTGCATGAGGACCTCGTCAGCCATCTTGAAGGCGTTGACCATCGAGGTCTTCTCGTTGGAGACGGTGAGGAGCCGGTCGTTGGGGATGATGATGAGCGTGTCGACCTTCTCCTTCAAGTTCTGGATGCCCGACTCGGCCTGGACCGAACGACGTCTCCCCTCGAAGGTGAACGGGCGGGTGACCACGCCGATGGTCAGGGCGCCGAGCCCCTTGGCGATCTCGGCCACCACCGGCGCGGCTCCGGTGCCGGTGCCCCCGCCCTTGCCGGCGGTGATGAAGACCATGTCTGCACCCTTGAGCGCTTCCTCGATCTCCGAACGGTGCTCCTCGGCGGCCAGACGTCCGACTTCCGGATCGCTCCCGGCGCCGAGACCGCGGGTGAGCTGACGCCCGATGTCGAGCTTCAGGTCCGCGTCGCTCATCAGGAGCGCCTGGGCGTCGGTGTTGGTCGCGATGAACTCGACGCCCCGAAGCCCTGCATCGATCATCCGGTTGACGGCATTCACCCCACCCCCGCCGACACCCACCACCTTGATGACGGCGAAGTAGTTGTTCTGTGCCGGAACGGTCATTGGGAATCCCTTACCCTCGACCAAAGGTTGAATCCGTTCCAACCGGCGAGTTGGGGCCAACGATAGGGTTCGGAGACTTCCTGGTCAAGCACACTGGGGCCGCTCGGGGCCCCGTCGCCGCCGCCGGCCGGCCGCGACGACCGCGATCAGCGTCCGACCGTCGGCGACTGCGGCACGGTGACGTCGATGGTCCGGGCGCCGCCGGGTGCCGCGTTGGCGAGGATCGCAGCGATGTCCTCGTACTTGGCCGAACGGTCGGTGTCGGTGCCCAACAGCACCACGACTCCCGAGTCGAGGGCCAGGGTGACCGTGCCGTCCGGGGCGGTGGTGATCGAGGAGACCTGTCCGGCGAAGGCAGGTGGCAGCGTGCGCGCGACCGTCAGACCTGCGTCGGCGGAGGGCGGCAGCGTACCGCCCACGGGCAGCGGGGGCACCGGTCCCGATGGCGCGTGCACGATGAGGGCGACCAGGTGCAAGGGCCGTGTCGGGCTGATCGCGAGGGTCCGCCCCGACGCGTCGAGGACCGCCCACCCCGCGCCCGGACCTGCCATGGTGAGCACGGGCTCACGCTCCGTGACCGCAATGGAGATGCCGTCGGGCCACTTCCGGTGCACGTCGGCGGTCGCGATGAAGGGAAGGGACTCGATCCGTCCGGCCGTCGTCCCGGGGTCCACGCTGATCAGCGCCGGATGACCGGTGAGCCCGGCGGCGGCCACGATGGCGGCGTCGCTGGTGTGGGGGTGGGACCCGGTCACGGTGACCACCCGCACGCCGAACCACGGGGTGTGGAGCACGAGCACGACCAGCGCGGCGAGGACCACTGCCGCCGCCCCGAGCCAGAGCCGGCGCCATCGGCGGCGGCTCTGGCTGCGCTCGATCTCCTCGCGCCGCTGCCGGATCCGGGGGTCGATGGCGGTCGCCGCCCCCGAGGGCCCTGACGGGGTCATCGGTCCGACCCCCCTTCTCCGCCGTCGAATCCGACCATCTGGACCTCGGGAACCAGTCCGGTCCCGGTGGCCGCGGCCACCTCCTCACGGACCCGTTCGACGAGGCGGCGAACGTCGTCCGCAGATCCCCCGCGGTCGACCTGGATGAAGTTGGCGTGCTTCGGCGAGACCTCGGCCGTTCCCTCCCGGCGGCCCTTGAAGCCGCAGGCCTCGATGAGGCGGCCGGCCGAGTCACCCGGGGGGTTGGTGAAGACAGATCCGGCGTTGCTGCCCCCGGGTTGGTTGGCCCGCCGCCAGCGCACGATCTCGTCGATCGTGGCCCTGGCTTCGGCGGGATCTCCACGTGCGAGGCCGAAGGTGGCCTCGACCACGACGTCGCTGGCCGACACCGAGGTGTGCCGGTAGCCGGCGGCGAGGTCGAGGACCGTGCACTCGGCGATGGTGGCGGTCCGCAGGTCGATGCGGCGATACCGGACCAGGGTGGCCGCGGTGTCCGAGCCGTGGCCACCCGCGTTCATCCGCAGTGCCCCACCCACGGTGCCGGGCACGCCGACCGCCCACTCGAGGCCGGACAGCCCGGCCGCGGCCGTTCGGCGGGCCAGGGCCGGCAGGTCGAGCGCCGCCCCGGCGCGCACCTCTGTACCGTCGGCGGCGAGGTACGAGAACCCCGACCCGAGAAAGATGGCGAGGCCGGCGAAGCCCCGGTCGGCGATCAGGAGATTGGACCCGTTCCCGACCACGAGGACGGGCACGTCGAGTCCCTCGAGCGCGCGGGCGACCGCGACCAGGGCGTCCTCGTCAGCCGGCTCGACGGTCAGTGCCGCGGTCCCTCCGACCCGGTAGGTGGTGCGCGCACCGAGTGGCTGGTCGCGCCGGGCCGCTGCACCGAGACGCCCGGCCAGGCGCTCGAGATCGCCGGTGCACGGGCTCATGGGTGTCTCACGTCCTCGAGTACAGCCATGACCTCGTCGGCGAGCGAGGTCACATCCCCCGCGCCGAGGGTGCAGCAGAGGTCGCCCGGTCGCAGCACAGCCGCCACCGCGGCCGGAAGGTCACCCCGGCCGGGCACGTACCGGACCGCGAGATCGGGCCGGACCCGTCCCACCGCCTCGGCCACCAGTCGGCCGGAGACGCCGGGCACCGGAGATTCGCCCGCACCGTAGACGTCGGTCACCACCACGACGTCCGCGTCTGCGAAGGCCTCCCCGAATTGCTCCGACAGCTGGGCAGTGCGCGTGTAGCGATGCGGCTGGAACACCGCCACCACCCGTGGCCACCCGCCGTGGCGGGCCGCCGCGAGGGTGGCCCGGACCTCGGCCGGCAGGTGTGCATAATCGTCGACGAAGGTCACCCCGGCGCGCTCCCCCCGGAACTCGAAGCGGCGGGCCACACCGGCGAATCGGGCGAGCGCGCGCTCGGCGGCGTCGAAGGGGGCACCGGCGGAGAGGGCGGCAACCGTCGCCACCGCGGCGTTCCGTGCGTTGTGGAGGCCCGGGACGGCCACCGCCAGGCGACCCAGCCGCTGCCCGTCGGGCGCGTCGAGGGTGAAGGAGACCGCGCTCCGTTCTGCATGTGCATCGAGCATCCGATGACTGCAGCCGGCAGCGAAGCCGACGGTGTCGGCACCCGCGGCTCGGCCGATGGTGGCGGCCTCGGCGTCGTCCCCCCCGACCACCCGGTGCCGGAGGGCGGATGCGAGGAATTGGGCGAATGCCGACCGCAGCGCACCGAACGTGCCGTAGTGGTCGAGATGATCGGCCTCCACGTTGGTGACGACGGCGGTGTCGGGTCGGAGGGAGAGGAATGTGCCGTCGCTCTCGTCGGCCTCGACGACGATCCACTCGCCCACGTCCCAGGCCGCGTTGGTCCCGATCTCGTTGACGTCGCCCCCGATGAGGAATGAGGGGCGCATCCCGGCCTCGACCAGGATGAGCGCGAGCATCGAGGCCGTCGTCGTCTTGCCGTGGGTGCCGGACACGGCGATGCAGCGCCGCAGGGCGGAGACCGCGGCCAGGATCTCGGCCCGCGACAGGACCGGGATGCCCAGGCGACGCGCCTCGACGACCTCCGGGTTGTCCGCGGAGACCGCCGAGGAGACGGTGACCAGTTGCGCAGCGGCCAGGTTGGCCGGGGCGTGCCCGATGGCCACCGCCATCCCGGCCGCCCGCAGCCGATCGGTGACCGCGGAGGCCCGCAGGTCGCTCCCGGAGACCGTGTGGCCCATGGCGTGCAGGACGGTGGCGATGGCGCTCATCCCGGCCCCCCCGATGCCGACGATGTGGACGCGCTCGAGCGCCCGGGGGTCGCCGAGACGGGGTGGGGCCGGCGACCCGGTCATGCCGCACCCCGCTCCGCCGGGTCGGCTGCGGCCTCGACAACCTGGGCGCCCGCGTCAGCCGCGTCGGGACGACCCAGCCGCGCTGCCGCCGCACCCATGGCGTCGAGCGCACCCCGGTCGGAGAGGAGCCCGTCGAGGATCCCGTCGAGGCGGGCCGGCTCGCACAGCGCGTCGGCCAGCAGCACCGCGGCCCCCGCTCGCTCCAGCACACGGCCGTTGGCCGTCTGGTGGTCCCCCGGCGCCCCCGGCAGGGGCACCAGCACCGCCGGCACCCCGGCAACGGCCAGTTCGGCCACGGTCATCGCCCCGGCCCGGCAGACCACGACGTCGGCCGCAGCGTAGACGGCGGCCATACGCTCCTCGAAGGGAACCCGCACGAGGACCAGGCCCGGGTGGTCCGCCCCACCGGGGCCGTCACCCGTCCGTCCGTCCCAGTCCCGGCGCCCGACGATGTGGTAGATCGCCACGTCCGAGCGCCGCTCCCAGCGCGCGCTGAGCCCCTCGACGCAGCGGTTGAGACTCCGCGCGCCGAGCGAGCCGCCGAAGACTGCCACCAGCGCCCGGTCGGGGGGCAGCCCGAGCAGGCGACGCGCGGCGATCCGGTCGGCGGGGGCCCGCCGGACCGCACCGATCTCCGGGCGCACCGGCGTCCCGGTCACCACAGCACGGGGCAGGCGTACCCCCTCCCACCCGACCGCACTGGCCCGGGCGAACCGGCCGAAGAGGCGGTTCGCCGCACCGGGCACCGCGTCGGTGTTGACCAGGACCAGGGGGATCCGCAGCATCACGGCGGCCAACGCAGCCGGCAGGCTTGCATACCCGCCCACGGAGACCACGACCCGGGGCCGCTCCCGGGCCACGAGCCGGAGCCCGCCGACCGCGGCGACCGCGAGCCCGGCGAGGGACACGACGTTCCCGACGAGGTCGCGTGGGGCGAGACTGCGGACGACGCCCCGCCCCGGCAGCAGGGTGAACGGGAATCCCCGCCCATCGAGGGTTTCCGCGTCCTGACCGCGCTCGGAGCCGACGAACTCGATCGATCCCCGGTCGTGTCCGCGGTCGACGAGCGCCTCGGCGATGGCCAGGGCGGGCTGGAGGTGACCGGCCGTTCCCCCGCCCGCCATCACCGCGTAGCGACGCCCGCTCACGCCCGGGAGGGACGCGGCCGCGGGAGCACGACGCCCTTCCCCGACCGTTCCTGGGCGGCGATGTTGAGCAGGATGCCGACCGCCGCCATGGTGATGACCAGGGAGGACCCGCCGAAGGAGATGAAGGGGAGGGGAATCCCGGTGACCGGGAGCAGGCCGATCACGGCA
Organism: uncultured Acidimicrobiaceae bacterium; assembly: GCA_963753905.1. Classification (GTDB taxonomy): domain Bacteria; phylum Actinomycetota; class Acidimicrobiia; order Acidimicrobiales; family RAAP-2; genus Bog-756. The sequence goes on along the minus strand of CAVWDZ010000001.1, from coordinate 1,168,582 downwards.
CCCACGTTGATGACCGCCTGGCTGGTGATCCAGGTGGTCACCCCGACCGCGAGCAGACTCCCGAACCGGTCGGGCGCCCGGCTGGCGGTACGGAACCCGAACCAGGCAAGCGCGAAGAAGAGCGCGAGCAGTGCGACTGCCCCGACCATGCCCAGCTCCTCCCCCACGACCGAGAAGATGAAGTCGGTGTGGGCGTTGGGCAGGCTCCCCCACTTCTCGCGGCCCCCGCCGAGGCCGAGGCCGAACAGGTGTCCCGCACCCAACCCGATCAGCGACTGCCAGACCTGGTAGCCGGACCCCGACTGGTGGGCCCCGGGGTTCAGGAACGAGAGGATCCTGTCCCGCCGGTACGGGTCCGCCAATCCGACTACCACGGCCACTGCGGCGAAGGTGCCCAGCACCTTGAGGATGGGGGCCATCGGCACCCCGCCGACGAAGAGGACCCCGAAGGCGATGCAGCAGAGCACGAGGGCTGTGCCCATGTCGGGCTGTTCGAGGATGAGGGCCCCGGAGACGCCCAGGACGGCGAGCACCGGGGTGATGACCAGTTTCGGCTCGTCCATCCGGTCCGCACGGCGTGTGACCAGATCGGCCACGAAGACGACCAGTGCCAGCTTCATGAGCTCCGAGGGCTGCATCTTGAGCAGGCCGATCCCGATCCAGCGCGACGAGCCGCCCGATGCGTCCCCGAGCCCGGGGACCAGCACAGCCACCAGCAGTGCGATGCTGACCACCACGAGGGGGCCACGGACGGCACGCCACCGCCGGTAGTCGACCCGCGAGAGGAGGATCAGGGCTCCGGCCCCGACCGCCATCCAGAGGGTCTGGCGGATGAGGATGGTCCAGGGGGAGCCGTAGAGCCCGAGGGAGATGACCGGCGAGGCCGATCCGACCATGACCAGGCCGACCACGCAGAGCACCGCCACCAACACCGCCAGGGCGGTCGCAGTCGGGACGTGCGCCAACCGGCCCGACCGGGCGGGCGACGACGAAGCGGCCTCGTGCGCTCTCGCACGCGGGGTCCTCGTGGGATGGCGTTCCCGGGTCGACCGGCGGGCGGTCGCGGTGCGCTCAGCCACCGCCGCCCCCGGAGGCCCGTGGTGCCCGCACCCGCCGGCTCCCGCCGTCGGCCTGATCGTCGAATTGCATCCCCGTAGCCTCGTCCACCCGGGCGCCCCAGTGGTGGAACCCCGGCCGGGACAGCGGGGTCCGAGGTCGCAGGCGGGAGGTCACAGCTTCCCCACCGAGAGGAAATCGCCGTAGAAGATGCCGAGGCCGAGGGCGGCGAAGAGACCGGCCAGGATCCAGAAGCGGACGATCACCGTGGTCTCGGGCCACCCCATCAGCTCGAAGTGGTGGTGCAGCGGCGCCATCAGGAAGACCCGCCGGTGGAACAGCCGGAAGCTCACGACCTGGATCACCACCGAGAGCGTGACGATCACGAAGAGCCCGCCGATGACCGGCAGGAGCAGGTCGAGGTTCATCATCAGGCAGAGCGCGGCGAGGCCCGACCCGATGGCCAGGGACCCGGTGTCCCCCATGAAGATCTTGGCCGGAGCTGCGTTCCACCAGAGGAACCCGAGGCAGGCTCCGGCGAGCGCCACCGCGAGCAGCGCGAGGTCGAGGGCGTCTCCGACGTGGTAGATCCCGAAATGCCGGTACTGCCAGTAGCCGATGATCGCCAGACAGGCGAAGCAGAAGGTCGACGACCCGGCGGCCAGGCCGTCGAGACCGTCGGTGAGGTTCACCGCGTTCGCCGAGGCCGCGATGATGACCGTCGCCCACACCACCCACGCCACTGTGCCCATGTGGAGGCCGACCGAGTTGTAGCGGGTGAAGGAGAGGGTGGTCGAGGAGTGGGCCCAGTAGACACCGAACAGCGAGAAGGTCAGACCGAGTGCGATCTGCGCCCCGAATTTGGTCCGCTTGTTGAGGCCGAGGCTCCGGCGGCGGCGCACCTTGGTCCAGTCGTCGGCGAACCCGATGAGCCCGGCCCCGACGATGGCCAGCAGGACCAGCACGCCCGAGCGCGAGAAGTGGACGCCGGGGATGGCGTGGGCGGCGAGGAAGCCGACCAGCACGGCTGCCACGATGCAGATCCCGCCCATGGTCGGGGTCCCCGCCTTGGCGATGTGCACCTGGGGGCCGTCCTCCCGGATCTGCTGGCCGATGTTGTTCCTGACCAGCCACCGGATGAGGACCGGCGTCGAGAGCGCTGCCACCCACAGCGCCACCCCCCCGGACGTCATCAGTGAGATCACGTGCCGGATCCCCCGAACCGCTCCTCGAGGGCGGCCGCCGCCTCGAGCCGGTCGTCGAATGGGACGGTCCTGCCCGCCACCGTCTGGGTGACCTCATGACCCTTGCCGGCCAGGAGGACCACGTCCCCGGGCCGCGCCCGCTCCACCGCGGCACGGATGGCGGTGGACCGCTCCGGCTCGACCGCGAGATCGGTTCCGGGCGCGATCCCGGCCCGGACCTGACCGAGGATGGCCTCCGGATCCTCCGAGCGGGGATTGTCGGAGGTCAGGACCACCACGTCCGCGCGCTGCGAGGCCACCGCTCCCATCTCCGGGCGCTTGCCCGGGTCGCGGTCGCCCCCGCACCCGAACACGCAGAGCACCCGGCCGCCGGCGGCGAGGGCACGGGCCGCGTCGAGGGCTGCCTCCAGTCCCGCTGGCGTGTGGGCATAGTCGACCAGCACCGCCACCGGGGCGGACGACGGAACCACCTCCATCCGTCCGGGCACGACCGGCGCCGCGCCGAGCCCCGCAACCACCCGGTCCGCTCCCACCCCGAGTGCGTCGCCGATAGCAGCCGCTACAAGGGCGTTGTCCACGTTGAGCCCTCCCGACAGAGGCAGCGACACCTGCCGGCCCCGCCACCGGAACCCCGTCGCGCCGACGGCCAGGGAGACGTCTTCGGCCTCGGCCCGACGCACACACCGCACGGGGATGGCGGCGCGGTCCATGAGCTCGCCGGCCAGTCGGGCCCCCCACGGGTCGTCGACGAAGACCACCGCCCGCTCGCAGCGCGCCGGGTCGAAGAGCGCGGCCTTGGCCGCGTAGTACTGCTCCATCGTGCCGTGGTAATCGAGGTGGTCCCGACTCAGGTTGGTGAACGCGCCGACCGAGAAAACGATGCCGTCCACCCGGTGCGCGTCCAGCGCGTGCGAGGAGACCTCCATCGCGACGGCCTGCTTCCCGTCGCGTACGAGCCGGGCCAGCTGAGCCTGGAGGGCGGGCGCCTCGGGGGTGGTCCGGGCTCCGTCGAGCGTCCCGATCACGCCCGCAGCCCGACCGTCGGCGTCCAGGATCGACCGCACCAGGTGGGTGACCGTGGTCTTTCCGTTGGTGCCGGTGACACCCACGGTGGTGAGCGATCGGGACGGGTGACCGTGGAAGGCCGACGCGACCGCGGCCATTGCCGGCCTGACCCCACCGGGCACCACCCTGACCTGGGTGACGCCGAGCTCGAGGAAGTGCTCGCAGAGGAGCGCGGTCGCACCGCGGGAGACCGCCTCTGCCGCGTGGGCGTGACCGTCGGTCCGCTCGCCGGGCACACAGCAGAAGAGCGCGCCGGGGGTGACCTGTCGGCTGTCGAACTCGACCGAGCGGACCTCGGTGGTCGCGGGATCGCCCCGGGTGGCGTCGATCTCGACTTCACCGAGCAGGTCCACCATCAGCATCGCATGGTGGTCATGGCGGTCCGGGGACGTGATCGGCCTGCGCGGATCGTGCCCGGGCCCACCTACGGCCCTTCCGTGACCGCTCCGGCCGGTACGGTGACCGAGCCGGTGCCGCCCACCGCCGTCGTCGAGGCCGCGGTGGTTCCTGCCTCGGTGGTCGGGATCCCGTAGTGGTGGAGTGCGTAGGCCATGATCGTCGAGAACACCGGAGCGGCGACGGCCCCACCGTAGATGGGGGTGGGGTGGTCGAGGACCACCACCGCGGAGAGCACCGGGTGCTGGGCGGGGGCGAATCCGGCAAAGGATCCCACATAGGCCCCGGGGATGTAGCCGAGGTGGCTCGGGTTGGGGATCTGGGCGGTCCCGGTCTTGCCTGCGACCGTGTAGCCGTCGATGGCGGCCTCGGTACCGGTTCCCGAGGAGACCACGGATTCGAGCATGGAGACGAGCGCGGCATCAGTGGTCGGGTCGATGACCCGGCGGGTCGGCGAGGACGGGACCGGGCTCACCCCACCCGCCGGGTCGACGGTGGCCCTGACCAGGCGCGGGGCCACGAACACGCCCCCGTTTGCCACTGCGTTGTAGGCGTCGAGGATCTGCTGGGCGGTCACCGCGTCGTCCTGGCCGATGGGGGTCGAGCCGATCGAGGTCCCCGTCCACTGGGACGCCCCGGGGACCAGGCCCTCCGACTCGCCGGGGAAGGCCAGTCCGGTCGGATGCCCGAAGCCGAGCAGCGAGATCTGGTTGAGGAGCCGGCTCTCGCCCAGGCCCTCCGCGACCTCGATGGTCCCGATGTTCGACGACTGGGCGAGCACCTGGGTTGCCGTGAGCCGCTCGGTGCCGTGCTTCTCTGCGTCGTGGAAGGTGTACTTCCCCATCGGCAGCGAGCTCGGCACGGTGAGGGGCTGGTTGGGTGTGAGCACATTGTCCGCCAGGGCCGCAGAGAAGGTCACCAGCTTGAAGACCGATCCGGGCTCGTAGACCTGGGTCACGGCGCTGTTCGACGGTGCCTCCTCGACCCCCGCGGGCAGGGTGTCCGAGGCTGCGAGCAGGGTGGGACCCGACTGCGAGGCGGGGCCTGCCGGGGTGGGGGCGACCGGGGGACTCGTGTCGGCCCTGGCGCCGGGCGTCGAGGGGGAGGAGTCGAGGTTGGCCATGGCGAGGATGTCACCGGTCTTGACGTCCATGACCACGGCGATGCCCGAAAGGGCATGGGATGCGACGACCTCGGCGGCGAGAGCCTGCTCGGCGATGTACTGCACCGACTCGTCGATGGTGAGCTCGATGCCGGTCCCGGGTCGCGACGGCACGGTCCTGCCGCCCCCCGGGAGGACGACCCCTCCCGGAGAGCGCAGGAGGTCGGTCGACCCGGGCGTGCCGGCCAGGAGCGACTGGTACTGGTACTCGAGGCCCGACGCTCCGTTGCCGTCCCAGTCGACCGTGCCCACCAGCGGCTGGGCGAGCCGACCGACCGGAACGACCCGCTGCGGTTCGGGGACGAGGTTTATGCCCGGGAGCCCCAGGTTGGAGACCGCCGACGCCACCGTGTTGGACACCCGGTGGGCCAGATAGACGAATCCGGTCCGCTCGGTGAGCTCCGCCCGGAGGGTGGCCGCGGGCACCCCGAGCACCGGCGAGAGCGCAGCGGCGATGGGGGCGGGTCGGGTGATGAGCAGCGGGTCGCCGACGACGGTCTGGCGGGTCACGGACTCGGCGAGCACCTCACCGTTGCGGTCGTAGATGCCACCACGGACGGCCGGCACCGTGACGGTCTGCGAGAGCTCCGAGGTCGAGAGCGCGGCATAGTGCTGATGACTGAGCACCTGGACCCCGACCAACCGTGCCACCAACGCGCAGAAGATCAGGGTCACCAGCACCCGCATCGCGCGCGAGCGCCGCTTGATCAGGACTTCGGGGCTCAACGCGTCGGCGGGGCGGTGGTAGGCGTTGCAGCGGGAGCTTTCGACGGAGCGACCGTCCCGGGCGCCCGGAGCGGGACGTCGAGCGGGACCTGGGGAAGGTCGACCACCTGGGCCGGGGCGCTCAGCCCCAACCGGATCCCCTGGGCCACGACCCGGTCGGGCGCGGCCAGTTGCGCGACCGCGACCTGCGCGGCCTTCTGTGCGACCTGGGCTGCGGCGACCTGACTCTGCAGCCCGGACAGGCGGACCTGTCCCTGTGTGACCATTGCGTCCCCGACCACCACCGCGAGGAGGCTCCCGACCACGAGGGTGCCCGAGACCACCAGTTGCGCGCTCCGTCTCCGGCGCCGGGACCCTGACCTCCGGGGAGCCGGCTCGAAGAGCCGCAGCGGAGGCCGTCGTGCGGCGGGGCGCGGCTCGGGACGTGAGGCGGTCCGGCGGGCGGGGGCGGTGGCGGGCGGTGCCATCAGGCGACCTCGCCGTCCGGACTGGCGGTGCCGGCCGGAGCCGGCAGGCGCTCGAGGACACGGAGTCGCGCGGCCTCGGCCCGGTGGTTCCGGAGGATCTCTTCGGCCGAGGGGCGCCGAGCTCCGCGGGACACGAGTCGGAACCGGGGTGCTGCGCCGCACACGCAGGGCAGGCCCGGCGGACACTGGCAGTTGTCGGTCGCGGCTCGGGCGAAGACCGTCTTGACCAGGCGGTCCTCCCCCGAGTGATAGGCGATGACTGCGCACCGGCCTGCTGGACGCAGCAGGGGAAGCGCGTCGTCGAGCCCTGTGCGCAGCTGGTCGAGCTCTTCGTTGACCGCGATCCGGATGGCCTGGAAGACCCGGCGGGCAGGATGGCCGCCGGTGCGGCGGGTGGCCGCGGGGATGGCGGCGCGGACGACGTCGGCCAGCTGTCCTGTGGTGGTCAGCGGGCGGGCGGCGATGACGGCCCGGGCGATGCGGCGGCCGAACCGTGACTCACCGTTCTCGGCGAACAGCTCGACCAGGGAGTCCTCGTCGTAGCCATTGACCACGTCCGCTGCGGTGCGGCCCGACGTCGGGTCCATCCGCATGTCGAGGGCGGCGTCCCGCCGGTAGGAGAACCCGCGAGCTGCCACATCGAGCTGGGGGGAGCTCACCCCGAGGTCGAACAGGCACCCAGCGAGGCCGACCTCGCCGGCGGGGGTCCCGAGGGCTGCCTGGGTGTCCCGGACCACTCGGGTCAGGTCGTCGAAGCGCGACTGCCGCACGACGGCCCGACCCGCGAACGGGGCCAGCTCGTCGCTGGCCGCGGCCACGGCCGCCGGGTCGCGGTCGATGCCGAGCAGGTGGATGCCGGGCCTGGCCTCGAGCAGGGCCCGACCGTGACCGGCTCCACCGACCGTGGCATCGAGCACCAGGCCGTCCGGGATGTCCGCGAACGCCGAGACCACTTCGGCGGCCATCACCGGCTCGTGGGGAAAGGCCCGGCTCATCCGCAGCCCCCCGACCGGCACGAGTCGTGCGGGTGGAGTGCCGCGACCGTCCGACTGGAAGGAGGCGGAGGAGGATACTTCCAGCGGTCCGGTCGGGGGACTGCGCATGGGCCAGACGCGTTCGATGTGGACTTCGTGGCGGAGCACTGCCGCAGCCCCCGACTCGGACGGGGTCGGACGACGCCGCATCCCGGAGGGGTGGCCGGCCCGTTCGGCGAGCTCGGCGGCTGCCAGGGGAAACGACCAGGGCGCGCGCGCAGAGCGGTGGCCGTCCTGATCGACGAGGGTCTCTGGATCGTCGTGATCGTCGTGATTGTCGTGATTGTCCCACCTCTCGCACCCGGCCACCGCCGAGAGCACCACCGGGCCCGGGCTGCTCGGGTCGGCCGGCGAGCCGTCGCGCACCACGTGGAGGTGCACCGGGTCACTCACCCGTCGCCCTGGGTGAGACGAGCCTCCTCGGGCAGCACCTTCTCCTCCCAGGTCTCGCGGTTCCAGAGCTCCACCCGGTCGATCGCCCCGAGCACCAGGACGTCGCCGACCAGTCCGGCGAACTCGCGGAGCCGGGCCGGGATGGCCATCCGTCCCTGTCGGTCGATCTCCAGCTCGTGGGAGGTCGAGGCCCAGAGACGCACCAGGTTGCGGTCGCTCCGACCCGAGGTCGCCCGTTCGGTCATGGAGTCCATCTGCAGCTCGAACTGGTCCGGCGTCCACAGCGACAAGCACCCGTCCTGGTACTCGGTCAGGTATCCGCCGTGCTCGAAGTGGGCGCGGAACTTCGCCGGGAGAATGATCCTTCCCTTGTCGTCGAGCGAGTGCTCGTACCTTCCGAAGAACCGTGCCACTGGTGCGTGCTCCCACGATGCTCCCCGCAGTGCCCGGGGACCCGCTTCTCGGACCCCTCCCTTTCACACCACTTTGCGCCACTTTATTCCCCAGTCCCCCACTCGTCAACCACCGAGGCCCAACTTCCACCATCTGCACCGCTCCGACGGCGAGGGGCCGAGCGCGACCGCCCGCGGACCACCACCGGGGCCGTTGCCATCGGGGCGCCCATCCGACCGAACCGGTCGCGGGCCGGGGCACCGGACCTCCGGCCAGGGTCCGCTCAGGGCAGGTGGGCGAGGAATGCGGCGGTCACCGCATCTGCGTCGGGCGCTGTGCGGCCGGTCCAGTCGAGGTCGGCCACGCCCACCGCTGCGCCCTCGAGCCCGCCCGCCGCCGCTCGTCGGGCCCCCGGCGGAAGCGCAAGGGTGCCGAGAAGGATCGAGGGGTCCCAGTGGATGGCACACGCACCCTGGATCCAGGCGCCACTCCGGGTCCGGCGCTGCGCCAACCCCACCACCTTGCGGCCCCCACTGACCGTCACCTCACCGGTGCCCACCCCGCCGAAGCAGACCAGCGCCGACCACTCGGTGCGGATCCCGGGGCCCGCCCCCTGCACCGACAGTCCCTCGACGCCCAGCGAGCAGAGGGCCGACTGCCAGACGGCACCCAGCCACCCGAACGCCAGGGACGCGTCGGCATCCCACAATGGATCGCCGACCGGGACCCAGACGTCGATCCACACCGGATCGGTCGGTCCGACCAGCACCGCTCCCCCACCGGTCCGCCGGCGGACCACCGACGCGCCCACGCGTGCCGCGCCGGCGCGGTCGACCACCGAGTCGGGCTGGGTCGAGCCGAGCACGACGGTGGGGTGGGAGGGGTGGCAACGGGCGACGGCCCGCTCCTCATGGCGGCGGTCGGCCGACGGCCACGATGCATGGAGCTCGGCAGCTGTACCGAACCGCTCCTCCACCCGCCAGCCCGGCACCACCCGGCCAGTCTCGCACCACCGCGCAGCGGTCAGCGGCGTGGCGTGGCCGCGCCCTCAGGCTGTCAGCTGGCGATCGTCATCGGCACCCGCACCCGGACCGAGATAGGTGTTCCACTCGGCGCTGGCCCCTCCGCACAAGGCGAGGAGCTGCACCCGGTGGCGGGGAGCGACCGGTGTCGATCGGAGCACCATCCCCGCCTCGTGGGGCAGGCGGTCCTCCTTACGGGTGTTGCACCGCCTGCAGGCCGCGACCACGTTCTCCCACGTATGGGGCCCGCCCTTGCTCCGCGGGATCACGTGGTCGAGGTTCTCGGCCGCCGAGCCGCAGTACTGGCAACGCGCACCGTCCCGGGCGAATACCGTCCGCCGGTTGACCGCGACCCGATAGTGGTGGGGGATCTGGATGTACCGCACCAGCCGCACCACGGACGGCTCGGGGACGCTCAGCCGCTCGGCACGGAAGACGCGTTCTGTCGAGTGGATCAGTTCTGCCTTGGTGTCGAGCACGAGGAGGACCGCCCTGCGGGAGGACACGATCCCGAGGGGCTCGAACGTGGCATTGAGGACCAGCGCCCTGCGGGACGGGCTCATCGGTGATCGCACCGGGTCGGCATGCCCGGACGCCGCGGCCCGCCCCGACGACCTCGGCGCCCCCGGTTTGAGCTTTCGGTCCATGCCCGGAAATTAGCGCCGCCCGCCCCGGCGGGCGGCGTTGCTCGGTTGGTGGGACGGGCTCACCGGTGCCCACCGTCCAGGGCCCCGGTGTCACGGCACCACTCGACGTAGGTCACCACGTCGGCAGCGTCGGGAACCGCGTCGCCGCGTCCGTAGGCCGTGACCATCCGGAACTCCCAGAGGCGACGGTCGGGAAGCGGGAGATGCGGGGCCCTGCGCCACCATCCCGGTGGTGCCATCCGACGGAGGACCCCGAGCGCCGGCAACCACAGGTCGGGCCTGGCCAACAGCGCCACCATCACGGTGGTCGACGTCCTCGACGGGGCGATCCCACGGTTCCGGCTCATCGGGCTCCCACCTCCGCCGTGACCAACTGCCGACGTGCGACCGCTGCCGCACCCAGCAGCGGCCCGTCGGCCCCGAGCCCGACCGGGACGATCCGGGCCGGACGGGCGAAGGCGAGGCCGCAGCGGAGCGCCAACTCCTGCCGGGCCGCCTCGAAGAACTCCTCCCCGAACCCGAGCGCCACCGAGCCGCCCACGAGGGCCAGCTGGAGGTCGAGCAGGTTGACCACCGACGCCACGGCGCGGCCGACCATGGTGCCCGCCCGCCGACGCGTTGCATCGTCGGCCTCGGCGGCCGGCCTGCCGGTGACAGCCCGGATGGCGGTACCCGACGCCTCGGCCTCCAGGCACCCGCGTCCACCGCAGACGCACGCCCGGCCGTCCGGCTCCACCACCACGTGCCCGATATGACCGGCGTTGCCGCCATCGCCGTCCAGCAAGCGCCCGTCGAGGACGATTCCCCCGCCCACTCCGGTCGAGACCACCATGGCGAGGTAGTCCGACGATCCCACCGCGGCCCCGAGCCACCCCTCTCCGAGCGCGAGGGCCTTCGCGTCGTTGTCGACCCAGACGGGCATCCCGAGCTGGTCGGCCAGTCTCCGTCGCAGCGGGAACCGCCGCCACGCACGGATGTTGAGCGGGGATACCGTCTCGCCGCCGTCCTCCATCGGGCCTCCACAGCCCACGCCGCACGCCGATGGAGACACCGCCGATCCCGTCACCGCGGCCCGGACCACCCCGACGAGGGCGGCGAACACGACCTCCTCGTCGTCGTCGTCCGGAGTGGGTGCACTGGACTCGGTCAGCAGGCGGCCCACGGGATCGACCAGAGACGCAGCGATCTTCGTACCGCCGATGTCGATGGCCAGCAGCGGTGGCTGGGCCCCGGGTCCGGTGGGAGGTGCCGCGCCCCAGGCGCCGGCACCCGTCGTGGGACCGGCTGACGCGCTGCCCGTTGACGGATCAGTCGTCCCGGTGGAAGCGCCCACGGATCCAGTCGCGGGGATCGTGGACCGGGTTGCTCATGCTGCGGCTGTGGAGCGAACGCGAGATGTCGTCGATCCCGGCCTTGCCCATACGCCGGGCGTTGTTGGCGAAGACCACGCCGGAAAGGAACATCACGACCACGCCGACGAATCCGAGGGCGATGTTGCTGGCGAAGGTGAAGAGCATGAAGACGAGGGCGGCGACGAAGACCAGCGCGGACCAGATGCAGTACCTCCCGGCGTGCCGGTAGACCGTCTCCGAGCGCACCCGCTCGGCAAAGTCAGGGTCCTCCTGGTAGAGCGACTGCTCCAGCTCGTGCAGTATCCGTTGTTCATGCTCAGAGAGCGGCACCGACTCGTCCCCTCCACCCGTTGTCAACTCCAGCGGTGGTCGTCCCCACCATCTTCGCGCACCGCTGCCCCGAACACATCGCGTATCCGGGGTCCAGTCGTGAGCCAGGACGGTCATGATCGTGCACCACGGTCATATTACAATGCCGCCGGGTCCCCGGGTCCGGTCTTTCCCGGTCCCGGACCGCCGGGTCCCCACTGTGCGTCGCCGCGGCGGCGCACCTGCACGCCGTCGGCCCCCACCAGGGAGGCCGGGCCGACCGACTCCCCGCCGTACCGCTCCCGGATCGCGTCCACCGCCGCAGTCACCGCCGACCAGGACCCCTGGAGGCGCTCGGCGTCCTCGTGCGCCGCGACCATCGGGCTCACCGGCTCGACCTCCCCGCCGAGTCGGCCGACGGCTGGAGCCTCGCCACCCAGGCCGAGGGCGAGCCGTAGTTGGGTGCCCCCACCGGGATCGACCAGGCCGGAGAGGCTGACCCCCAGCAGGCGCACCCCGCGGTCCCGTTCGACGGAGTCCACCAGCGCGGACGCCACGACACCGATGGCCGGACCGGCGTCGATCGGGCTGTCCAGCGTGTGGGAGCGGGTGACCTGCCCGAAGTCGCCGAAGCGGAGCTTCACCGTGATCGTCCGGGCGGCCTTGCCCGAAGCGCGAAGCCCAGACGCTGAGGCGTCGACCATCCGTTGGAGTCGGCGGTGCAGATCCGCCCGGTCCCAGAGGTCGGTGGCGAAGGTCTCCTCGTGGCCGATCGACTTGGCCGCCTGCTCCGGCACGACGGGCCTGCTGTCCTCACCCCGGGAAAGGGCAGCCAGATGACCGCCCGTGGCTGAGCCCAGGTATCGCTCGAGGGCGGAGCCCGGCACCGACGCGAGCTCGCCGACGGTCGTGACGCCGAGCGCGTGGAGTCGCTTCTCGGTCACCGGGCCGATCCCCCAGAGCGCGCGCACCGGCATCGGGTGGAGGAAGGAGAGCTCATCGTGGGGCTCGACCACGAACACACCCGGACCGGGGGTGATGCCGTGCTCGTCGGCCGTCGGCTTGGCCGCCTTGGAGGCCAGCTTGGCCATGAGCTTGGTCCGGGCCACGCCGACCGAGCAGGTCAGCCGGAGCTCCTCCTGCACCCTGTGCCGGATGGCGTGCGCCACGCTGGGACCTCCGCCCAGCAGGTGGACACTCCCGGTCACGTCGAGAAACGCTTCGTCGAGGGCGATGCCCTCGACGAGCGGGGTGAACGAGGAGAGCACACCGTGCAACCGGCGGCTCTCCTCCATGTAGCGGTGGAACCGTCCGTCCAAGAAGACTGCGTGCGGGCACCGCCGGCGCGCAACCGACGAGGGCATGGCCGAGTGGATGCCGTAGCGGCGTGCCTCGTAGGTGCACGCGGCCACGACGCCGCGTGGTCCGCTCCCGCCGACGATCACCGGGAGCCCGGCCAGCGACGGATCGTCGAGCACCTCGACCGAGGCGAAGAAGGCGTCCATGTCCACGTGGAGGATGACCCGGTCGACCGCCACCGACCGCCACTCCGACCGCTCCCGCGGGGTGGCCTCCGTCACCCGCCGAGGCGCAGTCTCCGGAAGCCCTCGGCCAGGGGAACGCCCGCCTGACGGCCGGCATCCTCGGCGGCCAACCGCACCGCGGTCGCCGCCCATGCCACGCCGTCGGGGAACTGGCTCCGGTGACAGCCGACGGCCTCTCCCTTGAGGTCGACCGTGTCCGAGATGTCTACCCACACATCGGGCTCGAGGGCGCCAGAGAGGAGGACCGTGGCGACCTGGTGCGCCGGCCCGGCCGTCGGGAAGTAGAGCGGAAGGGCGGCCGCGGGGGCGATGGCATCGAGGACCGCCCAACCGGTGATCCGGTGATCACGGTGGTTGAAGTACTCCTGTCCGAAGAACACGGCGGTGGGGTCGGGGCAGAGGACCGTGTCCGGACGGATCCGGCGGACGGCCGCTACCAAGGCCTCCCGGAAGCTCGGCTCGTCGACGAGGTCGCCGTCGGGGTAGCCGAGGCACTCCTGGCCCGCCAGGCCGATCACGGCGGCAGCCTCCCTTGCCTCGGCGGCGCGTCGTCGGACGAGCTCAGCCGGATCCTCGTCAGGATCGGAGGTTCCCTTGCCGCCGTCCGTGCAGAGCAGCGCGTGCACTTCCGATCCGGACTTTGCCCAGGCGGCCAGGGTGCCACCGCAGGAGACGTCCGGGTCGTCCGGGTGTGCGTACACGGCCAGCGCGCAGCCGGGGACATCTGTGAGCAGCTCGGCCACCCGTCAGCCCTCGGGGCGCTTCGGTGCAGTGGTCTTGGTCAGCAGGCCGACTTCGCGGCGGAAGTCGTCCACCCCCTCGAACCCCTTGTACACGCTCGCGAAGCGCAGGTAGGCGACCTCGTCCACCGAGCGGAGGCGGTCCAGGACCGCGATGCCGACCTGTTCCGAGGTGGGCTCCGAACCGTCCTCGCGCAGCTCGTCCTCGACCTCGCGGGCGACCTCGTCGAGTTGCTCCTCGGTGACCGGGCGGTTCTTGGTGGCCGCCCGCAGGCCGTCCACCAGCTTCCCCTTGTCGAAGGGCTGACGATCGCCGGATCGCTTGATCACCATCAGTGGGATCTCGTCGACGCGCTCGAACGTGGTGTACCGGTGCCCGCATCCGGCACATTCCCGGCGGCGGCGGATGGCGGTCCCTTCCTCGGCCAGCCTCGAGTCGATCACCCGGTCGTCGTCGGCCAGGCACCAGGGACAGCGCACGCATTCGAGGTTAGTGCCCACGACCTCTCCCCATCGGTCCACCTCCGTCCCGTCGGAGCCACTTCGGTGCCGATGACACCCTGGTCAGGGAAGGGCAACCTGCTCCCCGGGCACCACCTGGTAGGTGCCGAGTTCCGCGGCCAGTCGCGCCACCATCGGCCTCGGGTCCGCGGACGGGTCCATCCGCTCGGCGATCGACCACAACGAGTCACCCCCATGCACCGTGTAGTCCATCGGACCGTTTCCCGCGAGGGTGGAGCCGGTGGCGTGGGAGGGACCATCGACTCCACCCAGCGGAAAGGCGAGGGCGATGAGGGCCAGTGCCATCACCGCGAGCAGTGCGCGCCTGCGGCGTACCGCCGGCGACGTGCGGCGCCCGACGACCGGACGGACCGGTGCGGAGGACGTCGGACCATCGGCCGGGCGCGACCCGGCGGTCCGTCGATCACCGCCATCCACCAACCGCAGGAGCGGCCGCGATGCCGCGGCCGGGATGTCGAAGGTCTCGGTGGAGTCGCTGCGGGGTGCTGTGAGGAGCGCAGTCATCGGGAGGACCTTCCTGTGGCTGTTTCGGGTTTCGGTGTCTCTGGGTGGTTCGGCGGCTCTGGCTGTCCAGTCGTGGGACCCCCGGGCGGAAGCGGGGTCCCGTGTCGCCTCTTGGTTGTACCGGGGCGGTGTGACATCGCACCCGGAGCGATCCGGCGAACTGTTGTTCGGCTGCACCATCTCAGCACGAACACCTGTTCGATGTCAAGAGCGTTTTCGAACGGATGTTTGCCTTCTGCCCCGCCGGGGGCTAGCTTCTGCAAACAGATGTTCGCCGCACGGCACAGTGCAGGGCCACGAGCACCGTGCAGCGCCACGAGCACCGTGCAGCGCAAAGGCGTCGAAGACAAGGGGAGACATGGCACAGGTACTCAGCACCAAGCGGCGGCAGATCCTCGACTGCATCTCGGAGGCGGTCCGCGACCGTGGGTACCCCCCGTCGGTGCGCGAGATCGGCGAGGCGGTCGGCCTCACCTCCTCCTCAACCGTCCACGCCCACCTCGCCGTGCTCCAGCGCGAGGGGTACCTGCGCCGCGATCCGACCAAGCCGCGGGCCATCGAGGTCTGCTACGACCCGTCCTCGAAGGTCATCAAGGACGCGCGGCCGCTGCGTCATGTGCCGCTGGTCGGCGACGTGGCCGCCGGCACCGGTGTGCTGGCACAGGAGAACGTCGAGGAGCTCTACCCGCTGCCCGAGGACTTCACCGGCACGGGAACCCTGTTCATGTTGCGGGTCAAAGGTGATTCGATGATCGGAGCGGGCATCGTGGACGGCGACTTCGTGGTGGTACGCCAGCAGCCCGAGGCCGAGCGGGGCGACGTGGTCGTGGCGGGCATCCCCGACGGTGAGGCGACGATCAAGACCTTCTCGACCCGGGACGGCAAGGTCGTCCTCTCCCCCGCCAACCCGAGCCTGTCGCCCATGGAGTTCGATCCGGGCGATGTCACGGTATACGGCAAGGTCGTCACGGTCCTGCGGCGCCTCTGACCCGACCGACGGGGAACCCGCCCCTACCCGCCGGGCAGCAGCATCGTGCCGAGCACCCCTGCGGTGACCTCGAGCTCGGAGGCGGTCACCAGCTCACCGGTGCTGTGGGCGAGCAGCGGGTCACCAGGCCCGAAGTTGGCCGCCGGGATCCCGTGTTCCCAGAACGAGGCCACGTCGGTCCACCCCAGCTTGGCCCGCGGTGCGACCCCGGTGGCCGCCACCAACGAGGTCAGCAGCGGATGGTCCAGGGCGGGCGGGGCACCCGCCGATGACTCGAGGAGATCCCAGTGGTCGCCGGGCTCGAGGTGGGGGGAGAGCAGGTCGCGCACTGCGGACTCCGCCTGCTCTGGGGTCCGGTCGGGGGCAAATCGGTGGTTGAGCACCAACCAGGCGAGGTCGGGGACCACGTTGTTGGCCACACCTCCCTCGACCCGGACCGCCTGGAGCTGCTCGGCGAATTCGCAGCCGTCGAGCACCGGACGGCGGGACTCGTAGCCGGCGACGGCCTCGAGCACCGGGCCCAGGCGGTGGATGGCGTTGCGGCCGCTGCGGGGCCTGGCCGTGTGGGCCCGCGCACCGGCCAGGTCGATCTGCACACGTAGTGTTCCCTGACACCCCGCTTCGACCCGGCCCCCGGTCGGCTCGCCGAGGATCGCTGCGTCGGCGGCCAGCAGATCGGGTCGCTCGGACCAGAGGTGGCGCAGCCCGCTGAACTCCTGGGCGACCTCCTCGCACGCGTAGAAGCACCAGGTCACGTCCACGGCAGGCTCGGGGATGGTCCCCGCGAGATGCAGGAAGACCGCGAGGCCGCCCTTCATGTCGGTCGCGCCGAGCCCGTACACGGTGCTGCCCTCGACCCGCGGCTCGTGGTTGCCTCCGGACGGCGGGACGGTGTCCAGGTGACCGGCGAGGAGGAGCCGGCGGCCGCGGTCGAGGTCGGTCCGCGCCACCACGTTGTTGCCCACCCGGGTGACCTCGAGCCACGGGCAGAGCTCGAGGGCCGCTTGGACGGCATCAGCCATGGCGCCCTCGCCATGGCTGACCGACGGGATGGCGACCAGGGCGGCGGCCAGGCCCAGCAGACCGCCAGGGCCGGCCTCGGTCACACGGACACCCCGTGCTCCCGGAGGAGCTCGTTGAGCTGGGCTTTGTCGTGGCGCTGGCCTTCGGTCAGCCGGCGGAGGACCAGCACGCAGGGGAGGAAGAACTCGCCGCCGGGAAACTCGCGCCGGCGCGAGGCCTGCACCGCCACCGACCACGGAGGGACGTGCCCGCGTCCGAGCTCGTCGCCGGTCCCAGCGTCGATCACCGGGATCGACGGGTTGAGGATGGTCCCCTCGCCCACCACCGATCCCCGTCCGATCCGCGCGCCCTGGGTGATCATGCAGCGGCTGCCGATCATCACCTCGTCCTCGACGAAGACCGGTGCGGCCTGTGCCGGCTCGAGGACGCCGCCGATCCCCACCCCGCCCGAGAGATGCACGTTCTCGCCGATCTGCGCGCACGAACCGACCGTCGCCCAGGTGTCCACCATGGAGCCGGCCCCGACCCGTGCCCCGATGTTCACGTAGCTGGGCATGCAGATCACGCCGGCGCCCAGGAACGACCCCCAGCGGGCCGAGGCCCCCGGCACCACGCGGACGCCGGACGCCGCGAAGTCGCGCTTGAGCGGCAACTTGTCGGCGAACTCGAACGGACCGACCTCCACGGTCTCCATCGATCGCAGTCGGAAGAGCAGGAGGATCGCCCGCTTGAGCCACCCGTGCACCACGACCCGGTCGGTGGCGGGATCGATCTCCGCCACGCGGGCCTCGCCCCGGTCGAGGAGGTCGATCGCCTCGGTCACCACTGCGAGGGCATCGGTGTCGGCCGGGCCCAATCCGGCGGCCCGATCCCAGAGGGCGTCGATCTGTGCTTCGAGGTCTGCCATGCGCAGAGACGTTAGCCCTGGGCACGCTCGCCGAATGCAGACCACGACCGTGGGGGTGGCGCCCTCGTCGGGCCGCTGCGGCCCCGCGCCCGTGATCGGGTCACCGTCTGCTCGGAGCGCCGCTCAGTCGCTGCAGGTGGTCCCCGCGATGGCTGTCACGCCGTCGACCAGGTACGACTGCACCGCGCTGCGGATACACGGACTGTAGAACTCGGCCACGTGGCTCTGCCCCCGCCAGGTCAGGAGCACGCCGCCGGTGAGCTCGCCGGCCAGGGACTGCGCCCAGGAGTACGGCGTGACCGGGTCGCCGGTCGCGCCCACCACCAGGATGGGCGGAGCCCCGGGGTCCGAAGCGGTCGCTGGGGTGCGCGTCGGGGACGCCGGCCAGACGGCACAGCCGAGGAGGTCCCAGGCGAGCAGTGGCCCGAAGACCGGGGCGTCTCGGGCCATGCGAGCGGCCAGCGCCGGATAGCCGGCCGGGTCGCGGTCCACCGGATGGTCGAGACAGTCGATGGCCTGCTCGGCCTCCTGCGCGTTGTTCGAACCACCGCTGGCGTAGCGCCCCGAGAGTGCGGAGACCCGATCGCCGTCGCCCGCCTCCGCCGCCGCGAGGGCACCGCCCAGCGCGGGCCAGGATCCCTCCTGTTCGAGGCCGGCGAGCAGGGCGTTGTAGATGGCAGCGGGGCCTGCGGGGCCGCTCGCCGCGGCCAGCGGCCCGGTGCCGCTCTCCTTGATCAGAGCGAGCAGGGCGGCGGTCGGGTCCGCGGTCGGATGCCACGCACAGGCCGCCGACGTGGTGCACCAGTTGGCGAATGCCTCGAACTGCGCCTCGTAGCTCTCGGCCTGCCCGGTCACGTACTGTGTGGTGGACAGCGCAGGATCGATGGCTCCGTCGAGGACCATCGCCCGGACGTGGGTCGGGTACATCGCGGCGTAGGTGGCCCCGAGCAGGGTGCCGTACGAGTGCCCGACGAAGGTGAGCGTGCTGTCGCCGAGTGCCCGGCGGATCCGGTCGAGGTCGCGAGCCGCGTCGACCGTCCCGACGTAGGGGAGGATGGCTCCGCTGTCCCGTTCGCACCGGGCGGCGAACGTCCGGTCGCTCTCGAGGAGCGCACTGCGGGCGGCCGGGGTGGTGGGCACCGGATCCGGAGGCGGCGCGTGCGGTGCTGCCGGGGTGGCTGCTGAGCCGTCGCCGGGAGCACAGTCGACCGGTGCCGTCCGTTCGACGCCGCGTGGGTCGAACGACACGATGTCGAAGCGTGCCAGCACCTCCGGGTCGAGAGCCGAGAGCTCGTTTGGCAGGTCGTCGATGCCTGAGGCTCCCGGACCCCCGGGATTGATCACGAGGGACCCGATCCGCTCGGCGGGATCGCCGGCCGGTCGTCGGGCGACGGCGATCTGGATCGTGGGGCCGTCCGGACGGGCGTAGTCGAGGGGCGTGGTGACCGTGCCGCATTGCATTGCGCCACACGGCTCCCAGGCGATCGGGGCCGCCGGGAGAGGCTCCGTGGTCGCGGTCGTGGTCGAGGTGCGCGGCGGTGGCGAGGTGAGCGGCGGTGGCGAGGTGCGCGGTGCTGGACGAATCGCCGGTGACGGCGAGGACTGCGGCGGTGTCGTGCAGCCCGCAACCGCTGCCAGAGTCGACAGGACGACGGTCGTCACGCCGAGCCGGTGCCGTCCCATGAACCCTCCTGCGTCGACCAATGATCCGGTCAGCCGGCATCCCCCGACACACTCGGGAACCCGGGGGTCGCTGACAGGCGCGCTCCGACCAGATCGAGCCGCTCGACGGGTTGGACCACCGCCACCCGCACGTGGCCGGACCCGAGCTCGCCGTAGAGCTCGCCGGGGCTCACCAGCATGCCGGCCTCGGTGGCCAGCCACTCCGTGAGATCCCATCCGTCGCCGTGTCCGGGCGGCACCGGGACCCACAGGTAGAAGCCACCCCGTGGGGGGCCGACCGGTAGCCCGGCTCCTCCCAGTACCTCACCGAGCAGGGCGAGTCGTGTCGCGTACCGCTCGCGCTGGGCGTCGACGTGCTCGTCGTCCTCGAGCGCGGCGACAGCGGCGGCCTGCACGGGTCCGGGGACCATGAGTCCCGCGTGGCGCCGGACGTCGAGCAGGTAGCCGACCAGGTCGGGGTCGCCCGCGTAGAAACCGGCCCGTACCCCCGCCAGGTTGGAGCGCTTGGACAACGAGTGCACCGCGACCACGCCGGACGTGCCGGACTCGAGCACCGTGCGCGGCGGCCCGTCCCAGGTGAACTCGGCGTAGCACTCGTCGGAGAGGACCGGCACGCCGCGCGCGCGTCCCCACTCTGCGGCACTGCCCAGATCGGAGAGCTGGCCGGTCGGGTTCGAGGGCGAGTTGACCCAGAGCAGGAGGGCCCGGGCAGCATCGCCGGCCGAGATGGCCTCGAGGTCGAGGCCACCCGCAGGCGCCTCGGGGACGGGCACGGACCGGCAGCCCGCGAGCGTGGCGCCCATCGCATAGGTGGGATAGGACGTGGCCGGGTAGAGGACCGTGTCCCGGTCCGGCGTCCGCAGCCTGAGGTGGTGGGCGGTGGCCGCCACGAACTCCTTGGTCCCGACGCACGCGGCGAGCTCACGCTCGGGGTCCACGCTCACGCCGAGCCTGCGGAGCAGCCATGCCGCCGCGGCCGCCCGGAACTGCGGTGAACCCGGGGAGGTCGGGTAGCCCCGCTCGGCTCCCGACGAGGCCATGGCCGCGAGAGCTGCGGCCGGTGGCGGGTCACACGGCGTCCCGATCGAACAGTCGACGACCCCACCGGCCCCTGCGAACCGCGCATCGGCGCGCGCCCGGACACCGGACAGCCGGTCGTAGGGGTACGGCGGCGGCGAAAATCCCGCCGACCGCGTGGGCGGCGGGGGCACCGTGGTCACGGATCCACGAACTCCGCGAACCTGGCCCTTCCGGCGTCGTCGAGCACGACCTGGATGCGAGCGGCCAGATCACCGGACTCCTCGCCGACGATCTCCCCCTCACGGTGGACGGCGGCCAGGACATCGCCGCGGGCCCAGGGGACGAGCAGCTCGACGACCGTGTCTCCGACGCGGAGGCGATCCCCCACCGTCTCGAGGAGCTCTCCGATGCCTTCGCCGGTCCGGGCCGAGACCAACGTCGAGCCGGGATGCGCGGCCAGGAGCAGCCGGGCCTCCTGGCCCGAGCAGTCGTCCCCCGTCCCGAGGGCGTCGGCCTTGTTGACCACCAGCAGCTCGGGCAGCCCGTCGGCGCCGATCTCGGCGAGGACGGTCCGCACCGCGTCGATCTGCCCCTCGAGGTCCGGGGCCGACCCGTCGACGACGTGCACGATGAGATCCGACTCCGTCACCACCTCCAGGGTCGAGCGGAACGCCTCGACCAGCTGATGGGGCAGCTTGCGGACGAACCCGACCGTGTCGGTGAGCAGGACCGTCTCGCCACCTGGCAGGTCGAGCTGGCGGGTTCGTGGATCGAGCGTGGAGAAGAGCCGGTCCTCGACGAGCACGTCGGCACCGCACAACCGGTTGAGCAGGGTGGACTTCCCCGCGTTGGTGTACCCGACGAGGGAGACCGTCCGCTGCCGCGAGCGCTGCCTGCCGCGGCGTTGGGTGCGCCGGGTCCGTGCGAGCTGGCGAAGGTCGGACTCCAGCCGGCTCATCCGCTGCACCAGGCGCCGGCGGTCCACCTCGAGCTGGGTCTCACCAGGTCCACGCGTGCCGATCCCACCCGCCTGCTGGCTGAGCGCATGCCCGCGCCCGCGCAGTCGCGGCAGCCGGTAGCGCAGCAGCGCGAGCTCCACCTGGGCACGCCCTTCGGGAGTCCTCGCGTTCTGGGCGAAGATGTCGAGGATCACCGCGGTCCGGTCGATCGCGGTGCGTCCGAGCAGCTTCTCCAGGTTCCGCTGCTGGGCAGGGGTGAGGTCGTCGTCGAAGACCACCGTGTCCGCATCGACGTCCAGGCAGATCGTGCGCAGCTCCTCGGCCTTTCCCCGGCCGAGGAAGGTGGCCGAGTCGGGCGCGGTCCGGCGTTGGAGGACACGTCCGACGACGTCGGCGCCGGCCGTGTCGACCAGCAGTGCCAGCTCGTCGAGCCCCGCCTCGGTGGCGGCAGTGGTGCCATAGGGGAAGGTGACCCCCACCAGCACGATGCGCTCGCGGACGGCGCGCGAGATGAGGGTGTCGGTGAACGCAGACTCGGTCGGGCTCACGGGCGGGCGGCCTCGAGGACGGCGGCCGGGTCGACAACCAGCTCGGCGACCCGGTGGACCGGGCCGGACAGCAACACCCGGTCGTCGATCAGCTCCACCTCGAGGGTTCCCCCCGGGTTGTGCACCGCGACACGATCGCCGACCAGGCCCCAGCTGTGGACGGCCGCGGCGGCGGCGCCGCTCCCCGTTCCGCATGCCTCGGTCTCACCGACACCCCGCTCCCACACGCGGAGGGTCAGTGCGTCGGCCCCGGGCCCGAGCGTCACGAACTCCACGTTGATCCCCCCCGGATGGATCTCCTGGAGCCGGGAACCGAGCTCGGCGACGTCGACCGAGGAGAGATCGGGACCGAGCAGTACCAGATGGGGATTGCCGAGGTCGACCCGGCGGGCGCACCGATCGGCGAACTCCTGGGGCTGGTCGGGCCCGAGCGTGGCACTGCCGAGGTCGACCGAGGCCACGGCCGCATCCGGGTGGGCTCCGGGGTGGTAGTCGACGGTCCGGATGCCGGCCGCGGTGTCCACGGTGAACCGGGGCGGGTCGACCAGGCCGGCCAGGACCGCTGCCTGGGCGAGGCAGCGCATGCCGTTACCGCTCATCTCGGCTTCGCGTCCGTCGGCGTTCTGCAGCACCATGGACAGGTCGGCCCGGCCGCCGCCACCCAGGATGCGGATGACCCCGTCGGCACCGATCCCGAAGCGACGGTCGCACAGGGCCTGCACCAGGTCGGCCGGGAGGGGACGAGCCCCCTCCAGGTCCACGGTCACCAGGAAGTCGTTGCCCACGCCGTGGTGCTTGGTCAGATGGAGCGGAGCTCGGTCGGGGGCCTGTTGGGTCATGGGGTTCTCAGTCTCCCACCGGGACCTGTCCGGAGCGTTCCCCCAGCCGGAGGAGCACCGTAGCGACCGGGTCGTCATCGGGATCCACCCACACGATACGGGGATCGCGCCGGAACCACGCCCACTGGCGCCGGGCGAGAGCCCGGGTCCGCCGGATCGCCTCGTCGACCGCTTCGTCGAGTGGCACCCCATCCTCGAGGTGCGCGAGCAGCTCGCGGTAGCCGAGTGCCTGCCGGGCGGACCGGGAGAGGCCGCCGGGCCGTGCGCACAGCGCGCGGACCTCGTCGAGCAGGCCCGCGTCCATGAGCCCGACGAACCGCTCGGCGATCCGGCGGTCGACCTCGTCCAGCCGTCGGCGGATCCCGATCTGGGCGACCGTGGAGGGCGGGTAGCGCCCGAGGCCGGGTCCGAAGGAGGAGAACGCCCGTCCGGATCCGAGGGTCACCTCGAGCGCCCGCACGATCCGTCGCTCGTTGGCCGGCTCGATACGGGCGGCCGCCCGGCTGTCGAGCCCGGCCAGGCGCTCGTGGAGGACCCGACAGGCAGCCAGGCGCTCGGCGCTGCCGGCCGGGCCCGCCGCATCGAGCGCCGCGGCGAGCTCTGCAGCAGTCCCGGGAAAGCGTCCCGGCAGCGAGAGGTCGTCGATGACCGAGCGCAGGTAGAGCCCGGTGCCGCCGACCAGCAGGGCCTGCCCGCCGCGTCCGGCGACATCTGCCAGCGCCCGTCGGGCGGCCGCCTGGAAATCGTGGACGGTGAACTCCTCGCTCGGGTCGACGAGGTCGAGCAGATGGTAGGGAACCTCTGCCCGGATCGCGGCCGTGGGCTTGTCGGTTCCCAGGTCCATCCCCCGGTAGACGGCCATCGAGTCGACCGAGACCAACTCGATCGGGCCCGGCCCCTGTGCTCTCCCGTCCGGCCGGCCCGCACGGGCCACCTCGAGCGCGAGCGCCGACTTGCCCGACGCGGTCGGACCGACCAGGGCGACCGTCACCGGTCAGCCGGCGGCGACGGGGATCCGCGTGCGGTGGGTGGCGCGGGCGGTGACCCGGACCAGCTCGCCGGTGAGGTGGTGCGGGGCCGCACCCGTCACCTGCACCTCCGCGAACGTGCCACTGGGCACGCGATCGCTTCCGTGGTGTGCGAAGTGCACGAGCTTGTTCTGCCCGGTCCTGCCGGTGAGGACCGAGGGATCACGCTTGGACGGCCCCTCGACGACCACCTCCTCGACCCTGCCGATCCGGGCGCGGTGCCGACTCAGTGCAGAGCGCTCGACGACTGCCCGGAGGCGCTCGAAGCGGTCGGCCACGACCTCGGGAGCGATGTACCGGTCCTCCATCGCCGCGGCCCGGGTCCCCGGACGGGGCGAGAACACGAAGGTGTAGGCGCTGTCGTAGCCCGCCTCGGCCACGATCTCGAGGGTGCGCTCGACGTCGTCCTCGGTCTCCCCGGGAAAGCCGACGATGAGGTCGGTGGTCACCGCCAGGTCGGGCACTGCCGATCGGGCCGCGGCCAGGCGCCGGAGGTAGCGCTCGGCCGTGTACCCGCGCCGCATCGCCGCGAGGACCGCGTCGCTGCCCGACTGCAGGGGGAGATGGAGGTGGTTGCAGATCTCCGGTGTCTCGGCCATGGCGGCCACGGTCTCAGGGCGGAGGTCCTTCGGGTGAGGACTGGTGAACCGCACCCGACGGATGCCGTCGACTGCGCCCACGGCACGCAGCAGCTCCGCGAAGAGCGGTCGCCGGCGGGTGAGGTCCCGCCCGTAGGAGTTCACGTTCTGGCCGAGCAGGGTGACCTCGGTCACCCCCCGGCGCGCGAGCTCGCCGACTTCGGTCACCAGGTCGGCCATGGGGCGCGAGACCTCCGGCCCGCGCACGGACGGCACGATGCAGAAGGCACACGAATTGTCGCACCCGGTCTGGATGGTGACCCAGGCGGCATAGGGCAGATCACGCACCGCGGCCAACGCGGTCGCCTGCTGGTCGGCCGCTGTCGGGTCCGAGGCCGGCGGGGGCCCGTCCAGGATCTCGACCACCGGGCCCGACACCCTCGCCCGTCGCAGCAGCTCGGGCGCGGCTGTCAGGTTGTGGGTGCCGAACACGACGTCGACGTGGCCTGCCCGTTCGCGGATCTTGTCCCGTTCCATCTGGGCGAGGCACCCCCCGACCGCGATCTGCATCTCGGGGCGCCGCTCGCGCAGGGTCTTCAGGTTCCCCAGGTGCCCGTAGAACTTGTGGTCGGCATTGGCGCGGATACAGCAGGTGTTGAAGACCACCACGTCGGCGGCTTCGAGGTCGTCGGTGGCGACCAGGCCATCGGCTGTGAGCGCACCGGCCAGACGTTCGGAGTCGTGGTCGTTCATCTGGCACCCGAAGGTGCGGATGTGAAAGGTCCGGGGACGCCCGCCGTCCTCCTGACCGATCGCACCCTCCAGAGACCCACCGTCGGTCGTCACCGCCACAGGATACGGCTCCGGGCACGGGACGCAGGCACCGACGTCGGCGGTGGGATCAGGGGTGGGAGGCCTCGACCACGGTGTGGATACCGCCGCGGACCCGCCAGTCCGTGGTCACGGTCATCCGGCGGGGAGCCACAGCCGCCACCAGGTCGTCGAGGATCCGGTTGGTCAGATCCTCGTGGAACCCGCGTTCCTCGCGGAAGCTCCAGAGGTAGAGCTTGAGGGACTTGAGCTCGACCAGCGATCGGTCGGGTACGTAGGCGAGGGTGACCGTGGCGAAGTCGGGTTGCCCGGTCAGTGGGCACAGGCAGGTGAACTCGGGGGCGTCGCAGCGCACCTCGTAGTCGCGCCCCGGGTGCGGGTTGGCGACGGTCCGGAGATCTCGACTGGGTTCGGTGGGCATGCCTGCGGTCAGCGATCGTCTTCGTACAGGCCGCCCGTCCCGTCGCGGTCGACGATGAGGCCGTCCATGTCTGCGTGCAGCACCAGGACCTCCCCGGCCAGGTCGGCCTGGGCCAGCGCCAGGGTGGACGCGTCCTGGACACCGTGGGCGTCGATGCGCTGGCAGATCCCGAGGAGCGATGGCCCGGCACCCGACCAGCAGGCAGCCAGTGCCCCACCGGCCACCATGGCCGCGAGCAGTTTCGGGGCGGCGGGGAAGAGCGGGCTGCGGTAGTCCTGGTGGAGGCGGTCCTCGGTCGCCTCCGGGATGAGCAGCCGGCTGTCGGCCAGGCCGGCCACGAGCAGGGCCATCCGCGCCAGGTTGAACACGGCGCTGTCACGGCTGACCTCGGCGGGCAGGGCCTGCCGGGCCCGGGACGTCGAGAGCGTGATGTCGGGCACGATGACCACGAAGGCGAGGCTCACGTCGAGGGGGAGCCGCACCACCTGGACTCCGCCCCTCACCCGTGCCGCCGCCACCAGGCCACCGACGGTCGAGGCCGCAGCGTTGTCCGGATGACCGTCCATGGCCGCAGCCACCGCCAGGGGGTCGGAGGCCCCGGCCGCGGCCGCTGCAGCGACTGCCAACGCCGCCGAGGACCCGAGGCCGCGGGCGATGGGGATCTGGGAGCGCACGGTGATGGCCAGGCGGTCGGTGCCCGCGACGTCGATGGCCACCCGGGCGGCGAGATGGGACGGATCGTCCGACAGTCCGGCCCCCTCACCTTCCGAGCGCACGATGAGGCGCGAGGCGGGCTCCACGTCCACCTCGACGTACCGGTCGAGGGCCACTGCGAGCGTGTCGAAACCGGGACCGAGGTTGGCCGACGAGGCGGGAGCTCGGGCGCGCACACCGCCACGGTACTCGTCGGGCCTGGCGTGCGGCGGGACGGGCACCGGAGCGGGCGCTGCCGGTGACCAGCTGATGTCACCCGGTTGTCACTGGGTGTGGAGCAGCCTCCACCACCACGTGGGCTCGCGCAGCGGGACGGACAGCCGCAGCGGGACCGCCGCGAACTGGGTCCCGAGGCCGTAGAGCACGGTTCCGACCCTGGTCCCCGCCGCGCTGCCGGGTCGGACCTCGTCGAACTGCAGCAAGGAGCGGACCCGCTGGCCCGGCCAGGCCAGCAGCCATGCCCCGTTGGCGGCGACAACCGGGGCGGAGTGGGCCACCCCGCCCCAGTCCGACGAGACCGATCCCTCCGGTGCCCCCGCGGCGACCACCGTGACCGGGACGACCCCCGCCTCGGCGGCTGCCAGGAGTCGATCGACGACCGGGCGGGTCAATCTGAACGGGTCGGTGATCGGGTCGTCGTCGTCGTTGGCGGGATCGGTGGCCGGGTCGGTCGTCGTGCTGGTGGTCGTGGTCGCCGGTGCGGGCGGTGCGGGTGGAGCACCCGCTTTGGGCGGGGCGGTCGGCGGCGGCGCCGGCGGTGCCGTCGGCTGACTGAGCACGGCCACCAGCACCAGCACCTGGCGGCCCTGGATGGTGCGCTCTCCGGCCAGCATCATCGACGCACCCGCCTGCGAGGTGAACCCCGACTTGCCCCCGATCGCCTCGTGCATGTCGACCTCGGTGACGATGTTGGGACGCGTCCCGACCAAGGGGAGGGTGACCGTGGCCATCCCCGCGACCTGGGCGAAGGCCGGCATGGCCATGCCCTCGGCAACCACCCGCAGGACGTCCGAGGCGGTCGAGACGCTCTGCGGGTCGAATCCGCTGGCGTCCACGTAGTGGGTGTGGGTGGCCCCGAGCGATGCGGCCAGGGCGTTCATCTTCTGGACGAATGCGGGGAGCGTCCCGGCATCCCACAGCGCCAGGCTGTAGGCGGCATCATTGGCCGACTGGGTCAGCAGCGCCTCGAGCATCTGCTGCTCGCTCAACGTCTCGCCGACCTGGATCGGGATGTTCGATTCGTCGTTGGCGAGCTCGTAGTCGTACTCGGCCACATCGGCGCTCGTCACCGTGATCGACGGGCCGGGCGCGCCGGCCGGAATGGGGTGGTCCCGGAGCACGACCACGGCGGTGGTCAGCTTGGTGAGCGAGGCGATGGGCACCGGCGATTCGGCACCGGACTGCGATGCGTACCCGAGCGACGGGGCCGCGACCGCTCCCTGCCCCATCGGCGGCCACGGCAGAGCCGGGACCGCTCCGGGGGCCTCGAGCGCGCCGGCCGGTGCCGGGTCGACCGAGGGTCGGGCGAGGGGCCGGTCGATCCGCTGGACCGCGACCGCTACACCGGCGCCGACCAGGAGGACCGCCACCGCACTGAGCACCCAAGGGAGGCGTCGCTTCCGCCGCGCATGACGATGGCGATTCGGCCGCGGATCGCCACCGGGCGCCGCAGAGGGGCCCTCCGTTTCGGGCACCCCGGAGGGGCGCGCCGACGTGGAGACCGCCTCGGGAGCGCCGACGAGCAGGGACGTCGGCGCGCCGGGGACCGCGGTCGCCGGGGTGCCGACGGGCACTGGGTCCTCACCGGAGGTCAGCGGGTCCCGCTCGCTCAGCGTGCGTCCAGCTCCTCCGCCGTCATGAGCACCGCTCGGGCCTTGGACCCCTCCGAGGGTCCGACCACCCCCCTGCGCTCCATGAGGTCCATCAAGCGACCGGCGCGGGCGAAGCCCACCCGGAGCCGGCGTTGGAGCATCGAGGTGGACCCGAGCTGTGACCGCACGACCAGTTCGATCGCCTGCGCCAACAGCTCGTCGTCTTCGCCGTCGTCCTCTCCCCCACGCGGACCCTCCGAACCGACCACCTCCTCGATGCCCGCCACCACCTCCATCGGGCGCTGGCGCTTCCAGTGGGCGGTGACGGCCCGGATCTCCGCCTCGCTCACCCAGGGACCCTGGAGGCGGTGCGGGATCGAGGACGATGCGGACAGCAGGAGCATGTCGCCCTTGCCGATGAGCCGCTCGGCACCGGGCTGGTCGAGGATGACCCGGCTGTCGGCAAGCGAGGAGACCGAGAACGCCATCCGTGAGGGGATGTTCGCCTTGATCACGCCCGTGATCACGTCGACGGACGGACGCTGTGTGGCGAGGACGAGATGGATGCCGACGGCCCGTGCCATCTGCGCGATCCGGCAGACCGACTCCTCGACGTCGCGGGCCGCCACCATCATGAGGTCGTTGAGCTCGTCCACCACGATGAGGATGAACGGGAGGCGGGAGTAGCGGGGCTCGTCCGGTTCCGCGGCATCCCCGGCGTCTGCGGTGCCACGCATCCGGAGCCGGTGGGTCTCCTCCTGCTCGGCGAGCTCCCCGGCGTCGAACGCCGCGTTGTACCCGGTGACGTCTCGCTGGCCGACCTCGGCCAGGAGGTCGTAGCGGCGCTCCATCTCTGCCACCGCCCAACTGAGGGCGTTGGCGGCCTTCTTCGGGTCCACGACCACCTGGGTCAACAGGTGGGGCAGGTCGTTGTACTGCCCGAGCTCGACCCGTTTGGGGTCGACCAGGATGAGGCGGACCTGATCGGGCGTGGCACGGGTGAGGATCGAGGTGAGGATCGAGTTGATGCAGGACGACTTGCCCGAGCCGGTCGACCCCGACACCAGGACGTGTGGCATCTCGGCCAGGTTGACCATCACCGCCCGACCGGCGATGTCCCTGCCCATCGCCACCTCGAGCGGGTGGGTCGCGCCGGTCGCCTCCGGCGAGGCCAGGATGTCACCGAGGGCCACCAGCTGGCGCCGACGGTTGGGGACCTCCACCCCGATCGCCGACTTGCCCGGGATGGGAGCCAGGATCCGGACGTCGGGGGAGGCCATGGCGTACGCGATGTCCTTGGACAGGGAGGTCACCCTGGCCACCTTCACCCCCGCTCCGAGCTCGAGCTCGTAGCGGGTCACCGAGGGCCCGACCGTCCGGCCGACGAGCCGGGTCTCCACCCCGTGGGCGGTCAGGGCACCGACCAGCGCAGCGCCCGCCGCGTCCACCTCCTGCTCGTCGATGACCTGTGCCTTGGCGCGCTTGAGCAGGGTGTCCGGCGGGAGGTGCCAGTCGCCCACCGAGGGCCCGGGCCGCATCTCCAGCTGGCCGCCACTCCCCTGGCGGATGGCGACATCAGGCGGTGCAACCGCATCGGTCTCCGCAAGCGCCTGCGGTCCGTCGCCGTCGCCGGCCAGCAGGTCGAGCGGGGACTCCGCCTCGAGCGGGGGCTGCGTGCCCGCGGCAAGGGCACGCCCGAAGGGGTCGGTCGGCTCGGAGGGTCCGGGGTCATCGTCGGTCTGCTCGCCCGCGCGGACACCGCCGGCCACCTCCGCCGCCCACCGGACGGCGCGAGCCACGCCGCTCGCGGCCGTCCGGACCGACACGCCGGTGAACAGGAGCAGGGCGACCAGCAGCACTGCCACGAGCACGGTGACCGCCCCGAACCCTCCGAGCGCCGAGCCGAGTGGATCTGCGACGAGGGCACCCACCCAGCCCCCGGCAGCCGACAGCTCGGCCGTGGTCGACCGGAGGGGTGGCGAGCCTCCGGCCAGGCCGGCGAAGCCGGCCACGGCCAGCAGGGTGAGGGTGCCGCCGATGACGGCCCGGGCCGGCTCGCGCCGGTGGTGGTCGGCGTCGCGCTCACCCTGTCCCACCATGAGGCGAACGCCGACCGCGATCAGCACCAGCGGCAGGAGGTAGCGGCCCTCCCCGAGGAGGTCACCGGCGGCCAGACGGGCGTCACGACCGGCCGGGCCGAGCGAACGGGCGTAGAAGGCCACGACTGTGAGGGCCCCGACGGTGACCAGCACCACGCCCCAGAGGTCGGCTGCATGCCCGCGGGCGACCGCTCCCATCGAAGCCAGGAGACCGGTCCGCCCGTCGCGGCCTCCCTTCCGGGACGCGCGTGCAGCACCCCTGGTGGACGGGCTCTTCCTCGCGTGGGCGCCCGAGCCCGATCGAGACGAGGATGCCGGCCTACCCTTCGGTCGCGGAGCCCCCGATCGACCCGCCCGACGCTTGGTGGCGGTCGTCACAGTGCGCATCAGGCTACTCCCGCAGGGTGCCGGTGAGGGGGACGGGACTCAGACGGTCACGATGACCGGGACGATCATCGGGCGCTGGCGGGTGCGCTCGCCGACCAGCTTGCCCAGGGCCTTGCGGGCAACCCGGTTGAGGTTCTCGTGGTCGCTGCTTCCTGCGGACAGCGCCTGCTCGAGCGCCTTGGTGACCTGTGCCCGGGCTTCGTCGAGCAGGGCGTCGGTGTCATGGTCGTAGGCCCACCCACGGGTCACGATCTGGGGCACCCCGATCACCTCGCCCCGCTTGAGATCGACGGTCGCCACAGCCATGACCACGCCCTCCTCGGCGAGCACCATCCGGTCCCGCAGGACGCCGTGCCCGATGTCGCCCACCGAGCTGCCGTCCACGAAGAGATAACCACCCGGGACGGTGCCGTCCCGGTGGAGGCCCTTCTCGTCGAGGCGGACCGCGTCGCCGTCTTCGCACAGGAGCACCCGGTCGCCGGCGATGTCCATGCTCGCCGCGAGGCGGACGTGATTGGCCATGTGGCGGTACTCGCCGTGGACGGGAATGAAGAACTCGGGCCGGGTGACCGTCATCAGCATCGCCAGCTCCCCCTGACGGGCGTGACCGCTCACGTGCACAGCGTCGACCCCGGAATGGATGACCTCCACCCCACGGCGGTGCAGACTGTCGATGACCCGGCCCACCGACCATTCGTTGCCCGGGATGGGATGCGCGCTGATCACGACGACGTCGTCCTCGCGCAGCTTGAAGAAGCGGTTCTCGCCGGCGGCCAGCCGGGAGAGGGCGGACATCGGCTCGCCCTGGGAACCGGTCGAGATCACACAGACCCTGCCGGGTTCGAGATCGTCGATGTCCTCGATGTCGATCATCGAGGACTCGGGAACCCGGAGGAGATCGAGGCGCCGGGCGAGCGCCACGTTCTTCTGCATCGACCGGCCGAGCGTGGCCACCATCCGGTTCCCCGCGACGGCCGCGTCGACCACCTGCTGGATGCGGTGGATGTGACTGGCGAAACAGGTCACGACGAACCGGCGGTCCGGGCGCGCGAGGAAGACCTTCTCGAGCGTTGCCCCAACGGTCGACTCGGACGGGGTGAACCCGGGCTCCTCGGCGTTGGTCGAGTCGGAGAGCAGGAGCCGGATGCCGGGGTCGGATGCGAGCGCACCCATCCGGGCCAGGTCGGTGCGACGCCCGTCGACCGGGTGGAGGTCGATCTTGAAGTCGCCCGAGTGGAGCACGATCCCCTGCGGGGTGTGGAATGCGGTGGCGAACGCGTGTGGGACCGAGTGGGTCACCGGGATGAACTCGACGTCGCAGGGACCGATCCGCCGCCGCTCGCCGTCGGCCACCGTGATGTACGTCGCCCGGCTGGTCATGCCGGCCTCGTCGACGCGGTTGCGGGCCAGCGCGAGGGTCAGCTCGGAGCCGTAGACCTCGACCGGGAAATCGCGCAACAGATAGGCCAGGCCCCCGGTGTGGTCCTCGTGGCCGTGGGTCAGGATGACCCCGTCCACCCGATCGGCGTTCTCCCGGAGATAGGTCAGGTCAGGAAGGACCAGGTCGACACCGGGCATGTCCGGATCCGGGAACATGATGCCGACGTCGAGGACGAGGATCCGGCCGTCGACCTCCACGCAGGCGCAGTTCCGCCCGATCTCGCCGAGGCCCCCGAGGAAGACGATCCGAACCGGGGTGGCGCGGCCCTTCGCCGCTGGTTCCCGAGTACGACCGGCGCCCTTGGGCGCCTTGGTCGAGCGTTCCGAACCCGCCGTCCTGCGGGAGGACCCCCTCGCCTCAGGCAACCGACTGCCGGGCCCCGAGCACCCGGTCCACGCCCGCCACGACCGAACGCGCCTGGTCCTCGAGTGCCGCCGAGGGGACTGCATGGGGAAGACGGCACTGTCCGGCGGGGAGGCCCAGCACCCGGCAGGCGGCTTTTGCAGGCACCGGGTTGGGATACTCGTCGGACCCCTCGAAGCGGTACGACTCGAAGAGGCCGCGGTTGAGGTCGGCCGCCCTGTCGACCTCACCGGCGCGGTAGCTGCGGAACAGCTCGGCGAACACCGGACCGGCCCAGTGTGAGGCGACGCTGATCACCCCGACACCGCCGACGGCGGCGAACGGCAGGGTGAGCGAATCGTCTCCGCAGTAGACCTCGAAGCCGTCGGGACTGGCGGCGATGACCTCCGCGGCCGAGGCCACGTCGCCGGTCGCGTCCTTGACGGCCACGATGCCCGGCACCTCACGGGCCAGCTGCACGGTGAGCTCGGGTCCGATGCGCCGGCCGGAGCGGACCGGGATGTCGTAGAGCACGACGGGCAGGTCGGTCGCACCGGCCACCGCACGGAAGTGGGACGAGAGGCCGGCCGCCGAAGGGCGGTTGTAGTACGGGGTGACGACCAGGGCCGCAGCCGCCCCGGCCGATCTGGCCTCCCTGGTGAGCCTCATCGATTCGGCGGTGTCGTTGGTGCCGGTGGAGGCGATGACCGGGATGTCGACCGCCTCGACGACCGCACGGAACAGCGAGATGCGCTCGGCATCGCTGAGCACGGGACCCTCACCCGTGGTGCCGGCCACCACCAGGCCGTCGCTCCCGTGCCCGGCCAGATGACGGGCCAGGGTGACCGCGCCGTCGAGGTCGAGCTCCCCCTCGGGCCCGAACGGGGTGACCATCGCGGTGATCACCGAACCGAAACGCGCCACTGTGCTCAGCTCCCTGCCCGTGGGACGGCGATGGGGGACGGGGTCACGGGCACCCAGGGTACCAGCAGCGCTCTGCTCTCCCGGCGGGGCGTTGCGGTCAGACCTCTTCCAGCGCCCGCCTGGTCGGGGGCACCCCGGCCATGGCGTCGTACTCCTCGGAGGTGTCCTCGGCCATCTCGAACTGGATGACGCCGAGCTCGGTGAATTTGGTCCGCAGCCAGCCGTCAGCTGCGTCGAGCAGCCCGAGCTTCCTGCAGTTCGGCACGATCTTGGAGAAGAGGACCGCCTGGAACTCGGTACGGTCCGGAGCCTGCTGGACGACCGGCACGATGGCCTTCGGATCGACGCCCATCCGGTCCCATACCTCCTGCTGGAGGAAGCGGTCGCGCATCCGCACCGCCGCCTCGAACGCGAACTCCTGGCGCTCGCGCAGCTCGGCCGCACTGAGTTGCTGGTAGTACTCCTGAAGGCTCAGCACCCCGAAGGCGACGTGGCGTGCCTCGTCGGCCATCACGTACCGCAGCAGCTGGCGCAACAGCGGGTCGGGGGTGGTCGCGTGCATGAAGCCGAAGGCCGCCAGGGCAAGCCCCTCGATCATGATCTGCATGCCCAGGTAGGTCATGTCCCACCGCGAGTCGGCGATGATGTCGTCGAGCAGCAACCGCAGGTGGGCGTTGACCTGGTAGTGGCCGGACATCTTCTCGTCGAGGTACTTGCCGAACACCTCGACGTGGCGTGCCTCGTCCATCACCTGGGTGGAGGCGTAGTACTTGGCGTCGATCCAGGGCACCGACTCCACGATCTTGGCCGTGCAGATCAGCGCCCCCTGCTCGCCGTGGAGGAACTGCGAGAGCGTCCAGTTCTGGCTCTCGATGAGGAACGCGATCCATTCCTTGTCTCCCCACTTCTCGACGGGGGTACCGGTGAGGTCGAAGCCGATGCCGAACCCGCCCGTCGCCTCCGCCTGCTCGATGACCAGGCGCTCCTGGTCGACCTCGGTGTCCCAGGGCAGGTCGGTCTCGCCGTTCCACTGGGCGCCCTTGGCCTTCTCATAGAGCTTGTTGAGCTTCGGACGGGTGCCCTTCTCGTAGTCCCAGGTGAAGATGGAGTCGTACTCGGAGTGCACCACGTGACGCCCGTCGGGCTCCTCGGTCCCGACCACCGAGAGGATCGCCTCGAAGTCGTCGATCTCGGCCCGTCCGATGATGTCCTCGGTGCTGCTCATCTCGGTGGTCATAGGAGTTCCTCCGGAACTTGGTCGGTTGTGGTTTCGAACGGGGTGATGGCGATCGGGCCGTCGGCCACGGTGCCGAGCGCCTCGATCCCCGGGAGCATGAAGGTCTCTACGATCGACGCGGCCTGGACGGGGTCGGTGAGGTCGACGCGGTCGGACGGCGCGATCGCGTAGGAGAGCACGATCCGGGTGGCCCACTCGGCGACACGACCGGCCTCCTCGGATGACATCCACCGGGCGAGGAACGGCGCGGCGAACCGCGACGCGGTCGCGAGCAGCCGGTCGGACTCGTCGAAGGCGAGATGTCCGAGGACTGTTTCCGGCTCGTGCTCTGCCAGGTAGTGCAGCGCGGCGTGATCGCGCAGCCGGGTCGATGCCTCGACGATGCCCCCGACGAGCGCCGCGCTCAGGTCACCGGCCTGGCCGAGACACACCCCGAGGGCCGAGAAGAGCCGCGCCATCTCCGTGTCGACGACCGCCCCGAGCACCTCGTCCCGCCCCCCGGGGAAGGCACGGTAGACGGTGGCTCTTGACAGCCGGGCCTGCCGTGCGACGTCGTCGACGGTGGTCTTGGTCGTCCCGTGCCGGGCCAGGCAGCAGAGGGTGGCATCGATGATCCGGATCCGGTTGGGCGAGGCGCCGCTCGCTGCCGACTCGGCCGCGACCCCCCCGCCGTCCAGAACCCGCAGCGAGCCGGCCGGAACACCCACGATGGAACGTTATGCCTTCATTTGTCTCATTGTCAACCATGCGAGCCACGGACCGGATCGGGGTCCGGCACCACCACACCGGCCAGCAGCTCGGAGCGGACCAGCCGGGCGACCTGTTCCGGGTCGGTCAGGTCCCACCGCCCGGGTGCCGACATGTAGGAGAGCACCATCCGGGCCAGGAAGTCGGCCGCCTCGGCGAGATCCACTCCGGCGGCCATCCCGCGAGCGAGCAGATACGGAGCCAGGAAGCCGGCGATCCCCTCCCGGATCCGGTTGCTCTCGACCGTGAGGGTGGGAAGGAGCTTCTCCGGTTCGGTCTGCATGACGCGCTGGAGGACCTCGTGCTCGACGATGGACCGGTGGGCGAACATGATCCCCCACTCCATGACCTGTTCGAGACTGTCGGCCCCCTGGACGTGCTCGTAGAGGCGGAGGAAGAAGTCGACGGTGGCCCAGGCCACCGTCGCACTCAGCAGCTCGTCGCGCCCCCCGGGGAAGGCCCGGTAGACCGTCGCCCGTGAGACACCGGCCGCCCTGGCGGCGTCCTCGACGGTGGTCTTGGCGATGCCCCGGCGCGAGACGCAGGCGTAGGTCGCCTCCACGATGCGCTGCCGGGCGTCGTCGGACACGTGCCGGCCCAGTCAGAGCCCGAGCAGGGGCTCGATGCCGAGGGTCAGTCCCGGTCGGCCGGCCACCGCTCGGACGGCGAGGACGACGCCGTCCATGAACGAGGTGCGGTCATAGGAGTCGTGGCGAATGGTCAGCCCCTGACCGGCGGCACCGAGGAGGACCTCCTGGTGGGCGACCAGGCCCGGGAGACGCACCGAGTGGATGCGGACGCCACCGGGACCGCTCGCGCCGCGGGTCCCGTCCATGACCTGGACGCTCGTGGCGTCAGACGGGAACTCCCCTTTGCCGTCGTCGCGCCGCGCCGCCGACATCCCCTCCGCCGTACGCAGAGCCGTGCCGGACGGTGCATCCACCTTCTTGTCGTGGTGGAGCTCGATGATCTCGGCGCCCTCGAAGAACGGGGCGGCCATGGCCGCGAACCGCATCATGAGCACAGCGCCCACCGCGAAGTTGGCGGCGAGCACGCAGTTGGCGCCCTTCCCACCGGCTGGATCGAATCGTCGGGCCAGGTCGTCGAGGTCGGCCTCGCTGAATCCGGTCGTCCCGACCACGACATGGATCCCGGCATCGGCACAGAAGGCCAGCGTCTGCCGCGCGGCCTCCAAACGGGTGAAGTCGACCGCCACCTCGGCAGAGGCATCCACGAGGGCGTCGAGCGTGCCGGCGACGACCATGTCGCCGGCTTCGACACCGAGAAGCGCGGAGAGGCCGGCGCCGGCGTGTGCGGGGTCCACCGCGACCGCCAGCTCCAGACCGGGCCGGGACAGCAGGGTCCGGCAGACCTCGCGCCCCATCCGCCCACCCGCCCCGACCACACCGACCCGCATGGCGACCACCCTATCGAAGCGGGTCAGAGGGTCCGGGGGAGAGTCAGGGGTGCCGGCGGCAGGTCCGGTTCAACCGAGCGCGAGCGCGACCGGGTCGAAATCGTCGGCGTCGAACGGGCCGACCACGGAGAGGGTGCGGGGGGCGGCGACCACCCGACGGGCCGCGGCGTGCACGTCGTCGAGCGTGAGTGCCTCCACCCGCCCGAGGACCTCGTCGACCGGCAGCACCTCCCCGTGGAGCAGCAGCCCCGCCCCGATCCGGCTCATCCGTGCGCCGGAATCTTCGCAGGCGAGCAGGGTTTCGGCACGGAGGTTCCCCTTGGCGATGGTCAGCTCCCGCCCGGTGATCCCGTCCGAGCCGAGCAACGCCAGCTGGACGGTGACGATGTCGAGGACCTCGCCGAGGTGTTCCGGGGCGGTCCCGAGACCGACGCTCAGGAACCCGGCGTCGTGGTAGGCGACCCGTTCGGACCACACCGAGTAGGCCAGCCCGCGCCGCTCACGGATCTCCTGGAAGAGGCGGCTGGACAGACCACCGCCGAGGACATGGTTGAGGACGGCGAGCGCGTAACGGCTCGGGTCGCGCCGGTCGACCGACCGTGCCGCCAACACGACGTGGACCTGCTCCGTTGCCCGACGGGTGACCCGCAGGGCGTCCACCCGGTCGTCGGGCGAGGACCGGGTGGGCGTGGACCCGCCCCCGCTCCCCCCGCACCGCGCCTCCAGACCGGCCGCCACCATCTCGTGATCGAAGTCCCCGGCCACGGCCGCAACCATGTTGCCGGGTCGGTAGTGCTCGCAGAAGAAGGCCCGGATCCCGTCGGCGGTCATGGCCGAGACCGAGGCCACGCTCCCCAGCACCTCGCGGCCGAGCGGGTGGTCGGGAAAGAGGGCCGCCGAACTCTGCTCGGCCGCCTCGTCCGCCGGTTCGTCGGCGTGCATGAGGATCTCGTCCAGAATGACCTGGCGCTCGGCGTCGAGATCTTCCTTCCGGAGTGCGGGACGCCACATGATGTCGGAGAGGATGTCGAGGCCGAGGGTCAGATGCTCGGCCAGGAGCCGGATGTAGAACGACGTGTACTCCTTGGTGGTGAACGCGTTGAAGTCACCGCCCACCTCGTCCACCGCCTCGGCGATGGAGGCGGCCGACCGCTCGTCGGTCCCCTTGAAGAGCAGATGCTCGAGGACGTGGCTCGCGCCGGCGTGGTCCAGGTCCTCGTCACGCGAGCCGGTACCCACCCAGAATCCGATGCAGACCGAACGGGCCTCGGTCATCGACTCGGTCACCAGGGAGAGCCCGGACGGAAGGACCTCGGTGCGGATCATCGCAACCCCGCGGACCGGCACGTCGACATGCTGGCCCGTCGTGATCCGGCGGCGATGGCCGGACCACGGCAGGCGCGTGCGCTCACCGACGCCGGCGACCACCCCGGCCGCCCCCGCTGGGCCGCTCGGACGACTCGACCACCGCGGGCCCGAGGTCACCGAACTCCTGGGCGAGCTCGACCTCGAAGGCGTCCTCGAACGACGCGGCGCCTGCCGGGGCAGCGGCAGCGGGCCTGCGTCCGGGGCGTCCGCCGTTGTCAGGGTCGGCATGATCACCACGTGGCGGACCACCGCGCCCACCGCGCTCACCGCGTCCGCCACGGTCGTCGCGTCCGCCGGACGACTCGGCCACCGGGGCCTCTCCGGCCAGAGACAGCGAGACCTTCCCCTGGGGATCGATGTCGTCGACACGGACCTCGACCGGCTGCCCCAGCTCGAGGACGTCCTCGACCCGCTCGACCCGCTTGCCCTGGCCGATCTTGGAGATGTGCAGGAGGCCGTCCCGACCCGGGAGGATGTTGACGAACGCCCCGAACTTGGTGATGTTGACCACCTTGCCCTGGTAGGTGGCACCAACCTCGGCGAGTGGCGGGTCGAGGATGGTCTCGATGCGCCGCTGGGCCTCGGCGACCGCCGTCCCGTCCTTGGCCCCGATGGTGACCGTGCCCACCATGCCGTCGTCGTCGACGGCGATGTCGGCGCCCGTCTCCTGCTGCAGGGCGTTGATCACCTTCCCCTTGGGCCCGATGACCTCGCCGATCTTGTCCATCGGGATCTCGAAGGAGACGATCTTGGGGGCCGACTCGGCGACCTCACCGCGCGGCTCGGGGATCGCCGCGGCCATCACGTCGAGAATGGTGAGCCGTGCGGTCTTGGCCTGCAGCAGGGCCTTGGTCAGCACATCGAGTGGCAGGCCGTCGATCTTGGTGTCGAGCTGCAGCGCGGTGACCACGTCACGGGTCCCGGCCACCTTGAAGTCCATGTCGCCGAATGCGTCCTCGGCACCGAGGATGTCGGTGAGGGTCACGTAGGTGCCCCCCTCGTAGACGAGGCCCATCGCGATGCCGGCAACCGGGGCCTTCAAGGGCACTCCCGCGGCCATCATCGAAAGGGTCGACCCGCAGACGGAGGCCATCGAGGTCGATCCGTTGGAGGCGAGGACATCCGAGACCAGGCGCAAGGTGTAGGGGAAGTCCTCCTCGTACGGCACGACCGGCAGGAGCGCGCGCTCGGCCAGGAGGCCGTGTCCGATCTCGCGGCGCTTCGGACCTCTCATGAACCCGGTCTCGCCGGTGGAGAAGGGCGGGAAGTTGTAGTGGTGCATGTAGCGCTTCGAATCGTCCGGCGTGATGGTGTCGAGCAACTGGTTCATGCGGGGCATGCCGAGCGTCGTGACGTTGAGCACCTGGGTCTCACCGCGCTGGAAGAGCGCCGATCCGTGAGCCGTCGGGAACAGGTCGACCTCGGCGGACAGGGGGCGGATGTCGGTGGTGGTACGGCCGTCGATACGGAGCCCGTCCTCGACGATCCGCTTGCGCACGAGCTTCTTGGTCAGGCTGCGGACGGCGGCCTTGATCTCACCCGCGCGGTCGGGGAACTCCCCGGACAGATCGGCCAGGACCGATTCGGTCACCTCGGCCAGCGCGGCGTTGCGCTCGGCCTTGGGGGTCAGGACGTTGGCGGCTGCCAGGCCGGCGGTGGCGGCCGCCTCCACCCGTCCCCAGACATCGTCGCCGTAGTCGGCCTGCGTCGGGTAGGCGATGGTCTCGATCGGACCCCGGGCTGCCACGTACGCGGCGACC
Organism: uncultured Acidimicrobiaceae bacterium; assembly: GCA_963753905.1. Classification (GTDB taxonomy): domain Bacteria; phylum Actinomycetota; class Acidimicrobiia; order Acidimicrobiales; family RAAP-2; genus Bog-756. The sequence continues at coordinate 1,128,973 of CAVWDZ010000001.1, read as the reverse complement.
AGCTCACGCTGGAGGACGATGGACTCGCGGATCCAGGTCTTGGCGGCCTCGAGGCCGTCCGCCAGCACCTCCTCGGTGACCTGGGGTGCGCCTTCCTCGTAGTACTGGAAGGAGCGCTCCGAGCCGCCGGCCTCGACCATCATGATGGCGATATCGGCGTCGTCGGCATCGCTCAGGGCTCGCCCGGCGACGACCAGCTCGAAGGTGGACTCGTCACCCTCCTCGAAGGTCGGGTGCGGGATCCACTGACCGTCGGTCGAGTACGCCACCCGGACCGCGCCGATCGGGCCGTCGAAGGGGATGCCGGAGAGCATCAGTGCCGCCGAGGCCGAATTGATGGCGAGCACGTCGTGCGGATTGACCTGGTCGGCTCCGAAGATGGTGCCGACGATGTGGACCTCGTTCCGGAACCCCGACGGGAACGAGGGGCGGAGCGGGCGGTCGATGAGCCGGCAGGTCAGGATGGCCTGGTCGGAGGACTTTCCCTCCCGGCGGAAGAACGAACCGGGAATCTTGCCCGCTGCGTAGGCCCGTTCCTCGATGTCGACGGTCAGGGGGAAGAAGTCCGCCCCCTCCCGCACCGACCGTGCCGCGGTGGCCGTGGCCAACAGCACTGTGTCGCCGATGCGGCCCACGACGGCGCCGTCGGCGAGTTGGGCCAGTTTGCCGGCCTCGAAGCTGAGTGTCTTGTCGGTGCCGCTGATCGGCGCCGAAACGGAAATGGCGTCTGACATGACGCTCCTTGGTTGCTCGGGGACTCCCCGCGCCAGTTCCCAGTTGTCGGCCACCCGCTCATCGCATGCGGGCGGGTGATCGGCAACTGGTGACTGACCTCGATGGGAGCCCAATCTGTGTGTTGTGTCTCTCTGTCGTATCTCGACGGCCGCCCGCTGGGCGGGGGCCGGTCCTGCGGCAGGCCGGCACTGTTGCCTTCCTGCGATCCGCCGGCTTGCAACCGGCGGAGAACATGCGACCGCCCGGCCGGAGCCGGGCGGGGCGACTGGTGTGCGGTCAGCGACGAAGGCCGAGACGACCGATGATCTCGCGGTACCGCTCGACATCGTTGTTGCGGACGTAATCGAGCAGGCGCCGGCGCCGGCCGATGAGCTTGAGGAGTCCACGCCGGGTGTGGTGGTCCCCCTTGTGCACCTTGAGGTGTTCGGTGAGATGGCCGATGCGCTCGCTCAGGATGGCGATCTGCACCTCGGGGGACCCGGTGTCCGTCTCGTGGAGCCGGTACTCGGTGATGGTCGCCTGCTTGTCTGGCATGTGGAACGTAGACCTCTGGAGTCGTGGTGACGGCCGACGGACGGAACACATCGACCGGGCCATGGTAGCAGGAACCCCCCCGGAGGCGCACCCGGTCGGTACGCGTCCCGGCGCGCCCGGATCCGGCCGCGGGGGCCGGATCCACCCGTCTCGACGACGGGAGCGGCGACGCTGAGCGCAGGGTGTGGCCCGACCGGGTGGCCGGTTGTGGGCTACCGGTTGGGCTGGGGGGTGACCCTCAGGTAGGGCTTGAGCGCCTTGAAGCCCTTCGGGAAGCGCTCCTTGGCCTCCTCGTCGGAAACGGCCGGGACGATGATCACGTCCTGACCTTCCTTCCAGTTGACCGGGGTGGCCACCTTGTAGTCGGCGGTCAGCTGCAGCGAGTCGAGGACCCGGAGGATCTCGTCCACGTTGCGCCCCGTGGAAGCGGGGTAGGTCAGCGTGAGCTTGACCTTCTTGTCGGGGCCGATGATGAACACCGAGCGGACGGTGAGGGTGTCACTGGCGTTGGGATGGATCATGTCGTAGAGGTCGGCCACCTTGCGGTCCTCGTCCCCGATGAGCGGGAAGTTGAGGGCCTTGCCCTGGGTCTCCTCGATGTCGCCCGCCCACTTGCCGTGAGAGGCGACGTCGTCGACCGACAGGCCGATCAACTTGGTGTTCCGCTTGTCGAATTCGGCCTTGGCCTTGGAGAATGCGCCCAGCTCGGTGGTGCACACCGGCGTGAAGTCCTTGGGGTGGGAGAACAGCACGCCCCAGCTGTCTCCCAGGTACTCGTGGAAGTTGATGGTGCCCTCGGTGGTGTCAGCGGTGAAATCGGGGGCCTCATCGCCCAGACGGATTGCCATGTGCTGCTCCTTTTGGTCCAGATGTGTCGGGTCCTGGTGCGCCGATCCGGTGGGGTCGTCGGACCCGACCCGGAGTATCGGTGCCGGCGCGTGGTCAGCGTAGTCGGAGTCGGACCAATTGTCGACTGGGGAAGTCAAGTATTCGACGGCACGCGTGGGGACGGCGACCTGGCCGGCTGACGCTGCGTCCGCCATGCTGGGGTCATGAGTGCCCCCCTGCGCGTGGACCGGCACGGTTCGGTCACCCTCATCACCATCGACCGGCCCGAGCGACGCAACGCCGTCGACCGGCCGACAGCCGACGCCCTGCTCGCCGCCTTCACCGCGTTCGATGCCGATCCCGACGCGGCGGTTGCCGTGCTGACCGGGTCCGGCGGGACCTTCTGCGCAGGGGCCGATCTGCAGGCCATCGCCTCGGGCGAGGGGAACCGGGTCGGCGAGGACGGCGCCGGCCCGATGGGCCCCACTCGCCTCGAGCTCTCCAAACCGGTGATCGCCGCGGTCGAGGGGCACGCGGTCGCCGGCGGCCTCGAGCTCGCCATCTGGTGCGATCTCCGGGTGGCCGCAGAGGACGCGGTCTTCGGGGTCTTCTGCCGCCGCTTCGGGGTGCCGCTGGTCGACGGGGGCACGGTCCGCCTCCCCCGGCTCATCGGGCACGGCCGTGCCCTCGACCTCATCCTGACCGGTCGTGCAGTGGGCGCCGAAGAGGCCCTGGCCATGGGGCTGGCCAACCGGGTCGTCCCCTCGGGCAGGACCTGCGAGGCCGCGCTCGCCTGGGCGCAGGAGCTGGCCGCCCTGCCACAGACCTGTCTGCGCAACGACCGCCTCTCGACCGTGGCCCAGTGGGGTCTGACCGCTCCCGAGGCGTTGCTCGTCGAGACCCGGCTCGGCCTCGAGAGCCTGCGGTCGGGAGAGGCGGTGAGCGGCGCGGCGCGCTTCGCGGGTGGCGCCGGGCGCGGCGGTACCTCCGTTGCCCCGCCGGGCTGAGCGGTCCGGAACAGTGGCCGATGTCGCCGCCTTCGACTTCGACGGCACCCTGACCGACGGGGGGAGCGTCTTCGGCTTCCTGGCCGCCGTCGCCGGCCGGCCGGCGGTGCTCGAGGCCGGAACCGCCCTCGCCCCGCAACTGGCGCTGGCCGCGCTGGCCGGCGGCGCGACAGCCGACGAGACCAAGCAGCGTCTCTTCACCCGGCTCCTCGCCGGGGTCGAGGCCACCCGGGTGCACGAGGTGGCTGTGGAATTCGGGACTGGGCACGTCGCCGCGCACGTCCGTCCCGATGTCCGCCGGCGTCTCGAGTGGCACCATTGCCGGGGCGACGCGGTTGTCGTCGTGTCCGCGTCACCGGAGGCCTACGTCTCGGTGGCGGCCGGACGCCTGGGCGCGGACGGCTCGGTCGCGACCAGGCTCGAGGTCGGCGCAGACGGCCGGCTCACCGGGCGCTACGAGGGGCGCAACTGCCGGGGCGAGGAGAAGGTCCGACGCCTCCGGCTCTGGATCCGCGACCAGGACCTGGAGGGCCGCTCGCTCTGGGCCTACGGGAACAGCCGCGGCGACCTGCGCATGTTGCGCATGGCCGACACCGGGGTCAACGTCGGACGGCTCGGACGATTCGGGAAGCTCGGCAGCTTCCCGGGGCTGGACCAGACCGGCCCGCACCGGCGCGACCGCTGAGCGGCCGCCGTTCGGGCGGTCACCGTCGGTGGGTGCAGCCTGAGCCGCGGGCAGTCAGAGGTACTCCTTCTTCCGCATCCACACCAGGGCGAACCAGCCCCAGATGGGCGGCAGATAGGCGGTGAACAAGCGCTGCACGAACACCGCCGCCACCGCGTCGGTCTCGCTGATCCCGGCCGCGGTGAGCCCGAAGATCATCCCAGCCTCGACCACACCCATACCGCCCGGGACCGGAGAGATCCCCCCGAGCATCGACCCGAGGGTCAGGACGATGATGAGGGCGGCCAGGCTCAGCCGGTCGCCGAAGGCGTGCAGCGACGCACCGAGCGCGAGGGCGACCAGCACCTGGGCGGCGACACTGCCGCCGAAGAGCTCGACCAGGTTGCGTGGGTGGGTGGACAGCACCCGGAGGTGACCCCAGACCTCGGAGAACTTGGGGCGGAGCTTTTGCGCTGCGAGCTTGCGCCACCGCGGCACGGCGAGCACGATCCCGAGGACGACCCCGACGGCCAGCACGACGAGCACGATGAGCCACACGAGGTGGGCCGTGCTGCTCCCCGAGCCGCCGCCGGTGCTGTCGGGCTCCTGCCCGAAGTGGAACTGCGACCATGCCAGCGGGAGCGCGATGAGGAAGAGGGCCCCCTTGACGATCCAGCTGACGGTCGAGGCGAGCACGCCCGAGCTGACCGCGAGCGTCCCGTCGTACCCCTGCTGCTGGAAGAACCTGACCCGGGTGGCGAGGACGGCCATCGAGCCGCCGGCCAACCCCACGAACACATCGGCGAACTCGAGCACCACCGCACGACCGTAGGGAAGGGGATCGGTGACCGATCCCACGGTGGTCACCGCGATCGAGGGATAGGCGGCCTGGGCGAGGAAGAAGACGACCACCACCCACCCCCAGTCGGCCCCGGTGATCGTGCTCCACGACTTGGTCACGTCGACGAGGACGCCGAGCAGGGCCCACCCCCCGATCAGGGTCCCGGCCACCAGGGCGAGGCTCACCCAGCTGATCCGGTGCGGCTCGATGAGCTTGGGGACCTCCACGCCGGCAGCCTTGGCCCCCTCCTCGCGCACCGCGTTGAGCACGGCCTTCCTGCCGCGGAGTGATCGGGAGGAGACCGGATCGAGGGCTGCCCGCTGGAGGTGGGGCAGCGCAGCGACGAGGGCGTCCGCCGACGTGGCGCGGACGCTGGCGGCAACCGCCCGTTCCGGCCCGACCACCAACGACACGGCGGCCAGGGTGGCGGCCAGGTCGCGGTCGAGCTGGTCGGAGCCCGAGACGGTGGAGGCGGCCCGCAGGTCGAGCAGGCCGCAGCGCTCCCGGTCGTCCACCACGATGGTCTCGACCGAGAGCGACCCGTGCGCCATGCCCGCGGCCCGCAGGATCCCGACCTGACGGAAGATGTCGTCGAGCGCGCGGTCGTCGAGCGTCAGGTCGGGCGAGGCGCCGTCGGTGGGAGCGGGCGCGGCGGGGATGCCATCGGTGGCAGGGCCGTCTGTGGGCGGTTCCGCGGGAGGCATCCAGGGCGGGAACTCGCTGAGACGCCGTCCGGCCGGTGGGCGCGTGACGAGCAGCGCGTCCCGTGCGGGTCCGGCCGGTCCGGCGGCCAGCACCCTCGGCACCCGGGCACCGGCCCGTTCGGCCATCAGGGTCACGTACGCCTCGTGCTCGACCTGTTGGCGGCGGGTGAAGGTGAGCGTGGGCCCCGAGCTCCGGAAGAGCAGGAACCGGAAGGTCTTGGCCAGGAGCTGGGCGTCGGCCGCGTCCCGCCCGTAGTAGGACACGTCGACCGGCGTCCCGGCCAGTGTGGCGGCGAACCTGCCCGCTCCCCACTCCTGCCGTGGCAGTGGGACGGCGTCGGTGGCCGGGATCTCCAGGTCGCCGAGGAGGACCACGAGCTCCTCCGCCGAGGGGAGCCCGAGCGGGGAGCCGAGCGAGAGGCGCACGATGGCGGTCACGCCGACGCCGATGGCCAAGCTCGCGAGCACGGCCATCGGGAGACCGTTGCCGGTCACGACCGCGGCGAGGGCCATGAGGACGATGGCGGCCTGGATGCTGCGCTGGAGCCAGCGGCTCAGGAACGGGAGCGCGGCGGTGGCCACGGCAACGGTGGCAGCCACCCGGGCGACCGGGAAGGAGAACGCGAACCCGTGGAATGCGGCGTCGGGGGATCGGCCGCCGTCGGTGCCGAAGAGGGCCCCCGCTCCCACGCAGAGCACCCAGGTGCCGAACCCGGAGATCAGGCAGTCGCGGATCAGGATCCGGCGGCGCGAGACCAGCGCGAGCACCCCCACCACGCCGATCAACCCCAGCGAGGCGATCCACCACACCGAGGACACCAGCCAGCGGAGCCCGTCGGGCGCCGGAGAGAGTGCGGAGGCGACCGCGTGTTCGGTGTTCGAGTTGGCCAGGGCGACCAGCCAGCACACCAGGACGACCAGCACCGAGAGTCCGAGGCGGACCGCATCACTCCCCCGCCGCCGTGTCGTCCCGTCGCCGACCGGGGCAAAGAGGACGGCCTGCCAGCGGCGCCCTCCCTCCTCCGGCCGCTGCCCTTCGGCCTCGAGAGGCTGATCGGCGGCCGGCGGGCCGGCACCGTCCTCGGTCTCCTGTGCACCGTCGGGGGGAGCGGCGGTCGTCGCGGACACGTCGGGGTCGGCCGGGGCGCTGTCCATCATCTGAGTACGAACACTACGACTTGAGCGATCCTCTCCCGAGCGAGCACGATCCCGTCCCGCGGTCGACTCAGCCGGCGGCGGAACCGAAGAAGTGCGCGTCGCCGAACGAGAACACGCCCCCGTCGGCGGCGACCATCCAGTAGCCCAGACCGTCCGGGGAGTCGGCCATGCCCACGATTGGCTGGTTGAGCGCCAGGTTGCCCGTCGAGCCGAAGAACGGGGCTCCGAACGAGAAGATGCCGCCGTCGGATGCGACCAGCCGGTACCCGGCGCCGCCGGGGGCCGCGCTCATGCCGACCACCGGCCGGTTGAGGTGCTGTCCACCCATCGACCCGGCGAAGCGGGCGTCGCCGAACGCGAACACACCGCCGTCGGACGCGACGAGCCAGTACCCGCGCCCGTCCGGGGTGGCGGCCATGCCCACGACGGGGCGGTCGAGCGCCAGGTTGCCCGTCGAGCCGAAGAAGCGTGCGTCGCCGTACGCGAACACGCCGCCGTCGGATGCGACGAGCCAGTACCCGCGTCCGTCCGGGGTGACGGTCATGCCCACGATGGGCCGGTTGAGGTGAATGGCCCCCGCCGATCCCTCGAAGGTCGCGTCGCCGAACGAGAACACACCGCCGTCGGTCGCGACCTCCCAGTAGCCCTGGCCGGAGGGGGCCGCAGCCATGCCCACCACCGGGGCGGCGAGCGGCATGCCTCCGAGCGAACCTGGGACGGTCGCGTCCCCGAACCCGAGCACCGCTCCCGAGGATCCGTCGATCCAGTATCCCTTGCCGTCGGGCGTCGCTGCGATGCCGGAAGCGGGGCCCGCCAGCGTCGAGGTCAGCGTGAACCAGTTCGAGTGCAGCCCGAGGGCGCCGGCGAAGGCGTCACCGGTCAGCGACACGTTCTGCGAGGACCCGACCAGGGTCAGCGAGGTCACCCGGCCGCCCCAGTCGCCGAGACCGTTGCGGCCGGTGATCGAGATGGACTCGAGCGCGCCGAGCTGGGGCCAGGTGGACTCGACGGTCGACACCGGAACGGACGCTGTCCAGGTGTGGTTCGGGTTGCAGGCACCCGGCACGCAGACCGCGTCCCCGTCGTCGGGCACCGCGGCGAAGGTGCCCTGGGTGGTGTAGCCGCCGGTGGACGCCGAGTACTGGGTCGACTGGATCACCCCGCCGGTCTCCATGACCACGCCGGCTGTGTCCTGGGCCGCGAGGTCGCTCAACGGGTTCTGGTTGAGTGTGCCCCGGTAGGTCTGGCACGAGAGGTCGCAGATGTCGGCATACCCGCCATAGGAGCCCGGGCTGGCCATGACGTATGACCGGACCGCCACCGCCTGTGCCTCGAGCTCCTGGAAGCCCCACGGCTGACCGGTCGGACCGGGGCTCCCGAGTGTGCCCCAGTCCGCCGGGGACTCGTTCGGCACGACGTCGGCCACGTACGTCTCGAGGGGAACGGTGTTGACCGTCCGCGCCTGGCCGTTCGAGTTGTAGAGCGCCTCGATCGGGCCGTCGACCGTCAGGTTCCCGTCGGCCTGGCAGAGCTGCAGGGTGTTCGACGCCGTCGTCTCGGTGGCGGTCGGATCGGTGACGCCGGTGCCACCGGGAAGCGGGGCCCAGGGACCGCCGCAGCCCGGTCCGGTGAAGAGATCCCACGTTCCGCCGCCCGGGACCATCTCGACCGCCCGATTGGGCCCGACCGCGGTTCCGTCGACGGTGAACGACGGGCCCGATGCAACGATCACACTGTTGCCGTCGTTCTCGGTGATGGCGACCCGGACGGACTCGGCGTCCTGGGCCGAGGAGAGCTGGGCCGGCGAGCTCCCCGTGTAGAAGTGCTCGACGATCTGCTGCCAGGTGGTCCCGGCCAGCGCGTCACCGAGGGCACCCCACTGGCCCATGCCGAGCCCGGGTCCGTAGCCGTGTCCGGTCAGGGTGACGTCGGTCGAAGGGTAGGCCGACGCCGACGGTGCGGAGGCGACCACACCGCCGGCAGAAGCCGCGGCGGCGATGACCGCGGCGAGCGCCGCCAGCCTGCGTCCAGCCGTCCTCGACCGGAACACTCAATCGACCCCGGCACTGGCCGCAACGAAGAGCTGTGGCATCGATCCGAAGAACCCTGCATCCGAGACGAACACAGTGTCGGTGCCGGCACCGTTGGGCGCGGCGGACGGGGTGGAGTCGAGGGGTGCACCGAGATGGGCAGGCCACCCGGCGACCGACGAGCCGTTCGAGAGGTGGAAGGCGTACACACCGCCTGCCCGGTCGCCGACCACATCCTCATGCCACATGCTCGTCCTCACTCTTCACGGTCCTCCTTCGCCCCGATGGACGTCCTCCGGCACGCGGTCGTTCCTCGACATCCCCGGTCCCGGGAAGCACCGGCCAGACGTGGCACGCCCGCGACACGGCTCTCACCCGTCCAATGGGTATCGGCCCTGGACGGGTGGAACTGAACACCGGGTCCGACCCGTGGATCGACTGCGACGGCGAACCCCGCCCACGCGCCTGACCGGCCCATACCCAGGGGCAGGTGCAACGGCTCGGTACCCTGAGCCATGGTCTTCGACCCGCCCACCGCGCCCGTGGCCGGCGGCGGCGTGTCGCTCGGAGGTCCGGGGGTCGCCGTGGCGACACAGGATCGGGTCGTGAGACAGGGACGCCATTCCGCCCCCCGGCGTCCCCGGCCGTACGGACTCGTGGTCGACCGCCTCGCCCCGTGGCTGGTGGGCGCGGCCACCCTGGTGGCCCGGCTGTCCACGGCCGCACGGGGCCCGACCGACTGGGACTCGGCCCAGTACGCCTCGGCCGTCGGTCACTTCGACGTGACCCACGGGCTCCCCCAACCCCCCGGGTACTGGCTCTACGTCGCCGTCGGCCGCCTCATCCACGAGACCACGGGTGCCGGGGTGGTCCACTCACTGGTCCTCCTGGCCGCGTTGGCGTCCGCGGCCGGAGCCGGGCTCACCGTGGTGGCGGGCCGCGACCTGGGCGGGAGGTGGGTCGGGGTGGCGGCGGGAGTGGTGGTTGCCACCTCGCCGTTCGCATGGTTCAGCGGGTCGATCGTGGCCACCTACTCCTTCGACCTCCTGGCCTGCGCAGCGCTGTTGATCCTCGCCTGGCGGGCTCGTCCCGGCAGCCTGCACGGGGTCGCGGCGGTGGTGGTCCTCGGGCTCCTCGCCGGCTTCCGCCCGTCGATCATCCAGTCGTTCGCGCTGCTCGCGTGCGTAGCGGTGGCCGCCTCGACCCGCCGCTGGCGCGATCTCCTGTTCACGGTGGCGGCCGGAGTCGCGGCGGTCGCGGTCTGGTTCGTGCCGATGGCCTTCTCCCAGCCGGGGGGTGCCGCGGCATGGCTGCATGCGACCCGGCTCGAGGCCGACGGGGCTGCGCAGGCCACATCCATCCTCGACCACGCCCCCGGAGGCACCACCAACCTCGGGACGTTCGCCGCCTTCACCGTGGTCGCTCTCGCTCCGCTGGCCGTCGTCGCACTGCTCTCTGCTGCAGCGTTCGGTGCCCGGGCCCTGATCGGTCGCGCCACAGACGCTGCACCTCCCGACCCGCCTCGGGAGCCGGCTCCCGGGAAGCCATGGGTGCGCCCCTGGTACCAGTCCCGCACCGCGGTGCTCGGTGCCGCCCTGGTTCCGGCCATGGCCCTGGTGGCCCTCGTCCAGTTCGCCAAGGGTGGCTACCTCCTGGCCTATCTGCCGGCAGCGGTCATCGCCCTGCTCCTCGTGCCGGGGGCGCTCGTGCGCCCACGGACCGCCGGTGGGCCGGTGCCGGTCGGGTGGACGGTCGCGCTCACCGTGGCGATCCTGGCGGTGGCCGGCCTCGGCACCCAGCGATTCCTCTCGGGGAACGGCGTGCTCCCGGAGAGCGCTGTCTCGTCCACCGGGCTGTGGCTCCGCCAGCCCCGCTACCAGGCGCCCTACCTCGACACCCGCTCCGCCATCGCCGCCGCCGACGCGATCGATGCGGCGTTCGCCGATCTCGGGCCACAGGTCCGTGCCGACCGGGACGTGATCGTCCTCGACACCCCCGACGGTGGGGCATTCATCTACCGCAACGCCGGATGGGAGCTGCCCGCCGACCGGATCGCACTGATCACGCCGGGCGGGCTGCTCTACAACGAGCAGCACGGCACCCTCTACTACGCCGCGGGAACCTCGGTCGCGGTGGGGACGGCGGGCTCGGTCGTCCTGGTGGCATCGCCGGCGCTCCCCGGGCTCTCGTCGCTCGTCGCCCAGGGGGACGCGTCGCCGTTGAGCACACCCGTGCCCATCGGCGGGTACCGGGTCTGGAAGGTCGCGCCGGGCGCCACGCTGCTCGGTGTGCGCGTCACCGAACGAGCGGGTCGGCGTCCGCTCGGACACGGCCTCTGACCAGCACGCCCGCTGCGCACTCATCGCCCACCCGGTCCGCCCTCACTGCGCGTGCTCCCTCCGCCCGGCGACCGACTCGACGAAGGTGGCATACCTGTCGATCACCAACGGCCAGCGGAACCGGCCGTCGACATAGGCGCGACCCCGGCGCCCGAGCGTCCGACGCAGCTCCGGATCGCCGAGGAGCAGATCGAGCGCCACCTCGAATTCGCCGTACCCGTCGAACCGGAGTCCGGCTCCCGAGCGGGCGCACTGTTCGACGGTCGCACCGCATGCGGCGTTGACCAGCACGGGGGTGCGAGCGCTCCAGGCCTCGGCGACCACCAGTGAGAACGCCTCCCACGCGGACGGAGACACCAGAACCGCCGCCGATCCGAGCAGGCCCCACTTGACCTCGTCGTCGACCGCGCCGAGCAGGTCGATCTCCGGATGGGGTGCCGGTGGGTCGACGACCGGGCCGGCCAGCACGAGGCGGAGAGGGCCCGGACGGCGCTCCTTGTAGCGGGCGAAGAGGGCGGCCAGCAGCGTGGTCCCCTTGTGGCTGTCGACGCGGCCGAGGCAGACCAGGTAGGGGCGCTCGGGGTCCCCGCCGACGCCCGGTGCGACGGAAGCTCCGGTGCGGGCGAGGTCTGGGTCGTCGACCCCGAGGCCGAGGAGCAGCTGGTGGTGGGTGGCCACCGGGAAGACGGCCTCGACCAGCTCGCGCTCGGCCGTGGTCTGGAAGACCAGTCCGTCGGCCGCCTCGAAGACCCGGCGGAAGATCGGGAGGCGCAGCGCGGGCTCGTCGTGAGCTGCCGGGTGGAGGATGGTCGGACCACTCACCCGGCCGATGACGCGGACCGTCGGATAGTAGAGATAGGGGTAGAAGACGAACACGTCCGCCGGCCAGTCGGTCGCGGCGGCGGCCAGCGCCGGCGCGACCGGGCCCTGCAGGTCGAGCCAGCGCTCGGCGTCTCGGTCGCTCGCCGATCCGGGGTCTGCGAGCAGGGCTGCCGACAGCGGATGGAACGAGGGGTCGCGTCCTGCGGCCGAGGCGAACCGGACCACCCGCACGCCGTCGATCCACTCCTCGCCCTCGGGGTAGACGTCGTCCCAGGTGACGAAGTCCTCGGCGCAGGTGGTCAACACGTCGACCTCCCAGCCAGGTCGTCCGGCCAAATGCTCGGCGAGGAGTCTGGCCGCCGTCTCGGCGCCACCGATGATGGCCGGGCCGTAGCGGGGAACGACGAAGGCGACCCTCATCGCCGGGGTGGCGCCGCCGGCGGGTCCGCCGTCACGCCGCGCAGGCGGCCTCGAGCGCGGACGCGAAGCCGGCCTTGACCCTGGGCAGCGCGAACGAGGCGACCCGCTCGGCTGCGGCCATGGACAACTCGTGGCGCAGTCTTGCGTCGCTGACCACCCGGTCGATCGCCGCAGCCACCCGGGCCGGCTCCTTGTTGGGAAGGATGAGCCCGGCCTGCTGGACCGTTTCGGGGACGGCCGTGGTGGGGTACGCAACGATGGGGAGCCGGTGGAACATGGCCTCGAGCAGGGGAACGCAGAATCCCTCGTGATTGGAGAGACACACGAACACGTCGGCAGCGGCGTAGTAGGCGATGAGCTCCTCGTGGGTGACGGAGCCGGCGAAGTCGACGGCTCCGAGCAACCCGAGCTCCTCCGCGAACCGCTCGAGTGCCGTGAGGTACTCATCGCTGATCGCCCCTCCCACGAGGTGCAGGCGGGCCTCGGGGTCGTAGAGCCGACGGTAGGCGGCCAGGGCCTTGATCAGGTCGTGCTGGCCCTTGTGAGGGGAGACCTTTCCGACGAAGAGGAGGTCGGTCCCCCCGCCGGCGCGCCGGGCGGCCAGTCTCTCCGCCAGCGCAGGATCCGGTGAGCCGGAGAATCCGTCGAGGTCGATCAGGAGCGGCACGGTGGTGGTCGCCTGGTACCCGGCGTCGCGGAGCTCATGCTCGTTGAAGGTGGAGTCGGCGACTGCAAACTCGGTCACCGGGGCCAGGTCGCGCAACTGTGCGCGCCCCCAGCGCACCTCCTCACCGACGGCGGGTACCCACGCCTCGAGGAGATGGGCCGGGGTGATGTTGTGGTAGTTCACGAACTTCCGTTCGGGACGCTCGCGGAAGATGTCGGCAACCCCGCTCCCGATGGAGAGCTGGTAGAGCAGGACACGCCGTGCACTCGGGTGGTCACCGATACGCGACACCGGCAGTCCGTGGTCGAGCCGGTCGAGGGTGGCGTTCCCGTAGTAGATGTCGGACGCATACCCACGGGACCGGAGAAGATCCTGCAGCTGGATGACGTGACCGCCGATGGCGTCGCGGCTGGCGAGCGAGGGGATGACCTGATCGATCCTGGTGACCCCGGGAGCCGTCACGCAGTGGACTCTTCCCAGCCGGGCAGCGGCCCGAGCTGGGCGCCGACCACGGGCACCTCACCTGTGGGGGAGATGGAGCTGAGCCGGAAGCTCACATCGAGTGGCAGACGCACCCAGCCGGTCGAGCGACCCGGGTTGGCCACCTCGAAGGTGGTGGCCGAGTCCTTCCAGTCGTAGATGGCGGTGACGGTGGCACTGCGAACCCCCAGGCTCACCGAGTAGGCACCGTTGAGGAGCGGGATCTCGGGGAAGAGGAAGCGCACCACGCCGCCGCCTTCTGGGATGTCGAGGGCGCACATCGGGTCGTCGGGATCGGACGCGAACACCAGGTTGCCGCCGGCGTCGTAGATGGCGATGGTGGCCATGCCGTCCGGGACCGGCGCCAGGCTGTCCACCTCGGCACTGATCGTGAGCGAGTCGCCCGGATACAGGTGCAACCGGTCGCCACTGCCACTGTGGTCCACGCGGACGTTCCCGATCGCGAGAACATTGCCCTCGATGCCGCCGGACTCGGATCCCTCGAGGGTGCCCATCCCGAGCAGGTCGGACAGGAACACCCGGATCCCCTCGCCGGGCTCGTCGACGGTGACGACCCTGCCCTGGTTCATCACCATCAACCGCTCGCAGTTCTGGCGCATCACGTCGGTGGCATGGCTCACCACGACGATGGTCCGGCCCTCGCGTTGGAATCGCTTGACATGGTCGAGACACTTCCGCTGGAACGCGGCATCCCCCACGGCCAGCACCTCGTCGACGAGCAGCACGTCGGGCTCCACGTTGACCGCCACCGCGAATCCGAGCCGCACGTACATGCCGGACGAGTAGAACTTGACCTGGTTGTCGATGAAGTCCTCGAGCTCGGCGAAGGCCACGATCGCGTCGAACCGCTTCTCGATCTCGGGACGGGAGAGCCCGAGCAGCGAGCCGTTGAGGAAGATGTTGTCTCGACCGGAGAGGTCTTGCTGGAACCCTGCGCCGAGCTCGAGCATCGCAGCCAGGCTCCCGCGCACCCGGATCTCCCCGGAGGTCGGCTTGAGGATGCCGGCGATGCACTTGAGCAGGGTCGACTTGCCGCTTCCGTTCCGGCCGAGGATGCCGAAGGTCTCCCCCTGCATGATGTCGACATTCACGTCCTGCAGGGCCCAGAACGGCGTGTAGGGCATCTTGCCGCCGTGGATGACCCGCTCCTTCAACGAGGTGTGCTTCTCGTCGTAGAGCTTGAACTGCTTGGAAATGCCCCGCACGTCGATGGCGACGGTCACCGTTCAGAGCTCCTCGGCAAAGTTGCCCTCGAGGCGCCCGAAGACGATGAGCGAGAGCAGGAAGAGCCCGGCGCTCACCAGGATGACGGCCCCGAGAGCGAGTGCGTACCACGCGAGGCCGGTGGTCGGCAGGAGCGGATACTTCGTCCCCTGATACACGTACGAGGTGTGGGCATAGATGGCCCGCTGGAAGGCCAGGACGATCGGAGTCATCGGGTTGGCAAGGTAGAGCCCTGTGATGTGGAACTCGCCGAGCTTCGAGGCCACCTGACCATAGGGATAGACGATCGGGGTGCCCCAGAACCAGGCCATGAGCAGTACTTCGGTCAGGTGCTGGGTATCCCGTAGGTAGACGTTGACCGCCGAGAGGAAGATGGACACGGCGCCGGTGAAGACAATCAACGCCACGAACGCGATGGGCAGGAGCCAGAGGGCTCCCCAGTCGGGCGGAAGTCCGAAGACGACCAGGAAGAAGGCGAGAACAACGAGCTGGATGGCGAAGAGGACCAGCGCCACCCCGACGGTCGACATGGCCAGCAGCTCGCGGGGGAAAGCCACCTTCTTGATGATCCCGGCCTTGCCCACCACCACCGTCGTCGAGCTCATCGACGAGACATTGAAGAGGTTCCAGGCGAGGAGTCCGGAGAACAGGAAGATCGCGAAATGTGGCTGGTGGCTCCGCGCGATGATCTTGAACACCACGTAGTAGATCCCGAGCACCATGGCCGGGTTGAGCATCGACCAGGCGTAACCGAGCACGGAGTTCTTGTACTTGACCTTGAGCTCGGTGCGAGTGAGCAGGATCAGGAGGTCGCGATTGCGCCAGAGGTCCTTCAGGCGCTGGCCGAGCTGGACCTTGCCGTTGACGATCGTGACCCGGTCGTGGCTCTGCCCGGGGACGAACCGTGTACTGCCACCGATGACCGGCGAACGTTCCGGGTCGGAACCGGCCGAGGCCGGTTGCTCGAGGCCCAGAGTCACTTCGCGGCAGCTCCTGCGCCGGCTGTCGGGACCTCCATGGCGTCCTTCTGGATGACCTCGTCGATGAAGCCGTACTCCCGGGCCTCCTCAGCGGTGAACCAGCGGTCGCGGTCCGAGTCGGCCTCGATCCGCTCGATGTTCTGGCCGGTGTGGAACGCGATGCGCTCGGCCATCATCCGCTTGAGGTACATGATCTGCTCGGCCTGGATCGCGATGTCGGAGGCCTGCCCCTGCATGCCTCCCGACGGCTGATGCATGAGGATCCGGCTGTGGGGCAGGGCGAAGCGTTTGCCGGGCGTCCCCGCACACAGCAGGAACTGCCCCATCGACGCGGCCAGGCCGACGCAGATCGTGCGCACGTCGCATCGCACGTACTGCATGGTGTCGTAGATGGCCAGGCCGTCGGTGACCGACCCACCCGGAGAGTTGATGTAGACCGAGATGTCCCGATCCTGGTGCTCCGCCTCGAGCAGGATGAGCTGGGAGCAGACCAGATTGGCCGTGTTCTGGTCGATGGCCGACCCGATGAAGACGATCCGCTCCTTGAGCAGACGCTGGAAGATGTCGGAGCCCGGGCCTACTTCGGGGCCCGACGCCATGTCGGCGGCCCCGCCAGCCGTGGTGAGGAGGGCAGAGGGTGACGGGAGATGAAGGGAGTCCATGGGGCGAAAGCCTAGTGGCTGGATGCCCGTTACGGACGCACGGCGCGCGCGGTCACCGCCCTGGTCACCGGGCCGGAACACCGTCACGTGCGACGCCGCGCAGCGCCTCCACCATCTCCGCCCCGGCCTTCTCGAGACCGAAGGAGGCAACCCGGTTCCGTCCGGCGGAGGCCAACGCCTGTTGTCGTTCCCGATCGCTCGTGACCAGGGTCACCTCTGCGGCGACGTGCCGGGGTCCCTTGGCGCGGAGGAGCACCCCGGCACCCCCGAGCACCTCGGAAACCGCACCCGCGTCGAAGGCCACCACCGGGAGCCCGTGGATCATCGCCTCGAGGATGGGCACTGCGAAGCCCTCATGGTCGGAGAGCATCACCAGCACGTCGGCCGCCTCGTAGTGGGCGGCGAGTTCGCTGTCGCTGAGCCCCGACACGAAGGTGACAGCGTCGCAGAGACCGAGTGAGTCCGCGTAGTGCCGGAGCGCCGCGGCGTAGGCCGGCTCGGTCGGGGCCCCGATCAGGGTCAGCCGGGCTCCCGGAGCCGAGGTGGCCCAGGCCACGAACAGGGCGGCGATCGTCTCCTGATGGTCCTTGTTGGGCGCGAGCCGGCCCACGGAGAGCCACCGGGGTCCGGTGCCGTCCCGGCGATCGGTGAGCCGCTCGAGGGTGGCTGGATCGGCGGCAGGAGGGGGAACGGCGACGCTGGCCACCGGGATCACCGTGGTCCGCGCGCACCCGGCCCGTCGGAGCTCCTCGGCATCGAAGGACGAGACCCCGATCCCGAGCGCCGCGCGCGGAGCCAGCTGGCCGAGCTCCGCCAGGGCACCGACCTGGAGCCGCGCGATGGCGTTGTTCCAGCGCGTGAAGAACTCGGGCGGGGTGATGCTGTGGTAGTTGAGCACCAGCGGCTCCGGGCGAGTGGTCAACCACCCGGCGAGAGCCGATCGGGTGGCCACCTGGTAGACGAGGACGTCCCCGGGTTCGGCGTCCTCCTCGTAGGAGCGGTAGGGCCGGGTCTCCGGGGCGGTGTCCGGGTCGGGTAGCTCGGTGTAGATGCGCGACGTGATCCCCTCCGCCACGAGACGGTCGCGCACCGAGCGGGTGTGCTCCCCCACCGCGTCCCGTCGGTGGAGCATCGGGACGAATTGGTGGATGCCGCTCACGGGCCCACGACAGCCAGGATGGCGGAGATGCTCCCACCGTCCGGGGGGAGCATGTGGGCCTGCACATCGCGGTGGCGGAGCAGCAGCTCCCAGGTCCGCGGGTGCAGCGGACGGCCGGGAAGCAGATCGCGCACCTCTGGCGCCAGCGATGCGTCCCACGCGGACTGATCGTCGACCAGCACGACCAACCGTCCCCCGGGGGCGGTCACCCGGAGGGCCTCGTCGACCAGCTCGAGCTTGGCGGCCAGGTCCACCCGGTCGGCACAGCCCGAGAGGACGACCGCGCCCACGCTGTCTGCGTCCAGGGTCCGGAGATGCGCGACGACCTCCGCGGTGACGAGTTCTGTGTCCGGTCCCGCGGCGCGCCAGCACCCCCACACGACCGCAGCACGCGGATCGACCCCGCGGACCCGGCGGTCGTTTCGCGCCTGGGCTGCCAGCCCGTCCCAGAGGGTCCGGTCCCCGAGCTCGCCCACCACCACCGTGCGGTTCGCCGTGGGGCGTTCCCCCGGTGGCCACACGAATCGAACCACGTCGCCCAGCCGTCCACCGACGTCGGGTACGGGCAGGGCGAGGAGGGACGGCCCGAGGCCCGCCGGATCGGTCCGCGCCTCGAGCTGCTCGACCCGCGCCGCCAGATAGCGGAGCGCATCCCAGGCAGCCAGATTGGCGTTGGCCACCGCCTCCAGCGCCGCGCGTCGTGCGTCCTCGGCGAGCAGTCCGGCAAGCACCCCGGCCACGTCACCGACGAAGCGTCCACCGATCCGGGCCGACCGCCCTCGTTCCCAGAGATCGTCGGGGAGCCCCTCCCAGGGGTGGAGCTCCGGTGTCTCTGCCGCGGAGGGCTTGACCCGCCGCATGGCGTCGTCGAATCCCCACCGCAGGGAGCCCTCGGGGCTGAGCCGGTCGAAGGCGGCGAGGAGCTCCCGCTCGTCGGGGGGCAGCTCCGTCGAGCCTGCTCCCCCGGCATCGGCATCGCCGGTCCCGTCGTCGGATGTCCGGTCGCGGCCACCCTCGGTCACCGTCAGGCCCCCCGGACGTAGTCGACGCCGCCGACCGGGTGCTCGAGCCTGTGGTCCCCGACGCGTACGCTGCGCCCGCGGACGACGACCTCGGTGAGGAACTCGATGTACCGGTCGATGAGCGCCGGCCACTGGTAGAAGCGGGCCGTGTACCGGCGCCCGGCCTCGCCGAGCGCGGCCCGCAACGGCCCGTCGGACGTGAGCCGGTCGACTGCCGCCTCGAACGAGCGGAAGGAATCGAACCAGAGCCCACCCCCGGAACGGCGGCAGTGCTCCATGGTCGCGGCGCAGGTGGCGTTGACCAGGACCGGGAGGCCCAACGTCCACGACTCGAGCACCACCAGCGAGAACGACTCGTACGCCGAGGGCGTGACCATCGCCACCGCCCCGGCCAGGATGTCCCATTTGTCGGCTTCGGACACCGTTCCGGTGACCACGATGTCCGGGTGGTCTGGTGCCCGGTCCGACACCGGTCCGACCATGGCCAACGCGAGGTCGGCGGGGTGGCGCTCCTTGTAGCGGGCGAAGTAGTCGGCGAGCATGCCGCAGCCCTTGTGCTCGTCGACCCGACCGAGATAGCAGAGATAGGGCCGGTCGCCGATGCCCAGGAGACCGCCGCCCGGACGCCCGGTGCCGGACGGATCGTTGACGCCGAGCCCGAGCACGATCTGGGGTCGGTCTCCGACCGTGAAGACGTGTTGCATCAGATCCCGTTCCGCCCTGGTGTGGTAGACGAGGGCGTCGATCTGGCGGAAGCTGCGCCGGAAGGCGGACAAGTAGAGAGCCGGCTCGTCGTGGGCCGCCGGGTGGAGGACGACGGGGACCCTGGACAGCGCGAGGGCGTCCACCGTGGTGGCGAACAGGTAGGGGTAGCAGGCCACGACGTCGGCATCGGTGACCGCGACTGCGTCGCCCAGGCCGGGGCAGGCCGGGCCGTTGAGCGCGACCCATCGGCGCGACTGCTCGAGGGTGGCGGTCTCCGGTGCGACCCGCAGCTTGGCGTCGAGTGCGAAGTACTCGAGGGTCCGCCGCGACACGGTCGGGAACCGGCGGACGGCCACCCCGTTGAGGACACTCCTTCCGGGCGGCTCGACGTTCTCCCAGGTGAGATGGTCGAGTGCACAGCTGGTGAGCACTTCGACCTCCCAACCGGGGCGCAGGCACAGTCGCTCGGCGAGCATCCGGGCAGCCGTCTCCGCTCCCCCGATCACCTCGGTCCCGTAGCGCGGGGTGACGAAGGAGAGCTTCATGCCACGATCCGCCGCTCCGCGGACAGCCGACCCAGGACTTCGACGTAGCGCTTCCGGGTGGTCGCGGCAGCGAAGTCAGCGAGTCGACGACGGCCGGAGATGGACAAGCGGTCGGCGAGGGCATGGTCCCGACGCACCCGGTCGACGGCGGTCGCCACCGTGGACGGGCGATCGGCGGCGAGCAGCAGACCGGCATCGCCCAGTGTCTCCCCCACGGCTCCTGCATCGAGGGCGACGATGGGCAACCCGGCGCGCATGGCCTCGAGGAGCGGGATGCAGAATCCCTCGTGGCGCGAGAGGCAGACGAACACGTCGGCATCCTCGTACCATGCGGCAAGCTGGGCGGCGCTCAGGTCCTCGCCGTGACGTACGGCGTCGCCGATCCCGAGCTCACGGGCGAAGGAGGTCACTGCACTCGCATACGCGGGAGTGACGCTCGGGCCCACCAGATGGAGCCGGGCTTCCGGGTCGAACCAGCGGCGGTAGAGCCAGAGCGCCTCGACCAGGCGGTGCTGTGCCTTGTTCGGAGAGATCCGGCCCACGAAGAGAAGGACGGTCCGCCCGCCGTGCTCCGCGGCGAGCAGGCCGCGCTCGCGCGGGTCTGCCGAGGCGCCGTCCGGTTCGATGTCGACCAGGATCGGGACGACTGCGGTCTCCGGACAGCCGAGGAGATCGAGCTCCGCCGCGTTGAATGCCGAGTCGGCGATGCCGAGCACGGCGTGCGGAGCCAGAGCGGTCACCTGTTCGCGGGCGCGGACGACCTTGACCTCGGTCTGGTCCTCCCAGCCCGCGTAGAAGATGCCCGGCGTCACGTTGTGATAGTCGAGGACGAGGGGCTCGGGCCGACCGAGCAGGAACTCGGCAAGTGGGGACGCCGTCCCGAGCTGGTAGAGGAGGATGTCGCCGGGGCGCGACCGCTGCGGGTAGCGCTCGAAGGAGGTGGCCTCGGCGGCCAGCTCGTCGTGCACCGCCTCCGCATAGATGTCCGATTCCCAGCCCTCGGCCCGCAACGCGTCGCGCAGGGCCAGGGTGTGCTGGCCGGTGGCGTCCCTCGGGAGGAGCGCGGGGACGAACTGGTGGACTGCGGTCACCGCTCCCGCGTGGCCACGACGAGGTACTCCCCGGGACCGAGGAGCAACTGGTTGACCGTGTCGATGGTCGCGTTGAGCGCATCGGCATCGGGTCCCGGTGAGGACACCCGGGCGAGACGCCGGTCCACCCCCCCGGTCAGCTGCTGGCCCACCCGGAAGCCGCGACACCCGAGCAGATGGGCCCAGGTCTCGATGTGGATCGGAGCCCCCGGCGCCAGATCACGCACCACCGGCTCCACGGACGCCGACCACGATTCCGGGGTGGTCGACTGGATGACCAGGACACCGTCCAGGCTCAACCGTGAGGCGGCCAGATCGACCAGTTGCTCGCGTTCGTTGGGTCGGAGCCACTGGACCGAGCCGCTCAGGACCAACCCGCCGAGCACCTCGTCGGCAACCACATCGAGGTGGTCGAGGACGGTCTCGCACCGCGCGTCCAGGCCGCGGTCGAGGGCGGGCTCGATGGCCGTCTCCGAGGGGTCGATCCCGTATGCGTCGATTCCCGCGTCCACGAGGGCGGCGACCAGGGAGCCGTCGCCGCAGTCGGCGTGCACCACGCGTCCCGGGACTCCGCCGAGGGCTGCGACGGCCGCATCCGCCCACCAGGTGCGACCCGGCTCGGCGCGGGGCACGACGTCCGCGGGCAGGTCCGGCGACCGGTGGGCCTCGACCGTCGCCTCGAGGTCCTCGATGTGGTCGACCACCACGTGCATCATCCGGGAGACCGCCCAGGCGAACTTGACGATCTGGTGGACGATGAAGCCCATGTACCAGCCGAGCCCCTGGCGGATGAGCCGTTTGACGTAGGTGCCCACCATCTTCTGCGACTCGACCGGCACGGCGATGTCGACGTGCGCGCTCCCGTCGACCAGGGTGAGGGTCTCGCGGAGGCGGCCACGACCGTGGAGACCCACCGGGGAGAACTCGAGGAACAGCTCGTCGAGCTCGCGTTCGAGGCCGGCTGGGAGATCCCCCGAGGCGCGTCGCCGCCGCACCTCGGCGTCGATCTCGGCCATCACCTGGTCCAGGTAGCGCACCCGCTCGGCGGGATCGTCATCGCCGTCTCCGGGAGGACCGGCCGTCGTCGGACCGTCGGGAGCTGTGGGTGACGCCGGGGAGGTCGGGGTCGGCACAGGCTGACTATAGCCAGAGGCCTTCCGGGCTCCAGGGAACGGGCGCCGTCCCACTGCACTCCCTCACTAGGCTGATCTGCACGCGGGCGTGGCGGAACTGGCAGACGCGCCGGGTTTAGGTCCCGGTCCCTTCGGGGATGGAGGTTCGAATCCTCTCGCCCGCACGCTCGCCCGCACACTCTCGCCGACACGTGCCGAAGGATGCTCAAGTGGAAGCGTGAAGGGGGTCAGCCTCCCTGACCGGATGTCGATCTTCGATCGTCTGAAATGACGCTCGCCTTGCTTGCTGCTCTGGGGACGGGCACCTCCGATGCCGTAGGATTCGGCACGTGTACAGCGAGATCGCTAGCAACAAGCGACGCAGCGTCATCTTCATGGGCCTGTTCTTCGTGATCTGGCTGGCCATTGGAGCTGCCTGCGGGTTGCTCTTCAAGGCCGTCTATCGGCACTCGGCCAACAACGGCTTCGCCGCCACCCCACCGACCAACTACGGCTGGACCCCGGTCATCGTCGGCATGGTGATCGCCGGTCTCCTGGCGATCGCCGGGATCCTCTACTCCCTGAACTCCGGGGCGGCACTGGTGCTCCGGGTCTCGGGGGCAGTGCCAGCCGACCCGACCCAGTACCCGCAGTTGCACAACCTGGTGGAGGCCCTGGCTATCGGCGAGGGGATCCCCAAGCCTGCCGTCTACGTGATCAACGACCCTTCGCCCAACGCCTTTGCCACCGGGGTCAGCCCCGACAAGGCAGCCATCACCTTCACCACAGGGCTGCTCTCCATCATGAACCGCGAGGAGCTCGAGGGTGTCACCGGCCACGAGATGAGCCACATCAAGAACCACGACATCCGCCTTCTCCTCGTCGTCGGCACCATGATCGGCATGGCCGCCCTTCTTGCCAGCATCCTGTGGCGGAGCGCATTCTTTGCCGGTGGCGGGCGAGGCGGTAGGGGCAACCAGCTCGTGATCGTGATCCTCGCCGCCGGCGCGTTGCTCGCCGTCGTCGGCTTCATTTTCGGACCGCTCATTCGCCTTGCGCTCTCACGTCGGCGTGAGTCGCTCGCCGACGTGAGCGGTGTCGAGCTCACCCGCAACCCGGCGGGGTTGCTGAGTGCGCTCAAGAAGCTGCAGCAGAACGACAAGCCGTTCAAGAAGATGAACCACGCCACCGCGGCGATGTGCATCGACGATCCGTTGCAGCACCACGAGGCCTGGTATCACCGCCTCTACGACACCCACCCACCCATCGAGGAGCGGATCGCCGACCTCGAGAAGATCGCCTCGGGCCAGTCGGTCTGACCGGCACGGTCGGCCTGATCGACTATCTCAAGTCACTGGCGGCGGTCCGTCGGGGGCCGCGGCGGGTGGAAGCTCGTCTGAGCCACCAGCAAGCGGGGGTCCTGAAGATGCCGAGCTGGCAGCACCTGAACCAGGACCGGAGAAATGCACCTCGGGAACAGCGCGGTCTTCCTCGTCGGTAGCGAAGAACGCCACCGCCTTGAAGCCGAAGGATCCCGCGATCAGGTTGCGCGGAAACGTCTGCAGCCCAATGTTGTAGTCGCGGGCGCTGGTGTTGTAGTAGCGACGGGCGTACTCGATCTTGTCCTCGGTGGCAGTCAACGTCTCTTGCAACTGGATGAAGCTCTCGACCGCCCGTAGCTGTGGATAGTTCTCGGCGACCGCGAACAGCGAGCGAAGCGCCCCGGACAGAGCGTTCTCTGCCGGGGCGATTTGGCCCGGGTCGCCTGTCGCTCCCGCGGTGACGGCATTGGCCCGTGCCTGCGTGACCGCCTCGAAGGTGCCCTGCTCGTGGGCGGCATAGCCCTGGACCGTCGACACCAGATTGGGAATCAGGTCGTGCCGGCGCTTGAGCTCGACGTCGATCTCGGACCATGCCTCTTGGGTACGGTTGCGCTTCTTGACGAGGCCGTTGTAGGCGGCCCAAAGACCGAGGACCAGCAGCACGACGATGACGATGACGATGATCAGCACGATCATGTGACGTGGACCCCCTTGGAGCCGTTACCGCGCGAATTCTATCGGCTGTGCCGCCGGGCAGCCAGGGATCGGATGTCCGACCTCTCGAGTGTTCGAGGACGGTTGTCGAGGCGAGGTGGTCTAACTCCCCGATCTCGTGCTGCCTGTGCTGCGCCATCGTCTCCAACGCGTGACCGGCCCGCCGTTGCGCTTCCTGGGATGGCACGTCCGGATCACCCCGGTCGGTCCGGATGTGGAGATCCGCAATACCGGCCCGCCGGGAACTGGCGTCGTCAGCGACTCGCGCTGGACGCATCGTGGCCCGTCGACCACCTGCACGGCCACTCCTTCGGGGACGAGAACCTCGATCGAGCCCCAAGTCTCCAGATGGAGGTTGATCTCGTCCGCGTCCCAGCTGGCGGCGGTCAGATCGAGCTGCGCCGCGCCGAAGCCTGTGCTGATGGTCGTGTCAGCGGCCAACTGCCAACCCGATCCGAGCTGGAGACTGCCGTCTGTCGCTTGTAGCACGAGTGGCTTGGCAAGCCGCCGGGAGGCGGGCGTATGCCGGACCAGCGGCGGTAGCGCCGACATCGCTGTGGCGAGGTCGGCGTGCCGGGGAGCGGCGACGACCTGCTCCAGGATTCCAGAGAAGCACTCATGCGACAGCGCTCCGGCGCTGAACAGGTCATGGAGCCGGGCAATGGCCGCGGTCCGGTCGCCTTCGTCGACTCCGTCCAGAACACCCGCAGCCGGAAGGTCCTTGGTCATGGACCCATCTTGGCCCGGAGCAGCGCAGCGTGTGGTACGAACGGCCTCCTGGGCTCGTCAGCCATCCCGCAAGAACGAGCCGCCCGGTTCCGATCAGCGTGTGAAGCCCCAGGAGACCAAGGGTCCCGAGAGCGGCATCGTGCTCTTCCACGTCGCAACGGCAACGTGGGCTCTGGCGGACCTGAAGGACCCTGACCTCGGACCCGGCCGCGAGGGGCGCGGCGAGCTGGTCGAGCCGGGTCAGCGGGAACGTCCGTCTCGCTCGGCCGTGACATCAGGGCGAACGGAGACTTCTCCAGATGCGCAACGGTCGGGCCAGCATGGAGCCCCAGTTGCCAGCCGATGGAGCCTCCTCACCGATGCCTCGTCGACCCTGATCACGGAGTTTCGTTAGCATTCCCCGTGCGGGCTCACCGACCTCAAGGTGCCCAGGAGCGGCCCGAACCCAGGCGGTCTTGCCGTAACCGGTGGGTATCGGCCATGCTTCCCCGGTTCCGCTACGGCGAGCCGTGCGGCGGTGAGGGACATCGATCACCGTATCGACCACAGGAGGACACCATGGGAATGCTCGACGGCAAGGTTGCCATCGTCACCGGCGCAGGCCGGGGGATCGGACGCGAGGAGGCGTTGCTCCTGGCCTCGGAGGGGGCCAACGTCGTCGTCAACGACGTCGGGGCTTCGGTCGAGGGCCAGGGTGGGGACAAGCACCCGGCCGAAGAGGTGGTCGAGCTCATCGAGGCCGGCGGGAGCAAGGCAGCCGTGAACGCCTCCGACGTGAGCTCGTGGGACGGAGCCAAGGCGCTCGTCGACCAGGCCATCGAGACCTTCGGCCAGCTGGACATCCTGGTCAACAATGCAGGCATCCTGCGGGACAAGATGAGCTTCAACATGACCGAGTCCGACTGGGACGACGTCATCCGGGTCCATCTCAAGGGCCACTTCGCGCCGTCCCATCACGCCGCGGTCTACTGGCGGGGCCGGGCGAAGGCCGGAGAGGACGTGACCGGCCGGATCGTCAACACCTCGTCCGAGGCCGGGCTCTTCGGCAACGCCGGGCAGGCCAACTACGCGGCCGCCAAGGGAGGGATCGCCTCGATGACCTGGGTGCTGGCCCGTGAGCTCGGGCGGTACGGGATCACGGTCAACTCGATTTCGCCGCGCGCACGCACCCGGATGACCGAGAACCTCTTCGGCGACATGGCCAAGGCCACCGAGGGATTCGACAAGTTCGATCCCCGCAACGTCGCCCAGCTGGTGACCTTCCTCGCCACCGACGAAGCGGCCGACATCAGTGGCCAGAACTTCGTCGTCTACGGAGGGGACATCTGGGCGATGGGCGGCTTCCACCCGGTCGGTGAGATCCACCGCGAGTCGATGTGGAGCCCGGCCGAGCTTGCCGCAGCCAAGGGAGAGCTGTTCAAGGGCGTGTCCTCGGGAGTACCCCCCTTCAGCATCTCGTAGGGCGTCGAGCGACCCGAACGCCCGTTCAGCCGCGTGTGGGAACCAGGGCGGTGGCCTCTCCGACCACCTTCTCCTCGCCGTCGGCGTTGCGCAGGCGCACGTCGAGGTCGATGAGGTGCTCGGCGCCGTCGGCCCGCTTGCCGGTCACCACGATCCTCGAACTGAGCTTCTCGTCGGGCCAGGTCTGGCGCGAGAACCGCACCTGGAACCGGCGGACGTTGCCGATCCCCACGTAGTCGGTGATCGCGGTGCCGAGCAGGCCCATCGAGAACATGCCGTGACCGAAGACGCTCGGTTGACCGGCCGCCACGGCAGCCACCTCGTCGTGGTGCATCGGGTTGAAGTCCCCTGATGCCCCGGCGTACGCCACGAGATCGGTCCGGGTCAACACGTGGGTCAGCACCGGGGCCTCGTCACCCTCGCTGACATCCTCGAAGTACAGCACCGCGTCACCCATCGTCCTGTCCTCTCTCGTCGATCTGCCCACAGGTCCACACACTGTGCACCGATCCGGGACTCCCGATCAACCGACCGCTCACCGGCCGGGCTCCGGGTCCCGTGGCAACCCGAGCAGGCGTTCGCCGATCACGTTGCGCTGGACCTCACTCGTCCCTCCGGCGATGGTCAGGCACGTGCTCTGCAGCACCCCATGAGCCGAGGCAGCCGCCTCGCCGTCACCGACGGCCCCTTCCGGCCCGAACAGGTCGAGGCCGAACTCGTGGACCCGCTGTTCGAACTCGCCGCCGAGCAGCTTCCCGACGCTCGACTCGGATCCGGGCTGGAGCCCCCCAACCGAACGCAGTGTCGACCGCATGCCCAGCTGCGCGAGGGACTGCGCATCGGCCAGGAGCGCGCCGAGCCGGTCGAGGGTGACCGGGTCCTGGAGCTCGGGGCGGGCCGCCACCCGCGAGAGCACACCCTCGAGCGCGCCGCCGAACGCCGAGTCGGTCGAGAGCGAGACGCGCTCGTTGGCCAGGGTGGTCCGGGCCAGCCTCCACCCGCCGTCGATCTCGCCGACCACGCAGTCGTCGGGCACGAAACACCCGTCGAAGAAGACCTCGTTGAACAACGCGTTCCCGGTGATCTCCCGCAGTGGCCGGACCTCGATGCCGGCGGACCGCATGTCGACCAGGAAGTAGGTGATCCCGCGATGCTTGGGTACGTCGGGATTGGTGCGGGCCAGGCAGATCCCCATGTGGGCACGGGCCGCCACCGAGGTCCAGACCTTCTGGCCGGTGAGCGACCACCCACCGGGCACCCGGGTGGCACGGGTGCTCAACGCGGCCAGGTCGGATCCGGCTCCCGGCTCGCTGAAGAGCTGGCACCAGATCACCTCGCCCCGGAGGGTGGGTCCGACCCACCGTTCGGTCTGTTCGGGGGTGCCGTGGGCCATGATCGTCGGGAGGGCCCAGGCGGCCACCGAGAGGGTGGGGCGCCGGAGCCCCGCGTCGGCGCAGACCTGGTCGATCACCAGCTGCTCGACCGCCCCGGCGTCCCGGCCCCACGGAGTGGGCCAGTGTGGGGCCAGCAACCCACGGTCGGCCAGGGCCCGCCGCTGCGCTGCCGGGTCCTCCATGGCCGCCAGCTCGGCCACGACGGGCTCGAGCTCGGCTCGTAGCGCCTCGGCCTCGGGCGGGAGGTCGATCGACAGCTGTCGGCGCGAGCCGGCGAGCGCGAGATGGGCCGCTCCGGCCCGGAGCGGCCTCGTTCCGCCGACCAGTTGGCGCAGGCTGGTGGCACGGCGCAGGTGGATGTGAGCGTCGTGCTCCCAGGTGAATCCCATCCCCCCGAGGACCTGGATCGCTCCCTTGGCCGCTGCCACGTAGCCGTCGAGGGCGAGCGCGGCTGCCAGCTGCACCGCCAACCGTCCGGATGTGGCCCTGCGGTCCTGCCTCTCGTCGCCATCGGTACCGCTGCGGCTGCGTTCGGACTCGACGGCGGCGTCCCAGGTCGCGGCGATCCCCTGCTCGACCGAGACCAGCATGTCGGCCAGTCGGTGCTTGACGCCCTGGAACTGCCCGATCGGGCGACCGAACTGCTCGCGGGTCCGGGCGTGCTCGGCGGCCACCTCGAGACACCAGCGGGCCCCGCCCACCGCCTCGGCCGACCAGACCAGGAGGGCCAGGTCGCGCACGGATTCGGTACGGGTGGCGAGCACCCGACCCGGGGGAACCACCGACTCCTCCAGGGTCCATCGGGCCAGCGGGCGGGTCGGGTCGAAGCTCGGGAGGGGCGAGACCGTCACCCCGTCATGCGGCTCGAGCAGGACCCAGCGGATCGAGTCCGACACCGCGACGGGTGCCAGCACGAACGAGACCAGCGACCCGTGCAGTACCGGTCGGAGCTCGCCGCCGACGAGCAGCCCGCCGTCTCCCGTGACCCGGCCGGTCAGGCCGGCCGTCGGAACGGCCGAGCCGTCGTGCGCTGCCGTCGGGACTGCCAGCGAGGCGGTCGACGAGCCGTCGGCGAGTGCGGGCAGGATCTCCTTGGCCAGTGCGGCACCGCCATCCGCTGCGATGACCGCCGCGACGACCGACCCGGTGTCCCACGGGCCGACCGCGACGGTGTGCCCGAGCTCCTCGGCCACGACGGCCAGCTCGACCAGACCCGCGCCCTGGCCGCCGAACTCCTCGGGTATGTGGATCGCCAGGGTCCCCTGGGCGGCGAGATCGTTCCAGTACGCAGGCAGCGTGTCGGCCTGGGCGTCGAGGGCGTCACGGGCGGCGGGGGCGACCCCGCGCGCCTCGATCCAACGCCGGAGCGAGGCCCGGAGCTCCTCGTGCTCGTCCCGCAGGCCGATGGCCACGTGTCTCAGGCCCCGAAGAGGTGCAGGACGTGGTCGATCGACCAGATGTCCCAGGCGTGGGTGCCGAGGACGACGACCGCCGCCAGCACCATCATGAGGTTCTGGCCCTGCTCGGCCCAGTCGTTGATCATGAGCACGAAGTAGAGGAGATTGAGCAGGATGCTGGCGAAGGCGGCGATCGGGGTCAGGAAGCCGAGCGCGAGCCCCAGGCCGATGGCCAGCTCCGAGAAGACCACGACGTAGGCCATCACGATCGGCCGGGGCCGGACGACCTTGTCGAAGCCGGTCTTCACGAAGGCCCACTTGTGCTTCTCGGCGACCGAACCGCCCCACTCGATGCCCGCCCCGCGGGTGAGCCATGCCCCGAGGTCCTTGTGGAGGAAGCTCTTGATCCACCACAATCCGAGCCCGATCCGGAGCACGGCAAGCCATTCGGCGGTGGTCAGCCAGGTCGAGGTCACGGGTGAGTTTCTAGCATCTCGCCGGACCCGCAATCGGAACCTGTGAGCGCTGCGACGGCGCCGTCATGGGCCGCTACCAGCGCCAACGGCTCGATGCGGGTCGAGCGCCGGCTACCAGCCGCGGAAGACGGGCTTGCGCCGCTCGGCGAATGCGGCCAGGCCCTCCCGGCAGTCGTCGGTCGTCGTCACCAGCTCCTGCAGGACGGACTCGTCCCAGAGGGCGCCGGCCCGATCCGACTCGAGGGAGCGGTTGGTGAGGTACTTGGCAGCCCCGATGGCCTTGGTCGGGCCCGTCGCCAGGCGCGCCGCCCATGCACCGGCCTCGCCCACCAGGTCGGCTCGCGGGACCACCTTGTTGACGAGCCCCATCCGCTCGGCCTCCCTGGCAGGGAGATCGTCGCCGAAGAAGAAGAGCTCCTTCGCCTTCTGCGGCCCGACCAGGCGCGGCAGCAGGTACGCCCCTCCGGCGTCGGGGGCGATGCCCCGCCGGACGAAGACCGCGATGAACGCTGCCTCCTCGGCGGCGAGGACCAGGTCGCAGGCGAGCGCAAGGTGCATGCCCCCGCCGGCGGCGGTGGCGTTGACCGCGGCGATCACCGGCTTCTCGCAGTCGAGGACCGCGCAGATGAGGCGCTGCCACCCGGTCCGGATCATCCGGGCCGAGTCGCCGACGGTACGGTCGGGCGCACCCTCCGGACGGGGCGCGTCAGGGACCCCGGCGCGCAGGTCCGCTCCGGTGCAGAAACCTTTGTCTCCTGCGCCGGTGAGGACGACAGCCCGCACCGCGAGATCGACCGAGGCCTCCTCGAGCCAGAGCCCGAGCTGGTCGCGCATGGCCGGAGTGAGCGCGTTGCCCGCGTCGGGACGGTTGAGCGTGATCCAGGCCACCCCGTCCTCGAACCGCCGGAGGATCGCCTGATCGGCGGGAACGTCGGCCATCAGCTGCGGTGGATGATGTTCATCCGCGAGGTGCACACCGGCTCACCACTGGTGTTGTCAGTCCAGGCCGTCTCGACCACCACGAAGGTCATGGTCCTTCCCTTCGATTCCTTCCGGTACGCGTCGATCACCGTCCCGCGGCCGACCAGGACGTCGCCCGCCAGCACGGGGCGGTGATAGCTGAACTCCTGCTCGCCGTGGAGGATGATGCCCCCTCCGGCCATCAGGGGGCCGAGCACCGCGGCCATCGGGTTGCCACGTGGGGCATCGTCCGGCTGCAGCTCGGGGTACGCCCCGAAGTTGGCCATCACGAAGGGGTAGGTGGGAGGTGCGGGGATACCCGGCAGGCCGACCCCGGCAGCCGCCCGCGGGTCGCGGTAGACCCGGCTCTCGTCCTTGACCGCGGCGGCGAACAAGCCCAGCTGGCCGCGTTCGACCGTCACCACCGTGGTGTCGGTCGGCGTCCCGATGATGGCCTTCAGGTCGTCGTCTGCCACTGTCGCTGCCTCCCTGTCGTCAGGTTCTTCCGGGCGGCTCCCGCCATCGGAGGCCTGCCCGTAGCGCACCGTAGCGCGCCGGCGCGCAGGGATGGCTCAGCGCTGCGACCCTATCGCCCGCCGGCGGTCCATCCGGCCAGCCGCGACCCGTCGCTCAGCGGACCGGTCGCGACACCACCGGCGTCTCGGCCAGCAGCTCCCGCAGTGCCCGCCGGTCCAGCTTGCCGAGCACGGTGACCGGCAGCTCGTCGGCGAAGTCGAGGTACTCCGGGACCTTGTAGCCCGCGAGCCGGGACGCGCAGTGACCGACCAGATCGAGGGGGGTGACCGGTCCTGTCGCAACCACGACCGCACCGACCCGCTCCCCGAGCTCGGCGTCGGGCACGCCCACCACGCCCACGTCGGCCACACAGGGGTGGTCCCGCAACACCTCCTCGACCTCTATGGGGCCGAACTTCTCGCCCCCCCGGTTGATCGTGTCCGAGAGGCGGCCGATGAGGAAGAGGTAGCCCTCGTCGTCCTGCCAGCCGGTGTCCCCGGTGTGCAGCCACTCGCTTGTCGTGTTCTGTGCAGCCCGCACCAGGAACTCACCCGGATCCCCGGGGGCCACCGGCCGGTCGGTCCCCGGCTCGACGATCCTGACCTCGACGCCCGCGAGCGGCCTTCCCACCGAGTCGAACCGGTCACCGCGTCGGTGGTCCTCCGGGGTCAGCGTGGCGAAGGCCCCCAACGTCTCGGTCTGCCCGAAGGTGTTGGAGAAGTCCACGTCGGGCAGCGCGGCGACCGCCCGGCGGACGAGGTCCACCGGGGCGGCGGCGGCCCCGTAGTTGAGCGACCGGAGCGAAGAGAGATCGGTGCTCGCGAACCGCGGATGGTCGAGGATCCGTCGGAGCATGGTGGGGACGACGAACGTCTGGGTGACCTTGTGCCGTTCGACCAGTGAGAGCCACTCCCCGGCGTCGAACTTCGGAAGCAGGACGAGCTGTTTGCCTTGGTAGAGGGAGACGAAGAGCCCGAGCGTGCCGCCGACGTGGAAGATGGGAGCCGACATCATGTCGACCACCTGGGGTTGTTCGGGATCGATCGGCTTCCCGTAGAAAGCCAGCCGGTCGGCGATCGAACGGTGGCTGATCGAGACGGGCTTGGGTAGCCCGGTGGTACCGCTCGTGAACAGCACGAGCGCGACGTCGTCATCCGCCCCGATCGTCTGCGGCGCCGCGTCGGCGGGAGCGGCTCTCACGTCTGCTTCGGTCAGGACCGGCCCGGCCATCGCCGAGCGGAGCCGGTCGGCGAAGGGGGCGCCGGCAACGCCGACGCGGGCACCGGTGAGCTCGACCAGCTGTGCGAGCTCACCGGTGGTGAGGTACGCGTTCATCTGCGCCGAGGCCGCGCCCAGGCGGGCCGCCGCCAGGATCGTCGCGACCGACAGCGCACTTCCGAGGTTGACCAGCGCGACCTGATCTCCTGGCGCGACCCCCGCTGCGGACAATGCCGCGCAAACCCGCCGGGTCATCTCCTCGAGCTGTCGATAGGTGACCTGCTCCCCATCCGCCACCAGGGCGAGCCGGTCCGGCACCCGCTCGAGCGCGGGTGCGATCGCGTGCCCGACGTTCATGATGGACCGGAGGGATCGGGGATCGGGCAGCCGAGCGTCACTCGACGCCGGGGAGGCCGACGGCATCGGAAGGGAGCTGGTCCTGGACGGCCTCGGCCAATCGGTGGGAGCGCGATCGCAGGGACAATAGTTCGTTGTACCGCTCGTCCTCGCCCTTGACCCCCGAGATCAAGGATGACTGGGCCAGGTAGATGGCGCCGGCGAACATGATGACGAGCGAGAAGGCTTCGAGTGGGCCGTAGGCGCCGTAGGTGCGCAGGTTGTCGCCGAACAGCCCGATGCCGAGTGACAGGCTCGCGAGCGGGTCGACGAGGACCAACGCGGTCTGCGAGGCGGCGATCGGGCCGGCGTGGAAGGCGTTCTGGGCCAGGAAGACCGACCCCACCCCGCACACCGCGAGCGCGTAGGTCTGCCAGTGCTCCCAGAGCTGCGTCCAGTCGGCGGCCACGTAGTCGCCGACCGACTTGATCAGCGCGGCGGTGAAGGCGAATCCGATCGCCCCGGCCGCGCCGAACATGGCTGCTCGCCACCAGCGGGGCCCACGGAGCGCGAGCAGCACGAAGACCACGATCAGGAACCCGCAGACCGATCCGCCGATGATCCATCCGAGGGCATGCGGACTCAGGTTGCCGCCCTGCGGCTGGGCGAAGATCAGGAATCCGGCCAACCCACCGGCCGCGGCCAGGCACCCGAGCCAGACGAATGCCCCGATCCTGTATCGGAACCAGGTGGCCAGGAGGAGCACCAGGATCGGGAGCTCCGTGGTCAGGATGGGTTGGACCTGACTGAGGTTCCCGAGATGGAGGGCGACCGATTGGAAGATGAACGAGCCGACCATGACGGCGAATCCCAGGAGCCACACCCCGCGCTTGATGGCGTGGGTCAGCAGGCTCAGTCTGAGCGTCGTCTCCTCGGGTGCATCCTCGACGCCCATCCGCTGGAGGATGCTGGTGACCGCGTTCGAGAGCGCCGCGGCCAGCGCCAGGGCGTAGACCACGATCCCTACCCCGGACCCGCGCAGGCGGCAGCCGCACCCGAGGGTCCGGTCCCGGCTCGTCTGGACACGTCATCACCTGGCACTGGACTCTGCGCCTCCCTGTGGTGAAACCCCGCCGTCGTGCTCCCCGCGGCCCCATCCTAGAGGGAGGGTGCCTCGCTCGGACGCGTGAGCTGGGCTCGCCGCCCACGTCGGGGTCGGGCGGGTCCGCGGGGCAGCCTGCTCGGCAAGGCGGGACGTGCCGGCCGGGCAGGACCGGTCAGCCGGGCAGGACCTCCTCGGCAAAGCGGCGGATCCCGTCGAGCGCGTCGGAGGTGCGGTTCCACGGCTTGACGAAGATCCGATCGACTCCGGCCTCCGCGTAGCGTTCCACGTCGCCCCGCGAACTGACCTGGCCGCCGAGGGTCACCTCGGTCCGACCCGGGCGTCCGGCCCGGTCCCTCAGTTCGGCGAGCCGGACCACCGCGGCGGGAATCTGCTCGAGCGTGTGGTTCATGGGCACCCAGCCGTCGCCGACCGTGGCCGCCCGGCGGAGCGCGGCGGGGCCGTCACCACCGATGTGGAGACGCGGCCCGGGCTGCTGCACCGGCTTCGGCTCGAACCGCACCGGAGCGAAGTCGAAGAAGGTGCCGTGGTGCTCGACGACCGGCTCCGACCAGAGGCGGCGACAGACGGCGATGCACTCGTCGACCCGCGCGCCGCGGGTGTCGAAGTCGAGACCCACCGCGTCCCACTCGGCCCGCAACCAACTGGCGCCGATGCCGAAATCGAACCGCCCACCGGACAGCACGTCGAGCGTGGCCACGGCCCGTGCCGTGCTGAACGGGTGGCGCAAGCCGATGTTGTAGACCTGGGTGCCGAACCGGACGCGCTCGGTACGCGCGGCGAGATGTGACAGGTAGACGAGCGCGTCGAAGACCGGGATCTCGGAAGGGATGGGCGGGTGATCCGAGCCGTCGTGCGGACTTCCCCCCATCTCGACCGGGAGCACCAGGTGCTCGGGGATCCAGACCGAGTCGTAGCCGAGCCGGTCCGCCTCCTCGGCCACCGCCACCCACGCGGTCGGATTGAGCACGCCGAGGGAGATCGCGAACTTCACCCGGCACCTGCCGGTCGGCCCGGGCAGCGGTCGCGGGTGTCCGCGGCCCGGATCCGGGCCAGGTCGGTCACAGGACGGCCTCGGCCGGAAGGACCGGGGCCCGAGCACCCTCCTCGAAGGGTCGGATCATCCCCTCCTGGGCGAACGAGGCGATGAGCGCGCCCTCCTCCGTGAAGACCTGACCGCGCACGTACGACATGCCCGCGCCGACCTGGGTGCTCTCGTGGTGGTAGAGCAGCCAGCCCTCCCAGACCACCGGCTCGTGGAAGGCGATCGTGATGCTCATGACCGCTGTCGACACCGTCCGGTGGGCCTGGACGGTTCCGATGCCCCGGTGGCCACGCATGGTGGCCGAGATCGAGAGGTGGCCGGTGAAGTGGGCGAGCAGTGCGCGGGCGAGCTCGGGCCGGTCGGGGACCGTGTCGTAGCGCACCCATGCGTCGAGGACCGGCGGGCCGACCTCCTCGGGGTCGTTGGGGTCGGCCACGCCGACGAGTCGCAGCTCGCGGCCTGCCATCGGCATGGTGACCGCCAGCGCATCGGCCGGACCCCCGACCTCCGGCATGCCGGCCGCGTGGCGGATCACGTCGGGTGCGGTGTCACCGAGCAGCACGCTCACCACGGCGCACCGGCGGTCGCCCTGGCCGACGCTGACCACCGCACCGCCGAAGGTGCGACCCCGGTGGGTCACCTCCACCTCGAACCAGAGGGGCCGGACGTCGTCGACGGCCCGGGTGAAGACGGCGTGGGCCGAGTGCACCGTATGGCCGGGCATGACCTTGGAGGCGGCCACGATGGCCTGTGCCAGCAGCTGGCTCCCGTCCACCACTCTGCGGACACCACCATCGCTGGTCCCGACGAAGCGGTGCCTCCCGCGCCATGCGACCTCCTCGCTGTCCGGGTCGGCATCTTCTGGGACGTCGAAGATCTGCATCATCCGGGCGACGCTCGAGCCGTCGGTGACTGCGCTCCTGCCGGCGCTCACCGGCCCGAGACCGCCGGGTCCGCCGTGCCCACCCGCAGGTCGACCACATCCTGGTAGAAGGCGAGGTAGCCGCCCAGTCGGGCCACCTCTCGCTGTGGGTCGGCGTAGGTCCAGGCCAGGACCTCCACCCCGTCGTGGACGAGGCGCCGGTAGGTGGCGATGCCCTTGAACGGGCAGACGCTGGTGCGGTCGATCGGGGTGAACAGGTCGATCCGGACGTCGTCGGGGGGGAAGTAGAACACGAGACCGTGATCCTGCTCGTCGACCAGGAGACACCGGACGCTGTCGGCCAGGAGCAGATCCCCGTGGGACGCGGTCACCCGGTTCCGGCGCGCCAGGATGTCGACCCGGTAGTCGGGGTGCTCGACGTATCCCGAGTGTTCCATGACCTGTCCCCCATCACCGGCCGGTTCGCTGTCGGCCGGTTCCCCTCCACCGGTCGCCGCGGCACGTGTCGTGTCGCCACCGGTCATCGTAGTGTGCAGGATCACCGGACCGAGGACCGTACACCCGGTCGACAGCCCGGGGAAAGGACGACGAGATGATCATCGTTGTCGGCACCATCGAGGTCGCCGAAGGCGACCGCGACCGCTTTCTCGACAGCCGACGGGAGCAGGTCGCGCACTCCCTCGCGGAAGCCGGGTGCCTCGACTACTCCTTCGCCGCAGACGCCGGCGATCCCTGTCGGGTGCGCCTCCTCGAACGCTGGGAACAGATGGGCGATCTCGAGGCACATCTTGCCGGGATGCGCTCATCGGGGACCCCGGCGGAGCCGGCGGTCCCCTCCCGATACGTCGACATGGCCGTCTACGAGGCGACCCCGGCGGAGCCTCCGTGGGCCTGACCGCAGACCGGACACGGTCCCCCGGGGGGTGGTCGCTCCGGAGGGTGCCGACCGAGCTCGAGCGACGTTGGCTCGCGGCCGGGCTCTGGGACGACCGCACACTCGGGGAGCAGCTCGACCGTGCCCTGAGGGCCTCCGCGGGAGAGGCGTTCCGGATCCACTCGGAGCAGCGCCCCTGGACAGGCACGTTCGGCGAGCTCGACGAGCGCGCCCGTCGGCTGGCCGGTGCGCTCGTCGATCGCGGCGTGCAGCCGGGCGACGCCGTGGCCTTCCAGCTCCCGAACTGGGTCGAGGCGGCGGTGACCTTCTACGCGGGTGCGCTCCTCGGAGCGGTGATCGTCCCGATCGTCCACTTCTACGGCCCGAAGGAGGTCGAGTACATCCTCCGTCGCACCGGCGTGCGGGTCCTCGTCACCGCGGCCGCCTTCGGCCACACCGACTACCTGGCCGACCTCGTGCGGATGGGCGAAGCGCTCGACGGGGTCCACACGATCGCCGTCGTGGGCGCTCCGGCGGGATCGCTCCCCTCGGGGCTGCTGGACTTCGACGACCTCGAGGCTGCGGGCACGCCCATCGCGGAGCCGGTCTCCGTCGACCCGGGTTCCGCGGCGATCGTGGCCTACACCTCGGGGACCACCGCCGATCCCAAGGGCGTGATCCACACCCACCGCACCATCGGGTCCGAGGTCCGCCAGCTCGGTGCCATGGACGCCAACGCCGGACGGGCGACCCTCACGGGAGCACCGGTGGGCCACGCCATGGGGATGCTCGGTGCCCTGCTCATCCCGGTGCTCAAAGGAAACCCGGTGCACCTGGTCGACGTCTGGGACCCGGCCCGCATTCTCGGGCTGATGACCGAGTTCGAGCTTGCCTCTGGCTCCGGGGCCACCTACTTCCTCACCAGCCTGCTCGACCACCCGGACCGCACCGACGCGCATCTCGGGCTCATGGAGCACATCGGACTGGGTGGGGCCACGGTTCCCGCGGCGGTGGCCGAACGGGCCGCCGCCCAGGGGATCTCCATCGTCCGCATGTACGGCTCGACCGAGCATCCGTCCGTGACCGGGTCGTACCACACCGACCCCGAGCCCTTCAGGCTCCGTACCGACGGGAGACCCCTGGAGGGAGTCGAGATCCGACTGCTCGACGACGGTGGACAGCTCGTCGACCCGGGCGAGCCCGGTGAGATCTGGTCGCGTGGACCGGACTGCTGCATGGGCTACACCGATCCGGCACTCACGGCTGCCCTCTTCGACGACGAGGGATGGTACCGCACCGAGGACATCGGCGTGCTCGACGCGTCGGGGTACCTCACCATCACCGACCGGAAGAAGGACGTGATCATCCGGGGGGGCGAGAACATCAGCGCCGCCGAGGTCGAAGGGCAGCTGATGGGCATGGACGGGGTGGCAGAGGTGGCGGTGGTGGCTGCTCCCGACCCCCGGCTGGGCGAGCAGGCCTGCGCGTTCGTACGGGTGACCGCAGCGGCAGGACCGATCGACCTGGCCGCCGTGCGGCGGTGCCTCGCGGAGTCCGGCCTTGCCCGTCAGAAGTGGCCGGAACAGCTTCGGATCGTCGAGGACCTCCCGCGGACACCGTCCGGCAAGGTCAAGAAGGAGGTGCTGCGCAAGCAGCTTCGCGACGAGGCGGGCGATGCCTGACCGCGCGGACCGATCGGGTCAGGCCCGCGCCCCTGGCCGCTGTGCGAGTGCCGGAACACGGAGCAGGGGGACGACTTCTCCCATGAAGCGTCGAAGGGTCTCGTCCGAGGGGTAGTCGCGCAGCCACAGGATGAAGCCCCGGCACCCGGCGTCCACGAAGGCCTGGGATTTCTCGGCCACCTGCTCGACCGTGCCCACCAGATTGTCCGCGAGGTAGCTCTCCGTGGGCGTGTGGCCCCAGAGATCGCCGCCGCCGTCGGACTCGCACCAGGCGAGGATCTCGGCCTCGGTGTCGAAGATGCGGCAGTCCGGGCCGTGGGTGCGGGTGATGGTGTCGAAGGATCGCCCCAGCTCCTCGCAGAATCGTTCGAGGATCGCGGACTTGCGCTCGAATCCCTCGAGCCCGACCTGCCAGTTGGTGAGGTCGGCCCGTCGTGCTGCAATCCGCAGCGTGACCCGTTCCCCTCCGCCACCCACCAGGACCGGGGGGAGGTCCTGGACGGGCTTGGGGTCGCAGTAGGCGCCGTCCAGGTGGAGGTGGTCGCCGTGGTGGGAGACCGTTTCCTCGGACCACAGCCGGCGGACCACGTCGAGGGTCTCGTCGAGCACGGCAAGGCGTTGCCCATCGGGTGGGTACTCGTACCCGTAGGAGTGGTACTCCTCGTGGAACCACCCGGCGCCCAGACCGAGGATCAGCCGGCCACCCGAGTAGACGTCGACGCACGCCGC
This sequence comes from uncultured Acidimicrobiaceae bacterium, assembly GCA_963753905.1. Taxonomy (GTDB): domain Bacteria; phylum Actinomycetota; class Acidimicrobiia; order Acidimicrobiales; family RAAP-2; genus Bog-756. Next base: position 1,090,364 of record CAVWDZ010000001.1, on the reverse strand, counting down.
CTCCTTGGCCAACAGGCCGACATTTCGGTACGACGCGCAGGTCACCAACTGACCGAGCCTCGCATCCGTCGTGCGTTGCGACAGTGCGGCCAACATGGTGAAGGCTTCGAACACGTGGCTCGGCCGGCGCCGGGGAACGGTCTCCACGTGGTCGTAGACCCACAGATGGTCGTAGCCGAGCGATTCGGCGAGCTGGGCGAGCTCGACCGAGCGGGCCCATGCGTCGGGGCCGCTCCAGCCCTCGTACTCGAGCTTCCAACCCTGCGGTACGAAGACGCCGACCTCCAGCGGACCCGTCATGATGTGAACTCCCACCACTGGACCTCGAGCAGCATCGGGAGCAGGTACCCGACATAGAACGAGTGGATCTTGACCATCCCCTGGTCGTCGACGCGCACATCGATGAGGTCGACCCGCTCGTCCTTCGCCAGGTACTCGACGGCCCGGTCGCGTGCTGCCGTCAGCTCCTCCAGGGAGCCCACGGCGAACCCGAAGTGGTCCATCCGGGGACAGCGCATGGGCTCGTCCTCGGCCACGAGGAAGAGGAACTGGTCCCAGTGGACGCACGAGAGAACCAACCTGCGGCGGTCGACGGTCATCACGTCGATTTCCTCGAAACCGAAGACCTCGCTGAAGAACCGGCAGATCTCCTCCCGGTGGGTGCGACCGAGGAGATCCGGGTCGAGACTCATGGCCACGTGATTGAACCGGGGCGTGCCGGTCGGATAGAAGGGGTGGGTCATCGGTCCTCCGAGCCTTCACCGTCAGCGGCGAACGCTCCGTCGGCGCCCTCCGACAACCGGGGCACCACCATCACCTTGCCGGCGAAGTGACCCCGGGCCAGGCCGGAGAGCGCGTCGGAGATACCGTCGAGGGGCACGTCGTCCGCCTCGATGATCAGATCTGTCGGGAACCCGTCGGAGGCCAGGAGCTCGAGCGCGTCGGCGAACCCACCCTGGTCGTAGACGAACGACCCGACGACGGAGAGCTCGTTGAGGATCCAGCGATTCGGGTCGAATGTCGGCTGATCGATCCCGGCCCCGACCAGGGCCAGGGTGCCACCCCGCAGCAGCTGCTGGAACCCGGCCTCCATCGCAGGCTTCTTCCCCGAGCACTCGAGCACCACGTGCACGGCGCGTTCGGCGAGCCGTTCGGGCTCCCAGCTCGGGAACGTCTCGAGCGCAGATGGGTCCAGCACCTCGGACGCACCGAGCTCACGGGCCAGCCGTCTCCGGCGTTCTGCGGGCTCCACCGCGATGACCGGCCCGATGCCCCGGGCCACCAGCGCGGCGATGGACAGCGCGCCGATCGGTCCCGCACCGATGACCATGACCGAATCGCCCCGAGCCACGCCCGACCGGGTCAATCCGTGGAGCGCGACGGCAAGTGGCTCCGCCAGCGCGGCGCGGCGAGCGGTGAGCCCGAGCGGCCGACGCAGGAGCGACGCGGCCGACACCAGCACGTAGCCGGCAAATGCCCCGTCTCGGTTGTCGACGACCGAACCGCGGTCCTCGCATTGGGACGGCTTCCCCTCCAGGCAACGGCGGCAGTGTCCGCAGCGGGGGGACGGGCCACCCACCACCGGGTCGCCGGGCGCCCACCCCTGCACGCCCTCACCCACAGCTGCCACGCTGCCGGTGAACTCGTGGCCCGCCACCAGGCCGGGGCGGCCGGCCCATCCCTCGAACATGAGATGGATGTCCGACCCGCAGATCCCGCAGTGGTCGACCTCGACCAGGACCTCGCCGGGTCCGGGCCGGGGCACCGTTCGCTCCTCGACCTCGACCAAGCCCGGCCGTCTGTAGACCGCGACCGGCATCGTCTCCGGTAGACCGCTCAGAACGCCACCTCCCCCGTCAGGCCGGGCTCCGGTTCACCGCGTGGCGTACCCGGGCGCCGGCACGGCCGCCACTCTAGGACCCCGGCCGGTCCCCGTGCACCGCAGCGCGGTGCCCGAGCCTGCCGGTGGCGGCGTCCCCTACAGTGCCTGCATGAGCGGAGCAGCGACCGGCTATCGGGATCTCGCCGACGTGCGCGTCCTTCCTGACGCCACGGCGCTGGCACGGGCGGCGGCTCTCGAGGCCGCAGCCGTGCTCCGGGACGCGGTGGCGCGGAGCGGCGTGGCCAACGCCATGTTCGCCACCGGCAACTCCCAGCTGGCCTTCGTCGACTGCCTGGTCGAGCCCGGAGCGGACATCCCCTGGGGTGACGTGGTGGTCTTCCATATGGACGAGTACGTGGGGATCGGTCCCGAGCACCCTGCGAGCTTCCAGCGCTGGATCCGGGAGCGCATCGAGGAGCCGACCCACCCGCGGGCGGCCCACTATCTGGACGGACGTGCCGATCCGGCACGGGAGTGCGAGCGCTACAGCGGACTGCTGACCGCGCACCCGCTCGACCTGTGCTGCCTCGGGATCGGCGAGAACGGCCACCTGGCATTCAACGATCCGGGCGTCGCCGACTTCGACGACCCGCTCGACGTCAAGGTGGTCGAGCTCGACGCGGCGTGCCGCCGACAGCAGGTCGGGGAAGGGCACTTCGCAACCGACGCAGACGTCCCCGCACTGGCCATGACCGTCACCATCCCCGCACTGCTCCGTGCAACGCGCGTGTTGGCGATCGTCCCCGAGGCTCGGAAGGCGCCCGCGGTCCGGGATGCGCTCCACGGCCCGGTCGCGACCTCGTGTCCTGCGTCGATCCTCCGGCGGACGCCGCAGGCCACCATCTTCCTCGACGCCGACTCGGCCGGGGCGCCACCCGCCGTCACCTGAGACCGGGCCCGTTGGTCGAGCTACCCGCCCAAGCGCTCGTCCACGAAGCGGAGGGCACCCACGCCGTGCCACTGGTGCTCTCCCTCGAACACCTCGTGCTCGAGGAGCGCACCGGCCCCGAAATGGTCGTAGACACGGCGGAGGCGGGCCACCGCTGCGGTGGCGGCGGCGACAGGGAAGAGCGGGTCTTCGCTTCCCGTCTCCACGAACAGCGGTCGGGGGGCGATCAATGCGCCGATGTCGGCGTGCTCCATCCGCCCGAGCATGTCGTGGAGCACCTGTGAGCCGCACATGTTCCACGGCATCCGGTGTGCCTCGGACCACGACGAGAAGTACCCGCTCACCACGGCGGCGGCAATCCGTGGGTCGCAGGCGGCCAGGAACAGGGAGGCCGTCCCGCCGTAGGAGAACCCGACGACACCCATGCGTGATCGGTCCACCAGCGGATGCTCCTCCAGGACGTCCAGGCACCGTGCGAGGTCCCACAGGTTCTGGGTGAGCGGGATCCACCCGGCCATGAACTGGTGGACCAGGTTGGTGTCGCAGGCGTAGTGATCCGGAGGGTTCCAGTCGAGCCGCTCGCCGAAGCAGCGCAGATCGGGAGCGAGGACGACGTGGCCGTGACGGACCAGCTGGACCGCATAGTCGTTGCCGGGCTCGTCGTCGGGCAACATGCCGCAGATCCGCGACTTCCCGGGGCCGTGCCCGTGGACCGCCAGCACGGCGGACCCGGGAGCCTGCCGTCCGTCGGGCACCAGGAGATAGGCCGGAACCGACATCGTGTCCTCGGAGTCGAAGACCACGCGGTGTCGACGGAAACCCTCGCAGGCCACCCCGTCGTCGACCTCGAGCTCCAGGGGGACGGCCCGTGGCCACGGCTCGAGTGCGCTCTGGAACCGCGCTTCGAACCGGTTCCGCCACGAGCCGAACCCGGCGAGATCCACGTCGGGGAGCGGGTCGACCTCCTCGGTCGCCATCAGGCGGGTCACCACCTGGAACCAGGGCGAGAAGTTCCGCGGCCGGGGTTCTTCGGGTCTCAGGGTGGTCACGGTGTCGTCCTCTCCTGCGGGCTCCTATTCGGGCATCTCATCCGGGTGGGCCCTGACGGGCCCGGCCTCCACGCTCCCACACCGGCCGTCCGGTCCTCCGAACAGCGGGCAGGGCGGCCCTTTCGCCCTCTGGGGCTGGAGCTTCCCCGTCGACCGACGTTCCGGGTTGAGGGGCCACCCCTGCCGGGCCACACTGGGGGTATGCCAGTAGACCAGCGGCTCGAGATCCGTCCACTGTCCCCGATCATCGGTGCCGAGATCGCCGGCCTCGACCTGTCGCGGCCCCTGAGCGACGCCCAGGTGCAGGAGGTGCGTGCCGCCCTCAATACCCACCATGTGGTCTTCTTCCGCGATCAGGAGCTCTCCCCTGGCCAGCAGGCCGACTTCGGCCGCCAGTTCGGCGAGCTCACCGAGGGTCACCCGGTCATCCCGGCCGTCGAGGAGCACCCCCAAGTACTGGCGATCGACAGCCGCAAGGACCGGGCCAACTGGTGGCACACCGATGTGACCTTCTTGTCGACTCCCCCCCTCGGCTCGATCCTCTACATGACCGTCTGCCCGGAGGTCGGAGGCGACACCTGCTGGGCGAGCTTGCAGGACGCCTACGACCGCCTGGCCGAACCGGTGCGAGCCATGTGCGACACCCTCATCGCGGTGCACCACGACCCGTGGTTCGCCGCCGAGGTCGACGAGCGTGGAGGCTACGACTGGCACGGCCAACGCTTCGAGAAGCTGCTGCCCAGCGTCCACCCGGTCGTGCGGACGCATCCCGAGACCGGTCGGCGCGGCCTCTTCGTGAATCCCCACTTCACCCAGACCCTCCTCGGGCTGTCGCCCAACGAGAGCGCCGCCGTGCTCGACATGCTCTACCGCCACTGTCAGCAGCCGGAGCTCACCTGCCGCTTCCGCTGGCAACCCGGATCAGTCGCCTTCTGGGACAACCGGGCCACCCTCCACTACGCCATCGACGACTACGGCGACGCACTCCGGCTGGCCCACCGGGTCACCCTCAAGGGAGACGTCCCATTCGGTCCGGCGATGCCCGAGCGCTGATCCCCCTGGGTCCGGGTCACGACCCGTTCGCCGGGGTCGGCCCGTCCGCCTCTTCCGGTCCGCGCACGCGGGCCGGTGCCGCCCCCGACACCGACAACGCGGCGTCGCTGGCACCCAGGTAGGCGGCAACCGCCCGCGGGTCACGTGCCACCTCGTCGGGGGTCCCCGAGGACACCACCGAGCCGGACTCCATCATCACCACCCTCGTAGCCAGCTCGAACACCATCGGGACATCGTGCTCGACGAGCACGATGGTGGTGTCGGCCACATCGCGCAGCCGGGACAGCAGCGGGACGAACGCCTCCGCCTCGCGCTGGGCGATCCCGGCGGTCGGTTCGTCGAGCAGGAGGAGCCGAGGTCGGGCCAGCACGATGGAGGCAAGATCCACCACCCGCCTGGTCCCGGTCGACAGCTCCGAGATGCGATGGTGCCGGAACGGCCCGATGCCGAACGACCCGATCACTTCGTCCACCTCGGCGCGCTTGGACCGCTCGGAGTGGCGGGCCCAAGGCATCTGCAGCGTCGACGATGCCACGCCCACCGGCCGCTGGGCGTCGAGGGCGACCAGCAGGACGTCCTCCACCTGCAGGTCGGGGAAGAGCCTGCAGTCCTGGAAGGACCGGACGATCCCGATTCCGGTCCGCTCCTCTGGCAGGTAGCCGTCGAGTTCGACGCCGTCGAGAGCGACCGAACCCTCCCGTGGGGTGATCAGGCCGGAGATCACGTTGAGCAAGGTCGTCTTGCCGGAGCCGTTCGGCCCGATGAGGCCGACGATCCACCCCGGCTCGGCGACGAGATCGACGAAGTCGAGCGCCAGGACGCCACCGAATCGGACGGCCACGCCGCGGACCTCGAGCCGTGCCGGCCCCCCGGAGTGGTCCCGCGGGAGCGCTTCGCTCATGTGGCGACTCCCGCCGCCGGCACCGGCGCCGGTTCCGGGTCCGGGGTGGCGGCGTCTGTCCCGGATCCACGAGACCCACCTGCGCGCAAGCGGACGACTCCATCCGCCACCAGATCGCCGAACCGGTGGAGGAGCTGGGCCAGGCCGCCCGGGAGATAGAGGATGAAGGCCAGCAGACCGAGGCCGCTGGTGAGGAACTGGATGGTCGGCGTAGTCCCGACCAACGCCGGCAGCCCGACCAGGTAGAGGGCGCCGAGCACCGCTCCGGCGACCGAATCCATCCCACCGATGACCACCATCGAGACGACCAGGATCGAGAGGGTCGGATCGAAGGTGGTCGTCGAGATGCGCTCCGTGGCGAACGCGAGACACACCCCGGCGTACCCGGCGATGAACCCGGAGAGTGCGAATGCCAGCAATTTGGTGCGGGCGAGGGGGAGCCCCAGGGCCGCCGCACCCGTCTCGTTGTCGCGCACGGCGACCAACCGCCGGGCCACCCCGCGGTCACGCCAGACCATGACCATGCCGACGGTGGCGACGAGGATCGCCAGACTGAACCAGGCGAAGGCGCGCTCCGAGTCGAGTCCGATGCCCAAGAACGTCGGCCTGGCCACCAGCGTGGACTGCGGGTTCGGGAGTCCGGTGCAGAGGCGCTTGCCCAGCAGCGGCAGGTTCCAGCACGGCGTCGAGAGGACCGACTCCATCAACCAGAGACTGAACGCGAGCGTGCTCACCGCGAGGTAGAGCCCGCGCACCCGAAGTGCGGGCAAGCCGACCAGCACCGCGATCACCGCGGTCACCGCCCCGGCAAACGGAAGGAGGAGGACCAGGGGAACGCTCGTGCCGAGGTGGGTCGCCATCAGCGCCCCGCAGGCGACCAGCCCGAACTGTCCGAGCGAGACCTGACCTGCCCAGCCGGTCAGCACGGTCAACGACAGGGCGATCATGGCGTAGATGCAGATCTGCGAGATGAGGAACGACCGTCCGGTACTGACCACCAGTGGGAGGAGGGCGGCGACCACCACGGTCAGGACCGTGCCGGTCCTCCCGACCGTGCGTCGCAGTGCGTCAGGAGCGCGTACCGTGGCGCGGCGAACTTTCGCGCCAGGTGGTCAGCCCGTCGCCCGATCCCCGGAACTGGAGGGCGGCGATGCGGACCAGCAGGACCGCCGACACGATGAGGAAGAGGATCAGATCGACCTGGGCCGTGCTGGAGAGGTTCCACACCAGCACCTCCTGGATGACCCCCACCCCGACCGCAGCCACGAAGGCCACGGTCAGGTTGACCATGGCACCCACCATTGCGGCGGTCAGCGCGAGCAAGAGCAGCTCGGGACTGAGGACCTGGGTGAGGGAGGACGTCTGACCCGGCGCGGCGAGGATGGCGGTGAAGGCGGACAGGAGCCCGGCGAGCATCCATGCCACGTTGGAGGTACGCCGGACCCAGACCCCCGACAGCCTGGCGGAGTCGCTGTTCTCGGTGGTAGCCCGCATGGCGAGTCCCCAGGGCGACCACCGGACGAACGCCACCAGGCCCAACGCCACCAGCGGTGCGACCACCAGCGCCATCACCTGTCCCGGACTGAAGATGTACGTGCCGATGGTGAAGCTGAGGTCGAACGGGACGGGGAACGGCCGGAACAGGTTGCTCGGGCGGATGAACGGCAGCGCGGTGAAGACGAAGAGCACCTGGCTGAGCCCGATCGTAGCCACCATCACCAACACCCGCGGGCGGTCGTTGAGGCGGCGCAGCAACAGCTCGCACAACGAGCCGATGGCCACGGCCAGGGCCAGAGCCAGGATCAGGGCGAACCAGTAGCTGAACCCGAAGTTGTAATAGCACTTGACCAGGAACACCGCCCCGACCACCCCGAGCTGTCCCTGGGCGAAGTTGAGCACCCGGTTGGCCCGGTAGATGAGCACCAGGCCCATGGCCAGGAGCCCGTAGACCACACCGGTGGAGACCCCTTGGACCAGGACGAAACTGGGGATCGACACCCGGGCTACCCGAGGCCGTCCACTACCGACCCGAGGAAGACCGGGCGAAGGAGGTCGGGGCGTGCGAGCAGATCGTCGATGGGCCCGTCGAAGCGGACCTCGCCCCGCTCGAGGAAGACGGCGCGCTGGGCGATGGTCATCGCCCGGTTGACGCTCTGCTCCACCAGCACGACACTCGCCCCTTGTGCGTTGGCTTCGCGCACCAGGGCCATCAGGTGGTCCACCACCATCGGCGCAAGGCCCAGGGCCAGCTCGTCGATGAGGAGCAGGCTGGGTTTGGTCATCATGACCCGGGCGAGCGCGAGCATCTGTTGTTCGCCGCCCGAGAGGGTCCCGGCCGGCTGGTGCAGGTGCGGGGCGAGGGCGGGAAACAGCTCGAGTGCCTCGTCGACCGAGGCCCGGGCCCGCGTGCCCTGGTGCCGGAGGGAGTACGCCCCGATCTGCAGGTTGTCACGAACGGTCATCCCGGGGAAGGTCATCTTCCCCCCGAGCAGGAGTCCGACCCCGCGATCGATGATCTGCTCGGGCTCGAGATAGGTGCAGGTTGTCCCCTGGATCCGGATCACCCCACGATGGGGGTGCTCGAGCCCGGCCACGGTGCGCAGGAGCGTGGACTTGCCCGCACCGTTGGTGCCGAGCAGCGCGACGATCTCCCCTTGGGCGACCTCGAAGTCCACGCCGAAGAGCACTTGGTTCGCCCCGTAGTAGACGTCGAGGTTGTGGACCTGCAACGCAGGGAGCCCACCGCCGGCCTGGCGACGCTGTCCCTCTTCGTGCCGTTCGAGGACGTCCTCGATCACCATGGTGATGTCCCGCCTCACGTATCGGGAGCCGATCAGCAGCATGAGCCCCCCGAGGACGCAGACCGGCCCGATCAGGGTGAGCGCGACGGTCGGACCGTGCAGGTACCCGACGGCGTCGCTGACCGCGCCGAGGAGCACGCCACCCGCGAACCCGCCGAACACGAGCGCGTAGACCCCGAACATGGCGAAGCAGATGGTGCGCATCTCTGCGGGCGCGGTCGCGGCGAGGGTGAGGAAGATGCAGATCGCGAGCGGGGAGACGGCCGCCTGCGCGAGCAGCTGGAGGGTGACCACCATCCAGAGGTGGGGCATGTACAGCGAGGTGACGAGCAGCACACCGTACGCGGAGATGCAGCCTGCGGCGATGACCAGCGGACGCTCGGGGGCGCGGCGGAACATCCGGTCGCCGATGATGTACGCGAATGGCAAGCCCACGAACGCCGCGAGATTGATGATCGAAAAGACCTCGCTCCGCTGGGCCGTGTCCAGGCCCCACCGGCGGGCGAAGTAGAGGCTGCCGAACAGGGGTCCACCGGTCCCGGCGAATCCGAGGATGGCGACGGCCACCAGCTCGAAGTAGATCGAACGGATGCGCAGGAGGCGGGTGACCGCCGACCCGAGCAGCACCCTGGGTGCCTCCTCCTGCTGGGTGTGGACGTCCATGCCCGAGGACTTGAGGATGCTGCTCGACTCGTTCTGACCCTTTTCCGGCTCCCGGAGGGTGAAGAGCGAGAGAGCGATCGGGATTCCGGCGAGGGCGATCAACATCCCCCATCGCCAATTGTGCCCGATCGTGACCACGAGCCCGAACACCAGGATGCCGATGGTGTTGGACAGGGGGTCGGACAGGTTGTGCCAGCTGAAGACGCGGCCGCGGGCTTCGGTCGGATAGGCATCTGACAGGTACGAGTTGTGAACGGTCTGGCTGACGTTGAAACCCACCGACGCGATCAGGTAGAGGAAGGTGAACCACCAGACGTTGGGGGCGAGGGCCATCAGGGGTGCAACGCATGAGAAGACGAGCAGCGCCACACCCGCGACCACCTTGCGGCTGCCGCGGTCGGCCCAGAGGGCGAGGGGCACCGCCCACAGCAGCTGGGCAACCGCGGCGACGAAGACGAGGGCGCCGAGCGCCGCGTCGTGGATGTGGAACGAGTGCTCGAGGTTGCTGCCGATGATCGTGATCCCGCTGCCGAATGTGCCGGGCACGATGGCTGCAGCGGTGAGCAGCACGAGTGGGGCGAACCCGTATTGGCGAAGGATCCCCATCAGCGGAGGAGGCTTCCCTTCCTCTCCGGTGCCGGGCATGATGGCCAGGTCGGCGACGCTCTCCTGGGTGCCGGACTTTGCCACGACTGCCTGCAGGAGCTCGTCGGGAACGGCGAAGTCGAACACCACCCGGTCGGCCATCGCAGGGAACCCTATCCTCAGACGCTCCTCGGCCGGAGGTGTTGCGCTCGGAGCCTCCGCCGATGAGCACGGACCGTCCGGCTGCGCCTAGCCACCCGGCAAGTCGAGCGTGATGACCGTGGATGCGATCCGATCGGTCTCCGGCCGCAGCTCTGCGTACCGCCGCACCGTGTCCGGGTCGGGCTCGGCGCGGGCCACGACCGGGTCGAGCACGTCGAGGTCCCACTGCTGCCCGACCGCGGCCGCTGCCAGCAGCGCCGCTCCGGCCGACGCAGCCTGGCCCGATCGCCGACGCCGCGCCGGGATGCCGGTGCACCCGGTGAGCACCTCGACCCAGACCGGCGAGTCCGCGCCTCCTCCGGCCAACTGCAGCTCGCTCAGGCGCGATCCTGGCGGCCGACCCCCGGGCATCGCCTCGAGGCACCGCTGGACGTCGCGGGCCACCGCCTCGAAGAGCGCCCGTGCCAGATCGGCCGGTCCGTGGGCGTCAGCCAGCCCGAGGAACGCGGCGCCCGCCTCGGGCCGCCACCAGGGTGCGCGGGCGCCACCCAACCAGGGAAGTGCGGTCACCCCGCGGGCGCCCGGGGGGCAGCGTCCTGCGAGCGCGGCGAGCGTCGCCGGCGAGCGCCCGCACAGCCGTCCCAGCCAGGCGAGCAGCGATCCTGCTCCGGAGATTCCCCCCTCGAGGATCCAGCCCCCGTCCGCCGCCCGCGTCGTCACCATGCCCTCCGGCTGCTCCGACGGCGGATCCGCCACGGGCACCGACGCGTTGGCGGTCGTTCCCCAACTCACCATGGGTCGTGACGGGGTCGCCCCGGTGCCGAGCACCTCACACGGCCGGTCGCCGGCCCCGATGACCACCGGCACGCCGGCGCGCAGCCCGAGTGCGTCCGCTGCCGCGCGCTCGAGCGCACCGGTCACCTCTCCCGAGGGGACCACCGGGGGTAGGCGGTCGGCAACCGCTGCCCCCACAGTCGCCGAGACCCGGTCATCCCGTTCGTAGAGGCCGGTGCGCGACGCCAGCGTGGGATCGGTGGCCACCTGTCCGGTGAGCCGCCAGACCACCAGGTCGCGCGGCGCGAGGATCCAAGCGGTGGCATCAAGCTCAGCGCGTCGATGGACCGCCACCCAGTCCAGCTTCGCCCCGACCGACACCGCGCCCCGGGCCGCGTCGTACCCGGCCCGGCTGTCCGACCAGAGGATCGCTGGACCGACCGGATCGCCGGACGGGTCGAACAGGCCGAAGGACTCACGAGCGCCGGTGCACCCCAGCACCTCGACCGACGCGAGCCGGGCAGGATCACCCGCTCGCAAACGCGTGCACGCCTCGACGACCGACGTCCACCACAGGCGCGCGTCCTGCTCCGCCCATCCGGGCTCGGGGCTCCGGATGTCGAGCACGACCTCGGCCCGGTCGACCATCCCGTCCCGCTCCCAGAGCGCGGCCTTGGTCACCGTGGTTCCGAGATCGAGGGTGAGGATCACCTCCGGTGGACGATCGCAGCCAGCTGTTCGGCCACGTCGGCCGGATTTGGATCCTCGAGGACGGCACGACCCACCGCCAGGCCCGCACCGCCCCCCTCCCGCACGTCCCGGGCGATCACCAGCACATCCTCGCCCTCCTCGCGCCGTGGCCCGCCCAAGAACAGCACGGGGACGCCCACGCCGGACACCACCCGGTGGACCGCATCGGCCCGCTCGGCTCCCGGGCTCGCCTCGGGGACGGGCACCTTGAGCAGTGGTGCCCCGAGATCGTGGGCGATCACCGCCGCGGTCACCACGTCCTCGATCTGGCGCGACATCCGGCCCTCTCGCCAGAACACCGGCTCGATGAGCGCGTCGAGACCGGCGGTCGCCGCTTCCTCCAACACCTGTCCGAGGAGCTCGAGCGCCGCCGCCCCGTTCGGGTCGTCCATGGCGATCCGGGTCATGAGCTTGACGCCGGTCCAGCCATCGCGGGCAGCCCGGTCCACGCTGGCCACCAGCCTGTCGTCCAGCTCGAAGGCCGATCCGGCCAACCCGGTCCGGTTGATCGAGAGGTACGTCCGCTGATCGCGCCGCAGCGACCCGGCGGCCGCCAGGTCGGAGAGGGGTTGCACGGTGGCCAGGATGCCGTCGCAGTGGGGCAGGGCGGCCTCGAGGGCGGCCAGGTAGTCGCCGTAGCCCTCGATCGTGGCGACGCCCCTCGCCCGGTGGTCCGCCGCCAGGATCAGGGCGGGGGTGCGGGTGGACCGGTCGGCCACGGTCACGTCTCCCGGCCGGGACCGGAGAGGTCCTGGCCGAGACCCGAAAGGGCGAAGAGGACCTTGGCCAACGACGAGAAGTCCTCCCGCCCGTACCCGGCCACGGTCGCCGCGGTAAGGGACTGTCGGACCGTGGCAGTCGACATGAGGGGCACACCGGCGCGGGCGCCGTAGGCAAGGGCGAGGTCGAGGTCCTTTGCCATCAGGTCGGTCATGAAGCCCGGGCGCCACCCGTTGGAGGCAGGGCTCTCCGGCAGCACGCCCGGCACCGGCAGCCGCGTGCGCACCGCCACGCAGTCGCCGGTGGCGTGGGTCAGGACGTCGTGGAACTTGACGAGGTCCACGCCGGACTTGATCGCCATCGCGGTCGCTTCGGCTGTGGCCAGCATCTGCGCGGCGTAGATCAGGTTGTTGCAGAGCTTGACGACCTGTCCCATCCCCGGGCCACCGACGTGGACGATGCGTGCGGCGAAGGCGTCGAGCACCGGTCGGACGCGTGCCAGCGTCGCCTCCTCCCCCCCGACCATCAGGGTCAGCGTTCCCGCCTCCGCCCCCGCCGTTCCCCCGGAGAGGGGGGCGTCGAGGAACTCTGCACCGGTGTCGGTCACGATCGCGTGCTGCTCCCGGGTCACATCGGGGTCGATGGTCGAGCAGTCGACGACCACCTTGCCCGGACCCAGGGACGGGAGCATCGCCGACACCACCTCGACCACCTGCGGGGAGCTCGGCACGCAGAGGAAGACGACCTCGCCGGCTCCTGCTACGCCGGCCGGGGAACCACCGTCGACGGCACCGAGTGAGACGGCGCGTTGGACCGGGCCGGGGCTCCGCGACGCCACGGTCACCTGGTGCCCCGCTTCGAGCAGATGGCGGATCATGGGCAGGCCCATGGCCCCGAGCCCGACGAATCCGAGTTGCATGGGTGTCCTCCTCAACCGTGCCCGGTGCGCGGTGCGATGGCTAGCGGGGTGCGTGCATCGTCGACGTGGTGCGTACCGCTGCCCGGTGCGGGATCAGGAGCCGAACTGCGGCAGCCAGGGCGCGGTGCCCGCGAGGAGCTCGCCGACCATCGCCTCGGTCTGGTGGAGATCACCCCTGCCGGCGAGGGGATCGAGCAGGAAGGCGGAGGTGGCGAGCGATCGGTCCCCATCGAGGGCGGCATCCAGGGTCAGCTCGGTGATCGCCGCGTGCCGCCGGACCAGCTCGGCGAACGGGGCCGGGAGGGCGGCGCGGTCACGGCCGTGGATGCCGTCACCGTCGACCACGCACATCGACTCGACCACCGCGCCGGCCGGCGCATCAGGCACCTGCCCGGTGTTCGGGATGTTGGCCGGGACGGTGCGGGCCGAGCCTGTCACCAGTGCGTCGATGACCGGCGCCGGGAGCTCGCCCGACGGCCAGGTCTGGAGCTGCTTGGTACCGGCCAGCCAGGAGTCGACGTCGGCGACATATTCGTCCTGGTGCTTCCGCCGTCTGCCGATCGAGGTCAGCTCGATGTTGTAGTCGCCACCCCATCGCGACGGCTCGGTGAGCGCCCAGGGGACGAACTCGGCGATGTGCCGGTCCCCCGCGGCGGGAAGCGCCCCCCACATCTCGAGGAACGTGAGGGAGAGCACATGGCGACGGACGAAGTCGAGATGGGAGAACGGTTCGGCATCGGACTGGCCCGGATGGGGTCCCAACGCCTCCAGCCCGCCGGCCTCGGAGACCATCTCGGTGAGGACGGCGAAGCCGTCGTCACCGTCCACGAGGAGCTCGGTGACCACCGGCAGGTGGTTGACCCCGGCGACCGTGGCCTGCACCGCCTCGGCCGGGCGGCCGAGCGCGATGGCCAGATCCATCGTCCAGTTCCCGACCTCATGGCAGAGGCCGACCGTCTTGACCGGGGTCTCGCGGCACACTGCCCGGGTCAAACAGGTCATCGGATTGGTGATGTTGAGCAGCCAGGCGTCCGGACACACCTCGACCATGTCCTTTGCGACGCCGACCAGAACCGGTACGTTTCGCAAGGAGCGGTTGATCCCACCCGGGCCCACCGTGTCCCCCACCGACTGGCGGACGCCGTACCTCGCAGGCACCTCGAGGTCGACCTCCATCGACTCGAACCCGCCGGTCGAGATCGTCACGATGACGAAGTCGGCACCGGTGAGGGCCCGGCGCTGGTCGGTGGTGGTGGCGAAGGTGACTCCCGCTCCCATCTCCTCGGAGAGCCGGCACCCGAGCGCTTCCATCTTCTCGAGCGGCGCGGAGTCGATGTCCTCGAGCACCACGTGCGCGCCGTGGAGGGACTCGGTACCCAGCAGGTCGGCCAGGAGCTCCGGTGTCCACTGGTAGCTGCCGCCCCCGATGATGGTGATCTGCATGTCGCTCAGCGTCCCCGCCGCGCCCGATCGTCACCGTCTGCCATGACGCTCACTCTATCCAGCCGCTCTCCGCAGCATCGCTGCCGCACTCTCGGGGACCCGAACCGGGAGCTCATGCCGTCCGGGTCGGACCCGGCGGTGTGCCGTGCGCCCCGTCACGCGCCCAGGAGATGAGCTGGCGATAGGTGCCGGCCGAGTCCCGGCCCATGGCGTCGGTGTCGAGCCAGCGGAACCCCCGCGGTCCCCTTGCCCGGTCGATGCCGAAGATGCCGAACCGGGGCTCGTAACTGCCCCACTCGTAGTTGTCGACCAGCGACCAGTGGAGGTAGGCGGTGACCGGCGTACCCGAGGCGACGGCGTCGACCACCGCGGCGACGTGCTCGCTGAGGTAGCGCGGACGGTCCCAGCCGTCGGGTCGCGGATAGGAGCGGCCGTTGCGAACCCGGTTGCACAGCCCGTTCTCCACGACCCAGAGCGGCATCCCGGGCAGGAGCTCGTGCTGGTCCCGGCACCAACGCGTCAGGCCCCCGGGGTCGGCACGGACGTCCCAGATGGCCCGCGAGGGCTCCCAGCGCCGTCCGCCCGAGGTCTCGTGGCCGGGGAGCCGGGTGGCGTGGCTGGCGACCGGGTCGTACCAGTCGAACCCGGTCGCATCCAGGGGGCGCTGCTCCTCGACCACGTCGTAGACGGCATCCAGGACCCGCCTGGGCGCGTTCTGGCGCAGGCGGGAGCGCAGCAGGCCGTCAAGGAGCGAGCCGCGCCGGACGTCGCCGTACGGTGAGGCGGCAGCGAAGAGCCGCCGGAGCAGGAGCTCGCCGCGCCCTCCTGCCGGCACCCGTTCGTCGTGGAGCGCACGTCGTTCGTCGATCCAGTCGTCGACGTCGTCCCGCGCCACCCCGGCTGCCCGCACGGTGAGCAGGTCGGTGAGCAACCGGTCGTGCTCGTAGATCGAGGACGAACTGGTATTGACCGTGACCATGGCGTCCGGCTGCAGTCGGTGCACGACCCGGTGCGCCCGGACGTGCGCTGTGAGGAGATTGTCCAGCACGGTGAACGCTTCGGTGAACGCGCGGCTGCGTCCGGGGGGATACGCCCCCTCCACCCACCCCATCAGGGCCACGATGTTCGGTTCGTTGATCGTGACCCACTTCCGGCACCGGTCCGACACCGCCGCCACCACCCGCGACACGTGCGCGGCGAACCGGTCGGGGGAGTCGGGGTCCAGCCAGAACTCGTCTCCGAGCCATGCCGGATGGGTGAAGTGGTGCAGACTCACGATCGGTTCCATTCCCCGTTCGCGACAGGCATCGAGGATCCGCACGTAGCCGTCGAGCGCGGTATCGTCGATCTCGCCTTCCGCCGGCTCGAGTCGCGTCCACTCGACCGAGAGGCGGAACGCGTTGCATCCCATGCCGGCAGCACGGTCCAGGGCGTCCTCGGGACGGAGCCAGAAGTCGCACGCGTTACCCGAGGGCTCGATCCGGCCGCCGGCCTCCCAACGCGCCCAGTTGTTGGCCGGCTCGCCCGGTCCGTTGTATCCGCCCTCCACTTGGAACCCCGCGGTCGCGACACCGAAGAGGAAGTCGGCGGGAAGCGCGACCGCCTCCTGGTCGGCGGTCACCGGCGGGTCCCCCCACTCGCCGCAGCGTGACGCATCCGCTCAGTATTGCATCGCACCCTGGGCGTCGACCCCGGACCCGACGGTAGGATCCGGCCGTGCCTGCGCCGTCCCTGCTCTACGTCACTCAGGTCGCACCCTACGCGGACGGACCGGCCGGAGTGCACGGTGTTCTCGATCAGTCGGCGACCGCCTTCGCCGAACTGGCCGAGTCGGCAGGCCTCGCCTTCCACCGGGTGCCCGACGTCCGCTCGCTGGACACGGACCTGCTCGCGCAGGCGACCGTGGTGGCGCTGTTCACCATCGGCGAGACCCCGTGGTCACCCGACCAACGTGCCACGTTCGTCGAAGGGGTCCGCAGTGGCCGCACCTCGGTCATGGCGATCCATTCGGCCACCGACTCCTGTCACGGCTGGGACGACTACGGGCTGCTGGTCGGCGGTCGGTTCGCCGGCCACCCATGGACCTGTTCGTTCACCATCGAGGTGCTCGAGCCGACCCATCCCGCGGTCGCCCATTTCGGACCGACCCTGTCCTGGCACGACGAGGTCTACCTCTTCCGCGATCTCCGTCCCGACGCGCGCATCCTGCTCGCGGCCAGACCGGACCAGTTCGGGCCAGGGGAGCACCCCGCGGACATCGCGCTGTCGACGGGAACGGGTGGAGCGGCGGGCTATCCCCTCTCGTGGTGCTTCACCGAGGGGAACGGTCGGGTCTTCTCGACCTCGCTCGGCCACTTCGCCCATGCCTGGGAGAGCCCCAGCTACCTGCGACATCTTGCCGGGGGGCTGGACTGGGCAACCGCCCGCGCCGGCGAGGACTGAACGTCGGCGCCGTCCGCATCGGGGCGAGCACGCGGACCGGTGTGAACCGGTGCAGTCGGTCGGGCCGGCGTGCACCGGAGACGTTGGGTGGACCGGTGTGGACCGGTGTGGATCGGTGCAGTCGGTCGGACCCATGTGTCGATTGCGATTTTCGGTATATGGCATACGCGCGGCGGCATGTATGTATATGACATATACCGGATTCGCAAAATTACCCTCGGGCCCTCTTCTGGTGAGAGATCACGGGCGGCGTTGCAGCGGTTATCCAGCCCCATCCGCCCCACCGGACGCTGAACGATCCACGACGACCGCCTCCCACCCGGAGACCACCACCGTGCCGTCAACCTCCTCGCCCTCCCGGGAGCGGTCGGTGCCTAGGCGGACCGTGCCGGTGATCCCGCCCAGGGACGCCGGTTCGTCGCAGAGGCTGGCCAGGACGACCAGCCGCTCGTCCCGGCTCCAGGCCCAGGCACCGGGGGTGGTTGCCATCGATCGGTAGGACCCGGTCTGAAGCGCCGGCACGGCCCGCCGCAGGGCGATGAGATCCCGGGCCAGGTGCACCATCGAGTCCTGGTCGGCCATCTGGTCCTCCACGTTGCAGGCGCCCACGTCGCCCAGCGGGAGCCACGGCTCGACTTCTGGCGGGGTGAAGCCGCCGCCGGAGACGTCGCGCCAGGGCATCGGTGTCCGACAGCCGTCCCGGCCGCGCCAGTGGGGCCAGAACCTGGCTCCGAGGGGATCCCGGAGCTGGGCGCGGGACACCACTGTGTCTGGCTGACCCAGCTCGTCGCCCTGGTAGAGCACCGGAGTCCCCCGCAGGCACAGGAGCACCGTCAGGGCCACCCGAGCCCTGGCCGGGGATCCCGCGGCCCACCGGGTGGCGAAACGGCCGACGTCGTGGTTCGACCCTGTCCAGACCGGCCATGCGCCGCTCGGGAGCGCCTGCTCGCTGGCCTCGACCACCGCTCGCAGGGCATCGGCCTCGAGTGGTGCGCTGATGAACGGGAAGTCGAACGCCAGATGAAGCTCGTCGTAGCCGTTCCCGTAGTACCGCGCGAGGGCCTCGACCGTCGGCACCGGGGTTTCCCCCAACAACACCCGATCCGGATAGCGGTCGGCCAGCTGGCGCCAGTGTCGGAGCACGTCGTGGACCTCCGGACGATCGCTGTTGAACTCCGGATGCTGCCCGAAGACGAAGTCATCCGTCGCGTTGGTCTCCGGAGCGGGGGGATTGTCCCGCAGCTGCGCGTCCTGCACGATCGCGGTCACTGCGTCGATGCGAAAGCCTGCGATCCCGCGGTCCAGCCAGTGAGTCATGACGGAGTCGAAGGCCGCGCGAACCTCCGGCTCCCACCAGTTGAGGTCCGGCTGCTCGCTCAGGTGGGTGTGCCGGTAGTACTGGCCGGTCTGCTCGTCCAGATCCCATGGGGGTCCACCGAAACTCGAGACCCAGTTGTTGGGGGGTGATCCGTCGGGCTTCGGATCGGCCCACACGTACCAGTTGCGGTGTCGTGCGGTCTTCGAGGACCGGGAGTCGATGAACCACGGGTGGCGGTCGCTGGTGTGGCTCGGAACGAGGTCCATGAGGATCCGGATCCCGCGCCGGCCGGCTTCGGCGATGAGCCGGTCCACGTCGTCCTCGCTCCCCAGGTCGGGATCGATCGACAGGTAGTCGGCCACGTCGTAGCCCCAGTCCGCGTGCGGCGAGGCGTTGATCGGACCGAGCCAGATGCCGTCCACCCCGAGCCAGCGCAGGTGGTCGAGGTGGTCGATGATCCCTTGGAGGTCGCCGATGCCGTCGCCATTCGCGTCGGCGAACGATCGGGGATAGATCTGGTACAGGACTCCCGTCCGCCACCATGGCGGGCCCAGCGGATCGGACGCGGTGGTATCGACGCCGACCGGCTGCATGACGCCTGTCTACCAGCGGCCCGGCGCTGCGACCGCTGCGGCGAGCAACGACGTCGAGCTCAGTGGGACGGGGAGGGAAGCGGCGCGAACGGCTGCACGGTCACCCAGCAGGTCCCCTGGGCCTTGTCCTGGGAGGTCAGCTGGCATGCGGACGACGGCGGCACGTTGTTGTGGAGCCGCACGATCTTGAACTCGGTCGGTCCGTAGCGTTTGTCGGGCGCGAAACTGAGGACCGGGGTGACCGTGCCCGGGAAATCTGTGATCTTGGACATTGCCGTGACGAACGTCCGCCGGTTGAGGTCGGGTCCGGCAGCCCGGGCGGCGGTGGCGAAGAGCTGGATGACCTGACACCAGCTCACGACCGGTCCCTGCTCCTCGATGTAGTCGGTGGTGTCGCCGGACGGGATCTGCGGGTAGGCCTTGTGCCAGGGCACCCAGCAGTTGTGCACCCCGGTGTCGTAGCCCTTCGGGCCGGTGTAGTCGGAGTAGGTCGGCCCGCCGCCGAGCGTCTCGGTGGTGAGGCCCTCCTGGCCGTCGAGCGCTTTCTCGTAGGGGATGGGGATGAGTCCGAGTGCCGACTCGATGCTCTCCTCGTAGTCGCTGAGGAGCAGCCGCGGGTAGTACTGCTGGTCGGTCTCGGCCTGGAGCACCGGGTAGAAGACGTTGAACGGGATCAGGGGGATCACCGAGGTGACCCCGGCGTTGCGCAGTTGCTGGATGACCAGTGGCGCCTGACTGTCGGTGGTCGCCGTCTCGGTGGGGTCCGAGGCGATGGTCTCGACCACCGGGGTGACTCCAGCGGCATGCAGGTCCGGCAGCAGATAGCTGTTGAGCGCCAACTGGTCGGAAGCCCGGTCGCCGGAGATCACCCCCACCTTGTTGGTCTTCCCGAGCATGCCCGAGTCGATGCCCCACCCGACCACCGCCTTCAGGATCACCGACTGATCGGGTCCCGTCCACCACAGGTAGGGCGCTCCCTGGTCGGTCCAGTCGGTGACCGTCGACCACTGCCCGATGAACGGGGTCTGACCCTCCTGGGTGATGCAGAGCTCGTTGTCACCGGTCCACGCCCCGATCCCGTCGAGCACCGCGAACGCGGCCGGGGAGCCTTCGGTCCAGGTCTTGCAGTCCGCACGCATGACCGCCTCGTTGGTCGGGTCGAAGCTGGTGATGATCGGGTTGATCTTGCGTCCGTTGATTCCCCCGCTCTTGTTGATCAGGCCGACGTAGAAGTCGATCGCCTTCTGCTGTTCACCGTATTCGGCATCCTCGGCGAAACCCTCCTGTCCCGCCAGGGAATTGAGGGACACCACGGGAAAGACCACGTTGATCGTGTGCGCGGTGACTCCCCGGCTCGAGGTGCTGGCCCGGTCGACCACAGTGCCCGACCCGACTGTCGTCGGTGTGGTCGACGTGGCTGTCGGCGACGCGCTCGAGGGAGCGGCCACCACCCAGAGCACGGTCCCGACGAGCACCACCCCGACCGTGACCACGGTCCGCACCTGTGTGGCCCGGGGTCGCCGGACGAAATGACTCCATGAGCGGGCCAGCGCGGACAGCGGGTTCCACCGCGACCACCCCTTCACGAGGACGCCCGCGATGCGCGGCCGACCGCCCTACCGTCGGCTTGCCGCCGCACGCCGCTTCCGGTGACGACCTTCACCTCTTACCTCCCCGCGGGCGGGCCGATCCTGCACTCGAGGGTCGGAGTCGTGCCGTCCGCGCCCCGTACCGTATCGTCGGCACCGGTCGGGGACACGTCGTCGATCCAGGAACGGTCCGCCGAGGGCCACCCACGACACGAGAGACGGGGCATGAGCGCAGCACCTCACGACACGGACGGTGACTCCGGCCCGGAGCATCGCAGCGGTGGCCTGACCACGACCCGTTCCGACGGGAGCTCGCCCGGGACCGCTCCCGAGCCTGCCGTCGAGGTCGCCGACCTGGCGAAGAGGTACCCCAAGGCACCGGTGGACTCGCTCGGCGGGGTGACCTTCCAGGTGGAGCACGGCGAGGTCTTCGGATTCCTCGGTCCGAACGGCGCGGGCAAGTCCACCACCATCGGCATCCTCACCACCCGGATCCGCCCGACCCGGGGCAGGGCACTGGTCGCCGGGGTCGACGTGGTGGGCAACCCGGTCGGTGCGCGGCGGGTGCTCGGGGTGGTGCCCCAGCAGAACAACCTCGACCGGTCGCTCTCCGTGCGGCAGAACCTGCTCTTCCACGCCAGCTACCACGGGGTGCCCCGCGAGCAGCGGAACCGGCTGGCCGACGACCTGTTGGAACAGTTCGGGTTGGCCGACCGTCCCGAGGGCCGGCCCGACGACTTCTCGGGGGGCCAGATCCAGCGGATGATGATCGCACGGGCACTCATGCACTCCCCGGCCGTACTGTTCCTCGACGAGCCGTCGACCGGTCTCGACCCAGCGGCCCGCCTCTTCCTCTGGGAGAAGGTGGCCGAGCTCAAAGCCTCCGGGACGACAGTGGTCATCACCACCCACGACATGGACGAGGCGGCCACCCTCAGCGACCGGGTGGCGATCATCGACCACGGGACCCTCCTGGCCCTCGACACCCCCGCCGCGCTGGTACGGGGGATGGCCGGCGAGCGCACGCTCGACTGCACGGTCGAGCCGGCCGCGTCGAGCCAGGCCGACCCCACCACACTGGTCACCAGGATCAGCGGTCTCGCCGGGGTGGGCGAGACCGAGCGGCTCGACGACCCGACCATCAGCGGCTGGCGCATCCGGATCCACGTCGATGGTGAGCCGGCCACGTTCGTGGCCCCGGTCGCTCAGGTCGTCAGCGCCGCCGGGGCCAACCTGGTCGATGCCAGACTGGGTGAGCCCAACCTCGAGGACGTCTTCATCCACCTGACCGGAAGGGCACTCCGATGACCGCCGTTGGCTCGGTGCCCGCTGCACCGTCCGATCGGAGTGCGGTCCCCGGGCGGCTCCCCCACCGGGGACCGTGGCGGACCGGCCTGGCCATCCTCCGGCGGGATCTCTTCGTCACCGGTCGCGAGTTCCCGCTCTTCCTGGCTCAGGTCATCCTCCAACCGCTCTTCCTGCTCCTCGTCTTCGGCAAGGTCCTCACCCAGCTCGGGTACGCGCGTCCGGGGTACGAGCTTGTGCTGTTTCCCGGCCTTGTGGCCCTGGCAGCTGTCCTCACCGGCCTGCAGAGCACCGCGCTTCCCCTGGTCATCGAGTTCTCCTACAGCAACGAGATCGAAGACCGCCTGCTCGCGCCGCTCCCGATCGGAGCGGTCGCCGTGGAGAAGGTGATCTTTGCCGCGATGCGGGGTTTCGTGGCCGCCGCGGTGATGTTCCCGATCGGTGTGTGGATCCTCGGATCGATCCCGTGGCGGGCATCGGCAGCAGTCGCCGTCGTGGTCATGATCGTCCTCGGCTCGCTCCTCGGCGCTGCGATGGGACTGATCCTCGGCACCTATGTGCCTCCCAACCGGATCAACGTGACCTTCGCGCTGGTGCTCACCCCGCTCATCTTCACCGGCTCGAGTCAGTACCCCTGGCCCTCACTGAGCCGGCTCCCGTGGTTCCAGTTCCTCTCGGCACTGAACCCGATGACCTACGTGAGCGAGGGACTCCGTGGGCTGATGGTTCCGAGCGTCCCCCACATCCAGACCTGGCTCTGCTTCGTGGTGTGCATCGTCTTCCTCGTCGTCCTCACCATCATCGGGATGATCGGTTTCATCCGCCGTGCGCTCGGCTGAGCGACACGCCGGGTCCGGCCGCTCCGTTACGCTCCGGTGATGGAGAGTCGCACGATGTGGGGCGCCCTACCCGACGGAGCGCTGGATCGGATCGTGGTGGTCTCCCCCCACTTCGACGATGCCGCGCTCGGTGCGGCCCACCTGCTCACCTCCCACCCCGGGAGCACCGTGGTCACCGTGCTGGCCGGGTGGCCACCGGCCTACCCCGACGAGGTCACCGACTGGGATGCCGCCGGGGGGTTCGCGACCGGGGACGACGTGGTCGCGGTCCGCCGCGAGGAGGACCGGGCCGCCATGGCCTCGATGGGCGCCGATCCGGTGTGGCTCGAGTTCGCCGACCACCAGTACCTGTCCCAGGAGCAGCGGTACTCCCCCACCGACGTGGTCCCCGCGCTCCGCACGGCCATCGACGACGCCCGACCGACCGCGGTCTTCCTTCCCATGGGTCTGGCCAACCCGGACCACGTCCTCACCCACGATGCCGGACTGCTGGTCCGCGCCGCGGTCGACGGGGAACCGGGAGCCCCGCTGTGGTTCGGCTACGAGGACGCGGGCTACAAGCACCTCCCGGGCATGCTCGCCTGGCGGATCGCCAAGCTCTTCCGGTCCTCCCTCTGGCCGACACCGGCCGTTGTCCCGGTCCGACCGGACATGGACGCCAAGCGGACCGCGATCGCCTGCTACGCGAGCCAGATCGGCCCGCTCGAACGCGACCACCTGCTCTCCGAGCGGCTGGACGGGAACGTGCCCGAGCAGTACTGGCGGCTCGACATCCCGCCTCCGGGTTGGGAACGCCTATCCTCGGCCGATGACCTCGATGCCCGCTGACCCGAGCCCTGATCGGGCCGTGGGTCCGGGGACGGTGGCTCTCATCACCGGAGCCTCCTCGGGGATCGGTGCCGCCACCGCCCGGATGATGGCCGCCCGCGGGGCCACCGTCGCCCTCGTCGCTCGCAGAGCAGAACGGCTCGAGCAGATCACGTCGGAGTGCCGGGGGAGCGCCCCGGACTCGCGCTTCTGGGCCGCCGATCTTTCCGACCCGGACGCTGCCGCCGAGCTGGTGGTCCGGATCTGGGACGAGCTCGGTCCGCTCGACGTGATCGTCCACAACGCGGCCATCCCCATGCGCCGACCGGTGGACCGCCTCACCATGGCGGAGGTCACCCGGGTGATGACGGTCAACTACTTCTCGCCGGTGGCGATGACGCTGGCTCTGATGCCGCGACTGCTCGAGCGGGGGTCCGGCACGATCGTCAACGTCTCGAGCATGGGGGGACGGGTCGGCATCGCCACCGAGGCCGCCTACAGCGGGTCCAAGTTCGCCCTGGCCGGGTGGAGCGAGGCGATTGCCGCCGATCTGCTCGGGACCGGTGTGTCGGTTCGCCTGGTCCTGCCCGGGCCAGTCGACACCGAGATCTGGGACCAGCCCGACAACGACCCGCCCGTGTACCACGGGCCGTTGGTCCCGCCCGAGGAGGTGGCTGCCGGCATCCTCGACTGCATCGTGAGCGAGCATTTCGAGCACTATGTGCCCGACCTCAAGGCCGTGGTCGAGATGAAGACCAAGGACTTCGACGGGTTCGTCAAGGCCATGCGGTCCATGGCCGACACGGCGTCCGACCCGGGTGGGTCCGGAGGGGCGGGATCGTGAAGGCACTCGTGTTCGGGGCCCGCCCCGACCGGGACGAACCCCGCCCGGTCGCCACCGACGAGCTGGAGGAGCGGCTCGTCCACCTGCCCTTCGGGCTCCACGACGTGGACGACGCGAGGCCCATCCGGCCCGACTGGGTGGTGACCCGTCCAATCCTCGCCGGCGTGTGCGGGTCCGACGCCAAGCTGGTGCTCGGGGACTTCGCCGACGGCGACATCGACAACCCGATGGCTGCGTTCTCCTCCCTGCCCCACGTGCCCGGTCACGAAGTGGTGGCGGAAGTGGTCGAGCTGGGCCCCGAAGCGCGGGGCCTCGAGGTCGGCGAGCGGGTGGTCCTCAATCCGTGGTTGAGCTGTGCTCCCCGCGGGATCAAGCCGCTCTGCCCGCCGTGCCAGGAGGGGGCTGTCAATCGTTGCTGGTCGTTCACCAAGGGGCCCATCGGACCCGGCGTGCACATCGGGGTGGTCACCGGCGCGCCGGGGGCCTGGGCCGAGCTCATGGCCGCCCACGACTCGATGCTCCACCCGGTCCCCGACGACGTGAGCGACGAGGCCGCGGTGATGGCCGATCCGTTCTCGGTCTCCTTCCATGCAGTGGTCAACAATCCCCCGCCGGCGTCGGGCAGGGTCGTCGTCTACGGCGCAGGGGCGCTCGGCCTCAGCAGCGTGGCCATCCTGAGCGCCTTCTATCCCGGGGTCGAGGTCGCGGTGGTGGCGCGCTTCCCCGCGCAGGCAGAGATGGCGCGCCGAATGGGCGCCGCTCTGGTCGTCGCCCACGAGCCGAGCCTGGCGGTGGTCGAGGAGCTCGCCGAGTGGTCCGGTGGCGTCCTGCACCAGGCGCTCGACGGCCTCCCCATGGCGCACCCGGGCCACATCGACGTGATCTACGACTCGGTGGCCAGGCCCGAGACGCTCGAGGTCGGAGTCCGCGTGCTCGCAGAGCGGGGGAAGCTCGTCTACACCGGGGTGGCCGTCCCGGGTCGCTGGGAGTCGACCCCGGTCTACTTCAAGGAGCTGACCATCGTCGGCTCCAACGCCTTCGCCACGGAGGAATTCGAGGGTCGGCGCCGCCATGCCATCGACCACTACCTCGCGCTGGTGCAGGACCGCAGGATCGACCTCACCGAGATGGTCACCCACCGCTACCCGCTCGAGGGGTGGTGGGACGCCCTCAAGACTCTGGCCAGACCCGAGGCGAGCGGCGTCCTCAAGTCGACGTTCGCCTCGAGCCGCGCGGGCTAGGGCACCGGGCGCGGCGGGTCCCCAATCATCGGGCGGACCTCAGGATTCGGGACCGAGCGCCTCGAACACGGCGAAGCGTTCGGAGGCGGCCGCCTCCCAGGCCGGGTCCGGGTCGATCCGGCCTCCCGGCGAGGCCCAGGCGGCTCCGGCGCTGAAGTCCGTCTCGAGACCGGCCGCCATGCGGGCGAGGAACGCCGCGCCGAGCGCGGCACCCTCGGGGACGGCGACCGTCTCCACCCGGATCCCGGTCGCATCCGCCACCGCCTGCATCCACGGGAGGGAACGCGAGCCCCCACCGGTGGCCACGATCCGGTTGGCCTTCCCGCCGGAGCGCTCGATGATGCGCCGGATCACGAACCCGCTGGCTTCCTGGGCGGCCCGGATCAGGGCCTGCGGGCCCTGCGTGATATCGAGGCCGTGCAGGCTGGCCCGGAGATCGGGATCGTAGAACGGGGTCCGCTCACCACGGAGGTAGGGCTGCCAGACCGGGACCCCGTGCGGATCGCCCAGCCGCCCCTCGGTCGACATCGGTCCGCCTCCGGCGAGCGCGCGTGACCAGTCGGCGAACAGTCCCCCGGCATTGCTCGGCCCGCCGGTCATGACCAGACCGGGAACGGTGCTCGGGAAGCTGATCAGTCCGGGGATCTCGCGCCATTCCTCCGACACCACCCACACGATGAGGGTCGCCCCGAAGATCGCCAGCACGTCGCCGGGGCGGTCCGCTCCGGCCACCATCTGCTCACAGAACGCGTCGATCGAACCCCCGCCCACCTTTGTGGAGCTCCCGGTGACCGTGCCGGCCGACTGACCGAGCGGGGTCACGACGGAGAGTTGCCGCTCCTCGATGCCGAGCTCGGCGAGTGCGGCCCGGTCCCACCGCCCCCGATCGAACAGCGCGCCGAAGGAGGTGGCCGTGGCAGAGTCGACAGCCGGGACACCGCACAGGGCGTTGCTGGCCACCGCCTGACAGGGCCAGTAGCCGGCAGCTCCGGGTAGGTGGCCGACCGCCCAGGTGAGCATCCGCATGCCCTGATCGCGCTCTCCCCCGTAGTCGTCGGGATCCAGGGTCCCGACGTGGCGGGCGCGCAGGTCGCCGTAGAGCAGGCCGGGCACCTGGGGGACGCCCCGCCGGTTGACCGCGGTGATCGACGGCACCATCGACGTCACCACCACACCGGCCGCCGGTCCCTCGAGTGCAGCCGACACCTCGGCGAACGCACGCCTCGGCCCACGGCGCCATGCCCGGGCCGCGTCGTGCTCCAGATGGTCGGCGGTCGGGGTGGCCACTCTGTGGGGCACGCGGGTCCGGGCCAGCACGTGGCCCCGGGCGTCGACCGCGACCGCCTTGACGGCCGTCGTGCCGACGTCGACCCCGATGGTGCAGTCGGCACCCTGCAACCGGGGTTGCGAGCTCACTGATCGGCCTGTCGTGTCATGGGGGGTCATTATGGACGCGATCGCGGTCGGGGGCAGGTGCTACCCTCCGGCGTTACCGAGACGCCGAACGGGGGAATGCCGAACCGATGTCCGAAGGACGACCCAAGGCTCTGGTGACGGCTGCCGTGCGAGGACCGGGACTCGATCTCCTCGGCCAGTTGGCCGATCTGACCCTCGACTCCTGGCTCGACCAGCCCACGTTGCGCATCTACAACGCTGAGCAGCTTGCCGAGCGGATGGCTGCGGAGGGTGCCACGATCGCCGTCGTCGAGAGCGACCGGTGTGCCGGACCACTCTTCGATCTGCCGCTGGTGGCGGTGTGCAGCTGCAGAGGTGATCCGACCAACGTGGACGTGGCCGCCGCCACCGAAGCGGGCGTACCGGTGCTCAGGGCGCCGGGGCGCAACGCCGACGCGGTGGCCGAGCTGACCGTCGCACTGCTCTTTGCCGCCACCCGCGGCCTGGTGCCCGCCGACGCCGACGTCCGCCGCGGCGAGATCTACAAGGACGGGACCATCCCCTACCAGCGGTTCCGCGCGTGGGAGCTGGCCGGGCGGACGGCCGGCCTGGTCGGTCTGGGTGCGGTCGGGCGTGCCCTGCGTTGGAGGCTCCGCGGCCTCGGGATGGAGGTGGTCGTCCACGACCCGTACACGGACGGGCCGACGGTGTCCCTGGACGAGCTGCTGGCACGCGCGGATGTGGTCTCGATGCACGCCGCGGTGACCCCGGAGACGACCGGGATGATCGGGAGCGAGCAGTTCGCCGCCATGCGCGACGGGGTCGTCTTCCTCAACTCGGCGCGCGCTGCGCTCCACGACACCGACGCGCTGGTGGCGGCACTCGGATCGGGCAAGGTCTCCGCCGCCGGGCTCGACCACTTCGAGGGCGAGTCCCTGGCGACCGACCACCCGCTCACCGGGTTCACCAACGTGGTGCTCACGCCCCATATCGGCGGCGCGACCTACGACACCGAGTCCAACCACACCCGGACCATCGCCGAGGACCTCTGCCGCCTGATGGCCGGAGCCCGGCCGCTCCACGTGGTCAACCCGGAAGTGCTCGACCGCCGGTGACCGCACGCGGTCCGGCGATCCGACTGCTTCCCCGCCTCGATCAGGAGAACGAGTTCTTCTGGACGAGCGGTGCCGACGGCCGTCTCCGGTTCCTCCGTTGCACGGAGTGCCTGACCTACGTGCACCCGCCGTCGCCCCGCTGCCCCGACTGCCTGTCGGACCAGCTGGCTCCCGCCGAGGTCAGCGGTCGTGCCACACTCGTCGCCCACACTCTCAACGTCCACGACTGGATCCCGGGCAGCGAGCCCTATCTCATCGGCCTGGTCGCCATCGACGAGCAGGAGAGCGTACGCCTGACCACCAACCTGGTCGATGTCGAGCCCGAGGACGTCCGTACGGGCATGGCCGTCGAGGTCGTCTTCGAACACCAGGACGACGTCTACCTCCCCCTCTTCCGGCCAGTGGGGCCGGAGGCCGGGGCAGAGGCTCGGTCGCGGTGAGCCCGGCCACCGAACCGGCGGAGCGCCAGGCGATCATCTCGGGGATCGGGCAGTCGGACGTCGGCCGGCGCCTCGGGCGCACCGACCTCGATCTCACCGCCGACGCATGCCTCGCCGCGGTGGCCGACGCCGGGCTCACCCGTGACGACATCGACGGTCTCGCCACCTACCCGGGGATGGGCGCAGGCACCGCGGGGTTCGCCGGCCCGTCGAGCCCCGAGGTCCAGGATGCGCTCCGGCTGCGGTTGAACTGGCACGACGGCGGTGGCGAGGGACCGGCCCAGATGCGAGCGGTGATCACCGCCTGCCTGGCCGTCGCTGCTGGGCTGGCCCGGCACGTCCTCGTGTACCGGACGGTGTCCGAGTCCACCGCCCAGGGGTCGGGCGGCCGACAGGGCATCGGCGGCAGTGGCGGTGGCGGCGGTGGTGTCCCGAGGTTCGGGGGGTTTCTCCAATGGACCCTGCCGTTCGGCGCGGTCTCGGCCGTGAACTGGATCGCCCTGATCGCCCAACGCCGGATGCACGAGTTCGGGCTCACCCGCGAGCAGCTGGCCCAGATCGCGCTCAACGGCCGCCGCAATGCCGAGCGTAACCCGAAGGCGGTCTACCGCGACCCGCTGAGCATGGACGACTACCTCTCGTCACGGATGATCTCTGCCCCGCTCTGCCTCTTCGACTGCGACGCCCCGAGCGACGGGTCGACGGCCTTCGTGGTGTCGCACCGGGACTACGCGCCCGACGCGCCGAACCCGGTCTGCCACGTGAACGCGGTGGGTACCGCGCTGCGCGGACGACCCAGTTGGGACCAGTTCGACGACATGACCACCATGGCCGGCCGCGACGCGGCCGCCTCGATGTGGGAGCGGACCGAGCTCGGTCCGGCCGACGTCGACGTGGCCGAGCTCTACGACGGGTTCTCCATTCTCGCCATGGTCTGGTTGGAGGCCCTCGGCTTCTGCGGCCGGGGCGAGAGCGGTCCGTTCGTCGAGGGAGGGGCAGCTATCGCCCTCGACGGGGTGCTTCCGCTGAACACCGCCGGTGGTCAGCTCTCGGGCGGGCGGCTGCACGGGTTCGGGCTCATCCACGAAGCGTGCGTGCAGCTCAGGGGCGAAGGCGGTGACCGTCAGGTGAAGCGGTCGGGCGGTGGACCGCCCGAGGTGGCCGCGGTGAGCAACGGCGGAGGCCCCATCGCCGGCACCCTGCTCCTCACCCGCGGAGTGGGCTGAGCCGCACCGACCGAGAGCATCACCCGGGGAGCGGATGGTCCTTCGGCCGGCAGTGTGCTCGCAAAGGTTGCATGCCCCCGAACCCATCACTTCGGAGGCAGGTGCGAACTCGTCGATTCGAGAAGCTGCAAACATGGTTGCGTGCCAATCCCCGATGATTCACTTCGGTCAGTGATCGGGGAATCGCCCAACGAACGAGAACAGCATCGTCGATCACTCTGGGAGTACTACGACCGGCGAGTGATCGGGCGCTTGCCTGGCTTGGCCAACGCCCACGCATACTGGACCGGTCTAGGCGTCACCGTGGAAGTCGAAGGCATCGCTGCTGAAGCTGCGCAGCTTGAACGCCTACTTCGGGAGCTGTCCGCAGTCCGCTTCGTCGAAGTAGGTGCCGGGCCAGGCACTTTCACCGGATACCTTGCGGGGAGGGGCATCGCCATCGACCAGAGTCGAAGGGCGCTGGACGTTCTGCGCACCGTTGCTCCCGAAGTACCAGTGATCCAGGCAGATGCCACTGCCCTACCCGTGCCAGCCCACGCCTTCGACCGTTTCTTCTCCGCCCACCTCTATGGCCTGCTTCTTCCGAGTGAGCGTGAACCCTTTCTTGCCGAGGCGCACCGGGTTGCGTCCGAGGTCGTGATCCTCGACGCCGGTCGCCCCCTAGGAGTGAGCGCCGAGGAGTGGCAGGAGCGGACCCTACCGGGGGGTGGTCGCTACAGAGTCTTCCGCCGCCACTTCGATGCGGACGAGTTGGCCGCCGAAGTCGGTGGTGTGGTCCTGTTCGCCGGGCAGTTCTACGTGCTAGTGGGCACTGCGGCCGTGCGCGGTATCGCACACCCGATGTGCGGCCCCAATGACCCGATCGGGCCTCGGCTTCGTACGTGACCCAGTTCACCGGTTATACAGGTGATCCACCTCCTGGGATAGGCATCCGGGGGATCCTCGGGTGCAAACCCGAGCAGGAGGTGTGCGGTGCAGTGGAGTCCGTCATTCGAGTCTCACGTCCGTCCCGACGGTGAACACGTCTACAGAATTGGCCACCCGCTGGTTGACGAGTTCTTGGAGTTCGTGGTTGGCCGGGCCCGGCCGAACACGGTCCGGGCCTATGCGCATGACCTGAGCGTCTTCTTCTCTGCGGTCAAGAAGGACCCCATCGAGGTGAGGCCAAAAGACGTCATGTCCTTCGTCACCGCGCAGCGGCGTCCCAAGCCCGGTGCCGAGAATGTGGTGCGCATCGCCGATGGCTCCACCGGTCTCTCGGCGGCGACGATCAAGCGCCGGTTGGCTGCGGTGTCGAGCTTCTATGGCTACCTGATCACCCGCGACGACGTCGACGTCAGCGCCAACCCGGTCCCCCGTGGCATCGCCACCCGCCAGAGCCGCTCTCGGGGCGGACGGGGCTTGCCGCTGGTGCGAGGGGTGCGCCGCCTGCCCCGGATCCTCGACGCCGACGAGGTCGAGTCGCTCATGGGCGCGCTGCGCACCGAGCGGGACCGGGCCATGACCCAGGCCATGGTGCTCGGCGGTCTCCGGCGCTGTGAGGTGCTCGGGCTGCGGCTCTCCGATCTGTATCTGGGCGAGTGGCGGGTGCTCATCAGAGAGGGCAAAGGCGGACACGAACGGCTGGTGCCGCTCTCGCCGACCTTCTTCGCCACGGTCGCCCGCTACATGGACCATGAGCGACCGGTGGAAGCGACGACTGACTCGCTGTTCGTCTCGCTCAAGGGAGCGCGTCGGCGCCAGCCGCTCTCGGTGCCGGGTCTGGACCAAATCGTCAGCGCCGCCCGGGAGCGGGCCGGTCTCAGCCGCGGCACCTGCCATGAACTACGACACACCTGCTTCACCCGGCTCCGGGAAGCGGGGATGGCCATCGAAGCCATCCAGGCCCAGGCCGGCCACCGCTCGATCACTTCGACGCGGGTCTACTTGCACCTCGACATGCACTGGCTGGCCGATGAGTACCGACGGGCCATAGAAGCCATCGAGGCCCAGGCACTGGTCGGGGTGGCCCAGTGAGCGCCCTGGCCGCACGACGGGTCGCGCCGCGCCGACATGGCGGCGGGACGCCCGAGGTGACGTGGGCCGAGATCGCCGCCAGAGCCCCGCTCATGGTGGCCACAATGGCCTCCTACCTGGACCAACTGGAGGTTTCGGCCCGTCCGAGCACGGTGGCCGACGCCGAGCTGACGTTACGGCTCTTCGCGCATCGGGTGACCTCCACCGATCCGGACTGTGTCACCGTCGCCAGCATCGGGCGGGCCCACATCGAGGACTTCAAGCGCTGGCTGGCAGCCCGTCCGGGCAAGAACGCCAAGGGGTTGTCCACCATGACGATCCGGCATCGGCTGAGCACCATGCGGACCTTCTTCGAGCGCATCATGGAATGGGAGTACGACGACGCCCCGGCCCGCCTGCTCGTCTACTCGAGCGACTTCCCTGCCCTCGACGAGCCCCTGCCCAAGTTCTTGGACGACCCCACAGCGTCGAAGTTCATGGCCGCCCTGGCCGTCGATCCGAACCTGCGCCGCCGCCTCATGGTCGAACTGCTGGCCCGCACCGGCATACGTGTCGGTGAACTCGGCGGTCTCGAAGACGACGCCATGGTGCGCTACGACGGGGTCGATCGCCTCCGGATCCCCGTCGGCAAGCTCCACAACGACCGCCACGTGCCGCTGCTCCCGATGCTGGTCGACCTCATCGTCGACTACAAGGCCCTGCGCGGCCCGTCGCGCTCGGGACATCTGCTCGAGCGCGACGACGGCGGGCCCTTCGACCGACGCACCATCCATCGCTACGTGGCCACCGTGGCAAAGCGGGCCGGCGTCGGCCATGTCCATCCCCACCAGCTGCGCCACACACTCGCCACCCAGTCCATCAACCGGGGCATGAGCCTCGAGGCGATTGCCGCGTTGCTCGGTCACCGTTCCATGGACATGACTCTCACCTATGCGCGCATCTCAGATCGCACCGTCGCCGAGCAGTACTTCAAGGTGACCGAGGCGGTCGAGGCCGAGTACTACGGACTCTCCAGCGACACCCGTGCACCGACCGCGGTCTCCGGCACCCAAAAGCCGCGTCCCGACCATCGCCGAC
This sequence comes from uncultured Acidimicrobiaceae bacterium, assembly GCA_963753905.1. GTDB lineage: Bacteria > Actinomycetota > Acidimicrobiia > Acidimicrobiales > RAAP-2 > Bog-756. Next base: position 1,057,526 of record CAVWDZ010000001.1, on the reverse strand, counting down.
TGCTGGCCAACGGTCACTGCACGAGGCCCGCCTTGCTCGACTGCGTCTTCGAGAGCGTCTGCGAACGGTGCGGGTTCTTCGAGACCGGTCCGCAGTTCCTCACCATCTTGAAGCGTCAGCGCAAGCACGCCGACCAACGCGGTCAGAACGACCGGAGTCAGCTCTTTGGCGACCTCATCGAAGGAGTCGCCGACGCCCAGTGAGTGTGGTTCCATAGAAGAAAGCCCAGGACGAACGGATCACCTGTATAACACCGGGAGGGTGTCACCCTCCGGACTGAGTGGCGTCAGAAGTCACCGCAGGGGGCGCCGCCCTTTATCTCCCATAGCGGTGTCGAGGGTCCGATCCCAAAGAAACTCAGCAACAACCGATCGTCGGAGATAGCCCCAGGCACTATGACACTCCCATCGTGCTCCAGACTGAATTCGTTTGGGGGATACAGGGCACGCACCTGGGCCAGCGCCATCCCGATCGTTGCATCCTTCGCCGTCATAAGGGCAGGGGTGTTGGGCTTCGGGACGGGTGCCCTGGCACCCATCAAAGTCTGTGGGCCATTGAGGTATCGGTAACCGGCGAGCGTGCCTCCGTAGAACTCCACGGAGAGATCACCCCAGTGCACCTCGGTCCTGCCTGGGCACCCACCGTCACCAGTCACGACGGGCGCACCGAAATACCTCCTCATCGTGGACATGGCCCTTGTTTGGGATTCGCCGACCGTTACGGCGCCCACCCCGTCGGGGTCCAAGGTGATGTCAGACGATGTCACCGGAGCCGACGAGGGGCTGGCGGGCGTCTTTGCGTTCGTGGTTAGCGGATAGGTCGGATTGACCGCTGTCGTGCCACCGCAAGCTGCTAGGGAAATGGCAAGAATGAGGCTGGCAAGTGTCGGCGCTCGCCATGTCCGAGGTCGTCCCACCCTCATTTCCCCATCCTGGCACCGATTGCGGGGCAGCGACCCCTCGGCGATGAACATCTATCGACGGAGGGGAGCAGGTCCCGAGACTGGTATGCCCCGATCGCCGGGAGCGGGGCGGTTATCGACCGTGGCTGATCGGCCATGTGGGCGTGTGGGCGTGTGGGCGTGTGGGCGTGTGGGGAAGTTCCCGGACGCCCTATGTCGGTCGATGACCGATGATCGTGCGAAGACCGGCTGGCAGCTCCTCTGATCCGAAAGAGGACTGCACCTCGACTTGGAGGCCCTCGGAGGCGAGCGCAGCCGGAATTGTTGACGTGTCTATCAGAATGTTGTCATGTCGCTCATCGTCACGTCGCCACGTACCGTCCTCGTTGCGGGTGAACGTTGTCATGTCTCGTACGTACCGATCGGGTGACGGAAGTGAGAAGCGGGTGATGATGGCCCAGTCATCTGCGACCCGCCCCAGGTTCTGTTGAGTATGAGCAATTCCCCACTCCAAGTCACAAATATCTACGGCGAACACGCCGCCGGGCAGCAGTGACTTAGCTACTTCCCCCTGAAAAAGTCGCCGTAGATACTCGCGATTTGGGCCCAGATCGATAAGGATGGCCCCGAACCGTAGGACTAGTACGGATCGAGGCCATCGTGTTGAGAACTGTAAACGCGCAGCCCACGTTGTGGGAAGCGATCCTCCCCGAGATGTGCCTCGGGATGCCCTCCGAGTTGGAGTCGGTCGACCGCCTGCTGGACGATCCGGCCTTCTTCGAACCGTTCCGGGCCCACTTCCACGCCGCCCTCGGACGCCCGTCCGTGCCCATCGAGACGTACCTCCGGCTGATGTTCTTGAAGTACCGCTACCGCTTGGGGTTCGAGCCACTGTGTCGCGAGGTCGCTGACTCCATCTCGTGGCAGCGGTTCTGTCGGATCCCGTTGGGCTTGGCAGTGCCCCACCCGACCACGTTGATGAAGATCACCACCCGGTGCGGGTCATCGGCGGTCGACGGGTTGAACGAGGCGCTGTTGGCCAAGGCCCAGGCGGCCAAGGTGTTGAAGACCAACAAGGTCCGTGCCGACACCACGGTGGTTCCCGCCAACGTTGCCTACCCGACGGACTCGGGTCTGTTGGCCAAGGGCGTGGCCAAGATGGCCAAAGGCATCGAGAAGTTGAAGGGTGCGGGATTGGCGTCCAAGACCACCTCTCGGGACCGGACTCGGATGATGCGGGCTCGGGCCCGGTCCATCGGTGCCAACCTTCGACGACGCACTGGCGAGGCAAAAGACGAGGTCATGGCCATCAATGCCGACATGGTCCGGATCGCCCAGACGGCCGTCGCCGAGGCCCGACAGGTGGCGGCGAACGCCCGCCGAGGACTGAGGCGCCTTGGTAACGCCGCCCCAGGAAGGCTTTGCGCAATTGCCGGCGACTTGGAGATCACTGCCGATCGGATCGAACAGGTCGCCGAGCAGACCGAGCGACGTCTCTGTGGTGAGGTGCCCGACGGGGCGACCAGGTTGGTGTCACTGCATGATCCCGATGCCCGTCCGATCCGCAAGGGCAGACTCGGCAAGCCCGTCGAGTTCGGCTACAAGGCACAGGTCGTCGACAACGAGGACGGTGTGGTGATCGACCACAACGTCGAAGTCGGCAACCCGCCGGATGCACCGATGCTCGTCCCGGCCGTCGAGCGCGTCACGCGCCGGGCCAAGCGAGTACCCAAAGCGGTCACCGCTGATCGCGGTTATGGCGAGACCGCCGTCGGCGAACAGCTCAGTGCGCTCGGGGTGCGAACGGTTGTCCTACCCACCAAAGGCAAACCGAGTGCGTCACGACGCGCCGTCGAAAGTAGACCGCAGTTCCAGCGCCTGGTGAAGTGGAGAACCGGGAGCGAAGGCCGGATCAGTTGTCTCAAACGGGACTTCGGATGGAACCGAACACAGATCGACGGGATCGAAGGAGTCCGCACCTGGTGTGGCTACGGGGTGTTCAACCACAACCTGGTGAAGATCGGAGCACTGACCATCTCCGAGTAGGACGAATCGGACCCACTGCAGCCAGGATCGGAGGCGGAATCACTCCATGGTCAGACGCAGTCCACATCCAACCCCGATCGGTGGTCACACCGGCTTTTTCAGGGGAAAGTAGCTAGAGACACTAAGGCACGATTGATCGCGCCGGCGTCCGGCAAGTAGTTCAGTGCGTGTCCAACCCCCACGATGGCATCAACCTTGGGGACGGTGTCATCGGGCAGGGTGAGCCTCAGGATCTGCTCAGCACCAGGGGCGGTTATTTGAGCAAGGCGAAGCATGGCCGGTGAGGCATCGCTGGCCACGACACGGTGACCTGAGCGAACGAGCTCTTTGGTAAGGAGTCCACTGCCACATCCGATTTCCAGGACCAGGCCGTCTCTTTGCCGAACCGATTCCAGAAGGGCCACGATCCCTGGTGCACACGCTTGGGCATGAAAAGCGAAGCCTTTGTGGTGGACCAGGGCGAGATCGTCTCGGTAGTACGGGTCTGACGGCAGGGACATGTGGCCATTCTCTCAGAGGGGACCACAGAGGTGCCTACCCCCCAACGCTGCCGGGTCAGGGGCGCATATGGGACTTTCGCCCCTGTAGTTACGGGCACAACCGTCGCAAGCTCAGACGACAAGTCGCTCTGCGTGCTGGGTCATTCCTTCGCAGCGTTGGGTCGGATCGCAACCAGGGCAAAAACTGCCCCGAGGGGCTAGACACTGTAAAGCGCGGGGTCGACGGGAGGAGTCGCTATGGGGAATGCACTGGGGATTCGACGGATGAAGGCCCACAAATGGGTCGGAGTGGCAATCGTACTGGCCGTACTCACGGTCGTTGCTCCGGTCCACAAGGCTGCGGCCGCCGCGATCAATCCATACACCAACTCCCCATCCTTGTACCAGCCGGTCGCCCTCGGGTCCGCTCCTAATCTGGGAACCCGAACTGTCGCCTACAACTTCCCGGTGGTCGGAATGGCCAGTGCACCCGACGGGCAGGGCCTCTGGCTCGTCTCCTCAGATGGTGGGGTGTTCGCCTTCGGCGGTGCTGACTTCTACGGCTCGACCGGCTCGCTTCACCTAAACCAACCCGTCGTCGCTATGGCGCCGACCTCCAATGGCCGGGGTTATTGGCTGGTCGCCTCCGACGGCGGCGTCTTCGCTTTCGGTGACGCCGGCTTCTACGGCTCGATGGGGGGGAAACCCTTGAACAAGCCGATCGTTGGTATTGCCGCATCCCCCGATGGGAAGGGCTACTGGTTAGTGGCATCCGACGGCGGCGTCTTCGGGTTCGGCGATGCCGCATTCGACGGCTCCATGGGTGGTAAGCAGCTCAATGCGCCGATCGTCGGGATGGCGGCTGCATCGTCGGGCTACTGGCTGGTGGCGGTTGACGGTGGCGTCTTCGCATTCGGCCAGGCGCCGTTCGCAGGGTCCCTAGGGGGCCAGACCCTCAATGCCCCGATCGTCGGCATCGCCACCGCTCCAGAGGGTGACGGTTACTGGCTGGCAGGTGCCGACGGTGGCGTGTTCGCATTTGGCGACGCCGTCTTCCACGGTTCGCTGGCGACCTCGGGATCGCCTCCACCGCAGTACCCCATCGGTTCCATAGCCGCCCAACCAGACGGTGACGGCTACTGGCTGCTTCCAGAGCCCACCTTGCCCATCGTGACGTTGGAGCAAACACCTTGGATCGGGACCGAACCCAATGTGGTCCAAATCTCAGGCGACGCCGGGAACATCGTCGGCGACATGACCTGGACTTCGTGGAATAGCCAGAGTGCTGTCGGCAACGGAACCTGGGGATACGACGACTGCGATCCGGATTGCGCGGCCGGGACCGTGACCGACTACCCGGCAACGATCACTTTCTCCGATCCGTCGTTCGGTCGATTCACCGAACTGACGGAAGTGACCACCGGGCCACACGCATTTACACTTTATGCGCCGATGCCCGGACCAATTCTTGACAGTTCAACCTTCGTCCCTGGTGTCCAAGCGAACGGTTCGCCCTGATTCAGGGCACCATTGATCCATTTGGCGATCACAGGCTCAGACTTAGCAAGCTGCCCCCTATCGGCGCACCATCGGCCCCGAGTGCTTGCTGGTCGCTAACCGCCGGCGTCCGGCACGAGTGGGACACCTCAAGGGTTAATGAGCCGGGCGGAGCCGAACGCGATCGGTGCGACGGCCCACGCTCCATCTCCGCTCTCCGCCACGATGACGCAGAGCCGCACACACGGTGAGAGGACCGTCGATGTGAGCGGCTCCGAAGGCGCGTCGGAGCGCACGATGAAGTCGGTGGACCCCGACCGCTGGGAGTTGGTGACCACAAACGGCTGGGCTGCGAGCTTGGATCCACACCCGAGAAAGTTGGCGTCTTCTGCGTGGTCGCACTCCGATATGAACACCTTCCCGCTCGCTCCGAATCCGGTGACGCTGACCCGGACAATCTGTCGATCAACCAGCCCCGAGCTCGGGGTCACCGTAACCATGGGATCATTAACGATCGAGGCAGGTGCCCGCGGAGGGGGTGCGCACGGCCAAAGCACGCCAAGTGTCTTCGGTGTGATCGCCGCCGTAGTGAGAAGGATCTGGTAACCCCGTTGTTCGCCCCCTCGGACCAGGTGGAGAGAGGTGGGAACCGAGGTACCATCGTTGTCGGTGGTGAAGTTGCCGATGACGTAGCCACGGACGGTGTTGTTCAACCAGTTGATCGCGACGAACGTCCTTGACGGCAGTCCATGAACTGCGAGATCCATCGACACCTCACCCGAGGTGCTGTCGTAGCGAATCGTTCCAGTTAGCGGCTGTCGGGCACAGAAGTACTCCAGGCCACCAAAGTCCGTCTCCACCGGGACCGTCATGGCGGAGGTAGAACCCTTCGAAGGAGTCGGATTCTCCACGGATCGAGTTGCAGTACACGCGGTGAAGAGGAGTGCCACCGTCACCAGTGCAACCCCGCCAGCCCAGCGATTCACAAGCACAAGCTATCGCCACCAACATCGGTACTTCTGGGCTACCAGGCAAGGTTGCAACGGGCACCGATTCGCTCCATCGGCTACCGTCCTTGGATTCGCCGTTCCACATCCTCGTAGGTACGGCAGCAATCATCAGCAAAGGGTGTCGGCATGGTGGAGGTCGTTGGGTCCCGATTGTCCCGGTTGGCGAGAAGGGCCGGTACTGCGGTCGGTGCGGTTGGGCTGGCCGTCATCGCATTGACGCCCGTGGGAGCGCCACAAGCAGCTGCCTTGACAATTCACTACGCCTATGTGGTCAACGGCAGTTCCAACAACGTGAGCGTCATCAACGCCTTCACCAAGACGGTGGTGAAGACAGTGAGGGTCGGGACCGACCCAACCGCAGTCGCCATCACCCCGAACGGGAGCCACGCCTACGTGGCCAACTGGGGTGGCGGCACGGTGAGTGTCATCAACACCTCCACCAAGACGGTGGTGAAGTTGGTGAGGGTGGGGAACGGGCCATCCGCCGTCGCCATCACCCCCAACGGGAGCTATGCCTATGTGGCCAACTCCGTCTCCGACACCGTGAGCGTCATCAACACCTCCACCAACGCGGTGGTGAAGACGGTGACGGTCGGCCTCTTCCCAGACGGGGGGGTTGCCATCACCCCCAACGGCGACTATGCCTATGTGGCCAACTTCAGTTCCAACACCGTGAGTGTCATCAAGACCTCCACCAACACGGTGGTGAAGACGGTGACGGTCGGGTTCGATCCAGACGGGGTCGCCATCACCCCCAACGGGAGCTATGCCTATGTGGCCAACTTCACAGCCCCCTACCGCAGCGTGTCAGGCTCCGTGAGCGTCATCAACACCTCCACCAACACGGTGGTGAAGACGGTGAAGGTCGGGAGCGTGCCAGACGGGGTCGCCATCACTCCCGACGGGAGCGATGCCTACGTGACCAACGGCAAATCCAACAGCGTGAGCGTCATCGACACCTCCACCAATACGGTCGTGAAGACGGTGCCGGTCGGCGTCTACCCAGCTGCGCTCGCCATTACTCCCAACGGGAGCTATGCCTATGTGGCCAACGGCAGTTCCAACACCGTGAGTCTCCTCAACACCGCCACCAACACCGTGGTGAAGACGGTGACGGTCGGCCGCTTTCCAGAAGGGGTCGCCATCACCTGAGTTGGGTTCTGGGTGCCCAACAACACCGGCTCGGGGAGCACTCGGGGTGGCCCCGACCGAATCAGGCACAAATGGGGCATCTACTTGCAGTCGCCGCGGTCCTGCGGGCCGGGCGTGGCGGGAGACGACCCCTTGGATAGCCTTGGCCCGTGATCTCAGCTCGTCGCGATAACGGCGAGTCGCTTGAAGCGGCGATGACGGAGTTCGTCTCGTCCGTTGGGGATCGGCTTCTCCGACTCGGATTGATGTTGGCGAGTGTCGAGAGTCTGGTCGAGAGCCAGGAAGCTCGCGATCGCCTCGCCCAGGCGCTAGAGGAACTGGACAGCGTCATCCGCGGGATTCGGGAAACGGCGTTCAGCCTCGTCCTGGAGGAGCGGAAGCCACCATCAGACTTCCCCCGGGGGGAGGAGTAAGTGGTGCCCAGAGCGACCTTGGCAGAAGAAGGGACCAATGACCCTGGTGGCGGAACGTGGAACCGGCGATTATGGACAGGAGCAGGTCGGGACCTGTTAAATTCGGCTGTTGAAACGTGGGCGAATGGTTAGTCGGCTTGAAGTGCTTAGCGACGAGGAGTGCCGCCGGCTGCTTGAAGGCGGCGTCATCGGGCGGGTGGGAGTCACGGTGTCGGCGATACCCGAGGTTCTTCCTGTCAACTACAAGTTGCTTGACGGAGACATCGTCTTTCGCACTGGGCGAGGTACCAAGCTGCATGCAGCCACCAGTGACGCGCCCATTGCCTTTGAGATTGACGAGTCTGACCCAGTCACACTGAGCGGATGGAGTGTCTTGGTTGTGGGCCTCACGGAGGAAGTCACCGACCCAGAGGAGATCGCCCGAGCACTCGCCATCCTCCCCGACGGCTGGGTGCCACATGAGCATGAACACGTCATCCGGTTGACTCCGGCCCGTGTTTCCGGTCGACGCATCATTCGCGATGCAACCGAGTAACAGGAACTGGCGCCCACTTACAGGGCTCGGCATGCATCTCGACTCAAAGTGATGGAAGAGGGCTCTTGACGTGGTGCCCCCTGTCACCGGCTGTGAGGCGGTTTATCGACCGAGGTGTGTTCACTGCCAGCAAACTGCCACCTACCGGCATCACATCGGTGCTATCCGACCAGGCAGTCAGATTCCCAGCCAAGAAGTGAACGTTCTGACTTGCCTGATCCAGGCTCGCACTTTCGCCGTACCCGCTTGGGGGCTACGGATCAGCCGAGCAGCTTGGCCTTCTGGGCCTGGAACTCGGCGTCAGTGAGTACACCCTTTTCATGTAGATCGGCCAGTTTAGCCAACTCTTCGACGGGGCTAGTGCTGGCCACTTCACGCACATGGGAATCGAACGCCTGCTTCTGTTGAGCGGCGTCCTTGGCGGCGTGCTCATGCATCTTCCCGCCCCTCGCGATGAGATACACGAAGACTCCCAGGTAGGGGAGAATGATCACAAAGATCACCCAGAGTGCCTTAACCCCCCCGCCCATGTCGTGGCTCCGGAAGATGTCGCTGAAGACTGCAATCAGGATCCAGATCCAGATGACGAAGAAGAAAATCTCGAGCATGGTCCAGAACAGACTTTGCTGCGGGTAGTAGTAGGCAAGCATCAGCGCTTCTCCCTCATGTCGTTTCGTGAACTATTGACCGGCTAGTCAATCGGCAATGCATCTTGCCCCTCAGCTACTCGCAGTGTCGCCCGCGGGTTCCATGTGCCACCCCTTCCTTGCTAGCGACCGTCTGAATGCTCCGTCTCATTCTTCAATAGCGGTTCTGAAGATCGACGTTAGGACCATCACCCGATCATTCGGTGGATGCGGCGATCGGCCCGGTCCAAGGGTGCCCCACAACAATGACAATGGCCTGTAGGGTCCACCGCTTTGCTGCTGGTCCTCAATAGCTTCGGGAGCACTGGGAACTCGATCCAGGGGTCCCGCTAGGCGTGTGCGAGCACCTCGCCGACTTCAACGCTCGTCATGGTCACACCTCCCGCTGTGCTCCCTTTGGTGGGGGCGCCAGAGCGCACCTGATCCTCATCGGCGTCGAACACGGCAACCGAAATGCCGTGGCGCTCGTCGAGCTGAATCCAGGAGCCGGTGACGAAGCCTGGTGCCTGCGTTACGGAGGCCACCACCTCGTCCAGTCCCTCTTTCGCAGCAGCGAGGTCGTTGATCTCTACGTTGACCACCACAGCCCACATCGGCGATGCCTCCCTGATAGACAGAACTGCCGACATGCTTGCACAGAGCATTCGGCGGCGCTCAGGACCCGCACGGCCTCTCTTGGGACAGTCATGCCCGATGCAGCAGGTGCGACTACCAGGAAGGCCCAGAGGTGCCCCCGATTCAACACCGGGACAGCGGCAGTTATCGACCGACTCAGGTCACTGGCGCCCGGGAAGGCCGACGCGCCACTAACCCTCGACGAACTTCCGTTCCATCTCGGCAACGATCTCCTTCTCCCGGAGCGACGCCTGTGCCTCCGCCCACGATCTCTCGAGTAGGCGATTGGTCTCTTGCCGGATAAGCAGGCGACGGCGAAGCCAGACGAAGCCCACGACCGGAAGGAGCAGGATCAGGACCACGGGCAGATCCTACTGAGCCAGATGCGAAGAACCCCCGGCGGGGGGAACCGGGGGCCCTTGCGCATGCTGCTTGAGGAGCCCAGGAGGCCACCTACCCACCGACAACACCGGTTCGTAAGTCCTTCTTCCCAATCCCTACAACGCAGCCGTTACCGGGCGGGTTCGTGGGTTCCCACGACCGCCGCGAAGGATGCGTTATCGGTTTGGCCCAGCGGTGGAGCCGAGAGTGCTAGCTGACAGTGGTCGAAGTCGATGGTTCAGGTGGCGGCAGTCGCAAAGGGTGCTTGTCAGGGCAAGATACCTCGCTCGGGGAAGCGTCGTAGTTGAACGAGTAGGCAAAGCAGCCGACCGCTCGACTGGTCGATCCGAACTCGGACGTCGGTTGGACAGTCACGTCAATCCGCAGGAGTACCTCACCATGATGCCTTGTACCACTCGCAGCAAGGACCGTCACGCTGTCATCGGTTCCCTTGCCGACCACGCTGCGCGCCAAATCGATACCCGAGGTTCCCGCTGGTTCGTTTTCCATGACTACCGCCGCATTGGCAGCGTGGCGGTGCAGCGACTGTTGGGCTGGATCCAACTTCTGGCGAACAACGGTTCCAATCGTGAAGACGAGACCAATGGCGAGGATGACACCGATCCCGGAGATCATCCCTATCCGCATCCAGCTTCGGTCCGGAGCCTTAAGATCCGCCTTGCTGAGAGAACTGCTCGGGAGGACCCGGTATCGCTCGTCCGCCACTCAGGAACTCTACGCCAGCGCATGAGTTGGTTCCTGGCCAGAAACACTGCCCCTAGCGCCGGGATCGGGGCGCTATCTGACGCCCGCGCTTGCTGCTCGCGAACTGACCTTGATCAGGCACGAGTGGGCGATGGGGGCAGGATTTCACGGCGGCGGGCAGCCCGGGATCCGGTACAGTGGGCCGGTTCTTAGACCCAACAGACCGGCGGCCCAACCAGTGACGGACCTTGCATCCCTACCGACGCTAGCTTGGCAGTGACGAGCGAGGCTGACGTCGATGGCGCGTCGGCAACCGGCGGCGAAGGAGAGGGCCGGACGTCGCGTCGGGCCGGTTATCTGCACGAGATCCAATTCGTCCTCGTCGCTTCGCTCGTGCTGGTCTGCGCGGCGACTGGCATCGCAGCGTGGCACCTTCACCCGGCATCGAGTGGATTTCCGGCCATTCCCCAAGACCTGCGCATTGTCACCTCGGGACCGAATTTCAACATGACGCAGACGCTGACACCGACCGCGGACGGAGGCGCGACGCTGCAGGTTGACGAGCCGCTGGAGGACGCGGCGGGGAAGCGGTCGCTTCTCGACACCGGGGGTTACTCAATAGAAAATGCTCCCGGCTACACGGCCGAGTCGGCGGGGGGGCTCGGTCCGATGGTGAAGCTTGACGGCAGCGCGATCCCCAACGAGAGCTGGAGCTACTTGGTCCTGAACCCCGGCCCAGCTCGACTCTGTCGTAGCGCCCCGGTGTTTGGGGAAGACGTCACCAACACCTACAAGGCGGGCAAGGTCGAGCTGCCGTGGTACGCCAAGCCAGTTTCCGCATTCGTGGTCGCCGTCACTTTCCATTTAGCGGATGAAGACTTACCGGTGCCCGTCATCTGCCTGCACTGGTCGTCGGGGAGCCCTGTAGCGGCCAATGGCGCGTACCTGAGCGCACGCTTTCCCCCCGTACACGGCATCGCCGTCGATGCTGGGCAGGGAACAAGCCAGCCCGACGGGGGGGGCGACCTGGCCACCGGGACGGTCACCCGCGTGCTCACTCTGACCGACGCCACCACGAGCGACTTCAATGTTCAGAGCGACCCGCTGGCCACCCTGTCCTACCAACGGTCATGGATCTGGGTCAACCACGGCCTCCCCCAGACACTCCAGCTGGCTGCTATCAACTCGAGCGACCTGCAGCGGGAGAACAACAATGCCTTCTACGCCGGCATCCTGTTCGGAATCGCTGGCGGGGCTCTGGTGGCCCTCATCGCGGAGCTCGTCCGACCCTTCAACCGGCGGAAGCCCGCCGACCGACTGAACCTGCACGCCACCACGACTCGATGAAGGGAGTGCCGTCCTCCTCGGGCTGGTCGGATTCGGCCAGGCTTCTATGGGTTTGGCCAGCGGGGAACACTGCGGAGTGCGGATGAGAGCCCCTTTGCCTGTGAGGGCCGCGGCATTGTGATCGCACTGTGCCGATACCGAGGGGGTGCGAAGGGTGCCCCCCCACCGGGAGCAGGGCGATTATCGAGTATGCGGCCTATCGGCACCTCGAGGCGATGTCCCATTTCGATATGGCCGCGCGTTCAGGGACACCGCCGCCGTCCGGGTGCGGGTGCTCGACCCGTCAGCGGTCGGCGACGCGATCGAAGCCTCCGGGCAGTGATTTCGGCCCAGCAGCGCCCCGTCGCACGCGACAGACCCGGCGAGGTCAGTGGTCATCCGCGATGATGGCCGACGTGGAGGAGATCCAGGTTGTCGTCGCCCATAACGAGCGCGCCACCCTGCGCGTCGGCGACGTGTTCCTGAAGATCGACGCTGATGAGACCCGCACCGACGTCGAGATCGAGGCGATGGCGATGGCGCCGGTCCCGACCCCGGAGATCCTGTGGCGGAAGCCGCCCGTGCTCGCGCTCGCCGCTCTCCCGGGGACGGCACTCGGCCACCTCGGCGAACCGTCGACCGCCTCATCGGCGGCGTGGGCTGCGGCCGGTACCGCCGTTCGGACGCTACACGCCGCGCCGCTACCGCCATGGCCCGGTCGGACCGTCGACGAGTTCGCGTCACAGCTCGACGCTGAGTGCGGCTGGCTCGTCGCCCACGACATCCTTCCCACCGAGGTGGTGACGCGCAACCGCCGGCTCGCGGAGACTGCGCTCCGGCCGTGGACACCGGTGTTCATCCACGGCGATCTGCAGGTCGACCACGTCTTCGTCGCCGGTGACGAGGTCACTGGCGTCGTCGACTGGTCCGAGGCGTCCCAGGGCGACGCGCTCTTCGACCTCGCCACCCTCACGCTCGGACACGAGGAGCACCTTGGCGACGTCGTCACCGGCTACGGCACCAACGTCGACCGCGACCTCATCCGAGCGTGGTGGTCGTTGCGATGCCTGCTTAATGTCCGCTGGCTGCTCGACCACGGCTTCGGCCCGCACGAGGAGATGCCCGAAATCGCCATGCTGAGATCGGCGCCGTGAAGGAGGCACGAGCCGACGGCTCCGAGTGCCCGATCCTGGTCGACAGCGGCGCTTGTGAGTCCGCGGCCTAACGACGGTTACCGTTCGGCACGGCGATTCGAGAGTGTCACATGATCGCGACCCACAAGGTGACCAGAACGCTACCGGCTCGGGGTGTGTCTTCGCGGGTCGTGTGCTTGCTGGACGCTACCTACCACACTCCGGCACTTGCGGGCGTGTTGGATTACATCTCCCCAAGGGGGAACCCGAGGTCTGCACGTCGACAGACGCTTGGTCGGAATCGGGGTCCGGTCACGAGGACACCATTCCAGGGCTGCACAACATCTTCCGATGTCGAGGTGGCATTGAACGCTCTTTGACGACTAGTGAGAAGTGGCCGGTGGCGCTGGTCTTTTTCGTGCCCACCTTCTCGATTGCGGTAACGGTGAGCGTGTAGGTTCCGGCCTTGGTCGGGGTGCCTGAGAGCACGCCCGCGGTGCTTAGCGTTAGCGTTGCGGGCAGGGCGCCGACCTTGGTCCAGGTGACGGTGGCCCCTACTGACGCCCCGAGTGTCTGCAAGTAGCACGGTTCCTTTGCCTCCACCACGGCAATGGTCGCGCCGAGCAGGCGTTCGACCTCCTTGAGTGCTCCGGGGATCACGAAACGGGGCGTTGCGGCGATCGGGCAATCCACGGGGGCTATCCCTGAGACCACCCGGCTGGTGGAGGGCAAAGACCAGGATCACACTGACATTCGACCCTGGTCGTTTCGCAGCCCGGTGACCAACAATGAGCTGATGACGATCACGCTTGCCTCCCTCGCTGCTGCTCTTGTGGCCCTTTGGGGAGTCGCCCACGCGATTCCCACCAGTCAGGTTCTCGCTGGATTCAAGCCGATTACCTAGGACAATCGCCGAGTCGTGCTTCAAGAGTGGCTGGCCGAATCATTCACAATGTGGGGACTGGCCGGAATCATTGTTGCCGTGACCGTCGTCGGCGGGGCGGGATCCCATGCCAGCCAGTGGCTCTACCGAGTTGTTGCGGTTCTCCTGGTGGCCTTGGCCGTACTGACGGGCCTAACTGGTGCCCGCACGCCCGTGATTTGGTTCAAGATCTGCCCCGTCCTACTGACATTCTCCGCTGCGCTTCTGATAGTGGCGAGTCTGGTCTGACAACTCGGTCTCGGAACTACAGCGTTGGGGTTTGTGGTGTCAGAGAACACCGGGACAGGGACGTACCGAGGGACGACTGATCCCAGGCAACTCGAGCCGGTGCAGGTGTGTGCGCCTCGTCGGTCGATCGGCTTGAAAGCGTTGCCCGCAGTCGCTCGTTCCAGGTACGTCTCATCGGCGGCCAATGCTCCTGAGTCACGAAGGTCCTGTGCAGCTTGATGCATGGCTCCATATGCCACTCTTGCCAGGGCATTGCCAACGGACAGTCGCCGTACCCCGATTGCAGCCAGCTCATTAAGTGACGGGCCTCCGGGCAGAAGCAGCACATTGACAGGCCCAACAACCTCGGCGACGATCCTGGCGATCGAGGACAGGTCGGTCAGCGCCGGGGCAGACAGAACGTGGGCGTCCGCATCCCGGTAAGCGGTAAGTCGGGCGATCGTGTCGTCCAAGTCATCGTGACCTCGCAAATGGTTCTCGGCTCGTGCTGTCAAGATCAAGCCCTCTTCGTCCGCTGCGGCGACAGCAATGGCAACCTGTTCTGTAGCCCGATCGATGTCTTCGATGGTCGCCTCGCGTGGATTCCAATCCTCGATCGAGCAACCGGAGGCGCCGGCCGAGGCCGATAGCCGAACGGTGGATGCCACGCCTCCCTCATCGTGAGGAAAGCACTGCTCGGCGTCGACATCGAGCGGCAGTTTGGTGACCGCGCAGAGAGAGGCGACGTGGTCGATCAACTCATCGCGGAGGCCGTCCTGTCCATCCGCCCCCGTGAGGCTGCGAAGCCACCGCTCGTCGTGGCCAGTGCAGGGAACCCCAGGCCCTGGAGGAGCCGACAGGAGCCGGGGTCGAACGGATTCGGCATTACGAAAATCCCCGCCTCATGCAAAGAGCGAAAGCGACTACGAGCATCATCGGTGGGCATGACGAAAGGCTGACGAAGCGATCGTGCAAAGGCAAGCGGTAGTTCGACATCATGGCCAAAGCCACTCGCGAATCCCAGCTCGTGGAGCTGCCCCTACCCCTGACCGCGGTTCAGTGGGACACGGTTCGGGCCTGTGCAGCGCCAGGTGCGTGCTCGCGCGAGCGCAAGGCCCGATCGAGAGACCAGCTTTACCCGAGATGCAGGCCGAGGGTCGGAGCGGTGCCCGCCAACAGGTGGGCGGCCCGGGCGGCCAGCGCGACGAGCGTGAGCGTGGGCCCGTACCCCGACGAGGTCGGGAAGACCGAGGAGTCGGCCACCACCACGTTGTCGAGGGCATGCAGGTGCCCGGTCGGGTCGACCACCGAGGTGGCCGCGTCGGTCCCCATGCGCACGGTCCCCATGTTGTGCCTGCTCTCGGGAATCGCCTCGGGAGAGCCGGCGTTGCCGCCCCCAGGGGATGAGGTGACCGTGGTCCACTGCGCACCCATCTCGCTGAGGATGGCGGCCAGCCTCGGTCCGTAATGCGCCGATGCAGCCAGTTCGTGGCGGCCCGGCTTGTAGGTGATCCGGGCCGCGGGGAAGCCGCGGGCATCCCGGATCGTCGGATCCAGGTCGACCCGGTTACCCGGGTAGGGAAGATCCTCACCCTGCATGATGAACGCCCACAGCCGGCCGCGGATCGGCGAGTCCATCATCAGGCGGGGGTGCCGGGCACCCCAGGGGTAGTGCTTGGCCTCGAGAATCGGCAGGCCCGCACCTGAGTGCTCGACCATGCCGCCCCGCAGCCAGGGCAGCCCGGCCTCGGCTGCCGCTTCCCGGGAGGACCGGTCCCCGACGATCATGTCGTCGTGCACGTGGGTCACGGCACGACCCCGCTCGGCGTGGGTACGAAACGGCATCGACCCGGCGACGATGGTCTGGAAGTGGGTCATGAAATAGCGGCCGATCAAGGGGTCGTCGAATCCCGAGAGCAGCAGCAGCCGCGGGGTCTCGATGGCACCGGCGGCCACGATCACGTTGCGGGCGCCGAGGAACCGTTCGACGCCGTCCGGGCCCACGACATCGACGCCGGTGGCCCGACGGCCCTCGACCCGGATCCGGGAGACGAACGTCTCGGCCAGGAGCTCGGCCCGGCCGCTCCCCATGGCGCGCCTGAGCATCGCCACCGGGTCACCCTTGGCGTGGATCGGACACCCGAAGAAGGCGCAGAACCCGCAGTTGTTACAGGCCGGCCGTCCGTCGTAGGGAACGCTGTTCGCAGCCGTCGGGGCCGGGTAGGGGTGGTAGCCGAGCCGCTCGGCCGCTGCGGCGGACAGGGTGGCGCCGTACATGGGTGCTCCCGACGGCATCGGGAAGGGCCCGGAGCGGGGACCCGCGAACGGGTTGGCCCCCTCGGTACCGGCCACGCCCACCAACCGCTCGACCTCGGCGTAGTACGGCTCGAGCTCGTCGTAGCCGACCGGCCAGTCGGCAAGGTCGGCGCCGGGCTGCGGACCGAGGACCGAATGCAGCCGGAAGTCGTCGGGCATGAAGCGCGGCACCTTGCCGTCGGCATGGACACCGCCGCCGCCCACGGTGGACGACACCGAGTTGACCTCGCCCACGAAGGTGCGGGGACCGTCGGCCTCGGAGGTCCGGAATGCCCGGGGCTCCACCAACGGGTCGGGCCCGAGGAAGTACCGGTTGTGGAATTTGATCTCGTCGTTCGAGAAGTCGGTGGCGAGCCGGGTGGGATCGTCGGGGTCGAGCAGGTGGTTCCGTCCCTTCTCGACGATGGTCACCGTCCAGCCGGCGGCGGTCAGGACATCGGCCGTCGTCGCGCCGCCGGGCCCCGACCCGACGATCAGCGCGTCGACGGTCACGGGCTGGACACCTCGGCGTCGGTCCAACCGCGCGGCTGCACGTCCCCGGCGAACCCGATGGCCCGCCAGGCAGCACCGTCCCGGTTGCCTCCGTACTCGGGTGCCCCGTACATCCCCTCACAGACGTGGCCGTGGAGCAGGTCGGCGAAGTCGGGATCGGCGCGAAGACGCGCGCCCTGCTCCGCTGTGTCGAGACTCGCGAAGTCGTCCCCGAGCGCGGCGAGGCCCTGCCGGTAGCGCTCCTGGAGACCGACCACGGGACCGTTGAACTCCCGCTCGCCGATGCCGAGCGACCCTTCGATGCGGGTGCGCCAGGCCAGTTCGTCGAGCGCGGTGAGCCGGTGGAACGTGGCGAAGCCGGGATCCCCACCCATCCGGCCCGAGGTCGGCCCTCCGGCCCAGATCCGGGGCGGATCGACCGTGAAGGCGCCCAGCAGTCGGTCGATGTAGTCCGGAACCCCGGCGGCCACTGCACCCGGTCCCCCGTCGGCGGCGGGGATCATCCGGTCACAGGCGGCCGCGAGCACCCGATACTCGTCTTCGGTCAACCACACGGGCACCGGCTCACCCCCTCGGGCGGCGGATCAACTGGGGGTGAAGGTGACCGGCAGGGCGATCGGAGACCGGAATGCCATCCCCTTGATGTGGAGATCCTGACCGGGCTCGGGGGCGAGCTGCAGCCCGGGCAGGCGGTCGAAGAGGGTGTTGACGGCCACCCGGGCCTCCATCCGCGCCAGGTGCATGCCGAGGCAGACGTGGACCCCGAACCCGAAGCCCACGCTCTGGCGCGAGGCCCGGAAGATGTCGAACTGGTCGGGATGCTCGTAGCGCCGCTCGTCGCGATTGGCCGACCCGAGCAGCAGCCCGACGTCGGCGCCCTCTGCGACCGGCAGACCGGCGAGCTCGGCGTCACGGGTGGCCCGGCGCAGGATGACGGTGACCGGCGGCTCCCACCGGATCGTCTCCTCGAACGCCACCGGCACGAGCGTCCGGTCCTCGACGACCGCGCGCAGCTGGTCGGGATTGGTCAGCAGCCCGTAGAGGAGGTTGCCCGACGCCCGGTAGGTGGTCTCCACGCCGGCCGGCAGCAGGAGGCGCAGGAAGGAGTAGATCTCCTCGTCCTCGAGGCGCCGGCCGTCGACCTCGGCCACCAGCAGGTCGCTGATCAGATCGTCCACCGGGTGTCGGCGCCGCTCGTCGAGCACACCGGCCAGGTACTCGCGCAGCGCCTCCGACGCAGCAATCCCGCGGTCCCAGTTGGCTGCAACGCTGCTGATCTCGATGGCCCACCGCTGGAAGATCGGGAAGTCCGACCGCGGCAGGCCGAGGATGTGGGCGATCACCTGGACGGGGAAGTTGAAGGTGACCTCCTGGACGAGGTCGGCCGCGCCCTGGCCGGCGAACCCGTCGACCAGCTCGTTGACCACCTGCTGGACGAGCTCGCCCTCCCACCGTTCGAGCACCTTCGAGCGGAAGGTCGGCGACACCAGGGCGCGGTGCAGGCGGTGCTCGGGCTCGTCCATCTGGAGGATGGTCCGCCCCATGACGGTCCCCATGATCCCCTCGTAGACGGTCGAGGAGTAGGTCTCGTTGTCGCGCAGGACCTGCACCGCCTCGTCGAATCCGAACACGGTGACCCGTGTCGGCCCCTTGTTGTCGAGCTCGTCGAGGCTGTTGCCGAAGCCCTCGTCTCCGCTGTCCCCGAAATCGACCGGGCCGAGGTGGACCGGGGACTCACGGCGCAGCTCGGCCATCCTCGGGTAGGGGTCGCGGATGTTGCCGGACACCGTGTCCTGGAGCTCGAACGGGTCGAACGGGGCCATCCCACCGGCCGCCCCGACCGTGTCACCCTGCTTCGTCGACATCGGACAACTCCCCCTTGCACCCCGTGGCCCGGACGGGCACCCGGGGTACCCGCCAATCTAGAGCAGCGTGGTGGTGTGCGTCGCCGGTCAGGCCCCGATGAGCTCGGTGGCCACCTGATGCCACTGGTGGCCGCTCCCCCCCATGAGCACCTGGTTCTGCTTGGCCCGGGTGAAGAGGAAGTGCGCGTCGTCGGCCCAGGTGAAGCCCACTCCGCCGTGGACCTGGATGTTGTCGCCGGTCAGCCGGATCGCGGCGTCTGCGGCGTACGCGGCCGCCATGGCGGCGGCGCGCGACCGCTCCGGCGCACCGGTGTCCGACGCCCAGGCGGCGAAGTGCACCCCGGCCCGTGCCATCTCGAGGGAGTGGAACATGTCGACGATCCGGTGCTTGACGACCTGGAAGGTGGCGACGGGACGGTCGAAGACCACCCGGCCCTTCGCATACTCGACCGCCTCCGACATCGCCCGGTCGCACACGCCGATGAGCTCGGCCGAGAGGGCGACCGACACGTCGTCGAGGACCGCCCTCCAGAGATCGGTCTGATCACCGGGTGGACCGAGCGGTTCGACCGGCTCCTCCTCGAGCACCAGACGGGCGAGCTTGCGGGTCGGGTCCAGAGCGGGGACGGCCTCGGCCTTCGGGGAGCGCAGCAGGAACGAACGGATCCCGTCCTCGGCCAGGGCCACGACGATCACCCATTCGGCGCTCTGGCCGTCGACGACCGTCGGCTTGGCTCCGCTCACCACCCACCCGGACCCCCTGCGGCGGGCGCGGGCACGCACGGTGTCCAGGGGATGGCCGTGCCCCTGCTCCTGGAGCGCCACCGTCCCCCGCTGGGCACCGGCCGCCAGCTCGGCGACCAGGTCACCGGCTTCGAGGGCCCGTGCCGCGAGCATGGCCAGCACCGAGGAGGAGAAGAAGGGACCCGGCATGGGCACCCGCCCCATCTGCTCGAGGATGATGCAGGCCTCGAGCAGCCCGGCACCCGAGCCCGGTTCGAGCAGGGCGGTCCACCCGAGGGCGACCAGCCGCTCCCAGTGCTCCGGCGAGAACCCGACCGGGTCGTCAGCCAGGACCCTGACCGCGTCGCCACCGACCTCGTCCATGGCCCGCCGCGCCACATCCTGGAGGGCCAGCTGTTCCGCGTCGAATGTGAAGTCCACCTTTGTACCCCCCGAGGCACGGTCGCCGAAGTTGCGACAGTGTAGACCCGGATCCGTTAGCCTCACTGCCCGTGGACTTCGCACTGGCACCCGAGGACGAGGCCTTCCGGGACGAACTGCGCTCCTGGCTCGACGAGCACCTCCAACCGTTTCTCACCGGAGAGGAGCTGGCCGACGACACCGCCATGTCGCCCGAGAAGCTGCAGCACCGCCGGGCCAGCTGGCAGCGCGTCCTCAACGAGGGTCGGTGGGCGGCGGTGCACTGGCCCGAGGTGTACGGGGGCAGGGCGGCAACCGCCATGCAGCGCATCATCTACTCCGAGGTCATGGCCGAGTACCGCACCCCCGGCATCGCCAATCCGAACGGCCTCTGGCAGATCGGGCCGATGATCATCGCCTGGGGCACCGAGGAGCAGCGCGGCCGCTGGCTGCCCTCGATCCTCGACGCCTCGGACCACTGGTGCCAGGGGTTCTCCGAGCCGGATGCGGGCAACGACCTGGCCAACCTCCGCACGACCGCCCTGCGCGACGGCGACAACTACGTGGTCAACGGGCAGAAGATCTGGATCTCGACCGCCCATCTCGCACGCTGGGGCCTCTTCCTGCTCCGCACGGACCCCACGGCCATCGAGCGGGGGGCCAAGCACGAGGGCATCACCGCCTTCATCGTCGACATGCACACCCCCGGCATCGAGGTGCGACCCATCCGGGACATGACCGGCGAGGAGATGTTCAACGAGGTGTACTTCCGCGACGTCCACCTCCCCCTCGACAGCCGGCTCGGCGGTGAGGGTGAGGGGTGGTTGGTGGCCATGGGTACCCTCGGCCACGAGCGGGTCGGCATCGCCGGTCAGATCTCGAGCCTGGCCGCCGACCTGCGGGCGATGGTGATGGCGGCCCGCTCGGTCAATCCCGCCGCCCTCGAGGACCCGTCCATCCGGGACCGCCTGGCCAGGGCGTGGACCGACATCGAGCTGGCTCGCCTCCTCACGCTGCGCGCACTCAGCAAGATCATCAAGGGCGAGAAGAACTGGCCCGAGGTCCCCTTCGCCAAGCTGCAGTGGTCGGTGCTGGCCCAGACCCTCGCCGACCTGGCCGTCGACCTGCTCGGGCCGGCCGGGCTGCTCGCCCGCGGTGGCCCCGACGCGGTCGACCGCGGCAAGTGGACCCGTCTCTACGCGTTCCAGCGCTACAGCACCATCGGGGGCGGCTCGACCGAGGTGCAGAAGAACATCATCGCCGACCGGGCGATCAGGCTCCCCGGCCAGGCGCGCACTTCCTGAGGTGGCCTCCGACCCCCGGGCACCGTGCATCGTGGGCGCCGCCCGCCGTACCTGGCACGAGCCCCCCGCACCCGAGCCCCTGGACATGTGGGAGGAGCTGGCCCGTGCAGCAGCGGCCGACGCGGGCAGTCCCGACGCGGTCAAGGCCATCCAGAGCCTCCAGATCGTCTTCTGTCAGGCGTGGGAGTACGACGACCCGTGCGGCCGGCTGGCCGACCGGCTCGGCGCCGATCCGCCCCACCGGGTCTACTCCGGGCTCGGGGGCTCGGTCCCGCTGCACCTGGTCGCCGACGCGGCGACAGCCATGGCCCGGGGCGAGCTGGATCTCGCGCTGGTGGTCGGCGGGGAGGCCCTCGCCACCAGGCGGAAGGTCCCCGACCCGGACTGGTCCCACCCTCCCGCACAGCCCAGCCCATACCCCATCACGATCGACAAGGACGAGGGCTCCAACGGGATCCACCAGGCCTATCTGACCTTCGCCCTGCTCGACACGGCGCGCCGGTCCGATCTCGGCCGCACGCCCGACCAGCACCGGGAGGAGCTCGGACGCCTGCTCGCCCCGATGACCCGGATCGCCGCCGCCCAGCCGGACCATGCGTGGTTCCCGATCGCGCGCGACGCGAGCGAGATCACGACGCCGAGCCCCGGCAACCGCATGGTGTCCACTCCCTACACCAAGCTCATGACGGCCATCATGGACGTCGACATGTCGGCGGCCGTGCTCATCGCGACCGACGAACAGGCCGACCGGATGGGCGTCCCGGCCGACCGGAGGGTCTACCTCCGCGGGATCGGATTCGGCGAGGAGCCCCCGCCGATGGCCGCACGGCCCGATCCCGGGCGGTCACCCGCCATGGCCGCAGCGGGCCGCGCCGTCCTCGGGTCGGCGTCCGTCGACGAGGTCGCCCACCTCGACCTCTACTCCTGCTTCGCGAGCTCGCTGGCGTTCGCACGCGACGGCCTCGGGATCAGCGACGACAGGGACCTGACCGTCACCGGTGGCCTCCCCTACCACGGCGGGCCCGGCAGCAACTACGCCACCCATGCCCTCGCCGCCATGACCGACGTGCTCCGCGCGGACCCCGGGTCGCTCGGGTTGGTCACCGGCGTCGGAATGCACATGACCCACCACGCCGCCACCCTGTGGTCCACCCGGCCGGGCGAGCTCGTCCTTCCCGCCGAACCCGAGCCGCTCCCGCAGACGGCGGTCGTGCACGGGGCGGAGGGCCCGGCACGCATCGTGACGTACTCCACCGTCTACGACCGCACCGGTCCGGAGTGGACGGCGCTCATCTGCGACCTCCCCGACGGCACCCGCTGCTATGCGCGGCTCGAGGACCCGCCGGCCGCCGATGCCGATCTCCTGGGTGCGACCGTGGCCCTGGTCCCCGGACCCCGCCGGGTCCACACCGCCACATTGACCGGCACGACCTGAGCGACGAGCGCACCCGACCCACCCCGACCTGCGAGGAGACCCATGCCCGTCCACTACGAGTCCGGCGACGACCACATCGTCCGCATCACCATCGACCGGCCCGAAGCGCGCAACGCGATGGACGCAGAGCACTTCGCCCACCTCCGGATGGCCTGGGACCGGTTCGACGAGGACCCGGCGGCATGGGTGGCCATCGTCACCGGGGTCGGGCTCGACTTCTGCGTGGGGGCCGACTTGAAGACCTACATCCCCCAGGTCACGGCCATGCAGAAGCGCATGCAGGAGGAGGGGCTCACCGAGATCGACGGCTACCGCCTCGACGACGGGGTCAGGGCCGTCCTGCGCAACGTGAAGCTCTACAAGCCGATCGTGGCCGCGGTCAACGGCACCTGCGTTGCCGGCGGGATGGAGATGCTCGGTGGGTGCGACCTCCGGGTGGCGGCCGACACGGCCACCTTCGGTGTCCTCGAGCCCAAGCGGGGACTGTTCGCCGGGGGCGGTACCACGGTGCGACTGCCCCGGCAGATCCCCTTCCCGGCCGCCATGGAATTCCTCCTGTGCGCGGACCGGGTCTCGGCAGCCCGAGCCTTCGCGATGGGGCTGTTGAACGAGGTCTGCCCGCCCGACCAGCTCCTAGAGCGCGCCTACAGCTACGCCCGGCGGATCACCGCCAACGGACCCCTCGCCGTGCGCAAGACCAAGGAGTCGGTCCTGCGGGCCCTCGCCGTCGACATGAAGGAGGCCTACCGGATCGAGTCATCGATCTCCCAAGAGGTCTTCTCGAGCGAGGACGCGGTCGAAGGGCCGAAGGCGTTCGCCGAGAAGCGGACCCCTGAGTGGAAGAACCGCTGACCCCCCGGGGGTGGCGAGGTCACCGGGGTTGTCGCCCGCGGCCAGCCGACTTAGGGTCGGGACAGCGTCGAGACGCGGGGGTCCTCGGATCCCTGTGAAGGGGAGGGTGTCGTGGGCAGTGCATTCGAAGGAGCCCGGGTCCTGATCACCGGGGGGTCCTCGGGGATCGGCGCCGGACTGGCCGAGGCCCTGGCGGCCGAAGGGGCGACGGTGGGCATCGCCGCCCGGCGACGGGACCGGCTGGCCGAGGTGCTCGAGCGGTGCCGCCAGCACACCCCGGACTCGCGGATGTGGGTCGCCGACCTCACCGACCCGGATGCGGTCGACAGGTTGGCGCGGGACGCCCTGGAGGAGCTCGGCGCGGTGGACATCCTCATCAACAACGCCGGCATCCCCAAGCACCGGCACGTGACCCGGCTCGATCCGGCCACGGTCGATGCCGTCATGGCCATCAACTACAACTCGCCGGTGCGGCTGACCCTGGCGCTCCTTCCCCACATGGTGGAGCGTGGCTCGGGCCGCGTCGTCAACATCTCATCGTGCGCCGCCACCCTGAGCTCTCCTGGCGAGGCCCCCTACGGGGCCTCGAAGGCAGCCCTCGCCGTCTTCTCCGAGTCGATGGCCGTCGACCTCTGGGACACCGGGGTCAAGGTGACCGTGATCTACCCCGGACTGGTCGACACCGAGCTGTTCACGATCGAGGACAACGACCCCTTCGACCCGGGTGTGGAGTTCATCACCGTCGAGGAGGCGGCGCGGACCATCCTGGACGGGATCGCCGCAGGGTCGATCTCGGTCTACGTGCCCGAGTACTTCGCCGACTTCGCCAAGGGCAAGGCGGAGAACGTCGACGCCTTCCTGGCCGGAACGGCGGAGTATGTACGTTCGCAGGCGGCCAAGCAGGCCGGCGCTTAGGCCAGCCGCTCGATCACGGTGGCGTTGGCCTGACCGCCACCCTCGCACATGGTCTGGAAGCCGTAGCGGCCGCCGGTGGCCTCGAGGTGGTTGATCAGGGTGGCGGCCAGACGCACCCCGCTGGCCCCCAGGGGATGTCCGATGGCGATCGCTCCCCCGCGCGGGTTGAGCCGCTCGGGATCGGTCGGAAAGGCACGGAGCCACATCAGGGGGATGGAGGCGAACGCCTCGTTGCACTCGATGGCGTCGAACTGGTCGATCGTCATGCCCGAGCGGTCGAGGAGCCGCTGGGTGGCCGGCACCGGGGCCGAGAGCACGATCGCCGCGTCGTCCGCCGCCACCGTCGCATGGGCGAACCGGGCCCTGGCGGGCAGGCCGAGCCGCTCGGCTACCGAGCGCTCGACGATCAGCATGGCCGCTGCGCCGTCGGTCATCTGCGAGGAGTTCCCGGCGGTGATCTCGGGGGCGGTGTCCGGTTCCCAGGACTGGGCCGGGGGAAGACCACCCAGGGTGTCGATGGTTCCGCCGCGCCGGATCCCCTCGTCGGTGTCGAGGGACCCACCGGTCAACCCGCCCTCCTCGTCCTTGATCGGCACCGGCACGGCCTCACGCGAGAAGTGGCCCGAGTCCCAGGAGTCGGCCGCCCGACGGTGGCTCTCGAGCGAGAACTCGTCCATCTCCTTGCGGGTCACCCCGTACCGGTCGGCGAGCACCTGAGCCACCCGGAACTGTGCCCAGAGGCGGCCGTCGATGGCCTCGAGGAACGACGGCGGAAAGGGTCCCGTGCCCCCGCGGGCGTTGGAGGCGAGCGGAACCCTGCTCATCGATTCCACCCCGCAGGCGATGACCATGTCGTAGTGACCGGCCCGGACGCCGGCGGCTGCGAAGTGCATCGCCTGTTGCGATGAGCCGCACTGGCGGTCGACGGTGGTGGCGGGAACCGTCTGCGGCAGGCCGGCTGCGACCCATGCGTTCCGGGTGACGTTGGTGCTCTGCTCGCCCACCTGGGTCACACAGCCCCCGATGACGTCGTCGACGAGCTCCGGATCGACCCCGGTGCGGCCGAGCAGGGAGCCCAGAGCGAAGCTCAGGAGATCGACCGGGTGCCAGTTGGCGAGCGCGCCCCCCGTTTGCCCAACGTCGTCCGTACCACGTCGACGACGACTGCGTCGCGTCCCTCGTCGCTCATGCCATCTCCTCGTTGTCCGTCACACCGTCACCGTGCGGCGCGGTCCCGTGTGCTGCCGTCCATCGCTCAGCCTTGCAGTGTACGGTGCCGGCTTCCTCCCGGTGTTCCCCTCCCAGGACCGTCACACGGCCGAGCTTGCCGCCCGGCCCCGACTTGCCAGGACTTGCTCGACGGCTCTCATGGCATCGTTGGAGGGACCGAAGAACGCCACGGCTCCGTGCTCGAGGACCACCGCCTGTTGACACAGGCCGATTGCCCGGTCCACCTGTTGCTCGACGATCAAGAGCGCCGTTCCAGCCTGGTTGATTTTCCGCAACCCGTCGTAGACGGCGTCGATCACGACGGGCGCAAGTCCGAGTGAGAGCTCGTCGGCCACGAGCACCTCGGGCGGCGCCATGAGCACCTTGGCCAGGGAGAGGAGACGCTGCTGCCCACCGGAGAGCGTCCCGCCTCGCTGCTTGCGCCGCTCACCGAGGATCGGGAAGGTCGTGTACGCCTGTTCGAGCGCGGCACCGGCTCGCTTCCGGCCGAGGCGCTGGCGGAAGGCGAGGGT
This sequence comes from uncultured Acidimicrobiaceae bacterium, assembly GCA_963753905.1. Taxonomy (GTDB): domain Bacteria; phylum Actinomycetota; class Acidimicrobiia; order Acidimicrobiales; family RAAP-2; genus Bog-756. The sequence goes on along the minus strand of CAVWDZ010000001.1, from coordinate 1,031,472 downwards.
GAGGTTCTCCTCCACGGTGAGGCTGGAGAAGATGGCCCGGCCTTCGGGGACATGGGCCATGCCCCCCCGGGCGATCTTGAAAGCGGGTTTGAGCGTCACGTCCCGTCCGCCGATCCGGATGCTCCCGGTCGTGCTCGCCAAGAGGCCGCTCACCACTCGGGCCACCGTCGACTTACCCGATCCGTTCGAGCCCAAGAGCGCGGTCACTCCGCCGGCGGGCACCGTGAAGCTCACGTCGAACAGGGCCCGATACGGACCGTAGGAAGCGCTCACGTGCTCGACCTCGAGTGCGGGCGGTGCGCCTGCTCCGGTGGCCACCGGATTCGGATCGGTGGTCACGCGGTCTTCCCGAGGTATGCATTTCGTACTTTGGGGTCGGCCATGACTTCGTCGAACGTACCCTCGGCCACCATGGAGCCGAGGTCCATGACCAAGGTACGGTCGACCACGGCGCCGACCATGGACAGGTCGTGCTCGACCAGCAGGACGGCCATGCCACGCTCCCGCTGGAGCGTGCGCAGCACATGCGCCAACTCCTCGGTCTCCTGCATGTCGAGACCGGACGAGGGCTCGTCAGCCAGCAAGAGCACCGGATCGGACACGAGTGCGCGTGCCAACTCGACCAGCCGGCACGACCCGAGGCCGAGGGCGGAGACCGGCGTGTCAGCTCGATCGGCGATGCCCACCAAGCTGAGGATCTCGGCCACTCGTTGCAGCTCTTCAGCCTTCGGCTTGCTCATGTTGAGGAGGTCTTGCCAGAGGTGGCCGTCACCACGATGGGCGCGCTCGGCGACGAGGAGGTGCTCGCGCACGTTCATGTCCGGGAAGACCTCGACCCGCTGATAGGTCCGCCCGATCCCGCGCCGGGCCCTCTTGTAGACCGGCAAGTCGACGATGCTCTCGCCCAAGAGGGTGATGCTGCCCCGCTCCGGTTTGAGCTGACCGCAGATGCAGTTGAACAAGGTCGTCTTCCCGGCACCGTTGGGACCGACCAGACCCACGCTCTCGCCTCGCGAGAGGGTGAAGCTCATGTCGCTGACCGCGGCAATTCCGCCGAACGACTTGCTGACTGCAATCACCTCGAGCAGGGGTGCCTCGGCAGTGACCGTAGGGCCCGCGGCGGTCACGTGGGTCTCCCCGGCTCGGCACCGATGGCCTCGACAATGACACCGCCGGCCGGTGATGGTCCGTTCATCCCACCGGCACCGGAGGTGGGCCCGGCCGATACCGGCACGTCCGGTCCCTTCGGCTTGAAGAGCAAGCGTTCGAAGCGCAGGGTCCACACGCGCTTCTGATAGTCGAGGACGCCCTCGGGATGGTTGGCGTACTGGAGGGCACCGAAGGCGAAGAAGACGAGGACGAGGCTGTTGCCGCCCAATCGGGCGGGCAGGTACGAGAGGAGTTGCTGGATGATGACGAAGCCCATACCCCCCTGGATGGCTCCCTCGACGGTCGAGACTCCGGTCGTGACCACGATGACCACGAAGGCCAACCCGAGCTCATAGCTGAACGCCTCGTTGTTGATGGTCTGCTGCTGGATGACGAGCAGGGTCCCGCCGACGCCGGCCATCGCCCCTGAGATGGCGAAGATCATCACCCGTTGCCAGGTCAGGTTGATGCCGAGCCCGGCAGACGCTGTCTCGCTGCCCCGCATCGCTGACAGGTATTGGCCGATGGTGCCCTTCCGGATGAGGAGGACGGCGACGACGCCGAGGGTGAGCACGATCATCTCGAGGACGAAGACGCTGTGACCGTTCGGGTTGAAGAGCCCGAATCCGACCCACTTCTCCTGGATGGTCAGGGAGACCCCGTTGCTGATGCTCGACTGGTCGAAGATGGAATTGTCGAAGAAGAGGGCGGCCGCGATGGTCATCAGGGCGAGCCCGAGGCCCTTGAGGCGCAGCGAGGCCAAGGCGAGGACGGTGGCCACCAACGCAGCGAGCGCCGCCCCGACGATGCCGCCGAGCAGCATGTTCAGCCCGAGGTGGTTGGCGAGCTGGGCGGCAGTGAAAGCGCCGACCCCGGCGAGGGTGGCCTGGGCCAATGAGAGCTGGCCCCCCATCCCGGTGATCAGCGTGATGGACAGGAAGATGACCGAGAAGGCCAGACCTTCGTTGAACACGAACGTCCACGTCGGGGGGATCCAGGTCAGCATCGAAACGATGAACGCCCCGAGGAGCAGGTACCAGGCGCGGCGGATGATCCGGTCGAGCTGCGGGGCGCGCATGGACTGGATTGTTGGTGGCACCGGGGGATCGACCGAGGCCATCGGGTCCTTCGTGTCGTCGAGACTTCGCATGCCCGGCACGATGAGAAGGGCAGCGACGAGCACGATGAACGGCACCGAATAGAGGACGGCCGCCGACAAACTGGAACTCGACGGTAGGTAGCCCTGCAGCAGCAGGGTGAGCATCCCCATCAACACGCCGACGATGGCGGCGATGGGCAGGGACCGCAACGAAGCCCAGGCTGCGGCGGCGAAGGCGGCCACCATGAGCGTGGCGTACGGCAAGAACGAGAGCTGGTTGTTGAGGGGGGCGAGGATCACCCCGGCGAGTCCGGCCATGAAGCTCGAGATGGCCCAAGCCGTGGCCACCACCTTGCCGGAGTTCACCCCGTCGAGCTGCACGAGGCGCCGGCTCTCGACCGCCCCTCGCATCTGGAGACCGAGATTGGTGAAGCGCATGAGGATCACCAGGGCGATGAGGACGACTGCCGTGCACACCACCGAGCTCAGATCGGTGCCGCTGAAGGGTGCAGTGAAGACGTGGAAGTAGATGATGTTGGGATTGAAGAGGATGCTGGGCGCGTCGTAAATGTTCTGGCTTCCGAACAGCACCTGCATCAAGACCGGAATTCCGACGAAGAGGCTGATGCCGACCACGAGCTTGGCCGTGGTATTGGTGTTGGGGATCTTGCGGAAGAGGAGCCGGTCGAGGACGAGCCCAAGAGCGGGGGCCAGGATGACCACGGAGAGGATGAAGGCCAGCCAGACGGGGAGGCCCGCGCTCTGGACGAGCCTGGTGAAGGCATAGGCCGACACGTAGGCCTGGGCGCCGAAGGCGAAGTTGAAGACGCCGGTGGCCTGGTAGGTGAGGACCAGGCCGACGGCGACGATGGCAAAGGTGCACCCATAGGGGATGCCGGGAATGGCAAAGCCGATGAATTGGCTCACTGGTCGCCCCTTGTCGCCGTCTCGCCCGGGCCGGGCCGGCTCACGTCCCCGGGGTTCCCGCCGGGGGCGCTACCAACACGGGATTCTTCAGATTGACCCGCGATGCGATGTCGCTGGGAGTACCACTTCCGTACACCTGTGTCGACGGCACACCCCCGTTCACGGGCTTGCCGTTGCCGAAGCAATCGAACACGCCGGGTGCGGGGTTGAGGGCGGGCAGGAAGCTGTTGCCCTTGACCCGCACGAAGGCGCTGCACAACGGGTACGTCGTGATGGACTCGTTGTGGGCGGTCTTCCAGTTGGTGACGTCCGCAACGCCACCTCCGGTGTCATTGGTGATCTTGTTGATGTTGGCGATGACGTTGGCCTGGGTCACATCGCTGCCCGAAGCCCTCACGCCGGCGACCAGCAATGCGGCCGACTGCCAACCCTGGAGCGCTTCCTGGGAGTATTCGAAGCTCGGCTCGTACTTCTTCATGATGGACTGATAGTTGGCCTCGCCGGGGTAGCGGCCCGGGTAGGAACTCACGGAGCTGAAGGGAACGCTCCCGTTGGCGTTGAGGTAGACGCCCTGCATGATCGAGTTGTACTGCTTGAGCAGACTGTAGTCGTAGCCGTCGAACCAGAGCTGGTGGACGTTGGTGAGGCCGTACTGCTGCATCTCGCGGGCCATGGTGATGCTGTCGGAAGCCTGCATGCAGCTCAGGACGAAGTCGACGTTGTCCGCCTGCATGCGTTGAACGGCCGAGGTGAAGGTGGCCCCCAAGCCGGCGTCGAGGTCCGTGTAGACGACGTTGATGCCGGCGTTGGACAGGTTCGTGGCGTCGGCGTTGCATGCATCGTACGAGGAGGTGATGGCTGATCCGTAGCTGATGACCGCCACGCGTTTCGAGGCGGTCTGCTTGATGGCATACGCGACCGCGGGGCCGCCCGCGTTGTAGTTCTGGGTCGAGCCGCCGGCGGCGAACAGGTTGTCGGGTCCGGCCCAGTTGCCCGAGACGTTGTACCCGAAGGTGGGCGTGCCGGTCGACACGAAGAAATTGGGCGTGAAGAAGAACGAGGAGGCGAGCACGGCGAAGACATGGTCCTGCTCGATGAGGGTGTGGGACAGCTGGGTGAAGGTGGCAGGGTCGCTGCCGTCGTCGAGGTTGTAGTTGAGGTCGAACTTGTGGCCGTTGACGCCGCCCTGGCTGTTGATGTAGTCGAAGTAGGCCTGCATGCCAGACGGTGTGCCGTCGAAGTTGGATGCGATGGCACCGGTCAGCGTGGCGATCGAGCCGACGACGACCGGCTGACCAGATCCGACGCTGACGCCGGCGCCGGTCGACGAGGTCGTCGACGAGGACGCTCCGGTGGTCGAGGTGGTCGTCGGCGTCGAGCTGTTGTTCGAGCACCCGGCGGCGATCGCCATGACTCCCAGGACAACTGTTGCCCCGATCAGTCGGTTCCCCCCATTGCGACCCATGTCTCACGTCCTTCTTTCGGGACCCGTCGCACCGGACCGTCGCCGGAGCGACGTCCCCCCAGACGACAGATCGATGGCCCAGTTCTTAAGGCACTGAGATTAGCGATGTCAACAGCCGTTCTTCGGGCATCCTTGCACGAACCGACTCCCACGACGTCCCCGGCGACCCGAGGCGGTCGCTGGGCCACCCTCAGAGGCGGACCTCCACCGGTGCTCCGGCTTCCTCGAGGTCGACGCACTCATTGTCCTCGGCGTAGCGAAGACCCTGGACATTGAAGAGCTCCACCGAGTCCGCCCCCACCGGGAAGGGTCCCCAGTGCCACGTACCCCGGTGGAGCACGACGGACGAGAGCGGCTCCATCCGGAAGGCGCGCACCGCCTCGGCACCGGCCGGTGTGGTCAGATCCGCCCCCGGCGGGGCGACCACCACCACCGCAGGCACGTCGAGCGGCATCAGGACCTGGGTGTGGGTCTCATGCCGGAACAGCATCTGGCAGAGGAGACCCCCGTCGGTCGCCGGCACCTCGTCGCGCCGATGGGCGATGCGGTTGACATGGACGTCCCCCCAGGCGAACTCCAGGCGTTCTGCACCGTCACGGGGGTCGGTGTCCTCCACCGGCAGCCACCCGAAGGGCGCCCAGGCCTCCCGGCTCAGCGGGTTGGGTACTATCTGGCGGAGTGTCGTGCCCAAAGGAGACCACATGGTGATGGACGTTCGCAACATCGAGAACGACGCCCCCGTCGTCGAGCACAACGGCACGGTGCCGGTGTGGTGGATGGTGCACTCCCGGGAGATGAAGGAGCAGACCGACGGCGGCTTCCTCGAGCTCGTCAACGAATTCGAGGTGCCGGGCGGCGGCTTGGTCGACCCGCATTCGCACCCGACCCACGAGTTCTACTACGTGCTCCGCGGGCGGGGCATCATGACGATCGCGGACGAGGAGCGGCTGATCGCCCAGGGTGACCTGGTCCATATCCCACCGGATGCCGTCCACAGCCTCCGGCCGGTCAGCGACAACGCGTCCATCCACTGCTTCTGCTTCGCCATCGGCGTCAAGGGTGCCGGGCCGATCAACTACACGACCCACTGAGCCCCGACGACACGACCCTCCGGGCGACTTGCCGGACGGCTATATAATTACTTGCCGGTCGGCTATCCCGGCGCTCCTCCGACATCGATGAGTGATGCGTCCAGGCCGAGCAGGCCCACGGTGGTCGCGCCGCCCTCGAGCTCGGCGAAATACCCGCCTTCTGCGTCTGCGCGCGCCCGGCCCGCGGCAAGAACTCGGTCCAGCTCGCTTAGCTTCACCACCACCACGCCGTCGACATCACCGATCACCCAGTCACCGGGCGACACGGGAACCCCCGCCACAGTCGTCGCCACCCCGGCGGTGCCCCGCTTCGACTTGGTCGCACCGGGCAGGGACACCGTCGTAGAGAAGACCGGGAAGCCGAGGTGCTCGAGGGCACCGACGTCACGAACCCCTCCGTCGATGACCAGGCCGGCGAGGCCGCGGGAGAGTGCCCCGGTCGTCAGCACCTCTCCCCAGTACCCACGCTCGGGCACGTCGCCGACATCGACGACCAGGACCGAGCCGGCGGGGGCCCGGGCCACCGCGACGTGGATGGCAAGATTGTCGCCCGGCGTACATGCGACCGGAAACGCCGGAGCTGCCAGTGCGGCGCCCGTCCAGACCGGGCGGATCCGCGCGGGCATCCGGAGCGCCCCGCTCTCGCCCAGCGTCGCCGCGCCCAGCTCGCGCAGCTGCGGCGCAATGCCGCCCGTAGGGGTGTCCCGCTCCTCCATCACGATCTCCTCGTCTCTCGGTGTCCCTCAGGGTTGCTCAGTCCGGGCAGTCTGACGCCGTGTCAGTCCCTGACCGCCACCGTGACCTCGATCTCCACCGCACCACCCCGGGGAAGAGCCGCAACTCCGATCGCCGAACGGGTGTGGCGGCCGGCCTCGCCGAAGACGGAGAACAGCACCGTGCTCGCCCCGTCGACCACCTCGGGCTGCCGGTGGAAGTCGGGGGCCGAGGCAACGTAGCCGGTCACCGTGAGCACCCGCACGACCCGGTCGAGCGTGCCCAGAGCCGACTCGAGCACGGAGAGGGCGTTGAGCGCGCAGACGGCCGCCGCTGCGGTTCCCTCCTCGACGCTCACCGAGGTTCCGAGGGTGCCGCAGCAGGTCAGGTTCCCGTCGATCCGGGGAAGCTGTCCGGATGTCCTCGCAATACCACCGTGGACCACGACGGCGTCGAGCGGGTCGTGGGGAGGGTGGGGTCCGTGCAGCGAGAGGCCGAGCTCCTCGAGCCGGGCACGCACCCGACCGGACTCGACCGTCGCCGGTGGTTCCTCTGAGCGGCGCATCGGTCGAGACCTCCTCGGACGGGCCGGGAGATCCGGCGATTCGGGTGCGCCGGGGTATCCGGCGGATCGTCGCGATGCTATCCCCGTCCGCGACGCGGCCCCGGCGGGTGGTTCGCCGACCCGCATAGAGTGAGCCGGTGCGCGTGGCCACCCCCCCTGCTCTCCGACCGCACCGTGTGTCGGCATGCGCCGGGCGGGGCTGACCGGACATGGAGCCTGGCGAGTTCCGCGGCGTCATCGGTGACGACTTCACCACCTCGGAGCCCTGGTGGCCCGAGGCACGTCGGCCCCGGGCCGGCTCGCCCAACGTGGTGCTCCTGGTCCTCGACGATGTCGGCTTCGCCCAGCTCGGGTGTTACGGCTCGGACATCGACACCCCCGTCCTCGACAGGTTGGCCGAGGCCGGTGTGCAGTACACCAACTTCCACACGACCGCGCTCTGCTCGCCGACGAGGTCCTGTCTCCTCACCGGACGGAACCACCACAGCAACGGCATGGGCCGGGTGGCCGAACTGGCCACCGGCTTTCCGGGGTACGACTCGACGATCTCCCGGGCCAACGGCTTCCTGAGCCAGATCCTCCTCGAGCAGGGCTATGCCACCTACGCAGTCGGCAAGTGGCACCTCACCCCCGAAGGCGAGTGCCATCATGCCGCCCCGCGCCACAACTGGCCGCTGGGTCGGGGATTCGAGCGGTTCTACGGGTTCCTCGAGGGAGAGACCCACCAGTTCGTTCCGGCACTCATCTCGGACAACCACCGGGTCCAGCCCCCGGTGACTCCTGAGGACGGCTACCACCTGACCGAGGACCTCGTGGACACGGCCACCGGGTATGTGGCCGAGCTCCGCGCCATCGACCCCGCCAAGCCGTTCTTCCTCTACTTCTGCACGGGGGCCTGCCACTCGCCCCACCAGTCGCCGCGGCCCTGGATCGACCGCTACAGCGGCCACTTCGACGCCGGATGGGACGCCTGGCGCGAGGCCACCTTCGAGCGCCAGACGGCCGCCGGCCTCCTCCCGGAGGGGACCGAGCTCTCCCCCCGACCGGAGTGGGTGCCTGCCTGGGATTCGCTGACCGCCGACGAACGGCGGCTCTACGCGCGCTACATGGAGGCGTTCGCCGGGTTCCTCTCCCATACCGACCATCACATCGGACGGCTGGTCGACTTCCTCGAGCGGACCGGGGAGCTCGACCGGACGGTGTTCATCGTCGTCTCCGACAACGGAGCGAGCTCGGAGGGCGGACCGACCGGCTCGGTCAACGACCTGCGTCCCTGGAACGGCGCACCCCGCTCCGTCGAAGAGGCGGAGCGTCGCATCGAGGAGATCGGCGGCCCGCTCTGCCACAACAACTACCCGTGGGGTTGGACGGTTGCCGGGAACACGCCGTTCCGACGATGGAAGCGCGAGGTCCACGAAGGTGGAGTGGCCGACCCCCTCATCGTCCACTGGCCGGCCGGCACCGATCGGACCGCCCTCCCCCGCCGGCAATTCGTCCACGCCATCGACGTCATGCCGACCCTGCTCGAGCTGCTCGGGCTCGACGTGCCGGACTCGTTGGGCGGCGTGGCCCAGTCACCGGTCCACGGCACCTCGTTCGCCGCCTCGCTCACCGAGCCGGACGCCCCCGATCGCCACACCGTGCAGTACTTCGAGATCTTCGGGTGCCGCGCCCTCTACCTCGAGGGGTGGAAGGTCGTCTCGTTCCACCCGATGCAGGACACCTCCCACGGATTCGAGGAGGACCGGTGGGAGCTGTACCACGTCGAGGTCGACCCGTCCGAGTGCCATGACCTCGCCGGCGAGGAGCCGGAGCGCCTGCAGCGGATGGTCGACCGCTGGTGGGAGGAGGCCCGCACCTACGGGGTCCTTCCTCTCGACAACCGCGCCTTCTCGGAGCTCGTCTTCGACAGACCGCGCCAGACGCCCGAGCGCGCCCGCTACGTCTACTACCCGGGGACCGGTCCCGTGCCCGAGATGGTCGCGGTCAACGTGCGCAACCGGGACCACCGGATCCGGGCCGTCGTCGACATCCCCGGACCGGGCACGGGACCGGTGGCCGAGGGTGTGCTGGTGGCCCAGGGCTCCGGGTTGGGAGGGTGGTCGTTGTACCTGACCGAGGGGAGGCTCGCCTACGTGCACAACTTCGTCTCCCTCGAGGAGATGGCGGTCGAAGCCGACCGGCCGGTGCCGGCAGGCCGGCACGAGGTCGGGTTCCGGTTCGAGCGCAACGGCAACCACCGGGGCATCGGCCACCTCGAGGTGGACGGCGAGCCGTGCGCCGTCCTCGAGATCCCCCGGTTCACCGTGACCCGGTTCTCGCTGACCGGTGCGGGCCTCACCTGCGGGTTCAGTGACGGACTCCCGGTCACCCGCCGCTACCGGGCACCCTTCCGCTTCACCGGCGGCCTCAGAGAGGTCGTTGTCGAGGTCGACGGCCTCCCGTGGCTGGATGCCGAATCGGAGGCCGAAGACGCCATGGTCAGGCAGTAGCGGTACCGACGTGGTCGCACTCCCCTCTGAACAGCTCCACGCAATGGCCGAGGCCTTCGGCGACGAGTCCGCCTACCGGGTGGTCGGTGTCGGCTCGCTGACCTTCTCCCAGTGGGACACCGCGGCGAGTCGCGTGGCCCGCTCCCTGGTCGACGGCGGCGTCCGGCCGGGCGATCGGGTAGCCCTCCATCTCGATGCGACCAACGCACTCCGGTGGATGGTCGCCTACTCAGCAGTCCACCGCGCCGGAGGGGCCGCGGTGCCCCTCAACCCACAGCTCACCAAACCCGAGCTGGCCAGGATGCTGGCCCACTCCGGCGCGAGTGCGGTCGTCGTCGAGGAGTCCCTCCTCCCCCGGTACGGGGACGAGCGCCCGCCGGTCGTGATCTCGGTACCCGCTGCGCGCGAGGGCGCGGATCCGGTCGGTGCGAGCACCGACGACCGCGCCCCAGGGGCCACCGCTTCCTGGGGTGAGACGATGGCAGCGGATCCGACCTACTTCCAGGTTCCCCGGGAGGGCGGCGAGCTCTCGGAGATCCTCTACACGTCGGGGACCACCGGGAACCCGAAGGCCGTCGCCATTCGCCACGACAACGCATCGCTCGTCCCCTTCGACAAACCGCAGTGGAGCGGGGGTGGGTGGCTCCATGCCAGCCCTCCCTACACCTTCGCCGGCCTCTCCTTCGTGACCACCCCGATGAAGCTCGGGCTCCGCGGGATCTACATGCCCTCCTTCGACGCCGGGCTCTGGCTCGAGACCGTCGAATCCGAGCGCCCAGGATCGGTGTTCCTGGTCCCGGCAATGGCGACCCTGCTGCTCGAGCACCCGCGGTTCGACTCGGCCGACCTGAGCTCGGTCCAGCTCTGCTCCGTGGGCAGCGCGCCGCTCTCCCCCGAGGTGCTCGAACGGCTGCAGGAGCGGATGCCGACCGCACTCGTCTCCAACAACTACGGCATGACCGAGGCCGGATCGGTGTACTGCCTCATGCCCCCCGGGGAGGCGGTGCGCCGGCCCGGCTCGGTCGGGAAGCCGCTGCCTCCCGCAGAGATCGTCTGCCTGGACGAGTCGGGCCAGGTGGCGGCCGCAGGCGAGGTGGGTCAGGTGCGGATGCGGATCCCCGGCCGTCCCCGCGAGTACTTCGACGACCCGGAGGCGACGGCCCGGACCTGGGTCGACGGCTGGCTGGTTACGGGCGACCTCGGTCGCCTGGACGAGGACGGCTACCTCTACATCGTCGGACGGAGCAAGGACGTCATCATCCGGGGCGGCAACAACATCCACCCGACCGACGTCGAATACGTCATCGAATCCCACCCGGCCGTGCACGAGGTGGCTGTAGTCGGCGTCGAGCACCCAGTCCTCGGCGAGGACGTGGAGGCCTTCGTGGCCTTCCGGCCGGGGATGGAGGCGACTCCCGACGAGCTCCGCGAGTACACCCTGGAGCGGCTCGCCCGATACAAGGTGCCCCGCCAGTGGCACATCGTCGACGCCCTGCCTCGCAACGCGACCGGCAAGGTGGTCAAGGACAAGCTCCGATCCGGCGGTAGGCCGGACGGCGGTGCCCGATCCGCCACCGATTCATGACCCTCGCTCCGGGCGGGACCGGCCGGGTACTGTGAGCGCCATGGCTCCACTCGATGACATGGTGAGGATCGGAATCGTCGGAGCGGGGAACATCGCCGCGATGAACGTGGCCGGCTATCTGGAGGACCCCCGCTGCTCGGTGGTCGCGGTCTGCGACCCACGGGAGGGACGCGCCGCAGAGATGGCCGCGGTCTGGGGCGCACCGGCGGCGTACACCGATCTCGACGCCATGCTGGCCAACCCCGAGATCGACGCCGTCGAGATCCTCACCCCGACCAACCTCCACCACGCACACGTGCTCGCAGCGCTCGCCGCCGGGAAGCACGTCTCGTGCCAGAAGCCCCTCGCCAACACCGTGATCGAAGCCAGAGAGATGGCCGCGGCGGCCGAGCGGGCCGGCCTCGTCCTCCGGGTGAGCGAGTGCTTCCGCCATTACCCGCCGCTCGAACTGGCCAAGCGGCTCATCGAGGACGGAGCGATCGGCAAGCCGACCAACCTGCGCACGAGGACGGTGGTCGGCCAGACCGAGTCCCCCTTCCAGTCCGGTCTGGACGCGGACGGCTACGTCTGGCGGATGACCTCCTCCAGCCCGGGCGGCCACCTCTTCGACGACATGATCCACAAGTACGCGGTGGCCCTCTGGCTCCTCGACCAGGACATCGTGTCGGTGCAGGCGGTGGTCCGCCGCCGTGACTACTTCTTCGAGCCGCTGGCCGCCATCTTCGAGTACGAGGACCCCGAGGTCCTCGGCTCCATGGAGGTCTCCTACGCCCCACAGATGTGGCTGCGCAGCGGCTACTACGGGGCGGACGAGTTCTTCGAGGTCCAGGGCGATGCCGGCTTCCTCTGGGTGACCCGGTGCACCGGGGAGATGCTGGATCTCCCCGCGGTGGTGCTCTACGACGGCGCCAAGGGCAGCCAGACCACGACATCGTTCGCGCACCTGGACGCCGACTGGGGCACCGGATTCCGGAGGTCGTCGGCCAACTTCATCGACACGCTGCTCTCCGGTGCGCCGCCCGTGATGAGCGCCGACGAAGCGATCAAGGCGTTGCAGCTCTGCTTCGCCGTCTACGAGGCCGGCAACACCCACCAACCGGTCGACCCGCGTTCGATCACCGACGTGGTGGTGCCCGACGGGTGGCCGAAGTGAGCGGTACGGCCGGGGGCCCGCGGTGAAGGTCACCAGAACCCTCCACCACAGTTTCAACGTCGAGGGTCATCTGCCTGCGACCGTCGAGTTCTACCGGCACCTGCTCGAGCTGCCTGACGACGTCCGTCCGGTCATCCCCGGGATCGATGGGCACTGGTTCGGCACGGGCAACGCCCAGCTCCACCTCGTCGACGCCGACCCGGGCACCGACCAGATCCGGCCCGCCGGACCCCACGTGTGCTTTGCGGTCACCGATCTCGCGGCCGCGATCTCCGAGCTCGAGGATCGGGGCATCCCCGTCGTGCGCGGGGCCCAGGGGTCGACGATCCAGATCTGGTTCGTCGACCCCGCCGGGAACACAGTCGAGATCCAGCAGGATCCCGACTTCACGGCCGCGGAGGACCGGGCCACCGGACGCTGAGCCGCCCGGCGACGGCTCAGGGGATGCCGCCGTCGACCCGGAGCACCGCTCCCGTGGTGAAGCTGGACGCAGCAGATGCAAAATAGAGCGCGCTGCCCACGATCTCGTCCGGCCGGCCGGCCCGTCCGAGGGCATGCCTGCGCTCGAGCTCGGCCTCGAGCGACGGCAGGTCCCACTCCTTGCTCACGTCGGTGTAGAACGGTCCGGCCATGATGCAGTTGACCCGCACGGTGGGGCCGTACGCGTGGGCGAAGCCGACCGTGAGCGCGTTGAGCCCGGCCTTGGCGGCGTCGTAGGGAAGCATGAACGGCGCCGGCCGGATCGACCCGGTGCTCGAGATGTTGATGATCGACCCGCCGCCGGTCGCCACCATCCGGGGACCGACCAGTGCCGTGAGGCGGAACGGGCCCTTCAGGTTGAGCCCGACCACCTTGTCCCACATGGCCTCGGTGACGTCGCCCAGGTCACCGTAGAGCAGTGACATCCCGGCATTGTTGACCAGCACGTCGACCGTCCCGAACGCCTCGTAGGCAGCGCCGACCAGGCCGTCGAGCTCGTCCCACCGGGTCACGTTGACCGCGATGGCCAGCGAGCGCCTCCCCATGGCCTCGACCGCGGCGGCGACTTCCTCGCAGGCGTCGATCTTGCGGCTCGCCACGATCACGTCCGCACCCGCCTCGGCGAAGCCGAGGGCCATTTCCCTCCCGAGCCCCCGGCTGCCCCCGGTGACCAACGCCACCTTGCCGGTGAGATCGAAGCGGCTCCCGGTGCCCTCCGGTGCGCTCACCGCGCCACCGGTGCCGGGCGGCTCACCGTGCGAGATCCACGGGGCTGGTCCCGGCCCATCGGGCGGGCTCGGTGGTAACGGGTTCCCGCGCCGGGGACGACATCGCCGAAGGCTGGCATTGGTGGTCAGGGGCGCGGTGCCTGTGAAGGCCCGGTTCCCCATCCCCCTTTCAATCCGTGCATGCGGTTTTCCCGCACACGGCTTACCGACGGTCGTCTGGACATGGTTACGCTGCCTTCGGGTATCGGATAGTGCCCATGAGCTGATGCAGGCCCTGGTCGTCGAGACCTGGCAATCTTGGCTCGCGAGGGATTCCACACAGGAGGACCTTGCATGGGCACGATCACCACTACCGACGGCACGGACATCTTCTACAAGGACTGGGGGTCCGGTCAACCGATCGTGTTCAGCCATGGCTGGCCGCTCTCGGCCGACGACTGGGACACCCAGATGCTGTTCTTCCTCGACCACGGCTACCGGGTCGTCGCTGCCGACCGGCGTGGGCACGGCCGATCCTCCCAGACCGGCGACGGTCACGACATGGACCACTATGCCGACGACCTGGCAGCGCTGACCGCACACCTCGATCTCCGCGACGCCGTCCATGTCGGCCACTCGACCGGAGGCGGCGAGGTCGTCCATTACATCGCCCGGCATGGTGAAGCCCGCGTCGCCAAAGCGGTACTCATCAGTTCGGTCCCACCCCTCATGGTGCAGACCGACGCCAACCCGGGCGGCCTGCCGAAGAGCGTGTTCGAGGATCTCCAGGCCCAGCTGGCAGCCAACCGGTCAGTGTTCTACCGGGCCCTGCCATCGGGACCCTTCTACGGCTTCAACCGGCCCGGCGTCGAACCCTCGGAGGCCATCATCGAGAACTGGTGGCGGCAGGGGATGATGGGCGGAGCCAAGGCACACTACGACGGCATCGTTGCCTTCTCCCAGACCGACTTCACCGAGGACCTCAAGAAGATCAGCGTGCCCGTGCTGGTGATGCACGGCGATGACGACCAGATCGTCCCCTACGCCGACTCCGGCCCGCTGTCCGCGAAGCTCGTGCAGAACGGGACACTCAAGACGTACGCCGGATTCCCGCACGGTATGCCGACCACCGAAGCCGCGACGATCAACGCCGATCTGCTGGCCTTCATCCGGTCCTGACCGCGGTCGGACGACGGTTGGCGGATCGTTCGGATCATGTCCGGGCCGCGCTGAGTCGGACGGTGACGCTCTTCGTCCCTGGTGAGAGGGTGACGGTCCCGGTTCCCTGGTCGATCCGCCCGGTCGAGGTGCCCGCGATGTTGTCGACGAACGCTGGCAGCTCGAAGAGCACCCGGCCTGACCGTGGCTGGCCGCGCAGGGTGAGCGTCTCCGACAGATTGCCCGATGAGATCTTGACGCTGAGCCTCCGCCCGTCGGTCGTCGGGAAGTTGGTGACCGAGATCGGCGAGGTACGGCTGAGCCATCGCGCTCGGGACCCCCCGACCCACGACGAGGTCGCCGTCGGTGCGCTGGGCCACCAACGAGGCGAGCAGCACACCGTTGGCCTGGGATATTCCCCAGGAGTGCGGAGAGGCACCCTGCCCGCTGGTCGGGTGCCGTCCCTGCCACGGCGTGTGGGTCGACGGAGCGGCCGAGCTCTCCCACCACGAGTACGGGCCACTCTCACTGTTGGCGATCATGAACTCGTAGCTCAAGATCCCCTGGTCCCGGTGGTGCGTGCTGGACAGTCCGGCCGTCCCATAGCCGGCGTTGTAGCCGGTCGAGTAGTAGTCACCGGGAAACCCGCCGAACGTGTTGGGGGGGAGCTTGCCCTTGAGGCGGGCGAAGCCGTAGTCGTACGTGGCATCGATCATCGTCACGCCCGGGCCCTTGACCGTCGCCCCGAACAGCGATGCGTCCCAGGCCCAAGCGCCGAGGGGGGACATCCAGTTGGCGTCCTCGGGATCCTTGCACCGGTTGTCGCGGTTGGGTTGGTTGATCGAGCACGGTACGAAGTCGAGGTGGTAACGGGCGATGGTCGCACCCAGCGTCTTGTCGGTAGCCGACAGCAGGCTGTTGTACTGCTGGGTCGCCCAGGCCACCTCGCCAGCGTTCCCTACCCGCTCGGCGAGGTAGCGGTAGGCAGCCAGGCCGATGAGTGCCGAGTAGTCGTCGGTCGTCCAGTCGCCCTGGGTGTCGATATCGTCGGTTGCCTTCATGATCCCCGTCGGGCTGGTCCTACCGGCGGCGATCGCGTGGGCGGTGTCCTCGATGCTCGGCTGCGCGGCCCCGAAGGGACCCTCCGAATCGAAATTCTGTTTCACGAAGGTCAGGTCTCCCGTCTTCATCAGGTAGAGAGCCCATGGCAGCGAGTACGTCCAGACACCGTCGTCGTAGAAGCCTTGGCCCGGTGCTTCCATGGCGTTGCGCGCTTCGAGGAGCAGCGTGTGGGCGTCGGTGAAATAGCCCTGGGTGAAGAGGTTGGACAGGATGCCGATGACGTCGTGGTTGTACTCCGCCTCATAGCCGTTGACCCCGTCGTGCAGCTGTTCGCCACTGCGGGAGATCTGGGTGTAGATGAACCCGCTGCGGTAGGCGTCATCGATGGATCGATCGGGGACGTTGATCCCGGTGATGCCGGCCAGCTGGCCGTTCCAGAAACTGGCCATGTGCGCGAAGTGCTCGTCGAAGGTACCGGCGGCGGCCAGCGCGGCTGCGCTCGGCCACGGGTAGGTGCCCCCGAACCGGTCCGAAACGATCACATAGTCGTGATCGACCGTGCTGTGAGGGGCCACCGCATCGGGTGCCGCATCGATCGGCACCAGTCCAGCGGAGGCCTCGGGGTCGGCATCGATGACCTTGGCCGTCGGGTTCATCACGGCGACCCGGCTGTAGACCGCGACAAAGGGGTTCCCACCGAGAATCACCCGGTCTGCGAACTCGGTGATCGAGACCCGGGCACCGTCCGCACTGAACGACGTGATCTGCGCGGGGAGGTAGCCGTCGGCGTCGGTCCAGGTGGTCGGGGTACCGTCGTAGATGCCAAACCCGTAGTTGTTCCCGGAGCCGATGCCGTAGTTCTGGTAGAGGACGTTCTGGATGTAGAACACCCCGCCGAGGCAGGTAACGACCCCCTGCTGGTTGCCCTCCCAGCCGATCTCCGACGCGGTGCCGTCGGTGCCGGTGAAGGCGGCATCGGCGGGTCGGATGCTCAAGGCGCAGTCGTACTTGCTCGCCGGCCCATTCTCAGGTGCTGTCTGCGCTGTGGCCGACGCGGGCGCGGCCGCCGCGGGTACCAGCCCGACGAGCGAGCCCATCGCCACCGTGAGGGCCGCTGCTGCTGCCGCCGTCCTCCATCCGAACATGGCTGCAACTCTGGCACCTCCCCCGCCCGGGCGCTCTCGAACACCCGGTCGGGACCCTGAACTGGTGATCCGGCCCAGTGCCGGTGCGTCACCTCACGCCGGTGGGCGCGGTCCGGTCGGGACGTGCGCGCCCGAGGGCAGCCTGGCGGCAACATACGCGTCGTAACAGGGTTGCCAGGGCTTGGCGGTCGGGCTGTGCGGACCGTCGGTGGCCTCGCCGCCGAGATGCTTGTCGAGCTCGCCGAGGCAGACCTCCCATCCCGCGGCATTGCGGGCCGCAGCATCCCGACCGCCGAGGAGATCGAGCAGCGTGAACCGGCATCCTCCGTCATCGAGCGGTTCGAGCCCGAAGCGCAGCTCGTCGTCTCCCCAGGTGACGGGCAGGTGGCTCGGCGGGTCGTGCGCCAGGACCCGGCCCGGACGGCTCTCGGTGTAGGGATCGCCCCCGTAGGTGACGGCGCCGCCGGGAACCAGATCGATCTGGACCTCGGCCGGGAACCAACGGGCCAGGCCCTGAGGAGTCGTGACCGCCGCCCAGACCCGTTCGATCGGATGCGGGTAGGTACGGACGAAACACACTGCCGGGCGCCCGTCGAGCTCGATGTACGTGCCGGGATCGGTCATGGCTTCTCCTCGTCGAGATAGCGTCCGAGGGCGTCCGAACACGCACGTCCTCGCGCCAGTAGACGTCCCCCCGACCAGCGGGTTCAGCCTTTCGGTTCGGGGTCCCTCGGCAGTCCGAGGATCCGCTCACCGATCATGTTGCGCTGCACCTCGCTGGTGCCCCCGGCGACCGTGAGGCACCGGGTGGCGAGGAACCCCTGGACCCAGCGGGCCGAGCGACCCTCGGTGGTCGCGCCCTCGGGTCCGAGCATGGACAACCCGAGCTCCTGGACCCGTTGCTCGTGCTCGGCGCCGAGCAGCTTGCGGAGGCTCGCTCCAGGCCCGGGATCGGCACCGGCCAGGGAGCGCAGCGTCGAGCGGTGGGTCATGAGCCCGAGCGACTGTGCTTCGGCCAGCAACGCACCGAGCCGGTGGACCGTCTCGCTCTCCGGCGGGGGGTCCGCCTTGGCCGCGAGGCGGACCAGTGACTCGACGCCGATGCCGAAGGTCGACCCGGAGGACATCGACACCCGCTCGTTGGCCAGGGTCAGCCGCGCGAGTCCCCAGCCGCCGCCGACATCGCCGATGACGCAGTCGTCGGGCACGAAGACCGAGTCGATGAAGACCTCGTTGAACATCGCCGCCCCGGTGAGCTCACGCAGGGGCCGGATGTCCAGTCCCGCCGAGTGCATGTCAACGATGAAATAGGTGATCCCCTCGTGCTTGGGGACAGACGGGTCGGTCCGGGCCAGGCAGATGCCCCAGTCGGCGATGGTGGCCATCGACGTCCACACCTTCTGTCCGTCGAGGATCCAACCGCCGTCGGTTCGTACGGCCCGGGTGGTGAGGCTGGCGAGGTCGGAACCGGCCCCGGGCTCGGAGAAGAGCTGGCACCAGGCCAGCTTGCCGAGCAGCGTCGGGCGTACCCACCGTCCGCACTGGTCAACGCTGCCGCGGGCGATGATCGGCGGGAGGGCCCACGCGCCGATGCCGATGTGAGGACGACTGACGCCCGCCGCCCCCATCAGCTCGTCGATGACCACCTGCTCGACCGCCCCCGCGTCGCGGCCCCAGGGACGGGGCCAGTGGGGGGTGATCAATCCGGCATCCACGAGGAGTCCTCGACGCTCGCCGCTGTCGGCTGCCGCCACCTCCTCGATCACCGGCGCGAGCTCGGTGCGCCACTGTTCGGCCTCCTCGGGGAGGTCGGCGGCGAGCGTGCGCCGTACCCCGCGTCGGGCCTCGGCGGCCACCTCCCGCACGAAGGAGTCGGACCCGCCCAGGAGCTGCCGGTCGGCAAGGGCTCGCTTGAGGTGCAGGTGGAGATCGTGCTCCCAGGTGAACCCGATGCCGCCGAGCAGTTGCAGGCAGCCCTTGGCGCACTCGACGTACCCATCGGGGCACAACGCCCCGGCGGTCGCGACCGCCAGCTCCGTTCCCTCTGCTGCTCCGTCACCCACCGCCATGGCAGCGTCCCAGGCCACCGCCGTCATCTGTTCGACCCGGACCGCCATGTCGGCCAGGCGGTGCTTGACCGCCTGGAACTGCCCGATCGGTCGGCCGAACTGGACCCGGACCTTGGCGTACTCGGTCGCCGTCTCGAGACACCAGCGGGCTCCGCCGACGTGCTCGGCCGCCATCAGGGCGACGACCACCTGGCGGACCCGCTCGGTCTGCAGCGACAGAAGCTGTCGCCCACCCGGGACCCTGTACCCACTGACCTCGACCGCGGCCACCCGTCGGGTGGGGTCCAGGCTCGCCAGGGGCTCGACCCGTACCGCCGGGTCGTCGCCGCCCAACTCGAGGAGGCACCAGACCCTGTCCCCGTCGGCAGCGCGGGTCGGGGCCAGGCAGAGGTCGGCCAGACCAGCCCCGAGGACGGGACGGAGCGTCCCCGAGAGCGTGAGATCGCCGCCCGGGTCGCGGTCGACGACGTCGAGAGCGCCGGGGCCGAGGCAGACCGCACCGACCGTTCTCCCGTCGGCGAGTCCGGGCAACAGCTGTGCGGCTTCCGCCGGGGCCAGCGCCTCGGCGATCAGCGCGGAGACGACCGCCGTGGGCAGCAGCGGACCCGGGAGCATCGACCACCCGGTCTCCTCGAGGAGGACCGCGAGCTCGAACAGGCCGAACCCCTGACCGCCGTGTTCCTCCGGCAGGTGGATCCCGAGCCAACCCTGGTCGGCGAGACCCTTCCACACCGCTTGTGACTCCTCGACCTCGGCGTCCAGCAGCGCGCGGGGAACCTCGGGTGGGCAGTGCGCGGCGAGCCAACGTCGGGCCGACTCACGCTGTGCCTCGTGCTCATCGGACAGTGCGATCGGCACCGTTCCTCCTCTTGTCGTCAGCCCGCAGGCTCGTCGTCTGCCCGTCACTCCTGGCGCACGACCGAGATGGCCCGGGTCGGGCACCCCTCGGCGGCCACCGTGATCCGCTCCACCACATCGCCGGCAGGGTCGATCACCACTGCCACGCCGTCGTCGTCGAGGTCGAAGGTTCCCGGCGCCCAGAACAGGCAGTTCCCCGAGCCCATGCAGCGCTCGCGGTCCACAGCGACCCGGACCACCGGGTCACCACTCCTGCCGGCACCGCTCGTCCCCGTCCCCTCTGTCATGCCCGGGACACTATCCCCGGTCGGCCCGCACGGACGCTTGGAGTATCCTGCGCGGTGTCGGAGGAGCGACCCGGGCGACCGCTCCGGGCGCTACCCGTCACGAATCCCGCCACCGGAGGAATGACACCCATGGTTGCGACGGTGCCCACCGCCATCCACCCCCTTGACGCACTGCGCGCCGACGAGATCAGCGCCGCGGTCGCTGCCGTCCGGGAGAGCGGCAAGCTCGCAGAGGGCGCCCTGTTCTCGATGGTGACCCTGGACGAGCCCACCCACCGGGTGGTCGCCGGCCACCGGCCCGGTGATCCGGTCGAGCGGCGGGTGCGCCTGGTCATCGTCCCCGGACCGGAGGCCACGGTGATCGAGGCGCTGGTCGACCTGCCCAGTGGTCGCATCGTCGAGTGGGCCGAGCAGGACGGGGTCCGGCCGGCGTTGCTCTTCGACGACTCGCTCAAGGCGATCATCGCCCTCAAGGCGGACGCCGATTGGCAGGAGGCCATGCGGCGGCGCGGCATCACCGACTTCGAGAAGGTGCAGATCGACCCCTGGCCGACCGGCAACTTCGGCAACCCGGCCGAGGAGGGGCGCCGGATCGCCCGCTGCATCTCGTACTACCGGGAGCAGCCGGAGGACAACGGCTACGCGCGTCCCGTCGAGGGGGTGGTGGCCACCGTCGACGCCGCCCGGGGCGAGGTCCTCGAGGTGGTCGACCTCGGGGCGGTGCCCCTTCCCCCAGGACGCGGCACCTACCGTCCGGGCGACAACGGCCCGTCGCGCACCGACCTCCGTCCACTCGACATCGTGCAACCCGACGGGGTCAGCTACACGCTCGAAGGGAACTTCCTGAGCTGGCAGCGGTGGTCGATGCGCCTCTCGATGGACCCCCTCGAGGGCCTGGTGCTCCACACCGTCGGCTACGAGGACGGCGATGTGGTCCGGCCCATTCTCCACCGCGCTGCGATCAGCGAGATGGTCGTCCCCTACGGCGACCCGGGGCCGATGCACGGGTGGAAGAACGCCTTCGACGTCGGTGAGTGGGGGCTCGGCCGGATGGCCAACTCGCTGACCCGGGACTGCGACTGCCTGGGGGAGATCACCTATCTCGACGCCACCTTCTGCAGCGAGCACGGCAAGCCCCACGTGGTCGAGAACGCCATCTGCATCCACGAGGAGGACTACGGCATCCTCTGGAAGCACAACGACATGAACACCGGCCACGTCGAGGTCCGCCGCTCGCGACGTCTGGTGGTGTCCTTCATCGCCACGGTGGGCAACTACGAATACGGGTTCTACTGGTACTTCTACCTCGACGGCACCATCCAGCTCGAGGTCAAGCTCACCGGGATCATGTCGACCCAGGCGCTCGCCGAGGGAGAGGACCCCCGCTGGGCGGCGGTGATCGCACCGGGGCTTGCGGCCCCGTTCCACCAGCACCTCTTCTGCGCGCGGCTCGACCTCGGCGTGGACGGGCCGGTCAACGAGGTACACGAGATCTCCTTCGAGCCGGTGCCCACCGGACCCGACAACCCGATGGGCAACGCGATCGGCCAGCGGGTCACCCGACTGGAGTCCGAGTCGCAGGCGACGCGGGACGTCGACCCGGCCGGCAGCCGGCACTGGCGCTTCGTGAACCCCGCCAAGCACAACGGCCTCGGCCGGCCGGTCGCCTACAAGCTGGTCCCCGGGCCCACCCCGACCCTGCTCGCGCAGCCGGATTCGAGCGTCGGCAAGCGCGCCGGGTTCGCCCGCCACAACCTGTGGGTCACGCCCTTCGCCGCCGGCGAGCACCGTGCCGCCGGCGACTACCCCAACCAGCACCCCGGGGAGGACGGGCTGCCGCGCTGGACCGCGGCGGACCGCTCGCTCCTCGACACCGAGATCGTGGCCTGGCACACCTTCGGGGTCACCCACGGTCCCCGACCCGAGGACTGGCCGGTCATGCCGGTCGAGTACTGCGGCTTCCAACTCGTGGCCGCGGGCTTCTTCGACCGCAATCCGAGCCTGGACGTGCCCCCGCCCGACGCACACTGCGGCTGAGCCCGCCGATGGCCGGGGACGTCACCGGTACCATGGCCTGCCATGGCCGACCTCGAGACACTGCTCTACGACGAGACCGATGGCGTTGCATGGGTCACCCTCAACCGCCCGGACGCCCTCAACGCCTTCGACTCCACCATGCAACGGGAGCTGCGTGAGCTCTGGCTGATGCTCCGCTCCAACGACGACGTCCGGTGCGTGGTGCTCACCGGCGCCGGCGACAAGGCATTCTGCACGGGCCTCGACCGTGCCAGTGTCGGGTCCTTCGGTGATCTCCCACCGGGGGCACTCCCCGGCTACAACACCCCGTGGGACTTCGACGATCCCGGGAAGAGCGTCTGCCCGAAGTCGAACGAGCTCTGGAAGCCGGTGGTCGCCGCGGTCAACGGGATGGCCTGCGGCGGGGCGTTCTACATCCTGGGCGAGGTCGACTTCATCATCGCCGCGGAGCACGCGACCTTCTTCGACCCGCATGTCACCTACGGCATGCCCGCAGCGTTCGAACCGATCCACCTGCTCCACAAGATGCCGTTCCAGGAGGTGGTGCGGCTGTCGCTGCTCGGTGCCTACGAGCGCATGTCGGCCGACCGCGCCCATGCGGTGGGTCTGGTCTCCGAGGTCGCACCGGCGGCCGAGCTCGCCGACCGGGCGCGCTGGGCGGCCCAGGCCATCGCCGACCAACCGGCACTGGCCGTCCAGGGAACCCTGCGGGCCCTCTGGATGGGACTGGAGCTCTCACGCCGACAGGCCCTCGACCACGCCTTCCTGGTGACCAATGTCGGCACCGACCGGGCGACCCTGGCCGAGGGGCAGGCGCGCTTCACCTCGGGCAAGCGCATCGACTGGCGGCTCCGCTGAGTCTCTCCGCAGCAGGGTGACCGCTGCTCACCCTGCTGCGGACAGGGTGGCGGCACGCTCCCGCAGGGCCGTCCGATCGGGCTTCCCGACACCGAGCACCGGGATCTCCTCGAGGTGGACCACGTGCTCGGGCGTCTTGAACCTGGCGATCTCGCGGTCGGCGAACCAGCGCCGGCACTCGGCGACGTCGATGGCGCGATCCCCCACCACGAAGGCGACCACCCGCTCACCCAACCGCTCGTCCGGCGTCCCGACCACGACCGCCTGGCGGATGCCCGGATGGAGCTCGAGGACCCGCTCGACCTCGGCCGAGGCGATGTTCTCCCCACCCCGGATGATCAACTCCTTGAGCCGGCCGACGATGGTCAGCCACCCGTCGGGGTCCATCGTCCCGAGGTCCCCGGTGGCGAACCACCCGCGACGCACTGCCTCCGCCGTCTGTGCGGCGTCGCCGTAGCCCACGAACAGCTCGGGACCCCGCACCAGGACCTCCCCCCGCTCGCCGGAGGGGACCGCGTGGACGGTTCCCGGCTCGGCCACCCGGATCTCGGCGTCACCCACCGCACGTCCGTCGGTGTCGCGGGCCATCTCCGGAGGGTCGTCCCAGCAGGTGGTGGTCACGGTCGGCGCCTCGGTCGACCCGTAGGTGCGCTTGAGCATCGCGCCGAACCCCTCGCGGGCGACATCGATGAACTCGGGGGTCACCCCGGTCGACCCGCACGAGACCACCCGCATCGTGGTGACCCGGTCCCGACAGTCCGGCACATCCAGCATCCCGAGGAAGAGGGTCGGTGGTCCGATCATGTAGCTGACCCGGTGCTCCGCGGCGAGGTGCACCCCCCGCTCTGCATCCCACTTCTCCATGAGCACCACCGTCATGGCCGCCGCACCGGGCAGCAGCACCGAGTTGAGGAGCCCGGACACGTGGGCCAACGGGGAGGGCATCAGGGCCACGTCGTCGGAGGTGAGACCGTGGGCGCGGGCCATCACGCGCCCCTTGTAGGAGAGCCCCCGGTGGGTGTGCAAGACCGCCTTGGGGTAGCCCGTCGACCCCGACGTGAAGAGCACGACGGCCACGTCCGAGCCACGTGGACGGGTGGGGGCGAGGGGTGCTGCACCGAGCAGGTCCTCGAACCGGGGGTCGCCGGTGCGAACACCGATGGCGTCCGCCAGCGCGGCGAGGGGGAGGCCACCGCCGGACAGGGTCACGGTCGGTCGCAGGTCGGCCTGCATGCGGGCCACCTCGGTGGCGCCGACCTGGTGGTGGACGGGCGCAGCCACCGCGCCGCTCCTCCAGCAGGCGTGGAACAGGACCAGCGCCTCCCACCAGTTCGGGAGCTGCCAGGAGACGACATCGCCGCGTCGGACGCCCCGGGCTCGCAGTCCAGCAGCAACCGAGTCGGCCAGGCGGTCGAAGGTGCGGGCGTCGATGCTGATTCCCCCGTCCACGACGGCAGTGGCATCGGGTCGCCGCGGAGAGGACAGCAACCGGTCCAGCGTTGGGACGTCCCACGCTCCCCCGCCGGCGCGGTACCGGGCGGCGTCCGGCTGACGGTAGGTGGCTCGGAACCTCACCGTCCGCTCACCGTGCACCACCCTCCGGACCGGTCGTCCTCACCCGCTCGCTCCTCCCGCGCGTCCGGGGCGGGCGTCGCGGCAGGGGCCACTCTATGGGGCCGCCAACTGATCGGGACACCTGCGACCGGAATCCGCACGGCGCCAGCACCCTGCCGGGAGGACGCCTATCCTCCCGATGCCGGCACGCGGCGGGGAGCCGCCGACGACGATCGGGACGCCGACGACCGGAAGGATGCCAGTGACCGAATCCACCACGCGGGACGACGCGGCGCTGGCCGCGGCACTGGTGCGTTGGCTCGTCGAGCGCCACGGTCACGAGGCGGCCGAGGTGCGCGGCCTCCACCGGCCGTCGGTCGGCTACTCGAGCCAGACCCTCATCGTCGACGCCGCCTGGAGGGAGGGAGGTCGACCGGTCGCGCGGGAATTCGTGGTGCGGATGGCGCCCGAGGGCAATGGCACGTTCCCGCACTACGATCTCGTCGCTCAGGTCGAGGCGCAGCTCGCCGCGGCCGCGGTCGGTGTCCCGGTCGCCACCCCGGTGCTCGAGGCCGACGCTACCTGGCTGGGCGCGCCCTTCATCTCGATGCCCATGGTCGGAGGGCACATCATCGGGGAGGTCGCCCACCTGGACGGCTGGCTGGCCACCCTCGGCGCCGAGCGCCGGAGCGAGGTCCACCGCGCCTTCCTGACCGCGCTCGCCCGGATCCACCGGGCCGTCGTCCCGGATGGCTCGGGCATCCCCCGGCGCGACAACGCGGCCGAGCTCGTCTACTGGGAGCAGTACCTCGACTGGTCGAGCCGGGGCTCGCCGGTCGCAGCGCTCGTCGACGCGCTCCGGTGGTGCCGCGAGCATCGGCCCGCCGACGAGCCACCGCCGGCCCTCCTCTGGGGGGACGTGCGCTTCGGAAACGTCGTGGTGGGAGACGACCTCGCGGTCCGAGCGGTGCTCGACTGGGACATGACGTCGGTCGGTGCTGCCGAGCACGACCTGGCCTGGTTCACCAGCCTCGACCTCACCGCAACGCACCTGTTCGGGCGTCGTACCGAAGGGTTCCCCGACAGGGAGGGCACGGTGGCGCTCTTCGAAGAGCTGAGCGGCCGGCCGGTCCGGGACCTCGTCTGGTACGAGACCCTCGCCATGCTCCGGAGCGCGGCGGTCATGACCCGTCTCGGCTACCTCCGCACGGAAGCGGGAGAGGCGCCGCTGCTGCCCATCGACGACAACCCGATCCTGGATCTGCTCCGGAGCCGGCTCGTCTGACACCCGATTCCCCGGATCGGACCGCCCCGGGAACCTGGGTTGCGGGCCCTGTTGACACCCTGGGTTGCGGGTCCCTCCGACGGTTGCCGGTACGCGACCGTTCCGCACCCTGATGGGAGCGCCCACTCGTGGGGGGAACGGCGTCTGTGCCAATATGACAGAGGTTTCATCACGCCCAGAGGAGCAGCATGAGCGATCAACAGCAAGCAGCCGAGCCGGACGAAGAGGTCGATCCGTTCGCTGCCATGGACCCCGAGATGGCTGCCCACCCGCAGCCCATGTTCAAGATGCTCCGGGACGACATGCCGGTCATGCCGGTGGACACCGGGGTCGTGGTCAGCCGCAAGGTCGACGTCGACGAGGTCCTGCGCCACCCAGAGATCTTCTCGTCGAACTTCGACGCGGTGAACCTGATGAACGTGCGGCCCTTGATCCCCCTCCAGATCGATCCACCCGAGCACAAGAAGTTCCGGAAGCTGCTCGACCCGATCTTCGCCCCGCGGGAGGTCGCGCTGCTCGAGGACTCGTTCGTCGTGGCGATCAACGAGCTCATCGACCGGTTCATCGACCGGGGCGAGGTCGACTTCGCCAAGGAGTTCTCGACCCTCTTCCCGACCAAGGTCTTCCTGGGCCTCCTCGGTCTTCCGGTCGAAGAGCTCCCGACCTTCCTCGCCATGAAGGACGGGATCATCCGGCCCAACATCGTCATCGGCAGCAAGTACGGGGCCGAGGACACCAAGGCCTACCAGAAGAAGACGGCAGACTCGATCTACGACTACTTCAACAAGGTGCTCGATCAGCGGGAGATCGAGCGCCAGGACGACCTGCTGAGCCGCTTCCTCGACGCCACCGTCGACGGCGACAAGCTGACCCGCGAGGACATCCTGGACATCTGCTTCCTGTTCCTCATCGCGGGTCTGGACACGGTGACCTCCTCGCTCGACTGCATCTTCGCCTACCTCGCCCAGCACCCGGAGCAGCGCCGCGAGATCGTCGACGAACCCGCCAAGATCCCGGCGGCCATCGAGGAGCTCCTCCGCTGGGAGACGCCGGTGATGGGCGTGGCCAGGGTGGCCGTCCAGGAGACCGAGATCGACGGCTGCCCGGTGCACAAGGGCGACGGCGTCATGATCATGCTCGGCTCCGTCAACACCGACGAGGCAGACCTGCCCGACGCCGACGTCGTCCGCTTCGACCGCGAGGTCAACCGCCACGTCGCCTTCGGTGGCGGCGTGCACCGCTGTCTCGGGTCGCACCTGGCCAGGCTCGAGCTCCGCACCGCCGTGCGCGAATGGCACAAACGCATTCCCGAGTACTCGGTTGCCGAGGGCCACACCCTGGTCTACACGCCGTCGATCCGTTCGATCGACACCTTCCCGATGGTGTTCACCGCAGCCACCTGATTCTGCGTGAGGCTCAGAGGACGGCGCCCGAGACCTTGTGGGCGACGATGGTGTCCCAGTCGAGTCCGAGCTCGAGGAGGATCTCGTCGGTGTGCTCTCCGTGGCCGGGTGCAGCCTTGAGCTGATCGGCCGTCTCGTTCATCTGGACCGGGTTGGCCACCAGGTCGTACTCCTTACCGTCTTCACGGTTGACCCGGGACAGATATCCGTTGGCGCCGACCATCGGGTCGTTCACGAGCTCGCTCGCCATCTGTACCGGCGCCCACGCCCCGGAGAGGTCGGCCAGCACCGCCTTCCACTCCTCGTAGGTCCGACTGGCGAAGAGCCGGTCGATCTCGGCCACGCACTCCTCGCGATTGGCGAAGCGGGCGGCGCCGTCTCTGAAGCGCGGGTCCTCGATCAGATCGGGGCGACCGACGACGGTGCAGAACTCGGTCCAGTACCGGTCCCCCTGAAGCATCATCAGGATGATGAAGCGGTCGTCGCTGGTCCGGTAGTGCCCGACCAAGGGGTTGGGTGCTGCTGAGCGGTTGAACTTGGGCATCGGATCGCCCCCGTAGAGGCCGGAGGCCACGATGTCCGGTGAGAGCTGCCACATGGCCAGCCCGAGCAGCGAGACGTCCACGATCGGGGCCTCCCCGGTGGTGGCCCGCTGCAGCAGGCCGGCCGCGATCCCTCCGGCGATGGCCATGCCGCCGACCAGGTCACCGAAGGCGGCCCTGCCTCCGATGGGGTGCCGGGAGTCGGGCGGGGTCAGGGCGTTCGAGATACCCCCGCGTCCCCAGTAGACCGACCCGTCGTACCCCGGTCGGTTGCGGTCCACCCCGAGGGGGCCCTGGCCTGTGCCCCGCGCGTAGACGATGTCAGGGTTGACCTCGCGGATGTGCTCGACGTCGATCTTGAGGCGCTGGCGCACGTCTGGCAGGAAGCTGGTCAGGAAGACGTCCGAGCGCTCGGCCAGCCGATAGAGCAGCTCGCGGCCGGTGTCGCTGCGTATGTCGAGCCCGATGCTCCGCTTGCCCCGGTTGGGCTGCTCCATGATGTAGTTCACCGCATCGGGGCCGCCCGGGATGAGCCCCATCGAGATCAGGCCCCGCTGGGGGTCGCCTGTCTCGGGGTGCTCGACCTTGATCACGTCGGCTCCCCAGTCGGCCAGGACCGCTCCCGCTGAGGGGACGAAGGTCCAGGCGGCGACCTCGAGGACCCGGAAGCCCTTCAGTGCATCGGACATGGCGGCATCCTTTGTTCGAGGGGCCGGCTGGGCCGGCGCCGGGGGAAGACGTTGGGGTTCAGTCGGAGGCGGTGCGGACGATCAGCGGGGACTCAGTCCCGCGAGCCGCCCGAGCTGCCGACGTGCATGAGGTCCTTGGCCAGGGTGCCCCCCGACGCGATGCCGGCCCGCGCTGCGGAGCGGATCGAGATGTCGTGTCCGACGGCCTGCGCCCGGAGGGCACCGACGGTGCAGTGCTCCCTGCCGCCGAGCGCCGTGAACGGGTCGTAGTGGAAGTGGCGCATGGCGTTGAGGTGGGTGATCCGGTCGATGTCGTGGTCGGAGACCCCCTCGAGGCTTTCCGTCAGGACCTCGGGCGAGCGCGGCCAGGTCGAGTCGGAGTGGGGGTAGTCGCACTCCCAGGTCACGTTGTCCATGTCGAGGAATCCGCGGCTGGCCACGCCGAACTTGTCGTCGATGAAACAGGTGATCACGTTCCGGTTGAACACTTCGCTCGGCAGGGTGTCGCCGAAGTCCTGACCGGTCCAGAGGTGGTGGCGGCCATAGTTGTAGTCGACCCGTTCGAGGAAGTAGGGAACCCAGCCGATGCCACCCTCGGACAGGGCGAACCTGAGGTCGGGGAACTTCCGGAGCACCGGGGACCAGACCAGGTCGGCCGCGGCCTGCACGATGTTCATCGGGGTCAGGGTGATCAGGCAGTCCATCGGAGCGTCGTCCGAGGTGATCACCAGGGCCGACGAGGAGCCGATGTGCATGCAGAGCACCACCTCCTCCTCGCTGCAGGCCTTCCACACCGGATCCCAGTGGTCCGAATGGATGCTCGGCCAGCCCAGCTTGGAGGGGTTCTCCGAGAAGGTCATCGCGTGGGCACCCTTGGCCGCGACGCGCCGGATCTCGGCCGCCATCACTTCGGGATCCCAGATCGCCGGGATCGGGCAGGGGATGAACCGTCCCGGGTGGCTCCCGCACCACCCGTCGATGTGCCAGTCGTTGTAGGCCTGGACCATGGCCAGGGCCACGTCCTTGTCCTCGGTGCGGGCGAAGAGCTGCCCGCAGAACTGCGGGAAGGAGGGGAAGCAGAGCGATCCGAGCACCCCGTTGGCGTTCATGTCCTTGACCCGCTCGTCGATGTCGTAGCAGCCGGGACGCAGCTGATCGAACGACGTGGGCTCGAGGCCGTACTCCTCGGGCGGGCGGCCGGCCACTGCGTTGAGGGCGACGTTGTTCAGCACCTGGCCCTCGTAGAGCCAGGCGTTGGTGCCGTCGGCATTGGTGACGAATTTGGGCGCCAGGTCGGCATACTTGGCCGGGAGCCTCCCCTCGAACAGGTCGGGCGGCTCGACGACGTGGTCGTCCACGCTCACCATCACCATCTCGTCGATCTTCATCTGCGCACTCCCCCATGGACCGGGACCCGGACCCCTCGATTCTTCCAGACCCACCCTAGAGCGTCATTCCGGTTGCCGCGACCCTGTATCGCAGCCATGGAGAACCTCATGCGAGCAGGCCGGCGGCCACATCGGCCATCGACGCCTCGACCACCGCCTCGGTTCCCGTATCGAGCATCTCGAGGACGGCCGCCGTCGCGGCCAACCCGGTCGCCGGATCGGCGATGGCATCGGCGCAGAAGCAGGCCCCGCTGTCGTCCCACACCACCAGGCCGCCGGCCACCGCCGCATCGTCGCCGAAGGCCACCCTGGCCGCGGACCGGCCCTCGGACCCGTATCCGGTGATCGAGAGCCAGACCCGGGGGCGTCCATCGCGCACGACGGCCTCGGGGTCCAGTCCCAACTGCTCGAGCGCCCGCGGACGGGCAGAGGTGAGCACCACGTCCGCCCCGGCGACGATCTCGAGGAGCCTGCGGCGGCCGGCGGCCGTCGCCAGGTCGACCACGACCGACTGCTTGCCGCCATTGAGGGCACGGAAGAACGAGGCCGGCCCGGACCGTGCCCCGTCCACCCGCCCCGACGACTCGACCTTGAGGACCCGGGCACCGCACTCGACGAGCAGCGCCCCCACCAGGGGCCCCGCCCACAGGGCCGACAGGTCGGCCACCACCAGGTCGGATGCCGCGGCGAACGGCCGGCCCTCCGCGATCAGGCGGGTCCGGATCCCGGACGCCGGACCGGTGCCGGGACCCCCGGTCCGCTCTCCGAGGGCGGCAACCGGCAGCCCGAGCAGGGCGGCCCGGTCGACCAGCATCGCCCGGGCGGTACGGCCCACCCCGTCTGTCACCGCTCCCCAGTCGTCCTCGCCCAGCGCCCCGGG
This sequence comes from uncultured Acidimicrobiaceae bacterium, assembly GCA_963753905.1. Taxonomy (GTDB): domain Bacteria; phylum Actinomycetota; class Acidimicrobiia; order Acidimicrobiales; family RAAP-2; genus Bog-756. The sequence goes on along the minus strand of CAVWDZ010000001.1, from coordinate 1,000,830 downwards.
GAGCTCGAGCCATGCGGCGGCCAGGACCCAGTCGTCTGGACGGGCCAGGTTCACCGCCACCCATCCGTCGGCAGCGGCGAGCAGCCGGGCGCTCCCCCCGCAGCTGCGGTCGCCGCCGCGGTGCAGCCCGGCCTCGGCGGCGCGGGCGGCCAGGACACCCAGTGGGTCGACCCGCACCTGCACGCCGAGATGGGCGGAGTACTCGGCGATCTGAGCGGCCAGGCGGGTCACGCCGGGCACCAGTCCAGGGGGCGGATCGAGCCCGGGACCGTCGGGTCGGCCGGTGAGTGCCCGGAGCCCGGTGGCCTCCCAGGCGGACGCCTCGGCATCCTGGCTCGGGGTGGCGTCGCCGCTCGGCACACCACTCAGCATCTCAACCGTTCCCCTGGCCCATGGACGGCGAACATTACCCTCGTGTGCATGGAGACCGTCCCGGTGCCCGGCCCAGCGTTCGCCCGGAGCCTGGCCGACGGGACGGCCTACGACGAGCTCGCCGAGCCCGGTGGCGGCCTTGTGCTCGTCGAGGGGGACGAGCTGCCCGACGCCCTCGATCCGCCCGCGGCCGAGGGCCTCCGGAGCCTCCCCTCGGTCGTGGTGGCTCTCGTCTCCGACACCGACCGGCGGCCGGGTTGGTCCGATCTGGCCCTTGCGCCGGGCGATCCCGTGGTCGACCGGGTGGCCGCCACCGTCGCCGCCGACCCGCTGGCCGCCACCGCTCTGGCCCTCCTGCTCAGGGGTGGGGACGGACGCTCGGTCGCAGAGGGACTGGTCGCCGAGTCGACGGCCTACGGGCTCGTCCAGTCCGGTCCCGAGTTCGCCCGCTGGAGGGCAGGACGGGCCCGTGTCGACCGGCCGCGCGACGAAGGGCCGGCAGTACTGGTCGAGCGCCATGGTGACGAGCTCGAGATCACCCTCAACCGACCCAGCGTGCGCAACGCGCTCGACGCCCAGATGCGCGACGGGCTCGACGAAGCGCTCCGGATCGCCTCCTTCGACCCGGAGATCACCGTTGTGCACCTCCGCGGTACCGGTCCGTCGTTCTGCAGCGGCGGCGATCTCGACGAGTTCGGGACGCGGTCCGACCCACCCTCGGCCCACCTCATCCGGCTGCTGCGGAACCCGGCACGCACGCTCGCCACCATCGGCGACCGCACGGTGGCCCACCTGCACGGCGACGCGGCCGGCTCGGGCATCGAGCTGGCCGCCTTCGCCCGGCGCGTCGAGGCGGACCCCGGGACCCGGATCTCCCTTCCCGAGGTGCGGCTGGGGCTCATCCCCGGCGCGGGTGGCACGGTCAGTCTCCCCCGACGCATCGGCCGCCACCGCACGCTCCTCCTGGCGCTCGGTCTCGATGTGCTCGACCTGGAGACTGCACTCGTATGGGGACTGGTCGACGAGGTCACCGCGTGAGCAGCGCGGCCCGGCGACCCGGCGCTACCGCACGAGCGCGGCGATGACCTGCTCGCCGAAGGCAGCCAGGGTCTCGACCGGAGCGAAGTCGCAGAACCAGCAGTAGAACCGTTCCACCCCCCGTTCGTGGAGCCCGCGGAAGTGCTCGACGAGTTCGTCGCCGTCGCCGATGAGCGGCCCACCGGCCATCCCGCCGAAGCGCCGGGTGGCCAGCTCGGCGATCTCGGTGCGTCGTGACGGGTCGGCCACGTGGGCCAGCAGGTGCTGGGTGGACACGCGGGCCGTGCCGACCTGCGGACGGAGCTGCTCCAGGCGGTCGAGGGCGTAGATCGGAAGGTTCCACCAGTCGGCGTGACGGCGCACCAGATCCAGGGTCTTGGGCCCCGCCCCGCCCACCACGATCGGGAGCCGGCCGCCGGGTGTGGGCTGCTGGCCGCCGCAGTCGACCGTGAAGTGGCGGCCCGAGTACCGGACCGGCTCTCCACCCCAGAGGGCACGGATGAGCTCGAGGCTCTCCCCCAGGCGCGCGACCCGGTCGGCGGGCCCGTCGCCGGTGATCCCGTATGCCACGAGCTCCGCGCCGATCGAGCCCCAGCCGATGCCCAGCTCGAACCGGCCGCCCGAGGCGCGGTCGAGGGTGACGGCCTGGCGGGCGAGCACCGCCGGGTGGCGGAAGACGTCGCAGAGCACGAGGTGGCTGACCACCAGATCGGTGGTGCGCGCCGCCACCCAGGTGGCCAGCGTCATCGCCTCGTACATCGGTTGGGACTCGGCGAGCGGCGGGGCCAAGTGGTCCATGAAGGCCATCCCCCGGAATCCGGACGCCTCGGCGGCCGACGCCCGCTCGACGACGGCGTCGACATCCATCCGCATCTGGGGCAGGTAGAGAAAGAACTCGGGTGCGCTCACCTGTTCCCCCGTCCCGGCGGCGACGCGCGCCGCCCTCGTGTGGTCTGTCCGAAGTAGCGCGCCCTCACGGGTGTGCCGTGCCCTAGAGGTCCCAGAATCGCAAACGGCCGTGCTCGTCCAGCTGACGGTGGAGCTCCTCGGCCTCGGCCTCTCCGAACGGCCGGTACGCCGCGTCCCCGCGGGTCCGCACCCAGAGGGGGTCCCCGCCGACCCGGTCCGGCCGGTACTTCTGGTGCACCAGGGTACGGCTCAGCACCTTGTTGGTCGGTGAGGTCGGGATGGCCGCCGAGATCCGGACGTGGGTCGGGCGCCACTTGGGGCTGAGGTCGGCCTGCGCGTCGAGCCAGCCGGCGAAGGACTCCGGGTCGAAGGCCGCCCCCGGGCGCAGGACGAGCGCGGCCATCACCCGGTCGCCCGCCTCGGGGTCGGGTACCCCGTAGGCGGCACACAGCATCACGTCGGGGTGGCGTCCCACGATCGTCTCGATGGGGCCGGTCGGGAAGTTCTCGCCGTCCACCCGGATCCAGTCGGCGTTCCGTCCTGCGAAGTAGAGGTAGCCCTCGGCGTCGAGGTAGCCGAGGTCGCCGCTCCAGTACCAGCCGTTCCGGGTGGCCCGCGCGTTGGCCTCGTCGTTGTTGTAGTACCCCTCGAACACCCCGGTGCCCGAGGTGTTCACGATTTCTCCGACGCATGCCACCGGGTCGACCAGGGCGCCGCTCTCGTCGAACTCGGCCCGCGGCAACTCGTGCCCGTCGGCGTCGACGATCCTGAGCTCGGGCCCGGCACGCCCCACCGATCCTGGTGGTGCGCCCTCGATCCGGGTCACCGCGAGGCCGCCCTCGGTCGCCCCGAACCCGTCGATGACACGGGCCCCGAAGCGTTCGGCGAATGCCTCGACCACCGCCGGCGCCCCCTCGTTGCCGTAGGCCACCCGCAGGGTGTTGTCTGCGTCGTCGGGACGTTCCGGTTGCGCCAGGATGTAGGCCAGCGGCTTGCCGGTGTAGTTGAAGTAGGTCGCGCCGTAGCGTCTGATGTCCGCCAGCCACCCGGACGCGGTGAACCGTCGGGCCAGGCCGACCGACGCACCGAACACCACCGACGGGGCCCAGCCGACCATGACCGCGTTCGAGTGGAACAGCGGCATCGACACGTACCCGATGTCCTCGGGGCCGAGGCCCATCATCTGGCCCATCCGGCTGCCGGTGACCAGGATGCGGCGCTGGGAGCAGATGACCGCCTTGGGGGCGGCCGAGGTGCCGCTGGTGAAGATGAGCGCCCAGGGCATCTCCAGGCCGGCCTCGGCGCAGGGGTCGGTGTCCGGCTGCGCGCCGAGCGCGTCCCCGAGCGACCTCCCGACGACCAGGACCTCGCCGAGCTCGTCGACCACCGGAGCGATGAGCTCCTCGTGGGCGGGCTCGGTGATCATGAGCACGCAGTGGGTGTGGTGCACGTCGTGCGCCAGGTGTTCCCCGCGGCGGGTGTGGTTGACACCCACCACCGCGCCACCGGCCAGGGCGGCGCCTCCGAAGGCGAACAGGTACTCGGGGATGTTGTCGAGCAGTATTGCCACGTGCAGCGGCCGGTCGGGCCGGCGTGACGCCAGCATCAGGTTGGCCCAGCGGCACGACTCGCGGTAGTACTCGGCGTGGGTCACGACCCGGTCGTCGAACCGGATGGCCGGTCGGTCGGCGATCGTCGGGTCGGCGGCGTTCCTCCTGAGCAACTCGGCCGCACTGGCCGCGGGAAGAGCGGCCTCGCCCAGCCCCGGATCGGCGACCGGCGAGGTGGGTGGTGCCTCCTTCTTCACATCACACCGCTTCCGCTCAGCACGGCCGCCCGCAGGTCGGCGGCCAGAGCGGTCCGGTGATGGGCCGCGTCGCCGTAGTCGAGCTGGGAGAGCTGTGCGCGCTTGATATAGAGGTGGAGGTCGTGCTCCCAGGTGAAGCCGATCCCGCCGTGGACCTGGAGGCCCGAGGCCATCACCCGCTTCGAGGCATCCGCACACCAGATCTTGGCCGTCGCCGCGGCCATCGGACCGCCCGGGTCACCCACCGAGAGGGCCCAGGCCGCGTACCAGGTGGCAGATCGCATCCCCTCGACATCGACCAGCATGTCGGCACAGAGGTGCTTGACGGCCTGGAAGCTCCCGATCGGCACCCCGAACTGGATGCGGTCCTTGGCGTACTGGGTGGCCATCTCGAGCACCCGGGACGACCCACCGAGGAGCTCGGCCGAGGAGGCCAGCGCGCCGAGCGCGCCGAGGTGCGCCGCGTCCGTCTCGTCGCCGATCCTGGTCGACGGAGTACCGGCGAGCGTCAGCCACGAGAGCGTGCGGGTGAGGTCCATGGACGGCTCGGCGCAGGGCCGGCCATGGGCAGCCAGGTCGACCAGGTACACACCGTCGGGCGCGATCACCACGGCCGCGTCGGCCACAGACGCGGCCTCGACCGGGCCCAGCCGGCCGGAGAGCGCAGGGCGGTCGCCATCCCCGGATCGCTCGACCGCGGTGTCGGACGACGTCCAGGCCACCGCACCGAGCGCCTCCCCTGCCATGAGCCGGCCGGCCAGCTCGCGCTGACCCGGCCGCCCGGCCAGGGCAGCCAAGGTGATCAGTTGGGGGACGAGCGGCACGGGGGCGGCATGCCGGCCCACTTCTTCGAGCAGCACCGCTGCTTCGACCCAGCCGAGTCCGAGTCCGCCCTCCGCTTCCGGTACGGCGACCGCCGGCCATCCCTGGTCGACCATGGCCTTCCACAGCGAACGGTCGTAGGGCTCGCCGGACACCAGGTGTGCACGGACCCGCTCCGAGCTCGCCTGGTCGTCGAGCAGCTGGCGTGCCGCGTCCTGCAGCGCGCGCTGATCGGCCGAAAGATCGAAGTCCATGGCTGGATAGTATGACCCGGATGCCGCCGATCGCGTGGGGCCCATGGACCTAGCTCCAACGGCTACCGAGGTTGCGTTCCGGTCTGACATCCGCTCCTGGCTCATCGAGCATCTGCCCTGGAAGTACGGCGAAGCGCTCCCGCCGCGTTTCGACGATCTGGCCGACGAGGTGTCCTTCGGCCGGCAGTGGCAGGCCTCGCTGGCAGCCGACCGTTGGGTCGGGGTGACCTGGCCCGAGGAGTACGGCGGGCGCGGCGCCGGCCCGACCGAGCACTTCATCGTCCAAGAGGAGCTGTCGCGGGCCGGCGCACCGGAGATGGTGGGCCGGATCGGCATCAACCTGGCCGGCCCCACGCTGCTCACCCATGGGACGGAGCAGCAGAAGGCGCGCTGGCTGCCCAGCATCCTGAGCGCCGAGGACCTGTGGTGCCAGCTGTTCAGCGAGCCGGGCGCGGGCAGCGACCTGGCGTCGGTGACCACCCGCGCGACCAAGGTCGACGGCGGGTGGGTCCTGGACGGCCAGAAGGTCTGGACCTCGTATGCGCAGTTCGCCGACTGGGGGGTCTGCCTGGCCCGTTCCGATCCCGACGCTCCGAAGCACCATGGCATCTCCTATCTGGTCGTCGACATGCACGCGACCGGCATCGAGGTCCGCCCCCTCGTCCAGCTCACCGGTGAGGCAGAGTTCAACGAGGTCTTCCTCTCCGGCGTGTTCGTCCCCGACGACCACCTGGTCGGTCCCGTGCACGAGGGATGGAAGGTGGCCAACTCGACGCTCTCCCACGAGCGGGGCGTCAACCCGCGCCAGCTGGTCATCCACCTCCAGCTGCTCGACGAGCTCCTCCGCCAGGCGGTCGCGCTGGACCGGTTCGACGACCCCCGCCTCCGCCAGCGGCTGGCCCAGGCGTACGTCGAGGTCCGGCTCTTCCAGCTCCACAACCTCCGCACCGTCAGCCGTCTCTCCAAAGGACTCGAGCCCGGCCCGGAGGGGAGCGCGCTCAAGCTCTACTGGAGCGAGATGAGCAAGCGGCTCCACGACACGGCCATGGCCGTGCTCGGCGATGCGGCACCGCTCTGGAAGGGTGCCTCCCATCTCCCGGGCAACGGAGCATGGCAGCGCTCGTGGCTCTACTACCAGGCGTCCTCGGTGTGGGCTGGCACCAATCAGATCCAGCGGACGATCCTCGGCGAACGGGTCCTCGGGCTGCCCCGACCCGGCAGCGCGCGACCGGCCGCCGGAGGCGGGCCCGAGAGGAAGGTGTCCTGACGTGACCGAACGAGACGAGGCTGGCGAAGGCGTCGGGGACGTGGTGCTGTATACGACGCGGGAGCACGTCGCCACCATCACCATGAACCGCCCGGAGGTGGCCAACGCCCAGGACACCGCGCTCATCGACGGCATCGACGCCGCGCTCGACCGGGCCGACGACGACGACGAGGTGCGGGTGGTCGTGCTCGCCGGCAACGGACGCCACTTCTCGTCCGGACACGATCTGAAGGAGCTGGTGGGCGATACCGAGCCGAACCGGTGGCGCGTCATGCGTGAGACCCCGGAGGGCAAGTTCCGCCATGAACAGGTCATGTACTACGACAAGTGCAAGAGGCTCTACTCGTTCCGTAAGCCGACCATCGCGGCGGTCCAGGGATCGTGCGTGGCCGCGGGTCTCATGCTTGCCTGCATGTGCGACCTGATCGTCGCTTCAGACGATGCCAGGTTCCAGAACCCGGTGCTCCGGATGACCGGGGCCGCGGTCGAGCTCCTGGTCGAGCCCTGGGAGCTCGGGATCCGCAAGGCAAAGGAGTTCCTGTGGACCGGCGAGGTCATCGACGCCCAGGAGGCGTGGCGGCTCGGCCTCGTCAACCGCGTGGTGCCGCTCGCGGAGCTCACCGAGCGGGTCGAGGAGCTGGCCGACCGGGTGGCCCTGGTGCCGCCGGTGACCGCCCAGGTGGTCAAGGACTCACTCAACCAGACCGCCACCTTCATGGGGAAGGACGCGTCGTGGAAGTACCACTTCATGGCGCACCACTGGATGCACAACACGGCCACGGCCACCACCGCGCTCCGGGCCCGCCAGGAGAAGGGGTCGATGGCCGAGGTCTTCGCCGAGCATCGTGACTGACCCGACGAGCGCGCCCGGTCCTGACCGGGCCCCGCTTGCCGGAATCCGGGTCATCGATGTCGGCACACGGATCAGCGCCCCGTTCTGTGCAGGCCTGCTCGGCGACCTCGGTGCGGAGGTGATCAAGATCGAGGATCCCCGTGGTGGCGACTTCATGCGCACGATCGGCCCCTTCGCCCCGACCGACGACCCGGGCCCCGGGTACTCGCTCTGGTGGGCTGTCGAAGGACGCGGCCGCAAGGGGATCACCCTCGACCTGCGAGGGAACGAGGGCCAGGGGCTGTTCCGCCGGCTCGTCGCCACGGCAGATGTGGTGTGCGAGAACTTCCGACCCGGGGCCATGGAGGCGTGGCGCATCGGACCCGACGACTGCGATCCGCGCCTGGTGTGGGCCCGGATCAGCGTCTTCGGTCAGGACGGTCCGTACTCGGGACGCACCGGGCTCGACCGGATGGGCATCGCCTACGGCGGCCTGCTCAATCTGACCGGCTACCCGGACCGCCCCCCGGTGCGGCCGGGTGTCTCGATCTCCGACTACCTGACCGGTACCTTCGCCGCGGCGGCGGTCAACGCCGCCCTCTACCGTCGGGACGGTCCCGGTGGCACCGGTGTCGGCGGTGTCGTCGACGCGCCCCTCTACGGCTCGGTGCTCCGGGTCCTCGAGTGGACGGTTGCCGCCGAGGACCGGCTGGGCATGACCCGCCAACGCGAGGGCAACCGGATGGCGACCTCGGCCCCGCTCGACAACTACCCGACCGCGGACGGCACCTTCGTGTGCATCGTGGCCGGGTCGAACACCAACTTCCGGCGGCTGTGTGCCGCGATGGGCCGGCCCGAACTGGCCGACGATCCGCAGTGGGGCACGCTCGCCCAACGGGCAGCACGCTCGGACGAGATCAACGACCTGGTGGCCGCCTGGACCTCGACCCTCACCGCGGCCGAGATCGAGGAGCGCTGCATCGCCCACGAGGTCCCGGTGGGCACCGCCTACAGCGCAGCCGACATCCTGGCCGATCCCCACTTCGCAGCCCGCGGCGACCTGGTCACGATCGACGATCCGGTCGCCGGGCCCCACAAGCAGCAGGCACCGTTCCCCAGGCTCGACGGCCGCCGGCCGGCCGCGCCGCGCCCCGCGCCGCTGCTCGGCGAGCACAACGACGAAGTGTGGCGCGGGCTGTTGGCCCTCTCCGGGGAGGAGCTCGAGGACTACCGGGCTGCGGGTGTGATCTGATCCCACCGTCCGCGACCCACCGGCGCGGTCACCCAGCTCAACCCTCCGGCACGAACCTCGGCGCCCGCTTCTCCTTGAAGGCGGCCATCCCCTCGGCCATCTCGGAGGAGACGGCGGCCAGCGATTGGGCCTGGCCCTCGCGGTCGAGCGCGAGCGGCAGTGCGGTCTCGAACGACGCGTTGAGCAGCTGCTTGGAGAGGCCGAGCGACCGGGTCGGACCCTCGGCCAGCCGGACCGCCAGCTCCTCCGCTTCGGTGGCCAGGGCGTCGACCGAGTCGGTACAGCGGTACGCCAGGCCGGCATCCACCGCCTCGGCGCCGACGATCTCGCCTCCGAGGAGGACCAGGGCCTTCGCCCGGGGGAGGCCCACCAGCCGCGGGAGGAGGTAGGCCCCACCGGCATCGACCACCAGTCCCCACCGGGCGAACGACCAGATGAACCGCGTCGCGGGGTGGACCAGCACGAAGTCGCAGGCCAGAGCCAGGTGGGCGCCGGGGCCGACCGCTCCCCCGTCGACCGCGGCCACGGTCGGCTTGTCCAGCTCCCAGAGCTCGCGGATGACGGCCTGGACCCCGATCCGCAGCGCCTCGCTGGTCGTGCGCGGGTCGAACCCGGACGTCCCGGCCTGGCTCACCGTCGACGCCCGCAGGTCCATGCCGGCACAGAAGGAGCCACCGGTCCCGGTGATCAGCACCGCGCGCACCTCCGGATCGGAGCGAGCCTGTCGGACGGCCGCGGCCAGGTCGTCTCGCATCTCGACGGTGAGCGCGTTGCGCGCCTCGGGCCGATCCAGGGTGATGCGGCCGACATGGTCGGCACCGACGCTGAAGTGGATCATCGACGGATGCTAACCGGAGCCCGACTCCGGTAGCTTGCCCCCATGCCCGACAAGGTCTGCTCCCTCGACGAGGCCGTCGGCCATGTGCAGGCCGGCGACGCGGTCCACATCGTGACCAACCACACCCGGTGGACGGCGGCCGCCCGCCACCTGGTCCGGGCCTGGTGGGGCCGCGACCCCGGGTTCACCCTGGTCATGCTCAGCCTCTCCAGCCTGGGGGCGCTCTTCTTCCGCGGCGGGCTGGTCTCCAAGGTGGTCACCGGCTACTCGGGAGACGTCTTCCCCAACTTCTCGCCCAACCCGTGGTTCGCCGATGCGTACCTCGAGGGGCGGGTCGAGGTCGAGCACTGGTCGTTCCTCACCTTCCTCCAGCGCCTGGAGGCGGGGGCCCGCGGCCTCCCGGCGGTCACGACCGGCTCGTTGGGCGGTTCGTCGATGGCGGGCAACCCGGGCTACGCCCGGGTCGAGACCCCCTTCGGCGAGGTCGGGCTGCTCGCGGCGTTCGCGCCGGACATCGCCCTGCTCCACGCGCCGATCGGTGACCGACAGGGAAACCTGGCCTTCAACGCCCCCGGGCTCGAAGGGGTCTGGGGAGCCCTCGCCGCCCGGCGCGGTGCGATCGCGACCGTCGACCGGGTGGTCGACGACATCCGGCCGTGGTCCCACCTGGTCAAGGTGCCCGGACACCGGGTGCTGGCCGTCGCCGAGAGCCCGATGGGCGCCCACCCCGGAGGCCTGTTCTCGAGGGACACCCCGGTCGACCCCTATGGCGAGGACCTCGAATTCTGGTCGGAGGCCCGTACGGCGAGCCACGGTGACGACTTCGACCGGTGGATCGACCACTGGGTGCTCGAGCCGGCCACGCAGCTGGAGTACCTCGACCGGCTGGGCCCGGCGCGGATCGCCGGACTGCGACGGCGGGCCGAGCCCGACTCGTGGCGTGACGACGAGGCCGCCTTCCCGCCCGACCTCGCCGCCCCGCCGGGCGCCTGGGAGATCGCTGCGGTCCACGGAGCCCGCTACCTGGCCGACCGGGTCGTCACGCTCGGCGCCGACGCGGTGCTGGCCGGAGCCGGGGTCGCCAACCTGGCCGCATGGTTGGCCGTCGAGCTGGCCCGGAGCCGCGGCTCGGAGGTGGTGCTCACGGCGGAGCTCGGTCTCTGGGGCTACCAGCCCACCCCGGCAGACCCCTTCGTCTTCAACCACCGCAGCTTTCCGACGGCTACCATGCTCGGCGACGCCGACCAGGTGCTCGGCACCCTGGTCAGTGGTCCGGGCACCACCCTCCTCGGCTGTCTGGGCGCGGCCCAGATCGACCGGCACGGCAACATCAACTCGACGATCATCCCCGGCAAGACCTTCCTGGTCGGATCGGGAGGGGGCAACGACGTCGCGTCGACCGCCGACGAGATCGTGGTGATGTCGACCCTCACTCCGCGCCGGGCAGTCGCCGAGGTGCCCTACATCACCTCGGTCGGAGACCGGGTGCGGGCGCTGGTCACCGACCTCGCCGTCTTCGAGAAGGACGAGCACGGTGAACTCGCCCTGACCGCGATCGCCCACGGCGAAGGCGGAATCGCACAACGGGTCGAGCGGGTCCGTGCGTTGTGCCCCTGGGAGCTCACCGTCGCCGATCGGGTGACCGAGCTCGATCCGCCCGACGCCCGACAGGTCGAACGGCTCCGCCGATGGGACCCGCAGGGCCGCTTCCTCCGGCCCGGGCCTTGAGCGCGCAGCCCCCTCAGTCGGTCAGCGGGTCCAGCCAGCCCTGAGAGACCGTCGAACGACCCCCGGCCACGGCCGCACCGATGTAGTTGCGTTGCGCCTCGACCGTCCCCGCCCCGATACACAGTCCGCGGATGTCCCGGTAGGCGCGTTCGACCGGGTACTCCTGGCTGTACCCGTATCCACCGTGGATCTGGATGGCCTCGTCGCAGACGAACTTTGCAGCCAGGTTGGCAGCCGTCTTGGCCAGCGCGGTCTCGAGGGGCGGCGGCGTCCCACCCGGGCCTGCCAGATGGACCGCCCGGGTGAGGAGCAGGCGGGCGCCCTCGAGCTGGGTGGCCATGTCTGCGAGCTTCCACCGGAGGCCCTGGAGCTCGCCGATCGGACGACCCCCGACCTCACGGTCGCGCATGTAGCGGACCGCGTGCTCGAGCGCGCCCTGGGCGGCACCGACGCACATCGCTGCGTTGCCACAGCGCTCGTGGTTGAGGTGCCCGAGGAGGAGCTTGAACGCCTCGGTGCTGGAGGGGTCGCCGGGCAGGAGGACGTCCTCCTCCCCGACCACCACCCCGTCGAAGGCCACCTCGGCCTCGGTGGCGGCGTGGATCCCCATGCCCCGGTGGCGGCCGGTGACCTCCACGCCGTCGCGGTCCATCGGGACGACCACCGCGCCGATTCCCTTCGCACCGTCGCCGCCCGGCCACCGACACCACACCAGGATCCCGGTGGCCACGTCACCAAGCGTCGAGTAGTTCTTGTAGCCGTTGAGCCGCCAGCGGCTGTCTCCGTCCTCGGTCAACGCGCTGCGCATGTTCTGGACGGCCGAACCGGCGTCGGGCTCGGTGATGCCGATGCTCACGATGCAGTCGCCGTCGGCCACCCCGGGGAGCCACCGGTCCTTCAGGGCGTCCCCCCCGAGGTGCTCGATCCCGCGGGACGGACCGTTGTAGGCGAGCTGGCAGCAGATCGCGGCCGAGACGTCGTGCCGGGCGATCTCCTCGAGCACGATGGCCGCCTCGACATCACCCAGACCGAGCCCGCCCCACTGCTCGCCGATGGTGACCCGGAACAGGTCGGCCTCGGCCAGTGCACGGACCGCGTCCTTCGACAGCACGCCGGTGACGTCGGCTTCACGGGCAACCGGTGCCACAGCCCGCCGCGCGACCTCCCGGGCCAGCGCGCGCAGGGCACTCTGGTCCTCGTTCTCGGCGAAGGGATCGGTACCTCTCGTAGTGGACACGACGAGCCACCCTTCTGGCCGAGCAACTGGAGGTGCCATAGTATGCGACCGCCGCCCGGGCGTGAGCTTCCCCGGGACGAGGGCACCGAGCCGAACCCGGAGTACGAGATGCTGCTGAACGGACGCGTGGCCGTGGTGACCGGAGCCGGACGCGGCATCGGGCGGGAGTTCGCGCACGAGCTCGCCCGGCAGGGCGCGGCGGTCGTGGTCAACGACCTCGGGGTGGGTCTCCGTGGAGAGGACTCGGACGAGGACCCGGCCACCGTGGTCTGTGCCGAGATCGAGGCCGCCGGTGGGCGGGCGGTGCCATCCCACGAATCGGTGTCCGACTTCGAGGCCGCCGGGCGGATCGTCCAGACCGCGGTGACCGCCTTCGGCCGCCTCGACATCCTGGTCAACAATGCGGGCATCGTGCGCGACCGCACCCTGGTCAAGATGGCCGAGGACGACTTCGACGCGGTCATCGGGACCCACCTCAAGGGCACGTTCAACTGCACCCGGCACGCGGTGATGGTCATGAAGGAGGCCGGGTACGGCAGGATCGTCAACGTGACCTCCTCGGCCGGACTGCGCGGGAACTTCGGCCAGACCAACTACGGCGCGGCAAAGGCCGGCATCATGGGGATGACCTTCGTCTGGGCCCTCGAGCTTGCCAGGTACGGGATCACGGTCAACGCCATCGCTCCTGCCGGCGCGACCCGGATGACCGCTGCGCTCGCCGGCGAGGACGGCGCTCCCGACCCGCGGCTCGATCCGGCCATGAACGCACCCCTGGTCGCGTTCCTCGCCTCGGATCGGGCCGCCCATGTGAACGGTCAGATCTTCGGGCGGACCGACTTCAGCTACACCCTGTTCCAGCACCCGGCGCAGATCGCCTGGATGCACAAGGACGGGGGATGGGACACCGAGTCGGTGGCGGAACAGTTCGACGACATGCTGGGCCGGCATCTGCAGACGGTCGGGATGGTCATGCCCTCGGGACTCTCCCAGGACGCCGCCCGGACATGACCGAAGTCTCCTCGGCCGGCGGTGCACCGGGGGTCACCGTCAACCACGTCGGACTCTGCGTGACCGATCTCGAGCGGTCGCAGCGCTTCTACCAGGAGGCGCTCGGGTTCACCTTCGAACGGTCGCTGCAGCCGCCCGACGGTGTCTGCAGCACCCTTCTCGGCGTCGAACTCCCGGTCGGCCTGACCGCGGCCTACCTGGTCCGTGACGGGTTCACCCTCGAGCTGCTCTGCTTCGACCGGCCCGGCAACCCTGCCGCCCGCGAGCGGCCGATGCCCGAACCCGGTCTGACCCACCTCTCCTTCTCCACGTCCGACCTCGACGCAGTGTTGTCCCTGGTGCCCGCACTCGGGGGCCAGGTGCTCGAGAAGAGCAACGTCGGCGTGGCGGTGATGGTCCGCGACCCGGACGGTCAGCTGCTCGAGCTCATCCAGCCCGCCGCCCGCTGAACGGCGTGCCACCGGAGACCGCCGCGCCGCCAGCCGCCACCGTGGCCGAGCTGCTCCTCCGGCAAACCGACAACGACGACCGTGCCCTCCTCTTCGAAGGGTCCGAATGGTCGTGGCGCGAGGTGGTGTCCGAGTCGCGCATGCGGGCGGCCGTCTTCGCCGAGCTCTCTGACGGCGGCCCCCTCCACCTCGGGGTGCTCCTCGAGAACACCGACGAGTACGTGTTCGTCCTCGGCGGCGCGGCCCTGGCCGGAGCGGTGGTCGTCGGGATCAATCCGACCCGACGCGGGGAGGCGTTGGCCCGGGATGTGCGTCAGACCGACTGCCGGTTCGTGCTCACGGACCTCGCCCACGTCGGTGACCTCGATGGGCTCGATCTCGGCGCCGCATCCGGACACGTGCTCGCGGCGGACGGCGACGACTACCGCTCCCGGCTCCGCCGGGTGGCCGCCGGCACGGCTGCCGACCAGATCCGGATGCCGACACCGGACGACCTCTACCTCCTGCTGTTCACCTCGGGGTCGACGGGCCACCCGAAGGCGGTCCGGATGACCCAGGGGAGGGCGGCACGGGCCGGCGCCAAGATGCCCTTTTCGGCGGCGGACGTCCTCTACTGCGCGATGCCCCTCTTCCACGGCAACTCGCTCTCGTCGTCGTTCTTCCCCTGGATGGCCGGCGGCGCGACCCTCGCCCTCAGGCGACGGTTCTCGGCGTCGGGGTTCCTTTCGGACGCGCGGGCCTGCGGCGCAACCTTTGCCAATACCGTGGGCAGGGCCATCGCCCACATCGTCGCCACGCCACCCACCGGGCACGACCGCGACCACGCGCTCCGGTTCGTGCTCGGGCCAGAGACCTCCGGCCCCGACAAGGACGAGTTCACCCGTCGCTTCGGCGTCCCGGTGATCGAGGGATACGGGTCGAGCGAGGGGGCGATCGTGCTCAACCCGGTGCCGGATGCCCGTCCGGGTGCCCTCGGCCGGGCTCCGAGGGGCACCGATATCGCCGTGGTCGACCCCGCAACCGGGGAGCCGTGCCCCACCGCCCGCTTCGACGGGCACGGCCGGCTGGCCAATCCCGAGGAGGCCATCGGGGAACTGGTCGGTCGCACGGCGGTTCCGGCATTCGAGGGGTACTACAACGACCCCGAGGCAGAGGCACTCCGGGTGCGCGACGGCTGGTACTGGTCCGGTGATCTGGCCTACCGGGGCGACGACGGGATCTTCTACTTCGCGGGACGGACGGGAGACTGGCTCCGGGTGGACAGCGAGAACTTCACCGCAGCGCCCATCGAGCAGATCCTCGGCCGCATGGACGGGGTGCGCGGGGTCGCGGTCTTCGCCGTGCCCGACAGTCGGACCGGGGACCAGGTGATGGCCGCCCTCGAACTCGAGAGGGGCCGAGCGTTCGACCCCGCCGCGTTCACCGCCTTCCTCGGCGACCAGCCCGATCTCGGCACCAAGTGGGCACCGCGGTACCTGCGCATCGTCGACGCCCTGCCCACCACCGCCACCCACAAAGTGGACAAGGCCCCCCTACGCACCGGGCAGTGGTGGTCGGCCGACCCGTACTGGCAGCGCGAAGAGCGCGGGACCGGATACCTGCGCATGACCCCGGCGGACATGACGTCCCTGCGCGCAGAGTTCGTGACCAACGGCCGCGCCGATCTGCTCGCCGACTGAGCGGGGCGCGGTCGGTCCCGCGAAGCAACCCGACTGGCGGCTCGAGCGTTGGTGCAACGTGGTCAGAGGGTGCGTGCCCTCAGCGGGCCAGGATGGTGACGGCGGCGATACCGGGGGCCCCGTAGACCTGGGCATAGCCGACACGCGGGTCGCCTTGGACCTGGCGGTCGCCGGCCCGACCGCGGAGCTGGAGCACAAGCTCGTTGACCTGGCGGAGGCCGGAGGCGCCGATCGGCTCACCGTTGGCGATGAGGCCACCGTCGGTGTTGACCGGCATGGAGCCGGAGATCTCGGTGGCGCCCGTGGCGAGAAGCTTCTCCTGCTCGCCGTTGGCGCAGAAACCGTTCTCAGCCATGTGGATGACCTCGGCGCCAGCATCGGTGTCCTGGAGCTGGATCACGTCAACGTCCTCGGGCCCGATCCCAGCTACCTCGTAGGCGGCGCGGGATGCGTACACCGTGGGGGCGACATCTTCCTCTACAGGGGCCCATGTGGTGTTGACCTCATAGGCGCCGTAGTTGCGTGTGCGGATGGCAGTCGCCTTCACGTACACAGGTGAATCGGTGTATCGGTGGGCGATGTCGGCGCGGCAGAGCACGACTGCCGCGGCCCCCTCGTCGGGAGCGCAGAACATGTACGAGGTGAGCGGGTAATTGAGCATCGGTGAGCCGAGGATCTCCTCCTCGGTGATCGGCTTGCGGCGGAAGGCGTTTGGGTTGAGGCCACCGTTGCGATAGTTCTTTGCCGCTACCTTGGCCAGCGTCGCAGAGGAGACGCCATAGTCGTGCATGTACTTGTTGATCTTCATGCCGAAGAACTTGGTGGTGACGTATTGCCCGTTGTCGCCGTACCAGACGGGCACGTTGGTTTGCATCGGGTTGCCCTTGAACGAGCCCCGTGGGTGCTTGTCCGTGCCTACGGCCACGACGATGTCGCCGGTGCCGGCGAGGATGGCGTTTGCGGCCTGCTGGATGGTGGCGGCGCCGGTCGCACACGCGCTGAACACGTTGACGAACGGGATGCCGGTGAGGCCGATCAGAGCGGTGACGGGGTCGGTCCAGACCTCCCAGCTCCCGCCGAAGGCGCACTGGACGTCCTTCCACGCCACGCCAGCGTCGGTCAAGGCGAGTCCCACGGCATCGGCAGCCATTTCATACGCCGACTTGTCGCCGTGACGGCCGAAGGGGTGGAGGCCGACCCCGATGATGGCGACGTCGTCCATTTAACGCTCCTCCTTGTTCTGGCCCGCGACCGGCGCGAAGGCGAAGGTGACGATCTCGTTGCCGTCGCCGTCGACGTAGAACGGGACGATTCGCAACTCGACCTCCATGCCGAAGTCGAGCTTTTCGGGGTCGTTCTCGGTGAGCCGCGACTCGACCCGCACGACGTCGTCAAGCTGCACGAGCCCCACCCCGAAGGGCTCGAAGGCCGCCCCTGTCGGATCGCCCATGTAGTCGAAGCTCGGCGGAAACCCCTGGGTCGTCCAGGACACGAGGGTGCCGCGGCGAGGCAGGGGTAGTTCGGCCATGCCCGGGCTTCCACAGCGCGGACACCGGGATTGCACCGGGAACGTGACTGCGCCGCAGCCCTCGCACCGGCTACCGATCAGCTGCGGGTCATCGGACGGCCACGTGAACACGGGCGCGACCGGCTGCTGCATCAACGTTCCTCGAGCGTCAGATTCACCGCGATCAGGCTAGTCGGCGGAGATACAAACAGCCAGAGACCTTGCCGCCGGACTCAGTCGAGCAATGAGAAGCCGCCGGTTCCCCGGCGGGCCATCTCGTAGCAGAGTGTGTCGTAGGGCTCGACGATCCCGAAGGTGGTCTCCCCCTCGGACACGAACCGACAGTGGTGCTGGTCGAGCCCGCAGATGCGAGCGCGGACGTCGGGATCGTTGGTGTCGTAGGTCTCGCCGCTGACCACCCCGTCCCCGAGGTCCATTCCCTGCCAGATGTCACCGTCCGGCGTCCCCCCGTTGGGGCCGCCGTACATGCCGCACCGGAGGTAGGCGGTCTGGTTGCCGAGCCGCTCGAAGGCGGCGGTGCGGACCGCTCCCCCGGCGAAGACGTAGTCGACCTCGCCGGAGAGGAGCAGGTGGGTCTCGGGCTCGAACCGGAGCCGGTAGCGGCGGTCCTCCAGGGAGCCACTCCCCCGCCGCGGGTCGCCCAGGTTGTAGAGCACGTGGTCCCCCCAGATGCCGTACTCCTCGAACTCGACCCATTCCCCCGAGTGGGGGTGCTGGTGACCGCTCCAGTGCGCCCTGCCGCCGACGCCGTCTCGGGTGCCCCAGTGGTGGTCCCTGGTGCCGAGGTAGGTCTGGGTGGTCAGCTCGAACCGCTCGTCGTCTACGACGACCCATCCCTCCTGGCGGCCGAACCCGTCGTAGCCGGCCACTCCGGCAAAGGGTCGGGTGCCCATGAACAGCCCGGAGCCCTGGTTGCGGTAGACGGGCCGCTTGGTGTCGAACCAGGCGATGTCGAAAGAGGTCCCGTGCTCGTTCGGGTCGAGCTGCAGCCGCCACTGGCGGAAGGGTTCGACCAGCTCGAAATGGATCGGCCCGACCGTCATGTCCACACGGTTGAGCCCGAGCTTGCGGTGGGCCCGCACCGTGGTGTGCTGTCCCCGTCGGTTGACGATGGCGAAGGCCTCGGCCGTGCCGAGGTTGGGGTAGATCCCCATACCGGCAACGACCAGGAGATGGCCGCTGCGGTCCTGACTGGTGAACCACATCCGTTCGTACGCCTGCACGTCGGAGGTCCACATGACCCGGACCGGGTGGGGATGGTTGTGGATGAGGAGCTCGTCCAGTCCGGACATCGGGTAGTGCTCGATAGCGGCATCGAACCGCTCGCTCACCGATCCCCTCCGCAGGTCAACGGGGCAGCCCGAGGATGCGGTCCCCGATGATCGTCCGCTGGATCTCGGAGGTACCGCCGGCGATCGGCGACGCCTTGGCCCAGAGCCACTGACGCTGCCACCGGCCCCGGGCCGGGTTGTCCGTCGCCGCGCCCCAGAACGGCGCGGCCTGACCGAGCACAGCCAGTGCGGCGTCGGACAGCTGCCGGGTCATGTCGGTCCAGGCCAGTTTCACGACGCTGGACTCGGGACCGGGTTCGATACCGCGGGCGAGCCGTGTCATCGTCCGCCAGTTGTGCAGGCGCAGGATCGAGACCTTGACGTAGGCGTCGACCAGCTGATCGGCCACCAGTGGGTCGTCGAGGGCCCCGTTCGCGGCGGCCAGGTCGAGGATCTGCTCGAGATAGATCTCGTGCACGACCTGCTCCTTGAACGGGAAGGTGGTCCCCCGCTCGTGGGCGAGCGTGGTGTTGGCCACCGCCCAGCCGCCGTGCAGCCCACCGATGACCTGATCGGCCGGGACGAAGACACCGTCGAAGAACACCTCGTTGAACTCGGCGTCGGTGGTCATGGTGACCAGGGGCCGCACCTCGATCCCCTCGGCCTCCATGTCGATGGCCATGCAGGTGATCCCCGCGTGGCGCGAGGCATCGGGGTCGGTCCGGACCAGGGCGATCCCCCATCGTGCGTACTGCGCGTAGCTGGTCCAGACCTTCTGCCCGTCGACCACCCACCCGCCCTCCACCTCGGTGGCCCGTGTGGTGAGCCCGGCCAGGTCGGACCCGGCCCCGGGCTCGCTGAACAGTTGGCACCAGATCTCCTCGGCGCTCAGGATGCCGGGCAACCAGCGGGCGCGCTGCCGGTCGTCCGCGTGGGCGAGGAGGGTCGGGCCGACCAGGTTGACCCCGGTGCGGTTGACCGGTTGGGGCGCCCGGGCGCGGGCGTACTCCACGTTGAAGATGGCCACTTCGACCGGCGAGGCCCCCCGCCCGCCGAACTCGGCCGGCCAGTGGATCCCCACCCAGCGGTCGGCGGCCAGGCGGGCCTGCCACCGGCGACCCCACTCGAACTCCTCGTCGAACGAGCCGAACTCGGGGCCGGGCTCCACGTTGGCCTCCAGCCAGTTCCGCACGTCGTCCCGGAACCGCCGTTCGGCGTCGGTCAGGCCGAGGTTCACCCCTCCGGGCCCCGATACCCGCGGGTGACGCTGACTGGGGCGGAACCGGTACGCATCGCCCCACGTTGTACCCCACCCACGCACGCCGTGCAGACGGTTCGGCCCGGACCGTGCCATACTCGGCCCCGAGCAGGTGGGGCCCCGTTTTGCGGGTGCCGAGGCCGACCTCGACGAGGTCGCAACCGCCGCAGAGCGCAAGCGCCGCAGGGGCGAGCGAACGGAAGGAAGCAGAAATGACCACCACCCAAGCGCCCGATTCCACGGTCGGCGAGTTCCGCATGCTCATCGACGGGTCGCTCGTCGAAGCGACCGGCGGAGGAGCCTTCGACAACATCAACCCGGCCACCGAGGAGGTCCTCGGCCAGACGGCCGACGCAACGGCGGCAGACATGGACCGGGCCATTGCCGGAGCGCGGCGGGCCTTCGACGAAACGGAGTGGGCGACCGACCGGGCGCTCCGCCAGCGGTGCCTGCGCCAGCTCCACGAGGCCATCGTCTCCGAGCAGGAGCTGTTCCGCTCCGAGTTGGTGGCGGAAGTGGGCACCCCGGTGATGGTGACCTACATGGCCCAGCTCGATGCGCCCCTTGCCGAGGCCCTCCTGTGGCCGGCCGAGCAGATCGACAGCTTCGCGTGGGAGCGCCCGCTGCCCGACAACAACGCCTTCGGGATGCACAGCTGGCAGAAGGTGGTCAAGGAGCCAGTCGGCGTGGTCGGGGCCATCATCCCGTGGAACTATCCCGTCGAGATCAC
Source organism: uncultured Acidimicrobiaceae bacterium (assembly GCA_963753905.1). GTDB lineage: Bacteria > Actinomycetota > Acidimicrobiia > Acidimicrobiales > RAAP-2 > Bog-756. The sequence goes on along the minus strand of CAVWDZ010000001.1, from coordinate 980,551 downwards.
CCTCAACAAGCTGGGCCAGGCGCTCGCCACCGGCAACAGCGTGGTGGTCAAGCCTGCTCCGGACACACCGTGGAACGCGACCCGGATCGGGCGGCTCATCGCCGAACAGACCGACATCCCACCGGGGGTGGTCAGCATCGTGCCCTCCTCGGACCATCTCATCGGTGAACAGCTGGTGGTCGACCCCCGTGTCGACCTCATCTCCTTCACCGGGTCGACCGCCACCGGCCGCCGCATCATGGCCGCTGGGGCCCCGACCCTCAAGCGCCTGTTCCTCGAGCTCGGCGGCAAGTCGGCCGACATCATCCTCGACGATGCCGATCTCGAGGCCAAGATGGCCTTCTTCGGGTTCATGTGCATGCACTCCGGTCAGGGCTGCGCCATGCTCACCCGTACCCTCGTCCCCGAGGCGCGCTACGACGAGGCGGTGGGTCTGGCCAAAGCCGCCGTGGAGGGCGTCACCTACGGGGACCCCACCGATCCAGGGGTCATCCAGGGTCCGGTGATCAACGCGCGCCAGCGCGAACGGATCCTGGGCTACATCGAAAAGGGCGTCGACGAAGGTGCCCGCCTGGTGACCGGTGGTGGGCGGCCGCCCAACCTCGAGCGCGGCTACTTCGTCGAGCCGACCCTCTTCGCCGACGTCGACAACTCGATGACCATCGCCCAGGAGGAGATCTTCGGTCCCGTCCTGGTGCTGATCCCGTTCCACGACGACGACGACGCGGTCCGTATCGCCAACGACAGCCAGTACGGCCTGTCCGGTGCGGTGACCTCGGCCTCCGAGGAGCGCGCCATGGCCGTCGCCCGACGGATCCGGTCCGGCACGGTCAGCGTCAACGGCGGCGTCTACTACAGCGCCGCGTCCCCGTTCGGAGGCTACAAGGCCAGCGGTCTGGGTCGTCAGAACGGCAGTGAGGGCTTCGAGCAGTACCTCGAGACGAAGACCATCGCCGGCGGACTGTGATCGACCCCGACCCGGAGGACCAGCCGCCGGCTGGGCCACCGGGGAAGCTGTCCCGTGCAGACGCGTTCGCCGAACACCGGCGCGTCCTCGACGAGGGCGTGCACTTCTTTCAGCAGCTCGCCTTGCGCGACGTCGACCATCCGGGGGCCGACCTCGCCATCGAGCTCGACTTCGACTCCCGGCTGACCAACCCGCGGGGGGCCCTCCAGGGTGGACTCGTGGCATCCCTGGCCGACATCGTCGCCGGCCGGGCGATCGTCGCGTCGTCACCACTCGATTCGGCCGCCACCGCAGACCTCACCATCCACTACCTCCAGGGCATCACCCACGGGCCGGCCCGGGCGGTGGCGAGGGTGGTCCGGCACGGCCGGAGCCTGGCCGTGGTCAATGTCGATATCCTCGATGCGGGCTCCGGTGAGCTGTGCGCCGTCGCCACGGTGGCCTTCGCCGTCATGACCAACCGCCGGACCACCGGCACCGAAGAGAGGCAGGAGCAGTGATGTCGGAGGAATTCGTCACGTACGAGACGCTGGACGACGGTCGGATCGCCAGGATCATGCTCAACCGGCCCGATGCCCGCAACGCGCAGAACCGCGGGATGCTCGTCGAGCTCGACGAGGCGTTCCTACGGGCCGAGGCCGACGACGAGGTGCGGGTGGTGATCCTCGGTGGGATGGGACCGATGTTCTCGGCGGGGCACGACATGGGCTCGAAGGTGGCCACCGCCGAGTTCAGCGGCGACAATCCCCACCCGTCTTCGCTGACCAACGGGGGCACGCGGCAGGCCACCGAGAAGATGATGCTCCAGGAGTGGCACTACTACTTCCAGAACACCCGCCGGTGGCGCAACCTGCGCAAGATCACCGTCGCCCAGGTCCACGGCACTGTCTTTGCCGCCGGGCTGATGCTGATGTGGGCCTGCGACCTCATCGTGGCGGCCGACGACGTCTCCTTTGCGGACGTGGTCGGCACCCGTCTCGGCATGTGCGGGGTCGAGTACTTCGCCCACCCCTGGGAGTTCGGTCCGCGCCGCACCAAGGAGCTCATGCTGACCGGGGACTCGCTCGACGTCGACGAGGCCTACCGGCTCGGGATGGTCTCCAAGGTCTTTCCGGCGGCCGAGCTCGGCGACAAGACGGTCGAATTCGCCCGCCGGATCGCCGAGCTGCCGACCATGACCGCACTCCTCATCAAGGAGTCGGTCAACCAGACCGTGGACAGCATGGGCTTCTACAACGCCCTCAACGCCTGCTTCACCCTCCACGAGCTCAACCATGCGCATTGGGCCAACGTCCATCGTGGCGGGTATCCGGTCGCCCTGCCCGAGGACGGGATCACCGACTGGAGGTCGGCGCCGCCGGTGAAGGCGATCGCCAAGTCCGAACCCTGACCGCACACCTGTGCGGGCGTCGCCTCAGGCGCTGCGCTCGGGCCCGACGATCGAGACGAAGCTCACACATTCACCGGGTCCCCCGCCCAGATTGTGGGTCATGCCGAGCGAGCGTCCCTCCGCCACCGAGGCGATCTGCCGCTCGGGTGGGGCCTCCCGCCGGAGCTGGAGCCAGCACTCGAAGAGCATGCGGAGCCCCGAGGCGCCGATGGGGTGGCCGAAACTCTTGAGGCCGCCGTCGGGGTTGACCGGCAGCTCGCCGTCGCGGTCGAACGTACCGGCGAGCACGTCCTTCCACCCGAGACCCCGCTCCGAAAACCCCAGGTCCTCCATCAGCACGAGCTCGGTCGGCGTGAAGCAGTCGTGGACCTCGGCCATGGCCAGCTCGGCGCGCGGGTTGGTGATCCCGGCCTGGCCGTAGGCGTCCTCGGCCGAGCGCACCACTTCGGGAAAGGTCGTGTAGTCGTACCCGGGATCGATCGCACCGCCGCCGGGTCCGGCTACGAAGCTCAGGGCCTTCACGTAGAGCGGGTGGTCGGTGTACCGGTGGGAGTCCTCGGACCGACAGATGATGGCCGCCGCCGAGCCGTCGCTCACCCCGCTGCAGTCGAACACGCCGAGCTGCCCTGCGACCAGGGGAGACTTCGTGATGGTCTCGATCGAGACCTCCTTGCGGAACTGGGCCCGTGGGTTGACCGCCCCGTTGACGTGGTTCTTCCAGGCGATCCTGGCCATCACCTGCTTCAACTCCTCGGGGTCGACCCCGTACCGCTCGGCGTAGGCCGGGGCCAGGAAGGAGAAGGCCGCCGGCGACGAGAGCCCCGCGTCGGTGCCGTCCCCGACCGGACGGACGCCGGTGAGACCCGAGAACCCCGAGTCCTTCAGCTTTTCGACACCGATGGCCATGACCAGGTCGTAGGCACCGCTCGCCACCGCGTAGCAGGCGTTGCGGAAGGCCTCCGAGCCGGTCGCGCAGAAGTTCTCGAGGCGCGAGACCGGTTTGTAGTCGATCTTGAGGGGCTTGGAGAGGGTGATCCCGGACACCCCCGAGGCCATGGTCCCCAGCCAGAAGGCATCGAGGTCGTCGAGACCGACTCCGGCCGAGGAGATGGCCTCTTTGGCCGCGTCGATCAACAGGTCGTCGGCACCTTTGTCCCAGCGCTCGCCGAAGGGGGTGCACCCCATGCCGACGATCGCCACCTTGTCGCGGATCCCGTTGCTGCTCATGGGTGGTCGCCTCCCCCGTCGTCTGCGGCCGGCCGGGAGTCGACCGGCCGTGCCTTCCAGAAGTAGTTGTGGACTCCCTTGGCGGTGTACAGGCGCCGGAAGGTCATCTCGACCCGCGTGCCGACGGCGATGGTGTCCGGGTCCACGTCGGTCATCTCGCACCGGTACCTGCCGCCGCCGTCGAAGTCGATCACCGCGCCGACCACCGGCGGGGAGAGGCTGAAGGCCAGGCGGTCGACGGTGAACGTGGCGACCGTCCCGGCCACGTCGGCCAACCGCACCGGGTCCATCTCGTCGATGGTCCGACACCGGAGGCACACCCGGGCCGGCGGGAGGTGGCGGAAGCCGCAGGCGCGGCAGTCACTCGCTCCGAACCCTTCCTTCCACGGGGTGGACCGCCAGGTGGCCGGGGCACCCGGTCGTTCGGGGTCGGGTCGCCGAGGAGGCTCGCGACGGAGCTCCCCGCGCCAGGTGAGGAAGCGGGCGTAGGGCAGGTCGTCGCGGCCCGATCCGGCCTGCTCGGCCACCGTGGCGAGTCCTGCCGCCTCGCGGGTCGCCCGCACGGCTGGCAGGTGGTCGGTGGTCCGGAAGAGGAAGGCGTCGGCGCCGTCGGCCACGACCACCACGGCGACGAGCTCGCCGGGGCCTGCCTGCTCGAACGTATCGGCGAGGAGCACACCTGCCTGGGCCGCCCCGAGGTTGCCGAGGGTCGGTGTGCGGTCGGCCACCGTGACCGCGGGGCGCAGTCCGAGGGCGGTCCGGCACGCCTGTACGGCCCGCTGCTGGAGGCCGGCGAGGACGAGGTGGTCCACGTCCGTGGCCAGCACCCCGGCCCGTTTGAATGCCTCGGCCGCCGCGGCCTCGACCAGCGGTACGTAGACCTCTTGACCGAATCGCTCCTCCCAGACCTTCGAGTCGGGTTCTCCGGGCGTGCGCCAGCGGTCGAGGAACTCGGCGGTCGTGGCGGCATGGGCGATCAGTTCGGCCGCGACCGGGGCATCCCCGTCCGGGGCGGCGAAGACGAATGCGGCGGCACCGTCACCGCTGTCCCGCTCCTCGGGGCCCCCGGCCGGTCCCGACCGCAGATCGGAGAGGACGACCAGCGAGGGCGCGTTGGCGGCCTGGGCCTGGGCCGCCCGTAGGGCGCCGACCGCCGAGCGCACGGAGCCCACCATGTCGTAGGCGCCGGCCCACGCCGGTAGGTCGAGGGCGCCGTGGATGGCGGTGGCATTGGTCTTGTCGAGGTAGGCCGGAGCCGGGGTCGAGAAGAAGAGGTCGGCGGGGACGGGGCCCTCGAGGGCGGCGAGCGCCCGGCGGCCGGCCGCCACGGCCATGGTGGTGGTGTCCTCGTCGTAGGAGGCCACGGTCCGCGTGCCCCGGCCGGACGCGCCGCCGAGGACCGCGCCGATGGCCTGCCGCTGGAGCCGCCAGTACGGGAGGTAGGTCCCCCAGGACACGATCCCAGCGCGCACGTTCCTCCGTCCTCGTCGCTCGACGGGTCATCCGGTGACCCGGCCGACCCCGGGGCACCCCTGATCGGCCCCGAGACGAGCATAGTGGCCGCCTGCTCGGGCCCTAGACTGCGGGACGCCCTGATCCGGAGGCCAGGACCGGCACCGCGGGGCGCGTGGTGGGGTGTCCCCGCCCGAAGCGAGGAGACCTGATGCGACGGAGCATGCTCCTTCCCGATCACGACGAGTTCCGGACGAGCTTCCGCCGCTTCGTCGAGGCCGAGATGCACCCCCACTCCGCCGAGTGGGACCGGGCCGGCATCGTGGACCGGTCGGCATTCACCCGGGCCGGTGCATACGGATTCCTCGGGATGGCCATCCCGCCCGAATTCGGCGGGGGCGGCAGCCACGACTTCCGGTTCAACCTGATCATCAGCGAGGAGCTCCATCGGGTCGGCATGAACGGCGCCGCACTCGGGTTCGCCCTCCACAACGACATCGCCCTTCCCTACCTACTCGCCTACGGCACCCCGGAACAATCCAAACGGTGGCTGCCCGGCATCGCTCGGGGCGAACAGATCCTGGCCATCGCCATGACCGAGCCGTCGGCGGGGTCCGACCTGGCCTCGATCGCCACCACGGCCATCCGGGACGGCGACCACTACGTGCTCAACGGGACGAAGACCTTCATCACGAACGGGATCAATGCCGACCTGGTGGTGACAGCGGTCAAGACCGACCCCTCGCAGACCCACCGGGGTATCAGCCTGGTTGTGGTCGAGGAAGGGAGTCCCGGATTCACCCGTGGACGAAACCTCGACAAGCTCGGCCTGCACGCCCAGGACACCGCCGAGCTCTTCTTCTCCGACTGCCGGGTCCCGGTGGACAACCTGCTCGGCGACGAGGGGGCCGGCTTCGGGCAGCTGGTCACCAACCTCCCCCAGGAGCGCCTCTCGCTGGCGGCCGGCGGGCTGGCCGGTGCCCGGGCGGCGTTCGACTGGACGACCGAGTACGTCCGGGAGCGCACCGCCTTCGGCGTGCCGATCGGATCCTTCCAGAACACCAGGTTCGTCCTCGCCGAGCTGGCCACCGAGCTCGAGCTCGGGCAGGTGTTCATCGACCGCTGCACGGTGGCCCTCAACGACGGCGAGCTGACCGCCGAGGACGCGGCGATGGCCAAGTGGTGGTGCACCGAGCTCCAGGGGAGGGTCGTCACCCAGTGCCTCCAGCTCTTCGGCGGCTACGGGTACATGTCGGAGTACCCGATCTCGAAGGCGTTCGTCGACGCCCGGGTGACCCCGCTCTACGGCGGTACGACGGAGATCATGAAGGAGATCATCGGCCGGTCGCTCCGGCTCGGCTGACCGGGCTCAGTAGGCCGACTTCGTCCCGGGCGCCGGTGCCGTTCCTTCGGCGAAGCCGCGGATCATGTTCTCCTGGACGTAGGACGCCACCAGCTCGCCCTGCTCGGAGTAGACGTGGGCTCGTCCGTAGCTGCGGCCCCGACCGGCTGCGGGGCTCCCGTGGTCGAGCAGCATCCATCTGCCGGCGTGCACCGGCTCGTGGAAGGTCAGGGTGTGGGTGATGACGCTGGTCGAGATCGTCCGGTGGGCCAGGGCCTGCCCGACTCCGGCATGGGGCCGCATGGCCGTCCCGATCAGGAAGCCGTCGGTGGCATAGGCCAGGAGGGCCTGGTTCGTGGTCGGGTCGTCCGGAGCACCGGGGAACCGGGTCCACACGCTGAGTTCGGCGGGTCCGACCGCATCCGGATCGGAGATGTCCACGCCACCCACCGTCCGGATCTCCCAGAAGCCGTTGCCGTGGGACGAGGGTACCGCCTCCTCCGGGGGACCGACCTCGGGGAGAGAAGGCTGATGGCGGATCAGGTCGGGATCCGGGGCGTGGAGCAGGACGAGGGAGCGGGTGCAGACCCGTCCGCCCTGGCGGACGGTCACCGCGGAGCTCGCGAACGAACGTCCGCTCTGCATGACGTCCATGTCGAACTCGAGCGGCGCCTCGGTCGAGGCCCCGCGTGCGAAGACGGTGTGGATCGACTTGACCTCCTTGGTCGGATCGGCGGTCGCCCCGGCCAGGATCGACTGGGCGAGGAGCTGGCCGCCGAAGACGACGGACCCCTGCCCGAAGGGCAGGCTCGCACCGGTCCAGGTCCGCTCACCGGTCGGCTCGAGGGTCAACACCGCGAGGAGCTCGTCGAGTGCGGTCATCGTTTTGTGCCTCCAGGAGGATGGGCCGTCGGGACGCGGGTCAAGAGCGTACCGTCGGCCCGAGCGGCCGGTCGGTGCTCCCGCTTGGTGCGCACGGCACGAGTCTGGCTACTGTTGCGCGAGCAAGAGGCTCACCCGCCGGCCCGGACGAGGCGCCGGACGTCCCCTCGCCCAGGAGCCCACTGACATGACCGCAACCGCACCTCCGTCGCCAGGCGGCCAGCACGCGCCCCCGCCCGCCGGGGAGGATCCGGCCGCAGGGTTCCGGGCGGAGCTGCGCGCCTGGCTCCGGGACGAGCTGCCGCCGGAGCTGGCCGAGGCGAGTCACCGGACGTCCGAACCATCGGACCTCGAGCCGCTCAAGGCCTGGAACCGGCGTCTGGCCGAAGCCCGGTGGGCGGCGCCGGCGTGGCCGGTGGAGTACGGCGGGCGCGGGGCCGACATCGACGAGCAGCTCGCCTACATGGAGGAGATGAGCGCCGCATCGGCACCGGGGCCGATCAACTGGATCGGGATCTCCAACATCGCGCCGGCGATCATGAGCTACGGAACGACCGAGCAGCAGGACCGGTTCCTCCAGCCGATGCTGTGTGGCGAGGAGATCTGGTCCCAGGGGATGTCGGAGCCGGATGCGGGATCGGACCTGGCGTCCCTCCGGACCAGTGCCGTGCTCGACGGCGACGAGTTCGTGATCAACGGCCAGAAGACCTGGAACAGCCTCGGTCACCGGGCCGACTGGTGCCAGCTCTACGTCCGGACCGACCCCTCGGTGCCCAAACACAAGGGGATCAGCTGCCTCCTGGTCGATCTGCGGACACCCGGCGTCGAGGCCAGACCCCTCCGTACCATCACCGGGGACGAGCCGTTCGCCGAGCTCTTCTTCACCGATGCGCGGGTGCCCGTCGGCTGCCTGCTCGGCCCGCTCCACGAGGGGTGGAAGGTGGCCATGACCACCCTCAGCTTCGAGCGTGCCGGCGTGGCACGGCTCCACCTCGGTCTCTCACGCAAGCTCGACGAGCTCCTGGCCGAACCCGCGGCGGCGCCCGCGCTCGCCGACCCGCGGATCCGCGACCGGGTCGCCGGACTCTATGCCGACATCGCCTGCATGCGCTGGATGACCAACCGGTCCCTCGCCAAGGCGCGCCAGGGGCAACCGACCGGGTCCGACGGGAGCCTGACCAAGCTCGCCTGGGGACGCACCGAACAGCGGCTCGCCGAGCTGGCCCTCGACGTCCTCGGCCCGCAGGGAACCTGTGGCACCTGGGCCTACGGTCTGGTCGCCTCCCGCCAGTCCACGATCGCCGGGGGCACCACGGAGATCAACCTCAACATCGTCGGTGAGCACGGCCTCGGACTGCCGCGGGAGCCCCAGATCGGCTAGTGGCTGCAAGAGAGCGGGTCAGCTGGTCGGCGGTTCTGCTTCCACGATGACTGCGTATTCCGGGCAGTTGGCCGCGGCCAGCTCGGCTTCTCGGACCAGTCCCGGGTCGAGCTCCCCGTCGCTCAGCACCTCTCCGAACCCGCTGTCGTCACAGGAGAAGACGGACGGTGCAAGCGTGTAGCACCTGCCGTGCCCGGTGCACAGGTCCATGTCGATCCGAACTCGCATCTGGCTGCTCCTCTGGTCCAGCCGGCCCCGCTCCTCCGGTCCCGAGGAGACTCTACCTGCCGGCACCTGTCAGCAGAATGGCACTTGTGACCAATGGCCCTGTGCGCCACAGCGCCACGGCGCGAGGATCGCGAGACGTCGATCAGGGAGTGCCTGCATGGCAACCAAGCTGACGGGTGCAAGCCTTTGGGAAGAGGAGCTCTACGGACACCTCACCTCTCACGAGGAGAACGAACAGGATCTTCTCGTCGAGTACCGGACGGCGGCGGAGCGCTCGCGGTCCGACGCGTTCTGCTACCTCACGGGGCTCATCGTCGAGGACGAGATCCGGCACCACCGCGTGTTCGGTCAGCTGGCCTCCGCATTGCGCTCGGATGCCGAGTTGCGGTCGGACACGCCGGCCGTACCCCGGCTCGACCATTGGGGCCCCGACCCGGCAGCCGTGGTGGAGCTCACGGAGTCGCTCCTCGACAAGGAATACGCCGACAGCAGGGAGCTCCGGCGGCTCGCCGCCCACCTCGAGGACCTCGAGGGCGTCTCGCTCTGGCCGCTCCTGGTCAAGCTCATGGAGATGGACACGGCGAAGCACATCGAGATCCTCACGTTCGTGAAACGCCACGCGCAGCGGACGCTCTCACGACCACGAGGGCGCGAGCCCAGGTGTTGATCATTGGGCCTGATCGCAGCGGTCCTCGGCGGGCCCGAGCGGTTCAGGCAGGCGTCGCGGGGGTGATGACGATGCCGGCGGCATCGGCGAACGCCCGGCTGCGGGCGCCGTACCCTCCCCCTCCCTCCGGAGTCGGTGCTCCCGGCGAGAAGAGGACAATGCCACCGGCGGGGGTGTCCCGGGCGGCGAGGTGCACCGCATCGGCCAGGTCGTCCGCGATGTGGACGACCCCGGCGGAACCGAGGCGTTCCGAGACCAGGCCGGCCATGCGCTCGGGATCCGGGGGCACGACGACCACCGCCACCCCCGGCCGGTGGCCGGCGAGCGCGGCCAGCAGGGGCTCGGGGTCGACGCCCCGGTCGGCGCCGCCGACGATCACTGTGAGGCTGCGCCCTCCGAACGCCTCGACCGAAGCGGCCGACGCGGACGGGTTGGAAGCCGAGCGCGTCGTCCACGTATGTCCGCCCCGAGCGTTCTCCGATGGTCCGGCACCGCGACGGGAGCCCGTCGAACCCGTCGACTGCAGCTCCGACTGCGTCCGCAGACGGCGGCGCGCCGGTCGCCAGCAGTACCCCGGTGACCGCCCCGCACAGGTTCCAGACGTTGTGCCGACCGGGGATCCGGAGGTGCCCGCTGTCGACGAGGACGGCGCCGTCGACGTCGACCATCCCAGATGCAGAGAGCCGGACCCTGCCTTCGGGACCGAACAGGGTCCGGAACGGGTGGGCCTCGGTGCGCCGGACCGCCTCGGGGCTCGCCGCGCTCACCGCCAGCGCGCCGGCAGGGCCGGCTTCGACGAGGCGAAGCTTGTCCCGGTAGTAGGGCTCGATCCCGCCGTGCCAGTCGAGGTGGTCGGGTGCCAGTCCGGTGAGGACGATCACGCCGGGCGATCGGGTGACGTCCACCGCCTGGTAGGAGGAGACCTCGACCACGTAGACGTCGGCCCGCGCCCGCCGGTAGGTCTCGACCACCGGGACCCCGATGTTGCCGATGAGCTCCACCTGCCAGCCGTCCTCGGCCAGGATCGCCGCGGCAAGCGTGGCCGTGGTGCTCTTGCCCTTGGTCCCGGTCACCGCGATCACCCGGGCATCGCCGAAGTCCTCGAGCCAGACGGCCATGGCCGTGGTCACCCGGGTACCCGCGGCCTCGGCGTCGGCCAGCTCAGGGCGATAGCGGCTGATCCCTGGCGATCGCATCAGGACGTCGACCCCGTGCCAGTCCATCCCCGCCGGCCGGAGGACGGGGCGGTCCCAGCCGAAGGCGATCGCAGCTCGGGCGGCGGCCTCGGTGGGCCGGTCGTCGAGCAACAGCGGCTCGAGGCCGCGCTCCACGGCCATGCGGGCCACAGCCAGGCCCTCCTGCCCGAGGCCCCAGACAGCGACCCGGCCGGAGAGCATCTCGTCGAGTGTCACGTCTCCCCCGACAGCTCCGCGTCGACAGCCGATGCCACCGAGTCGTCGGGGAAGTCGAACTCCCGCCTGGCGGTCAACAGACCGGTGACGTCCGCCGCGCTGACCATCCGCTCCGCGAACACAGCGAGGGAATCCACCACGGGCGAGTCGCGCCACTCGGGGAGCCCGGCCAGGAGGCGGAGGGCGGCGGCCGACTCACCACGTTCGCCCACGCATTCGAAGGGCTTGTCGTCGTCGCTCATCAGGGCGGCGAAGCCGGGCACCTGTCCGGGATCGGCGAACATGTCGGAGCCGATGATCGCGGTCAGCTGGTCGCGTCGGAGGAACGGAGCGAGCATCAGGCCGACGAACCGGCACTTGGGGCAGTGTCCGCACCACCGCTGCCCTGCCGGCGCGGTCTGCCGGAAGACCGTGTTACAGCTGCAGAACGCGTCGTGGTAGTCGGTGAGCCGGGAGAAGATGCGCGCGATGGCGAGCTCCGAATACGGCCTGAGTGCCGAGCCGTATGTGATGCCCCTCGAGATGCTCCCGGCTACCAGCGCGCGCAACAGCTGTTCGAACTCGAGGCTCTTGGTGTACTGGTGATTGACTGGCACGCCATCGATCGACACGGTCGCCTCGCTGGCTGACCGCTCGACCGCCATGGCGATGGTGTCGTACCCGTAGACGTAGGCGCCCGCGACCGCGATGAGGGAGATGATGGCGGTGACCGGGACGTGCCCGTTGAGCGCTCCGGACTCGTGCAGGGCGGCGAGGCCGGGATCGAGGCGTCGGCGTACGACCAGCAGCTCGAGACCGGTCCGGCTCGCCAGCTCCACCACGAGGGGGTGCGGATTGACTGCGAAGAGACGCGGCCCGAATTTGACGGACAGCTTCGATCAGGACCATCGAGTCCTTGCCGCCCCCGATCGGGACGAGCAGCCCCCGCCCGGGTGGATCCGCCTGGGGTCGTTTCCCTCGGTGCCAGGCGTGCTGGGGGTGAATGGTGACCGTGCGCGGAACGGGGTGCCCGTTGGTCAGCGCGAACTCGCGCAGTCCGTCGTCGTAGAGGTGGTGGTGGAAGCTGAGCTCGGCCGGGGAGAGCGCCTCCTCCTCGACGAGGACCTCGGAGGGCGCGGCCGTCTTGTAGTAGCTGGTCCCGGCAGCGATGTGCAGGTGGAGCAGCGCCCGCTCGAAGCCCGGGCCGGCCGGGGCGGACCGGGCGCCCGGGGGCGTCTCGAACGTGATGGTCTCGACGAAGTGATGGGTGTCGTCGAGCGCGTACCGGAGGGTCACGGTGCGCGAGTCGCAGTCGAACGACCGTCCGACGACCCGGAAGGTACCGAAGGAGCCCGGATCGAACCGGGGACGGTCGGGCATGGGACGTTCAGCGTAGTGGCAGCGGGGCCGGATCCCGGCCTGGCCGTCGGGTCATGGTGGGACCACCGGCCGGAGGTGGTCGACGATGGTCAGGCGGGCGCCGGTCGACTGGACCACCCAGGCTTCTCCCTTCTGGAGGCCCAGGGCGCGGCGTTCCTTGGCCGTCGCACCGTCGGCCAGTACGGCCAGCAACGCGGTCGAGATGTCCCTATGGGTGCAGAGCACGGCCGACTCACCGGCCATGCGTTCGAGCAGGGCCAAGGCCGCGGGACCGTGACCCTCACCGAGCTCTTCGACCGACTCGACCGGCAGATCCAGGGCCTCGGAGAGCGGGCGGACGGTCTCGTAGCAGCGCACATAGGGGCTCGAGAGGATGCGCCGGGGCCGGTACCCGCTGAGCAGTCCCACCAACGCGTCCGCCTGGGCCCGTCCCCGCGGGGTGAGCGGACGGTCCCGGTCATCGCCGTGGTAGGCGCTCCGGCGCCCGGCCCGGGCATGGCGGACAACGAGGATCGGCATGGCATGGATGCTCCCACGCCGCCGGGCATCGTGGCTCGATCCGTGCCTTCCTGGGCTGCACCGACGCCGTGTCGGCGGCCGCCCGGGCCGGGTCAGCACCGGCCGGGCAGCACGTCTCGGAGGTCAGCCTCCGGCCGCGCCCACCCTGAACGCGCCGCCGCCTCCCCCTCCGAAACCGCCTGCTCCGAAACCGCCCGCTCCCCCGAAGGTGGTGGTGCCTCCCAGCCCTCCGAGTCCGCCACGTGTGGTCGTCGACGACGTGGGCACCGGCTCGGCCATGTCCGCCAGGGACACTCGTTGGCCGACGGTGACCCCGGAGATGATCTGGGTGAGCTCGGCCCCCACGGTGCCCACCTTGACCGGCACCGACGTCGCTTTCGAGCCGTCGACGACGGTGACCAGATGATCGGTCCCGATCGTGTGCACAGCGGAGGTCGGCACGGTCGTGACATCCACGGCGCGCTGGGTCACGATCGAGACAGTGGCCTCCGCTCCGGAATAGAGCCCGAGGTCGGACGAGTCGAGCGAGATGGTCACCGGGTAGGTGGTGGATGTCGACGAGGACGTGCCGAGCACACCGATGGCGGTCACCGTGCCCTCGAGCGACGTGTTGATCGAATCGGGGGTGACCAGTGCCTGTTCGCCCACGGACACCTTGCCGATCGAGGTGACCGGAATGGTCGTGGCCACCTGGTACGACGATCCAGAGCCGACCACCAGGACCTGTGGCGTCCCCGAGGGCGAGCCTGCCTGGACCGACTGCCCGCCGGTGACGGTCACCGATCCGACGGTCCCGGAGATGGTGCTGACCAGGTTGGCGCCGGCGAGTGCCTGCTGGGCGTTGCTGAGGTTGGTCTGTGCCACGTCGATGTCGGCCTGATCGAGGGCCAGCTTCTCGGAGGTCACGACCTTGCTCTTCGAGGCCCCCGCTGCCGTCGCCGAGCTGCCCTCACTTGCGCTCCCGTTCGATGTCCCGGTGGTGGGAGCGGGTCGGGTGGTGGTCGTGACCGGGGCGGTGGTGGTGGTCGTGGTGGCGGACTGGCCATCGCCCGTCCCCGAACCGCGTCCGGGAGATCCGGACGTCGTGCCCCCGCTTCCCGTGGCGCCGAGGGCCGTGTTGAGCGCCGACTCGTCCTTTTCGACGGTCGTGATGTCGGCGGCGACGGCAGCCTGGGCCGCAGAGGCCTGGCTGAGGGCGGCCGGGCAGGTCGTGGCGGGGTGCCCGGGGCCCGTCCCCGAACCGGGACCCGTCCCTGACGGGGGACCGCCCGACGGTGCACCGGTCACGCCCGGAGTGGCCGAGGTGGCCGAAGTGGCTGGATTCACCGGAGTCACGCACAGGGTGCTCGCCTGGCTCAGTGCGGCACTGGCCGCGGCCGAGTCGGCGTCCAGCCGCTTCTGGTCGGCCACCAGGGTGGCCTGAAGCCTGGCGATCTGTTCGCTCGTAGCGGTGGATGTCCCCCCGCTCTTCGACGGCGTACTGCTCGACGCCGAGCCGCCGGCTCCTGCGTCCGACGAGGGTGCACCAGACGACCCGGATCCACCCGTCGACCCAGCCGATGGTGTCGTCGATGCGGAGGATGCGGCTGCCTGGCTGGCCTCGTCGCCGGCGAGCGTGGCCTGAGCTGAGGCGAGCGACGCGTTGTCGTTCACGATGGCGTTCTCGAGCGGCGTGGTCTCGAGCGAGGCCACCACCTCACCGGCCGTCACCTGTTGCCCAACCGTGACGTTGACGTCCCCGACGGTCCCGGCCACCGCGAACGAAAGGTTCGCCTGGTTGACCGGGGTCACCGCGCCCACCGACGCAAGGGTCGCTACTGCCGTGCCGGTTCCGACCTCGGCGGTCCGGTAGGCCGGAGTCGACGGCCGGGTGAGCACCCACGCGGACACCGCAGCCGCGACCAGGACCAGGACGACGATCACGCGGAAGGGCGAGAGACGCGCGCGTATCCGATTGCCTCCGGCCACCGGTGACGCGGCGACAGGCGCCCGATCGCCGGTCGCGAGCTCACCGGGAGGTCCGGCGAGTGGCGGTGGTCGGTCAGGCACCGGCGCTCGCCGTTGCACCGCCGCGGAAGCCGCCGAATCCCCCGGTGCACCCGCTCGAGGTCGGTGACGAGAGCGTGATGCTCTGGGCGGTCACTGCTCCGGTGCTGTTGGCGGGCCCGATCGCACGGGCGCACTGCCCGACCGCCAGGGCCGACGAGGACACGGATCCGGTCGTGGTGAATGCGGTGCTCCCGGACAGGGTGACCACCACACTCGACGACGCCTTGGTCCTGGGGTTCGTCTCGGCGACGGTGATCGCCGAGACGCTGACTGCCGTCACCATTCCCGACGCGGCACCGAACTGGCCATTGCCGAACCGGCTGCCCCCAGGGGGACGGGAGCCCGAAGCCCCAGGCGAGCCGCTACCCCCGGAGGTGCCGGTCCTACCGGAGCCGAACCGGCCACCGGCTCCGAACCCGCCACCTGTGCCGGATCCACCTCCGGTCCGGCCGCCGAAGCCTCCACCGAAGCTGCCGGTGCACGAACCCGAGACGGGCTGGCTGATCGAGACGGTCGTGGCCGTGATCGGCTCACCGAACGGCGTGGACGACGACGATGCCGAGGTCGGCTTGCCGAAGGCGGAGACGCACGAGCCCACGGTCACCGCCGACGCAGTGGTGCTCGTGGTCTGGCGGAAGGTCGTGCTCGCCGTGTAGGTCACCGTCGTCTGACCGCTGGTCGGGTTCTGCACCTCGAGTGAGGTGCCGTTGATCGCCGCGATGGTGCCCGACGCCCCGGGGATCGTGCGGGGCGGCGAGGACCCGGCGCCGGGGGTGGTCGACTTCGGTGCGGTGGTCGTGGTGGAGGCCGACGACGCCCCGCCGCAGGCGGCCAGGGTGAGTGCGGCCACTCCGAGGGCGGCGATGGCGCCGTAGCGGCCTCGGCGACCGGACCGGACGGGTGCGGGGTCGCCACCGCGATGTCCGTGGACGGTGGTGGACGTGTCGTGGGTCATGATTGCTTCCTTCGTGGGTGTCGGTTGGGGATGGAAACGATGCTCACGCATTCACTCGCTGCGGAGTGCGTCGATCGGGGCGAGACGGGCGGCGCGACCGGCCGGGTAGACGCCGAAGCCGATGCCGATCGCGATGGCCACCACGATGGCCCCGGCGGCCGCCACCGGTGAGATGGCGATCGGGTCGGAGATGAAATGGGGCAGGACCTCGGCTCCGATCAGTCCGAGCCCTGCGCCCAGCACACCGCCCACCGAGCCGAGCACCGAAGCCTCGACCAGGAACTGCCGACGGATCACCCGGGGCGTCGCGCCGAGGGCCTTGCGCAGCCCGATTTCGCGGATCCGCTCTGTGACCGAGACCAGCATGATGTTCATCACCCCGATCCCCCCCACCAGGAGGGAGATCGCGGCCACCCCGCCGAGCAGCACCGTCAAGGTCTTGTCGACCGAGGTGGCGGTCGACAGCACCTGCTGCTCGCTGGTGATGGTGAAGTCGGCATCGGTGGAATTGGTGATCTGGTGGAGGCTGAGCAGTTCCGCGTCGGCCTCTTGGTACGCGGCCGTCAAGGAGTCCCCCGAGGTGGCTTGGATCAGGATCTGACTCACCGAGTTCCGGCTGGTAGACGGGAAGAGGAGCGCAGACGCGGTGGTGAGCGGCAGGATCGCCTGGTCGTCGGGATTGGCGACCTCCGACGATGTCGACGACGAGCCGACCGTGTTCAGCACGCCGATCACCGACATCGGCTGCCCGGCGATGTTGACGGTCTGCCCGACCGGGTCGCGAAAGCCGAACAGCTCCTGGGCGGTCGTCGCACCGAGCACGACCACCGACGCGCGGGTGGCGACGTCATGGGCGGCGATGAACCGCCCCTCTGTCATGGACCGTCCCCGCACGGTCAACCACGAGGGGTCGGTGCCCACCACGGTGGTGGTCCAGTTGTTCGATCCCGCGACCAGGTTCTCGTCCGAGGAGGTGGCTGGGGCAAGCGCGTTGATGTCAGGCGCGACCACCTTCGAATCCAGCGCGGCCGCATCGCCGTAGGTGAGGGTCGATGCCGAGCCGAAGCCGCCGCGGATGCCGGAGCTCGAGGTCGTGCTGCCCGGGGTCACGGTCAGCAGGTTCGAGCCGAGGGCCGAGATCTCCGATCCGACCTGCTGCTGCGCGCCTTCGCCCAGGCCGACGGTGAGGATCACCGCGGTGATGCCGATCATGATGCCGAGCACGGTCAAACTGGACCGCAGGCGGTGCGCGACGACCGCTTCCAGGCCTGTCCGGAAGGTCTCGAGGAGATTCATCCCCCCACCACCGCGCCTGCGCCGTCGGCCAGGTCGAGGATCTGACCGTCGAAGATCCGTATGGTGCGACTGGCCGTCTCGGTCACATCGGCGTCGTGGGTGATGAGCACGATGGTCCGTCCGCTCCGGTGGAGATCGATGAGGAGCGAGAGGATCTCGTGGGCCGAGACCGAGTCGAGGTTGCCCGTCGGCTCGTCGGCCAGGATGAGGTCCGGGTCGGTCACGAGGGCACGGGCCATCGCCACCCGCTGCTGCTGCCCGCCGGAGAGCTCCCCGGGACGGTGGTCGACCCGGTCGGCCAGCCCGACCCTCTCCAGCGCGTCCAGGGCACGCCTCCTGCGCTCGGGCCGCTCGACACCGGCGTAGAGGAGCGGTAGCTCGACGTTGCGCTGAGCCGAGAGCGTGGAGAGCAGGTTGAACTGCTGGAAGACGAATCCGATCCGCCGGTTGCGAACGTGGGCCAGCTCCTCCTCGGACATCGCGCTCACGTCCTCGCCGGCCAGGTGGAAGGTGCCCGAGGTGGGGATGTCGAGACAGCCGAGGATGTGCATGAGGGTCGACTTGCCGGACCCCGAGGGACCCATGACCGCCACGTACTCGCCCGCGTCGATCTCGAAGGAGACCCCCCGCAGGGCGTCGACCTCGAGGGAACCGGTTCGGTAGGTCTTCCACACGTCGACCACTTCGATGACCGGAGTCGCGATGCGGGGATGCTCGTCGGTCCGGTCCATGCGGATCTGGGCGGTGTCGTCCGATGACTGGCGGTCTCGGGACTGGCCGTCTCGGAACTGGCCGGCGGGGAAGGTCGTCATCCGCCCCCCCCACCGAAGCCGCCGCCTCCTCCGAAGCCGCCTCCGCCTCCTCCGAAGCCGCCTCCGCCGCCACCGAAGCCACCGCCGCCGCCGAAGCCACCGAATCCGCCGGTTCCCGTTCGGCCCGACGTGCCGAGTGGCGAGCGGAAGGACACGGACGTCACGTAGATCTTCTGCCCGACGGAGAGTCCGCTGACGATCTGCGTCTGGCCACCCGAGGCGGTGCCGATGGTCACGCTCTGGGGCACCTTCTTGCCGTCGGAGTCGAGCATGACGGTCGTTGCGCCTCCGCTGTAGGTGATGGCGGTGGTCGGCACCACCACGACGTTCTGGAGCTCCTTGACGGTGATGGTCACGTTGGCGCTCGAGCCACCGAAGAGCCCCGCAGGGCTGCCGGTGACGTCGATCACGACCGGGAAGGAAGAGACCCCCGAGGTCGTGCTGGCCAGAAGGCCGATCGAGCCCACCGTCCCGTAAACCGGCGTCGTCGATCCGGAGACGCTGATGGTGGCCTGATCTCCGGCAAGGATCTGGGAGACAGAGGTGCTGGTGACCGACGCGTTCACGATGTAGGAACCGGTCGAGACCACGACCACCTGAGCGGTCGACCCGGACGATCCCGATGATCCGGACGATCCGGAGCCGGCGGAACCCGATCCGGATGAGCCGGAACCGGCGGAACCCGACCCTGCCGATCCGGAGCCGGCGGAACCCGACCCTGACGACCCTGAGGACCCGGATGGCTCGGACGCCGACGACGAGGCAGAGGCCGACACTTGTTGCCCCACGGTGAGGTCGACCGATGCCACCGTGCCGGCGATGGTGGACACCAGGGTCGCGTCGTTGACAGAGGCCTGGGCGCTGGTCACCTGGGTCTGCGCCGAGGCGATGTTGGCATTGTCGAGGGCGATCTGCGTGGACGACGCGGCTGCCGCCTGATCGGAGGCCAGCTGCGCCTGGTCGTTGGCCAGGGTCGCCTGGGCCTGGGCCAGGGATGCGTTGAGGGCGGTCGGGTTCACCGCGGCCAGAGCCTGGCCCGCGGTCACGGTCTGCCCGGCGGTCACGTTCACCGCGGTCACCGTGCCGGAGACCGCAAAGCTGAGATTTGCCTGGCTGGCCGGCTCGATGGTGCCGGTGGCCGCCACCGTCTGGGTGATGGTCCCGGTGGCGACGGTCTGCACGGACGTGGTCGTGGTGAAGCCCGTGGTGGCTGCACCCGAGCTGCGGGTCGCGAACCAGGTGCCCAGACCGGCACCGACGAGCACGATCACCACCCCGACCGCGAGCATCCACTTCTTCGAACGGACCGCTCCCTGTCGATGTCGCACCTGTGACTCGCCTGCCTTCCGGTGACTTGGCAGCCACTCGTTTGTCTGCCTACCTGTACGGCTCGGGTCGCGGCCCAGGTCGCCACCGACATCAGAGCAGGACGACCTAAGATCCCCTCAAGGGCCAGCTGTGAACCAGCTGAGAACCGAGACGGCCAAGGACTCCCTGGTCAGGGCCTCGGTTGATCCCCTATGGTGACCGCAGGACGGACGCGGTCAGAAGCCCGGGGTCCTTCGCCCTCGGCAACCTTCGTCCCCGACCCGCTGGAGGTCCCCATGGAGTACGTCAACCTCGGTCGCACCGGACTCCGGGTCTCCCGGGTCTGCCTCGGCATGATGAGCTTCGGCAACGACAGCGATCGGCCCTGGGTCCTCGACGAGGACGCTGCCGATCCGATCGTGCACGCCGCGGTCGAGGGGGGTGTGACCTTCTTCGACACCGCCGACACCTACTCCGGCGGCGCCTCCGAGGTGGCCACAGGTCGCCTGCTGCCGAAGTACCTCAGCCGCGACGAGCTCGTCGTTGCCACCAAGGTCTACATGCCGATGACCCCCGGCGAGAACGGGAGCGGCCTCTCCCGCAAGCACATCCTGTCGGCCATCGACGCATCGTTGGAGCGGCTCGACATGGAGTACGTGGACCTGTACCAGATCCATCGCTGGGACGGCCGCACCCCTATCGAGGAGACCATGGAGGCCCTGCACGACGTGGTCCGGGCGGGCAAGGCCCGCTACATCGGGGCGAGCAGCATGTTCGCTTGGCAGTTCGCCAAGGCGCAGCAGGTTGCCGACCGCAACGGCTGGACCCGGTTCGTCTCGATGCAGAACCACTACAACCTGATCTACCGGGAAGAGGAGCGGGAGATGATCCCCCAGTGCATCGACCAAGGGGTGGGCGTGATCCCGTGGAGCCCGTTGGCCCGCGGAGTCCTCGCCGGCAACCGCAGCCGGTCGGGCGAGAAGCACACCACCCGGTCGGACACCGATGGGTTCACCGACTACCTCTACAGCCAACCGACCGACTTCGACGTGGTCGAGCGGGTTGCCGAGGTGGCCGCGGAACGGCGCGTGCCCGCTGCACAGGTCGCCCTCGCATGGCTGCTGCAGCGCCCAGGGGTCACCGCTCCCATCGTGGGCGCGACCAAGACCAGCCACCTGGCCGACGCCCTGGCCGCGGAGTCGCTCGAGCTCGATGAGTCAGAGGTGGCCCGGCTCGAGGAGCCCTACGTGCCCCACCCGGTGCTCGGCCACTTCTGATCAGCCGTGGCGATGGGCGCTGCCCGCCTCCGCTCGTGCACGACCCGACAGGCCCTGCGTGTACCGTGCACTGTGGGCGAGCAGTGGGGTCCCGGTCCGAAGGAGGAAAGCCGATGAACGCGGTCAGCCCGGGACGGCCGGCGGCGGTCGACTTCCACTTCGACATCATGTGCCCGTACGCCTACCAGACCTCGCTCTGGATCCGGAACGTCCGCGAGGCGACCGGCCTCGAGGTGCGTTGGCGGTTCTTCAGCCTGGAGGAGATCAACCGGGCCGAAGGGAAGAAGCACCCCTGGGAACGTGAGTGGTCCTACGGCTGGTCGATGATGCGGATCGGTGCCCTGCTCCGCCGCCAGGACATGGAGCTGCTCGACCGCTGGTACGCGCAGGCCGGCAAGGCGCTCCACGTCGACGGGCGCAAGCCCCATCGCCCCGAGGTGGCCGAGGAGATCCTCACCGAGATGGGGGTCGACCCGGGCACCGTCCGTGCAGCCATCGACGACCCCACCACCGGCGCGGAGGTGCTCGCCGAGCACGAGCTCGTCGTCTCGAAGGGCGGGTTCGGCGTCCCCACGTTGGTCTTCGACGACGGCCAGGCGCTGTTCGGGCCGGTCGTGGTCGACCCTCCGGCCGGCGACGCCGCTACCCGCCTCTGGGACCTGGTGACCGGATGGCTGGAGTTCCCGCACCTCTACGAACTGCAGCGGCCGAAGAGCCCGGCCGACATCGACGCCATCGTCGCCGCTTTCTCCCCCTACCTCGAGGCGAGAGACTGGTTCTCGGTGCAACGCGCAACACCGTGATCCCCCGGGGGACGCGACCGTGCTGATCGTGGTCGAGCCCCTTGCCGCCACCGACCACGCACAGGAGGGTCACCCCGAGCGCCCGTCCCGCATCGACGCGGCGATGAGCGGGGTCGCCGACCTCCACCTCGATTCCGACCTGCTGGTGGTGGCGGCCCGCCCGGCTTCCATCGATCAGCTGCGGCGGGTCCATACAGCCGGGCATCTCGACCGCTTGAACCGCTTCTGCGCTGACGGCGGCGGCGCGCTCGATCCCGACACCTACGCCGGGCCTGCCTCCTGGGAGGCGGCCCGCCTCGCGGCCGGTGCGGGGCTGGTGGCCGTCGAGGCCGCAGCGGTCCACCGTGCCCCTGCATTCGTCGCGGCCCGGCCCCCCGGCCATCACGCCACGACAGACCGGGCGATGGGGTTCTGCCTCGTCAACAATGTCGCAGTGGCGGCCGCGGCACTGGCCGAATCCGGAGAGCGGGTCCTCGTCATCGACTGGGACGTCCACCACGGGAACGGCACCCAGGAGGTCTTCTGGGACGACCCGTCGGTCCTCTACGTCTCGACCCATCAGTGGCCGGCCTACCCCGGTACCGGTAGGTCGGACGAGGTCGGGGGGCCAGGGGCCAGGGGCGCGACGGTCAACGTGCCGCTCCCGCCCGGCGCCACGGGGGATGTCGTACGGAGAGCCTTCGACGAGATCGTCGCTCCCGCGGTGGCAGCGTTCTCCCCCACCTGGGTGCTGGTATCGGCCGGGTTCGACGCCCACCGCGCCGACCCGCTTGCCGACCTGGCCCTCTCGTCGGGTGACTTCGCCGACCTGGCCGGCGTGGTGGCCGCCTTTGCCCCCGCGCCAGGGCGGCTGGTGGTCTTCCTCGAAGGGGGGTACGACCTCGGTGCCATGCGTGCCTCTGTGGCAGCGACCCTCGGACGTCTGGTCGGCGCCGAGAGAGAGACCGAGGACCCGACCTCGGGTGGGCCCGGGCACGAACAGCTCCGGTCGGTCACGGAGCGTCGCTCGGCCGCCCTCGATCGACCTGCGTGATGAGTGGCCACGACAGAGAGGGTGCCGGGGCCCGGGCCGCTACTGTCGGTCCGTCGCGCCGCGGGCCTGCGTTGCGACAGTCGAGATGCGAAGGAGCGTGACCATGGCCGACCCGCCGGCAGGCACCGACAGGGGCGCGGACCCCGGGGACACCATCGTCGTCGGCGTCGACGGCTCAGCTGAGTCGATTGGCGCTGCCCGGTGGGCGGCCGCGGAAGCGGTCCGAAACGGCAACCGGGTCGTGCTGCTGTCGGCCTGGCAGTACCCCATGAGCTGGGGTGCGACCATCCCGCTGCCTGACGGGTACGACCCGGCCGTCGACGCCCGGTCCGTCCTGGACCCGGTCACGGAAGCGCTACGCGCCGAGTTCCCGTCGGTCGACATCAGCAACCGGGTGGTCGAGGGTCATCCGGCCGAGGTTCTGGTGGAGGCTTCGCGCCATACCCCGCTGTTGGTCGTGGCCAGCCGCGGCCACGGTGCGTTCGCCGGGATGCTGCTCGGCTCGGTCAGCCAGCACTGCGCCGCCCACGCCCACTCGCCCGTGCTCGTCTATCGGACGTCCGGAGGCGACTGAACCGACGACTCCGACCCGAGCCGACCGGCTCAGCCGGTGGGCATCGGAAAGATCACCGGCTCGTCCGCGCACGCCGCGATGGCGCTGTCACGTTCCTCCGGCGTGAGTGGACGGGCCGACCCGGCTGCGGCCAGGGCTGCGGGGAGTAGCCCACTGTCCCCAGGCGTGCAGAAGGCGTGCACCCCGGGGGTCGAGAGCGCGAACCCTATGCCCCGGGTCAGGTCGGGTGCGTCGGTGTAGGGCTCGTACCAGGTCGTGGCGGTGTGCGTCCGCCCGCCCCAGGGACGGGCCGCGGCAGCCTTGATCGCCATCACCCCGACGTCGTGCGCGGTTGTGTACTCGAGCAGAGCCTCTGCGTCGTCGCGGTATGGGCGGTCGGCCCAGAGTCGGGGATTGACCGGGAACATCACCGTGTCCAGGTCGTAGCGGCGCAGTGCCTCGAGGTGGGCGCCGGGCGCTTCGAGATTGTGACCGGTGATCCCGACGAACCGGCACAGCCCCTCGTCGCGGGCCGCCAGGATGGCCTCGACCGCCCCGGAGCGCGCGTCGAGCTCGGCGAGGTCGGTGACCGCGTGCAGCTGGTAGAGATCGAACCGCTCACAGCGGAGGAGGCCCAGGGACTCCTCCAGCTGAGCCCGGACGTCGTCCGCCCGGTGGTGCAGGGTCTTGCATGCGACGAACAGCCTGTTGCGCACCTGCGGAATGAACGGCCCGAGCGCTTCCTGCGCACGGCCGTACTGCGGGGCGACGTCGAGATGGTTGACCCCGGCGGCGAGCGCGGCTTCGAACGCCGCGCCGGTCGTCTCGGGGTCACCGTCCCAGAAGGCGGCGCCCCCGAGGATGGCCACCGACGAGTCGTGCCCGGTGCGGCCGAGCCGGCGCTGTTCCACCGGTACCCTCGTTCCTCGATCCGGCTCAGCCGGCGGAGGCGGTGTCACGAGCCGCCTCCCACGCGCTGAGCATGGTGCCGAAGTGCATCGGGTTGTAGATGTCCTCCTCGTAGGACCACTGTCGGTTCCCTGCGTACTTGAGCAGTGTGAAGTTGTACTCCTGGTGGACGGTACCGTCACCGGGGTCTCGCATCCGATTCCAGACCTGGCAGACCACCCACCCCCGTTCCTCGTCGATCATGTACCACTCGATGGGGAACTCGGGCATCTCGCTGCCGGGGTACTCGTGCATGGTCGCGGAGATCCACTCGTGGATGGCCTCCCGTCCCTCCATCCGCCCGTAGAGGTGCTCGACGTACCGGGCGTCCTCCGTGAAGAGGTCGGCCCACGGCCGCCAGTCTCCACTCGCTCCTGCGGCCGCCGCGACCCGCTGGTACTCGTCGAAAGCGTCTTCGATCTCGTCCCTGGTCCACTGTCCCATGTCCTGGCTCCTGACCGGCCTCCGGGCCACCGACAGTGTGGTGCGCCCAACGGGTCGGGGTCAACGGGATCTGGGACATGGCGTCGTGGTGTAACACAACCCGCGCCTGAGGCGTTGGTATGGGTAGGACACCGGTACATCTGGCGCCGGACACGAGGGTCGCACCGGTGGGAACCGCACCGGCGTGGCCCGGAGGCCAACCGCACCCAAATGCTGCACCGCCCTCGGCATCCTGCGGCGCGGCCATTCCACCGGGCACCCCACGCCCGGCTCGCTTGCGGCGCCAGACTGATGACCGCTCCTGCCACCGGCCGGCGTCCGCCGGCATCGCCCCCCCCGGCGGTGCCGGTGGGCAAGGCCGGACAACAGCGAAGGGTGCCTGGCCGACCGGCTGGCGGCCCGTCAGCTCCGGGCCCGCAAGCGGGCGAGTCCCTCGGCCAACGCGGCGCTGTCCCCGTCGAGCTCGACGACCTTCCGGCGGGAGCGGGTCCCGGCCACGATCCGGACGGCCCGTCGGGCAAGGCCGAGTTCGTCGGCCACTGCACGGACAACCGCGTCGTTGGCACGTCCGTCGGAGGCGGGTTCGCAGACCCGGATCACCAACGCGCCGTCATGCGATCCCCCGACGCCGGCACGCGCCGCACCCGGCCGGACGTGGATCGTCAGCCGCACGACCCGCTCATCCCCGCTGCGGGATCGACCGGCCCGCAGGCATCGCGATCGGCGTCGCCACCGGTGCAGTCTCGCACCGACCGGGACGGCAGAGCGCGTCCTGGGCTAGGACTGGACCATGCCCGCACGAGAGCTGGTGGTTCTCGGCTCTGCCAGCCAGACCCCCACCCGTCACCGCAACCACAACGGCTACCTCCTGCGCTGGGACGGACGGTCGATCCTCTTCGACCCGGGGGAGGGTACCCAGCGACAGCTTCTTTTCTCCGGGGCCTCGGCCACACCGATCCACCACATCTGCATCACCCACTTCCATGGCGACCACTGCCTCGGCCTGCCCGGGATGCTCCAACGCCTCTCCCTCGACCGGGTGGTCCATCCCGTCGAGGTGCTCTTTCCGCAGAGCGGCGTCGAATTCTTCGAGCGGCTCCGGCACGCCTCTGCCTACCAGGACCACCTCGACGTCCGTCCCGTCCCGGTCGCAGCCGACGGGCCCGCGTCGGTCAGCGGGCCGACGGTCATCGAGGCCGGCCGGCTCGACCACGACCCAGAGACGTTCGGCTGGCGGGTGGTCGAGCCCGACGGGCGCCGGATGGTGCCTGAGCTGCTCGAGGCGGCAGGGGTGCGGGGACCGGAGGTCGGGCGCCTGCTGCGTGACGGGGTGCTCGACCGTGACGGGGACAGGGTCCTGCTCGAGCAGGTGAGCGGGGTCCGGCCCGGGCAGACGATGGCCTTCGTCATGGACACCGGCATGTGTGACGCGGCCGTGACCCTGGCCCGCGGCGCCGATCTCGTGGTGTGCGAGTCCACCTTCTCGGAGGCCGACGCCGATCTGGCCCGCCGCTACCGGCATCTCACGGCTGGGGACGCCGGCCGGATCGCACGCGACGCGGGCGCCCGGCTGCTCGTCCTGACCCACTTCTCCCAGCGCTACCCCGACGTGCAGATCCTCCTCGACGAGGCCGCGGCCGTCTTCCCCGATGTGGTGGCCGCCGAGGACCTGCTCCGGGTGGCGGTCCCGGGACGCATCGGCTGACAGGGACAGTGGGGCGCCCAAGGAGGCGACCGAGACCCTCTGGGGATCTCCTCCTCTGACGAGAAATGGCTGATCCGCCGGCCCGGCCGGGCTGGGTTCCATCACCCAGCTCCCGGCCCGGCCTTCGGTGGCCCGTCGAGCAGGTTCCGCCACCCTGGACACAGCATGTTCCCCTCGGGTTTCGATTATCAGGGCCAGAAGTCCCGATCTCCCGAGTTGTCCATACCCGATGTCAGGAACAGATTGCACGCGACGCGGGGCGCCCGGTTGCTCGTCCTGACCCACTTCTCCCGGCGCTACCCCCAGGTGGTGGCCGCCGAGGACCTGCTCCGAGTGACGGCCCCGGACGCATCGGCTGACCGAGACGGGGATGGCAGGCCGATACGTGGCTCTACGGAAGCGAAACCACCCGACCACCTCATCCACTGACCTGAGCGGAATCTCAATCGAAGAGGCGGAACGATGTATCGCTGACCGGGTAGCGTCAGGAGGCGGCATCCCGCTCGTCGCGGCTGCCCATCCGTGACGTCCTCCCCCGGACGGCAGCGCAGGACCAATGAAGGATGGCAAGGGATGCAGGAGCAGCTCATGGGTCCTCACAAGCGCTTCTCCGACCTCCTCAGTGCCGGCGCCACCGACGTGTCGGCAGGATCCGCGGGCTGATCTGTGAAGACCGTCACCGATGACGACATCGTGGCGCGGCTGGCGTCGCTGCCCGGACCCGAGCCACGGGTCGTGGTGGCGGGGAACTTCGCCACCCCGACAGTCCTCCTCCGTGCCTTGGATGCAGCGCTGGAGTCCGTACGGACATTCTCACTCAACGCCCAGCCCGGGTGGCCGAGGCGGGCCGGCTTCGTCAACGAAACACCCTTCGTCGGACCGGGCGTGCGCGACGACCCGGCCCTCGAGTACCTCCCGGTGCGCCTTTCCCTGGTGCCGCGCCTGTTCGAGACGATCCGGCCGGTCGATGCGGTCCTTGTCCACACCTCGGTGCCCCATGGGGGCAAAGTCTCCCTCGGGATCGAGGTCAACATCCTCCCCGCCGCGATCGAGCGGGTGAGAGCCCGCGGCGGCCTGGTCGTGGCCCAAGTCAATCCCAATATGCCCTACACCTTTGGCGACGGCGAAATCGCGGTGGACCAGATCGACCTCGCACTCGAGGTGGATGGACCCTTGAAGACCCATACGCCACGTCCGGCCACAGGACCGGAACAGAAGATCGGCCAGCACGTGGCGGCGTTGGCCGATGACGGCGCTACCTTGCAGCTCGGCATCGGCCAGATCCCCGACGTCGCTGCCGCGGAGCTCGTGGACCGGCACCATCTCGGCATCTGGTCCGAGGTGATCAGCGACGCAGTTCTGACCCTCGAACGGGCGGGGGCACTCGACGACCGCCCCATCACCGCGTCGTTCCTCTTCGGATCCCCGGAACTCTACGAGTGGGCCGACGGCAATCGCCGCCTATACATGGCGCGGACGGAGGTCTCCAATGATCCGCTCCGGATCGCCGCTCAGCCACGCATGCTTTCGATCAACTGCGCCATGCAGGTGGACCTCTTCGCTCAGGCCAACGCCAGCTTCATCCGCAACTCGATCTACTCGGGATTCGGAGGCCAGCCCGACTTCGTCAGCGGGGCCATCCACTCCACGAGCGGCCAAGCGGTAGTTGCCCTGCACTCTTGGCACGACAAGAGTGCAAGCTCGGCGGTATTGCCCATCCTCGCCAACCCGGTCACCTCGTTCCAGCACACGGCGATCGTGAGTGACCAGGGCTGTGCAGAGCTTTTCGGCAGGGCCGGACACGAGCAGGCCCAGAACATCATCGAACGGGTAGCCGATCCTCGGGCGCGCGATGCGCTGCTCGAAGCAGCGGGCGGACTCGGCCTGCTCCCAGCTCGACAGCCGACCCGCGGCTGACCCAAAGGACTGTCGGGGATGGGACCTTTGGCACTTTCCCGGAGGGGCCGTACCGGGCGAGACTGGTTCCCAGGGCACCAGATGTCCGCACTAGGGCCTGATCGACCTGTCCGCCGAGGAGTGTCATGCGCATCGGTCTGTTGACTGGAGGAGGTGATTGCCCCGGGCTCGACGCCGCCATCCGCTCTGTCGTGCGGGTCGGCGAGGACACCGGTGACGAGATCATCGGCTTCCGCCACGGCTGGCGCGGGGTCGTCGACGGCGAGACGTGGCCCCTGACCTCCAAGGAGACCAAGGGAATCCTGCAGCAGGGGGGCACCATTCTCGGCACTGCCAGGTACCATCCGCACGAGCACGAAGGCGGCGTGGACGATGTGCTGGGGACGATCGACCGAGCCAGAATCGATGTGCTCGTCGTGATCGGTGGAGACGGAACTCTCGGCTGCGCCCACCAGCTGGCGCTCTTGGGGATACCTGTCATCGGGATACCCAAGACCATTGACAACGACGTGCCCGGGACGAACCGCTGCATCGGCTTCGACACTGCGACAGCCATTGCCACCGAAGCCGTCGACCGGTTGCACACGACCGGCGAGAGCCACGACCGCCTCATGGTCGTCGAGGTGATGGGCCGGACGACTGGTTGGCTGGCCGTGAGCGCAGGCATCGCCGGCGGCGCCGATGCCATCTGCATGCCCGAGGAGCCCACAGATCTTGACGGGCTGGCCAAGGCCATCCGTCGCCGGCACGACCGGGGATCGTCGTCCTCAGTTGTGGTCGTGGCCGAGGGAGCCTTGTTCCACGGGGATCCCGAGCCCGGACTTCAGGATTCGGCTGGCGCGGTGGTCGCGGACGAGCTCGCGGCACGCACCGGCTACGAGACGCGCCTCACGGTCCTCGGACACGTCCAGCGGGGCGGAGCGCCGACCGCAACGGACCGGCTGCTTGCCACCAGCTTCGGCGTAGCCGCCGTCCACACCGCGCACGCCCGTTCCGTCGATACGATGGTCGCGTCGATCGATGAACGGATCCAGGTTGTGTCCCTCGACGCGGTTGCGGTGGGTCCGCGGCCGGTTCCGACCCACCTGCTGGACGTAGCCCGTCAACTGACCGTCCGGTGAGGGCGATCGACCAGAGGCGCGCTCCCTCAGGTCAGCTACCAGAGAATGCACCCTCGCCTAAACCAATGCTTGGACGACGGTGCACCAGGACACAGGCGATCACGAACGCGACCACCACAATCGCGAGTGCGGCAAACGGGAACAAGCTGTATGGCGCCGGTTGCCCAGGCTTACACAACTCGATGAATGGCACGACGAGCGTGAGCGACCCGAGAACTGGGATTGCGACGTGCCGGAAGATCGAAAACGAACCCCGGTGATGGCGCCAGATGAAGACCGGGAGAGATAGCGTCGTAAGGAAATAGACGAAGAGGATCACGATTGTGCCCATAGTCGAGCATTCGGCATAGAGGCCCACCGGGTCCATCGAGGCGGTGTTCCCGCTGAGGAGGTGGGACAACCACCACACAGCGATGATCCCTAGGCCGACGATCGACATGAGCAAGAGGGCAGTTGCCGGTGTGTCCGACCCTCGCCGGACCGTTCCGAGCTTCGCGGGAAGGAGTCCGTTTCGGCCGCCGTCGAAGAGCATGCGTGACTGGGAGTTGGCGGCGGCAACCAGCGTGGCCAACACCGAGACGATTCCGGCTATCCAAGCCAGCACGGCCGCTCCCCCGAGATAGTGGTCCGCCACCGTCAGGAACGGAACCGACGAACGACCGATCGAGGAGACGTCGTAGCCGAACCCGGTGACCGTGGCATAAGCGAAGAGGACGAACAGGGCACCAGCGATCGCCACGGACAGGTACAGGGCCCTCGGAACGGTCTTTCTCGGATTCCGACATTCCTCAGCCAGCGGCGGTCCGTTCTCCCAGCCGATGTACATGTAGAGAGCCAGTGGGAAGCCGGCCGAGAGGCCCACCAGCCCGCCGCTGAGGTGGGACCATGAGAATGGGATGCCGGAGAGATCGGCTCGTTGATCGACGAGCACGACTGCGCAGATGCACACCATGATCGCCACCTGAACGACCACGGCCGCACCCACCGACGCAGTTGACAGCTTGAGGCCGCGAATCGTCAACCAGATGGCTCCGCCTGTCAGGAGGAAGGACAAGGGGCCCCACGGGGGATGCCAGGAGGTGTAGTGAGCGAGCGTCAACGCCACCATCCCACCCGACATCGTGAAGACCCCGGCGATGGCGACCGTGTATCCGACGACGACGAGCAAGGCTGTGGTGACCCCGGCTCTCGCCCCCATTGCGGTTTCCACATATGTGATGAAACCCCCCGCCGATGGCTCTGCCTTGGTGAATTCCGCCACCGTGAAGGCGAGGAGCACGACGGCGACACCCGCCGCGACGATTGTGAGCGGAGCGGCGACACCAGCAGTTACAGCAATCACTCCGAAAGCAAAGTAGAAGTCGATCCCCGGGCCGATATTGGCGACCGTCGATGCCGTCACGTCGGCGGTGCCGAGCTGGCCGCTCTTGAGGTGTTCTTGGCTCTCGCTCACCGTGCGCCCCGAGGGTCAAAGGGTTGCAACTGCAGCCACCATAGGGCCCGGGTCGGGGGAATCGAAGCATGTTCGTAGGATTTCTGCGGCATGACGTTCTCTCCCCTCTCCCGATTTGTCACTCCTCACCCCCTCCCTTTCTGTTCATCTTCGCCCTCGTGAGCCGGGTGCCCGGAGGTGATGTCACAATCCGCGGGAGTGCGACCCCGAACCCTTCTGCGAAGTACGCTTCGCGGTACGGTCGAAAGGGGGTCCAGGCAATAGAACTAAGGTTCCATTATTCGGCGACCCGAGCGGAACTGGTGTCGTCAGAGAATCGGTGGTACGTGACGTTCGTGATGGTCGATTCTGCCCCGATCGTCCATGAGTTCTCTTCGCGTCACGATGCGGGTGACCCCACGTTCGATTGGCAACTCGCGGATCAGACGTCGGTGATTGACCACTTCGAGGAGCGCCTTCGGGCAGCTGGGTACCATCCTGTGCGCAGCGGAGCTCGGCTGCCGCCGCTGGTCGTCGCAGCATGGACATTGACCCCAACGGAGGACTGATCACGCTCCTGGGCTCGCCTCTGGCGCCGCACCACAGCCTCGTGCTGAAGACAGGCGCACGTGCAAAACTGCTCCGGTGCGGTTGCGGTGGTCGGGTGTGCTTATCCTCGGGGTGATCTGTCTTGCGACTGGGTGCTCGCTCTCCCTGCGTTCCGACAGGGCTGCACACGGCGTTGGCAGCGGAACGGGCACGATCAGTGGAGTCGTGGTCCTAGAGGGCACGCCACCGATACCGATTCCCGACGCGTCGTTGACAATTCGTTCTCAGGCCGGCGCGACGAAAAGAGTCGAGACGTCGTCAAAGGGCGCTTTCGCGCTTCGGGTTCGTACAGGTACGTGGACGGTTACCGGCATCTCCCCTCTCGTCGGGTCCTCCTTCTCCGCGATCCCCGACATGATCAGCGTCACCCGCTCTCAGACTTCGATCGTCCGGATTCGGATGGCGTGCGCCTCGTCATCGGGCGGTGGCTCATTCGTCGGCAATCCGAGCAGGTAGCCAGCGCACCTGTGGTATCCAAGCAAGAGAAGACTGGTACGCGGGTTCGGACGAACACGGCCTCGACCCCTCGCCGGAGGTGTGCGGCATAGCGTCACAGTCGAGTGAAGCTTCCCAAGAGCAATAACCCACCCCCTGCTCACAAAGCGCAGCTGTTCAGGGAGGGGCCGTCTTGCCGAGAGCGGCGAGGACAGCGATGGCTTTGTCGGACTGTTCAGCCGGAACGAGGAGATGGTCGTGGTGGTACCCGGCCAGCACATTACAAGGGATGCCCTCGGCGGCCAGAGCCGAAGCGACGGCAGCGGTCAGGCCCACGGCATCAAGCGCTGAGTGCACTTCCACGGTCAGCCAAGCGGCGACGAACTCAGGGTGAAACACCCAGCCGTTGGGCGTCGCTGGTTGCCAGGACCGTCGTTGTGCCCTCGGCTTCAACGATGCTGGCGTGGATGATGACATCATCCGATACGTCTACTCCGCTCACGATGCACCAAGTACCTGGCCGTTTGCTCACGGAGAGTTGGGCCAACAGCATCTCCAGCTGACGATTCGCCACGTGATCAGTATGTCGTGTAAAGAGGGAGGTGGCTCCCTGGGAGTACCCACTGGTGACACAGTGGACGCGCCGCCCTCACCCGGCCGCGATCAGGGACACTCGTCTCCTTGCTGGTGCGAGTCTCGCTTGCCCTTGCCTCCCAGCAGCTTCACGATGAGCATTCCCAGCCGATTCGGCTTCTTCGCCATCTCGGCGGCCTTGGCCTCGGCCTCGTGCCCGCTGGTCACCCGGACCTGGAAGTTGTACCCCTTGGGATTCGCTTCGCTCATGGTCCTCCCGCCTTGCGTCGACCTAGTAAGCGTACTCACGGAGTGCCGCACTGCCACACCCATCACCGTTGCAGCGCACGCCGTCAATCGCTCAGATCTGCGCGAACACTTCGCGGATTGTGAGGTCGAGCTGGGTGACGCCCGGCATAGGGGGAACCGGATGCTTGGCAGCCTCCTCTGCGTGCTGCTTGGTCTCGAAGACCAGGACCGACGTGCCGATCCCATCAACCGGTTCCAGCCAGTAACCACTCACGATTCCCGGCGCGCGAGACACAAGGGAGACTCGGGCCTCGGGGAGGAGGAGCCTGGCTTCATTGGAGTCGTCAACACGGACATTCGTCACGATTGCGTACATCGACCTCTCCTTCGCCTTCGTCGCTCACCCTACCGAGAGGCTACGGGTTGGGCAGTGCCGCAGGGCACCCGACCGGGCAGCGACCTGGGACAGCCCCAGAAGTGGAGCGGGTAGAGGTCTGACTTGTGTGTCTATCGTCACAGGGTGTTGAAAAGGCCGGGACCGGTCGCAGTGGGGGGCACCAGGACCGGTCCCGGCACGCGCTGTTGCAGCCTGCAGGGCGTGGGACCCGCGGCGAAGCGCCAGCGCGATCTATGCCGCACCTCCATCGCTGTACCACTCGGTCTTACGGGACCGGTGAGAGAGCGGCACTATCCGTGCGTCAGCGGTGGCCGACTGCGCCCGTTCGCCATCGTCCAGCTGCCCATCCGCGGCGGCTGAGTACAGCCCTGGCCGTAGGGACCAGCAGTCCGAGCACAGCCAACGCTGGCCATGCCGCCTGGTGACTTCGTACCACCCGCACCCGTCACAGATGCCGAGGCGTGGACGATACCGACTCATCCGGATGCGGAAGGGTTGCTGCTGACTCAGCGCCACGCCAACTTCTTTACCCTGCCGCAGCAAGACCAACCGCATGGCATGACACATGGGGATTAGGAACATCTGTTCGGAATCGGCGGTACGTGATGGGGGCCAGCAGTGCCATCCTGACCCGGTCGGGGATGCTCCGAGCACACCACCAGATCCCAGAGCTTCAGCCGGCCACCCAGGCGACAGCCGCGTCACGCTCGGCAATCGAGAATGTCTTCGTCTCGCCCGGGGTCATCCAGCCGAAAAGGTCCGTTAGATGATGCATCCACCCGATATCGGTCACCAACGCGATCCGCTTCCAGGCTCGAAGGTGCTCAATACCCAGCTTGAGATCCTGCCAGAGAGCCCCGCTCGACATCCCGTCGAAATCGCGCATCACGATGATGAACCGGACTTCACCACTGGCCGCAGCTTGTTCGAGTGCGGGTAGGACGACATCTCGATAGTCCTCAGCCTCGAGTTTGCCGGATGCTTCGAACCCAATGACGCCTGGAGGCATATCGCTCAGCCTGTTGATCATGGTTCAGCACCTTTCGGTCGGCCACACTGGAGGGTCTCCAGTATCCCCGTTTCGGCCCAGTAGCGGCCCCACCGGCGCCGGCGAGCTCCTCCGCCTCGAGCATCGGCTGGTCGTCGCCTCAGACGCTGCCCCAGATTGGATCGTCGCACCGACGGCGAAGTGCGTCTCCGACTGGAGGGTCAGCTCAGAATGCGATAGCGCAGGTTCACGACACCGTTGCCGAATCGGTGCTCCTCGAGCAGGTCCAACCTGACCCGGCCGTCGCCGGAGAATGCGGTCTTTCCTTCACCGACGAGCACCGGATACACGAAGAGCTGGCACTCGTCGATCAGCCCGGCCTTGAAGGCGTGCGCCGCGAGGGTCGAACCCCCGATGGTCACATCGCTCTCGGCGGACGCCTTGATCCCCCGGACCGAATCGAGGTCGAAGCGGCGCTCAAGTCGCGTCCTGGTGGTCGAGGCTTCGTGCAGCGTCGTGGAGTAGACGATCTTGTCGGCCGCTTGCCAGACATGCGCGAATGCGGCCATGAGCTCCGACTGGGCAGCCAGGGTGGGGTCGAGCTCCCACACGGCCATCGTCTCGTACATGCGCCGTCCCAAGAGATAGGTGCCTGCGGGGCGCACCAGGTCAGTGATGAAGGTGAAGACCTCGTCGGTGGGCTCGGTCCAGTCGAACCTGCCGTGCCCGTCCTCGACGTAGCCGTCGAGGGACACATTCGCCACGTAGATCAGCTTGGCCATGCCGCTCCTCAGTCGCCCGTACGACGGTGCCCGGAAGCAACTGTAAATGAGGTGACGCATCCACGACGGCCTGTTGGCGGACTCGATCCAAAGGCCGGGTCGACCTGGGGATGTCTCGGACACCTCGGCTGGGCCGCGTGCTGCACCTCAAGATGCATACTTGCGCATAGTTGCCTGGTGGGTGCCGCCCTGGGTGAGACCCTCACCCGGTGAATCGGGGCACCCGTGGGCTGCTGTTCAGCCCCCGCCGTGGAACTGGTATCCGACGGGGCATCCGCCAGTTCCGCTGGAGTCACGTGTGAACATCCACCATTCCCCCGTCAGATGACGGGAGCACTCATCGGGGAAGGTAGCCGCTCCGGTGTCGGTGTAGCCGAGTCCGCGACCGGTCTGCCCTGCAGGAGTGAATATGACGAAGTGGCCTTCGGGTGTGGAAACGGCGCATTCCCGATAGGGAGCGCCGATCGGCCCCACGCTCCCGGTGATCGTTGTCGAGCATGGCCGGAGGGGCACCCCGTACTGGTTCCGAGGCGAGGAAGCCAGCTCCTGAAGGGCCGTCTGAGCCTGCGATGTGGCGTTTGAGTCCCAGGCCACCGACGCAGGCAGTGAGAACGCGAATGTCCATACGGATGCGGCCGCCGTGATCGCGAGGACAGCCACGGCTGCCGCCCTACGTCCGGTGATGATCCAGCAGGCGACTCCAACGGCACAGCCGATCCCAGAGACGATCAGCGTGGGGACGGCCAATGATCCGCCTGGGCTGGGCAGCACCCAACCCATGTAGCCGAGGAAGATCGCTACCAGCGCAACGATCGCAACGGTGAGTGCAACCGACAGTCGAAGTCTGCTGACATCTGTGGGTTTCACTTCGTCGGCGAGAACGACCACTCGACGATCGTAGGACAGTCGGGTCGCACCATCACGGGTGCTCTCGTGCCGTCGGCGCCCCCTGGGCGCACCGCTGACCCGGTGTACTGGGGCAGGCCGATGCAACTCAGGGCTGAGGGAAGATGTGGCCGAAGCGTCCGTTGCACGGCGTGGGGCCCTGCTGTGTCTGTGGATTCGACCGACGTGCAGGTCATGACCATCAAGGACTGACGCTACGGTTGAGCCTGCCAAGGGTCACGCCGAATGCACTGAGGGGCCCGTGGAAGCAGTAAGAGGGCCACCTCCCGCCAACCCAGCTACCGACAAGGAACCTACATGACGCCTCCTACCGGCGAAGTCCGTTTGATCGGCCATCAACGCCGCTTCGCCGAATCGATTGCTCAAATAGACACCGAGCTGGAGTACGCGTTGGGTGCTTCCGTCGCCGCACGTCGAGACGAAGTTGTGGCTGCCGCTCGCTCCGCCTACGGTCCGAGCGAGGACTTCCGTGGAGTACGTGATGCCTGGGATGCCGTCTTCCCCGGTGGCGTCTACAGCGCCGCCGGTTTGGCCGAGGCAAAGCGACTGGCTTAGGACGTGTTATCGCGCTGGAGGTCACTCTTCGGCGTACGGAGGGCACCCCACTCCTACCGGTCACCCGCTCACGCCTGTGTTGCTTGTGCCGTTGGTTCGACGGGCGCCACTACCGAGAGGGCTAGCAGCCGACTAGGTTCCTCTGATGCGAGCCTGTCCGGACCCGCAATGGATATGAAGGCCACGTCCCACGACATTCGATGCGAAAGGCAGGCTCATGCCCGACGACTCAGTACGTGGCCCTGCCTCCTCGATCGACAACCGTCACCTCCTGCTGGTCGGTGCCGGCCCGGGTCTTGGAATGGCCGTGGCTCGTCGCTTCGCCGACGGCGGCTATCGCGTGACCTTGGTGGCTCGCAGCACGGACGGACTCGGCCGTCTCGCTGACAGCCTGGCTGACACCGGAGCCAAGATCGACACGATCGCGGCAGATGCCAGCGACCCTGACGGTCTGGGAGCGCGGATGGCCGAGCTCTACAGCGAGCAGGGTGCGCCCGGGCTCATCATCTACAACGCAGTCATGGGAGCTCCGGACAAGCTCCTCGAGTCGAGCGTCGAGCACCTGCAGACGGCCTATGCGGTCGACGTCATCGGCGCCATCGTCGTGACGCAGGTCGCCGCCCCAGCGATGCGGGCGGCTCGCTCGGGCACCATCATCGTCACGGGTGGCGGTTTCGCGGATTATCCGATCCCAGCCCTCGCGACCATTTCCCTTGGCAAAGCTGCGCTCCGATCCGCCGCCACCATGCTCGGAGCCGATCTGGAGCCTGATGGTATCCGCGTGGCGACATTGACGATCGCCGGGCAGATCGTTGCGGGCACCGACTTCGATCCCGAGAACATTGCAAAACGGTATTGGGAGGTCGTCCATTCCGACGGCCCCTGGCAGGCGGAGTTTCGCTTTACCGGCCAATAGGGTCCGAAGATGCGGACGGTCCGATCACCGAATTGATCGAGCGTTCGGATCGCTGACGCCCAAGGAAACAGACAGCTCCTCCGACACTCCCTATCTGCCGATCCTGGGCGGTCAGCGTGCCGCCAGCCCTGAGCGCGCCCGAACGAAAAACATGGACCCGCAGTCTTTGGAACTCGCCCGGCAACCAGGCGCCGACGCCACGGTTACCTGAGCCAGACGTTGACATTCGGCGCACCGGAAGGACGCTGCGCTAGAAAGAGGCTGTGGCGAACGCCGACATGGTCGATTACTGGAACGGGCGCCCCGCCGATGTCTGGGTGAGGGAGGCCGAGCGCTTCGACACCCTGCTCGCCCCGTTCGGCCTCCGGCTGCTGACCGCCGCCGCACTCGAGCCGGGCGAGCGAGTCCTGGACGTCGGGTGCGGCAACGGCGCCATCAGCCAGGAGGCAGCCCGAACCGTAGGACCCGGCGGGCGGGTGACCGGGGTCGATCTCTCGGCGCCAATGCTGGAGGTGGCCCGGCGGCGGGCTGAGGATCAAGGGCTCGACGTCGACTTCGTCCAGGGCGATGCCCAGACGGCAACCTTCGACCAGCCATTCGACGTTGTCGTGAGCCGCTTCGGCGTCATGTTCTTCGACGACCCTGAGCTCGCCTTCGCCAACCTGGCAATGGCAGCCCGTCCGGGTGGCCGCCTGTGCTTCGTGTGCTGGCAGGAAATGTTCGCAAACGAGTGGATCGCGGTGCCGGCCACGGCGTTGGTGGCCCACGTGGGGATCCCTGCGTTGCCCGAACCTGGGGCCCCCGGACCCTTCGCCCTGGCGGACGCCGAGCGGACCAGGGGTCTGCTCGAGTCCGCCGGATGGTCGGAGGTCACCGTCGAGGCACACAAGGACGGGATGCGCATGGGACGTGACCCCGAGGACGTCATGGCCTTCATGCTCTCTGACGAGATGGGGCGCCGGTTGGTGGAGGGCAAGGACCCCGAGGCGGTGCAGGCCGGTACCGAGGCCGCCCTCGAAGCGCTACGGCCGTACGCGACGCCCAATGGCGTTGTACTGGGCGGCGCCTGCTGGCTGGTGACCGCCCGCAAAGCCGTAGCAGATTGACGCCCGGGTGCCAGTGGCACGACGCGTCCACAAGACCACGGTCGATGACGGTCCCACCGCCTGCTGTCAGTGATGCTCAGGGGCAGTCAGGGGGACGTGCCGGTAAGCTTGAACACCGGGGTGCCGGGGGCCTCTTCGACGAAACCTCTCCGCTGGGTCGCCGCCATCGATGGTCGTCAACTCCGCCCCGGACTCTCCTCATCGCCATCGAGCGGAGGGAGCAAGACGAGCTCCACGGCACGGGAGCGCATGGCCGATCGCCTGTGGGCGCACCCGAGCTCGCCGGTCCGTGCGTGGTGCCAGTCGCGGTCGGCTTCGCAGGCCAGGAATCGCTCGATGACCGTGCCGCAGTGCTTGCAGATAGAGCTCTCCAGGCGGAGCTCGATAGTGCGGCTGCCCGGTTCTGCGAACATGGAGCAAACTCCTCGCTAGGCCACTCTCGCACCCCTCCGTCGTACACTCTCGCCCAACGGGTCTGTGGAAGGGAAGCCCAGCTTCCTGGGGAAATACAGGTTGAAGCTGTG
The DNA here is from genome assembly GCA_963753905.1 of uncultured Acidimicrobiaceae bacterium. Taxonomy (GTDB): domain Bacteria; phylum Actinomycetota; class Acidimicrobiia; order Acidimicrobiales; family RAAP-2; genus Bog-756. Next base: position 942,032 of record CAVWDZ010000001.1, on the reverse strand, counting down.
GATTCGTGCCGAGGAGCTGTGGACAGCGCCTACCAAACGGTGGACGACTTCCCCCAGCGGGTCGAGCTCGCCGCCGGCCTCGAGGAGAACCGGGACGGCTCGAGGCGGTGCGGTCGTGGTAGGGAGCGTCGTCGCATCTCCATCGTCAACGGTCCCATCTTCCGTGGAAGCGTGAGGCGGACGCTCAGAATCGGGCCATGATCCGAGCGGCGGCGACCGGGGAGCGCTCCGAGCGGAGCAAAGGTCGCCTGGTTCGTGTTCGGATGAGTCGAATTCGTTTCGCGACAGGCCTCCGGCACCGGCCGGCGTCTGTCGCGAGTGGCCTCGGCACCTTGCGCGGTGTATCCCCGCGCCCACATCTCTGTCGTGGGCGAGGGCGATTGTCGCGGGTGCGGGCAGGACCAAGGTCTTCTGACCCGTTGAACTCGAAGCGATCGATCACTGATCTCTGAAGAAGCCGTGCCGGTCAGGTGGCCAGGTCCACCGGTCCGTCGTGGATGACCGGCACGTCGAAGGCGGCTCGTCGGGTGGCTCGCCGGAGCGCCGAGAGCACTGGTCGGCCGAGCACGAGCACCAGTACCGCGTTGGTCACCGCCCTCGGGATATCGAAGCCGAGTGACGTGGTGAGGTCGAAGAGCATGAAGCTGTGGAGGTTGTGAGCGAACCCGGCACCCGGCACGAACGAGAAGCTCGTCGAGGTCCCCGCCCCGAACGGCCAGAACCAGAGGTTGAGGAGTGCGCCGTACGCGATCCCGGTGACCGCGGCATAGGCGGCCAGCATCCAGAGCTCGGCCCGCCCCCGGGCGGGCGGGAGGCACCCGGCTCCGAAGCCCAGCCAGGCCGCACCGAACATCTGGAACGGCAACCAGGGGCCGACCCCACCGGTGATGAGCGCCGAGACGACGATGGTCAGCGCACCGAGGACGAATCCGAACCCGCGTCCGAGCACGCGTCCGGCGGGGATGAGCAGGAAGAAGACGGGCTCGAATCCGGCAACTCCGGGGCTCGGTACCCGGAGGGCCGCGCCGCACGCCGCGAGGATCCCCAAGAGGGCGATGGCCTTGGCGTCGAGCGACCCCTCGGACAGCTCGCTCAGCACGACGGCCAGCAGGAGCGGCAGGATCGCCACGAAGAGCCACGGCGCGTCACCCGAGTGGGCCTGGTTGGCGGACGCGCTGGTGTGGAGGAACAGAGGCCAGCCGAATGCGGCCACCCCGACCACCGAGGTCACCGCGAGGAGGACTGCGGCCCGGGGCCGGAGCCGGACCACCGTGACCCGGGCCCGCTCAGCCACGATCGCACCCCCGATCGAGGCCTGCCCGGACTTCGTCGACGGTGAGCCATGGATCTGGTGCCAGCACCTTGGCCACCTGGGGCGCGAAGACCGGCGAGTGGCAGACCACGTCGCGGGCCGGCCCATCGGCCACCACTTCACCTTCGGCCAACACCACCGCCCGCGTGGCCACCTGGGCCACCAACTCCACGTCGTGGGTGGCCACCATCACCGCGTGGCCGTCCGCGGCGAGATCGGCCAGCAGCCGGACGAGCCGCGCCTTTCCCGGATAGTCGAGCCCACGGGTCGGCTCGTCGAGCAGCACCAGCGGGGGCGCCGGGGCGAGCACGATGGCCAGGGCGAGGGCCAGACGCTGTCCCTCGGACAGGTCGCGGGGATGACGGCCCCCCGGCATTCCCGGGAGGATGCGCTCGAGCACGGCGGCGGTTGTCCCGTCGGCCAAGCCGGTGTCGTGGTCGGCGCCCGCGCACTCCCCCGCCACCGTCTCGCCGTAGAGGAGCGAGCCCGCGTCCTGTGGGACCAGTCCGACCCGGGCGACCAGCTCGCGCGGGGACAGCGTCGCCGGGCCCGCTCCGTCGACGGTGACCGAACCCGAGCTGGGGCGCGCACTCCGGCCAGCTGGGCGAGCAGGGTGGACTTGCCCGATCCGTTCCGGCCCATGACCGCGACCACCTCGCCACGGTTGACGTCGAGATCGACCGCGTCGAGCGCGAGCACCCCGTCGTATCGGACCGACACCCGGGACAGTCCGGCCACGCGGGAACCGGGCGAGGGCGCGGGTCCCTGGAGCGGCGGCACCGCTCCCTCCAGCCGGTGGCGGAGCGGTCCGACGACCCGGCGCGCGTCACGCACCGAGAGGGGAAGGGGCCGCCAGCCCGCCAGACGGCCGAGCTCGACCAGGGGCGGGGCCACCGGCGAGTCGACCATCACGTCGGCGGCTGCACCCATCACGAGAGGCAGACCACCGCCGGGAACCAGCACCACCGAGTCGGCAAAGGGCAGGACCCGCTCGAGGCGGTGCTCGGCGAGCAGCACCGTCATGCCGAGATCGTGGACGAGCCGGGTCAACGACGCGAGCACCTCCTCGGCCGCGGCCGGGTCGAGCGCCGAGGTCGGCTCGTCGAGGACCAGTACTCGGGGTGAGGCGGTGAGGACCGCCCCGATGGCGACCCGCTGCTGCTGCCCTCCCGACAGGGTGCGCAGCGGTCGGTCGCGCAGCTCGTGCAGGCCGAGGAGGTCCAGGGTGTCCTCGACGCGCCGGCGCATGACTGCCGCGTCGAGTCCGAGGTTCTCCATGGTGTAGGCCAGTTCATCCTCGACCACGTCGGTCACGAAGCTGGCGGCCGGGTTCTGGCCGACCATCCCGACCACATCGGCGAGCTCCCTCGGCGGGAAGTCGCGGGTCGACCGTCCGGCCACTCGCACCTCGCCCGAGAGCCGGCCGCCGGTGAAGTGCGGGACGAGGCCGTTCACCGCGCGGAGCAAGGTTGTCTTGCCCGACCCGGTCGGGCCGACCACCGCACAGAGCTCGCCCTCGCCGACGACCAGTTCGACGCCCGTCAGGGTCGGACGCTCGGCACCGTCGTAGGTGAAGGTCACCTGTGCGCACTCGATCATGCCGCGCTCCCCGGGAGCGTGGCGGCGCTCCCGGCACCGCGGTCGGCCCGGGACGGACGGGCCGCCGGGAGACCACCCCCCGCTGAGGAGCGTTCGACCGGTGCCACGACCGCGGGCAGGAGCCCGACCAGGATTCCCACTACCGCCACGAGCGGGAGGCCCGGGGCACTGAGGGGGTAGAGCTGGAGCTGGAGACCGGGTTCCTCGAGCAGGCCGACGACCACCAGTCCGCCGAGGGCGACCAGTCCGGATGCGGTCACCAGCCACTCGGGCGTGCGCCAGAGGTCGGGTCTGTAGCGGGTCCGGTTGATCCGCCGGCCACCGGCCGCCATGCCCGCGCCGGTGAGGACCGCGCCGACGGCCAGGAACGGGGCCCCGCCGGCCGGAAGCGAGCCGGTGTCGAGGACGCCATAGACACCGATGACGATGAGCAGCAGTCCTCCGGCTGTGCCGCCGGTCGCGAGACGCCGGGTGCGGCGTCCGACCGCTACCCGGCGACCGTACCCACGGGCATCCATCGACGAGGCCAGCTGGAGCGAGCGGTCGAGTGCGCTCTCGAGGACGGGGACCGCCATGCCGCGGATGCCGGCCAGACCCCGGATCGGGCGGCCACGGAGGCGACGCGCATCGCGCACCCCGGCGATGGCCAGGACCAGCTCGGGGGCGAAGGCGAGTGAGACGGTGATGGCCACCCCTGCCTCGTAGAGCACCGCGGGCAGACAGCGGAGGAGCCGGTACGGGCTGGCCAGCGAGTTGGCCGCGCCGAAGCAGACCAGGACCACCGCCAGCCGCAGTCCCTGGACGGCGGCCCCGAGGACGGACTCGGCGGTGACCGGACCTCCGACGCTGACCCCTTCGGCCCACGACGGCAGTGGGACCTCGGGCAGGGTGAAGAGCACGTGCCCCGGAAGGCGGTTGCCGAAGATGATCTGGAGGGCCACCCGGATCACGATGACCACCAACCCGAGCCGCATGAACACCACGATCGAACGCGACCAGGGCGCCGTCGTGCGCCGGGCGGAGACCACGAAGGCGGCCACCGCGGCGATGAGCAGGAGGAGGATCGGGTTGGTCGTCCGGGACGCTGCACCGGCAAGGCAGGCGGCCCACAGCCACCAGGCGGCGGGGTGCAGGCCGCGACGACCGGGGGTGGCGCGCGGTGTCCACCGGAGCGCGGATCCGCTCATGGCATACGGGGTCGCTTCCGCCAGCGGAGCACCGACGCCGCGACCAGGAGGACGACCAGGACCCCGCCGACGACGAGCGGGGTGGAGCCCGACCCACCGGAGGGATGGGCCGAGGCGGGTGTCGACCCGACGGTTTCGGCATGACCACCGGCTAGGTACCGGGGGGCCGATGTGGTCGTCGAGGTGTGCGCGCCCGCCTGATGGGCCGTACCGATGGCCGGCGCCCCGCCCGGTCCGGTCGCTGTCGTCGGCGCAGTCGTGGTGACCACCGATCCTGACGGCAGGGTCGTGGTCGCCACAGACCCGTTCGGTGTCCCGTGGCCGGACGGCGCGAGAGTGGTCGTCGGTCCACCTGCCGGGGAGGTCGGTGCGGTGGGGGTCGACGACGACGTCGTCGGGTCGGTCGTCGTCGTCGTCACGGACGACAGGCAGATGGCTGCGTAATCGGCAGGCTTCCTCGGAGCCGGGTCATTGGGGAGCCCGGTCCCCGGGTCCTGGAACCGCCAGCCCTCGACGTCGCAGCCGACGAGTGCCCCCCCGGGACCAGGCGTGCACGCGCCGACCGGAGCGAACGCACCGGTACTCGAATACGTCCACGGGCCGGGTCCGTCGGTGGTCGTCGGGCCGGTGAAGTAGGACCAGTAGATGTAGCGGTTCCCGACCTGCTGTCCGCACCCGCTGACCGGAATGCCCCCGATCGAGCAGAGCAGTCCGGTGTCGTTGTACGTGGGTTGCTCCAAGTGCTCCTGCTGGGTGAATGCAGCCAATGCGTCGTACCGGTCGTCCGACGATGGCACGTGGACGCAGCCGACCACCTGACCGCGGTCGCCGCCGAAGTCGAGCACGAAGGCAACGCCCACCTCGGTCGCCGCCCCGGCGGCATCGGCGAACGGCTCGAGGGCGTACGGGCCGGCCAGCGCCAGGGCCGCGGACGCCGCCGCGATGCAGAGCGAGCCCGTCGCGAGCCGCCGCCACGATCGGCTCCGGACGGGTCCCCTGGTGCAGCAGGTCGGCATGGGAGCCACTCGCTTCCGGGCGACGACCCGGCAGCATCGGCAGGGCGGCGCTCCCCGATGACCGAGCCCTCGCCGCTGTTCTCGACGGTCGGGACTCAACCGAGCAGCGGGCCGGTATCCCGACTCGTGGGCACCCTGCGCGTCTGCGGGGCACTCCACCTACGGTTGCGGACCAGCGCCGGACTCCGACCGGCTTCCCCGACCTACAGCTCCATGTTGTGGTCGCCGACCCTAGCAGGGCACCCCCGGCACCGCCGGGCCGAGCCAGTCACCGGTGACCTCTGTGATGCAGTCCATGGTGTCCTCGGTTGCCCGCGCACGACCGAACCGCTCGGTCAGCGACACCACGTCCGCTCCGGCAGCCACGGCAGTCGCGGTCACCCCTGGGGCGACCTGGCCGGCCACGACGAGCGTCGCGGTCCCGGTTGCCCGCGCGTCGGTCACCACCCCACCGACCACCTTGCCCCGGAACGAGGGTCCGTCGAGTCCTCCCTCCCCGGTGATCACCCGGTCGGCCGAGGCCAGGGCCGACCGGAGCCCGACGATCCCCGCCACCAGGTCGTAGCCGGAACGCAACTCCCCACCGAGCACGATCACCGCCCCGCCGAGCCCGCCGGCCGCACCGGCACCGGACACCTCCCGGACGTCGACTCCGTAGCGTTCCACGTACTCGCGGGCGAGTCTCTCGAGGCGCCCGGTGAGCGCGGTCACCTCGTCGGGCGAGGCTCCTTTCTGGGGGGCGAAGAGGGGGGCCGCGTCCACGAACGCCACATCGACATCACACGCGCCGACCAGCGTGACCCCACCGAGCCCCCCGGCCGCTTCGATCGCCGCCAGGGCGCCCGACCCTCCGTCGGTCATGGCCGAACCTCCGAGACCGAGCACCACGGTCCCACCTGGCCCGACCAGGCGGGCCGCTGCGACGAGGAGCTCTCCGGTTCCCCGCGAGCTGGCCGTCAGGGCGTCGTTGCCCTCACGGCCGCCGGCGAGCATGAGGCCCGAGGCCCGGGCCGACTCCACCACGGCCAGTCCGGGGCCGCTGCGCCACTCCGCCTCGATCGGCCGTCCGTCCGGGCCGCTGACCGTCGTGGTGTGGACGTCCGGGCACCCCGGGGCGCAGGCCTCCAACAGCCCTTCGCCACCGTCCGAGAGCGGAAAGGACACCGCCTCCCACCCGAGGGTGGTGGCCCCGAGCGCCATGGCCCGGGCCGCCTCAGCGGCGGTGGCCGTGCCCCGGAATTTGTCCGGGGCGACGACGACGAGAGGCATCAGGGCTCCGACCCTACCGACAGGGCAGCGGACACCGTCAGTTCGGGCGGTATACTTGCACTGTAATTAAGTAATGTAGTAATAATGGATCCTACCGGGCCTCCCCGCCCGGTGCAGGAGCTGAAGGAGCAGGAGATGGTGCACATGGCACGAGGTGGTGGCAGACGGGCGGGTTCCGGAGAGAGCGGACCGCTCTCGATCGAGGAGCTGACCGGTTGGCTGGCGGGCCGGCTGCCCGACACCTGGTTCACCGGGGCGCCCGAGGTGACCGTCGACCGGGACGAGATCGTCATCGTGGGCAGGATCGCGGCACCCGAGGTGCCCGACGGAGATGAGGCCGGAGGCGCCGCGGCCGAGTCCGGCCGGGCGAGCCGCTTCCGGGAGGAGACCCGCGAAGAGCGGATGGCGGTCGCCCGAGAGGCCGAGCACCGCTTCGGCCGCCACGTCGCGTGGGGTGTCGAGGTCGGGACCACCCGCCAGGTGTTCACGTCGGTCTCGGTCCCGGTCATGACCCGGCTGCGCCAACCCGAGCGCCTGGTGCTCGACACCCTGGTCGACAGCGGAGTCGCCCGCAGCCGGTCCGACGCGCTGGCGTGGTGTGTGAAGCTCGTCGGCACCCACACCGAAGAGTGGCTCAACGATCTCCGCGCGGCCATGGAGTCGGTCGAGACCGTCCGACGGCAGGGGCCGGGCACCTCGTAACCCGTCCGACGGCCGGGCCGTTACTCCAGGGTCCGTCCCGTGGGCGTCGGCAGCTGACAGGCTGGGTCCGTGGCGACGTCCCAGATCGCCGGCATCGGCGACGTCCAGCGCAGGCACCTCATCGCTGCAGTGCTCCAAGCCGCCGTGACCACGTCGGCGATTCTCGCCGTCTACTACCTGTTCCCCCTCGAGCACCGTGCCCACCAGTCAGTGGTGCTCCGCCTCGGGGTGAGCATGGCCCTGTTCGTGGCGGCGCTGATCTACGAGATCCGGTCGATCACCAAGAGCAGCTACCCGATGCTCCGCGCGGGCGTGGCCATGGCCACGATCATCCCGCTCTTCCTCGTCCTCTTTGCCTGGATCTATCTGACCATGTCCCGGTTCAGCCCCTCCACGTTCGGGCACCCGCTCGACCGGACCTCGGCGCTCTACTTCACCGTGTCCGTGTTCTCGACCGTGGGGTTCGGCGACATCACCCCACACACCGACGGGGCACGGTTGGTCACGACCGTGCAGATGCTCGCCGACCTGGCGGTGGTGGCCGTGGTCGTCCGCCTGATCCTGGATGCGGCCAGAGTGGGGCTCCGGGAACGCCCGGGCGCAGACCGCGAGTCCAGGGAGCCGGCGTAGGACCCGACGCCTCGCCGGGTCACCCGCCGTGGCGGTTGTTCGCCTTTCTCCCCCTTCCGCACGGGCAGGGATCGTTGCGGGCACCGGACCGGGTCTGGCGGATGCCGACCGGACGGCCCGTCAGGTGTACTTGCCGAGCTCGCGCCGGGCGAGCTGGCGCCGGTGGACCTCGTCGGGTCCGTCGGCGAACCGGAGGGTGCGCAGGCCCGCGTACATGCGGGCGAGCGGGAAGTCGTCTGTCACGCCACCACCCCCGTGCGCCTGGATCGCCCGGTCCACGACCCGCAACGCCATGTTGGGGGCGACCACCTTTATGGCGGAGATCTCGGTGGCGGCACCCTGGTGGCCGACGGTGTCCATGAGCCAGGCTGCCTTGAGGGTGAGCAGGCGCGCCTGCTCGATCTCGATCCGGGAGTCGGCGATCCACTCACGGATCACCCCCTGATCGGCGAGTGGCCGGCCGAAGGCGACCCGGCCGATGACCCGGCGGCACATGAGCTCGAGTGCCCGCTCGGCCATGCCGATGCAGCGCATGCAGTGGTGGATGCGCCCGGGACCGAGACGGGCCTGGGCGATGGCGAATCCCGACCCCTCCTCGCCGATCAGGTTGGTTGCCGGTACCCGCACATCCTCGAATGTCAGCTCGCAGTGTCCCTCCCGGTCGGTGTAGCCGAACACCGGAAGGTTCCGCACGATGGTCAGACCGGGCGTGCCCCGTGGCACGAGGACCATCGACTGCTGTCGGTACCGGTCGGCCTCGGGGTCGGTCTTGCCCATCACGATGAACACCCGGCACCGCTCCGAAGCCGCGCCGGAGATCCACCATTTCCGGCCGTTGAGGACGTACCCGTCCCCCTCTCTGCGGATGGACAGCTGGATGTTGGTGGCGTCCGAGGAGGCCACGTCGGGCTCGGTCATGGCGAAGGCGGAACGGATCTCGCCTTCGAGAAGCGGTACCAGCCACTCCTCGCGCTGGCTGTCCGAGCCGAACAGGGCGAGCACCTCCATGTTGCCGGTGTCCGGGGCGGAGCAGTTCATCGCCTCGGGCGCGAGGGGGCTCCGTCCGGACAGCTCGGCCAGGTGGGCGTAGTCGAGGTTGGTGACCGGATCGGGGGTCCAGGGGGTCACATGGGGCATGAACAGGTTCCAGAGGCCGCGCTCGCGCGCAGCCGTCTTGAGCTCCTCGATGACACCAGGGTGGTGATGGGGATCACCCGATGCCCGCATCTGGTCCTCGTAGACGGCCTCGGCCGGGACGACCGAGGTCTCCAGGAACTCGGACAGGCGCTGGCGGAGGTCGGCACCCCGCGGGCTCGGCTCGAAGCTCATTCGGTCTCCTCCATCGGACGGACCGGCCATCCGCCGGCCCGGATGCGGCACAGGGCCCGAGGGTAGCCTTCCGGGGACGACGGACGAAGGGGTCCCGGATGTTCCGACTGTTGAACGTGGAAGGCCGGGCCGCGCTCGAGCACGAGGGAAGGTGGCATGACCTCGCGGCCGTCGCGGGCGACGAGGGCCTGGCAGATCCGATGGCCGCGATCGCCCGGTGGCCGGAGCTGCATCGCCTCACCGAGCGGTGCACCGCCGCATCGTCCGGCGGCCCCGTTGCCGACGCCCACCTCGGCCCGCCGGTACCCACGCCCCGCCAGGTGTTCGGGATCGGGCTCAACTACCGCGACCATGCCGGCGAGACCGGAATGGATCTTCCGCCCGCCCCGCTCACCTTCACCAAGTTCCCGAGCTGCATCACGGGTCCGACCGCCGAGGTACCGCTCTCTGGCGCCAGCGTCGACTGGGAGGTCGAGATCGTGGCGGTTATCGGGGCCGAGTGCACCTCGGTCGCACCGGCCGATGCCTGGGGTTCGGTCGCCGGTCTGACCCTGGGCCAGGACATCTCCGACCGCGAGGTCCAGATGACCGGGTCGCCGGCCCAGTTCTCCCTGGGCAAGAGCTTCAGGGGGTACGGTCCGATCGGTCCGGCGCTCGTCTCTCCGGACAGCTTCACCGATCCGGACGACGTCGCGCTCTGGTGCGACGTGGCCGGCGAGCGGATGCAGGAGGCGCGGAGCAGCCTGCTCATCTTCCCGGTCCCGAGACTGGTCGCCTACCTGTCCTCGATCTGCCGGCTCTACCCGGGGGATCTGATCTTCACCGGGACGCCGTCCGGGGTCGGCATGGCGCGGGGCCGGTTCCTCCGGAGCGGCGAGGTCGTCGTCTCCGGCGCCGAGGGTCTCGGCGAGCTGCGCAACGCCTGCGTCGAGGGACGTGGCCCCCTCGCCGTCCGCTCGGGGCAGGAGGGCAACGGCCCGGAGCACCATCTCAGCTGACTTTGCCGAGCTCCCGCAGCCAAGCGGTGGTGATCCCGAAGCCTTCGTCGAGGCTGATCGGGTCGTACCCCAGCCGCTTGTACGTCTTCGATTCCCGGAGATCGCGACGATTGGTCTGGGTGCTGGCGGCCTTGGCGGCGATCGCCACCAGCGTCGGCCCGAACACCCGGACCAGCTCCGGGTCATCCGACGGGGGCACGTCGACGACCTGATGGTCGAGCCCAGCGAGCTCACAGATCCGGTTGCACGCCTCGGCGACGCTCACCGTCTCCTCGGGACGACCGTCGAGCATGTACCGCTCACCGGAGACCCCGCGGTCCAGCGCGAGCAGACAGCCCCGCGCGACGTCCTCTGCGAAGACCCAGCTCACCGGAAACCGGATGTACCGGGTGATACGCCCTCGCAGCGCCGAGAGGAGCACCCGGTTGAAGCTGGTGATGCCGAGTGCGTTGCTCGCGACCGGAGAGGGGCCGAAGATCGCTCCCGGGTGAGCGGTGACCACGTCCTGGCCTGCCGCGGCGCGGGCCATCGCGTCCTCGAAGGCGGCCATCTTGGTGATCGTGTAGGGATCCGAACTGGGCTCCTTCGAGACGGGGGCGTCCTCGCGCTCGAGGCCCCCCGACGTGTCGAAGAAGGTACCGGTGCTCACCGCGACGACCCGGCGCAGACCGAGGGCCTCGGCCGCGTCGAGGACGTGCCGGGTGCCTGCGACGTTCACCGCTTCGAAGTCGGGCAGGTGCTGGCTGGCCCCGCCCAGGAGCGCGGCGCAGTGGATGGCGGCGTCGCTCCCCTCTGCACCCCTGCGGACCGCGTCGGCATCGGTGATGTCGCCGACCACGACCTCTGCCCCGAGGGCGGCCAGCGGAGCGGAATCGGCGCCGGCCCGGGCCAGCGCGCGCACGCGGTCCCCGCGCTCGAGGAGCAACCTGCAGACGTTGGCGCCCGCGAGCCCGGTGGCGCCGGTGACGAAGACCGTCTCGCTCATGCCGATGCGACGTCGGCCACCGCGGTATCGACCTGATCGGGGTCGTAGGCGATGATCGGTGCACCCGACCCGAAGACATCGAGCGTGTGGATGAACCGGTGCAGGCCCATCGAGTTGGCACAGGTGAACCCCAGCTCGATGATCTGTGCAGCGGTGAAGACCGTGCCGAGCTCCCGGTAGACCTCGTCGTCGATCGCGTGGTGGTCGGCAGAGAGCAGATCGAGGAACTCCACGGCCAGGCGCTCCTGCTCGGTCAGCCCCGAGTTCCCCGGGCTCACCAGGCAGGCCACGTCTTCATCGGTGATCGAGTCGTGCTTGCGGGACTGCATGCACGGCTGGCACTCGCCGAGCTGAGCGCTCCGGATCCGTATGAGCTCGAGGATCCGCCCGCCGAGGAGGCTCTGGGTCCCCCAGGTTCTCCTGGCCCCGTCGGTCATGAGGATCTGGGAGGTGCGGTAGGCGAAGATCTGCAGCGGAATCGGCGTGGCATAGGTGCCGTCCGCCACACCCTCTTCGATGATCCGCCGTGGTTCCGGCGCAAGCTCGCCCAGTGGAATCGGCTCAATCCTCGGCATCGATGTCCATCCCCTCGTTGTCTCTCGGACAAGTCACCCTCTGGTCTGCGAACTTATTAGAGTGATCTCCTCGTGTCCATCGATCCCTCCCAGATCCTGCTCACCGACCAGGTTGCCGTCGTGACCGGCGGCGGTTCAGGCATCGGCAGGGGTGTCGCGCGCGGCCTGGCCGCCTTCGGTGCATCGGTGGCGATCTGGGAGCGCGATCCCGAGACCGCGGCGGCTGCCGCCGAGGAGATCGGAGGGCTCGGCATCGCCACCGACGTCCGGGAGTCGGACCAGGTGGACGCCGCCCTCTCCCGAACCCTCAGCGAGCTCGGAAGTGTGCGCATCCTCGTCAACAATGCCGGCGGGGTCTTCTCCTCTCCCCTGCTCGAGACGTCGGAGAACGGCTGGGATGCGCTCTACCGGGCAAACCTCAAGCACGTCATCCTCTGCACCCAGCGGGTGGCCCGGGTCATGGTCGCAGAGAGCTCCGGCGGCAGCATCATGAACGTGACCTCGATCGAAGGGGTCCGCGCCGCCCCGGGGTACGCCGCCTACGCGGCCGCCAAGGCCGGGGTCATCAATTTCACGAAGACCGCGGCACTCGAACTGGCGCCCTACGGGATCCGGGTCAACGCCCTGGCCCCGGACATCACGATGACCGAGGGCCTCATCGCGGTGGCACCCCCGGGTTCCGAGCAATCCTTCCGGTCGACGGTTCCCATGGGCCGGCCCGGCGACGTCGACGAAATGGCGGGGGCGGCGGTCTTCCTCGCCGGAACGCTCTCCAGCTATGTGACCGGACAGACCCTCCACGTGGACGGGGGCACCCAGGCTGCGAGCGGCTGGTACCACCGCCCGGACACCGGGGTCTACGTACTCGGACCGTCCTGATCGGCCGCCGACCGGGCGGCTGCCGTGCTGCCGGCCCGTCTCAGCCGTCGCCCGGTGCCGGCGAGCCCACGTGGGCCGACATGCCGCCGTCGATGACGATCATCTGTCCGGTGATATAGCGCGACTCGTCGGATGCGAGAAAGACGACCAGGTTGGCGATGTCGTCGGGCTGTCCGAGCTGCGGTGTGAGCGTCTTCTTGCCGAGCCGGTCCACGATGTCGTCGGTGAGGTGGGCCCGCACGGCATCGGTGATGATGAGACCGGGGACGATCGTGTTGACCCGGATCCCCTGCTTCCCGTGTCCGGCGGCGACGTACATGGTCAACGTGTTGACCCCCGCCTTGGAGACCCCGTACGCGGTGCGGGTCCGGTCGCCGCTGAGCGATGCCCCCGAGGACATGTTGACGATGGAGCCACCCCCGTGACGGACCATCTCGGGGATCGCGTGCTTGCAGGTCAGCATCTGGCTGCGCAAGTTGACCGCGAGGGTCCGCTCCCACACCTCGACCGACAATTCGGTCACCAGGGTGTCGTGGTCGAGGAAGTCGGAGTCGGTCAGCGCTGCATTGTTGTGGAGGACGTCCATCCGCCCGAATCGGGCGACCGTGGCGCCCACCGCTGCGACCACCTCGTCCTCGTCGGACAGATCGGCAGGCACCCCGATGGCCGATCCACCCGACGCCAGGATCGCCTCCGCACCCCGCTGCGCGCCGTCGCCGTCGATGTCGACGATTGCGACCGAGGCACCCTCTCGGGACAGGGCCCGAACAGTGGCGGCACCGATCCCCCCGGCACCGCCGGTCACCATCGCCACCTTGCCGTCAAGCCGTCCCACGTCGACCCACCTCACTCCCGATCTGTGCTGTCGCGCTCGGCCTTCGACCCAGCGAACCGCCCGGCGTCCACCCTGTAGGGTGCGACACTACCGACTACGAAGCAGCGTCCCGGGATGAGAGCCGAGACTCGGAGAGGACAACGAACGATGAGCGATCTGCTCTTGGCCGACGAGCGCGAAGCCGTCGCGGAAGCCAGCCGCCACCTTGCCCGGACCGGCCTGGTGATCGGCACCGCCGGCAACATCTCCGCCCGGAACGGGGACCTGGTCGCGGTCACCCCCACCGGCGCCGATCTCGGGACGGTGACCGCGGAGATGGTCACGGTCATCCAGCTCGACGGGACCGTGGTGGACGGAGATCTCGCCCCGACCTCGGAGGTCCCGCTGCACACCGGCATCTACGCCGCCACCAACGCCCTCGCCGTCACCCATGCCCACGCGATGGCCTCCACGGCACTCGGCTGCTGCCATGACGAGCTCCCGCCGCTGCACTACAGCTGCCTCGGCCTCGGGGGCGCGCCCCGCACCGCGCCCTACGCGACCTTCGGCTCCGAGGAGCTCGCCCAGAACGTCATCGAGGCGCTCAAGGGCCGCAACGCGGCAATGATGCAGAACCACGGCTCCGTCGCCTACGGCAGCACGATGAAGGAGGCGATCGAACGGATCGAGCTCCTCGAATGGCTGGCGGAGCTCTACTGGCGAGCCTCGTCCCTCGGCACCCCGCGGATCCTGACCGACAAGGACTTCGAGAACATCATCGTCGCGGCCATGTCCGGCGGGTACGGCACCATCCGGAAGCTCGAGAAGGACTAGCGATCGGCCGAGGGCCTCGGCGCGATGGCTGTCCTGGGACTGGGACTCGCCGCGCTGGGCCGTCCGGGGTACCTGACCGTCGGCCACGGCGACTCACTCGGTCCCGACCGATCGGTCGAGGCCCTCGAGCAGCGCTGCGGCGAGGTCTGCGACGCCGCCTGGGCGGGTGGGATCCGGTGGTTCGACGCCGCACGGTCCTACGGACGCGCCGAGCAGTTCCTGGCGGCGTGGCTGACCGCTCGGGACATCCACCCCGGACAGGTGACCGTGTCGTCGAAGTGGGGGTACACCTACACGGCTGATTGGACGGTGGACGCAGCGGTCCCGGAGGTCAAGGACCACTCCGTCGCCGCGCTCGAGCGGCAGTGGCCCGAGAGTGTCGCCCTGCTCGGGCCGTGGCTGCGGCTCTACCAGGTGCACTCGGCCACCCTGGACTCCGGCATCCTCGATTCGTTCCCGGTGCAAGCGGCGCTCGCCCGGCTGGCTGTGCCCATCGGACTCAGCCTCAGCGGCCCGGCGCAGGCGGAGACCCTCCGGCGCGCCCTCTCGATCGAGGTCGACGGCACGCCGCTCTTCTCGGCGGTCCAGGCCACCTGGAACCTGCTCGAGGTCTCTGCCGGCCCGGCCCTCGCAGAGGCCAAAGAGGCCGGCTGGACGGTCATCGTGAAGGAGGCGCTGGCCAACGGCCGCCTGGCCACTCCGGGACCGATCACGGATGCACTCGGGCCCCGTCCCGACGTCGTCGCCCTGGCCTCCGCCTTGGCCCAACCCTGGGCGGACGTCGTCCTCTCCGGAGCCGCGACCGTGGGGCAGTTGCGCTCGAACCTCGACGCACTGGGTGCGGCGTCACCGCTGGACGGTGATCAGCTCACGGCCCTCGCCCGCGACCCGGGCGTCTACTGGACCGAGCGTGCCGCCATGCCGTGGACCTGACTCCGGGGTTCGCCAGGCCTGTCCGGGATTCGGAGCCTGCACGGTACAATGGAGCCAAGCCGCGGGGTCCGTCGTAGCTGAGGTTTCCGCCAACCGATGTTCCGGACCCGGCGGCCCTTTTTGAAGAGCGGTCGGCGGGGCCGCCTCCTGGCAGCAGGAGCCTCGAGCCTCCCCCAGCCGCAACCCGGGGTTGCCAACAGTGGCTGCCCGACCACTCGGAGAGCATGCCCGAGCCGGCTCGACGGCGGCGGGACCGGAGCCGGCCCGAGGCACAGGGGAGTTGTCGGCATCGGCGGTTTGCAACTGAAGCCGGCCGCGTGCCGCGTGGCTCGTGGGAATTCATCTTCTGTTCATCATCGGGAGCACGCCGGAGCGTTGCACCCCGGGGCGAATCGTTAGAGACTGAGACGGTAGTGGCGGTGTGTCTGAGCAGTGCAGTCTGTGCGGTGAGCCTGTCCATGCCATGAAGCACTCGTGAAGAGGAGATGCGATGCAGGAGCGAAACGCGGGTGAGGTCGTCCGCTTTGCCGCAGACGAAGGGATCGAGATCGTCGACCTGAGGTTCTGCGACCTCCCCGGTCTGATGCAGCACTTTTCGATGCCGGTGCACGAGCTCACCGAGGACGCCTTCACCGACGGGTACGGGTTCGACGGCTCGTCGATCCGCGGGTTCCAGGCGATCCAGGAATCGGACATGATCCTGCTCCCGGATCCGTCGACTGCCGTCATCGACGAGTTCCGGCAGCACAAGACGCTCAATATGAACTGCTTCGTCCACGATCCGGTCACCGGAGAGAGCTACAGCAGGGATCCCCGCTATGTCGCGCTGAAGGCCGAACGCTACCTGAAGTCCACCGGGCTCGCCGACACCGCCTACTTCGGACCCGAAGCGGAATTCTTCATCTTCGACGACGTCCGGTTCTCGCAGGACCAGCACTCCGCCTTCTATCAGGTGGACTCGGTAGAAGGCATCTGGAACTCGGATCGTGACGAAGGCCCGAACCTCGGCCACAAGCCGCGCTACAAGGAGGGGTACTTCCCGGTCCCCCCGATGGACCACTTCCAGGACCTGCGGTCGGAGATGTGCCTGGCCATGGAGCGACACGGGATCGAGATCGAGATCCAGCACCACGAGGTCGGCACGGCCGGACAGGCAGAGATCGACATGCGGTTCGACACCCTGCTCACGATGGCGGACAAGCTGATGCTCTACAAGTACGTGGTCAAGAGCGTGGCGAACAATGCGGGCTGCACCGCGACCTTCATGCCGAAGCCGCTGTTCCAGGACAATGGCTCCGGCATGCACGTGCACCAGTCGCTCTGGAACGGTGGCGAGCCGCTCTTCTACGCCGACACCGGCTATGGCGGGCTGTCGGACATGGGACGCTGGTACGTCGGCGGTCTGCTGGCCCACGCTCGAGCTGTGCTCGCCTTCGCAGCACCGACCACCAATTCCTACCGTCGGCTGGTCCCCGGCTACGAGGCCCCGGTCAACCTGGTCTACTCGCAGCGGAACCGCTCGGCTGCGTGTCGGATCCCCCTCTACTCCAAGAGCCCGAAGGCCAAGCGCATCGAATTCCGCTGCCCGGATCCCTCCTGCAATCCATACCTCGCCTTCTCCGCCATGCTCATGGCGGGGCTCGACGGGGTGCGCAAGCAGACCGAACCTCCGGCACCGGTCGAGGAAGACCTCTTCGAACTGCCTCCGGAGGAGTTGGCGAAGATCGGCCAGGTCCCCGCATCCCTCGAGGAAGCGCTTCTCGCGCTCGAGGACGACCACGAGTTCCTCACCGAAGGGGGGGTCTTCACCGACGACCTCATCGAGACCTGGATCGGGTACAAGCGGGACAGCGAGATCGACCCGGTGCGCCTCCGCCCCCATCCCTGGGAGTTCATGCTCTATTACGACATCTGACGACCACCCCCGCCGGCTCTAGATTGGACGCCGATGGGCGTTCCACCTCCGAGCCCCGGACTGGCCAATCTCGCTCCTCCCGACGCGGCCGAAGTGGAGGTCATCAGCCGGGGCATCGAGTCGGCCGCCTCTCCCCCGGGCGGATTGACCGGGATGCAGCGAGTGCTCCTCAGCGCCATCTGCATCGCCATGACCGGCTACCCCGGCGAGCCGGATGCGCCCAGGATCCAACCCGATGCGTTCGCTGCTGCCCTCGCGGCTCGGACGACCGAGTTCCGGTCCCGAATCGTGCAACTGATGGTCCTGCTCGCCCTTGTCCTGCGGCCCCTGCCGACCGAGGTGGCGGAGCGCATCGGGCTGTTCGCGGCCGAACTCGGCGTCGAGGAGGGCATGCTCGAGGTGACGATGGAATTCGCCCGGGGAAGCCTCGGGCTCGCCGCCTTCGATTTCGAGCGCAACGGCTACACCTCAACCTGGAGCGACGACGATGCCGCTGGGTTGCACACCACGTCGGCGCTCGCCACGGCGTGGGACAGCGCGGTCGCCGACCCAGCGCTCGCCGAGCGCTGGGAGGAGCTCGAGGAGCTGCCAACCGGCACGCTGGGACGGCGGGTGACCGAGTTCTATCGAGCTCGCGGGTTCGTCTATCCCGGGCGGCCGGGGTCCGCCCCACCCCTGCTCGCCCAGCACGACTGGGTCCACCTGCTCGCCGACTTCGGAACGACGGTCGAGTCCGAGCTCGAGGTCTTCGCCTTCATCGCCCGCGCCAACGACGACCCGAGGGCCTTCTCGTTGTTGGCCGGGATCGTCTCACTGTTCGAGACCGGCTACCTGCGCACCGCTGCCGGACTGTTCGAATATTCCCCCGGGCACCTCTCAGAGCCCGGGATGGCCACCCGGGTGGCCGACGCCATGCGCCGCGGTGCGCTCTGCCCGGGGAGCAACGACTTCTTGCGACAAGACTGGTTCGAGCTGGCCCACCTCGCCATCCCCGACGCCTGCGAGCACTTCGGCGTCCCTGCGAAGTCCCCCGACGCGATCGCTGCCGGGTCGGTGGGACCGTGGGAGCCGGGGGGCATCAGCCCGTTCCAGGTCCGTTCCGGGATGGACTTCGCCCAGCGGCACGGCCGACCCTACGCCGCGTATGGTGCACAGGTTCGCTAGGTACACGCGGTCACTGAACTGAAGGATCCGATCATGAGCGCTTTCCCTCCCATCGCCGAGTACGCCTTCCTGTCCGACTGTGAGAACAGCTGTCTGGTCGCGCCGAACGGGTCCGTTGAATGGCTGTGCCTGCCCCGACCCGACTCGCCCAGCGTGTTCGGAGCCATCCTCGATCGCTCGGCCGGTTCGTTCCGCTTCGCACCGTCGAACACCATGGTTCCCCACCAGCGGCGGTATCTACCCGGCACGATGGTGGTCGAGACCACCTGGCACACGCCGACCGGCTGGCTCGTCGTCCAGGACCTCATGGTCATCCGCGAGACCGACGATGCGATCCGGCGCCCCGGGTACCGCCGGGCTCCGACCGACGCTGCCGCAGCGGGTGTCCTCTTGCGCACTGCGAGCTGCATCTCGGGACGGGTGGAGGTTCAGGTCGACTGCCTCCCACTGTTCGACTACGGCACAACTCCGGGTCAATGGTCCTATGACGGTGACGGGTACGGCTCCGTCGCCGTCGATGGTCCGGAGAGCGAACTCACGCTGTCGCTGGCAAGCAGCATTCGACTCGGTGTGATCGGAGCCCGCTGTTACGGGCGCACCGCCCTCGCCCACGGTGAGTCGGCGTTCGTCACACTCTCATGGAATGGCTCCTCGCCGATGACCCAGGACCGTGCCGATGAGGACGTAGCGTCCACAGTG
Organism: uncultured Acidimicrobiaceae bacterium; assembly: GCA_963753905.1. Lineage (GTDB taxonomy): Bacteria > Actinomycetota > Acidimicrobiia > Acidimicrobiales > RAAP-2 > Bog-756. The sequence continues at coordinate 923,192 of CAVWDZ010000001.1, read as the reverse complement.
GCATTCTGGCGCGACTGGTTGGCGACCGGGGCGTTTCCGGATCACCCCTGGCGGCCGTACATCGAACGTAGCGCCCTCACCCTCAAGGGCCTGAGCTACGCCCCGACCGGGGCGATCATGGCGGCGTCCACCACCTCACTGCCCGAGACCCCCGGGGGATCCCGCAACTGGGACTACCGCTACACCTGGATCAGGGACACAGGGTTCATGCTGCGTTCGCTCTACCGCCTCGGATTCGAGTGGGAAGCGGTCGAGTACTTCGCCTTCGTGCTCGAATCCGTGACCCAGGGGAATCCCGGTCAACCATTCGACCTTCAGATCATGTACGGCATCGGCGGCGAACGAGATCTCAGCGAGCGGACACTCGACCATCTCTCCGGGTACGACGGAGCGAGCCCGGTGCGCGTGGGAAACGGTGCGTGGGACCAACATCAAAACGATGTGTGGGGGATGCTCCTCGACGCCGTAGCGACCCATTTCCGTCAAGGAGAAGCTCAGATCGTGCATGCGGTCTGGGAAGGACTGTCCTCGCTGGTGGAGGACGCACTGCGTCATAGCGGCGATGCCGACCAGGGAATCTGGGAGATCCGCGGGGATCCGCAGCACTTCACCGCTTCAGCCGTCCTCTGCTGGGTGGCGGCCGATCGTGGCGCGGAGCTGGCAATGCGGCGGGGCGCACCCGACAGGGCGGACCGCTGGCGGAAGGCGGCTGACGCGTTGAAGGAGGACATCCTGGCAAAGGGCGTCGACGGCAACGGGAGGTTCCGTCAGGCGTACGAGAACGACGAGCTCGATGCGTCCCTCCTGCTGATCCCCATCATGGGGTTCCTCCCGCCCGACGACGAACGCGTGCGGGCGACGGTCCTGGCCATCGCCGACGAGCTCACGGAGGACGGCTTGGTACTGCGCTACAAGGTCGACAGCACCGATACCGGGTTCGAGGGGAAAGAGGGCACCTTCACCATCTGCTCGTGGTGGCTGGTGTCCGCGCTGGCCATGATCGGGGAGTTCGACCGGGCGAGGACTCTCTGCAAGAAGCTCCTTTCGTTTGCCGGCCCGTTGCACCTCTATGCCGAGGAGATTGATGCGAAGACGGGGGAACATCTCGGCAATTTCCCCCAGGCATTCACCCACCTCGCCTTGATCGATGCCGTGTCGCAGCTCGTCGACGCGGAGCTGTCCGCAACCTGAGGCACCTCGTGCCCTGTGCAGGTGGGTCGGTACCTACGCGAGCCGCGCCGCGAGGTGCTCCCCCACCCGGATGGCGTTCGCCATGGCGGTGAGGGCCGGGTTCACCGCCCCGATACTCGGGAAGAAGCTGGTGTCGACGACGTAGAGGTTGTCCAGCTGATGGGCCTTGCAGTCGACATCGAGCACTGACGTCGCAGGGTCCTGGCCGAACCGGCAGGTCCCTGCCTGATGGGCACACCCAGCGACCGGGACGTCCAAGCTCATGTAGAAGTTCTTGCGCAACACGTGATGGTCGGCCATGCCGACGTGGTTCAAGATCGTGCGCAGCTCCTTGTAGAGCCCGTTCGCCTCCTCGTCGTTGGTTGCCTGGTAGGCCAGATGGACGTTCCCGTCCCCGTCGACGGTCACCCGGTTGTCCGGCCGCGGCAGGTCCTCGGTGGTGAGCCACCAGTCGACCGCGTGCTTGGCGACGTCCTCCAGGGTCCAGCGCGGTGCCAGCTTGGTGAGCTTCGGCTCCTCTCCCTTCATCGCGCCGGCATTGGACTTCCCCACCATCTGGATGTTTCCCAGGGGCCACTCGCGGACGCCGTCGGCGAAGTAGAAGTCGTTGATGCCGAGCGTCTTCTGGAAGACCGTGTCGTTGGGCTCGGTGCCGATCGAGACGACCGCCTTGCAGTTGTGGAACATGTAGTTGCGACCGACCTGGTCGGAGCCGTTGGCCAGCCCGGTGGGATGCGCGTCGTTGGCAGAGTTCAAGAGGAGCTTGGCGCTGTTGGCAGCTCCTGCGGCAAGCACCACGATGTCCGCGTCGTACACCTCGTGTGCGCCGCCGCGCTCGACGACCACACCGTTCACGGAACGACCGGAGGGGTCGGTCTCCAACCTGGTCACGGTGGCGCCGGTGAGCAGGGTGACGTTCGGTGACTCGAGGCTGGGCCGGACGGCCATGACTTCGGCGTCTGCTTTGGCGTGCACCATGCACGGATAGCCGTCGCACCACGCGCAGCGGATACACACGCTCCGGGTACGGTCCGACTCGTCGAGCTGGATGCCGCACGGTGCGTAGAACGGGTGGTATCCCTTGGCCCCGAGGGCGTCGGAGATCTCCTGGAGACGCGGCTCGTGGCTCACCGGCGGCCATGGATAGGGCTTCGAGAACGGCCCCTCGGTGGGGTCGTCACCGTGCTTCCCGTGGACCTGGTAGAGCTCTTCCGCCTTCGTGTACCACGGCTCGAACTCGTCATAGGAGACCGGCCAGGCCGGCGAGACGCCGTCCACGTGCTGGATCTCACCGAAGTCCGCGGGCCGCAGGCGGTAGAGGGCAGCTCCGTAGAGCTTGGTCGCGCCGCCCACGAAGTAGTGCACCTGGGGCTGGAACGCGGTCCCCTCGGCGTCGTACCAGGTGTCCGCCGAGATGTACCGGCCGTCGACGAAGACGTCGTCCGCCGACCAGTTGGCGAGCTCCCTCGGGAGGAACTCCCCGCGTTCGAGCAGGAGGATCCGCGTTCCCGACGAGCGGAGGGTGTGGGCGAGGGTGCCCCCACCGGCTCCTGTGCCGATGATGATGATGTCGAAGTGCTCGGGCATGAGGCTCCTCTCGTCGATCAGGTGACTCTCAGCTGGCGTGTACCGCGGCAGAAACGGTGGGGCCGTGTGTGCGCTGGCGGCGGGCGATGGGAACGGCGAGTACACCCATGACCACGGCGAGTACGGCTGCGATCCGGAAGAGCGACGCCAGTGAGACCACACTCTGGAGCGTGCCGCTCCCGAACGCCGCCAGCCCGTATCCGACCTGGTAGGCGGCGATGAGCCACCCGGCGGCCAACTCCACGAAGGTCGGGAACGTCGCCTCGCCGTAGCCCACGGTCATCGGGAAGAATCCCGAGCAGGCGAACCCACCGAAGGCGAACAGCAGCACGCCCGCGGTGGCGCTCTGGGCCGTGGGCAACAACAGGAGCGCGACCGCCATCGCCCATGGCAGCACCAGATAGATCGTGGTCGACCGGATCCATCTCGAGCTCAGCGCGATGAGCAACCTCCCGATGGTCACCGACGCCCAGAAGGCGGCGAGGCCGTCGTTGGCGGAGGTCGCCGTCACTCCCTTGCTGACCAGCAGCGAGGTGCCCCAGTTCCCGAACATGGTCTCTCCGATGCCGTACAACACGAGGGCAGCGGCAAAGAGCCAGAACAGCGACGGAATGCGGCCCGAGGACCTCTCCTGGCGGGTCTCCGGCAGCACCATGGGCTGCAACAGGGTCAGCACGATGAGCGCGACCAGGCCCGCCGCGGCGAGCAACGGGAGGTACCACCAGGCTCCCAGGCTGGTGAAGACGGCGATGAGCAGCGGCGAGAGCGCCGTCCCGAGGCCGAGCAGGACATTGAGCCCGGTGAGGGCCACGTCGCGCCGATCGGGCATGAAGGCGCCGGCATAGGTGCTGATCGAGCTCAAGGTGAGACCGAACCCGAGGCCGAGGGAGGCGGTCGCGACCAGCAGCATCGGATAGGCGACGGGGTCGGTGCGGGCGGCGTCGCTCGCCACCAACAGGCCCATGGCCACGGTGTCGGAGACGATCCCGGCGAGCAGCACGGTCTTGAGCCCGAACCGGCCTGCCAGCCGCGGCAGGGCCAGTGATCCGGTGATGGCCATGATCACCTGGGGAAGGAAGAGGAGGCCGTAGCGGCTCTTGGAGAGGTCGTACCCGGTCGGGGCTGTCAGGATGGTGGCGGCAGCCGGGAAGGCCACCAGGCTCAGGCCCTGGAACAGCCCGATCGAGTAGACGGTGATGATCTCGAGCCGGCGTGCCCGGCCCGTCCCGACCGGCGGCGCAGGGTCGGCACCAACGCTGCTCGGCCTGTCTCCATCCGCTGGGACGCCCTGGTCGCTCACCGTCGCCCGTCACCGGAGGGGGACTCCTCGCTGTCATCTCGGGGCGCTCCAGGACCGGGTCCACCCCTCGACCCGGCCTCCTCGATCACCGGGAAGAGCGTGGGCTGGACGGCTCGCCTGGCTACGGCGGGCAGGCTCAGGTCCCCTCCGGTGTGGGCCGTGCTGAACTCCCGTTCCGCGCGGCCGCGCCCGATCATCGACCGGAGCCATCTCAACATGGTGGTGAGCCGATTGCCGAAGCCGGTGAGGAATGCGAGATGGACGAACATCCAGACCACCCAGCCCGGGAATCCGCTCAGCCGGAGTCCCTTCACGCTCACGATGGCGCGGAACCGGCCGATGGTGGCAACGCTCCCGAGGTCCCGGTAGTGGAACCGATTGGTGGGCTTTCCCTTCTGGCGGCGCAGGATGGAGTTTGCGGCATGGAGCCCGCCCTGCATGGCGACCTCGGCAACGCCGGGCAGCTCGTCCAGGGTCACCATGTCCCCGACGGCGAAGACCTCGGGGTGCCCGGGCAGGGTCAGATCGGGGAGCACGGCGATCCGGCCGGCACGGTCCACGCTGGCGCCCGAGGCCTCGGCCAGCAGTCCGGCGAGCGGAGAGGCCTGGACACCGGCCGCCCAGATGGTGGTCCCGGCGTCGATGCGTGCCACACCCCCCTCTCCTTTGACATCGACGCCATGTGCATCGACCCCGACCACCTGGGTGTGCATCCGCAACTCGACGCCGAGGCGCTCGAGGGCCTTGGACGCCTTGCCGGAGAGCTGGTTGCCGAACGTTGCGAGGGGTTCCGCTCCCCCGTCGACGAGGATGACCCGGACCGACGAGGCCTCGAAGGTGCGGAACTCGCCGCGCAGACTGCGGGTGGCCAGCTCGCGGACCTGACCGGCGAGCTCGACCCCGGTCGGCCCGGCCCCGACCACGACCACGGTGAGCCAGTGCTCCTGTTCGACCGGGTCGGACGTCAGCTCGGCGACCTCGAATGCCCCGAGGATGCGCCGCCTCAGCTCGAGCGCGTCGTCGAGGGTCTTCATCCCGGGAGCGAAGAAGGCGAACTCCTCGTGCCCGAAGTACGACTGGGTCACGCCGGCAGCCACGATGAGGCTGTCGTAGGGATAGTCGATCGCCACGCTGTTGGCGACGGTGGCGTGGACCACCTTGCGGTCGAGGTCGAAGCCGGTGACCTCGGCGAGCTGCACCCGTACGTTCTTGGCCCGCCGGACGACGTGCCGGAGCGCAGGGGCGATCTGGCCCGGGGCGAGCATCCCGGTCGCCGTCTGGTACAGGAGGGGCTGGAACAGGTGATGGTTGCGCCGGTCGATGAGCGTCACGTCGACCGGCTCACTGCCCAGCAGCCGGGTGGCGGGCAGGCCGCCGAACCCCCCTCCGACGATGACGACCCGGTGGCGCCCTGCGCGATCAGCCAGGTCGGCACCGTCGACATCCGCCGACGGGACACCGACCCTGTCCGTCAACGGGTCCGGGCCTTTGGGCGCCTGGTCGGGGGGGCGCGACCCGCCCCCGACCGAAGGCATCGATGCGACCCCAGCGACCCGGGATGTCGAGCAGCTGCAGGTGGCCCAGACTGGCGGGAATGGCCGGATCGACGATCAGGTGGTCCCCCAACGGCTCGAGGCCGAGCATGGTGCGCAGCAACAGCAGTGGAGCAGCCGTCGACCAGGCCTGGGGACTGCAGGCGGTCGGGTACTGGACGGGGTACATGGTCATCGACCGGGGATAGCCGCCGAACGCCTCGGGTAGGCGCCCGTCGAAGAACCTGGCCGCGTCGAGAATGCCTTCGGCGATGTGCGCCGCTTCGTCCTTGAAGCCGTACCGCCGCAGCCCCCAGGCGATGAACGAATTGTCGAACGGCCAGATGGTCCCCACGTGGTACCCGATGGGATTGAACCGCCCGTCGCCTTCCGCCATCGTGCGCACACCCCAACCGGAGAAGAGACGGTCTCCCATGAGGTTGTCCACCACACGACGGGCCTTCGACTTGTCGACGATGCCGCTCCACAGAAGATGTCCGTTGTTCGACGTCAGTGCATCGACCTGGCGGCCGTCGGTGTCGAGAGCGATGGCGAAGTACCCGCCGTCGGCGACCCAGAAGTCGCGGTTGAACCGACGCTTGAGGTCCGCCGCTTCGTCCTCGAGCCGATCTGCGAAGCCCTCGTCGTGCCACACGTGTCGGGCGAGGCGGGCCCCTCGCACCTTGGCGTCGTAGGCGTACCCCTGGAGCTCGCAGGTGGCCCTCGGAAAGCCGGGGAGGGTCCCGTCGCGATACGAGATCGAGTCCCAGGAGTCCTTCCAGCACTGGTTCTCCAGCCCGGTCTTCGCGTTCCGTCTCTGGTAGGAGACGTAGCCGTTGCCCTGGAGGTCGGCGTATTCGTCGATCCAACGCAGTGCCGCCCGCGCCTCGTACTCGAGATCACGGACCAGCCTGGTGTCCCCGGTCCACCGCTCGTACTCGTCGAGCAGCACGACGTAGAGCGGGGTCGCGTCGGCACAGCCGTAGTAGGGAGAGTGCGGCCGCTCCTCGAAGGCGGTCAGCTCGCCGAAGCGCATCTCGTGCAGGATGCGGCCGGGGTCCTCGTCACGGAAATCGTCGACGCGGGTGCCCTGCCGTTCGCCCAGGATGCGCAGGGTGGTGGCAGCCAGCTCCGGGGTGAAGGCGATCGACTGCAAGCTGGTGAAGATGCTGTCCCGCCCGAAGATCGTCATGAACCACGGCAGGCCTGCCGCGGGCAACGCATGATTGGTCATGGTCCTCGGTGCGAAGCGCAGCGCAGCCAGATCGACCAGACTGCGGTGATAGGTGGCCCGCAGTGCATCGTCGTCGCACTCGAGCTGGGGAGCCTTGGCCAACCACTTGTCGAGCCCGCGGGCCATCTTCTTCGACGGCGTCGACGCACCACCCCTGCCGGGGGGCATCCCCGTGAGGTTGAATCCCGGTGCGGTGACGGCCACGGTCAGTTCGGTCTCCCAGGTGCCATGCGGCCCAACAGTCACGTCGAACGTGAAGCCGTGATCGTCGACCGCGGCCGGAACCGAGGAGGAGATCCAGGTGGCGCGCTCATAGGTCTCGCGCCGGTAGGTCAGCACGAGCATCCCTTTGTCGAGCAGGGCCTCGTAGGTGCCCTTCTTCTTCAACGCGTCCTTGACCTCGAAGAGATCGGCGAAATCGCTCGCCGCATCGATCCGCAGTGAGAGGGTGACCGGCTCCCGCTTGTGGTTGAGGATCTGGATCGACTCGACGAACCCGCCGGCGACGCTCCTCCGGCGGATGATCGAGAGGTCGGCGTCGACATAGACCGTCCCCGTCCCCGGCACCAGGAAGAAACGGGTCTCGAAATACTGCAGGTCGTCGGTCGAGAGCGCATTGAGGCGCTCCCCGTCGAGCGTCAAGACCCACTTGGAGAGGAAGCGGGTATCGAAGGAGAACAAGCCCGTCGGATCGGTCAGTGACGCCTCGATGTCTCCGTTACGGTCGCTCACCACGAAGGTGTTGCCCTCGAGAATCTGGACCAGCGGCTCGCTCATCGGTGTTCCTTGTTCATCTCGGCCGCCGGTATCGGGCGGGGCGTCGACTGCCGGGGAGGACCGGGGAAGAGGCGTTGGAACGTCATCAGGAGGTGCAGATCACCATCGGCCACGAGTGCTCCGCGGAGCTGTGCCGCCATGGCGTTCTCGGTGCCTTCGGCGATCCGATCGAACAATGCACGGTCCACCTTCACGACGATGTCGGCACTTCCGCCGCGGTGCCCCACGGTGATGTTGCCGTCGGCGATGGTGACGTACCAGCGCTCGACATCCGTCCCCCGGCTCAGGTCGAAGCGCAGCACCCCGGACTCGCCCTTCAGGATCGGCTCGTCACCTTGGGCATGCAGCGTCTCGAAGAACGCAGCCGCCGCGCCATCGGCAGGTGCCGGGCGCATCCTGCGGGAAGTTGCCTTCGGCTTGGACTTGGACTTGGGACCGGTCGGCATGGTCAGCCGGTCAGCGATGCGTTCGGCGGGGCCGTGATCCACCGGCCGGTCCAGTGGTCACAGGCCCGGGCTGCTCTGCATGATGCCGCCATCCGCGAAGATCGTGGTGGCGGTCAGATAGGTGGCTCCGGGCCCGGCCAGAAATGCCACCACGCTGGCGATCTCCCCGGGTTCGGCCAACCGGCCCAGCGGAATGGCCTTGTCCAGCGTGGCCAGTGCCGTGGGGTCGGCGACGGTGGACTGGTTGATCGGCGTGTCGACCGCTCCGGGTCCGACCCCGACCACCAGGATGTTGTGCGGTGCAAGCTCGACCCCTGCGGTGCGGGTGAGCATCCGCATGCCCCCCTTGGAGAGGCAGTAGGCGGTGTTGCCGGGCATCGGCCAGTCCTCGTGGACCGAGGTCATGTTGATGATGCGCCCACCGTCACCCTGGACGATCATCTGCTTGGCCGCCAACTGGGTCCCGAAGAAGGCGCTCTTCAAGTTGATGTCCAGCACCCGCTCGTACTGCTGTTCGGTGGTGTCGAGCACGGAGGTGCGGGTCTCGATGCCCGCGTTGTTGACCATGATGTCCAGCCGGCCGAACGTGTCCACCGCTGTGCCGATGAGGGTCTCGAGATCACCGATCTTGCTCACGTCCGCCTTGACCGCGGTCACCTCGTCTCCGAGGTCCCGCACCTGCTGTTCGAGCGCCTCGGTCGCGTCTGGGTCGGCCACGTAGTCGATGACGACCGACGCGCCTTCCGCGGCGAGTGCGAGCACGACCGCCTTGCCGATCCCGGTGTTGCCCCCCGTCACGATGGCCACCTTGCCGTGCAGTGTCACGTGGGTCCCTCTCCGCTCCAGAGCGCTCGGTCAGACGCCGAAATCACGGTCATCCTAGGCACAGTCCGATGCCCTCCGCAGAGCGGAGTAGGCCCGCCGCCCGAGCGACCAGAGGTCAGCCCGCGGCTGTTCCCGGGTACGCCACTTCTAGCTCGACGGATCCACGTCGGGGAGTGCCGGGCTGCCAGCCGACCCCATGGCGGCCGAGCCGCTTGTCACCCCTGTGTCACCGAGCCCCGTCCCCACCGCTCCCGACCCTGCCGGTGTCGTGATCCGCTTCCGGAAGATGTAGAGACTCCACCCCTGGTAGAGGAGCACCACCGGGAAGGTGACGACCGCGACGACTGTCATGACCTTCAAGGTGTAGGAGGGACTGGCCGAGTTGGAGACGGTCAGGTTGTAGGCCGCATTGGTCGAGGACACCATCACCCGGGGGAACAACTCGAAGAAGATCGAGGCCACCACCGTCCCGATGGCGACTGCCGCCGCCGCGAACGCCCAGCCCTCCGAGTGGGATTCGGCCAGCCAGGCGGCGGCGACCACCGCCACCAGGGCCACGGCCTCGATCGGGTGGGGCACAAAACCCACGCCGAGGCCCACATGGATCCAGGTCAGCCAGCCGAAGGTGATGACCGCGGCCAGCCAGCCGAGCCGGCCGGAAAGCCGCGAGACCCGGTCGTGCAGCTCACCCTCGGTCTTGAGGGTGAGGTAGGCAGCCCCGAGGAGCAACGAGAGCACGGTGAGGGTCAGGCCCGTGTAGAGGCCGAACGGCACGAGGAGCCCCCAGAAACTGCCGGTGTAGTTGTGGGCCGAGTCGATGGGCAGCCCGTGGAGGAGGTCGCCGAGAGCAGTGCCGAGCAGGAACGGAACGAGCAGGCTGCCGACGGTCAGCGACCACCGCCAGGTCGACCGCCACCGTGGGTTGTCGATCTTGCGGCGGTACTCGAAGGAGACCCCGCGCACGATGAGGGCAACGAGCACGATCAACAGGGCGAGGTAGAAGGTCGAGAACATGGTGGCGTACCAGGACGGGAAGGCGGCAAAGATGGCCGCCCCCGCCACGACCAGCCACACCTCGTTACCGTCCCAGATGGGGCCGATGGTGTTGATGACGACGCGCTGCTCGACGTCGTTCCTCCCGACGAGCGAGTGCAGCATGCCGACCCCGAAATCGAACCCCTCGAGCACGAAGAACCCGATCCAGAAGATGGCCACGATGATGAACCAGATGGTGTTGAGATGGACCATGGTCGTCTCCTAGTAGATGAGGGCCGGAACCCGGTCGTCCTCGGACTCGTCCGCCGGGCCGCCGTCGGCGTCATCGGAGCCACCGTCTCTGTCAGCGCCGCCCTCCCCGTCCGGGCTCGGCTCGATGCCCTTGCGCCCGTAGTGGACCATCAGGTAGCAGTCGGCCACCCCGAGGGACGCGTAGAGGAGCACGAAGACGCTGAGGCTGATCCAGATATCGGTGGATGTGACCGACGGCGAGGCGGCCTGGGAGGTCTTCATCAGGCCCTGGACGATCCAGGGTTGTCGGCCGCTCTCGGTGAGCAGCCACCCGGCGGTGTTCATGAGGAACGGTGCGATGGCGAACCACGGGGCGATGAAGAGGAACCACTTGGCCCGCTCCAGGGTCTTCCTGCGGATGAGCCAGAGGCCCCACAGGGCGAACAGGGCGATGAGGGCGGCAAGGTAGGCCATCACCCGCATCCCCCAGTACTGGATGAAAACGTTGGGAATGTAATTGCCCGGTCCGTACTCCTTCACGTACTGGGCCTGGAGGTTGTTGAGGCCCTGGACCTCGCCGTCCACGTGGTTGGTGGCCAGGATGGACAGCAGGTCGGGGACCTCCCAGATCTGGGTGGGGGTCTCGTCGTTGTTCCCCCCGCCGATCTGGAACAAGGAGAACGGGCAGTGGGAATCGCAGGTGGTCCACAGTGCCTCGGCAGCGGCGATCTTCATCGGCTGGTACTTGCCCTCTACCACCCCGAGCTCGCTCCCGATGAACATGTTCACGAACACGGCAGGGGCGAGCACCGCGAGTGAGATGACTGCCGTCCGGCGGAAGGCTTCGACCGCGCTCTTCCGCCTGAGGTGCCAGGCGGAGACGGCCAGCATGACGATGGCCCCGGTCACGAGGGAGGCCAGGATCACGTGCGGGTAGGCCCAGAGGAACACCGGGTTGGTGAACAGGGCCCAGACATCGGTGAGCTGCGGCTGGTGCTGGCTGTTCATGACGTAGCCGACCGGGTGCTGCATCCACGAGTTGGCCGCCATGATGAAGAGGGCCGACAGCATGCTTGCCCCCGCCACCAGCCAGATGCACGTCAGGTGCAGCTTCTTCGAGAGCTTGTCCCACCCGAAGATCCAGATGCCCAGGAATGTGGATTCGAGAAAGAAGGCTGCCAGGCCCTCCATCGCCAAGGGTCCCCCGAAGATGTTGCCGACGAAACGGGAGTAGTTCGACCAGTTCATCCCGAACTCGAACTCCTGGACCAGCCCGGTGACCACCCCGACCGCGACGTTGATCAGGAGGAGGGTGCCGAAGAACTTGGTCAGCCGCTTGAAGGTCGGGTTGTCGTTGCGATACCAGGTGGTCTGGAGCAGTGCCACCAGGAAGGCCAGGCCGATGGTCACCGGCACGAAGAGGAAGTGGTAGATGCTCGTGGTGGCGAACTGCCAGCGGGCGAGGTCGGTGGTCATGGGGTGGAGCTCCCGTCCTTCAGGGCGGCCTCGAGGGCGACCGTCACGTGCGGCTGGCGGTACTGAATCGGTTCTTCGGGCAATCGGGCGAAGTGCTCGGTCCTCATCTCGTCCCACCAGAGGTCTGAGTAGCGCCCAGCCCGGCCGAGGAGTTCGTCGTGGGTCCCTCGTTCGATCACGCGGCCAGACTCCATGACGAGGATCTGGTCGACGCACTCGAGCCCGGCAAGTCGGTGGGTGATCAGAACCAGGGAGTGTCCATCGGTCGCGTCGAGGAGACCGGTCGTGAGGGCGTCGGCCGCCCCAGGATCGAGGTGCTCGGCCGGTTCGTCGAGCACGAGTACCGGCCAGTCGGCCAGAAGCGCGCGGGCCACTGCGAGCCGCTGGCGCTGGCCCCCCGACAGGCGGGCCCCGTGGTTGCCCACCTCGGTGGCCAGGCCCCGAGGCAGAGCGTCGAGCCAGGTGGTCAACCCGACCCGATCGAGGACGTCGCGTAGTTTGTCTTGGGTCGCGCCGCGCTTTCCGACGCGCAGGTTGTCGGCCACTGTGGTGTCGAACAGGTAGGCGTCCTGGCCGACCAGGCCGACCACCGTGCGGAGGTCGTCGCCGGACATCCGCTCGATCGGCACGCCAGAGAGCGTGACGGAGCCGGCCCGGCACCCGAGAAAACCGACCAGCACCGCGGCCAAGGTCGACTTGCCCGCCCCGCTCGGCCCCACAATGGCGACCCGCTGCCCAGGTGGAAGCGAGAGGTCGATGTCCCCGAGAGCGGGTGCCGGTGAGCCAGGGTGGCCGGCCCACATCGAGCGGACCTCGAGGTCGTAGGGCGGTTCGGGCACACGGACGGCGAACTCGGGTTCAGGGATGGGCGCCGGAGCGTCGAGTACGTCGAATACCCGTGCCGCCGCCTGTCGCACCCGGTGCAGGGCATGGGTGGCCACCGGAAGGCCGACCACCAGCTCGAAGGCGGCCAACGGGATGAGGGTGATGACTGCCAGTTCCGTCCCGCCGAGCCGGCCCGACAGCACAGCCGGGATGCCGACCAAGAGGCAGCCCCAGCACGCCATTCCGGCCAGCAGAGTGGTCAGCGCCAACCCGATGCCTGTCGTCCCCGCCGACGCCGAGGCAATGGCGGTCAGCTCGGCGTCCTGACTCCGTATGGTCCGGACGTGGGCGTCGGCAGCACCGAAGGCGACGAGCTCCGCGGCGCCCTCGGTGAGGTCCACCATGGCGGCCGCCAGATCGCCACGCACGGCGGCAAATCGTGACTCGCGGCGCCGGCCCAGGGACCCGGTGATCCATGGCACGACCGTGGCCGCCAGTACCAGGCACACGGCCAGGATCACGGCGGCAGCGGGCAACATCCACCAAAGGAGGACGACGGTCGAGACACCCACCACCACGGCGATGCCGAAGGGGGGTAGCACTCGGAGGACCAGATCCTGGAGCGAGTCGACGTCCTGGACCATCCGGGCCAGCAGGTCGCCGCGCCGGAATGAGGGCAGGCCGGAGGGGGTCAGTCGTTCCAGCCGCCGGTAGACGGTGACCCGGAGGTCCGCCAGGAGACGGAAGGCGGCATCGTGCCCGACGAGACGCTCCCCGTACCGGAGGAACCCGCGGGACAGGCCGAAGAACTGGACGGCCACGATGGCCACCGCCAGGGCGGACTCGTTGGGATGCTCGGCCGCCTTCGAGATCAGCCAGGCGGCGGTGCCGAGCAGCCCGATGTCGGCGGCGATGGCGCCCGCGCCGAGGAGCGTGGCGAGAAGCAAACGGCCGGAGGCCGGTCTGGCCATGGCCAGGGTCCGACCCACCGGGGCGAGCTCACCCGAGCTCTCTCGCTGGGGAGAGGAGACGGTCACGACGCCACCGCGGCGGAGAGGGGCGCCGCAAGCCGGACGACCCGGTTGCTCAGAGTCAGAAGAGCAGGCCGGTGGGCGACGATCACCACGGTGCGACCGACGATCAGGCGCCGCACCGCAGCAAGCACGTCCTCCTCGGTCCGGCCGTCGAGATTGGCGGTGGGTTCATCGAGGAGCAGGAGCGGGGTATCCCGCAGGAATGCCCGAGCCAGGGCCACCCGCTGCCGCTCCCCCGCAGACAACCCGGAACCATCGGTGCCCAGGACGGTCGCGAGTCCACCGGGAAGCCGGGCCACTACGTCGTCGAGCCCGGCGTCGCTGATCGCGGAGCGAACGGCATCGTCGGTGGCGTCGGGTCGGCCGAGGCGCACGTTGTCGGCGATGGAGCGCGAAAAGAGATGCGGTCGCTGAGGGACCCACGCCACCCGGGACCTCCACGCATCGGGGTCCAAGTCGGCGAGTTCGATCCCGCCGATGGTGACCGAGCCCCTGGAGGCGGGCACCAGGCCGAGCAGTACGCCGAGCAGACTGGACTTGCCGCAGCCACTGGGACCGGCGATGGCCACCACTTCCCCCGGCTCTACGGTGAGAGAGAGGCTGTCGATGGCCGGAAGACTGCGGCCGGGATAGCAGACCTCGAGTTGGTCGACTTGGAGCACGGAGGCGGCTGGGTCGGGTACATCGCAACGGCACCCGCGAGCCGGTTCTGGTCGCTCGAGGACGCTGAAGACATCCCCGGCTGCTTTCATCCCCTCGGCGCTGGCGTGGTAGTTGGTACCGAGGAGACGGAGCGGCAGGTAGGCCTCGGGGGCCAGCACGAGGACGAACAGGGCGGTGGCCAGGCCCATGTGGCCACCGAGGAGGCGGAGACCGACAGCCACAGCTACCAGTGCCACCGAGAAGGTGGCCAACAGCTCGAGGATGAGGGACGAGAGGAACGCCACCTTCAGGGTGGCCATGGTCGCCGTTCGGTAGCGGGTGGTGATGTCACGGACCGCACCTATTTGGGCCTTTGCCCGACCGAAGGCTTTCAGGGTGGGGAGCCCCGCCACCACGTCGAGGAAGTGGCCGGCCAGGCGGTGAAGGAGCCGGGCCTGGCGCTGCATCCGAGCCTTTGTCGATGCTCCCACCAGTGCCATGAACAGCGGGATCAGCGGCACCGTGACGGCGATGATGACCGCCGAGATCCAGTCGGCCCCGAGCACCACAAAGATGACGGTGACCGGAACGATCACCGCCAGGAACAGTTGCGGAAGGTACCGGGAGAAATAGCTGTCGACGGCATCGATGCCGCTGGTGGCGAGGCTCACCAGGCTGCCGGAGCGTTCACTGTCGATACCGGCCGGCCCGAGCTGAGCGATCCTCTCCACGAGGGCAGTGCGCAGATCCGATTTGGCCGATGCCGAGGCGCGCTGGGCGGCGCGCTCCCCGAGCCAGGCCAGCAGGGAGCGGCCGAAGATGACCATGGCAAGCAGCACCAACAACGTGCGGACATCTCTCAGGCCACGATGGTGGACGACGACGTCGGCGATCGTGTTGGCGATGAGCCACGCCTGCGCCACCAACAGGCCGGCGGTCACGCCGCCCAGTATCGCGGTCAGCACCAGGTACCGGCGGGTCCCCCGCGTGTAGTGCAAAAGGCGCGGGTCGATGGGACCGGATCGACGCTGCGGGGCGAAAGCCGAAGGCGATTCACCGACGGCTGTCAACGGTAGGTGACCCTGGTCGTCGGCCGCGCAGTCAGAGGTCAGGTGGCGAGAGGAGACGACCGCTATCCCAGGATCTTGGCCTTCTGCGCCTCGAACTCCTCCTCGGTCAGTGCCCCGGAGTCCTTGAGCGCGGCCAGCTGGGTGAGTTGTGCGATCGGGTCGGGAGCAGCCGCAGCCGGCTCCGCCGCCGGGGCGGGAGCGGGAGCCTCCTGGGCGCCCTGTTGGGCCTGAGGCGCCTGCTTGTTGGCCATGTGCCCGCCGACCACGGCGGCAGTTCCGACCACAGCCGTCGTTCGCACTGCCATCCTTGCGACCGGTCGTCTTCTCATCATGTCGAATCTCCTGTCTTCAGTGGCTCAGACTGCCGGCGGCAGGTCTGCGAGCAGAGGTGCGATCAGTTCATGTGGCATGCGTGCGCCCTCGAGCAGGACCCCGTTGGACCTGCGAACGGCTTCGGCGAAGGGTGAGGCCCAGAGGTCTTCCCAGATCAACAACGCAGCCGATGAGTTGGGTTCGAGCGCATTGGCGGCGTACTCGATGTCCGCCGGGCTGATGAGACCTCCTACTTCTCCTTCCAACCCGCCGAATCCCACCAGCGCGTCGAGCTCATCGATCTCAAAGCTGACGATGGAACCGTCGGTGTCCTTGCCGATGAAGATCAGGTCGAGCACCCGAACCGTTCCCGATTCGACAAGCGCAATCAACTCAGGGGCGATCTCGCCGGTGAATTTGTTCCCGGGAAACCCTACGATGATGTATTCGACTGGTCCTATGGTCATGGGATCCCATCCTCGCGTTCGTCTTCTGTCAGGGTACGCTCCACTGCCTCTGTCTACCTCATCCTCATAGGGTGATTGAGCCGACAAACCGGCCGCAATCAAACCGTCACAGTCCGGTTTCGACGACGATACGCCCATCCGCTGCCGCTGTCACGAGAACGTCGCTCTCGGCGCGGTTGTGCGGGCTGCCTTGCCGATGGCCACTCGCTCGCCGAGGGTCAGATAGCCGTCGGACTCCTTCGCCATTCGACCCACCCACCCGCTCACCGGTTCCTCGCTCACTCATAGTCGCCCGCTCGCGCCCGCTCGACCCCGGACCATCACCCTGTCAGGGCGATTCCACATGATGGCCGCGCCGGTCGCTCGCATCACAGCCGCGAAAGCTGGCCATTCCGGTCCGCGCCCGCCGGGTCGATGGCCCAGCCGGGCTCCGGCCCAGCAGCCACCCGAAACCCCACATTCCCGCTGGAGCTGTCGGGTTCGCTGCCGAATCGGGCAGACACCCGGTATCGACGGCAGTACGACGAATGGCACAGGTAGGAACCGCCGCGCAGGACGCGCAGTGAGCCGGCTTGCGGCCCCATCGGTGCCTCGACCGGGGATGCCCGGTAGTACGTCACGTCGAGCCAGTCCGCGCACCATTCCCATACATTGCCGCACACGTTGTAGAGGCCGAATCCATTGGGGTCGAAGGCGTCGACAGGTGCGGTGCCGAGGTACCCGTCGTCCTGGGTATTGCCCCCGGGAAAGACACCTTGGAAAACGTTCATCCGGTGAACTCCCTGCGGCTCGAGTCGGTCACCCCAGGGAAACGGCTGGCCTTCCAGTCCGCCCCGGGCGGCCGCCTCCCACTCGGCCTCGGTGGGCAGGTGGGTCCCGGTCCAGCCGCAGTAGGCCTGGGCGTCGTTCCACGAGACGTGGACGACCGGATGGCCCGGACGGTCAGATGCGTCCGAACCGGGCCCCTCCGGGTGACACCAGTCGGCCCCCATGACCTGGCGCCACCATGGCGCGCCCTCGACCGCCCTGGTGGGGGGGAACTCGTCCGGAAGCAGTCCCCCAAAGACGAAGGACCACCCGTACTCCTCGGCGTCGGTCCGCCAGCCGGTGGCGTCGACGAACTCGGCGAACTGGCTGTTACTGACCGCGAAGCGGTCGATCCGGAACGGGGCGAGGAGCACCTGGTGAACTGGTCCCTCGCCGTCGCCGGGGTAGGACCATTCGGACTCGTCGCCGATCTGATACTGACCACCGGGAACCGTGATCATGCTGTCGAGGGTTCGGCCCCCGGCGGGCGGCAGATCGCCGATGTACGCAGTGTGCCGAGGCTCGTTGCGGTGGCCCGGGGCACAACACGGATCCGGCATACGGCCAGGGTAACCCGGTACCTCGAGGTCGATCAGCCTGACTACTGGCCGCTCATCGGCACCGCGGCAGCACTGATACCTACCGTCCGGCACTGACAGGGTTCGGGCGATCCGGGTACGGTTTGGGGGAGGACGAGTTCCGGTGTCGGGAGCCATGATGCCAGCTGCCGAGGATGACCTTGGTCGTGCTGTGGAGCATGTGCTCGGGCCCGCGTGGCCAGTTGAGCGCCGCCGTGCCTCGAGGCGCCTGGTCCGCTCGACGCTGCTCCGAGCAGCCGGAGGGATCCTCGGGTTCTGGGGCCTCGCCGCGGCGCTGCGGGTCATGGGGATGGCAATCCCGTGGGTCTTCTACCCGGGCATCGCGGCTTTGACCGCTGCTGCCGCCCTGCTCGAGGCCCGGGACCCCGACCACCTCCGTGACCACCCGGAGACACCCGCCAACAGGTAAGCCCCCGGGCTCGGCCACCAGGGGCTACCGTCGCTGGCGGATCGTTACGCGCCATGAGTCATTCCGACCTCCCGCCAGAACAACCCCCTGACACTGCGGGCGATAGCGAGACGGCGAGCCGGCCCAAGGGGCTCGCCATCGTCGTCCGGAAGGCGGACCGATTCCAGCAGGACCATGGTTCAATCGGCTTCCCATTCGCCGTAATCCAGAAATTCGGCAACGACCAGGCAGGCGCCAAAGCGGCGCTCATTGCCTACTACGGGCTGTTCGCGGTCTTCCCCCTGTTGCTGCTCTTCACGACCATCCTCGGCTATGTCCTGCACGACAACGAGAAGCTGCGCAACGACCTCGTCAACAGCGCCCTCGGGACCTTCCCGATCATCGGTCCTCAACTCCGTTCTCAGACGCACGCCCTGACCGGAAGCGCCGCTGCAATCGCGATCGGCAGCATCCTGCTCCTCTATGGTGCGGTCGGCCTCGGGCTCGCTACGCAGAGCGCCATGAATCATGTCTGGAACATCCCCTACGTCCGCTGGCCGCCTTTCCTCTTGAGATACCTGCGGGCGGTGGCCATCCTGGTTCTGCTGGCCCTTTCCACGATCGGATCCACGGTGCTCACCGGGTTCGCCACCCAGGTCTCCCACGGATTGACGGCACATGTCCTGCTTCTGGTCGGGTCCATCGCCGTAAACTTCGTGCTCATCGTCATCGCCTTCATGGTGATGACCGCGGAGCCGCTGACCTGGCGGGATGTGGCCCTGGGGGCCGCGCTGGCCACGGTGTTCTGGCAAGTCCTGCAGCTCATCGGGAGCTGGTACGTCGGGCGCGAGCTGCACCACAGCAGCGATACCTACGGCTTCTTCGGCATCGTGATCGTGCTGCTCACCTGGATCTACCTGGGGGCGCAGACCTTCCTCCTCGCCGCAGAGATCAACGTCGTTCAGCGCTACCGATTGTGGCCCCGGTCGGTCACGCAACCGCCGCTCACGGCGGCGGACAAGGAGGTCTTCGAGCGACTCGCCCGCATGGAGATCCGCCGTCCCGAGGTCCGCGTCGACATCGGCTTCACGCCCGAGGCGGACATCGACCCCTCGGCGCCGCTCTCGGATCCGCTGGACCACAGTCCGCCCGAATCCGGAGCCGAAGGCGAGCGGGACACCCCGCCGGTCCATCCACCCGGCTGACCTGCTTGGTTCGGCCCACCCATCAGCCAGGGAATACCTGGCCCTGGTCAGGGCGTATGATGGCGTGAAGATTGCCAGCAAGGAGCCAATGGACATGCCTTCACGTAAGCTCGACTTCCCGGTCTTCGACGCGGACAACCACATGTACGAGCGGCCCGAGGCCTTCACCAAGTATCTGCCCGCCGAATACAGCGGCCTCATCAAATACGTCCAGGTCGATGGCCGGACGAAGATCGCCGTCAACAACGTGATCAGCGACTACATCCCCAATCCGACGTTCGAGCGGGTGGCCGCTCCGGGCGCCCAGGAGGAGTACTTCAGGAGCGGAAACCCCGAGGGAAAGTCGCGTCGGGAGATCCTCGGGAGAGCGATCGACGCCCTGCCCGGCTTCTCCGACCCCGAACCCCGCCTCGAGCTCATGAACGAGTTGGGTCTGGACCGGGCGCTCATGTGGCCGACCCTCGCAAGCCTGCTCGAGGAGCGCATCCGGCACAATCCACCCGCCGTCCATGCAGTGGTCCATGCCCTCAACGAATGGATGGACGAACACTGGACCTTCAACTACGAGAACCGCATGTTCCCCACCCCGGTCATCCACCTGGGCATCGTCGACCGGGCGATCGAGGAGTTGGACTGGGTGCTGGAGCGAGGTGCGCGCATCGTCCTCATCCGCCCCGCACCGGCGTGGGGATTCCTGGGCCCACGATCGCCGGCCCTGCCCGAGTTCGATCCGTTCTGGAAGCGCGTGGCCGAAGCCGACATCCTGGTCGGGATGCACGCCTCGGACAGCGGCTACCAGCGGTACACCAACGAGTGGGAGGGCGTCCAGGACGAGATGACGCCGTTCAAGGGCGGGTCGGGCTTCCAGGCCATTACCGGCCACCAGGGACGGCCGATCATCGACACCGTGGCCTCGCTGGTGGGTCACGGTCTCTGCACCCGCTTCCCGACTCTCAAGTTCACGCCGGTGGAGAACGGGAGCAATTGGGTCCGTCCACTGCTCACCGACATGGAGCACGCCTGGATCCATTCCCCCAACAGCTTCGACGAGAACCCGGTGGACGTGTTCAAGAGGAACATCTACGTCCACCCGTTCCACGAGGAGGACCCGAAGGGCCTCATCGACCTCCTGGGAGCCGACCGGGTGCTCTTCGGTTCCGACTACCCGCACCCCGAGGGCATGTCCGATCCGATCACGTTCGTCGATGATCTCGAGGGACTGCCCAAGGAGGACATCGAGAAGGTCATGGGAGGCAACCTCAACCGCCTCATGGGATTCGAATCGGCCGCCTGACGGGCACCGAGTACCATCAGGCGGTGGTGGGAGCGCTCTCCGCCGGCTGCAGTGGTATGCCGTGAGGTGTTCTCCAAGGAGCGCGTCCTCACGGGACGCGTGATCCGGACCGGGGGAAACGGCGTTGGGAACCAGGAATCGGGCCGGGGTCACCATCGCCGGGATCGTTGTGCTGATCGCCGCCGCCTGCGTGGGGATCGTTCTGTCCACTGGCGGAACGGCCGGTGGGTCCAAACATCCGGACCTTCGAGGCAGCGGCTCGGTGGACGAGGCCTGGCTGACTGCGGCCGGCCCGGGGGACCACATCACGCTCCTGGAGCACGGTACGGCGGTGTCAGGGGCCGGCAGCTCCTCCACGGCCGATGCGCTCGGATCGCTGATCGTCCGCAATCTCACCCCTGGCGCGGACTATCAGTGGGACGACGAGACGACGGACCAGACCACTCCTCCGTTCCCTGTGCTCGCGCCCGGCCACAACCCGGCGGTCGACTCCCCTCTCTACACGGATCAGCCCGTGCACCAGGGGTTGAACTACATCGCCATGAGGGACGGCATCAAGCTGGCCGCCACGGTTCGGTACCCCTTCGGCGAGACCTGTTCGGCGTCGAGCCCCTGTCCGACGGTCATCGAGTACTCCGGGTACAACGTGGCCGGACCCACCGACCCCATCCCGACGTTCCTCTCCGAGGCCCTCGGCACCAAGTGCACGGACTGTGGTGATGCGAATCTCCTGCCTGACACCGCGACGGCCGTGGGATCGGTCTTGGCCCGGGTGTCCGGATTCGCCACCGTCAGCCTCCAGATGCGGGGAACCGGTTGTTCGGGCGGAGCCTTCGATCTCCTCGGGTATCCGTCGGACTACGACGCCTACGACGCCATCGAGATCGTGGCTCATCAGGCCTGGGTCGCCAACCATGCGGTCGGCATGGTCGGCATCAGCTACTCCGGGCTCTCCCAGTTGCCCGCGGCAGGCACCGATCCTCCCGGTCTCGCCGCGATCGCCCCGATGAGCCCCACCGACGACCTGTTCTCGACCGGGTACCCCGGTGGGATCTACAACAACGGGTTCGCCGCCAGCTGGATCAGCGCCCGTATCGACGATGCCAAGGCCGCCGCCTCCTATCGCAACGGTCACCTGGTCAGGAGGTCCAGCACTCCGGTGGCCAACGTCGGCCAGCCCTGGACCTACTACGAGATCGATGCCGAGCAGGCAGCCAGCCGGGACGGTACGTCCACCTGCCTGGCCAACCAGGCTCTCCACAATGAGTCGGAGGGCCTGGACCACCTGGTCGGGCCCGCCATGGTCGCACCTGGCGTCGGGCCGGGGCGCTCGGCCTCCCTCTTCAACCGCCGGTCCATGATGGTGTGGGCCGGCCACATCACGGTGCCGGTCTTTCTCTCGGGTGCACTCCAGGATGAGCAGACCGGCCCGCAGTGGCCCGCGTTGATCGATGCCATCCCAAAGACCACGCCGCTGTTCGCCAACATGGTCAACGGCAACCACATCGATTCGACCGACCCGCAGACCATGAGCCGGTGGCTGGAGTTCCTCGAACTCTACGTGGCCCGCACGGTGCCGACCCAACCGGGCGTCCTGGCCGCAGAGTTCCTCGACAAGTTCGCCGCATTCGCATCCGGCATCTCGAGCCAGGCGCCACTTCCGGCGATCCGGTTCACCCAGGCGCCGAACGTCGCCACGGCAAAGGCGGAGTTCGCCAGCGAGACTCCTCTGGTACGAGCGCTCTTCGACAACGGTGCCGGGGCAGCCGGACCGGGAGCCACACAGTCCACCTATTCGGCGGTCTTCTCCAGCTGGCCGCCCGCGGGCACCACCGAGACACTCCACTTCGGAGCGGACGGTTCACTCGGTTCCGCCGCCCCGACCGCGGCGTCGGGCACGACGTTCACCCTGGATCCCGGAGCGCGGCCGTTGACCAGCCTGCCTGCGAGTGGGAATGCGTGGGCGGCCGCCCCCGACTGGAACTGGACGCCCGTAGCCGCCGCCGACGGGATCGCCTTCCAAACCGCACCGTTCACGAGTGCCACCACCGTCGCGGGCCCGGCCACCCTCGATCTGTGGGTCAAGGCATCGACGCCGGTCGAGGACTTCCAGGCCACGATCACCGAGGTCCGGCCGTCATCGGACCAGGAAGAGTACGTCACCTCGGGGTTCCTGCGAAGCTCTGACCAGGCCGACAAGCCCGACTCGACGTCGTTGTTCACCGATCCCAGCTATACGGCCGGCGACGCCAAGAACTTGTCGTCCAGCGCATTCACCTTGGTCAGGGTCCCGATCGATCCGATCGTTCACACCTTCCGGCCCGGCACCGAGCTGCGGGTGGTCATCTCGGCTCCGGGTGGTGACCGGCCGATCTGGGAGTTCGACACCCTGGACCACGGCCAGCGCAGCACGGTGGGTATCGGTGGCCATGCTGATTCAGCGCTCGTGGTCGACCTGGTGAGCGGGGTGCAGGCCACCTCGACGTTACCGGCGTGCAACTCCCTGCGCGGGGAGCCGTGCCGCGCCTATCAGCCCGAGGGCAACCAGTCAGGTCCGACCGGTTGACCCCGGACCGCCTCTGACAGGGGACAGCGAGGGATCACGACAGATGCCCAGCTCTCGCGCGGTCGACGTACCGCCTCTCGCCCCGCAACGCCTACTCCCGCTGATCGGACCTGAGCGACTGGCTGAGCTCATGCATGCCGCCGACAGGACTCGATCGGCGTTGGGGGGCGCCGCTGTCTGGAATGTCAGTTCCACCTCTGTCGGTGGGGGTGTTGCGGAAATGCTGCACGTCCTCATTGGCTACTCCCGTGGTAGCGGCGTCGACACTCGATGGGCACTGGTCGAAGGAGATCAGGGGTTCTTCCAGATCACCAAACGCCTCCACAATCGCCTCCACGGAGCAGTTGGTGATGGAGGCGGACTCGGGGCACCCGAGCTAGCCCACTACCACTCGGTCATGGAGTCGAATGCCTCCAGCCTCGTATGCCACATTCGGCCCGATGACGTGGTGATACTGCATGACCCCCAGACAGCGGGTCTGGGCAACGCTCTTGCCGAGCGAGGCGTCTCCGTGGTCTGGCGGTGTCACATCGGAACAGACCGAGTGAACGCCCAAACCGAGGAGGCCTGGGCCTTTCTCGCACCCCTCTTGCAGCATTGCAAGGCCTACGTCTTCTCGCACAAGGGGTTTGTCCCGCCACATCTACAGAACTCTGATGTCTGGATCATCCCCCCATCGATCGATCCCTATTCGTCCAAGAACCGGGACTTGTCGCGCACCGAGATAGCCGCTCTGTTGACCGAGATCGGCCTCACCGAGAACGGAGCTCGCGTCGGCGCGAGAGCATCTGCGTTGCTGGAATGGACGAGTCCTCTCGGTCCAGACGACAAGCTCGTTGTACAGGTATCGCGATGGGACCGGCTGAAGGACATGCAGGGTGTGATGACAGGTTTCGCTGAACGGGTTGTCGGGCGCTCGGGCGCCCGGTTGGCGTTGGTGGGCCCTGCCGTCGAATCTGTGACGGATGACCCGGAGGGACGTGCCGTCCTGGACGAGTGCCTAGCGGCCTGGCACTCTCTCCCCCCAAAGCTCCGAGCGTCGATCACGCTCGTTACGCTGCCGATGGAAGACATCGAGGTCAACGCCCTCATGGTCAATGCGGTCCAACGGCGCTCCACGATCGTGGTGCAGAAGAGCCTCGAGGAGGGCTTCGGCCTGACAGTGACGGAGGCAATGTGGAAATCCCGCCCAGTCATTGCGTCAGGCGTTGGTGGGATCACCGACCAAGTGGCACCGGGCACGGGAATCCTGCTCACGGACCCGTCGGACCTGGCCGGATTCGGCGACGCGGTCGCGGACCTCTTGGCGCGTCCGAAGCAGATGGCTGCCATGGGTCGACGGGCCCGACGCCATGTCCAGGACACGTTCGTCGGCGACCGTCATCTCGTCCAGTTTTCCCTCTTGATTGAGCATGTCCTCGACGCAGAACAGGGAGGAGTTGGATCCGCATGAGCCGGCCCAGCCGTACGTGATCATGAAAGGACCTTGCGGACATCCGAAGCGATCTGGAGGTCTTCACGAGCCGTTAGAACGACGACGTGCAGGGCAGAATTCCGACCAGTCATGACGGCGTCGGGCGACAGGGACGCATTGGCTCTTTCATCGAGTTCGGCTCCAAGGAAGCTGAGGCCTCCTACCGCCAACGATCGAATGGTGGGTGCATTCTCGCCGACGCCTCCCGTGAACGCGAGGAGATCCGCTCCGTTCATGGCGCTGGCCATCGCTGCGATGCCTGCTCGAAGCCTGTGCACGTAGACGCCAATTGCGAGCTGGGATGGTGCGTCACCATTCTCCGCGTTCTTGATGACCGTCTCCATGTCGGCGCTACCTGCCAGTGAAAGCAGACCCGATCGGTGTTCTAGCGCCTCGGCTACCTGACCAACCTCCATCCCAGCCTGCTGGATCAGCCACGTCACGAGCCCTGGGTCGACGGTGCCCGACCTGGTCGCCATGACGAGCCCCTCGAGCGGGGTGAAGCCCATCGTCGTGTCGACCGACCGACCCTTGTCGACCGCAGCCAAGGAGGCTCCCGCTCCCAGATGGCACGTCACGATGCGCAATTCTTGTGCAGAACGGCCGATGAGCTCGGCAGCTCGACGGCTGGCATATTGATGACTGAGCCCGTGAAACCCGAATCGACGGATCCCAAATCTGACTCGCCACTCCTCGGGCACGGCATAGGTCGTTGCCTCGTCCGGCATCGTGGCGTGGAATGCCGTATCGAAACAGGCAACTGCGGGGACGCCTGGAAGGATGTCCCGAATCAATTCGATCCCAGCCAGGGATTTTGGTTGGTGAAGAGGAGCGAGCGAGGTGAGCTCCCGCAGTTGGTGGTCTACTGCGTCGTCAATGAACACGGATTCCGCGAACAGAGTACCGCCGTGCACGACCCGGTGGCCTACAGCATCGATCTGCTCTGAAACTCTGCGAATGGACGTGCGCGCTTCACTCAGGTCGAATCGTCCGTGGTGTGCAGTCGGATCCTCTGCATACAACAGCTCGTCGCCATCGCCCAAGAGCCGGAGCTTCAGACTGGAGGATCCGGCGTTGACGACGAGTACTCGCATACCCGTCGCTATGGGGTCCAGGTCCAGTTGGCGATCGATGGATCGTCGTCGCCATGCGTGCGAGTGTACGCCCGTGCTTCGAGCCGTGCGTCCTGCATCTGCTGACGGACAGGGGCGGCCCTACCCGCCAGCCCGGGTACCCGATCGATGACGTCCATGACCAGATGGAAGCGATCAATGTCGTTCATGATCGCCATGTCGAACGGCGTCGTGGTGGTCCCCTCCTCCTTGTATCCGCGCACGTGAAAGTTTTGATGGTTCGCATGTCGGTAGGCGAGACGATGGATGAGCCATGGGTAGCCGTGATACGCGAAGATCACCGGCTTATCGACCGTGAACAGTCCGTCGAATTCGGCCTCCGGGAGCCCGTGCGGGTGCTCTGTCTCGTGGGACATCCTCATGAGGTCCACGACATTGATCACCCGGACCTTGAGTTCGGGGATGCGGGTGCGGATGATCGAAGCGGCCGCCAGGGTCTCGAGCGTAGGAATGTCACCCGCACACCCCAGGACGACATCTGGCTCCTCTCCCCCATCATTGCTCGCCCAGTCAAGGATCCCGAGCCCCCGCGTGCAATGGTCCACCGCTTCATCCATCGTCAGATAGTTCAGTGCTGGTTGCTTCCCAGCGACAATGATGTTCACATAATCACGGCTCCGAAGACAGTGATCGGCCACGGACAGGAGCGTATTGGCATCGGGAGGAAGGTAGACACGAACGATTGCGGGCTTCTTGTTCACGAGGTGGTCGATGAATCCTGGATCCTGATGGGAGAATCCGTTGTGGTCCTGGCGCCATACATGGCTCGACAGCAGGTAGTTGAGAGAGCCGATTGGGCGGCGCCACGGGATCTCTTTCGAGGTCTTGAGCCACTTCGCGTGTTGGTTGACCATCGAGTCGATGATGTGGATAAACGCCTCATAGCAGTTGAAGAGCCCGTGCCTGCCGGTCAGGAGGTAGCCCTCCAGCCAGCCTTCGCACAAGTGCTCACTCAGTATCTCCATCACTCGGCCTTGCGGCGCCAGGAATTCGTCCCCAGGAAGGGTCTCGGCCTCCCAGACCCGATCAGTCGCTTCGAACACGGCCGACAGTCGGTTGGAGAGCGTCTCGTCTGGTCCAACGATCCGGAACGTGGACGGATTGGCCGTGATGACGTCTCGCAGAAACGTACCCAACACCCTCGTGGGCTCAACTGAACCCATTCCTGGGTGCTCGACGGCGACGGCGTACCGACGGAAATCGGGCAGCTCCAGATCTTCGAGCAGCAGGCCGCCGTTGGCATGGGGATTGGCCCCCATTCGCCGATCTCCCTTCGGTGCCAGCGCACTCAGATCGGCCCTCAGATGTCCTACGTCGTCGAACAACTCCTGAGGCCGGTAACTCCTCAGCCACTCTTCGAGGATCTCGAGGTGACCGGGATTGCTCCGGACATCGGTCACGGGCACCTGGTGCGCTCGGAACGTGCCCTCGATCGGGATACCGTCCACCTCCTTCGGGCACGTCCAACCCTTCGGCGTCCGGAGGACGATCATCGGCCACGCCGGACGGGTCCCGACTCCACGGTTGCGCGCCGCGTCCTGGATACGAGCGATGCCATCGAGGGCATCGTCGAGCGCCGCCGCCAGCTGTTGGTGGACGGCGTCAGGTTCATCGCCTTCCACGAAGATGGGGCGATGCCCGTAGCCCCTGAGCAAACTAGCCAGTTCGCCCTGGTCGATGCGGGCCAGGACGGTCGGATTGGCGATCTTGTACCCATTGAGATGCAAAATGGGCAGCACGGCACCGTCGCCGACGGGGTCGAGGAATTTATTCGAGTGCCAACTGGCTGCCAACGGACCCGTCTCTGCCTCTCCGTCACCGATCACACAGGCCACGATGAGGTTCGGATTGTCGAGTGCTGCGCCGTAGGCGTGGACCAATGAGTAACCGAGCTCCCCGCCTTCGTGAATGGACCCGGGAGTCTGGGGTGCGACATGACTCGGGATACCGCCCGGAAAGGAAAATTGGCGGAAGAGCCTCCGTAATCCCTCCGCGTCCTGAGCGATGTGTGGGTAGACCTCGCTGTAGGTACCTTCGAGATAGGCGTTTGCCACGATGCCCGGTCCGCCGTGGCCCGGTCCGATCACGTAGATCATGTCGAGATCCCGGACCGCGATCGCCCTGTTGAGGTGGGCATAGATCAGATTCAACCCCGGGGTGGTTCCGAAGTGACCGAGGAGCCGCGGCTTCACATCTGCCGGGACCAGCGGTCGGAGCAGCAATGGGTTGTCCATGAGATAGATCTGGCCGACCGAGCAGTAGTTGGCCGCTCGCCAGTAGGCGTCGATCGCGCGAAGCTCCCCTTCCTCGAGTGGTCCACTCGGCCGATGAGTCCCTCGGTTCATGGTCGGTCTCCTTTTGGAACGCCAGCTCTCTCAGCATGCAGTGCCGGGCTGCGCGATGCCAGGCAGTCGCGTCTGGCTCCTCAATGCACTCCACCCGGCCCACGGAGGTGGACCGGGTGGAGTCGGAACGACGCAGCGGGGAGACGGATCAGACGAGAACCGGATCCTCCTGCTTGACCGTCGCCGTGTGCACCAGCACCTCCTGGGCGTCATCCGTCTTGCGAGCATGGATGATCCCGAGGATGACGAGCACGGCCATGACGCCGGCCAGGATGAAGGAGGCGATCGCACCCCAGAGGGCAATGGTGGCGAAGACGCTGAAGCCGTAGGCTTCGAGCAACAGCCCCCGCAGCGTGGTCCCCTGGAACACCGTCTGCACCTTGGCCTCGGCAGCGGTGTAGGCAGGCGAGCCCTTCGGCAGAGCCATGGCTGCCGCTGAGAGCTGGGAGTAGGTCTTCCCCCCTCCGATCTCGTTCAGGTGGACTGCGATGAAGTCATCGGCGTAGACCTGTGCCTGTTGGCCGGTGGTCAGCGGCTGACCGGCGTACTTGGACACCGTGCCCACCATCGAGGGAGTGATCTCGGTCCCAGGCACCGGATGGGCAAAGGCCGCCGCAGCCGGGAAGGTGATCTGCTGCTCGACGAGCTGGTTGTGCACGTTGTTGTTGGCGAAGTTGTAGCCCACCAAGAGCAGTGAACCGGCCACCAACAGCACAAGCACGACGACGGCTCCGCCGGCACTTGCCAAGATATCGAAGACCTTGCGTCGCATGTGACTCTCCTTCTGTGTGTACCCCCAGTGTGGAGGTCGTGACTCCAGTCTCCGCCTTGGTTGTCCGCCTCAGTAGGGTCCAAAGACCCGATTGAGGCGGAATGTCGGTCGTGATCGAGCAGATGGCACCGGATGGCGGTCATCCTCCGAGCGAAAGCTGGCGATCGGAGTTGGCGCAGCCGCATCCACATGGTCGGACCCGACGCTCGGCTGTGACGGACCAGCATCGGAGCCTCTGTTGGGAAGGACCAGTAGCACGACTACGGCGGCCACCCCGACCACTCCTGCGCCGATCACCAGTGCGAGATCCATGCCCGAAACGAACGACCGCCGAGCCAGCGCGGCAAGGGCTACTCCCTCGGACACCGGCGCCTGGTGGGCGACGGCCAACGCACCCCCGATCGAGCTCTTGATGATGCCCTGGACCGCCGCGGGCGCCCGGGTGACGATCGGACCCATCAGCCGCTCATACCGCAGAGTCAACGCGGTGCCGAGCACGGCCACACCGAGGGCTCCGCCCACCTGCATGGCCGTGTCGCTGCTCGCCGAGCCGACGCCGGCCTCCTCCTTCGGCAGTGATCCCATCACCGACTCGGTGCATGGCGCCAGGGCCAATGCCACGCCAACACCCAGGACCATGAACGGGCCCACGCAGTCGGCGTAGGAGGCCGGCAACGACGTCTGGGCCAGCAGGGCCAAACCCAGCGCGATCAGAGCGAGCCCGCTTACAACGACAGCCTTGGTACCGATCCGACGAGCGGTGACTGCAGAGACCGGGGCAACCAGGAGCAGCGCCAGCGCGACGGGCGCGATGCGCATCCCGGCTTGGAGGGGGCTGAATCCGAGAACGAATTGCAGGTACTGGGTCATGAGGAAGAACACCCCGAGGAGCGCGAAGAGGACGAGGCCGAGTGTGGCGATGGCCGCGCTGTACCGCCGGTTCCTGAAGAAGCGAAGCGGCAGCATGGGGTGGTCGATACTCCGTTCCCAGACGACAAAACCGCAGATAACGACAACGGCCAGACCCAGGGCCCCGAGGATCCATGGGGACGACCATCCTCTGCTCGGAGCCTCGATGATTCCCCAGAGCAACGATCCGAGCCCGACGATGGACAACAGCGCTCCGACCGGATCCGGTCGTGTCGACGCGGGGTTCCTCGAATTCGGGACGAACCAGATCGCGGTGACCAATCCGAGCAGTGCGATCGGCACGTTCACCAGGAAGACCGAGCCCCACCAGAAGTGCGCGAGGAGAACGCCGCCGAGGATGGGACCGAGGGCCACCCCAGCACCGGCCGTGCCCGACCACAATCCGATGGCCCGAGCTCGGTCCTTCTCGGCAGCGAAGACGTTCGTGAGAATCGAGAGCGTGCACGGCATGAGGGCGGCGGCCCCCACGCCCATCACGCCTCTGGCCACCATCAGACGGTCCGGGCTCCCGGACCAGGCGGCAAGGATCGAGCCGCCGGCGAAGACGGCAAGCCCACCCATGAAGACCCATTTCCGCCCGACCCGGTCGCCAAGCGCTCCGAGCGACAGCAGCAGACCGGCAAAAAGGACGGCGTAGGCGTCGACGATCCACTGCAGTTGGCTCGAGCTCGCTCCGAGGTCCCGTGCGATGGTCGGCAAGGCGACGTTGAGGACCGTGTTGTCCAGGCTGATGAGGAGCAACGTGACGCAGAGCACGGCCAGGGTGACCCAGCGGCTGCGAGGACCGATCTGGTTCTGGCCGTCCGCCCCCACCATCACCTGGTGGTCCCCGGCATCTCGCGCCTCACGTCGAGTGGCGAGCGTTGCTCGGCTGATCCGGAGTTGCCGTCTCCACAATTGGGAAATGAACGGTGACGGTTCCCCACTCAGACGTCGATGACACGGGATAGCCAGAATTCATGAAGACGTCGATCATGTCTCGATTCTCGGCCATCGTTTGCGCAGTGAAGGCGTCGATGTCGCGCTCACGGGCAGCGGCGGCCAGACGTTGCAGCAAGAGCGAGCCAAGGCCATGGTGCTGATATTGGTCGGCAACCACGAATGCCACCTCCGCCTCCCTGGTTCCGGGTAGGAGGTCATACCGGCCGACAGCCACCAAGCTGGCGGCGTCCTCAGCGACCAGGGCCAGTCGACCGACATAATCGACCTGCGTGAGGTGCTCGATCTCTGCCGATGAGAGTCGGGGATGGAGGTAGAAATAGCGCCGGAGCACAGACTGGTCCGACAGGTGCTCGTGGAACTCGGCGAGCTTCTGCTGATCATCGGGTCGAATGGGCCTGATCAGAATAGCCCTCCCGTCCGCTAGCTGGACCGTTGACTCGAGCTCGACGGGATATCTGATGACGGCCGACCTAGCCATTGCCGAGGGGCGATTGGTGATTGGCCACCACGGTGATCATCCCGCCCCGATGTCGCAGCAGCTCGCCAGGGGTGAGCCAAACCTCCTCGATTGAATAGGGACTGACCGAGTACCTCCGACTACCTGCGGTGGCCCGGTCGTCTCGACGGCTTCTCGCATGCTTCATGGCAACGCTCCTCTGGAAGTGACGTTCACCACTCTCATTGCACACCCCCCACTGGCCCTAGACCAGGGTCGAAGGTCCCTGCGCAGGTCCGAAGTCCTGCCGCATGTGGGTCCACCGCGTTAGGGATGGGCCATTCGGCCCTACCCCGTCCTGCAGGGGCGGCTCAGGCTGGAGGCACGACCGGAGCAGGGAGCGGAAAAAGGGACAGCCATGGGCGAATCTGAACCAGCGCAAGTGCAGCCGCATGCCTCCATCTATGGCAGCCTCATGGAGGCGGCTCTCGGCATGCGCGACAGTTCCGGTCTGCCCCTGCTGGACGAGGCGTTGGGCGAAGTCGTTCAAACGCGGGATCGGGCAATGACGGGCTCGCTGATCGGCGCAGCAGGGTCGTCAGCAGCCGGCGCCCTGAGCGATCAGATCGCCTACGATGTTGCCTTGATCCGGTACGCACGGTGTCTGGGCATTGCCTACCGTCCGAACGATTTCGACACGCCCACCCGAGGCCGGCGGGACATCGAACGCTCGATCGCCGAGCGCGGGGGCATCCTGCCGTAGTCTCAACGGTTCAGGCCGATGACCCCGTAGCACGAATCGGGTCAGGTCCCTGTGGAATCACTCCGCCTGGCTTGTGCCGAGCGTTCGGCCAGACGGGTTGCATAGCTGGCAGCCTGAGTCCGTCGTTCCATTCCGAGCTTCGTGAGCAGGTTGGATACGTAATTCTTCACCGTCTTCTCGGCGAGATAGAGATGTTCGGCAATCTGACGATTGGTCTCACCCTCGGCGACGAGGTCCAGGATGCGACGTTCCTGAGGAGTCAGGCTGGCGAGCAAGGGGTCGGCATCGCGACCTTCCGCCAGCCGTTGGATAACCTGCTCGGTGAGGGCGGGGTCGAGCAGTGATTGGCCGTTCGCAACCTTGCGCAGGTCGTCCAGAAGGCTGTTGGACCCCACCTGCTTGAGGACGTATCCCGCCGCACCAGCCATGATGGCAGCGACGAGTGCCTCGTCGTCGGCATACGACGTCAGCATCACGCAGGCGACCTCGGGCATCGCCGATCGGATCTCTCGGCAGACCTCGATGCCACTTCCGTCCGGAAGCCGTACATCGAGCAAGGCAATGGTGGGTCGGGTCGGTGGGACGCGGTCCAATGCCTCTGCCACCGTCGCCGCTTCTCCGACCACCGTGAAGTCGGCATCGGCCTCGAGGAGTGCACGGAGCCCGGTTCGGACGATCTCATGGTCATCGAGGAGAAAGACACCGATCGGCACCCGAGTTTTCCTGGCCCTTTCTTCCTCGCCGTTCTCGATGGAACCAGCGCCTCAGATTACACCTGCAGGCCTCGACCCCACGGCAACAGAATCCTTGCTCCACGTTGGATTTTTGCCGGAATTTACCATGGTAGCCTTGGGAGGACGCTCTGGAAGCACCGAATCGGTGGGACGGGTCATGCCATTTCGTACTATCGACGATCCAGTCAGGCTGCGACGGATCCTCGAGGCCGCGCTCCTCATCGAAGCGGATCTCGACCTTCCCACTCTGCTGCGCCACGTCGTCGAAGAAGCACGGTCGATGACCAACGCCCGCTACGGAGCCCTCGGGGTGCTCAATGCGGACGGTACCGGTCTGGCGGAGTTCATCACCGTGGGCCTCGAGCGGGACGAAGAAGAGCAAATCGGAGCTCGGCCCACCGGTCGGGGCATCCTCGGCCGCCTGATCTCCGACCCCGAGCCCCTGCGGCTTGCTGACCTAGCCTCCCATCCGGACAGCTACGGCCTACCTGCCAACCATCCTCCGATGACCTCATTTCTCGGCGTGCCCGTCAGGGTTCGCGACGAGGTCTATGGCAACCTCTATCTCACAGACAAGATCGGGTGGTCGGAGTTCACCAAGGACGACGAGGCGCTCGTCGGCTCTCTGGCTATCGCGGCCGGGATCGCCATCGAGAATGCCCGGCTGCACCAGCGGGCGCATGAGGTTGCTGTCTACGAAGATCGAGACCGACTGGCCCGAGATCTGCATGACACGGTCATCCAGCGATTGTTCGCGATCGGTCTCTCACTACAAAGTATCGCCTCCGCTCCAGCGGCAGGGTCCATGGGTGAGCGCCTCCAGAAGATCGTCTCGGACATCGACGAAACCATCCGACAAGTCCGGACCAGCATTTTCGAGCTGTCCCAAGATCTCCATCACGGGGTCAGGGGGAGCGTGGTCGAGCTCCTGGAGGAGCTCAGACCGGTTGTGGGCTTCGAGGTTCGGGTGTCGTTCGACGGCCCCGTCGACACGGCGATCCCAGACTCCACTTCGGAGCACGTGCTGTCGGTCATCCGAGAATCCGTGACCAACATCGGCAAGCACGCCGACGCTATGACGGCCACGGTGGCGGTGAGCGTCGAAGAAGGCCAATGCATCCTCCGGATCATCGACGATGGCAAAGGAATCGGAGACCTCCTGGAGCATTCTGGTGGATTCGGGCTCGCCAACCTTCGTCGCCGAGCAGAGAAGCTGCACGGGAGCCTCGATATCCAGAGCCCCATTTCCGGAGGCACTGTTCTCATCTGGCGCGTCCCGCTCGCAGACTGAAACATCGCGATCGGTCGCCCGTGGTCTCCCGTCGAGCCGCAGCCCCTTTAGCGGTGTTGCCGGTCGATCGCCTGGATGCCATCGTCTTCGACATGGACGGTGTCGTCACCGAGACCGCCACGATCCATGCCCAGAGCTGGAAGCGGGTGTTTGACGACGTGCTGCGTTCGAGGGCGGACGTCACCGGGGGGCCGTTCCGACCGTTTGAACCCGCTGACTACCTGCACTTCGTAGACGGCAAGCCGCGCTATGACGGTGCGGCGAGTTTCCTGGCATCACGCGACATCTCCCTACCCGAGGGCAACCCGACCGACCCGCCTGGATACGACAGCATCTCGTCCATCGGCAATCTGAAGGATCACGAGTTCGAACGCCAAATCGCCAAAGACGGTGTACGGCCGTATCCATCCACCCTCGATTTCATCAGGACGGTGCGGGCGCGGGGGTTGAAGACCGCCCTCATCACCTCGAGTCGCCATGGGAGAGCTGTTCTGCAGCTGGCACGCATCCTCGATCTGTTCGACGCCATCGTCGACGGTGTCGATGCCGAGCGGAACCACCTGGCCGGAAAGCCCGATCCCAGTGTCTATCTCGCTGCCGCCTCGTTACTCTCGGTTCCGCCGGGACGAACCGCCGTCGTCGAGGACGCACTGGCTGGCGTCGAAGCGGGACGGAATGGACAGTTCGCCCTTGTCATAGGGGTGGACCGGGGAGCGGGCGAGGCCGAACTCTTGGAGCACGGCGCCGACATCGTGGTGTCCGACCTGTCTGAACTCAGCCTCAGCGAAATGGGGAGCCACACCACGGGATAAACGCCCAGACGGTCGAGGTCGACGACGATTGCTTCGCGAGTGGACCTGCGCCAGTGGCTCTCTGGTGACCGAAAGTGGTCGGCTGCTCTCACAGAATCCCCGCCGGCATACGCGAAACCGCCCGTCCCACAAATTGACGGGGATCGGGCGTTTCGCTTCAGTTGTACTCCGAGAACGAATCACTGGAGGAAATGGCACCCGACGAGCATCCGTGCTCTTTGCCGTTGCGACCCTCCGACTTCGAGTATCGCCATCGGTCACTGGGCCTGCCGGAATTCCTCCCGTACAATCCTCAGCCATCCGTTCTCAGGATGGGCCACCTGGCATACATCGCATAGGCGCCTCCTTCCGGATCCTCACGGATCCTTCACCTTCATTGTGCTCCGAAGGCGTTGATCTGTCTAGGGACTTCAGTCCCAATCCGTCGGAGCCGACCACGGGGTGACCGTCTGTTCCGTCGCAGTCGAAGCGCCACGATCAGCATGTTCGGAGGACCAAGACCACGCCGGATGGATGGGCTACCTCCCTCGTGCATCGAACCCAGCCTCAGCTGCGGAAACCGCTTCTTGGTCGAGGAGCTCGTGGGAATAGATGTCGAGCAGCGCGAGAGCCACGAGTCGTTCCCCTTCTGGTTCGAAGCTGTCCGTTCCCAGGACTCGGGATACATGCTCGTGGAGCAGGGGGACTCCCACGGCCATGGCTGTAACCAGCGCCGCTCGGATCCTTCGGTCGATGACGGGTGGATCAGAGCGGGTTGCGTCTGCGCGAACAAGCCACTGCTCGGTTGCTGTGACCATCTCATCGAACATCGCCCCTCCGAGTCCGGTCTGCTCGTCGATCAGGGCGTGTGCGATATACCGACCGAAACGCTTTGACGTGGGCTGAATGCTGGCCGAGGCGCCCGGATCGGCCAGGATCTGCGCGTTGACGCTTCGCAGGATTTCGAACACGTGCTCATCGCACGCCCTGCGCAGCGCGTCCTTGGAACCAAAGTGGTGGCGCAACAGGCCCGGCGACACCCCCGCGGTCCGAGCGATCCCGCGGATTGTCGCCCGATCGTATCCCTGTTCAGCAAAGTGCTCGAGCGCCGCTTCTCGGATCCGAGCACGGGCCGTGAGATCCTCGAAAGCCATGGGCCCCACGTAGCGCTGCATCGCCGGGTGTTCTTCGGAGTGGGAGGTCATTCGCCCTGCAGATCCCGTCGCCTGAACGCGACTTCCCCGGCGGTCGCAGCGGCGATACCGATTGCAGCCATGATCCCGTTCGCCCCCCAATGGGGTGCCACGGCGGGGGCGGACGCCATCTGGTGGAACACCGAGGTGTCGAGGACCCAGTGGCTCACGGCGCCGATGCTGCCCACGATCACGATGAGCAGTGACCAGCCCAGCAGTCCGTAGACGACGATGGAAGTGATCCGAGGGCGTAGCCCGAAGGCCAACGCCCCGATGCCCAAGATGGCTACGGCCGGCGGGACCAAATTCACCCCTGCCTCCAGCATCGTCGTGAAGCCGACCCCTGCATGCTGGCTGGCGGTGCCCAGCCAGGCGAAGAATCCCGCGCCCACTCCGCTTATCAGGAGAGCAGACACGGCGATGAGGAGCCGGCCGCCGAGCCAGGATATGCGAGACACGGGACGGACCAGCATGTGGTCGAGCCTCCCACCCGACTCCTCGGAACGCATCGCTGTGAGCTGTCCAGCGCCGACGAAGGACACCAGGACGGCCAGGACGAGGAAGCACACGCCGAGTACCGCGTCGGCGCCCGTTCCGGCGGCGCCAAGCTTCGAGAAGACCTTCTCGACGGACGATCCAGAGATCGTGCCGCCAGCTGACTTGGCGACGAGCCCGTAGAGCAATCCGGACACCCCGATCGCGACCCACCAACCGATCACCGTCGGTCGCACCATCCGGATGGCGAGACCCATCGGTCCGAAGAGGAGCCGCAGGTGGGGACGGCTGGTGATCCGGTCCGGGACGATGCTCGCCCCAACGTCGCGGGAGCCCGCGAGGTGGATCGAGATGACGACCAGAACTGCGGTGAAGACGATGATCGGAAGAAGGGCGAGGGGTTGGGGTGCGGTCAGGGGTTGGAGCTCCTCCACCCAACCGAGCGGCGATACCCAGATCAGAGCGTGCAGGCCCACTCCTGCGTCGGCGATCATCCGGACGGCGTACGAAATACCGAGGAGCGTCGCGGCATAGGCGGCGGACTGGCGGCGGGTCGCACCGAGCTGGCTGGTGAAGGCACCGATCGCCAGGAACGTGACGGGGGTCGCCACAATGGCCAACGCGAAATACAGGACTGGACCCGTCTCGAGGTTCACTTTCGAGTCGAGGCCGCACAGAACCGTGAAGGCGGCCGTGATCGCC
This sequence comes from uncultured Acidimicrobiaceae bacterium, assembly GCA_963753905.1. Lineage (GTDB taxonomy): Bacteria > Actinomycetota > Acidimicrobiia > Acidimicrobiales > RAAP-2 > Bog-756. The sequence continues at coordinate 886,387 of CAVWDZ010000001.1, read as the reverse complement.
CACAGCACGAGGACTCCGGCCCCCAATCCGCAGAGCGCCTGGCCGGTGGCACCCCGCCGGGTGGTCCGGCCCGAGAGCAGCAACTCCCACCGTCCGCTGTCCTCCTCTCCCCGCAACAGACGGGTGCTGGTGAGCAATCCCCAGACCGCGCCGAGGATCATCAGGGTCATCGAGATCTTGAACACGGTGAAGCCGGCGACGGTCTGGAGGTCGGGAGCTGGTCCGAACAGGGCGCTTGTCGCCTTGTTGGCGCCGTACGCCTTGGCGAGAGCGTCTCGTTGGGCCTGGGTCTTGTAGATCGTCGTGTAACTGATGGCCGACGAAGCGACGGCGATCCCGAAGATATAGCCCCAGATCGCCCCGGAACGGACGGCCTTCCGAGCGGTGACGTTGGCGACGAGGGTCCGAGGCGAACGTACGACAGATGAGAGGGCGAGCCGGCGGCTGGTGACCTCAGGGGACAAGGCTTTCCGTACCCCCCGGTTGACCGTCCCCGCCGTATTGGGCCAGGAACAGTTCCTCGAGCGATGGCTCGCGGCTCACGAGCCGAGTGACACCGACGGCCGCGAGGATCGTCAGTAACGGCTCGACCGAGCCTCGGACCTGGCAGCGGACCACCCGGCCGTCGGCCTCCACCGCCGTCACGCCGGGCACCGTTGACAGGTCGGGAATCGGACCGTCGAGTGTCGCCTCCACGGTCAGCGCGCTCAGATGTCGCATCTGGGCCAGCGTGCCCATCTCGACGAGCCTTCCCTCGCGGAGAATGCCCACGCGGTCACACAGCGCTTCCACCTCGCTCATGATGTGGGACGAGAGGAAGACGGTCTGGCCGCGGTCACGTGCTTCGTGGATGCACCGACGAAACGCCTGCTCCATGAGCGGGTCGAGCCCACTGGTCGGCTCGTCGAGAACCAGGAGTTCTGGGCGCACCATCAACGCTCCGATCAGGATGAGCTTCTGCCGGTTCCCCTTCGAATACGCACGGACCTTCTTGGCGGGATCGAGGTCGAATCGGGTAATCAGTTCGTCCCGGTAGGTCTCGTCCACGTGCCCTTGGACTCGCCCGAGCAGGTGGAGGGTCTCGGCGCCGGTCAGTGACGGCCACAGGTTCGCCTCACCGGGGACGAACGCCAGATGGCGGTGAGCCTCCACGGCCTGACGCTGGCAGTCGAGCCCGAAGATCTCCGCACGTCCCGCAGTGGGTTGGATGAGCCCAAGCAACAGTCGGATGGTGGTCGTCTTGCCGGCTCCGTTGGGACCCAGGTATCCGACGACCTCACCCGGGGCGACCTCGAGCTCGAGGCCGTCGAGGGCCGCCACAGTGCCGTAACGCTTGGTCAACGCATCCGTCCGTATGGCCACCGGTGCCACTGACGACGACCTCCGCTCGACGGACTATACATAAATATAGGCAACCATTCGTCAGTATAGTGCTCCCCCGGGACCGAGGGACCTCATCGGTCGCGTGGCTCGACTCGGGAAAGTCCGCTGACGTCCTCTCGCCCAGCGAGCATTTGGAGATCGACACCATCGAGGCAAGATGGTGCTTCTTAGGACTTTCTCCCCTACTGCCTGCTGCCTTCCGTTCCGTACCGTTCACAGGGACGGAGCCGACTCGGCTCACGCGAGAAGGGAGCATCGATGTCACTCGTTACGGGGGAGGTTGACGATGTACACCAACACCACCGTGCATGACCCGGCCAGGAGTGCAATCAAGCGGATCGTGGTTGGTGTAGACGGATCAGATCATTCGATGAGAGCACTGGAATGGGCGGCCGCTCAGGCGCAGCGCACACACGCCGCCCTCGAGATCATTGCCGCACTCGACCCTGGCCCTCAGCACTTGACCGCGAGCGATGACGACCAGCGCTTGCAAGACGACATCGACGAGGCGAAGCTCAGAGCGCAAACACGTGCACCCGATATCGCTGTCACCAGCACGACCTACGAGGGTCCGCCCGAACTCGTGTTGACCAGGGAGAGCGCGGCGGCGGACCTCCTCGTTGTCGGCTCTCGAGGTCTCGGTGGATTCAAGGGACTTCTCCTCGGGTCCGTGAGCCGCAAATGTGTTCAGCATTCCAAATGTCCGGTAGTCGTTGTTCTCGGTGGTTCCTCCGACTCCGACGACGTATTGGAGACTGCTAACGGCACACCCGCCCTTCACGAAGACAGCGTCACGGCGCGCTCCGAGGCGCAAGACACCTCTTCACCGGTCGAGCCTACTCATCGCGTCGTTGCAGGTGTGGACGGCTCAGTGTCCTCGATCCAAGCTCTCGAGTGGGCAGCCGATCAAGCCGAGCTCACCGGCGTCGGCCTTGATGCTCTCAACGCGTGGGAGTGGCCCGTTGGTTACGGATGGTCGGCTGTACCCACCAGCTACGACCCGGGTCACGAAAATACGGTCGCCCTCGACACCCTTCTCGAGCCGGTCCGAAAAGCCCATCCGGGACTTTCCATTCAGGCAACAGTCATCGAGGGCCATCCCGCTCCCGTGCTGGTCAGAGCCTCCCAATTCGCCGATCTGCTGGTGATCGGCAGCCGCGGCCGAGGCGAGATTGCCGGCATGCTCCTGGGGTCGGTGAGCGAGCATTGTGTAGCCCATGCCCAGTGCCCGGTAGTCGTTCTGCGGGACGACACGTAACGTTTACCGTGGGAGGGAAGGGTCTCCATCGTCCCGTACCCATTCGATCAGGCTCCAGGCCCTCGCCGAAATTGCTCACGACCGAATCCGTGACACCTCATACCTTGCCTGTCGACCGCGCTGAGGCTCGACTACGACGCGACAGAAAGCGAGGCAACCGGACGATGTCCTTTCTGGGCTGGATGAACGGTCCTGCTCACCACAAACGAACGGGCCTGCTCGCACGCCTCAGCTATTGATGCACCACCGAAGTAGCTGCTCAGAGCAATCGAGACGGCCATGTCCGAAACCCGGGGCTCACCTGGACACTGCTCTCTTGTCCATTCCCTCACCCAACCAGCCAATGCATAGGCCACATCCACCTGTACCACCTCCTGAGACGACCGTACGACGAAGGCGCGGCAACCGGCAGGGCCGAAAGTCCTGACCTCGAGGCCATCAGCCGGGAAACCTGACGGTCCTGACGTGCGCCAGAAGTCCAGGCATTGTGCGGTGCAGACGATCACCCTCCTCGCCAGCTCCGCCGATGAGGTCAGTTCACGTACACCACGTGTGTGGACGTGAACTACCATCGAGGGAACAATGGCGGGTGTACGGCGAAGATCACCCCAGGCCAAGGCAGCGATAGACAGCTCTGCACGTCGTCGCTGGTGGCTCGATCGCAGTTGCGGCGCCACTTCGGAGTCTCTTGGTATCCGAGCTTGTGTTGGGTTCACGGTGGCTCCCCCTCCGTCCCCACTGCAGCAGCCCCGGGAACTGGGATTCCTATGAGCTGTATCCCGAGTGCCACTTGGGCAGCGGTTCGATGACGTTCTTCGACCTCATGATCCACAACCTCGTCTCGAGGAAAGCTCGGTCCCTCGGCCTGGCCTTGTCAGTCGCCATTGCGGTCATGGCAGTGGTGACTCTCGACGTCACCAGCAGCGGCCTCGAGCAGTCGGCGGCGGCGATCATCTCGGTAGGCAAGGCCGACTTCACCGTGGCCCAAAAGGGTGTCTCGGACACATTGTCGAGTGCTATAGACGAGAACCAGCTGCTCGCCTTGCGAAGGACACCAGGCGTCTCCAGTGTCGTTGGGGTCCTCGTCGAGACCCAGGACATCAACGCCGACAACCCCGTCTTCATAGAGATCGGGATCAACCCAAGCGATCTCGCACCGTTCGGTGTCAAGGTTGTGGCTGGGTCTCCGTACGGAGCGACCGCGACGAACCAGGTCATGCTGGGCTGGAGGGCGGCTGCGAACTTGGGGATCGGGGTCGGTGGCAAATTCAAAGCCAACGGGACCACGAACACCGTAACCGGCATCTACTCGACGGGGAACACCTTCGGCGATGCAGGAGCCATGTTCCCGCTACCTGCGATCCAGGGCTACAACCGGGTCCCGGACATCGTCACCCTGGCTTTCGTGAAGGTAGTCCCGGGTACCTCGGTCACCGCCGTCACCGCTTACATCGATCGAGCCCAGCCCGAGCTCACGACTATCCGTACGGCCTCCCAGTTCGGGAGGGCGGACCAGAGCCTCGTCTACCTCCAGGCCGCCGTCAATGGCAGCACGGTGCTGGCAATCCTCATCGGTGCCGTCATCGTGGGCGACACCATGCTCTTGTCGCTCTTTGAGCGAACTCGTGAGTTCGGGCTGCTACGGGCCATCGGGTGGACCCGTCGTCGAACGGTCAGCCTGTTGCTCGGCGAGAGCTTGATGCTGGCCTTTGTCGGCGCCGCCATCGGCGTCGCCTTGTCGTTCTTGGTGGCTGTAGGACTCTCGCACCTCCCGGCACTTCGGGGAATCCTGCATCCCGATTTCACAGAGGGCGCCTTTTGGAGGGCACTGTTCACCGCTCTCGGTATGACGCTCATCGGCGCGCTCTATCCCACGATTCGGGCCGCTCTCCTGACGCCCCTGAAGGCCCTCAGCTATGAGTGAAGAACCGCTTGCTGTCGACATGAAGGGCGTGACCCGCATCTACCCGGGTGAGGTCAATGCCCTTGCAGGTATCGACCTCACCGTGGCGTTCGGGGAGTCGGTGGCCATCACCGGCCCTTCGGGCTGCGGCAAGTCGACTCTGCTCCACCTTCTGGCGGCCATCGACACCCCCACCTCGGGCTCGGTCACAGTGGCCGGCCATGACTTAGCCCGCCTCCACAACCCGAGCGAGTACCGGCGTACAGAGGTCGGCCTCGTCTTCCAGTTCCACAACCTCCTTCCGCAACTGTCTGCCCTTGCCAACGTGGAGCTCCCGATGTTCGGAACCCACCTGTCCACACGCCAACGAAAGACTCGGGCTCGGGAGCTGCTGGCCGACGTTGATCTCAGTGGGCGCGAGCAGCGCCTCCCTACGGAACTATCGGGTGGTGAGCGTCAGCGCGTGGCCATTGCGCGGGCCCTGGCGAACGAACCCAAGATCCTGCTTGCTGACGAGCCCACCGGCAGCCTCGATTCGGCGTCGACCACGCGCTTCCTGGAGTTGCTCGATCGGCTCGGCTCTGCTGGGATGACCATTGTCATGGTGACTCACGCATCGGATGTCGCAGCGCACGCACAGCGCATCATCGAGATGCGCGACGGAACCATCATCGATGAGGGCGCAGGCAGCGCTCTGAGCACCCCGACGGCATAGCCTCAATGTGAGCCTTGTGGCGTCGCCATTGAATACCCCGGCCTACGGTCCAACCGACAACTGAGTGCCGGCAACTGGGCGCAACGAACGTGCGATCACGTGATGGTCTTGCGCGAGTTGTGACCGTCGGCCACAGACTCTACCGGATCGGCCTTCGCCTGGTTCGCGGACTTGGCTCTTCGCATCGTCTTCCCCCTCGAGCCATCGGCTGCCGAAACCGCGCGATCAGGCGCCATCGTCATGCCTGCACCGCCGAGCGGCTCACTTCTCCCAGCAAGGGCATACACCTCCGAACCGTCAATCGTCTCCTTGCTGAGAAGCAGATCCACCACCTGGTCGAGTACGTCGCGGTGCTCCTCGAGGAGGGAGACGGCCCGCTGCTCAGCCTCGCTCAGCATCCGGGACACCTCGGCATCGATTGCTGCCTGTGTCTGCTCGGCAAAGGGACGGCTCGACAATGCCCCACCTCCACCATTGAGGAAGACCGATCCGCCCGACGGATACCCGACGGGCCCAACGGTCGACGAGAGCCCGAACTCCCGCACCATCTTGATGGCGAGGTCGGTGGCTCTGGCCAGGTCGTTTGCGGCACCCGTCGAGCCCTGCCCGAGCACGACGAGCTCACTGGCCCGGCCTCCGAGCCAAACCGCGAGCGTGTCATCGAGGTAGTCCTCCCCATACAGGTGCTGTTCGACGAGCGGAAGCTGCTCGGTGGCACCAAGTGTCTGCCCGGCCGGGAGGATCGTTACCTTGGCGATCGGATCCGCCTTGTCCGAATACGCGGCAACCAGGGCATGGCCGGCCTCATGGACGGCGACCGCGTGCTTCTCGTCGGGGAGCAACACGTTGGAACTCTCCCGTCGTCCGAGGATGACGCGGTCGCGCGCCTCGTCGAAGTCCGAGGCCTCGATCACCTCGCGGTCTGCGCGCACGGCGACGATTGCCGCCTCGTTGACGAGATTTGCCAGGTCAGCTCCTGAGAACCCGGGCGTTCCCCGGGCCACGACCTCGAGGCTCACACTGGGATCAAAACGCTTTCCGTGACTATGGACCCGAAGGATGGCGATGCGCTCCGGGAGCGTCGGGAGGGGGATGGTGACTTGGCGGTCGAACCGGCCGGGACGGAGAAGCGCCGGGTCGAGGACCTCGGGCCTGTTGGTGGCGGCGAGGACCACGATCCCGGTGGCCGGGTCGAAGCCATCCATCTCCGCCAGCAACTGGTTGAGTGTCTGCTCTCGCTCGTCGTTCGAAACGACGGCACCGGCACCACCTCGACGCTGGCCGATGGCATCGATCTCGTCGACGAAGATGATCGCCGGGGCCCGCTTGCGCGCCTCCTCGAACAGGTCTCGGACACGGGCCGCCCCGACGCCGACGAACATCTCGACAAAACTGGAGCCGGTCACCGAGAAGAACGGGACCTCGGCTTCCCCTGCCACGGCACGGGCGAGCAGCGTCTTTCCGGTGCCGGGTGGTCCGATCATGAGGATTCCTCGGGGCGGAGTGGCGCCAGCTCGTGCATAGCGTTCGGGCTGCTGTAGGAAATCGACCACCTCGCGGATCTCGAGTTTGGCACCTTCGTAGCCGGCGACGTCGGTAAAGACCGTCTTCGGACGCTCCTCGTCGAACACCTTGGCCTTGGAGCGACCGACCCCGAGCGCGCCTTGGATCCTCCCCGAGGCTCCCTTGGAGAGCCGCCACCACAGGAACCCGATGAAGAGAATGGGAAGCAGGAGGATCAGCCACGACACGAGCTCGGTCCCGAAGGAGGTCCCGCTTGTCTCCGCGGTGATCTGAACACCGTCCTTTTGCAGTTGGTCGAGAAGCGACTGCCCGGCCTGGGGCGGGATGACTGTTGTGTACTCGTCCCCGTTGGCCAACGTACCGCTGGCGCTGCCGCTCGTTTCGATGGTGACTGTCTTGACCTTGTGTGACGTGACGTCACTCAGGAACTGCGAATAGTTGAGCGTGACTTGCGTTGCGCTCTTGGCGATGGGAAGGACGAAGAACAGCACGGCCACCATCACCAACGCGAGAGGCCACAACCAGTGGCGCCAGGGGGGCGGAGGTGGAGGGGCGGTCGGCGCACCCTTGGTGTTGGTCGAGGGGGACGCGACCTGTTTGGTCATGCGCGATGACCAAGGCGAGATTCATTCAGAGTTCCAGCAGAATGCCCCCCTCTGCTCTGTCCATCATCAGGCGACAGGGAACAAGGCTTCCATCCGCATATCGTCAGGCAGACCATGGGGCTCCGGTGAGACTCCTACGTGGCGGGGAGACCATCGAGTTGGGAGTGGATCGACTTGAGCCTCTCTCTACGGGCCTCCAATTCCCTCCGATAGTTCGGATTATCGGTGCCGGCGATCTCACCGCTCATATCGCGGATCACCACTTCAAGAGAACTCCGCAGCTCCTCGGCCTGCGGCTTCGATAGGTCCAAGATCATCGAGATTCCTCCGTGTCGGTCCAATCGATACTACTGAATACTCTGGCAGCTCACGCAGGCACACCAGGGCCAAAGGTCCATTCTTCGGCATGGATGGGGCCATTGGCCCGCCAGGCACTCGGCATCGATTGCGCACCCCTTCCCAGACGCGCTCGACGTGAACATTCTCCCCTCAGACACCGATGGTTCGGAAGTGCCGAAGGTCACAGAGGAGCTGGTCCGTCGGAGTCGGTCTGGTCCGTCGACTCAGGTCCTCTGGGCCCTCCAACCTTGGGACCGGAGCATGGAGAGCTGGATGTGCCGAGCGACGTCGCTCGGCGACACGATACCGACCAGACGGCCCGTTTCGTCTATGACGAATGCCCGCCCATCTGGCGAAGCCTGCATGCGCTGGAGCAGATCTGGAATCGGCTCACCGGGCGACCCCACAGGGACATCGGACAGGGGGCAGGCCGTGTCGATGAGTCGAGTCGTTCTGCGCAGGTGGGCAGGAACGTGGCGGATCCTGCCCATGGTCGTCAGGCCCTCGAGCTGCCCGCCAGGCCCGACCAGGGGATACGTGCTGAACCGGTAGCGATACAGGTTGTCGATCAGATCGGCGATCGTGGTAGCCGACCAGAAGGTCGTCGGATCGTGGGTCATGATGTCGCGGACATTGACGTCGACCAGCGTGGACCGCATGACGACATCGTTCTTCTCTCCACGGGCCGCTGAAAGGAGGAACCACCCGAGAAACACGAACCAGAGCCCGAGGAAGCTGACCGTGACAAACTCCAGAATTCCAAGAGCTACCAGGACGTAGCCGAACAGCTCGCCGGCGTGAGCTGCCGTGGTGGAGGCGCGGACCCGGTCGCCGCTCCTACGCCACAACGCGGCCCGAAGAATCCGACCGCCGTCCAGCGGTGCGGCAGGCATCAAGTTGAATCCGCCAAGGAGGAGGTTGATCCAGGCAAGCCATCCGAAGGCGGAGCCCACCACCCCTTCGCCCCCGCCGGCCTGGTGGAGAAGAATCCCGAATGCGCCGAAGACTCCGGCGAGTACGAAGCTGGTGATCGGACCGACCGCGGCGACACGGAAGTCGGCACCCGGGGTCAGTGTGTCGCTCTCCAGCTCGGACACCCCGCCGAACAGCCAGAGGGTGATCCGCCGGACCCCGATCCCGTTGCGCTTCGCCACCATGGCATGGGACACCTCGTGGGCGAGTAGGGAGGCGAAGAACAGGACGGTGGCGGCAATCCCGACGACCCAGTAGATCGCGTTCGTCTCGTGGGGGTGGTCGCCGGGCAGGACCAGATCAGCCAACTCCCAGGCCACGAGCGCGAAAATGGCCACGATGCTCCAGTTGATGCCGACTGAGATGCCGGCGATTCTGCCGAGCCGAATGTTCTGGTTCATGTCTTCTTCGCTCCGACACCCTCGCGACCCGTGGCGATCGCAGACGCCAGATGCCCCCGTGCTTCCACTTCTACCGTGCAGACCCCCATGTCGTCAGCGTCCTACGTTCCATCGTCCGGCACAACGGACAGTTGTCGTCCGGCCGGCGATCTCATCCACCCCTCCACTCGTCGGATCAGCTCTGTCGGACGCTCCTGACGGGTCTCGAGGTTCCCGCGGAAAAGGGTCCCGGTGGCACCGTCGACCGTGATCCACTCTCCCTCGTTGACCTCCGAGTCGCCGATGCGGATCGATTTACGATCGACATCGAAGCCGAGACCCCTGCAGCCGACCACGCAGGCAAGCCCGAGTTGACGCGCCACCACGACGGCGTGAGAGGTACGAGCACCGGTCGCCGTGACCAACCCGCGGCAGATGGTGAGCCCTCCGATCTCCTCAGTCGAGGCTTGTTCCCGAACCAATATGACAGGATCCCCGTCCCTGAAGAACTGCTCAGCGACCTCGCTGCTCAATGCGATTCTGCCGCTGCCAACCCCGTCACTGCTCGGCGTACCTCGACCGAGCACGTTCGCCTCGCGTTCGTTCGCCACCCGCGGGCGGGAGATGGAATCGAGCGCATAAGGACTCAACCGATCGAGAGCGGTATCGATATCGATGATCCCTTCGTCGACCAGGTCGCAGGCGATCCGCAAGGCCGCCCAGGCCGTTCGCTTGGCCGGGCGCGTCTGCAGCATCCACAACGTTCCTTCCTGAACGGTGAATTCGAAGTCCTGGGCGTCGCCAAACGTCGATTCGAGCTTCCGTCGCACTCGTTGGAGCGCGTGGGCCAGATCCGGAACAGCCGCGATCGATCGGTCGGAGTCGTCCGCGATGTGGCGACCGGAGACCACGTCCTCGCCCTGCGCATTGAGGATGAAATCCACGTACGCTCGGTTCTCGCCGGTTGCCGGATCGCGTGTGAAGCCCACGCCCGATCCCGATGCGACTCCCGTGTTTCCGAAGACCATGGATTGGACCGTCACCGCCGTTCCTGTCAGGTTCGGTACGCCCTGCAGCTCCCGGTAGTGCACGGCACGCGGAGCGTTCCAGGATCGAAACACTGCAGCGACCGCACAGAGGAGCTGCTCTTGCGGTTCTTGAGGAAATGGTCGACCCACGGTCGACCGGTAGAGGTCAAGTTCCTCGTTGACCACCTCTCGCAATCCGGCAACATCGAGCTCGTCGATCGAGGGCACTCCGTGCTGGGCCATCACCTTCTCCGACACTCGCGCGAACGGGGCCGCCGAGCAGCCATCGACCACCTCGGCAAAGGCCTGGATCAGGCGACGATAGGAATCCCACACGAACACCGGGTTCCCGGTGGCGCGGAGTAGCCCGGGCAATGTGGCATCAGAGAGCCCTATGTTCAACACGGTCTCGAGCATCCCCGGCATGGAGACGGGCGCGCCAGAACGTACCGACACGAGAAGCGGTCGCCGCCGTGCGCCGAAACGCTGCCCGGTCAGCCGCTCTATCTCCTCGATCCCCAAGAACACATCCCCAACGAGCACATCATCAAGAGAACCCTTCTCCAGAAATCGTTGGCATGACTGCGTGCCGAGCACGAATGCTGGGGGCGTCGAGAGGCCGGCCTCGCTCATCCTCATGAGACCGAACGCCTTGGCACCCACTACTGCGACCGTCACATCCCGAACGCTGGTCTTGCCGATGACGAACAATGCTCCTGGCCGGCCGTCGACGCCTACCGGGTTCATCGCCCTGCCGCCTGCTTCAGGATGTGGTCACGTAGGAGATAGACAGAGTGCGAGAGCTCGTCCGTGGCATTTTCCATGGCGCAGGAGATGAGATCAGTGACGTGGAGACTGCGGAAGTCGGGGGATTCTGAGACGAGACCGGCCCGAGCCGCACGGTCAGTGGCGTCTGCCTCGTGTTCCAACCTGACCACCTGATCGACGGAAAGAAGGAAATCCTCGAGGTCCTCGTCGCCCTCTCCCCCGACCAGACCGCGTGCGATCTCGAGCGCTTTCAGCTGCTCCCTCGCCGCGAAGACGGTGACCCGGGCCAAGGGTTCGAGAATCGGGCACAGAGCCGCGACGGCGCTCGAAGGCAGAAGGGTGAGAAGGAACAGAGCCTCTTCGAGGTCATCGATCGCATCATCCAACGTTGAGGCTGTAGAGACGATGGCGTCCGCTCCCCCGACCCGGCTGGCGGCACTTCGCACCGCACTCAGGACCTCGTCTGCCCGATGCTCCCATACCACCGCCCGCGCCGCGGCCCGTTTCAAATAACCGTCACCATCTTCCATCGCGAGACGGGCCAGGGCGGCGTGCAACGACTGCGCGGTCTCCACGACCAGGCTTCCGTGCTCAGCGACCAAGTCGATCACCTGTTGATGAGCAGCGCGCATGTGCTTCGACAACTCGACCCGGATCTCATCCCGGATGAGGGCCTGGGACTTTCCCGCCAGCAGTCCTTCGGCAGAGCATCGGATGGCGAACCGGACGATCTCCAAAGTCGGCCTGCTGCCGAGAGCATCTCGCAGGGATTCCCCGTACTGTGCGGGCACCCGGCCAGTGAGTTCGACGGCTTCGTAGATGAGGCGCTCGCCGCCCATCTGCAGGAACGCTCTGTGTCCGTACCCTTCATCGGCTGCCCATCGAAGGAGCGAGATCGCCTCCCGCTTCGTCACAACTGATCCGAGCCGCTTCCGCGCTCGATTCCAGTCGATGAGGAAGACCAACCGCGAGCCCAAGAAGCCGAGGTACTCCTCCAGCGACTTTCGGTCGTGAGCCTGGTAGCGCCCGGTGACCAAGTGGTGCTCGTCCAGTGCTCGATGGCCTGGCTGGTGCCGGGCATCCGACCAGTGGACGGCGAACCCGTCGAACATGGACTCGAAGAAGATGAGCCGCTCGAGGTGAACATCGCTGTATGTCACCGTTACGTCCAGACCTTCGATCGTGATCACGATGACGTGTGCCTTGGTCATGCCGATGTCGTTCTGGATGAGGACCCGACTCCCCGTCCGCGTCGCCGTGGTCCCCAAGCCCGGGTGATCGAACTTGACTGACTCGGTCATATGAACACCGGCCATGAACGAGGAGACCAGGGTTCGATCCTCCTCATCGAGCTTGTAGACAGACGCACCGTCGAGGTTCTCGGTTGCCACTTCGAGCTGCAGCTGGTTCAACGCCCGGTGGGTGTCCATGATCAGCAGGTGAAGCGAATCCCCCGAGCTCCGATCAGCCGAAGCCATCCGATCCACATCGATCCCGAGAATACGATCGGTTCCGAGATCCGGCGTGCCGTCAAGAATCGCCTGCAACCGGGTCGAGAGCGGACCGGGGTTCGCGGGGCCATCTTCGAGGGGCACAATCATTTCGGCGATCGCCGCCATCAGCGATGAATGGACAGACTCGATGCCGGGGATGAAGTAGCACCCTTCTCCGGCGGCCCGCGACTGCCCGATGAGGCCGTCGAACTGTTCGTCAGCGACACCGGCGGCCAGTCGCTCTTCCCGCAGCAACGAGAATGGCTGGTCTGGATGATCGGCCTGAGCACGAGCGGCCTGGATCAGGGCGAGGAGGTACTTGGCACGATCATTGGCCTCGAGACCGCGATTGATCAGTTCGGGCAGGACCAGGGACGATTCACCGAGATCCTGGACGATCTCCTGCTTGAGACCCCGTGGCTCAGGGCCAACGACATTCGGTTGGACCTCTCCCATGGGTCAGTGCTACTCCGCATTGCCGGCCGTCGACAGAGGCGAACGTCCCAATGACGGTCTGCCGGACCGGGGCAGGGCACGAAGCGTCGCCGCACCCGATCTGGGCAAATGGGACTTCCGACCCTGGAGGGATCACGCCCGGACCCGCATTCTGGAACCATGGCCGGAACGCTGACCGAAGCGTCAGTCACAGCATTGAATCAGGCAGCGCGGGCGGTCGCGGGTGAAGCCAATGACTACGACTCACTGCTCTCCCTCATCGGCGACCGTCGATTCGTCCTGATCGGCGAGGCCTCCCACGGAACCCACGAGTTCTATCGTGAGCGCGCCCGCATCACTCGGCGCCTTATCGACGAGCTCGGATTCACTGTGGTCGCCGTCGAGGGGGACTGGCCCGACGCCTATCGGGTCAATCGGTATGTCATGGGCATGTCTTCCGATGAAGACGCGGACGCCGCCCTCGGGGGGTTCCGTCGCTTCCCGACCTGGATGTGGCGAAATCGGGATGTGCTGAGCTTCGTCCAGTGGCTACGAGCCCGCAACGACGCCCTCAACCACCCTGTTGCGAAGGCCCGCTTCTACGGGCTCGACCTCTACAGCCTGCGGACCTCGATCGAGGCAGTCATCGGCTACCTCGACAAGGTCGACCCATCGGAGGCGCAGATGGCACGGCGGCGCTACTCCTGCTTCGATCACGTGAGCGCCGACGGACAGGCATACGGGCATGCGGTCACCTACCAGGGGGCGGCCCCATGCGAGAACGAAGTCGTCGCCCAGCTCGTGGAGCTGCGGCGGCGAGCGGATCTCTACCTCCGGCGGGACGGCTGGGTTGCCGAGGACGAGCAGTTCTACGCCGAACAGAACGCGCGCCTGGTCCGGGACGCCGAGGAGTACTACCACCAAATGTACCGGGCAGCGGTGTCCTCGTGGAATCTGCGAGACCAGCACATGGCAGGCACGCTCAACGCCTTGATCGAGCATCTCGACCGTCAATCGACCAATACCAAGGTGGTCGTCTGGGAGCACAACTCCCACATCGGAGACGCTCGAGCCACGGCCATGGGCTTTCGGGGCGAGCTCAACGTCGGCCAGCTGGCACGCCAACGATACGGGGGCGACGTTGCATTGATCGGATTCACCACCTTCGATGGCTGGGTGACCGCCGCCAACGACTGGGGTGCCCCAACCGAACGCAAACGCGTCCGTCCTGCCCGTCCCGATAGCCACGAGGCCCTCCTGCACGCCGTGGGCCCTCCCCAGTTCTGGGTCTCCACTTCTGACCTTCCTGTCCGCGATGCGTTGAGCCAACCCCGCCTCGAACGGGCCATCGGCGTGATCTATCGACCGGAGACCGAGCTCCACAGTCACTACTTCGAGGCCCATCTGGCCCAACAGTTCGATGCGGTCATCCATATGGACTGCACCCGTGCCCTCGAGCCCCTCGAGCGCACCGCCCTGTGGGACCGCGGAGAACCGGCCGAGACGTTCCCCACGGGGTTGTGAGGTGACCGGCGTCGACCGGAGCGAAGCGGAGATGGGCTTTTCCGACCGGACGGACGCAGGTCGGCGCTTGGCCAAACTGCTCGCCCCCCTGCGGAACGAGCACCCGGTGGTGCTGGCTCTCCCACGGGGCGGCGTGCCGGTGGCGGCTGAAGTGGCTCGTGCCCTGGGAGCACCACTCGACGTCATCGTGGTCCGCAAGCTCGGCCTCCCCTTCCAACCGGAGCTCGGTTTCGGGGCCATCGGGGAGGATGGCGTGCGCCTGATCGATTCCGACCTGGTTCGCCGGGTCGGATTGACCGAACGCGACATTGCCAGGGTGGAGGGTGTGGAGCACCGAGAGCTGACCCGCAGGGTCAGACAGTATCGAGACGGACGGGCGCCCATCGCCATCGAGGGACGGACCGTGATCATCGTCGACGACGGGCTGGCGACCGGCGCAACGGCGCGCACGGCCGTGCAGATCGCCCGAGCACGGGGAGCCCGTCGCATCCTCCTGGCGGTGCCCGTGGCTCCCTTGGAGACCATCAGGGAACTGCAGGCTGACGCCGACCAAGTGGTAAGCGTGGTCACGCCCCCTCACTTCGTGGCGGTGGGGCTCTGGTATCGCGATTTCCACCAGACATCCGACGGAGAAGTCGCAGCACTGCTTCGCCAGAACGCAGACGGGTCCCCCGACCCGATCATCGGGCGAGACGTGGATCAAGAGGTGCCCATCCCCGTCGATGGTGCCGAGTTGGAGGGACGCCTGCAGGTACCGACCGGTGCCCGGGGGATGGTGCTCTTCGCCCACGGAAGTGGGAGCAGCCGGCGCAGCCCTCGAAACCTCTCGGTGGCGCAAGCCTTCCATGCCCGAGGCCTCGGGACGTTGCTGTTCGACCTGCTCACGCCCGCCGAAGCGTCACACCGTCGAAACGTGTTCGACGTCGCGCTCCTTGGGAACCGCCTGCTGGAAGCCAGCGAGTGGACCCGCACGCAGAGAGAGGTCGGCCAACTGCCCCGTGGCTATTTCGGCGCCAGCACGGGCGCCGCGGCGGCACTGTGGGCAGCCGGCTCGACGGGAAACACGGTCAGCGCCGTTGTGTCGCGAGGGGGCCGACCCGACCTCGCCAACGCTCGGCTCCCATTCGTGCGATGCCCAACCCTGCTCATCGTGGGTGGAGCGGACCGCGACGTTCTCGAGCTCAACCGAATGGCGGCCACCCATCTCAATTGCCAGTCCGAATTGGTTGTCGTTCCCGGCGCGACCCACCTGTTCGGGGAACCCGGGGCGCTCGACGAAGTGGTCCGGCTGTCCAGCGGCTGGTTCGAACGGTACCTTCCGGATACGACCACGCCAGGATCGGATTGACCAACGGAGAATGTCGTCCGAGCCCTCCGGTACTTCATGGCGCATACAGCATGAGAGCGGAGTCACCTCGGCGATTGTCGGAATCGTCGACACCGCTGCTCGGAGCGCCCTGGTCCTTCGACGGTTGGGCACGGATCGAGAGTTTCCTGGTCAATGGTGCTTCCCCGGAGGACAGGCTCATCCAGGGGAGCCGACAAACGACGCTGCAGCACGCGAGGTTCTCGAGGAGACCGGCCTCACCGTTCATCGCCTGGCATTTCTCGCTCGACGTGGGTCGACGGGCGCCACCGGTCGCCATTACCTCATCGACTGCTTCCTCGCTGACGAGTGGTCAGGATCTCTGATCACGTTCCCCTCGGCCGAACACGCGGCCGCAGCGTGGGTGCCCTTTGAGGCCCTTTCGGACCTTGAACCGATGGGTCCGACCACGCACTGGCTCGCCCTGACTATCGCGTCACGCTTTGCGAAGCCGGATGAGAAGTCCGACAGCTAAAGTACCCCGAGTGGGGCCACCTGCTCCATGATCGTTACGGGCTCACATCTGTTGCGCCTCCTGGTTGACTGGCCTCATCGTCAGGATCTGCCGATTCGCGGTTGACCCGCTCCACGTCAGGTGGCCCCCCGAGACTCGGACCAGCCGCTCGAGATCGATCAGAACCCCAATGCCCTCCTCGTCAGGTGCACACAGGGCAGATGTGTTGAGCTCGAACTCGTGGTAGCCATCCTCGATCAACTCTGAGACCAGGTCAGTGACATTGACGGACGTCGCACGGTCGAGCGTTCCGGCCAACCGGATGATGGCGGCCACGCTCCCGATCTCAACCGAGATCTCGAGCGCCACTTCGCGTCTCCACCCGACCGTCTCCTCGCACTGCCGACCGCAGAATGGAACAGGGTCCGGAGCATCGATCCCTCCTTCCAGAGGAGCACCTCGGGGATCCTTTCTCACACACCGCATTGCCTCGAGCATCGCTTCCCTCCCTTCCATTGCTCGCAGGATTGACGCGATCTTCCGGCCGAGGCAGCCTTCGATGCAAGGGCCAAAGGTCCCATGGTCAAGAAGGACCGGTGGTCGCGCCAAAAACACTGCAGTGACCTTCGGCCCTTCTCACCAGAGAGTTTCATCCCTACGGTGGATCGTGGAGGTGCAGCATGAGCGATTGTCAGACGCCTGATCGCAGGCCCACCGGTTTCTCGAGTCCCCGGGTTCCGACGGACTTCTCCGGCATCGACCGCCGCGACAGCCTGCCATAACGAGACGCGAATGCCAGGGGCTCCAGTGAGTACTGCTATCGAAGTGGCACACGTGAGCAAGCGGTTCGGGAGCACCGTGGCACTCGATGACGTTTCGCTCCGTGTCAAGGCGGGGACGGTTCTTGCGCTGCTTGGCCCGAATGGAGCCGGTAAGACGACGCTGGTGCGGGTGCTCACAACCCTGCTGCAGCCCGATAGCGGACGAGCGAGCGTGGCTGGCTTCGACGTGGCCAAAGATGCAAGGACGGTCCGGGCCCTCATCGGGCTTGCGGGCCAGTACGCCACGGTGGACGAGTTGCTGACCGGTCGCGAGAACCTCGAGCTTGTCGGACTGCTCTACCACCTTGACAAGGACGAGTATCAACGTCGCGCCGAAGAGGCACTGAAACGGATGATGCTCGGCTCAGCTGGCGACAAGGCGGTCAAGACCTACTCGGGCGGGATGCGGCGACGGCTCGATCTCGCAGCCAGCCTCATTGGTCGACCCCCGATCCTATTTCTCGACGAACCGACCACCGGGCTCGATCCGCGTACGCGCAACGACCTCTGGGCGCTCATCGAGGAGCTGGTGGCAGAGGGCACGACGGTCCTTCTCACAACCCAGTACATGGAGGAGGCCGAGCACCTGGCGAACCAGATCGCCGTGATGGACGACGGGCAGATCGTCGCCCAAGGAACTGCGGACGAGCTGAAGGATCACCTCGGTGGCAACGTCTTGGAGGTTCGCGTTACAGATCCCATCGATCTCGACAAGGCAGCGAGGATCGTTGCCAATCTCGCCAGCGCACCACCGCGGCTGGATTGCGATCTCAATCAGGTCAGCGCTCCTATCCAAGGTGGTGCTGATGTGCTGATCGCCGCCGGACGCGCGCTCGACGACAATGGTATCTCCGTGAAGGATCTTGGCATTCGGCACCCGTCGCTCGACGATGTCTTCCTCTCGCTGACCGGCCACACCACCGCGTGCGATGCCGAGGAGGCCACGTCACCCACAGGAGGAGCAGATGACTGATATCGCGATCACGCGCACCCAGGTCAGCGCAACGCCGTTGACGCTCGCACTCGCTCTTCGCGACGTGAAGGGCATCACCAAGCGGAATCTTCTTCGGATCGTCCGTACTCCCCAGTTGCTCTTCATGACCCTCGTACAACCGACGGTCATCCTCTTGCTGTTCCGCTATGTGCTCGGAGGCGCCATTCACGTTCCGGGGGTCGACTATGTCGACTATGTCGTACCGGGGATATTCCTCGAAGCCGTGCTCATCGGAGGAATGACTACAGCCCTGGCTCTGGCCACTGATCTCCAAGCGGGAATGATCGACCGCTTCCGCAGCCTGCCAATGACCCGTTCCGCCTTTCTCACAGGCCGCACCCTGGCCGATCTGTGTCGTGCCGTGATGGCGCTCGCCTTCATCACCTGCCTGGGGCTCCTGGTGGGATTCCGTTTCCACAACGGCATCTGGGCATGCCTGGCCGGTATCGGGCTCATCATCGGGTTCGGCTACGCCTTCACCTGGGTGTATGCAGCTATCGGCCTGGCGGTCAAGGATCCCCAGACCGCTCAGATGACCTCGATCCTCCCGATGTTCGTCCTCTTCTTCGCAAGCTCTGCGCTAGTCCCTGTAGAGACGATGCCTCGCTGGCTTCAGCCCTTCGCCAACAACCAGCCGGCCTCGGTCACCATCGACTCGGTCCGCGCTTTGTTCGAAGGTGGACCTGTGTTCCACGACTTGTGGCAAGCAGTCCTCTGGTGCGTCGGGATATTTGTCGTCTTCCTGGTGATCTCATTGAACCTCTATCGCCACGCAACCGCGTGACCATACCGATGCATTCACGAGGCCGTCGTGCTCGGACGGGGTCGTGAGGCTTGCAAGGCGCCCCGTCGCCAGGGGTCAGGTCCCAGGTCGAAATACCATAGGATTTGTGTCCTGCTCACCGTGACCGTTGGCCAAAGGCGGGGCGCTCAAATGCGAGGACTGTGTGCTCATGTGGATTGACGAACGGGGATCCGAAGTCCTGCCGATCGGCGAGTGCCGGCGGCTCTTGGCGCTGGGCGCAAAGCACCATCTTCACGGCCACCTCGGCGTACCCACACTGGGTGCCCCATTGGTCCTCCCCGTCGACTATTCCGTCGATGGGGAGGACATCGTGCTCCAAATAGGAAACGGGCTCTTTGGCCGGGTCATCGATCGTCTCGTGGCGCTTCAGGTGGACGCTACCTCCGACGGTCAACAGGGTACTGAAGCCGGAACTCGGTGGAGCGTACTGGTTCGAGGACTTGCCTCTGAATCGAATCGAGTGACAGAGGGGCATCGTCCAAGACCTCGCGTGGCCGAGCCGGGCCATCATTTGGTCCGCATTCGATCCGACGTCATCACAGGAAGACAAATACGGGAAGACGGCGACGCCGCTGCTGTCGATGCCTCGTGACGGCCGGCGCTGACGGACCACATTCTGGCCGACCGGAACACTCCTCGGATCACGCGGCGGCACGTCTTCCTGCAGGGCTGGGGGAAGATCGACTCGTCGATCCGGCGTGGTGTGTGACCGCCGACGCCGATACTGAGCACACCAGGGTTTTTGAAAGCATCCTCTGCCTTGCGGATGGCGTCATCGGGACTCGCGGTGTGCTGGAGGAAGATGGCGCACCCGCCATTGAGCCGGTCAGTGCGGCCGGGCTCTACGATTCTGACCAAGCTGTCGGCGAGCGCCAAATGGCCCTTCCCTCCTGGGTACACCTCTCCCTGATGCAAGACCTCCCGACGGGGCGACGAACACTGGATCTACGCGACGGATTGTTGCTCCGAGAGGTGACGATAGGGAACGCTGTACTACGCACGGCACGCTTTGCATCCGCGGAGCTTCCCGGCCTCGCGGTTCTCATAGCCGAGGTTTCTCACAGTCTGGTCGTCGGGAGCCCACCAGCAAAAGGACCAGCGTTACTCTCGTTCCAGTGCCATTCTCGCCTCGGAGGAGGCGCGGCCATCGCGATAGAGACTGAGTGCGAATCGGTTAACATGTCGAACGACCTTCTTGCGATCCAGCGTGTCGCCTCATATGTGACGTCGCGGAGTCGAAGTCCGAGCCACAGCTCTGCGTCAACGAGACTGCGGAAGGGCCGACGGATTGGTACCGCGGGACTCCTCGAACGGCAGCGGGCAATTTGGGATTCGCGATGGGCGGATGCCGACATCGAGATCGTCGGCGACGTCGAGTCCACACGTGCACTTCGAATAGGCGTTTTCCACCTATTGGGGGCGGTGCGCCGCAACGGTGAGACCGCCGTAGCTGCCCGAGGCCTCAGCGGACCCGCGTACGCCGGGCACGTATTCTGGGACAGCGACGCCTTCGTGCTACCGGTCCTGGCCGCCATCGATTCGCCAGCCGCAAGGACCTTGCTCGAGTATCGGATACGCCGCCTCGATCCAGCCCGTCAGCGAGCCGCTCGGGATGGACGTTCAGGCGCGAGATTCCCCTGGGAGTCCGCCGACAGCGGTGAAGATGTGACGCCCAGCGTCGGCGTCGATCAGCACGGCAACGAGGTTGCCATCCACACCGGGTCCATGGAGGAACATGTAACGGCGGTCGTGGCCTGGGCGGCATGGCGTTTTGCGGCCTGGCGAGGGGGATGGTCATTCCTACGCGGCCCCGGCCGCCCCCTCGTTCTCGACACTGCCCGATACTGGGCGAGTCGCATTCGTTATGACCCGTCAGATGGCACCGGGCACATCGATCGCGTGATCGGTCCAGATGAGTACCACGAAGCGGTCGACGACAACGCCTTCACCAACCTGATGGCCAGGTGGAACCTCACGCGAGCAGCGGAGCTCGCCGAACGAACAGGAGGGGACATCGACGAGGCGACCGCGTGGCGAGAGGCTGCAGATGCCATCGTCGACAACTACGACGTCAGTACCGGGCGTTACGAACAATTCGCGGGATACAACGGTCTCGAGCCTCTCGTGGTCTCTGAGATCGGTAGAGCTCCGGTGGCCGCCGATCTGGTCCTCGGGATGAAGCGCTTGCAGGCCAGTCAGATCATCAAGCAGGCGGATGTCTTGATGGCGTATTTCCTCATTCCTGAGGGCATGGCGCAGCAATCGCTCATCCCGAACCTCGACCTCTATCTCCCGCGTACCGCGCACGGGAGCTCACTCTCGCCGGCGGTGCATGCCTCACTGTTGGCGCGCGCCGGACGGGCAGAGGAAGCCCTCGAGCTGTTCCGGCTCGCGTGCGCCATCGATTCGGAGGACCTCACGGGCTCAACCGCAGGTGGCCTCCACTTCGCCAATCTCGGGGGCATCTGGCAGGCGGCCGTACACGGATTCGCTGGACTTTCGGTTTCCAGTCCGTCGGATCGCCACCTCACCCTGGCTCCGGTTCTGCCGGAATCATGGAACGAGCTCCGCTTCAGACTGAAGTGGCGGGGTTCGCAGGTCAGCGTGGCTTGCCAGTCCGACTCCGTCTTCATCGGCTGTGACCGTCCGTTGTGGGTGAACATCCACGGTACCCTTGTGCGGGTCGATCCACCGGGGAGAAGGGTGGGTTGAGGATGAACTCCGATACCGCTCAGTTGCACATCATTCGGATCCGAGGCGATGGTGACTCGCCTGCGATCAGCACGATTGCTACGGCAGAAGCTCTGTCCGGTCTGCCTTCTGTGGATGATTGGATCGCTGAGACCGAGCCTGACGGAGGCCGGATCGAAGCAATCCTTGCCCATGCTGCAGCCACGTCCGACCCGGCGTTGGTCGTTCCCAACGTGCCTGCTTCAGAGCCTCACGTCGGCGAACCAGAGGTGACTCGCCTGTTGGTCCCAATCGATCAGACGGCCACTGAACGCCGAGTGTTGCGACCGTGGATCAAAAAGGCGTTAGAGCTGGGCGTGGATGTGGAGCAAGTCCACGTGCTCACCGATCGGACCAGACCGCCAATCTGGGAGGGATCGGGGCACAACGCCGAGGCCTGGCGAGCAGCGTTGAAGCTCCGCCACCAGACACCCGGGGCAGTCCTGTCAGTGTGCAGCGGCGATCCAGCAACGCAAATCGTAGACAAATCGATGGACGCGGACCTGGTCCTCATCTCGTGGCGTGGTAGTACTGCCTCTGGACACCCCGCTGTGCTGCGCAGGATCCTGAGTAACCTGCGTCGGCCTGTGCTGCTCATCCGGCGGGCACCTTGGTTCTTGAGGCCCATGACCCGCCCTGTCGCGACGTAAGGCCCCAGTCCCCCTGCATCCTTCACACCACTCAGAACCAGCAAGCAACCAGCTACGCGCTGCGCATCCGCGACCCCGATGACGTCGGGCCAGTACCACGGTTCACAATTGGCTGGTACAGCAGGAAGAACTGACCGCTCTCGAGCCGTTCTGGAGATCCAGCTCGAGTTGTCGGTCGTTGTCCGCCAACTCGTGCATCGCTAGGGCATACACGATCGCACGGTTTCTCCCTGTTTCCTTTGCGCGATAAAGCGCAATGTCGGCATCCTTCAGCAGCTCATCAGGGGTTGAACGGGCGCCTTCAGCGATGCCGATCGAGGCTGTCACGTGGACGGGCTCTTGACCTTGTGAGATCTCGAACGGGACCGTGAGGGAATCCAGTACACGCTCGGCGACACTCAACGCTCCGGTTTGCAGGGACGCTCCTTCCACCAACAAGACGAACTCATCGCCTCCCAGGCGTCCGACCGTGTCCTCCTCACGGAGCGCATCGACCAGCCTTGCACTGACCTGCATGAGCAACCGGTCGCCCGCAGCATGACCGAGTGTGTCATTGATCAGTTTGAAGTTGTCGAGGTCCAGAAACATCACGGCCATCGGCGACTCATCTCGCCGGCTACGGGCGAGTAGTCGTTCGATCCGATCATGAATGAGTGACCGGTTGGGAAGCCCCGTCAAGGAGTCGTACAGAGCCATATGGCGAAGTTCTTCGGTCCGTCTTCGCACAAGGAGCAGGGCACGAGATCGGCTCGTGGCCAGGAGGATGATCAAACTGCCGATCAGCACACTCAGCATCGTTCCGGCCGTCAACAACCAGAGCGCGTCTGCGTTCGAGAACATCCCCTGGCTGCCGGGCATCCCATATGTTCGGACGCTCCAGCCGTTCCCGAGGTCCGTGGAGGACGCCTGGGAGCCTGCCATCGCCCGGCCTGCGGTGAACGTGGCCCTAGAGCTAGTGGACCTGTATGTGAAGGCGACTCCCATCCCGGGGTGGCCCAGCAACGCCGTCTTCAGGAGAACACTCGGGAGTATCTGAACCCCAGTCCAGCCTACAAAGGCCGCCTGCCTGGCGGCCACGGTCGTGGGGTCGCTCCCACCCCGGTAGACAGGGGTGCCGATGGCGAGGCCCGGTGGCCCGTATTCCTTGAACGGGATGTACGTACCTGTGCCGTTGTTGCGGGTCCTCAGAAGACTGGGACCCAGTACGGTGTCGCAATAATCGAGCCCGGATGGAGTGGTGGTTTGCGGTGTGCGCGACACCGAAACGGTCAGGAGGCAATAGTAGGAGCGACTTCCCAGCGGAATGACGTCGAAGTTCCCGTTCGGCCCGAGGGGGCCCGCAGGATCCGCTACGGCTCGTGATGCGAAGGCCGAGAGCTCAGACGCCGGGACAAGGGCGATGTTGGCGATCCCCTGCAGCTCGGGGTATCGCCCGAAGGCCTCCACTGCACCTGTCCACTCTCGGAACTGGACCTCAGTGGCGTCGGGGTCGTCGGCAATGAAGGCACCGGCGCTCACCGCCAGGTCCTGCTCGTGCTGGAGGGCTAGCTTCAGGGTCGAAGAGATCTGGGCCGACGACGCAAGAAACGCCTGGCGTGCCCGTTCATGTTGACGGTCTGCTGTTCCCTGTGCGGCGACGACCGAGAGTGAGATCCCGATCGTGACGATGAGCAGAGCCGACACGACCCACAGGCGGGCCCCGGGGGTCGATCGGGGTGCGACCCGCCCATCGAGCACGCGCTGCCTGCCGGTTGCGCTCGGCTGCGCCCGTCCCCACCCTGAAACCGCTTCGTCACCCGACGATGCAGGGGTTGGGTCCGCCCGATTGCTCGATTCTCGCCAGACGTGGCTGGTCATCCCAATTGCCCCTTTCGGTCCTTGCGGACCAAACCCTTCCCCCAGCTTGCTCGCCTGCCAACGACTGTGACAGGGCCTTTTGTCACAATCAGTGCTTACTGGCGCGCGCTATGCGTTTTCCCAGTCCCTTGAAGCGACGAGGTCGAGCAGCTCGGCTCATTTGGGTGCGGGTCGAGTTCCGCCCAAGAGGCCCCCGTACACCTGGAGATTCCATTTCGCGCCACGGCTCGGGGCTCAGCCGCTCGAGTCGGCCACCCGACCTGGTTGTCCAGCGTCGATCTCCGCCTGCCACCCTCAGGGTCGGAGTGTCGGGGTTGCGCCACTGGCCGACTCGTCCGCCCTACGGTTCACTCCGTTTGGGACCTCGAGACCGCGGGATACGGTAGACAGCGACGAGTCTTCGAAGGACTACGACATGAGGTGGAGGTGGCTCAATGAGCGAGACAGCAACGAAGGCGATCCTCGCTGGAGGGTGCTTCTGGGGGATGCAGGACCTGATCCGGAAGCGTCCGGGCGTCATTTCGACACGGGTCGGGTACACCGGCGGTGACGTCGCCAACGCAACCTACGGAAACCACGCAGGCCACGCCGAGGCGATCGAGATCACCTTCGATCCACAGCAGACCTCGTATCGTGAGCTGCTCGAGTTCTTCTTTCAGATCCATGATCCGACGACGCTCAACCGCCAGGGGAACGACACCGGCACGAGCTACCGGTCGGCGATCTTCACCCTCGACGACGATCAGCGACGAGTGGCCATGGACACTATCGCCGACGTCGAAGCGTCTGGCCTCTGGCCCGGCAAGGTCGTGACCGTAGTGACGCCGGCCGGTCCGTTCTGGGAGGCAGAGCCTGAACACCAGGACTATCTGGAGCACTACCCGAACGGCTACACCTGCCACTTCCCCCGACCTGGCTGGGTGCTGCCCCACCGCAGCGACGTCGTCACCCACTGAACGAGGGCCGTCCCTGTTACCGCCCGTCCCGGGCGGGCAACAGGGACCGAGTTCTGAACAGCATGCCTCTGGATCACAGAAGATGAGGTGCGACACATGCAGACCGAGCAGGCCAAAGAGCTCCTCCGTGCCGAGCGCATTCGCGTGCAACAGCTGATCGCGAGCGTGGCCTCAAGTGGGCGGGATGACCGAACTGCGGCAAATCAGCCGGGCGACATGTTCGATTCGGCCCAACCACTGACTGAGGAAGGCACCGATGAGGCAGTCTTGGCTGAACTACAGGAACGCCTGTCGGCCATTGATCGAGCAGAGGAGCGCCTGACTGCCGGTACCTATGGTCGCTCGGTTCGGAGTGGTCTGCCGATCTCCGACGAGCGACTCGAAGCTGATCCCACTGCAGAACTCACCATCGAAGAAGCTCGAGAGGCGAGCTGAAGGGCCGTACCAGCCTCAGGTACCACCCCTTGCGACGACCCCTGAGCGTGCAACCTCCGTTGCCCACGGGTAGTCGGGCTTGCCCGACGGGGACCGGGGTACCAGGTCGACGACGCACACCTGGCGCGGCACCTTGTGACCGGCCAGATGGAGTCGGCAATGTGCCTGGATCTCGTCGAGGTCCGGCGCAGCTGTTCCTGGGCCCGCCTGGATCACCGCAGCCACCCGCTCACCGAATCGAGGGTCCGGAACCCCCACCACGACGGCATCGCCGATCTTGGGGTGGGACTTCAGGACGGCTTCGACCTCTTCGGGATAGACCTTCTCACCGCCGGTGTTGATGCACATGGCGCCGCGCCCGTGGAGCCGGATGGTCCCGTCGGCTTCGATGGTGGCCATGTCACCGGGAAGCGCCCACCGGACACCGTCCACAGTGACGAAGGTACGAGCCGACTTTTCTGGGTCGCGGTAGTACCCGACGGGCACCCGTCCCTTGGTCGCCAGACGTCCGACCGCACCCGATCCGGGTGCCACCGATCGAAGGTCGTCGTCGAAGACCGTCGTCCGGTCGTCGGCGGTGAAGCGTAGGGCGGGTGCCGCGCCCTGCCCCCGGACGGTGATCGAGAGCGCCTGGGCGGGTGACTCGGACGAACCGATGGCCTCGGTCAATACCATCGTGGAAGGAAACCCCGTGAAGAGCCGGTCCTTCACGTCGACCGACATGATGCTCCCCCCCGATCCGAGCATGAGGACCGAGGTGGTGTCGTAGCGCCCTCTGTCCGCTTCGATCGCTTCGACAATCGGTCGGCCCATGGAGTCACCGACGATGGTCAGCATGGTGACCTGCTCACGATCGACCACCTCGAGCACGGTTTCGGCCTCCATCTTGCGACCCGGGTGCAGGATGGCGCGGCCACCGCTGAGCATCGCTCCCCACGCCGACCAGTGGCCGCTCACGTGCATGAGCGGACCGAGGGCATAGGAGACGAAGATATCCGGCACCGCGACGCCCATCTCAGCAAGGGCTGCCAAGCGCGGGTGGATGGGAGCGACCGCGTTGTCGGCGACATCCTCAGGCCGCACCACGACGACTCCGGGCGTCATGGTGGCGAAGAAGATGTCCTCGTGTCGCCAGATGACGCCTTTGGGGTTCCCCGTCGTCCCCCCGGTGTACGCGATGTAGACGTCGTCGGAGGATCGGGGCCCGAAGCCGGCCAACGGCGAGTTGGCGGCGAGAAACGACTCGTAGTCGAAGGCGTCGCGCAGCGCTCCCTCCTCCTGCGAGCCATCGTCGACCACGATCACGTGCTCGAGACGGGGTAGTCGGTCCAGAATCGAGACCACCATGGGACCGAAGCTCGCCTCGACCACCAGCGCCCGCAGCTGGGCGTTGTCGAAGAGGTAGGCCAGCTCCTCGGCAACGTAGCGGTAGTTGACGTTGATGGGCACGGCTCGGATCTTGTACGCCGCGACCATCGTCTCGAGGTACTCGGGGCGGCTGTAGGTGAGCACGCCGATATGGTCCCCGGCGCCCAGGCCCAGGCCTGCGAGTCCGTGGGCGAGACGGTTGGCCCGTTGGTCGAGCTGGCGATAGGTCAGTCTGGTGTCGCGCCAGACCACGACCTCGCGATCGGGGACCCGGGCGGCGACGCACTCGTAGAGATCTGCCAGATTGAACTCCATCGTCACCCTCTCGCCATCCTGACCGGTGTCAGCGAACGAGATCCCGGAACGGCACATCCTTGTCGACCCGGACGTCATGGGGAAGCCCCAGTACCCGCTCGCCGATGATGTTGCGCTGCACCTCGTCGCTCCCGGCGGCGATCCGGAGCGATGGCGCACTCAGGAACTGTCGCTGCCAGTAGCCCTCTTCCGGCGCGTCGGGACCGAGCAGCATGCCCCGAGGACCCTGGACCATCACGGTCACCTCGGCGATCTCCGTCTGCATCTGCGAGTAGAAGAGCTTGGTGACCGAGGATTCGGGTGTCGACATCCCCCTGCGCAGGGCGGTCTGGATCCGGAACCCGAGATACTTGAGGATCTCGCCCTTGGCATAGCAGTCAGCCAGCCGTTGCCGGACGATCGGATCACTGGTGGCGCCGCACTCCCTTGCCAGCTTCAAGACCGGGGGGAAGCTCGAGGTGCCACCGCTCAAGCTCCGCTCATTGGCCAGGGTCGTCATGGTGGCCCGCCAGCCGCCGTTCACGTCGCCGACCACGTTGGCGGCCGGCACCCGGACATCGGTGAAGAACACCTCGTTGAAGGTCGCCCCTCCGGTCATCTGGCGCAACGGGCGCACTTCGACACCCGGTGTTCGCATGTCGAGGATGAAGAAGGTGATCCCACGGTGCTTGGGGAGGTCGGGGTCCGTGCGGGCCAGCAGGATCCCCATGTCGGCATGGTGGGCACCCGAGCTCCACACCTTCTGACCATTGACCAGCCACTCGTCCCCGTCGCACTCGGCGCGGGTCGCCAAGCTGGCGAGGTCCGAGCCCGCCCCCGGCTCGCTGAACAGCTGGCACCAGACCTCCTCCCCCCGAAGCATGGCCGGAAGGTAACGGGCGCGCTGCTCGTCACTGCCGTGGCCGATCAACGTAGGGCCGGCCATCCCGATGGCGACGGCGAATAGGCCTGAGGTGACGTCGAACCGAGCCTCCTCCTGGCGGAAGATCATCGACTGGACGACGTCGCCTCCCCGACCGCCGAACTCGACCGGCCAGGTGATCCCGGCCCAACCACCCTCGAACAGGCGTCGCTGCCAGGCCTTGCCTTCGGTGACGAAGACGTCGTCGAAGTCATAGAACGAGTGGGAAGACGACAGCTGCCCGACATCCTTCTTCTTCGCGTGCCCGGTCAACCAGTTCCGAACGTCCTGGCGGAACGCAGCCTCCTCCGGTGTGTCGTCGAAGTCCATCGTCCCTCTCCTCGATCAGTCTGCGGCCGGTCGCCAGAACGGAAGGCCGATGTCGTCGGCCGCCTTCAGGAGCACCACTTCGAGCGCCATGCCCACGTGGAGGACCTCGACATCACAGTCCACGATGTTCGACATCATCCGGACACCCTCGTCGAGCTCGACGATCCCCACCGCGTAGGGTGAGAGCGGGGCAAATGCCTTCGAGCGGTTCTGTCGGATGATTGTGTAGGTGTGCAGCGTGCCCTTCCCCGAGGCATCCACCCACTCGGTCTCGCCGGCACAGGTCGCACACAGCGATCGGGGGTAGAACTGGAACTGGCCGCAGCTCGTGCAGCGCTGGATGACCAGCCGACCCTCCGCTGCGCACTGCCAATAGTGACGGGAGGCGTGATCCGGCTGGGGAAGTGCACGGAGTCCCAGCGTGCCTGCAAGCTCCTCGATGGTCATGACCGACCCTCGGTCCCGAGCACGACGGTTGCAATACAGGAAAGCCAACCGCCTGAACCACAGGCCACCGCCAGCTCGGCCCCGGGAACCTGCGCCTCGCCGCCTTCGCCACGGAGCTGGCGAACCGCTTCGTTGATGAGGAAGATCCCCCGCATGCCCGGGTGACAGGCCGACAGCCCACCGCCGTCGGTGTTGAGCGGTTGACTCCCTCCGCGCCGAAGCGCGCCGCTCTCGACGAACGGACCCCCCTCCCCTTTCTTGCAGAAGCCCATGTCCTCGAGCAGCATCAACACGGTAATGGTGAAGCTGTCGTAGCACTGGATGGTGTCGACATCCTCGGGAGCGATCCCGGCCCGGCCGAAGGCCTCAGGACCACACTGGGCGGCGGCCGTCGTCGTGAAATCAGGCATCTGACTGATCGTCCAGTGGGTCTGCGCCCCGGCTGCGCCGAGCACGTACACGGGCGGCTTTGCGAGGTCTCGGGCCCGCTCCCGGGTCGTCATGATGAACGCGCCTCCACCGTCGGAGATCACGCAGCATTCGAGCTTGTGCAACGGGTCGGCAATCATGCGCGAGGACAGGACGTCGTCGACGGTGATCGGGTCCCTGTGCTGAGCCAGCGGGTTCAGCCCGGCGTACTCGCGCACGCCCACCGCGATCTCTGCCAGCTGCTCAGGCGTCGTCCCGAACTCGTACATGTGCCGGCGGGCCGCCATGGCATAGGCCCCAGCCAGCACGTTGCCCCACGAGCACTCGAACTGGGCCGGACCGCCCACCCGGGACGAGGAGCCGGCGAACGTGCTCGTGCCGAGCATCCGACCCATCCGCGACAGCATGTCCGAGCCGTAGGTGACGAGGACGACGTCACACATCCCCGCCTCGATGGCGGCCGCGGCGTGCTGGACATAGAACTCGAACGTAGAGCCACCGACCGACGTCCCGTCGAGCCAGCGATGGTTGATCCGGAGATACTCGGCCATGTTCGGAGCATCGTCGGTGTTGTTGGCGAATCCGGTTCCGGCGCACATGTACCCGTCGATATCGGATTTGGGAAGGCCGGAGTCCGCCAGTGCACGGCGCAGGGCCATGGCGTGGTGTTCCATGGCGTCGAGCTCAGGTGCGACGGGATAGTCACTCCAGCCGATGCCGACGATCACCGGGTCACGCGATCCCATGGGTGCTCCTCTCCTCTCGGCGCCTTGTAACTCGATGCGAACAGCTTCGACCACCGACGGGACGAGTGGGTACCGTAGGATCGAGCAGCCGCGACGACCGGGGGTACGAACGAGCATGGCGTTGGCTTCGCCCACGACGACGGGGGGACCGCTGGCCGGTATCCGCGTCGTCGAGATCGCCGGCCTCGGGGCCGGACCGTTCTGCGCCATGATGCTCGCCGACATGGGCGCGGACGTCGTTCGGGTCGACCGCCCGGGTGACTCGGTTGATGGAGGGGTCCTCGGGCGCAACCGACGCTCGATCGCCCTCGACCTGAAGGCGGTCTCGGGCCGATCGCTGCTGTTCGCGCTCATCCGCAGGGCTGACGGGCTGGTCGAGGCCTTCCGTCCCGGGGTCGCCGAGCGGCTCGGATTCGGGCCCGAGCCCTGCCATGCCGAAAACCCACGCCTGGTCTTCGGGCGCGCTACCGGATGGGGGCAGGAGGGGCCCTGGCGCACGATGGCCGGCCATGACATCAACTACATCGCCCTCTCCGGTGTGCTCAGCATGATCGGCCCGGAAGGGGACGCACCGGTGCCTCCCCTCAACCTGGTGGGCGACTTCGGCGGTGGCGGGCTGCTGCTCGCCTTCGGCATGGTCTGTGCACTGCTCGAGGCCCGGACCTCGGGCGTGGGTCAGGTGGTGGATGGAGCGATGATCGACGGTAGCGCCCTGCTCGCCACCATGTTCTTCGAGATGAGCGCCCGCGACCGGTGGTCCGAGGAGCGGGGCACCAATGTGCTCGACGGAGGAGCCCCCTACTACGACACCTACGAGACCTCCGATGGGAAATGGGTGGCGATCGGCGCCGTCGAACCCCGGTTCTGGGAATCCCTCGTCGAACTGTTGGGCATCGACGCCACCGAGCTCCCCGACAAGGCCGACGTGACCAACTGGCCCGTCCTCCGCCGGAGGATC
Source organism: uncultured Acidimicrobiaceae bacterium (assembly GCA_963753905.1). GTDB lineage: Bacteria > Actinomycetota > Acidimicrobiia > Acidimicrobiales > RAAP-2 > Bog-756. The sequence continues at coordinate 855,498 of CAVWDZ010000001.1, read as the reverse complement.
GCGGCGGCCATTGCCACGCGGACCCGAGACGAATGGGGCGAGCTGGCCGCCGGAACCGACACCTGCCTGGCCCCCGTCCTCACGCCTCGCGAAGTCGGGGACCACCCTCACCATCGCCAGCGCGAGACGTTGGTCATGGTCGGCGAGACCCTGCAGCCCGCCCCCGCCCCTCGGTTCTCCCGTACCGTCCCCCCTCTGCCGACTGCCGCGCCGACAGTCCGGTCCGACGTCCGAGCCGTGTTGGCCGAGTGGGGTCTGACGGAGACCGAAGCGGCTGCATACGAAGCGGTCGGGGCGTTCGACGACGCACGTTGACGTGGTCACGAGGCCAGCCTCGCGCCGGGCTTCAACCCTCGAACGCACCGATGGACCGTACCCGATCTGGTTACGACGGGCAGAGGTACTGGTCGATGACTTCGTGCGTGTGGATGACATTCTGTTCTTGACGGGGATTCAGCCGAAGTCCGGTACACCCTCTCGACTTCATACCGGCCTGTACATGGGCCATGTTGGCGTAGTCCTGGTTGGTCACGAGGCCCCAGTCCTTCGCCGTCCAGTCCGGATAGAATTTGCGTTCGCACATCTCTCGCTGGTCACCGGGTGACACCCATTCGAGCGTCCAGAGATCCTTGATCGTGCTGTCCGGGTCGAGCCCGTTCGGGCGAACCCGGAACAGCGTGGTGCTCCCGGGATAGACGGGTCCGACCACGTTCGGGAAGAAGTGGACGTCGTCGGAGCTGAGGAGCTGCTCGTCGGTGAGGTGTTCGACCTCGCCCTTGCTCCGCAGCATCTTCACGCGAAGGGCGTTGTAGACGTCCATCGCGGTCATTCCTTCGGGGATCGGCTCGTGCTTCAGCTGCTCGATCTGTCGGCGCTCCTCCTTCATGAAGAGACCGCCGAGCTCGTCGATCATGACCGCAAGGAGCTCGCGCTCGTCGTAGTCGCCCGGTTCCAGGCCGAGCCGGGGGCTGGGGCGTATCTCGTGCTTCACCTCACCCAATCCGCCCATGTGGTTGTGCTTCCCCAAGCGGCCGTAGCGAATTGCCGTGTCGTCGGACCACCGGAGCAGCTGGGGATGGGTTCCCTGGACGTGATAGCTCTCGTTGAATGCGTCGAGCACCGACTTCCAGTTGGCCGGGAGGATCACCGAGCGGTAGGAGCGGAACCGCATCTTCTCGAAGCGGTACGGCTCGAGGAGCTCCGGGAGTGGCCCGAGGAAGGACTCGAGCGACTCACAGTGGGGGTCCATGTTGATGAAGACAAAACCACCCCAACGCCCCACCTGGATCTGGTTCAGGCAGACATCCGCGTCGGTCATCGTCGGAGGGAAGTCAGGGCGGTCGACCACCTCCCTGTTGGTGCCGTCCAGCTCGAACCGCCAGGCGTGGTAGCGACAACGGATCTCGCCGGTGGCGAAGTTCCCATTTCCGGAGGCCAACCGGGTACCCCGATGCGGGCAGGTGTTGTAGAACGCTCGTATGACGTCCGGCTCGCTGCGGGTGACGAGGATGGACTGATCGCCGATGATGTATTCGAGGAAGTCGCCGGTCCGGGGTACCTCCTCCTCACGGCAGGCCATCTGCCACACCCGGGGCCACAGCCGTTCCATCTCCAGGTCGAAGAAGTCCTGAGAGACGTAGCGCTCCTTCGGGATGATGTTCCCCTGCGCCGACTCGATCAACGCTCCGTCGCGAGTGATCGTCATGACCATCGGCGTCGGCTCCCCCATCCCAGTTCCATGCGGCGCTCCTCGCTGCGGCCCTGAAGCAACAGAGTACTGTTCCCGTGCGTAGTCCGCGCCGCAGTGGATGCGAGGATTCTCGGACCGATGAGGGCGCACCGGACGAGGGAATGGAGGGTCGCGGGTGGTCCTGGCAAGGCTCGACGATCGGGTGGCGTTTGTCGCCGGGGCCAGTCGCGGTATCGGCCGGGACATCTCGTTGGCCCTCGCCCGTGCCGGAGCCGCCGTCGCGGTAGCGGCACGGACCGATGAACCCGGCAAGCTGCCCGGTACGGTCCATTCGGTGGCGGACACGATCACCAGTGGCGGGGGCAGAGCCCTTCCGGTCGTCTGCGATGTGTCTGACGAGTCCTCGGTGGCCAATGCCGTTGCCCGCACCACGGACACACTCGGGCCGATCGACATCCTGGTGGCAAATGCAGGCACGCTGTGGATGGGCAAGACCCTCGACACCCCCCTCAAGCGGTGGGACCTGTGTCTTCGCGTCAACCTCACCGGGACGTTCCTCGTGACCAAGGCGGTGCTGCCGTCGGTCCTGGAGCGCCGCTGCGGTTCGCTGATCGCCATCACCACCACCGGTGTCGTTCAGACCGAGCTCGGCTCGAATGCCTACTGGGTGTCGAAGGCCGGCGTCGAGCGGTACTACGCCGGTCTGGCCACCGAGCTCGCCCCCTACGGCGTCGCGGTCAACTGCCTGGCCCCGAAGAAGGTGGTGATGACCGAGGGCGCGGTGGCCGGCGGGATCAGCGTGTCCCCGGACATGATCGAGGACCCGAGGGCGATGGGGATGGCGGCGGTGTACCTGGCCGGCCAGTCCGCCGCCACACTGACCGGGACCGTGCAGTACTCCCTCGATCTGCTCGCACGCATCGGAGAGCCGATCAGCCCCCCCGCGACGGGAGACACCCGATGAGGCCGATCCACCGTGGCGGCGGGATGATCTTTCCCGACGAGGTCGAAGCGGAGCTCCGCCACCACCCGGCGGTCGCCGACAAACGGGTCGACCACGACTGGGCCCGGGCAACCGCGGCAGGGCTGCTCGACACCCCGGAGACTCCGTGACCGGCGGTCCGCTTCCCGGACTCGGTGGGCTCCGGGTCCTCGATCTGTCCGAGGACGTCGCCGGCGCCTACTGTGCCAAGCTGCTGTCCGACGCCGGGGCGGCGGTGACCAGGGCCGAGCGGCCGGAAGGGCACCGCCTCCGCTCCTGGTCGGTGTCGGGTTCGGCGGGCGGTGATGGCGACCCGGACGGTGCGCTCTTCCGGTACCTGGCATCATCGCAAGAGAGCCTGGTGATCGACCCGGGCGATCCGTCGGCCGAGGCTCTCCGCGACAGGTTGGCGGCAACCTCCGACGTGGTCCTCATCTCGACGTTCGGAGACCGGGTCGGCCGATGCCCGCAGGCAACCGATCCATGGGGACTCTGTGCGCGCCATCCCGAGCTGGTGGTGGTGAGCCTCTCGGCCTTCGGGCTGAGCGGACCACGCAGCGCCGAGGAGTCCTCGGACTTCCTGCTCCAGGCCCTGGCCGGCTCGCTGCACAGTCACGGCAGCGACGACCGTGTGCCCCTCGCCGTGGGCGGTGGCCTCGCCGAGTGGACCGTCGGGACCTTCGGTGCACTCGGAGCCGTCAGCGCCCTAACTGCTCGTCGGCGCTCCGGGCGCGGCGACCTGGTCGACGTGTCCGCCCTCGAGTGTCTGGCCATCACTTTCATCTGCTACCCCTCGGTCGCCGCCGCCATGCCGGGTGGACAACGCATCCGCCCCACCTACGTGATGGTCCCGGGCATCGAGGCCTGCCTCGACGGCTACGTCGGGATCTGCACCATCACCACCGCGCAGTGGCACACCTTCCTCGACATGATCGAACGTCCGGATCTGGCATCTGATCCCTCGCTGTACATCCAGCGCAACCGCGACCGCCCAGACGTGCTGGAGGCCATCGAGCACTGGACGCGGCAGCACACCGTCGACGAGGTGGTGGAGATCGGGTCCTTGTACCGGATCCCTACCGTGCCCGTCGGGAACGGAGCGAACTTCCCCCGAATCGACCACGTTGCCTCGCGCCAGCTCTACGACCCGAACCCACGGGGAGGCTTTCCTCATCCCCGGACCCCGTTCCGCTCGAGCATAACCCGGCACCGACCGCCCGGTCCTGCCCCGACACTCGCCGAGCGCGCACGCGACGTCGACGTCCGTCCCGAGCGCAGCCGGAAGAACCCGATCGGGAACCCGCCGTTCCCCCCAGGCGACCGCCCGGAGGATGCTGACGATAATGAACTGCCACTCGCCGGGATCCACGTCCTTGACTTCACCGCCTTCCTGGCAGGACCGATGTGCACGCAGTACCTGGCCTCCCTCGGTGCCGACGTGGTGAAAATCGAATCGACCCAACGACCCGACCCGATGCGGTACAGCGTCCGCGTCGACGCCTCGGTCGATCAGTGGTACGAGCAGGGCGCCATTTTTCAATCCGCCAACCTCAACAAGCGCAGTGTGACCCTCGACCTCTCGAACGCCAGAGGTCGAGAGCTCGCGTTGTGCCTTGCCGCCCAGTCCGACGTGGTCGTCGAGAATTTCACGCCCCGGGTGATGGAGCAGTTCGACCTCTCCTACGATGCACTTCGGGCGGTGAACCCTCGGATCATCATGATGCGCATGCCCGGGTTCGGGTTGGAGGGTCCCTGGCGCGATCGCCCCGGGTTCGCGGCGTCGATGGAGCAGGTGTCCGGTCTCGCCTGGATCACCGGGTACACGGACGGCCTCCCATCCATCCCCGGTATCTGTGATCCGCTGGCCGGGATGCACGCCGCGTTCGCCGTCCTGACCGCTCTCGAGCACCGGGACCGGACCGGCGAGGGCCAGCTGATCGAGCTCGCGATGATCGACCTGGCCTCCAATCTGGTCGTCGAGCAGGTGCTCGAGCACTCGGTGTACGGGAACCTCATGGCCCGGCAAGGGAACCACCAACCCCGAGGTGGCCATCAAGGCACCTACGCCTGCCTCGAGCCAGATCAGTGGGTTGCCCTACGAATCACCTCGGACGAGGCCTGGCGCGAGTTGCGGGAGGCGCTCGGATCGCCGGCCTGGTCGCTCGAGACGCGGCTCGACACCGTCGCGGGGCGTTCGGAATGTGGCGACCTGCTCGATGCCGGGCTCGCCTCGTGGGCCGCTGGACAGAGCCAGAAGGGGGCCCTCTCCAGCCTGCGGGCGGCCGGGGTCGGCGCTGAGCCTGTCATCCACGCCTCTGACGTCGATCTCGACGAACAGATGAACGCCCGCGGCTACTGGGAAGAGGTTACCCACCCCGTCGTGGGTCCGAAGCGCTTTCCCGGGTGGCCGATGCGCTACGCCTCGCGGACATCTCCGTGGTTCCGGCGACCGGCGCCTCTGCTCGGCCAGCACAACGACGAGGTGCTGGCGAGCCTGGGTCTCACCGGGGACGAGCTCGCGCTGCTTGCCGCCGAGGGCATCATCGGCACCTGACCGGCAGGCACCTGACCCACGGTGGCAGAGCCCGGCACCATCGACTGGGTGCTCACCACGACCCGCGCCGTCCGCCGTCGTCTCGACCTCGACCGCGCCGTCGAACTCGACCTGGTGCTCGAATGCCTCGACCTCGCCCTCCAGGCGCCCACCGGTGGTGACTTCCAGGGTTGGCGATGGATCCTCATCACCGAGCCGGAGATCAAGGCCCGGGTCCAGGACATCTACCTCTCCGCGCTGACCGTGGCATCCGGCGGTCGGGACAAGGCGCCGGCGGACGGGTCCGACAACCGAATGCTGGAGGGGGCGTGGCACCTGGCCACGCACCTCGACCGGGTGCCCGTCCTCGTCCTGGCCTGCATCCGGGGGCGGGTGACGCCGGCCACCACTCCGGCGCAGACAGCCGCTCTCTTCGGATCGATCTACCCGGCGGTCTGGAGTCTGCAGCTGGCCCTGCGGAGTCGCGGACTTGCCTCTACGATGACCACCGTCCACCTCGAAAAGCACGAGGAGATGGCCGACCTCCTGGACATCCCCGACGACGTCACCCAGGCGGCCCTGGTTCCGGTTGCCCACCTTTTCGGACACGATCTCCGGCCGGCCCGCCGCCGGCCGGTGCGCGACGTCGCGTTCCGCGAGCGATGGGGAGGCGCGTGGGACGGGGGTGTCAACCCAGATCAGGCAGGGTCCCGGTGACATCGGTCGTCGGACCGGCCTCAGCCAGCAGACCGGGGATGACGTCGGTCAATTCGGCCGGGTCCCAGAGGCCCCTCTTGTCCACGCTCGGACCGGCGCGCCAGCCCTCTGCGACGCTGATATAGCCCCCGTGGACATTGAAGATCCGCCCGGTCACGTCTGCGCTGGCCCCGCTCCCGAGCCACACCACCAACGGCGAGATGTTCTCCGGGGCCAGCGGGGAGAATCGGCCGGCGAAGCGACTGGCCACCTCCCGACCGAACGGGAGATCGGCGTTCATCCGGGTGAGAGCCATGGGGGCGATGGCATTCACCGTCACGCCGTAGCGGCCGAGCTCCAGGGCGGCGATCACGGTGAAGGCGGCGATTCCCGCCTTGGCCGCGCCGTAGTTGATCTGTCCGGCATTTCCGTAGAGGCCGGTGGCCGAGCTGGTATTGACCACCCGGGCGTCGTTCCCCTCACCGGATTTGGCCCGCTCCCGCCAGTGGACGGCTGCCCAGTGGGTGGGCGAGAAGGTTCCCCCCAGATGGACGCGCACCACCTCGCTCCAGTCGCTCTCGGTCATGTTGACCAGCATGCGGTCCCGAAGGATCCCGGCGTTGTTGACGAGGGTGTCGATTCCGCCGAACGTGTCCACCGCCTGGCCGACGAGCCGTCGGGACCCCTCCCAGTCCGATGCATCGTCTCCGTTGGCCACCGCCTCTCCCCCCATGGCCCGGATCTCCTCGACGACGTCGTGGGCGGGACCGCTCGACGCACCACCGCCGTCGGGCGCCGTCCCGAGGTCGTTCACCACCACCCGAGCCCCCTGGCGCGCGAACTCGAGGGCGTGGCTCCTCCCGATGCCCCTTCCCGCCCCGGTGATCACCACGATCCTGCCCTCGCAGATCCCGCTCATCGACCCTCCCTCGTGAGCTCCGGTGCCCGCGGCGTCGAAGTTCACGCCGCGGACGGGCCCGAGCTGGTCAATTACTTGAATCCGCCGCCATCGACGACGAGTCGTTGGCCGGTGATGTTCGACCCCCCGGCGCCCACCAGAAAGCGCACCGCGTCGGCAATGTCCTCCGGCTCGCACACCCGGCCCAGCGGGAAGCGGGCATCGAGCTCGTGAATGTCGTCGACCTTCATCGCCGCCTTGACCAACCGGCGGCCCATGTCGGTGTTCGAGAGCCCCGGCACGACAACGTTGACCCGAATGCCTGAGCGTGCTTCTTCTTTTGCCAGCGTGAACGCCAGTGACTCCTGGGCGGCCTTGGCCATGTTGTAGGGCCCTCCGTAGGGATCGGCCGAGACGGCTGACTGGCTCGAGATCATCACGATGTCGCCTCTGGCCTGCTCACGCATGCTGGCCAGGACGAGCTGGCTCATATGGTGAGACCCGAACGCCATGGTACCGACCACCCGCTCGAGCTCTTCGACCGGGGTTGTGGCCACCGGTGTCCCCCGGTTGGTGATCCCGGCGTTGTTCACCAGGATGTCGATGTGCCCGAACTCGGTCAGCACCCGGTCGACCATGGCACTGGCCTCGTCATAGGAGGCGACCGATGCCTGGTATGCCACCGCCCTTCCCCCCTCGGCCTCGATGGTCGCAACGGTCTGCCCGGCAGACTCCTCGTCCTTCCGGAAATTCACGGCGACCCCGGCCCCGTCGGCGGCCAAGCCGAGAGCGATGGCGCGGCCGATGCCACGTCCCCCGCCGGTCACGATCGCCACCCGGCCTGAGAGACTCATCGGTACTGTTCCTTTCGTCGGGATCAGGCCGGCACGATCTCCGAACGCTGTACGGATGCCCGTGATCGGCTCGCCCGAAGGGTCGACGTCGGGAGATTATCGTCGAACGCACGATGATGGAGACCCTCAGCGACCGATGGCGACGGGGGGCAAGTGAGAGGTGATGCGATGACCCACGAGCTCCACTTGGGCTTTCGAGCCGAGGAGCACCCTGATCGCCCGGCCATCGTCATGGCCGGATCGGGATTCGTCACCACGTACCGGGATCTCAATGAACGTTCGAACCGGCTTGCCCATCTCTTGCGAGATGCCGGTCTCCGTACCGGCGATCACATTGCCCTGATGATGGAGAACGGTTCGGAGTTCCTCGAGGTCGCCTGGGCGGCTCAACGATCGGGTCTCTACTACACCGCGCTGAACAGTCACCTCCGCCGGAGCGAGGCCCAGCACATCCTCGACGACTGCGGGGCCACCGCCTTCTTCACCTCGGCAGGGTTGGCCGAGATCGCCGGGGAGCTCGACCTGCAACGGATGGGACTGTGCATCGTGGCGGGGGGTGAGGCAACGGGCTTCCTGCCCTATGACGACGCACTGGCACGCTGGCCTGTCACGCCGATCGTGGACGAAGCCGAGGGCCGAGAGATGCTCTATTCGTCTGGAACGACCGGATCGCCCAAGGGCGTGCGCAAGGATCTGTCCGGAGCACCGATGGGCGATCCGACCGCGACCCCGGTGATGCTGGCCGGAAACTTCGCCCGGGTGGGGATCGACGAACACTCGGTCTACCTCTCCCCTGCTCCGCTCTATCATTCCGCTCCCCTCGTCTACTCGATGGCGATGCACCGGCTCGGTGCGACCTGTGTGATCATGGAGTCGTTCGATCCGGCGAAATGCCTCGAAACCATCGAGCGATACCACGTCACGCACGCCCAATTCGTTCCCACCATGTTCACCCGCATGCTCCGGCTGGAGGACGAGGAGAGGTACGCCTACGATCTCTCGAGCCTGCGGTGGGTCGTCCACGCCGCTGCCCCCTGCCCGGTGCCGGTCAAGCAGCAGATGCTCGACTGGTGGGGAATGATCATCCACGAGTACTACGCCGGGACGGAAGACATCGGATCCACCGCCATCGGACCCGAGGAGTGGGTGGCGCACCCCGGGTCCGTCGGGCGACCCCTCAACGAAGTCCACATCGTCGGCGACGACATCGAGGTCGACCTCCCGGTCGGCAAGACCGGCACCGTGTATTTCGCCGGCGGTCGAAAATTTGAATACCACAACGATCCCGAGAAGACAGGTCGCATGATGAACCAGAAGGGATGGAGGACGCTGGGCGACGTCGGCTACCTCGACGCCGACGGCTATCTCTATCTCACCGATCGTGCATCCGACATGGTCATCTCCGGCGGGGTCAACATCTATCCGCGCGAGGCCGAACAGGTGCTCGCAACCCATCCTCAGGTGGTCGACGTCGCGGTGTTCGGGGTTCCCGACGAGGAGATGGGAGAGTCGTTGCTGGCGGTGGTCCAAAAGCAACTGGGCGACGAATCCCTCACTGCCATACAACTCATGGCATGGTGTCGAGACCGTCTTGCCGGCTACAAGTGTCCCCGAACGGTCGAGTTCATCACGGAGATGCCGCGCGATCCGAGCGGAAAACTCTTCAAGCGACTCCTCCGTGAGCCGTACTGGAGCGATCGATCCTCTCGCATCGTGTGACCAGCCCGGTCGAACATCACTCCCCTCGCCCCCGGCTCAGACCATCTCGTCGGACCAGCTGCTCGTCAGATACCTTGACCTTCGGGATCCTCCATCGGCATGTCCAGGTAGTACCACCGAGAGATCGGTCGATCGACATCGGCCAATCGGCGATGTGCCATTCTGCCGAGGCGCAGGGCGAGGACGTAGACAGCGAGACTGACGATCGCCACAACGACTGCGCTTCCCCAGTCCGACAATGCGGCGCGCCCACCCCCATATGGGGAGAGGTAGCTCACGGCGCACATCGCTCCCGCATACGGCACGATCCATGAAGCTGCCAACCATTCCAACCCCGTGTGCCGGGATCCGGGCCGGACCAGTGCCAGCAGGGTGACGATCAGCGCACCGAAGGCGACCATCAAGAAGAGCCGTGAGTTGGTTGTCCATCCGACCCACATCAGCAGGAGGTTGGCGATGACAAAGGCAGCCGGTGCGGTCAGCCTGGCGAAGCGCAGACGGTATGGGCGGGGAAGGTCCGGAGCCGACTGGCGAAGCACCCCGAGCGCGAGCGGAGCGGTCGCGTAGACGAGCACCGTGGCAGCGGTGATGAACGACAGCAGGCCGCCCCAGTCGGGAAGCACGATGATGACGACCACTTGGGTCGCGTAGCAGAGACTCAAGCTCCGGAACGGCACGCCCCGTCGGTTGAGGGTCCCGAGCCAGGCAGGCAGGTACCCTTCGCGAGCGAGCGCAAAGGGGAGGCGGGAGGCCGTCGCAGAGAACGTCATGCCCGACCCGGCCGGTGAGATGACCGCGTCTGCATAGATCAAGTAGGCGATGGCCGTCAGGCCGACTACCCCCGCGAGTCCGGCCAGCGGTCCGAAGTCACCATGAAAGCGAACTGCCTGCCAGCCGCCGGTCAAGTCGCCGTGGGGAATGGCGCCGATGAAGGCGACCTGCACGATCAAATAGATGGCTCCGGCGATCACAACTGAGCCGATGACGGCCCAGGGAACGCTGCGCTGGGGATGTTTCGTCTCGCCACCCAGCTCCACAGCTTGCTCAAAGCCGAGAAGGGCGAAGACGACGCCCCCAGTGCTGACGGCCGCCAGCACGCCGTGTGCTCCCGCCGGGAAGAGCCCGCCGACGGTGAAGTTGTGGCGGTCGAATCCATGGACGACGAAGGCACTCGCCACGATGACTGGGATGGTGATCTTCCACCAGACGATGACGGTGTTCGTCTCGCGGAACCATCGCATGCCGGCAGCGTTCAACGCTGTGAACCCGAGCAGTACGAACACCGCGACGAGCTGGCCAAGAGGAGTGAGCCGTACGACGCCCTGAGATTGCGAGATCAGCGAGGGAGCGTAGTTGCCGACGTAACGCAGTGCGGCCTCGGTTTCGATGGCCGGAACGCAGACCGCGCTGATCCATGCGAGCCACCCGGAGAAGAACCCGGTGACCCGTCCGAAGGCGTAGAGGGGGAAACGGGCCGTTCCACCGTCGACCGGGAACATCGTCCCGAGCTCGGCGTGGACAAAGGCCAGGACCACGACCAGCGAGACGCCCAGGATCCACGCGGTAACGGCGCCACCGCCTCCTGCGATCTGGGCTGCGTCGAAAGACGAGAAGAGCCAGCCCGACCCGATGACAGCTCCCACCGAGACGAAGACGAGAGCCCTTCGGCCGAGGGAACGTCGGGGTCCGCTGCGCGCTGAGATCGACGGCGCAGCTCCCTGATCGTAAGGCGATCGGTCGGCTCCTCGATCCGGAGAGCCATACGACGGTGAGGCCCCTGAGCGGGCCGACTCGGGCACAGAAGGCACATCACAATTGTCGAACGATCGGCGTGGGCACAGCGCTACCCGATGCCTCCGCGACCGCCTGGTTGCCCGACAGGTCTCCCACGGGCATCTGGTCAGACGGTGCCGCCGAAGGATCGACCCGGTCCGGAGCTGGTCCAGTGACCAGTTTTGCGCTCATCTTGATCGCCTTGACAGCACTGGTCGCACCAGTCTGCAACACGATGGCGACCAGGAGGAGTAGGACAGCGAATACTCGCAACGTATGGGATCCGAGCATCACTAGTGCGAGACGGCCAAGGAAGTACGGCGGCGAGCACACAGCCGCTCCCACTGCGCCGCCGATGGCTGAAGCAGTGAGCTTGTCCCGTCGCGATCGATTCGACTTGGCGCCGAGCAGGCGGGATGGAATCAACACGTACGTAAGCATCATGATGCCAACGACGATGCCCAGGGACAAGCCGTACCAACGAAGGCCCCATCGCTGGACGATCATCGTCGAGAATCCGAGAGCCAGACCGATCGCAAAGCCCCAGCCCAGCACTGTTCTGGCATGTCTGCGTGCATCGGAAAACGCCGGACGGATGTCAGGTTTCCCCGGCCTGGATATGGCAAACGCAAAGACGGCATTGAGAAAGTAGGCGGCGGCGGTAATCGACGCGATTACCAGGATGATGGGAATCAGTAAAGGACCCCTCAACACGTGGAAACTCTTTCCGTGGAACACGTGAGCCTTGAGGTCGATCATGGCTGCCCAGATCCACATGGCGGGAAGAATCTGCACCAGGGTCAGCCGCCAGTTGCTGAACAGCAACTTCACTCCTTGGAAGAGCATGACGAAGGCACCAACCAACATGCCCAGAGGAGCAAGCCAACGGCTGCGTTTGCTGAGCGCTAGCACGGCGCTCTCAACCATCGCATCGTCGCCAGCGCGAATGGCAACGACGAGGCGCTCCAAGAGCGCCACCCCCGAGGACCATCTGGTCTGTCGGACGACGACTGGCGCTTCTCCGGGGATCTCGGACGCCGCCTCGTCCGTCATGACCGATGTTTCTTTAGTGATGCGAGACCGTTCACAGTGATCGACTCTCGATTTCCGTGCAGATCCACTGATGCAAACAGGTCATGGAGTGCCAGTCTGCACCAGATCGGACCCCATCAGGCACAGCAAGATTCATTGCCCTGCTGTGCACGCGAAACACCTGGACGTGCGCCTGCTGACCGGCCTGAGCTCGGGTTCTCGCATCTCGGCTCGGTACCGCTGCTACGGCGGCTCGATCGTGCGGGGCTTGGCAGGGCGCGGTCTGCGGCCACCAGGCCATACCACCGGTCCGTGCTTGCCAGTGCAACTCGAACAGTTAGGGTTGTGCACCACATTGTCCGTAGGGAGGTCGATGGAGCTCATGCATGACCTCCGGGACAAGTGCAACCCGTGCGCCCCGGCTGAGCCACTCGGAGAGCCCATGACGCATGGCTGACCGAACTGAGGTCCAGCTGCCGACCGGCATGCGGGACGCCGTACGGCAACAGATTGCGCTGACACTTCAGCCACCTTGCGAGAGTCTCATCACCGTGGCGGTGAATGGGGCGCTCATGAGTTCGGCATGGGTCTTTCTTCCCGCTGGCATCAAGGACAAGGTCTTCACGCTGCACGGCACACTCGCGTTCGCTCTCGTTCTGGCAGCGTGGATGTACTCGGACGTCCCAGCGACCAACATCCTCGGCCCTGATGCCGCGCGTGTCCTGGCTGCGCTCGGCCATCCCGCCGAGTTTCGACGGCTCCTCTATGCAAAGAGCATCGTCCTGTGGCTGGTGGTGACCCCGATCTGCGCCTTGGTGGCGGTCATCAACGGCCTTCTCAATCATCAACTGCTTTCAACCCTGTACACGATCGTGTGGATCGGAGTGGTTCCCTTCGGCTTCCTCGCCATCTCGGGCTGGGTCGGAATCCTGTTTCCGTACCATCCGATGCCCTTGCGCTACCGATGGGAACACCGGCGACCTCGAAGGCGCATGCTGGTCCGGTGGTTGACCCTGGCTGTGACCCCGTACATCCTGGTCCCGGTCTTGGCCGCCATTCTGATGGTCCCATCGCTCCTCTTGTGGGGGTTCACAGCGCCACACGGCGTTTCGCAGAAGCTGCCGGATCATGATCTCGGGTTGGGGGTGGCATTGGCCTGCTTCATCTCGCTTGCCTGCGCTGTTGGCGGGCACCGGCTGGCAGTATCGATAGCCCATCGACGGCAGACGAAGTTGGCGGCGTTCTTGGCAGATCCCGGTCGGGGTTGACCGAACCTCGGAGTTCCCGCAAGCTCTGCTCCCCAAGCGTCAGTCAGGGACCCTGCCGCAGAGTCCGTATGTCAGCGAGGGCTTGCGGGCGTTGCCCTCCTGGTTCACTGTCGAGCCAAGCCAATCGCTGAAAGACGATCAGCCGAATTCCGAGAGGTCGAGGTCCCGCTCATGTGCCGCCACCAACTGGGCAAAGCGGCCACAGACCCGGTCGCGAATCGGACCCAGCTCATGAAGACGGTTCTCGGTGGCGGCGGCGATGGCTGCCGGGTCCTGGCCCGCGGACCGAGCCTCATCCCCGAACGCATCGACGAACCCCGTCACGGCGCGCTGGTCGACCTCGAGGTGGAACTGGAATCCCCAAGCGCGCTCCCCTGCCCGGAATGCCTGGTTGGCATATGTTCGACTGGCGGCCAGGTGGGTGGCGCCGAGTGGCAGATCGAAGGTGTCACCGTGCCAATGCAGGACGGTCAGGCCACTGGGAACTGTTGCGAGCAACGGATCGGAGGCGGCCTCCGGCATGAGCTCGACGGGTCCCCAGCCGATCTCCGGTCCGGCGTGTCCGACAAAGACTGGACTTCCTGCGGCGACTGCGAGGAGCTGCGCCCCCAGGCAGATGCCGAGCGTGATGGTCCCACGGTCGAGTGATTGCGCCAGAAGGGCGACTTCCCGTGTCCTCGTCGGGAACCCATGATCATCGATCGCCGACATCGGCCCTCCCATGACCACGAGGCCGTCAAACGTCGAGACGTCGTCGGGTAGAGGGTCGCCGGCGAACACGCTCCGGGTATCGACGGTCACTCCTGCCGAAGAAAGCGCCTCGCCAACGGCGAAACTCCCTTCCGCCTCGACGTGCTGGATAATCAGGCAACTCGACACGACGTCCTCCGCTGCATGCATACACGGGATCCTCAACCGGCGAGGTAGGAGGTGATGGCCTGCGCCATGGCCGCCGCCGCCGACTGCTGGAACGCCGGACTGATCAGCATGGCCGCATCGGTTGCGTTTTGCATGTTGCCACACTCGATGAGCACTTTGGGAACTGTGGTGAGATTGAGTCCAGCCAGGTTGTCCCGGGGTTGCAGCCCGGCGATCCCGTCGTAGGAGCTCAACGGCATCCCCGTGTCCGCCAGGAACGTGTTGCGCATGATGGTAGCAAACGCTGTCGAGGACGCGATCACGGCGCTGTTGGGCCCGTCGGCGACCGGCTCGAGGACGGCGAAGCCCCGCCCGTCGACGGGTCCGCCATCGGCGTGGATATCGACTGCCACATCGGCGTGTGCGTCGTTGATGATGGCCGCGCGCGTGGTCACACACGGGCCGATTCCCGAATTGTTCGGGCGAGTCATGACCACCTCGGCCCCTTCGGCCTCGAGGTCGGCCTCCAGGAAGGAGGCGACGTTGAAGTTGAACTGCGCTTCTGTGTAGCCGCCCGCTGTCGCGGTTCCGGTGGTGTCACAGGGTTCGTCCTCTTGGCCGTTCCAGACCGGCTGATTGATGATCTGAGGAGCGGTGTAGTTCAACCCGTTGTGCCCAGGGTCGATCCCGACGATCCTTCCGGCCAGCGGCAGCGACGATCCGAATACGAGCCAGTAGCCGTTGCCACCCGGCGTGCCGGCCATGCCGACGACCGGCGCATCGAGCGCGACTCCACCCTCTGAGCCGTAGAACCGGGCATCGCCAAAGCTGAAGATGCCCCCGTCAGAAGCAACCATCCAGTACCCATCACCGCTCGGGGTGGCGGCCATACCGACGACCGGCTTGTTGAGGGTCAGCGAGCCGGTCGAGCCGTGGAACTGGGCATCACCGAACGAGAAGACGCCACCGTCCGCAGCCACCAGCCAGTACCCCTTGCCGTCCGGCGTGGCGGCCATGCCGACGACCGGCTTGTTGAGGGTCAATGAGCCGGTCGAGCCGAGGAACTGGGCGTCACCGAACGAGAAGACGCCACCGTCCGCAGCCACCAACCAGTACCCCTTGCCGTCCGGCGTGGCGGCCATGCCGACGATCGGCTTGTTGAGGGTCAGCGAGCCGGTCGAGCCGTGGAACTGGGCATCACCGAACGAGAAGACGCCACCGTCCGCAGCCACCAGCCAGTACCCCTTGCCGTCCGGCGTAGCGGCCATGCCCACGATCGGCTTGTTGAGCTGGGCGCCACCCTCTGAGCCGTGGAACCGGGCATCGCCGAAGCTGAAGATGCCCCCGTCAGAAGCAACCATCCAGTACCCAACACCGCTCGGGGTGGCGGCCATGCCGACGACGGGTGCCCTCACATCGGTCAGTGCATTCATCCCGAGCGAGGCTCCACCAAACGAGACGACCGAATTCGGAGCCGGAGAGGGATCTTCGACGCGGGGTGACGTCAGCGATGCACCCGCAACAGCCCGTACCGGGACCCACGAGACCGCCAACACCGTCAGGAGCAGAAGCGAGGCCGGCACCTGCAATCCCGCGAAACGCCTGAACTCGGCCTTCCGGATCGATCTCATGATCGATCACCCTATCCAGGCACATTTGCCGGTTACATTCACCGGTTCAGCGCCCCCGAGGCAGACGCAGCGCGAAGGGGACTCGCCTCGTGAGGTTGGTCGCCGGTCTCGAGCCTTCCTCCCAGGTCGATGTCTGATTCCCCCGGTCCAGCGGGACACTTCTCGGCAACGAAAGAGGCCCCACCGTGTCTGGCCGCCAATCGCCTGCTGCCTGGCTCCTGGTCGAGCGTCTGGTCGACGACCCGATCCTCATCCGTCGTTGATGGCACAATACGACGCGATTCCCGAGGAGACGACGGGGGGAACCCGGCGATTCGGGCCCATCGATCTGAGGCTGCAGACAGTGACTCTACCGATCGAGGACTACGCGATGATCGGCGATACCGAGACTGCCGCGCTGGTCGGGCGAGATGGTTCCATCGATTGGCTTTGCCTTCCTCGCTTCGACTCAGGGAGTTGTTTCGCCAAGCTGCTCGGAGACGACGCGAACGGCCGCTGGCAGTTGATGGCTGACGGACCGGTCACCTCCCACGTGCGCCGCTATCGGAGTAGGTCGATGGTGCTCGAGACCGAGATCACCACCGCCACCGGTGTCGTCCAGGTCGTCGACTTCATGCCTCCCCGGCATCATCATCCGAGAGTTGTCCGGATCGTACGGGGCGTTGACGGCGAGGTGCAGATGCGGACCGAGCTGGTCATGCGCTTCGGATATGGGTACGACGTTCCATGGGTCCGGCGGACGGACCGCGGTCTCATCGCCATTGCCGGACCGAATGCCCTCGTTCTCGACTCCCAGATCGAGCTCGAGGGCATCGAGAAGCGGCACGAGGCAACGTTTACGGTCCGTGCCGGAGACGAGGTGGCATTGGTCCTCTCTTGGTACCTGTCTCACGAGGACCCACCTTTTGAACTTGATACCGCACGGGCGCTCGATGAGACGATGACGTTTTGGAGAGATTGGTGTGCGGACATTCTTCCGGTTCACGGCGAATGGGAAGGTCTCGCGTTGCGGTCGCTCATTACCTTGAAGGGACTGACCTACGGTCCGACGGGCGGCATCGTCGCAGCCGCGACGACATCGCTCCCCGAATCTATTGGCGGCGTGCGCAATTGGGACTACCGCTATTGCTGGGTCCGTGATGCGGCGTTCACGCTCGAGGCCCTGATCGAATCGGGCTTGCGCGAAGAAGCACGGAGTTGGCTGGCATGGCTGGGACGCGTCGCCGCCGGCGATCCCGATCAACTGCAGATCATGTATGGACCAGCCGGCGAACGTCGCTTGACCGAAATGGAGGTCGACTGGCTCCCTGGCTATGAGGGATCATCGCCGGTGCGGATCGGCAATGCCGCCTCCGGGCAGTTCCAACTCGACGTCTACGGCGAACTTATGGACGCCATCGATCGGGCTCGCTCCTACGACATTGCCGTGCACCCGGTCATCTGGCGGATTCAGGTGGCGATCATGGGATTCCTCGTCGACCACTGGTCCGATCCTGACGACGGGATCTGGGAGGTCCGTGGTCCTCGTCGACAGTTCACCCACTCCAAGGTCATGGCCTGGGTCGCCTTCGACCGCGCGGTTCGAGGTGTAGAAGTCCACGGTCTGGAGGGACCTGCCGACAAGTGGAGCGACATCCGGGATGCGATCCATGCCGATGTTTGCGCGAAGGGGTGGAATGCCGACGTCGGGGCGTTCACTCAGTCCTATGGAGCCGTCCAACTCGATGCCAGCCTGCTGATGATGCCACTCGTTGGATTCCTCTCCGCAGAAGACGAACGAGTGATCCGGACAGTCGAGGCCATCCAAGAGCACCTCACAAAGGACGGGTTCGTTCTCCGATACGAGAACGAATCGGGAGTGGACGGGTTGCCGGGCCGCGAGGGGATGTTCCTCCCGTGCACCCTCTGGCTCGTCGGCTGCCTACGGCACATGGGCCGGCTCGACGAGGCAACGGCCGTCTTTCGACGGGTTGCCACCCTGGTCAACGACGTTGGACTGATCTCCGAGGAATATGACCCGGACCACCGGCGCTTGCTCGGGAACTTTCCCCAGGCCTTCACCCATGTGGGAATCGTGAATGCCGCACGAGGCCTGAGTGCTTCACGTGCCGCGAACCACATCTGAGTTCCAGGTGGCCCCATCAGCAGAAAGAGCCTGGCCTGCTTCGTTCATCTCGGTTCGCCGGGCCGAGGGACAAAGTTGTCATCTAGGATCTGTCAGTGGTGAGTACGTCAGAGCCTCAGCGCCTGATCAACGCAAGGCGGTTCTTTCTCAGCTACTCGAGAGAGCACGTCGACGACGTGGTAGAGCTACTGTCGGCCGACATCGTCTATTCGGTATCAGGACACAGTCGGCTTTCCGGGGTGTTCCGCGGGCGCGATGAGGTGCGGCAACACATCGTCAATCTGATCGACTTCTCCCGAGGCACATTCGAAGTGCTGAAGTGGATGGATTGGATGATCGGTGAAACACACATCACAGTGCTTCAATATGCTCAGGCTCAAACTGATGGCCGCATCTACCGGGGACATCACATGTATCTTGTCGAATTCGACCCCGACGATCTTCTGTCCGCCATCACAGTCTTCTTCGAAGATCAAGCGGCTGCTGATCGGTTCTTCGTGTAGAGCATCGCCCGACAACGTCTGGGTCGACAGCATTTCCCGCGCCGACGTCACCCCGGACGGTGTCGCGGTATAGCAACCAAAATGGCTGCCCCGCCCTTCTACCAACCGTGCTGGTCGAACAACTTCATGAGGTTTCTCTTCGCCTTGTGGGAAGTGCGGACGTTTGCCACGTAATCGGGAAACTGATCGCCCCGCTCAGCCCTCTCCATCAGGTCACCCACCTTGATCATGACGTCGACGGCGACTTGATAGGAGCGATTGTTCTTGCATGCTATCTCCCGTTCGACCTCATCCACGTAGATGGGAAGGACATCAGCGGGGTGGTCAGCCTCACGGAATGCAGCAAGCTGCAGCCACAGCTGCACCGAACAACCGGCCGCTTGGGCCTGCGTCCAGGCGGCCTCGACGTCGCCCTCCCATAGGTAGATCTTGACCAACTCAGAGCTGGCCGGATAACGGTCAAAGATCCGCTCGACTCGCGACGTTGGAACGGAGGTGCGGGACCGCTCGCTCGTCTTTGCACGAGCCGAGCGTTCATCGTCATCGATTGCGTGCAGGACTTGGAGCGCGCGTTCCCGCCAGTCGTTCCAATACCCGGAAGCCATCGCATGCTCGTGGAGCAACTGGTAGGAAGCGTGCGACGGTCTCTCTTCGAACTGTCTCCATATGATGTCCATCGCCTCCTCATCGCGGCCGGCCCGACGCAGTTCCTTTGCGCCGATATCCCGAAGCCGCACGTCCGTATGGTCCGGAAAGAACGCGAGCCCCCGCTCGGCCCATGCGAGCGCATCCTGAAAGCGTTCCGCATCAACCAGCAGTTCGACGATCTGGACGTACTGATACGCATGGCTGAGATCGCGTGCCTTGACCACGACCTCCTCGTCCACCGATCCGGACATCTTGGCCAGTGCTTCCATGATGTAGGTGATTCGGAATCTCGACATCGAACGGTCCGTGTCTGAGACTTGACGGGCCGGCACAAGATCCCATACCTGCTCGGCAAGGGAGCGGTAGCGGGCAAGTCCCGCCTCGCCAAGCACGTCAGCGTATTGTTCCGCTCCGTCAAGGAAGATCTCCCATTCCGAGTGGATCCCCCAGTCGAAGAGTCGTTCGGCCAGCTCCCCGGGATCTGGTGAGGCCCCGAGGCAGGCTCGGTGGTGAAGTTCGACAAGCTCCTCTTTGATCTCCCCCATTCCTCCGTCCGAGTCGTCGACTCGACCGATCGCGTCCTCTACGCATTCGAGTGCGTACTCGCACAGGCCGATCACCTCGGAAGCCTGGCCGCTGTCGAGGAATTCTTCGAGAGCTCGGATGACCGTGGTTACATTGCTGACGTAGCCGTACATGGAGCGGTAGTCCACGAAGTCACGGACAACCATGGTGGCTTCGATAGCCTGCCGGTAGGGCTCCAGGTCGACTGGTAGCGCTGCCGCTTTCGCCGCCGACAGAGCGAGCTTGCCCTCGAACAGGTCATCTTCTCTTGCGTGTTCCAGGATCAGATCGACGAGGACCTCTTTCTTTTGGGCGGCGAGATAGGAACGGAAGTCAACCGTCGCCTTGTCCGAAGGTTGGACCTTCGGTGCACCTTCGGTTCCCGCTATCTGGCGCAACCACACCAGTCCGGTAGCGACACTGTGCTTGCAGAAGGTCTCGGCCCGTCCCATCGGGCATGAACATGAGTACTCGAGATCCCCCTCGTCGGCCCGCATCCGGACCTCGTACCGCTGGGTTCCTTCGACGGCGGCGGAAAGCACACCGTCCTCGAACTTCAGTTTCTTTACCCTCCGGGTGGAGGCATACCGTTCCCCGCGCTCGAAAGTGGCAGGGCCAGCAACGAGTCGGAGGGCACGTTCGGAAAGCAACACGTGCAGAGCTGACGGTAGATCTGACGGACTCGCCATGAAGGCTCTTCTATCAAATCCCCGGACACGAGAGCGGACGACGGGATTCGAACCCGCGACCCTCACCTTGGCAAGGTGATGCTCTACCAACTGAGCCACGTCCGCGTGAGGTCGCCACTGTAGCAGCAGGGCGGTCGATTCCCGAATGCGCAGCGCCCCCGTTCAAGACAGATACGACCAGTTGGGGGGCGTTTACGCAGGCAGTTCCTCGTGCCACCACGGCACGGGGCGGTCCCTCCGTCGCGCCTCCTCGAGCAACTCGGCGAGCGCGTCTTCCATCCCTCGCGCCAGGACCTCGATCTCGGGCACGAGATCCCAGCAGCCCTGCACGCCCACGTGGACCGTGTCGCAGTAGGAGAAGACCGTCACGTTGAGGCCCACACCTTCCAGGATGGGGCCGACCGGGTGGAGGGACACCAGGCGGGCACCGGCCAGATACAGCGGGATGCCCGGTCCCGGCACGTTGGAGACGATCAGGTTGCACAGCGGCGCCACCCGGTCGAACAGGCGGAGGTTGGTGACCAACCGGGACACCCGGGTCGCCACCGCGGGGAACGCGGCCTCCGCCCACGAGGAGAACACCTCCGGATCGATGTCCCGGTTCTGCTCCTTGGCGATCCCCATCCCCGCCCGGATCCGGCCCAGCCGGGCGACCGGGTCGGACACTCCGGTCGCCAGTGAGACCAGCATGCCGGAGACCCGGTTGCCGAGTGAGTCCCGCTCCTCCTCCGTGCGCACCGACACCGGCACCAGGGCGACCAGCGAACTGTCCGGGGATTCGCCCCGACCGGCGAGGAGCGCGCGCAATGCGCCCGCGGTGACGGTCAGCACGACGTCATTGGTCGTCCCTCCGAGCACCTCGCCGATCTGGCGGATGTCGGCCAGGGGGAGGTCGGCGAACGCCACCCGGCGCTTCGGTGAGATGGCACCGTTGAGCGAGGTCCGCGGGGCCTCGAATGGCGACGGAGGGAGGACCCCGGTCCGCTCGCGGTTGCGGTCGGCCAGAACCCGGGCCGTCCGGACGGTCCGGGTGACCGTCCGGACCACAGCCTCGAGTTGGCTCGGCAGCTCGCCGAGAGCGCGTCGGACCCGCTCGAGCTCTCCCGGCAGCAGCGGAGGCGCCCACTCGTCCTCGGAGCGGTCGCGCCCGCGGGTTCCAGGGGCCCCATTCTCCCGGTCGACCGCGACCTCCCGGCGCCGCCGGCCGGAATGCCCGCCGAAGAGGGGCCTCGGGGTCGGGTCGGGCGCGACGTCGAAGAAGGCCGCCAGCACCTCGGCACCGGAGACCCCGTCGATGATGGCGTGGTGCACCTTGGACACGAGGCCGATACGGCCGTGCTCGAGACCTTCCACGACGTGGAATTCCCACAACGGGCGTCCCCGGTCGAGTGGCCGTGAGGCGATGTCCGCGACCAGTGCCGCGAACTCCTCCCGTCCGCCGGGGCAAGGGAGACCGGCACGCCGCACGTGGAAGTCGAGGTCGAACGCGGGGTCCTCGGCGAAGGCCGGGTGCCGGAACCCGAAGGGGACCTCGACCATCCGCATCCGGAACGGGGGCACCAACGGGACCCGGTCGCCCACCCAGGTCCGGATCTGAGGGAAGCCGATCCCGCCGGGCACTTCGGAAGGATCGAACACCATCGCCCCGAGGATGTGCAGGTGGGTGGTCGGAGACTCGAGTGCGAGGAAGGCCCCGTCGAGTCCGGTGAGTCGTTCCACGCCGGGGGCTACCGGCCCGTCGAACCGAAGCCGTCGAGGCCCCGTTCGCTGTCGGGCAGCCGGTCGACCCGCATGAACCGGGCCGTCTCCACCCGCTGGATGACCAGCTGGGCGATCCGGTCGCCGCGGTGGACCTCGTAGGCAGCCTCGGGATCGGTGTTGACGAGGAGGACCGCGATCTCGTCCCGGTAGCCGGAGTCGATCAGGCCGGGCGTGTTGAGGCAGGTCACCCCGTGCCGCAGGGCCAGCCCGCTGCGGGGCTGCACGAAGCCTGCGTACCCCTCGGGGATGGCCAGGGCGACACCGGTCGGCACCATCGCCCGACCCCCGTTCGGTTCCAGGGTCACCTCGATACGGGCGACCAGATCGGCTCCCGCATCCCCCGGTCGGGCGTAGTCGGGCAGCGGCAGGTCCGGGTCGGAGAGGATCGTGGAGACCGCCAGACGGTCCCCTGGTGCGGCCGCCGGGGCGTCCACCACCGCGCTCCGATCGCTGCCGCCGCTGTCTGCTCCCGGGCTCACCGGACTCCTCCACTCATCCTGCCCGGACGCTACCGTCCTGCACCGCCCTGTGCAGGTGCCGGCGCGAGGCATCCCGGCCTGGCACGATCCCGTACCTCGGCGAGGGTCGTCTTGGAGGTCCGGCGCCCACCCGATAGCGTGACCGCGTGCTGGTGTGGATGGACCTCGAGATGACCGGGCTCGACGTCACGCGCCATGTGATCGTCGAGGTCGCCACCCTCATCACCGACGATTCGCTCGAGGTGGTCGCAGAGGGCCCCGACCTGGTGGTGCAGGCATCCCCCGCCGAGCTCGAGGCCATGGACGACTTCGTCCGCGAGATGCACACCGGAAGCGGGCTGCTCGAAGCGGTCCGCTCCTCGACGGTCACCCTGGAGGAGGCCGGCGAGACCACGCTCGCCTTCATCCGCTCCCACGTACCCAAGGCCCGAACCGTGCCGCTGGCCGGCAACTCGATCGGCACCGACCGGCGGTTCCTGGCCGCGTACCTCCCCGAGATCGAGGAGTACCTCCACTACCGGTCGGTCGACGTCTCCACGATCAAGGAGCTCTCCAGCCGCTGGTACCCCGAGGTGATGGCGGGTGCCCCGGTCAAAGCGGGTGGCCACCGGGCCATGGACGACATCCGGGAGAGTCTCGCCGAGCTCGCGTACTACCGTGCCACCGTGTTCCGCGACCGGGACACGACCGAGTAGGCGGGACGGACCCGAGGACCAGTGGCACGACGACATTGCGACAGGAGGATGCATGGCCGATCCGGATGAACCGGCGGGGAGCAGCGACGGGACATCGGCCGTCCCCAGCCGGGCCGAGGTGACGGCCATACTGACCGGTCCGGGGCAGCCGTTCGAAATCGGCGAGGCGGACATCCGGGGGATCCCCACCCGGATCTGGACGACCGCCCCGCCCACCCTCCGGGCAGTCCTCGAGCTCTCCGCGGCGCACGGCGATTCGGACTTCCTGGTCTACGAGGACGAGCGGGTCACCTTCGCCGAGCACTTCCGCACGGTCGCCACACTGGCGCATGCCCTGAGCGAGCGGTTCGGGGTCGAGCGCGGCGACCGGGTGGCCATCGCCATGCGCAACCTCCCCGAGTGGGTCATGGCCTTCTGGGCCGCCATCTCGCTGGGGGCCATCGTGGTCCCGCTCAATGCCTGGTGGGTGGGCGAGGAACTGGCCTACGGTCTCCGTGACTCGGGCTCCAAGGTGGGCTTCGTGGACGAGGAGCGCCGGGACCGGATCGCCCCTCACCTCGAAGACGCCCCCTACCTCGAGGCCATGATCGTCGCCTGCGAGGAACCCGACCCGGAAGGGGGGCGGCGGCGGGCGGGCGGCGCGCCCCTCGACCGAACAGGACGCGACCCGCTTCCGGCCATCCCCTTCGCCGACGTGCTCGAGGCTGCGTCGCCTCGTACCACTCTGCCCGCCGTGGACCTCCACCCCGACGACGATGCCACGATCTTCTACACCTCCGGAACGACCGGCCAACCGAAGGGGGCGGTCGGAAGCCACCGCAACAGCGTCTCCAACTTGATGAACCTCTTCTTCGTGGCAACGGTCGGCAGCAAGCGACGCAGCGGCGACGTGGCCAATCTCGCCTCCGGCGAGCAGAACGCCAACCTCTTGTCGGTCCCGCTCTTCCACGCCACCGGATGCCATGCCGTCCTCGTCTCCAACACCGCCGCCGGCGGCAAGCTGGTGATGATGCACCACTTCGACCCGGAACGCGCGCTCGAGCTCATCGAGCGGGAACGGATCACCATCTTCGGGGGCGTGCCGACCATGGTCATGCAGGTCATCGACTCACCCGAGTTCGCCAAGCGGGACACCTCATCGGTCCAGTCGATCTCCTACGGCGGCGCGCCAGCTCCTCCCGATCTTGTCCGCCGCATCAAGGAGCACTTCCCCACCGGCGCTCCGGGAAACGGGTACGGGCTGACCGAGACCTCGGCCATGACCACCATGAACGCCGGTGACGACTATGTCCGCAAGCCCGACAGCGTCGGACCGCCGGCTCCGGTCTGCGACGTGGCCGTGGTCCCCGAGGACTACGAGGGCGACGAGCCCCCGGCGGGCCAGGAGGTCGATCCGTCCCGCACGGGGGAGCTCTGGATCAAGGGTCCGAACGTGGTGCGCGGGTACTGGAACCGCCCGAAGGAGACGGCGTTGTCCTTTTCGAAGGGCTGGCTGCACACCGGGGACGTGGCCCGCATCGACGAAGAGGGGTTCGTGCACATCGTCGATCGGGCAAAGGACATGATCATCCGGGGCGGCGAGAACATCTACAGCGTGGAGGTCGAGTCCGCCCTCTACGAGCACCCGGCGGTGGCCGACTGCGCGGTCATCGGCGTCCCCGATCCGGTCCTTGGCGAGGAGGTGGGCGCGGTGATCGTGTTGCGCCCCGGCCGCGAGGTTGCTGCTGACGAGCTCGGCCGTTACGTCGGCGAGCGGCTGGCCGCCTTCAATGTGCCGACCCGGTTCTGGTTCCGCTCCGACCCGCTGCCACGCAACCCGGCGGGCAAGGTGCTCAAGCGCGAGCTCCGCGACGAACTCCTCGGGGGCGCTTCGACCGTCTGAGACGGACCGGTAACCTCTGCCGGGTGCCCCCCGATGGATCCCGCGCACCCCGCATCCCCGATGCCGACCTATCTGCCGATGAGAAGGTCGTCCTGGCGGGGAGCTTCGGCGCCGTGGCGACCCACTACGAGCGGTACCGGCCCGGTCCCGCGGCGGCCGCCGTCGACTGGTACCTGCCCGGCCCCGTTGAGCGGGTGGTCGACCTCGGGGCAGGGACCGGGGCCCTCACCCGCCTCCTGACCGGCCGTGCCGCCGAGGTGGTGGCCGTCGAGCCCGACGATCGGATGCGGGCGGTCCTCGCCTCCGAGGTCCCTGCCGCGAGGGCGGTCCGGGGCACCGGCGAGTCGATCCCCCTCGCCGACGGGTGGGCCGACGCCGTGCTGGCCTCGACCTCTTGGCACTGGATGGATCCTGTCCCCACGTTGCACGAGGTGGGTCGGGTCCTCGCGCCCGGCGGCGTCTTCGGTGCCCTCTGGACGGGTCCCGATCCGGAGGGTCAGTTCGTGACCGAGGCGCGAGCGCTCATGTCGGACCGGCTCGGATCCGCCACCGGCTCGCTTGCCGGGATCGTGGGCTGGGACCAACAGGACGCGATGGTGCTCGGCATTCCACCCGGAGTGCCGTTCGACCAACCCGAGCACGAGCACTTCACCTGGGAGATCGCCCTCGATGCCGACGATCTCCTCGGCCTGCTGGGCACGCTCAGCCGGGTCATCACCATGGGGGTGCAGGAACGCGAGGCGGTCTTCGCCGAAGCCCGCAGGCTCCTCGGCGCATTGGGCATCGAGGGCACTCACACCGTGGCTGTTGCCTTCCGGACCGACGCCTGGCGCGCTCGGCGCCACGGCTGACGGGGATCCACGTCCGCGAGGTCCCTCCGACCGTGGGTCCCCTGTGGGTTCGGGGTTCCCCCGGCCTTCGCCGCGTGCCCGGTCAGCCGGCTGCGGCCAGCAGGGTACGGGTGACCTCGACGTCGCGGCCCATCTGGGCGACGAGCGCCTCCACCGAATCGAACGCGAGCTCGTCACGCAGACGACTGGCGAACGAGAGGCGGGCCGGCTCGCCGTAGAGATCCCCGGCGAAGTCGAGTAGGTGGGCCTCGACCATGAGCTCGCCATCGGTCCCGTAGAACGTGGGTCTGCGGCCGATCGAGATCGCAGCCTTCCATCTGCTCCCGTCGGGTCGTTCGTACCACCCGGCATAGATCCCCGCGCAGGGAAGGCAGATCGCCTCGGGGATCGCCAGGTTTGCCGTCGGAAAGCCGAGCTCCGCTCCGCCCCTGCGGTCGCCGGTCACCACCGGGCCCCGCACCTGGTGGGGTCGCCCCAACAGGACGGCGGCCTCCTCCACCCGTCCTGCGGCCACCAGCGTGCGGATCCGGGTCGAGGAGATCGGTTCGGTCGGCTCGGGGCCGTCCCGGCCCTCGGAGGTCAGCGCCACGCCGTCGACCGCGAACCCGGCAACCGACCCGAGCTCGTTGAGGAGGGCCACGTTCCCCTTGCGTCCGTGGCCGAAGTGGAAGTCCTCCCCCACCACCACCAGGCGGGCGTCCAGGCCCTCGACCAGCTCGCCGGCGACGAACTGCTCGGCCGTCTCGTTCGCCCGCTCCTCGTCGAACCGCACCACGACCGTCCGATCGACCCCTGCCGAGGCGAGCAGCTCCAGCTTCTGGTCGAGGTCGCAGAGGAGCTTGGGAGCGGACTCGGGCCGCACGACCGAGGCCGGGTGCCGGTCGAAGGTGACCACGACGGTGGCCAGCCCGTTCGCCTCGGCCCTCTCACGCAGCTCGGCCAGGAGGGCGCGATGTCCCAGGTGGACGCCGTCATAGGCGCCGATCGTCACCGCAGATCCCCCAGGGGGGGCCGTCCTCGGGTCGGCCTCCACCACGATCTCCATAGCGAGGAAGGTTACTGCCGCGTCAGCAGGACACCGACGGCACCCGGGCGTCCTCGATCGATGCCGGACTGCTCAGCCGGCCGCCCGGACGACCACGGCCGGACGGATCCGGTCGGTCTCGGTGGCTTCGTAGACCGCCAGCAGGTGGTGGCCGTCGTCGACCAGTCCCCAGGGGCCGTCTCCCGAGACGCCGAGCGGTACGCGGTCGAGGGGCAGTCCCCGGGCGACCAGCTTCTGGGCGTCGAGCGGCACGACCACCTGGTCGAGGTCACGCATGGCCTGGGCCGGGGAGAGCACCACCGCGGGGGTCAGTTCGTCGAGCGGCCGGGCGTCCTCGGCGGAGAACGACCCGATCCGGGTCCGCCGGAGGTTGCGCAGGTGCGCTCCCCCACCGAGTGCCTCCCCCAGATCGGCTGCGAGCACCCGGACGTAAGTGCCCGACGAACACTCGACCTCGATCCGGTAGACGCCCGGGGTCATCGCCGGCATGACCTCGAACCGGTACACCGTCACCGGACGCGGCTGCCGCTCGACCTCGATGCCCTCCCGGGCGAGGGCGTGGAGCCGCCGCCCACCGACCTTCACCGCGGAGACCATCGGGGGTACCTGCTCGATGGCTCCGGTCAGCCCGCGCGCCGCTTGGCGCACCGCAGCCAAGGAGACGCCGTCCATGTCCCAGGTACCGGTGACCTCGCCGGAGGCGTCCAGGGTGGAGGTGGTCGTACCCAGGACCACCTCGGCCTCGTAGGTCTTCGGCAACGCGGTCAGGAAGCGCAGCAACCGGGTGGACCGCCCGAGCCCGACCAGTAGGACCCCGGTGGCGTCGGGATCGAGTGTCCCGGCGTGGCCGACCCGCTTCTGCCCGAAGATACGCCGGCAGCGGGCCACCACGTCGTGGGACGTCCACCCGGCCTCCTTGTCCACCACCACCAGGCCGTTCATCTGATCCGACGGAGCGGCGCTCACCCCTCTGACACCGGTCCCTCCCCGGGCGGGGCATCCCCGAGCTCCGATTCCCGGATCCGCCGCAGCACGGCGTCCACCCGGCCACCGGCCACCACGGCCGGGTCCTGGACGAACGCGAGCTGTGGGGTCCGCTTCATCTGCACCTGGCGCCCGACCGCGCGCTGCACCTGCACCCGCCGGTCGTCGAGCGCCGCGGCGGCCTCCTCGGAGAGCGAGCTCAGGAACACGGTGGCGTGGCGCAGATCGGGAGCGGTGTCCACCGAGGTGACCGTGACCAGACGCAGTCGTTCGTCGGCATCGGCAAGACGCTCGAGCTCCTCGGCAACCACCTGGCGCAGGACCTGGTTGACCCGCAGCGAGCGCGGATAAGGGGCGGCTCCCCGGTTGCCCTGACGACGTGCCACAGCTCCTCCGGTCCATCCACGATCACCGGGACGTGCCGCCCCGCAGTGGGGCGTCGGCCACGACTAGGTGCGGGGGATCTCCCGCTCCTCGTAGGTCTCGATGATGTCGCCTTCCTTGAGATCCTGGTAGTCGGAGAGGCCGATCCCGCACTCGAATCCGGACTGGACCTCCCGGGCGTCGTCCTTGAACCGCCGGAGGGAGGTGACCGAACCCTTCCAGATGACGGCGCCGTCGCGCAGGAAGCGGACCTTGGAGCCCCGGGTGATCATGCCGTCGCGAACGTAGCAGCCGGCGATCGCGCCGACCCGCGGGATCCGGAACACCTGGCGGACCTCGGCCTCACCGGTCACGATCTCCTCGAACACCGGCGACAGCATGCCGAGCATTGCCGCTTCGAGGTCCTCGAGCAGCTTGTAGATGATCTCGTAGGTACGGACCTCGACGTCCACCTTGGCCGCCATCTCCCGCGCGCGTCGGTCGGGGCGGACATTGAATCCGATGATGGTGGCGTTCGAAGCCTGGGCGAGCTCCACGTCCGACTCGGTGATCCCGCCCACGCCGCGGTGGACGAAGCTCAGCTTCACGTCGTCGCGCTCGAGCTTGCGAAGGCTCTCGGTGACCGCTTCCAGTGAGCCCCGGACGTCGGCCTTGAGGATCAGGTTGAGGGTGGCCGTCTCGCCGCGTTGGATCTGCTCGAAGAGGTCCTCGAGCTTCGCCCCCCCGAGCGCAGAGGTGGCGGCGGGCACGTGCCCGGCCACCCGGTACCGGTGGGCACGGGCTTCACCGATGGTCCGGGCCTGGGCCAGCTCCGGTGCCACCCGGAACTCGTCGCCGGCCTCGGGTGGCTCGGAGAAGCCGAGGACCTGCACCGGCGTGGACGGTGGGGCCTCCTTGATCTGATCCCCGTGATCGTCGACCAGGGCCTTGACCTTTCCCCAGGCTGCGCCGGCCACGATCGGGTCGCCGACCCGAAGGGTGCCCCGCTCGACGATGACCGAGGCCACCGGGCCGCGGCCGATCTCGAGCTCGGCCTCGAGGACGACGCCCCGCGCGCGCCCCTCGGGGGTGGCCACGAGCTCCTCGACCTCGGCGACCAGGACGATCTGCTCGAGGAGATCCTCGACCCCCAGGTTCTCGAGTGCCGAGACCTCGACGCTGATCGTGTCTCCGCCCCAGGCCTCCGGCACCAGCCCCTGTTCGGACAGCTGCTGGAGGACCCGGTTCGGATCGGCCTCCTCGCGGTCGATCTTGTTGACCGCCACGATGATCGGGACCTCGGCCGCCCGGGCGTGGTCGATGGCCTCGACGGTCTGAGGCATGACCCCGTCGTCTGCCGCCACGACCAGGACCACGATGTCGGTCACATCGGCGCCCCGGGCACGCATCGCGGTAAAGGCCTCGTGGCCCGGTGTGTCGATGAAGGTGATCGGATGCCCCTCCCATTCGACCTGGTAGGCGCCGATGTGCTGGGTGATCCCCCCCGCCTCCCCGGCCACGACATCGGTCGAGCGGATCCGGTCGAGGAGCAGGGTCTTGCCGTGGTCGACGTGGCCCATCACGGTCACGACGGGCGGCCGGGGCCGCAGCTCGGCCTCGTCCTCCTCCTCCTCGTCCTCGAACGTCTTGGCCAGCAGCTCGGCCTCGCGCTCCTCTCCGGGGTCCACGAGACGGACCTCGGCTCCGAGCTCGGCGGCGAACAGCTCGATCATGTCGTCGGTCAGCGACTGGGTGGCGGTGACCATCTCCCCCTGGAGCAACAGGAAGCGGACCACGTCGCCGGCCGACCGGTTGAGCTTGGGCCCGAGGTCGCGCGCCGTCGAGCCTCGCTCGATGATGACCTCGGAGTCCGGGACCGGGGCGGTCGACGGCGCATAGGCGGTCAGCTGGGTCGGCTCGAGCTCCTCGAGGTTCCGACGGCGCCGGCGTGGACGACGCTGGTTGGGTCGTCCGCGACCGACACCCGGGCCCCCGCGGCCTCCGGGTCCGCCCGCGCCGGGACCACCACCGGGACGGCCGGCATAGCCCCCGGTCGACCCTCCTCCGGCACGACCGCCGTACCCGCCGCCCGAGGTGCCGGGAGGCCCACCGGTGCGTGGTCCACCTGGACGGCCCGCACCTGCACCCCCCGGACGACCGGCGTACCCGCTCGGGGCACCCGGTCGGGGCGCGCCAGGTCCTGGACGCCGCCCGCCCGACCCGGGGGGAGGTGGGATGGGCTTGCCGGTGACCGAACGGGGTGGCCCGCCCGGGGGCGGCGGGATCGGCCGGCCGGAGGCACTCGTCGGTGGCCGGACCGGAGCCGAAGAGGGTGGCGAGGCGGTCGGAGGGGCGGCTGCCGCTGCGGCGGGGGCTGCCGCTGCCGCAGGAGGTGCGGCTGCAGCGGGGGCGGCGGGTGTGGCCGGAGCAGGCGTTGCGGCGGGCACGGCCGGAGTCTGGACGGCGGCGGGGGCCGGACGGGCCGGTGCCGGGCGCGGCACAGCGGGGGCCGGCGGGACCACCGGGGAGGGCGCGGGCGGTGCCGCGACCGGTGGAGCCGGGCGAGGAGCCGCGATGACAGAGGGCTGCTCGGAGGCCGGCCGACTCGTGATCAGGCGGGTGCCGGCGCGCTTCTGTGGGGACGGGGTGGCAGCCGGAGCGGGTGGCTCGACGGAACGGCCGTCACCGGTCGGGGAGTCGAGTGCGGGCTCCCCCGCCGGCACAACCGGCGTCGCCTTCTTGGCCACCGCCTTCTTGGCCGGTGCCTGTTTGGTGGGAGCCGGCTCCTCGGGCTGCACCTCCCGTCGGAGGCCCTCCCGATCGGCCTTCCTCCGGGCGCGGTCTGCCTGCGCGTCCTCGATGGACGACGAATGGCTCTTGACGCCCATCCCGAGGGACAGGCAGAGATCTAGAGCTTCCTTGTTGGTCAGGCCGAGCTCATGAGCGAGCTCGTAGACCCGGATCTTCTTCGGCAACGGCTGTGACTGCCCTTCCTTCGACGTCGCAGATGCCTACAGGCACATACGAACCCATATCCTCGCACATCACGGCACCGGGCCCTCCGAGCCCGGCACCACCTTCTCGCCCGCCGGTTGATTCAGCTCCTCGTACAGCGCCGCCACGGAAGCCTCGGACACCGGGCCCCGGAAGGCCCGGTCGAAGGCCCGGCGCTTCTCCGCCAGGCCGAGGCAGCCGGCACCCTCGCCGCACAGCCATGCCCCCCGTCCCGGGAGCATCCGACCGATGGCCAACGACCCGTCCTCGGTGCGGACGACCCGGACCATGCCGTCCACCGCGCCGGTCCGGTGACACCCGATGCAGGTCCGCTCAGGGACTATGCCGGACCCTCCCCGGCATGGTTCCCCGCGGAGCCCTCACCGCTCGGGACGGCGGCGGCCTCCTCGTCCGGGGGACCGGCGGTCGGCGCGACCGCCATCTCCCCCGCCACCTCCCCGTCAGCCGCGCTGGCGGGGTCCGGGCCCTCGGCGCCGTCGGCACCCTGGGACCACTCCGTCGCCGAGACGGCCGTCCCGCCCTCGGCCGGCTGCCAGACCATCTCGCCGGCTTCGTTCTGGACCCATTCGCCCTCGGCCCACTCCTCGCCCGCGTACCCCGACTCCTCGTCGGCCAGCTGCGTCTCGCTCTTGATGTCGATCCGCCACCCGGTCAGCCTGGCCGCAAGGCGGGCGTTCTGACCCTCCTTGCCGATGGCCAACGAGAGCTGGTAGTCGCTCACGATGACCGTGGCGGTCCCCGACTCGTCGTCGAGGCGCACCTCGCGCACTCGGGCCGGTGCCAGCGCCGACTGGATGAGCTCGACCGGATCGTCCGAGTAGGGGACGACGTCGACCCGCTCACCCCGCAACTCGTTGGTCACCATGCGGACACGCGAGCCGCGGGCGCCCACGCAGGCTCCGACAGGATCGACATTGGGGTCGTTCGACCACACCGCGATCTTGGTCCGGTGCCCGGGCTCGCGGGCGGCCGCCTTGATCTCGACCGCGCCGGAGGAGATCTCGGGGACCTCGAGCTCGAAGAGCCGCTTGATGAGGCCGGGGTGGCTGCGACTCACCACGATCTGGGGCCCCTTGGTCGTCTTGCGGACCTCGACGATGTAGGCCTTGAGCCGCGCACCGTGCTCGTAGCGCTCGTAGGAGACCTGTTCGGCCTGAGGCAGCAGCGCTTCGACCTTCCCCAGATCGAGCAGCGTGTACCGGTTGTCGGTCTGCTGGACGATCCCGGTCACGATGTCGCCCTCCCGCCCGGCGTACTCCTCGTACTTGAGATCTCGCTCGACCTCGCGGATCCGCTGCAGGATGACCTGCTTGGCGGTCTGGGCGGCGATACGCCCGAAGTCGTCGGGCGTATCGTCCCACTCGCGGACCACGTTGCCGTCGTCGTCGAGCTCCTGGCCGTAGACGCGGATCTCACCCGAGTCCGGATCGATGGTGACGACGGCCTCCTCGGCCGCGTCGGGACGGCGCTTGTACGCCGCGACCAGGGCGTTGGCTAGGGCGTCCAGGAGCGTCTCGACCGAGATGCCCTTGTCGCGTGCGATCTGGCCGAGCGCGTCGAGGAACTCGAAGTTCGTCTTGCTCATGGGGTCACGACCTGCTTCCTCTTCTCCTCCGCCTTCGTCTTCGTCTTCTTTCCGGAAGGCCGGCCCGGGGCGCGGTCGCTCGCGCCCCAGACGAAGACCGTCCGCGCCCGGTCGATGTCGCGGTAGGCCAGCCGCACCGGCGCGTCGTCGGTACCGTCGACGTCGAGCAGGAAGCCTTCCTGGTCCGCCTCCAACAGCGTGCCGCGTCTGCGCCGGTCGCCGGGCACCTGGGGGCGGGTCTTGATGGTCACCGCGGCGCCCACTGCCTTGATGAAGTGGGCGGGCGTGCGGAGGGTGCGTTCGATGCCCGGGCTCGAGACCTCGAGCGAGTACCGGCCGGGAACCGGGTCCAGGTCGTCGAGCACGGCCGAGACGGCTCGGCTGGCGTCGGTCAGGGCCTCGAGATCGACGCCACCTTCTCGGTCGACGACGACCTGGAGCACGCCCGACGCGAGCACGACGTCGACGAGCTCGAGATCGCAGGCGGTCACCGTCGGCTGGAGCGCGGTGAAGAGATCCTCGACCATCTGCACTGTCTCCTCTCCGATGTCCGTGTTCGCGGTCAGCCTGTGTCCGTCGTCTGTCTTCCTGTGCTGCCGGGGGAGGCGGCGACCGAGCGCAACCGACCCTCGCTGCCCCCGGGAGGAGGTGTTCCGAACAAAACAAAAGCGTGGGCTGTCCGCCCACGCTTGTCCAGCGTCACTCCACCCCAACCGAACGGCAGACCTGCAAGTATAGCAGCGCCGGGCCCGCCCGCGTCCGTTGTGACGTGCGAATTCGCGCCTCTCCGAGCGACGCCACGCCCCTCGGCGCCCACGAGCAGCCGAATCGCGATCCCGAGGGGACCGGCCGCGGTGACGGTGCGTCCGGCGGGCCTCCCTGCGAACCCTCAGTCGGTGGTCCGCTCCTCGCCGAAGCGCTTGCGGATGAGAGCGACCTTGGTCTCCGAGGCGTTGGCATCCGCCCCCCTGGCGTCGAGGAGTGCGCGACGGTCCGCCTCGGCCTCCGCCTCCGCGGACCCGTCGGCCGCGGCCAACCGGGCCTCGACCCCCTCGGCGACCAGCCGTTCGGCCTCCGCGACCAGCGCCTCGACCATCTCGCCCTCGGGGACCACCCGGACGATCTTCCCCTTGATGAACAGATGGCCGCGCTTGCGGCCGGCCGCGATGCCGAGGTCGGCCTCGCGGGCCTCCCCGGGGCCGTTGACGACGCAGCCCATGACCGCCACCTGGATGGGCAGGTTCCGGTCCTCGAGGGCGGCCTGGGCCGCCTCGGCCACCGCGATCACGTCGATCTCGGCCCGGCCGCAGCTCGGGCAGGCGATGAGGTCGAGCCCGGAGCGCTCGCGCAGGCCGAGGGCCTCGAGGAGCTGACGGCCGGCGCGGGCCTCCTCGACCGGATCGGCGGTCAGCGAGTACCGGATGGTGTCGCCGATGCCCTCTGCGAGGAGGGTGGCGATGCCGGCGGTGCCCTTCAGCAGTCCCGCGGGCGGAGGACCGGCTTCGGTCACCCCGAGGTGCAACGGGTGGTCGAAGGTCTCCGAGGCGAGGCGATACGACTCGATCATCAGGGGCACCGACGATGCCTTGACCGAGATCTTGACATCCTCGAAGTCGACCTCCGCGAAGTAGGCGAGCTCCATCCGGGCCGACTCGACCAGGGCTTCGGGGGTGGCCCCGCCGAACCGCTTGTAGAGGTCGGGGTGGAGGGAGCCGGCATTGACCCCGATCCGGATGGGCACGCCCCGGTCCTTCGCTTCGGCGGCCACCTGCTTGATCTCGTGCGCCTTGCGCAGGTTGCCCGGATTGAGCCGCAGGCCCTGCACCCCCGCCTCGAGGGCGGCCAGGGCCATCTCGTGGTGGAAATGGATGTCTGCGATGATCGGAACCGGTGAACGGGGGATGATCCGGGCGAGCCCTTCGGCTGCCGCCTCCTCGTTGCAGGTGCACCGCACCAGGTCGGCGCCCGCCGCGGCCAACGCGTAGATCTGGCTGAGGGTCGCCTCGGCGTCGGCGGTCTTGGTGGTGGTCATCGACTGGACCGTCACCGGTGCGCCGCCACCGACGGTCACACCGCCCACCTGGATCTGACGGGTCGGCCGCCGCTCGCTCAGGGTCCGGGCCGTCGATGCCATCTCCCCATGCTACTGAGCGCCGCCCTCGGAGCGGCAGCCCCGTCAGCCGAACGGGTTGCCGATGGGATGGATGATGTCGTTGAGCAGGGCGGTGGAGAACAGGACGAACAGGAAGAGCACGAACGCCCAGGTGACCGGCATCAACCGGGTCACGTCGGCCTGGTAGCGCACAGCGCGCCGGCCGGTGCGGATCTTCTCGTAGACCGCGATCGCCACGTGGCCGCCGTCGAGCGGCAGCATCGGGAAGAGGTTGAAGATCCCGAAGAAGAGGTTGATGACGATGAGGATCGTGAGCAGGCTGCCGATGCCGGCCTGCGCTGCGTCCCGTGCGGTCTGGACGACCCCCACGATCGACTGGACCCGGGTGCCGTCGGCCGTCGCCTGGCTCGCGGCCTTGGCGCTGCTCACCTGGTCGAACCGCTGGGCGACTCCGGCGGGACTGAAGAGGTGGGCGACGCCGACCATCGAAGCCCAGGCGATGTGGACGAACTCGGCCCCAGAGGATGCGACGGCCCGCAGCGGCCCGACGCGCTGTACCGGGGAGCCGAAGCTGACCCCGATCAGACCGAACGGGGCGGTTCCCGGTGGCGCGGCCACCCCGTCCTCGTGGGCGGTCCGCCCGTTGGCCGGGGTCACCACCAGGGTGTGGTCGGTGCCGTCCCGGTCGACCACCAGGGTGACCGGCCGGCCGGGGTGGTCATGGATCGCCGAGATCAGGGCATTGCTGTTCCCTCCGACCGATCGCCCGTCGAGGGACACCACGATGTCGCCGGGCCGGACGCCGGCCACCTTGGCCGGGCCGGGCCCGCTCCCCACCTGGGACAGTCCCTGGATCTCGACCTGGTTGGCATTTGGCAGCCCGACGAAGGTCAACAGGGCCCACAGCAGCACGAACGCCATCAGGAAGTGCATGGCCGAGCCCGCCACCGCCACCAGCAGGCGGGCATGGAACGGCTGCTCGCGGTACGTGCGTGCCTCGTCTGCCGGATCGACCTCCTCGAGGTTGGTCATCCCCGGGATCTTCACGTAGCCGCCCAGGGGGAGGGCCTTGATGCCGTACTCGGTCTCCCCACGACGGAAGGACCACAACCGGGGGCCGAACCCGAGGAAGTACTCGGTGACCTTCATCCGGCCGTGCTTGGCCGCAAGGAAGTGCCCGAGCTCGTGGACCATCACGATGACGATGAGGCAGACGACCACCACGAGCAGATCGCCCTGTCCGGATGCCACGGCGAGCGCCACCAGCACGGCGACGGCCGCGAGCAGCTCGATGGCGGAACGCCGGGCGGACTTCGGCGCACCTCCGGTCCCGTGGGACACTCCCGGGGGGGCGTTGGCCGGGTCGCGCGCGATGGTGCCGGGAGGGCTGCTCACGCCGCCTCCCCTGCGCGGACGGCCTGCTCGGCGAGGCGGCGGGCGGTGGCGTCGGCATCGAGCACGTCGTCGACCGAGCGGGCGGACCCGCCGCTGCCGACCTCGGACTCGTAGCGGTCGAGCGTGGCCTCCACGACTCGGGCGATGGACGGCCAGGTGATGCGCCCGGCGAGGAAGGCGGCCACCGCCACCTCGTTCGCCGCGTTGAGCCAGGCCGGGGCCAGATCGCCGGTTCGTCCGGCCCGGAAGGCCAGGTCGAGACAGGGGAAGGCGGTCCGGTCGGGTGGCTCGAATTCGAGGACGGAGAGCCGGGCCCAGTCGATGGCTCCGAAGGCCTGGGGCAGTCGGGCCGGGTAGGCCAGGGCATACCCGATGGGGAGTCGCATGTCTGGGAGGGACAGCTGGGCCACCACGGCCCCATCGGCAAATTCGACCATCGAGTGGACCACGGACTGGGGATGGACCACCACGTCGATGGCGTCGTAGGGGACACCGAAGAGCTCATGGGCCTCGATGACCTCGAGGCCCTTGTTCATCAGGGTCGACGAATCGACCGTGATCTTGGGTCCCATGGCCCACGTCGGATGGGACAGCGCCTCGGCCACCCCGACCGAGCGCAGTGTGTCGGCGGTCCGGCCACGGAACGGTCCCCCCGAGGCGGTCAGGAGCAGGCGGGCGACGTCATCGGCACGCCCGGCGCGCAGGCACTGGTGGAGCGCGCAGTGCTCCGAGTCGACCGGGATGATCTCGGCCCCGGGTGTCCGGCGGGCCCGCGCCACCACCTGGGCGCCGGCGATGATCGACTCCTTGTTGGCCAGGGCCAGGCGCCGGCCGGCCTCGAGGGCGGCGAGCGTGACGCTCAGGCCGGCAAACCCGACCACACCATTGACCGCCACGTCGGCCACCGTCGCGATGGATGCCAGCCCGTCCGTCCCGGCCAGCACCTCGATGCCCGCGGGCAACCGCCCGGCCAGCTCCCCTGCGAGTGACGGGTCGCCGATGGCCACCACAGCCGGCCGGAACGTGCGTGCCTGGACCACGAGCGCATCGACCGAGCGCTGCGCGCCGAGCGCCACCACGTCGAACCGGTCCGGCGATGACGCCACCACCTCGAGCGTCTGGGTCCCGATCGAGCCGGTCGACCCGACCACGCTGACCGACACCGGGCCGGTGCCGTCGGTGACCGGACGAGGAGCGGCACTCGGGTCACCGATCGGGGGGCGCATCCCTCCAGCCTGCCCGAAAGTCAACCGATGTTGAGGGCGCGCACCAGGTAGTACGTGGCGGGGAGCACGAAGAGCAGGGCGTCGACCCGGTCGAGGACACCGCCGTGGCCGGGCAGGAGCTTGCCCATGTCCTTGAGGCGGAGATCCCGCTTGAGCAGGGACTCACTCAGGTCGCCGAGGGGTGCGACCACGGCCACCACGACCCCCAGCAGCGCTGCCCTCGAGGCTGTCCACGGGTGGATTGCTCCCACCGCGACGGTGGAGACCACGACCGTGACCACAGCACCTCCGATCAGTCCCTCCCAGGTCTTGTTCGGACTGATTGTCGGCGCCAGCGGCCGACTGCCGATCCAGCGGCCCACGACGAGGGCCCCGACGTCGTTGGCCACGGTGGCGATGATGGCGCCGAGGAGGAAGGCGATGCCGTGCCGGTCCGGGAAGGTCGACGGTGAGAGCAGGAGCCCGGCGTAGGCGCCGAGCAACGAGACCCATGCGACCGTGAAGAGGGTCGCGGCGGAGCCGGCCACCGGCGACCCGCGTTCGACCCCGAACATGTACCACAGCAGCGTGAAGACGGTGACGAGGACCATCACGAGGGGAAGGGCGGCGACCCCCTTGGTATAGGCACCGACCATCAGCGAGATCGTGCCGGCGAGCCCGAGGAGGGTGGCAGGGTGGTAGCCGACCTTCCGCAGGACGGCGAAGCACTCGCCCGCGGCGAAGGTCACGACGACCAGACTCAGGACCAACGAGGTGACGGTCCCGATCTTGAATGCAGCGAGGGCCACGACCGCAACGGCGATGCCGGTGCCCACGCGGATGCCGATGCCGGTCCCCGCCCCGGCATCGCGTCCAGCCGGTTCGGGCCGCTGCCCCGCCCGGGGTGCCGGGGGTCCTCCTCCGGTGACCTCGGGCGTGTACGGGCCGTTGCTGCTGCGCAACGGACGCGATCCGTCGGAGGGCGGCCGGCGCAGCGACCGTCGCCGACGGGAACCCGCCGGAACCGCCGTGGTCGCGGTGGCGGCTTCCTGACCGGGGAACCCTGCGCCCGCTGGTTGGTCGACCGTGCCGCCGGCCTCCTGGACGCTCGCGCGCTCGGCCGTCCGGTCGGCGGCGGCCAGCGCGGCCACGCCGCCCCTCGGGCGGCCGGCACCCGGCACATCGGTGACCGAGGCACCAGCCGGCTCGCCGGTCGGGAGGTCGGCTGCCTGGTCGGGACGCTTGGCCCGCATGCGCGTCGGTCGGAGGCCGCTCCGGTGGGCCCGTTCCGCTGGCTCGGTGCCGCTCGGACGGTCCCGCTCGGACGGATCCGGATCGGCCGGGGCTCCCTCCGGAGTCCGCACGTCGGCGTCGCCCGAATGCCCCGTCCCGGATGCCGCGCCCTCCACGGTTGCAGTGTCCGCAGGAGGGATCGGCAGCCAGGTGGTGGGCGCCTCCCCGGTTCCGGCGGAGTCGGACGCCGGGTACTCCTCGGGACCGGCATCGGACCCGGACCTCGCCAGCTCGACCGGTGCGGTGATGGGATCGACGGCCCCTCCGGGGGGATGGGCCGCGCCCGGGCTCGGCGCGCCCGGCTTCACCGAGCCGAGGTCGAACTCCCAGGGCCGCCGCTCGGCATCGGTGCCGTGGGTCTCGTCGAGAGAGCCGAGCGTGCTGTGCTCGTCGCTGAACATGGACGGCTCGAAGGCCTCCTCGTGAGCGGTCCAGTCGGCGTCCTCCTCCCGCCAGCTGGGCGGCAGGATCCCGCTGCCGGACCCCTCTTCAGGCTCCCTCGAGAGCACGGCGGGCACCTGGCCGGTGGGAGGCTCGGTCCAGTGGGGGAGCTCGGTCGGAGCCGCTCCCCCGGCGGGCACGGCGGTCTGACCGGGCGCCACGGGCTCGACACCGGTATCGGCACCGGAGCTCTCATCGAGGATCCGCACCGAGGAGGATCCCGGCTCGTCGGGTTCGCTCCCCTCGGGGGGGACGACCGGGAGCTCGGAGGTGATCTCCGCGGCGGTCTCGGCTCCCACGATCCGTACTCGGTCGGTGGCCGGACCAGTCGGCTCAGGTCGCACCACAGGGGTGTCGGTCCTGGTCAGATCGTCCTCTTCCCGGTCCGGGCCGTTGTCCACTTCGTTTGCTTCCTCCCCAGGAACGGGCCGGCCGTCCTGGCCATCTCGTTGCTCGTCGCTCTCGCTCGTCGCCGGTCCGTCTGCTGATCAGTGTCGATGCCGGAACGGGTCCGGCTGAGGTCAGATCTCGAGGAGCTCCTGCTCCTTGTGGGTGAGCTGCCGGTCGATCGCGGCCACGTGGTCCTGCGTGAGCCGGTCCAGATCCTTCTCCACCCGCTCGAGCTCGTCGCTCGAGAGGTCGCCGTCCTTGTGCATCGCCTCGAGATCGTGCCGGGCGGCACGACGCGCGTTGCGTACTCCCACCTTGCCATCCTCCGCCTTCTGCTTGACGACCTTGACCAGCTCCCGGCGGCGCTGCTCGGTGGGCACCGGGAAGGAGAGCCGGATGACCGTTCCGTCGTTGGAAGGGGTGATGCCCAGGTCGGACCCCTGGAGCGCCTTCTCGATGGCCCCGAGAGATCCCTTGTCGTAGGGGGAGACCACCAGCAGGCGGGCCTCGGGGACGCTGAAGCCCGCCATCTGGCGCAGCTCGGTCTCGGTGCCGTAGTAGTCGACCTTCAGATGCTCGACGAGGGCCGGCGTTGCCCTCCCCGTGCGGATGGCGCTGAACTCGCCCTGGGTGTGCTCGACCGCCTTGGACATGTGCTCGGTGGCGTCGGATACCAGGAGTGAGATGAGGTCGTCGTCCATCAGCCGACCAGCGTAGTCAGCAGGGTTCGGGTGCACCCAGAACGGAGATCCACCTGCCAATTCATCGGATCGTGGTGCTCATCGGATGAGGGTGCCGATCGGCTCTCCGCCGAGCGCCTTGCGGATGTTTCCCGGTCCCATCA
Source organism: uncultured Acidimicrobiaceae bacterium (assembly GCA_963753905.1). Taxonomy (GTDB): domain Bacteria; phylum Actinomycetota; class Acidimicrobiia; order Acidimicrobiales; family RAAP-2; genus Bog-756. The sequence goes on along the minus strand of CAVWDZ010000001.1, from coordinate 814,694 downwards.
GATCGAAGACCCTGATCGGTAGCCCGTTGTCCTTGCAGAAGGTGATCGCCGTGAGATCCATCACACGGAGATCCTTGGCCACCACCTCCATGAACGAGATCTCGTCGTACCGGGTGGCGGTGGGGTCCAGCCTGGGGTCCGCGCTGTAGACGCCATCGACGCCACCGTGGGTGCCCTTGCACAGCAGGCTCGCCTCGATCTCGGCCGCCCGCAGGGCGGCCGACGTATCGGTGGTGAAGTACGGGTTGCCCATCCCGGCGGCGAAGACCACGACGCGGCCCTTCTCCAGGTGCCTGATCGCCCGGCGCCGGATGTACGGTTCGGCGACCTCGGCCATCTGGACGGCGGACAGCACCCGCGTGGGCTGACCGTGGTGCTCGAGGGCGTCCTGGAGGGCGAGCGCGTTGATCACCGTTCCCAGCATCCCCATGGTGTCCGAGGTGGCCCGGTCCATGCCGGCGCCTGCCCCGGTGGTGCCTCTCCAGATGTTCCCGCCGCCGACCATGACGGCCAGTTCGAGGTCGACCTCGTCACGGGAGCTCGCGATCTCCACCGCCAGCTGCTCGACGACCGCCGAGTCGATCGTCTCGTCCGAGGCCGACGAGGCGAGGGCCTCGCCGGAGAGCTTCAGGATGATCCGCTGTCGTTGGCCCACGTCGTCGCTTCAGTCGCCGACGATGACCTGCGCGAATTCGGTCACGGTGGCGTCGCCGAGCAGTTTCCCGATGGTCTGCTTCTCGTCCTTGACGAAGGGTTGATCGACGAGGACGCGCTCCTTGTACCACCCGCCCAGGCGGCCCTCGACGATTTTGGGAAGGGCGCCTTCGGGCTTTCCCTCGTTGCGGGCGATCCTCTCGACGGTCTCGCGCTCGGCGGCCACTTCGCCCTCGGGCACGTCCTCCCGGGTGATGTAGGTCGGACGGGCGAAGGCGATGTGCGCGGCGATGTCGTGAGCGAGCTCGGCGTTCCCGCCGGCGAGGGCCACGACCACCGCGTTCACACCGCGACCGGCCTGCAGGTGGAGGTAGGAGTCGACCACTCCGCCCTTGGGGGCCTCGATGCGGACGACCTGGCCGATCGAGATGTTCTCCTTGAGGGTGATCTTGAGCCGGTCCAGCTCCTCAGCCAGCTCCTCGACGGCAGTCGTGCCCTTGGCGACGACGAGGTCGGCCAGTTCGGTCGCGAGGGCCACGAACTCTGGAGACTTGGCCACGAAGTCCGTCTCCGAGCGGAGCTGCACGATGGAGGCCACACCCTCGGCGGCGCCGATGGCGACAGCACCCTCGGACGCGTCGCGATCGGCGCGCTTGGACTGGTTGGCGAGGCCCTGCTCTCGCAGCCACACGATCGCCTCCTCCATGTCGCCGTCATTCTCCTCCAGGGCGCGTTTCGCGTCGAGCATGCCCACACCGGTGCGCTGGCGGAGCCTCTGGACGTCCTTGGCGGAGAAATCAGCCACGGTTAGACCTCCTGAGTCGTGCTCGTCGGGGTGGCGTCGGCAGCTGCGGCCTCGGCGGCAGGGGTAGCCGGAGCCTCAGGGGCGGCGTCGGCAGCGGCCCCAGCCGGCGCAGCTGCCGGGGAATCGGCGGGTGGTGCGTCGGGTGCAGACGTCACGATGTCCGCGGCGGCCTCGGCCGCGGGTGCCTCAGCCGCGGGGGCGGCGACCGGCGGGTGTGGAGCGACGGGCGGGTCTGCGAGGGCGGGGCCGTCAGACGCGGGTGCAGATTCTGTAGTTGACGCCGAGTTCGCAGGGGCGGATTCGGCAGTCGGCGCAGAGGCCGCGGGGGCCGTCTCTGCGGCCGGAGGCGCTGCAGCAGGCGACGGCGCGGGCGGCGGCGGAACAACGGCCGGACGTTGCTGGGCGATGAAACGGCCCTCGGAGACCGCGTCGGCCACCACCCTGCAGAGCAGTGCGCCCGAGCGGATGGCATCGTCGTTTCCGGGGATCACATGGGTGATCACGTCGGGGTCACAGTTGGTGTCGACCACGGCCACGACCGGCAGGCCCAGCTTGTTGGCCTCGGTGACCGCGATGTGCTCCTTCTTGGTGTCGATCACGAAGATGGCGTCCGGCAGCTTGTCCAGCCCGCGGATGCCCCCGAGGTTGCGCTGGAGCTTCTCGAGCTCGCGGGTGTGGCGCAGGGCCTCCTTCTTGGGCATCGCGTCGAAGTCGCCGGCCTTCTGCATGGCCTCGAATTCCTTCATGCGCTTGACCCGGGTCGAGACCGTCTGGAAGTTGGTCAGCATCCCGCCCAGCCAGCGCTCGTTCACATACGGCATCCCGCAGGCCTCCGCGTAGACGGCGACCGGTCCCTGGGTCTGCTTCTTGGTCCCGACGAAGAGGATGGTGCCGCCGGCGGCGACCAGGTCCCGGATGTACCCGTAGGACTCCTCGATCCCCTTCATGGTCTGACGAAGATCGATCAGGTAGATCCCGTTGCGCTCCCCGAGGATGAACCTGCGCATCTTGGGGTTCCACCGGCGGGTCTGGTGCCCGAAGTGGACGCCCGCGCCCAGCAATTGCTTCATGGTGACGACGGCCATCTGGCTGCTCCTTGGACGGTTGTTCCACCCCGGCTGCTGCACCCCGCATGGGGCGACCGCGGACGCGGCCGGGTGCTGATCGGTACTGCTCGAGTGCCCGCCGGTCGACGGACCCGACCATGTTAGTGCCCCGGGGTGGGGGCCTCCACTCGGCGCCCCGCCCGACCGGGCAGGGGCATCCGCGTCGGCTCAGCCGACGGCGCGGGTGACGGTCTTGGTCGTCGCGGTCCCCTTGGCGGCCTTCGCACCCGAGGGGCGACCGGTCCCCTCGGGCCGGTCGGCGAGCTTGGCCCGCAGCTGCAGGACGGCCTTGGTATGGATCTGGCAGACCCGGCTCTCGGTGACCCCGAGGATGTCGCCGATCTCCGCCAGGGTCAGACCTTCGTAGTAGTAGAGGGTGAGGACGGTCTTCTCCCGCTCGGCCATCTGGCCGACGGCACGGATGAGGGCCTCCTTGGTCTCCTTGACCTCGAAGGTGTCCAGTGGTCCGGCCAACGAGTCCGGGAGCGTCTCGCCCAGGGTCGACCGGTCTGAACGGTCGCCGCCCCGGAAGACCTCGTCGAGGGCGACCACGCCGACGAACGAGATCTTGCGCAGCGCCGTCTGGAACTCCTCGTCGGTCATCTCCAGGTCCGCGGCGACCTCGGCGTCGGTCGGGGTGCGGTGGAGTGTGGCCTCGAGCTTGGAGTACGACTGCTCGACGGCCCGCGCCTTCGCCCGCACCGACCGTGGCACCCAGTCGATCGAGCGGAGCTCGTCGATGATGGCTCCCTTGATCCGGGGGATGGCGTAGGTCTCGAACTTGATGTTGCGGGCCGGCTCGAACCGTTCGATGGCGTCGATCAGGCCGATGATCCCGTAACTCGCCAGATCCGCCTCGTCGACGTGGCGGGGCAGCCCGACCGACACCCTGCCGGCCACGTACTTGACCACCGGCGCGTAGTGCAGGATCAGCTGATCGCGTAGCGCCCGGGCACCCGATTTCTTGTACTCGGTCCACAGGGCGTCGATCCCGTGGCCCACCGTGTCGAGTTTGGTCGCCAATTGTCCCCTTAGGCCCGTGGATGCGTCCCCGAATAGACCGCAAGCAGGCGTTCCTTGCTCACATGAGTGTAGACCTGCGTGGTCTGCAAGCTGGCATGCCCGAGTAATTCCTGCACGACCCGCAGGTCGGCGCCTCCGTCCAGGAGGTGGGTGGCGAAGCTGTGCCGAAGGGCGTGGGGATGGGTGGGCACCGGCGATCGGCGGTCGAGGATGCGCCGCACGTCCCGGGGCCCGAGCCGGTTGCCCCGGCCGTTGTAGAACAGCGCCTCGGGGGGACTGGTCGGGGTCATCAGCGCCGCCCGAGGCCCTTCCAGCCAGCCCTGGACGGCGGCCGCGCAGCGCTGGTGGATCAGCACCTGACGCTGGGTGGCGCCCTTTCCGGTCACCGTGACCACCCTCCGGGCCAGGTCCAGGTGGTCCACGTCGAGCCCGCACAGCTCGGCCACCCGCATCCCGCTCGCGTAGAGCAGTTCGAGCACGGCGTCGTCACGGCGGTCCCGGGCGCTCGGCCCACCGGGCGAGGTCCCTTCGCCCGGGTCCTCCCCCGCGATGACGGCGGGCGATCCGGTGGCGTCGCCCGTGGCCGGGGTCAGCAGGCGGTCCAGATCCCCGTGGCTCAGCACCCGCGGCAATCGGGAGTCCGGCGCCGGCGCCGACAGCCGCGCCGACGGGTCCGAGCCGATCAGACCGCGCCGTGCGCACCACTGGAAGTAGGACCGGAGCGATGCCGCCGTTCGGGAGATGGTGGCCTTTGCATAGCGCCTCGTGGCCAGGTAGGCGAGATAGCGTCGGAGGGTGATCCGGTCGACCTCGGATGGTCCGCCGGCGCCGCCCCGTCCGGCCCAGACGGTGAACCGTTCGACGTCGGAGCAGTAGGCGCGCGCGGTGGCCGGCGAGAGTCCGGAGACCGAGCGGCGATAGGCGGCGATCTCCCAGGCCACACGTGAACAGTACCGGTCCGGACACCGGTCGGAGAGCATCCCGACGGACCTTCCCGCGTCCGGAGATCGTCCCCGCGTCCCTGCGCGTCTTTTTCACACACCGACCTGGGCGGAGGGCTATCGTCGTGCCCGGACGGCAGGACGGGGGGCCGGCGTCAGCCGCTGGAGGTGTATCGCATCCGAGGAGCCGAGGGCCACGTGACCCGGGCACTGTCATAAGGGGGAACATGTCTGATCGCATCGACCGCCGCTCGTTCCTGGCACGGGGAGCCGCCACAGGGGCGGGTCTCGCCGTCATCGGCACGTCCGGCGGTCTCCTCGCCGCATGTGGGTCCTCCTCGGGTTCGACCTCCACGACCGGGTCGACGGGGACCCACTACGACGGTGTCTCGACCGCCACGCCCACGCGCGGCGGTCAGCTCATCTTCGGGGTCGACACCGAGGAGAAGGGCTTCTCCACGACCCAGGGCACGTTCGACGAGGTCGGGATCCTCTACGCCCGCACGGTGTTCGACCCGCTGATGATCCTGGACGCCAGCGGGACGCCCCAGCCCTACCTGGCCTCGTCGGTCACCCACAACAGTGACTACACGGTGTGGACGATCACCCTGCGCCCCAACCTGCTGTTCCACAACGGCGCGCCGTGCGACGCCGCGGCGGTGACCGCCAACTTCGAGGCCCACAAGGCCGCCGTCCTGACCGGTCCGGCCATCACCACCATCGAGAGCATCGCAACCACCGGGCCGCTCGTGACGACGATCACGATGAAATCTCCCTGGGTGCCGTTCGACTACTACCTGACCGGCGGGATCGGGAGCCAGTTCGCATTCGTCGCCGAGCCCAACTGGCTCCACTCGGGCAGCCAGACCAACCCCATCGGCACCGGCCCGTTCATCTTCCAGGATTGGGTGCCGAACGACCACTTCACCGCCACCAAGAACCCCCACTACTGGCGGCCGGGGCTCCCCTACCTCGACAGCATCACCTACAAGCCGATCCCCGACCCGAGCTCCCTCCTGAGCAGCCTCGAGTCGGGCTCGGTGGACATCATGCACACCGACACCGCCATCGAGATCAGCGCGCTGCGCGACAACGCCTCGTACGGGTACACCGACGACTCGAAGAACGTCGCGGGCGAGCCCGACATGGGCTGTCTCCTCCTCAACCTGTCCAAGCCCCCCTTCAACAATCTGAAAGTGCGGCAGGCGATGGCATATGCCATCAGCTCGGCTCAGTACGTCGCTGTCATCGACCACGGGGTGAACCCCACCTCGAACGGACCGTTCACCACGACCTCGCCCTACTACGTCGCGGACAACGGCTACCCGGTGTACGACGTGGCCAAGGCCAAGCAGCTGGTCCAGGAGGTGCAGCAGCAGACCGGACAGCCGGTGTCGCTCAGCCTCAACCACGTCCCGGACGCCAGCACCACCCGGATCGCCCAGTACTACCAGCAGCAGCTCCAGACCGTCGGCATGAACGTCACCCTCAGTCCGATCCAGCAGGAGTCGATCATCAACACCGCGTTGGCCGGAACCTTCGAGGCCCAGGTCTGGCGGCAGTTCGGTGCGGTCAACCCCGACCTCAACTACATCTTTTGGAGCCCGACCAACGCCAGCACCCCGGTCTTCGCGATCAACATGGCCCGCAACACGGATCCGGCCATGGAGACCGCGCTGCTCAAGGGTCGTCAATCGAGCAACCCATCAGACCAGATCGCCGCCTACCAGGAGGTCAGCCGGCTGTTGGGCGCCGACCTCCCCTACATCTGGGCCGACCGGACCGTCTGGGCCATCGGAGCGCTCGCCGGGGTCGAGAACTTCGCAAACCCGACCACCCCGGCCGGCGGCAAGGCATTCGCCCTCATCGGTGGGGCGATCTGGCCCACCCAGATCTGGAAGAGCTGACGCCGGCGGGCGCCCGCCCGCACATCGGCCCCGTCGTCTGCAGGCGGGGCGGCCGTGCCATGATCGCGCGATGAGCCGCATCCTGATCGTCGAGGACGACGAACGGATCCGCTCCTCGATGCGCCTGGCGCTCGAGGACGAGGGCTACTCGGTGGAGGACGCCGGGAGCGGCGAGGAAGCGGTCGGCCGGTTCACGGCTGAGCCCTTCGAGCTTGTCCTGATCGACCTGATGCTGCCCGGCATCGACGGCTTCGAGGCCTGCCGAACCCTGCGCCACCAGTCAACGGTACCGATCATCATGGTGACCGCCAGATCGGACACCCACGACGTCGTGGCCGGGCTCGAAGCCGGTGCCGACGACTACGTCACCAAACCGTTCGTGGCCAAGGAGTTGGCCGCCCGGATCCGGGCCCTGCTCCGCCGATCGCGCGGCGCCGAGGACGCTGCCGTCCTCAGCTTCGGTGATGTCGAGATCGAGCCCGACGCCGGTGTGGTGCGCAGGGACGGCCAGGAGATCCACTGCACCCGGACCGAGTTCCGCCTGCTCTGCGAGCTGGCCGACCATCCGGGCAAGGTGCTCAGCCGCGAACACCTGCTCGAGCAGGTCTGGGGGTACGACTACTTCGGCGACGGGCGCCTGGTCGACGTCCACGTGCGGCGCCTTCGCACCAAGATCGAGCCGGACCCCGCGACACCCCGGTTCATCCTCACCGTGCGGGGCATGGGCTACAAGCTGGCGGTCTGAGACGTGGCCCGGTCGGACCGACAGGCCGGAGCCGGCGGACAGGGCCAGTCGCCACCGCCGAACCGCTGGACACGACCGCTCGTCAGCCTCGGACTCCGGGCCCGGGTCACCCTCGCCTTCACGATCGGCGCATTCGCGCTCTCCACCCTGATGGCCGGGATCACCTACTTCACCGCCCGCCAGACCTTCCTCAGCGAGCGCCAGTCGGCCGAGCAGCGCCAGGCCTTCGCCAACGCCGACCTCATCCAGAACGCGCTCCACTCGCCGACCACCGATGTGACCCAGCTCATCGAATCGGTCGACACCCTGCCCGGATCGCGTTCCGTGCTACGCACCGGAGACCAGTGGTACGCCACCGCGATCTCGGTCGGGCAGGGTGCGATCCCGGTTGCGGAACGGAACCTGGTCCTCTCCGGCACGCCGGCGTCCCAGCTCTTCTCCCTTGCGGGGACGCCGCAACTGGTGATCGGGGTGCCGCTGCCGGCCGTGCGGTCGACCTACTTCGAGGTGTTCTCCCTCGAGGAGCTGGCCGGAACCTTGCGGGCCCTGGCCTTCGCCCTCGGCGCCGCCGCCCTGGTGACCACCCTCGCCGGGGCCGCCGTGGGTCGCTGGGCCAGCTCCCGGGCCCTCCGGCCCCTGGGTGACGTGACCGATGCGGCGGTGGCCATCGCAGGGGGCCAACTCGACACCCGGGTCGAGGTCGGCGACGATGCCGATCTCCAGGAGCTGGCCTCCGCCTTCAACCAGATGACGGCCAATCTGCAGGACCGGATCGAGCGCGAAGCGCGCTTCACGTCGGACGTGAGCCACGAGCTCCGATCACCGCTCACCACGCTGAGCGCCACGGTGGCGGTACTCGAGGGCCACCGCGACGAGCTCTCCCCCCGGGCGCGGCGCGCCCTCGACCTGCTCGACGGAGACCTCCAGCGATTCACCCGGATGGTCGACGACCTGCTCGAGATCTCGCGGTTCGACGCTGGCTCGGCGGAGCTCTCACTCGACGAAGTGGACCCCGGAGAGCTCGTGCGCCGGGCGGTCGCAGCCGCGGTACCGGTCCGTCCTGACGGTCACCGCCCTCCCACGGGCTACCCGGTGGAGATCGGTCCCGGGCTGGACGGACTCCGGTTGCAGGTGGACAAGCGCCGGTTCGAGCGGGTCATGGCCAACCTGGTCGAGAACGCGTCGCTCTACGCGGGCGGGGTCACCCGGGTCCTGGTCGAGCGCGAGCCCGGTCCGGGCCGACCCGGACCGGACGGCACGGAGCTACCCGCCACCGCCATCAGGGTGCTCGTCGAGGACAACGGCCCCGGGGTGCCCGAGGACCAGCGTCAGCACCTCTTCGAGCGCTTCTACCGGGGTGGGAGGGCCGGGCAGCGGGACTCGAGCCAGGGGACCGGGCTCGGGCTCTCTCTGGTGGCCGAGCACGTGCGGCTGCACGGCGGTCACGTCTGGAGCGAAAACGCCGTCGGACGGGGCACCCGGTTCGTGGTGGAGCTCCCGTTGCACCCGGCCGACGCGGACGGCTCGCAGGGCTCGGCCAACGGCGAGGGGGTCCAGTGAGCGGGACCCGGTCGCGGCGCCGGTCCGTTGCGGCCTTCCTCGCCCTCGGCCTGACCGCCACCGCATGCGGTATCCCGACCGCCGGTGGACCCACCGCGATCGCCCGTTCGGACGTTCCCTTCCACCTGCTCGACCCGACGACCACCACCACGACCGCCGGCGGATCGTCCCCAACCGTCGGTGTCCCCGAACCGATCTTCCTGGTCTCCCCCACCGGTCACCTGACCGCTGTGACCCGGGAGATCCAGGTCCCGGCCTCCCTCGGTGAGATCGTGGGAGCGCTCTTCGACGGGCCGACCTCGGCCGAGTCGACGGCCGGGTTGCAGTCGTTCCTCACCGGTACGAGCACCGGCATCACGGCCACGGTGGTCGGCGGAGTGGCCACCGTCGACTTCCACACCGATCCGATCCAGGTGGTCGGGCCCGACCAGACCCTCGCCATCGCGCAGGTCGTCTACACGGCAACACAACAGCCCGGGGTGACCGGCGTGAGCTTCGAGATCGCCGGGCAGGGTATCCAGGTGCCGACCGCCAGCGGCGTCCAGGTGTCCCGACCGGTCGGCCGGGCCGACTACGCCCCCCAGGCGCCCCTTCCCTGAACGGACCCGGAACTCACCGGGCCGTCGGCGTCCACCGGATGCGCGGGGCGTCGCTCCAGAGGTGCTCGAGGTCGTAGAACGCCCGGGCCTCGTCCAGGAACACGTGGACGAGGAAGTCGCCGTAGTCCATCAGCACCCAGAAAGCGTCGGACAGGCCCTCGACCCGGTCGGGTGACCGCCCACTGTGCGTCTTCACCTGGCGCTCCACCTCGTCGACGATGGTCCGCACCTGGCGCGAGTTGCGCCCGCTGGTCACGACGAAGGCATCGGTGACCCCCAGCAGGTCGCCCATCGCGAGGATGACCGTGTCCGCACCCGATTTGGCGTCGGCGGCCCGAGCGGCCACCAGCCACTCCCCGGACACCTCCGGCGGCTCGGTTGCGATGGTCGGGACGGGGCTCAGAGTTGTCAACGGTTGTCTCCTTCTGACGCCGTGGCGGCATCGGGTCGAGTCTGGCGTGGAACGGGAACGGTCGGAGTGGCGGATGTCGGCGCGGGCACGGGTGCGAACGAGAGGACGGCGGCGGGCGGTGCCGCCCGGTCCCTGGCCAGGCCCACGATGAGGAGCGTAAGGGCAAAGCACACGAAGAGGACCACCGCGCACAGCAGAGCCGTCCGCCGCCGCTGGCTCCTGGCTTGGCGCAGCGCGCGGCGCCCAGCGGCGGGTGGGTCCACGGCCGCGGGATCCGGGTCTGCAGGATCGGTGGCCCCGGTGGTCCCGGTGGTCTCGGCTCGGGTGGTCCCGGGATTCGGCGGACCGGGCATCGGGACCCGCGCCGGAACTGTCACCGTTTCGTCAGATGAGTCTGTCTGGATGGGGACTCGTGCGGTGGTGGCGCTGCCGGACTCGGTGGGAATCAACCGCACAGTCATCTCCCCGTAGCGTACAGACCGCGCCGGGATATGCAACGGATCACGCTCGCGGGGACGGTGCCCGAGACGGATCCTCCCTGCTCCAGGCGGGTGCGCAGTCCGGTGCTCGAGACGTCGAGCGGCTCGACCGGAACCAGGACGGTACGCCACCCCGGGAGGGTGACCACGACCGGCGCACCCGGTCGCTCCACCACGGCGAGGGTGACCAGCTCGCGCAGGGCCGACTCGTCGTGCCACGAACTGAGCCCCCCGACCACGTCCGCGCCCACCACCACGAAGAGCTGGGCATCCGGCTGCCCGGCGAGGAGCTCGCGCACGGTGTCCACCGTGTAGGACGGCCCGCCCCGGTCGAGCTCGATGCGGGACGCTTCGAGCCCCGGTTGGTCGGCCAGCGCGGCCACGACCATGGCGTACCGGTCCTCCGCCGGGGTGACCGGGCGATCCTGCTTCTGCCAGGGCTCGTTGGCCACCACCACGAGGAGGCGGTCCAGCCGGAGCGCGCGCCTGACCTCCTCGGCCACCTGGAGATGGCCGTTGTGGATCGGGTCGAAGGTGCCGCCGAAGATGCCGATGCGTGGTGCGGCGCCCGCCACGTCAGGTGCCGGTGAGCGCGGCGACCACCGGTGCGAAGGTCTCCATCTCGGCCTCGTGCACCACCACGTAGGAGAACCCGAAGCGCTCGCGCCGTTCGCGGAGCCGCTCGATGATCTGGTCGACCGTGCCGACGAGTGCGATCGGCGATCCGTCGACCTGTTCGGCGCCGACCCCCATGAGGCCGGCGAGACGCTCGATGGCGTCGTCACGGTCGGGCACGATCTGGACGATGAAGGTCAGCACCTGCAGCTCGAGTCGGTCGAACCGGGCGCCGGCCGCCTCCTTGATCCATCCGACCCGTTGGTCGTAGTACTCGGCGGCCGCGGTGGCGAGCACCTCGGGGCCCACGTGCCCGGCTGCCAGGCTCGGGTTGACCCCGACGATGTCGGCCTCCCGGGCTGCGATGCCGAGCACCCGCCGTCCCCCGCCGCCGATGATGATCGGCGGGTGCGGACGGGAGTGCGGCAGAGGAACGCCCTTCGCCCCGTCGATGCGGTAGTGCTCACCCGAGAAGGTGGCAGTGCCGGACGACCAGAGGGACTTCAGGATCTGGAGGCTCTCGGCCATGCGTGCAATCCGCACGCCGGGCGCATCGTGGGCGATGCCCGACTGCTCGTAGTCGGTGGTCATCCATCCGGCGCCCAGGCCGAACTCGACCCGTCCCTCGGAGAACAGATCGAGGGTCGCGATCTCCTTCGCCAGGACGATCGGGTGTCGGTAGTCGTTGCCGAAGACCAGCGATCCGACCTTCAGGGTGTTGGTGGTCTCGGCCGCGACGGTGAGCGCGACCAACGGCCCGAACTGGTCCTCGAAATGGTCGGGGATGAACAGGGTCGAGTAGCCGAGGCCTTCGATGCGGCGGGCCAGATCTCGCCATGCGGGCCCGCTGGGGGCGTTCGACAGCTGTACGGCGAAGCGGAACGCTGGCATCGGTCGAAGCCTAGGCGGAGAGGTCGTACGCTGTTGAGGTGGTGATTCCCTCGGCTCCGACCACTCATCCATCCGGCGACTGGGCTCCCGACAGCTGGCGATCCCGCCCGGCGGCCCAGCAGCCGGTCTGGCCCGACGAGCGCGAGCTCAAGCGGGTGCACACCCGCTTGAGTGGCCTGCCACCGCTGGTCTTCGCCGGAGAGGCACGCCACCTGACCGCCTCGTTGGGAGCGGCCGCCCGCGGACGTGCATTCGTGCTCCAGGCAGGCGACTGCGCCGAGTCCTTCACCGATTTCACGGCTGACGGTATCCGCGACAAGCTCAAGATCATCCTCCAGATGGCGGTCGTCCTGACCTACGGCGCCGGCGTGCCGGTGGTCAAGGTGGGCCGGATCGCCGGGCAGTTCGCCAAGCCGCGCAGCTCCGCCACCGAGCGGATCGGTGACCAGCTCCTCGACTCGTTCCGCGGGCACATGGTCAACGACGACCTGCCCGTGGCCGAGGGTCGCATCCCCGACCCGACCCGGCTGGTCACCGCCTACCAGCAGTCGGTGGCGACGCTCAACCTGCTCCGAGCATTCACCAAGGGCGGTTTCGCCGATCTCAGCCAGATCCACGCCTGGAACCAGGAGTTCGTGGCCTCCTCGACCCAGGGCCGCCGGTTCGAGGACATCGCCGACGGCATCGACCGGGCCCTCCGCTTCATGGATGCCTGCGGCATCAACTTGACCGACGAGGACACGCTCCACGAGGTCGACTTCTGGACCAGCCACGAGGCGCTCATCCTCGACTACGAGGAGGCGTTGACCCGCAGGGACTCGCTCACGGGAGAGTTCTACGACTGCTCGGCCCACATGCTCTGGGTCGGCGAGCGGACCCGCCAGTTGGACGGCGCCCACTGCGAGTTCCTCTCCGGCATCCACAATCCGGTCGGCTCCAAGATCGGGCCCGACGCCTCACCGGAGGACGCAGTTGCTCTCTGCGAGCGACTCAATCCCGATCGGGTACCCGGGCGGCTGACCCTGATCACCCGGTTCGGCATCGACGCCATCGAGGACCGGCTGCCCCCGCTGCTCCGCGCCGTCGAGGGGGAGGGATTCCCGGTGGTCTGGGTGTGCGACCCGATGCACGGCAACACGTTCACGGCCGAGGGGGGCCAGAAGACCCGCCGGTTCGACGACATCCTCGGGGAGCTGCAGAGCTTCTTCCGGATCCACCGGTCCGTCGGCACCTGGCCGGGTGGGGTGCACGTCGAGCTGACCGGGGACGACGTCACCGAGTGCCTCGGGGGCGTCGAGGACATCGCGGAGGACCAGCTGCACCAGCGATACACGACGACCTGCGACCCCCGTCTCAACGGGCGCCAGTCGCTGGACCTGGCCTTCCGCATCGCCGAGCTGCTCGCCGGCTGACGCGGCACCTGCCCCGCAGGTGCGCGGACCCGTGCGCGGTCCCCAGGACCACCATTGACCTGTCCACCCCGACCGGCGAGACTGGGCCCCCTGCCGGTCTGCTGGCGTCCTGCCCCCCGCCTGCCAGTGTGGTGGCGACGTCCCGGCTGCCGACCACCCGACACCTGGAGACCACCCGATCATGCCCCTTACGCGTTCGCGCACCCGTCGTGCAGCCCAGTGTCGTCCATCCCGCCCGGAGCAGGCACCGTCCGGGCGGGCGCGACCGGCGCGCGCGATCGCCGGCGTCCTCGTCGCCGGCCTGTGCCTCTGCGGGCTGGTGACGATCGGAGCCGGTTCCTCCGCCTCGGCGGCCGGCCATATGGCAACCGACCGCGCCGCAGCACACACCCCCCCTCACGTGTCCGCCTACTGGCTGGTCGCCGCCGACGGTGGGATCTTCTCCTTCGGCGGCGCCGGCTTCTACGGGTCGACCGGGGCGATGCGCCTCAACGAGCCGGTGGTCGGGATGGCCGGGACGGCAGACAGTCTCGGGTACTGGCTGGTCGCATCCGACGGCGGCATCTTCGCCTTCGGCGACGCGGCCTTCCACGGCTCGATGGGCGCCACCCACCTCAACGAGCCGGTCGTCGGGATGGCAGCCACCCCTGACGGCCGCGGCTACTGGTTGGTCGCATCCGACGGCGGCATCTTCGCCTTCGGCGATGCCGGCTTCTACGGCTCGATGGGCGGCCACCCGCTCAACCAGCCGGTGGTCGGGATGGCCGCGACGCCGGACGGCAAGGGGTACTGGCTGGTCGCCGCCGATGGCGGCATCTTCGCCTTCGGCGATGCACAGTTCCACGGGTCGACCGGCAGCATCACCCTCAATCAGCCCATCGTGGGGATGACCGCGGACCCGAACGGCCACGGCTACTGGTTCACCGCGGCCGACGGTGGGGTGTTCGCCTTCGACGCGCCGTTCCTCGGCTCGCTCGGGAACGTGCCCCAGAGCCACCCGATCGTGTCCATCACCGCCGACGCCGACGGGCAGGGCTATTGGTTCACCAACAGCAACGGCGCTGTCTCCGCCTTCGGCGACGCCACCTACTGGGGCTCCACTCCCCAGGTACTCAACGAGCCGGTGGTCGGCATGGCCGAGGCGACCGGCGATGGCACCTTCACCGGCTCCTCCTACCAGTCGGGCAGTTTCGGCTACGACATCTCGAAGTGGCAGTGCCCCTCGCTGGGCGGCATGCTGCCGCCCGCCCCCCACACCATCGGGATCGTCCAGGTGGAGGAGCCGGGGTACCTCAACCCGTGCCTGGCCCAGGAGGCGCAATGGGCGGGTGCGGGACTCAACCTCTACGTCTTCCTCAACTACGGCAATGACGCCTCGAGCGGCGACCCGGCCTGCAACAGCGCGGACGATCCGAGCACCTGCAACTACGGGTTCACCGTCGCCCAGAAGGCCTTTGCCGACGCGCGGGCGGCCGGCGTCAACACCTCAGTGGCCTGGTGGCTGGACGTCGAGTCCACCACCCCGGCCTGGTCACAGAGCACGGCGTCCAACGCCTCACTGGTCCAGGGGGCGATCCAGGGCCTCCAGTCCGAAGGGCTCAACAGCGTCGGCATCTACGCGAGCCCCGATGTCTGGCCGACCATCGTGGGCGCCTACCAGCCGAAGGTTCCCTACTGGGCCGCCGACTGGCAAAAGGACCCGGGCGTCACCTGCACCTCGTCATTCCCGGGACTTCCCGCGGGGCCTGTCCAGATCGTGCAGTACAGCTCGCCGAGCGCCGCGTTCCCGCTCGGGGGGATGAACACCCTCTTCGACAACGACTACGCCTGCTGACTCCCGACGATCCTCCACGAGTCGGCCGCGCCGGTCGTGGGGACCGGAACGTGCCCTCCGAGCCCGGTCGCCAGATGGTGGGCACCGTCGTTGTACCCGAGCAGCCGCCAGCCCCCTACGTCGACCTCCCACGTGGTGAGCGAGGCGTGTTGGGTGCGCAGCTGCATGCGGGCACCCTCGAGGCCGCCGGCGACCGGCAGCTTGGCCAGCAGCGAGGACTCGATCACACCGGCGTGGCAGGCCACCACCACCAGCTCGCCGACGTGGCGGGCGGCCAACGCGTCGAGGGCACCGGACACCCGGTTCACGAACCCGGTCCAACTCTCTCCCCCCGGGGCGATGGGGCGCCCCGGGTCGCTGTCCCAGTCGGGGACGCCGAAACGGGCGGTGTACGCCGACCAGTCGAGGCCGTCGGCCTCCCCCGGGTGCAGCTCGCAGAGGGTGCACTCCTGGATCGGGACCGGGGGTTCCGCCCGGGCCGCGCCGAGGCCGGACTCCCCCACCAGCGCCGGTGCGAGCAGGACCGCCGTCTCGACGGCGCGGGGGAGGATGCTCGCGTAGAGGGCGTCGGCCCGGGTCAGCTCCCCGGTCGCTGCGAGCCGGTCCCGCAGGACGGCCACCTGGGCGCGACCCAGGTCGGTGAGGCCCCCGCACCCGATCGGCCCACCGCAGACCCCGGACACGTTGCACACCGCCTCGCCGTGGCGGACGAGGACGATCCGGGTGGCCAGGCGGTCCAACGGGGGGATGGTCCGGACCCCTGCCGGAGGCGACTGGGGCGAGGGGCCTTCGGGTGCCCCGCTCCCGGCGCCGGCGAGAGCGTCGAACCCATCCCCGCTCATGCCAGCTCTCCCACGAAGCGCTCGAGCTGACGCAGGGTCCGGCACTCGACGACCTCGTCACAGTGGGTTGCGTACTCCCCCACGATCGAGTCTCCCGAGTTCCAGTACGCCCGGGGCTCGGGGTTGAGCCAGTAGACGTGGCGCGCCCGGGCGCGCAGCTCCTTGACCACCCACGATCCCGTGGCGTGATAGTTGTTGCGGGCGTCCCCGAGCAGCAGGACGCTGGTGCGCGGGGTGATCTCCTCGCCCCACCGCTCCCAGAAGACGGTGAGCGTGTGCCCGTAGTCGGAATGCCCGTCGACCCACACCACGTCGGCTTCGGTGTTGATCCGGTGGACCGCCTCCGTCGGGTCGTCGACCCCCTCGAAGAAGCTGGTCACCTCGTCGATGCCGTCGATGAACACGAAGCTGCGCACCTTGGAGAACTGCGCGCTGATGGCGTGCACCAGATGGAGCGTGAAGCGCGCGAAGGAGGCCACCGATCCCGAGATGTCGGCGATGACCACGATCTCGGGCTTCGAGGGACGCGGGTAGCGGAATTTGGGCTCGAGTGGCACCCCCCCGGTGGAGAGCGAGTGGCGCACCGTGGAGCGGAAGTCGAGCGGACCCTTCCGGCCGTGCCGGCGCTTGCGTGCGAGGCGGACCGCAAGCTTGCGCGACAGGGGCTGGAGGGACTTGCGCAACGCCACCAGCTCCTCGCGGGTGGCGTGCATCACGTCGATGTCCTCGGGCAGCGGCTTGCGGATCGACTTGGCCAGGGCCTCGCTGCCACGGTCGGCCACCAGCCGCCGTCGGATCTCGTTCTCGATCTCCTTGCGGAGCTGATCGATCCGGGACTGGTACTCGTCGCGCAGCAGCCGTTCCTCGAGCGGGGTGAGGGTCACGTCGGGCCCGCCCGGGTCGTGGCCGCCGTCCTGGTTGAGTGCGGCCGTACTCCGACGGGCCTGCTCGATGAGCCGGTCGAGGACCTGGTCCAGGTCGAGGTTCCGCAGGGTCCGGTAGAGGTAGTAGGTGCCCCCGACCGGCCGACCGGCTTCCATGCCCGCGTAGCGGGACACCGCCTGGCGGGCGACGGCCGAGACCATCGAGCTGTTGGCACTGAGCAACGCCCGGTAGAGGAGGTCGGCGAGCTCGCCGGGGGTCATCCCCTCACCGCCGCCCCCGCCGCCCCCCTGCCCCGCCCGGTCGCCCTGGCCGGGGAGGCCGGTGTCGTCGCCGTCCGTGCCGAGGTCCCCGGCCCCGCCCGGGTCCTCCTCGTCGATGCGGTAGTCCGGGCCACGGAGCGAGAAGTAGATCTCGAAGGCGGTCTCGTAGGCCGGCCAGTGGGTCGAGGACTTCACCAGACTGGCCCCGAGGGTGTACTTGATGGCCTCGCGGTCCTCGAGCGGCACGTGCCGCAGGGCCTCGGCCGCATCGAGATGCTCGGTCAGGGAGACCGGGATGCCGGCGGCCCGCAGCTCCGCCACGAAACCGGTGAGGAGATCGAGCACGATCGCGGCGCTAAGCCTCAGCCGACAGGGTCGACCGCAGCCAGCTCCTTGGCCGCCCTGTCGATGTCGGAGCGGTACTTGAGCAGGATGTGCAGGGTGTCTCGGGCCTGTTCGGCATCGATGGACTCGACCCCGAGGACGACCAGGGTGCGCGCCCAGTCGAGGGTCTCCGAGACCGAGGGTGCCTTCTTCAGGTCGAGGGTCCGGATCGAGCGGACGATCCGCGCCACCTGGTCCGCGAGGGCCTCGTTGATGCCCGGCACACGGGTCTCGATGATCGCCCGTTCGCGCTCGAGCTGCGGGTAGTCGATGTGCAGGTAGAGGCAGCGCCGTTTGAGCGCCTCGGAGAGCTCGCGGGTGTTGTTGGAGGTGAGGAAGACCAGCGGGATCTGGCTCGCCCGGACCGTGCCCAGCTCCGGGATGGACACCTGGTACTCGGAGAGGATCTCGAGCAGGAGGGCCTCGGTCTCGAGCTCCACCCGATCCACCTCGTCGATGAGCAGGACCACCGGCTCGGTCGACTTGATGGCCTCCAGCAGGGGCCGGGTGAGCAAGAACTCCTCGGAGAAGATGTCCTCCTCGAGCTGCTGCCAGGCGGTCCCGGCGTCGGCCTGGATCCGGAGGAGCTGCTTCTTGTAGTTCCACTCGTAGAGCGCCTTGGACTCGTCGAGTCCCTCGTAGCACTGGAGGCGGATCAGGCGGCTCCCGGTGAGCAGTGCCACCGACTTGGCCAGCTCGGTCTTGCCGGTCCCCGCCGGTCCTTCGACGAGGACCGGTTTGGCCAGGCGGTCGGCGAGGAAGACCACCCCGGAGATCCCGTCGTCGGCCAGGTAGCCGACACGTGCCAGCCCGGTCCGGACTGCATCGATGGTGTCGAAGCGCGGCGGGCCGGGCTCGGGGAACCCCGAGACGATCTCCCCGGTCGGCCGCAGGTCGCCGGCCGTGCCGTCGTGGTTCATGACCGCACCTGCCCGGATCCCGAGACGACGTACTTGACCGAGGTGAGCTCGCGCAGTCCCATCGGGCCGCGCGCGTGCAGCTTCTGTGTGGAGATGCCGATCTCTGCGCCGAGCCCGAGCTCCTCGCCATCGACGAAGCGGGTCGAGGCGTTGACCACCACCGCGGCGGCATCGACCTCGGTGGTGAACCGGGTCGCCGCGCCGAGGTCGCCGGTCACGATCGCCTCGGTATGGCCGGAGCCGAACCGCGCGATGTGCTCGATTGCTGCGTCCAGGTCGTCGACGACCGCCACGGTCAGCGTCAGACCGAGGAACTCGGTGGCGTAGTCCTCCTCGGTGGCCACCCCGGTGCCGGGCAACACGCTCCGGGTGGCCTCGTCCCCGAGGAGCGTGACCCCGGCCAGCGCCCGCGCCACCCGGGGGAGGAACCCGGCCGCGACCGATCGGTGGACGAGGAGGGTCTCGGCTGCGTTGCACACCCCGGGACGGTGGGTCTTGGCATTGACCACGATCGCCTCCGCCATCGAGAGGTCGGCCGCCGCGTCGACGTAGACGTGGCAGACGCCGGCCCCGTCGAGCACGTAGGGGACGGTGGCGTTCGCACGGATCGAGTCGATGAGCGAGGGTCCGCCGCGGGGGATGAGACAGTCGATGATCCCATCGAGCTGCATGAACCCGACGGCCGAGTCGCGACTGGTGTCCTCGACCAGGAGCACCGCGTCGGCCGGCAGCCCGGCCTTGGCGAGACCCTCTCGCAGCAGCCCGGCCACGACGCTGTTCGACGCGAGCGCCGAGGACGAGCCGCGCAACAGGACGGCGTTGGCCGATTTGAGGCAGAGCCCGGCGGCGTCGCTGGTCACGTTGGGGCGGTTCTCGTAGATGACCCCGATCACGCCCAGGGGCACCCGGACCCGCTCGACCCGCAGCCCGTTGGGTCGCACCCAACCCTCGACCACCTCACCCACCGGATCGGGTAGGGCTGCGACCTTGCGCAGCCCGCCGGCCATGCCGGACACCCTGCCGGCGTCCAGGCGCAGGCGGTCGAGCGAGGTGGGATCCGCGCCCGCCCGTTCGGCGCGGACGAGGTCGTCGGTGTTGGCCCGGAGGACCTCGGTGGTGCGTTCCTCGAGGAGGTCGGCCGAGCGCAGCAGGGCCTCGTCACGTGCCCCGGACAGCGCGGATGCAACACGTCGACTGGCCACTTTGGCCCGAAGACCCAGGTCGGTGAGATGGGGAAGGGTGCTTGTCGGCACTGTGTCAGCGTAGTGGCCCCACCGCGCGCTCCGGGTGCCCGGTCGGACCGTCAGCCCAGAACGACCAGGTCGTCGCGATGGACGACCTCGGTGGGCACATCGTCGGGCAGCTCCGCCGTGCGTCGCCCTGCCCAGCCGGCGAGCGCGCCCGCCGTGTGGCGGACGAGGCCCTTCGCGAACACCACCCCGTCGGGCCCGGCGATCTCGACGGCGTCGTCGACCCCGAAGTCCCCACGGACCGAGAGCACCCCGGCCGGCAGGAGCGATCGCCCGCGCTCCACGAGAGCCCGGCGCGCCCCTTCGTCGACCACCACGGTGCCCGAGGACCCGATGGCGAAGGCGATCCAGAGCTTGCGGGCCGGGAGCACCACCTCACGCGGTCGGAACCGGGTCCCGACCCCCGGCATCGTCGAGGCCACCGCCGTCAGCACTCCCGGCCGGGCTGCGTCGGCAATGACCGCCTCGATCCCGGACCAGGTCGCGATCTTGGCCGCCGCCAACTTCGATGCCATCCCTCCGCTGCCGACCTCGCTGCCCGGCCCCCCGGCGATCCGCTCGAGCTCCTGGTCGATCTCGACCACCTCCTCGATGAGCGAGGCCTCGGCGGTGTGGCGGGGGTCGGCGGTGAGCAGACCGGCTGTATCGGTGAGCAGGAGCAGGAGGCCGGCGCCCACCAGATGGGCCACCAGCGCGGCCAGTCGGTCGTTGTCGCCGAACCGGATCTCCTCGTCGGCCACCGCGTCGTTCTCGTTGACCACCGGGACCACCCCGAGCTCGAGCAGTCGGGTCAGGGTCTGGCGGGCGAGGAGGTACTGGCTGCGGTGGACGAAGTCGAGCGGGGCGAGGAGCACCTGACCGGCGCTCAGCCCGTGGCGTCCGAGGGCGTCGCTCCAGACCCGCATCAGGAGGTGCTGCCCGACCGCGGCCACCGCCTGGAGGGTCGCCAGGTCCGACGGGCGGGGCTGGTTCGCCGAGAGGCTGGTCCACCCGGCGGCGATCGCCCCAGAGGTCACCACAACCACGCGGTGGCCCGCGGCGCGGGCCTCGGCCACGTCTGCGGCCAGCTTCTCTATCGCCGCGTTGTCGACCTGACCGCCCTCCGTGGTCACCGAGGAGGACCCGATCTTGACCACGACGGTGGGCGTGCCCGTCGTCGGTGCCGGCATCAGCGCCGGCTACGTCGGCCGGCCGGCCGGCCGGTGAACTCCGGCTGGTCCCGGTACCAGGTGAACGAGAGCCCGCCGATGTGGACGGTGTCGCCGTCGCGTGCCCCGGCACGGGTCAGGGCACGGTCGACGCCGAGTCGACGGAGTCGGCCCTGGACGTAGTCGGCTGCCTCGTCGGTGGTCACGTCGTTGAGCGCGACCGCCCGTTCGGCCACCCTCCCGGTGACCGCGAACTCGTTCTCGCCGACACGCTCGACCGCGAATCCCTCGGGGACCGGGCGATGGATGACGATGCTCCCCTCCGGCTCCGGCTCGGCGGTCCTGGCCTCCTCCACCAGCAGGGCCAACCTGCCGACGAGGGCCGGGATCCCCTGGCCGGTGACGGCCGAGATGACCAGGTCGGGCGCGAAGCCGCCGGCGGGCCCGGTGCCGGACCGGACCTGTAGGTCCTCGGAGACCATGTCGGCCTTGGATCCCACCACGAGGCGGGGCCGGTCGAGCAGGACTGGCCGGTAGCGGCCGAGCTCGTCGAGCACCACCCGGAGTTGCTCCGACGGGGAGACCCCGGTCACCGGCTCGAGCTCGACGAGGATCACCAGGGCCCGGGCCCGGGTGATGTGGCGGAGGAACCGGTGGCCGAGCCCCTTCCCCTCGGCTGCCCCCTCGACCAGACCCGGGATGTCGGCCACGGTGAAATCCACGCCGTGATCCACCCGGACCACGCCCAGATGGGGCTCGAGGGTGGTGAAGGGGTAGTCGGCGATCTTGGGCTTGGCAGCCGAGAGGCGCGAGATGAGGGTGGACTTGCCCACGTTCGGATAGCCGACCAGTGCCACATCGGCCACGAGGGCGAGCTCGAGGTCGTACCACTCCTCGTGACCCTTCTCGCCCTGCTCGGCGAAGGTGGGGGCGCGCCGGTTGTTGGCGAGGAAACTGGCGTTGCCACGACCGCCCCGGCCCCCTTCGCCCGCCAGCCACCGGTCGCCGGGCTGGACCAGGTCGGCGAGGAGGGTGCCGTCGGCGCGGTGTGCCCGGGTGCCCACCGGCACCGGCACATCGAGGTCGGAACCGTTGGCCCCGTGCTTCTTCTTCCCGCCCCCGTGGCCGCCGTCCCCGGCCCTGCGGTGCGGGTGGTCGCGGAAGGCCAGCAGGGAGGACTGGTTGGTGGTCGCCACCAGCCACACGTCGCCGCCCCGCCCCCCGTCGCCGCCGTCCGGGCCGCCTTTGTCCACATGGGCCTCCCGCCGCATTGCGACCGCGCCCGCTCCGCCGTCGCCGGCCTTCACGTGGAATTGTGCCTCGTCTACGAAGCCGGACATGGATCGATCCTACCGAGCGGGCCTCGCGCCCCCTGCGACGGAGACCGGGCCGCTCGGGCAATCAGCCGTCGACGAGTACGGCGGAGCGCAGCCGGTCCATCGCCTCGACCACGCCGAGCGATGCGGCGAGCTCGTCGTAGGAGCCGTAGTCGGCCCGCAACTGGCTGAGGAACTGCTCCATCGTCTCGGGCACCGCGTGGAGGATGGCCGGAGCAAACCGGCTGACCTCCTCGACCGCCTCCGGGTACTCGGCTTTGAGCCGCTCGAGCAGTCGTTCCATCGCGGCGGCAGAGAGCGCGTAGTCGGCGACGATCGTCTCGTCGGGCACCCCGAGGAAGGCGAGCAGCAGGGCGGACAGCACCCCAGTGCGGTCCTTTCCTGCGCTGCAGTGCATGACCGCGGGCAGTGAGCCGGCCGTCGCCAGGGCCTCGATGGCAGCGGTCAGGACCGGTCCGCCCTCGGCCACCATGGCCCCGTAGCGCGAGGCCACATAGGAGATCTGCCCCCAGTCGGAGAGCTCTTCGGCGCCCGGCAGCACGTCGGTCAGGGGAAGGTCCACGTAGCGGACCGGCACCTGGTCCACCGGGAACCGGCCGCGTTGCTCGGCCTCGTCCACCGTCCGCAGGTCGATGACGGTGGTCAGGCCCAGGTCGACCAGCTGGCTGCGATCGGCGGCGGTCAGCTTGTTGAGGCCGTCTGCGCGGAACAACCGGCGCCAGGCCACCGTCCGCCCGTCGCCGGTCGTGTAGCCGCCGAGATCACGGAAGTTGACGCAGCCCTCGAACTCGAGGGTCCGAGCGGGCATGAGGAAGGGGGAGGTGACTCAGGAACCGGGGACGACATCGACCAGCTTGCGACCCTTGCGGTCTGCGAACTGGACGGTGCCGTCGGCGAGCGCGAACAGCGTGTCGTCACTCCCGAGGCCCACGTTGTTGCCCGGATGGAAGCGGGTGCCCCGCTGGCGCACCAGGATGGCCCCGGCCCGCACCGAGGTGCCGCCGAAGGCCTTCACGCCGAGGCGCTGTGCGTTGGAGTCTCGACCGTTCCGGGTCGAGCCGCCACCTTTGGTCTTGGACATTGACGAGTGCTCCTTGTCGGGTGCCAGCCGGTCAGCTGGTGCTGATCCCGGTGATCTCGATGGTCGAGTACCGCTGCCGGTGACCCCACCGCGTGGACTGGTTCGACTTGCTCTTGTAGGTGTAGCCCCGGATCTTCGGGCCGAGTTCCTCGCCCACCACCGTCGCGGTGACCGAGCTGCCGGCGAGCTGGGCGGGGGTGGCGAGGACGGTGGGCCCGTCCACGACCAGCACGGGCGAGAAGGTCACCTGGGTACCGGGGGCCTGCCCGAGCAGTTCCACTCGGAGCTCCTGGCCCTCGGCCACTCGCTCCTGCTTGCCTCCGGTGTCGATCACGGCGTACATAGGGGACGGAGTCTACAGCTCCGGATCGTCGAAGACGATCCCGCGGCCGGCACAGACCTCGCAGGTGGTCGACATCGATTCGATGAGGCCCTCCGAGACCCGCTTGCGGGTCATCTCGACGAGGCCCAGCTCGGAGATCTCGGAAACCTGGGTACGGGTCTTGTCCCTGGCCAGGGCGGACCGCAGGGCACTGCCCACCTTGTCCCGGTTCTCCCGGATCTCCATGTCGATGAAGTCGATCACGATGATGCCGCCGATGTCCCGCAGCCGGAGCTGGCGTGCCACCTCCTCGGCCGCCTCCAGGTTGTTCCTGTAGACGGTCTCTTCGAGGTTGGTCGTCCCCACGTTCTTCCCGGTGTTGACGTCGATCACGGTGAGGGCCTCGGTCCGGTCGATGACCAGCGAGCCCCCCGAGGGCAGGAAGACCTTGCGGTCGAGGGCCTTGTGGAGCTGTTCGTGGACGTGGTACCGCTCGAAGACGGGGAGCGACTCGACCTCGGGATCGAAGAACTCGACCCGGTCGGCGAGCTCCGGGTTGACCGCCCCCACGTAGTCGCGCACCTGCTCGTAGAGCGCCTCGTCGTCGATGACCACCGCCCGGTACTCGCGGTTGAGCTCCTCGCGGATCACCCGGACCGCGATGGCCGGTTCGCGGTAGAGGAGGGCGGGCCCCTGTCCCTTGAGCGCCGCGGCGGCGATCGCGTCCCACTGGTCGACCAGCCGGGCGATGTCCGCCTCGAGCTCCTCGGCGCTGGCTCCGGCCGCCGCCGTCCGCACGATCAACCCGTGGTCCGCTGGACGTACCGCGTCGACGATCCGCCGGAGTCGCTTCCGCTCCCCGTCGTCGAGCCGCTTGGAGATGCCGTAGGCCGCCGAATTGGGCACGAGGACCACGAAGCGCCCCGGAAGCGAGACCTCCTGGGTCAATCGGGCGCCCTTGGCCCCGATCGGGTTCTTGGTCACCTGGCAGAGGATGGTCTGACCGGGCTTGAGCAGATGCTCGATCCGGGGGTGCCCCGACCCCTTTGGTGTCTCCACGTCGTCGGTGTCGAACCGGACGTCCCCGTGGTAGAGCACGGCGTTCTTCGGGGTGCCGATGTCGATGAAGGCGGCCTCCATCCCGGGCAGGACGTTCTGGACCCGGCCGCGGTAGATGTTGCCGTCGATCTGGGTGGCGTCGTCGGCGGCTCGCGAGATGTAGTGCTCCACCAGGGTGCGACCTTCGAGCAGGGCGATCTGGGTCATCTCGGGGCGCACGTGGACACAGATCATGTAGCGACCGACCGCCTTGCCGCGGCGCTCGCGTCCGCCCTTGCGCCCGTCGCCACCAGGGGTGGCCGCGCCCTTGGCCTGCGCTGCGGCGCCCCGGCCCGCGCCCGTCGGGCGGGACCCTGCGGTGCCTCGGGTGGTGGCCCCGGCGACCCCGCCATCGCCCGTACCGCCGCCCCGCCGGCGGCTTCGGCCGCCACCGTTCGGGACGTGCTCGGGCGCTACCGGTGCGACGGTTCGGGCCGGCGCGCCGACCGGCGGGCGCGCCGGACGACTGTCCCCGATCTTCGGGCGTTCTGCCAGCGCCGCGCTGGGGACCGGCATCGGCATCCCGGTGCCCGCGCCGTCACCCGAGGCGGGTGCCTCTGCCGGACCAGCGAGTGCCGGTGCGCCGGAGGAGACGACTCCGGGAACCGGTGCGCGCTCCTCCACCGGGCCGGCAGGCTCATCCCCCGACGTCGTGTTCGGCCTCGGGCCGGGTGCCGCGCCCGCACCGCCGCGACCCCTCCGTCCCCTCGAGCCGCGCCGGCGGCGATTGCCGGTGCCGACCTGCCCGACGGAGCCTTCCACCGGGGCGTGGTCGGCGACTGCTCGGTCCGGGGAATCCGTCCCGGAAACGGTGGTGCTAGCGGCGACGGCGCCCGCAGCGCGGGTGGCCTGCTCCGAGGGGCTCTCGCCCGAGGACGGGGTCAGCGACCCCGCGTCCGTCGGGGGCCCGACCGGTCGCCCGGTGGTCGCATCTGACATCGACATCCCTTCTCACACTGCTCATGACGCACGCTCGAGAGCGTGCTGGGCGCGTGGTGCCGTGGCCGGAACGGCCAGGCGCCTGAGAGGCTCGACTCGGAACCCCTCGCGCTCGATCCATTGATGGGTCCTGCATGCCCGGTCCAGGACCGGGGTACGGGCGGGCGCGGGACGCGCTCCCGGTCCCGGCGGCAGCTGGACGGACGATCCGTCCGCCACCGCGATGAGTCCCCGCGTGAGTTCCACCGGCCGCACCCCGCGGGGTTGGGTGGCCAGCTCGGATCGGAGCCCGACGGTTCGTCCGGAGGGATCCTCTGCCAGGTCTTCGTGGGCGTCGGCCACAGCCAGGCTCAGCACCGAGGGCCGGAGGTCGTCGTGCTCCTCGCGCCCCTTGCGCTCGCGCACGATGGGGACCTCGGGTGAGGCGAGGAGGGCCGCGACCCGGTCCTCGAGCTCGTCGCGCGGGATCCCGGCGATGCGCATCATCCACGAGCACGAGGTGACCGCCTGCTGTACCGAGTCACCGCCGGGGCGGACCGGCTCGGCCTCCTCCACCTCGATCCCCGCCGGCAGCAGGGGCGAGAGCACGCCGGGGAGCGCGGCGACCTCGACGGGGTCCGCGCCGGGGCGGCCCTCGTCGATGGCGACGTCCACGTACTCGGCCAGCGATTCGCACCCGGTCGGGAGGGCGAGGCCGAAGCTGAGCTGGGGACGCGGCGAGAACCCTGCCGTGTAGGCCAGGGGGAGTCCGGCCCGACGGAGGGCCCGCTCCCACATCCGGGCGACGTCCCGTTGGCTGGTGAACCGAACCTTGCCGAGTTTGGTGAAGCGGAAGCGGATACGCACCTCAGCTCCTCCCTTCCCCGACCAGAACGGCGTCCTCGCCCGACCCGGGGGTCGGACCGGCGCCGGTCGGCGCCGTAGACAGGAATCGTACCGGTACCTGGCCGCCGGTTGAGAGATCCTGCCCGGTCCCCTGGCTCCCACCGGCCGGTGGCGCGGCCGAGGCCACCACGTGCTCGATCCCGAACCCGGTGCAGGCGCCACAGTCGTAGCAGGGGGTCCATCGGCAGTCGGGAAGACCGTGCTCGGCCAGGGCATCCCGCCAGTCCTGCCAGAGGAAGTCCCGGTGGAGCCCCGCAGAGACGTGCTCCCAGGGCAGTACCTCCTCTTCGGGCCGGTGGCGGTAGACGGTGTCCTCGAGGGTCAGGCCCTCTGCGGCCAATGCGTCCGTCCACAGGCCCAGGTCGAATCGCTCCGACCACTCCTGGAAGGTGCCGCCGCTGCGCCAGACCCGCTCGATCACCGCCCCGATCCGGCGGTCGCCCCTGCTCAGGATCCCCTCTGCGGCGGTGGCCTTCGGATCGTGCCATCGGATGGTCAGGCCGCGTACCGGTCGGGCCGCGTCCCGCAGGAGATGGACCTTGCGGGTGAGCTCCTCGATCGTGTTCTGCCCGAACCACTGGAACGGGGTCTGGACCTTGGGCACGAAGCCACCGACCGAGGCGGTCACCGTGACCCCCTTGTGGTAGCGCCGACCGATCGCCACACACTGCGCGGCCAGTTTCACGATCCCGAGGGTGTCCTCGTCCGTCTCGGTGGGCAGACCGATGAGGAAGTAGAGCTTGACCCGCCTCCAGCCCTGGCTGAAGGCGGCGTCGACCGCCGCGTAGAGGTCCTCTTCCCGGATGAGCTTGTTGATGACCTGACGCATCCGCCAGGTGCCCCCCTCGGGTGCGAAGGTGAGCCCGGTGCGACGGACCCGTTGGATCTGGGCTGCGGTGCCGACGGTGAAGGCATCCACCCGCAGGCTGGGCAGGCTCACCGAGACCTGGCCCGAGCAAGCCGGGTCCTCGATGATGGTCGTCACCGTGTCCTCGATGCCCGAGTAGTCGGCACTGGAGAGGGAGGTCAGCGCCACCTCGTCGTACCCGGTGCGGGCCAGCCCCGACGCGACCATGGTGCGCACCTGTTCGGCCGGGCGCTCGCGCACCGGACGGGTGATCATGCCGGCCTGGCAGAACCGGCACCCCCGGGTGCAGCCGCGGAAGAGCTCGACATTGAGGCGGTCGTGGACGACCTCGGTGAGGGGGACCAGCTGCTGCTTCGGGTAGGGCGAGGAGCCGAGGTCGGCGATGGTCCGCTTCTCGACCCGCTCGGGGGTGTCGGCGAACCGCGGTGCGATCGCGGTCAGGTGGCCGGTCTCCGGGTCGTGGCGTGCCTCGTAGCAGCACGGGACGTAGACCCCGGGCACCCGGGACAGGGCACGGAGGAGCGCCTCGCGGCGCTCCGGACCATCCGCCCCGCCCGGGCGCGTGCCCGGAGTGAGACGGAAGGCCGCCAGGGTCTCGTTGACCTCGGCCACCACCTCCTCGCCGTCGCCGATCACGAAGGCGTCCACGAAGTCGGCGAGGGGCTCGGGATTGAACGTGCAGTGTCCGCCCGCCAGCACGATCGGGTGGTCGACGGTGCGGTCGGCCGATCGCACCGGCACCCCGGCCAGGTCGATGAGATTGAGCACGTTGGTGTAGACGAGCTCGGCCGAGAGGTTGAACGCGAGCACGTCGAAGTCGCCGGCGGCCAGGTGGTTCTCGACCGAGAAGAGCGGGACCCCGGCCGAGCGCATCGCCGCCTCCATGTCCACCCACGGGGCATACGAGCGTTCGGCCGACGCGTCGGGACGTTCGTTGAGGATCTCGTAGAGGATCTGCAGTCCCTGGTTGGGCAGGCCGATCTCGTAGGTGTCGGGATACACCAGCAGCCAGGACACGACGTCGGGACCATGCTCCGGTGCGAGCGCGCCCAGCTCGCCCCCGATGTAGCGGGCCGGCTTGGTGACCTGGGCCAGCAGCGGCTCGACCTGTGGCCAGAGGGACTCCATCTCCCTGGTCATGCTATGCGCTGACCGGTGCGGTCCCGCCCCGGCCGGGCGCCCTCGCCGGCGAGGCAGCTCAGCCGGCCGGAAGCGTGGTGGTCGGCGAAGTGGTCGTCGTCGGGAGCGCGATCCCCTGGGTGGCCCGGACCTGCTGCTGAGCAGGGGGAACGGCGGCCGGTCCGATCGGGTGGGCGGCGAGGTAGCCGAAGATGTCCCGCACCACCGGGGCCGCCGCGGTCGCCCCGTAGCCGGCCTGGTCGATGACGCAGACCACCACGTACTGCGGGTCGGCGGTCGGCCCGAACCCCACGAACCATGCGGTGGGCTCCTTGCCGGCCACCGTGTCCGCGGTGCCCGTCTTCCCGGCGAGACCACCTGGGAAGTTGAGCCCCTGGAACGTCGTGTACGCCGTACCCCCTCTGCCCTGGACCACACCGGTGAATCCCGTCAGCAGGGCCTGGTAGGTCGAGGAGGGCAGGTTCACATGCCCGGTCACCTTGGGGGCGACGCGCTGGATCACCTTGCCGCTCGGCGAGACCACGGCGGCGGCGACCTCGGGGGCGTAGCGGGTTCCCCCGTTGGCGAAGGTCGAGTACGCGTCGGCCTGCTCGATCGGGGTGATGTAGGTGCCCCCCTGGCCGAACGCCATCTGGACGTTGTCGCCCGTGTACCAGCTCGTGTTCGGGAAGGCGGTCGGGTCCATGCTGTGCAGCTTGACCCGCACGGCCTGGCTGTCCACCCTCCCCTGCGCTTCGCCGGGAAGATCGATGCCGGTGAGCTCGCCGAGACCGTACTGGGCGGCCTGGTCCTGGATCGGAGTCTGGCCGTAGGTCCCCCGGTCGTCGTAGAACTGGGCGCCGAGGTTGTAGAAGAAGTCGTCGCTCGACACGGTCAGCGCGGTCGAGATGTCGATGTCGCCGAAGCCACCGTCCCCCTCGCTGTTGTGGAGCTTGCAGGTCGGGCTGTTGTACTCACAGCCCGGGACGGTGAAGGTCCCGGTGTCGTCGTAGTACTCGCCTGGTGACCAGAGCCCGGAGTCGAGCGCTGCCGTGGCCGTATTGAGCTTGAAGGTCGAGCCCGGGGTGTAGAGCCCGTCGATGGCCCGGTTGAGGAGCGGTTCGTTGTTGGCGGGGTTGGACAGCGCGGCGTACTGGTCACTGCTGATCCCGCCCACCCAGATCGACGGGTTGTAGCTCGGGTAGGACGACATCGCGTACACGGCGCCGGTCTGGGGGCTCATCACGACGACCGCACCACCGGTGGCCGCCGGGTAGCACCCGGTGTTGTTGTCGCACTGGCGGTCGAAGGTCCCGCGCAGGGCGAGCACCTGGGCAGCCAGGGCGTTGTCCGCCACCTGTTGGAGACTGGTGTCCAGGTTGGTCACGATGTCGTCACCGGGCTTCGAGGGAGTCGTCTTGAGCACCCCGGCCACCTGGCCCTGCGAGTCCACCTCGAGTTGCTGCTGGCCGGGTGTCCCCCGGAGATCGGACTCGTACTGGTACTCGAGGCCGGACTGCCCGAAGGGATCCCCCTCCTGATAGCCCTGGGATGCGCGGGAGGCGAGCTCGGCGGTGTTGATGGTGCCCACGTAGCCGAGCACCTGGGAGGCCGGATAGCCCTGCTGGGCCGGCCCGGGCTCCTCGAGCTGGGGATAGTTGCGCTGGGAGGTCTGGACCGAGGAGACCCCGGGAAACTCGTCCTGATGCTCGCGGATGTAGAGGATGTCCGAGAGCGGGGCATTGGAGAGGACCGGAACCGGCTTGTAGAGGCTGTACCGCGTGTCGGCGACGGACGCCTGGATCTGTGCGGTCGTCTCCCCGATGAGGGCGGCCAGGCGGCCGACGACGCCCGGATCCTGCTGGGCGGAGATCCGGGAGAGGGTGATCTGTTCGGTCACCACGTTGTCGACCAGCGGATTGCCGGAGCGGTCGAGGATGAGTCCACGGGTCGGCTCGACCGGGACCGCACGGATCTGGTTGGCGGTGACCGCCTGTGCGGCAGCCGGAGCCTGGAGCACCTGGAGGGCCCAGAGGCGGAGGCCGAGAAGGGCGAACAGGGCGATCACCACGATGCCGGTGATCCGGAGCCGCAGGCCGGGGCGCGCGTCGGTGGTCTCCGGGGCATCGAGGATCGACCCGACGGAGATCTTCCTGCTCGGGCGGATCCGGGGTTGTCGTGCCTGCTTGCGGCTCGGCTTGGCCGCGCCCGCGGTCACGAAGACGCGTTTGCGTCCGAACGGGTGTCGAAGGGAGCGGCTCACGGCACCCCACTATCCCAAGCCCGGGACCCGGATGGCACGCGGCGGGGCCGGACCTGGTGGCACGCGACCGGCCCGGCGCCGAGCCGCCAGTTCACCGGAGACCGCCGGTGGCCACCGTGGAGGTCGGCATCCCCTCGGCCGAGGAAGCGGGCAGACCCCAGGACACCAAGCGCATCGCGGGAAGGGCGAGGATGCCGTTGGTCACCGAGACGACCAGCACCACCCGGAGGAGGTCGACGTGGAGCATCTGGGGCTGGCCGAGCACCGCGCCGAGCGAGGCGTACATGAGCTCGTAGGCCGCGCTGCCGCCGAGCGCGGCCATCGGGGCCAGCCACCATGCGGTGCGGTCGAGGGCGAGGGTGGCCACCCCGACCCCGAAGCCGACGAGGCATCCCACCAGCGCCGAGAGCCCGAACGGCGTGGGCAGGAAGAGATCGGCCACGAGACCGGCTCCGAAGCCCATGGTCGCTCCTCGGGAGGGTCCGCCGACGACGCCGGCCAGGATCGGGAGGAGGACCATCACGTCCGGATGGATGGTGCCGAACCTCAGGTCGAGCATGAGGGTCTGCTGGACGACCACGAAGGCGAGCACGACCAGGGTCACCCGGGCCACGTCCCGGGCGGTCACGAGGCCGGACCCCACAGGAGGACCGACACGTACCGGAGGTGGGCCAGATCGGCCTCCGGCTGCAGGCTCACCGACTCCTCGGCCGCGCTGCTCCCGGTGCTCGAGGAAACCACCCGTGCCACCGGGATCCCCGAGGGGTAGGCGGCGCCCTGTAGTCCGCTCGTCGTGAACACCTCGCCGACGGTGAGGGCGGTGTTCGACGGGACCAGGGACGCGGACAGGGGCTTGCCCGACCCCTGTCCGGTGAGCACTGCCAGCGCGCCCGGGGCAGGCCCGTAGCGGGTACCCACCGCCGACTGACCGTCGGTGATGAGCCGGACAGTGGCGGTGTGATGGCTGGTCGCCACCACCTGGCCGACCAGACCGCCCGCACCGACAACCGGCATGTCGAGCTGGACCCCGTCGCTCCGCCCTACCCCGATCCCGATGGTGGCGGCAAAGTCGCTGGTCCCGTAGTTCGTCACTTCGGCCGGGACCGTCTGGAGGTTCTGCAGGTACGGCAGGTCGAGGAGGGCCGACAGCTGCTTGAGGGCCTGCTCGGCATCGGACTCGCCGGCCTGGTCCTCCTTCATCTGGTCGATCTCCTGC
Source organism: uncultured Acidimicrobiaceae bacterium (assembly GCA_963753905.1). Lineage (GTDB taxonomy): Bacteria > Actinomycetota > Acidimicrobiia > Acidimicrobiales > RAAP-2 > Bog-756. Next base: position 782,894 of record CAVWDZ010000001.1, on the reverse strand, counting down.
TGGAGCTTCGCATTCTGCTCCCGCACGGCCCCGTAGTGGACGGAACCGGCCAGAAAGCTGCCGATGGGCTCCACGATCGCATCGACCCCCGAACGCACCGGCGCGAAGGCGTCGGCCGCGACCGACCGCACGCCGGAGGTGACCACGTGGAAGCCCCCCCGGGCGTCGACGGTGATGATGGTCAGCGACGCCAGGACCAGGAGGATCAGCGTCGTGCGAGGGCGGCGGGATCGCCGCGGCATCGCCACAGGAGCACTGGCTCCCGCGGTTCAGCGGGCCGAGGAGGTGATCAGGACCTGCTTGAGGGCCTCGAACTCCTCGAGGCACTGCCCACTGCCCACTGCGACGCAGTTCAGGGGGTCACGTGCGACCACGATGGGCATCCCGGTCTCCTGGGTGAGCCGGCTGTCCAGCCCGTGAAGGAGCGCTCCGCCACCGGTCAGGACGATGCCCTGCTCCATGATGTCGGCAGCCAGCTCCGGCGGGGTGCGATCCAGCGTGACCTTGATCGCGTCGACGATCGCCGAGACGGGCTCTTCGATGGCCTGGCGGATCTCCTGGGTCGAGATGACCACCGTCTTCGGCAACCCGGTGACCAGGTCGCGACCGCGGATCTCGGCGTGGAGCTCCTCCTCGAGCTCGTACGCGGAGCCGAGCGCGATCTTGATCTCCTCCGCGGTGCGCTCACCGAGCGCGAGGCTGTACTCCTTCTTCACGAAGGTCACGATCGCCTCGTCGAGCTCGTCGCCGCCGATGCGGATCGACTGGCTGGTCACGATGCCGCCGAGGGAGATGACCGCCACCTCGGTGGTGCCGCCCCCGATGTCGACCACCATGTTGCCGGTCGGTTCGTGGACCGGGAGACCCGCACCGATCGCCGCGGCCATCGGCTCCTCGATGATGTAGGCCTTGCGGGCACCGGCGTACTCGGCGGCCTCCATGACGGCGCGCTGCTCGACGCCGGTGATGCCGGAGGGGACGCAGATGACCATGCGCGGCTTGGCGAAGCGCCGCTGGTGCACGCGGTGGATGAAGTAGCGGAGCATCTTCTCGCAGATCTCGAAGTCGGCGATGACTCCGTCCTTCAGCGGGCGGATGGCCTGGATGTGGCTCGGGGTGCGTCCGATCATGCGCTTCGCCTCGGCCCCGACTGCCAACGGCCGCCCGTCCTTCACGTTGACCGCCACCACCGACGGCTCGTTGAGGACGATCCCACGGCCGCGCACGTACACCAGGGTGTTGGCGGTCCCCAGATCCACGGCCATATCGCGTCCGAGCAGGGAAAAACTGTTGTCGCGCATCAGAGATGCACTCCTCCGTTGTCGATCGGATGCACCCGCGCCGTAGCGCAGGACCGCGCAGCGCTTCGGCTTCGCAGGCGCTTCAGGGCAGGCCGCATGTGGCCTTCAGGCTACGGGAATCCGCAGGTGGGCACAAGGTCCCCCCGAGAGGGGCCGTGCGGGCCCCTTCCCCGATCCCTACAGGCCGGGGAAGAAGAGCGCGATTTCCCGGGCGGCCGAATCGGCGGAATCCGAGCCGTGGACCAGGTTCTCACCCATTTCCAGGGCGAGATCTCCCCGGATGGTGCCCGGTGCGGCCTCGACCGGGTTGGTGGCGCCCATCAGGGTCCGCACGACCCTGTAGGCGTCTTCCGGCCCCTCGAGCACCATCACCAGTGCGGGAGAGCGGGTGATGAACGCGACCAGCTCGGAAAAGAAGGGCTTGTCCCGATGTTCGTCGTAGTGCCGCTCCGCGACCTCGGTCGAGATCGTCCGGAGCTCGGCCGCGATCATCCGCAGGCCCTTGCGCTCGAGCCGGGCGACGATCTCCCCCGACAAGCCACGCTCCACGGCGTCGGGTTTGGCGATGACCAGGCTTCGTCCCACGAGCGGTGCAGGCTAGCCGAGGTCACCGACCACCGGGGACCGGGGATCAGACCGCGTTGCGGAGCAGCGCGCGCCGGGCGTCCGCGACCACGTAGAGCGAGCCGCAGACCACCACCCGGTCGTCCGGGCCCGAGCCTCCGACCGCGTAGGCCACGGCATCAACCGGTGAGTGGACCACCGTCACCGCCATGCCGAGGTCGGTGGCCGCGGCGGCCACCACCTCGGGTGGGAGTGCCCGGTTCGAGGGCGGCGCGCAGGCCACGACCGAACGCACGCCGGCCGAACGGAGGGCATCCAACATGGCCGAGGGGTCGCGCCCGCCGAGCATGCCGACGACCGCTGTCGTCTCGCCGTCGGTGGGGAACTCCTCGACCAGCGATCGGCTGAGGACCAACATCCCCGCCACGTTGTGCGCGCCGTCCACGATGACGAGCGGGCGGCGTCCGATCACCTCCATCCGGCCGGGTACCCGGACACCGGCGAACGCCTCCTCCACCACCTGCGCATCGAGTGGCGCGCCGAAGAAGCTCTCGACGGCGGCCAGCGCACAGGAGGCGTTCTCCCCCTGGTGGCTGCCGTGCAGTGGGACCAGCAGTTCGCCGTAGGCGGCGCCCGGCGTGCGGACGTCGATGAGCCGTCCGCCGACAGCGGGCCGGTTGGCGGTCACCGCGAATTCGACCCCACGTACCCAGCAGGCCTCGGCGCCGGCGGCGGACGCGGCGGCGCGGAAGAGTGCCACCAGGGTGGGGTCGGTCTCTCCGACCACGACCCGGGCGCCGGGCTTGATGATGCCGGCCTTGTCGGTGGCGATGTCCTCGAGGGTGGGACCGAGGACCTCGGTGTGGTCGTAGCTGATGTTGGTGATGACCGCCACCTCACCGTCGACCACGTTGGTGCAGTCCCAGGTCCCACCGAGGCCCACCTCGACGACGGCGACATCCACCGCCTCGTCGGCGAACCAGGTCAGCGCGGCCGCGGTCAACAGCTCGAACCGGGTCGGCTTGGCCCCGAGCATCCCCTCCAGCCGTGCCATCGAGTCGAGTACCTCGGTGAAGGCCTCGTCGTCGATGGGATCGCCGTTGCGGGCGATCCGCTCGTTGACCCGGGCGAGGTTGGGGCTGGTGTAGGTGCCCACGCTGAGGCCCCGTGCGTCGAGCAGTGCGGTGATCATCGCCGCGGTCGAACCCTTGCCGTTGGTCCCGGTGACATGGAGGGCCGGGTAGGCCTCCTGCGGCTCCCCAAGCAGGGAGGTGAGGGCCCGCATCTGCTCCAGGGTCGGCGCCGTGCGGCGGGTCGGCGCCGTCGATTCGAAATCGATGTGCCCGTCCAGCCATTCGAGGGCATCGGGCAGATCTGCAAAGGTCATGGGACGGATCGCTGGGGGTGGGACGGGGTCGCGAGTGCGCGGGCCCGCCGGAGGACGAGTGGGTGGACGGCTAGGAGGCGGCCCGGCGGCTCCGGGACTTGGCCGGGGGACTGTTGAGTGGGACCAGGCTCGGATGGACCTTGTCGAGCACCACGGCCCGGTCGACGACGCACTTGGAGATGTCGGTGCGGCTCGGCAGGTCGTACATCACCTCGAGGAGGACCTCCTCCAGGATGGCCCGCAGCCCACGGGCTCCCGTTCCCCTGAGCAGCGCCTGCTCGGCCACGGCCTCGAGGGCGTCGTCGGTGAACTCGAGCTCGACATGGTCGAGCTCGAAGGTGCGCTTGTACTGACGGGTGAGCGCGTTCTTGGGCTCGACCAGGATGCGGATGAGCGCCTCTCTGTAGAGATGGGACACGGCGCTCACCACCGGGAGCCGTCCGATGAACTCGGGGATCAGTCCGAACTTCATCAGGTCCTCGGGGAGCACATGGCGCAGCAGTTCGGAGTCGTCCCGTTCGGATGCCTTGCGCACCTCGGCCCGGAACCCCATGCCCTTCCGGCCGATGCGGTTCTCGATGATGGTGTCGATACCGGCGAAGGCGCCGCCGCAGATGAACAGGATGTTGGTGGTGTCGATCTGGATGAATTCCTGGTGCGGGTGCTTCCGGCCACCCTGTGGGGGCACCGAGGCGGTGGTGCCCTCGAGGATCTTGAGCAGCGCCTGCTGGACACCCTCGCCGGACACGTCGCGGGTGATCGACGGGTTTTCAGATTTACGGGCGATCTTGTCGATCTCGTCGATGTAGATGATGCCGGTTTCCGCTCGTTTGACGTCATAGTCGGCGGCCTGGATGAGCTTGAGGAGGATGTTCTCGACGTCCTCGCCGACATAACCGGCCTCGGTCAGCGCGGTGGCGTCCGCGATGGCGAAGGGCACGTTCAGCATGCGGGCCAGGGTCTGGGCCAGGAGCGTCTTGCCGCACCCGGTCGGGCCGAGGAGGAGGATGTTCGACTTGGCCAACTCCACTTCGTTGTCGTGGGGTCCGTTGTTTCCCGCCTGCACCCGCTTGTAGTGGTTGTAGACGGCAACCGACAGGATCTTCTTGGCGTACTCCTGCCCGATGACGTAGTCGTTCAGGAACTCGTAGATCTCCTTCGGCTTGGGCAGCTCCTCGAAGCTCAACTCGGTGGTGTCTGCCAGTTCCTCGGCGATGATGTCGTTGCAGAGCTCGATGCACTCGTCGCAGATGTACACACCCGGCCCGGCGATCAGCTTCTTGACCTGCTTCTGCGACTTGCCGCAGAAGCTGCATTTGACCAGATCACCACCATCTCCGAATTTCGCCACGTCGGTTCCTCGTGTTCTGTCAGCGGTCCGTGTTGCTCATTCGTGTGCCATCCGTACACCAGGCCGGGAGCCGTACTGCGTCCTGCGGAGCCACGGCCAGGTCATCCAACCCTAGCCGCGCGACCACCCCGGAGCGGCCCTTGTGACCCGCCTACGCCGCGCCGACCGCCTCGATCGGCTGGCTGTCACGTGCCGAGATCACCTCGTCGACCAGCCCGTAGGCCACGGCCTCGTCCGCCGTCATGATGAAGTCGCGGTCGGTGTCCTTCGAGACCCGTTCGGCACTCTGGCCGGTGTCGTTGGCCAGCATTCCATTGAGGAGGTCCCGCATCCGCAGGATTTCCTTGGCCTGGAGCTCGATGTCGCTGGCCTGGCCCTCGACCCCACCGAACGGCTGATGGAGGAGGATCCGGGCGTGGGGCAGGGCGAACCGCTTGCCCTTGGTGCCCGCCCCGAGGAGCACCGCCGCGGCCGACGCCGCCTGGCCGAAGCAGAAGGTCGACATGTCGGGCTTGATGTACTTCATCGTGTCGTAGATGGCGAAGAGCGCTGTGATGTCGCCACCGGGCGAGTTGATGTAGAGATGGATGTCCTTGTCCGCCTCCTCCGACTCGAGGAAGAGCAGCTGCGCGCAGACCAGGTTGGCGACCGTGTCGTTGATCGGCGTGCCGAGGAAGATGATGCGCTCGCGCAGCAGGCGGGAGTAGAGGTCGTAGTTGCGCTCCCCGCGGCTGGTGGACTCGACGACCCACGGCACGCTGTAGGCCCGTGGGGCCATCGACCCGTTCTCCTCTGTCACTCTCACGTCGGGTCCTCCTCCTCGCCCTGGTTCACTGTGAGGTCGTCCCGTGACACGGGCGACCCGTCCTCATCGACCAACTCGACCGAATCCATGAGCCATCGCATCGCTTTGGCCTTGCGTCGGTCCGAGCGTACCGCCGACAGCCGTCCGGCCTGTTCCAACTGGTTCCGGACCTGGTCGACGTCCATCTCGAGGCGGGTCCCCATCGCAGCCAGCTCCTCGTCGAGCTCATCGTCGGTGATCTCGATGGCCTCGGCATCCACCAGGGCACGGAGGGCCAGGTCGGCCTTCACGCTCTGGAGCGCTCCGGCGCGGAGCTCGTCCAGGAATTCCTGCTCACTCTTGCCGGTGACTCCGAGGAACTGCGCGAGGCTCATCCCCTGCCCCTCGAGGCGGTGGTTGAGGTCGTGGATCCGCTCGCGGAGCTCCTCGTGCACGAGCTGCTCGGGGATCTCCTCGGTGACCAGCTCGACCAGTGCCTCGATCGTCCGGCGTTGGAGGGCCAGCTGGGCCTCGACGACCCGTCGTTGCCTCAGACGCTCGGCGATGTCGGCGCGGAGCTCCTCCACAGTGGCGAACTCGGAGGCCTCGGCGGCCCACTCGTCGGTGAGCTCGGGCAGCACGGTCTGGCGCACGTCTTTCACCAGCAGGCGGAACGAGGCACGCTGGTCTTCGGAGCCGAGCGTCGACTCGAACTCGAGGATATCGCCGGTCTTCGCTCCGAGGAGCTGGTCGTCGAGCTCCGGGACCACGCCGGCGCTCCCGACCTCGTAGAGGTAGTCCTCGGCCGACAGGTCGTCGTCGTCCCCCCCGGCGCCGGGGCCCGAACGGGTCCCGTGGATGTCGATGGTGACCTGGTCTCCGGTCTGGACCGGCCGAGTGACCTCGACCAGCTCGCCCGACGTCGCCCGGAGGCGGTCCAGCTGGGCGGTGAGCTCCTCGTCGGGAACCTCGAGGGAGGGCACGGTCACCACCAGACCGGCGTAGCCGGGGATGCTCACCGTGGGTCGGACCAGGACCACCGCGTCGAAGGAGACCGCACCGGCATCGTCGCCCGAGGTGATGTCGATCTCGGGCTGGTCGATCGGGTCGAGCTCGGTGTCCGTGACCGCCCGAGCGTAGAACTCCGGAAGCGCCTCACGGATCGCCTCGCTGCGCAGGGCGGCTGGGCCGCCCATCCGTGCCTCGATCACCTTCCGGGGCACCTTGCCGGGCCGGAACCCCGGGACCCGGACCTCGCGCGAGAGCCGCTTCAGCACGTCGGCGAGCGCTTCGTCCATCTCCGCCTCGTCGATCTCGATGGACAGACGGACCTTGTTACCCTCCTCGGGCGCTGCTGTCGCTCGCATACGAATAGGTGAGTGTACTGGCACCAGGGTGCCCGACTTCCCCTGGTTCCGGCGCCCCGCGGTGCGGATCAGACGATGAAGGCCATCGACTCGAGGACCTTCCGGCCGAGCGCGCCGTCGCCGTCGATCCGCGCCTCGCCCGTCGCGAGCACCCGGGACGGGTCGACCCGGCCGAGGCCCAGCCGCCAGAACGTCTCCTGGTCCGTACCGAGGACCACCGTGGGGCTGTCCGGAAGCTCGTCGACCGCGACACCCCGACCACCGCGGACCAGCACCGGGACCTGCCTGCCCAGGACGCCGGTCACGGCGAACACCACCGAAGTCCCGTCCGGGGGTGCCACCCGCTTGCCCACGACGAAGGGCATGGTCCGCTCGCACCGGTCGAGCACGGTCGACTCCCCCGCCCCGTTGCGACCGCCCGGTCGGCCGAGTGCACGGCGGACGTCCTGTTCATGGGCCCAGCTGTCGAACACCCTCGTCATGAGGAACTCGCGGAACGGGACCTCGCCCACCGGACTCCACCCGACCCGGTCGAACCGCCCAGGCTCGAGCGCGCGGAGCTCGGCGACCCGCCCGGTGACGACCGTCACGAACTCGGCGAGGACGTCCGCGCCGCACGTGCCCCGCCTCGCGTCCACCCAGGCCTCGTTGAGCTCGGCGAACTCGTTGCGGACGTAGGCAGGCAGGTCGACCGGCCGGGGAGGGGACGGCTCGCCCCGGATCATGCGCTCGACACCGATCAGGTGGGAGAGCTGGTCCTTGACCGTCCACCCGGGGCAGTCGGTGGCGAGCTCCCATTGGCTGTCGTCGACCTGCTCGCAGGCGCGGACCAGTGAGGACCAGACCTCGGCCAGGTGCTCGACCGCCGGCTCGCTGTTGGTGGTGGTGGGCACGGGCGTCCTCGGGGGACCCGCGCCGGTGACAGTGCCCGGTCCGGTCAGCCCGGCAGCACGGCCTCGATGGCGTCGACGACCTCGGGCGCCTCGGGGTCCACCATCGGACGGAAGCGGCGGACGATCTCGCCGGAGGGAGAGATGAGGAACTTCTCGAAGTTCCACTGGATGTCACCGGCCTCGCCCTCGGCGTCGGCGACAGCGGTCAGCTGCTCGTAGACCGGATGGCGCCCGTCGCCGTTGACCTCGACCTTCTCGAACATCGGAAAGGTCACGCCATAGGTGGCGGAACAGAACGTGGCGATCTCCTCGGCGGTGCCCGGCTCCTGCCTACCGAACTGGTTGCAGGGGAAACCGAGAACGCTGAACCCCCGGTCGGCGTAGGTCGTCTGGAGACGCTCGAGACCCTCGTACTGGGGGGTCAGGCCACACTTCGAGGCCACGTTGACCAGGAGCAGCGCCTTGCCCCGGTAGTCGCCGATGGACGCCGGTTCGCCTGCCAGCGAGTGCAGGGACGGTTCGTAGATGGTCATGGCGGCAGTGTAGAGCGAGGGGGTCGGCCACGCACCGCCGTGGACGGGCGGACGGGGTCACCACCGGTGACCGGACGGTCCGAGCAGGAGCCGGACCGAGACCCGAGCCGGTGTAAAGAAACCGGGTGGGCGGGTCGATGATGGATGGGGAAGGCGACGCGGACCTGCAGGGAGGTCCGTCGAGGGGTCGGATGGCGAATCATGACAATTGAGGCCGGGCACGTGGAGCGGGCAGGCGCCGCGCGTCACGGCGTCTCCGGCGCGGTCATCCAGGTGCTGCTCGCCCTCGTCCGCTCCGAGGCCGGCGAGTCGGGGGTCGCCCAGACCCTGGCCCTGGCCGGCGAGCAGCGCTCCTTTCCCACCCTGGGGGATGTCACCACCTGGACGCCCGCGCCGGCCGCGCTCGCTCTGTTCAACGCCGCCGTCCTGGTCACCGGCGACAGCGCCGTTGCGCTGCACGTGGGAGAGGAGGTCCTCTGGACCAGGGACGCAACGGACTTCGCCGGGCGCGTGCTTTCCCTCGGCTCACCCGAGGGCGTGCTCCACCACGTCGGCGCGCTCATCGGACAGTTCGACGCGACCTCCGAGGCAGTGGCCCTCGAGGTGGCCGACGACCATGCGCTGATCCAGGTCTCACCCGTCGACGGCGAGGAACGGCACGCCCACCTCTGCGAGCTCACCCGAGGCCTCCTTGCCGAGCTCCCGACACTCTTCGGGCTCGACCCCGCGATGATCAGCGAGCGCGAGTGCGCCGCACGGGGCGGTCGGTCCTGCCGCTACGCCGTGACCTGGCGACCGAGGAGCCGGATCGACGGGGAACAGGGAACAGAGGAGCGCACTGCCGATCAGCCCGAGCAGCCCGGTCGGAGCGCTACTCCGACCGTCGCAGGCGCCGCTCCCCCACCGGGCTCCTCGAACGGGAGCGGCTCGGTCGGTGATGAACCGGCCGCGTCGGCCGACCGACTCGAGGACGCGTTGGACGCCCTCGCCGAGGCCGAAGCGACAGCCGCCAGCTGGGAAGCCAGGGCCGACGAGACCCGTCGGGAGGGCGCGGAGGCGGAAGCCCGGGTCCGCGAGCAGGCCGAGGCGGAGGCGGCACAGTTGCGCGAGCGGATCGACGCCGAGGCGCGCCTGGCGGAGGAGGCCGAAGCGGCGGCGGCGCGGGAGCGGGACCGGGCCGACATCGCCGAAGGACGACTGAGCGAGCTGACCGACGTGGTCGGTCGCCTCGAGAGTCTGCTCGTCGAGGGATCAGCCAGCGCGCTCCACCTCTTCGACGACCTGACCGCTCCGGTCGCGGTCCTGACGGAGTGCGCCGACCGGATCGTGACCGCGGACCGCTACCTGCTCATGCTCCGGGTGGCCCCCGGTACACCCCTCGAGCTCCACCACAGGGGACTCGACGACGTGCAGGCCGAGCGTCTGGCCGTAGAGCTGTGGCAGGAGCACCCCGAGGAGGCCGGTGGCTCCCGGGTCGTCGTCGACATCGCCTCGCCGCGGCGGCGCTACGGACGCCTGGCCGCGTTCACGTCCGCGGACGCTCCCGTCAGCGCACCCGACGAGCGGATCCTCGGTCACTTCGCCCGCTACGCCGCCAACTTCCTCGACGAATGCTCCGTGCTGGGTGATGCAAGGCGCAGCGACGCAACCGCGCGGACGCTGCTGTCCTTCTCCGAGGAGCTCTCGAAGCTGACCACCCTGACCGACGCGGTGCAGCGGCTGGCCGATGCGGTCCCGGTGATGACCGGGTGCGACCAGGCCACCGTCTACCTCTGGGACCGTGACTCGGGCGTCCTCACGCCCACCTCCCGTACCGGGGGCCTCGAGTCTGCCGACGCCTACACGGGTCCCATCGTTTCCTACCGGCCCGAGGAGCGACCCTCCCAACCGGGGCGGGACGCACGGCCGGACCCCGTCGAGGCCGAGGCCGAGGGCCTGGTCACCGTGCGCTCGGACACCCCGGTGGTCGCCCGGATGGTCCGGGAGCGGGAGGTGATGGTCCTCGACGCCGGTGTCGAGGACCCGCAGCTGCGCGTGCTGCTGAGCCGTACCGGCACCGCGGCCTCGGTGGTCGCACCGCTGTTCGCCTCGGGGGCGTTCATCGGGGTCATCGCGGCCAACTTCGGACCACAGGCCTCGGACGCCACCATCCACGACGGCGACCTGCACGAGCGGCTCCTCGGACTCGCCGACCAGGCGGCCACGGCGATCCAGAACCTCGAGCTCCTGGAGAAGGTCTCCCACATGGCCTGGCACGACTCGCTGACCGGTCTGCCCAACCGCCGGCTCTTCGAGGACCGGGTCGAGCAGGAGCTGGTGCGGTCGCGCCGGGTCGGCGAACCGGTGTGCATGTTCTTCGTCGACCTGGACAACTTCAAGACGGTCAATGACACCTTCGGTCACGCGACCGGCGACGACCTCATCCAGCAGGTCGCCCTACGGCTGGTGGAGACCGTCCGCAGCCAGGACACGGTCGCCCGGGTGGGCGGCGACGAGTTCGCCATCCTCCTCCCGGGACTTGCCGACCAGCTCTCGATCAACCTGTTGGCCGAGCGCATGCTCGAGGGGATCCACACCCCGTTCCTCGTGTTCGGCGAGGAGGTGACCACCTCCGCATCGATCGGGATCGCCATCGCACCCGAGCACGGTGACAGCTACGACGACCTCCTCAACCGGGCGGACGAGGCGATGTACCGGGCGAAGGACCTCGGCCGGAACGCCTTCGAGATGTACCACTTCTCGCCCGACCCCTCCAACCCCGGCAGGCGCGCCCTCGACGACCGCGAGCTGTACGTCGACCTGATCAAGGCGCTCGACGGGAACGAGTTCTTCCTCCTCTACCAGCCCTACATCGACCTGCGCACCGCCCAGGTGGTGGGCGTCGAGGCCCTCGTCCGGTGGGACCATCCGTCGCTCGGCATCCTCGAGCCCTCCTACTTCATCGCCCTTGCCGAGAAGAGCGACCTCATCGTGGCGCTCGACAGCTGGGTCCTCTGGCAGGCCTGCCGCCAACTGCGTGTCTGGATCGATCTGGGGCTCGACCCGCTTCGCCTCTCGGTCAACCTGGCGTCGCGCGACCTGGCCAGCCCCGACCTGTTCCAGGGGATCCACCGCACCCTGCAGGAGACCGGGGTCGACCCCACCCTGCTCGAGCTCGAGATCACCCGCCGGGTGGTCCTCGACACGACCGGACCCGCCCGCGAGAACATCGACCGTCTCCGCCGCCTGGGCGTGCGCTTCACCATCGACGACTTCGGGTCGGGGAATTCCTCGCTCAACCGCATCGGGACCTTCCCGGTCAGCACCCTCAAGATCGACCAGTCCTTCGTCCAGGTGCTCGGGCCCGACGCCGCCGACAACAGCCTCGTCTCGGCCATCATCTCCATGGCCGACCGCCTGGGCCTGGCCACCGTGGCAGAGGGCGTCGAGACATCGCTGCAGAGCCGGGTCCTACTCCAGCGGGGCTGCACCACCGCCCAGGGCTACTACTTCAGCCCGCCGCTGGTCGCCGAGGACGTCGAGCGCATGTTGACGGCCATCACCCCCGCTGAGCTGCCCGATTCGTTCGGCGAGCCAACCGACTGATCGCCTGCCCGGCCGTCCTGGCGGGTTCGGCCGCAGCGGGTCAGGTGCTTGCTGGAGTTAGCACTTGTGCCTGCCATCCCCCTCTTGCCCGGACCGCCCCGATACCTTCGGTTGGTCGGCGCTCGGATGAGCGTCACCGGGAGCATGAGGAGGAGCCATGGCGTCGTACGAGGGCTACTGCGTGAAGTGCCGCGAAAAACGAGAGTTCGACGGCGAAGAGGTCGAGATGGCCAACGGTCGCCGCTCGGCCAAGGGCAAGTGCCCGGTGTGCGGCACCGGGATGAACAGGATCCTCGGCAAGAAGGCCTGACGGGGCGTCACGGGCGGAGCGAGGACCGCTGCCGGGGGAGGGTTCCGGCTACTCCGGGTCCGCCGGGAGCGAGAGGCTGTCGATCACCGCTCCTTCGCGGAGCCCCCACTCGCTGACCACCAGTCCACGGAGGTCCAGCTGGCGAACCAGGGTCGAGAGCACCACGGCACCGATCGGGAGCAGCGGGGCGCGCCGTGCCTGGATGCCGGGAAGGGCCATCCGGGCATCGAGGTCCAAGATGGCCAGGCGCTCGGCGAGCTGATGGATCTGTCCGGCCGGCAATTCGACCTGATTCACGCTCGGTGCCGAGGATCCGCCCCAGGTGTCCGGACGGTGGAGACACATGGCGAGTCGGGCGAGCGCCCGGACCGTCCCCCCGCTCGCGATCACCCGGCCGCGGGCCTCGGGCCGCTGCGCCAGCATCTTGCGGATCGGCCCCATCCGGGACGTCGCCACCTCCCGGATGGCCCGCCGGTCGGCATGGCTGAGCAGATCACCGGTACCCAGTTCCCCGCGGATGCGGGCGGTCCCGAGGGCCACACTCGCTACCGCATCCACCCGGTGGATCGTGCCGACGCCCGCCTCGAGGCTCCCGCCGCCGAGATCCAACCCGAGCACGGATTCGTGGCCGACCCAGACTCCTGCCCGCTGCCCGAGAAAACAGAGGCGCGCCTCCTCCTCTCCGGTCAACAGGGTGATCGAGCTGCCCAGGATGCGCTCCATCCGTGTCAACAGCCGGGTGCCGTTGGCCGCCTCCCGGAGCGCTGCGGTGGCCAGGGCGACCACCAGATCGGCCCCTGAGCCTTCCGCCGCGGCATGCAGGCGGCGCACCGTGCGAACGGCCAACGCGGAACGATCCGCCGGCACACTGCCGGTGCGTGCCACCTCGGTACCGAGATGCAGGAACGAACGGCGGCGGAGCACCGGCGTCAGACGTCCGTCCCTGGAGGCGTCCACGACCATGAGGTGGAAGGAGCTGCTGCCCAGGTCGAAGACGGCTACGCGCACGGTGGGCATCGCCGTGACGCTATCCCGCGCCCGGAGCGTCGGGGACGGTGCGCCGCTGTGACCTACGCTGGCCGGTGCAGTGCCCGAGGGACATCTCGCCGGGACGTAGCGCAGCTTGGCAGCGCGCCTGCTTTGGGAGCAGGAGGTCGCGGGTTCAAATCCCGCCGTCCCGACCAGTTGCCGGAGGCGCCCGCTCCTCGACCGCTGTCGCTGAGGCGTCCGCGGGCCAGATCCCAAGTGGCGTCGTGCGACGTCAGCGACGCCGGAGGGGACGATCGGATGATGTCTTGAGCCGGCTAGCCAGGAATGAACGGATCTTGCGGACATTGGCCGCCATGAGCAAGAACGCGACGATCAAACTCTGCGCTGCGGTCCCGAAGAGTCGGCGACGCCCGCTTAGCCGAGGCCTCGTGGGCCGGATCCTTCGCGAATCCGTTCAGTCCTTTGTAGGCGCTGCGGACCAATGAGTAGGTGTCGTGCCACTCCTCGCTGCGGTTTAGTGGCGAGAAGGACTCTGGGCTGAGTTAGCTGCCGAGTCGACCTTCGCCTGGCTCTCGAGGAGGTGCGGGCGCATCTCGATCCTGCCCTGCATCTCGACGGAGTGCCGGGCCACCTGATCTCGCGTCAAGTCCAGCGTCGCCTGCGGCCCCGTGGCAAACATCTGGTGTGGTCATGTGTTCGGCATGACCCTCCGAGCCACGGACCCGGACGAAGGGAATCAGGTATCCCCCGATGACAGCCGCTCGTCAGATGGGATGTGATTGCTCACCGTGAAGTCGCCGCTCGACGAAACGGAATCGAGCACCCGACCTCCGACCGTGGCGGCCGCAGCCAATATGAAGAGCATCCCGACACAGAGGAGGGTTGCCTGTGATCGCGATCCAGGCCACGAGTCAATCCAGACCAGCCGGACTGGTAGGAGGATGAGCACCGTACCGACGAGTGTCAGCCACCTGGTCGATGGTCGTGTGGCCACCAGGCTCACGACGAATGCAGGCAGGAGCAGGAGGGCATAGAACGAGTGCGTGAATTCGAAGACGAGGAGGAGGCCTGCAAGCAGCGCCTCGCCAGACCACACAAAGCGGAGAGTCCGGCTCTCCTTGCCCGTCCAGATTCTCTGCACGGCCACGACGGTGGCGGCGGCGACCAGAACACGAACGACGACGATCACCGAACCGTTCACATTCCACAGTGCTCCGATTCCGCTTACGTTGATTCCACCACCGTGATCGTTGCCTGACACGATGTTCCGGGCCTGATTCACGAAGCGGCCTGGTTGGGAGCTGACTGCGAGGACGATGGCCGACGTCACTGCAGGCAGGCCGATTGCTACCGCAATCGCTTTCCACTGCTTCTCCAGCAGTAGTAGGAGGAGGAGCGGAGCCAGCATTGGTTTGATCGTGAGTGACACGCCTAGGACGAGTCCGGCACCCAGCCAGTGTCTTGATACCAGCAATGAGTAAAATCCGGCAACGAAGGGCAACAGGATCAGCGTCAAGTTCTCGAGCTGAAACACGTAGATCACCTGTCCAGAGACTGCCAGAGCCACGGCGAGACCCGCAGCCGAAGCGCTGAACAATGACTTGTCGATGAGCCGCCACATGGTGCGAAACGTGTACGCGAGACCGAGCAATTCGAAGACGAGCAGAAGGTCCTCGGCGCGGCGGCCATGTTGCACCAGGATCACTGGCGAGGCCAGGATCAACATGCCAGGTGGATAGACGAATGCCTTGGAGACCGGACGGTGATGGACCAGGGCTGTCACGGACAGCACGATGTACTGAAAATCGGAACCCATCCACCAAGTGTCCAGCACGTAGACAAGATCGAGGATGCCCACCCCTGCGGCCAAGGCCCACAGTGCGATGATGAACCAGTCCTTCGCTCGACGGTCAGCCAGCTTCGAATCGGACATGTTTCCCCTCGGTCCTATGGCCGCCTCACGGGCTTCCGCATTTGTAACGGGAGAACCCATCTTGGGCTCGTGCCACTCGCAACATGACGCTAAGAGCTCACAACGCTCGACCGCCGCAACCAAATAGTAGCTCGGGTCCTATCCCAGGTGAGAGGGTTTTGTCGGTAGCCCACCAACCAACCAGTCGGGCTTGATCGAGGCGACGGCGCGGCTCGAGTCACGCAGCCCCGGTCGAGTGCATGCGCGGCGCCAGCCGCCGGACATAGCGCTTGACGCGTCGGCGCGCCCTCCTTCGGAACCGCTTGCGGAGACGGGCCCGTTGCCGTCTGCGGAAGTACTGCTGCCGATATTGCTGCCGCCGTTGCTGGCGCCGGTGCTGCTGGCGCTGTCGTCGCTCGCGAACGCGCTCGGGCTCTTCATAGGCCCGCCGGGCAGCGGGCACGAGCGCGGCGGCGGTCCGCTGGGCCTTGAGGAGTTCGACGTTGGCCGAGCGGTAGGACCGGTCGGGGAGGAGTGCGATGACCGACGTCCAGTCCCCTTGCACCGTGTGCAGCTGTTGGTGCATCGTGCCGTCGTCGAGGCGGTCGTAGGGCATGGCGAGATAGCGTTCGACCAGCTCGTCGTAGCGGTCGGACAGCACGGTCGAGCCCGGGTCGAGGCCACGTATGACGCCGACCCCTGTCGGCGGCCAGTCCACCACGGAGACCTCGAGGTCGGGTCGCTGCTCGCGCAGCAAGATGATCAAGCGCCAGACGTCTCCACTCCACGGGTAGGACGAGCGCTCCCGGCCGGCAGAGACGGCGTTCACGGGAAGACAGTCGTGGATGAGGATGGTGGAGTCTGCATGGGCGTTCCGCTCGAGATTCATGAAGTCCCGCAGCGCGAACTCGAACAGGTGCATGCCGTCGATGAACGCCAGGTCGATGGGGACTCCCCCGAAGAGGGCGACCAGGTCGTGGCAGGCGAAGAAGTCGTCGCTGGTCTCGGCGAAGATCCAGCTGCCGGGTGGGGGCGGATAGCGGAGATGGGGTTCGGGATCGACCCCGACACAGGAGGTGCCGGGGAGGGCAAGGGTCAGGGAACGGCCGGTATTGACCCCGATCTCGACATAGGTGCGCGGAAGCAGGTGCTGGTGCACACGGTCGAGCATCTCGAAGTACAGATCGTCGTGCCCGGTCAGACGCCCGTAGGCCCGGTCGATGAGTTCCACAGCGAATCGACTCTAGACCGAGCCGGTCCCGCTCCGACCTCGTCCGCGTGCGGTCGGCGCCGACGGGGGCGCTTCGTCGTGACCGGGTGAGCCGCCCTCCCTGTCCCGTGCCGCGTGGTTGGCCAGTTCCTGGCGCTCCCAGCGGTCGACGAACACCTTTTCGACCGCCATCCAGACCCCCACCGCCGTCCCGGCGACCAGCAGCACGACCATCGGGCCCCTGCGACGCTGCCCGACGTCTCGCCTCGAAGCCCTGCCGCTCGTCTGCACCGACTGTCGCCCCCCGGGTGGTTCCGCTGTTCGCATGGATCGCAGACATCCATGCTGCCATACGCGGACCTAGGCGCTCCGCTGCAGCCCGAACCCGGCCCGGAGCTCCTCTGCGGGCAGCGGTCGCGAGAACAGGTATCCCTGGGCGAGGTCGCAGCGCAGCCCACGCAGCACGATGAGCTGCTCGACCGTCTCGACGCCCTCGGCGACCACCTTGAGGCCCAGCGCGTGGGCCAACGAGATGACCGCGGAGACGATCTCCTCACCCTCCGGTCCGCCGCCCAGGACCTCGACGAACATCCGGTCGACCTTGACGATGTCGAGAGGGAAGCGCTGGAGGTAGCTGAGGGACGAGTACCCGGTGCCGAAGTCGTCGATGGCCAGCAGCACTCCGATCTCCTTGAGCGCACGGAGCACGACCAGCGCCGCGGCCGCATCCTTCATCAGCGCGCTCTCGGTGATCTCGAGGGTGAGGAGCTCGGGAGCCAGGCCGGTCCGATCCAGGATCTGCTCCACCGTGGGGACGATCCCCGGGTCGTCGATCTGGCGGGCCGAGAGGTTGACTTCGACCGAACCTCGCGGACCTGCGCCGTCGAGGTGCTGCCAGTCACGAAGCTGGGTGCATGCCTCCTCGAGGACCCAGGCCCCGATCGGAATGATCAGCCCGCTCTCCTCGGCAACGGGAATGAACCGTTGGGGGCCGACCAGTCCGCGATCGGGATGCTCCCAGCGCACGAGCGCCTCCACCGCGACAGTGGTGGCGCCTTCGAGCTCGACCACCGGCTGGTAATGGAGCAACAGCTCGCTCCGCTCGAGGGCGCGGTGGAGCGAGCGCTCGGTGGTCACCCGGTCGAGAACCTCGATGCGGAGGGACTCCTCGAACGTCTCGACTGCGAAGCCACCCCGCCGCTTGGCCTGGTACATGGCCGCTTCGGCATGAGCGAGCAATTCCTCGGGGTCGTCGACACCGAAGGTGTTGAGGGCAATACCGACCGACCCGCCGAGGAAGACCTCGCTACCCTCGAGGACGAACGGCCGCGACAACGCGAGACGGACCCGTTCGACGAACGCGGCAGCCAGCCGGTCGGCCCGGCCACCGGCATCGCAGACCAGGGCCAGGAACTCGTCGCCACCGGACCGGGCCAAGCAGTCGACCTGGGCGGCCACTCCCTCGAGCCGTCGGGCCACGGCGCTGAGGACGGCGTCGCCGGCTGCGTGACCCAGGCTGTTGTTGACCGACTTGAACCGGTCGAGGTCGAGCAGCAGGACGGCCACGCTGCCGGGGACGCCGGTTCCGGCAGCCGCTGTTTGCGCCAGACGGGATCCGAACTCGGACCGGTCCGGCAGTCCGGTCACCGGGTCGCGGCGCAGGTCCCGACCGGAGCGATCGCGGTCGGCCAGGTCGCGGAGAAATGCCGCAACCGTGCGGTCGGTCCCCTCTCCGGCGGCGAACAGCCGTCCTTCGGCGCGGAGCCGGTGTCCGGCGCGGTGACGGAGCACGAGCGAGAGTCCGCCGGAGGGACCCTCCGAGTCGGTGGTCGCCACCGCTCCGGTCTCCTGGCTGCCCGCAAGGAGCACGCCGAAGGCGGAGCGGGCGAATCCACCGGGTAGGACGGTGTCGGCCATGAAGCGGCCCACCACCTCGTCCCGGGCCCAACCCAGCAGCTCCTCGGCGCTCGTGTTCCACTCGACCACCGTTCCCCAGCGGTCGATCTCGACGTAGGCGTCCGGGCAGCTCGAGATGAGCCATGCCGCGCGGCGGGCGTCCGGAGTGTCCGCTCGTGTCGCGGCACGAGACTCTGCGGTCGGGAAGGCCGTCACTGCTCGGAGACCATCTGCCGCCGCACCCGCCCGAGATCATCGACCATACGTGTCCGTCCCACCCGGCGTCCGGTGCACGTCCCCCGGAGAGAGCATGCGGTTTGCGGGTCATGGTAGGCACGGTCCCCTCCCACTTCAAGGATTTCCGGTCCCGCCACGCCTTTCCTCCGCTCCGGCGTCCGCCGAGTGCGCGTCGACATCCCCGGGACCGGCGGACAGCCGACGCCGCTTGCGGCGGCGGTGGACCTCGACGGCGACCACGCCTGCCACGATGATCCCCACCACCACGAGCGACCAGATGCCGACCGTCGTCAGGATGTGGGCGAACGACAATCCGACGACATACCCGAGCATGGTGTACCCGACGCCCCACACCACGGCCCCGAGGGCGTTCCAGAAGAGGAACACCCGGTACCGGAGTCCGCTCATGCCGGCCAGGCCCGGGATGATCGCCCGGGCGAAGGCGACGAAACGGCCGAGGAAGACAGCGGGGCCCCCGTAGTGCTCGAGCATGCCCAAGGTGCGCCCGACCGCGGGATTTCCCCTGAGCGGCCGACGCTGCAGCAACCAGGGGCCCGCCACCTTGCCCACCTCGAACCCGACCGAGTCCCCAGCGATCGCGCATACCACGACCACCACGATCATCAGCTCCAGGTCGACCCGCCCGAGTCCGGCCAGCACGCCGCCGATGACCACAGCGGTCTCTCCGGGAATGAAGAATCCCACCATGAGGGCCGCTTCCGCGAACGCCAGGAACCCGATCAGGGCGTAAGCGGTGGGTCCGTGGAAGTGGAGCAGCCACCCGCTGATCCCTCCCGGATTCGACTGGGTCGAGGTGGCGACCACCAGCAGAGGTGCGCCGGTCACCTGGTCAGGGTGACACTCGTCCAGCTCCGCCGCCGGCAGGCCGGACAGGTCATCCACCGGTCGAACGGACGGCGCGGCAGCCACGCGGCGACGGGGAAGTGGAGCCGGGCGAACTCGAGCACACCGACCCGGCTGATCGATCCGCAACGCGAGCAGACGACCGTCAGGACACCACGGGGCGGCACCGGCTCCCCTGCCGTCGCGGTGGCCGTGTCGCGATCCTCCTCACCAGCCGGTGTCGCGGCCGAAAAGAGCGCGTGCCTGCCGGCCGGGCGGGCGTGCGCGGACCGGGGGAGCTGCTTTCCGCCGGGATCACCGTCGTCCCCGACCGCCTCGGGCTCGACTGGCATCCAGAAGAGCGCTCGCTTTCCGAATGGATCGGGTCCGGATCCCACTAGCCGGGAGCGCCGGCGACCGCGCTCCTCTCGAGCAAGGTCGCGGCAAGGACACGGTACGCGACCGCGCCGGGCGAATTCGGGGCGTGCTGGAGAATCGACTTGCCGCGTGCAGGTGCCTCGGCGAACCGGATCGACTTGCGCACCGGCGGTTGGAGGACCGGGATCCCGTAGCGGGATTCGACCTCCTCGAGGATGTGCCGGGCATGCTTTGTCCGGTCGTCGTACATGGTGGCGATGATCCCGCGGACGGTCAGGTCACCGTTGGCGAAGGCCCGCACGTCCTCGATGGTCTCGAGCAGCTGACCGACTCCGCGGTGGGACAACGCCTCGCACTGCAGCGGGATGAGGACCGAGTCGGCCGCAGTCAGCCCGTTGATGGTGAGCACACCGAGCGAGGGCGGGCAGTCGATGAGGACGAGGTCGTAGAGGTGCAGCACCGGATCGAGCGCCCGGGCCAGGACGTGCTCCCGACCGGTGCGGGTGAGCAGGTGCACCTCGGAGCCGGCCAGGTCGATGGTGGCCGGCAGCAGATCGAGGCCGGGCACGCCGGGGACCGGGCACAAGACGTCGGCTACTCCCACCCGACGCACGAACACATCGTGCAGCGAGCGCTGCAGGGCGTCCGGGTCGAATCCCAGGGAGAAGGTGAGACACGCCTGGGGGTCGAGGTCGATGACCAGGGTTCGCTGCCCGAACTCTGCCGACGCCACCCCGAGCGAGTGGACGGTGGTCGTCTTGGCGACGCCGCCCTTCTGGTTGGCCACGGCGAACACGTCGGTCACGGCCGGAGTCTACGCCTGCAGGCCCCGACCACAACCTGGACCCCAGCACGGAGTCGTTCGTGCCGGGACGGGAGAGGACCGAGGGGGTCGCGTCGATCGGGCCACTCTCGTCGGTCACACCCGGGCTGCCCGAGATCGACCATCCTCCCGGGATGGTCGGAGCCGTGGCCGAGGTCCCCGGCGTCGGGTTGCCGAGGTGGAAGGCGTAGAGGTTCCCCGCGCGATCGCCGACGACGTCCGAGGGCTGTCCGTCGAGGTCTGCCCCGATCGGTGACGAGGGTGCGATCGGCGCGCCCTGGTCGCGCACGGTGGTGGTCCAGGTGCGCGCGAATCGAGACAGCCTACGGAATCCGGACGCCGCGCCGAGGTCGCCCCACGCCCGCGCACTGTGACGACGCGAGTCGCACCCCGGCAGTGTCCGAGTTCATGACAGAAGCCAGTGGAGTCGCGCCACCGGCAGTCGCGCCCCCGGCAGGAGTCGAACCCGCAACCTGATGGGTAGAAACCACCTGCTCTATCCAGTTGAGCTACAGGGGCGAGGCGCGACGGCGGGACGGGAGATCCGTGACCTGCGTCGGCCTGTGCCACACTAGAGGCTCCTTGGTGGCCGTAGCTCAGTTGGCAGAGCGCCGGGATGTGGCCCCGGAGGTCGCGGGTTCGAGCCCCGTCGGTCACCCTCACGCCCCAGGGAACCCGGGTCTCGTCTGTCGCCGTGGCGGCGGGTAGCTTTCAGGGCACGCGCCTCTAGCTCAACGGCAGAGCAACGGACTCTTAATCCGCAGGTTCTGGGTTCGAATCCCAGGGGGCGCACTCGATAGCAGCAGGTCAGGGGCACTTCTCTTCGATCCGCTGAGCAAGCATCGCCACCGATGTCAGCAATTTGTCAGCGACACCGGTCGGTGGCAATCCTGACGTCAGCCGAGCAGGGCAGCCGAGAGTGCGGCTCCTGCCTCCTCGGCCATGCCGGGCATGACGTGCGCGTAGGTCGAAAGGGTGATCGTCACCGAAGCGTGTCCGAGGATCTCGGAGACGACCTTCACCGGGACACCCGCTGCCAGCATGAGGCTCGCCGCGGTGTGCCGGCAGTCGTGCAACCTGATGCGTGGCAGCTTCGCCGCCGCGACCTTCGTCTCGAACCACCCGGAAATGCTGTCCGGGTGATACGGATTTCCGAGCTCGTCAGCGACGAGGTAACCGGCGTCCAGGTAGGCGGGACCGGCCGCCAGCTTCTCTTCCGCTTGGCGACGTCTGTGGGACCTCAGGAGGGTCACGAGGTGAGGGTCGATGCTGATCGACCGGAGTCCGGCGTCGGTCTTTGGGCGTGAAGCCACCGGCTTGCCCTCGACCGTGATCCACGTCTCCTCGATTCGGAGCGTCCCGGCCTCCAGGTCCACCGCTGACCACCGGAGTCCGCAAAGCTCGCCTCTCCTCAGACCCCTAGCCAGCAGGAGGGCCCATGCGAACGCAAGCCGGTCCCGACTGGTCGCCTCGAGGAACTTCCGGGCCTCATCATTCGTCCAAATGCGCATCGGCTTTGACTCCGAGCGCGGCCGCTGAACCCCTTGGATCGGGTTGCGGCTGATGATCTCGGCCTGCACGGCCCAGGCACAGGCAGACTTGAGCACCCCGGTCGTCAGTTGCACGCTCCTCGCCGAAAGGCCCTCGCGGCCCTTTGCGGTTTTCTCTGAGCGCAATGCGGCCTGGAAATCGACGACGACCCCGGGCGTCAGTGAGGCAACCTTCACGGCACCCAGGCGGGGAACGATCCAATTGTCGATCACACCCTCGTACTGAGCAAGCGTGGCAGCCCGCACCCGGGCCCGCTGCGCTGGCAGCCAGTGATCGGTAAGGAGCTGCTCGACGGTAATGGGCTGATCTGGCCGCCACTCCCCCTCTGTCACCTTGCCCACCACGACATTGAGGTGCTTTCGGGCAAGGGATTGTGTCTTGAACGCCTTCGAGTGCTGCTTTCGCTTCCCGGTGCTTGGGGATCGAACCTCCCAGTAGGCGGTCCACGAACCGCCCTCGCGACGTTGCCGAATGAAGCCCTTCATCTCAGTCCTCCTCCGTATCCAATAGACCCTGCCGCCTGGCTCGGGCGATCTGATTCGCCGCTGCGCTCCGGCTGATGCTGAACCTCTCGGCGACCGCCGCCTGTGCCGATCCCTTGCGCCGGCGCGTCTCACGAACGATCGCGGCCACCTGCTCGAGGTGACCAGGTGGGTACCGACGACCAGTGGCCTTGCCGAGACGCCTGGCGACCTCATCCCGTTGCGCCGCCAAGAAGGCCTCCCTGTTGCTCAGGTAGTCCTCCGAGGGAGGGACAAGCTCGACTGAGGGTCCATCCGGTCCGTACTGGGTGTGCACCATCTCGGTAGGCGGGGTGGCGATCGCATCGTCGACTACCCGCAAGCGACCATTGAGGATCTCGTTGACCGCTTCGCGCACAAGCGTCGCGACGGGAAGATCGCGCAAGATGGCCGAGCTGACGGACGTGCCCGGGCGAAGGGACGTGATCGTGAAACTCACGCACTCGAACTCGTCGGGGTGCTCTCGGAACCGAAGCGTCACCAGGTAGCGGGGGCGAGCCTTCGGCCAAGGGACCAGGATGGGTGCCGAGCCCTCAATTCGCTGGGCCTCGGCTTCGGTGATCTCCTCGAGGGCCTTGATATCGGGCTCCTGGGCCGGCGGCTTCGATGGACGCTTTTTCGTCGCCATGGCTCCCCATCGTGCCTGAAGCATCACATTCTGTCAAACACCTAAGTGTGCATTCGCGTACTGACAACGCATACAGGGTGCATAATGGCTCCATGGAAACAAGGGATCCAGCAATGAGGGGTCAGCTATTGGTGCGCATCGTGAACGCCGTGTTCTGGGTCCTCGCGGCCGGATATCTGGCAATCGTCCTCGTCTGGTGTGAGCTTCCGAACGGCTCTGTGACCGAGGCAGCCACGATCTCCCTCGTCCGGAGGTTGTGTGTCTCGGGGGAGGCAAAGCGCATCCGAGAGGCTTGCCAACTCTCACTCGCCGAGGTTGGTGCCGCCGTCGGTAGCTCCGGAACCCAGATCGCCAAATGGGAGCGTGGCGTGGTCCCACGGAAGAGGGAGGCGATCCTGGCTTATGGGGCGCTCCTGAGTGAGTTGCTGGAGCAGCAGTGATGCCTCCCGCCGTCTATCGAGCCGACCAAGTCGCCGAGCTCTTCGACATCTCGGAATGGGCCGTCTACCAGGCCGTTCGGCGCGAGGAGGCACCCCTCGGAACGATGGCGATTCGGGTCGGTCGCCGCGTGGTCTGGCCCCGGGCGGCGATTGACAGACTCCTCGGCATCGGGCCGGAGCCGGCGGCATGAGCCCCCGGATGGTCGACCTAGACGATGTCCCCGGCCTTGAACGGGCTACTTCCGAGCTGCGACGCCGCATGGAGATCCGAGACGCCGACCCCGAACTGAGTGCGGCCATCCGTCGTCGGACTGACGAGGCGGTCGCTGATGGGCGAATGAGCGTCGAGGAGGCCGCCGAGGTGCGATCGGGCCTCGAGACCGTCCACCCCGGTGCTGTCCTCGAGGGTCACTGGCCCCGACTTCTTCCCAAACCGACTCGGCCGACTCCGGGCTCATTGCGGAAAGCCTCCCGTCGCCCTGACCTCTCGGAGGCTCCGGAGCCCGCAGAGTGGATCGCCGGCGACTCCGAGCGACTGCGTGGTCTCATCATCGAAATGGCGAGCTTCGTAGACGATTGGCTTGGCATGACCCAGTGCGTCCTCAGGATTGCGGACCAGGCAGGAATTCCCGAACGCGTGGCCGATCGGATCATCGTCTACACGCTTCGCTCCCTCCGTGAAGGAGTGCGCAGTGTCGCCTAGCCGAGCCAAACGTCTCCTCGCCGAAGCCGGAGAGCCACCGCCGGTCGTCCCATTCCGCGGCCACGCTGACGTTCCCGACGTTGCCGGCGACCATCTCAACGCGCAGCGATTTCTCGACGCCCATAGGCACGAGGTCCTCCGGTCACCTGAGCTTGGCGCGTGGTTCCTGTGGAACGGAAGGTGGTGGGTCCTGGACAGGCTCGACCGGGTACTCGAGATGGCAGCAACCGTCATCGACGAGCTACGTCAGTGGGTCGCCGAAGCGACCGCCGCCGAGCACACGCGCCGGTCGGCCCACTACGCAGCAAGTGCGAAGGCCGGCCGGAGTAAGGCACTGCTCGATGTCGCCGGGACCCATCGCGACATTGTCGTGGCCGTCGAGCAGCTCGACCCCGACCCGATGGTCCTGGCCTGTCGGAACGGCACCGTCGACCTCAGGACCGGTGAGCTCCGACCCGCGGACCCTGCGGACCTCATCACAAGAGGTGTCGATGTCGATTTCGACCCCGACGCTCGCTCGGCGGAACTCGATCGGTTCCTCGCCACCGTGTTCGCTGACGACGTCGAGCTGGTGGCCTATGTCCAGCGGCTGCTCGGCTACTGCATCACCGGCGTGGTCGAGGATCACATTCTCGCTGTCTTCTTTGGTTTGGGAGCCAACGGCAAGAGCACCCTCATAGGCGTGATCCAGGACTTGCTCGGCGATCTGGCCGTCACCGCGCCCGAAGGCCTCGTCATCCAACGCGGACATGAGCCGCACCCCGAACGGATGGCCTTTCTCCGCGGTCGCAGGCTGGTGGTCAACTCCGAACTCGAGGACAACGCCGTCCTAGCCGAGGGCTTGGTCAAGATGCTGACCGGTGGCGACACCATCTCGGCCCGGGAGCTGTACGGACGCCGGTTCCAATTCCGGCCGACCCACAAGGTGCTGCTCGTCACGAATCACCGGCCAAGGGTTCACGGTGTGGACGAGGCAATCTGGCGGCGACTGCGGGTCGTCCCGTTCGGCGTCACCATCCCGCCAGAGGACCAGGACCCGACGCTGCGCCGCCGTCTCCTCGAGGACCACGGGTCGGCTGTGCTGGCCTGGCTGGTCCGTGGTGCCGTCGCCTGGCACCGAGACGGAATCGGGACCGCCATGGCCGTGGTGGAGGCGACCGACGAGTACCGGCACACACAGGACCGCCTGTCGGCCTGGCGCGACGAGTGCACCGATCGGATCGACAGCGAGCGGACCAAGTGCGGCGAGCTGTACCGATCATGGAAGGAGTGGTGCGGCGACGAACCCGGTCGAATTCAGGTTTTCATCGCTGATCTGAAGGCCCACGGCATCACTATCGAGCCGAAGGGTCGCAACAGTCTGGCCAGGGGAATTGCGCTCAAAGTGAGGGCTGGTGAGGGCTCGTCCGGTACTTCCTCTATATCGGCATCCACGGGGACTCTACGGGTGAGCCCTCATGAGCCCTCATCTTCCCTGGTCGAGGCACCGCCGCCCACTGACGACGAGTTGATGCAGATGTTCGGAGACGAGGATGCGCCCCCGGACCTCGAGGAGGTGGGTCTCGATGCTCACTGAGTCGCAGCGGTACGTGAAGGAGTGCCAGGGAAAGAAGTCGTTCCGGTCGCAGGCCAAGGCGAACAAGTTCCAGCGCGAATCCAGGTCCAAGGCGCTCTTCACCGGTGATCGGTTGCGCGCCTACCCATGCACCTGGTGCTCGCCGCCGAACGGACCCGAGGTGTGGCACTTGGGTCACGCCGGCATCAAGCGGTGGGCGACGAACGAGGTGGCGTCGTGAGAGGCGTGCTCGCAGGACCGCACGCAGCCCCGTGCATCTCCCTCGCCTCGGTGAGCTCGGGGCCGGTGGCGATGACAACCGCCATGACACGAGGCCTTGACCAGGGCCATCGGGTGCCTCTGAGCAGGCACTTCTTTCGGCCGACCTGGGGGAAGCAACGGACTATCCCTCCGGTGACATGCTTCTCGTGCCGGCGCTGGAGCCTGCGCAACCTGCCTCGGAACAGGTGCGCTATTGGGTCTGACCAGGCGTTTCGTGCGATGGGTGCCAGGTATACGCGATTTCCCCCTGTCGACCTCCCAGAACCACTCGCTAGGTGGTCTCAAGAAGCGCACGATCTCGCCACCTCCGGCCAACTTCTCCGGCAGCCTTGGGCCGGCGACGCTCGGGGTGGGGAGGGGCTCCATCTCCCCTCCCTGCCCCTTGGAGCGATACCCAACCATCACCCGACCGATTGGAGCCACGCCCGTGAACCTTGACCACCTCCGCAGCGACGTCCTGACGCCGGCCATTCGGGCCGGGCTCGACCACTTCACGGCTTCCAAAGCCCGCCACGTCGACGCCCGAGTACGACTCGACGAGGCCCGTGCTGCCCTGGTAGTCGTGGTCCACAATGCTCCCGAGGAGGCCACCGAGGTCGCCGAAGCGGTGCGTCGGGCCGAGCTCGTGGCCGAGGCCTGCCCAGCACCGGAGCTCGACTCCGAAACGGCTGCCCTGATCCGTGACGTCGTGCAACGGGTCGACCGCAAGTTCCTCGACGAAGTCTGCACACCGCACCGCCGGACGTTCATCGAAGAGCGGTCCAGAATGGCACCGGCTCGCCTGGCCCTCCGGATCGCATTCGACAAGTGGTCACCCACCGGAACCCCGGCCGAGGCCGGCATCACCCTTCTCCGCATGGCGAGCGAGTTCGCCGACGCCACCGACGCGTACCTGGCCACAGCTGAGCCCGAGATCATCCCGGAGGACTCCCTCGTCCGTCAGGCACCTCGCCCCGCACTCGAGTTCATCGACCTCAGCATTCGCTAGCCGAAAGGAACCCACCCATGTCCTACCGGACCCGAATCCTTGAGCTTCACGAGATCATCCGCACAGAGCCCGGGGTGATCGAGGGCCTCGAGCGATGGGTCGAGACCTGTGAAATGTGCGAGGAGAACCAATGGGACATCAAGCAAGCGCGCATTGACCTCGATCTCGCTCGCCTCGACGCCGAAGGCGTCGATGAGGCAAACGCAAGGCTGGAGGAGCTGTCTACGTCTGCCCGGTCGCTCCCGAGACATGTCCTCGACGCCGACGCCCTGAGAGCCGTCAGAAGTGCGGTCGAGCGGCTCGTCGGCCGTTACGAAGAGAGGATTCTGGATTACAGGTCCGCCGCCCATTCCCGTCCAGCCACAAGCGTCGAAGAGCCGTCGACGCCCGATTCGCTATCGCCGGCCGGAGCTGCTCTTTTCTGGGCCTACGAGCAGCACCGGGGCGACCAGGAGCCGTCGGGTGAGGTCGATGAGGTCCTCAGAGCCAAGGCCTCGATGATGAGCGATGAGGTTGATGAGATCCTCCGAGCCGAGGCCTCGGAGGTGAGAGAAGAGGTCATCCGAGCGATGGTGAGGGAGTGGCTGCAGTGGTCCCGTAAGTGGAACGAGTGGGACCCAGCCGACCCCGACACGGACGTCATCTTCCTGCTCGCAGAGCCGAGTGACCTCGCCCGCTGCCTCGACAAAATCGCTAACACCCCCGTCGACGCCCCTGTCGACGCGTTCTTGTTCCTCATCTGACCGAAAGGAAGCAACGTGACATTCCTCGAACCACGATCCGACGACGCCGCCGTCATCGCCAACGCCGCTCGACTGAGCAAGGCCGGCGTGCGGCCCCCTCACCCCGACAGCCCGGACGGACAGCGTCTCGCCGGTGCCCTGGAGCGGAACAGTTCCGCATACCGAAACGACCAGGTCCTCAAAGCCCAGTTCGCCCGCGGCATGACGGGCTCCTCCTCGGAACTGCACGAGCGCACCGCCCTCGAGGCAGCGGCGAGGGGAGACCGAGCTTGGACCGGCGTCGATCGCCTGACGGGCTCACCCGGCCTCACCGGCGGAAAGGTCAGGACCGACGAGAAGCCGCCCGAGTACGACCCCCGACACCCGGACGCGTACTACGAGGCCGAAGCCGTCGACCAGATGGTCCGAGCACAGATCGGTTCGGAGATGGCCAAGGCCGGCAACGACCGGATGCAGGCACACCTTCGCCTCACCGAAACCGCTCGCCGGGACCCGATGATCGCTGCGGCCGTGGACAGGGCCGAACGCAAGGCGGCCAAGAAGGGACGCAAGCCGACGGAGCGGGACTTCCGGAAGGCGTACAGGAAGCTCACCGCAGGACGCGCCCCGGCGGCGAAGGGTGCCCTCGGTGGCCTCGTCCCGAACGTGGTCGACCTCACGGTCCCGAAGGTGAGGCTCTGATGATCGTCAACCGAACCGACCAATCCCAGACGGCACTCCTTGCCGGCCAATACGAGGACCTGCAGAAGTCGGGCATGGCTCCTCACCCCCAGTCACCAGCCGGCGCGGCGCTCCTCCGCGCCTACCGGCAACACGAGGCCAACAGGCAGAACGAGGCGACTTCAGCGACAGTCCTCGCCGCGGCAATCGCGGTCAAGGCCAGCCGCGCCGAAACCAAGAAGATCCAGAAGCGGCAAGCCAAGAAGGCAGCGAAGCAGATCAAGAAAGCCAGAATGGCCGCCGCGCTCGCCGGACCCGAGCTCGAGAGCCGAGCCATGCGTCGGGGGGAGAAGAGGTTGAGGAGCGCGCTCGATTCCGGCATGAGTGCTCCTGACGCCCTGATTGCCGCTCATGACGCCTACGCGGAGGATGGTGGCCACCTCACCTTTGCCCGGTTCAAGGCCAAGATCGCCGGGCGCGTGAAGTAGTGGGCAGGCCCTGCACTGTCTGCGCTTCGCCTCGACACGAGAAGATCGACGTCGAGGTGGCCGGCGGCGAACCGTTGGCGCAGGTTGCCAAGCGCCACCGGGTGAGTGTCGACGCAATCAAGCGCCACCGGACCAATCACCTGAGCCCGGCCCTCGTGGCCGTGTCAATGGACCATGTCCGGGACGAGTCAGCCCGGGCCGCCTACGACGCCACGGTGAACCGACTCGAGACACTGATCGACCGCCTCGAGAACCTCCTCGCGGTGGCCGAAGACCGGAAGTCTCTCGTCGGCGGGGCCAACATCGCACGGGAGATCCGGTCATCGCTCGAGCTCGTGGCTCGGCTCCGGGGCGAGCTGAACGACCGTCCCCAGAACGTCACCGTGAACGTCCTCTCTACCGGTGAGTTCGCCTCCATCACCGCACGCCTCATCGAGGCCCTTGCCCCTTGGCCGGAGGCTCGGATCGCCGCGGCGGACGTCCTGGACGTAGAGGAGGTCGCGTCGTGAGTCTCCGAAGCCATCTCGCCGGCGCTCTTGATCCCGTGAAGCTGGCCAAGACGCTCGGGATGAAGTGCGATCCCTGGCAGACCAAGGCCCTCCGATCGACCGCTCCGCGCCTCCTGCTCAATTGCCATAGGCAGTCCGGAAAGACAACCATGACAGCGGTCCTGACGACCCACCAGGTGGTCTACCGACCCGGCTCGCTCGTCCTCATCGTGTCTCCCACGCAGAGGCAGAGTTCCGAGCTCTTCAGGAAAGTCCTCGCGTTCTACCGGACACTTGGCCGCCCCGTGGAGGCCGAAGCGGAGAACCAACTCTCGCTCGTCCTGGAGAATGGGTCACGGGTCATCTCGATCCCTGGATCAGAGTCCGGCATCCGCGGCTACTCGGCCGACCTTGTCATCGTCGACGAGGCAGCCCGCGTGTCGGACGAGGTGTACGAGGCCGTCTCCCCCATGCTGGCGGTCACAGGAGGCCGTCTGATCGCCCTGAGCACCCCGGCGGGGCGCAGGGGATGGTGGTACGGGGCCAGCCTCTCCGAACGCTGGGAAAGGGTCACGGTCCCCGCGACCGAGTGTCCTCGGATCTCCGCAGAGTTCCTCGATGAGGAGCGGGCGACCCTCGGAGACCTTGCCTTCAGAGCCGAGTACCTCGCGGAATTCGTCGACGCAACAGGAGCTGCCTTCTCGGGTGAGGACGTCGACGCCATGTTCGACGGCAGCGGGCCGAGACGCGAAGCCGGGCCGAGACGCGAAGCCGAGCCGGCCAAGAAGGAAGCCCCGCGGCGGTTGACCGACCCTGAGCTGGCCGACCTCGAGCAGCGGCGCTACTTGGAAGCCGTTAACCGCCGCCGAGACAGTCACAGGATCGACAGGAAGCGCCGTCAGAGGGTCTGTGAGCACCGGTGGCGCACGATGCCCGACGGGCCCACCTACTGCGTCTGGTGCGAACAACGGAGGGAAGCATGTTGACCATCGGAGTCGATCTCGCCCAGTCCCGAGACCGCACCGCGCTTGTCGCGTTGGAGTCCTTCAAGCCGGAGCTCGAGGTCAGTGTCGAGCAGTTCAACCAGATGAACACGGTGAACGACGTACTCAGGCGGCGTCGCGTCCGTATGCCCAAGCGCCAACTGCACCATTGGGTCATTCACATTGAACGGTTTCCGCCTGGGATCAGCTACCCGGACCAAGTTACCCGGGTGCTCCGGGCGGCCGATGCCCTCTCGACCGAGGATCAGGCTCGCCTCGTCATTGACGCCACCGGGGTCGGCCGGCCGGTCGTGGACATGGTCCGCCAGGCGTCCGACTACCCGGTCACTGCGGTGACAATCACCGGCGGCTCTGAGGTCGTGAAATCCGGTCGAAACGCCGCGGTCCCGAAGACGGATCTCGTGGGGTGCGTGGAGGTTGTCCTCTCCACGCGGCGGCTCCACTGTGAGCCCGGTCTCCCTCACAGCGCGGACCTGGACCACGAGCTCCGGAGCTTCGGGTACGAGATGAGCCCCACGGGCAGACCGAAGTACGCGGGGAAGGGGGCGCACGACGACCTCGTGACCGCCCTTTCCCTTGCCCTCTGGGGTTCGGAGCGTGGGGTCGGGACTGGGGCGGCCTTCAGAGAGTTCATGCGAAGGGACTCAGCAAGACGACGTGGCTACCTGGCCGAGGAGTACGGGTGAAGGGTGCGCCCGTGGCCGGCGCATGTGGGGCAAGTCCAGTCGCGCCAAGCTAGGACTTGATGGCGACGAAAGCGTCCTGAATGCCAGTCTGTCCCAGATGAACAGGCTCTACAATTCTTAGTCCACTTGACGAGTACAACCCGCGGACAAACTGCTCCAAGTAGCCCACTGTTGCCGTGCCCTGGAGGCCGAAGGTTCCGGAGGCGTCGCGCTCCATCGTTTTGAGAGAATAGTGCCTATATATGGATGGGTCGTGGTCATCGAAGAGTATCCACGTCAAGAAGCTGACCCCACCAGGTCGGAGAACCCTGGTCACCTCATTGAGGTAGTTCCCTGTCTCCTCAGGTAAGAGATGCGTGAATACCGATTGCGCGAATACGAAATCAAATGACTCGTCCGAATATGGAAATGTGAACTCCGCGGCAGAGGGAAGTGATCGGTTCGTATTGTAGGCGGGATGAAATAACGGTGTGTAAGTGAAGTTGAAGTTCGGGAACAGCGGGGTGATGTTGCCCTGGCACCACTGGATGAGTGCCTCCGTCACATCAAAGCCCTCATAGGTACCTCCGTCGCTGAGGTAATCACACAAGAAGCGAGCGATGCGTCCCACTCCGCACCCGATATCGAGCACATCGTGATGGGGGCGCAGACCGGCCATGTTGAGTCGGCCAATCGCGATCAGAGCCGTGTCGTTGAACGACGCGCTCGGTCCAACTTTGCGCTGCAGGTGCATTGGGGGTACCGGAATAGATTCCTCGGCAGGGAACTGTCGAGCTCCCGTGACGATCGGTTGGGTCTTCTGCACCTCGACCGCTGGGGTCGAAGTCGGCTCCACGCCAGGTGTCTTCCGATCGAAAGGCTGTTTGACGGTTGAGCCGAGCCTTCGGATGCTGCTTTCTTCTGACACTGTTGACCCTCCGGGAGCGACGCTTGGCCAGTCTTCCACACTCCTCGTCCGACGAGCCTGGTCGAATGCTGGGTATTGTCGCGACAGTCAGAGAAGCGTGGGGCCTAGGACGACGGGCCCCCGAGCCGGTGTTCTGGGACGGGGTCCGTCGGGATCTGGCAAGCTTGTTAGGTGAAAGCTTGGGCGGTGTTCCGACGGCAGACATGGAGAGTCCGACTCCGGTCTTCACTGGCTGCCATTTGCCTTGGGGTGACTCTCGCGGCCTGCACTTCTGTAACTAGCACGAGTTGTATCGGCACTAGCTGTCCTTCGTACGACTTGGAAGTCAACTTTCATTCCGGGACCTCACATCAGGAGGCGAAACAGGTCTTGTCCCGCTGCCGGAGCAGTTCTAAGGCCGAGAAGCTTGACGGTATGACCGTGCTTGCTGATGGCACTGTGACTTGGGCGCGGGTGACCGCGAGCCGGCACCCGGCGGCGCAGGTCGAGAGATGCCTCAGGGAGTCCTCAACGGTTGCATCCGTTCTTGTTGACGACTGAGACTGGCCAGGCATAACGGACGTCCGAGGTGTGGGCCCGGAAGACGGGACGGCTGACCATCGTGTTACCAGGCGGTGGACCTAGGCAAGCTTCTGTCAGGCCAAGCCACTATCCGGCGGCCGATGTCACACGTTTCGCGTATCATCGACCCACCATGCGGTATCGGTGCGACGAGGCAACTCAGTGAGGCTCGCGCTGGCCCTCGTGTTCATCGGGACCTCGGTCGTCCTCACGGTGCAAGGTCAGTGGGGGGCCGGCGGCCTCTCCCTCCTCATCGGGGCTGTGATTCTGCCGAACTACGCCAAGCGTCAGAAGATGCCAGGGAAAGGTGCCGGCCCACCCCGTAGGCATCCCCGAAACGGTGCTGACCGTGTCAGGCGGTGAGGTTGTTGGCGCAGGTATGTCCGTCGCTATTGCTGTTGGTGCCGTCGGGGCAAATAGTGTCCGACCAGATGATGCCCGTCAAGGTGGCTCCGGTCAGGTTGGCGCCCGTCAGATTCGTTCGGAGCAGATCGGCGTCGGTCAGGTCGGCGTCGGTCAGGTTGGCGTCGGTCAGGTTGGCTTGGGGACCCACAAGGTATCCAGCAACGAGCCTCCAGTTAGTCGGAAGCTGAGCCGGTGTTCCAGTGATGCTGCCCGACCTCAATAGGCCCAGTTGGGCATCGGCCAAGTTGGTGCTTGTCAGGTCGGCGCCGGTCAGATTCGCTTTGTAGAGCCTGACACCCGTCAGGTTGGCGCTGGTCAGGTTGGCGCTGGTCAGGTTGGCGCCCGTCAGATTCGCATTGTTTAGCGCGACACCCGTCAGGTTGTAGTCGGTCAAGTTGGCGCTGGTCAGGTTGGCACTAGGACCGAACAAATAGCCACTGACCAGCGTCCAGCTGCTTGGGAGCACAGACGGCGTGCCGGTAATGCCTCCAGAAAGCACTCCAACCAGGACGGCGCCGGTGAAGTTGGTGCCGGTCAGCTTGGCGTCGGTCAGAATGGCTCCACCCAGGTTGGCATTCTGGAGGGTGGCATCGGTCAGATTTGCTCCGGTCAGGTTGGCGCCCCCAAGACTCGCTCCGGTCAGAATTGCGCCGGTCAGGTTGGCGCCCATCAGGTTGGCGCCAGAGAGGTTGGAACTGGTGAAGTTGGTGCCTGCTAGATCGGCATGACCGAGGTACTGATTCAACAAGTTCGCGTCCCTCAGGTCGCACCCGTGCCAGTCAACGCCCGAGTGGGGGTATCCGGTACACACTGCTTCGGGTGTCACGCTCCCCGTTGCTCCGGCAACCTCCACCGCACTGAAGGCCGCCCCGCCGAATAGGAACGCCGCCGCCAACGCGACGACCATTCCGATCCGGCCACGTCTGGTCCCGTCTGCTCCCATGTCCCTGCCTCCCGAGTTCGTCATTTGTCATCGCTATGTCATCACAACTCTGCGCGACTGACCCTAACTTGCCTCACCAGACCTCACGAGGACGAGACGAGTACTCCTGTTGACCTGGGCACACTCGCCAGACCTCACGGGACCGAACGGCCGTTACGCGACTCTTAATCCGCAGGTTCTGGGTTCGAATCCCAGGGGGCGCACTCGCTGAGATTGACCCCGTTTACACGACGAGGCGTCATCTGCAACCTGAATCGCCCTGTGCAGGTCAGCGCGAGGTGATCCCCCACGACCCCGTCCATCGTCCTCCCGGCCGCAGACGGGCGAGGTCTGTCCCCGACCGGAGCGCGTCGGGCGGACAGGTCATCGGCTCGACCGCCAACGAGGTGCGGCGGTGCTCCGGGTCGAGGGTGTCGCCGGTGTAGATCATGAAGTACCGGAACCGCTCGTCGGCCCACACCGTGACTCGTCCGTCGCCGTCGGGGTGGTCGATCTCGACACGGGCTCGGCCATCGGCGTCACGGGTGAGGTCGGTGAACGCGGTGTCGAGGCAGGTGACCCCGATCATCCGGGAGGTCGTGTAGTCGAATTCGGTACCGGCCACCCCGGCCATCCCCTGGGGCAGGCCGCGCTCGTCGGTGAGCAGCCGACGCGAGGCCGGCACCCGCAGGCGAACCTGGTCCACGGTCGGGGTGCCGACGGTGAGGTAGGGGTGGAACCCGAGACCGAAGGGGAGATCGGAGAGGCCGATGTTCTCAGCGTCGGCGGTCACGGTGATGCCGTCCCTCCCCAGCCCGTACTCGAGGCCGAGACGGAGTGCGAACGGGTAGGCGGGCGATGGCCGGAGCTCACATTCGAGGTCCACCCGGTTCTGTGCGCGCCCGACCATCCGCCACGGCATCCAACGGACCAGGCCGTGGATCGCAGTGCGTCGTTCCGGCTCGTTGAGCGGAGCTCGAGCGGCCACTCCGTCGAACGCGTAGACGCCGTCCCCGAGCCGGTTGGGCCACGGCGCAAGGACCTGTCCACGACCCCCGTGACTCCACTCCTCGGGCCCGAACCCGTCGAGCACCGAGCGGTTCCCCACGGTCAACGAACGGAGCGTGGCCCCCACCTCGGTGACCACCGCGCGCTGGCTGCCGTGCCCGATCACCCACTGGTCGCCGGTCGCGGCTGTGGTCTCGGCGGGGCGCTGATCCGGGGCAGGTGGGCGTCGTGTCATGGGTTGGGCTCGTCGAGTCGTGCGCACAGTGACGCCGGCGGACATCCGCCGAAGCCGCTTGGTCGCCGGCTGATGTCGCCCGGTATGGTAGGCGAAGCGACCGCGCCGGCCCGTTGGGCCGGCCCTGCGATGGACCGACGCCCCGCCTGCCGTCGGTTGCCCCGCGGCCCGACGAAACGGAAACGTCCTCCATGCGCATCCTGATCACGAACGACGACGGCATCTTCGCACCCGGGATCGCCGCCCTGGCCCGGGGTCTCCAGGCCACGTTCGGCGACCGGCACGAGCTGATGGTGGTGGCCCCGCTCACCGACCACAGCGGCGCCGGAGCGGCGGTGGGAGCGGTATACGAGCGGGAGTCGATCCCCTACGAGTCGGTCGAGATCCCCGGGCTCGGCGCCGTGCCCACCTATGGGATCGAGGGGTCGCCCGCCCTGGGTGTCATCCTCGCCTGTATCGAGGGGTTCGGACCTCGCCCCGAGCTCGTGGTGTCCGGGATCAACCACGGCATCAACGCCGGACGGTCCGCGCTGCACTCGGGCACCGTCGGCGCTGCCCTCACCGGGGCCCAGTTCGGCGTCCGGGGTCTGGCCGTCAGCATCGCCTGGAGCTCCGACCCGGTGCCGTGGGACACAGCGGTCGGGCTGGCCACCGGCATGGTCCCCGGGCTGGCCGAGGCAGAACCGGGCACCGTGCTCAACCTCAACGTGCCGGCGGTGACCCCCGACGAGCTCAAAGGACTCCGCCACGGGACGCTCGGCACGATCGGCCTCATTCGGTCGGTGCGTACCGCGTCGCCGGTCGACGGCACCCCGGTCGACCGGACCGGCGGAGCCGTCACCCTGACCCTGCGCGGGAGCGGAGTCTCGACGGAGCGCCTCAAGGAGCGGGCGGAGCTCGAACCCGGGTCCGACGCCGCCCTCGTCGACGAGGGTTGGGCATCTGTCACCCCCTTGGTCGGCGTCCGCGAGGACGTGACCGGGCGCGGCGACCGCGCGCTCCTCTCCGCGTTGGCCTCCCACGGAGCGGGATAGCGGCACCCGCGCCGCCGCCCTGACCACCCGTCGCCGGGACCGCCTGGTTCGTCCAGCCGGGGGCATGCTCACGTAGGAGGGTGTTCACCTGATCATCGGAGATCTGGCCGAAGTCGTCGTACCAGAGTCCGACGGCCACGAATCGCTCGGGGGTGGCCAGGCTGACCACTTCGTCTGCCACCCTCCCGAGGTCCCGGACCACTTCCGGTGGGGCGACGGGTACGGCCAGGACCACCCGCTGCGCCCCGAGCGTCCGGGCAACCCCGATGGCGGCACGGGCGGTCGCTCCTGTGGCGAGACCGTCGTCGACGATGAGCGCGGTCCGGCCCCTGATCGAGATCGGGGATCGACCGCCGCGGTAGCGCCGCACCCGCTGGTCCAGCTCCCGGCGCTCCCGCTCCTCGACCGCGGCGACCGCCTGCTCGGTGAGCCCGGCCCTGCGGACGAGGTCTGTGTCGACCAGATGCACCCCGCACTCCCCGACCGCCCCGAACCCGGTCTCCGGGCGGAACGGGAGCCCCAGCTTGCGGACGATGATCACGTCGAGCAGGCCGCCCAACTGAAGGGCGACCTCGACCGCCACCGGCACCCCGCCGCGCGGGAGCGCGAGCACGATCGGGGACTCGTCCCATCGCCGGGACAGCCGCTCGCCGAGCAGCCGCCCGGCCTCGCTCCGGTCACGGAAGACCCACCCACCGGGGACCCCGCTCGCACGGACCATCTCAGCAGGTCCCGGGGGCCGGGTCAGAAGACGGTCGTACGGAGGCACTCATCCCGACCCTGCCTCCTCTCCATCGTTCACTACTCCAGGTTCTGCCCACCCCACCGGTCGCGCAAGGGTCCGGTGCATCGCATCCCCAGGCACCTACAGTTGCCCCCGGAGGGACACCCAGCCTGGCCAGCAGACCGGTCCACCAGCGCCCGTCGATCTCGAACTGCCCGAAAGGGCAGGAGTTGACATCAAGATCACTGTAAGTAGTAGTATCGCTACTCTTGGTGTTCGCCTCCGGGCTCCGACGACGGTAAGGAGGCGCACGCCTTGCGTTCGCTCCGGTTCCACATGGTTTCCGCAGCGATCGTCTGCTCGACGCTTGTCGCCGTCGCCGCGTGGCAGCCGTTCGGCGCTGCTGCTGCGGCAGCGGGCCTGCCGCGGCACCATCGGCTGCACCGGGTCCCGATCGCCGCGACCGCAGGTCGCACCGCTGCCGAGGTGAGCGCGCGTCTCGCACTCGACGGCATCGCCGCCGGCGAGGCCGCTTCCGGGCAGTCCCCGACGGCCCCATCGCCTCCCGGGCTCACCATCGCCCTGGCCTCGCTGCACCTCCCGGTTCCGGTTGTCCCGCCCGCCGTACCCTCCCCGCTGGTCCCGCTGGTGACCCTCGCACCGCCGGCGGTCCCCCCGTCCGGGGGCGTGTGGGCGGCGCTCCGCCAGTGCGAGTCGGGCGGCAACTATGCCATCGACACCGGCAACGGGTACTACGGGGCGTACCAGTTCTCCCTCCAGACCTGGCACGGTCTCGGCTATGCCGGCCTCCCGAGCGATGCCCCACCGGCCGTGCAGGACGAGGCCGCCAGCCGCCTGCAGGCCCGAAGCGGCTGGGGCCAGTGGCCCGCCTGTTCGCGCCGGCTCGGCCTCTGACCGGTCCGAGCACCGACTCCGCTCGGGGCGTGCTCAGTCGGGGGTGTCGGGTCCGGGCAGCTGCCAGTCCAGCCAGTCGAAGATGACCTGGGCCGACAGCCGGATGTTGTCCGACTGGCAGTGGGTCGACGTGCCGTCGGCCGGGCGGAACACCACCGGCGTGACCGGGCCCGACACACCGGCCACGAACGCCTCGAACTGCGCGATCGGCTCGGCCCCCTCGCGCTCCCCGACCAAGGCCAGGACAGGGCACCGGATGTCGGCGCAGCGGTCACCCAGACGGTAGGCGGCCATCGCGTCGCGCCATGCGTGGAAGGAGGGGACACCGAAGCGGGTGCAGATGGCCTCGATCCCCCACTGCATCTGGCGGGGCATGAGGTCCTCGGGGACGCCGGCGACGTCCTCGGGCCGGATGTCCCGCACCATCCGGTACACGTCGGTTCCGACCCAAGCCTCCATGTACCGGCTCATGTCCACCACCGGTGGGTTGGCCACGAGCGCCCCGATCCGCCGATCGGAGGACGCGGCCCGAGCGGCGAAATAGGACCCGAAGCTCTCGCCGGTGAGTGCCAGTCGGTCGGCGGCGACATCGGGCCTACCCTCGAGCTCGTCGAGGACCGCGGCAAGTGGCACCTCGTAGTCCGGCCGGAAGGTCATCGCGGGATTGGCGCGCATGCAGCCGAGCTGACCGGGCCCGTCGAACACGAAGACGTTCCATCCCCGCTCGGCTCCCGGAGCCCCCAGGTGGAAGTAGAGCTCCTCGGCGCTCGAATCGAACCCTCCCACCCCGACCAGGGTGGGACGACCGCCTCGGTCGGCGTCGTTCGGGGCCGGTCGCACCAGGTACCCGGGCAGCGAACCACCCTCGAAGGGGATCTCGACCCTCTCCACGGGTGGATCGAGTAGCGCCGAGGCATCGGAGAAGCAGGCCAGGCTCCGCTCGCCCGCCCGTAGGGCCCCTCCGGTGGTCCCTGCTGCGTAGTACTCGGCCGTCCGGTAGTACGTGGAGGCCCGCAGCAGATGGTCCCGCGCGCTGACCCGCCGCCCGGCGGACAGACAGGACCTCCCCCGCTCCTCGACCCGCTCGGCAAGGCCCTCGAAGGCCGTAGCCCAGCTTTCGGGACTGCCGTCGGCGATCTCCGCCACGATCGCCAGGCACTCGCCCACCGTCGAACCGCCGTAGTCGGCCACCCCGAGGGTCCGGATCAACTGGTAGTTGAACTCATCGTCGCGGAAGCCCTCGACCCGAACGGCGCTTCGGACCACCTCGGAGTCTTCGAAGGACACGGCACTCATTTCTCGCGGCCGGAGCCGGAGCCGCGGGTGGGCCCCGTCGGTCATTGTGCCCGATCCCCGGCCTACCCTGTGAGATGCGCGTCGCAGCCGTTCAGACAACCGCGCACACCGACCGCGAGCGCAACCTGCGGGCGGCCGACGCCCTGGTGGAAGCCGCGGCCCGAGCGGGAGCGACCCTCGTGGTCCTCCCCGAGTACTTCTCGGTGGCCGGTACGCCCGAGGCGTTGCGGGCCGGAGCCGAGACGATCGGGGGACCGACGGTCTCCTGGGCCTCGGGAGCGGCGAGACGCTGGGGCATCCACCTGGTGTCCGGCAGTTTCCCGGAGCGCCGCGGCGACGGGGACGACCGCCTGGCCAACACCTGCTGCGTGCTCGGCCCGGACGGTGGGGTGGTGTCGGTCTACCGCAAGATCCACCTCTTCGACGTGAGCCTGGCAGGCGCTGCTTTCCGAGAGTCGGACACCATCGCCCCGGGAGAGGACGCGGTGACCGTCGCGCTCGACGGCGAGGGTGCGGTCCTCGGGCTCTCCCTCTGCTACGACGTGCGCTTCCCCGAGCTCTACCGGATGCTGGCCCTCTCCGGCGCCACGGTGGTTGCGGTGCCTGCCGCGTTCACCGCCACCACCGGGCCCGCCCACTGGGAGCTGCTCCTCCGGGCCCGCGCCGTCGAGGAGCAGGTCTTCGTGATCGGTGCCGGCCAGGTCGGCCGGCTGCCACCGGGGATGCCCCACTGTCACGGGCACTCGATGATCGTCGATCCATGGGGGACGGTCCTGGCCGTGCGAGAGGACGCCACGCCCGGCGTCGTGATCGCCGACCTGGACTTCCAGACCCTCACCAGAGTGCGGGCCGAGCTGCCGGTGCTGGCGAACCGGCGACCCGCGGCGTACCGTGGACTCCATGACGACAGGGGGGGCTGAAGCGGCACACACGTCTCGGGGGGCGTCCAGAGTGCGGTCGCCCGTTGCCGGCGCGGGGCAGCAGACCGTCCCCTACGAGGTCGGGATGTTCGAGTCTGAGGGCCTCGAGCTCTACTACGAGGTGCACGGACAGGGCCCGCGCGTCCTGGTCTTCCTGCACGGGATCCTGCTCGACGCCAACCTCAACCGCCGCCTGGCCGTCGACCTCGCCGCGAGGGGGAACCGGGTCATCCTGCTCGACCTGCCCGGACACGGCTTGTCCGAGCGTCCCATGCGGGCATCGTTCCACCGGATGGACACCTACGCGCACCACGTGGTGAACCTGCTCGACTACCTGGACATCGACCAGGCCGTGGTGGGCGGGGTCTCCCTCGGCGGGAACGTGAGCCTCCTCGTGGCCGCCCAGGCGCCCGAGCGGGTCCGGGGCCTGGTCATCGAGATGCCGGTCCTCGAGTGGGCGCTACCGGCGGCCGCGGCAACCTTCGTCCCCATGCTGTTTGCGGTCCATTTCGCACGGCCGCTGGTGAACCTGGTCGCCGGCGTCTTCCGCAGGCTCCCCCGCACCGGCAACGGCCCGGTCGACAGTGTGATGAACACGCTCTCCAGCGATGCTCAGGAGACCGCTGCCGTCCTCCACGGGATCCTGGCCGGGCCCATCGCGCCGACCGTCGAGGAGCGGGCAGCGATGCAGATCCCGGCCGTGGTCATCGGCCACCGGAGCGACCGTCTGCACCCGTTTCACGACGCCGAGCAATTGGCCAAGCGCCTTCCCCAGGGCCAGCTGCTCCAGGCCAACTCGGTACTCGAGCTGCGGGCCCACCCCGAACGCCTGACCACCGAGATCGACCTCCTGCTCGACACGGCGTGGGCAAGCCCCACACAGGATGTGACCAAGGCCGGCTGACCGACCGGGGCGCCCCGGCCCTCACTCGTCGGGGCCGGACTGCCGCGATCGCTTGCGCTCCGATCGCCGGCGCTTGGCATCCAATCTGCGCTCCATGGACGCCCGGGTCGGACGCGTCGGACGGCGTGGCGTGTCGACGCGCAGTGCGGCAGCCAGACGCTCGCGGAAACGCTCCGTGGCGAGCTGCCGGTTGCGGAACTGCGAACGCTCGTCGTCGGCCACCACCCGGAGCTCCGGACCGATCCGCTCGATGACCCGGGCCCGCTGGCGCGGGCCGAGCGCAGCGGAGCCGGCCACGTCGAAGCGGAGCTCGACCCGGGTGTTCACCTTGTTGGCGTGCTGACCACCGGGACCACCGCTCGGGCCGAACCGGAACTGCAACTCGGAGACGGGGACCCGCACCGACCCGGTCACCCGGACCGCCTCGGGACCCGAGGTGCCCTCCCCTCCCGCGGTCACCGTTCGCCCCGTCGGCACTGCCTCGCTCGGCGCACACGCAGAACCTACCGGGAACGCCGGTCCTACACTCGCTCCATGTCCACCGCCGATACATCCTCGACCCCGCTCGCCGGCCAGGTGGCGCTCATCACCGGTTCTTCCTCGGGCATCGGCGCGGCGACCGCCCGCCGGTTCGCCTCCCTCGGTGCCACCGTGGTGGTCAACTCGGTCCGCTCGGTTGAGGCCGGCACCGCGCTCGCCGCCGAACTTCCGGGAGCGGACTACCTGCGGGCCGACGTGGCCGACCAGGCGCAGGCGGCCGGGCTGGTCGATCAGGTTGTCGCCCGTCACGGACGCCTCGACATCCTGGTCAACAATGCCGGTACCACGTCGGTGATTCCCCACTCCGACCTCGAGGCGGCCTCGCCCGAGGTCTGGCGCCGGATCTTCGACGTCAACGTGATCGGGACCTGGCAGGTCACCGTCGCCGCCGTGCCACACCTCCGGGCCTCCGGCCGGGGCCAGGTGCTCAACGTCTCGTCGGTGGCCGGCGACCGGCCGGTCGGCAGCTCGATCCCCTACGCCTGCTCGAAGGCGGCCCTCAGTCACATGACCCGGCTCCTCGCATACACCCTCGGCCCCGATGTCCGGGTCAACGCGGTCGCACCGGGCCTGGTCGACACGCCATGGACCGAGGGATGGACGGCGGTACGCGAGTTCGTCCACGCGGAGGCGCCCCTCCGCCGATCGGCCACGCCCGACGATGTGGCCGAGGTGCTGGTCGGTCTGGCCCGTGCCACCTACGTGACCGGAGAGGTGGTCCTCGTCGACGGTGGCATCCACCTGCGCTGACACCTGCGCTGATCGAACGCGGCGTTCGGTCCTCAGGTCAGGACGGTCTCGATGGCGGTGCCGGCCCGGATGGTCCGGGTGACCGGGGTGCGTTCGGCGATCTGGGCCAAGCGGGTCCGTTGGAGATCGTCGAGAGGAGCCGCGCAGTGGATGCTCCGGGCGATCCGCTCCGTTCGCCCAGACCGGTCGTCGGTCCGGAACAGCTGCGCCCGCACACGCACCTCCCCGAGCTCCCACCCCTTGCGGTCGGCGTACATCCGGAGGGTGGCCGCAGTGCACTGGACCAGTGCGGCGAGCAGCAGCTGATACGGATTCAGCCCGCGGTCGCCGCCGCCGACCGAGCTGCCCTCGTCGACCACCAGACGGTGCCGGCCGGCACGGATCTCGCCCAGGTACCCCTCGGAGCTGACCAGGGAGACCAGGGTGAGCGGCCGCTCCCCCGCGCGATCGGTTTGCGGCTCGGCCATCGCTCCTTCGTAGCACCCCGCACCGTGGTGCACCTTCCCCCCACTCGACGAACGTGCGAGAGTGGAGAGGTGGGAACCATCACGGAGCTCACGAGCCCCGGACATCGTGACCGGTCGGGCCACCGGCCGTTCCCCTGGCTGAGCACGGATGCATGGATCATGGTCGCGGCGCTGGTGGCCCCCATCGCCGTTGCCATGGCCCTCATCCCCTGGCGCAGCCGTTCGGACACCGCGGACAACGCCATGATCCTCGTCGTGGTCGTCGTCGCCGTCGCCAGCACGGGACGGAGAACCGCCGCGGCGGTCTCGGCCCTGGTCGCCGCGCTCTCCTTCGACTTCTTCCTCACCCGGCCATATCAGTCGTTCCGGATCAGCCGGAACTCCGACCTGGTCACCGAGGTCCTCCTGTTGGTCGTGGGACTCTCCGTCGGTGAGCTGGCTGCCCGGGGGAGGAGGCACCGTGATGCCGCCTCTACCAGCCGCAATCAGGTGGCGCAGCTCCACCGGATCACCGAACTCGCGGCCAGCGGCCGCGAGCCCGCCTCGGTCGCCAGCACCGCCGCCGCGGAGTTGCGCACGCTGCTGTCCCTGCGCGGATGCCGCTTCACCCGGCACCTGCCCGACGGTCTGACCGCCCGGGTGACGCCCGACGGCGAGGTCGTGGTCGGCACCGAGACCTGGCCCACCGGCACGCTCGGACTGCCCACGCGGACGGTCGACCTCCCGGTCCGGGGGGGCGGCTGGGTGTTCGGCCACTTCCTGCTCGACCCGACACCCGGGACGCCGGTCCCACTCGTCGACCTGACGGTGGCGGTGGCCATCGCAGACCAGGTGGGCGCGGCGATGGCCGCAGAGGAGTCCACCGCCGATCGTTCGCACCCGGTCTGAACCCGCAAAGGCGGGCCGGTCCGCCAGGTGCGGATAGGCTGGCGGGGATTGTCAGGTGCGCCGGGAAGACTGGTCGGCTCCGGGTACTGCGCGTGGAGGCCGCTTGACCGATCCTGAGCTCACCCCAGTCGTCCCCGTCCAGGTGACACCCGTATCGCGCCGCCGCCGCAAGCTCCCCGGCTGGCGTGAAGAGGCGCTCCGGACCACCTTCTGGCTGGTCCCCTGCATCCTCGTGATCGTCGCGCTGGTGCCCTTCGCAGCCACGTTCGCGGTTGACATCGCCGCCTACCATCACAAGCTCTCGCTGCCGTTCTGGTTCCGGACGGGAAGCGCCGACGCCGGCCGCCAGGTGCTCATCGCCATTGCCGCCGCGGTCATCACCGTGATCGGCGTCGTCTTCTCGATCACCATCCTGGCCTTGACCCTCGCGTCCCAGCAGTTCGGTCCGCGCATGATGCGTCATTTCATGCGCGATCTCGGCAATCAGCTGACGCTCGGCATCTTCGTCGGCACCTTCGTGTACGCCGTGGTGACACTCGGGTGCATCACCACCACATCGACCGGGGAGTTCGTACCCCACCTCTCGATCACCGTCTCCGAGGCGCTCCTCCTGGTCGATCTCGGCGTCCTCATCTACTTCATCCACCACATCGCCAAGTCGATCCAGCTACCGGAGGTCATCGCCCAGATCGCCGACGACCTCCAGACCGCCATCGACACCGAGTACCCGCGGACCATCGGGGACCCGACGGAGGACCAGACGGACGAGAGCGGCCCGAGCGTGACCGAGCTCGTCGCGCTGCTCGACGAGCGCGGCGCCACCGTGCCCGCGGCCACCAGCGGCTACCTGCAGTTCGTCGCGTACGGCGAGCTCGTGCGGATCGCCACCCGCCTCGACGCGGTCATCCGGCTCTCGTATCGTCCGGGGCACTTCGTGCTGGCCGGTCGCCCGCTCGCCACCGTCTGGCCCGGTGGTGCGGCCGGACAGGTGCACAAGGCCCTCGCCAAGGCCCACCTCAGTGGGCCGCACCGGACGTTGAGCCAGGATCCGGTGTTCGCCATCGATCAGCTGGTCGAGATCCCCATTCGCGCGCTTTCGCCGGCAGTCAACGACAC
Organism: uncultured Acidimicrobiaceae bacterium; assembly: GCA_963753905.1. Taxonomy (GTDB): domain Bacteria; phylum Actinomycetota; class Acidimicrobiia; order Acidimicrobiales; family RAAP-2; genus Bog-756. Next base: position 738,201 of record CAVWDZ010000001.1, on the reverse strand, counting down.
CTTCACGGCACTCACCTGCATCGACTGGCTCTCGGCCGGGCTCAGCCAGATCTCCGGTCGGGTGTTCGGTGAAGGCGTCTACCGGGACGAATTCGGTCGGATCCGGTTGATCGAGCTCGATCCGAGCTACCCGCGGATGGTCAACCGTGCATTCGACAAGGTGCGCCAGGCAGGGCGCGGGATGCCGGCGGTGATCATCCGCCTGCTCGACTCGCTCACCCACATCATCGAGTACACGAGGGACGCGACCCAGCGGGATGTCCTGCTCCGCCAGGGGGACATGATCCTCAGGGGTGCCGAACGGGATGTGGACGAGCCCGAGGACCTGGCCGACATCCGACGACGGCACCTGGCACTGGTCACCGCGGCGCAGCAGATGCAGGGGGACCGACGAGCGGAGGTCGAGGAGGCCGGTCGAGCGCGGCAATCGGGAGGGTGAAGACGAACCGGGCCCCACCGCCGGGGGCCTCTTCGACCCAGATGCGCTCGCCGTGTGCTTCGACGAACGCCTTGGCGATGGTGAGCCCGAGGCCGGCACGCCCCCCGGTGTCGAACCGGACGAACCGGTCGAACACCGCGTCCCGCTCGGCGGGTGGCACGCCCGGACCCCGGTCACTGACCGACACGGCCACCCGACCGTCGTGGACGGCACCGGCAATCGTGATCGGCACCCCCTGCGGGGCGTGCCGGTTGGCGTTGTCGAGCAGGTTGGCGAGCACCTGCCCGATGAGCACCGGGTCGACCTCCACCTCGGGCAGTGAGTCGGGGATCTCCACCTGGACGGGGTACTCGCGCAACGTGGGTCCGCGGCCGGCGACCGCCTCAGCGGCGAGATCGGAGACGGACACCGCCTGCTGGTGGAGCTCCAGGGCGCCGGCGTCGAACCGTGTCATGTCGAGGAGGCTGTCGACGAGACGGGTCAACCGATCGATCTCGAGATCGATCAGCCCGTGGAGCTCCTGCTGAGCGGCCCTCGACAGGGACAGTGCGGGGTCCGAGAGCGTGGAGGACGCGACCTTGAGGCTGGCCAGTGGGGTCCGCAGATCGTGCGACACCGCCCCCAAAAGGGCATGCCGCAGCCGGTCGACCTCGTCGAGCAGCTCCGAGCGCAGCGCCTGCTCCCGCAGCTGTGCCCGCTCGAGGGCCAGGGCAGCGTGGTTTGCGAAGGTGCGGATCACCGAATGGTCCTCATCGGCCGGTGTTCCCTTCACGACGAGCATGCCGACCGGACGACCGGCCGCAGAGAGGGCCACGGTGCGCATGGCGCCCGGATCTCCGGGCGCGGTGCCCAGGCTGATCGGCACTCCCGACTGCGGGTCGAGCTGGCGGAGGTCCTCCTCGGCGAGGGGCTCCCCGGACGAGGCGGCGATGGAGAGCGCCCCGTCGTGCGGTACGAGCACGGTCACCCCGAGGACACCGAACACCGTCGCGACGGCCCGGACGATCGTCTTCAAGAGCGCCTCGACCGACTGGTCTCCCACCAGCAACTCGGACAGGTCGGAGAGGCGCTGGGCCTCGTTGGTCCGTCGGTCGGCGCGGGCACGGGCGGACTCGAGGCTGGCGACGACCCGCGAGATGAGCAACATGATCACCGCGTACACCACCAGTGCCACCCAGTCCTGGGTGGTCCCGACGGTCACCCGGTCGTACGGGGGGATGAACCCGACGTCGTACACCAGGAACCCGACGACGACGCTGACCACGCCCGCGACGAATCCGCCGGTGATCACCCCGGCCACCACGGGGACGACCAGCACCAGGCCGGCGGTGGCGATGCTCAGGTCGGACCGGAACGGCACCATGGCGAACCCCAACCCGAGGGCGGTCACCGCCCCGACTGCCGACCCCAGCAGCGTCCTGTTCATGGCTTCATCGTCCCCGGTCGTGTCCCCGGTCCGCGACGCGGAGGCATTGCGAGGAGACGGCGTTCAAAAACCTAGTGCCCGTTCAGGAAACGTTCGCCACGTTGCGCTGCCCTGGAGAGCCGGGGTCGGGAGGGTCCCGGCTATCCTTTCTCCATGTCCGTTGCCTCGGCCCCGCGAACGACCTGATCCCGTGCTCGCCCGGACCGGGGGGTAGGCGCAGTGTCCAAGGTCCTGGTCATCGATGACGACCCGTCGCTGTTGCGGGCCCTCCGCCTCGGGCTGCAGGCGAGCGGTCACGATGTGGTCACTGCCACCAACGGCGAACTCGGGATCTCCCAGACCGCCCGGACGTCCCCGGACATCGTGGTCCTCGACCTCGGGCTGCCCGACATCGACGGGCAGGCGGTCTGCCGGCGGATCCGTCAGTGGAGCGAGGTCCCGATCATCATCCTCTCCGCGAACGGGGCCGAGGACCGCAAAGTGGCCGCTCTCGACGGGGGTGCGAACGACTATGTGACCAAGCCGTTCGGCATGGCCGAGCTCGAGGCGCGGATCCGCGCCGGCGTCCGGCACCGGCCTCCCGAGCCGTCCGACCCGCTGCCGACGGTGCTCACGGTCGGCGCCCTGGACTTCGACCTGGTCCACCACGAGGTCCGGCTCGACGGGACGCCGGTCGACCTCACCGCCAAGGAGTTCGAGGTCCTGTCGTATCTCGCCCGCCATGCCGGACGGACCTGCACCCACCAGATGATCCTGGCCGCCGTCTGGGGTGCGGGCTTCGGACGGGAGGCCCAGTACCTGCACGCCTATGTACACCGGCTGCGGCAGAAGCTCCTGGACCGGTCGGGAACCCTCATCCGGACGACTCCGGGCGTCGGCTACAGCCTTTGTGCCGACGGAGAGGATCCGGAGCGGATCGGCGGCCGGGCGGCCGTACCATGAGCAGGGGTGGTCGACGGCCACCGGTAGCGTCGCCCGGACGAGAGCACCGGATCCACCCGGTGCCCAGGACGTAGCGACCGGGGAGGCTCGAGCTCGTGGCACGGGGAACACTGCGGTTGTACCTCGGCGCCGCGCCGGGGGTCGGCAAGACCTACGCCATGCTCAACGAAGGATGGCGCCGGAAGGAACGCGGGACCGATGTGGTCATCGGGTGGGTTCAGGACCACGGCCGGCCACAGACCGACGCGCAGATCCGCGATCTCGAGATCTTCCCGAGGAGCGAGTCCGAGTACCGCGGGCAGACCTTCGAGGAGATGGACCTCGACGGCCTGCTCGAGCGCAAGCCGGAACTGGTGCTCGTCGACGAGCTCGCGCACTCGAACGTCCCGGGGAGCAAACACGCCAAGCGGTGGCAGGACGTCGAGGAGCTCCTCGATGCGGGCATCAATGTCATCTCGACGATCAACCTGCAGCACCTCGAGTCGTTGAACGACGTGGTGGAGCGGATCACCGGGGTCACTCAGCACGAAACGGTTCCGGATCCGGTCGTGCGGGCCGCCGATCAGGTGGAGCTCGTCGACATGGCCCCGGAGGCCCTCCGCCGCAGACTGGCCCACGGAAACATCTATCCACCGGAACGCATCGATGCGGCACTCAGCAATTACTTCCGACCCGGAAACCTCACCGCACTCCGCGAGCTCGCGCTCCTCTGGGTTGCGGATCGTGTCGACGAGGAGCTCAACGACTACCGCGAGCGCCACCGCATCGCCGGGCCGTGGGAGACCAAGGAGCGCGTGGTGGTGTCGATGACCGGTTCGCGCGGCAGCGCAGTCCTCATCCGGCGGGCGGCCCGCATGGCGATGCGGATCAAGGCCGAGCTGGTCGGCGTGCACGTGCGGACCGACGACAGCCTGACCGGCACCAGCGCCAAGGACCTGGTCCAGAACCGGGTCCTGCTCGAGGACCTCGGCGGGAGGTACGTCGAGGTGGTCGGCGCCGACGTGGCCCCCGCGCTCGTGCAGGTCGCGCTGGCCGAGAACGCGACCCAGCTGGTCATGGGAGCGACCCACCGCGGCCGGGTGCACGACTTCGTCCGGGGATCGGTCATCAACTCGGTGATCCGGGCAGCCGGGGGATTCCTCGACGTCCATGTCATCGCCACGGCCACCGAGCTGCAGGAAGATCCCGACAGCGCCGGCCCGACCGAGGGTGCACGGCGCAGGACGCAACGGCCACCCGGCCCCCGGCACCGCAACCGCCTGCTCTCACCCCTCCCGGTTCGCCGTCGGCTCGCGGCGGTGCTCATCGGCGTGATCGGCTTCCCGCTCCTCACGATCGTCCTGACCAGCCAACGGACGACCGACAGTCTGGCCACCGCGCTCAGCTGCTACCTGGTGCTGGTGGTGCTCGTCGCGGTCACCGGAGGCGTGTGGCCCGGGGTGCTGGCCGCAGTCGCCGGCTTCCTGCTCTCGAACTACTACTTCGCTCCGCCGATCCATACGTTCACCATCGCCGACGCCCGCGACGTGCTCGCGCTCGCAATGTTCCTGATCACCGCTGGAGCGGTCAGCGTCCTCGTCGACCTCGCGACCCGCCGGACGGCGGCGGCCATCCAGTCCCGGGCGGACGCCACCATGCTTGCCCGGGTGGCTGGGAGAATGGTGGCTCCCGAGGGCACTCCCCTCGGTGGCCTGCTCGACGAGCTGATGGTGGCCTTCCGGCTGGACGCAGCCAGTGTGCTCCGAAAGGACGCCGGGGGGCCCACCGGTGGCGGCACCCCGGAGAGAGCGGAGCCGGGCAGCGGTTCGTGGGCACAGGTGGCGACCGCCGGGACACCGCCGGTGCTCACGCCGCAGGACGCGACGCTGGTGCTCCCGCTCACGGAACGGGAGGTGCTCGCCCTCAAGGGACCGGGACTGACGCCGGAGGATCGGGACATCCTGTCTGCCTTCGCCGCCCAGCTGTCGACCGCCCTCGAGCGTGACCAACTCCGTTCGGAGGCGGCAGCGGCGGAGTCGCTGGCCAAGACCAACGAGTTTCGCTCGGCTCTGTTGGCAGCGGTCAGCCACGACCTCCGCACCCCGCTCGCGTCGATCCGAGCAGCTGCGTCGAGCCTGCTCTCCGACGAGGGGGCCGTCGGCCCCGAGCGAACACGTGCCCTCCTGCACTCCATCGAGGAGGAATCCGAGCGGTTGAACACCCGGGTCGAGCACCTGCTCGACATGAGCCGACTCCAGACCGGCTCCACCGAGATCGTCCACCAGAGCACCGACGTCCAGACGGTGGTCGAGGCCGTCGTCGACGGGCTCGGCTCGCGACGCGACCGGGTCGGCTTCGATGTCCCGGACGACGTTCCCGCCATCAGCACGGACCCGGCGCTCCTCGAGCGGGCGGTCACCGACCTGGTCGACAACGCGCTCGTCCACGGCGGAGGAACCCCGGTGCGGATCGAGGTCGGGTCCGTGGCCGGACAGGTCTACATCCGGGTCGTCGACCGTGGTCCGGGCATCCCCAGGGGCGACCGGGAGCGCGTCTTCCATCCGATCCAGCACTTCGGCGGCCCGGACCAGCAGGTCGGAGTCGGGGTCGGGCTCGGCCTGGCCCGTGGGTTCGTCGAGGCGGTCGGCGGGGAGCTCGACATCGAGGACACGCCCGGCGGCGGATGCACCGCGGTGATCCGCCTTCCCTCTGGGGGGACCGGGAGTCAGGACGCCACAGACACGGGCGATCCGGGAACGGACACGTCCGGGGAGGACCGTGCGACGAGCGCCGGCACGGGCGACGGGGTCGCTGTCCCACCGTCCCCGGCGTCGATGCCGCTGTCGTGAGCCGACCCGGAGCGGGGGCAGGCCCGCTCGACGGCGTCGAGCACTTCCAGGATCTCCCCGCCGCCAAGCTCCCGATCGCGCTCTGGCGGGTGCAGCGCTCCCGCCCCGTCGGGGCCTCCCTCCATCTCGAGCTCAGCGGATGGCGGCCGGACGCCCTCGTCGACGTGGTGACCGGGGCCGGCTTCACCGTGCTCCCGGACTCGCTGGTCACGAGGGGTGGCACCGTTCGCCTCCGGGCGGTGCGGGAGCGCACCCTGGCCGACACCGTGGGCGAGGACATGCGCCTCCTCGTCTGCGGGGTCAACCCCTCGCCGTTCTCGGCTGATGCGGGCGTGGGGTACGCGCGGCCCGGCAACCGCTTCTGGCCGGCGGCCCTGTCCGCCGGCATCGTCCAGGCCGACCGCGACCCGCTCGCCGCGTTCAACAGTGGCCTGGGGATGACCGACTTCGTCAAACGCGCCACCCGGACCGCGGCCGAGGTGACCCGCGCGGAGTACGCGACCGGCTTTGCCCGGGTCACCCGTCTGGTCGAATGGCTGCGGCCGGGCGCCGTGTGCTTCGTGGGGCTGTCCGGCTGGAGGGAGGTGGTCGACCGCCGGGCGGTGGCCGGTCCCCAGGTCGAGTCTGTCGGTGGGCGGCCGGTCTACGTGATGCCCTCGACCAGCGGTCTCAACGCCCGCACCCCGCCCGTCGAGCTCGTCTCCCACCTCGAAGCGGCCTGGTCCCTCCCCGGACCACCCGGCTGAGCGGACGGTCGACGGTCAGGACCGGCCGAGGCCGTCGACCGCGACGAAGTGCTCCATGACCGGCGGCGACGCGAAGTACGGACCGATCAGGGCCCGCCAGGCGGTGAAGGCCTCGGACTCGCGGAAACCGACCAGATGGTCCTCGAGGGTCTCCCACTCGACGAGCAGCAGGAACTGGTCGGGCGACTCGACGCCGCGGTGGAGCTCGAGCGACCGGAACCCCGGCGAGGCCGAGATGATCTGCCGGGCCTCGAGCAACGCCGCCTCGAAGGCTCCCTGCGACCCCGGCCGGACCGAGAAGAGCGCGTGTTCGAGCACCACGGGGGGTGACACTAGTGCCGCATCAGGCAACGTTTGCGCGCTTGACCAGCTCACGCAGTGTCTTGTCGTGAGCGTTGCGGTTCCTCCAGATGATGTAGCGGCGGATCATGGAGTTCTGCTCTTCGTGTGACTTGTGGTCGGTGCCGTCCAGCGTGAAGTAGCGGAGCGCCTGGAACTGAGCCTCGATCCGGTTCAGCCAGCTGGCGTTGGTCGGCACGTAGGCCAACTCGACGTTGTTGGCCGCAGCCCAGTCGCCCACTCTGGTGTCCACCTTGGTCGAGAGGTGGGGGCTGAAGTTGTCCATCACGATGGCGATGCGGACATCTGCCGGATAGAGGGTGCGGAGATAGCGGCAGAACTCGAGGAACCTAGTCCGGTCCTTGGTCGTCTTGATGTGGCCGTACATCTTGTCCTGGTTGAGGTCGTAGGCGGCCAGGAGGTGTCGGACCCCATGCTTCCGGGTGAAGGTGGCCCGGCGGCGGCGCCTGCGGGGCAGGTCCCGGTTCTCCGATTCGCTCGCGTTCGCCATGGGTGCCCACTGCTTACCCGGTCGGGGGAACAGATTGAGCGGTCCGAACTCGTCCATGCAGATGACGACGGTCGGGTCTCCCTTCCCTGGTTTCGCCTTGCCGTCGGCGATGTCGTAGAGGTGGAGGACCCGGTTCTTCTTGGCCTCGAAGTCCGGGTCGCTCGACTGCTTCCAGGTCTTGATCACTTGAAACGACACGCCCTCCTCTCGGAGCAGGACCCGGAGGCCCTCATGGCTGATGTCGTCGACCACCCCCTCGGCGACCAGGAACTCAGCCAGCTTGGACAGGCTCCAGGTCGAAAAGGGCAGGTTGTGGTCCTGCGGACGGGACAGGGCGATCTTCTTGATCTCTCTCCGTTCGGGCAACGTGAACTTGGGAGGTCGTCCGCCTGAGTACTTCGGGGCCAGGGAGTCGAATCCATCGGTGTTGAAGTTGTGGATCACCTCTCGGACCCGGTCCTCAGAAGTGAAGGCGATCGTGGCGATCTGGGGCACGTCCATTCCTTGGGCGGACCACAGCACCACCTGGGCTCTTCGCCATCGCACCACCGAGCCCGTCCCACGTCGGACGATCGAGAGGAGCTTGTTCCCCTCGACGTTGGTGATCTCTCGGACACGCACGCGTTCGGCCATACCCCATGTTGCGCGACCTCAGCTCAGAAGTGGTGGACGCGCCCCAGTAACGTTCCCGGCTACGGCACTAGGGCGGGCCGTGCCCGCGGTGCGACTCCGGCGGGTCCGGTGGCGCCCACGCGGTCGGGACGGTACTGTGCGAGCAGTCGTGGCGGCTCGGACAGGCGGGCGGCCGTTGGTCAGAGGTGGGACGATGGACGGGTTCCGCGGCGGTCAGGAGTGCCCGAGCTGCGGGTCGACCGACGTTCCCCGCCTCATCGTGCGCGGCTCGGGCGAGGTGACCGACGGGGTGAGCCTGCAGTGCCGGCGCTGCCGCCATGAATGGTCGGACGAGCGCTCGCGCAGCCAACAGGCCTCCTGAGCAGGGCCACACCTCAGATCGGCACGAAGCTGCCCGAGGTCAGCTCGACCGCGGCCCCGATGAGCTCCTCGGCGCACCCCTGGACGGCCACCGCCGGGTCATCGCTGATGGCAACGCACCGCCTCCGGTCGCCTGTGTCGCAGACGGCCACCGTGCGCACCGGGTCGAGCCCTTCGTAGGTCACGGTGTAGGTGGCGACGGTTCCCGGTCCCTCGTACCCGCCGAGGCTCTCGACAGCCTCCACCACCCGAGTCGCCGCCCCCGCCCCGTCGCAGAGGTCGGCCACGAGCGGGGGCCGGCGGTCCGGCCGGGCCGACCAGACCCCGAGGCCCGGCTTGGTGAGCAGGCCGCTGACGGTGGTGACCAGGCCGAGCGCTCCCGGGTCCTCCCGCAGGAGGGGTATCACCGCGGCCAGGCTCTGGTAGACCGCGTTGTTGAAGGGCCCTCCGGCGAATGCCATGCCCCCGGTCACCGTCGGGGTGCCCCCGGGATCGAGTCCGAGGGTCCGCTGCTGCACCCGCACCGCCGACGGGAAGCAGCTGTAGAGCTCGACCACGTCGGCATCGGCGACCGGTCGCCCGATCCGCTCCGAGGCGGCCGTGGCCAGGACGGAGAGCGCCGGCCAGGCGGCTGGCTGTTGGCGGCGGAGCAGCGAGACCGCGTGGCTCGACTCGAGCCCGACCAGGGGAAAGACCCATCGGTCCTCGGGGACCCCCAGGCGACGGGCCGACTCCACCGAGCACAGCACCATGGCGGCTGCCTGGTTGACCGTCCACTGGGACGCGTGCCACTTGTTGTAGGGAAACGAGAGGGGGCGATTCTCGGGGGACGGAGTGCCGAGGAATTCGGCGTCGCGGGACTCCCCGAACGCAGCGCGCGGGTTGCGCGTGGCCACCCGGTTGTAGCGGGCCCACAGGGCCGAGATCTCGGACCGGTGCTCGTCGAGGGTGCGCCCCTCGGACGCCCGCAGGGCGTTTTCGATCATGGCGTACTGCTGGACCGGCTCCCAGAGGCGATGGGCGACCTCGACCTGCTCGAGGAACGGGCCGCTCCGGGCGTGGAGCACGTCGGGAACAGCGGCGGTCTGGCGGGTCCAGCCGGCGTCGAGGCCTGCACGCTCGCGGTCGCGTGCCCAGCGCACGGATTCGCCGCCCACCACCACGGCCACCTCGGAGGATCCCGAGAGAAGGGCGGTCATCGCATCGTTGATGAGGCTCTGCTGCGGGATGCCGAGCTCCACGAGGTGGGTGCGCGCACCCGGGGCGCCCACCCGGTCCGCGACCAGACGGGCAGGGTCGGGGTAGGTCCAGGTCCCCTGCGGGACGGCGATCCGGTCGATGGCACGCGCCACGTCGGTCGACCCGCAGTCGGTGAGCGCTGCCTCCACGGCACAGGCCATGAGCTCGACCGCCTCGGCATCGGCATCGGCCACCCCGATGCCGACGAGGACCGGGATCCTCGGTCCGGGGATCCCGACGGTCATCCGGCCCCGCCTGTCCGGTCCGCCCCACGGGCCCCGGGTGCGGGATCTGCGGCGCGGCGGTTACGGAGCATGCGCCCGAGCTCACGCCAGGACACCGGTACCGCCCCGAGGGCGAGGGCCGTGGACCGCGAACGTTCGGGCAGGTCGTAGTGGGCGTGGTGGGGGCGGCCCCGCCGATCCTGGAACGCCGCCCGGCGGATACCCATCGCCGCGGCAAAGGCATGGAGCTCCTGCTCGGTGTCGGCAACCAGGTGCGACCACCGATCGTCGATCGGCCCGAGCCGGGCCGGTTGGCGCCAGTCGTCGAGGTACACCGTCACCGGCGCACCCCGACGATCCGCAGTCTCAGAGGACCCGTCCCGCCGCGCCGTCCTCGGCGACGACCGGCAGGCCCCGCGCCTCCCATGCCTGCATCCCGCCCGACACGTTGCGCACGTCGAAGCCCGCAGCGGCGAGGTGGAGGGCGACCGACCCGGACCGTCCACCGACCCGACAGAGGCACAGGATGGTGCGATCGGCGGGGAGGTCGGCCATCCGGTCCGGGACGAGACTCATGGCCAGGTGGGTTGCGGCGGGAGCGTGCCCGGCGGCCCATTCGTCGTCCTCGCGGACGTCGAGCAGGAGGGCACCGGTTCGGGCAAGGCGGTCGGCATCCTCGGGTTCGACCTCGACCACATCCGCGGGCGATTGGCTCACGGTCTCACGGTACAAGAGGATCGGACCCGCCCGGCAACGGTCGGGGGCCGGCTCCGAGGTCCATGAGCTCGATGCGCACCCCGTCGGGGTCGGTGCAGTAGAGGAAGTCCAGCCGGGTGCCGCCGAGGGCGAGTGTGGTGCGGGTCGATGACACCACACTGCCCCCGAACGCCCCGATGGTCTCGGCCACCGCCTCGAGGTCGTCCACCCTGAGGGAGAGATGTGTGAAGCCCAGCCGGTTCATGGGCCGCCGGCAGGGATCGCCGGTCGTGCCCGGAGCGTCGAAGGCCAGCAGCTCGAGGGTGACCCCGTCCCGGCGGACCATCCGGGACCGCAGCCGCACCCCGTCGATCTCCATGAGTGCGGCGAACTCATCCCCCACCTCGTGGGCGGCCACCTCCTCGAAGCCGAGGCCGTCGCGGTAGAACCGGAGCGAGCCCGCGAGGTCGGAGACGCAGATCCCGATGTGGGAGACCGAGAGACTCACCGGTCAGCGGCCGGCGCTTCCGCCAGCAGGCCGCGCACGAACTCGCCGACCGCACGGTAGGCGCGGCGGCTCCCCTCGGCCCAGGGCATCAGGATCGGGAAGACGTGGAACATCCCCGGCTCTTCGAGGGCGATCGTCCGGACCCCGGCGGCTTCGAGATGTCGGACGAACTCGAGGATCGCGTCCCGCAGCACCTCGTCGGCGCCGAAGGAGACGAACGTCGGCGGCCAACCGGTCAGGTCCTGGTCGACCGCGGAGACAGCGGGCGACGCCGGGTCGACCCCGTGGAGGTACGAGGAGGTCGGGATGTTCCAGGGGAGGATGTCCCGATCGGCGTTGGCGGCAACCGAGGGCTGGTCGAGCCGCAGGCTCACCTCCGGCGAGAACAGCACCACCCCGGCCACCGGCCGGTGCCGGGTTCGGACCATCGAGTACACGAGCGACGTGGCCAAGCCACCGCCGCTCGAGTCGCCGGCCACCACCACCCGGGTCGGGTCGACCCCGCCGGTGACGATCGCCTCGAGGACGAGCACGGCATCCTCCAGGCTGGCCGGGAACGGGAACTCCGGCGCGAGCCGCAGGTCGGCCACGAAGACGTCGCATCCGGTCCTGCGGGCCAACCAGGCAGCAAAGACGCTGTACATCTTCGGCGACGTCCCGATGTAGCCGCCACCGTGCAGATAGAGCATGACGCCCCCGCTCGCTCCGGACCTCGGGCGGAACCAGGTGCCGGGAATCCCGGCGACGGCACTCGCCTCCTGGGTCACCTCGAGGGTGCGCACGACCGGGGGCAGCACCACCCCGCAGAGGTCGTCGAGGACCATCTCGACCGAGCGGAACTCGTCGATGGGCAGCGACGAGGAGTAGCCCATGAAGGTGCGCAGCGTCTCGCGGGTCAGCGCCACGGCGAGATTGTGGGGAAGGTCCCCGTCCCCGTCCCACGGCCGGCGGAACGGTACCCGGAACATGGCCACCGCCATCTGCCCGGCGAGGCCGACGAGGTCCGCCGTCGTGATCGGCCAGGGGGCGTGCTCGACGCCGGGCCGGCGGGCCATCACCACGCCGACCGCCTCCCGCTGCCGTCGAGGGTTCTCAGACCGGCTCGGCCGCCAGGGTGGCCCCGAGCCGGAGCAGTTGCTCGGTGGCGCCGCCGAGCGTGAGCTCGATGTGCTTGGTCATCAGGAAGTACCGGTGGAGCGGATAGTCGCGGTCGACCCCGACACCGCCATGGAGGTGGACCGCCGCATGCACCACCCGTTGGCCCCCGTCGGCTGCCCAGAACTTGGCCACGGCCACTTCCTTGTCGGCGGGCAGGCCCTCCGAGATCCGCCAGGCGGCCTGCCAGGCGGTCAGACGGATCGCCTCGGCGTCGACGTAGGCATCGGCCGCCCGCTGTCCCACGGCCTGGAAGGTGGCGATCGGCTTGCCGAACTGCTCGCGGGTCTTCGTGTACTCGGAGACGAGGGCGATCGACGCGGCAGCGGCGCCGGCTTCGACCAGGGCGAGTGCGGTGGTGCTGCGCAGCACCAGCCAGCCGACCACGGCGGGGCCATCCTCGAGCGAGCCGAGCAGCGACTCGGGGCCCACCCGCGCCCCGGTGAAGGTGAGCAATCCCTCGGGCTGCCCGGTGTTGGCCACCTGGCGCTCGATGCCCACCCCGTCGGTCCCGGTCGGGACCAGGAAGACGCCGAGGCCTTCGGGCTCCACGCGGGCGGGCACCAGCACCGCGTCTGCCACGGTTCCCGAGGGCACGCAGGACTTGGTCCCGGTGAGCACCCAGCCGTCGCCGTCGCGCTCGGCCACGGTCGAGGGCGCAAGGGGACTCCCCCCCAGCTCGACCAGGGCGGTGGTCACCACGCTGTCCCCCGCGACCACGCCCGGCAGCCACCGCTTCCGCTGGTCCGGGGTCCCGAACCGGGCGATGGCCGGAGCGGCGGCGGCGAGGGTCTCCACGACCGGCACGTACGCGGCGGTGCGACCGACGGCCTCCGCGATGAGCCCGGTCTCGACGAAGCCGAGCCCCGCGCCGCCGGCGTCCTCGGGGAGCGAGATGCCGAGTAGCCCGGCCGACGCCAGCTCGGACCAGAGCTTGCGGTCGAACCGGTCACCGTCGGGCTCTGCCTCGAGTTCGCGGAGGCGCTCGTGGGTCGAGAGGTCGGTCAGGATGCGGTCGGCCAGGGAGCGGACTGTCTCCTGCTCCTCGCTGAATGAGAAATCCATCGTGCGCTCTCTCCTCTTGGTGCCAGGGACTACCGCAGCGACCGGGGCATACCCAGGCCGAAGATGGCGATGAGGTCCCGCTGGATCTCATTGGTGCCACCGCCGAAGGTGAGGATGACCATGCTCCACGCGTACATCTCGAGCCGCCCGGCCAGCACGGCCTCGGGGGTGCCCTTGGTCAGGTAGCCGGCCTGACCGACCACTTCCATCAGCAGGCGGAAGGCCTCCATGTAGAACTCGGTGCCGAAGACCTTGATGGTCGACGCGTCGGCCACGTCGAGCTGGCCCTGGGTGGCGCTCCACGCCACCTTCCAGTTGATCAGCCGGAGGAACTCGAGCTTGGCGTGGATGCGGGCCAGATGGATCTGGACCCACTCCTGGTCGATGACCCTGCGGCCGTCGGCGAGCTTGGTCGCCTGGGCCCACGCACGGACGTCGGCGAGGGCCCGCTCGATGATGCCCGGGGAGCAGAGGGTCACCCGCTCGTGGTTGAGCTGGTTGGTGATGAGCGACCATCCCTGGTTCTCGGCACCGACCAGGTTCGCCGCCGGGACCCGGACGTCCTCGTAGAAGGTGTAGTTGATGTTGTGGTCACCGAGCAGGTGCATCGGGACGACCTTGATCCCCGGGGTGTCCATGGGCACGATGAAGATCGAGATGCCCTTGTGCTTGGCCACCTCGGGGTCGGTGCGGGTGGCCAGCCAGATGTAGTCGGCGTCCCCGGCAAGCGACGTGTAGATCTTCTGGCCGTTGATCACGTACTCGTCACCGTCGCGCACCGCCCGGGTCTGCAACGAGGCCAGGTCGGTGCCCGACTCCGGCTCCGTGTAGCCGATGCAGAAGTGGATGTCACCGGCCAGGATCTTGGGGAGGAAGAACTCCTTCTGCTCCTGTGTCCCGAACTGCATGATGGTCGGGCCGACGGTGTTGATGGTGAGCATGGGCACGGGTGCGCCGGCCCGCATCGACTCGTCGAAGAAGATGAACTGCTCGATCGGACCGCGTCCCTGCCCGCCCCACTCCTTCGGCCAACCGATCCCGAGCCAGCCGTCGGTGGCCATCTGCTTGACCACTCGGCGCATGTCCGGCCCGATGCCGTGGCTGGAGGAAAGGGTTGCCTCGACTTCGGGCGTCAACAGCGCGGCGTAGTACGCGCGCAGACGGGTACGGAGATCCTCGTGCTCTTCGGTGTAGCCGATCTCCATGCGGTCCCTCCCGATCGTCACTGCCGGCCTCTGCCTGCGCGGGTAGGCGTCGCTGCTCCCACTCGCGGGTGCCCGTCGCTCCGGGACGGACGGTCTGGGGCGACTAGAACACGTTACATTCGACCCGTCGCCGGCGCCACCTGCCCACCGTACCCATGACGCTCGGGTCCATCGGGTCGTGGGCCCACCCGGTAACCTGCCGACAGCCGGACGCCGGGCACAGGTCCGCTAGGGTTACCGTCCGGTAAGTTGCTGCGGCCCGGCCCGCCGCCCGTCCCGAGGAGCTCCACATGCCCGAAGCCGTCATCGTCGCCACCGGTCGGACCCCGATCGGGCGGGCGAACAAGGGATCGCTCGTCGAGTGCCGTCCCGACGACCTGTCCGCCCTGGTCATCGCCGAGGTTCTGGCCCGGGTGCCCGCGCTCGACCCGCAGCTCGTCGAGGACGTCATCCTCGGGTGCGGGCAGCCGGCCGGTGAGGCCGGGTACAACGTGGCCCGGGTGGCCGCGCTCCTCGCCGGGCTGCCCGAGGTGCCCGGCGTGACGGTCAACCGCTACTGCTCGTCGTCGCTGCAGACCATCCGGATAGCCGCACACGCGATCAGGGCCGGCGAGGGGGATGTGTTCGTGGCCGCCGGCGTCGAGACGGTGAGCCGCTACAACCAGGGCGCGGCGGACGTCGGCCCGCACAACACGTCATTCGCCGCGGCCGAGGCCCGCACGACCGCCCGCACCCCGGCCACAGGTGATCCCTGGACCCCTCTGGCCGGCGCGCTGCCCGACATCTACATCGCCATGGGCCAGACCGCCGAGAACGTGGCCGAATACAAGAAGGTCAGTCGTGAGGAGCAGGACGAGTTCGCCCTCCAGTCCCAGACCAGGGCCGTGGCCGCCCAGGAATCCGGGTTCTTCGAACGGGAGATCATCCCGGTGACCCTCGCCGACGGCACCGTGGTGACCAAGGACGACGGGCCCCGGCCCGGCACCACGCTCGAGGGGCTGTCCCAACTCCGGCCGGTCTTCCGGGAAGGCGGCACGGTCACCGCCGGCAACGCCTGCCCGCTCAACGACGGTGCCGCCGCGGTCGTGGTCATGAGTGACACCAAGGCCCGGGAGCTCGGGATCGCCCCGCTCGCCCGCATCGTCGCCAGCGGCGTCTCCGCGCTCGATCCCGAGATCATGGGGCTCGGGCCGGTGGGAGCCATCCGTCAGACCCTGGCCCGGGCCGGCATGACCATCGACGACATCGATCTGGTCGAGATCAACGAGGCCTTCGCTGCCCAGGTGGTCCCCTCCGCCCACGAGCTGGGCATCGGGTGGGACAAGCTCAACGTGCGCGGCGGGGCCATCGCCCTCGGACACCCCTTCGGCCAGACCGGGGCGCGCATCATGACCACGCTGCTCAACGCGCTCGAGGACACCGGCAAGACCATCGGCCTCGAGTCGATGTGCGTCGGGGGCGGTCAGGGGATGGCCATGATCGTCGAGCGGCTCTCCTAGCCGGATCGGGGTCGGCCACCCCCCTCGCGGTCGAGCAGGGGGTCGGCCGGGAGCCGGACGTGACGTCCCGCCTGCTTCGCCCGCCTCCAGGCGATGCCGGAGAGCACCTCGAGCACGATGCGGTTGGCGAGGTACGCGGTCACCTCGGCGTGGTCGTGCGGCGGTGAGAGCTCGACGATGTCGACCTCTCCGACCGGGAGCACCATGGCGGTACGACGGACGGCGTCCAGCAGTTCCCGCGCGCTCAGCCCGCCGGGCTCGGGTGTGCCGGTGGCCGGGGCGGATCCCGGGTCGACCACGTCGACGTCGACCGAAAGGAAGACCGCATCGCATTCGTCGATCGCGGTGACGAACGCCTCGGCCAGGCAGGTGTCGAGACCCCGGTCGGTCAGCTCGCTCATCTCGTAGCTGCGGATGCCCTGTCCGGCCATCCAGTCGAGGGTCTCGGGCCCCGGCCAGTAGCCGCGCAACCCGATCTGGAGGAAGCGGTCGCCCCGCACCGCCCCCGACTCGATGAGCCGCCGCATCGGTGTGCCGTGCCCGACGAGCGACCCGAACTGGGTGTCTGCGGTGTCGGCGTGGGCGTCGAAGTGGATCATGGAGACCCGACCCCAGCCGACGTGACGGGCCACCCCGGTGGCGTCGGGCCAGGCGATGGTGTGGTCACCGCCCAGCACGACCGGGACCGCACCGCTCGCCGCGATGGTGGCGACGGCCGCCTCGAGTCGGGCCACCGAGGTGTCCGTGTCGCCCGAGGGCATCTCGACGTCCCCGACGTCGACGACGCCGAGCTCGACGAGCGGATCCACCCCGAGGGCCAGGTGCGGCCGGGAGCCGTCGTGGGGCAGGTAGTCGGTGAAGCGGATCGCCTGTGGACCGAAACGGCAGCCGGGCCGGTGGCTGGTACCGCCGTCGAAGGGGGCACCGAGGATCACCGCCGCGGCGTCCGCGTAGCTCGCGGGATCGTCGAGGTCCGCCTTCGGCACTCCGGCGAAGGTGGCGTCCGGTCCGTACATGTTCCCCAGGCGCATCGGTGCTCCTCGATCGACGGCCCGCTGCCGACTCAGTCGGTGATCTCCTCGATGGCGTACTCGGGGCAGTTGGCGATGGCCAGGCGCGCCTTGTCCTCGAGCTCCGGTGGGACGGTCCCGTCGCCGATCACCGACGAGAGGCCGTAGTCGTCCACCGAGAACAGCTCCGGGGCGAGGCCGTAGCAGCGGGCGTGACCGGTGCACTTGTCCGCGTCGACCCGGATCCTCACGGGAACACCACCGGCACACGGCGCGGTCCGCGGACCTGGCCGCCGGCCCAGGTCACTTCCGGCCCGTCGGCCAGCCTGAACTCCGGGATCCGTTTGAGCCACTCCTCGAGCGCCACCCGCAGCTCCATCCGCGCGAGGTTCGATCCCGCACAGCGGTGGATGCCGGAACCGAACGCCACGTGGCGGTTGTGGGTGCGGTCGAGGATGACCCTGGCCGGCTCCTCGAACACCGCGGGGTCGCGGTTGGCCGATGGGAAGTTCATGAGCACCTTGTCCCCGGCCCCCATCGGACACCCGTGGAAGTCGACGTCCCCGGTCACCACCCGGGCCATGGTCACTGGCGAGTAGGCCCGCAGCAGCTCCTCGATGGCCAGCGGCATCGCCTCCGGATCGGTGGCAAGTGTCTTGGCATCGTCCGGGTGGGTGGCGAGGTGCCAGAGGGAGGAGCCGATCGCGCTCCAGGTGGTGTCCACCCCGGCGACGAGGACGAGGGCGGCCGCGCCGAGCACCACCGCGTCCTCGAGTGGCTCACCGTTCATCTCGGTATGGATCAGCTCGCTGAACAGGTCGCTCCCCGGCTGCTCCCGCCGGCGGGCCAGCTCCTCGACGAAGTACGTGATGAGAGCCTGTGTCCCCTGCTCACGTCGCTCCGGGTCGTCGGCGAACTCGAGCACGTCGCGGACCCAGTCGGTGAACGTGTCCGACATCGAGCCCGGCACGCCGAGGATCGAGGCGATGACCCGGACCGGGATCTGTTGGGCATAGTCCGCAGCCGCGTCGGCGTGACCGTCGGCGATGAACCCGTCGACCAGCCGTGCGCACAGCTCGCGGGTCATCGGTTCGTAGCTCTCCACCTTGCGGTGGGAGAACCAGGGGAGGAGGAGGCGGCGGGTCCAGGTGTGCAGCGGCGGGTCCGCGGAGATCGGCGGCACGCCGTAGGGCAGCATCGGGTCCTCGGGCTCGTCCCCGACGAACGGGATCACCACGATGTCCAACGAGCTGAAGTGCTCGATGTCATGGGCCAGATCGACCACGTCCTCGTAACGGGTCGGGAGCCAGGTGCTCCCCCGTCGCTCGGTATGCGCCACCGGGCAGGTTGCACGCAGCTCGTCCCAGATGCGGAAGGGGTCGGCCACGTAGGCCGGGTCCAGGACGTCGAAGTCGGTCTCCCAGTGCTCGACCGGTCGGGTCTCAGCCACGGCTCACCTCATCTGCAACGTGAGAAGGGTGGGCGACAACTTGCCGCCCGCTGTTGCATTGTTGCACGCGCCCGTGTCCCCTGCGCCGAGCCGGTCCGGCGAGCGGGACGCTCAGGGGAACACCACCGGAACGCAGCGCGGCCCGCGGACCTGTCCCCCGGCCCAGGTCACCTCTGCCGCCCCGTCGAGCCGGAACTCCGGGATCCGCCTGAGCCACTCCTCGAGGGCCACCCGGAGCTCCATCCGCGCCAGGTTCGAGCCCGCGCACCGGTGGATGCCGGAACCGAACGCCACGTGGCGGTTGTGGGTGCGGTCGAGGACGACCCGGTCCGGTTCCTCGAACACCTCCGGATCGCGGTTCGCCGCCGGGAAGGCCATCAGCACCTTGTCCCCGGCCCCCATCGGACACCCGTGGAAGTCGACGTCCCCGGTGACCACCCGGGCCATGGTCACCGGCGAGTAGGCCCGCAGCAGCTCCTCGATGGCGAGCGGCATCGCGGCCGGATCGGTGGCAAGTGTCTTTGCGTCCTCGGGATCGGTCGCGAGGTGCCAGAGCGAGGAACCGATCGCGCTCCAGGTGGTGTCCACCCCGGCGACGAGGACGAGGGCGGCCGCGCCGAGCACCACCGCGTCCTCGAGTGGCTCACCGTCGATCCGTGTGTGGAGGAGCTCGCTGAGCAGGTCGTCACCGGGATCCGTGCGCCGACGGTCCACCTCGCCGACGAAGTACGAGATGAGCGCCGCTCTGGCTCGCTCACGGCGCTCCGGGTCGTCGGCGAACTCGAGCACGTCGCGGACCCAGTCGGTGAACGTGTCCGACATCGAGCCCGGGACGCCGAGGATCGAGGCGATGACCCGGACCGGGATCTGTTGGGCGTAGTCCGCGGCCGCGTCGGCGTGACCCTCGGCGACGAGCCCGTCGACCAGCCGTGCGCACAGCTCGCGGGTCATCGGTTCGTAGCTCTCCACTTTGCGGTGGGAGAACCAGGGGAGGAGGAGGCGGCGGGTCCAGGTGTGCAGCGGCGGGTCGGCGGAGACGGGCGGCACCCCGTAGGCCAGGAGCGAGTCCTGGGGAACGTCGATCGGGATGACCATCACGTCGGACGAACTGAAGTGCCCGACGTCGTGGGCCAGATCGACCACGTCCGCGTAGCGGGTCGGGAGCCAGGTGCTCCCCCGTCGCTCGGTATGCGCCACCGGGCAGGTCGCACGCAGCTCGTCCCAGATGCGGAAGGGGTCGGCCACGTAGGCCGGGTCCAGGACGTCGAAGTCGGTCGCCCAGCGCTCGACCGGTCGGGCGTCACTCATGGGTCACCTGATCCCCCGTGGGACAGCGGCTCGAGCGACGACCTGCCGCCAGCGGCCGCATTGTTGCACGTGACCCCAGCCGACCGCGGACGATCCAGGCACCGGCCCGACGCTCAAGACTCAGATGGTCAAGCCACCGTCGACCGAGAGCACTGCCCCGGTCGTGTAGGACGACTCGTCCGAGGCGAGGAAGGCGATCGACGCGGCGATCTCGGCCGGGGTCGAGAAACCCATCGGCGTCATGATCTTGGTCAACTGTTTCGGGTTGGCTCCGTCGGGGAGGGTGAACTCCCCCATCAGTGGCGTGTCCGTTCCCCCGGGCGCGACCACGTTGACCCGGACCCCTCGGCCCAGGAACTCGGCGGCCAGGGCCTTGGAGAACATGAGCAGGCCGGCCTTGGAGGCGCAGTACGCGGCGGAGTAGGCCTGTCCCATCAGTGCCGTGTTCGAGGCCACGTTCACGATCGACCCGCCGTGCTCGATGAGGGAGGGCAGACAGGCGCGGCAGACCAGGAAGGGGCCGGTGAGGTTGACCGCAAGGATCCGCTGCCACCAGTCGAAGGGCATCTCGGCGGTGTTGAAGAAGCGCCCGATCCCTGCCACGTTGCAGACCACGGTCGGCGGGCCGAACACGTCGGCAACCGACGCCACCGTCTCCTGCACGGAGGACTCCGACGTCACGTCGCAGGTGTAGGCGGCAGCCCCCCACCCCTCCGCCTCGATGTCGGCCACCGTGAGGGCCACCGTGTCGGCGTCCACGTCGAGTGCGGCCACCGAAGCACCTTCCCGAGCCAGTCGTTGCGCCACCGCGCGGCCGATCCCCGAGCCGGCGCCGGTGACGATGGCCACCTTGCCGTCGAAGCGGTGACCGACGAACTCGCGGATGGCGGCGTCGGCGGCGTCGTGCTCGTCGCCCCCCCTGCCGAAGGTGACTCCCTGGATCGGGCTCATGGATCGCTCCTCTTGGTCGATGCCGCGGCGGACGGCGCGAAGCGCTCGCGCAGAGTGTGCTTGAGGATCTTGCCTGCGGGATTGCGGGGCACCGCCCCGACCAGCTCCAGCTGCTCGGGGACGGCCTGGACCCGCAGCCCCTTCTCACGGAGGTACTCGGCCATGGTGGCCAGGTCGAAGGTGGCCCCCTCCGCGATGGCCACCACCGCGCAGGCCCGCTCGCCCGTCTTCGGGTCGGGCAGCCCGATGACCGCCACATCGGCCACCGCCGGATGGGTGTAGAGGAGGTCTTCGACCTCCTTGGCGGAGATGTTCTCGCCGTTGCGGATGATCACGTCCTTGAGCCTGCCGGTGATGGTCACGTACCCCTCGGCGTCGACGACCCCGAGGTCGCCACTCCGGAAGTAGCCGTCACCATCGAACGCCGCTGCGTCGAGGGAGGGATCGAGATAGCCCCGGATGACCTGGGACCCCTTGAGCCGGATCTCTCCCTCCTCGCCCGGCCCGGCCCTCCGGCCGTCGAGGGTCACGACGATGAGCTCGACCCCCGGGGTCGGGCGCCCCTCGGTATCGGCCAGCTTCTGATCGGGGTCGGTGGTGCCGGCCATGACCACGATCGGCGCCTCGGTCAGGCCGTAGCCCGAGACGATGCCAACGCCCCCGAACTCGGCCTTGAGGTCGTAGTGGAGCTGGGGCGGCTTGGGAGCTCCGCCACCGGGAAACGAGCGGACGGCGGGGAACAGCGACCCTCCGGGGTCGGCCCGCTGCGCGGCGAGATAGGCGAGGTGGAACGGGGTGCCGGATCCGGCCAGGGTCACCTGGTTGGCCGCGAGGAAGGCTGGGGTTGCCACCGGATCGAAGGCCTCGGTCGTGAGCAGGGTGCATCCGGTCAGTAGCGACGTGATGAGCCAGCCGATCCCCCCGATGTGGGTGAAGGGGAAGACCAGGGCCGAGACGTCGTCGGCCCGGATGTCGAGGCACTCGGCCATCGCGAGGGCCGCGGCCGTGACCGAGAGGTCGGTGTGGGGGGCGCCCTTCGGATCGGCGGTGGTACCGGACGTGTAGAACAGCCAGCGCACGGGCGCGTCCGCGGCCCGGTCCGGTTCGGGATCGGGCGAAGGCAACGATGCCGGGTCACCGTCGGGGAGCGCCCGGTCGACCACCAGCACCCGGAGCTCGGGGCGCCTGCCGGCGATCTCGCGTGCCATGGCCTCGAAGTCGAACCCGCGGTAGACGGTCGGCACCACCAGGAGCGAGGCGTCGCTCTGCTCGACGATGAAGCCGACCTCGCGCTCCCGGTAGATCGGGATGAGCGGGTTCTGGCGGGCCCCGAGCCGGGCTAGCGCCCCGACCAGCACCAGGGACTCGTTCCAGGTCGGCAGCTCCCAGCTCACCGCGGTCTCCCGGGACACCCCCCACTGCCCGTGGAGCCCGGCAGCGGCACCCAGGCAGGCGTCGCGGTAGCCGGCGAAGGTCAGCCGGTTCCCCGTGTCCTCACGGGCCAGCACGGCGTCGGGGGTGGCCGCGGCCCGGCTCTCGACGAGGTGCCACAGGGTGGGCGCCCACACCCAGCCGCGGTCGGCGGCCCGCGCGGCCAACTGCTCGATCACGTCGTCGCTCACGCCGACGCCCCCCAGAGCTGGTCGGTGTAGGTGTCGGTTCCCGGCACGGTGCCGACGAACGGGGACGCCCAGACCACCCTGCCCAGTCCGGACGATTCGAGTGCCGCGTCCTGGGGGGCGACGACGCCGGCCCAGGCAACGGTCGGGTCCACGTCGGTAAAGCAGAGCAGGAGCACCCGCTCGTCGAGCGTCTCTGTACGCGGCACGTCCCCGGGAGCGTCGGCGAGCAGCGGCAAAGGGCTGAACCCGAGCACGGTCGCCACCGTCGAGCCGGGCAGCACCGAGGGCAGGAACTCGTCGCGGTACCAACTGCCGATCCGTTGGCCGCTCACCCCGTCGGCCGGTTCGACGAAGACCGAGACCATCCCCGCGAAGCGGTGGTCGAGCGTGAGCTCCGCCGGGACACCGTCGGCGTCACGCCGGTGCTCCCACTCGAACCGGTACAGCCCGGTGTGGATGTGGTCGCGGTGCTCGAACATCCGACCGGCGGCGTGGAGAGCGTTGACCTGGTCCACCGCCCACCGGTTCCATTCGTCGTGGTGACCGTCGAGCACGTAGTAGATCCCGAGGTAGCTGCCGGTCTGGGGGTCGGCCACCAGCGGGGCCGGCTCCCCGGCGCCGGCGCGGGGGGCACGCAGCTGCTTCATCGGGGCAGTGGCGACGAACCGGGCTCCCGCGAAATTGTATGCCCCGATCTGACAGCCGGCGTAGAAGTGGTCCCGCTCGTACCAGCGGTTGTAGGCGACCTCGTGACCGCGGTGGGGCTCCACCAACGTGAAGAGCATCGTGCCGATCCGGACGGGGTCGTCGGTGACCCCGCCCGTGGCGGGTGTCGATCCAGCGGTCATGGTGCACTCGCTCCGTTCGTCTCGAGGGCGGCTCGCGCGGCCAGCGCCCTCTTGTCTACCTTCATCATCGAGGTAACGGGGAGAGCGTCGACGACCACCAGCCGGTCGGGTGCCTTGTAGTCGGCGAGCGTCGCCCGTGCCGCCTCCCGAAGCACTGTCAGGAGCTGGTGCGGATCGGGGGCGGTTCCCGCGGACGGCACCACGAAGACCACCCCGACCTCGCCGAGCACCGGGTCGGGCGCGCCGACCACCGCGACTTGCCCGACGCCGGACACGCTGCCCAGCACCTGCTCGACCTCGGCAGGGTAGACGTTGTACCCGCCGCGGATGTAGAGCTCGTTGGCCCGTCCGACCAGGTGGAGTCGGTCGTCAGGGTCGATCCAGCCGAAATCGCCGGTGGTCAGCCACCCGTCGGGTGCGAGGACCGCCCGGGTGCTCGCGTGGTCGTAGACGACACCGCCGGCTCCGGGCCCGGTCGGCGGTCCCCCCCAGTAGCCGCCCATGACCGCCGCGGAGCGGAGCCGCACACGGCCGACCTCCCCGTCGGCAACCGGCACCCCGTGCTCGTCGGCGAGGGAGAGGGCGACCCCGGAGACGGGGCGGCCGACCGTGGTGGCCACCGCCTCGTCGGGGTCGCCGGGCACCGTGCCGGTCCCGAGCGACGCCTCGGTGGACGTGTAGCGCACGACGACCGGGACCCCGAGGGCGGCTCGCATGGCGGACACCAGCTCGGCGGGGACCCGAGAGGCCCCGGTGCCCGCGACCCGCAGCGACGAGAGGTCGGCAGAGGCCAGGAGGGGATGGGCGAGCACGAGCGCCCACTGGGTCGGGACCCCCTGGGCCACGGTGATCCGTTCGGTGTCCATCACCGAGATCGCATCGGCCGCACGCCAGGGGGTCGGGGTGATGACGGTGGTGATGCCGTGGGCCGCCTCGTCCCAGACCCGGGTCATGGAGCCCACGTGGGCGAACGGCAGTGGCGAGAGGCGTCGGTCCCCGGGCACGGAGAGGACGTCGGCCGCCTCCGACACCGCACGCAGGTTCCGGTGGTCGAACACCGCGCCCTTGGGCAACCCGGTCGTGCCGCTGGTCCAGACCACGGCAACCGGATCGGTCGCCGCCACCGTGGGGAGCGCTCTCGGCGGTGACCCGGACGCGGCAGCCTGCACCAGCGAGCGTTCGAGCACGATCCCGATCGGGCCACCAGGGTGGGCGGCGTCGTCGTCGACCACCAGCACCGCCGGTCGGGTCCGCTCCACGATCGAGTCGACCTCGGCCGGACCCAGTCGGGGATTGATGCCCGAGGTGACCGCGCCGAGGCGGGCGACGGCGGCGTAGCAGACCATGTAGTCGATCGAGCTCGGAAGCAGGAGACAGACCACCGAGCCATGGCCCACCCCGTTGCCCGCGAGCAGGCCGGCCACCCCGTCGGCTGCGCGGTTCCACGCCGCAAAGGTCACCGCCCGGCGCGGGGAGGTGGGCGTTGCAGGCTCGACGTACGCCTCCAGATCGCCGTGTGCGGTGGCAGCGGTGCGCATGACGTCGGGGAGCGTCTCGCACACCACGACGTCGTGACGCTGCGTCATCGACCGATCCGATCCGTGCGGGGTCAGAAGGTGAGGACGCCGCGGGCGAGCTTGCCCGCCTCCATGTCCTCGACGATCTCCCGGAACCCCTCGAGGGGTCGCTGCTCGGTGACCAGTTCGTCGAGCATGAGCCTGCCAGAGAGGTAGAGCTCGACCATGAGGGGGATGTCCTGGTGGGGCCGGGCCGACCCGTACCGGCAGCCGAGCAGGCCGCGGTCCACGTAGGCGAGGGCGTTGACATCGACGGAGACCTCGGTGCCCTGGGGCGGGATGCCGATGGCGAGGGCGGTGCCGCCCCAGTCGAGGACGTCGAGCGCGTTGCGGAGCACCGCCGGGTGACCGACGCAGTCGAAGGACCAGGTGACCCCGCCGGTCCACCCCAGTGCGCCACCGACCCGGTCGGGTCCGGGCGGGACCAGTTCGCGGATGGCCGCAACCGGGTCGGTGGCGGAGGCGTCGACGAAGTGGGTCGCCCCGAACTGACGGGCCAGACCCTCCTTCGAGGCCAGGGTGTCCACCGCGATGATCCGGCTCGCAGCGGTCAGGCGGAGGCCCTGGATCACATTGAGGCCGACGCCCCCGACGCCGAACACCGCCGCGGTCTCTCCCGCCTGCACCTTCGCACGGTTGAGGACCGAGCCGACCCCGGTGAGGACCCCGCACCCGATGAGGCATGCCGAGGTGAGCGGCACCTCCTTCGAGATCTTGACGGCCTGGACCTCCTTCACGATGGTCGACTCGGCGAAGACCGAGGTGGCCGCGAAGTTGGAGGCCGGCTCGCCCTTGTAGGTGAAGGGTTGCGACACGTTGCCCAGGGTCTTCACGCACCAGGTCGGATGCCCGGTTGCGCACGCCCGGCAGGTCCCGCAACTGGCCAGGGTCGCGATGACGACATGGTCGCCCACCTGCACCGAGCGGACCTCGGAGCCCACCGCCTCGACCACTCCGGCCCCCTCGTGACCGAGGACCGAGGGCGCCTTCCACGGGATGGTCCCGTTGATGACCGAGAGGTCGCTGTGGCACACCCCGGCCGCGCCCATCGCCACGCGCACCTCGGTCGGTCCCGGGTCGCCGATGCTCAGCTGGTCGGTGACCTCCACGTCGTCACCTGTGTAGACGATGCCTCGCACGGCATGCTCCTTTCGTTGCGGATGAAGAACGGACTGCCGGGGTGGCGTCGCTCACGTCGCGTACGCAGCGCGCAGCTCGCGCTTGAGTACCTTGCCACTGGCGTTGACCGGGAGGGCTTCGACCACCTGCACCCGGCCGGGGACCTTGAAGTTGGCCAGCTGCCCCTTCGCCCAGTCCGGCAGTCCGTCCGCGAGCGCGGCGGCATCGGATCCGGCGGTGGGGACGACTACGGCCAGACCGACCTCACCCATCCGGCGGTCGGGCACGCCGACCACGGCCACCTGGGCCACATCCGGATGCCGTCGCAAGACCGCCTCGACTTCGGCGGGGTAGACGTTGAAGCCCCCGCTCACATACATGTCCTTGAGCCTGTCGGTGATGGTCACGTTGCCCGAGCCGTCCATCACCGCGATGTCGCCGGTGTGGAGCCAACCGTCACGATCGATCGCCTCCTCGGTGGCGTCGGGATCGTTGTAGTAGCCCCGCATCACGTTGTAGCCGCGCACCAGGACCTCGCCGCTGGCGCCGACCGGGACCTCGGCCCCGTCGCCCCCGACGATGCGGACCTCCACATCGGGAATCGCCCGGCCGGACGTGCCGGCGATCACCTCGGCCGGGTCACCACGGCGACACATGGTCACCGTCCCGGTGGCCTCGGTGAGCCCGTAGGCGGTGAGCACGGTTTCGACACCGAGGTCGGACCAGAGCCCCTCGACCAGTTCCACCGGGACCACCGCCGCGCCGGTGACCACGAGCCGGAGGGAGGAGAGGTCGACGGTGGACCGGTCCGGGTGGTCGAGGAGGGACCGGAAGATGGTCGGCGGCCCCGGTAGCACCGAGATGCGCTCCTCGGCGACCCTGGCCAGGACCGCGTCCACGTCGAAGACCGGCTCGGGCACCATGGTGGCCCCGGTCATGAGGCAGGCCAGGATGCCCGCCTTGTACCCGAAGGTGTGGAAGAACGGGTTCACGATGAGGTACCGGTCGCCCTCGGCCAGGCCGACCACCTTGGCCCAGGTGGCAAAGGTGCGCAGGGACTGGCCGTGGGTGGTCATCGACCCCTTGGGATGGCCGGTGGTCCCCGAGGTGAAGACCAGGTCGGAGAGGTCTCCGCTGGTGATCGAGGCGGTCCGGCCCGCAGCCACGTCGGCCGAGCAGCCCCCTCCCTCGCCGAGGAACACCTCCCACCCGACCACCTGGTCGCCGCGGGCACCCGGACGCGGGGCGCGGCGTCGTCGCCCCGGAGCACGACCACCCGCTCGAGCTCGGGGACCTTTTCGCCCGTGGACACCGCCTCGTCGAGGATGGCCGGGTAGTCGATGCCGAGGAACCCCTGCACGGTGAAGAGGAGCCTGGCCCCCGAGGCCCGCAGGATGTAGGCGGCTTCCGCACCCTTGTACCGGGTGTTGAGCGGGACCAGCAGGGCCCCCGCACCGACCGCCCCGAGCGCGGCGACGACCCACTCTGCACAATTGGGGGCCCAGATGGCGACCCGGTCGCCCCGCTCGATGCCATTTGCGACGATGGCCCGGGTCGCGGCGGCCACCTCCTCGGCGAGCCGGTCGAAGGACCACCGGGTGATC
The DNA here is from genome assembly GCA_963753905.1 of uncultured Acidimicrobiaceae bacterium. Lineage (GTDB taxonomy): Bacteria > Actinomycetota > Acidimicrobiia > Acidimicrobiales > RAAP-2 > Bog-756. The sequence continues at coordinate 710,897 of CAVWDZ010000001.1, read as the reverse complement.
GTGCCGCCCGGGCCGTGGTGGTCGACGATGGCCTCGGCGTCCCCGAAGCGGGCGGCGGCATCCTCGACCAGGCCGGGGATGGTCCCCCACTGGAGATCCCCCCGGGGATCCGTCACATCTGACACGCCGTCAGGGTAGTGCATCGACCCGGCGCTGCATCCAGACCGAACAGCCGGATCAGAGCATCACGCTCGGTCCTCCGTCGCCACCCGCGACGGACTCGCTACACCTGCCGTCGACCGGCTCGAGGACTCTTCAGACCGAGCGGAGCACGGGTTCCAGCACCGCAGCGGCATGGTCGGCGAGCAACTCGAGCGGCTCGACCCGGTCCCCCGTCAACCGGAGCGGTCGGGAATGAGCCAAGAGGACCGTACCGAACCGGTGCCTCTGTGCCCAGAGGGGCAGCACGACGACGGCTCGAGCGCCCGCGGACCGTAAGGACTCGGTGCCGACGAATCCCGGGCTGGTCGCATCTCCTGCCGTGTAGCACGATCGGATGTCTCCAACCAAGGTCGACAGGGCGCTCAACTCGTTTGCGTCGAGGGCCACGAGACTCTCGGCCAAGGGCCCGACGGCAGCGAGGACCGAACGTCCCTTCGGCTGGTCGACGATGAGACAGGCCGAATCCATCTCGGCCGCATCGGTGAAGCGGTGCAGCACCTGGTGCGGCAGGCGGCGACTCGAGAGGAGCCCGGAGATGGACACGGAGGCGAGAGCTGCCCGATGCCATCGAGAGTTGCCCGGGTTGACTCCGATGACTCCGAGCCGATCCGCGAGGAGTCGGGCGACTGACTCTGTCGTTTCCAGCGCGTCGGTGGTCAGCGGACTGAACGACTCCACGTTGAGCGAGCCGACCGCCTCACCGTTCACAAGGATCGGCACACAGATCTCCGAGACGACGCCGGGAACCGACACACGGTAGTCAGGGTGCAACGATACGTCCTCTACGACGACCGAGGTGGCCGTGGCCCACGTTCTGCCGGTGATTCCCGCCGTTGCGGGCATGCCGTCGAGGACCTGCCACAGTCCTCGTTGGGCCACACACCGCAATTCGTGGTTGCGCTCGAGGTACAGACTGGTGAGCAGGTGGCTGTGCCTGTACAAGGTCTCGGCGGCAACCTCACAGGCCTCCAACACGTTGTCGACGCGTGCCAGGGCTTGTCGCAACCCGTACTCCCGGAATTTCGGATGGGCGTCGTCCGCATCTCTGCTCTGCGATTTCGGGGGACCGGTTCGCTCGATGTCCGGCCAGGGAGCACCCGGACGGGCCAGGAGGTATCCCTGCACCAAGTGCACCTCGGCGTCCCGAAGGACGTCCAGTTCACCTCTCGTCTCCACGCCCTCGGCGATAACACTCGTGCCGACCTCACGGGCGAAGGCCACGACCGCGCGCATCAGGGCACGTCGATTCGAGTCCTCATCGACCCCGCTGACCAACTCTCGGTCGAGCTTCAGGTAGTCCGGTGACAACTCGACGACATGGCGAAGGCTCGAATAGCCGGCGCCTGCATCGTCGATCGCCAGCCGCACGCCGCGGTGTAGGTAGCCAGCCAGGCAATCCCGGAGGAATTCGTAGTCCTCGACTGCCTCCTGCTCGGTGATCTCGACCACGAGCCGATCCGGGAATTCGGTGCGGAGATCGAGGAGCCCGGGATCAGCGATCGTCGAAGGGCTGGCGTTGACGAAGAGCATCCGTCCGTCGGGCGGGGCACCGAGCCGGATCGCAGCGGCGAGGCAGGCCAGCTCGAGTTGCTTGCGCAGGCCGAACTCCGATGCGACGTCGAGCCACCAATCCGGCGGACGTCGAGGGTCGATGGGCATCCGGGCGAGCGCCTCGTAGCCGACCACGACCATGTCCGCTGGGCGCACAATGGGCTGGACCACAGCGGTGATGACCCCTGGCTCACAGAGATGCTCGATCGCGCGCCGTAGGTCGACCTCGACTTCCGAACCCGGCGGCTCGATGTCGGTGACGGCCACCTCTGCCCCATCGGCAACGATCCCCGGATCCTTGAGCGTCCTGCCCGAGGCCTGTTTCGGCTACCGACGTCCTCCAGACCTGGCAGGGGGGGAGGAAGTCAGGGGTGCTGGCTGCTCACCGACACGACCTCGCCGGTCATGTAGGTGGCGTACCCGCTGGCCAGGAACGCGATGACGTTGGCGACCTCCCAGACCTCGGCGCCCCGGCCGAACACCTCGCGTCTGGCCAGTTCGGCGAGCTCGTCGTCACCCATCACCCGGTTGAGGAAGGGGTGAACCGCGAGGCTGGGCGAGACGGCGTTGACCCGCACCCCGTAGGGGGCGGCCTCCACCGCCGAGCAGCGGGTGAGGGCCATGACCCCGGCCTTGGCCGCCGCGTAGTGCGCCTGGCCTGCCTGGGCCCGCCACCCGAGCACCGATGCGTTGTTGACGATGACCCCTCCGCCGCCGCCGGCGATGAACTGACGGAGCGCGGCTCTGGTGCAGCGGAAGGTTCCGGTCAGGGTGATGTCGAGCACCGACGACCACTGCTCGTCGGTCATGTCGACGATGTCGACCTGACCGCCGAGGCCCGCGTTGTTGACCGCGACGTCGATGCGGCCGTGCTCGGCCACCGCGGCGTCGTAGAGATCTTGGACCTGCTCCTCGACGGTCACATCGCAGGGGACGGCCAACGGAACCGTCCCGGCCAGCTCGGGCAGGGCGGCGAGCGCATCGGCCGCCTCGCCCAGTCGCCGCTGGTGGGCGTCGGAGATGACCACGGTGGCCCCCTCCTCGACACACCGTTTGGCGGTGGCGAACCCGATGCCGGTCCCGGCCGCGGCGGTCACCACCACCACCTTGCCCTCGAGCAGCCCGTGGCCCGTCGGCGGCTCGGGGATCCGCAGTCCGGCGCCATCGTTCATCGCAGGTCTCCCTTGGGTTCGGGCGGCAGGCCGAGCACCCGCTCGCCGATGATGTTGCGCTGGATCTGGTCGGATCCTCCGTAGATGGTCTCGGACCGGCTGAAGAGGAAGGTCCGCTGGAACTCGTCGAGCTCGTAGGGGGCCGATTCGAGCACCAGGCCGCCCTCGCCCCGGACGTCCATCGCCAACTCGCCGAGACGTTGGTGCCAACCGGACCAGTAGAGCTTGATGATCGAGGCCTCGGGGGGTGCCACCGGACCGTCGTAGCCGGAGAGGCTCCGCAGCGTGTCGTAGCGGAGGATCTCGAGCTCGGCGTAGGAACGGGCCAACCGCTGGCGGAGGACCGGGTCGGTCGAGCGTCCCGACCGCCGGGCCACCGCCACCAGACGGTCGAGCTCGCGCCGGAAGGTGAGCTGGTGGCCGAGGAGGCCGACCCCGCGCTCGTAGGCGAGGGTGGCCAGCGCGACCCGCCATCCGTCGCCGGGCTCGCCGACCACGAGGTCTGCGGCGGTACGCGCCCCGTCGAAGAAGACCTCGTTGAACTCCGAGGTCCGGGTCAGCTGGGTGATGGGCCGGATCTCGACGCCCGGTTGGTCCATCGGGACGAGGAGGTACGAGAGGCCGTGGTGACGGGAGGAGCCCTGCTCGGTACGGCACACGACGAAACACCAGTCGGCCTGGTGTGCGAGCGAGGTCCAGACCTTCTGCCCGGTCACCACCCACTGGTCGCCGTCGAGGACGGCCCTGGTCTGCACGTTGGCGAGGTCGCTCCCGGCGTCCGGTTCCGAGTAGCCCTGGCACCAGAGCTCGGTCCCGGCCACGATCGGCGGGAGGAACCGAGCACGCTGGGCGGACGACCCGTACTGGATGAGGGTGGGGCCGAGCAGGCCCTCGCCGAGGATGCCGACCCGTCCCGGGGCGCGCGCCTGCACGTACTCCTCGTTGAAGATGACCTGGCGGGCGATCGAGGCCCCCCGCCCTCCGTACTCCTCTGGCCAGCCGAGGCAGGTCCAACCGGCCGCGGCGAGCTCCTTCTCCCAGGCGAGCCTGGTTTCGAAGCCGTAGGTCTCGTCGCCCGAGCCGCCCCGGCCGCCCAGGGCGGCGAACGCACCGACCACGTGCTCGGCCAACCAGGCCCTGACCTCGCGGCGGAATGCCTCGTCCTCGGGTCGGTCTCGAAGGTCCATGGTGGCTCGGGCGACGTTAGCAAACGGCCCTTCCGGCTCGGCTCGGTCGGGCTGTCGCTGGACGTGATCGCGGCGCCCCGGGAACACGTCCGGACCCGACGGGGTTTCCCTCCGTGATCGTTGTCGGCGTGCGTCCGGGCGCCTCCCGGAGTAGCCGGCACGGAAGGAGGATGCCCGATGAGTGCCACGAGCGACCATGCCGGTGCGGCCGGGAAAGTGGAACTGACCGAGGAGGAGTGGCGGGAACGGCTGTCACCCGAGCGCTATGCCGTGCTCCGCGAGAAGGGGACCGAGCCGGCCTGGTCCGGCGAGCTGCTCCACGTCGACGGCAGCGGCATGTTCACCTGCGCCGGGTGCGGTGCCGCACTCTTCCCGACCGAGGCCAAGTTCGAGTCCGGCTCGGGCTGGCCGAGCTTCACCCAGGCCCTGGAAGAAGGAACCGTCGAGGAGCACGAGGACGGGTCGTTCGGCATGCGGCGCACCGAGATCACCTGCGCGCGCTGCGGTGGGCACCTCGGGCACGTGTTCCCCGACGGGCCGGCCCCGACCGGCATGCGCTACTGCGTGAACTCGCTCTCGCTCGAGTTCGAGCCCGGCGAGGACTGACCCCGCCGCCCTGGGGCGGCGCTCAGCCGGTCCACCGGGTGCGGGTCGGGCTGCGGAGCCGAGAGGCGCTCCTCCAGGAGGACGAACAGCCCGGCCAGGGCATCGGCCTCGACACCCCTCCCCGAGCGCTCGAGGTGGCTCCCCGCGTCTGCGAGCGCCTGGCAGGCCCCGAAGGCCTCCTCCTTGGAGAGGACCACCGACGGTCCGAACCGGAGCGGTCCGACCGTCGGCTCAGCCACCGGCGGTTCCGTTCGCCTCGGCGGCGGCCGGCTCGGTGCGGTCGGCGTCGCCGCCTGCCCGCTGCACCCGGTGCACGTCGACGGTGGCGAAGCGCAGCCCGGGACCGACCTCGTCCGCGACGACCTCGACCTTGAACCGGCGCTCGCCGTCCTCGGTCTCCCAACTGCGCTGCTCGAGCCTGCCGGTCACCACCACCCGCATCCCCTTGGTGAGGCTCAGGGCCACGTTCTCGGCCAGGTCCCTCCAGGTGACCACGTCGAAGAACGAGGTGGACTCCTCCCACTCGTTGGTCTCCCGGTTCTGCCACCGGCGGTTGGCCGCTACCCCGAGGGTGGTGGTGGCCTGACCGTCGCGGGTGTAGCGGATCTCCGGATCCCTGGTCAGGTTGCCGACGATGGTCGTGGTGGTGGCGCTGCTCATGTGAGTCCCCTTCCCGTGCACCGAGGTGCCTCGCCGCCGGTCCCGTCCGGGTCCGGTCCGGCCGCCCGCCACGGGCGACCGGACCACCCTCGCGCCTCCACCTTGCAGGCCATCCACCGGGGACCTGGACGCGCACCTTGCCCGTTGGGGCCGCAACCGGCCCGGACCTCGGCGGAACCGACCACATAGACTCCCGGCGATGGTCGACACCGACGCGGGGGTCTACGGCGACGACATCTACACCGAACCGGACGCCGATCCCGACACGCTCTCCAACCTCGGGCCGCTCAGGCCCATGGCCGGCACCTGGCGGGGCACCGGGGGCGCCGACCGGCACCCGGTCGCCGAGGGCATCGGGCTCGACGCCTTCGACGAGCGCTACGAACTGCAGCCGATCGATCCCCAGACGAACGGGCCGCAGCTCTTCTACGGACTGCGCTACCACACCCACATCGTCAAGCCCGGGGAGGTCGAGACCTTCCACGACCAGGTCGGGTACTGGTTGTGGGACTCGGCCGCCGGAACGGTGACCCTCACGCTCGGCATCCCCCGCGGGCAGGTGTTGCTGGCGGGCGGCCCGGCCGCTCCGGACGCGACCGAGTTCGAGGTGCGGGCCGCTGTCGGCTCGGAGGTCTACGGCATCCTGTCGAACCCCTTCCTCGAGCGGAGCTTCCGGACCCTGAGCTACCGGATGCACGTGGTCGTCCATCCCGACGACTCCTGGTCCTACGAGGAGGAGGGCGTCCTCGCCATTCCCGGCCAGGAGGAACCGTTCTCGCACATCGACCGCAACACGCTGACCCGGGTCGGCCTGCCGGACCTCAATCCCCTGGCCCAGGGCGGACGCACCGACCTCGGGATCGGGTCCCTCCGCCAAGACCGGACACCGTACGAGAGGACATCGCCATGAACCATCTCCGGCGCGAGCTCGCCCCGGTCACCGGGACCGCCTGGTCGCAGATCGACGACGAGGCCGCGCGCTCGCTCAAGCACTTCCTTGCCGCGCGCCGCCTGGTGGACTTCGTCGGGCCGCTCGGATGGGAGCACTCGGCTGTGGACCTGGGCCGGGTCGACAGCGTTCCGGACGCCGCCGGACCGGTGCGGATGGGCCGGCGGCGGGTCCTTCCGCTGGTCGAGCTGCGGACCCCGTTCGCGGTCTCGCAGGCCGAGTTGGCGGCTGCCGACCGGGGGGCCACCGACCTGGACCTGCGAGCGGTCATCGACGCGGGCCGTGCTGCGGCTCTGGCCGAGGACCACCTCGTGTTCCACGGTCACGAGGAGGTCGGGATCACCGGCATCATCCCGGCGTCACCCCACGAACCGGTGGCGATCGGCGACGACTACGACCTCTACCCCGAGCATGTGGCCAAGGCCGTGGCGACCCTGCGGAGCAGCGACGTCGGCGGGCCCTACGCCATCGCCCTGGGCTCGCGCACCTACACAGGGGTCACCGAGACGACCGAGCACGGCGGGTACCCGGTCTTCGAGCACCTCCGGCAGATCCTCGGCGGCCCGGTGACCTGGGCACCGGCCGTCGACGGCGCCGTCGTTCTCTCCCAGCGCGGGGGCGACACCGAGCTCACCGTCGGCCAGGACTGCTCGGTCGGCTTCACCACCGCCGATCAGACGGCCGTGCACCTCTACCTCGAGGAGACCGTGGCCTTCCGCGTGCTCACCCCCGAGGCAGCGGTCCATCTGGCCCACCGGTGATCCGGCGGGGAGCCGACGCCCCCCGGCACCCTCAGCCGTCGAGCAGGTCGCGGAGCAGCTCGGCCCGGGTGGCATCGGAGAGCGCCACCCCGGGGCGGCCCTCGGGATAGCCCGGATGGTCGACCACCAGCGAGACCGGGCCGTGGGCGAAGGCACGGACCTGGTCCGGCGCGAAGCGGAAGCGCACGTAGTGGACGGCAGCGGTGACGTCGGGCCTGGTCAGCTGGGTCCCGTGCTCCTCCTCGGGCACCGAGCGCACCAGGAGGGGCGTCGGTCCGTCGCCGGCCACCAGCCCGCACGAATGCTCGATCCCGACCAGACGCGGGAGCCATCTCCGGAGCTCCTCACCGGTCACCAGCTCCAGGAAGAGGGTGGCAGAGAGCTCGCCGGGCGCGGGCAGCAGACGGTTGTAGACGTCGAGCTCGTGCTGGATCTGCCGGTCGCTGCTCATCCGCTCGGCCCGGGCCATCTCCTGGACCTGGAACCGCACGGTCGTCCTGCTCTCGAAGGTGAGGGTCACCACCGGGCCCAGGGAGACACGCCGCAGCTTCTTGACCGCGATCACCTGCCGGAGGAACGTCTCGCGCTCACGTTCGTAGGCCCGCAGGTCGGCGATGTCGTCGAGCACGAGGGGTCCGGTCATGACGGCTCCTCGGCGATGCCGTAGGCCCGCGCCATCAACTGGATGGGATGCACCGGGTGGGAGCCGGTCTCCTGCTCGATCGCACCGTTGGCCAGGAGGCAGTCGCCGCAGACGACCGGGTTCCCCGCCGCCTCGATCTCGCGCACGAGGGGCCCGGCCACCGCACGCGAGCGGTCGTAGTTCTCGGCCCGGTACCCCCAGGTGCCGTCGATGCCGGAGCACCGCTGGACGAGGGTGGCCTTGATCCCGGCCAGCTTGAGGAGGTCCCGTCCCTTGAGGCCGACCTGCTGGGCCTGCAGGTGGCAGGCCACGTGGTAGGTGACCTCGCCGGGCACGAGCCCGGCCTCCCGCCCCGCGAAGCGCTTGTCGAGGACGGTCCCCTCCGCCCGGTCCAGGGCGACGAGGTACTCGGCCGGATCGGCGGTGTGCGCGGCCACCAGTTCGGCGTCGGCGGCGGACGCGGTGCCTGCCAGGTAGATCGGGTAGTCCTTGCGCACCACGTAGGCGCAGGTGGGCTGCGCCACCACCACCTCGCGGCCGGCACGGACCTCGGCCGCCAGGACGGCCACGTTGCGGGTGGCGGCACGGGTGAACTCGCGGATGTTCCCCTGGTGGAGCCACGGGGCCCCACAGCACCGGGTCCCCTCGGGGAGCGAGCACGACACCCCGTTGTGCTCGTAGACCTTGACCAGGTCCTGGCCGATCGCCGGGTCCATGTACTCGACGAAGCAGGTCGGGAACACCGAGACCGTCCCCTGGACAGCGCCCGGCCGGAGACCCTGCGGGCCACGCCGGCGGAACCAGGTCGAGAACCGCGTACGGGCGTAGGGGGGAAGGAGGCGCTCGGAGGCGATCCCCGCCGTCCGCTCGAGCAGGCGGCGGACCCGTGAGCCGGGCCGGCCGGTGAGCGCGTTGACCACCGGGGCCGCAGCACTCGAGACCGTCCCCATCAGGTCGGTGCGGGCGAGGGCCTGGTCGGCAACCCGTCGGCGGAGTGGGACCGCGCCCGCACTGCGGACAGCGTTGGCCCGCAGCATGAGGCGCGGGAAGTCGAGGTCCCATTCGTGGGGCGCCACGTAGGGGCACTTGAGCGCGCAGAGCTTGCACTGGTAGCACTCGTCGACCACCCGGTCCTGCTCCGCCCTGGTCATGTCGGCCACGTGGCCGTCGTGCGCGTCGACGAAGTCGAAGAGCGTGGGGAATGAGGGGCAGAGGTTGAAGCAGAGCCTGCACCCCTGGCAGAGGTCGTAGACCCTCTCGAGCTCGCCTCTGAGGTCTTCCTCCTCGAGGTAGCGAGGATGGTCGGGGTCGTAGGTGGTGGTCATCGACAGGTTGCACCGCAACGCGGGACCGCCGACCGGGGATCCCCGGGCCGGCGTCCCGGTGCGGCGGCGTGTTATGAGACGGAGGCGAGTCCTTCGGTGAACCGGCCGGCGTGGCTCTTCTCCGCCCGCGCCAGCGTCTCGAACCACTCGGCGATCTCATCGAACCCCTCGTCGCGGGCGGTGCGGGCGAACCCCGGGTACATCTCGGAGTACTCGTAGGTCTCGCCCTCGATGGCGGACTTGAGGTTCTCGTCGGTGGGCCCGACCGCGGCGCCGGTCACCGGGTCACCGACCTCGCGCAGGAAGTCGAAGTGTCCGAAGGCGTGACCGGTCTCTCCCTCCGCGACCGAGCGGAAGAGGGCGGCGACGTCCGGATACCCCTCCACGTCGGCCTTCTGGGCGAAGTAGAGGTAGCGGCGGTTGGCCTGGCTCTCGCCGGCGAAGGCCTCCTTCAGGTTCGCTTCCGTCTTGGTGTCCTTGAGTGCTGGCACGGTGCTCCTTTGTTGTTTCGGTGGTGCCCCCTTCGGGGCGCGGGATCAGCGGGTTGCGGTCACGGAACGGGTGCGCCGGGCGCGTGGGATCCGTGCGCGGCACTCCGGACACATGCCGCGGAAGACCACCTCGGCGGCGCCGACCTCGAACCCGAGCGCCGCGCCCTCGGGGATCTCGAGACCGGGGAAGTCGACCACCAGGTCCCGGACGCTGCCGCAGCTGCGGCACACCAGGTGGTGGTGGGGATGGTCGACATTCGGATCGAAACGGGTGCGGCCGGTGCCGACGTCGAGGGCGGTGATCTCGCCCATCTCGGCCAGGTCGTGCAGGGTCTGGTAGACGGTCTTGAGGGAGATCGTCGCCATCTCGCGAACCGCGAGGGCGTGCACCGCCTCGGCCGAGGGATGGGTCTCGTCGTCCTCCAGGATCCGGAAGATGCACTGGCGCTGTGCGGTCACCTTGCGGCCGGACCTGCGGAACAGGTCGGTCAATTCCTCCGGTGTGCGCACAAGGCACACAATATCACCAATGATTGTTGATCAACAGCCATTGGTGATTCCGGGACCGTCCCGGGAGGGTGCGCCGGTCCGATACGGACCGTCCAGCTCCCAGAGACGGGAGCGGCGGCGTCCCGACGTAGTGAAACAGATGCCGATCGCAGTGAAACTTCGCCGCTAGGGCGTGCTGAGCAGGCCGACGATGTTGGTGACGTGGACACCGAGCCCCGGAAGGGAACCCGGGAATGCAGCGTCTCCGAAGGCGAAGATGCCACCGTCCTGGGCCACGAGCCAGTAGCCCCCGTCGTCCGGTGTCGCCTGGGCCCCAACGACGGGCTGGTTGAGCGTGAGGCCACCGGTCGAACCGTGGTACAGCGCGTCCCCGAAGGCGAAGATCCCACCGTCCTTGGCAACCAGCCAGTAGCCCTCGCCGTCGGATGTGGCCGCCATGCCCACGACGGGCTGGTTGAGCGTGAGACCGCCGGTCGAGCCGTGGTACAGCGCGTCCCCGAAGGCGAAGATCCCACCGTCCTTGGCAACCAGCCAGTAGCCCTCGCCGTCGGATGTGGCCGCCATGCCCACGATCGGTTGGTCGAGCGTGAGGTCGCCCGCCGAGCCGTGGAACGTCGCGTCGCCGAAGGCGTAGACGCCGCCGTCGGAACCGACCAGCCAATAGCCCCCGCCGTCGGCCGTCGAGGCGATCCCGACGATGTTGGACACGCCGACGTGAAGGGACGGCAGCGAACCGTAGTAGTTGGCGGACCCGAAGGCGAAGATCCCACCGTCCTTGGCAACGAGCCAGTAGCCGGACGAGTCAGGGGTGGCCGCCATGCCCACGATCGGCTGGTTGATCGTGATGTTGCCGGTCGAACCCCAGAACGACGCCTGACCGAAGGTGAACACCCCACCGTCCGAACCGAGGGACCACGACCCGCCGCCGGGAGCCGGAGCAATGTAGACGGGCACACCCCCCGACGTGACCGAGATCTTGTTGGCGGTCAGTGTCGAGCTCGCGGCCATCCGCGACATCCAGATGCCGAAGTAGTTGTCCGTGATGGTGTTGTTCGAGATGACCGTTCCCGTGACGGCAGTGCCGCGGGCAATGACGAGGATCCCACCGGTCTGGGTCGTGTGCACGGTGTGCTGCCCCGGGGAGCCCCCAGGGCCTCCGAGAAGCGAGTTGACGCCGACCGTGTTGTCGGTGACGGTATTGCCGTTCAGGTCTGCGAAGGGGATGTCGTCGTCGATCTCGATACCGGGACCGCCGTTCTGGCTGACCGAGTTGCCCACGATGGTGTTGTCGTAGGCGAAGTTGAACAGTCCGACCCCGTTCGCGCCGGCGCCATTCGAGGTGTTGCCCTCGACCGTGTTGTCGTAGACGCCTCCGGCAGAGGGGTCGGGCTGGCCGTTGTGACCGAGCGCCGCCGGGTTGTGTCCTGCAAGGGTGATACCGCAGCCCAGGGCGTTGTCGAGGACCTGGTTGTCCTTGATGATGTTGTGGTCGTTGGGCCCCATCTCATCGGAGACGAGCAGGCCGCCGTCCAGGCCGTTCTCGAGGGTCGTGGTCTCGAGAGTGGAGGTCTCCACGCTCATGAGCCAGATCGACTCGCCGTAGTCGCCCGCCCCGATCGCGGCCGCGCAACCGGTCGCGGACGGGTTGGCCTGGCACTGGTCGGCGTCCTTCACGACATCGTTCTCCACGGTCTCGCCGATCACCGTCGCCGGGGCGGTGGCTGTCGCGGGGGGTGACACCATGATGCCCGCCGCGCCGGAGTTCTCTACGGTGATGCCGCTCACCGTCACGTTGTCGGCGTTGACCGCGATCCCATTGATCGCACCGGTGGCGTCGATGATCGTGTCGGCAGGGTTCCCCGATGCCGAGGCGATGGTGAGACCGGTGAGAGTGGACGGCACCGTGTTGGAGCTTCCGGCGGTCATCGCGTACGTGCCTGAATCGATCATGATGGTGTCGCCAGCGGCAGCCTGCGAGAGGGCGTATCCGAGGGTCGCACATGCGGTCACCTGGCAGTTTCCGGAGTCGGTGCCCGTCGTCGAGACGGTGAGCGTCGTCGTCGCGCCTGCGGGAGTCGCCGCGATCAGTGCGCTCCCGGCGACGGTCGCCACGAGTGCGCCGGCCGCCGCCGCCGCGACGGCGAGGCGGTGAGTCCGCTTCCGAACCCTTCCCCCACGCTCCTCGTCACCACTCGCCGTCGTTGCGCTGGAAGTCATCCCGATCTCCTGTCTCCGTCGGCCACACCTTCATCGGCCACACTTTCATCCGACCCGCACCGGCACCCGTGTCGTAGACCTCGCCCCACGGTGCCCGACGCCGCACTCGAACGCATCGACCGCGGTCGACCGAAGCTTGCCGGATATGAATTGGCGGGTCAAGTGTCCGGTCGGGCGGCCGTCCCGCTCCCCGCGGGAGGGTGGCGGGAGTGGTCCGGACCGGCGCCAGAGGTCGTCGCGGCGTGGTAGGAAGCGGCCATGGGAACCCGGACCGAGGTGGTCTTCGCCGAGCTGCTCGAAGAGCTGGGAACGCAACACAGACGACTGGTCGGCCAACTCTCCGGTCCGGGGGACGAGCAGACCCTGCTCGAAGCGCACAAGTGGCTGCTCTCGATCGTGCAGGTGGCCGCCGACACCCAGGTCTGGGCAGACCCCGACCGCCCCCGGTTCGTCGAGATCGTGGGCCCCTACAAGAAGTGGGGCGGGGACAATGCGGACGCCTTCTACTGCTTCGCCCCGGTGAGCCCGTCCCGCACCTACCGGGTGCGGGTTCGGCCGGGGGACGCGGTGTACCTCTCCCTCACCGTCTACGGGGGGCCCGACGACGGGCGCTACTCGGATCGCATCGTCGGCAGCCTCAACGCCCGGCAGGTCGCGGCAGGGTCCGACGGAGTGATCACCATGGTCCTCTCACCCGAGGATCCCGGCGACGGATCGCCATGGATCAAGCTCGACCCCGACGCGGTGGCCATGATCACCCGCGACTACCTGGCCGACCCGTCCCACGGCACCCGTGCAGCCTGGGAGATCACCGCTGACACGCCGCCGCCGACCTTCCGGGAGGACGACGCCGTGCTGGCCCGCCGCTTCCGTGCCGCGCTCACCTGGCTGCGGGACCAGGCCGCCATGGTGCCGCTGCCCGCGGGTGAGCCCAACACCATCGATCCCCCCTACCCGGTGCCCACGACGACCGTCGGTTGGGCAGCCGGCGACGCCGCCTACGCAATGGGCCGGTATCTCCTCGAGGACGGTCAGGCCCTCGTCCTGAGGGGCCGGTCCCCGGAGTGCGCCTTCTGGAACCTGTGCCTGTGGAACCCGTTCCTCCACACCTACAACTACGACTACGAGCGGGTGACCATCAACGGCACCCAGGTGCGCTACGAGGACGACGGCTCGTGGGTGATCGTCATCTCCCCCACGGATCCCGGACATCCCAACTGGATCTCGACGGCGGGCCACCACCGTGGGTGGATCTGGTTCCGGTGGTTCCTGCCCGCCGAGACACCGGCACGCCCGGAGGCCGTCGTGGTCCCGGTGACGCCAGGCGGATGAGCCCGGCGGCACGCCCACCCCCGATCACCATCGACGATCTGGCCGAACCGCGGTACAGCGACGAGGCACGAGCCGTCCTCGACTTCATGGCCGATGCGGGGCGGGAAGTCTCGCTCGAGCCGGAATCGCTCATGGCCGCGGCCGTGGACGGCACCGGCCTCGACGACTTCGGGCCCGACGACTTCCGCGGCCGGCTCGAGATCCTCTGCGGCTCGCTCAGGGAGGAGGCGCGCCTCGACCGCGCCGGGCTGTTCGCACAATCGCAGTTCCTCACCGGACTCCTTCGCAACCGCCTCCTGGTCGAGGATCTGATCGTCCGTCACCCAGAGATCCTCGACGAGGCGATCGCGGCGCCCATCGTGATCTGTGGACTGCCCCGCACCGGCACCACCCACCTGCACAACCTCATCGCCTCGGACCCGGCACTCCGGTCGCTCCCCTACTGGGAGAGCCTCGAGCCGGTGCTCCCCGACCGAGAACGGCCGGTGCCCGGCGACCCCGACCCGCGTCGCGCCCGCACGGCGCTCTCGCTCTCGGTCGTGGAGGCGGCCCTTCCCGAGTTCCGGCGCATGCACGAGATGACCACCGACCACGTCCACGAGGAGATCCAGCTCCTGGCCATCGACATCTCGACGATGCTCTTCGAGACCATCGCCCCGATTCCGACCTGGCGCGACAGCTACCTGGACCGAGACCAGGAGCCCAGCTACTCCTACCTCCGCACGATCCTCCAGGCCCTGCAGTGGCTGCGGGGTGGGACGCGGTGGGTGCTCAAGTCCCCCCAACATCTCGAGCAGTTCCCGGCGCTCCTCGCCACCTTCCCCGACGCGACCTTCGTCGTGACCCACCGGGACCCGGTCTCGGTCACCGCGTCGATGGTCACCATGCTCGGCTACTCCGCCCGACTCGGGCACGACCGGGTGGACCTGCCATGGCTCGGGGGCTACTGGGCCGATCGTCTCGAGCGGATGCTCCGATCGTGCGTCGACCAGCGGCAGATCCTCCCGCCCGCGCGGACCATCGACGTCCACTTCGACGAGTTCATGGAGGACGACCTGGCCATGGTCCGGCGGGTCTACGAGGCCGCCGGCCAACCCTTCACCGCGGCGTCGGCGTCGGCCATGGGCGCCTTCCTGGACGAGCACCCGAGGGGTCGGTACGGGGGGGTCGTCTACGACCTCGCCCAGTTCGGCATCGACCGCGAGCGCCTGCGGCGCTCCCTCGCCTTCTACGTCGAGCGGTTCGGGGTCACCGAGGAGCGCTGACCGGCGAGGCCGCCGCCGACCTGTGGCAGGCTTTGCCCATGTCAGAATCGGGGCGCTCCCCGGTGGCCGGCGCCGACCGGTTCACCCGTGCACGGGCGCTCGACCTCCTGGCGTCCGAGCCCTTCGACCTCCTGGTCATCGGAGGGGGGATCACCGGGGCTGGGGTGGCTCTCGACGCGGCCAGCCGAGGACTGCGGACCGCCCTGGTCGAGAAGGGCGATTTCGCCTCGGGCACCTCGTCCAAGTCCTCCAAACTGGTCCACGGCGGGCTCCGCTACCTCCAGCAGCACGAGTACAAGCTGGTCTACGAGAACCTCGCCGAGCGCCAGCGCCTGCTCGACAACGCGCCCCATCTGGTCACCCCGCTCCCCTTCCTCATCCCGCTCTTCGGGCGCGCCGGGGTGGTCAACCGCAGTGTGGCGCGTGTGTACCGGACCGCCCTCTGGCTCTACGACGTGACCGGTGGGATCCGGATCGGCCGGCGCCACGAGAAGGTCTCCAGGGAGCAGGCCCTGGCCCACATGCCGACCCTCCGGGCCGACCGTCTCGCGGCCGGCTTCCTCTACTGGGACGCGCGGACCGACGACGCCCGGCTCACCCTCGCCGTCCTGCGCACCGCGGTGCTCGACCACGGTGCTGTGGCCGCCAACCACGCACCGGTGACCGGTCTGGTGACCGACGACGCAGGAAGGGTCCGCGGAGCGACGGTCGCCCCGGAGGGGTCCGCCCCCTTCGACGTACGGGCCTCGGTGGTGGTCAACGCCGGCGGCGTCTGGGCCGACGAGGTCCGTGCCCTCGACGAGCTGCGCAACCCGCACTCGATCCGGCCGGCCAAGGGAATCCACATCACGGTGCCGGAGGCTGCCCTTCCCTGCGACATCGCGGCGGTGATCCCCGTTCGGGAGGACCACAGGTCCATCTTCGTCGTCACCTGGGGCGAGCAGGTCTATCTCGGCACCACCGACACCGAGTGGGACGGACCCCTCGACGATCCCGGATGCACGCCGGAGGACGTCGACTACATCCTGGACGCGGCCAACGCGGTGACCACCCGTCCGCTGACCCGGGCCGACATCACCGGGATCTGGTCGGGGCTCCGCCCGCTGCTGGCCCCGGGGGGCCGCGCTGCGATCAGCGAGCGCACCGCCGACCTCTCCCGCAGGCACACCGTGCAGACCTCGGCCGGCGGCATGGTCACCGTCACCGGGGGCAAGCTCACCACCTACCGCAAGATGGCCCAGGACACGGTCGACGCCGCGGTGGCCGCCCTCGGCCGGCGGCCCCTCCCCTGTGTGACGCGGGACCTCCGCCTGCACGGCGCGACCCCCGGGCGACACTCGGCGGGGGCGAACGGGACCCGCAGCAGTGTGCCACCGGCCACCGGCGACCGCGCCGGAGCGCTCGCCGCCCACCTGGCCGGCCGGTACGGGACGGAGACCCCGGCGGTGCTGGCGTTGGCCGACGGGCGACCCGAGTTGCTCGAGCCCCTGGTCGACGGGCTTCCCTATCTGGGTGCCGAAGCGCTCTTCGCGGTGCGCGCGGAGATGGCCCGCTCGGTGGCCGACGTGCTCGACCGGCGGACCCGCGCCTCATTGCGCGACGCACGGGCCACGGCACGGGCTGCACGTCGGGTGGCCGGGATCATCGGGCCCGAGCTCGGTTGGGACGCCGCTCGCATCGCCGGCGAGGCCGACCGGTACACCACCGCCCTGCTGGCAGAGCTCACCCGGGCCGGACTCGACGCCGCGGGCGATCCCGACCCGGGACCCGCACCGGTCGGCGCCCCCGGTGTGACGGCAGGGTGACCACCCCGACGCCGGTCACGGCGATCGACGCTGCAGCCGGCCGGGTGACCGACCGGCTGGGTGGCACCCGGGTGGAGGTCGACGACGACCTCGCCCGGCGGCTGGCAGATG
This sequence comes from uncultured Acidimicrobiaceae bacterium, assembly GCA_963753905.1. Classification (GTDB taxonomy): domain Bacteria; phylum Actinomycetota; class Acidimicrobiia; order Acidimicrobiales; family RAAP-2; genus Bog-756. The sequence goes on along the minus strand of CAVWDZ010000001.1, from coordinate 694,150 downwards.
CGTGCGCCGAGGTCTCGGTCCTGGACGAGGAGCGGGCCGAGGCCGGGCGGGACTGGTGGCCACTGGCCATCGGGTGGGCGACAGAGGGTGCGGTGCCCTGCCGGCCGGCGCTGGTGGCCCGTCCGGCCGAGACCGCGCAGGTCTCCGACGTGCTGGCCCTCTGCGACGCGTCCGGGGTGCCGGTGACCCCGGCGGGCGGGCGCAGCGGGGTGTGCGGCGCCTCGGTGCCCGTCTTCGGCGGGGTCGCCCTCGACCTCTGCGGCCTCGCCGGCATCGGTGCGGTGGACACCGACTCGCTCGTCGCGGACCTGCGGGCGGGGACCTTCGGTCCCGACGTCGAATCGGGGCTGCGCGGGGAGCACGGGGTGACCCTCGGGCACTGGCCCCAGTCGATGGACCTCTCGACGGTCGGCGGTTGGCTGGCCTGCCGGGGTGCGGGGCAGTACTCCAACCGGTACGGGAAGATCGAGGACATGGTGCTCGGCCTCGAAGTCGTCCTCGCCGACGGCCGCGTGGTCCGCACCGGAGGACGCGGCCCGCGCGCGGCCACCGGTCCCGACCTCACCCAGCTGTTCGTGGGGAGCGAGGGCACACTCGGGGTCATCACCGCCGGCCGCTTCCGGGTCCACCCGGTGCCCGCTGACGAGGTCCGTCGGGCGGTCGGCTTCGCCACGTTCGCCGACGGCCTCGACGCCTGCCGCCGCATCCTCCGCCGCGGCGCCGCCCCGGCCGTGCTCCGCCTCTACGACGCGACCGAGTCGGGACGCTCCTTCGACCTGCCCGGCACCAACGTCCTCATCGTGCTCGACGAGGGCGATCCGGCCCTGGTGGCCGCGACGGTCGGCATCGTCGACGACGAGTGCCGCGGCGGCGAGGTGCTCGGCTCCGACCTGGTCGACCGTTGGCTGGGCCACCGCAACGATGTGTCCGCCCTCGCCCCCCTCTGGCGCTCGGGCGTGGTGGTCGACACCGTCGAGGTCTCGGCCCGCTGGTCGGCGCTGCCCGCCCTCTACCGGACCGTCGTCGACGCCCTCGGCGCGATCGACGGGACCCTTGCGGCCTCCTCGCACCAGAGCCACGCCTACCCGGACGGTGCCTGCCTCTACTTCACCTTCGCCGGACGGCCGGCGGACGGCGCCGGTGCCGACGACCCCGCGGTCCGGGACGCGTGGTCCACGCGCTACTACCTCGAGGCATGGGACCGGGTGACCCGGGCCACCCTCGACGCCGGCGGGGCTATCAGTCACCACCACGGCATCGGGCTCAACCGAGGCCGGTTCCTCGAGGAAGGGCTCGGGAGCTCGTTCGCGGTGCTCGCCTCGGTCAAACGCGCGCTCGACCCCAACGGCATCCTGAACCCGGGCAAGCTCGGCCTCGACAGCCCGTTCGGCCCGGCACCCTGGCCATGAGCATCCTGGTCGTCGACGTGGGTACCTCGGGAGTACGGGGCGCGGTGGTCCGTCCGGACGCGACCGTCGAGCACATCCATCACGTCCCGGTGCTGCCGGAGACGCCGTTCCCGGGTCTGGTCGAGTTCGACGCAACCGCCATCGCTGCAGCGGTCGAACAGGTCGCCACGCGCAGTCTGAGCGCCGGCGGGCCGGTCGACGCCGTGGGCATCGCGAACCAGCGCGCGTCGACCGTCGTCTGGGACCGGTCGACCGGTGTCCCGGTGGCTCCCGGGCTCGGATGGCAGGACCTGCGCACGGTGGGTACCTGCATCGAGCTCCAGTCCCAGGGCTTCCGGGTGGCGCCCAATGCGTCGGCCACCAAGGTTGCGGCCATCCTCGACCAGGTCGACCCAGATCGTGCCCGCGCGACACGCGGCGAGCTGGCCTTCGGCACCGTCGACACCTGGGTGGCCTGGACCCTCTCCGGCGGGGATCTGCACGTCACCGATGCCTCCAACGCCGGGGTGACCGGGCTCCTGCGCGGGGACGGATCCGGATGGAGCGAGGAACTGCTCGCCGCACTGCGCGTTCCCGAAGCGGTCCTGCCCACCATCGTCGACTCCTCGGGCACGGTGGGAGCTGCCCGCACACTCACCGGCGAGCCGCCCATCGCGGGCATCGCCGGCGACCAGCAGGCCTCGCTCATCGGCCAGGGCTGCACCCGACAAGGACAGGCCAAGGCCACCTTCGGCACCGGCGGGATGCTCGACCAGTGCCTCGGCCCAGACCGCCCACCTGGCGCCGTCCGCGGTCCCGCCGGGACCATCCCGATCATCGGCTGGCGCCGGGCGGGGGTGATCACATGGGGGATCGAGGCCATCATGCTCTCCGCCGGCACCTGCGTCGAGTGGCTGCGTGATGATCTCGGCATCATCGACGACGCCGCCGGGTCGGCCGCGGTCGCAGCGGGGTGCGCCGAGACGGGGGACGTCTGGTTCGTCCCGGCGCTGCTGGGTCTCGGGACGCCGGTGTGGGACTTCGGGGCCCGGGGGACGTTCCTCGGCATCACCCGCGGGAGCGGCCGTCCGGAGCTGGTCCGGGCCGTGCTCGAAGGCATTGCCCACCGCGGAGCAGATCTGCTCGAAGCTGCCGAGTCCGACTCGGGTCTCGCGGTCGACACCCTCAGGATCGACGGGGGCATGTCCTCGAACGAGGTGTTCACCCGGGCGCTGGCCGAGGCGTGCGGGCGCCCGGTCGAGGTCTCCCCGGTGGTCGAGGCCACCACCCTCGGCGCCGCCTTCCTGGCCGGCATGGCGGTGGGCACCTGGAACGGCGAGGACGACGTCGCGGAGACCTGGTCTCCGCGGACCGTGATCACCCCCGAGGGGAGCCCCTCCACGCTCGCCGCTTCCCGCAGCCGGTGGCTCGAGGCGCGGGCCCGGTCCGAGGGGACCATCCCCGAGCTCTCCGTCCTCGACTTCTGACGATGGATCGCGTCGATACCAGGAGGAGCGGCGTCCACCACGCGTTGAACCGCTCCAGAAGGACCGCATAGGGTGGGTGAAGTACCACGCACGGCGCTGTCGCCGACCCCACCGGCCGAGGCCGGGAGAGCAGGAGATCCCATGACCGCGGGCATCGAGACACGGGGTGCCGGAGGCGTGCCCCTGGCCGCGCCCAGAGCGGTACCCGAGCACGTGCTGCCCGACGACGAGCCGCCCGCCGGCGCTCCAGCCGTCGACACCGGTGCGATCGACGAAGCGGTGGTGACCGGGCGCGCCCTGCACGCAGCGCTATCGGGTGTGCTCCTCGGGACGCCGGTCGCGGTCACCACCGCGGTGGTCGCAGCGCTCTCCGGCAGCCACCTCCTCATCGAGGACGTGCCCGGTGTGGGCAAGACCGTGCTCGCCCGGGCCCTGGCCACCGCGCTCGGGGTCGAGCTCTCACGGGTCCAGGGACATCCCGACCTGCTGCCGTCCGATGTCACCGGGGTCACCGTCTTCTCTCCTGACAACGGAACCTGGGAGTTCCGACCCGGCCCGGTCTTCGGGCACGTGGTCCTGCTCGACGAGATGAACCGCACGCCGCCGCGCACCCAGTCGGCGCTGCTCGAGGCGATGGAGGAGCAGCAGGTCTCGGTGGACGGCGAGTCGTGGCCGCTCCCGCGTCCCCACCTGGTCATCGGGACCCAGAACCCGATCGGCCAGCTCGGCACCTACCCGTTGGTCGAGAGCCAGCTCGACCGGTTCGGGCTCTCGACCTCCATCGGCTACCCGGCTGCCGACGTGGAGACCCAGCTGGTGCTCCACAACGGCGGGCGCTATGCACTGGACCGCCTGGTCCCGGTGTCCGACGCCGACGGGTGGAGGCGGGCCATCGCCGCGACGGCCTCCGTACACGTGGCCACCCCGGTCGCCGAGTACGCGGTCTCCCTGGTGCGGGCCACCCGGACCGCGGGCACGGTCCGGCTCGGAGCCAGCCCGCGGGCGGCCATCTCCCTCCTGCGCAGCGCCCAGGCCTACGCCGTGCTGTCCGCCCGCGCCTATACGACCCCCCAAGACGTCCAGGCGGTGGCCGTGGCCTGCCTCGCCCACCGGCTCATCGCCGAGGGTGGCAGCGACGGTGGCCCGGCGCTCGTCGGCCGCATGGTCGCGGACCTCCCCGTTCCTCCCACGTGAGCCCGCCCCGCGGGGTGCGCATGCGCCGGAGGGTCCACCCGACAGCCTGGTTCGGCCCGGTCTTCGGCAGCCTGGTGGCGCTCGTGGCCTGGGCCGGGGTCGCCCACTCGAGCGGGTCCGGCTGGGTCCAGGCGGTCGGCGCACTGCTCGGCGCAATCCTCGTGGTCGGGTTGGTGGCTCCGGTGGTCCCGGCCCGGCGGGCCACCCTGGTCTGCACCGGCTCCCCGGCCGACGGGCAGGCCGGCCGGGCCGTGAAGCTGACCGTCCAGGCGAACCGCCCGGTGCGCCTGCGCCCCCGCTGGCCGGCGGGACCCCTCCAGTACGCCGGGGGCCCGGTGCGGGGAACCCGCACGATCGAGCTCGAGTGCACGCCCGACCGCCGGGGGGTGCAGGGACAGGTGGCGATCGAGGTCGCGTCGTGTGCGCCGTTCGGCCTGCTCTGGTGGGCCCGCGACCTCGAGGTGGCCCTCCCGCGGCCATTGCACGTGGCCCCGCGGTCCGGGTCGCCCGGAGAGACCGAGGTCACCGTCGACGATCACCCCGGAGAGGCCACGCTCCGGGTGCCGGCGGGTCTCGCCGAGCCGCGCGGGATCCGCCCCTACGCGTCCGGGGACCCGCGCCGGGCCGTCCACTGGCCGGTCACCTCGCACGTCGGCAGCCTCATGGTGCGCGAGACCGAGCGCCCGACCGACGACCCGGTGGTCGTCGAGGTCGACCTGCCCGCCGACCCGGATGCGGCCGAGGCGGAAGCCGAGCGGGTGATGGCCGCGGTCGGCGACCGTCTGGACCGTCACCAGGCGGTGGTCATGGTCACCCGTGAGCAGGCGGGTCGGGTCGAGCGCCCGGTGCGCGACCGGGTCGACCTCGGCCGGCGACTGGCCCGCGCCGTGCCCGCGCCGTCCACGGAGGTGGTTGTCCCCCGGCCCCGCCGGAGACGGCACGCGTGACCATCTGGGAGCGCATCGTCCAGGCCAACCGGCCGGGGCCACCCGAGCACTCGATCTCCTTCCGCGCCGCCTCGGTCGGGGCGGTCGTGGTGGGCGCCGGGGCCTGTTGGAGCCAGGGCGAGCTGAGCGTTCCGGTGACCCTCTTCACGATCGCGGCAACGGTGGTCGGCAACGTCCTCTCCTACCGCCGGCGGAGCGACCCGTGGCCGGCGGTCAAGCCGATCCTGGCCGTGTGCGCTGTGGGTGGGTTCGTCTGGTTCATCGCCACGGTGACCCACTCGGCGACCCCGGGGGACATCTCGACGGTCGAGAGCCCGCTGGCCGTCCTCTTCGCCTGGGTGCTCAGCACCCACGCATTCGACGTCCCGGCCCGGCGTGACGTCGCCTACTCGCTGGCCGGGTCGACCGCTCTGATCGCTGTGGCCGCAGCGCAGTCGGTGGACCTCACCCTCGGGGTGTTCGTCCTGGCCTGGCTCGGCTGCGGGCTCTGGGGGCTGCTGGCCATGTGGCAGTCGATGACGGGAACCAGGGGCGTGCCCTGGGGGACCCTCACGCTGTCCGCGGTGATCGTCGCCCTGGTCGCGACCCTGCTGATCGGGGTGCTTCCCGCGCCCCGGGTCTCGACCTCCCTCGTCTTCCCGTCCTCATCGGCCGGCTCGCCACCGGTGGACAGCCCCAACGATCTGACCGACGGGTCGGCGTCGCTGCCGGCGCATGCGGCCAGCGCCGACGGGCGGACCCGGGTGGGGGGCTTCCTCGGTTTCGCCACATCCCTCGACACCGGGATCCGGGCCTCGCTCGGCAACGACGTGGTCATGCGGGTGCGGGCCAGCCGTCCCAACTTCTGGATCGGCCAGACCTACGACCAGTGGACGGGTCGGGACTGGCTGCAGTCGGCCGACCCGGTCGACGGCAACCACGTGGTCCGGCTCGAGTCGGGCTCCCCGTTCGCAATCCCCCTGGCCCAGGATCAGGTCGCCGGAGAGGCCAATGGAGCGGTGGACATCCAGACGTTCTACCTGGCCGAGTCCGGGCCGAACCTCGTCTTCCACGCCGACAACGCCGAGCGGGTCTACGTGGAGTCCAAGTCGCTCTACCTGACCGGGGACGGCACCATCGTGTCCTCCACGTCGATGGGACAGGGAACCATCTACACGGTGGTCTCGGCCGACAACTCGGCCACGGCCGCCCAGCTGGAGGGGGCAACGGTGCCGCCTTCGCCGTCGGGGTCGGCCACGGACACGCTCCCCTCCGCACAGGAGAGCCGCTACCTCCAGCTGCCCCACCCCTATCCGCGTGTGGCGGCGCTCGCCGCTGCGATCACCGGGGGTGTGGCCGCGCCCGGAGACGCCCACCCCCACACCTACGACACGGTCGAGGCCATCGAACAGTGGATGTCCTCCCACATCCACTACACGACCGACATCCCACCCCTGGCCCCGGGTGCCGACGCGGTGGACAGCTTCCTGTTCGGATCCCGCCTCGGCTACTGCGAGCAGATCTCGACCGCGACGGTGGTCATGCTGCGCACCCTCGGGATCCCCGCCCGCGAGGCCGTCGGCTACGTCCCGGGTTCCTACGACCCGATCACCGATCTCTACGACGTCCAGGCCAAGGATGCCCACGCCTGGGTGCAGGTCTGGTTCCCGGGGTACGGCTGGCAGAACTTCGACCCCACCGCGGACGTGCCGCTCGCCAATCCGTCGCCCGGCTCGGTGCTGGCCCGCAGCGCCGGGCGGTTCCTCGCCTGGCTGCCCTGGATCCCCCTCGGTCTGGTGGCGGTCCCGGCCGCGGCAGCGGTGCTCATCGTCCGCCGCCGGCGGCGGCGCCCGCCCACCTGGGCGCACCAGGTGGCTGCCGACCTCGCTCGGGGCGGAGCACGCCTCGGACTGCCACGGCTCGGACACGAGACCCTGACCGCCTACGGGTCGCGTCTGGCCGCTGCCGATCTTGCGTACGCAGAAGGGATCCTCTCGGTCACCACCCTGGTGGAACGGGCCACGTACGCGGGCATCGAGCCATCGGCCGACCAGATCTCCCGCGTCCTCGCCTTCACCCGCCGGTTCCGGAGCATCCCGCGGCGCCGACCACGTGGCGACACTCAGGACCGCGCGTGGGCCAACGCCTCGTCGAAGGATGCGCCGGCGGCCAGCAGGGGGCGGTAGGCCATGAGCTGGCGCGGTTGGCCGAAGGCCAGCGCCGCAGCGAGGCGGTCCCCGGCCCGGTAGAGGGCGATCAGCTTCCCCTCCTCCGGCGAACCGCTCACCACGACGGGGTCGTCGTCCGGTGTGGGCAGGCCGAGCATCTGGATCTTGGTCGTGTACTGGTCCGACCAGAAGAAGGGCACCGGGTCGTAGGTCTCGGCGGAGGCCGATCCCGCGAGCAGGTTGCGGGCGGCAACGGCTCCGCCCTCGGCCGCGTTGGTCCAGTGCTCGACCCGTACGAGGCCCCCGCTCGAGGGCCGCTGCCAGCGGGCGATGTCACCGGCGGCCACCACCTGATCGGATGCGAAGAGCGTGCTGTCGCAGACGATGCCGTTGTCGATCGCGAGCCCCGAGTCGGCCAGCCAGCCCACCGCCGGGACCACCCCGATCCCGACGACCACCACATCGGCCGGAAGCCGGGCGCCATCCGCCAGGTGCACGGTGACCGGGTCGGCACCGCCAGGATCGGGCACCAGGCGGTCCACCCCCACACCGGTCCGCACCGTGACCCCCTGGGCGCGGTGGAGCTCGGCGCAGACCTCGCCCATCCGTTCGCCGAGGACCCGACCCATCGGGGTGGGGAGGGACTCGACCAGCGTCACCGTGGCCCCGGACGTGCGGCAGGTGGCGGCCACCTCGGCCCCGATGAACCCGGCTCCGACCACCACCAGGCGCGGCTCCGGGCCGGCCGCCTCGAGGCCGGCCTTGATGCCGAGGCAGTCGTCGAGCGTGCGCAGGGTGAAGACACCGGGCATCCCCTCGGTGCCGGGCAGGGGGCGGGCCGACGCACCGGTGGCCACGATGAGGCCGTCGTAGTGCAGGTCGGTCCCGTCGCCGAATGAGACGATGCGGGCGTCCGTGTCGAGCGCTGTGGCCCGGCGGCCCAGCCGGAACTCGAGCCCGAGGGTGTCGAGGACGTCGGGCGCGTGGTGGTGGATCCGTGCGACATCCCACTTGCCGGAGAGCAGTTGCTTGGAGAGGGGTGGGCGGTCGTAGGGGGCGTGCAGCTCGTCCCCCGCGATGATCACCGGTCCGGTGTGGTGCTCGTGGCGGATCTCCTCGGCCGCACGCAGCCCGGCGAGTGACGCCCCCACCACGACCACGGTCGACTCCGGTGACAGGGGTTCGCTCATTGCCGGCATCGTAGGGTGGCGGCAGGTGGTCTCACCCGCCGAACATGGTCATCCACTGCTCGGGGGTGCGCAGCTGGAACACGTAGTTGTGGGCCCGGGTGTACCCCATGGTGGCCGACGGCTCGGGCGAGTAGAGGTGCCCGGGGTAGAGGACCGTGTCGTCGGGGATCCGGGCCAGCCGGGTCATGAGCGACTCGTACATCGCGGCGGGATCGGCGCCCGGCAGATCGGTGCGGCCGCACCCCTCGAGGAAGAGGGTGTCCCCTGCGATGAGCCGGTCCCCGACCAGGAAGCACTGGCTGCCCGGGGTGTGCCCGGGAGTGTGGACGAGGGTCACCGGGACCCCGCCGACATGGAGGACATCGCCGCCCTCGTGGGTGACCAGCTCCCCTGCGGCGACGCCGGTCGACCGGGCGATCCACGGAGCCTCTGCGGCCTGGACGTGGACCGGAACCGGGGACACCTCGAGCAGGCGGGTGATGCCCTCGACGCCCCAGCCCATCAGGTCCCCACCGACATGGTCGGCGTGGTAGTGGGTGGCCAGCGCGCCGACACAGGTCATGCCGTCGGCGGCGAGCATCCCGAGGAGGTCGTCCACGCCGTATGCCGGATCGACGATGACCGCCTCCCGCGTCTCCCGGTCGCCCACCAGATAGACGAAGTTGACCATCTGACGGGCCACCGGATCGCCGGTCGCGAAGTCCCGGCCCGCCAGGAGCTGACGGAAGTACAGCCGCTCGGGTGCAGCGGTGGCGTCGGTCACTCCCCCACCCTACGGGTCCCCGGGGCCCGGACCGCGTCGCAGGATACGATCCCCGCAACCGCGACCGGAGGGGTGGCCATGCGATGACCGACCAGCGCAGTCCCACCGGAGATCCCGACATCGGGTCGGCCGCCGCCATGCTCCGGCACTGGGGGACCGTCCGGCCCGACGCGCCGATGCTCACCCAGGACGGGCGGAGCGTGACCTGGGGATCGATGTACACGGACGCCACGCGGGTGGCGAGCGCACTGGCCGCGACCGGGGTCGTGCCCGGGGATCGGGTGGCCTTCCTCGACCGCAACGGCATCGAGTACTTCGAGGTGCTGTTCGGCTGCGCGCTGATGGGAGCGGTCAGCGTGGCCGTCAACTGGCGCCTCGCCCCGGCCGAGATGGCAGCGGTCCTCGAGGATGCCGGGGCCACGGTGCTCTTCCACGGCGGCGACTACTCCGCCGCGGTCAAGGAGATGGCTCCGCTGGTGACGACCGTCCGCCACTGGGTACCGCTCGACGAGTTCGCCGAGTGGCTGGACAGCACAGCGCGGCCGCATCCCACGGACCCCGGGTTCGAGCCCGGGCCGGAGGATGTGGTGACCCAGCTCTACACGTCGGGGACCACCGGGTTGCCCAAGGGCGTGATGATCTCGGGCGACAACCTGGCGACCATCCTGGCCGAGGCCGGCGAGGTCTTCCACATCGGCGAGGACACCGTGTCGATGGTGGCCATGCCGGTGTTCCACATCGGGGGGACCGGCTGGGCCCTCTCGGGGATGTCCCGTGGGGGGCACTCGATCATCGTGCGGGACCTCCACCCCGCCGCCATCCTGTCCGTCATCGAGGAGCATCGCATCACCGAGACCTTCGTCGTGCCCGCGGTCCTGATGCTGCTGCTGACGACCGAAGAGCTGGCAACCACCGACGTGAGCTCGCTGCGCACCGTCTTCTACGGCGCCTCGCCGATCAGCGAGGATGTCCTCGTGCGCTCGATGCGCGCGCTCGACTGTCAGTTCATCCAGGTCTACGGCCTGACCGAGACCACCGGGGCGATCACGGCGCTCGCGTCCGGAGACCACGACCCCGACGGTCCGAGGGCTCACCTCCTCCGCTCGGCGGGCCGGCCCTTCGATCACGTCGAACTGAGGATCGTGGACCCGGCCACCGGCGAGGCGCTACCGCCGGGAGCGGTCGGCGAGGTGGTGACCCGCTCCTCACAGAACATGCTCGGTTACTGGAACAAACCCGACGAGACCGGCGCGGTCCTCTCCGGGGACGGGTGGTTTCACACCGGCGACGCCGGATGGCTCGACGAGGAGGGGTATCTCTTCCTGCACGACCGGATCAAGGACATGATCGTGTCCGGTGGAGAGAACGTGTACCCGGCCGAGGTCGAGAACGCGCTGCTCGCCCACCCGGCAGTGGCGGACGCGGCGGTCATCGGTGTGCCCGACGACCGTTGGGGCGAGACGGTGAAGGCGATCGTGGTCAAGGCCCCGGGTTCATCCGTGGACGACGAGGCGCTCACCGCCGACATCCTGGCCGCCACCCGCGACCGGCTGGCCCACTTCAAGTGTCCGACCTCGATCGACTTTCGCGACGAGCTGCCGCGCACCGCGTCGGGCAAGGTGCTCAAGCGCGATCTCCGAGCCCCCTACTGGGCGGGCCGGGACCGCAACATCGGCTGAGGACCGTCCACTCAGAACAGTCCCGGCGGACCGCCATCGTCATCGTCGGCGACCGAGGTGTCGTCTGCGATGCCCTCCTCGTCGTCGATCCCGTCGCCACCCACCTCGGCCCGTCCGACGGCCTCCAACCGGGGAACCAGCTCCTCGACCCGCATGCGGGTTCGACGGAGGCGACGGTCGAGCTCGTCGACGATGTCGGTGGCCCGCTCCAACTGTTCGACCAGGCGGTCGACGTCGACCACCCCGGTCTCGAACTCCTTGATAATCGCGTCGAGCTCCGCTCCGGCGTCTGAATAACTGAGGCCGGAGACCTCAGGCCCTCCGGACCCACGCTCACCGGGTGCTCCTGTGGCCATGACTAATTCCCTCCATCCGCATCGTCGCGATCATTGTCCGCGCGCGCCTCGACGGCGGTGACCGTGGAGGACACCTGGCCGTCGGAGACGAGGGTGTGCAGCGCGGTGCCCGCGGACAGGCCGGTGACCGTTCGAACGACCGCGCCGGACGCATCGCGGGTCACCGAGTAGCCGCGGTCGAGCTGGCGCTGGTAGTCGTAGGCTCCGAGCAGCCGACGCCACTGCTCGACGCGGAGGCCCTCGGCGTGCAGGCCGCGCGCCGCCTCTCGGGTCACCGTCCCACAGCGGGTGGTCAGACGGTGGGTGTGGGCGTCCAGCTGGCTGCTGCCCGCACCGCGCAGGATGCCGGCCCGATGGCCGAGGCGGTCGGCCTGGCGGTCGAGCTGCGAACGTACCCCAGTGGCCATCGCGTGGCGGCCGCGGTCGAGGCCGCGCTGGGCACGGGCCATCCTCTCCTCGGCCATCCGGGCGGCGGCGATGCCCGCCTCGACACCGGACCGCCAGAATTCGAGCGCCAGTCGAGCGAGCTCGTGGCCGCATTCGGTCGGGGTGATGAACGAACGGTTGGCCACCTCGTCGGCCACCGACTGGTCGCCGGTGTGGCCGATGCCTGTCCACACCGGGGTGGTGGAGCCGGCGATGGCCCGTGCCACCCGCTCGGCATCGAAGGTGGCCAGGTCGGCCCTCGACCCGCCACCGCGGACGACGATGATGATGTCGCGGTCCGGGCCCTGCAACCTGTTGATGCCCGCCGCCACCATGGCGGGAGCCTGACGACCCTGCATCTGGGACGGCGCGACCGCAACCTCGAAGGCCATCCCGGAGTCCTCGAGGCGACCCAGGAAGTCGCGGTAACCCTCGGTGCCGGGGCTGGCCACCAGCCCGATGCGAAGCGGAAGGCGCGAAACGGGGAGGCGACGGTTGCGGTCGAAGAGGCCCTCGTCGACCAGCGCCTTGATCAGCCGGGCGCGTTCGGCGGCCACCTTGCCGAGCAGCGCGTCGGTATCGAGCTCGGAGAGGCTGAAGTTGATGACTCCGCCGTGCTTGTAGAGCTGCGCCTGGCCGCGGACCCGGACGACCAGCCCGGCGTCGAGGGTGATGCCCAGCTGGTCGAGGGTCGAGCGCACCGATCGCCACGTCCTCGACCAGCAGACGACCTTGAGGACGGGAGAGCCGTTGTCGTGGGCGTGCCTGGGGTCGACCAGGTCCATGTAGCAGTGCCCACTTGGGCTCACCTTCAACGAGCGGACTTCACCCGACACCCAGACCTGGCCGGGAAGTGCGTCCCTGAGGGCGCGGTCGACGCGGGCGTAGAGGTCGGCGATGGTGAGCGCGTCGGTGCCGGTGTGGTCTGTGACGAGGCGGCGGGCTCGGGACTCGAGGGACACGGCGCCAGGTTAGAACCCCGGTGGGACGGGACGGCCGGCGGTGGCCGCCCGCTTCCCGGGTGGCCGACGGTCAGGGACCCGGACCGGGGATGCGCTGGGCCGTCGTGTCCTGTGGGACGATGGTGGTGACGGTGAGCCGGCCGGGTGGTCGCGGCCGGTGTCGGCCGGGGGGAACCCCGGACGGGAACGGGCCGAGGAAGGTCGGGACTCCACAGGGCAGGGTGCTGGCTAACGGCCAGTCGGGGTGACCTGCAGGACAGTGCCACAGAGAACAGACCGCCGATGGCGTGGCCCCCGGGCGACGCACAGGTAAGGGTGAAACGGTGCGGTAAGAGCGCACCAGCGGCCGGGGTGACCCGGTCGGCTCGGTAAACCCCACCCGGAGCAAGGTCGAACAGGGGGACGGGCGGCCCGTCCGGCGCTCCCTCGGGAGCTCCACCCCCGGGTAGACCGCTCAGATGGATGGCCACCCAACCCCCATCAGGGGGTGGACAGAATCCCGCCTACAGGCCGGCTCACCGTCACCCTGCCTGTGGCCTGGTGGTTAGAACGCAGCGGGCCACCACTTGCTCACGTTTCGCATCCCTCTGACGTTCCGAATGGCGGTGAGGATGAGCTGACAAATCGTCTCCCGTGCGCCAATCGTGGCCCATTTCCTCACGGAACTCCTAAGGGACTGCGTGGCGGGCGGACCGTAGCCGAGGCCCAACCCCCCGTCACGCACTAGAACGTGCCCGTGAGCTTGCGTCCGGTTGCCCTCGTCTTTGTGCTCTTTGGGCTGTTCTGGGGCGCCTGGGCTGTGGCCGCCATCGACATAGAGCGATCGCTCGGATTGTCAGTGGGGGAATTCGGCCTCCTCCTCTCGGTCAGCCTGATCGGCAGCGCGATCGCCAATGTCGTCGGGGGTGGACTCTGTGAGCGGTTCGGGACGGCACGGATCATCAGCCTCGCGCTCGGGACCTGGACCGCCTTCTTGGTGTTCGGCGCTTTCAGCCGGCCTCCGGCGCTGCTAGGGCTCGCCATCGTGCTGGTGGTGGTCAATGCCGGTCTCATCGATGTGACCATCAATGTGGCCTCGATGACCGCGCTCGCCGATCGACCAGGCCGATTGGTCGCGTTCCACGCCCGGTTCAATTGGGGTGCCGCAGCAGGTGCAGCCATCTGCGGTGGACTCCTCGCGGCACACATCTCGTGGCGGTGGATCTGGGTGGCGGTAGCCGCAGCGGCTGGCGTGTTCGCCGTCATCTGCAGCCGGTCGCCCCTACCGGGTGCCCAGCGGGGCGAACAGGTCCCCTGGCACAGGGCTCTCGCCCTGCTGCGCGACGAGCGGCTGTTCGTGGTCGCCGGGATCTTCGCCCTGTCTGCGATGGTCGAAGGTGGAATCGACTTGTGGGGAGTCCTCTTCCTTCGATCGACTCTCGATGCCGGCCTGTTGCTCGGGGCAGGTGGCGCAGTCCTGGGGTACACCGTGGCGGCCGTGGCTCGCACAACGCTCGGGCCAGCCATCGGCCGGCGCGGACCGCCACGCGGTGTGGCAATGGGCGCCGGTGTCGCTGCCGTCGGGACTGTGCTCCTGGCCACGGCGCAGGTACCTCTCATGGGAGCTATCGGACTCGTACTGGCGGCGGGCGGCATCTCGATGTGCTGGCCCTTGCTCGTTGCCGCTGCTGGCAAGGACCGCCCCCATGCTGCCGCCGCTGTTGGGGCGGTCACCGCCGGCGGCTATGTGGGGCTTGTGGCAGGGCCGGCGCTCGTGGGGTGCGTGGCCAGCGCTGTCGGCCTTCGGGGTGCCCTCGGACTGCTCGCCGGTGCAGCCGCCATTGTCGCAATCGTTCCCGCGGTCCGACCGAAGCTACTGATCGGGAGGGCGGCCACTGCGTAGAACCCGTTGATGGTCCAGCCGAGGGGGTCACGCGCCGACGGGGGCAAGGCATGACCATTGCAGGGAGGCACCCCTCGGTCCGTCAGCTCCTGCCCTGATGGGAGAGTGCAGGTGAGAACCAATTGGAGCGCTCCGCCAGGTAGGAACTGATCAGATCTGGCGACAAATGGAACATGGCGGCGAGTTGCTCAACGGTCAGGCCGGCCTCGAGTCCCTCGCAGATGATGACCTTGCGTATACGGTCGCGAGCCTCGTACAGAGCCATCATGGCTTCGTCCGAGGCCTTCTGTCCCTCATAGACGGGGAGCTCGTCGAGCATCGCAGGTACGCTCACGCCCTCGTCCGTCATCTCCAGCGCCCTGCGAATGATCTTCTCGTTTTCCTCGAGGCAGAGTCGTAGGGCGCGGTTTGAGTCGGAGAGATCAAGCAGTGCTGAAGCGAGAGCGGATTGAGGCACGCCACTCTTATCGGACGACGGTGCTCTCAAGTTGAGCGCCGGATTTGGAGCGGGGAAGACGAACACCCGCAACGTGGACACCACGGCCCTACGGTGCCGGTCATGAGCCGTCAGCGGTCGTTGCCGATCAACGGCCAGCACCCTGACGCCCTTCCATTCCCCTCGGCAGCCCTTGGGGTCACTCCTGTCCGAGGAACCTCACAAGGCGTTGGAAGCCTTCGCCAATGCCTCGCTCCTGGAGTCGTAGCCGACGATCTCTACGACCTGCCCGGCAGCGACCGTGAACACCTGCCAGCGGTCCATCTCACCGCCAGCTTCATCGGCTGCATCGTTGCCCCTGATTCTTGTTCCGACGAGGATCCGCGAGCCGAGGATCTCAATCTCGGTCACCTGGGCGCGGACACCCCGTGCACGAGCCTGCCGATACCAGGACAACACCTGCTTGCGATTCTGACAGCCGGGATTCGGATCGTCCGGAGCACCCCAGCGGACGTCAGGGTGGAGGAGTCCGGAGAACTCGGTCAGATCCGCAGCGTCGAGTGCCGCTCGGATCCGTTCGGCCGTGGCCTCCATTTGTGCGTCGGTCTGCGACACTCGATCAACTCCCTCCGCGCCCAGCCTGGTCCAGCCCTGGCGTCGCCGCCCCTTTTCCATATCCGCTGAGCCGGGCGGCGTGCTCACGTATCGGGACACTCCGACAGCAGCAATCGTCGTTGCAGACGACTGCCCGGACGCCAGACTCGACGACGCAGCCGCATCCGGAGCAACCCATACGCATGTGAGTCTCAGCCTAGATCGGCGGCCCTTCAACAAAAGTGGCGCCTGATCTCGTGTGCATACGAGAGGCCCAGCGTGTCTCCAGATCTGGACACCCATTCCGAGATGGCGGTGGTGCCCGTTGCCAGACCGTCCGAATCTGCCAATCCGTCCGCCATCGCCCAGTACTCCTCCGGAGTGAGCAGTACATCGTGGAGCACCAGTCCCAATATGCGTGAGAGCACCGGGACCGCAGCGCCCGGCACGTGGACGATGGCAGACCGACTGCCGACGGCCCGGCGGATCAGCATCACCAGTTCCTGGAAGGTTGGGCGCTCAGGACCGACTGCATCGGTCACGCTGTCGTGACGCTCGCTTCCCCTCCTGACGCACAGTTGGGCGAGATCGTCGATGTGGATCGCCCTGATCCGATACTCCCCCCGACCCCCGACGGCGAAGATGGGCAGGCGGCGCAGCAGCCAGGCGATGTTGTTGATCAGAACCCCATCGCCGCCGAACAGGATGGCCGGACGAACGACCGCAAAGGACACCTCTGATTCGGCCAGGGCACGCTCCACGAGCGCCTTGCCCCGAAAGTAGGGGTAAGGGGACTCGATGCTGGGGTTGGTGATGCTGACATGGACGATCCGTTGTACCCCGGCACGCCTGGCTGCTTGGAAGAGACTGCGCGAGTTGGTGACCGCACGGTCGTGGTCGATCTGTTTATGGGCAAAGCGCACCCAGTAGGTGTTGTAGAGGGTCGTTGCTCCCCGTAGCGACTCGACCAGACCCAGTTGGTCATCGAAGTCGAGTGGTCGCACCTCGATGGGCCCGTCTCCTGTAGAGCGGTTCGGGTGTCCGGTGATCGTTCGAACCTGACGACCACTCTCTGTCAGGCACCGTGCGATGGCCCTCCCCGAGTAGCTGAAGGCTCCGGTCACGACATCGAGACCTGTGTCTCCGGCAGGGTCATCCCGTTTCGCGGTCGGAAGTGTCGTCGTCATACAGGCTCCTTTTCGTGGCTCTCGGTCATGGCTTCGAACAGGTCGGCGAGCCGCTTTGCCTGAGCGAACAGTTCGAGTGCCGGCTTGCGGTCACCGTTGAGGTGGCTGAGCATTTCGAGTCCCAGATAGAGAGCCACGATTCCGTACGCCAGGTCCCGTGATGGCACAACCGCGCTCAGCGGCGAGTCGCCGAGGGCGTGCTCAATGCTGGTTTGAGCAAACTCTCTCCAGGGTTCGATGCGGGCTGCTACTTCGGCGCTCAGGCCGGGCGTGGACGATGCACCAGCGATCATCTCGACCAAGACCGTGACGTATCCGGCATCGAGATCCTTGCGGAAGATGACCTTTGCGGCCTCCACCAGCTGGCTCGGTGTGTGCGCTGTCGCCACCACGTCGCGGTAGTGATGCAACCGCTCATCACTGACGGCATCGAGGGCGGCCAACAAGAGGTTGGCGACAGAACCGAAGTGGTAGAAGATCAATCCTTGTGTCGACCCCGCACGCTCGGCGATGGCCCGTGCGCTCGCCCCTGCGAAGCCTTCCGCCTTCAGCGTCTCGATGGCGGCATCGATGAACAGACGACGGGTTCCTGCGGATCGGCTGTTACCCCGCTCCGCCACGGTGCTCGGCGTGCCTGCCCTGGCCATATCTGCACCTCCTCGTCTTGAGCAATTGCTCAAAGTGTACGCTCAAAGTAGGTCGAGGGCAACTCCCGCCAGCCGCGAGCTCGAAGCGACCGCCGCGAACCGGACCAGAGACGATTGCCCGAAGGGTCCGATTGGCGAGGTCTCTGGGGAGCTACCTGACTCCGCTGCGGATGCCTCGACGGCGATGGGTGCCACCGAACGGTGAGGTGGTCGACGACAGCGGGTGCGTGACTGCTTCAGCCAGGGCGAGCGCTCGCGAAGGGTGCCGAAAGCCCTCGGACGCGTCCGAAACCCCGTTCGAGCCCTCAGGGTGGCGTGCGCGAGCTGTTCCCCTGGTCAGACCGGGTGATCCGAGACGAGGTGCACTACTGCCGCTTCCGGTATTCGGTTTGATCCAACCACTGCTCGACCGAGAAACCGCTGCGCGCGCTCGAAGCCTCGGGTCCCCTGGGCTGCTGCCTCGGACGCCTCCGACCATCGATCGGCTCGTGGGAGGGGAAACGGACGCTCAACCATCGCTGCAACTCTGCATCGACGATCATGGCAGTCGTCCCGTGCCGTCGAGGGTGGAGGTGGTTCTCCCGGACCTCGTTGCGGATCGTCGATTCGTCGATACCGGTGACGTCGGCCACCTCGGAGATGGTGAACCAGAGCGGGGAGACGGCAACGCCCTGGTTCCTCGGCACACCAGCCATGACCTCTCATCGGTCCGTGATCGGGCGATCTGAAGGAATCGGAAGAGAATCACGAGGGGAGGTCTCTCGGGGGACACGAGAGTGCATGGCATGTGCCTGCAGGAAGTCGGAACCGAGCACGGCCAGTCGGCAGGTGCCAGGGAGATCGTGCCGGCCGTCATCGCAGTCCGGGTGGGCGACCACCGGGCTGACCAGGTCTGTTAAAGGAGCCGCCCCCCGACGTCCAGGGAGACCACGCTCGACTCCGGGTGGTTTCCCACGGATCGGGACCCAGCTGGCACTCACAGGAGGGCGAGCGACCTCATCGTTCCGACGCAGGCCCTGGCCGCCTCCCTGCCCTTCAGCTCGAGGTGAGAAGCGAAGAATGCCTCGTGCTGCTCGTGCTCATGGAAATGATGTGGCGTGAGGACGGCGGAGATCACCGGCACGTCCACGTCGAGCTGCACCTTCATCAGGCCATTGATGACAGCCTCGGCAACGAATTCGTGACGGTAGATGCCCCCGTCGACCACGAGTCCGGCCGCAACGACCGCTGCGTACCGCTCGGTGAGCGCGAGCCGTTTGGCGTGGAGAGGAAGCTCGAACGCCCCTGGCACCTTGTAGAAATCGAGATGGTCACGGGGCACCCCGAGTTCGGCCATCTCGTCATCGAAGGAGTGCCGGCACCGATCGACGATCGCCTCGTGCCACCCGGACTGGACGAAGGCGATCCGCTGACCCGCTGGAGTACACATGTCTGGCCGCCCTCCAATCGTCACCTCCGTACATATTAGAACATGTTCTAGTTTCTCTCAACCCCCCGCCGATCGGATCCAGGAAGGAGCTCTGTCAGCCGGGGTAACCGAGTTGCAGCGACCTGCTGTGGGAGGCCCCGATCGCATTCACCGTGCCGATGCCCAGGAATCCGAAGCCGATTGCCAGAGCGACTGCGAGAGTGCCGACGATCGCGCCTTCGAACAGCCCGACCGTGATGAGCACGACTGCAGCAATCTGCAGGACCATCATGCAGAGGTAACAGGCCCACATCCGCACGACGCCCCTGCGCGCAGGATCACCTGGCGGAAGGCAGTCCCGGAGAGCCTGATAGGGAAACCAGAGGTTCACCACGGGGATGATCCAACCCCACGCACCGAGTGCCGGAGAATGCCGTGCCGGGTAGAAGACGGCTCGGGCAGTCTTTGCTGCACGGAACTGCCACACGAGCAACCCGGCGTAGAGAAGAACCTGGAACGGTGCGACCACCTCGTTGTAGCCGAAGAACGGGACGTGGACACGCTGACCCGAATTCAGGTCATGGTCCTGTAGCTGCGTTCGCATCGCATCCCAGGCAGCACGTTCCTGATGGGCACCTGCCCACGCGATCAGCAGACCCGCCGAGAGCACGAGGACCCAGCAGACGAATGCCGCCTTGGCGTACGGAGCCGCCCTCTGCTCATCGGTGTGGAGGTGCGAGACGACCGCTGCACCTGGCGAAACGTAGGGGGTCCAGGTGTCACCGTCCCACCATCTCCACAGCGGGGAGCCCCAGGGATCGGAATACCAGCCCGCTGGCGCTCTCTCGGTTCCGGCGGGTGTCATTGACGAGCCGATCGGTCATGAGCAGGAGACGTCAGGCGCATGACGTGGCTGCGCCCTGGTTGGACGCATCCGCGACTCCGAGAGCCGGACCTCCCGGCGTCAGGGTGCCACGACGACCGGGAAACCGACCTGGATGAAGGTGTTCGTGGTGGTGCCCGTGGCGGATGTCGCCGGCATCATCCAGATGCCATAGGTGTCATTTGCGATGGTGTTGTTCTGGATGGTGATGCTGAGCGGGGCGACCGTGCCCACGAGGACTCCCGTCGTGACCGGGTCGATGGCCGGCGAGAAGTCGAAATCCCCGTCCAGGTTGTTCGTCCCGATGTAATTTCCGTTGATCACGTTGCCGTTGAGGTCTTGACCGGGCGCGTGGCTGTGCACGGTGACCCCGGCGAGCCCGTTCCCGGAGATGAGGTTGTTCTGGACCAGGTTGTTGTAGACCGCACCCCCCGGGAACGGCGTGGCGAGGATCACGCCCCCGCCTTGGCCTGCCTGCCCGTTCTGCAGGATCCAGTTCGACATGATCTGATTGTCGAACACCCCGCCGGCCGTCGGCTGGGGCACGCCGTTGGCGAACGAGCCAGGATTGTGGCTGACGACCGTGATCCCGCAGTCGTACATGTTGTTGGACACATTGTTCAAGGCGACGAGGTTGCCGTCCGTGGGTCCGAACTCATCCGACAGCAGGATTCCCCCGCTGTTGCCAGTCACCATGTTGTGCAGGACCTTCGAGTCGTCCGCCACCATGAGATGGATCCCTTCGCCGCAGTCGCCGGGCTCCTCCCCCGCGCCGTTGCACTCGGGGTAGCTCGAGCCGCTGAGCACGCTTCCGGTCGGGTTGCCCTGATCATTGTGGACGACCGTGTTCCAGTTGATGGTCACGTTCTGGATGGGCGCGCCCGGTGCCCCCATGACGAGGATCCCCTCCCCGATCGCATTGGTCACGGTCAGGCCGGTGACCGTGCTGCCGGAAGCGAGCACCTGTACCCCATTGTCGAGGCCCGCCGCGTTGATCGTGGGATGGCCGATCCCTTCGAGGGTGAGCGGCTTGCCAGGGGGGATCACGACGTCCTCGTCGTAGGTGCCCGGGCAGATCTGGATGGTGTCACCAGGTGTCGCCGCGCTCACCGCAGCGCCGATGGTGGAGAAGCCTTGGTACGGACTCGGGAAGCAGTGCACGACCAGTGTGGTCGGAGGGAACAGGAGCTGGGGCTGTGCTACAGCATCACCTCCGGCGACCGCCCCGACGATGCCCATGATCAGCGCGGCAGCTCCGAACAGCGCGACAAGCCAACGAGTCACTCGAGATCTCATGGTCCACCTCCGGTCGGTCCGCCCGCTCTTCGCCCGAGCGCTCACGGCACAATGTAGGCAGCGACCGGTCGGCACGCAACCGGGTGAGGCTCCCCGACTCGAGGACCACGTTCTCCGAGGTCACCGCCCCAGGAGAGTCGCCGGAGGAGCTATGCCACCTTCCGTTCACCTTGGTGGTACGAGGTCCTTCTCCCGGGGACCGCCGAGGGTGCTGCATCCTCCAACCAGTCGATCTCGGCCACGCAGTCGGCGACACACGACCTGCACATCCACCTCCGCTCGGGTCCGCTCCCGAGGATGCGCGTCCAGACGGACGTCGATTTGGCGAGGGGAAGGGTCCGACCACATCGTTGACAGGGACCCATTCGGTGTCCGGTAGAGCGCTGGCGCCGTGACCAATTCACTGGCCGCATCCTTTCCACGGTGGGTGACTGATGATCGCTGCTTCCAGGATGATCGGCAGACGTTAGGGCCAGATGAAGCCTTCGTAATGATCCCCTAAGACGCGACACGGACGCCGCTTGACATCGTTCATGGTAATACGTGGAGTAGCACCATTTTGCGGCGCTCGGTGACCGCTCAAGGGAACGGGATCCCTCCGGTCACGCCCACCCGAGCTCCTCGAGGCGTGGGTCGCTGATCCCGAAATGGTGGGCGATCTCATGGAGGACGGTCTTGTGCACCAGCGCGCGGACCTCCGCCTCCGATCGGCAGTGGCTGCAGATGGTCTTCCGATAGATGACGATGTGGTCCGTATTGGCGTACCAGGGCCCTCGGGGTCTCTTGGTCAGGGGAACCCCCGTATAGAGGCCGAAGAGCGAGGAGCCCTCGGCCTCCTCCTCCACTCTGATCGTCACGTTGGTCATCGCCCTGCCGAATTGCTCGGGCAGTGAGTCGAGTGCGTCGGCGACGAACTGCTCGAACCGGTCCAGCGGGACGTCGACGCCGAGCTGACCGTCTCCGGCACGCCGATCCGGCAGAGCATGTGGGTCGGACACGCGACCACCGTAGCCACCGTGCCGATGGCGAGCGCCGGGCAAAAGAGGCAGTGGCAGACTGGCGGGGTGCGGGTGACCGTCCACTCCCAGGGCCGACCGGGCGCCGGGCTCGGGTGCCTCGGCTCGATCCTCAGCATCGTCGTCGTCGTTGCCGTCGTGGCTGCCATCCTCCTCGGTGCCTTCGTCATCCTCGTGATCACCGCCGCGGTGATGGCGATCGGACTGCTCGCCTTCGCCGTCAACCGGCTGGTGATGGCGCTCAATCCCCGGCACCGAGCGCGCCGGACCTACCTCGAGCCCTCGGGGCAGATCATCGATGCCACGGCGAGCCTCGACCCACCCGACCCACCCGACCCGGACGGCCGGGGTGAGGAGCCGTGAGGAACCACGGCACTCCGATCCGGTGAGCTCGGGAGGAGTCGCACGCGTGCAGCGGCCCCTCGGCATCGTCCCGGTGGTCGCGGCGATCGCGCTGGTGTCGGGCAGTTTGCTCCTTGCGGATTGTGCGACCACTCCCGTGTCCGAACCGCCGGCCCCGAGCACGGCCCCCACCCACGTGCCGGCCAGCACCACGACGCCGACCGTGGCGAGCGCGTCCGTGCTCCGGGCCTCCACCCGGCTCGCGGCGTTCGCCGCGGCGGAGGCCGCGACCGACTCGGCGGCGGCCGGGAGCACACGATCCAGCCCCTACACCCTGATCCTCAGCGACCCGGTTCCCGACCGCGGACGACTCGTCGCGGTCGTGTCCTCCACCTATGGTTCCGGTGGCCACCCGGTCCAGGTCCTCGGATACACCGACGGGTCCTGGTCGCCGCTCGCCAGACTGGCAGCCCCGAGCTGGCAACCGGGCGCGAACGTGCCTCCCGGTGTCCTCTAGCTCCTTCCGGACTCGCCGATCTCCGTGGGTGATGTCACCGGAGACGGTCAACCCGACTTCCTGGTCCTGCTCCAAGCAGCGGACAACACCCCCGGCTTCGTCGTCACCGAGGACGGTGGGTCCTGGCACTATGCGGCCTTCCGGGGCGCAGACGGCACCGCCGAGGTCGTCGGCCGGAACCCACGGATCGAGGGGTCCTCGCTGGTCTCGGACGACGACAACTGCACACCGGACTGCGCGCAGGACAGAACAGCACCCAGGTGTGGACCTACCAACAGCCCTCGGGCCCCTTCACCAGCCCGTCACCCTCGAGCTGATCGCACCGGCGCCGCCGGGGGCGCAGCTACTCGCTGGTCTCGACGATGAGCAGATCGCAGGACACCTTGCGCGAGACCTTGTTGGCGATCGGGCCGAGAAGGAAGCGGGCCGTCGACTGCATCCCCTTCGACCCGACTACCAGGAGGTCCGCATTCTCCTCCTCGGTGACCCGGATGAGCGCTTCGGACGGATCACCGGAGACGGCCTGGTAGGCGGCCTTCTCCACGCCTGCCGCACGGGCCTTCTCGCCGGCCTCCTTGGCGGTCGCCTCCGCTGCGGTGTGGGCGGCGGCGACCCATCCCGAGTCGAGGGCGATGCCGGCCGCGGCGACCCCGGAGGGGGCACGGCTGCTGTATGCCGACACGATGATCAGCTCCGCACCGAGCGCCCGAGCCAGGGCAATCGCCTTTGCCACGGCGCGCTCGGCCGTGGGCGATCCGTCCGTCCCGACCACGATCTTGGTCGGGACACCGCCGCCCGCCTTTGCCTTGTCAGCCATCGCCCGGCCCTCCATCGGTCGTCGTCGCCTGCCCGGATCGGCAGCCGCCCGCAAGTATGGCCCTGGCACAGGGCGAAAGCGAACAGTGGGGTCAGGTCGTCGCCAGGATGAGCACCGAGCACGGTGCGCGGCGGGCAACCGAGTTGGGCACGCTCCCCAACACCCGGCGTGCGCCGTGCATCCCCTTGTTCCCCACCACGATGAGGTCGGCCTTCTCCCGCTCGGCGACCCCGATGAGGGCGTCCACCGGGTCGCCGGTCGCCGCATGGGTCTCGAACCGCACGCCCTGCTCCGCCGCCACGCCTCCGAGATTCCGCAACAGGACGTCCGCCTCGATGGTCGACGGAACCGTGTAGCGAAACTCGTCGGGCAGGTCGCCGCCATCGACCGGCTTCGGCTTGTAGGCGGTCACGATGTGGAGCGTGCCCCCGGAGAGCTTTGCGAGGACGACCGCCCGGTTCACCGCCTCGGCGGCCGTCGGCGAGTCGTCGGCTCCTACCACCACGGTGTCGTACATGGACGCTCCTTCACGGGGACCGGATTGCGGAACGGGAGTGGGGCAGGACCGATTGCCCGACTCACCGGGTCAGACTGTCTTGACGATGAGCACGGAGCACGGTGCCTGATGGGCCACTGTGTTGGGGATGCTGGCAAGCACCTTGCGCTGCATGCCCTTGTTGCCCACCACGATGAGGTCGGCCTTCTCGCGCTCGGCGACGGTCACCAGCGCCTGGGCGGGGTCGCCCTTGAGGGCGTGGGTCTTCACGCTGACCGATCCGGCTCGGGCCTGTGCTGCCAGATCGTCCAGCAACCGCTGGGCGTGGTCGTTCGCGAGGACCACGTTCTGGAACTGGCCGGGCAGACCGCTCGCGCTGGTCGAGGTCGGCTTGTAGGCCGTCACCAGGTGGAGGTCGCCTCCGGCGAGCTTCGCCAGGTCGATGGCCGCCTGCACCGCCTTGGCCGCCGTGGCCGAGTCGTCTGCTCCCACCACCACCGAGTCGAACATGCACGCACTCTAAACCGGGGCGCTTCAGATTGTCGACGCTGCGCGGACCCGTGACCGCGCGTGGTCACCCCGCCCGTGCCTCGCGCACAGTCGAGGGGAAACGCCGCCGGAAAGTGCGAACGGTCAGGGCGGAGAGGCAGGTCGGCTCTGTCGCACGGGCCGAGGCGCTGCGGGGCAGATTGAGGATCGGGCCGATCTCGCCGAAGTAGTTGCCAGCGGTGAGCAGGGTCAGGAGCTCCTCGCTTCCGTCGGCGCGCTCCCGGAAGATCTCCACGCTGCCCTCCTCGATGACATAGACCAGGTCACCGCGGTCACCCTGCTCGAACAGCGTCTCACCCGCGGCCAGTGCGATCTCGACCGGTTCGTGCTCTGCGGTCGACGCGTGAGGTACCAGCTCGATCACCCGGTCCGAGATGTGGGTGATCCGGTCGTCGTGGGTCGAGACGACCACCATCCGCCCGGCAGCGGCCAGCTCCCGCAACAGGAGCAGGATCCCCTCGACCTGGATGTGGTCGAGATGGGCGGTCGGCTCGTCGGCCAGGACCAGCGGTGGGTCGTGCACCAGCGCCCGGGCGATCGCTACCCGCTGCTGCTGGCCGCCGGAGAGCTGTCGTGGCAGGTGGTGCAGGCGCTCGGAGAGCGCAACCCGCTCGAGCAGCTCGTCGGCACGGCGGCCTGCCTCCCGGCGCCCGACCCCGGCCAAGGTCATCGGGACCATCACGTTCTTGCGGGCCGAGAGGCTCCTCAGCAGGTTGAACGCCTGGAACACCACCCCCACGGTGTGTTGACGGTGCTCTGCGACCGCGGCACCGGTCAGGCCTCCGATGTCCGCGCCCTGGAACCGGATCGTGCCGGAGGTCGGGGTGAGCAGGCCAGCCAGACACGAGAGGAGCGTGGTCTTCCCGCATCCGCTCGGACCCAGCAACGCCACCAACTCGCCGTCCTCGGCCTCCAGGGTGAGCTTGTCGAGCGGCCGGACGACGTAGCCACCCGAGTCGAACTCCTTGGTCAGATCGCGTATCTCGAGCTCGGCCACGTCTCCTCCTCAGCCCGCGAAGGCCTGTGCCGGATCGGCGGCCACGGCTCTCCGCAGCGCGATGAGGCTGGCGAACAGCCCGATCCCGATCGCCACGAGCGGGAGAACCAGATAGGCGCTGCCGGGGATGGCAACCGTTTGCGGGAAGAGGCCGGTCATGAACTGGGCCATCACGATGGCCACGAGGGCGGCGATCAGCGTGACGATGCTCGACTGCAGGGCCAGCCCCTCGAACAGCGCCCTCGACGAGGCTCCGAGAGCCTTCAGGACCGCGAAGTCGCGATTCCGCTCGAGCGCGGTCACGTAGACCAACGAGGCCACGATGATCGCGGCGATCGCGGCGCAGATGAACTTCGAGTTGTTGATCGACGAGATGCCGCTGGCCATCTGCTGGAGGCTTCCCTGCTCGATGGCCTGGTTGGAGCGGAGCGACAGCCCCGGCGGGAGCGCCCTCGGGGTGCCGGTCACGAGCACCGCGCTCAGCAGGTCGGCCCCCCGGAACGCAGTGGTCCTGGCGTCACCGAGGGTCACGTACGCGTTCGGCTGTCCGCCGAGCAGGGTCCGCCCGCTGGTCAGCCCCACCACCGTGAAGGTCCTCGGACCGATCGAGAACGTCCGGCCGAGGCCGAGGCCCATCCGCGCATCGACCACGGCCTGGCCCGGGCCACTCACGTTCCGGCCCTGGGTGGCCTGCTGGGAGCCCATGCCGCCGATCGGGAGCCCGATCATGTTGACGCTGACCGGGGATCCGGCGACATATGCGGTCTGGGGCACGATGATGACCGGGGTCGCCCGGGTCACCCCGGGCGAGGTGGCCACCCGGGCGGCCGCACTGGCTGCAACCGGGTTGAGCGCGGCCACCCGGGACGACGACCCGTTGGCCACAACCCACCAGTCGGCCCCGAACGACCGCACAGTCGCATTGACCTCGACGGAGAACCCGGCCGCCAGGCCGGCCAGGAGCAGGGTCATCGCGAACACGAGGGCCGCCCCTGCGATGGCGATCAAGAACTGCCGCTTCCGGAACAACAAGTCGCTCACCGTGATGCCGAACACGCCCGCCTCCCCGACCGGCCCGATCCGCGCTTGGTCATCAGGTCCGAGGGCGCAGTCTATGCACGTTCCGGCCTGGGCACACTGCCCGGTGGGTCCGCGACCATCCGATCGGTGCCCGTGCAAGGCGCAGCGAGGTCCCGCCCCCCGGGTCCGCATCACGAGGCGCACCTGGAGGCCCTACCACCCTCGAACCCCGATGGCGATCGCCGATGGGAGCATCGGGAGCTCCGTCGATTCGCCCGGACCCGCGCCCCGGGTTGCGCCCGCCCGGCGGAATTCCTGACCTGGTTGGTCGGGGTACCGCCGGAACGAGGCGCAGGCGTGCTCGCCTGCTATCACCTGCCGTTCTGACCCGCGGAGCTGTCCACCGCGCCGGTGGTAGGTTCCACCGCGGTGCGAGGCGTTCGGATCACCGCCGACGGCATCCGGGTCGTCCCGACCGAGCCCGAGACCAACGACGCGGTGCGGGTCACCGTGACCAGCTCGGGCATCTGCGGCTCCGACCTCAAGCTCGCCGGCTTCGGGCCCTCCGCGGTGACCCTCGGCCACGAGTTCTGCGGACGGCTCGACGACGGCTCCGCCGTCGCCGTGCTGCCGGTCGCCCGCTGCGGCGCCTGCGATCGCTGCCTGGCCGGCGAGGAGCAGCAGTGCGCCGCGTCCCTCGGGTCCATGTACGGGGTGAGCCGGGACGGCGGACTGGCCGACGAGGCGTGGGTCGACCCCGCCTGCGCGAAACCCCTCCCTCCCGGTGTCCGGCTGGAGGAGGGACATCTGGTCGAGCCCCTCGCGGTCGCCCTGCACGGCATCCATCGGGCCGGGGTGGTCGCCGGCGTGCGGGTCCTCGTCATCGGAGCGGGCCCGATCGGTCTGTGCACGATCACCGGCGCCCGTCACCTGGGGGCGGCGGTCGACCTGGTCGCCCGCCGCGAGCGGCGGGTGGAGGCCGGCGCTCGGCTCGGTGCGCACATCGGGGCGGGGAGCGCGTACGACGTGGTCCTCGACGCGGCCGGGACCCAGAGCTCACTCGACACCGCCACCGAGTTGGTGCGTCCCGGGGGGACGGTCTCGATCCTCGGCACCTACTGGACGCCGGTCACCATCGGTCTCTCGATCCAGATGAAGGAGATCACCCTGATCCCCGCGTTCACCTACGGCCACCACCACGGCGTCGACGAGTTCGGCGAGGCGGCCCACGTCCTCGCCGACACGCCGGACCTGCACGGTGCGATGGTCACCCACGACTTCGGCCTCGACGACGCGGCCGAGGCCTTCCGGGTGGCGGATGACCGGACACAGGATGCCATCAAAGTGGTCGTGCGGCCCTGACCCGTTCCGGAGCAGCGGCTCGTTCGCCGAACATCCGCGGCGAGAGCGTCGTAACCTGATGGGGTGGGGGCTGGAGGGGCAGGGTGGCACGCGCGCGTCGCGCGCGGTGCCGGGCGCGCGGTCGGCCGGGGACGTACCGCGCCGGAACGGGCGTCCGATCGCCGGCTGGCGCGCGGGGAACACACCCGGCTCTCCCTCCTCGACGCCATGATCGAGCTCATCGACGGCCGCGCAGACCCACCCTCCGCCAAGAAGGTCGCCCGGCGGGCCGGCATCTCGCGACGGATGGTCTTCAACCACTTCGAGGGCGGCATGGACGGTCTCCTGACAGGCGCCGTCGAGCTCGCCCTCTCCCGCCAGCACGGCCTGATACGCGGGGTGCCGCCCCGTGGTCCGACCCCACCCCGGGTCCGCGCCCTGTGCCGCCAGCGTCGGGAGCTCTTCGAGCAGCTCGGTCCCGTCTACCGGACGGCGTACGCCCGGGCCTCCACCTCCTCCGGTCTGGTGCAGGTCCTGGTCGCCCACCGATCGCTCCTCCGCGAGCAGCTTGCCCACACCCTGGCACCCGAGCTCGAGGCCAAGGGTGCAGACGCCGGCCTCCTGCTCGACCTGCTCGAGCAGGCCACCGGGTGGGAGGCCTGGTGCGGGCTCCGGAACCTGGCCCTCCGGTCCGCCCCCTCGGCCGAGCGGGCGATGACGTTCGCCGCGGGCCAGCTCCTCCGCTGAAGCGTCCGGGGGCTCCCGTCGTGCCCGCCGGAGTCAACCGGCGGAGGACCAGGGGGTGTGGTTGAAGCCGGAGAGGAGCGGGCCGGACTGGCCCCAGGTGATCCGGGTGACCGAGGCGGTGGCCAGGTAGAGGCGCCAGGCGACCTCGTCGCCCATCCCGAGCGCCCAACAGACGGCCGCCTTGATGGGCGAGACGTGGCTGACCACCACCACAGGCCCGCCATCCCGGACGCCCGCGCCGTCGGGACCGAAGAGCTCCTCGCATGCGGACCGGACGCGGGTGCCCGCCTCGAGGAGGCTCTCGCCACCCGGGGGCCGGAATCCGGGATCGACCCGCCACCGGGTCCAGACCTCGGCGGGCACCGAGCCCAGAGGACTGCCCTCGTACTCGCCGTAGTCGATCTCGATCCAACGCTCGTCGACTTCGACCGGCAGTCCGGTACCGAGCGCCTCGGCGGTGGCGCGGGCGCGGCCCAGCGGGCTCGAGATCATCCGCGTCGCGCCGGACACCGCGGCCGTCAGGGACCGGGCCTGGTCGAGGCCGCGCTCGGTCAGGGGGGCATCGGTCCGTCCGAGGAGCAGCCCGTCCGCGTTACCGGTCGACTCCCCGTGCCGTACCAGGATCAACACCGCACGGGCCTGCCGGCCGACCCGTTCCCCGGCCCGACGTCACTCACGCGTGCACCAGGATCCGGTCGCACTGGGGGCACGAGACGACGGCGTCGCTGGGTTGGCTGCGGATGCGCTCGACCTCGACCGACGGCAGCGTGAGGTGGCAGCCGTTGCACCGGTCACCCACCAGCCTGGCCGCTCCGACCCCTCCCAGATGGGACCGCAGTCGTTCGTAGCGCTCGGCCAGGTCGGACGGGAGCCGGGCCGCGCAGGCCGCGCGCAGCCGCTCCTCCTCGGCGACGGCGGCGCGGATGGTCACCCCGGCCTCGGCGATGGCCGCCTCGAGCCGCTCCACCTCTGCCGCCAGCTCGGCCTCGGTCCGCCGGTGGCCGGCCAGGGCCTCGTCGAGGGGCTCCTCCTCCTCGAGCAGGGCGATCTCCTCCTCCTCGAGATGCCGCTGACGGTCCTCGAGCTGATGGACCTCGTGGTCCATCGCCTGCAGGTCGCGAGCGGCGAAGACCGCGCCGGTGCGCATCCGCTCCTCGAGTTCGTGGCGGCGCCGCGCTCCCGAGGCGATGCGCTCCTCGAGGGCCCGCTGGCGGGCGACCAGATCGTCGACGGCAGCCTGCACCTCCGCCAGCTCGTCGGCCAGCGCGCGCCGGCGAGCCACTTCTGCGGTCAGGGACGCCCGCTCCGGGAGCGTCTCCCACCGGTGGTGCAGCTGGTCGAGCATGGTGTCGTGCGCCTGCACCTGCAACAGGGTGTCGAAGGGCTCAGCCATCGTCCTCCTCGGGACCTCCCCGGTGGTCCCCGGGCGCGGCCCCGCTCAGCCTACGGGCAGCCCGCAGGGCCCCGGCCAGCGCCAGGTCGGCGACCTCCGCGGCCTCGTCCCAGCCGAACCAGGCCACCTGCTGGCTCTCGCCGACCGGAGGGTCGGGAGGGAGGTCGGGGCCGTCGAGCAGATAGCGCAGGTCGAGGTGCTCATGCCCGTCCGCAGCACCGTGCACGTCGACATGCACCAGCAGCGGACCCGCAGCGACGTGCGTGACCGCGAGGCCGGTCTCCTCGCGGCACTCGCGCACAGCCGCGTCCTCCGGGGATTCACCCTGATCGATGTGGCCGCCTGGCTGCAGCCACCGGTCGAGCCGTCGGTGCCTCAGGAGGACGACCCCCTGGCGGCCCACCACGATGCCCGAAGCCGTGAGGTGGGTCGGGTCGGCGGTGCGATCGAAGGGGGCGGGAAGCCGATCCAACGCGTCGAGGACGACCAGCAGCGAGCGCTCCTCGCGCGCATCGCCGGCGGTGTGCGCCGAGAGCGTCGCCCGTACCCGCGCCACCGCTGCGGCGGTGTCGCACGTTCCGGCGGTCACGATGCGAGCGGTGGCCGCACCGGCGTCGTGGCCACGCCCGCTGGGATCAGGCGGACTTGCGACGCTGCCGGTGGATCCGGCGGCGCTCCCTTTCGGTGGTGCCGCCCCAGATCCCCTCGCGCTCCCGGTTGGCCAGTGCGTGCTCGAGGCATGCCTCACGTACGGCACACTGATCGCAGATCGACTTGGCCTCGGCGGCCTCCTCGTCGGAAACCGGGTAGAAGACGTCAGGATCGATGCCCCGGCAGGCTGCGTGCTTGCGCCAGGTGGCACTCATGGAACAGTCACTTCCTAGAAATTGGGGTTGCGGTTACTGGTCGGCCCGCCAGGGCGATGCATCGGTGACCTGGGAGAATGTGGCCTCCCGACGAAAACTGGCGGAACAGACAGTATGGCTCAGGGGAACGGGCGGTGTCCACAGCGCCGGTAGGATCGGCCGGCGTCCGTCCCGACCGCCGGCCCTGCACGACCTCGTACACGTGCCGGAGCGGGCCAGCACAGAGGAGTGCCCATGCCGCCGCCACCGCTCGCCGGCAAGACCATCGTGATCACCGGAGTCACCGGGCAGGTGGCCGAACCGGTGGCCCATGCCCTCGCGGTCGACAACGAGGTGGTCGGCGGGGCCCGATTCCGCGACGCCGACGCCCGACAGCGGCTCGAGGCCGCCGGGATCCGCTGCGTCCCCATCGATCTGGCGTCGGGCGACGTCGGAGGGCTCCCCCGCGACGCCGACGTCGTGGTCAACTTCGCGGTGGCCAAGTCGAACGACTGGGACACCGACCTCGAGTCCAACAGCGGAGGGCTCGCCTGGCTCATGGAGCACCACCGGGACGCGGACGCCTTCCTGCACTGCTCCACGACCGGCATCTACAAGCCGATGGGCCACCATGTCTTCTCCGAGGGCGACGAGCTCGGCGACAACCACGGGGTCTGGCCGTTCCTCCGTACCTACTCGATCAGCAAGATCGCGGCCGAGGCGACCGCCCGCTGGGCAGCCCGGCGCTTCGAGCTCCCCACCACGATCGCCCGGCTCTCGGTGCCCTACGGCCCACGCGGCGGGTGGCCGGCCATCCACCTCGAGATGATGCTCCACGGGAACGAGATCCCGGTCCACGTCGACGCACCGAGCGTCTACCACCCCATCCACGAGGACGACATCGTGGCGATGGTCCCCGGCCTGCTCGCAGCGGCCTCCATCCCCGCCACGGTGGTCAACTGGGGCGGCAGCCAGGCGGCCAGCATCGAAGAGTGGTGCGGCCACCTCGGCGAGCTGACCGGGTGCACGCCCAGCTTCGCCCCCACCCGGGACACCATCGACAGCGTGCAGATCGACGTCACCCGCATGCACGAACTGGTCGGCCCCACGAGCGTCGACTGGCGCGAGGGCATGGAGCGGATGGTCGCGGCCCGCCACCCCGAACTGCTCCGCTCCTGAGCACCCGGCGTTCGGCCGCGCGGGCGACGGATCAGGTCTGTCGAACCGGCGGCCAGGACATCGCCCCGACCGACCAGGCCGGTGCGCTGACCTCGGGGACGACGGTGAGTCGGGACCCGTTCTCGAAGACCAGGGTGAGCATGCCCTCGGGTGAGGCCCACAACCAGCGGGCGGTGCCCGGATAGAGGGCGAGCAGGGGGCCGAGCTCCCCTGTGCGACGCGGGTCGAGCCGGTGGCCGATCCCGTCGATCTCGACCGAGAACTGGCTCCCGACCGCCACCTCGGTCAGCCCGAAGCGGAGTCTGCAGGCCACGTCGACCTGGATGGAGGCAAGGACGGGGTCCTCCAGCACGAACTCGCGGCCTCCGTCCGGCAACTCCCTGATGACGCAGCCGTCGGGCACTCGACAATGTTCGCACCTGTCCCGTGCAACCGCACGTCTCGACAGACTGTCATCCCGGATGCAGCAGGCGGACCAGGTCTCCGACGAGCAGCTCGAGCTCCGACGCGGTCGCCTGGTATCCGGCGGCCGGCCCGCCGTAGGGGTCGACGACGTCATCCGACCGGTCGCGGTGGAGGAGCGAGGCCCGATCGCGGGTCCCGTGGACCTCGGAGATCCAGTCCTCGACGGACTGCCCGTCGGGTCGGGGCCCCACCAGGGTTGCGCGGCGCACGAATTCCTTCAGGCGGAAGGTGTGCGGCAGTGACCCCGGGTCGAGCAGCACGACCTCGTGCACGTGCCGGCGGGCCATCCCGAGCACGAGGTCCGCAGCCGCCAACTGCGGCGGAGACAGGGTGGTGCTCCGATGACCCGCGAGGTCGATGTCCCGGGAGGACATGACGTCCAGCACCTCGTCGGGCACCGGCCGTCCGGCTTCGAGCAGGCCGGTCGAGGCGACGTCGAGGACACCCGGACGGGCATCCGGTTGCGCCGCGAGGAGCGCTGCCGCCATGGGCGACCGGCAGATGTTGGCGGTGCAGACGAAGAGGACGTGAACGCCGGCAGTGTACCGGTCGCCACCGGACAGCCAGAGGGCGGTGGGGCGGTGTCCGTCATCCCCGGCACCAGCCCCTACGCTCGGGGACCGGGAAGCGACGTCCGCACCCGGGACGACAGGAGGAAGCTGTGACGGCGAATGCCGACATCGTCCGCTCGGTGACCGAGGCGCTCGGCCGCGGCGACCTGCTCGCCGTGATGGGCATGGTCGACCGGAACGTCCGGTGGGCGGTCAATGCCGCCGACCGGGATGCCGCACCCTGGTTCGGCGTCTATGAGGGGAAGCGGAGCCTGCCCGACTTCTTCGCCCAGCTCGCCGAGCTCGACTTCAGCGAGTTCGAGCTCAAGGCCCTCCTGTCCGATGGTGACCTGGTGATGACCTGGTTGCATGTCGCCTTCACCAGCCCGAAGGGCCGGCCGGTCGACATGGAGGAGGTCCAGATCTGGCGGCTGGCTGACGGGAAGATCGTCTCGGTCGACACGCTGCTCGACACCGCCGCCGTGGGCGCCGCCTTCGCGTGAGCGGACCCCGCCCGCTGGCACTGGTCCACGACTACCTCACTCAGCAGGGCGGCGCGGAACGGGTGGTGCTCGCGCTGGCCACCGCCTACCCCGGCGCCCCGCTCTACACCTCGCTCTACGATCCGCGGGGGACCTTCCCCGGGTTCGCCGGCCACCAGATCAACACACTGCCGCTCGACCGGGTCGGTATCCTGCGCCACCACCACCGTCTCGCCCTCCCCCTCCTCGCGCCCGCCTTCTCGCGCCTCCGTGTCGACGCCGAAGTAGCGCTCTGCTCGTCGAGCGGGTGGGCCCACGGGGCCCGGGTCAGCGGACGCAAGGTCGTCTACTGCCACACACCGGCCCGATGGCTCTACCAGTCGGACCGGTACCTGGCCGGTTCGTCCCGGCCGTCGGCGGCCGTGCTCGCCGCGCTCACCCCGGCCCTCCGGCGATGGGACCGACGAGCGGCTGCATCGGCGGACCGGTACCTGGTCAACTCCAACGCGGTGCGCGCACGGGTGGCCGACCTCTACGGCATCGAGGCCGACGTGGTCCCCCCACCCGTCGACATCGAGACGGACGGACCCCGCGGGGCACCGGCCGATCTCGAGCCCGGATTCCTGTTGTGCGTTTCCAGGCTCTTGGCCTACAAGAACGTCGGTGCGGTCACCGAGGCATTCAGCCGGTTGCCCGACCGACGGCTGGTGGTGGTGGGCACCGGTCCCGAGGCCGAGCGGATCGCCGCTGCCGCCCCGGCCAACGTGACGCTCCTGGGCCGGGTGGACGACGCTGGCCTGCGCTGGCTCTACGCGTCGTGCCTCGGACTGGTGGCTGCTTCCTATGAGGACTTCGGGTTGACCCCGATCGAGGCGGCGGCCTTCGGCCGCCCGACTGCCGCGCTGCGCTGGGGCGGGTTCCTCGACACGATCGAAGAGGGGACGACCGGGGTCTTCTTCGACGAGGCGACCCCGACCGCGATCGCCACCGCGGTGCGGCGCCTGGCCGCTGGGACCTGGGATGCCGGAGCGATGGCCGCGCACGCCCGGCGCTTCTCGTCGGCCAGATTCCTGGCCCGGATCGAGGAGGTCCTCGCAGAGGAGCGGCTGCACCGGGACTGAACGCCCGGATGCACGGCGGCGGCTACGAGGCGCCGCGGCCCCGGAAGACGGTCGCCGGGGTCTGCCAGAGGATCTGCATGTCCCACCAGAACGACCAGGAAGCGACATAGAGGTAGTCGAGCCGGCAGAGCTCGAGATGGGAGAGCTCGTTCCGCCCGGAGACCTGCCAGAGGCCGGTCATCCCGGGACGGGCCTCGAAGCGCTTGCGGGCCCAACCCTCGATCCTGGCCGCCTCCTCCACCACGAAGGGGCGCGGTCCGACCAGCGACATGTCGCCCTTCCAGACATTGATCAGCTGCGGGAACTCGTCGAGGCTTGTCCGCCGGAGGAACCGCCCGACCCGGGTGACCCGCGGGTCGTGGGTGATCTTGAAGAGCGGTCCGTCCATCTCGTTGAGATGCTCGATCTCCGCACGGTGCTCCTCGGCGCCGTCTATCATGGTGCGGAACTTCATCATCGAGAAGGTCCGCTCGTTGCGTCCGGTCCGCTCCTGTCGGAAGAAGATCGGACCGGGGCTGGTCCACTTGATCACGGCGGCCACGACGAGCAGGAACGGAGAGGCCACCAGCAGGACGGCCGTCGAGGACACGATGTCGACCGTCCGCTTGAGGAACCGCGACCCCGCACTCAGCGAGGCCGGCGCGATGTCGACCATCGGCAGTCCGGAGAGGTCCTCCACGTGGGAGCGGCTGGTGATGAGCTCGTAGTAGCGCGGCACGATGGAGACCCCCACCGTGCCGGTGAGTCCCTTCAGCATCTCGGTCGTCCGTTCGGGATGGGTCTGCGAGAAACAGACGACCACCCGCGCCACGTCGAAACGCCGGCACAGATCCGGCAGGTCCTCGAGCTCGCCGAGCACGTCGTTGCGTCCGAGGGGGTTGTCGTCGACGAAGCCCACGAAGTCGACGCTCGAGTGGGCGCGCAGATGGCTGGCCACCGTCTGGGCCAGCTTGCCCGTCCCGACCACGATGACCGGAACCGATCCCACCGAGTCGCGCCCGCCGAGGCCGAAGGCGATGACCCGGGCGATCGGCACCATGACGAACGCGATGAGGCACATGGATGCGATCTTGGCCACCGAGAGCTCGTCGATGTTCCAGGCCCGCTTCGCCGCGTAGCCCACGATCGCGTAGAGGAAGCCGCTGATCATGAGGGCGTGGACGATGTTGCGGAGATCGGGGAAGACGCTGATCCGGATGCGGCGGGTGACGCCGCGGTAGAGCCCGTAGAGCGCGAACACCCCGATGAACAGCGGGATGACCGCGAGGTCGAAGAGAGACGCCGTCCCGTTGCGGCCAGCCGTCGACTCGGGATTGTTCGAGACGGCCGACACCAGCAGCGGCCCGAGGAGGGCTGCCGCGGTCAGACCGAGGGCATCTGCGACGAGCAGCCGGCGCAGTGCGTGGCGACGCACCTTGGCCGCGGCGCCGGCATGCCCACCGGGCTCTGCAGCAACAGGCGGCCGCACCACGGCTGCCGCCACGCGCTCACGCGTGACCCGGTCCATCTGTGGATCCAGAATTGCCATGCCAGCCGGTCTGCCCTCTCCTTCGCCGGTCGACGGTGGACCATCCGCCGACAGGCCGGCTGCATCAACCATGGGAACCGACAGGTGCACCGAACGTGACCTGCTGTTCCATGGTAGATGAGCAGCAAGCGCTGACACAACCGCGAATTCGCGACGCGGAGCAGCCCGGTGCTAGGTCGAGACCCGCGCCTCGTTCTGGGCGTTGAGCGCGCGCACCCTGCCCCGCGGCTCCGGGCCCGCTCCCGGTTCGGGCACCAGAGTGACGACCCGGGACCCGTCCGGTCGGAGGTGGAACCAGGAGTCGTCCGGACGGAACCCGGGAACGTCCACGTGGACGTAGAGGGAGAACCTGCGGGCGGCGATGGACAGGGACCACTCCCCTCCATCGGCTGGTTCGAGCCCCACCTGAAGCCCCACGTCGGCCTCCACCGAGCGGGCGGGACCGCCCGGGAGGAATCCGGTGGATGCGAGCACCCCGCCGGCATCGTCGACCAGGTCGGCCGTGACCAGCTCGTAGGGCCGGGGACCGAAGCGGTAGGCGTAGGCGAGGTCGCGGAAGCCGTCGAAGAGGGAGTCGGCGGGGACCTCGATCCCCCCACGCGAGGGGATCGAGACCCGGCGCGAGCCCTCCTCCACCAGGTGGGCGGCGGTGTGCAGCCCGACCACGAGCGTGGCCTCGACCGGCGCCCCGGTGTCGTTGACCAGGTGGAGGGCGACCCCGTTGAGGCCCTCGTCCGTTGCCAGGACTGCCACCGGCCGGAACGCCCGGGCCAGGGCGAACCAGGAGGCCTTGGGCCGACCCAGGGCGTCGAGCTGACCCCATCCGGCGCCGGCACGGAGATCGCGGAGCGCGAGCCCGAGGAACCCGTCGCACGGCGATCCCGGACGGCGCCACTCGGCGGCGGCTTGGGCCATCACCTCGCAGACCGTGGCCCGCCCGAGGTCGAGGGCTCGCTCGGGATCGGTGCGCCGGAGGACCGCCGGATCCACGCCGAACAGGGCCTGCACGTAGTGGTCGCGCACGTCCTCCAGGTCCCAGGATCCCCCTGTGTCGTGGTGGATGGCCCGCTTCCAGCCCGGGTCGTGGCCCGCCCGGGCGGCGCCGCCGCAGAGCTCGTCCACCGTGGCCCGTTCCGGAGGGATGGCGAACGCCAGCCCCTCGCTCACGAACCGGGGCGCCGACCGGCGCAGATCGCCGAGCGGCTGGAGGAACACCCCGACCCCGACGTAGTGGGAGACGCCGGTGTCGACCCGGAACGGGGGCTGCCCCCCTGTCGGCGACGACGGGAGGGTCACCATCCCCGGGGAGAGCCCCTCCACCACCGCTGGGAGGAGATCGTCCACCAGCGGTGTGGCCCATCGTTCCGGCGGGAGACCCTGCATCGCCCCCTGCTCCTCGAGCTCCTGGCCACCGCAGAAGACCGCCAGCGACGGATGGCTGGCGGCCCCGGACAGCCGGTCCTCGACCTCGGCCACCAGGGTGGCGGTGAATGCTTCGTCGGCAGGGGGGTCGAGGAAGCCGAGCATGGCGTCCTGCCAGACCAGGATGCCGGCCCGGTCGCACGCCTCGAAGAAGCGCTCGTCCTCCCACACGGTCCCGCCGGGCACCCGGAGCATGTTCATGCCGGCGGCGCGGGCAAGTGCGATCGTGCGGAGCACCTCGTCGTCGGGCACGACGAAGCCGACCGGGTCGATCGGGTACCAGCACGCCCCGCGACAGAAGACCGGGACCCCGTTCACGCTGAGCCGGAACCCCCCGTCGGAGCGGTCTGCCTCGACGGTGCGGAACCCAACCGTGCCGAGATCGAGCGTCGCGGTGCCGACGTCGGCGCGGACCGGGTAGAGCGGCTGGGGGCCGTGGGTGTGGGGCCACCACCGCTCGACCTCGTCGAGGGTGACCGCACCCCGGAGTGTGAGCAGACCGTCGTCCTCGCTGGTCTCGAGCGGTGCCGCTCGGGAACCAACGACCAGGGTGGCCTCGATCGGCTGCGCCTCGGGGCCCTGCCCAGGGTCGACGTCCAGCCCGAGGTCCACGCGCACCGTGCCCGAGACCCGTCCCTCGCTCTCCACCGTGCAGGAGGCTGCGACCCGCCGCCGCACGACGGCCACGGGCGGTCTCGGGGTCAGCCGCACCGGACGCCACGGGCCGACCGGAGCCGGGGTCACCGTCCATCCGGGTTGGCGACCGAGGAGGGTGGTCCGGACCCACCGGAGGTTCTGGCTGGTGGCCGCCCCCGTCTTCCAGCGGGGGCGGGGACGTCGCCGGTCCAGCTCCGGTGCGAGCGCGGCGAACCGGATGCAGAGCTCGTGCTCCCCCCCGAGGCACTCGACGGGCACGGTGCGGGACGTGAACATCGACTCGGAGCGCAGGAGGTGGCGGCCGTCGAGCCAGACGTCCGCCAGGGTGGCCAGACCCCCCAGGCTCAGGCTCCACCCGCCGTCGGGACCTGCAGGCCGGCCCACCCCCGCCGGGGCGGCGAACCGACAACGGAACCACCAGTCCCCCGCGTCCAACTGCGCAGAGCCGGGTTCCGCCTCCCCGGCGGCACACAGCGCGCCGGCAACCGTGCCCGGCACCTCGGCGGGGATCCAGCTGAGAGCCAGACCGGCGAGCTCCTCGGGGGACCCGGCCAGCCCGGCGGGCGTTCCCGCACAGGTCCACTCGGCAACGGCCAGCAGGTCGCCGTCAGCGTCCATAGCGGTCGACGAGGATGCCCATCGCCACCTCCCACCGGTCGGCCATCGGGCCGAGCACGGCGTCGAGGTCGACCGTCCGCCCGCGGACCACCCGCGCCAGCGCGAACTGGAGCGCCTTCGCCCCGTCCGCCAGGGCGCGGAGGGCGACGGCGGCCGGCTCGGTGCCCGGAGCGTCGTGCAGGTTGAGCCAGTCGACGAACGAGGCGGCCAGCTCGGTGCTCGCCCCGCACTGCCGGCAGATGCCGAACGCGTAGAGATGGAAGGTCTCGAGGTCCTGCTCAGAGAGCCAGGGAAGGTCCCGTGCCAGCCCGGCGGCCATCCGCGGGAAGGGGTTGTCCGCTGGCCGGCGGCCCAGGTGCTCGGCGGTGAGCTCCACCGCCCGCGCCACCAGGTCCGGGGCGGCACGGTCGACGTGCTCGAGACGCACCTGCTCGACGTAGGGAGCCAGAGCGGCGGGGTCGGCGTGCGAGCCGAGGCGGAAGACACCGTCGAAGTCCTCCCCGTCCAGCTCGAAGTACCCGGCGTTGTGGAAGTAGCCGAGGCGGCGACCGGCGACATCGACCTGG
Source organism: uncultured Acidimicrobiaceae bacterium (assembly GCA_963753905.1). Lineage (GTDB taxonomy): Bacteria > Actinomycetota > Acidimicrobiia > Acidimicrobiales > RAAP-2 > Bog-756. The sequence goes on along the minus strand of CAVWDZ010000001.1, from coordinate 654,609 downwards.
TTCGGCACGATGGTGCTCTTGACGTGCGCCGTGTGGTACGAGACGCCGCGGGTGTCGGGAAGGAACCAGGAGTCGGCCTCGACCGTGGTGAGGCGGCCGTATCCCAGCTGCTCGACCACATGGTCGACCACCGGTCGCCAGACGTTGTACTCGGAGACCTCGAGGCCGTAGAGCGCGCGCAGGTCCTCCGGCGGATACTTGAAGAACGTCCACTGATCGCCGTCGTAGTCACAGGTCAGCGTGAACGCCCCCGCTGCCAGCGGGTCCAGGCCGAGCGCGTGGAGCACCTCGATCCAGACGTCCACGTAGCAGTTGGTCTCGGTCCAGCTCCGCTCCCCGGCATGCAGCGGGTGCGGCCGGAATCCCTCCGCGGTCACCGCCAGGACCGGGGTGCCCACCGCGGTCCCTCCGGGGCCGCCGACTATGGCCACAGGACCGACCGGACCGCGGTCGGCCAGCGGGTGGGGTCGGTCCCGTGCCGATCGACGAGAGCCAGGGTGATCCGGTCGACGCCGAAGCCGAAGCAGGCCGAGTGGGCGACCTCCCCGTCGGCGGTCTCGATGCCGAAGGGCCGACCGAAGTGGTCGAGGTGGCAGTTCGACGACGAGATGGCCGTCGGGCGGCCTGCGGCGAACACCGGGGCCACGAGCTCGATCTTGAGCTCCTCGGAGCGTTGGTTTGCCGCCAGCATCCGTCCGGGACGCCCGAAGAACGGGTCGTTGGCCACGACCGCCTCGACCGCCAGCCCGAGCCCGGAGAGGACCTCGGTGCCACGCTCGACCCACTGGTCGCGGTGGGTGCGGGCGCCGTCCGGCGTGCCCAGGTAGACGTAGTCGTGCTGGCGGAACGCCTGCATCCGGAAGGGATCCGAGCTCGGCTCGTGACGGAAGCAGTACCCGTAGACCTCGACCTTGCGGCCGCCCTCGGGCAGCACGCCCGACTGGGTCGGGTAGAGGGGATGGCAGACCGCCGGGCACAGCACCATGTCGGTCGTCTCGAGCAGGGGTGCCCGGTCCTCGTGGGCCTCGGTCCGGCGCACGAGCTCGGCATGGCGTGCCTCGTCACCGCGGAAGGTGTGGATGGACCCCATCTGGTCGGGGAAGGACTCGAGGTAGCCATTGCGCTCGAACGTGGCCCATGGCATGACCGGGGGAAACCGGATGCTCGAGCGCGCCCTGGTCGACCCCGACCCGGAGCACCAGCCGGTCCACGGCGTCGGCCACCGCCTCGTAGGTCTCCGACCGGCCGTAGAGGCCGTCGACCCCCGTGGCGAGCAGCAGCCCGGTGGCCAGCAGCTGGAGGCGGAACTCCGCCCACGGCTGCTCCTCTTCGGGCCGTTCCTGCTGTGTCACGGCCATCGCCCTCAGTCCCCGCGGTGGACCAGGAGCAGCTGCGCGTTGTTCCCCATGATCCGGTCGTTGTTGACCATCAGCGACGCGCCCATGGCGTCGCGCAGGTGCCGGCCGAGACTGTAGGGGGAATCGAGGCGGTACGAGGCCAGGCCGCAGATGACCATGCACGCCCGGACCACGTCGACCACCAGCGTGGACGCAGAGACCTTGAGCGAGTTCATGGCGATGCCGAAGGCGATCGACGAGAGACGATCGGGGTCGTCGCGGGCCGCTTCGTAACGCGCCACCGAGGCGCGGAGCAGATCCACGAACTGCTGATGCAGTGCGGTCACATCGGCCAGGCGCAGCGCGGCAGCCGGCGTCATCCCGGGACGCCGGCGCGCCTCGGCCTGGACGAACTTTCGGGCGAGGGCAACCGCGTCGGATGCGATGCCGAGCCAGAGGGAGCTCCAGAAGAGGTGGGCCGCGGGAAGCATGGTCCGGGTCGAGATGTCGGCGTAGGGGTCGCCGAGGATGGCGGACACGTCGCCGCCGGCTCGCAGGACGAACCCCGTGCTGCACGTGCCGCGGAATCCCAATGCGTTCCACTCGCCCACCTGGTCGAGCTCGAGGTCGGGCGGACGGCACAGGACGAGCACCTGGTCGCTCGCCGGACTCTCCGGCGTACGACGGGCGGTCACCAGGACCGCGTCGGCGTGGGTCGCATACGAGATGACCGGCGCCTGCTTCTCCAACCGGAAGGTGCTGCCGGTCACCTCGACCGAGCAGACGCTGCTGCGGACGTCACCGCCGGTGCCGACCTCGGTGGTGGCCGAGGCCAGCAGGTACTGGTGGTCGACCAGCTCGCGGAGATAGGACCTGAGGTACTCGTTGCGTCCGTGCGCGACGAGGCAGGCAACCTGGATGTGGTGCATCGCGACCACCATGGCGCTCGACGCGCAGCGGCGACCGAGGGCGATGAGGCCGTCGGACACCTCGGTGATGCTGGCCCCCCGCCCGCCGAACTCGACCGGGACGAGTGCGGACAGCAGGCCCTCCGCCCGCAGCGCGTCGATCGTCTCGGACGGGAACCGCGACCGCTCGTCGACGTCGCCCGCAGCCGGGCCCGCGACCTTGTCGGCGATCGAGGCCATCTGGGCGGTGACGTCGGTCATTCCGCCGTCCACCAGGTCATACGTGTCGGTGGTCATCAGCCGTCACCCTTCTCTCATCTCGAGGACCGCGGCCCGGATGGAGGCGATCGACTCGAAGGTGGACTTCTTCAGCATCTGCTCGGAGAACTCGAAGTCGAAGGCGTCCTCGATGGCCAGCATCACATTGACACTCGCGTGCGAGGTCATCCCCGCACCGAACAGGTCCGCGTCGTCGGCCAGCGATTCGACCGGGACCGCGAGGCGACCGTGCTCTTCCAGCACCCCGCGAATCGTGTCGTCCACCATCACTCCTCCCTCTGTCCGGTGACGCACCGGCCGACGACCACGGCCGCAGCGACCGGCGCCTCGTGGGTGAGACTCACGGCGAACTCGTCGATTCCGGCGGCAGCCGCCATCGCAGCGGCAAGACCCGAGAGCCGGATCTCGCACCACCCTCCTGCCATCCGGTGCACTTCGATACTACGCCACTCGGGACGCACTTCTCGGGGACGCAGGACTTTGAGCACCGCCTCCTTGGCCGCGAACCTCGCCGCCAATGACTCCGCCGAGTAGGTGGGGTCGCCTCCCTCCGGGGCGCCCGCGGTCCGGCACGCGGCGATCTCGTGGGGCGTGTAGATCCGGTCCACGTAGCGGTCGCCGAACCGTTGGACGGACTCGGCCACATCGGCCACCGCGATCATGTCGACGCCGACCCGGAAGGTCTCGGCGGGCGCCGCGGTCACCGCTCCACCCCGTTCGGCCGGACCGGATCGGCATCTGCAGAGGCGCCCGACGCCGCGGGGGTCCGGCTCCGCTGCGGCAGGACCGACTCGTAGACCGCCCGGTACCGGTCCGCGACCACCGGCCAGTCGAAGGACTCGACCCGGCGCCGCCCGGCCGCGGCCAGCGCTCGGCGCTCGTCCGGATCGGAGAGCAGACGCTCGAGTGCACGTGCCATCGCCACCGCGTCGAACGGATCCACCAACAGCCCGTTCACGCCGTCGTCGACGAACTCGGGCGCGCCACCCCGGTCGCTGGCCACCACCGCCACGCCGGCCCGCCAGGCCTCGAGCACGACGATCCCGAACGGCTCGAGGCGACTGGGCATGACGAACACCGTCGCCCCGGCCATTGTCGACGCGACCTGCTCGCGGGTGAGCCGCCCGGTGAAGTGGACCCGTCCGGCGATGCCGGAGTCCTCGGACCGGGCCTCCAGGGCCTCGAGTGCCGGCCCGGTGCCGCCGATGACCAGGTCCGCGGAGCGCAGCCCCGGATCCATGGCCGCGTAGCCGTCCAGCAGCAGGTCGAACCCCTTCTTGTCGACCACGCGCCCGAGAGCCAGGACGTACGGCCGCCCCTGGAGGGCGGCGACCGACCCCGGGACGTCGCCCGACGACTCAGGAGCTTCGGCCAGCGACACCCCGTTGGGCACCACGGTGCCCCGGCCGGCCGCGAGGCCGAACCGGTGCTCGGCGTCAGCCAGGGCAAAGGCGGAACAGGCCGTGACGGCCGCCGCCGCCCGGATCCCGGACCGGAGCGAGGCCCGCAGGGTCCGGGACACGGTGAACGCGTCTCCGTCGTCCATCATGGTCTCACCCTGGAGCGTGAGCACCAAGGGAATGCCAGTGCGCCGCGAGAGGGCGGTGGCGTAGGAGCCGTTGGGCCCGAAGCACTGCACATGGAGGACGTCGGGCCGGAACGCGGCGACCGCCCGCCGCAGCGATCGGAGCGTCCGGCTCCCGATGGTGACGGACCGGGAGACCGCGGCCAGGTTGGCGGCCGGCAACGGCATCGGCAGTCGCCGCACGACCAGCCCGTCGCGTACCTCGGCGGACTCGGGGACCTGGTCGTCGCCGGTGCCGGTCCACACCTCGACCTCGTCGCCGGCGACGGTGAGCGTGAGCGCGAGGTGACGGGTCAACTCCTCCACACCGCCGAGCGACGGCGGATAGGAGCTCGGCAGGAGCGCGATGCGGGTCATGGGCTGCGGTCGATCGTGCGAGCGAGCGTAACCCGGTCGTCACCGGGCACGTGTCGATGATCACGGAACGGTGTCGGTTCGATCGCGGAGCAGGGCATCGGTCGGGTCCTAGGAGATGCTCGGATTCAACCAGGGCTGGACCGCGGCCAGGACGGCGCCGGTGGGCTCCGGCGCGATGCTCGCCCAGTTGCCGACCCCCGGCGACCAGGCATTGGAGAAGGCCGCCGCATACCACCCGGAGAGGTATCCCTGCTCCGCGCAGTCGCACTCCGGCGCCCAGCTGGCCGGATGGATGCCGAGGATGTTCTCGATCTGGGTGTGGCCACCCTGGGGATCCACCCCCGCTGCGTCGACCTCGTGGCCGATCTCGAAGGCGACGATCCCGGCCAATTGGTCGATCGACTCACCAGGGTAGACGTACAGGGTGGACACCCCACCGGACTGGCCCCAGGTGAAGCTGGTGTTGCCGTAGAACCCCGGGGAGGGCGCGTCGGCGATGGGCAGGAACTGGATCGAGTACCCGGGGATGCTCTGCCACGGGTACCGGACGAGCGCGAGGGCGGCCGCTCCCATCGCGCTCGGGGTGGCGGGAGGAGTCGACGCGGGCTGGACCGGAACCGTCGTGGTCGGGGCTGGGGCGGTGGTCGGCGGAGCAGCGGGAGCGGGAGCGGGAGCGGGCGCAGCTTGGGGAAGCGAGGCGGGTCCCGTCGCGGCCGGAGCGGGGACCGCGGTGCCGGTGCCCGCACTGGGGGCGGTCTTCGCGGGCGCCGGCGCAGACGCTCCTGCTCGCGGCGGCGCGGCGGACGGGTGGGTCGCCGCTCCGTGGGTCGCCGACGGGTGCACGGTCGTCGGAGGCGACAGGGCCGTCGTCGCGGCCACGTTCGTCCTGTCCGGCCTGGCTGCCAAGGGGAACAGCACGAGGGCGGCGACGATGGCGGCGGCGCCCATGACGATCAGGAACTCGAGACGCAGGAGCGAGCGCCGCTGACCGAAGGTGGCTCGGGCCAGCGTGGCGGCCACCCCCGGTCGCCGGCGGTCGATGCCGATGTATCCCTCGGAGAGGACCCGTCTCGGATCGTCCAGATCGTCCAGGTCGGCGAGCCCGGCGTCGGGCCGGGCGCCCAGGTCGGATCGGGCCCCGATCGTCCCCTCCGGCTCCTGCTCGGGGATCGGGACCGTCGTCCCGATCGGCCATTGCGCGTCACGATCACCCCTCAGTGCAGCATCCATGCCTCACGATCGGCAGGTCCGGGAGTCATCTGAAGCGCTCCGGTCGAGATGCGTCCGCAGCTGCGGATCCGTCTCGGCCCACGCCCGATTCGCTACCCGGCCGGGGTGGAGCGGTGCCGGAGGGCGTCCCGGCGTGCCGTGCGCTCGCTGCGCAGCGCCTTCCGCAGCGCCCGGAGACGGGCCAACGCACGGAGACGGGCCGCCTCGCGGCGACGGACACAGGCGGTCCGTTTCGCCGCTCCGGCGGACGCGACACAGGCGATCCGTGCCGATGCCGCGGCGGACGGGTGGGATCGCGTCCGGCCGGTGGCGGCCGGTCCGGTGGCCGCGGCGGGCTGGGTCGGCCCGGCCGTTCGGAGGCCGATGCTCCCGGGGGTCTGATTCCGGACCGCCGGCCGGCCCGCCGGCGGCGTCGCAGCCGTAGCGGACGGGGCGGGGTGGATGGCCATGAGGGTCAGCGGCACCGCGGCCGCCGTCGTGACCAGGACGATCAGGAGCGTGCGGACGAAACCGGACGACCGGTCGTGGGTCGTGCTCGTGTCGCGCCGCTCACGAGGAGTCCGGCGACGGTCCGGCCCGATGTAGCCGGGATCGATGATCAGGTCCGGGTCGTAGAGGTCGTCGAGGAGCCCCGGTGGGATGATGTGGAGGTCGACCGGCCCGACCCCTCCCGGCGGCGCCTCAGCCGCCTCCGGCCACACCGGCTCCGCGAGCAACGGTCGACCGTGCCCCTGGTGCTGCCCGCGCCCGGTCATGAGCCCGGTATCGGCACGCCGGCCCCCGGCCTGAAGCCCCGGGTCGGCCGGCCGCCGGAGCCCAGGGTCAGACGGCCACGCCGAGCGACCGGTAGACCCCGGCCGTGGCGAGGGCGGTCCGACGCCAGGTCAACGACCGGACCAGGTCGGCCCCTCGCAGGGCCAGCTCGGCGCGGCGGTCGTCGTCGGCCAGGAGGTCCCGGAGCGTCCTGGTCAGTCCTTCGGCATCACCGGGCCGGAAGGTCGCAGCGCCCGGCCCCACCACCTCGTCGACCGACGGGACCGGCGTGGAGACGACCGCGGCACCACAGGCCATGGCCTCGACCGGGGGGAGACCGAAGCCCTCGTACCGGGAGGCATACCCCACCAGGGTCGCCGCACCGTAGAGGGCGGGCAGGTCCGCATCCGGCACGTGACCGATGGCCAGGACCCCTCGGGGGGCGCGGGTGCCCCAGAGGCCGCTGCCGGTCACGACGAGCGGTATCGCGGCCCTCGCGCACCCCTCGGCAAGGGTGGCCAGGTCCTTGCGGGCCTCGATGTTGCCGACGTGGAGCACGAACCGCTCGGGCAGCCGGTAGCGGGCGCGGACGTCGGAGACGGCGTCGGCCGGAGCCGGCACCATGTCGTGACCAGGGGCCTCGTGCACGACCACCGCGTCGCGCCCGGTCAGCGAGCGGACCCGTTCTGCGGTGAACGCCGACACCGCCACCACGACATCGGCCCGCCGCAACGCTGCCCGGATCAGGACACGTTCCCCGGCCACCCGATGCCGCGGGAACGTCCGGGGCACGTCGAAGACGGCCATGTCGTGGACGGTCGAAACGGTCGGCCCCGGCCGACGGAGGGGGAGATCGACGTCCAGACCGTGGGTCAGGTCTGCCGGACCGAATCCGAGTGCTCCGGCCATTGCCCGGCGGACCCCCCGGGACTCGCGTGCGACCAAGGGGGTCAGCCCGTTCGGGAGGGCGGCCAGCCCGGAGGGCCGGACCGCGACGACGAGGTCGGCGTCGACCACCTCTGTCAGACTCCGGAGGAGCTCCCTGATATAGGTGCTCACCCCTCCCCCGCAGGGTTCGAGCGGAAGCGCGTTGAGCACCAGGCGCGATCGGCCCGTGGTCACCGGGGGCTCACCCGCCGGGTGGCCAGGGTGCCCGGTCGCGACCTGCCGGGACCACCCGGCGGGCGTCCCGCCCGTCGGGAGCCGGCACCGGCGGCTCCGGGTCGTTGCGGTGGGCGTCGGCCATGCCGAGCGAGATGCCGACGATCACGAACGGGGTGATGCAGAGAGATCCGATCCAGAACGTGTCGAAGAGCCCGTGCACGTAGTGGGCGAGGAGGATGGCGACACCCAGCGTGCCGTAGGTGCGCGGAAGCCGGAGCATGACCCGGATCGTGAAGATGACCAGGCCGACGAATGCCAGCGAGCCGAGCAGCCCGTCGGACGCAAGGTTGTCGACGAACACGTTTGGAGGCGCGGTCACGGTCACGAACTGCGGCAGGTTGTAGAAACGCAGTCCCTCACCCAGGATCGGGCTCAGGTGCCAGACGTGGATCGCCGCCCCGATCTGGCCGAAGCGGATGGCGACCGAGTTGAACTTTGGATTGTTACGGGCGGCGAGCTCGAGGCTGTAGTAGACGAGGCCCAGGACGGGTACCGCGGCGAGCACGATGAGCTTCGAACGCCGCCGCACCTCCGGATTGAGCACCACGGCCGTCGCCACCGCGACGACCAGGAGGATGGCCGACTGACGCGATTGGCAGGCCAGCAGCCCACCCAGGCAGAGGTACTTCGCAATCCGGGCCTGGGTCCGGTCCAGCGCCATCCACGGCGGGTTGATCTGGGCGACGGCGATCGCGATCCACAACACCGAGCCGATCGCGTTCTTCTGGTAGACACCCCACTGGGCCGGCTGGAAGTGGAGCGTGAACGCGTGCTCGATCGTCAAGACCGCGAGCACCGACGAGGCGAGGAGGAAGAGCTGCACCGCCTCTCTGGCACGGCCGTGGGTCGCGATGACCCAGCCGACGAGCACGCTGCCTGCCAGGTAGGAGAGCCGGTGGAACCACTCGATCACGTCTCCGCGGAACGGATGGGCGACGACCACCAGGATGAGCACCGCCTCGTACCAGATGATCCCTGCCAGGAACCGACGCAGGTAGGGGGCCTCGCTCCACCGGACCTGGAAGAGGCAGACGATCCCACCCACGAAGACGAGGAGATCGGCCACACTCAGGTTGGTCGTCGTGCCGCCCACCCTCTGGATGAGCACTGAGCCCGGGAGCACGATGACCACCAACAGGATCGGGTCTGCGACGACCACCCCGACCACCAGGACCAGGCCGGCCAGGGCCAACCCGGCGATCGGACTCACCGCGAGGGTGACCCCCACGCCCACTGCGATCGCGACCACCGCCGCCCAACCGGCCGAACTGGCGACCAGCCGTTCGATACGCGCTGATCGCCTCGCCATGTGCGCGGGCGCGGGGGTGGAGGAGTTGCGGGTCACGGTGGTGGCTGCGTTCGGGTCATCGGGCCTCTGGCGCTCGGGTGGAACGCGGGAACAGCACAGCAAGCGTAGCGTTCCGGGGGTGCGCGACCGTGCTCTGCACGAGACGGAGTGGGCACGGTGAGCGCGCGCGCCGACCCGTCTCCCGGCCCCTCCCTGGTGGTCTGCTCCCTCGAGCCATGGGGGGCGGTCCGGCGGCGGATCCGGATCCTGGTAGACGAGCTCGTGGCGCTCGAGCCCGAGCTGTCGGTGCTCTACGTCTCCCCCGCGTTCGACGTCCCGCACGAGATCCGCCGAGGCGTGTTGCGGCCGCGGCCCGGCCCCCGGCTCGAACAGGTCCATCCCCAGGTGCACCTGCTGCGTCCCCGCAAGTGGCTCCCCCGCTCGCTCGGCTCGGCCTCTGACAGGCTCCTCGGCCGCCAGGTGGCACGCGCTGTCGACCGGATCGGGCTGCACGAGCCGCTGCTGTGGGTCAACGATGCCGCATATGCGCGCTTCAGCGTGGCGTCGGGTTGGCCGATCATCTACGACGTGACCGACGACTGGCTGCTTGCCCCCCTCGCTCCCCGCCACCGCAACCGGCTGCGGGCAGACGACGCCCTCCTGGTGGCGAGGAGCGACGCCGTGGTCGTGTGCTCGCCCGACCTGGCCCGCTCACGGGGGAGCTCCCGTAGGGTCGATGTGATCCCGAACGGCGTCGACATCGAACGCTTCCGGGGCATCTATCCGAGGCCGGCCGACCTTCCCGAGGGACCGGTCGCCCTCTACGTGGGCACGCTCCACGAGGAACGGATCGACCTCGACCTCATCGGCGACCTGGCCCGGACCCGACCCGACCTTCAGATCGTGCTGGTCGGACCCGACGAGCTGGCGACCGCCGAGAGCGCCCGGCTGGCAGCGACCCCCTCCGTCCACCTCCTCGGCGCCCGTCCCTACGATCAGGTTCCGGCTTATCTCCAGCACGCCGACGTGGTCATCGTCCCCCACCGGGTCAACCCCTTCACCGAGAGCCTCGACCCGATCAAGGCCTACGAATGCCTGGCCGCGGGGCGCCCAACGGTTGCCACCCCGGTGGCCGGATTCCGAGGGCTCGGACCCCCCGTCGTGATCGCGCCGCGGGAATCGTTCGTCGAGGCGACCGGTGCAGCGCTGACCCAGGGTGCCCCCCCGCCGGGGACCGCCGGGGGGGAGACCCGGGTACCGACCTGGCGGGAGCGGGCCGAGGCGATGGACGCGGTCATGACACGGGTGCGGGAGCAACGATGCGCCCGCTGACGGGGCCCGCGGCCATCAGTCCACCCCAGGGTGGGAAACTGCGCACACCTCCCGACAGGCCGTATCCTCGACTCGCCGTTCCCGGAATTGTCGTTCCCGCACCGAAAGCGAGCTTCCACTGACCGTCCACCAGTTCCTCTCGACGCTCTGGCGCCGGAAGCTGACCATCGTGGTCAGTCTCGTCGTCGCGGTCACGGCTGCCTTCACCTACGCCAGGATCCACACCCCGACCTACGAGTCGAGTGCCCTCGTGCAGATCAACACGCCGGCCCAGGGAGGCACCGCTTCCTCGACGCTCACCCTGCCCGACCCGGTCGAGGAGCTCGGGAGCACGGCGGTCCAGCTCCAGGCGGCGAAGCTCCTCGGTGACCCCGACGTCGCAGCAGCGACCGCCGGGGTGACCGGTACCGTCGACCCGACGACCGGGGCGCTCACCATTACCGCGTCGGACTCCAGCGCCGAGCAGGCGCAGGCCGCGGCCAAGGCCTACTCGACCGCCTTCGTGGACGAGATCGGGCTGTTCGTGCAGGGCCAGATCAACAAGATCGACGGCCAGCTCGCCGAGATCAGCGCCAAGATCGCAGAGCTCCAGTCCCAGCCGGGCTCGTCGACCAATCCGCTGACCACCGCGCAGGTGGCGGCCCTGACCCAGACCTACGGGTCGCTGCAGGCCGAACAGTCCAACATCCAGCTCGGCGCCCCCTACTCCTCGATCCAGGTTGCGGCCGACCTGCCGGGAGTGCCCTCGGGCCTCAGCAAGAGCAAGCTCCTCGCCATCGGGGTGCTCGCCGGGCTCCTGGTCGGGTGTGGGATCGCGCTGGTGCGCGAGCAGTTCGACGATCGCCTGCGCAACAGCCCGGAGATCGAATCGGTCATCGACGCCCCGGTGCTCGCCGAGCTGCCCCAGGACGACGACGTGCGCAACGGAAAGGTGTCGATCGCCATCGTGCAGGCGCCCCAGTCGCACATGGCCGAATCCATCCGCGAGCTGCGGACGAGCCTCCGGGTCCTGCTCGACCAGCACCCTTGCCCGGTGCTGGTCGTGACCAGCCCCGAGCCGGGCGACGGGAAGACCTTCGTGACCGCCAACCTCGCCGCGGCCTGGGCACGCAGCGGCAGCAAGGTCATCGCGGTCTCGGCGGACTTCCGCCGTCCGCGGCTCGAGGAGGTCTTCGGCCTCGACGCAGCCGGCCGGCCCGGCCTGGCCGACGTCATCAAGGCCAATTGGAAGTCTGCCGAGCCCGACGGACCAGCCGGTCTGCCGACTCTCCGCGGCGCGCCTCGGCTCGACCGGGGTGACGGTCGCTCGGCCCGGCGGGAGCGGGACGAGCCCCTGGCGGGTCGGGGACCGGAGCTCGGCGACACCTCGGTCGCCGCCCATCTGGTCGAAACCGGGATCCAGGGCCTCCAGCTGCTGCCGGTCGGCACTTTCCTCGACAGTCCGAGCGAGCTGTTCGGCAGCCCGGGCATGCAGCCGGTCATCGACCAGCTGCCCCTGCTGGCCGACGTGGTCCTGCTGGACACCCCCCCGGTGCTCTCCGCCCCCGACACCGCCATCCTCGGGAGCATGGCGCACGGCGCGGTCCTCGTGGCCACCGAGGGACGCACCGACCGCACCGACCTCGAACGCACAGTCCACCGGCTGGAGACGACCAACTGCCACGTCCTCGGTCTCGTCCTCAACCACGTGCGGCGGGTCAACTCGGACGGCTACCGGGCCTACGCCTACAGACAGTGAGGCGACGGTGACCGCCGGGGACCGCCGGCCGGTCACCGTGGTCGTGGTCGCCTACGGCGCGCCGGAGCTGCTCGATGCGGCCTTGCGCGCGCTGGAGGGCGCCTATCCGGTCACCGTCGTCGACAACTCCTCCGATCCCGAGGTGCGGGCGGTGGTCGACCGCTTCGCCGCGGAGTACGTCGACCCCGGACGGAACCTGGGGTTCGCCGGCGGGGTCAACCTCGGGACGTCGGGTCGGATCGCCCCGGGCACCGACGTGCTCCTCCTCAACCCGGACGCCGCCATCGCCCCGGCGGGGGTGGCCCTCCTCCAGCGTGCGCTGGCGGCCGACGACCGGCTGGCCGCGGTGGCGCCGTCCCAGCACGATCCTGCAACCGGCGCACCGGCCCGCGTCGCCTGGCCCTTCCCCTCGCCGCTCGGCGCGTGGATCGAGGCATTCGGGCTCGGCGGGCTCCGGAGGCGCGCCGACTACCTCATCGGGTCGGTCCTGCTCCTCCGGGGTGAGGCCCTCGCCGATGTCGGCCCGTTCGACGACCGGTTCTTCCTCTACGCCGAAGAGGCCGATTGGCAGCGCCGGGCCACCGATCGCGGCTGGACGGTCGCCCTCTGCCCAGGGGCCACGGCAACCCACGTCGGGTCCGGCACCGGCGGGGCAGAGGCCCGGCGCGAAGCCCACTTCCACGGGTCCCACGAGCGCTACCTCCGCAAGCACCACGGCACCGGTGGCTGGTTGGTCTACCGGAGCGCCGCCGTCGTCGGGGCCGCTGTCCGGGCCCTGGTCCTCCGCGGCGAGCGCGGTCGGCAGGCGGCGGCCAGGTTCACCCTCTACCGGCGCGGCCCCCTGCGGGTGGAGGCGGCCGACGACCGCGCCGTTGCTGGGACCCTCTCGATCGTGCACGTCGTCCTGACCGGCGCGTTCGCCGGCGTCGAGCGCTATGTCTGCCAGGTGGCCAACGGTCTGGCCGGGCGGGGCCACCGCGTCGAGGTCATCGGGGGCGATCCCCTGCGCATGCGCGACGAGCTGCTCCCGTCGGTCGACCACCGGCCGGCGACCTCGGTGCGACGGGGGACGGCCCTCCTCGCCGGCCGCCGGGACGCCGATCTGGTCCACGTCCACATGACCGCAGCCGAGATCGCGGCCTGGTTGGCCCGGCCGGCTGACCGGTTGCCGACAGTCGCCACCCGCCACTTCGCCCGCGGACGCGGCTCGAGCGCGGCGGCACGCGCCCTGGCCCGGATCGCCGCGCGGTCCATCGCCCGCGACATCGCCCCCAGCGAGTACGTTGCCCGCACCATCTCCGGGCCGTCGGTCCTCATCCCGAACGGGGTCGTCGACCAGCCACAGGCCTCCCTCGACGCGCCGACCGTGGTGATGCTGCAGCGGCTCGACCGGGAGAAGGCTCCCGAGGTCGGCATCCGGGCGTGGGCGTGCAGTGGGCTCCCCGCCTCGGGGTGGACGCTGGTGGTCGCCGGGTCCGGTCTGCTGCGTCCGGACCTCGAGGCGCTCGTCGGCACCCTCGGGTGCGCGGGGAGCGTGACCTTCGCGGGGCAGGTGGCCGACACCGACGCGCTCCTCGCCCGGTCGTCGATCCTCCTCGCTCCCACCTCAGAGGACGCGTTCGGCCTCTCGGTGGTCGAGGCCATGGCCCGCGGCGTACCGGTGGTGGCGGCCGAGGGCGGGGGCCACCTCGAGACGGTGGGAGGGGCCGGGATGCTGTTCCCGGCTGGGGACGCCGCCGCCGCCGCCCGCGCCCTCGAGGAGCTCGCCGGCGATCCGGACCTCCGACGGCGGGTGGGGGCCACCCTCCGGGCACGCCAACAGGAGCGGTTCTCGCTCGCCCGCCACCTCGACCGGCTCGAGGAGCTCTACCGGTCGGTGGCCGGCGCGCCCGGCCGGGCTGCAGCTTCGGCGCCGGCCGCCGAGAGCGCACGCTCGTAGAGCGCCTGCTGGTCGGCGGCAACCCGCTCCCACGAGTAGCGCCCGGCGCCCCGGGCACCCGCTTCGGCCAGACGGGACCAGAGCCCTGGCTCGTCGAGGAGGCGCACGAGGGCGTCGCCCAACGCCGCCGGGTCACCCGGCGGGACGAGGAGCCCGCGGTCGCCGACCACGTCCGGGAGCGCCCCGCTCGCGCTCGCGACCACGGGGACCCCGGATGCCTGGGCCTCGACGACCACCCGGCCGAACTGCTCGACCCAGCCGGCCATCGGGACCGAGGGCACCGCCAGGACGTCGAGGTCCTGGTACACGTCGGGCATCACGACCTCGTCGACGTGGCCGTGGAACACGACCCGGTCGGCGACCGCGAGCTGCCCGGCCAGCTCGGCGAGGCTGTCCGCTGCGGGACCGGCTCCGTGGACCTCTGCCCGGAGTCGTGGGTCGCGGGCAATCGCCTGCAAGAGGACGGCCACCCCCTTGTGGGGGATGAGCCGTCCGACGTAGCCCACCCGCAGCTCGCCGGTGGGCGGGTCCCGGTCGACCGGGTGGAAGCGGTCGACATCGACGCCGAGGGGGAGCAGCTCGAGCTCCCCGGCGAGGCCCTTGCGCCGGAGGATCCGCCCGGCCTCGAGATTGCAGGTGTAGGCACCTGCCGCCCGCCGGAGCGCCCAACGCTCGAACCAGCGGAAGGGTGGTGGATAGCGTTTCTCGAGATTCTGTGCGGAACAGACCAGGAAAGGTGTGCCGCGCGCCCGCAGCCACCGGAGGGCGAGCACCTCGGCCACGGCGAGGCCGAAGGGCTCCTCGTGCATGTCGATGAGATCCCACCGCGTCCCGCCGAGCAGGCGCCAGAGTGGGCGGGGGTCGAAGAGGAACAGATTGGGGTGGTGCCCGACCGTGCGGACCGGCACGACGAAGTCGTCGCCCTCGGCGCGGAACTCGACCGCCGAGCCGCCCTCCTCCCACCGGGCCGCGACCACCAGGGTCAGGTCCACGCCGCGCCCACGGAGCAGGCGCTCCCGCTCGCGCCAGGCCGTCACCACCCCGCTGTGCGAGAGGCGCAGCACACGTCGCCCGCCCCGCGGAGCCGTCGCCGCCGGGTCCGTCGGGGGAGCGCCCACCCGCCGCATCGTACCCCGCTGACCAGCCGGTCCGACCGATCGTGACCGCTCTCACCAGCGCCTCTCACGGGGCGAAGGGCGCGACCGCCTCGTCCTCCGTGGCGGCGGTCGGCGGCGGACTCCGTCACTCCCCAGCGGCGGACTCCGGGTCGCGCATGCGGACCACACGGGCGGGCACGCCGACCGCCACGCAGTTCGCCGGCAGGTCGCGGGTGACCACGGCATGGGCGCCGACCACCGTGTTGGAGCCGATGGTGACCCCGCGGGTCACCGTCGCCTTGGCGCCGATCCAGACGTTGTCGCCGATCCGGATCGGGGCGGTCGAGCGACCCTGGTCGATGATCGCCGTGGACGGGTCGGCGAAGGCGTGGTCGTGATCGCGGATCGAGACCAGCTCGGCGAGCAGGCAGTCGCGGCCGATCTCGATGCTGCGGTCCGCGGCGACCGTGCAGTGGTGCCCGAAGACGGTTCCCGCCCCGACCTCGAGCCGGCCACGGCACTCGAGGGTGAAGCCGCGATCGATCACGCACTGCGCACCGAACCGCGCCAGCGCACCGCGCGCGACGAGGAACAGCCCGCCCGACCGCACGTCGCATCGCGGTCCGAGGCGGATGCGCGGGTGAGTCAACCGGAAGACGGTGAGGCCCAGCCTGCGTCGGAGGAAGCCGCGCGCCCGGCGTCCGAAGCCGAAGTCGTCCGCCGGCGATCCGGGCAGGGGCGGGTCCCCCTCTCCCTGGGCCGCACGCATTGCCGTACCCTACCGGCGCCCGCGCGACGCGCGAGGGAGGTCGGCGAGTGCGCGCTACTGCGGGACGACGGCCTCCACGTAGACGGTCTCGGGCACCCGCACCGGGCTGTCCGGGGCCGGTGCGATCGCGGAGGTGCCGCCAGGCATGACCGTCGGCAGCTCGTAGCCGGTCTCGCCGATCACCAGCGCCAGGGTCTCACCGTCCCAGGCCGAGACGTGCCCGTGCTCCTGGAAGACCTCGCCGAGGGCCAACATGCGGGTGGGCCGGCCCGGTCGGAGCTCGTCGAGCACCGCGTCGCCGGCGGCGTAGCTCCTCGCATAGAGGCCCGCGTCGGGCACGCCGACCCGGAGGATGCCACCGGGGGCCAGGACCCGGCGGATGCCGCGCAACACCTGCATCCCGACTGCGACCGTCATGTGCTCGAGCACGTGCTCGAGGAAGACCGCCTCGGCGCTGTCGTCGGCGAAGGGCAGGGGGTGTCGCAGGTCCCACGCCACGTCGGCATGGGCCCCGACCAGGTCCACGTTGACCCACCCCGCAAGGTTGTTGCCGCCCGAGCCGAGGTGGAGCCGGAGGGGGGCGCCCGACGCGAGGGTGCCGGCCTTGCGCCGCTCGAGCGGTGTGGCGATGGCGGTGGCCATCTGCTTGGCCCGCAGCCGCACCCCCGGGGCCATGAACGGACGGAGCGCGTCGGAGAACGGGATGCTCGAGTGCCCGCCCTCCGCTGCACGGGTGTCGAGATAGCCACGCAGGCTCATCCGCCCCGGGGCCCGCCGCTCGTCGACCGGTGCCGCGCGCCCGGGTGGATCCTCGGGGTCGCTCACCCGCCAATTGGAGCACACCCCGACATCCCGGGCCAGTTGCGACGCGCCCGAGGTCGCTCGCGGAGCCGGGGACTCGGCTGGAGCGTGTGCGACACTACGAGCCATGTCTGCGCTCGTCGAGGACCTGCGGCACATGACGGCGGCATGGGACAGTACCCCCGCGCAGGTCGTGGCCGGATCGGTGCTCCGCCTCCCCCTCTATCCGCGCCTCGGCGCGGTGATCACCTACCGCGCCGCCTCGTGGTGCTGGCACCATCGTCTGCGGCCGCTCGCCCTCTGGCTGGAGGCCTCGGCCATCCGCTCGTCGGGAGCCGAGATCCACCCTGCGGCCCGGCTCGGGCCGGGGTTCGCGCTGCTCCACACGGTCGGCGTGGTCATCGGTCACGAGGTGGTGGCAGGCTCGAGCCTCGCCGTCTACCAGGGCGTCACCCTCGGGCACACCGGCAAGGGTGAGGGCCAGCCGCGCATCGGCGACGGTGTCCGGATCGGGGCCGGGGCAAAGGTCCTCGGTCCGGTGACCATCGGCGACGGCGCCTGGATCGGGGCCAACGCGGTGGTGCTGGCCGACGTCGCCCCGGGCGCGGTGGTCACCGGGGTGTGGTCCGCCTGAGGGTTCTGGCCACCGGTCCGGTTCACCACGCGACGACCTCGGGGCGGGCATCACTGATGGTGCGGCCCCCGGCCGTCCACTGCTCGGCCGGGATCCGGGCCGACGGCACCACGGTCATCGACCCGTGTGAGCCCGGGAGGTGGAAGCGGACGACCACCGTCCGGGTCGCACCCTGGGTGACGGTGAAGGGTGCGGCAATGAGCCAGGTCGGCCCTTCACCCCCCTTGGCACTCAGCGGACCGGCTCCGCTGAGGGTGATGCCCGAGGCCACGGCCGGCAGGTTCTCGGCGATGATCCCGGTGTACTCGCCGTAGGAGACCGGCAGCCCGGGGTACGGCCCGGCGATGACCTGGGACTGCCCGTCCGGTGTCCGGTCCTCGAGGGTGGTGGTCACGGTGACCTCGGTTCCCGTGCCCGACGGCTGCGTGCCGACCCCGACGGACACCGGCAGGTACTGGTCGAGCTTGTTGCCGCCCCGGTTGATCACGGTCACCGCCAGGGAGTCGGGAGCGATGGTGCCGCTCGCCCCGCTGGTCACCCAGGCGGCCTGGGCGGTCGGCGAGGACGACCACAGGATGAGGTGCCGTCCCGCCACCGCCCCGGTGACCGCCGAGGCCAACGAACGGAGGTCGGTGGACTCGCCCTGGAGCTGGCGCAGGACCGCTGAGGCCAGGGCGCCGAGCTCGTCCTGACGGTCGACGACCCCGAGGGTGCTGTCGGTCAGTCCGGCGTACTGGTCGTGGAGGAGGTACTGCTCGACGTTGGCGGCCCCGACGCTCTGGCCGGCCACCTCGACGGGGCCGGTGGCCGAGAGGATCTGCTGGAGTCCCGCCACGTCGATGGCAAGGACCCCGTCCACGTGCTGCCCGGTCGCCGCCTGCCACATGCGGGCGGCCAGGGGGGCGGTCACGTCGAACTGCGGGGTGACCCCGAGGTTGCGGAAGTCCACACCGGGCAGGAGCCAGCCCCAGTTGCGTTCGAGGTCCCCGGTCGCGGTCACCGCGCCGACCGGCAGGGTGAGCGCCCCCGAGGGGCCGAGGTCGCCCAGCTGGACGGCACCGTCTGCGGTGGTGGCCACCCCGATGTCGAGGAAGGCGCCCGAGCCGGCCCGCATCTCGGCGTTGTTGGCTGCGAGCACCAGGTAGGTCTGGGGGCCCTGGAGGATGGTGGCCGTGACCGCCGACACGGTCGCCGCGTCCGCCAATCGGGTGCGCGCGTCGTCCAGTTGGGAGACGAA
Source organism: uncultured Acidimicrobiaceae bacterium (assembly GCA_963753905.1). Classification (GTDB taxonomy): domain Bacteria; phylum Actinomycetota; class Acidimicrobiia; order Acidimicrobiales; family RAAP-2; genus Bog-756. The sequence continues at coordinate 636,161 of CAVWDZ010000001.1, read as the reverse complement.
CTCCTGATGCTTACCGGCGAGCGGCGAGACCAACGCTTCTCCCGGTCCGGTGTCGATCCCGGACAGCTGCCGGGCGGACGAGCGCGAGAGCGCCGACAGTCGCTCGAGCGAGGCGACCCGTTCGGGTCCGGCCGAGTGCGGCAGGTCGAGTACCTGGTGGACTTCGCCGAGGAAGCCGGCGCCGATGGCGGAGACCTGGCCGGCTGCGCTGCTCAGCGCCCGGACGGAACGGAATTGCCGCCCGATGACCGGCACCAGGGTCACCGGCGCGAACAGCGGCGAGGACAGGTCGGCCCGCGCCGCGTCGAATGCGGCCTCGGCCGTCTCGAGGGAGCGCTGGGTGGACCCTGCGGTGACCTGGCCGGGATCGAGGTTGGCCCTGACCGCGTCGAGCTGGGCCAGGCCCTGTTGGTCGTGACGGTAGGCCGACCAGGTCTTGGCGGCCAGCACACCCGACCATGCCAGGAGCACGAGCAGGATGCCCACCGCAAGGATCCACCTGCGTCGCCGTCGTCCCCCTGGATTGCTCACAGCGTCACTCGATCCTGCCGGCACCGACCCGATGGGCAGGACCCGCCGGACCTCGGCGCAGCCGGCGGGCGGCGGCAATCGTATCCTCGGAGCCGGTCCTGCAGACGGCGGGCCGCCCGGGGGTCGCAGGGTGCTGCCGGTAGCATTGCACCGTGTCGTTCACGACCATACGCATGGCCGTTGGGCGCGTGCTCCTGGTCGCCGGGGTCCTGGTCCTCCTCTTCATCCCCTACCTGTTGTGGGGGACCGGTCTGTACACGGCCCGCGCCCAGGCCCAACTCCGCAACGAATTCGCGGCGGCCGAACACCGGGCCGGGGTGACCGCGCCCCGGCTCCCGGCGAAGGTCCCCCCCGCTGCCCCGACGATCGCACCCCCCACCGCCGACCCCCCGCTCGGCGATCCGGTCGGGGTCATCTCGATCCCGACGATCTCGCTCTCGATGGTCATCGTGGAGGGGACCGGGGAGGCCCAGCTCCAGGACGGACCGGGCCACTATCCGGCCACACCCATGCCCGGCGAGACCGGCAATGTGGCCATCGCCGGACACCGCACGACCTATCTCCACCCCTTCTACGACCTCAACGAGCTCGTCCCGGGCGACGCCATCGAGATCGCCACCGTGCAGGGGCTGTTCGTCTACAGCGTCACGAGCAGCCAGGCGGTCCTCCCGACCGACGTCGCCGTGGTCGACCCGACCCCGACCCCGACCCTGACCCTGACCACCTGCAACCCGCGCTACAGCGCGGCGCAGCGGCTGGTGGTGCACGCCTCGTTGACGGCAGACGTGTTCACCCACGCCAAGGCGGGGGTCACGGCGACCCCGACCCCGACGCCGACCGCGATTCACCGGGTGACACCGGTCGCACAGCCGCGGAACCTGGCGGCCGCAGTCCTCTGGGGGATCGCCGTGGCGATGCTCATCTCAGGGATCTGGGTCCTCGCCCGCAGGACGCGTGGGGGCCGGCGCGCAGCCCTGCTGGCATCGGGTCTCCTCGCCTGGCTCGGCGTGGTGTTCCTCTTCTTCCAGGCCCTGGCCCCGCTGCTCCCCGCGCAGTTCTGAGCTCGCGGCAGTTCCCTGGACCCGGCGAGCGGGGGGAAGGGGTGGTTCAGGCGGCGGAGCGGCGACGCCGCACGAGCAGCAACCGGCCGGCCGCCACCGCGCCGACACCGATCACGGCCAGCTCGGCGATGTCCGCACCGGTGAAGGGCAGACTCGAGGAACCGAGCTCGGTTCCGGTTCCGGTCCCGGTTGCGCCCGTCGCCGGGGGCTCACTGGTGAACGGGAGAACCACCGGGGGGGTCGTGGCGGTCGAGGCCACGCCTGGGGGCGTCGACACGTAGGTGTCCACGGCACCAGCCACCGGGGCCGCCACCAGGAACGATGCCGCCACCAGCCCACTAGCGACCACCAACCGTCTCACCCAGATCATCGCTGCCTTCTCCCTACGCGGTCGCTGCCCGTGTCTGCCCGAACCTACTCGAACTCCGACCTGACCCGTCCATCTTGCACGCCCTGGTGCACACGCTGCAATCACACGCCCGACGGATCACTCGGAATACCACTCATCGCGGTCTGGTAACCATGAATAGTGGTATTCCAGTCCGATTCGTGCCGGCGCAGGAGTGGTGGATGGCAGCCGCCACGGCCTCAGACCGGGACAACCTGCCCGAAGGTGCTGCAGAGGCCGAAGGCCTCGATGGTCAGGAATGCGGCGACGATGACCAGGACCACCGGCAGTCGCCAGCGGGGGCCGTACCTCGACATCGGCGACGGCATGTACCACGCCGGCAGCAGCCCCTGCCCCTGACCGAGGAAGACCGAAAGCGGCACCGCGTCGTCGGCCACCGCTCCGCACCGATCGGCGAGTGCCAACTCGGTGAGCTCGGCCTCGGTCAGCGGATCCTCGATCGGGGCCCCGGCGACCGCCGACGACCACCCGGTGGAGTCGCACTCGTCGGCCATCGTGCCACCTTTCGTCAGCCGGTACCTGGCTCACCGCCACTCTACCGGCCGGTCAGAGGAGGTGGGTGCCGGCCTCCAGCAGCACGATGACCGCGCCGACCGACACCAGTCCCACCACGTAGGCAATGCGACGGAGCAGGGGTCGGTCGCGCCCCCCGACCGTCCCGATCCCGACCACCGCGAGGGAGGCCACGCCGATCCCCTCGGCGATGGCGAAGCCGGCCCGGATCGACCACACGTGCGCTGCGGCCAGCACGAAGACCAGGGTCGCCGGGACTGCCGCTGCCACGATCGACCACGAGTGCCGCAGCTCGCTCCAGACATCGCCCGGGCGTACCTCGAGGTGCTGCCACGACCGCTTGGTCACGAGGCGGGAGAGGGTGTGGGCGAACCAGATCGCCACGGCGCTCACGATGACCACGCCGGCGGTGGTCAGCTCTCCCGGGTGCGACTCGAAGGTGAGGCCGGCCACCGCCACCAAGGTCGCGATGGTTCCGTAGACGTAGTCCGCCAGCCAGTGGACGGCCGCAGGGTGCTCGGGCGCCTCGGGGTCGTCGGCGGGCGCGTCAACCATGGTGCGGGAAGGCTCGCGTCACCCCGCCGAGGATAGACAGCCGCCCCGGCGTCGGAGCCCACTGGGGAGCACCTCGGGTGCACGGGGCCCGCACCCGGTGCTGCGCGGGGGTCGGTCCACCGCCTACGGTGCTGGGAACGTGCGGTCGGGCGGTGGCCATCGGGGCCCGCGGCGCCGAGGAGGAGGAGGAGCGAGCATGGACATCCGACGGGTCGTCACGGGCCACGACGAGCACGGAAAGGCAGTGTTCGTGAGCGACGAACTGGTGCCGCCGATCACCCTCTCCCTCATGCCCGGTTACGATTTCCACCGTCTCTGGGGCGCCGACCAGACCGTGTCGTTCCCCGACGACGGGACCCGTCCGGACGGAGTGCGCTACTTCCCGCCGGTCGGTGGGTTCCGCTTCGGGTTCTTCACCATCCCGCCGGACCTCCAGTCCGCGCCCCCGCCCGATCTCAATCCGTACGTGGCCGTCGCCGAGCTCGAGCGAAAGCTCCCGGGGCTCGCCGAGTACGCCGAGCCGGACGACCCCGGGATGCACACCACCGCCACCGTCGACTACGGCGTCGTCCTCAGCGGCGAGGCGACCCTCGAGCTCGACGACGGGGCGACGATCACCCTCGGCCCCGGTGACTGCTATATCCAGAACGGGACACGACACCGCTGGACCAACTCCGGCGACATCCCTGCGGTCGTCGCGGTGACCCTGGTCGGCGCCGACCACAAGAACGTCGACTGATCCGGCAGCTCACACTACGAGCAACCGCTGGTCGTCCCGCAGCTCGCGCACACGTAGCAGGAGCCGGCACGCTGCATGGCGTTGCCGCACTGGTAGCAGTAGGGCGCGTCACGCTGCTCGTACCAGGCGGGTCGCTCGGCCCCGGGCCGAGCGTCGGCCGGAGCACTCGGAGCCGGTGCGCTGCCGTCGACCACGGTGGCGATCACCGGGTCGACCGTCTCGGACTCGACGATGCCGGGTGACGGGGTGGCGGTCTCCTCCACACCCGGCAGGGTGGGCTGGAGCCGTTCCGACGTGGAGAGCACGCCGAGCTCGGCTCGCTCCTCCATCGGCAGGTAGTCCACCGCCAGCCGGCGGAAGATGTAGTCGACCAGGCTGGTCGCGATGCGAAGATCCGGGTCGTCGGTGATGCCGGCCGGCTCGAAGCGCATGTTGGTGTACTTGCGTACGTAGGTGGCGAGCGGCACTCCGTGCTGGAGGCCGAGGCTGACCGAGATGGAGAAGGCATCCATGATGCCGGCAAGGGTCGAGCCCTGCTTGGACACCTTCATGAACACCTCACCGGGCCGGCCGTCCTCGTACTCGCCGACGGTGACATAGCCCTCGCAGTCGGCCACCCGGAAGGCGAAGGTCGACGAGGTGCGACGACGGGGCAGCCGCTCGCGCACCGCACCGACCACCACCGTGCTCGATGCCCGTGCCTGCTCGTGGGTGAGAGCGGCCTCGAGCTCGGCGATCCGCCCGCTCAACTCGCGGGCGTGCGCCTCCGCCTCTGATGCCGCAGGAACATCGGCATCCGATCCGGAGTCCTCCTTCGTCGTCGTCGAGAGGGGCTGGGCGACTTTGCAGTTGTCGCGGTAGACGGCGATCGCCTTGATCCCCATCTGCCAGGCGTCGATGTGGAGCTGCTCGACATCCTCGACCGTCACGTCCTCGGGCAGGTTGACCGTCTTCGAGATGGCCCCCGAGATGAACGGCTGTACCGCACCCATCATGCGCACGTGGCCGAGATAGTGGATCGTGTTGTCCCCCATCGAGCAGGCGAACACCGCCAGGTGCCCTGGCCGGAGGTGCGGTGCCCCGACGATGGTCTTGTGCTCGTCGACATAGGAGATGATCGCGTCGACCTCGTCGGGTCGGTAGCCCAGCCGGGTGAGGGCGCGGGGCACGGTCTGGTTGACGATCGACATGGTTCCGCCGCCGACCAGCTTCTTGGTCTTGACCAGGCCCAGGTCGGGCTCGACCCCGGTGGTGTCGCAGTCCATGAGCAGTCCGATGGTGCCGGTCGGAGCCAGCACGCTCGCCTGTGCGTTGCGCACCCCGTGCTGCTCCCCGAGCTCGACAGCCATGTCCCAGGCCTCCTGTGCTGCCGACAGCAGCTCCATCGGCACCTGCTCCTCGTCGATGGTGGCGACCGCGTCCCGGTGCATGCGCAGCACGTCGATCATCGGGTCGACGTTCTCGTGGAACCCGGCGAACGGCCCCATCCGGGCGGCGGTCCTCGCCGAAGTGGCATAGGCGTGGCCGGTCAACAGGGCGGTGATTGCGCCGGCCCATGCCCGACCCTGGTCGGAGTCGTACGGCAGGCCCTGGGCCATGAGCAGGGCGCCGAGGTTGGCGTACCCGATTCCCAGTTGACGGAACCGGCGCGAGTTCTCGGCGATCTTGTCCGTCGGGTAGTCGGCGTTGCCGACGATGATCTCCTGTGCGGTGAAGACGACCTCGGTCGCTGCCCGGAACCCGGCCACATCGAACGACGAGTCCGCAAAGAGGAACCGCATCAGATTGAGGCTGGCCAGGTTGCAGGCCGAGTTGTCGATGTGCATGTACTCGGAGCACGGGTTGGATCCGTTGATCCGGCCGGTGTTCGAGGCCGTGTGCCACCGGTTGATGGTGGTGTCGAACTGCATCCCCGGGTCGGCGCACTCCCAGGCGGCCTTTGCGAACTGACGGAAGAGGTCGCGGGCCGGCACCGACCTGATGACCGTGCCGTCGCCGCGTGCAGTCAGCTCCCAGTCGCGCCCGTCGACGACTGCCCGCATGAACTCGTCGGTGACCCGCACCGAGTTGTTGGCGTTCTGGTACTGGAGGCTGATCGAGTCCTTGCCGTCGAGGTCCATGTCGAACCCCGCGTCGCGCAGGACCCGGGCCTTGCGCTCCTCGATCGCCTTGCACCAGATGAAGTCCTCGATGTCCGGGTGATCGACGTCGAGGATGACCATCTTGGCCGCGCGGCGGGTCTTGCCGCCGGACTTGATGGTCCCCGCCGAGGCATCCGCACCGCGCATGAAGCTGACCGGGCCCGAGGCGGTCCCCCCGCCCTTCAGCAGCTCGTGCGAGGAACGGATCCGCGAGAGGTTGACCCCGGCACCCGAGCCGCCCTTGAAGATCACACCCTCCTCCGAGTACCAGTTGAGGATCGAGTCCATCGTGTCGTCGACCGAGAGGATGAAGCAGGCGGAGCCCTGCTGGGGGACGCCGGCCACCCCGATGTTGAACCACACCGGCGAGTTGAAGGCCGCCATCTGGTTGACGATGAGGTACTTGAGCTCGGCCCGGAAGCTCTCGGCCTCCTCCTCGTCGGCGAAGTAGCCGTCCTTTGTTCCCCAGTCGGTCACCGTGTCGACCACCCGATCGGCCACCTGGCGCAGGGACCACTCGCGCTCGGATGTGCCGGGCGTCCCGCGGAAGTACTTCTGGGCCAGGATGTTGGTGGCGTTGAGGCTCCACGATTCGGGAACCTCGACCCCCAGCTGCTCGAAGGCGACCGTGCCGTCGCGGAAATGGGTGATCCTCGCGTCCCGGCGCTCCCAGACGACCTGGTCGTAGGGGTCGGTGCCGGGTGTCGTGAAGTGGCGGCGGATGCCGATGTCGACTCGCTGGGGTGCGATGGCCATGGGACCTCTTTCCTCTCTACGGCCTCGGTGTCCGCCGATTCCGTCCGACTTCGGTGCGCCGTCTGCTGCTGCGGTTCTGCCCGCTGGGTGTGCCGTGCCCCGTCGGGGTGCCGTCCGGGGACTCCAGATCGGCCCCGGACTCACGGACCAAACACAATATATTGTGGTCGACCCTCCCCCGAGGCACGAGATAGTGGGTTCATTACAGCAGCGTAGTTACACCCCTGTCAACAGTGAACGACCGGATCGGCGTTCGCTGGCAGCCGAGAACTCCCAGTTCAAAGGGCGTTCGCGAAGGTTTGCAAATCATTGCGGACAGCAAGCACTCCGAGCCCGGCGCCCGGGCCCCCGACCGCCGCTCTCAGTACAGTCCCCTTGTGGTCCCCCGCAGTCCCGTCACCGTCGCCATCGACGCCGGCACCACCGGCGTGCGGGCCCTCGTGATCGACGACCGGGCCCGGGTCCTGGACATCGCGTACCGCGAGCTGACCCAGTACTTCCCGCGGCCCGGCTGGGTCGAGCACGACCCAGGAGAGATCTGGTCGACGGTCCGATCGACCCTCGCCGAAGTGGCCGGCCGGCTCGATGACAGCGGGCGGGCCGTGCAGGCCATCGGCATCACCAACCAGCGCGAGACGGTGGTGGCCTGGGACCGCTCCACCGGGCTCCCCCACCACCGGGCGGTGGTCTGGCAGGACCGCAGGACGGCCGCTGCCTGCCGTGCCCTCGCCGAGGCCGGGTACCTCCCGCTCGTCCGCCGGCGGACCGGACTGGTGCTCGACCCGTACTTCTCGGGGTCCAAGATGCAGTGGCTGCTCGGACCCGGCGGGGTCCCGACCGGGCCCGGCCTGGCCATGGGCACCGTCGACGCCTGGCTGCTCTGGAACCTGACCGGGGGGACCGCCAACGGGGTCTTCGCAACCGACGTGACCAACGCCTCGCGCACCATGCTCTTCGACATCGTGGCCCGGCGGTGGTCGGACGAGCTCTGCGACCTCTTCTCCATCCCGATGGGGGTCCTGCCGGAGGTGCACCCGTCCTGTGGACGGTTCGGCCGTATCGACGGCTCGGTGCTCGGCGGCTCCTCCCCGATCGCCGGTGTGCCGGTGAGCGCGATCGCCGGCGACCAGCACGCCGCCCTCTTCGGTCAGGCCTGCTTCGACCGCGGCATGGTCAAGGCCACCGTCGGCACCGGGAGCTTCATCCTCATGAACGCGGGGGAGGACTGTCCCGAGCCGGTCGACGGGCTGCTCACCACGATCGCGTGGGACCTCGGCGCCGATGGCGGCGAGAGGCGGACGGCGGGGCGCAACCCGCTCGCGTACGCCGTCGAGGGTTCGGTGTTCGTCGCCGGGGCCAGCGTCCACTGGCTCCGGGACGGACTCGGGATCATCGCCGGCTCGGCCGAGCTCGAGCCACTGGCCCGCACGGTGGACTCGAGCGAGGGCGTGGTCATCGTCCCCGCCTTCACCGGCCTGGGCAGCCCGCAGTGGGACCCCTCCGCACGCGGGACCATCGTCGGCCTCAGCCGCGGCTCCGGCCGCGCCCAGCTGGGCCGAGCCATGATCGAGGCCATGGGGTTCCAGGCGCGCGACGTGCTCGACGCGATGTGCGCCACCGGGACCCGGCCCTCGGTGGTGCGGGTCGACGGCGGGGCGGCGGTGATGGACCTGCTCCTCGAGCACCTCGCCGACCAGGCCCGGCTCGACGTCCTCCGTCCCCGATCGGTCGAGAGCACCGCCGTCGGTGCCGCCACCATGGCCGGCCTGGCCGAAGGAGTCTGGAGCTCGCTCGACGACCTGGCCGGGCTCTGGACAGCGGAGGCCGCGTTCTCCCCGGTCTCCTCGGATGGGCAGATCGAGATCGCCCACGAGGCATGGCGACGGGCGGTCGAACGATCCCGGGGTTGGACGGGCGACGCCGATTAGGCGAGGTCGCGCCAGCCGTGGTCGGCCAGCTCGACCATGATGGCGATCCACTGACGCTCCCGCGCCCGGAACACCGGGGACGCCCGGCCGACCACGAGCACCACCCCGGCCCGGGCCATCGCGGCGGCGGCCACCCCGGGGCTCTGGTCGAACGGCTCGACTGCCGATCGGTCCGCCTGCACCGGAGGCGAGAGCGGCGAGACCGCCGACAGCGCCAACTTCCCCACTTCGTCGTCACCGGGCGGCTCACCCGCCGACGTGACCACCCGGGTCGCGTCGGCATCCACCACAGCCGCGAAGTCCGCCGCGAGGCTGCGGCACACCCGCTCGGCGAGACGGTCGAGCAGGGCTGCCGTGGAGGTCTGGACGAACAGATCGGTCGCGATGTCCATGAGCTCCGAGTGCCGGTCGGGCAGCGGACCCTCGACCGGGCGCAGCGCCTCGATGATCACTCCGTCGACCTCGAGGATCTCATCCTGGATGAGCCCGAGCAGGTGGTCACCCGCGAGGCCCACCCCGAGCTCGTCGACGACCACCCCGTTGTCGCGCTGGAGGATGTCGATCGAGATCACGTCACCGCCGACGGAGCCGATCCGACTGGCCACCGCCCCGAGGGCTCCCGGTCGGTCGGGGAGCTGGAGCCGGATCAGGTAGTTCCGCACAGGGCCAGGGTAGACGGCGAGTGTGTCCGCTCGGTTTCCAGCCGGTTACGAACTGCGGCCCGGACCGGGCTGCAGCGGTTGGGTCAGCCGGCAGCCCGTTCGGCGGCCTCATCCGCAGTCCCGGGGCCGACTCCGGGCGCTTCCCGGTCACGATGCCTCCTGCTCGCGTACTCGTCGACGTACTCCTGGCCGGAGAGCGCGGCGATCTCGGTCATCAGCGCGTCGGTCACCGCGCGGAGCTCCTCCTGTTCGGCGGGGTCGCGCCCCCCCGGACCGGAGGTGGCGCGGGAGCCTCCGCATCGGCCGGTGGTGATCCGGGTCCCCCGGTGCAGGTAGGCGACAGGGGGTCCGAACCTCACGGTGACCGTATGGAACGGCCGCATGAACATGCTGCCCGGGGGCTGGACGGCACGGGTGCCCACGATGCCCACCGGGATGACCGGGACGTCACAGCCGAGGCTGAGTCGGGCCACGCCGGTCTTCCCCCGGTGCAGGCGGACATCGGGGGCACGGGTGCCCTCCGGGTAGATGGCCAGGACCCTGCCTGATTCGAGCACCCGGGTGGCCGTGTCGAGCGCCCGCTGCGAGGCGTCTCCCCCACTCCGGTTCATCGGGATCTGTCCGGCCGCCCGGAAGAACCAGGCGGTCTTCCAGCTGTCGAAGTACTCGGCCTTGGCCACGAAGGTCACCCGGCGCCGGACCACGAGCGGCAGGAAGAAGGAGTCTGAGAACGACTGGTGGTTGGCGGCCAGGACGGCGGGCCCCCGAGTCGGGACGTGTTCCCGGCCTTCGACCTTGACCCGCCACAGGAGGTACAGGAAGGGGCTGATCACCGCCTTCATGATCCAGTAGGCCACCAGGCAACGGTATCCCCACCTGTGCTGAACTGCACTCCATGTCCGCCCGCGCTCCAGCGCACGCCCCCGGTCGCCCCGAAGGGGACGCTCGATCCGACGGACCCCGCTCCTGGACCGTGCTCGGACGAAGGATCGAGCTGCCGGTCGAAGTGCGGCGCGCGGCACAGTGGGGCGTCCAGTACCTGGTCCCCGCCGCGGCCGCCCAGCGGGTGGTCGAGCCGACCGGACTCGAGGTGACCGGACCGGTACCCGGACGGGCCCTGGTCGCGTTGGCCGTCTGCCGCTACGACGACACCGACCTCGACCCGTACCACGAGCTGGCCGTCGGCTTCGTGGTCCGTGCGCACGACGCCCCGTCCCGCCCGACAGCCGCGCAACGGACCAGGGAGTTCGCCCACGGGGAGATCGGCGTCTACATCCACCGGCTCCCGGTCGACCAGGAGTTCACCTGCGCGGCCGGCCGGGACATCTGGGGCTTCCCCAAGTGGGTGACCTCGATCACCATCGACGAGCCGGGTCCGAACGCTGCACGCAGCGGCACCGGCACCACCGTGCGCCTCGTCGACGACGGGGTGCACGTGCTCACCCTGACCCTGGCGGCCGGCGGCCGGCTCCACCTGCCGGCGCAGGCGCCACCGAGCTACTCCTTCCGTGACGGCGTCCTGCGACGCACCGAGTGGACGACCACGTCGGAGGGGACAACCGGCCGGCCTGGCGGCGCCACCCTGGTGCTCGGACGGCACCCGATGGCAGACGAGCTGCGGTCCCTCGGGCTGCCCCGACGGGCGCTCTTCTCGTCATCGGCGGCGCGGATGCGTGCGAGCTTCGGGGCGGCCGTGGTCGTGGCCGTCGGCGACCCGCACGACGCCCCTGACCGGGCGCGGCCGAACCCCTCCGGTCGGCGGCCTACCGCAGCCGGGTGAGGGCGCGGCGGAGGCTGCGGATCCCCTGGCCGATCCGCTGCTCGTTCTCGATGAGTGCGAACCGTACGTGGCCGTCCCCGCCGGGTCCGAACCCGACCCCCGGCGACGTGGCCACGTCGCCCTCGCGGACGAGGAATTTGGAGAACTCGAGCGAGCCCATCTCGCGGTAGGGCTCGGGGATCGGGGCCCAGACGAACATGGTTCCCCGCGGCGGGGTGATCTCCCATCCGATCCGGTTGAGCCCTTCGCAGAGCGCGTCCCGGCGGGCCTGGTAGGTCTCGTTCACGACCTTGGGATAGTCGGGCGCCTCGTTCATCGCCACGATGGCCGCGATCTGGATGGGCTGGAAGGTGCCGTAGTCGAGATAGCTCTTGAGCTTGGTCAGGGCCTGGACGATCTCGGCGTTGCCCAGAAGGAAGCCGACGCGCCATCCGGCCATCGAGAACGACTTGGTCATCGTGTAGAGCTCGACGGCCACCTCCTTCCCTCCGGGCACCTGCAGGATCGAGGGCGGGGTGTAGCCGTCGAAGGCGATGTCGGCGTAGGCGAAGTCGTGGACCAGCACGATGTCGTGCTCGCGGGCGAAGTCCACAATCCGCGCCATCCATGCGAGGTCCACGCACTCGGTGGTCGGATTGTGCGGGAACGAGAGCACGACCACCCGGGGTTTGGGCCATGCGGACTCCCAGGCCTCGATCAGGTTGCCGAAGAAGGTCGCGCCGGGCGCGTCGCCGCTTCCCGCGCCGGGCGCGTCGAGCCGCACGTGGCGCACGTCGGCACCGGCGAAGAGGGGTGCGTAGATGTGGATCGGGTAGGACGGCGACGGCACCAGTGCGGTGTCCCCCGGGCCGATCAGCACCCACATCAGATGGGAGAGACCCTCCTTTGCACCGATGGTGGTCACGACCTCGGTGTCGGGGTCGAGCTCGACCTCGAATTTGCGGAGGTAGAGGTCGGCGATGGCCTGTCGGATCTTCGGGATGCCCCGGCTGGCGGAGTACCGGTGGTTGCGCGGGTTGTGTGCCGCCTCGCCCAGCTTCTCGACGGCCACGTCGGGCGAGGGGATGTCGGGATTGCCGAACCCGAGATCGATCACGTCCCGTCCGTCGTGCCGGGCAGCAGCCTTCAAGTCGTTGATGGTGGCGAAGACGTACGGCGGGAGCCCGTTGATCCGGCGGAATTCCATGCTTCAGGTTACCGCCGCCCCCCAGCCCGACGCGCCCCACGCCGCTCGGGTCTCCCGAGCGGCGTGGACCGTGCCCGGCGCGCGACCTGCCGCGGGCTTCAGGACAGCGGCCCGGGTGCGGCCCGGACTGCGTCGGCCGCCTCGGCGACCACCTCGAGCGAATCCTCCCAGGCACAGACCGCCCAGGTGGCACCCGCGGCGGACAGCTCGCCCAGGCGGTCGGTCACCTCGGCCACGGTACGACCGACCGGCCCGCCCCAGGTCACCTCCGGGACGACCGGACAGAGCTCGGCAACCCGGCGGGTATCCGCTCCCCAGAGGTTGACCGCCGCACCGACCCTCCGGGCCAGGGCCACCATCGGTGGCCGTCCCCCACCGACCCAGACCGGCACGCCGCGAGCCAGCACCTCGGTCGCGATCCCGGCCAGGCGCCCGCGTCTGACGCCGGCCGGTTCGAACGGGACGCCGTACGCCTCGTTCTCGTGGCGGCTGAGGTGGTCACCGGTGCCGATCCCGGCGATGAACCGACCCCCGCTGATGGTGTCGAGGCTGGAGAGCGCATCGACCAGGACCTCGTCGGGCACCAGCCCGACCCGGGCGACCAGGGTGCCGAGCACGATGGTCGAGGTCGCGGCGGCCAGCGCTCCGAGCAGGGGGATGGGCGAGAGGGCAGGGCGCCCGGGTCGGCCCATTGGCCAGAGGTGGTCGAAGCAGAAGACCCCGTCGATGCCCGCGGCCTCTGCGCGGCGGGCGGCAGCCAGAGCGGCGTCGGCATCGTCCCGGAACTGGGGAAGGGTGATCCCGACCCGGAGGGGCGCGCCGCGTGGTGCGGACGCCGCCTGCAGGGTCACGCCGCAGACTCGGCCCTGGCCTTCAGGTCGCGGAGGGCGATCGACATGATCCGGCTCTGGGCCCGCATCTTGATGAAGGCGGGGACCGGCACCTTCATCTCGACCTCGAGGTGGTAGGTCACCTCGGTCCCCCCGTCAGGTGTCGGGGCGAACACGTAGCGCCCGTCGAGCTTGTTGGTGATATCGCCGTCGGTCTGGATCCAGGCCAGCACCCCGGGCGCCTCCGAGTAGTCGTAGGCGAGCGTGTAGCTGGTGCTGCGTCCGAACGCGGCGGCCCGAAAGGTCACGAGGCTCGGCCGGCCCTCGTCGTCGCGCTCGTCGATGGTCACCTCTTTGATGTCGGCGGCCCACGAGGGATAGCTCTCGATGTCAGCACTCACCGCGAAGCAGCGCGCGGGGGTGGCCGAGACGACCATTCGCTCAGTGGCATGCTCCGACACGATCGACCTCCTCCTCGACTCGTCTGCCGCGACCCACACAGGATCAGCCTCCCACGCCCGTGAGCGACGCGGCCAGCCTAGGGGCGAGTCGGTCGTAGTCGAAGGATGCCACGACCCGACGGCGGGCCGCCTCTCCCATCCGGGTACGAAGCCCGTCGTTCTCGAGCAGCCGGGCGATGGCGCGGGTCGCCTCGCCGACCTCGGCAGGTCGACGGACCAGGATGCCCGTCTCACCGTCGGCCACCGCCTCGTCGGCTCCGCCCGACGCGCCGGCGACCTGCGGTACGCCTGCCGCGGCGGCCTCCAGGAAGACGATGCCGAACCCCTCGCGTTCGAGGCCGAGCCAACGGTTGCGGCAGATCATGGCGAAGACGTCGGCGGCGCCGACCAGTCGGGGCAGCTCTGCGTCGGACACCCCACCGAGCAACCGCACCGGCGCGCCCAGCTCGGCGACCCGGCCGGCAAGGCGCTCGGCATCGCGCCCTCGGCCCGCAATGGCGACGGTGAGGCCGGGGAAGAGAGGGGCGAGCCGTCCGGCGGCGTCGATGAGCACGTCCATGCCCTTGCGTGGGACCAACCGCCCGACGCCGACCACGAGCGGGCCCTCGACGGGGAGGCCGAGGTCCGCCCTGGCCCGGACCCGCTCGCCGCTGTCGAGCGGGGAGAAGCGGTCGAGGTCCACTCCGGGAGGGATCTCGACCACCGGGGGCATCCCCCGCCCGCGCAACGCGCGCCGGGCTTCGGCGACCGGGTACCCGCCGGCCGAGACGACCAACGCACTGCCCCGGATCACATGGGAGAGGAGCGGCCGGCTCACCGGCAGGCGGCCCGGTACGGCCACCTCGGCGCCGTGGAGCAGAACGGCATAGGGGATGCCCAGCCTGGGACCGACCAGACCCAGCGGGAACGCCGGGTCGAGGACCACCAGACCGGCGCCGACCCGCGCCGCGGTCGCCCGGATCCGGCGGACGAGGGAGGGGGAGGGAACCAGCACCTTGGCCTGCACCCGCTCGATACGGACGCCGCGTTCGGCCTGCTCCCGGTCGAATGCACCGGCGTCCGGATCGGAGGACGCGGTCAACACCGTGAAGGAGCCGGGATCGAACCGGCGCCAGAGCTCCCACAGATAGACCTGGATCCCTCCCACCTTGGGCGGGAAGTCGTTGGTGACGAGCAGGTGGGTCACCGGACGGGCACGTCCGCCGGGGCCAGGAGGTCGCGCCGGCCCAGGCGGTCCGCTGCCCAGCGCGCGTGCTCGGCGAGCAGGGGGTCGTCCGACCGGACGTAGCGTGCGAGCGTCGACGCCGTGGCCGGGTCCACTGCGTCACCCACGTTCCCGAGGGCGACCAACGCGTTTCGTCGGAGGTAGCGGGGATCGCGTCCGGCGATGTACCACCGACCGTGGGCGGAGAGCAGGTCCTCGTCGCTCGCCGCCAGCAGGTCGAGCAGGTCGACCGCGGGTTCCGACTCGGCCTCGGGCTCGACAGGTGGGTGCCGCCGGTCGGCGAGCTTGTTGATGGGACAGACCTCCTGGCACTCGTCGCATCCGTAGAGGCGGCCACCGAGTGCTTCGCGGAACTCGACCGGGAACGTCCCGGGGGCCTGCACCAACCAGGCCAGACAGCGACGGGCGTCGAGCACCCCGGGAGCGACCAGGGCACCGGTCGGGCAGGCGGTGAGGCACCGGGTGCATCCGCCGCACCCCTCCGCCGGGCTGTTCGGTCCTGCGGCGCCGGTGGGCTCGAGCGCTGCATCGGTGACCACCGAGCCGAGGACGAACCACGAGCCGAGCCCGGGGAGCAGGAGCATGCTGTTGCGGCCGTAGAAGCCGAGGCCGGCGCGCTGGGCCGCCGCACGGTCGACCAGGGCGTTGTCGTCGCAGACCACGACCGCCCGCCACCCGCGCCGGGCCAGCAGGTCGGCGACCGCTCCGAGTGCCGCGCGCAACGAGGCGTAGTGATCGCGGTGCGCGTACCGGGCGACGGCGCCGGTCGGGCGCGGGCCGGGGCCCAAGTCCCCACGCGCAGGATCCTGACGGCGGTACCCCCAGGCCCCGACCACCAGGGAGCGGGCCCCGTCGAGGATCCGCCCGGGGTCGGTCGACCGGCCCGGATTGCGGTAGGTGAACTGCATCCCTCCGTGGAGTCCCTCCCGTCGGCGAGCGTGGAGGGCGGTGCGTGCCTCGCCCAGCACGCCGACTCCGGCGACCCCGACGGCTGCAAGGCCCCGCTCGAGCCCCGCTCGCATGAGCTCGTCGCGCAGGTCGCCTCCGGCTGGGCCGCTCTGCGGGTCCGGCGATGGCGAGAGGGGAGAACGGCGCACGCCCCATGCTGGCACGGGCCGGTGGTCCAGCCGGGCAGGCACTGCTCGGTCAGAACACGGCTCTGCCAGGGAGCGGCCCGGTCAGAGGCCGCCCGCGCGCGGCTCGTGACGCACACCGGGCACCAGGCCGGCGTGTGCGAGCAGTCGGACCGCACGCGCCTCCGCGGCGTCGACCACCAGTGCGTCGTCCGGGTCGCGGCTCACGATGAAGGAGACCACGCAGTCCTCGCAGACCGGGGTGTCGCGGTGGGCACACCCCGCGCAGTCGATGGTGTACGTGCCGTCGGTCTCCGCTCCGTGCATGGTCCTGTCTCCTGGCGTCGGTGATCCTGCTGGTTCTCCCCTGACCCCCGCATCCTTCCGGGCGGGTGTGACGGCCACCACCAGTGGTCATCGCGCTGCGGCCACCGTCGGCCGGGGGCAGGACCGAGGATCAGTACCCGGCGGCAGGGTCGACCAGGCCGACCAGGGTGCCGCCCGCGGCGAACCGCTCCACGTTGACCCGGATCCGTTCGGCAAGGAGGGGGATCACCATCTCGATGGTGTCGGCCGTGTGCGGGGTGATGATGCAGTTGTGCAGATCCCAGAGGGGGTGGCCGTCGGGTAGCGGCTCCGGGTCCGTGACGTCGAGCGCCGCTCCCGCGATCGCCTCCCGTTGCAGGGCGTCGACCAGGGCCGCTGTGTCGACGTGGCCCCCCCGGGCCACGTTGACCAGCCAGGCCGTCTCGTCCATGAGCTCGAGCTCGCGCTTCCCGATGATGCCGGTCGTCTCCGGGGTGAGGGCCAGGCCCAGCACCACCACCAGGGCCCCGGGCAGGGCGTCGTGGAGCTCTGTCACCGGCAGGGTGTGTGCCGCACCGGCGACCGGGTCGGGACTGCGCCGCACGACGGTCGCCTCGACCCGGAACGGGGAGAGCAGCTCGAGCAGTGCGGTGGCGATCCCACCTCCTCCCAGGATGGTCACCTTCTGGTCGTAGAGGGAGGTGCCCGCCGGGATCCCCCAGGACCGGGCCTCGACCCGGGCCGGCAGGTGGCGGAGCCCGGCCAGGGCGAGGGCGAGGGCGTGCTCGGCGACCGGTTCGGCATAGGAACCCTTGGCGCATGTCCAGATGCGCCCGGGATCCAACAGGCCGGCCTCGGCGACCCGTTCGACGCCGGCGAAGGGGAGCTGGACCCACCGCGCGTCGGGAGCCCGGACCAGCCATTCGGAGAGCCCGGTCACGTCTCCGGGGTCGAGCCAGACCAGGGCGTCGGGTTGCTCCCCGAGCTCGACCGTCTTGCCGCCACCGGCGGCCACCGCGTCGGTCGCGAACTCGGAGGGAAAGGGACCGACGGCGACGCGGGGAGTGGCCATGCCCGCAGATTAGCCAGCCCATCCGCTCCCGACCGCCTGGCCGGTCCGGGGACTCCTCCTCAGCCGAGGAGCGTCTCGAGCGGGGTGTAGGGGGTCCCGTGGGCCTCGGCTACCGGTCGGTAGACCACCGCGCCCCCCACGACGTTGACCCCCTCGGCCAGGGCGGCATCGACGCGGACCGCGTCTCGCCACCCGTGGTTGGCGATCTCGAGCACGTAGGGCATGGTGGCGTTGACCAACGCGTGGGTGGACGAGTGGGGCACCGCCCCGGGCATGTTCGCCACACAGTAGAAGAGTGAGCCGCGGACCTCGAAGGTCGGGTCGGAATGGGTGGTGGGCCGGGTCGACTCGAAGCAGCCCCCTTGATCGACCGAGATGTCGACGAGTACCGAGCCCTCCCGCATCCTGCCCACCAGCTCGTCGGTCACGAGCGTGGGCGCCCTCGCACCGACCACGAGCACCGCGCCGATCACGAGGTCGGCATCGAGACAGGACTCCTCGATGGCATGTGTGGAGGAGGCCACCGTCTCGAGCGCTCCCCGGAAGTGGTGGTCGACCTGGCGGAGGCGCTCGAGGTTGCGGTCGAGCACATAGACCTCTGCATGCAGACCGACGGCAAGGGTCGCGGCCGCCATGCCGGCCACACCGGCGCCCAGGATGACGATCTTGGCGCAGCGCACGCCCGGCACACCGCAGACCAGGGTGCCCCGACCACCGCCGGGACGCATCAGGTGGTGGGAGCCCACGAGGGGTGCCATCCGACCGGCGACCTCGCTCATCGGGGTCAGCAGGGGCAACGAACCGTCGCTCTGGCGAACGGTCTCGTAGGCGATCGCGGTATTGCCGGCAGACACCAGCGCGTCAGTGCAGGCACGGGACGCGGCCAGGTGGAGGTAGGTGAAGAGGACCTGCTCCTTGCGCAGGCCGAGCCGCGGGTACTCCTCGGCGATGGGCTCCTTGACCCCGAGGACGAGGTCGGACGCGGCCCAGATGTCGTGCGGATCGTCCACGATCGTGGCACCGGTGGAGACGAAGTCGGCGTCCGGAATGGACGAACCGGCTCCGGCGTCGCGCTCGACGTAGACGGTGTGCCCGACAGCGGTCAGCTCCCGCACTCCCGCCGGGGTGAGGGCCACCCGGTACTCGTCCTCCTTGAGCTCCGTGGGCACCCCGACGATCATGCCGGCGCCTCAGTCGCCGATCTCGGTGTAGGCGATCGGCTTGGTCTTGAAGAAGCTGCCCTTCGTGGTGACCCGGGCGAGGATCACCAGCGGAATGCCGAGGAGCAGCGTGATGATGTCCCACTTGGCGCCACTCCAACCCGCCGACTTGATCACCTCGTAGCCGACGGCCAGGAGCGCCGCTCCCCCGATGAAGGGCAGCAGGATGCCGGTGATGAAAAACCTGGTCTCCTTGAAGGCCACTTTCCGGTATGCCCACGCGCAGGACAGCCCGGTCACTCCGTAGTAGAAGGCGACGAGCACACCGATGTTGGAGATCAGGTCACTGAAGGCAGTGCTGATCGAACTCACGTTGCTCACCAGCACGATGCCCAGGAGGGAAGCGAAGGCGAGGATCAACGTGCCCACCATGGGAGTCTTGAGCTTGCCCTGGATTGTGCCGAACACCTGGGGCCAGACGCGATCCCGTGCCATCGACAGGGTGATCCGGGCTGACGGGAGCAGGGTGGTCTGGGTCGTTGCGACTGTCGACGACAGGACGGCCACCAACATCACGTAGCCGGCCCAGTGCCCGGCGGCCTGCTGGGCGAAGTACAACAGGATCGTGGACTGGTGGGCGCTCCATGCACTCTCGGGGAGGAGCATCTGGGCGGCGATGATGTTCATCCCGAACACCAGCAGCAGGAGGAACATGGCGACGATGCCTGCCTGACCCGGGATCTTGGTGCGGTTCTTCGATTCCTCGTTGAGGTTGGAGGCCGTGTCCCACCCCCAGAAGAAGAAGGCCCCGAGGACCAGGCCCGCCGAAAGCCCGGTGAACCCGCCGATGCTGCCCGGATTGAGCCACGACCAGTGGAAGCTGGTCGACCCATGTGGATGGGTTGCGGCCACCTTGATGATCCCCCACAGCGAAAAACCGATGACCGCGACGTACTCGATGATGAGCAGGGCCCACTGGAAGTTGGTGGTCCAGCGGATTCCCCAGATGCAGATGAACGTGATCAGGGCCAACCAGAAGGCGGCGGCCACGGCTGCGGTCCCGACCGAATTGGCGGTCGACGCAGAGATCCATCCCCACTCGTTGAACAACTGGAGGGTGTACTGGCCGGCCACGATGGGGGCCGAGACGCAGAAGAGCACCGAGGTGGCTACCTGGACCCAGCCGTTGAACCACCCCGCGGCGGGGTGCACCAGCTTGGAGAGCCAGGCGTAGGAGGCACCGCAGTCGGGATCGCGCCGGTTGAGGTGGAAATAGGAGATGGCGATGAACAGCACGAAGGCGAAGGCGATCCAGATGATCGCGGGTCCCGCATAGCCGACGCCGGCGGTCAGGAACAGCACGGCCATGGTTGCCGCCAGGGTGTACGCGGGTGCAACCGACGACACGGCGACCACCGTCGAGTCGAACAGATTGAGCGTGTCGGCACGCAGCGTGGGCCCTGCCTCGCCGGAGGGAACGGGAGCCCCGAACGGTCCGGGGACCTCCGGAGGTTGGCCGGTGCTGTCGACGACGTCGGTGCTCATGTGCTCTCCCCTTGCGGTTGGCGGTGACTGACGGTGCGTTGTGGCTCAGCCTGCGATGTAGCTCATGACGTGCTTGATGCGTGTGTAGTCCTCGAAGCCGTACGACGAGAGGTCCTTGCCATAGCCGGAGTGCTTGAAGCCGCCGTGGGGCATTTCGGCGACGATCGGGATGTGGGTGTTGATCCAGACGCATCCGAAGTCGAGCGCCTTGGCCATGCGCATGGCCCTGCCGTGGTTCTGGGTCCACACGCTGGAGGCCAGGCCGAACCGGACGCCGTTGGCCCAGGCGATGGCCTGTTCCTCGTCGCGGAAGCGCTGGACGGTGATGGCAGGTCCGAAGAGCTCCTCCTGGACGGCCTCGTCGTCCTGGTGGAGCCCCGTGACCACCGATGGCGCGAAGCAGTACCCGCGATCCCCGACAGGGGTTCCACCGGTCACCACCTCCGCGTGGGCGGGGAGGCGGTCGAAGAACCCGCGTAGCCGGGCCAGCTGAGCCGCATTGTTGAGGGGCCCGTAGTCGGCGTCCTCGACGTCGGTACCGCCGACGGTCTGGGCCCGCGCCTGTTCGGCCAGGGCGGCCACGAACTCGTCGTAGATGCCAGGTCCGGCGAGCACCCTGGTCGCGGCGGTGCAGTCCTGTCCGGCGTTGAAGTACCCCGCAACCGCGATGCCCTCGGCTGCAGCCGCCAGGTCGGCGTCGTCGAAGACGACCACCGGCGCCTTGCCCCCGAGCTCGAGGTGGACCCGCTTCACGTCGTGCGACGCGGACTCCGCCACCTCCATGCCCGCCCGTACGCTCCCGGTGATCGACACCATGGCCGGTGCCGGATGCCCGACCAGCAGCCGGCCGGTCTCCCGGTCGCCGCAGACCACGTTGAAGACACCGTCGGGCAGGAATTCGGACATGATCTCGGCCATCAGGACGGTCGATGCCGGGGTTGTGTCCGACGGTTTGAGCACCATCGCATTGCCGGCCGCGATGGCCGGAGCCCACTTCCACACCGCCATCATCATCGGGTAGTTCCACGGGGTGACGGCCGCGCAGACCCCGATCGGCTCGCGCCGGATCATCGAGGTGTGGTCGGCGAGGTACTCACCCGACGACTTGCCCTCGAGGTGGCGGGCCGCTCCCGCGAAGAACCGGATCTGGTCGACCATCGGCGGGATCTCCTCGGCGAGGGTCACCGCACGGGGCTTGCCGGTGTTGGCGCTCTCGGCGGCGACCAGCTCCTCGGCCCGGGCTTCGATCGCGTCGGCGATCCGGAACAGTGCCAGGCTGCGCTCGGACGGAGTGGCGTCCCGCCAGCCCGGGAAGGCACCGGCTGCGGCGGCCACTGCCGCGTCGACGTCCTCGGCGCGCGAAGCCGGCGCCTCGAGGTACTCCTCGCCGGTGCTCGGGTCGACCAGCGCCGTGACGGCATCCGACCGGGCGCCCACGTGCCTGCCACCGACGAAGTTGGAGAGGGTCGCCGGCCTGGTCGTCTGCTTGCTCACTCGCCCTCCCCAGGGCGCCCGGTCATCCCGACCGGGCCGCCGTCGAGCGGGGGACCCTCATGGTCCCCGCCGTCTGCACCGTCATAGTGACCGAAGAACCGGAGCCAGACAAGCGTTTTTGGAAGTTCCTTCACCGTGGGCCACGGATTCCATCGAACTTTCCCCTCGAATCCGCGGTATAACAGCTTTCGGCATGGACACTGCGAGAGCTCGTCGTCGGATTCCGGCGTTCCCCGTGCGTCACGCGGCCAGGACCGCCAGGTCGTGACCGCCCCCGGCCCGGCCCCGTCGGCCAGCGGACTCCTCGACGACGCCAACAAGGCAATCGTCGAGGAGCTCCAGCAGGACGGCCGGCGCACCTACGGCTCCATCGCCGAGGCGGTGGGACTGTCCGAGGCCGCGGTGCGCCAGCGGGTCCAGAAGATGCGCGACGCCGGGATCATGCAGATCGTCGCGGTCACCGATCCCCTGCAGGTGGGCTTCCGGAGCCAGGCCATGGTCGGCATCCGGGCAGACGGGGACGCGCGTGGACGTGGCCGATCTGCTCGCAGCCATCGACGACATCGACTATGTCGTGATGTGCGCCGGATCCTTCGACATCCTGGTCGAGCTGGTCTGCGAGGACGAGGAGCGCGTCCTCGAGATCCTCAACGGGGTCATCCGGAGGATCCCGGGTGTCCGCGACACCGAGACGTTCATGTACCTCAAGCTCAAGAAGCAGACCTACACGTGGGGGACCCGATGACCGGACCGTCCAACGAGAAGCTGCAGGAGGATGCACGACGCCACCTGTGGATGCACTTCACCAGGATGTCGGCGAGCGACGACCACGAGATCCCCGTCATCGTCCGCGGCGAGGGCGCGTGGGTCTACGACCAGCACGGGAAGCGTTACCTCGACGGGCTCTCCGGCCTGTTCACCAGCCAGATCGGCCACGGTCGCACCGAGCTGGCCGACGCCGCGGCCCGCCAGGCCTCGACGCTGGCCTACTTCCCCGTCTGGAGCTACGCCCACCCGACCGCGATCGAGCTGGCCGACAAGATCTCCGAGCTGACCCCGGGCAACCTCAACCGCGTCTTCTTCACCGGCGGGGGCTCCGAGGCGGTCGAGTCCGCGTGGAAGCTCGCCCGTCAGTACTTCCGGCTGACCGGCCAACCCGACAGGCTCAAGGTCATCAGCCGGAACATCGCCTATCACGGGGCCACCATGGGGGCCCTTTCGATCACCGGGCTGCCAGAGATCAAGACCCCGTTCGAGCCCCTCGTGCCGGGCGCGATCAAGGTGCCCAACACGAACTTCTACCGGGCCACGTACTTCGCCGACGACATCGAGGCCTTCGGCCTGTGGGCGGCCGACGCGATCGAGCAGGCCATCCTCATCGAGGGGCCGGAGACGGTGGCGGCCGTCTTCCTCGAACCGGTCCAGAACGCCGGCGGGTGCTTTCCGCCGCCGCCCGGGTACTTCCAGCGGGTCCGCGAGATCTGCGACCGCTACGGCGTGCTGCTCGTCTCCGACGAGGTCATCTGCGCGTGGGGCCGGCTCGGGTACTACTTCGGGTCCGAGCGCTACGAGTACGTCCCCGACATGATCACCATGGCCAAGGGACTGACCAGCGGCTACTCGCCGCTGGGAGCGCTCGCCGTCGACGACCGGCTGGTCGAGCCCTTCCTCCACGGTGCCAGCTTCCTCCACGGGATCACCTTCGCCGGCCACCCGGTCAGCGCGGCGGTGGCCCTGGCCAACATCGACGTCTTCGAGAAGGAGGGCATCCTCGAGCACGTGCGATCACACGAGGAGGAGTTCAGGGCCTCCCTCGACACGTTGCGGGACCTCCCCATCGTGGGCGATGTGCGGGGCGCCGGGTACTTCTACGGGATCGAGCTGGTCAAGGACCGGGAGACCCGTGAGTCCTTCGACGACGACGAGTCCGAGCGGCTCCTGCGCGGCTTCCTGTCGGGGGCCCTCTACGACGCCGGTCTCATCTGCCGGGCCGACGACCGGGGGGACCCCGTCGTGCAACTGGCCCCTCCGCTCATCTGCGGGCCCGAGGAATTCGAGTACATGACCTCGATCCTGCGCACGGTACTCACCGAGGCGTGGACGCACCTCTGAGCGCGCCCTCGGGCGAGGGCTACCGCCGACTCTCCCTCTGGTGGGACGGCCTTCCGGGCCACATCGGCCTCCGTGGTCCGCTCCCCGGCAGCATCGAGGTCGATATCGCCGTGGTCGGCGGGGGGTTGACCGGGCTGTGGGCCGCCTACTACCTGAGCGAGGCCGCCCCCGATCTCCGGATCGCGGTGATCGAGCGCGAGGTGATGGGCTTCGGGGCGTCGGGCAGGAACGGTGGGTGGTGCTCGGCGCTCTTCCCGGTGTCCGCGGAGCGGCTCGACCGGGCGGCCGGACCAGGGGCCGGAACGGCGATGGGCCGAGCCATGCAGAAGACGGTACGCGAGGTCGGGCGGGTGGTCGAGGCGGAGGGCATCGACTGCGGCTATGCGCGTGGAGGCACCGTCGTCCTCGCCCGCAGCGCGGCACAGCTCGGGCGCGCTCGGGCCGAGGTCGATGCCGCCCGGGCCCGGGGGGTCGGCGAGGAGGACCTCCGTCTCCTGTCGGCCGACGAGGCGGTGGCACGGGTCGGGGCCACCGACGTGCTCGGCGGCACCTTCACCCCGCACTGCGCGGCGCTCGATCCGGCCCGGCTGGTGCGGGGACTGGCCACGCGGGTCGAACGCCGCGGGGTGCGCCTCTACGAGCAGACCCCGGTCCGCTCCATCGACCCGGGAACCCTCACCACCACCCGCGGCACCGTCCGGGCCGGCACGGTGATCCGGGCCACCGAGGGATACACGGGCAGTCTGGCGGGCCACGCGCGCACCCTGGTGCCGGTCTACTCCCTCATGATCGCGACCGAACCGCTTCCCGACGCCTTCTGGGCCGAAGCGGGTCTGGTCGCGCGCGAGACCTTCTCCGACCACCGCCACACGATCATCTACGGGCAGCGGACCGAGGACGGGCGCCTGGCGTTCGGCGGGCGGGGGGCGCCCTACCACTTCGGCTCGTCCGTCCGGCCCGAGTTCGACCGCGACGCCGGCGTGCACCGAGCACTGCACCGGACGCTGATCGAGCTGTTCCCGGCCCTTGCCGGCGCCGCGATCACCCACCGGTGGGGCGGACCGCTGGGCATCGCCCGCGACTGGTTCTCCTCGGTGGGCATCGACGGGACCACCCGCATCGCCTGGGCCGGCGGATACGTCGGCGACGGCCTCTCGACCACCAACCTGGCCGGCCGGACGCTACGCGATCTCGTCCTCGGTCGCTCCTCCGAGCTGACCGCTCTGGCCTGGGTCAACCACCGCTCGAGGCGGTGGGAGCCGGAGCCCGTCCGCTACCTGGGGATCAACGCCGGTCTTCACCTGGCCGGTGGCGCGGACCGGGCCGAGAAACGGCTCGGGAGGACCACCTGGCATGCCCGCGCGCTCGAGCGACTGGTGGGCGGTTGATCAGCGGCCCGTGGCTCGGATCAGCCGGCCCCCTGGAACGGGGCGTCGAACGCGAAGATCCCACCGTCGAGGCCGACGAGCCAGTAGCCGCCGCTCGTGCGGTCGCCGGCCATCCCCGACACCGGCGTGTTGAGCGGCAACGCCCCGGTCGGCCCGTGGAACGGGGCGGCCCCGTAGGCGTAGACACCGCCGGAACGGGTCACCTCCCAGTACCCCGTTCCGCCGGGGGACGCCGTGATCCCGACAACCGTGTCCACCGGGTAGGTACCGGTCTGGGGGCCCAGGTTCGGAGCCCCGAAGCCGGTGACGGTCCCGCCCGCCGTCACGACCCAGTAGCCGTCGGTCGCCGGATCTGCGGCGATGCCGACCAGTTGTGTGCTGGGCGTCTGAGTCGGCGCGGCTCCG
Organism: uncultured Acidimicrobiaceae bacterium; assembly: GCA_963753905.1. GTDB lineage: Bacteria > Actinomycetota > Acidimicrobiia > Acidimicrobiales > RAAP-2 > Bog-756. The sequence continues at coordinate 610,829 of CAVWDZ010000001.1, read as the reverse complement.
GACGTTCCTTCCGCCGAGGTGGTCGGGAGGCCGGGCAGGCCGGTGAGCGGGCCGGACGCCGACGAGGCGGGTGCTCCGACCAGCGATCCGAGGAATGCGGCATCACCGAACGCGAAGACACCACCGTCGGCGGCAACGAGCCAATAGCCCTTGCCGTCCACGGTCGCTGCCATGCCCACGATCGGGGCGTCGATCTCGAGGTCCGCGACCGATCCCTCGTACGCGGCGTCACCGAAGGCGAAGACTCCACCGTCGGCGGCCACCAGCCAGTAGCCCTTGTCGTCGGGGGTCGACACGATCTGCACGATGGGTGCGGCCAGGCCGAGCGAGGCCGCCGAGCCGTAGTCCTGCGCCGAGCCGTGGGCGGAGACCGCCCCCGAATTCGTGACCACCCAGTACCCGTTGCCGTCGGCGGTCGCCGCCATGCTCACGACCGGTCCGGGCAGCGTCCCGAGCGGGGCGTAGGCGTTCACCGGAGTGGCCGACACCTCGTTGGAGACCGGCGAACGCCCGCCGGTGCCGACGGCCTGCACCGTGAAGTAGTAGGTCTGGCCGGCGGCGAGCCCGGAGACCAGGTACGAGGTGCCCGTCACCAGCATGGTCCCGTTGACCGGCGTCGGCCACTCCTGACCCGGGGCGGCGCCGACGAAGACGTCGTAGCCGGTGACCCGGACGCGGTCGCGCTCCTTCCAGGTGACCAGGGAGGCCCCGACTCCGGTGGAGGCGTTGGTCGCCAACGGCGCGAGTGGCGCCGCCCTTCTGGCGGTGGGTGCCGGGGACGCCGGTCCGGCGACCGTCCCGCCGAGGACCGGGGCGCCGTCCGCGGCTGCGGCCGCGGTCGCGTCAGAACCGGACGGACCGACGACCGGCGCAGAGAAGCCGAGGTGACTCGACGTCGACGAAGCCGGGGAGGACGCGGCGACCGAGCCCGACGTGGGTGCGGTGGTCGTCGTGGTCCCCGTCGCCCGTTTCGGTCTGGTCCCGGTCCCCGAGCGGTGTGCGCGCGCTCGCGCACGCCGTGCGGCACGGGCGCGGGCTGTCGCAGCCTTCGGTGCGGTCGTCGAGGAAGACCCCCCCGCCAACGTCGTGGTCGTGGTGGGGGTGGCCAGCGTGGGCAGCGTGAACGCGTGCTTCGCCTTGTGGTGCTTGACCTTGTGCGGGGCGGATCCCGGCATCAGGGCGAGACCACCCGCGATGAGGACGACCAGCACGGCCAACGTCCCGGCCAGCATCGCGCGGGTGCCCTTTCCGGGAAGCGGTTCGTCGCCGAGCAGCCAGAGGCTCCACTTCCGCATGACCTGAGCCCACTGCTTCATGAACGAGCCCCTTCGCACCCGGTCGCCCGCATCCGTCTCAACCCCGTCGACGGCACCCCAGTCCGATGACGGACAGGCTGCGTTGCGCTGGGAGGGAGTATACCGACGGGCACCGTCCGGCAATAGGGCGCGGCCCGGAGTCTGCTCGTGACCAGGAACGATGGGGCGGGGGCTCCTGGTCGGCGGCAGGTTGGTGCCCGAGGGCGGGCCGGTCCGGCTAGCCGCGTCCTCGCGCGTACTCGGCCATCCGCTCGAGGACGGCCTCGCCGGCCGCGGTCACGGACCCGCAGTCGACCGGCGGACAGGGGTCGTACTCGATCATGAGCTGGCAGGCCTCTGCAGCGGTGCGATCGACCAGCAGCTCGACCAGGCGGAGCGCCATGTCGATGCCGCTGGAGACGCCGGCCGCGGTCACGATCCGGTGTTCGAGGTGCTCGACCACCCGCTCGGGAGTCGGGACCGCACCGAGTGCGCCGAGCTCGGCCATGCAGGCCCAGTGGGTCGTCGCGGTGAGCCCGTCGAGCAAGCCCGACGCGGCGAGGACGAGCGAGCCGGTGCAGACCGAGGTCGTGAGCCGGGAGGTGAGGTGGGCCTCGCGTACCCACTCGAGCACCACCTCGTCGGTCGTCAGGGACCGGGTGCCCATCCCTCCGGGGAACACGACCACGTCGGGTGTCGCCAGGTCGGCGAACGCGGCGTCGACCGTGACGCCGAGCATGCCGTTGTCGCTGCGGACCTCCCCCCGTCGGTGGCCGACGAAGGTGACGTCGATCGACGGGACCCGCTGGAGGACCTCGTAGGGTCCGATCGCGTCGAGCGCGGTGAAGCGCGGGAACAGCGGGATGGCAACCTGGAGAGCATCGGCGCTCATGCCGGGGTCTGCTCCCGTGAGCTCGGTCCGCGGGTCGGCCGCTCGGACAGGGCACCGTCGGACCGGCCGCCGGTGACCACGCGGAACCGCCTCCGGTAGGCGTCCGGGGCGACCAGCAGCCGGCGTCGGAAGACGCGACGCAAGGTCTCGGCGGTACCGAAGCCGCACCGGGCGGCGACCGCTTCGAGGGTGTCGGTCGTCGTCTCGAGCTCGTGGCGGGCCGCCTCGAGCCGTACACCCTCGACGAACCGCCCGGGGGTCTCACCGATCTCGTCGACGAACACCCGGGAGAAGTGGCGCACGCTCATGCCGGCCGCGGCTGCGAGGGCGGGGAGGCGATGGTCACCGGCCGGCGAGGATTCGACCAGGGTCTGGACCGCACGTACCGTCGAGCGCTCGGCGCGCGGCACCCAAACCGGCGAGGCGAACTGGGTCTGGCCACCCGGTCTGTGGACCAGCATGACCAGCCACCGTGCCACGGTCTGGGCCACGTCGACGCCCAGGTCGTCCTCCACCAGCGCCAGCGCGAGGTCGATCCCGGCGGTGACCCCGGCGCTCGTCCAGATCCGCCCGTCGCGCACATAGAGGGGGTCCGGGTCGACATCGACCGATGGATACTCGTCGGCGAGCCGCGCGGCACGGGCCCAGTGGGTGGTGGCGCGCCGTCCGTCGAGCAGTCCCGCCTCGGCGACCAGGAAGGCGCCCGTGCACACGCCGGCGACGCGTCGACAGCGCGGCGCGATGGCGCGGATCCAGGAGATCAGCTCCTCGTCACCGAGGGCGTGCCGGGTGCCGTCACCGCCCGGCAGGACCAGGGTGTCGATGCGGCTGGTGGCCGAAGGAAGCGGCGCCGTCGCCAGCATCAGCCCGCTGCCGCTCGTCACGGTCGGCCCGGTGTTCGAGACCAGTGCGACGTCGTAGCCCCCGGGGCGGCGCAGCTCGGTGGCCACCCGGTCGGCACCGTGGAACACCTCGAGCGGGCCCACCACGTCGAGCGACTGGATGCCGGGGAACGCAGCGATCACCACGCGTCGCCGTCCGGTGGTGGTCATCGCCCGATCTCCATGGGGCCAGCCTGCAGGACCGCGGCTCTGGCGTCAATGTCGGGTTCCCCACGAATTCGGCCATATGCGGAAGACCCGTCGGGCCCGGGGAGGGGTCAGGCGGGGGGCCCGAGCTGCTCCATGAACTCGAGCCGGATCCCACCGGGAGCCGAAACGAACGCGATACGACGCCGGCCGAACGACCCCTCGACCACTTCGGGACCCCAGAGGACCTCGTGACCCTCGAGCTCCGCATCGAGGTCGTCGGTGAACAGCGCGGGATGGAGGAATCCCTCCGGGGGCAGTGCCACTGCGTCCTCGTAGATGGCGCGGGTGAACAACGTGATCATCAGCGGCCCGAGGTAGACGTCGGCACGCTCCCCGTTCGCCCAGTGCATCCGATCTCGCACCTCGAACCCGGCGCCCTCGTAGAACGCGCAGGCGACGTCGAGATCGGCCACCTTCACCGCCAGATTGGCCAGACCGGTCACCGCCACCTGTACCTCCCGTCGTCGACCACGGTCGGGGCGAGCCTACCTGTCCGAGTGCGCCCCGGACCCGGGCCCGGCGGTTGCCGGCGACCTCCGGTACCGGTAGCGCCAGCGGTCGAAGACCCGGGTCCGCATCCAGTAGCGACTGCCCTTCATCGGCAACTGGGTCACCAGCTTGCCGCTCGGAGCCCGGAAGTAGTTCGTACACCCGGCTGTCCAGACCGTTCCAACGAGAGCGGCCTGGACACGCCGGTTGTAGCGGGCGGAGACCGATTGGCGCACCTCGAGGGAGCCGCCGCGCCGCCTGGTGATGGAGCGCAGCGCCCCCATGATGTAGTGCACCTGTGCCTCGTGGATGAACATGACCGACGTCGTGCCGTTGGTGTTCGGACCGTAGAGCAGGAACAGGTTGGGGAAGCACGGCACGGTGACACCGAGATAGGCCTCGGCGCCGTCACGCCACCGGTCGTGCAGACGCTGTCCCTCCCGGCCGTGGATCTCGACCGAGCGGAGGTACTCGTTCGCCCGGAACCCCGTCCCGAAGATGATCGTGTCGACGAGGTGCTCCTCTCCGTCGGCGGTCCGGATCCCGCCCTCGGTGATCTCGCTGATCGGCTCGGTCACCAGTCTCACGTCGGACCTGACCAGGGTCGGGTACCACTCGCGCGACATGAGCGGACGCTTGCAGCCGACCGGGTAGTCCGGCGTCAGGGCGGCCCGGAGTTCGGGGTCCTCGATCTTGCGCTCGAGGTAGGACTGGGCCAATGCGGTCTGGAGCCGGATGCCCTCGGATCCCGTCTCGAAATCCGCTCGCTCGTAGGTCCACCAGATCTTCGCCCGTTGCCAGCGAAGGGCGAAGGGCACGCGGGCGAATCGTCGATGCTGCGCGGCGCTATAGGGTCCCTCGATCCGCGGTGAGATCCAGATGGGGGTGCGCTGGAACACGGTGAGATGGGCGGTCTCGGGGGCGATCGCCGGCACGTATTGGACCGCGCTCGCCCCGGTCCCGATCGACGCCACCCGCTCGCCGGTCAGCGGCTTCGAGTGGTCCCAGCGGGACGAGTGGAACACCCGACCGCGGAACCGGTCGGCTCCTGGCAGATCGGGTATCCACGGGATGTTGAGCATTCCCAGCCCGCTCACCAGGACGTCGGCGTGAACGGTCACGCCGGAGTCGGAGGTGAGCGACCACTGCTGGTCGTGCTCGCACCAGCGTGCCTCGCGGATGGCCGTCCCGGTCTGCACGTGGGACCGGACCCCGAACTGGTCGGCGCACCGCTCGAGGTACGAGAGGATCTCCGGCTGGGTTGCGTAGGTCCGGCTCCACCAGGGGTTGGGGGCGAACGAGAAGGAATAGAAGTGCGACGGGACGTCGCAGGCCGCACCCGGATAGGTGTTGTCGCGCCAGGTACCGCCCACGCCGTCGGACTTCTCGTAGATCGTGTAGTCGTACCCGGCACGGGTGAGCGCCGCTCCCATCGCGATCCCCCCGGCCCCGGCCCCGAGGATGGCCACCGTCGGACGCCACCGGGTCGGTCCGGCCTTCGGGGTGCGACGGATCCGCTCCGGCTCGGAGACGGCTGTCACGGACGATCACCCGTCCCGGTCGCCCTCCCGGGTGTGGACGCATCGTCGCCGAACGAGTCGATGGGGCTGTGCAGGGAGAGCCCACCGTCGCAGGTCAGGATCTCTCCGGTGACCCAGGTCATGGCGTGGAGCGCGCCGATCGCCTCGGCGATGTCCGCAGGCATGCCGAGACGACCGAGGGCGGTCCGCCCGCCGACCGAGGCGAGCCAGCCGGTGTCGACGGGTGCCTTCCCGAGCATCGGCGTCCGGGTCACCCCGGGGCTCACCGCGTTCACGCGGATTCCGTGGGGTGCCCACTCGACCGCGGCGACGCGGACGACCATGTCGAGCGCCGCCTTCGATGCGCAGTACGCGCCCATGCCGCGATCGGCCACCCGTCCGCTGATGCTCGAGGTCGCGACGATGGACCCACCCTCCGCTCGGGCGGCCATGGCGTCAGCGACCGCGCGCATGACCAGCAGCGGGCCCTTCGTGTTGACCGAGAGCACCCGGTCCCATTCGTCGGTGGTGATCGTCCTGAGGTAGCCGGCGTGCCCGATCCCGGCCGTCACCGTCACGTCACCGGGGAGGCCGAACCGATCGAGGGTCTCCTCCACCGCTTCGATGACCCGGTCGGACTCGGAGATGTCGCAGACGACGTCCGGATCGTCCTTGATGTCCCAGGTGACCACCGGAATACCCTGGTCCCTGTACCGGGCGACGAGTGCGGCACCGATTCCCGAGGTCCCGCCGACCACGAGCGCGGGACGCACCCGCTCGACGGTCACCACGCCCACGACGGAGGGCGTCCCGGCGCGGGCGGATCGGGCGAGAGCTGTGGGAGCCCCCCTCGTGGACGGGCCACGGTCTCGGTTCTCGCAGGCTGGTCCTGATGCATCGCTCCTCGACCCAGGCGCTCAGTGGTGGGTCAACCGTAGCCCCGGTAGCCCCGGTGGCCCGGGGCAGACCGGGACGCCCTCGCTAGCAGCACCCTCATCCGTTCGCACGGCAGAGGGCCGTCCCTCGATGCGCTTGTACCCTCTCCCCATGGTGCGGGCAGGCCGAGAACCGAGCATCCACCGGTACGCGGTCGGCTGCAGCTGGTCCGGTTCGACCGGCGACGGCTATCTGACCTACGACCGTGGGCACGAAGCCCGGGTATCGCCCGACGTGTCGGTCCTGCGCCTCTCGGCAGATCCCGCCTTTCACGGCGATGCGCGGCTGCTCAATCCGGAGCAGTTGCTCCTCACCGCAGTCGTCTCGTGCCAGCTCTTGAGTTTTCTCGCGGTCGCCGCCCGTGCCCGGGTGGAGGTCCGTGGGTACGAGGACAACGGCGAGGGGGTGATGCCCGAGGACGAACAGCCGGTTCGATTGACCGTGATCACCCTCCACCCGAGGATCCGGGTGGCCCCAGGTACGAACGAGGCGCGGGTCCGGCACCTCGTCGAGGTCGCCCACCGTGAGTGCTTCGTCGCCAACTCCCTCAGCACGGAGATCCGGATCGAGCCCACGGTGACCGTCGACCCGGGATGACGCGGTCCATCGGGTCGACGCCGCAGCCCCACCTCCCAGGCGTTCGTCCACGAGTGTCGTGATGCGGCGACGACTAGCCTCGACCGGATGGCCATCTCGCCCCACGTCCGGCGACTGCGAGAGCTGATGGGCCACGAGCTGCTGGTGCTCCCGTCCGTGGCGGCACTACCGCGGGACGAGGCCGGGCGGATCCTCCTCGTCCGGATAACCGACACGCACCAATGGGCGACCATCGGCGGAGCGGTCGAACCGGACGAGTCACCAGAGCAGGCAGCAATCAGGGAAGCCGAGGAGGAGGCTGGCGTGACGCTGAGCCTCGGCCCGATCCGTGCCGTGGTCGGGGGTCCCGAATACCGGCTGACCTACCCGAACGGTGATCAGACCTGCTACGTCGCGACGGTGTTCGATGCCACGGTAGTCGCGGGGACGCCGCATCCGGATGGCGACGAGACGAGTGAGGTCGGGTGGTGGCACCCGGATCGGCTCCCTCGCGACGAGATGAGCGTGCTCACCCGGGCCCTCCTCCGGGACGCGGGAGTCTCCCCGGACGGGAGACCCCGATGAAGGCCAACCGATGAGCACCTCACCGGAGAAGGAGCGAGCTGCCGATGAAGGACATCAGGGACCTCACGGGGAACAAAGAGGCCTACGCCGCCGAGTTGGAACGCCGCTGGACAGGCCTGTTGAGCTATCGGTACATCGGACGGCACTTCGGTTCGATGGATTCAGGAGTCGAAGGCGACAGCACCGTCACTGTTCGCCATGACTTCCGGAATTCGACCGGTGGGCTGATGGTTGCACCGATCGCCATCAGCTCACCGGAGGGCGGGGGGCGCTCCGATCTGGAGGCAGTGCCCAACCCGGTGATCCACAGCGTGTGCATCCTGGACCCTGGATACGACGTGAGGCGCATCGAGGTCCGATCGGAGGCGTTGAAGATCGGGCGCCGGATGGGCTTCAGCCGGTCGTGCATCGTCGATGCCGACAGGCCCGACCGGGTGATCGCCTTCACCGAGGGTCAGGGCATCAGCATCGGCGAGGTGCCCGAGGGGTTGGAGAAGATGCCCGAGAACCCCATCGAGATCGTCGACTCGCCAGACCTGCCACCCCTCTGGAAGGTCTTCGCTGCCTCCCGCCGGCCTGACGGTCACTGGATGCTGCCCGAGCTCTCTGCCGAGTTGGCGTCCCCCGACGCGGCGCTGCACATCGGGCCACAGCACGTCGTGCTCGAGGTAGCAGCAATGGACTACGCCTGCGACCTCCTCGGTACGGATCGGCTCCAGCTACGAACCTGGCACGTCATGTTCCTCGCCCGGGGCAAGACCGGGCCGTTCCGCGTCGATGGAGAAGCCGTGCGCGGAGCCAGTGGTCAGGTCGGCGTACAGTTGCTGATGGTCGACGAAGGCGCGGACAGGACCGTGACGTCGGGCATGGCCGCATTCACCGTCGTCGAGTGAGAGCGTCTCGTAATATCCAGGAGGTGAGCTTGGCCGAGGAGCCCCGACCCGGTGCGCCGATCACCGGACTGTCGCATGTGCAACTCCTGGTGTCGGATCTCGGGACGAGTGCCCGGTGGTACAGCGCAGTGCTCGGACTTGCTCCGTTTGCGGAGAACGCCGACATCGGTTATATCGCGCTGAGACAGCCGGATGCGAAGTTCGTGATCGTGCTCACCACGGCTCAGGATCCGTCCGATCGATCGTCTGGATCGGACGGTGCCGGCTTGGACCATCTGGCATTCGCCGTAGCGGACGGTGGCTCCTTGGACACGTGGGCCGAGCATCTCGCCGAGATCGGCATCGACCATGCAGGGGTTGTCCTGGAGAACGATCACCCGTCTCTGCAGTTGCGCGATCCCGATGGTGTCGCCATCGAGCTCGTCGCTCCCTGAGCAGGTGCCCAGACCCGAGTGCTCCGTCAGCCCTTGGGAATGAGTTCGACCACGGGTATCACCCGGCTGGTCTTCTGCTCGTACTCGGCGAACCCTGGGTATCGCCGAGCCTGCTCGGAGTAGACCCGATCCCGATCGTCTCCGGTCACCGACCCAGCGGACACTTCGTACCTCTCGGTTCCCACCTCAACGCTCAGGTCGGGATGGGCCACGAGGTTCCAGTACCAGTCCGGGTTCGTGTCGGCGCCTGCCTTGCTCGCGAAGACGTACCGGTGCCCGTCGAGGTCCAGGTACATCATCGGATTCACCCGTTCCCGGCCGGTCTTCGCCCCAGTGGTGTGAAGGAGGAGAATCGGCGCACCGGCGAACGGTCCGCCCACCTTGCCCTCGTTGGCCCGAAACTCCTCAATGATCTTGCTGTTCCAGTCCTGGACGTCGCTCATTCGTCACTCTCCCTTCTCAGCTGCGACCCTACCGGTCGTTCCCGGCCGGGTCGGCCGTGATCGAAGATTGCCGTTCTTGTCTCGGGGGCCCAGCCCGTGTCAGTGTCGTTCCACGGGCAGCAATTATCGCCGGCGCGCACGTATCCGGACGAGCGCACCCCACTCAGACCCGAAGACCCTTACGTCTCGCTCTTGGAGAAGCGTGTCCCAGGTTGGTGACACATAGGAAGCCCAGGGGTGAGAAAGGGAGCAGAAGCCGGACAAGCAGGGAAGAGGCGACGGCCGACGGCGGAGCGGCAGCGACCGACCGGCGGACCGGCGACGGGGAATAGAAGTTGGCTAGTGCGCGAGTTCTCAGCGAAGTTGACGCAAGAACCGACTCATACCTGGCTAGTCGGGCTGTCAGGAGGAGATAGTGGCAGTGAAGTAAGTCCCGTCACCCCAATCGTTGCTGTCGGGGTCGAGAGCAAAGTCGATAGTGGATCCCACCTTCACCGAAGCGCTCACCCTGTAGTCAAATCCTGTCCCGTTGTCGGCTGCTAAATGCGACTGGGCAATCTGAGCCCCGTCAACGAGGATACGAGCAGTAACGCCATCTCCAAAGGTATTCACATTCTGCTTCGCTATATGACCCGTTATGACAATATGACCGGCATAGTCGCTCACCCACCGTCGAACTGACCACTGATTGGTAGACACACGACCACCGCTCGTTGTGGCCGACTCGGGGTGTTGGTACGTTCTTGTGATTAGCGTCCAATAGTCGGACGGATTCTCCCACCAGGTATCCGTCGTAGCGCCCGCGAATGGAGGTTGCGGGTCATAGATCGTCATTTTGGTGAACTTCGGACTCGGAGGGCTTGCATAGTATCCGTAGTACCAGCCGTACTTGCCTTGGGCCGAGGAGTACTCGGTCACCGAATTCGCAAGGTTGAGCCTGTCGAAGTCGTATGGAGTGACCCACTCCCCGGCACCTTGCTGAAGAGACCAATCACGAACGTCCAGGGTTTCCTGAGGCGACTTGGCAGCGTTCTCCTCCATGATCTTAACCGTCCCGTTCCCGCTGGCATTCTCCGTCGATGCTGTCACAACTGCGACGTGGCCGATGCCAGCAACTGGGGTCCCGGCGTTGCCGGTGAATGAGACGATGTCGCCAGGAGCATAAAGCTGGCCGACGGTCCCGTTCCGAAATACGGGAATCGATTTGTAGGCACTATGCACGGCGGCGGCGAATTCATCGCCGTTGACTTGGGGCGGGATATCGCCGGTCGTGTAGTACAGGTAGCGGGCAGCCAGCTCGACGCACTGGAATCCGACGGTGTCGAGCGTGACTCCGCTGTAGCTGATATCACCCTGCTCGTTACTGGTCCCACTCGCGTTGCTAGTTGTCCCGCAAACGGCCACCCCATCGAAGGTCACACCCATGTACGGCGAATTGTGTTCGCTGGAGCAGAAGCTCGCTCCTGCCCAATCGCTTGAGGACAAAGAGGCCGAGCCGCCCAGAGCCTTGCCGACCGAGCCCGGTGGGGATGCAGCGGAGGCTTGCCCCGGAGAGGTTGCCAACACGTCCACGGCCGCAGCCAAGGCGATCACGACCATGGGGATGGTCGCCAAGGTCCGGTGCATCCGGGCTAGACGCTCGGCTCCGATCGCCGTCGGCGTATTCCAGATCCCGCCCATCCTCCACCTCCGATTCTCGGCTCTGCCCGCCTGCGCAGCTCCGGTGGATACCGTAGCCCAGCGGACCCTCAACGGCCCTTTCTCAGCAGGCCAGCGGCAAACGAAGAAGCGACACTTCGGACCGGCGACGGGGGCGGAGACGCGGAGGGATGCGAAGAGGTACGGAATTTAGGAGACAGCGACCTCGTATGGCTCGGTTCCGACGCTCACTGTCTTCACCACTGTGTTGGTTGCGGCATTGATGACGCTCACGGTGTCGGAACCACTATTCGCCGCGTAGGCATAGATTCCGCTGGGAGTGAACGTGATGTCACCTCGATCGTTCCCAATCCCCAGCGTCTTCACCACCGTGTTCGTGGAAGTCATGAGCACGCACATAGTTTCGATCCAGGAGCCACCGGAATAGGTCTCGCATGGGAAGTAGGCAAAGCGCCCGTTGGGGTTAATCACAATCCCACCCGGACTGGCGTTCACCGCCAGCGTCTTCACCACCGTGTTAGTAGAGGTCTGGATGACGCTCACTGTGCCGGACCCGACTTCATACGCATAGTTCCCATTGGGGGTGATCGCAATCGCGCTTGGATCGCTCTCGACAGCTACCGTCTTCACCACCGTGTTCGTGGAAGTCTTGATGACGCTCACGGTGTCAGAGTACGCGTTGACAACGTAGGCGAAGCTGCCGTTGGGAGTGAACGCGATCCCGTCTGGAAGTACGCCGACTGGCACCGTCTTCACCACCGTGTTCGTGGAAGTCTTGATGACGCTCACGGTGCCGGTATAATTTCCATTGACGACGTAGGCGTAACTCCCGTTCGGGGTGATGGCGATGGCAAAGGGACTGTCCCCGACCGTCACCGTCTTCACCACGGTATTGGTGGAAGTGTTGATCACGCTCACATTGTTGGAGTCTACGTTGGCGACATAGGCGACATTCCCGTTGGGGGTGATCGCGATGTCGTCCGGAACACTTCCGACCGTCACCGTCTTCACCACGGTATTGGTGGAGGTGTTGATAACGCTCACAGTTTTGGAGCCGCCGGTGTCATCGCCGCTGTTGGCTATGTAAGCGTACCTACCGCGGGGAGTGATCGCGATGTCATCGGGGTTGCTCCCAACGCTAACCGTCTTCACCACCGTGTTAGTGGAAGTGTTGATGACGCTCACGTTATTTGAGAGGTAATTAGGAACATAGGCGTAAGTCGTCGGGGGAGGTGCTGACCATAGACGGACTCCTCCGACAAAATTGAGGCCCGCGAGAATCCAGCTCAACGGCGTCTCAGTCACTCCCCAGTACTGGTTGTCGGGTCCGTTATCACTGTCGTTCTTGAAGTCGTAGGCGTTGAGGATCATCGGATTCGTGCCCGACCCCAGCGCGATCCCCACGTGCTCGATATCTTGCAACGAGCTTCCAAAGTAGACAAGATCACCGGGTTCCAGGTCTGCCTGATCGATCTCCTGACCTCCCTTTCTGAGGGCGTTCTCCGCCTGGCCCGGGCCGTGCGTGAGTTTGATTCCCAGCGCCTCATACACGGCGACCATGGTGAGGCCCGTGCAATCGAAGCCCTTCACCATTGATTCGGCTCCGGTATTCTTGCAACCAGAATCCCCGTCTCCGGACGGCGTCGTATATCCCTCCGAGTCACCAACGCCATGACTTGGCCCCGGTGAAGGTGTCAGGGTTCCCCCGTTCCAGCAATAGGCGTCGCCGACGTACTGCTCGGCGTCATTGATGATCGCGGCGGCCTGAGGCGGCATGGATGCGCTCGCCGACGACGAGGATGCGACGGCAACGATGGACGAAGCAACGAGCGCTATCAGCACGGCTGTCAGCCCGATCAAAACCCGGCTGATCTGTCTCTCGAATAACGGCATCATTGGTCAGCCCTCCGCCGTCGCCTCAGGGCGTCGCTGTAGAAACACTTTCTACCATGCCCTCCTGCCGTTCGATGTCGTGGAAATCTCGGTTGCAGCTTCGCCTACAGCCCCGTTACGGCCACCGGGAGCGACGAGTCAGTGGTAGTCCCGTTCCCCAACTGGCCGAATTGGTTATCCCCCCAACACGCGACCTTCCCCGTCCTGAGCCGTGCACAGGTGTGGTACCAGCCAGCGGAGACTTCAGTGGCCGAACCCAGTCCCCTAACGGCCACCGGCCTTGACGTGTTGAAAGTAGTGCCGTTGCCGAGTTGGCCGTAGCCGTTGTAACCCCAGCACTTGACCACTCCCGTAGCGGTTCGTGTACAACTTTGCGCCGCGCCATCGGCGGAGACCGCAGCGGCCGAAGTCACACCTTCCACGGCTACAGGCACCAGCGACTGGGTGGTCGTCCCATTGCCCAGCTGACCGTAGAAGTTCCACCCCCAGCATTTGATCGCCCCAGCGTCGAGCCGGGCGCATGTGTGGTCCGAGCCAGCAGAGACACCGGCGACCGAAGTCAAACCTTTTACGAGCACCGGGAGCGACGAGTTAGTGGTAGTGCCATTGCCTAGCTGCCCATATGGGTTCCACCCCCAGCACTTGACGGAACCGATTCGCAGACGCGCACACGTGTCCTCCTCACTACCTCCTCCTCCCCCGGCCGAGACTGAGGCGGCCGAAGCCAGTCCTTCCACGATCACTGGGATCGAAGAGTTGGTGGTCAATCCATTGCCAAGCTGGCCTTGACCGTTGTATCCCCAACACTCGACCGACCCCGATCCAAGTAGGGCGCAAGTGTGCTCGGAACCAGCGGACACAGCGGTGGCCGAAGTCACACCCGTAACGGCGACCGGTATCGACGAGTTGGTGGTCGTGCCGTTGCCCAGTTCGCCAAAGAGGTTGAATCCCCAACATTTGACTGTGTCCGTACTGAGAAGTGCGCAAGTGTGGTAGCCACCGCTCGAGATGGAGGTCACTCCGGTGAGTCCCTTGACGGACTCCGGCATCGACGAGTTCGTGGTCGTCCCATCGCCCAGCTGACCGTAGCTGTTGTACCCCCAGCACTTGACAGTCCCCGTGCTGAGCAGCGCACAGGTATGGCCAAACCCGGCGGAGATTGCGGTGGCCGTGGCAGCGCTAGCTCCGGCAGGCCTTATTGCAATAACGCTGGCTCCGCCGACAGTAAGGATGCCTGCCAGTCCTACCGCCACGATTGCCCGTCCGCATTGAGTACGCATCCACTGCTTCCCTGCATTCGCCTGATGGGCCATCCACCACTCCTGAACATTACGGCAAATGGCTAGCAGCAACCTGCTCTAGGTCCGGAACTACGAATCCCCGGCGACCACGCTAGCGCTCGCAGATGAAGCAGTTCTGAGCCAATCCGACGCTCCACGCACAATCGACCCAGCCGAGGTGTGGGGGTCGGCAAGAGGAGAGGCATCCCAGTGAAATGACCGCAGAGAAACCGACCCCAATTTGATCGGCAGTAGATCTTCGGCTCCTTCAATCACAAAGCTGAACAGTCCTGCGTGTCGTCGTTCAAAGGCCGTTGCGAAGGTGGTGAGCTGGTAGATATCTGAGCGAACCCATTCAGGTCGTGAGAGCCGGTACTTCACATCGCCGACAGCTATTTGTCCGAAGATCAGGTCAGGGCTGAGATGGAGTCCTGACGCGCCGAGGTACATGCGGTGTTTCCATACCTTGAGCAGATCCGAGAGGCCGTCCGCCAGGATGTTGCGGATGGCCTCCTCGACGAGGTCTGGCGTGCGGACGAGAAATGACCACGCTCGCTCGCTCCCCTGCTCCGTCCTCCGACCGGTTGCGCTCAGGACGTGGCGGGCGAGAAGCAGTGCATCCGCGTAGAAAGCGCTCCGTCTGTCGACCTCGACTAAGAGGTCCCCTTCCCGGAGATCTCCGATGTGGTCGAGTCGCCGAAGCGCCCGACGTGCCTTCCAGCGCAGCTCGTTCGTGAGTACTGGTGCTCGGGCAATGCAGAGGGCCGCAGCCCGCAGAACCCTGTTCAGCGGACTATCCACATCGAACTCCTCGTAGTCGCATGCGAGAGCGACGTTGCCCTGGTAGTACTCAAGTGCTGTCTCGGTCGGTCGAATCTGACCTCTTGCCACAGATAGGAGTTCCGAACGCTCCTCATAATCCGACAGCAGGCCAGCTCTCAGCACTCGCTCAAGCGCGGTAACGAACCATTGAGTGACCAATTCCCACAGCGACTCGTCCGCAGCTGCAGTCAACGGATCGTCTGCAAATCGAGGAAAGCTCGATGAGCGAACGAGCAGGTAGCGGAAGTGATCCCACGGGATCTTGGGGTTGACCACCAGGACGAGGTCCTGCATGGCCACAATCCCGATCGCTTCGCTCACCGTCACTGTGTAGCGGCCGTCTTCCCGAGGGATGCATTTGATGACCGAGCGTTCATCTTCCAGGTTCAGGGCTGTGTCGCTTACCTCCTGGGCGGCAGTACCCCAGAACTCCTTGCTTCCGGCCAGGCGTCGGCCAAGCCCTCGCAACCCGGCGGCTTCGACCCGCGAGATATCGAGCGGAGTCGATACTGACTCGACAATTGTCAGGTTACGCACCGAGGCTCGGCCAGAACTTCTCCACCGCGAACTCGGCGGCAATCTCCGGAAGGTCGAAAAAGTACTCCTCGATCAGCGGGAAGATCTTCCTGTCCCAGATACGACGAAGAAGGCCTTCAGTCATTTCGTCGCTCATGAAGAAGGTCTGGCCGACGGTGTGGTGCCTGTCCAGTTGCTCTTCGAGCGCCTCGTTCAATGCGATGAAGCCGGGGACGAGGTCGGGGACGAAGCTGGTGGCAACACCGCTGGCGTAGAACCTCTCTAGGATTCCGGCATCCGGGAGACACTCGAAGATCTCGAACCGGCGTCGCAGAGCCACATCGATGCTCCGGATACTCCGATCCGCGGTGTTCATCGTCGCTATGAAGGCGAGATTGGGTGGGAGCGCGAACCCCTGTGAGTACTGGAGATCGATGATCTGGTCTCTGTACTCGAAGAGGAACATCAGCTCCCCAAGCACACGGGGGATGTTCGCCCGGTTCAGCTCATCGAGCACGAGCACGTGTGGCCGATCGTTCAGCCGGGCGGCCTCTGCCATCCGGAGCACGGTTCCGTCAACGAGCTCGAAGTTAATGGCTCCCTTGTCAGCGACGGGCCGAAGGCCCTGGACGAAGCTCTCGTACGCGTAGCTGGGATGGAACTGAACCAGTCTCCAGCGGCGATTGTCGTTGCCGGTCAGGTACCGGGCGACTGCCAGAGCGATCCAGGTCTTCCCTGTTCCCGGAGGTCCGGCCAACATGACTTGCGGACATGGCCCCAGCATCGCGTCAAGTAACTCCTCAAGCTGTCCGTCCGTCCACAAGGTCGTTTCGGTGAGCCAGCTCCGATCGAGTGGTTCGGGCTCCTCCTCGTCGACGGGTATTTCATGCGGGCTGAGGCTGACCAGGTAGAGCGGGGTCGTCTGATTGTGAAGCGCCGGGTTGAGCGCTCCAGCGATCGGATTAGAGACCAGCGTGTAGTGAGAAAGGAAGCCGGGGAGGTCGACCGGCTGAAGATCCGTGACCAACACATAGACGCTGTGGCTCTGCTCAGGTCCGTAGTAGGTGGGAACCCGTGCTTCGTCCACATCGGCACGATCGTTGGTGATCGACTCGATTCGCCCTCTCGTTACGTCGGGGTTCGGGCCGCCTCGATAGAAGAAGGCGAACGTCGGGGTTCCTTCTGAGATCTGTTTTCTGAGCGCAGCAATCTTGGTGTTGCTCGTCCTGCGCTGTCCTCGCGTGAAGTTTCCCCACCAGACGGCTCCATGTTGTCGTTCAACTGCGAGGTGTTTCACCATCGTCTCGGGGTCAGTAGCTGGATTCCACTTGAGAAGGAGATGCGTAGGTTGTCCATCTGGGGCCGGTTCTTCGCCATCCGACGGCTCTACCTCACCGTAGAGGTGGCTGAGCAGCGCCAACATGGTGTCGAGGTCCTCTCGAAAGTCTTCATCAGAAGGAAGCTCACCAGCGTCGTACCGAAAGGCGTAGGCGCAACCCCGTTCGTATTGAGCGCCGAGTCCCGGATCACCGAGTTCGATTTCGGTGCCGATGCCACTTGGAACGCGGTCAGCTAGTACGCCACGAGCCCAATGGATTCGATCGGCCAACCAGGCCTCGGAACGGTTCTTTGGACGGCCATCGACGAGGACGAGCGCACCGGTGCCGAGCGTTAGATAGAGGGCCGATCCATCCGCTGCGAAGAGGATGACCAAATACCAGCCAGTCGTTGGGGAAGGCGAGCGGGTCCGAGAGAACACTCGGATGAAGGGGACCCGGGACTTGAGACCAGAGCCATCCTGACCCTCGATCTCGGGAGTAAATGGAAGCGTTGATGAGGGAGGAAGGTACCGACGCAGTGCGCGAACGGCGTCATGCCTGAGGAGCGTTCCCCGACGATGCATCTCGGGAGTGTTGTCTTTCGACCAGCTCTTCTGGAGGGACAAAATCTCTCCCAGGATCTGCCCGATCGATTCCTGATCGTCACTGCCAGCTGGATCGACGGAGTTCACAATGAGTTTCAACTCCTCCAGCTAGCCTTAGCTCCGATCAGTCACGAGAATTGGCGAGGCCGCTCGGCATCTATTGATCGGGGCTCTTCAGGGACTTCGGTGCTATTTCGACGCGTCGGAGATAGTGGTCCAGCGATTGGGTCGATTTGTCGTGATGGTTTTCGACCTTGCGGCCGGGTTTGGACGCGCGTCGTCAAGCTGGTGCCGACTGACGGGGGGTGAGTTCGGTCAGCAGAGTGCGGCCATCCTCTGATAGGCGTCAAGGAGGGCACCCGCACTCGGCCAGCCATCGAGGATGCGCACGACGAGTTGGCGGGCGGTGTGGACCAGCCGACCCGGGGCGTGGAGGATGCCCCATCGGAGTGCCTTGGGTTGGGCCTTTCTCCAGTACCCGTCCAGACACAAGAGCTGGAACCACCGCAGCAGGTCGGCGGCCATCATGACCGTGGCCATCCAGTTGCGGTTTGCCTCGATCTTGGTGAAGGGAAACGACAACAATCCCGAGTCCTTCAGACGGGAGATGTTCTGTTCGACATGGGCGTGGGCCCTCATGACGCGATCGAGTTCGACCGGGTCGCCGTCCTGGTCGGTGTAGAAGCCCCAGTAGCGGTACTCGAGGCTCGGGAACAGGCTGTGCTGGACGCCGGGGTGGAGAGGCTCCCGTCGCACGATCAGCCGGGTGCCAGTTGGCCAATCGGGCAATTCGACCAGGTCGGTGAGCTCGACGACCGCGGCCCCTTCCCGGTTCTCTCCGTTCTGTTTGACGGCCTGGTGCCAGAGCTCTTCGAACCCCAGGGTGTCGAAAATTGCCTGGTGGATCTGGGCATTCGAGCGGCACACCACCGAGAACCCGACGTTCCTCCTCCGACAGGCGGCCACGAAGCCCTCGGTGCAGCCCGCCGAGTCGGCCCGGATCACGATCGTGCGCTCGACGAGCGTGGGGCCGTCACCCGGGTGGTGTCCAACCGCAATCGCCTCGGGCAGCTGGGCGATGGCATCGTCGAGGACCACGATGTGGTCGCTCACGGTGTTGGCCCCGGCGTTGCCGGGACGGAGCATCCCGGCAAGGGCCTCACCGGTGCAGTCGCAGAAGCACAACAACGGATGGAATCCGAAGCCACCTTTGTAGTTCGGTCCGGTCAGTTCCTTGTTCTCCGAGTGGACCTGGATGAGGGAGGCGTCGATGTCCAGATAGATCGGACCCTTGCCCTTGGTGACGCCGGTTCGACGCCACACCTCGGAGCGGACCTCGGCGAACCCGGCGGCGATGGCGCCCCGCACCTCCGGGGTGATCTCGTGGAAGGTCCGGTACACCGTCGAGTCAGATGGAACCTGTCCGAACAGGTCGCCCTGGGCCCGGAGGTGTTCGATGTCGGCGCAGTTCTCGCCCCCGCCGGCCAGCATCAGCGCGCTCTGGACGAGGACCTTGCCCCGGTCGTGGATCGGGGCCCGCTCACCCGAAATGGGGATGCGGGCAGACAGGTGCTCACCGAGCGCCATCCGGTCGGCAAAATCCCCCAATGCGTGGAGTCCGACATGGCCGACGACCTGGTCGCCTCCGGATTCCACAACGACGGGACGCGTGCTGGTAGTTTCCATTTCGTAGGTGCCCTTCTTGTTCTGGTTGCTGGTGACTTCGCAATCGTCAGAATCCCAGATGGGAAGGGCACGTACGCGGATACGCGCAGTTCAGGTCATACGGCTCCGTGACTGATCGGAGTTAGTGGTGAGCTCGCCACCGAGCAACACCGAGAATGCTCCCAGGAGCATAGAGCCGTCCCTAGCGGCTCAACGGACATTTCCGATTTCAAGCTCGTGGGGAAGCGCGGCACGTCGCGCGGGCGGCGGCGGAGACCCTGGTCTACGATTGCGAGCCTGCGATCGGCATGCAGGGTGTCGATTGCAGCGAGGAGGCGGTGCGATCATGAAGCGGGCATCTAGCGGATGGGGAATAGCCGTAGCGGCAATCTTGCTCCTCACCACCTCGTGGGCTGTCTCTGCTGGGGTGCTACCTGCTGGAGCGACCACACCGCAACCATTGACCGGCGTTCGATCGGTGACAATCGGCCCCTGTGCGCTCCTCATTTCCGGAAAGGTGGACTGTTGGGGGGATGGCGAATACGCCGGCGAGCTCGGTGACGGGGCGTTCAATGAATCCGCTGTCCCGGTCGCGGTCAAAGGAGTGGGAGGGACGGGCACCCTGGGAGGCGTGGCAAGCCTCACCAGCGAGTACACCAACTGTGCTCTCCTCATTTCCAGCAAGGTGGACTGCTGGGGGTATGGCGGAAACGGCGATCTCGGAAACGGGAAGTTCTACAACGATAACCCGGGTGCACCTGGCGTCCGTGGCTCCGCTCTCCCGGTCGCGGTCAAAGGAGTGGGAGGGACGGGCACCCTGGGAGGCGTGGCAAGCCTTACCAGCGATGGCGGCGGCTACTGTGCCCTCAGCGTTTCTGGCAAGGTTGACTGCTGGGGGTATGGCACCTTGGGAGAGCTCGGTAACGGGACGTTCTACGACTTTGGCAATCAGGGCTCAGCTGTCCCGGTAGCCGTCAAGGGAGTGGGCGGGACGGGCACCTTGGGTAACGTGGCAAGCCTCACTAGCGACCTCCCCGTCGGAGGCTACTGCGCCCTTCTCATTTCCGGCAGCGTGGACTGCTGGGGGTACGGCGGCAATGGAGAACTCGGCAACGGGACGTTCTACACCAATCGCGACGAGGCCTCCGCCGTCCCGGTCGTCGTCAAAGGAGTGGGCGGGACGGGCACCTTGGGTAACGTGGCAAGCCTCTCCAGCGGGAACAACGGTTACTGCGCCGTCCTCACTTCCGGCAACGTGGACTGCTGGGGGGAGGGCCAAAGCGGGGAACTCGGCAACGGAATGGATTACTCAGTTAGCCCCCATGGCTCCGCGGTCCCGGTATCCGTACAGGGAGTGGGGGGAATAGGAACACTAGGTGGCGTGGCCAGCATCATCGGCGAAAGTCTCAATACTTCCGGCACCGGCGGTTACTGCGCGCGGCTCACTTCCGGCAAGGTGGATTGCTGGGGGTACGGCTTCTTCGGTCAACTCGGTAACGGGACGTTCTACAGCGCTGGAAATCGCGGCTCTCCTGTCCCGGTAGCCGTCAAAGCAGTAGGCGGGACGGGCACCCTGGGTGGAGTAGCAAGCCTCGATACCGAGGGGGACGGCTTCTGCGCTCGCCTCACATCCGGCAAGGTCGACTGCTGGGGGTACGGCGTTGATGGAGAACTCGGCAACGGGACGTATTACTCAGATAGCCCTCACGGCTCCGCTGTCCCGGTAGCCGTCGAAGGATTGGGGGGGTCGGGCACCCTGGGTGGAGTGGCCAGCGTCAGCGGCGACTGTGCTCTCCTCACTTCCAGCAAAGTCGACTGCTGGGGGTACGGCGCAGGCGGCGAACTCGGCAATGGGACGTTCCATAGGTCCGCTGTCCCGGTGGCGGTGACCACATAGTCCATTTGTAAGCTCGGAAATCAGGCGCGGAACAGGTGGAGTCTCGCTCCGTTCGATTTCGACGAAACTCGACGCCCGCCAATCATTTGAGGACGTAGTCGCTGCGGGCAGGCGGCTATCGCGAGAAGATGCTGTCGTCCGGGCTCAACCGCTATCTGTGTTCACCGGCGGGCACAACAGGACAAGGGCAAGTGCGGAACCACTGAGCACAATCCCGCCCAACTCCCACTGCCGACGAGACGCGGCAGCCTCGGTCGACTGCTTCGGATCGATCCGTGAGGCTCGCCAAAAGCACCAGGCTGCACCTCCCCCCAACACGACGAGCAGCATCCAGGGAGAAGGGCTGGCCAATCCGTCGTAGTCAGAGGTGACTCGAACGGACTGGCGCTCGCGGGCGGCCGATCGCTGCCGTGCCCGGGCAAGTCTGGCTGCCTCACGGCAGGCGTCGCAGCGACACCCCTGGTTGTACGAGCTACGGGTTCCATGGCTAACCATCCTCGTGAACTCCTAGGGACGACTGCTGGCAGATCAAGGCGACGCGGAACCGCGTCGGAACCGGGACCGGCTGGATGACGAGGTCCCACCAGGGCACGAGTTGCTGTCTCAAGTAGGCGCGAACGAGACGATCGTGGCCAAGGACCCCAGCGATCTCCTGGAGGCAACCGGCGCCGATGGATCCGTCGAAATCCGGGACCAGCACCAGATCTCTGACGAAGGGCAGAAGCACCGGCCATCGTTCCAGCCATTCCGCCGTCGAGCGGAAGAGCTCCGTCGGATCCCAGACCGGCCCGACCATGCTGGTGATGTTTTCAACGAGAACCGGCCACTCTGGGTCCTGCAGAAGGCCGACAGGGGCCGCCAGATAGGTTCTGTACTCCGTCACCTGCGGACCCCCTGGGCGAGTCGCGCGAGAGCCTTGCGGTGTCGCTCGGAACAAGTCTGTGATCGGAGGCGGCTGGCTGACGCGCATTCCGGGTAAGCACACAAGCGCGGAGCTGCGAGTTCGACGAGCTCTACGAGCGGATCCGATCCCAAGCGAACCTGGAGGTTGATGCCAGCTCGGCGAAGTGTCGAGGGTCGGGTCGGTCGGGAGGAGAGGCGACCGACGGTGCGACGTGACAAGCCGGTCAGCTGGGCCACTCTCGTCACGCCAAGGGATCGGGATGCCTCTGTCAGGATCTCGGCCTCGTCGAGATCCGCATGGACGGCCTGAGAGCCCCCGGCGGAGAATGCCCCGGAAGACCGGCCGACGGCACGGGTCAGAAGCGGGTCGACGATCACCCCTCCACTCAGGCTGTCAGGGCGGGGTCGCACCCAGTCGATCGCCTTCGACCGCAGCGACTCGACCAATACAGCTCCCAACTCGGCTGGATCGGTCGTGATCCGGCAGGGTCGCCCGGTATGGGTGTCATGCCAGGAGAGCTCTAGCCAGTCACCGAGGTCTCCACCGGGATCGGGTGCGACCGGGTGGGCTGTTGGGCCGACGACTGAGGATTCGGCCTCGACGACCCGCGCAAAGGGACGCAGGCCCAGGGCACGGGGCATCTGCGACAGGATCGACGGACCCGACAGCGACACCCGCTTGAAGGCAGGAAAGTCAGGGTCGTTTGCCTCCCAATCGAAGGGCGGGACCACCCCGGAGCGGTCCTGCGCTTGGGCGAGGCGGACGTGCACCTGTGCGACATTCTCGGTCCAACGCTGCCGACCGTCTGGCCGATGACCCTGAAGGGAGGGAGGCGCAGCATTTGCGCCGAGCACGTGCTCGGTCGATGTGGCGATGCGACACTCCTCAGTCGGTATGAACTGGGCGCTCCGCTTTCTGCCCCAGACGACGGCGGAGCGGGGTTGGTCGATCTCCCCCGTCTCCACGATCCAGAAGGGCTCACCGTCTCCGAACGGATCCAGGGGATCGAAACCCGCCAGGATCTGTCGCACCTCGTCCCAGGAGAGCACCCGTGTTGGGGATCCGTCGATCGTCTCGATGGATCCCCCCGTGGGGGATGCGACAAACAGGCAGCCATCGGTATCCCTGGCGGCGAGCACGGAACCCCGACTGCGCACGTCGCACTCGACCATGGCAAGCAGGCAACGGCAGCCTGCGGCGACCGTGGCGGCAAGTGGAGGGAAGCACCACGGACCCGGGCGCTCGCCATCCCTATCGGGGTCGAACCGTGCAGGATTGCCGTAGACCATCGAGCTCGTGAGGACTCTAATGAGGGCAGCCATCCGGGCATCGCCTGTGACCTTCGCACGACGACGAAGTCGCACCAACGTGACCACAGGATCGACCTCGGGCACGAGGACAGCTCCTGGGACTGCAGCTCTACGCAGTCCGCTTTGGTGACCACAGGGAGCCAACCGCACTGCCTGAAGGACCTCTACGGGGTGATCGGCGAGGAATGTCGCACCCACCGCATCGAGCCAGGTGGCATCCGTCTGCTCCCACCAGGTCGGGCCGATCACGAGCCTCGGGTTGACATGCTCGACGACCTCGACGGGCACCGGCTCGCCATTAACCCGGAGCAGGACCCTGGTGAGTCCCCAGTGCCGCCAGGTGGCCTTCTGAAGCATCCTCTCCCGGAGGTCGGAGGATGCAAGCAACCGCCGGAACGACTTCGTCACGTCGCTCACCGCTAACCCCTCTGCGGTCATGTACACCCACCATCCGATGAGGGAGGCGACCGCCGAATAGGCGCTCGGGATGTCAGCATCGACAGCGGGAAACGCCATCCCATCGAGCGGACCACTGGTGACCCAGCCGCCGTGCAGTCCCCGCATCCAATGGGAGAGCTCCTCGTCGCTGAGTCCGAACTGCTCCAGGGGTGGTCGCAGCCCCATGCGATGGAGGAGGTGCGCAGCGAGCGCTCCCGGGGAGTGCGAGCGGACGGGATCGAGACCTAGCCCCATCTGCTCGCCTCCTGATCGAGAGCCAGAGCGAGACGGTGAGAAGCGCCGACCAGGTCCATGACCGTCGTCGCACCCTCGGGGGTAACCGGAACGGCGAACGGTGCATGCAAGGCGGGGAACCCCCATGCCTCCAGGTGGTCGTCCAGATCGGCGCTGTCGCACCCGTCGAGGGCGAATGCGGCGGAAATCACGTCGGCGAACCTCCCTGGATAGGGCACCTCGCGACCGTCGGGACCACGGACCCAGACACCCCGTCGCATCCCCTCGGGATTCGACCTCGGATACCCGAACATGGCCTGCAGGCCGTGCACCCCGATGGCCTTGATGTAGAGCTTGGGACGGCCATAGCTGGTCGACCATCGACGCCTCCCGTCGTCCGCGACAATGACGCCCCAACCGCGGAGCCCGAGCGACCAACCGCCGACGAACCCGCGGCGGCTAGCCGGGACCCACCAGTCTGCAAGCAACCCGAGGGTGCGACCGAGGTCCGTCCCGATGACGAGCATCCGTCCGACGTAGGCATGGATAGCGAACACCTCGCGGTTGAACCCGCTGAGGCTGTCCACCCGGAGCCTGCACGAACCAATGGGGCTGTCGATCGGGTGCGACACCGCCCACTCGGTGATCGCCCGGAGTGCCTCGGGATCGCGCTCGGGGAGAGCATCGTCGTAGAAAAGCCCGGTCGCGATCACGATGCTCCCCAGAGCCATTCTCCAGGCACCGAGCCCCAGCCGCTCAGGCAGTGCGAGCCGTTCCGGCAAAGCCGCCACGTAGATGACAAGACGGTCCCGCAGGCGGGTCTTGGGTAACGGCTTCTCGGTCGTCTGCCAGCCGGACAGGCCCGGCCAGTGGCGCAGGTTGACCTTGACTCGCCTGGGGAGCGGTCGCTCGATCGGCTCCGAGGCCTGCACCACCGGCTGGGCTTCTCCGGTCCCCATCAGAAGTCCGGATCTTCCGCAACCGTTGCCGCCGGGCGGGATTTGGTGGCCCGGTGGACCTCGACGGTCGCCCAACGCAGGTCCGGTCCAAGTCCGTTGGCCAGAATGCGCTTGCGCTCCCGCTCGGTCCCGTCCTCGGCTGCGTAGTGCTCGACCTCAGGCCGACCGGTGACCACGACCCGAATGCCCTTGGACAGGCACTCGGCGGCGTGCTCGGCCAGTGACCCGAAGCAGGTGACCTCGTAGAAGTCGGTGAGCTGCTCACCGGACCAGTCGCCAGGGATCTTCGGCTCGTTGACCGCCAGCCCGAAGCTGGAGAACGGGGTCCCCTTGTCCTTCCCGAACCGCAGCTCGGGATCCCGGGTGAGGTTCCCGATCTTGGTCACCGACGCGGGTCGCTCGGGTCCGGCGACCGTCGTGTCTTTCGGGGCGTCTGTCGTTGTTTTGCGGGTAGGCATGTCGCCGTACCTCCTTGTCTGTCATTCCAGTGGAGGACATCCCCACCGCCGATCCACGGACACTGGTTCCGGAGATCGGCGCTGAGCACGGCCATGGGTTGGTCACTTCGGTTCACGTCGCTCCCGTTCGACGCTGAGGTCGAGTAGCTGGGCCTCCGGGGTGTTCCCGCCACCTCGGACTCGATAGGCCTTGGCAGAGCCCTTACCGGGCTCCTGAACAAGCAGACCGGCCTCGACGGTTTCGGAGAGGAGGGCAGAGACGGACTCCTTGCCGACCCCAAGGGCGGTCCGGGCCTCGGAGACCGAACCCCATCGCCCCCCCGAACGACGGCAGGCTTCGGCAACATCGGAAGGGGTCATCCGACCGACGGGTCGCACCCCGTCCCCGGGTTGCCATGCGCGCCACCAGCCGTCGGAGCCGAGCACCGCGGAGAACGGCTCGGTGGGCTCGTGGCGTCGGAGGAACCGAACGTCGATGTGACGGCGGGCCTCGACGGGACTGAGACCGGCCCGCTTCGCCTCCCGTTCGGTGAAGTGGGGCAGGAGGGTCACCCGGGTCGAGGCCCAATCAGCCAGACGGGAAGCACCCCGCCAGAGGTCCTCCGGGTCCCGAGCATCCTTCGACTTGGACAGGTGGTGGACGATCACGATGGCGGTGCCGTGTCGCAGTGCCAGGGCACGGAGCTGGCTCAGACCGGCCTCGACCTGGTCGTTGGAGTTCTCGTCCCCGGCGAAGAAACTGGCCCACGGGTCGAGGATGAGGACGCCGATACCGTGGGATGCGACGACAGCCTCGACCGCCGGGTCGAGGATGCCCTCGAACCATTCCTCGGTGCGAGTACCGGTCTCACCGGCCGAGGTGTTGCGTACCCGTCGCACCTGCAAGCGCCAGGGTTCGAATACCTCGGCAATCGGACCGGGCTGTCGGTCTCCCAGGAGCATTCGCCAGCGCCCGGCGGAGGCCCACGGGTCGAGCTCCCAGTTGCAGTAGAGGACCGTTGAACGACGCCGGATGGGTAGCTTCCCCATCAGCGAACCTGCCCCCCAGCTCACCAGGACAGCCAGGTTCGCCATGAACCAGCTCTTGCCCACGGCTCGGGGTGCTCCGACGACGCACAACTCGCCGGCGCGCAGCATTCCCTCCACGAGCACCGGGGGTTCGGGGGGAGGATCGTCCAGGGTGTCAGCGACCCACAACAGGTCGGGTGTCATCGGACGGGGAAGCCCTTCATCCATTGCCCCTCTCCTCCCATGCGTCGCCGATACGGGTCAGACACCGGGCCAGCGCCAGCCAGAATCGACGGGGTGGGGTGAATTGGGGGTCCCGGTCGGCCAACTGCCCACTGGAGAGAGCCAGGCGGCGC
Source organism: uncultured Acidimicrobiaceae bacterium (assembly GCA_963753905.1). GTDB lineage: Bacteria > Actinomycetota > Acidimicrobiia > Acidimicrobiales > RAAP-2 > Bog-756. Next base: position 584,352 of record CAVWDZ010000001.1, on the reverse strand, counting down.
AAGGTGGCGAGAATCGGGTCATCGAGGTGAGCGATTCCAGCCACACGCCAGACGTGGTCGGTCATCTTGTTGCAACCCCCGCAACTCGGAAGATGCAGATCCGGCTCCAGGTACGGGCCGTCCCCGGTGAGGCGGCCGCAGAGGTGATGCGGCTCAGTCGCTGGCTCTCCGCACAGGAAACACCGGTCGCTCACTGCGACCTCCTGGTGCGACGGGGGCGCTGACGCCCACTCTCGAAGACCCATTCCTCGAGGCTGGATGCGACAGTGAGGGCGATGAACGCTCGGGGATCGGCGAGCGGCGTAAAACCTGCGATGGGCTGGAGTCGTCGTGCTCGGCGGCGGTATTCCTCCGAGGTGATCCGGGCCTCTCTGAACATCCGGCCGAGTCGGTTGAACCGGTTGGCACGTTGTGCGGTCCGCAGGTCTGTCTCGATGGTGACCAGGCGAGGCGGGTCGCCAGCGGGAAATGTGACCACCCATCGCTCTTCGGAGAACACCTCACTCGCGGCGCGTTCGCCTTGGCGCGGGTGGCCGAGGGCCTGGGAGCGCGAAAGCCCCAACCGCTCCCCACGCTCTGCGCGCCAGGAGTTGTAGGCGGACCACGATCGGAAGCCGCGCGGCGGACGGCGCGCCATGCCTAGCGCCCTCCTCGGACCTCCTGAGGGGTAAGATGGCCCTCAGGAGAGTTGTTGGCGCAACCGTTCCTATCCGACCCTGGGTGTGCTAGCCCAGGGTCGGTCCGCGTCGGCCGCCCATTCATGGCACCGATCTCGAATCTGCCTTTTCTCCGCGGAGCAGTCGCCCGATGGCTTCGCGGGGAAACAGATAGCGACGAGCGATCCGAAAATGCGGGAGATCGCCTCGCTGGGCGGCTCGGTACACCGTGAGCCGGTGAACCCCCAGCAGGGCAGCGACCTCGTCCGTCGTAAGCGGACGATCCGGAACGTCAGCAGGCGCGTGCATTTCGCACTCCTGGCTGCTTCCGCTGGGAGGCAACCGCCTGCCGACCGATTCCTACCGCGGGGCCGGCGCCCCAGTCTACCCACCTTGACGTGGGAGAACGTAACTACAGTAACGTAACATACCTTCGTGAGCAGTGACAGTCAACCCGTGAATAGCGAAGACCATCGAGCGCTAGCTCAGATGGCTCTCGACGAGCTGGAGGCCCCTGAGCCGAACCTGAATCCAGCCCAACTACTGGGCGGTCAGTTGCGATGGGACGACCGGATGGTGCAGTTCGAGGCTGCCCGAGACCCAGACAATGCGCCGACACTGCGCCCTCACGCTATTGCGCCCTGTCAGAAGTTTTCGCAGAGCCATCCAGCCCTCGGGCTCCGTTGTGGGTGTGGCAATGGACTTGGATTTCTTGCGATTGCTCATTTTGCGACCGGGATTCTCGCGGTGACGGCACCTCATCGAAAGCCTCAGAAGTATCGCAACGGTGGCCTTTCCGACCTTGCTCTCGGGCCGAGCGGTGAGGATTTCTTCTTCATTCCGTGGTACGAGCAGGACCTGGCAGCGGGAGACGATCGTCAAGGCTTTACAACGGCAGTCTCGCCCCGTGAGACCATCGCGGACCTTCCGAATGTTGGGGGGGTGCTTGGGGATCTCGCACATCGCCAAGAACGGACGTGCCCTTCGTGCAATACACGCCACGTATACAAGAACGTGACGCTTGTGACGTTTTACCTGAGGGCCGTTGCTGAAGGCAGGGACGAGGTCATTCTGGGTCAACTCATCAATCGCACCAAGAAGACGAGATCTGGCCCTCGGTCAGGGCGTAAAAGATAGAATCGTTGTAGACAAAAGTAAACGCCCCGGGCGAGGCTGGAACCTCCCCGGGGCATGGCCCAAGGAGGTACCAGCTCCATGAGCGCTATGCAGGCTACCTGTGCGCCCCAATCAACGAAGATGCTCCGAGAAGGTCCGGGGCTCGACGAAGACGATGTCGACGACATCCTCGGGGCCATAGAGGCCGGATTCTCTGACGATCCTGCAGCTCCAGGCATTGCCATTGTCCTGGGTGAGGGTGTTCAAGTCTCGGTCAGGCATGGCCATCTCCGGATAGCTGACGGACTTGGCACCAATCGACGCGAGCGCATCTGGCCGAAAGCCGGGAGCGGACTTCGACGGATCGTCGTCGGAGCCGACTCAGGGATGCTGACCCTCGACGCAGTTGCCTGGTGCCAGGCCTTGGGAGTGTCCATCGTGATCGTCGATCGGGACGGTGAGGTCGTGCTCGGCCCTGGTGCCTACGGCCACGACGATGCCCGGCTGCGACGAGCCCAGGCCACTGCTCCTGAGGAGTTGGCGGTCACTGTTGCGGGGAGTCTCATCGTCCCTAAGATCCTCGGTCAGGCCTCGGTTCTCGAATCTCGGCTCGACCGCGAAGATCTCGGCACGACCCTCCGGGACATAGCCGCTGCGATCGACGGTGCTGAGACAATCGAAGAGATTCGACAGCTCGAAGCCACAGCAGCCGCCGCATATTTTGGCGCTTGGGTAGACCATCCCTTTGTCGTGCCTCGGTTCACGCCTGCCGACACGAAGAGGGTGCCGTCTCATTGGTGCTCCTATGACGGCCGCAGGTCACTTCTGTCCGGGGGGAACTCCAACCGGAAGGCAGAACGACCGACGAACGTTGTCCTCAACTACCTCTACCGCATCGCTGCCATCGAAGTCCGACTCGCTTGTCTCGCTGTAGGTCTCGATCCCAGCCTCGGGAGGCTCCACCTCGACGCGGCCGGTCGGGATTCGCTCGTTCTCGATCTGCTGGAGCCCGTGCGACCCAAGATCGAAAGCTTTGTCATCGACCTGATGGCCGAGGCCACGTTCACCCGCAAAGACTTCATCGAGCGAGGCGATGGCTCCATCCGGATCGGTCCATTGCTGGCCCAGCGCCTTGCTTCCACCATGCCGATCTGGGCACGTTCCGTCTCTCCCCACGCTGAGAAGGTCGCCCACACCTACGGACAGGTGGTGGCCGGCAAGTGGATCCCGAGGACACCCCTGACGAACCGCAACGCTCGGGCTGCAGCGGCAGTGGTCAAGGCTCGGAAGGCTGAGGCGGTCGTGAGGGGTCAGCGGTCAGCCAAGGCCCGGGCCAGAATGACGCCCACCGACTCCGTGGTCGCCACCAGGGCCTTCGCGGGTTGCGTGGACTGTGGAGCCCCGCTCGACCGACCCCGACACCTCCGGTGTTCGACATGCTGGGACAAGCAGCCCGGTCAGGCACGGAAGACCCGACAACGTCGAGGGAGGGCGATCGCGGAGGCCAGGAGAGCACAGGAGGACTGGCGACGGGAGAATCCTAACGCCGTCGTGGACCGAGAGGACTTCCGGCAAAAAATCCTTCCTGGGCTTGCGCCCGTCAAGCTGACCGAGATCATGGCCGCTACGGGCTGCACGAAATCGAGTGCCTCGTCGTATCGAACCGGGCGCAGAACTCCACATCCAATGTATTGGCAAGCCCTCAAGGAACTGGCGGATCGAAGCCTCTCTTCGGCGTCAATGGAAGACCGGCCAAAGGAATCCAGACCTCGCCCGGTTGATAATTGAAGATGCCAGAAATTCCCCCCATCCTTGACCCTGGGCAGAAGTTTCGATGGTTCGCCCAAACCCCGGACGAAAGGCGATCCTCTAGCTGGACCACCTGGACCTCAAGAAACTCTCCGGATGTATATCTTGCCAACCGGGCTCTCGGGGCTGACCTAAAGATGAGCTTTCATGCTTCAGGCACATTTCAGACCAGTTTCCTATCCGACGAGACCTCCGCAAGATGGAGAGGCGGTTCTTCTCGGCATCTTGATCGATGGGAACGCCCGCCCGAGTTTGCTCCGGGTTGGACGCACTTGTTCGAGGTAGTCCTGCCCGGACCGGAGATGCGTCCATTCCAAGAAATAGGGATTGCCGATCGGAAACACACGGTCCTGCCCTGTGGTCCTGATCACGCGATCCACGTGTACCTAATGGTCGCCGATCTCGGTACTCAGCTCGCGGCCTTGAAGATCTCGAACGGTGCGCATATCGCGACGCTTGATCTGAGATCTGAGTCTCGGCTAGTGGTGATCGCTACCGTCCAAGAATGGATGGTAGGACGCGAGCTTCTTCAGAGAGAGCGGACAGCGAATCGTCAAGCCCGGCAGCTGTCTCCTCCCGGACTACTGACACCCTCGGTCGGGACACGCTGGCTGCTTCACGGATCTCACATCGGAGGGCTCAGATTCATCATCGATGCGGCAGGAGTTCCCGATCCTTAACTCTCTGCACGCATCGCTACAGGTGAGGGTGCTCTTAGCAAGTCAGAGGGCGTGCGAACACGCTCAAAAGGCGAAGAGGCCGCCGTCGGAGGCCACTTCCCAGTAGCCCTTGCCGTCCGGGGTGGACGCGATGCCGACCACAGGGCGGTTGAGCGCCTGTCCACCCATCGAGCCGTAGAAGTGGGCGTCACCGAACGCGAAGAGGCCGCCGTCGGAGGCCACTTCCCAGTAGCCCTTGCCGTCCGGGGTGGACGCGATGCCGACCACCGGCTGGTTGAGCGCCTGTCCACCCATCGAGCCGTAGAAATGGGCGTCACCGAACGCGAAGAGGCCGCCGTCGGAGGCCACTTCCCAGTAGCCCTTGCCGTCCGGGGTGGACGCGATGCCGACCACCGGCTGGTTGAGCGCCTGTCCACCCATCGAGCCGTAGAAGTGGGCGTCACCGAACGCGAAGAGGCCGCCGTCGGAGGCCACTTCCCAGTAGCCCTTGCCGTCCGGGGTGGACGCGATGCCGACCACCGGCTGGTTGAGCGCCTGTCCACCCATCGAGCCGTAGAAGTGGGCGTCACCGAACGCGAAGAGGCCGCCGTCGGAGGCCACTTCCCAGTAGCCCTTGCCGTCCGGGGTGGACGCGATGCCGACCACCGGCTGGTTGAGCGCCTGTCCACCCATCGAGCCGTAGAAGTGGGCGTCACCGAACGCGAAGAGGCCGCCGTCGGAGGCCACTTCCCAGTAGCCCTTGCCGTCCGGGGTGGACGCGATGCCGACCACAGGGCGGTTGAGTGCCTGTCCACCCATCGAGCCGTAGAAGCCGGCATTGCCCTGCGGACCCATCCCAGTTGCAGCGATGACGGGAAGCCCAAGGCCTGCTTCTCCGTCTCCAACTGCCACACAGTTATTGTTTGCGGGGCCAACGCAGGACACAGCACTGTAAGTAGGAGCCTGTGGGACCGTTGGGGGGCTGGGAACAAGGAGCGCCGACCAGAGGCTTCCGTTCCATTGTTCCATGAGTCCAGTATTGCCCCCAGCACCGGAAGAGTTCATTGCGGTGCATGCATTGGTAGCGACACAGGACACACTGGAAAGGAGGCCAGGATTGCTCGCGGCGTGCATTGCCGACCAGCTCGCTCCGTTCCAGTACGCAATAAGTCCGGACTCGGTCAAGCCGACGGCGGCTACGCCGACTGCGACACACCAGTTTCTCGCGAGGCACGAGACGCCTTGTAACTGACTATCAGGGGCAGGATCGCCGGGCGATGCTGTGGCCGTCCAGGCGCTCCCGTTCCAGACTTCCGCAATCGTCTGGGTAGTTGTACTTCCGCTATGCGATCCGACCGCGAGGCATGAGGACGGGCTGTCACATGAGACCGAATTCAAGAATCCGCCACCGGTCGAGTCAATGGTCCACTTCGTTCCATTCCACGTCGCGATGAAGTTGGAATCCCCGGGGCCGCCAACGACACCGGCATCTGAACTTACCGCAGCACAAAAGGTCTTGCTAGTGCAAGAGATACTTGTAAGCAGTCCGCCTGTGGTGGCACCACTGAGACCGATCGTGGGCGTCCACTGATTGCCATTCCACACGTAGGCCTGTGACTCGCCAGCGGCCATGCACCAAGTCGCCGAGACACATGAAACAGCGAGCAGTCCCAAAGGAAAAGAGGGAACCGACGAGAGGTATGACCACGCGCCCCCATTCCAAACCTCTGCAGCAGACCCACCGCTCGTCCTTTCGTTGGATAGTCCTACGATCATGCAAAAGGTTGTGCTCGTACAAGAGACATCGCTTAGTGCAGTGGACTGCGACCCAGGAGCTTGCGCCGTCGATACAACTGCCCAACCACCAGTTGTGCTGGCTCCGCTGATGCCGGTCGTCGCCAGGGACGTTCCCACAACGGCGAGGAGTAGCGCGAACGAAATCCGTAGCAATCGTGAGAGCTGATCGCTGTGCTTGCGTACCATCACTTCTCCTTGTCAGCCGTATGTCTCAATCAGCGTTCCACCAACGCCGCCCGGCGTTGAAATTCCCAACCGACACTTCGCATGAGACCGTGGACGCAGGAGACGCCCGCTAAGCCGTTAGCTGCGCTGCCGAGGTTTGGGGTAGCAAGTTACTAGTAATTCGGCTATCCCGGTCAAGGTAGTTCGGCTGAGGGTAGTGCCGGGCCGCGTCTCGGACTGAGCCTCTTTGACAACCCCCGTCGCCGGTCCGCCGGTCTCCCTCCCGGTCGCCGTCGGCCGTCGCCTCTTCCCTGCTTGTCCGGCTTCTGCTCCCTTTCTCACCCCTGGGCTTCCTATGTGTGTCCCAGGTTGGTGGAGGTGCTGGGACGTTACTCAAACCACGCTGACCAGGGAGAACGGCTCCAGGATCTCGTGGAAACTGCCGCGTCGAGGCGTCCGAAGCTCAAAACACGAACCGCTAAACAGGTACACAGGCGACTCCTCCCCGCTCAGATCGATGAGGTGGTGGAGGCCTACGATGCCGGCGCCACTCTCAATGAGATTGCTCACCGGTTCCACGTTCACCGCGACAACGTAGCCAGAGCCCTGCAAGGGCAGGGCATGCCTCGCCGATACCGGATGATGGAAGGGGAACGGCTGAACGAGGCCATCACCGAGTACCGGGGCGGCAAGTCCCTGGCAGCTGTCGGCGCAGAACTGGGAGTAAGCACGGATACAGTCCGGCTAGCGCTCAAGAAGGCAGGAGTCCCCCTAAGGCCGAGGCCAGGTTGGAACTACCTTTGAACCGCTCCGCCTCTGATCAATCGGCCCGCCCATGCGGTCGAGCTACGAGCGGCAGGAAGACTTCATCGATGATCTCGATCAGGGCCCGCTCGGACGGGGGTGCGGGTGAGGAAGAGTTCGTGTCGGAAAAAAGATCGGTGGGCACCGACCCTTCGGCGCCTTTGGTGGTAGCAGGTTGTAGTCAAGCGGAGATCATTAGCAACTCGGTCCATCACGGTTTCACGTCCCCTAATGGTCAAATCTGCCGAAAAACCTTGCAGCCTTGTCGTCAATCTGACCGGGACTGTGTTTCAGGAACGATTCCAACGTTGTGAATAGTGAGTGCCTTTGCTTACCCCACCCGAACCGACCAATGAGAACACCCAAGGGCTCGTCGTCGGTGAATACTTCCAGACTTTCGATAACCGCGATACCGCGGAATGCCGGAATGACATGACGGTATGTACATCCAGTCACGTGAGTTTGATTTACAGTTTTGGTCCTTGCTCCGTGACGAACGAGAAAGGAGTTTTCTCGAATCTCCAGGCTCTCCCTACTTTCGACAACCGCCGCAATTGACCAAAGGACAAGAACTGCGCTGACTAAAAATCCGGCCCCGCTCGTCGCAATCCAAAGCAGCACTGCCAATCCGATAGATATCGGAACATATTTCAATTGGGATCTTCGCATATATACCATACCAACTACATGATACTACGCCTCAATTGCCCGCAAGTAAATAAACACTAACAGTTGATAGCCACATAGGAATGGGTCAGATATGAATAGACGAAGTCAAGCACTGATCCACCAATCTGGTAGGCGCTGCCAACAGCCAGACGGGACAGGCCGGACACTGCGTGTTCAGCTGCGGCTCCTTTGCCGAATGTCGCTACGTCTAGGACGTCCTGCCCCCAGTCGGCAACACATTGCGAGGAACTACTTGACTTGCAATCTTGATAGGTTGCACCTGCGTCCGCGCCAAGTCCGATGGCAGTCGCACCGCCGGCCACGCCCGCAGCAACCCCACCTACGGTGGCAGCCCCACCAACAGCTGCAATCGCCGCATCTCCGACACATGCTGTCGCTACACAAAGGCCCACTAGCCCCGCTGCGACACCAACGCCTGCCGCGCCATTTCCTATGTCGTGCCAAGTTCGCGACGTCCAACTTACAGGGTTGTACCACGACAGCCCTGTCGGATCGATTGCGTTCACAGGATCATCATCTGCGTAATTGTATGGCTCACCGGTTAGTGACATTAAAGGATCAACTGTTAGGAATTGTCCCGACGCCGGATCGTATGATCGAGTTTCAAGGTAATACAGTCCGCTATGTGGATCCCAAAGATATCCGCCGAACCGTAAGAGCGTTGACGCCGTTCCTGAGTATCCTGTCTGATTTCCGTAGGCATCATAGGAGTACGTGGCGCCCACTGTTCCATCTGCCTGCAGAAGCACACGCGTGCTTCCGAGGGAGTCATGCACAAAATAGTCGGTGCCTGTACCGCTGATCTGTTCGATGGGGAGGTTATCCGGTCCGTAAACGTAAGCCGTATTCCCATTCTGTAGCAGCAGCGGCTGGCTTCCTTCATTTGTGTCCCACGCAAGTTGCACCGACGAGTCCGTTGCATCCGTTGTTGTCATCCGGAGTCCGTCACCGTTGTACACGTAGGTAGGAACATAGGTGAACTGATCGCTCGAGTTGACGGCACTTGTACCCAACGGCGCTGTTACTCGAATGTCCACATATCCTGTTGCTGTGCCAACGGGAGCCGTCGCACTGATAGAGCTGGAACTTAAGATCGTATAGTCGGCCACTGCGGTTCCAAACTTCACCGAACCAGCCGACGAGAAGTTGAAACCAGTAATGGTCACATGGGTTCCACCATCAGCCGGCCCGGTCGACGGAGTCACCGAGAGGATGGCGGGCACCACAAGGTAGGCGAAACGATCTGCGCTCGTAATGGACGAGGTACCCCATGTGGTCACGACAGTAATGTTGACAGTCTCATTGCTAGTGGTCGTGCTCATTGGCGCTGTGGCTGTGATAGTCGTCGCATTAACGACCTTGTAGTTCGCTGCGATATTTCCGAACCCGACGGAGGTAACTGACGAGAAGTCGGAACCCGATATGGTCACCTTAGTTCCGCCAACCGCCGGTCCGCTCGACGGAGATACGGAGAAGACACTGGGCTTCACCATGTACTTGAAGTAGTCCGCTGTCCAAGTACGAGATGTGCCCAACTTGGTTTTCACGGTGACGTTAACGGTCGTGTCGGTCGTTGATGTGGTCTTGGGCGCTGTTGCGGTGATGGTGCTCGAGTTTACGACAGCGTATTTTGCAGCCGCAGTTCCGAAGTAAACAGCGCTGACCGACGAGAAGTTGAAGCCGGTAATGGTCACATGGGTGCCGCCGGCAGCTGGTCCGTCTCCCGGGGATATCGAGAGAACTCCTGGCCCTACGGTGTAGCTGAAATGATCGGCATTCGTAATCGGAGATGTGCCCGACGTGGTCTTGACGGTTACATCGACGGTTACGTTGACCGTCGATGTGGTCTTTGGAACCGTCGCAGTAATCGTTTTGGAGTTGACGACCGTGTATTTAACCGCTGCGATCTTGCCAAAATGGACGGAGCTCACATTAGTGAACGAAGTTCCAGAGATCGTTACCAGCTCCCCACCCGAAGTCGCTCCAAAGGAGGGGGAGACGCTAGTAACGTGCGGAGTTGCAGCCGCGGCAGGTTCAACGATTTTGGTGGTGGCATGCATCTTGTGGACTGTTGCCGCTTGGATTGGTGCTCCGCTGACCACCCCGCTGATCAGATTTCCAGCTTGGTCATACTGGTATGCCGCAGTGGACGAACTGCCCGCCGCATCGGTGCGCTCTCCGTCCTGGTTGTAGGAAAAGGAGAGGCTGCCCGAACCAGAGCCAGTCGAACCTGTCAACTGGTTGGCGTTGTTAAAGGATTGAGCTGCTCCCGCGAAGCCGGTCGGATTTCCGGCAGCATCGTAGCTATAAGCGCTGCTGCCAGCTGAGGTTAATTCAGTCTTAGCGTCGTAGACGTAGCTCGTGGATCCACTCAGCGACCCAGAGCTGGACTGCTGGCTCACCAAGCCATCGGCGTTCCTGGTGAAGTTGAGACTTGCACTGGCAGCTGAGTCGGTGGAGCTGAGAGTGGCTGATAACGATTGATCTTCGTCGTTGTAGCTATTGGCGATGGAGTCTGTGTTCGGATAATTCGTTGACGTGACATTGCCGTCGGCGTCGAATGCGAAGGTGGTGGTCGCTCCGTTCCAGTCGGTGACTGACGTTAGGCGGTTAGCTCCGTCATAGGTTCGGGTGATGGAGTTCCCACTCGGGTAAGTGATAGCAGCGATATTCCCAGCGGGATCGTATGCGTAGCTGATCGACTGATTGTCTCCTTGAGACTCAGACGTCAGCCGGTTATCGCCGTCATAGGAGTAGCTCGTGGTACCGGTGCCATCGGTCATCGATGAGCGGTTGCCATCAGCATCATAGGAATAGGTCACATTTGGAGTCACTCCGTCGGAGTAATCCACTGACGTGAGTCGGTTGTCCGCGTCATAGCCATAGCTCGTCACCTGACCCATAGCATCGGTTTTGGATATCTGGTTCCCAGCCGGATCGTAGCTATAACTCGTTGTAATCCCCCCTGGTTGGGTGGATTCGATAAGCTCGTCGCGGGCGCTGAAGTAGTCGACAGTGACATTGCCATTAGGGTCTGTCGTTGTCTCGCAGTAGGTTGAATCCGTGACCGAAGTGCATGGGCCACTTCCGATCCCGAGATCAAAGGCATAGTTCGTGATAGAGGGCTTATAGCTACCGGCGCCGGAGGTTGAGCTCGTTAACCGGTTGTCCGGGTCATAGGACTTGGTCAAGGTGTTGCCTGACGGATCAGTGGTACTTGTCTGATTACCATCACCGTCATAGCTGTAGGTTGTGATATGACCGTCGGCGTCGGTGTAGGAGGTTACCTCACCGTCGCTGTCGTAGACCGAGCTGATGGTGTCAGTGACGCGAGAGCCATTGGTGGGACACACGGTTCCATTCTTGGTCGCCACAGGTGATGCCTGGCAGGTCAGCTCACCGTCGGCGTCGTGCACGTACCGGGTGGTGTCAGAGACAATCGATGACGGCGCCGTGGTGTTCGACGCCAGGAACCCCGAGGTGTCATAGGTCATCGTTGCGACGTGACCATCCGGATCGGACACAGAGGTGAGATCACCGGGATGAGCCGAGTCGCCGTAGGTGTATTGAGTGACATTGCCAATCGGGTCGGTTCTTGTTAGAACGTTACCGTTGGCATCATAGGTGTACGTTGTCGTCTCGCCTGCTGGGCTCGTCTGCGTTAGAACTTCATTGAGTGCATTATATGTCTTGTTGGTCGAATTACCCAATGCATCAGTGCTAGTTACGGGATTCCCGCTGGCATCATAAAGGGTCTCGGTCATACCACCGTTCGGATCGAGGATAACCGTCGTACCGAGGCTGCCTAGATCGTAAGCGTAGCGCCAATCACTTTCGCTTGAGGTGCCAAGAGCCTTCCTGTCTTCTGTCAGCGCACCACCCAGATAGTCCTGCTCTTCGACATTTCCATGGGGATCGGTAATAGTTGTCGATCCACCGCTACTTGAGAAGTTGTCACCGCTGTAGGCATAGGTCGTGGTTAGACCGGCCGGATCGGTCTGAGAAGTCACCCGGCCAGTCGAATCGTAGATGTTCTTAACGACCCCACTCCGTGGATCCGTCATAGTGGTCATCAGGTGAGTCGAGTCATATTCAAAGGACGTCACTCGGTTCATCGGATCAGTCACAGAAACAAGGTTTCCACTCGAGTCGTAGCTATACTGGGTCATCCTGCCCAGGGGATCGCTAGCAGAACTAACGAGGCCATTTTCACCATACTGCAGCGTAAGTTGACGTCCGTCGCTCGACGAAATACTGGTCAACTTGCCCTGAGCATTGTAAGCTAGCGAGTCTTCATAGCCATTGAGATTGCCGATCGACTGCAGCTGGCCCGTGCCAGAGAATGTGTATATCGTCGTTGCTTGGCGCGTAAACGTAAATACCCCATTAGAGTCTTTGCTAAGTGAGCTGTCGCTCCATTGAGGCAACGTATAACCACCGCTTCCATCAGGCGTTGCTGTCACCTGAGAACCATCGGTCTCGACAATCGTCACTGAACCGTCGCCGTTGAGGATCAACCTCATATCGAGCGAGGACTGCCAACCGAAACCAAAGATACCCTCCGCCGCAGCTGACAAAGAGTTATAGGTTCTGGTCAGTTCGATGGTTGGGCTGCGCCCAGGGATGCTCGCATCGGTGAACGAGTGCCAGAAGTCGCCGCTGGCACAGTTGACAGGGAAGTCACCATGGGTGCAGCCAGGATGGTTCTTCGATGCCAGGCCGATCCCGATGGCCGTTCCGTTTCTGGGTGCTGAGAGAGGTACCGCTGCCTCGTTGCAAGGCACCTCGTAGGCAGTCAGTGGGTTGTCGTAAGAAGCAGCGGTAATCCACACTGCACAATTCGGAGCAAAGGTGTCTGAGTCGAAACTCATACCCTCGGTTTCATTGCCCGGCGTCTGGAAAGTGGCTTGGGGTGTCGCAAGCGCACCATTGGTCCAGCCCTTGCTGTAGGTGCGGATCTCTGTCGTATTCGGAAACGCGAGCTTTAGGACGTTTCCGCTCACAGCGATGCCACTATTGCCTCCGTTGGTCGCATCAACCAAGAAGCTCTGCAGCAGCGTTCCGGTCTTAGAAAACCGAAAGATCCCTTGTGTCCCCGAGGAGGCCAGATCGTTGGAAAGCCACAACGAGTCTGAGCTCGGATCGTAGGAGAGACCATCTATGTAGCCATCACAACAAGACCCATCGCCGCTTGTAGCGCTTAACACATTGAACTGCAGAGTTGGTGTTCCGGTGGTCAGATCGATCGTATAGACATCCCCTGTTCCGTCATAAGCTCCAGCCCACACAGTGTTGTCCGCGCTATCCCAGGTTAGTGATGCAATAGGGATTCCCGTGGATAAGACTCCGAGACAATTGCCGCTCGGGGAGGCTTCATAGATGTTTCCGGAGCCGTCGTACAGTGTGTAGTACAGCACCCCGCCGTGATACAAGAGGGCTCGGCCATTACCCCCGGAGCAAGGGCTTCCTAGGCTAGATCCGGTGAATGATGCTAAGACATCACCTGTTGCTGCGTTGGTAACGTTTGTGCTCCCAGTAGGGGATATTCGTTCCTTTTGCTGACCGGCCGTCAAGCAGTTGGTGGACCTCGGGCATAGAGGATTTCGAACTGACGACTGGGCTGCAGCGGACATGGGAGCAGCTACAGATGTCGATGCAGCATGAGCTGCCGTCGACGCCACGGCGACCGTGGAGAAGGAGGCGATCAGACAGCATGCCGCTGCCGATGCGAGAAGGCGGCTGCCGACTCCTCGGACGACGGAAGGATTTCCCCGGCTCTGACCCGAACTTGCTCTCGCGCCATCACGGCCTGACCGATCAGCATCCGCCATCTGTGCCTCCTTGCACGATCCACGCCAGGACCGTTGCCAGGCCGTTTTCTACTGCCTCCCGGGCGTTGCCGCAACCGAACCCACTGTGACCGGTTCCAACAAGGGTGCCGGGGAGCACTTTGGCGGGCGTTACTCAAACCACGCTGACCAGGGGACATTCGTCGACGGGGTGTTGCTTCAGGCTCCCAATAGGCCGCCTCGACCCATTTCCCAAACCACCAAGCACGTGCACAGGCGGCTCCTCCAGACTCAGGTCGAGGAACTGGTGGAGGCCTACCAGGCTGGAGCCACGTTGAACGAACTTGCTCGCCGATACCGCGTACATCACGACAACGTGTCTCGGGCTCTTGAGGCTGAGGGCATTCCTCGCCGATACCGGATGATGGAAGGGGATCGCCTCCTGGAAGCGATCGGCGCGTACAAGAGCGGCAAGTCACTGGCAGCCGTTGGTACACAGCTTGGAGTGAGCAAAGGAACTGTTCGAATGGCGCTCAACAGAGCTGGGATCACGCTTCGCCCAAGACCGGGATGGAAGTATTAGAGGCCCAGCCGCCCACCTTCTCCGCAGTTCACGCCTTCCCCAATTAGCACATACGTAATACAATGTGTAGAAGCATGAAAGCCACCACTTGGTTACAACTCACTGCCCGTCAGCAACACGTCCTTCTAGTTGCTATCTACCTGCGTAACAGTATTGAGGACTTCCATGTCGCTCATCTTACCGACTCCCAAATGAAAGACCTCAACCAGATCATTCGCCAGAGTCTGTATGACATCGTTTCTATTATCGAAGATGAGGAAGACAATCAGGCGATGCTTAGCTATCTCGTCGCTCAGGTACCCGACTACTGGGAGATTCCGGCGGACGACTACCCAATAATCAGCACATCAGATCCGAACGAGAATCGAAGGGCGGCATAAGCGGTCTCACAAGGAGTGGTCGGAATCCGCATCAATCAGGTCGACAGGATGGCGTTGACGCCCCACATGACAGAAACTGAAGCCAGCCACGAAGCTCAGGCTGCCAAGTAGCTTCTGACCGAAGTGCTCCCCTTTTCGACCGGCGCGCGCTCCCCGCCTCGATCAGCATTCACACCGTCGGATGGTTCGCGACGATGGTGCCGGCTTCGACATCGCGCTTGCAGTCAGGCCGTTCGCGTTCTTCTAGCGTCTGCACGCGGGCCGCCGCGTCTCCGGGGACCGAGCGCTTCTGGCAGGTGGTCGCTCGACACGCCTCTATGAGGCCGCCGTTGCGACCGGCGACGAACTCGACACTATCGAAGACGTTCACACGGCTCTGTTGCCGCTACTACCTCTCCAAGTGCAGGCTCCGGCTCTCCTGGAGAAGCGCTGCTTGCGAGGTTTCCCGCGCTTCTATTGCTTGTTTAGTATCTTTATACGCGTCTCGACGCGTAGATCTGGAGTCGTAACCAAGCCGCCGCTCACCGCGCACTCTCAAAGGTCGTCTCCCGCATCAAGAAAAATGGATCGACTGTTTCAGGCGTTTCCCCAAGACCCGAACCCGCGTCAGGGGATCGTCACCTAGATCCAGCAATCCATCCCACGATGGTTCATAGGGATCGAAGGAGGACGTCCCAGATATTCGCTTGCCCTGCTGAAGATCGAGCATCTCCCGGGCCACAGCACTTTCTCTTCTTCCTAGTTCGCCTCGCTCTCGGATATCGATTCTCAGCACCCAGTACACCTCGGCAAGACATACGAACAATGATCCGGAAAAAAGAACCCCTTCGTTCTGCTGCCACCTCGCCAAGACGTAGACGCAGCTGCTGGAGTCGACCTCAAACAGTTGAACATCCAAGATGTCAAAGTTCCGCACATCTCGCGAGGCGAGGCGAGGCCTATACACATCGAGGGAACGCGGAGATAAGCTCTCACTACTTTCCATTAGCTGATAAGCACCCGCCTCCAAGTCCTCTTTGATGTGAGCGATCTGGAAATCTACAAAGGGTGGCGGCTCTTCGATAACGTGCTCAAGAAGTTCACCGTCATCGCTTCGCCATAGGCGAACATTGTCTTCATTGCGCACCAACTCCCAGCCAAACTTATCAAACGAAATTTCGTCCAACAGTCGATCCGAATGTGCTGACTTTCTATGAATAAGCTCCAACTCGTCACGGGCCTCGCTATCACCCATTTCCACGCCGCGCTCCAGCCATATTCTGGCTAACTCAAGCTGTCCGCGATCTCTAAACCTGATACCCAACTCGACCATCGCCTCGGAGCTTCCCATTTCGGCTGCTTTTTGCAACCATATATCCGCCTCTCTATTGTCTCGACCACGGCACAGGAATAGGGCTAGTCCAAGCACCGAATCGAGCTCTCCGCTTTCTGCCGATCGTCGAAACAGGGCTTCCGCTTCAGCCCACTCCCCTCGTTCATTTAGCATCACGGCCAGTCCAAGGAGTGCGTTGGGCGACCCCATTTCCGCGCCTTTCCGATACCAATATTCGGCCTCAACTGAATCGCCGCGGGATTGAAGTACCGAGCCGAGATTTCCCATCGCGTGTCCATTTCCAGCTAAAGCAGCTCGGCGAAACAGCGATTCGGATTCGCTCAGTTGCCCCTTGGACGCGAGGATGGCTCCCAATCCTGTCAATGCCTTTGCATTTCCAGCATCTGCGCCGCGGCGAAACCATATTTCCGCTTCGTCAGAATCTCCTGAATCCATCAGCTTTCTGGCCAAGCTGAACATTGCCTCGGGGTTACCAGCCTCTGCAAGCCGATTGCGCCACATGTCGGCCCTTGTAATCGCACCGTCTCGTTCGAGAAGGGTCAAGAGAGCTCGCGCTGCCTCACTTGAGCCCTCTTCGGCGGCACGCCCATAATATTGTTCAGCTAGCCCAAGTTCACCCTGTCGAAGATGTAGCCAACCTAGCTGGGCAATGGCTACTACACTCCCCGCCTCGCTGGCGCGTTCAAGCCAGCTTTGGGCTTCGGCAAATTTTCCACGCTCCGCAAGGAGTGTCCCCACACCCAGCATCGCGTTAGCGTCACCAGCGGCCGCTCCGCGGCGAAACCAATCTTCTGCTGCTCCAGTTTCCCCCTTCTTTCGCAGGCGATTCCCCAACTTATACATTGCCGAGCTGTCACCGGATTCTGCAGCCTCGAGCAGCCCATCGATTTCCTCGGGCACAGGAATCCTTTCAAATCATCCCTGGCGCTAGAATACAAGCGCGGCCACGATAACTACTACCACCACGGCCGCGACACTAGTCCCGCCAGCTACTACCGCGGTTGGCGAGGGCTTCAATCCTCTGAACTCTGGAAGGTCAAATGGTCCAAGGTCGACCAGACCTCCACCATCATAATCCCTGGGCGCGGTAATCCCCGGCGGTGTCGGATGCGGCGATTGTCTGTCGTTAGGAGCACCTATCGCACCGCAGTACACGGCCAGAGCAACGCAGGTTCTGGCGACGGGCCCGGTGCCCCTTGCCGCCGATGCCTGAGATAGCCACTCTTCGCGAGCTGCCCCGAATGCGGCGCCTGCCTTCCAATCGTTGCCTTCGATTTGAGCACCTGCCCGCCATGCGTCGCCAACTTGCTCATCGTACAAAGCTTGCTGAGCAGATATGGTTCGACCGTAGCTGTCGGATCCTCCGCCCTCGGTGCCGCTGGGTTCCCATCCTGGTGCGCCATCTGCTATCCACCCGTCGATTCCATTGGGCGTGACGTTGATCACCGCTTGGGTCGCAGGTGGACTTGATTCATAAACAGCGCTCTGCGCGGCGATCTGGCAACCGATGCAAAACAGTCCCAGGGGATCTGACGCATTCAGTGGATTGTTCCCAGTGAAGGCATACGGCTGTCCCGTTTGCTCGACAGCAGGATCGATGGATACGAACTGATCGGTCCCCGGGTCGTAATACCGATTGATTAAATAGATGAGCCCGCTGGAATCTGTGTAGCTTCCCTGGAATCCGAACGCACTGACGTTGGTCCCACTTTGAAGGACCTGTGTACCGAACGGGGTATAGGCGGCTTGCTCATCTAGGTGATCCGAACTACCGGCGTGATCAAATCCAACCTGCACCCCCTCCGGCGTTGAGGCGAGGTAGGTGACTTTGTCATTGATTAGGTTGATCTCTTCGACCGGCGCCGTACCGCCAAAGAGAAGTGGACCATAGATGTATGCGTGCCCGCCGTTGTCGATCATGAGCGGAGTTCCCGCGCCAGAGACCATGTCCCAAGTGAACTTCGTGGTCGCAGTTGTGGTCTGCTGGGTCATCCGGAGACCCATACCGTTATACGCGTAGGTCGTCGCTCCCGAGGGCGGTGAAGTGCATGGTGCACCCGTCGTCGTACTTGTAGCGCTGTAGCACAACTGACCAAAGTTGTTCCAGCCGTATTGGGTCGGTGTACTCGAACCTACCTGCTGAGATTGCCGCTCACCGTCGCCGGTATAGGTAAACGAGGTGGTCGTCGATCCGGCCACAGTCTGAGACAGGGCTTCCGACCCGGCCTGGTAGGAGTAGGTGGTCGTAACCGACGGGCCTTGGTCTTTCTGGATCTGGCCGTTCGGCGAGTACGTGTACGTGTCGGCAGCACTCTGGCTCCCGCCAAGGGCCTTGGGACTCACCGCCTGGGCAACCCGATCATACTGATTGTACACATCGGAGCTGGACGAATAGCCATCGAGACCGGCAGACGCACCGACCTGATCCTCGGCGTTAGGCGTCCACGACAGACTATTCGTAGACCCTGCCACAGCCAAGGGTCCGCTGTAGGAAGCGCCGGTCAGATTACCGGCGTCGTCATAACTCAGGTTCTGGGCCTCGCTGGTGACAGACGGGTAGCTGGTCGTGCCGAGCTCGTTGAGCGGGTTGTAGTTCGAGTAGCCGATCGTGTTGCCAAGCCAGTCAGTGGTCGAGGTAAGCCGGCCGCTGCTGTCGTACGCGCGATCTACAACAGTGTTGGTCGAGCTCGGCGCCGAGTTGCACGACGAATTGGCAACAACAGAATAGGCGATGCAGGTTTCGTTGCCAGCGTCGTCGTATTGGTACGAAACGGTGTTTCCATTGTCGTCGGTTTCCGAAAGCAGATTCGAATTGCCGTCGTAGGTCAACGAAGTGGTCGCCTGTGTCGAAGCTCCGTTATTGTCGACCATTGTGGTCATGTTGGAGTTGCCGTCGTAGGCGTATGTGGTGACGCCGGCTCCGGTAGGAGTGCCCGAAGACCCGGGACACGTCCCCTGGGCGGTCCAGACGTCCTGTGGCGCCACCCAGCAAAGGCGGCCGTCGGCATCGTACGTCTTCGAGACGTAGTTGCCTTCATTATCCTCGGCATAGATCTCGTTACCGGCAGCGTCGTATCCAGTAGTCGTGGTCTTAGCATTCGCGGTTCCATACCCAAGAACGACCTGGGTGGGCTGAGTCGGGTATGCATTGTCTCCGTACGTGTAGTTCGTCACGACACCGTTCTGGTCCGCAGTGTCCTTCGGATCGGTCGTGGACTCGAGCTGGCCTTCGAGGTTGTACGTGAACGCCCGGTCATTGGCATTCCAGGTGCAACTCGTCTCGCTTACCGGACCGCTCAGGCAAACGTCCCCGTACTGGTCGTAGACGCTATAGTTGTGTTGGACCGTGGGATTGTTGCCGGAGACGGTGGGGTACGTTGTCTCGGTCACGCTCGTTGGAAAGCGAGCGTCGCCATAGGTGTACTGAGTTATGTTTCCCTTCGCCTCGTTCCCGCTCGGGGGACTCACAACCTCGGTGGGCGCATCGGTTTCAGGGACATAGCCGAGATACTGCGTGACGGCGCTTGAGCTGGAACTAGATGGGGGAGTTGAGCAAGAATTGGAGCTTGCAGCCGTGCTCACGTCCACCCAACACTTTCGATCGTCGGCGTCGTAGGCCGTCGTGGTTACATTTGCGGCCCCGGTCGTACTGGTGACGTTTCCGTCCAGGTCATACGTGTACGAAGTGGTAGTAGTCGCAGATCCAGTTGACGCATAGGCAGGCGCGATTGTCTGCTGAAGCTGCCCGAGGGGGAAATCGCCGTACGAGTACTGGGTCTCAAACGGATTCGAGCCATAGCCGCCCTGACCAACCCCGTCGGGAGGGACCTCATACGTCATCTGACCACTAATGTCGTAGTCGTAATACGTGTAGTTGGTCGACGACGAGTTATAGTCCGTCTCGGTGAGGCCCAGGTTTCCCCGTTGATCGTAGATGTCGACGGTAGACCCAGTTGGTGCCGGCGTGCTCCCATCCGTACAGGTTGAGCCCGACCCCGACACCAGCGGCGCAGCTTCCCAGCACCGCTGGCCAGCGCCGAACCCGGCGTTTACGTCGTAGTAGCCGTACCGGGTTGTGTCCTCGCTGGGATTGGTCTCACTGAGCAGGTGACCATAGCTGTCGTACGTATACGAGGTAACCGGATTGCTACCGGTGGATGTCGGTGGGCTGTTGCAGCTTGTATCGCCATTTCCCGACGCATTCTGCACCGTCCAGCACAGCTCATCCAAATTGTTGGGTCCAGAATCGTTGTAGAAATTGTAGGTAGCGATGCCGTTCGGGTCGGTGTATTCGAGAACATTTCCAACGGTGTCTGTCTCAGCTGTCGCCACCTGAGAGCTTCCAAAATCGACCTGTTCCTGATTGGGGCCGTCTTGTGGCCCATAGACGTAGTTGAAGGCCCAGTCGACATCCCCGGTTTGGTCATTGGCGTAGGGCCCGTAGCTGTCTTGGGCTAGGACGTTGCCATCGTAGTAGTCGGTATCGATCTCTCCGTCTGGGTACGTGATGGTTGCGATCTGTGAAGCATCCTGACCGTAGCAACTGCTGTTCTGCTCAGCACAGGTAGTCGTTTGATAGCCGTAGGTCGTGTAGTCACCGGACGCGGGATCCTCGATCCCCTGCACCATCCCCACAACGCTGCCGTCCACGGAAGTCCAGTCGATCTGGGTTTTGGTCCCGTTGGCGACTTGGTTGGGATCTGCGATGCTCCCCATATCGTAGCCATAGATATGCCCAAAGCCCGTGTCGTAGCCATAGTCTTGATCGGCGCCGGTTTGGTCGTTTTGGACGACGGAAAGCTGGCTGGTGGTTGGGTCATATCCAAAGTTCCAATTCGCTTGCTGGCCAGCGCCGGTAGGTGCAACTGCATCGGCCACCTGGTTGCCTACCAACTGCAGCACGACCGACCTACTGGCGGGGATGTTCTGATCCGTGGTCTCGATGTCACACGTTCCACTCGTGCCGGACGGACAGAGCCCCGAACCCGGACTCACATCGTAGAGAAAGCCGAGGAGGATTGGGTTTACGTTATTCCCCTCGTTGATCTTGACCCCGTAGTAGTTGAAGGTTTGGGTGTCAGTACCGCCGTGCGGCTCGAAGAGGTAGGTATTAGTCGAACTGTAGAATCCCAGCTGTGCATCAACCCGATCTGGTGCACAAAACACGTCGACGCTATTTGGCGTCGTATATTTTTGCGAATCGTCATAATCGCCGACCGGACAGTCGGCGTCTCCACCCGATGTACCTACGAGTGAGTAGAAGACCTGTGACCCGTTATCTTGCGTCACGGTAAGCGTACTTCCACTCTCGTAGACCGAAGTGTCAAAGTTGGACTGCCAGCCCTTGCCAAAAAGCCCGCCGCTTGAGCCGTCTTGGGCCTCACTGGTCGCCCTTTGGGCGTCGTAGTTGAGTTCAAGGCCGAAGAAGCCACCATCCGCTGGAATGGAGAAGACGGTATTTCCGACCGCGAGATCTCCAGTTGCCGGATTTACCATCTGCCCCGGTTGGAGGGATTGCGCCTTGTTGTCTGCAAGCAGCTGATCAAGATCGCAGGCGTTGCAGTGCTCCACGGGGTTCTCACCGCTCCAGAGCTCTCCTGGACCATAGGGGTCGACCGGACCACCACCAGAGGCAAGTGTGATGTTCTTGCCGGTGTCAAGCCTGACCGCCTGATGGGTCGATGCGTTGGTGACCACGATCGTTGTCACGACCAGCGCGATGACGGCGAGGACCCTCAGCCCATGGGTGCCTCGGCGGGATGCCGTCACCTTGGTTTCTCCACCGCCGGTGGTTGTCCTCATGCTCTGGCCTTCCTTGATGCTGTGATCTTGCTGGTTGACCATTGGGATGCGTTCGTTGTCACAGCTGTCACTGGAGTTGAGGAACCACTACCGACGGCTACGCACATTGTGGGCGACGGACACGAGATCCCTGCGACGGCAGTGACCCCCGACGGCGGCGTGGCCGGATTCCAGCTCAGACCACCGTCGGATGATGATGCGAAGGTCGGGACGCTGGTGCCAGGAAGAGCAGCGCCAGCTGCCAGGCAGTCGGCGGTGCCAGTACACGTGATCTGTGAGAGCAGACCCTCGCCGGACGGCAGCGCTTCGGGGTTCCAGGTGGCTCCTGCATCGTTACTGACGATCGCCTCAGCCTCTGCAGTCGGATCCATATTTACTTCGACGCTTGGACCGATCGCAACGCAGGTGGTGGCGCTCGAACACGCAAGCGACCGCAGATTCACCACTCCGCCATTCACGCCTACTTGACTCCAAGTTTGACCGGCGTTGTTGGAGACCATGACTGTCGCCCCGATGGCAATGCAACGTGTCGCGGTCGGGCAGGCAACGGAACCGAGTCCAAGCGTCCCAGCTGGCATCGATGCGCTCTGCCAGGTCTGTCCGCCGTCAGTCGACACAACGACCGTACCCGCGTACGGTTCGGCCTCCTGCGGAGAGATTCCAGCTGCTACACAGGTGCTTCCGCCCGTGCACGTCATACCAAGGAGTGTGGTGTTGGCGACAGGGAGGTTCTCTTGTGTCCAGGTCTGTCCCCCGTCGGAAGACGAGAGCAGCGAGCCCCTCCCACCGGCAACACAAGAGGTGGTGGATAAGCAGGTAACTGCGTCAAGCTCGCCAACACCTGCAGGAATGGAACTTTGCTGCCATGTCGACCCATCATCGCTGGTTGCGGCAATGGCATCACCCGACCCGTCGGCCCCCACCGCGATGCATGAGCTCGTGGATGAGCAGAAGACAGCGCTGTAACCGCCCTGTCCGGCTGAGGCTCCACCCGCTGTCACAGCCAACGGCGCATCCTTTTGCGGTGCTCTTTGGCCGTTCGCTCCGGAGGGAGCATTGACTCCAGTCCTCCCCTCTGGACCAACAATCGCCGAGTTGGTTGTGCCATTGTCTGACGTGGAGCTCGGTCGAACTGTCGAGGTAGCCGCGGAGTGGGCAAGAGCCCGAGAGATGCCCACACCGAGCGCCATGACAGAAGCAGCGAGCAGGACAAGGCCTGCGGCCACCTTCACCCATGACGGCCGCGGGATCTTACGCTTACGAGTACGACAAGCCAAAGCGATCTCGCGTGATGGCTGTTTTTCCATGCGGGTCACCGCTGTTCTCCTTGTCACAAGGTATGGGGGAAGAACCAGGCTTCAACTGCAAAGACCAAAAACCCAACTTGGAAGAAGTCACAAGTGTCTGAAGGGTCGATGTCGCAGCTCTGCCGTCGAATGTGGCCATCCGAGCGCGACCATTCGGCAGCCTTGCCTAGCAATCCGCCGTGACCATTGAGTCTCCTCTGTCTCCGTCGCCCACCAGCGACCGCCGGGAGTGGTCGTGCACGCTCCCAGAGGCTTCCTTGATTTGACCTGAACGAGCAGGCGTTGTCAACCGGGATCCTTGATCTGGCCTTCGAGCGAAGATGCGGCCTGATCAAAGCCAGTCCGGACCACCCTCGCTCAAGTCACATAGCTGCTGGATCCAATTGTGGCTCCCGCTCTCTGCACCATCAGTGACGTGCGCCGTGTCAAGACAGCAGCGCTGTCCCCAAATCGACGCTTCAACGGTTCGCAGAGACATCGGCGACCGGTGTCGTCCAATGAACATTGTGCGACTCAGGCCCAAAGGCACTGTGCAATGCGATCCAGGTATCGCACGACGGCCCTTGCCTGGGTAAACCTTCTTAGGTAGAGCTCAACGCATTGCACAGCTCGCCGCGTGAGTGAAGGCAATCTGTTTCCTCTGCCATCCGCCCACGCGTCAGATAGTCTTTCTTCGCTGAGCGCCGGTGCGGCGGATGATATCGATTCGGGATCAAATTCAGGAGCGTTAAGTGACTGCAGCGAACGTGCCCGAATCCTTCTCGATTCCGGACATCTGGGATATCGAGCTTCTGAGAGAGATGCTGCTTCAGCCGCAGCTCCAAATTTATCGTCGAGTTGAAGACCTCGAAATCCATAATGAGACGGCCTACAGATGGACTCATACTGTTCAATATGATTTCTCCCGCGACGGGTCTTCGGAGGGTTCGGCTTCGGAGAGGTCCTGCGTGCTTGTCTCTCTGGGTCTGTTCGAAAAGGAACGAATCCCTGATCTCGAAGTTCACGACGAGACCGGATGCTTGCTGCCGCTTCTCAGTGGTCAAGAACGACTCAATGCTCTTTTTGCGGCTGCGATGTCAAGATCACTGAAAGAATGGGATAAAATAATACTTGACAATGTCGAGGCGGGAATTTCTGACGACAGCAAGAATCGGTGTTTCGTAATCTTGGCCCGATTTATTAACGATACGCAAGATGTACTGGACTCTCCAGAGAACGAGGCAATTCGACTTCTCGAAGACCTATATCGCTATCTCGCCCTTCTAAGCTCCATTGAACAGGGAACGCCAGACCCAGCGGTCGAATCCCAGCTAGCCGAGTCGCAGATTGATGCGTTGAGAACCTTCGCATCCGATCCAACGATCGCAACCTTGGTAACAGCGATCGTGCAGGATAGCGAGCTTCGCAAAAGTCTTTTTGAGCTCGCTCGGTCCACTCATGTTCTTGCGCAGTTGCCGCTTGATGATCGCCTTCATCGAATTTTGAAAATCTCACATACAGCAACGATCAACTACGAGACCCATGAGGTTCATCCGTCGGTTCCAAACAATCTCAGTCCCTCCAAATGGATCTCAAAATCAGCGCACTGGGCGGAGTCAGTTCATACTGGGAACGCAGAAGCCTTGGATAGCTCAGCCACCGATTCCGCGATTCCGCCCTCATCCTGTCAATCGGTCGAGCTCGAATCGGCTGACGATAAACTCATAGATGACGAACCTACACATGAGAAAACTCTTACTCCCGAAAGAGACCGCGGGATAGTGAAGCGTGCAGTTGAGTCGATCAGCCGATGGGCCCGCCCACCTCTTGCGCGCATCACCCTCTGGGTTCTGGATTCCCTGCTTCCCAGTCTGGCTGCCCCGCTTGTTCGCTTTTTGAGTGCTTTGGGACTCATTCCTCAGGTACTCGAGCTTCAGCCCGGAAACGTAGAACACTGCCGGTCCTATTACGCGCTGATCGATGCACCCGAAGGGACCAACATCGTTCGTTGCTACTGGAGTGCTCTCGCAAGCTCAGAGTCGACCCAGGTTCCCATCGCTTCGGCGAAGACGGCACTTCACTGGTCGGCGAGCGAAGGTCCGAACCTAGGCGCAGAGAAGCTCGCCTACGTCGAGATTCAGTTCTCAAGGCGCGACCCGAAGCTGTTGGCCGTATTTTGTGGCGGAGCGGCCCTTTTGTCTGTAGCGGTTGGACACTACTCCTACCGGTTCTTTTTGCCCACCAATTCGAACTCGGCCTCGTTGGTCTCGATTATCGTTGCTCTTCCTGGTTTGCTGAGTGCCTTGTTAGCACAAAGGAGCGCCCCCTTTTCTCTCTGGCTAACGCGTTGGCCTCGGATGCTACTGACAACTGTGGGTGTATTCTCGTTGCTGGAGGCCCTTCTCATAGCCGGACCGTTTGATCTCAGCTCAGAGCTGTCGTCGGTGGCAGGAGTTGCAGCGATGCTAGAGGGTTTTCTGTTTGTAACGCTTGCCTGGATTGGGTATGGTAAACGATGGCACACGATTAGAGAGCACGGGTTCTTTCGATCTCGAAACTCGAGGGTGTGCACTTCATCCGTGCGGGTGGCTCAGTACAAACAGCGAAGGGCTGGGATGATTGCCCTTGTTCTAGCGATCGGCCTCGGATTCGTTCTCGGCGGATTCACGCTCGCTTAGTTCGGTAATCGTCGCCGCTATTTCCTGAGCTTCTCGTAACTTGTTTGCGCCTTGCACACTGTCGAAAGTGCAGCGGACGACCAAATGGTCATGGGGCTGCTGTTCAATCAACTCCACAGCCGCTTGATATGAACCTGTTTCGGCAACCAGATATTTTTGGAGATAGTAATTCTGTCTTTCAGGACTCATTGAATCAAAGGCCAAGCGGCCCAACTTGACGAAGCGCGTGCCTCGTCTGTGCTCCGGCCCTAAAGACGTGAGCAGGGCTAGGGCAAAGGCCGTGCCTCCTGGGCTGCCGCCCTCCCAGATCTTGCACCTCTGAGGCTCGACGCTCCCAGGCATTCGAATAGCCACTCGTTCAGTCATGGCACCTACTGATTACAGGAATGTAGTTCCGCATATGTAGTTATGGTCTCACGATTAAGTCAGCAATCATAGTGTGAAAATGACAGCAGTAGCTGCCCTTTGAGTAAGGTTGGCGAAGGGGCGGGCGTCCGCAAGGAACGTGTTGGGGGACCTGTCCGCGACGGTGTGCATCCTCGGTCGATCTCCATGCCTCTCTGACGCCAGCAATCGGAGTTGCCCTTGCGATCTTTGAGTAAGTTCCCGCGCTTCCCTTGTACTTTGGAAGATTCTCTCGAGTGGAGCCGTCAAGCCTGAAAAGCGTAAACCCGGACCGCGAGGTCGACGAGCTTGAGTCTCTCGCGGTACTAGCTGACACTCAACAGCCCTTCTAGAATGTCAGCCGGAAGCAGCTCCGATGACAATACCCTCTTTGAATGAAGGAGTCGGTTGGCCGGCTGCTCGCACTCACCAAGCGGAATAGGCTCGACGCGTCGCCAGCCTCGCGCAGACGTCTCCTTAACCGCACCGAGATAGGTAGTCGGGCTCATCTTGCCCAGGGACTTCGCGCGCATCAGTAATGCCGCGATCGAGACTTGCCACTTACGCTTGAGGGAGAAGAGGGTCGGCCAGTCAGCTCGTTGCGGCAACTCGTCGAAGATGTCTCCGGCAGGCATGAGAAACGCCGCGGCGAACCAGTGTGCTTGTTGCTCGACCTCCTTCACTCCCCAGACTTGATTCCCGTGCATCACCAGATGTCCCAACTCATGGGCCGCATCGAACCGAGAACGAGCCCGATCGTTCTTGTCTGACGCCAAGACGACTACCCCGTGATCCGGGAAGGGAAGCGAGAAGGCATCGACATCACCGCTGTCCATTGGAAGTCTGATAACGATGACGCCATGGGATTCCAATAGACCGACAACGTCGTCAATCGGTCCACGGGGTTGCTTCCACTCGCTCCTGACTTGTGCGGCCAGCTCTTCAATTTCCTCGCGCTCAGCCTGAAGGTCCTCAACTGGATGCTTCGGTATCACCCCTGATGAGCTCGGGTCCGGCATCTTGGAGAGAGCGAGATCGTGAGCGACATACGCGATCGCCCGAGCCTTGCGGCGCTGACGCAACGACGTTCGACGCAGCGATCGAAAGAAGCCCTCGTGTGTTTCCACGAACGGGAGGGCCAAGAAACCGTCGGGCACGTCCAACGCGATAGCGAGCCGCTCGATCGCGGTTCCACTTGGTGCGGTAGTTCCGGCCTCGAATTGCGAAATCGCAGCGGAAGACAGCCGCACGCGCCCAGCCAACTCAACTTGATTCCAACCCCTGAGCTCCCGAGCCAACCGCAAGCGTCGGGGCTCGAACCCCCCCAGATCCGTCTTGGTCATCGGCCTGCCACGTGTTGGAGTCCCATGCCTGCAGGCACATTGTGCCCCCATCCGGCGCACGAGAGGGGGATCAGCCCTTGGCAGAAAATCATGTCCTATAGTAAAGTACCAGACTGAATCGAGTACCCGGTCGATGAAGCTCAGGAAGGAAGTGGAACATGGCGACGAGCAAGAAAGATGCCTCGAAGGCGGGAAAGCTGCTCTCCAACCCCAAGACGCCCAAAAACGTCAAGAGCGTGGCGGGAAGCGACCTGGCACAAGCCAAAGGGAAGAACAAGGGCAAGTGATCTGCGCACTGCGGGATCTCGGACGTTGCGTCGGGGTCCCGCAGGGCGAAGGACCCATTGTGATTTGAAGGATTGGTGTCTGGTCTGAGCATGGCACGCGGCGATCACCTACAGGCAACACGTATCGGCTATCACCACGACGGCATCGACCTCGGTGACGGCCGAGTTGCGCACTTCGCTCCGGGCGACGATGGTACGAAGGCGAGCGCGGAGATCAGGATCTCAACGGCTGACGAGTTCGCCGGTCGCAGTTCAGTCTCTGTCCGCCTCTACTCGGGTCCTCGAGACCCCGAAATCATCGTTGCTCGGGCCTTGTGCCGGGTTGGTGATGCTGGCTATCACCTGATTTTCGACAACTGCGAGCACTTCGCTCGCTGGTGCGTCCGGGCCATCACCGGAGTGAACAGGTGGTAACAGCCGGATCGACTGCGACGGCGGGAGCCCTGACCGCAACATCCGGCGTTGTGGCGATCGGCGCCGTAGGTGCGCTCGGCTACGCAGGAGCGAGCGGGCCTGGCCTCATGTCAGGGCTGACCACAATCGGTGCCGTCGCCGGCGAGGGAGCACTGGCGGGCATCGATCTCCTGGGTACGGTGCCGGCTGGAATCGGGTTGGGCCTCATGGCGGGGGTGCGCTTTGCTCAAGACGCCGATCTCCCAGCATCGGAGCAGCGAGCACGTCGAGCTGGTCAGGTGGGTGCCGTCGCCGGTGGTGTGGCCGGGCTCGCAGGGGTGTCCTCCGCCATTTCTAGTCTTGGTGTTGCGGGCGCCAGCGCCGCAGGGGTCACATCCGGTCTTGCCAACATTGGTGCCGTCGTCGGGGGAGGCATGGTCGCCGGAATCGCAATGTCCGTGGTCGCACCGATCATCGGGGTCGTCATCGGCGCGTATCTCTTCCACTGGCTGTGGTCGCTGGTCGAGAGGAGGTCTGGTCTGTCGAATCCCGACAGTGATCAAGCGATGCAGATCGAGTAGCACGGCGACGATTGGCTCCGAGACGCAGGTGAAGAGGTAGGCGTCGGGCAAATGTACGTTCCGAGCCATACACGGAAAGGCTAACGACATGACAGCAGCATTCACGGATGATCAACTTCGAGACATCCAAGGGTTTGGAATCGGAGGATTCAACAAAGATCAGCAAGAACTGGTGTTCTTGCGCTTTGGCGCCGCAGCGACTGGGCGGCAGTTCCTGACATGGCTAGCACCGCAGGTCGCTAACGCCTGGGAGACCACCACCTTCAACGCGCTGTTCGGCGAGATCAAGGTTCGGACCCAGACGGAACCGTTGGAGGCCACGTGGACGGCCATCATGATCTCTGCAGCGGGCCTCGGCGTGCTCGGAATCGATACCGTGGATTTGCCGGTGGGAGATAGCAGCACCGCCTTCAAGGCGGGGATGGCGGTCAGATCGGCCCAGATTGGCGACACAGGTCCGGGGGACGTGCCGACGAGTTGGCTGGCACCCTTTCAACCCGGCGCGGGTGTGCACGCCTTGGTAGTGGTTGCCTCCGACGACCCAGAGGACCTCTCCGAGCAGGTTGAGAAGATCGCCAATCGGGCTTCGGCGTTCGGATGTGAGGTCGCATTCCAAGAGGGGGGCGCTACGTTGCCTCCGCCCCTCACCGGCCACGAGCATTTCGGGTTCAAGGATGGCATCTCGCAGCCGGCGATTGCGGGCGATAACCCACCTCCTGCCGGTACTCCTCCAGCGGTACCGCCGGGTGAGTTCGTGCTCGGGTACCCCGACGCCCTTGGGAACACAAACGGTACCGGTACCAAGTGGAACAACGGGTCGTACGTGGTCTTCCGGCGCCTTCGGCAGGACGTTGCTCACTTCCGCCAGATCATCGCCGCTGGTGTCCCGAATGCCAATCCGGCCATACCCGGCGATGGCCTGGGGGCCAAGATGGTCGGTCGTTGGAAGAGTGGTGCGCCCATCGAGAAATACCCAGCTGGTGATCCTGGTCCTGGGCACGAGGACAACGACTTCGCTTACCAGCAAGCTGACGCAGGTGGATTGATCTGTCCGGTATGGGCGCACATTCGCAAGGCCAATCCCCGCGACGAGAACGCCCCGGGCGGGCAACCGGCCGGCTCGGAGCAACATCGAATGCTGCGGCGAGGTATTCCCTTTGGCCCGGCCCTTCCCGACGACGTAGTGGCCGACGACGGTGTCCAACGTGGGCTGCACTTCTTCTGCGTCGTGGGCGACCTCGTCCGGCAGTTTGAGTTTGTCCAGAGCAACTGGATCAACAACCCGAATTTCCCAATCGGCTCCGTACCTGCCCAACCCGGTGGGCCCTATCAGCCCCCGACGCCAGGGACACCGGCGGGTGGACCTGATCCAATCGTGGGCGAGCACGACGATGGTGCGAACGACACGCTCGCTCAACCGGCAGACAGCATTCCCTTCCCGTTGGGTCATGAACTTGTGAGTGTTACGGCAGGCGAATATTTCTTTCTCCCCGCGATTACAACGCTTATCGCGATCGGGACAAATCCCTAACCATCATTGTGCAGGGCAAGAGGAAAGGAGTTGGCTTACACGCTCGGGCCACGGTCTCGACGTGGATCTTGCCCACGCCACCCGGTCCGTCCCCGACGCCCAGCAGGGTGATGTCGGGAAGTCCGATCATCCACACCAGCGCGCGCGTAGGGTCACTCTCCACGGGGGTCCTCCACCTTCGGTCTTCGAACAACCAAAGACTGGTGGACCCCAGTTACGCGCCCGCGGATCCAGCTATAAGACCCCGCTCAAATCCGAAGTGCCGGATAACTGTCGTGGTTCGGCCACAGATCGATCGACATTGACTCTCGGGACCACGGCACCTGATCGTTGGATTGCTATTCAACACTGGGTTCGTCAAGAGCCAATATCCCATCGACCACACCACTGCCGTAGTCGTCGCCTCGATGGCGGCCTCGCTCGTCCCTGATTCGGGTCTGCATCCTGCTCCGCTCGGACGACCTTCGCTGAACGGCAGCGGGGCCACCGGCACTTGGTGCCACTGAATCCAGCAAGAACCTCTCCAACGCGCTCACTTCGGTCTGTCGAGTCCGTGGGGATAGATACTTCGACATCGCCAGTGTTCGACTTAGATCACTCACCATGAGGTGACCCCGGTGCCGCTGGTGCATGTCTCGGAGGCGTTCTACATACCCATCGAGTTCAAGTTCGGTGTACAGCAAAGTCAGCATGAAGTCGAGCGCCGGCGAATTAAGGATCTCCGGGTCGTCAGTCAGCGCTCTCATCGCGGCACTGAGTCCGCGAACGGCCAATGTCCCTGTCACGGCCAACGCCGTTGAGAGAACGAGCGATGTGCGCATGAAGAACTGCCACAGAATGGTTCTCTCGTTAGGGGGTACATCTCCAAATATCTCGTCGAACAGCGGTCTTATTGAGGCCCACTCGTGCCCCTGCTGTCCGAGCTCTTCTGCGATTGCATTCCAACCTTGAAGGACCCGTTTTAATAGGTCAGCCTTAAGAGGAACATCGCTCACCAGTTCGGACCCGGCAAGAACCGTGGAAAGGAAGCCAGTGGCGCCTAAGGCATCCTTCGTTACCTCCAGCACATCGATCGAGATCTCGGCTGCTTCGGTCACTTCTCGGTACTCGTAGTGTTGCTCCAGATAGTGTTCTTGTTGTTCTGAAGAAGGCGGAGACGCAGCCTCAATCAAGCGTTCAATCTCGTCGTCATCCGCGTTCGCGAAACCCTTGCTAAGCAACTGATCGAAAATCGAAATATTCCTTGCGATGACTGCGTCAATTGATGGACGTGTGGATTCACCTACTCTTTCGAGGAGACCGCGATCATTTCTTCCCAGCCAAGCGGCGTGTCGAATCACCGATGCGTACCTTGGCGGATCGGCCAGCATGGTTGCGGCGAAGTCGGGGTTTACCCTCATCAGAGTTGCAGCCATTACATCCTGGAATGGTCGGTGTCGAAAGCCCACTCCCCGGTCGTCATCAATCAGAATCCGCCGTGCAATGAGTGCGCTCACATGTCTGCCCGGAGATTCTGATCCCTCAAAGCCCCGATCTTCGAAATACGAAGCGACGAAGGTCTCTGCCGACCTTCTATCCATTCTCTCGATGCCCTCTACGGTGAACTTTCGGGCAAGCTCCTGCAACAATGCTTCTCGTCCTCGAGCGTCGATTCCCACTTCTGTGTCTCCGGGATTGAACTTGCCGAGCAGCAGCGCGATGACCGCCTCAAGCACACGGCTCTCGTTGGGGGGCCTACTCGACGGATTCGCGGAGAGGACCGCGATCACTGCAGCCAACACAAAGGGGGAGCGGGGAAGGCGTTCACCAAACACGAGTCGCATGATCGTCTCGACGTGGGGGGCCACCGAGTCTCCGCCAACTCTTTCAATGAGTTGGCGGAGTTGCACCAGGCCGAAGGGGCCGAGGTAACCATGCTGAAACTCAATTCCCGCTTCATAGAGTGCCGCAGCTACTGCTGACCCGTGGGGCTCGTGGCATCCGAGAAGGTACCTATTCTCGGGATGGCCTCGCATGTGACCCACTAGGCGTCGCAGCGCAGTTGAATCGTCGGCGTCCACATCGTCGATCGCGACCGCGAGCGGGGGCAATGGGTCCTCGGATCCAACCGAGATTCCAAACAGTGGAGCAGCAGAGCGAATCTGTCTGTCTATCGGATCACGTCCGGGAAGCCGTTGAAACCTAAAGTGAATGGGGTTGAGAGTACTGTCACGTTCATAGAGAGAACCGAGTAGCCAGAGCAGCGCATTGCTGACTCCCGCCAGGGGATCGCCCGAGACGATCGACACCTGAAACGCATCGAGACGAGCCGCCAAAGGGACAGAAGAGAGCCTCGACATCGGCTTTCCCTGACTCTGTGCAAGCGCAACGGTGGCGGCGACCTGTGAGAACGGAGCTGGAAAGAAGCGGGGTTCAACCACAATGTCAAACAGCCGGGCTGGCTGGCCGTCATCGATGAGTTCAGTGAAACTGTTGTGATTGAGAGCTGCATCCGCCAGGGAAGTAGCCACCACCGTGTAACGGGGCCTTGGCACGAGACTTGTATCTTGAGCAGTGGGGAGATCAAACCGCTCCTTTCCCCCTGGCAAGTACTCGGTGGCACTATCGAAGGTGCCTCTGTTCTCTTTCCAGGAGCGTATTTCTATCTTGACCTCGAGTTCACGCGGATCAATATCGATGATCGAATATGCGATTGGGAAGCGACGATTTCCTTGATATAGGCAGGCGGTGGGCAAATAAAGTGCAGCGCCCCGTCCGGTCCGAGTCCACTTGGGATCTGCAACGTGTTCGTGTCCACTGAGAACGACACATCCTCTACGTTCTAGCTCGAGTCGCAATGCCGAATGATTCCAGTCGACGAGCCATTGGAGCGGATGGTGCATGACAACGACGCGTGTCTCCGCTGACTGGATCGCATCCAATGCCTCCACCGCGTGTGATTCGCTCACGATTAGGACGCCTCGGTCTTCGTCGTTAGGTGCACCTGTAGCACGCCAAGCAGAGTTGAGGGCTGCCACGCCCAACGAACCATCCCAGATCTCGGGCAAATGAGTTCGAACAAGTCGATTGGTCGAAACGTGAGGTTCCGACTCATACAGGCCGGACTCGTAACTGCTCCACGCGTCTAGGCGACGGAGAGCTGCAGCGAACTCACCGGAGTTCTGAGCCAGGGCATCCACCTGCTCCGTGGAATTTAGTGAGGCCTTCAAACCTGGTTCAAGGAAGGTACCCAAGAGGTTTCGGTCAATGTCATGGTTCCCAGGAGCCACAATGACCCTTGAGACGGGGAGAACGAGAGCATCACGCAGCGGCTGGATCAGGAGATCCTGTGCACGCACAAATTCGGCCGGCTGACCTGTGGCAGCAAGATCGCCGCTGATCACTGCAGCTTCAAATGGAGCTTCGGTCGCTGCTCGGCTGACGTCCTCGAGCATCCGTTCTAGGACGAGTTCCTGGCCGAAGTCGCCTTGCGCCCTCATGTGGAGGTCAGATACGTGGAGGATTCTCATCGGTCTCAGGAGTTTCGATGGTCATAGGTCCGAAGGTAGTGCAACATCGAGATGCGTGGAGGCGGTCTCTCATGCGGACAGGTTGTGCTTAGTCTGGCTCCGTTTGAGCTCACGCACAGACAACTACGGTTCGACTCGGCGCCTTGCACGGATCATGATTCGCCGAATGTCTTTGGGTGGGAGCCCGCCTTCTCGGGCAATGTCAGCGAGGTCAAGTCCCAGCTCGCTGACTTGGCGAAGCGCAGCACCGAGTAACCGAGGTTGTCACTGGGACCGATCGGCAGGCACACATGGCCGACACTGCCGGGTTGGCGAGCTGTGCAGGATGGGTCGTGGGAGGGGTCAGCTGTGGTCTTTCTTGGTTGCAGAGTGAGAGTTGAACCCAGAGCTTCGGGTCATGATCGTGCAGGCACTGCCAAACAACCTTAGCGGTGTTCAAGACGATGAATAATCATCAGCGCCATATCGAATCCGGTGCCAAGCAGGGTAATTTGCTCGTTACTCCAACCTTGGTTTGGATCATCCCGAAGCTTCTCGGCAAGAAGGTGCCAACCTTGAACTAGCGCCGGGTAATCGTGTTGAACGACGTCCAGCATGTGGGACTGCGTTTCAAGGGAGATCGGATAGTGAAACACATCTGATGAGAACAGGTCGTCTATAACGCGCCCAACATCCTCATGCCTGGCTCTCCCTAGTGGTAACTGGTGGTGCTCAAATTCTTGATTCAATACCTATAAATATACGCGTTCTATTTTTTAAATCAATAGGAACTATTCCCACTCCCAAGCAAGACCATAGGTGCTCCTCTCGTCTGTCTCATTGGTTTCTGGGAAATAGACCCGACCGTCTGTGTCGGGCTGTACATGCGCATCCATGCGCGGAGATCCAGGAATGTAGGTCTTCTTCGAACTAAATCGCCAGATGACAGGCGGAGGTCTTCCGAGGAAGCTTGCATCGAGACTGACCTTGTATCCTCTATTGTTGGCCATGGTCGAAACGTGACCTTTCTTCGGTGGCGGTGCATCATCTACATAGTGATAGAACCGTTGATACTTGTAAGGGATGAGGGATCCCATCGCGACTGGCGCCGGGAGAGTCAGCTTGAGCTCAAAGTCTCCGATGTCCCGTCGCTTATACTCGAAGTTTTCGATTCCGCTCACGGGTTCGATGGTGATGGCTTCAATAAGCTGACTCGCTATTGGGCCGACTGTCCAAGATGCTCCAATTATGTCGACGTCGTCGATAAGTGCACGGTAGACATTGTCGATGATTACCGATCCCATTCTGCCGTCTTCGTTGACAAAGGCCGACGAATGCCGTTTCACTGACTCATATCGTTTGGCCGTTTCTCGCTCTTCTTGTCCGTAGCGCCCGCGTAGGCACTCAAGCGCCAACATTGTGGCCGAATGCTCGTGCGAGCGATAGAACGAGTCAGCCTCAACGTTGTCTCGTCCAAGCAGGAGCGAACCGCCGTTAGCCCTGCGTACGGTCACTGATGCCTCACGATAGGACGGTTCGAGCCCAAATAGGATCCGCAAGCCCCGGGCTTCGTCGTCGGTAATGTCGCCCTCGTCAGCGGCACCCTCAATCGCCTGATTGAACCTCCTTAGAAAGCGCGTAGCGACCGACGAAGGGTCATCGTCAGGCATAGGGTCGGCAATTTGTAGGATGTGTGGGATCCGTTCAACTGCTTGCGGGCGGTTGATGAGCTTCCAGCCCGCAGAGATGACCTGGGCTAGCTCGGCGAGTAGCTGTGCGTCTGCTGTCGGCGGCAGCATCGATCACTCCTCCTGACGAGGGTTTTCCGCGAATCTTCCGCGTTCCAATGATCTCATGACGCTATGAGCATGCCTATGGACCGAGATGACACCTCGGCTCGCCCAAAAGTTCCGCTGCACGGCAGCGGCCTCCAATGCGAATCCTGTCGTGTTGAGGGCCTGAGGGCCTCTTGCTGTGTCTTCTCCGAATTCTTCAGTGAATGGTTCCCCGATGCTGACTCGGTCACACCATCATTCTTGTCGAGTTGGCGCAGCTACGCCGAGGTCGAATGCAAGCACTGGGATTACGTCCCCTTCGAGGGTGACGAGGTCCCGCACTGGGGAGGTGGTGTCTAAAAGAACCTCTAGTCCCAGTTGGAAGTTTCGAATCTGAAAGGAAAACGCATGTCTAACATCGTTCCTGCGGGAAGCGCCGGTCTCAGTCGGCGCTCTTCGAGGTTTACGGGCCGGACCTTGGCGCGTATCGATGATCAGGTCGAGATTGGCTTGGCAGAGATCGAGGGCAAGGCTGAGCTTCAGGTTGGCAAGCTGCTCGCCACCACGTTCGTGGGGAAGAAGGCGATGCACGAGGTGGCGATGGTGAGCCAGCTCGAGCAACAGCTTGCTGTTTTGGTTCCTTCGGCTACGTCCCGGCTGCAGGCCCTCGGCGACATGCTGGCACTCGATGCCGCCGAGATCGTCAGCGACACCCCCAGGGTCATGGGCCGGTGATCCTCATCGTCATCGGCCTGCTCCTGGTCTGCCTGGTCATCAGTCTTGGCATCGCAGTTCGGGTGTCCAAGGTGGAGCGCTGTCAGGAGCGCCTCAACGAGGTCATGGCCGATCGTCAGATCTACCAGGCCGAAATCAAGCTCCACGAACGGGCAAGCGACGCCTTCTCCTCCATGATGGAGGCGGCTCGCCAGGCCCGGCCAAACGACTGGCAGCCGTGAGCTGGCGGTCCAAAATCAGTGAGGGGCTGGTGCTCATTATCGCTGTGGCGGTGGTGGCCAGAGTGGTCTACGGACTGCTCTGGCCACTACTGCCTTCTCTCCTCGTTCTCCTCGTTATCGGAAGCCTTCTGCTGTGGCTGATTCGCGGACCGCACTCCGATAAATGATGACCGTCGGGATCTCGTTGTGCTTTTCACATTCATTGTTGACGCATGTCAACGACTGTGAGATATCGGAGATAAGGGCGGGTGCCAGCCGGATCGTTGATCTTGACGTCGCGCACCCCTGGACCGCTTGACGGTCGTCAATCGATAACGAGAGGAGGTGCTTGTGGCCAACAATCAAATCCGGATTTATCCGAAACTGCGCCAAGCAGTTGAAGCCGAGCGTCTGGCCGCTGCCCTCCTTGACCTAGTCGACCACCTGAGTGGCGAGGACAGACGGAAGTTCATCGCTGAGGGCGAACGGGCGCTGAAGGAGGTCAAGGGCAAGACCACGCCGAAGGGGTCGGCCGCATGATTACCGATCTAGCACTACTGGCCCTCCCCGGCCTCGCCCTGATTGCCGGGATCACCCTAGTGAAGTCGACCGAGCAGAAGCGGCTCCGTTCCAGGCTGGTCGCCTATCGCCTCTCGTTCCCCAGGAACCTGGAAGCCGAAGGGGTGAGCAGGACCTTGGCAGGATTCTCCGGCCTGCTGCTCCCGTGGTGGAAACGCTGGTTGACCGTACCGTTCGTTTCGTTGGAGATCCACGCCTCCGCCACTGGTATCACCCACTTCCTCGTCGTACCAGAAGAGTGGAGCCAGGCGGCGCGCAACATCCTCCAGGCCAGCGTCCCGGCGGTGCGCTTCGAGCTGCTGGACGTTCCCGTCGTAGATGTCCGTACGGCCGGTGAGTACCGGCTCTCGTCGCACGAGCGGCCGCTACTCATTGATCCACAGGGTCTCTCTGCCAACTTGCTAGCCAGCCTCCAGCCGTTGGAGTCCAAGGAATCCATCGTCGTCCAGTGGCTGTTAACCCCTCACGGCCCCGTTGCCCCAGTGAAAGTGGCTAGCGGCAGCCAGACAAGCCCGATCCCGCTGACCATGACCACCGGCCCGACCGACAGCGAGGCGGTCGGAGCACTGAGGAAAAAGCAGAGCCTGCCGCTGCTGCTGGCAACCGGACGGATTGGTGTCCGGGCTTCCA
Source organism: uncultured Acidimicrobiaceae bacterium (assembly GCA_963753905.1). GTDB lineage: Bacteria > Actinomycetota > Acidimicrobiia > Acidimicrobiales > RAAP-2 > Bog-756. The sequence goes on along the minus strand of CAVWDZ010000001.1, from coordinate 546,879 downwards.
CCGGGTGGAGCGAACTTCGGCTGCTACGGCAGGTTGAGGCCGCCTGGCACGAGACGAGAGCTCCGGGGGTACATCTTCGGCGCCGAGCACTGCCGAGTCGTTGGGTAGCCAGGTCGATGGCTGTTCGCAGGACCCCGCTATCAGCCTGGCCGTCGACCCTCAATTCGGAGGAGCTAACAGGATTCGTCGGCTGGCCAGTCGAGCTGGTGGCCATGCCGGGCCTGATCCTCGGCGGTTGCCGTCAGATTCCACCCTCTCCCTTGATTCCCACCACCGGCACTGTGATAGCCGACAGCACCTACCCCGGCGACCACCGACCCATGGCCCTCGATGTCAACGCGCGACTCCGGCACGTTCACCTCCTCGGGCCGACCGGTGTCGGCAAGAGCACCCTCCTGGTGCAGATGGTCGTCTCCGATCTCGAAGCCGGACGGGGCGTTGTGCTCCTCGATCCGAAGGGCGACCTCGTGCAGGCCGTGCTGGAGCGGGTGCCAGAGCAACGGCGCCGCGACATCGTCATCTTGGACCCCGCCGACACGTCTCGGCCGGTTGGCCTCAACCCGCTTCGCTCGGCCACGGGCGCCAGCGCCGAGGTCGTGGTCGAGAATCTCACGGGACTCTTCCGGAGCTTGTACCGCCACTCCTGGGGGCCGAGGCTCGATGACATTCTCCGGGCGGCACTGCTGACCCTGGCCGGCTCGGAAGGCACAACGCTCTGCGAAGTCCCGCTCATCCTCACCGACCCCAACTATCGAAGGCGACTAGTGGGGCCGTTGGACGATCCGACGGGTTTGCAACCTTTTTGGTCTTGGTACGAGGCGCTATCTGATGCGGAGAAACAGAACGTAATGGGACCGGTTTTAAATAAGACGCGTGCCTTCACCATGCGCCCCACGGTCAGATCCATTATTGGGCAGAGCGCGCCATTGCTCGATTTAGGCGATGTACTAGCCAGCGGCAAGGTGTTGCTCTGCTCGCTGGCATCGGGTCTATTGGGCGAAGAGGCAGCATCGCTCATGGGGGCCCTGATTGTGGCCGAGTTATGGCACGCCACGACGGCCCGGGCTGGTATCGACCCAGCCATGCGCCGACCGGTGATGGCCTACCTGGACGAGTTTCAGCACTTCGTCCATCTCCCCACACCGATGCCCTCGATGCTGGCAGAGGCTCGAGGACTAGGGCTGGGCATGGCTTTGGCGAACCAACATTTAGGCCAGCTCGGTGAAGAAGCCCTACACGCCGTTTTAGCAAATTGCCGCTCCCGAGTCGTCTGGCAACTACCCGCCGGGGACGCCCGGATCATGGCGAGGGAGATGGGGACCATCTTGTCGGCCGACGACCTGCAGGGCCTGGGAGCCTTCGAGGTGGTCTGCCAGTTGTTCGCCGCCGGGACCACCCAGGCGCCAGCCACCGGCAAGACCCGGGCGCTCGGACCGATCTCATCGGACGCTGATGACATCCGGGTCCACTCCCGGGGCCGCTACGGAGTTGACCGGGAGGATGTAGAACGTGCCATCCGGGAGCGTCAAGTGGGCGGCTCGGCAGGCGGACTGGGGCGCCGAACCAGACCGGAGAGAGCGTCATGAGCGCGCCGCAGAGCCGTTCCGGTCGGGTCGAGTACCTGGCTGCATCTTCCCTGATAGCAACAGGTAAGGGCAGCAAATCTGCCGGGGAATCTCTAGATCAAAACAGTTCCACTTCTTCCAGGCCGAAGGCCAAACGGGTATATGTCACCCGGTCCCGAGTCGAAGCCCTCAGCGGACAGCTCCACGGTCAACAGCGGGCCGTCATGGCCGACGTGGGGCGTTTGGGTGTCGTCACCGGTCGTCAGGTTCAACACCTCCACTACGGGGACGCATCGGCCGGAGCCCGACTCGCCCGCAAGCACCTCGGGCAACTCGTCCGCTGGCACGTGCTGACGCGACTCGAACGGACCATTGGTGGACAACGTGCTGGCTCCGCTGGCGGGGTCTACGCCCTCGGCCTCGCTGGTCAACGGCTGCTCCATCCCGATCGTTGGCGCTTCCGACCTGTCTGGACACCTCGACCGAGCTATCTGCGCCACGCCCTAGCAGTCAGCGAGCTCTACGTCTGCTTGAGGGAACTGGAGCGCTCGACCTCGATGGAGCTGCTGGCCTACGACTCCGAACCGAAGTGCTGGCGCAACTACTTCGGACCTGGTGGCGCCCGAAGCATCCTGAAACCAGATGCCCTGGCTGTGGTTGCCATCGATGACTACGAAGACCGCTATTTCATCGAAGCGGACTGCTCAACGGAGCACCGACCACACATCATCGCCAAGGCCAAGACCTATGTCCGTTACTGGCAGAGCGGCCGAGAGCAAGCCGAAACAGGCATCTTCCCCTTTGTGCTCTGGGTGGCACCTGACGAGCAGCGAGCCTCATTCCTGATCGACGTCCTGGCCAGTCTGCCGCCCGAGCACTGGCAGATATTCATGGTCACGACCGCCGGCTCGGCGCCGCATCAGATGGCTACCGGCACAGCCGTGCCGATCACTAACGGAAAGGAGGTGACATGAACACCACAACCATTACCAACCAACGAAGCTGGGCGAAGCTGCAACCCAGGGGCTACTGCCGATCCCAACCGGCCGTTGGCGTCGGCGAACCCACGCCACCTATTGACATCCCGCGGCGGACCATCCTGCTGGGCGACGCTACCGAAGAGCTCCGTGAACTGCCCGACGGCTGTATCGACTGCTGCGTCACCAGCCCGCCCTACTACGCCCTTCGTGACTACTTCGTACCCGGCCAGATCGGCCTGGAAGCCACAGTCGACGACTGGGTTGACGACCTACAAGCCGTTATGTCGGAGGTTGCCCGGGTACTCAAGCCCGGCGGGAGTCTGTGGCTGAACCTCGGCGACTCGTTCTCGCGGCACCCCAAGTTCGGCGCACCAGCGAAGGGCTTGCTGGCAGCTCCCGAACGGCTGCTGCTGGCACTCATGGGCGACGGCTGGACCGTCCGGGGGAAGGTCATCTGGAGCAAGCCCAACCCATTGCCCAACTCGGTCGCCGACCGCCTGAACCTGACCTACGAAGTCGTCTACTTCCTGGTTCGATCGCCCCGCTACTACTTCGACCTCGATGCCATCCGAGAACCGCACCGCTCCACGGCTGGCAGGAAGGACACATCGGACCAAGCCGAGACACCCGCATGGGCTGGGCCACTGGCCAAGGGCAGCCAAGGGGGGCTGCGTCGGGCCCGCCCCGATGGGCAGCCAGGACACCCGTTGGGCAGGAACCCCGGCTCGGTCTGGGAGATCCCGACTCGTGGCTTCCGTGGGCCGCACTTCGCCACCTTTCCGCCAGACCTCGTGCGGCGGCCGATCTTGGCTACCTGTCCTGAGGCGGTCTGTACCCGCTGCGGCATGCCCTGGAAGAGACAGGTATCGGTCACCCGCATCCCGGTCGGGCCACCGGCCAAGGGGCCGCGACCACGCGATGCCCAGGTGATGCGTTTCAGGGACCGCTGGCACACCGTGCGTGAAGTCGGTGACCTCGTCCCCTGCGGCTGCCAGGCACCGACATTGCCTGGCGTGGTGCTCGATCCGTTCATGGGGGCGGGCACGGTCGGGTTGGTGGCCGAACAGCTACACCGGGACTGGCTCGGGGTCGAGATATCTGCCGAGTACCGACAACTGGCGATGGCGCGCATCGAGGAGGCACGGCCCAGGTCATGACTCAGTCTGTGCACCTCGTTGGTGTCATGCGGCTTCCCAGGCAATCCACCGGGATTTCCGGCCGCAAGCACCAAGGAGGTATTGCAGTGCAACTGCAATTTTTCAGCTACCGCCGGCCGCACATGCGGCACGGCGCCACGGGAAGGTGGGTGACATGAAGACCATCGCCATCCGCCTGGAGGACGAAACCTCGGAGATGCTGACTCTGGTCGCCCAACTTGAGGGCACAAGCCAGATCGAGCAGATCCGCGAGGCCATCGCCTCCCACCTCGAGCGCAAGGTCGCCGGTGGCGACCTGACCGCCCGGGCCCAGGAAGCTCTCGACGAGGTCGAGCGTGAGGCGTCAGCCAAGCGCAAGGCCATCGAGCAGCTGGTGAGCAACGTCGCCGACAATGTTCGGACGATCAAGCCCACCGGGCGCCGTCGTGGTTCTCAGGCCAAGGAGCCTGAAAGCGACGGCGAGCAGTAGCCAGGTGCAATTCATGCTGGGATGGGAGGGTCTTTTTGTGGGCTTCTCCACCATATATAAGACCCTCTCTCCCAGCATTACTCACCAACATATAAACGCAGATATCCCCAATGACCAGCAAAAACGATTTGACGAACGGAAAATAGTTTGAGAAAATATGGGTAAAGAATTTGGAGTAACTAGTAATGATTAAGGATAAAAAGAATCAAACATTAGGGGAATACATCCGAGACAGACGCACGTCGCGAGGATGGTCGCTGCTTGATGCTGCCAACCGATCGGGCCTGCACCTTTCGTACTGGAGCAAGCTCGAAGACGGGCAGTACGATTCGCCTGCTCCGAAGCACCTCATGACAATCGCCCGGGCACTGGAGGTGGATTTCGAGGACCTCTACAGCCTGGCTGGCTACGAGTCGCCGGAGCGGCTACCGACCTTCCGCCCATATCTCCGAGCAAAGTACGAACTGCCGCCCCAGGCAGTAGCGGACCTGGAGCGCTACTTCGAGTTGCTCCGCAACTACTACAACATCCCGAAGGACCAACCGGTCTTCCCACCGAAGCAGAAGAAGCCCAGCAAGCCGAAGGGTGATTCGACGTCGCGGAGGGCGGCATGAAGACGAACTGCTTCATCTACGCCAGGGCCGACACCCACGTGGGTCGGCTCGCCCGACGACGCCAGCTGCGCAACGACATCATGGCCTGCGAGCAGGCTGCTTCTCTACTCGACTTGCGAATCATCGAGGTTCATGCGTCCAGCAAGTCGATACTTCACGAGGCGATGTTCGATGTGGTGTTGGACTGCATGGAACGGCTGTCTATCACCATGCTCCTGGTAGCCAGGTTGACTGACCTGACCGACGAATCCGGGTTGGCGGGCCTTGTCGGACGCCTGCGACCTTCAGGTGCGCTGGCATTTGCCGTCAACGACGACACCAAGATACCGCGTGAATTTATGGGCACTGTCGGTAATCTAAACACTCTCCCCAATCAGCACGACGTTAAGCAGGCAATCGCCTCGGCGCTCTCCGACCTCGACGCCTGTCGGAAGGTAGGATCGGCAAACCACCGTGGTCGTCGTCCGTCCCCTCGTGACCTGTCCGCTGTGCGCCGCTTCTGCGTGAAGCACAATGCGCCAGGCGACAGCTCGTGGCTGGAACCGAGACTGCGAGGCAACTCCATCGCCATTGTCGAGCATGACCCGACCCTCGCCGTCACCGACGACTCACCAATCCAACCCCGTCGAGGGAGCCGGGTGGCCGTGTTGCGGAAGGATCCCGAAGACCTGAACTGGTCGCTGTACTGGCTCGACCGTAACGACCACCCTCTGCTCTACGACTACCGGAGCGCCGACAGTCCGAGGCCGTTGCTCAAGCAAATCGACGAGGACCGACATGGCTGCTTCTTCTTCTAACTCAACCAACCCTCGCGTCCTGACCAACCTCCGTGACACCGTGCCCCTGCGTCCATTGCGCTACTCCGAGGCGTTGCGTCTGGCCGAGCTGCAAGCGCAGAAGTACCTGGCGCTGTCTGGTGTCACCGAACCATCGGTGCCTGAGCGCATCATCACCGAACTGCCCTACGTGCAGGTCATGCGCATGAGCCCGTTCCCGACGTCGGGTGCGACGCATTGGTCAAGAGGCCGCTGGCTGGTTGTTCTGAACGGTTCCGAGCCCGCCACCCGCCAACGCTTTAGCCTGGCCCACGAGGTCAAGCACATCATCGACCACCGGTTCGCAGAGTTCATCTACTCGGCCTTCCCCGAGAACGAGCGGCACGACATGATCGAGCGGATCTGCGACTACTTCGCCGGCTGCCTGCTGATGCCGAGGCCATGGGTCAAGCGCATCTACTGCTCGGGCGTACAGCACCTGCCGGACCTGGCCCAGACCTTCGGCGTCTCGCAAGCTGCCATCTCCGTTCGCCTTAGCCAGATCGGGCTCACCGACCCGACACCGCGCTGTCTGCCTGTGTCGAAGGACTGGACGCTGAAGACCCTGGAGCAACTGGCCAGCGGGCCTCTCTATCAACGAGTAGCAAGCTACGTGACGTAGCAAGAAAGGAGCAAGAGGCGTGACAAACGACACAACCACCACCAACACAGACAACACGGCCGTCGCGCGCGGGACGGAGACGTCGGGTCAGCCTGCTCGCAAGAAAGCGGTCGTGTATCTGCGGGTCAGCACTCCTTCCCAGGTGAACACCGACTACAACCCGGAGGGGATCTCCCTGCCGGCTCAGCGAACTGCCTGTGATCCGAAATGCGATGAGCTGAAGGCGGATGTCGTGCGGGAGTTCCTCGAGCCTGGTCGCAGCGCCACGTCTATCGACAAGCGACCTGTCTTCCAGGAAATGCTGGCGTGGGTCAAGGAGCAGGGCGACATCGACTACATCGTCGTCTACCACTTCAACCGGATCTTCCGAAACAGCATCGACGCCGCCATTACCAAGCGCGAGCTGGCCAAATGCGGTACTCGCATCGTATCGACCGTCGTGGACCTGGGCCAAGGACCCACAAGCGACATGGTCGAAACCATCCTCACCGCCGTTGACGAGTACCAGTCGGCTGCCAATGGGGCAGACATCTCCTACAAGATGTCGACCAAGGCCAAGAATGGTGGAACCCTGGGCCGAGCGCCGCTGGGCTATCTCAATCGGCGAGACACATCCGAAGGGCGCAACATCGGCATCTCTGTGCACGACGAAGAGCGAGCACCCTTCATGAAGCTGGCCTTCGAGCTGTACGTCACCAGGGAGTGGTCGCTGGATTCACTGCAGGATGAACTGACCCAGCGAGGACTTCGCACCCGGCCAGGCCGGTTCCCAGCCGGTCCAGTCTCTGTCTCAAAGTTGGCCGAAGCACTCCGCGATCCGTATTACGCCGGCTACGTCCGTTACAAGGGTGAGATCTTCCAGGGGCGCCATGAGCCCCTGATCTCCAAGGAGCTATTTGACCGAGTGCAAGTAATCATGGACGAGCGCAGCGAACGGGGGACACGCCAGCGCCGCCACCATCACTTCCTGAAAGGCATGCTGTGGTGCGGTCGCTGCCACGGAGTAGAGATCGAATCTCGCATGCTGATGCAATGGAGCAACGGCAATGGGGGGCGTTATCGCTACTTCTTCTGCCGAAGGCGGCAACAACATGAGTGCGACTCCCGCTATCTCGAAGGTGACGTCGTCGAGGCAGCCGTCGAGCGCATCTACCAGGGCATCCACTTTGACTCAGACCTGGCCGACCGGATCAGGACAGCCATGCGGGTGGCTCTGGACGAACGCCAGCGGGCGGCGAAACTCCTGGCTCGCCAACTGAAGGCTGAGCTGAACAGACTGGACAAGCGAGAGGAGAACCTGATCGACCTGGCAGCTGAAGGAGGACAGGCAGTCGCCAAGGTGCGCAAGCGACTGGCTGAGCTACAACGCAAGCGGGATCTGGTGGCCGACCGCTTGAGCGGTCAGGTCGAACAGCTGGAAGTAGGCGTCGCGCTCATCGAAGGTGCCTTGCTATTGCTCCAGGATCCTGCCGACATGTACCTACAAATGCCACCTGAAGGTCGGCAGAAGATGAACCTGGCGGTCTTTGAGAAGCTGTACGTCTTCGACGGCGATGTGACCGAGGTGGTATTCAACTCGCCGTTCGGCGATCTGATGGGTTCCCAGGAGCTCGTCAGGCGCAGTCCCACGTACGAACGGCGGGCTGCACTGCCAGTCTTCGACTGGAACTTCAGCCAGGCTGGTCCGGAGAGTCTCTCCGAACGCCTGGCCGAAGTTCTTTTGGTCGACGGTTTGAGTAACCGGGTCATGGTGGGCGCTGCCGGACTCGAACCGGCGGCCTGCTGGTTGTAAGCCAGCTGCTCTGACCAACTGAGCTAAACGCCCGACCCGTCAACGCTACTGCGCGGTCGCGTCGACCAACGCCTCGAGCAGAGCCGGGGTCGCCGCAGCCACCGGGGTCCGGCGTTCGTCGTGGGACAGGGTGACCAGGTCGCGGCCGAGTGCTTCCGCCACCACCGCCCCCGCCTCGGTGCAGACCAGCATCCCACCCAGGTAGTCCCAGCTGCCGAGCTTCGAACCGCCGACCACCGCGTACCCGTCGAGCACACCTTCGGCCACCGCGCAGAGGTCGAGCGCCGCCGCACCGAGCCCCCGGTACTGCGACCAGCCGAGGTACCGCGGCGGATATCCGGAGAACCCCACGATCGCCTCGTCCAACCGTTCGCAACCCGAGGGCCGGATCGCACGACCGTCCCGGCGGGCGCCGCCGCCCCGCACCGCCTCGAACCGCACGCCCAACGCCTGGTTGACGACGACCGCGGCCCGCGGGCCCGATCCGTCCACCGCACACAGGCTGGTCGCGTACCACGGAATCCCTCGGGCTGCGTTCGTCGACCCGTCCACCGGATCGACGACCACGATCAGCTCCCGGTCACCATGGTGGAGCCCCGACTCCTCGGACAGCACCCCGAAACCGGCCGGCTCGAGCACAGCGAGGGCAGCATCGTCGGCCGCCAGATCGGACCGGTACTGCCCCTCGCGGGTCCCCGCGAGACCCCAGTCGTCCAACGCGCCGAGCGCCTCGCCCACCGCCGTGGCGGAGGTGTGGAGGACCTCGAGCAGCACGTCGTCCTCCACACGTCCGACGATACCGGAGCCGATCCAGGCCCGGTAGGCTTTGGCTCCTGTGGCAGTCATCGATGTGGCCGGGTACGTGGCCGATCTCAAGGACCACTCGGTCGACCACGGCTTCCACGTGCACGACGAGCGCCACTTCGTCGAGACCTACTCGCTCCGCCAGGTCTGGGAGGTGGAGCTCCACCCCGAGGACGGCTGCGGCGGTCCACTCGACCTGCACCTCGCCCTGGAGGTCGACCCACGGACCCTGCTCTCCTTCGAGGACGCCGTCTTCGGCCTTCCGGAGGAGGAGGACCCCCCTGACGACTTCCACTTCGCGCTGACCTTCACCTGGTCCCTTCCGCCGCTCCCCAACGGCCCCGATCTGCTCCGCCTCGCGATCGATCTGGCCGGCGTGGGCGGGATCGAGCTGCCCCTCGAGGTGTCGGCCATCGACTCGTACGCATCGGCGACGGAGGCAGCCGAGCGCCGGCTCAGCATCGTGGCCCGATCGCCTGTCTCGCTCGCCCGCGTGCTGGCCGGTGAGGAGATGATGTGTGAGGTGTTCGACCGCTGCCTCGCGGTCAGTCGGTACCTGCTCGACTCGGCCGGGAGTTGGCTCGGGTGACCCATCCCGGTGGGGGGGGCCGGTTGGCCCGCCTCGCCATCGGCGTGATCGCCATCATCGTCGCGGGGTCCGCAGTAGCCGCCTGCAGCGCGGGTGGCGATGGACTCGCCAAGCAGGCGTGCACCTACGTCGACCGGTCGATCAGCCTCATGCACCGGGCCTCGGAGCCGGGTTCCGCCTCGGACGCCAGCGCACTCCGCCAACGCGCCTACATCGAACTGCTCTCGGCGATCCCCATCGCGGCCCAGGCCGCCTATCGCGACAGCCAGTACCAGGCGCTGATGACCACCCTCTCCGAGACCAACCGGGTCTCGGAGCAGACGCTGATCCCGTCGCTGCAGGCCCAGTGCCGCGCCGCGCAGAGCTCGGTCTTCGACCAGCAGCCGGCACCGGGCACGATCCCCCCGCCTGCGTCCGGGACCTGAGGACCTCGGTCAGGGACCGTGTCCACCACCGCCCGGCGAGGTGGTGCCGGACGCGGACACGGTGACCGGCGGCGAGGGGATCGTCGATCCCGTCGGTGGGGTGAGCAGGCTGTGGCCAGCCATCTGCAATCGGCCCACCTGGATCACCGTCGGCAGGAGGTGCGCGGCCAACCACTGGCCCGCCGCGGGTGTCGGGACGATGTGGACCCCGTCTCCGTCCCGCAGCTGGACGCCGTCGATCGAGGTGGAGAACACCCCCCCGGGACACACGAGGGCCCCGAAGTCCTCCAGGCGGACCGTGGCCGGGTGCTCCGCAGCCACCTGGCGCACCATCTGGTTGTAGAGGGAAAGCCGGGTGGACGAGTCTTCGGGCCACGGCTGCCCGTTGGGCTGCTCTCCCGAGTCGAAGCAAGGGGCGGTCATGAGCACGACGAGCGCGCCGTCGGAGGAGGCCACTTGAACAGCCTGCTCGAGCGACTGCTGGAGCACCGAGTCGAAGGCCGGCTCGCCGATGTGGACCCACCGGCCGTCGATGAGTCGGTTCATGACCTCCCAGCGGCCTGCCAGGATCATCACCACGTTGGGACGGAATTGGTCGAGGTCGTCCTTCCACTGCGCCGGCCACTGCGCGGAGGGGGGTGACGACGAATTGCACGGTGGGACCATGGCCTCGGTGACACCTCCGGCCTCGTACTCGGTGCTCCGGAGCACCCCGCAGGCCACGATGGCCCCGTTGTCGATGCTCACGTCGTAGCGCTGCTGCGGTTGGTCGGCCAGCAGGGCGAACCCGAGTCGCCAGGCGACCGAGTCGCCGAACACCGCCACCTTGACGGGTTCCCCGGTGTACCCGGTGCCCACCACCCGGACCGGGTCGACGGGGCCGGCGGCCGCGGGCACTGTGGTTGCCACCGTGACGGCGACCACTCCGAGGAAGGCAGCGGAGGTGGCCAGCCAGGCCCGCCACTCGGTGAGGGAGGCCATCCGACCCCGGCGGATGGGCATCTCGACCAGGTAGTAGGAGGCGGTGGCGACCACCAGGGTCACCGCCATCCGGACGGCCAGCAAGGGCAGTCCGTAGAGGTGCATCCGGGCGGCGTCCAACACTGCGAACAGTGGGTAGTGCCAGAGATAGATGCCGTAGGAGATCTTGCCCACGTAGCGGAAGACCGGATTGCCCAGGGACCGTGAGAGTGATGCCGTCTGCGCGGTCACCGTGGAGAAGATGACCGCGGCCACGCCGAGGGCGAAGAGCAGCTCCCCACCCTCGAAGAGGAAGGCGGTGGGGTGGTCGACGCGGGTCCAGAACACGAGCCCGACGAGCAGGACCGACCACCCGAGCGTCTGGGTTGCCGGGCGCACCAGCGGACCGGTGATCTCCCAGGCGTTGATGGGTCGGATGCTCGGGCCCCGCCGGCGGTGCAGGTCACGCCTGTGGGGCCGTGGGGTCGCGGTCCCGGTGGTGCCGGCCGAGGGGTGGGCCCGTCCGAACCGCCCGGCGGTGAGCTCGGGAATTGCCGAGGGGATCACCGTCCGGTGCTCGGCCCAGATGGCCATGGCGATGGCCAGAGCGGCTCCGACCAGGATGTCCTGGCTGCGGGTGTCGGTTCCCTCGTAGAGCCGGGTCAGGGATGCCCCGTGGAGGAACGAGATCCGCATGTCGAGTGCCGAGGCCAGGGCCCCGGCCACCGCCGCGGTCAGCACCGGCCACAGGCGGCGCGACGGACGGAGCCGCTGACCGAGACGCAGCAGCACCAGGACGACCGGGGGCCACACGATGTAGAACTGCTCCTCGATGGCGAGCGACCACATGTGCCCGAGCGGCGACGGTTGGGCGGTGGCGATGAAATAGTTGGCACCGCCGATGATGAAGTGCCAGTTGGCCACATAGAACAGCGTCGACAGCGCGTCGAGCCGGAGCGAGGCGAACTCGCCCGAGGCGGCGAACACCTTCGCGAGGATCGCCACCCCGAGGAGCATGAGCAGGAGCGCGGGCAGCAGGCGTCGGGCCCGTCTCGCCCAGAACTCACCGAGCCGGATGCTCAGGCGGGTGGCCCATTCGCCCAGCAGGAGGGTCGTGATCAGGAAGCCCGAGAGCACGAAGAAGACGTTGACCCCGAGGAAGCCGCCGGTCACGAGCGGAGCTCCACCGTGGTAGAGGAGGACTCCGAGCACCGCGATGGCGCGCAGTCCGTCGAGTGCCGGGACGAAGTTGAAGTCGATGGTCCGTCCCCGCGCCCTCGAATGGGCGCCTCCCCGGGTGACGGCGTCGGTCTCAGCGGTCATGGACGGGGCCTCCGGACCCACGCGTGCGGTCCCGACCATGCAACGGGCGCCACAGCTCACCCACCATGTTTGCAGCTCCCCGCCGCCCGCTGGGGGCATTCGGCGTCGGCCCGGACCGGCGCTGCACCTCGCCGTTCGAGCCGCTCCGGCTCGCCCGGGTCACACCGTCGGGCTGTACCCGGCAGGGAGGTTGATGGTCTTCTTCTCGAGGAACAGCTCGAGGCCGTCCTCTCCGAACTCGCGCCCCATGCCCGACTCCTTGTAGCCACCGAAGGGCGAGGAGAAGTCGATCGGGATGGCCGAGTTCACCATGTAGGTCCCAGTGCGGACCTGTCGGGCGACCCCGAGGCCACGATCGTTGTCTGCGCTGAACACCGCACCGCACAAGCCGTAGTCGGAATCGTTGGCGATGCGCACGGCGTCCGCCTCGTCCTCGTAGGGGATGACCGAAAGCACCGGGCCGAAGATCTCCTCCTGGGCGATACGCATCGAATTGTCCACGTCCACGAGAACGGTGGGCTCGACGAACCACCCGGTCGGGAGGCCCTTGGGCCGGCCCCCGCCGACGGCCACCTTTGCCCCTTCCTCCTGGCCGATGCGGAGGTAGTTCTCTACGCGGTCGCGCTGGCGCTCGGCGACCAGCGGTCCGACGTCTGTCGCCGGATCCAGGGCGTCGCCGACCGTCAAGGCCCGGACCTGCTCGACGAGGGCGTCGGCGACCTCGGTGTAGCGATCGCGAGGGGCGAGGATGCGGGTGAGCGAGATACAGGCCTCACCGTTGTTCATGATTGCGTTGGGCATCATGAGGGGCAGCGCCTCGTCGAGCTTGACGTCGTCGAGCAGGATGGCGGCCGACTTTCCGCCGAGTTCGAGACTGAACCGCTTGAGGGTGGCCCCGCAGGCGGCACCGATCTTCTTGCCGGCGGCGGTCGAGCCGGTGAAGGAGACCTTGTCGACCCCCGGGTGGCCGACTAGGTGCTCGCCGACCTCGCGGCCGGCGGGAACCACGCTGAGCACACCCTTCGGCAGCCCGGCGTCGGCCAGGATCTCGGCGAAGACGTTGGCGTCGATGGGCGTCTCGGGAGCCGGCTTGAAGACAACCGTGCTGCCCGAGAGCAGGGCCGGGCCGAGCTTGGCCGCGGCCAAAAAGAGGGGCACGTTCCACGGGGTGATGGCCGCCACCACGCCGATCGGCTCCTTGGTCACCAGGACCGGCCCGAGGAGGCCGTCCTTCACCGTGTCGAAGGCGAACGTCGACCCGAGGCCGGCGTAGTAGTCGAGGATCATGGTCGGGGCGAGCACCTGCGCCATCAGGCCCCACGAGATCGGCGAGCCCATCTCGGAGGAGATGAGCTCGGCGATGCCCTGCATGTCGGTGCGGATCGCCTCGGCAGCTTTGGCCAGGATGGCGCCGCGCTCGACGGGGGTCATCTGCGGCCAGGGTCCGTGGTCCACTGCCTCGCGGGCGGCGGCCACCGCCCGGTCGATGTCGGCCTCCTTGGCCTCGGGGGTCCGCCCCACCAGCTCACCCGTCGTAGGCGAGTGGACCTCGAAGACAGAGGAGGAGGACGGCTCGACCCACTCCCCTCCGATGAACAGATGGTCGTACGAGTTCACGGGGTCCTCCCTTGACGCGAGCAGATCTGTGCCGAAACCGTCCCACCTCGGGCGGCCGGTGTACCTGGCACGATCGTAGCCGCGGTCCGCCGGCTCCATCCGCGGGCGGTTACGCTCCAGTCGTCCCGTCCCTCGGCGGCATCAGGTGCCCGGCCCCTGCCGGAGACAGGAGTGATCCCGTGCTCTCCCCCCTCGACGACTACCCGGTCCACCAGATCTCCGAGCCGATGCGCCATGTCGGTACATCCGACCGGAACTTCTATGACCGCTACTACTTCAACATCCACGGCGGTACAGGCGATGTCTACGGCACGGATCAGGAGCTCTTCTGTGTGATCGGCGTCGGCCAGTACCCCAACCTGAGCGTTGCCGACGCCTTCGTGTCGGTGCTCTGGGGTGGTGACCACCGGGTCGTCCGCTCGTCGAGGGTCCTCGGCGCCGACCGGATGGACACCTCGGTCGGTCCGATCCGGGTCGAGGTGCTGAAAGGCCTGGAAAAGGTGCGGGTGGTCGTCGAGCCCAACGAGTGGGGCCTCGAGCTCGACGCCGTCTACGACGCCTTCTCCGAGGCGCACCTCGAGGCACGGCACTTCGACCGCCAGTTCTCGCGGGTGACCTTCGATTCGACCCGCTTCGCGCAGGTCGGGGGCTGGACGGGTACCCTCACCCTCGGCGACCGTGAGATGCAACTGACCCCGGACCGGTGGTGGGGCTGCCGGGACCGGTCCTGGGGGGTGCGCCCCGTCGGGGAGGCAGAGCCGCCCGGCATCAGGGTCACCGACGCGGCCGGCGGCTTCTTCTGGATCTACGCACCGGTGCGCTTCGACGACCACGCCCTGGTCACCATCGTCCAGGAACGACCCTCCGGGGAGCGGATCATGCAGGACGCCCACCGCGTCTTCCCCCTTGGGTCGGGACGCGAGGCCGAGTGGCTCGGACGCCCCGAGCACGAGTTGCGCTTCGCCGCCGGCAGCCGGGCTGTGACGGGTGCCACCCTCAGCTACTTCGGCGCTCACGGGGAGAAGACGGCAGAGGTGGAGGTCGAGACCCTGCTGGCCTTCCCGCTGCTGCTCGGGAGCGGCTACGGGCTGGAGCCGGACTGGAAGCACGGGATGTACCAGGGCGACCTGGTGGTCCAGGGACAGGAGATCCCCCCGCCCGACCCGAGCTACCCGAACTGGGCCCTGACCGAGTACGCCGCCCGCTTCACCTCCGACGGCAAGGTCGGCTACGGCATGTTCGAGTGTGCCGTCATGGGCCCCCACCGCCAGTACGGCTTCGACGGCTGGGAGTGACCGCAGGGAGCGTCGGGCCGCCCGGCGGTCACGTTCAGGAGACCGAGCGGATCCGCTCCGGCTCCCAGTAGGCCCGGATGGCCGCCAGCTTGCCGTCGGGGGTACGCCGGTAGGTGTAGATGCCGTCCACCTCGATGGCCGACCCACCAGGAAAGGTGATCCGGATCACTCCGATGTTTGCGATCTCGTCGCCGCAGTGGATGGACCGTTGGATGTCGAACCGGATCGACTCGTTCGGGGCGATGACCTCGTCGTAGAAGGCGGCGATGGCCGCGGCTCCGCGGTGGCCGGTGCCGTCCGGATCGAACGGCGAGGGGCCGATCGGATCCTCGACCACGGCGTCGTCGTCGAACAGCGCCAACCAGGCGGTTCGGTCCCCGGCCTCCACGGCGGCCATCGAGGCCCTCGAGAGGTCGACGACACTGGGCGCACCCTCCCGCGTCGCGCTCACCGTTCGGCTTTCGCGATCACCGTCTCGGCGAAGCGACGGAGGCTGTCGAGCTTGGCCTGGAGCGGCTCGGTGTCCGGGCCGACCTCGTAGGGCCAGCGGAACCCGACGATGACATCGGTCACCCCCTGTTCCTCGAGCCGGCGGACCCCGTCAACCGAGAAGGCGTCGAGCGAGATCACGTGGACCTCGAAGGGCCGGTCGGCCGTACCCGCCTCCTCGCGGAGTCGAGACAGCTTCTCGAGCAGACCGGGCAGGTCGGCCGGGTCGCCACCCCCGTGGAGCCAGCCGTCGAAGCGGGCGGCCCGGCGCAGGGCGGGGGCGGCGTGGCCGCCGATCAGGATGGGGAGGGGCTCGGTCGGGACGGGGCTCATCTTGACCGGCGGGAGGTCGTAGCACGTGCCGTGGTACTCGAAGTAGCCACCGGCAGAGAGGCCTTTCACGATGTCGACCGCCTCGTCCATTCGGCGACCCCGGTCCTCCCATGGCACACCGACCAACTGGTAGTCCTCGGGCCAGGGGCTGGTGCCGACCCCGAGCGCGAGCCGGTTACCGGTCAGGACGGCCGCCGATGTGGCCTGCTTGGCAACGACCAGCGGGTGGCGGGTCGGCAATTTGAGCACGAAGGTGACGAACCGGAGGCGCTCGGTGACCGCCCCCATCGCCGAGATCAGCGAGAAGGGTTCGAGGAATGGCTTGTCCTCGAGGAACTCACGGGTGTGGTCGGGCGAGAAAGGGTAGGTGGAGTCCGACTCCTGCGGATAGCAGAGGCTGTCGGGCACCACCATGCCGTCATACCCGGCATCCTCGGCCGCCCGGGCCAGTGGCAGGTAGTAGGACGGATCGACCATCGACTCCGCATACGAGAACCGCATCAGGACAACGCCCGGACCCCTGCGGCCTTCAGGCGATCGGCGACCCATTGGATGCCGTCGGGGCTGTTCATCGCGTCGGCCCACCCGTCAAGGATCTGTTCCACCTCTGCCCTGCCGGCGATTGTCCCGAGGACGGTCACCGTGAGGCCGTCGACGGCCAGCTGGCCGACCTCGATGTCGCCGAAAGGAGTCCACGAGTCGGCTTCGGGGACCAACTCGAGCATGGCGTAGAGCTCTCCGGTGTCCTCGACCCAGCTGAGCTCGTACCGGCTGCCCTTGGCATCGAACCAGTTGTTCCCGAACTCGACCTCGCCCGACTGCCTGCGCCGCTCGTCCGCGCTGTAGAACTGCTCGATGTCCATGGAGTCCTACGGTAGCCGAACCCTCCGTGAGCAGCCGGAACAGCGCACGGCCGTCGGGATCTCCCTCGCATGTCCTTCTCCCCCCGCGGTCGCAGTGGTGCCGTAGCTGACTACGATCGTCGACGACCGAAAGGACTGCCGGTGACCCTCTCGCCAACCCGCATCGTGCTCGTGTTGCTCTTCGTGTTCGTGGGCTTCTTCGGGGCGGCTTTCGCGGTCAGCGGCGTCCTGGTTCCCCTG
Source organism: uncultured Acidimicrobiaceae bacterium (assembly GCA_963753905.1). Taxonomy (GTDB): domain Bacteria; phylum Actinomycetota; class Acidimicrobiia; order Acidimicrobiales; family RAAP-2; genus Bog-756. The sequence goes on along the minus strand of CAVWDZ010000001.1, from coordinate 529,927 downwards.
CCCGCCCCGGCCGCCGGGGGAACCTGTGGTCCGAGCACGGCATCCGAGTCCGCGGTGGCCGCGCTCTCCAATCCGGCCTCGATCGGGGCCGGACCGGAGCCGGCTGCCTCCAACACCGCCGCGCACGCCCAGTGGCAGGCCTTCGTCAACGAGTGCCAATCCTCTGCCGATCAGCGCGCCCTCGTCAGCGGGGCGATCCTGGTCCTCTCCGTCGCAGTCGCCGTGGTCGGTCCGCTGTTGGTGCTCCGGCGGAAGCGATCGCCCGGGCCCAACTCGGAGGGGTCCGGAGCACAGAGCGTCCCCGGCGGGCCGATCACCGGCTGGGGTCCGGGTGGACCGACGTGGACCGCGGGTGACCTGGTCGGACAGCCAGGCATCGGACCGGCTCCCTGGGGGCCCTGACCGGGAGGTTCGGCCGCCAGCCGGCGACCCGCGTCTCGGTGACGCGTTTGTGACAGGAGTGCTACGAAGCCCGCAGAGCGCGGTATTCGGAGTCCGACCAGTCGAGGTTGCACACCCGACAACGCCAGCACGGTTCCGTGCCGAAGGTCCGTGCCGACCGCACGATGAGCTTGGGCACGTCCTCCGACCCACAGTGGGGACAGATACGAAACGCCTCGACTTCGCTCATGTGCCTACCTCCGACCAGGTGGCTTTGTGGTGCGTTCACCATATCAGTGGTGTCAAGTGCAGCGTCAACACCTCCACCGCGTTCCGTCACAGAATTCGCCGCGTCCGCGAGCGTCGGCTTCGTTGGGTGACCGCACGAGCACCGAGGGCGGCTCTAAGAACCCCGGCCGCCATACGGGTCACTGTGCGGCGCGATCAGTGCCAGCCGGACACGAGCTCCGTGATGGTGTCGTTGGCCCCGATTCCTCCGCGCTCGGATGTCGGGCCACCGTACGCAGCGTGCTGCCCTGCGCGGCCAGGTCCTGTGGGGCAGGCTGGGATCGAACCAGCGACCGAGGGATTATGAGTCCCCTGCTCTGACCACTGAGCTACTGCCCCGGGGAAACGCCTCGTGCCCCACTGGTCCGACCGCCGTCACCGTCGCCGAGATCGGGCCCGTGCCGAGGCGGGGACGCCCGGTCCAGGCAGGGTAGCGGGTTCCATCGGCGCCGGCCGCCCGAGCGCCGTCGCAGAGCCACCCGAAGATGCGAAGCGCCCCCGGCGGCTGCCGGGAGCGCTCGCACAGTACTGGGAGACCGACCGGTCACCCGAACCAGCTACTGGAGCTGATCCGACCCGTACACGGTGTTCGGATGGTCGACCACGGTGCCCGTGTTCTGAGTCACGGTGAGGTCGCCCAGCACCGTGTTGTTGATGACGGTCACACCCCCCGAGTTCTTCTGGACCGCGATGACACCCAGTGCGTCGGCCCGCTGGACGGACACTCCGCCCGTATTCGATGAGAGGGTCACCGCACCGATGAGCGTCGACCCCCCGCACGAGGACGTGCCGTCTCCGAGCACAATCGGTTTCGTTGCTCCGGTGACCGAGAGATACAGCGCAAAGCTGGTGCTGCAGACACGAACGGTCCCCCCGTTGGACACCAGCGCACCGAGGACGAGTGCCCCCTCGGAATCGAGCGATCCGCCGGCGTTCACCGTGATCGACCCGATCACAGTGCATCCAGGAGCGATGAGGTCGGCATGACCCGCGGCAACCGTCACCGAGCCGATCGTGAGACAGGCGAGCGTGGTCGACGCGCTGATCGTCAGCGTGCCGCTCACGAACTGGAAGGTGTAGTTGGTCGCTTTGAGCGTCCCGGCCTGGCAGACGATCGGGTAGGTACCGACCGGAGTGGTCGCGGTCCCCGTGGTCGTACAGGTCGGTTGGCCGGTGACCCCGGACGTGGACAGGGTCTGCCCGTCGACGTAGCCGGTGATCGTCGCGGTCAGTGTCGGCACTGCGCCCCCGAACTGCATGGTCTGGTTATTGGCCGTGACCGTCAGGACAGCCGGCGTGACGGTGACCGTCCCCGAGGCGTAGGTGACCGAGTAGTTGGCGTCGGACGCTCCCGAGCACGTCGAGGCGTACGAGCCGACGTTGCTGGAGGACGTTGCAGCGGTGCTGCAATGGAGCCCGGTGCCCAGCACCGACACTCCCTGGCCGTTGACCAGACCGGTGACCGTCGGAGTGATCGCGGGTGGGTTGCTGCCATAGACCATCGTCGCCGAGGACGCCTGCACGGTGACGGAGGCCGCCACCACGTGCTGGGATCCGGCGACATAGTCGATCGTGTAGTTCGGGTCGGCTGCTCCCGAGCAGGTGTTCGCGTAGCTCCCGACCGGGCTCGCCGCAGTGGCCAGGGACGTGCAGGTGGGGTGGGACGTCAGCGATGCGGCCGTGTCACCGTTGACGAATCCCGAATAGGACGGCGTGACGGCCGACGGGGAACCTCCGTAGGTCGAGGTACCCGAGGAAGCGGAGATCACCAGAACGGAGGGACCCACGACCACCTGTCCCGCGACGTAGCTGAAGGCGTAGTTGTTGTCGGAACCACCCGAGCAGCTGCTCGGGTAGGTGCCGACCGGGCTCGAGGATGTGGCGGTCGTCGCACAGACGGGTGCGTTGTTGAACACGTCAGCGTGCTCCCCGTTGACGAATCCGGTGTAGGTCGGAGTGATCGCGGGTGGGGTGCTGCCATAGGACATCGAGCCCGATGATGCGGCGACGACCAGCGGCGCCTGCACGACCTGCACTGTGCCGGCCACGTAGGTGACCGCGTAGTTGGAGTCGGATGCCCCCGTGCAGTTGCTCGAATAGGTGCCGACCGGGGTGGTGGGAACCACCGTCGTGCCGCACGTGAGGACCGGGCCGAGGACCGAATCCGACTCGTTGTTGACCAGCCCGGACGCGATCGGCGTGATGGCCGACGGCGTACCCCCGTAGGTGATCGAGTCCGAGGAGGCGGTGATCGAGAGCGGCGCCGGTGTCACCGAGAGCGATCCGGCGCTGTAGGCGATCGTGTAGTTGTTGTCCACGGCGCCCGAGCAGCTCGTCGGGTATGAGCCGACCGGGCTGGTCGGGGTCGCGGCCGTCGAGCAGGTGAGACCGGTGAGTACCGAGCTGGCCTCTTCGTTCTGGAGTCCGGTCACGTCCGCGGAGACCTGCGGAACGGTGCCCCCGTAGAGCATCGACCCGGACGATGCGGTGATGCCGAGCAGAGCGGCTGACACCGTCACTGTGCCCGCGGCGTAGGTGAAGGCGTAGTTCGCGTCCACCGCCCCGGAGCAGCTGCTCGCGTAGGTGCCGACCGGAGTCGTGGGGAGCACCGCAGTCGTGCAGGTGGGAGCCGAGGTGAACGCGGTCGCGCTCTCACTGTTCACGAAACCGGAGTAGCCGGCGGTGATGGCCGGAGATGCCGCGCCGTAGGTCACCGACGCCGAGGAAGCGGTGATGGTCAGGGTCGCCGGGTCCACGGTGACCGTCCCGCTGGCGTAGGCGATCGTGTAGTCCGGGTCGGCCGCGCCCGAGCAGTGGCTCGGGTAGATGCCCACCCCGCTTGAAGAGGTGGCCGTCGTGGTGCAGGTCGGCAGGGTGGCCGGTGCGGTGTCGTTGTTGGCCAGCCCCTCGTAGGTCGGGGTGATGCCCGGCGGGGTGCTGCCGTAGTCCATCGACCCCGAGGAGGCCACGACGATGAGACTGGCCTGCCCGACCGTCACCGAGCCGCTGCTGTAGCTGATCTGGTAGTCGGGATCGGCCGCGCCCGAGCAGTGGCTCGGGTAGGAGCCGGTCGGGCTCGACGAGGTGGCCGTCGTGGTGCAGGTCGGCGGGGTGGCCGGTGCGGTGTCGTTGTTGACAAGGCCCACGTAGGTCGGTGTGATCGCCGGCGGCGTGTCGCCGTAGGACATGGTTCCCGACGATGCGGTGATCGAGAGGGGTGCCGGGGTGACCTTCACCGTTCCGGCGTTGTAGTTGATCGTGTAGTCCGGGTCGGCCGCGCCCGAGCAGGTGGTCGGGTAGGTGCCGACGGTGCTCGACGAGGTGGCGGTCGTGGAGCAGGTCGGCGGGGTGGCCGGTGCGGTGTCGTTGTTGGCCAGGCCCACGTAGGTCGGGGTGATCGCCGGCGGCGTGTCGCCGTAGTGCTCAGACGCCGAGGAGGCGGTGATGGTCAGGGCCGCCGGGTCCACGGTGACCGTCCCGTTGGTGTAAGCGATCGTGTAGTCCGGGTCGGCCGCGCCCGAGCAGCTGCTCTGGTAGGGGCCGGCCCCGCTCGACGAGGTGGCCGTCGTGGTGCAGGTCGGCAGGGTGGCCGGCGCGGTGTCGTTGTTGACCAGGCCCACATAGGTCGGGGTGATGGTCGGCGGGCTGCTGCCGTAGGACATCGACCCGGAGGAGGCGACGATGATGAGGGTGGCCTGCCCGACGATCACCTGGCCCGCGGTGTAAGTGATCTGGTAGTCGGGGTCGGCCGCCCCCGAGCAGTGGCTCGGGTAGGTGCCGGTCGGGCTCGACGAGGTGGCCGTCGTGGTGCAGGTCGGCAGGGTGGCCGGCGCGGTGTCGTTGTTGACCAGTCCCACGTAGGTCGGGGTGATGATCGGCGGCGTGCTGCCGTAGGACATGGTCTCCGAGGACGCGGTGATCGAGAGGGGTGCCGGGGTGACCTGCACCGTTCCGGCGTTGTAGTTGATCGTGTAATCCGGGTCGGACGCCCCCGAGCAGGTGGTCGCGTAGGTGCCGACGGTGCTCGACGAGGTGGCGGTCGTGGAGCAGGTCGGCGGGGTGGCCGGGGCGGTGTCGTTGTTGGCCAGGCCCACGTAGGTCGGGGTGACGGCCGGTGGCGCGACTCCGTAGGCCACCGACGCCGACGATGCGGTGATGGTCAGAGCCGCCGGCTGAACCTTGATCGTCCCGTTGGTGTAGGCGATCGTGTAGTCGGGGTCGGCCGCGCCCGAGCAGGTGGTCGGGTAGGTGCCGACGGTGCTCGACGAGGTGGCCGTCGTGGAGCAGGTCGGCGGGGTGGCCGGCGCGGCGTCGTTGTTGGCCAGACCTTCGTAGGTCGGGGTGACGGGCGGCGGCGTGCTGCCGTAGGACATCGACCCGGAGGAGGCGACGATGATGAGGGTCGCCCGGTCCACGGTGACCGATCCGTTGCTGTAGCTGATGTCGTAGTTCGGGTCGGTCGCGCCCGAGCAGGTGCTCGGGTAGGAGCCGGTCGTGGTCGACGAGGTGGCCGTCGTGGTGCAGACCGGCGGGGTGGCCGGTGCGGTGTCGTTGTTGACCAGGCCCCCGTAGATCGGGGTGATGGTCGGCGGGGTGTCGCCGTAGGACATGGTCCCCGACGACGCGGTGATCGAGAGGGGCGCCGGGGTTACCGTCACCGTGCCGTCCACGTAGGTCAGGTCGTAGTTGCTGTCCACGGCGCCCGAACAGGTCGAGTCATAGCCGGAGGGGATCACAGGGCTCGACGAGACCGCCGAGGTGGTGCATTCGAGGCCTTCGCCGAGGACCGAGACGGTCTCACCGTTCTGGAGACCGGCCACCTGGGGCACGATCGTCGGGGGTGTCCCGCCGTAGGTCATCGATGCCGAGGACGCGGTGATGGTGAGCGACGCCGGGGTGACCGACGTCGTGCCGTCGACGTACTCGATCGAGTAATTCGCATCCGATCCGCCCGAGCACGACGACTTGTACGAACCGACCGGCGAGGTCGGGGTTGCGTGCGTCGAGCAGGTGAGGCCGGTGCCGAGGACCGAGGCGTCCTGGCTGTTCTGGAGCCCGCCCACCGTCGCGGTGATCGTCGGCACCGTTCCACCGTAGGTCATCGAGTCGGAGGATGCGGTCACGGTGATCGGGGCGGGGGTGACCGAGACCGAGCCGTCGACGTAGGTGATCGAGTAGTTCGGATCGGACGCCCCCGAGCAGGTCGACGGGTAGCTGCCGACATGCGCCACCGAGGTCGCTGTCGTCGAGCAGTGCAGGCCGGAGCCGAGGACCGAGGACCCCTCGTTGTTCTGGAGCCCGTCCACGGTCGGGATCACGTCCGGAACACCTCCCCCGTAGATCATCGAGGCCGACGATGCGGTGACCGTGATCGGGGCCGGGGAGATGGTGACCTTGCCGTTGACATAGGTGATCGAGTAGTTCGGATCGGACGCCCCTGTGCAGGTCGACGGATAGACCCCCACGCCGGTGGTCACCGTCGTCGTCGAGCCGCAGGTCGGCTGGGTGGTGAGGTCGGCCGCCGAGTCGTTGTTCGTGAAGCCGGAATACGAGGGGGTGATCGCGGTCGCGGCGGTCCCGTAGGTGGTGGCGACCGACGATGCCATGATCACCAGTGGCGCCGCTCCGATCACGACCGAGCCGGCGGTGTAGGTGATCGTGTAGTCCGGATCGGAGGCGCCCGTGCAGCTGCTCGGATAGGTGCCCACCGGATCCTGCGAGGTGGCGGTCGTCGTGCACACCGGGACATGGGTGAGAGAGGACGCGGAGTCCGAGTTCTGGAAGCCCATGTACGTGGGGGTCACCGCGGGTACCGCGTCGCCGTAGGTCATCATCGGCGACGAGGCGGCGATGCTCAGCGGTGCCGGGCCGACGGCGACCTCACCGTTCGCGTAGTTGATCGAGTAGTCGGGATCGGAGGCCCCGCTGCAGGAGGTCGCATAGTTGCCGACGTGACTGGAGGCGCCCGCCGAGGTCGAGCAGGAGGGTTGGGTGGCAAGCGACGTGCCGGTGTCGCCGTTCTCGAACCCGGCGTACGACGCGTTCACCGGCACCGGCGCAGTCCCGTAAACGGTCGCCTGCGACGACGCGGTGATGGTGAGCGGCGCCGGGGTCACGGTGATCCCCAGGTTCGATGAGTTGCTGCCCGCCGACGCGGTGTCCCCCGAATAGGCGGCCGTCAGGGTGTGGGGGCCGGCGGCCAGCGTGGTCGTGGTGCACTGTGCCTGATAGTTCGATCCCGAGGCGGTGAGCGCCACCGTGCTGCAACCGGTGAGCGACGAGGCGCCCTCCTCGAAGTCCACCGTCCCGCCGCCGTCGGATCCGGTGACCGTCGCGGTGAGCGTCTCGGTCTGGCCGTAGACGGGCGAGACGATCGACGGGCTGAGGCTGGTGGTGGTCACCGAGGCCGCAGGCGTGGCCAGCGCCATCTCGTCGGACGAGGAGGAGTCGGTCCCGAGAGAGGTCACGGTGGACCCCGGGGCGAAGGACACCGCCTCCTGGGACAGGGTGGCGGTCTTGTTGCCGTCCCCGAGCTGGCCGAGGCCGTTCTGGCCCCATGCGTAGAGGGTGCCGCTCGGGAGGAGGGCGTAGCTGTCGTAGAGTCCCGCCGCGATGGCGGTGGGGGTGGCGCCACCCGCGAGCGGCGTCACCCGGGGGATGGTCGACTCGGTGGTCGTGCCGCGGCCGAGCTCGCCGTCCGCGTCGTACCCCCAGGCGTAGAAGTTGCCATCGGAGCCGACGGCCAGGCTGTGGTAGAGCCCTGCCGCCAGCTGGGTGGCGGAGACACCGCTCGGCATGTCGACGATGGTCGGGCTCGATTCCGACGTCGTGTTGAGCGGGGCGAGCCCGAGCTGCCCGTTGCCGTTGAGACCCCAGGCGTAGAGGTCACCGGCAGTATCGCTGGCCATGGAGTGGTAGCCGCCTGCCGCGATGTTGTTGGCGGTCGTCCCCGCCGGCAGGGCGACCTTGACCGGGATGGTGGGGGTGGTGGTGGTGCCATTGCCGAGCTGGCCGTTGCTGTTGAGGCCCCAGGCATAGACGGATCCGCTCGCGGTGAGCGCGAGGTTGTGGTACTGGCCGGCTGCGATCTTGGCGACGACGTTCACACCGGCCGGGAGGGAGACCTTGACCGGGACCGAGGAATCGGTGCTGTTGCCGTCACCGAGCTCGTCGTAGCCGTTGTCTCCCCAGGCGTAGACCTTGTTGTCCGAGCCGATGGCCAGGCTGTCGAGGAGTCCGGCGGCGATCTTGGTGGCATGGATCCCGGAAGGCATCTGCACCTCGACCGGGATGGTCGAGGAGGTGGTCGTGCCGTTGCCCAGCTCGCCGTACCCGTTGTCACCCCAGGCGTAGAGGTTGCCGTCCGAGCCGATCGCCAGGGTGTGCTCACCCCCGGCCGCGACCGCGGTGAAGCCGGTAACCCCGGACGGCAGGGTGACCGCCTTCGGCACCGTCGCGTTGGTCTTGGTGCCGTTGCCCAGCTCACCGTAGGTGTTGTCACCCCATCCCTGGAGCACGGCCGTGCCACCCGCGCTCGCCGGCTGGGAGGAGAGGACCGCCGAGACGAACACCGACGAGACGACCACCAGCGCGGCCGTCGCCGCGCGACCGAACCCGCGGGGGGCCCGCCGGAATCCGCCGTGCGGGTGACCTCCCTGGTTGCCCCCATCGCCCGCCCAGGGCGCCTTCATCGTCGATCCCACCCGCCGCTCGCCCGTGCCGCCGTGCCCCATCGCCATCCCCTGTCTCCCCCGGTGACGTTCCGCCGTCATCCGTTGATCTGGTTCGTCTCTCGTTTACGTGTCTCTGGTTGCGTCGTGTTCTTGTGGTCCGCCGAACGTAGCCGCTGGATCGGTCACGTGCTCCCGAGGTGGATCGTGCTGAGCGTCGACGAGGTCGTCGCGGTCGCGATTTTGGCCGTCGAACCCCCGCAGATGGCGCTGATCGCCTTTGCCGACGGGGCGTTGAAGTAGGCGGTGATGCTGGACTTCGCTCCGGCGAAGGAGCCGGTCGCCGTGCCCGAGGCGATGAACCCGAGCCTCCCGGCCGTACGGGACAGGGCGGTGGTCTTGGTGGCGAACGCGGAGTTGGCGAGCGGCACCTTGGGTCCCGACCAGGCGAACTGGCTGCTGATCTTGGCCCAAGCCATCTCTTGGAACGTCAGGCAGGACCCGACGTACCACTTGCCGCCTCCGAGCGAGGTGCCCGGGATCTTGGCGGTGAAGGTTGCGACCGCCCTCCCTCCCGACACGGCCGGCGTGCCGCTCGGGGTCCTGGTACATGTGCCCAGGGTCGCCCGGGCGAGGGTGACGACCTCGCTGGGCGTCGTCGAGGCATGTACAAGAGTGCCCGGGGACCTGCTGAGCGGCGGGTTGAAGGTCACGGTCGTCCCGTAGTGGCAGGTGATCGAGCCGGCAGCCTTCACCGGGGTGACCGCCGCCGAGTCAGAGATGACCAACGCGTTGACCACCGCGAACGGGACGATGACGGCCACCGCCGCCGTGACCACCCTGCGAGACACCATGAAGCCGCCCTCCGTCGTGATGTCCGGTGACATCGTCGATTCCTGCCCCCCTCCCGTCCGCTCCCGGACCGGGCGGACGCGAGCGCGGAGCCGTCACGTCACCGCGCCTCCGCTGCCGGAAGTGTTACCACCGATCGGACAGGCTGCCTACCCCAAAGTCCATTTTTCGCCACATTTGACGAGTGCCGGACCGGGTTGGGCTCGGTGAAAGGTGCTCTGCGTGTTCGCCCAAACGCGGAGTGCGCCCACCGGTCGGGCCGGGGCAGCGCGGCGAGTTCAGCGACGTGCACACGTGCCCGAGTCGCGGTCGGTGACGCAATTTTGGCACGGCACCGCCACACATGATCGGGCACTTCTGTTCGGGTAGCCTTCCGGCAAGGTGGAATGTCCCCCCGCGTCGGGGGCCCGGAAAGGCGGAAGGATGCGGCGGACGAGGTTGGAAACGAAACAGGTTGCGCGACATCATGCGCACTGGCGGACGCTGGGTGCCCTGACCGTCGGTCTGTCGGCGATCGCGGTTGTCGCACTGCCGGCAGGGACGGCGGGGGCGGCGACACAGGTGGTCACCAACTGCAGCGGGTCGCCGACGACACCGGGCTCCCTACCCTACGAGGCTGCAGCGGCAGCGTCCGGCGACACCATCACGTTCGCGCTGTCGCCGGCGTGCAGCCTGATCACCGTGGTCAGCCCGGTCCCGATCGCGGGTCTGACCATCGACGGTCCCGGTGCCGGCAACCTGGCGGTGAGCGGTGGCGGCACCACCGGCGTGTTCCTCAACGGACCCGACCCCTCGGCGACGGCGACTCTCACGGGGCTCACTGTCGAGGACGGGAACGCGGCAACCGGCAACGGGGGTGCCGTGGTCAACGACGGTACCCTCACCGTGGGCGAGATCACCTTCGCCGATGACACGACGTCCGACTACGGCGGCGCCATCTACAACGACGGCACGCTCACGGTGACAGAGAGCACGTTCTCCGGCGACGCTGCGCCCGGCGCGGGGTTCGGCGGCGGGGCGATCTTCTCCGACGGGTCGGCGAGCATCAGCGCCAGCACGTTCTCCGGCAACAGCTCGGGCAACCTGGGCGGGGCCATCCTCAATCTGGGCGGCGACCTCACCATCGGCAACAGCACCTTCTCCGGAGACAGCGCGGCCGGCTCCGGGGGCGCGATGTTCAACACCGGAACCGCAGGCATCACCAACAGCACCTTCTCGGCCAACCGCGCGGTGACCGGCGGTGGCGTCGAGAGCGACGGGACCCTGACCATCGGCGCGTCGCTCCTCGCGGGCAGCAGCGCCACCGGCGGGAACTGCTACCTCGGCGGCTCGGTCCACGACCAGGGCTACAACCTCGACGACGGGGTGACCTGCGGGTTCGGGGCGGCCGGAGACCTCTCGGACGTGCCGGCGGTCCTCGACCCCTCCGGCCTACGCAACAACGGAGGCCCCACGCCGACCATCGCACTGTTCCCGGGGAGCCCTGCCATCAAGCATGTGACTGACGCGAGCCTGTGCCCGTCCACCGACCAGCGGGGCTCACCACGCGGCTTGCCTTGCGACATCGGTGCCTTCGACACCTCGGTCAATCCGTACGGTCCGATCGTGAGCACGGTCAGCCCGTTCACCGACTTCACCACCGGCGGGACCCCGATCACCATCACCGGCTCGGGGTTCACCGGGGTCACCGCGGTCGACTTCGGTAGCGTCCCGTCCACGGACGTGACGTTCAGCAGTGACGGTTCGATCACCGCCGTGTCCCCTCCGGGGGCCGCCGGTGTCGTCGACCTCACGGTGACCACACTTGCGGGCACGTCGGCGATCACCGCCGCCGATGAGTTCACCTACACGGTCAAGACGGCCCCGACCACCGCGACCTGCACTCCGAGCTGCACGGCGACCGTAGCCTCACCGCTCGACGGCGTGAGCGTGGCCGTCTCCGGCACCTCCACCTCGGGGCCTGCCTCGATCAGCCTGGTCACCAACACGGCGACCCTGAATTGCGGCTCGCAGTTCAACTATCCCTCCCCGGTCTCCACGCTCAAGCCGGCCGGGTTCGGGACGTCCGACGTGCTCACGATCACCCAGGTCGTGCACGGGCTCCCCTCGACCGCGGGCGTCAAGGTCTGCTACCAACCGAAGCTGACCACCCCTCCCGTGTTCCTCAAGCTGTGCGGACCACGGAAGATCGCCCCCTGCCTGATCTCGCTGGTGGAGCAGAACGACGCGGTCACGGTGAAATTCCTCACACCGGCCAAGGATCCGAAGTGGCGGGTCGGCACGGCCTACGTCCTGTTCAACTCCGCCACCCCGTTCACCCCGGTCTCGGGGATCCGGGGGTCCAAGGTCACCATCAAGGGATCCAACCTCACGCCGGTCACCCATGTAATCTTCGGAGGGGCGACAGCGACGATCAGCAGCCACACCGCGACACAGATCGTGGCCGTGGTCCCCCAGAATGCTCAGACCGGTCTCATCACGCTGACCGGGAACACCGGATCCGTCGCCTCGCCGACGCAATTCAAGGTCACCTGATCAGAGGCTCGCCGAGCCGAGCGGAAGGCGGGACGGGGCAGAGATGAGAATCAGAACGAACAGGAAGCGGTCGATCGGGCTGCTCGCAGCGACGGTCGCCCTGCTCGGGACGGCGTGGATCGCCGGAGCGGTACCGGCGTCTGCCGCGGGCGCCCCGATGCAGTCATGGGGGTTCAACGGCAGTGGCCAGCTGGGTGACGGGACCGTCGCCCCGAGCGAGGTCCCGGTCACGGTCAGCGGGCTCAGCGGGGTCAAGGCGGTGGCCGCGGGTTCCGGTTTCAGCATGGCCCTGCTCTCAAACGGCACCGTCGATTCGTGGGGTTCGGGCACCGACGGTGAGCTCGGCGACGGCATGACGGCGAATCGGCGGGTCCCGGGAGCGGTGTCCGGGCCGTCCGGGGTCACCGCCATCGCTGCAGGCTCGCGGTTCGGCATGGCCCTGCTCTCAAACGGCACCGTCGAAACCTGGGGGTACAACAGCAGTGGCCAGCTCGGAGACGGGAAGACGACCAGTAGCGACGTACCGGTCAAGGTGAGCGGGCTCTCCGGGGTGAAGGGCATCGCCGCGGGGTACGCCGATGGTCTGGCGCTGCTCACGAACGGCCGCGTGAAGGACTGGGGCAGCAACAGCTACGGCCAGCTGGGCAACGGCACCACCGCGAGCAGCAAGGTGCCGGTCCTGGTAACCGCGCTGTCGGGGGTGCAGTCGGTGGCCGCCGGCGACGGGTTCAGTCTGGCCCTGCTCGGGAACGGATCGGTCGAGGCGTGGGGATTCAACGGTGACGGCGAGCTCGGCAATGCGACCATCAAGAACAGCAAGGTGCCTGTCCGGGTCAGCGGGCTCCCCGTGGTGAAGGCGGTGGCGGCCGGGTGGACCCATGGCATGGCCCTCCTCGGAACGGGCACGGTGTCCACCTGGGGGTACAACAGCACTGGGCAGCTCGGAAACGCGACGACCAACAGCAGCGACGTGCCGGTCACGGTGAGCGGACTCTCCGGGGTCAAGGCGATCGCCGGGGGTGACGCCTTCAGCCTGGCGGTGCTCACCGGTGGCACCGTGGCGGCCTGGGGCTGGAACGGCAACGGTGAGCTCGGAAACAGCACGACCACCAGCAGCGACGTGCCGGTGTCAGTGAGCGGCCTCTCGGGCACGCACGCCATCGCCGGGGGCTTCACCCACGCCCTTGCCGGCTGAAGGTGCCGGCTGCTTCTTACTGTTCCTGTGACGGCATCCGTTGGACGGCCGGCAATGGGTAGGGAGGTTGGTCGGCTGCGACCTCGACGAGGTCCAACTGCGTGCACCCCTTGGCGGCCAGATAGGCGGGATCGTCCCTGGTGGGTGGGAGATCCGGCATCTGGACGTCGCTCTTGGCCGTCTGCAGGGTGGACACGAGGTCCCCGACGGTGGCACGACGCCACGACGAGATGTTCGGTGCCCGGACACCGAACCGCTCCTCGAGGAAGCGCAGCTGCGAGGTGTGGTCGAAGGTCTCGGACGCGATGCGTCCCCCGCGACTGAACGGGGAGATCACCAACATGGGTACCCGGAACCCCAGGCCCACCGGCCCGGCGATGCCGGCGGCGTTCGACGGGAGGGGCTGCACGGTGAGGTACTCGCCCGCCGTGCCGGACGGGGCAACCGGAGGGGCGACATGATCGAAGAACCCGTCGTTCTCGTCGTACATGTGGAACACGACGGTCTTCGACCAGAGGGACGGGTTCGCCACCAGCGCTCCCAGGACCTGGCTGGTGAACCATTCCCCGAGAAACGACGGAGCGGGGGGGTGCTCGTCGTAACCGACGGGCGTGCTGATCCAGCTCACCTGGGGCAACGTGCCGGCGCGGACGTCGGCCACGAAGTCGGCCGGGAAGGTCGGGAGAAAGGCCTTCTGGTAGAGCTGCGAAGCCGGGTTCTCGTACTGGGAGAAGTAGGGCAGCACACTGTCGGTGGTCATTCCGACCGAGCGCATGGACTCGATGCTGTAGAGGGATCCACCGGGGTTGTAGTACTTCCAGCTGATCCCGGCATCCTCGAGGACCTCGGGCATGGTGTCCCAGTGCACGCTGAAGAGGGCCGACGGCGACTGGTTGGTTTCGATCACCGGTCCGCCGGCCACTCCAGCCGGGTCGAGGGTTCCCGACATCTGCATGAGCCGGTTCGGATGGGTCGGGCCCATGACCGAGCAGTGGTACCCGTCACACAGGGTGAAGGCGTCGGCGAGCGCGTAGTAATAGGGAAGGTCTGCCCGCGTGTAGTAGCCCATGGTGAGGGTCCCCTGGGAGGGCCCCTCGTTCGCCGGATCGGTGTGCACCAAGGCAAACGAGTCCATGTGCCCGCCGTTCCGGCACTGGTGCTGCGGACCCCAGTTGTGGGTCAGGTCGAATGTGCAGTCGGCGATGTCGCTGTGCACCGTGTCGAGGTGGAACGGCAGCAGCCGTCCGACCGGGGATGCGGAGGTGTTGGCGGGGCAGGCCTGCGAGAACGCCCCGAGGTCGTCTGCGGGGTGGTCATCGAAACCGCGGACGCCCGGGTAGGTGCCGTAATAGTGGTCGAACGATCGGTTCTCCATCATCAGGAAGATCACGTGCTCGATCGCTCCGAGATCCGAGCCGGCCGGCGCGGTCCTCGCCAGGGTGGTCGCCGCCGGCGACGCTGTGCTCCCCCCACATCCGGCCGCCAGGAGGCCGACGCCGGACGCAACCCCGGCTGCGAGGAGCTCGCGGCGGGTCAGCCCCCGTCGCCCCGTACCGGCCCCGCCGTCACCGTCGGGTGTCAATCGGACGCGGGAAGCGGTTTGGGGGCGTTGACCGTGAGTACGACCCCCCCGAACGCGAGCGGTCCGTCCCCCGCCTGGGAGCAGAGGACCTCGATGCCCGAGGACTCCTCCGAGTACCGCTTTCCGATGATGGTTGCCTCGCCCTCGGCGGCATCCGCCGAGGGCGTGGGTGCCGCGCCGTCCTCACGGGGCACCATGGGCACCCCGGCACAGGTGAGGTCCCCCTCACCCTGCGGTGGTTTGATGACGACGACCTCGGTCGCGCCCACGGCGCTCCTCAGTCGGGCTCCAGGTGTGATCTCCATCATCAGCCTTTCTCGGCGAGGCGTTCGGGGCCCGACCGTAGGCCCTCGGGCGGTGGCGGTGCGGAGGGAGGCGGGGAACGCAATTCCAGCAGCGGATCCTACTGCGACCGGGACCTGCACTCATCGCCGCCAGAGACGGCCTACCGGTCCGCCGTGAAGAGGACACAGCCACCGGGGACTCCGCCGCCGGTCGCGACCACTGCCACCTCGGCCCCGGGGACCTGGCGGTCGGCGCCGTCACCGCGCAGCTGGACGATCGCCTCGTAGATGAGCCCGAACCCGTGGAGCCGGCCGGCCGAGAGCTGTCCGCCGGCGGTGTTGAGCGGGAGCTCCCCGTCGAGGGCGATCCGCTTGCCACCCTCGACGAAGGGACCGCCCTCCCCCACAGCACAGAAGCCCAGCGCCTCCAACCAGGTGAGGCAGTTGAAGCTGAACCCGTCGTAGAGCTGGGCGACGTCCACGTCGGCGGGCGAGACGGTCGCCCTGCTCCAGAGGTGGTGCGCAGGGCCGAACACCTGGGGCTCGTGGGTGAGCGTCCCCTGGTCCCACGACAGCCGGTCCTCGATCTTGGTCCCGACCGCATCGACGAGCACGGGGGGACGTGGGCGGTCGGCGCTCGCGTCCCGGGCGGAGACGATCACGGCCACCGAGCCGTCGCAGGGCACATCGCAGTCGTACAGCCCGAACGGTGTCGAAACGAGGCGGGCCGAGAGGTAGTCGTCCATCGACAGCGGATCGCGGTAGATGGCGACGGGATTGCGGGCGGCATTGGCCCTGGCGTTGAGGGCGATCGCGCCGAGCTGCTCCCGGGTCGTGCCGTAGCGGCCGAAGTGCTGGGACGCGGTCATGGCGATCCAGTTGGCGGCCGAGAGCGCGCCGAACGGCGCCCGACCCTCCCCCATCCCGCTCGCGCGTCCGCCTCTGGCCGGCTGGAGCGTTCCGGATCGCACCAGCTCGGAGTGGGTCGCCTCCCAGAGCGTCCGGAAGCACAGGACGTGCCGGCAGAGCCCCGACGCCACCGCCAGCATGGCCGCCACCAACGCGCCGACCTGGCCCGGCATCTCCCCTCCTCCGTTGTGCCAGACCGGCGTGAGCCGGAGGGCCTCGACAAGGGCGTTCACGCCGCCCTCGGAGAACCCGCCGAGCGTCCCGCCGCCGGGGTAGGTCGAGAGCCCGTCGATGTCGGCATAGGTCAGCCCGGCGTCGTCCAGCGCCGCCTGGCACGCTTCGATGGTCAGGGCCAGGGGAGGACGCATCAACCGACGCCCGACCGCCGACATGCCGATGCCGGTGATCGCGCAGGCGTGCTCGAACCGCGGACCGGACAGGGTGGCCGGCGCAGTGGGGGCGGGCGGCGGACCCGGCACCGACCAGGCGCCGTCCGGCTCACCGTTCGGTTCGAAGAGCGGGATCCAGACGTCGTCTTGCTGTTCGAAGACGACCCGGACCCGCATCCCGAGGTGCACGAGGTCGGCCTCGACTCCGACGATGTTGGTCGTCAGCCGGATCTCTGTGTCGTCGTCGATGGCCACCACTGCCACCACGTAGGGGGGCGGCATCGCCGGGGTCCACTGCTGATGGTTGACCGTCCACCCGACCACGGTGGCCGTACCCTCGACGTCGGCGACGGATGTCGCCGTCGACAGGCAGTACGGGCAGACCGGCGCGACCGGGAAGCGCAGGCGCGAGCAATCGTCACAGCGCTGGAAGCGCAGTACTCCGTCGGCCCCTGCCCGCCAGAAGAAGGCGTTCTCGCTGGTGACCAGGGGAAGGGGCCTGGATGGCGTGGTGCTGGACACGTGACTCTCCCCTCGGGTGTCGCCTCGCCAGAACGGTACTGTCCCGGACGACTAGCGCGGACCCCGTGCCTCGAAGAACGCCTGGAGCGCTGCGGCGGCCTCCGGGGTGCCCAGCTGCCTGGCGAAGACGGCGTTCTCCTGCTCGAGGCGCTCGGTGATCTCCGACACAGGGCTGCGGAGCAGTTCCTTGGTGAGCTGGAGTGCTCCCGCAGGCTTTGCCGCGAGCGCCGCGGCAATCGATCCGACCGTTGCGGCGAGGTCCTCGGCTGCGACCACCCGGTTGACCAGTCCGCAGGCGAGCGCCGTTGTCGCATCGAACCGTTCGGCGAGGAGTAGGAGCTCCGCCGCCTTGTGGGAGCCGATCAGCCGCGGCAGCAGCAATGAGCTCGCGGCCTCGGGAACCAGCCCGAGGTCGACGAAGGGCATCTGGAACCGGGCATCCTCCGCCGCGACGACGAGATCGGCATGCAGCAGCATGGTGACCCCGATCCCGACCGCCCACCCGTCCACGGCAGCGACCAGGGGCTTGCGCGCCGTGGCCAGGATCCTGAGGAAGCGGCTCACCGGGCTCTCGGGGCCGGCGGGCGGATCGTCCATGAAGTCACGCAGATCGTTTCCGGCGGTGAACGTCCCGCCCGCCCCCTGCAGGACGAGCACCTTCACCGTGGCGTCCCGCTCCGCCTCCTCGAACCGCTCGGCGAGGGCCGCGTACATCGTCGAGGTGATCGCGTTCCGCTTCCGGGTGCGATCGAGCCTGATCCGGGCGACACCGTCGGACGCTTCGTAGTGGATCGCTCCGTCCATGCGATATGGTAACCATACGTTGCCGGACGGAGTATCCGATTCTCATCACCAAGGGACGTCAGCAATGGATCGCTTCGTAGTCGCGAGTCACGGCGGCGTCATCGTGGGTGACTCTCGCGGCGCCCTCGTCTCGTAGCGATGTCCGACCAGACCGGAACACCGACGGACACCACCGAGGACCGGGGTCCGATGGTCCGGCCGGCGACCGAGGTCTACTACGACCCGTACGACTTCGAGATCGATGCGGATCCCTACCCGGTGTTCAGGCGCCTCCGCGACGAGGCCCCCCTCTACCGGAACGAGGCGCTCGACTTCTACGCGGTGAGCAGATTCGCCGACGTCGAGGCGTGCTCGATCAATTGGCAGACCTTCAGCTCCGGACGGGGATCCGTCCTCGAGCTGATCCGCTCGGAGTGGGACGTCCCCAGGGGAATGTTCATCTTCGCGGACCCTCCCCTCCACAACCTGTACCGGCGGTTGCTGGGCCGGGTCTTCACGGCAAATCGGGTGGCGATGCTCGAGGAGGAGATGCGGGGCTACTGTGCCGCCGCCCTCGACCCGTTGCGCGACGGCGCAGGGTTCGACTTCGTGCGCGACCTCGGCGCCGATCTGCCGATGCGGGTGATCAGCAAGATGCTCGGCATCCCGGACGAGGACCGCGAGGCCGTCCGTGACCGCTTCGACACCGCCCTGCAGATCGACGAGGGCCGCGCACCCGATTCCGGCTCCGCGGTCGCTGGTGTCTCCGACATCTCGATGTTCGCCGACTACATCGCGTACCGGCGCAAGCACCCCTCGGACGACCTGATGACCGACCTGCTCGAGACCACCTTCACCGACGAAACCGGCGTCGAACGCCATCTCGAAGAACCCGAGATCCTCAACTACGCCCTCCTCCTGGCGGGTGCGGGCAACGAGACCACCACCAAGCTCATCGGCTGGACCGGGTATCTGCTCGGGATGCACCCCGACCAGCGTCGTCTCCTCGTCGACGATCGCTCACTGGTTCCGGGCGCGATCGAGGAGATCCTGCGCTTCGAGGCACCGTCGCCGGTGCAGGCCCGCTACGTGCAGCAGGACGCGGAGCTCCTCGGGACCACTGTTCCCGAGGGCTCGGCGCTGCTCCTGCTCAACGCGGCGGCCAACCGGGACGATCGCCAATTCGAGGACCCCGACCGCTTCGACGTCCGCCGCCAGATCGATCACCACGTGACCTTCGGCTATGGCCTCCACTTCTGCATGGGTTCCGCGCTCGCCCGACTCGAGGGCCGGGTCGCGCTCGAGGAGGTGCTCGCCCGCTTCCCGGAATGGCACGTCGACCTGGAGCACGCCGAGCGGGTCCACACCTCGACCGTGCGGGGCTGGCACAAGCTCCCGGTCCTCTTCTGAGGCGAACAGGACCCTGATGGTCACGACGCCGCCCGTTGACCGCGCTCACCCGGGGAAGGCGCCGGTCTGATGTCCGTCGTGGTCACCGGGACCGGCGGCATGGGACTCGCCTGCGCTCGCCGCCTCGGGAGCGGGCGACCGCTCGTCCTCGCCGAATCCGATCGCGACACGCTGGACGCGGTGGTGTCCACCCTGCGGGATGAAGGCTTCGACGCGCACGGTCTCCAGGTCGATGTCAGCGACCGCGAGTCGGTGGCCGCGCTGGTCCGGTTCACCGCCGAGATCGGCCCGCTCGAGGTCTTGGTCCACACAGCGGGGCTGTCCCCCACCATGGGCAGCGGATCACGGATCCTGACGGTCAACCTCCTCGGAACCGCGCTCGTGATCGACCTCTTCGAAGAGTTGGCCGGCCCGGGAACCGTCGGCGTGTGCATCGCGAGCATGGCAGGGCATCTGTGGCCGATGGCCCCGGAGACCGAAGCGGCGATCGCGACAGCCTCCACCGAGGAGGTCCGCTCCGCCGCCGGACTCGACGAACAGGTCGACCCGGCGACCGCCTACGCGGTCTCGAAGCGGGGAGCGCAGCTGCGTGTCGTCGCGGCCGCCCCCGCGTGGGGGTCGCGTGGTGCCCGCATCCTCTCGATCAGCCCGGGGATGATCGCCACCCCGATGGGCCACCGAGAGAGCGCGGCCCAGCCGTTCATGAGCGAGATGCTCGAGCGCAGCCCGATCCCCCGCCTCGGCACCCCGACTGACATCGCCGACGCCGTGGCGTGGCTGGCAGGCCCAGAGGCGAGCTTCCTCACCGGCACCGATCTCCTCGTCGACGGCGGTGTGGTGGCAGCTCTCCGCGGCTGGTCCTAGATCACCGGGCGTCGCCGGCGGGGAAATGGAGCGCCACCGACCCGGTACCCGCACCGGGGGACGGGTCGGGCCATCGGGTGGTGACCGACTTGAGCCGCGTGTTGAAGCGGACGCCCTCCATGCCGTGGATGTGGGTGTCGCCGAAGAGCGACTGCTTCCATCCCCCGAAGGAGTAGTACGCCATCGGGACCGGAATGGCAACGTTGATGCCGACCATGCCGACGCAGACGTCCCGGCGGAAATGGCGGGCCGCCGCGCCGTCCCGGGTGAAGATGGCGGTGCCGTTGCCGAACGGGTTGGCGTTGACCATGGCGATGGCCTCGTCGAGGGTGCCGACCCGCAACACCGAGAGCACCGGACCGAAGATCTCGTCCCGGTAGACCTGCATCTCCGGGGTCACCCGGTCGACCAGGCTGGGCCCGAGGTAGAAGCCCTCGTCCCCACCGGGGACCTTGAGGTCGCGACCGTCGAGCACCACCGTGGCCCCTTCGGCTTCCGCCGACGCCAGGTACCCGGCCACCCGGTCGCGGTGGACCCGGGTGATGAGCGGCCCCATGTCCGAGGCGGGGTCGGTGCCCGGACCGGTGGTCAGGGCACCCGCCCGTTCGGCCAGGGCCGCGACCAGCGGGTCGGCGTCGCCCACCACGACCACAGCCGAGACGGCCATGCAGCGCTCGCCCGCCGAGCCGTAGCCGGCGGCGATCAGCGCGTCGGCCGTGGAAGCGAGGTCGGCGTCGGGGAGCACGACCGCGTGGTTCTTGGCCCCACCGAGCGCCTGGACCCGCTTGCCCGAGGCATGGGCACGCTCGAAGACGTGCGCCGCCACCGGGGTCGAGCCCACAAAGGAGACCGCAGCGACGGCGGGATGATCGGCCAGCGCGTCGACTGCCTCGGCGTCACCGTGGAGCACCGAGAAGACGCCATCGGGCAGTCCGGCCTCGCCCCAGAGCTCAGCTATGAGCTCCGACGGCGACGGGTCGCGCTCGGACGGCTTGAGCACGAACGTGTTGCCGCAGGAGATGGCCACCGGGTACATCCACATGGGCACCATCACCGGGAAGTTGAACGGGGTGATCCCACACACCACCCCGAGTGGCTGGCGGATCGAGGAGGCGTCGACCCCGATCGAGACATCTTCGGACCACTCGCCCTTGAGGAGCTGGGGGATGCCGCAAGCGAACTCGACCACCTCGATCCCGCGGGCCACCTCGCCGCGGGCGTCTTCGAACACCTTGCCGTGCTCGGCGGTGATCAACCGGGCGAGGTCGTCGCGGTGGCGTGTGACGAGCTCGCGGAAGGCGAAGAGGATCCGCGTGCGGGCCGAGAGGGAGGCGTCGCGCCATGCCTCGAAGGCGCTCGCGGCGATCCCGACTGCCCGGTCGACATCTCCCTCGGTGGCGAGGACCACCTCGGCGGACTGCTCCCCGGTTGCCGGGTCGAACACGGGGGACGTTCGGGCCGGACCTCCGCCCCTGGCACTCTCCGTCGATGTACCGATCTGCTTCACGGGACGACGCTCCTCGGGGAGCCGGGCTCCCCCTGGTGGTGCCGGTTGGTGGGGCCGGCCGGGTCGTCGACCAGCGTACGCGGTGGACGCGCGCGCAGGACCCGGGCCCTCCCGGGAAGAGTCGTCGGTCAGCCCGGCTCGTTCCGCTCAGCCCTGGAGCCGAGGTCCGTCGCGCTCCGCATCCGCTCCGCCGGCTTGCCCTTCGAGACGACCGAAACGTCCCGGCCGGCCGCCTTCGCCTCCACCCTCCGAGGCCTGGTCCTTCGGGATCACGGAGAAGGGATGGTCGTGAAACTCCCGCACGGCGTTCAGGTGGGTGATCCTGTGAAACTCGGGCAGACTGACCACGAACCCGAGGAACGGGGCCATTCGACGGCCCGGTGAGCGCTCCGGTCGGGACGCCGCATCGACGAGAGGATGCTCAACCATGTACCAGCCTCCACTGGACCCCGAGCTCGCCCACCTGGCCGAGTTCGACGTCGGGTTCGGCGACGACGGGATCGATCTCGCCACGATCCGCGCCTCGATCGACGGACTGCTCGAGCCCCCACCTGTCCGCGATGGGGTCATCGCCGACCGGTTCGTGATCGGTGATGACCCGCCCCTCGAGTTGCACGCGTTCGCTCCGACGAGCGACCGCCCCCACCCGTGCCTCCTCTGGCTGCACGGCGGCGGGTACGTCATGGGATCTCCCCTGATCGATTCCGCCCGGATGCAGCAATGGGCGGTCCAGCTGGACTGCGTGACCGTCTCGGTCGACTACCGACTCGCTCCGGAACATCCGTTCCCAGCCGCCCACGAGGATGCGCGAGCCGCGCTCGCCTGGGTGCTCGACTCGGCGAACGTGCTCGGCATCGATTCGGCCAGGGTGGTCGTCGGGGGTGCCAGTGCCGGTGGCGGCCTTGCCGCCGCCCTCGCCCTCGCCGCGCGGGACCTCGGTCAGAGGCTCGCCGGGCAGCTGCTCCTCTACCCGATGCTCGACGACCGGCAGTGCACGGAGTCGAGTCAGTGGGACACCACCGTCTGGTCACCCGCCAACAACGCCTTCGGCTGGGGTGCCTATCTCGGACCGCTGTCGGGGGGTGCAGTGCCTCCCTACGCGGCGCCGGCCCGAGCGGAGGACCTGTCGGGGTCAGCGCGCGCTCTGCTCATCGTCGGCGGTGCGGACGGCTTCGTCGACGAGGACGTGGCCTACGCCACAGCCCTCACCCATGCCGGGGTGCCCACCGACTTGAGGGTGGTGGCGGGGGCTCCCCACGGGTTCGACCTCATGGCTCCGGGTGCCGAGGCGTCCCGCGGCGTCCTCGAGCTGGCGGAGTCCTGGCTCGCGTCGACCTTCCGGGCCGGAGCTCCACAGGGTCCCTGAGTCCTGTCGATACCAGGCTCTCCACGATGACATGGCAGGTGAGCCGGGGTACAGGCCCGATGGAACCGCAGGTGAACCTTCTTGCGGAGCTGCTGACCGACCCCTCGGCCGCAGGTCGGCTGAGCCCGCGCCGACGGTTGACTGCTACCCGTTCGCTACCCGTTCGCGAGCTCTGCCCGGAGCTCCCGACGGAGGACCTTTCCGGTTTCGGTGTAGGGAAGCTCGGGTCGGAAGACCACAGCATCGGGGGTCCGCGATCCGCGCAGCCGCTCCCGGACCCACTCCCTGATCTCGTCCCCGGTGACTGTGGCGTCCGGCCGGGCGACGACCACGGCGACCGTCCGTTGGCCCCAGTCGTCGTCGTCGACCCCCACCACGGCGCACTCGGCCACTTCCGGATGGAGCAGGACCACCTCCTCGATCTCCGCCGGTGCGATGTTCTCGCCACCCCGGATGATCGTGTCGTCGGCGCGGCCGGCGATGAAGAGGTAGCCCTCGTCGTCGAGGTACCCGTTGTCCCGGGTCGCGAACCAGCCATCCGGGTCGGAAGGGCGGTCCGCTCCCAGGTACTCGCCGGACACCTGCGGACCGCGCACGTGGATCTCCCCCACCACGGACGGACCGACCACCGTCCCTGCGGCATCGCGGATCTCGATCTCGACCCCGGGGACGGCCCTGCCAGCCGACCGCAATCTCGCCCGAACCGACGGGTCCGTGTCGTCGATGCCTGAACGGTGGTCCTCGGGTCCGAGCAGTGCGATCGTCGACGCAGTCTCGGTGAGACCGTACGCGTTCACGAACCCGGCCTCCGGGAAGGCGCGCAGGGCCCGCTCGAGGACGGCGACCGGCATCGCCGCGCCGCCGTAGACGATGGACTGCAACGACGCGGGTGCCGCCCTTCCGGAGGCCTCCAGGGCATCCACGATCCGGGCGAGCATGGTCGGGACGACCATGGCGTGGGTGACCCCCTCCCGCTCGACCAGGCCGAGCCACTCCTCGGGGTCGAACGCGTCGAGATAGACCACCCGCCTCCCCCCATAGAGGTTGGTCAGCACATGGGCGACGCCGGCGATGTGGTACGGGGGAACCGCGACCAGTGCTGCGTCTCCGGGCGCCGCCGAGCAGAACTCCACCGTCCCGAGGACATAGCTGGTGAGGTGCCGATGTCGCAGCACGACGGCCTTCGGCTCGGAGGTCGTCCCGCTCGTGTACAGCAGCACGGCGACCGCATCGGGGTCGGGGTCGACCGGCTCACCGGCGTCCGAGGAGCCGAGATCCAGGAACTCGGACGCGCTGACCGCGTGGTAGCCGTCTCCGACGAGTCCGGGGAGCTGATCCTCGGTCGCCACCACCAGGGCCCCGGGATGCCGGGTCAGGATCTCCTTCCTCCGGGTCTCCGCGAGCCGGAAGTTGACGGGGATCAGGGGGATGCCCGCCGCAGCGGCTGCGAACACCGCGACCGGGAAGGCGAGGCTGTTGGTGGCACCGAACGCAAGGGAGGAGACGCCGCTCCGAGAGAGCGCAGACCCGATCGACAGGGCGCGATCTCGGAGGTCACCGCTCGTCAGGTCGGAGTCCCCCATGCGGAACGCGACCCGCTCGGGATCGGCCGAGCTCGCCATGTCGAGCAGCAGGAGGAGGTTCATCCCGCCGCCTGCCCGGGATCACCGAGGACCGTCCCCACCACGGTCATTTCGGAGCGAACCGCTGGCCGGCGTCGAGCCGGATCGTCCCCCCGTTGAGCATCGGGTTCTCAACGATGGCGGCCACCAGCTTGGCGTACTCCTCGGGACGCCCCATCCGCTTCGGGAAGGCGGCGTCGGCGGTCAACCGGTCAGCGAAGTCGTCGGGTATCCCCGAGGTGATCCCGGTGAGGAAGAGGCTCGGCGCGATGGTGTCGACCCGGATCCCGTAGGACCCCAGCTCGCGGGCCATGGTGAGCGTCATTCCGGCGATGCCGGCCTTTGCGGCGGCGTAGGCGACCTGGCCGATCTGGCCCTCGAACGCTGCGATCGACGCCGTGTTGATGATGACGCCGCGCTCCCCGTCCTCGGGCTCGTTGTGCTCCATGTGCGCAGCCTGGAGGCGGTTGAGGTTGAACGTCGCGATGAGGTTGAGTTCGATCACCCCCCGGAAGTCCTCCAGCGGATGCGGTCCGGACTTGCTCAGTGTCTTCTTCGCGATCCCGCCGCCGGCCGTGTTCACGGCGATGTGCAGACCGCCGAGCAGATCGACCGCCGCCGCAAGCGCTTGTTCCGTGCCCTCCGCATCGGTCACATCACAGGGACAGAAGGTGGTCCCGCCGCCGATCTCCGACGCGGCTGCGTCCCCCGCCGATGTCGGCAGGTCGAGGATCGCCACCGACGCGCCGCGCTCGACCAGCAGCGCCGCGCTCGCTCTCGCCATGCCGGATGCCCCACCGACGACGACCGCCTTCTTGCCGGCACATTCCATGTGTCCCTCTCCTCTGCAGCGTTGCTCGTTCTGTGCGCCTGTCGGTGCGCGGATCTCGGCGTCGGGCCTCGTCCGAGGAGGCAGTATCGCAGGATCCGGTGGGGGCCCCCACCCGGCGGCACCCACCGCCCGGCTGTGCGGTGCGGCCGGACCCACTTCGAAGAATGGGGTTCTCCGTGCCCGCGTACGCTAGTCCCCCACGATTCGGGCCGCCAAAACCCTGGCATCGGCCGGCGACGGCTTGCCCTTGGATCCGAGAAGCCTCAGGACGAACATGCCGAACCGGTTCGGCGCCTTCGCTTCCTCTGCCGCTTCGGCTTCGTGCCCGCCCGTCACGTGGTTGGAGAACCCCGTGTAGCCCTTGCCGAACCCGGTGTATCTCGGCGTCGGGCTACTCGTCCCGAACCACGGTCGGCACAGAGGGCGAGGGATGGTTCGGCTGGTACAGACCCAGCTCACCTCCTCCGGGGAGCGCGATCTTGGTCACCGATCCCCAGCGTGCCACTGCCACCGCCGAACACGGGACGCCCTTGCGCTCGAGTGCCTGCATCTCTGCGTCCAGGTCGTCCACCATGAGAGAGAGCTCGGCCCGGTTCTCGTCGGCGGGATGTACGGCAACCTCTGACGGCGGCAGCGCGAAGATCAGCCAATCGTGGCCGGCGTCAACGGACGGAAATCCGAGGACATCCCGGAAGAAGGCTCGATCTGCAGCCGCATCGGTGCTGTGCACGATCACATGGGCACCGAGGATCATTGGTTGCTCCGGGGGTGAGACTCGAACTCACAACCTAGCGGTTAACAGCCGCTCGCTCTGCCGATTGAGCTACCCCGGATTCAGGCCCACCACGGTGGGATCCGACCTCGGATCCGGCCTGGCGTGCGTCAGGAGATTAGCCCGTCGTCACCCGGCCGACGGTGGGAGATGCACGGCGTCGCGAACCGGGGCACAATGACCCGATGAAGACACCGGTCGCCGCCGCCGCGGCCTTCTGCCTGGGCTACGCCCTGGGTTCGAGGCGTGCCGCCGGCCAACGGCTCCAGGTCGTCGGGCGGGCCGGGCGTGGGGCTCCGGTGGCAGGCACCGCGAGCCTGGTGGGCGCAAAGTCCAAGGCCGTCGTCCTCCTGGGGGCCGAGCGGGTCCGGGACACCATCGGGGTTCGCCTCGGGTGGCGCGACGGAGACGAGGCGGCCGATGCCCTGGTGGTCGAGATGGCCGGCGATCTGGCCTCGGCGCTCAAGGGGCGACGAATCTCCGCCTGACCGCTCGCCGAGCGACGGCCGGACTGCCGGTCAGTCCTCTTCGAGGTAGTCGCGGAGCAGCTGTGCCGACTCCGGGCGCCGCAGCTTGGCGAGGGTCTTCGCCTCGATCTGGCGGATCCGCTCACGGGTCACGCCGAAGGCCTGCCCGACCTCCTCCAACGTTCGGATCTTGCCGTCCTCGAGCCCGAACCGGAGCCGGACCACGTCCTGCTCACGCGGCGACAGATGACCGAGCGCCTCACGCAGCGCGTCGTCGAGCATCATCCGGGCCGCGGCGTCGTCGGGAACCACCGCTTCGCGGTCCTCGATGAGGTCGGAGAGGCTGAAGTCGTCCTCGTCACCCATGGGCTGCTCGAGCGAGACCGTGTCCTGGTTGATCCGCTGGATCTCGCGCACCTTGTCGATGGTGAAGTCGACCCGACCGGCGACCTCCTCGGCGCTCGGCTCGCGGCCGAGCTCCTGGAGGAGCTGGCGCTGGGCCCACACCACCTTGTTGATGGTCTCGACCATGTGCACCGGGATACGGATGGTCCTGGCCTGATCGGCGATGGCCCGGGTGATCGCTTGGCGGATCCACCAGGTCGCGTACGTCGAGAACTTGAACCCCTTGGTGTGGTCGAACTTCTCGACGGCCCGCATGAGCCCGAGGTTCCCCTCCTGGATGAGATCGAGGAAGGCGAGGCCCCGGTTGCGGTACCGCTTGGCGATCGAGACCACCAGTCGCAGGTTCGCCTCGATGAGGGCTTCCTTGGCCTGCTGACCGCGCCGCACGACCAGCCGGTCGGTGGTCTGCTCGGACCGGGTGACCGCCCCTTCCGCCAGGTCGTCGGCGGCCAGACGTGCCGCGGCCTCGTTGCCGGCCAGGATGCGCTCGGCCAGCTCCACCTCGAGCGAGGCGTCGAGGAGCTTCACCTTGCCGATCTCCTTCAGGTACATGTGGACCGGATCGGCGGTCGAGCCTCGGAAGCTGTCCCCCTCGCTGAACCCGTCGCTCGCCGCGCTCCGTGGAGCGCGCGGCTTCTTCGGCCCCCGGGACGGTGTGCCCAGCGCCTCAGTCGCGCCAGAGGGGGTGCGGCCGTTGGCGGGGGCGCGCAGGGCTCCCTGTTCGGGCACCGCGAGGACGTCGAGGGCGGCCGCCGTCTCGCCCTCCCCCGTCGGGTAGCACTCGCGCAGGTGTCCGGAGACCTCGTCGGCGACCGCCACCGACATCGGGACGATGGTCGTCTCGCCGGTGTCGTAGGTGAACTCGATCCCGGCCGCACGGATCCGCTCGACCACCCCGGTGATCAAGTCGGCGCTCAGCTCGACCGACCGGAGCACCGTCATCACCTCGTCCTGGGTCAGACCGCCCTGGAGCCGCCCCCGCCGGATCAGTGCTTCGAACTGGTCGACCGGGAGCACGTCGAGCGGCGACAACCCCGCATCCTCGGTCCCGGTGATCTGACGCGGCGGGACTGCCTGCCTCGCCGTCATCCGCCGTGCCCCGTGCCTATCATCTGCGACCTCACTACGAGCCAGGCTACCAACCTGCTCGACGCCACGACCGAGGTGCGGGGATCATCCAGCTCCTGGAGCCATGCGGCCACCGAGGCAGCCTCCTCCATGGCCGGTGCCGAGCTCCGGGCTTCGACGGTGAGGACCGGGAGCTCGCGGCGCACGACGTCCCGGACCAGCTGAGCCACCACCTCGTCGGGATCGGACCGGGGCTCCTCCACGGTCAAACGCACGAGGAGGGACTGGACCTCCGGCGCGGCCTCGTCGATGGCCCGATGGAGATCGTCGGCCTCGACCAGAGCCTCGAAGGCGGCACGCTGCACCGGATCGCTGAACAGCGCTGCCTCCAGCCTGTCTCCGACCTCCTCCGGTCGGTGGATGGCCAGGCGCAGCGCCTCGAGCCCGGGCCGGAACTCGCGCACCGCGGCGCCGGCGTCGCGACGAGGCGCTCGCACGGGGGGGCCGTCGGGGCCGCCGACCTGCCAGGTGGACGGCCGGCCCCCGCGAGGTTCCGCACCGGCCGCCGGGGTCTGCGGACCCTGCCGGCGAATGCGCTCGAGGCGGTCGCGGAGGGAGGCCGGCTCGAGGTGACACCGCTCGGCCACCCGCATCACGTACTGGTCGCGGACCAGATCGTCGGGGTGCTCGGCGACTGCGACGAGGGCGTGGTCCGCCCCTCGGGCCCGGCCCTCTGCTGTGGAGAGGTCGGCGGCGTCGAGGATGCGGCCGAGCCGGAACTCGAGGAAGGGCTTGGCCCCCTCGACAGCGGCCCGTAGGGCCCCGGGATCGTTGCGGGCCAGGTCGGCAGGGTCTGACCCGGGGGCGAGCGCGGCGACGGCCACGTCGACCTCGAGACGGCGCTCCCACTCGTAGAAGCGGCCGGCGGCCGACTGCCCCGCCCCGTCGGCGTCGAAGGCCAGCACGATCCGGGTGGCGAAGTTCTTGAGCAGGCGCACGTGCTCCTCGGCGAGGGCCGTGCCACAGGTGGCGACGGCCCTCGGTACCCCTGCCTCGAAGCAGCCGATCACGTCGGTGTAGCCCTCGCAGACCACCACCTCTCCCGTCGTGATGATGTCCTGCTTCGCCCAGTTGAGCGCGTAGAGGGTTCGTCGCTTGGAGTAGATCGGTGTCTCGGAGGAGTTCTTGTACTTGGCCGGGTCTGGGCTGCCCGGCAGCACCCGGCCGCCGAAGGCCACGGGATGGCCCGAGGGATCGCAGATCGGGAACAGCACACGGGACCGGAAGGCGTCCTGGACCCGGCCCTTGCGGTTGACGAACCCGAGCCCGGAGCCGACGGCGACCTCCTCGCTCAGCTGCAGCGCGGTACACAGGGTGTCCCACCCCTCAGGGGCCCATCCGAGGCGGAACCGGCGCACGACCTCCCCCCCGTACCCGCGGCTGCGCAGGTAGTCGCGCGCCTGGCCGGCATCGGCTCCGGTCAGCAGCCGCTGGTGGTACCACTCCGTGGCTTCCTCCATGGCGTCGAGGAAGACCTTCCGGCGTTGGCTGTTGCGTCCCGCGCCACCCTCCTCCCGGATGGTGATGCCGGTTCTGTCGGCGAGGCGCCGGACCGCGTCGACGAAGTCGAGGTGCTCGGTGGCGCGGACGAAGCTGATGGCGTCGCCCCGCTCCTGGCACCCGAAGCAGTAATAGAGCCCGGCCTCGGCGTTGACGCTGAACGACGGCGTCTTCTCGCCGTGGAACGGGCAGAGCCCCACCCAGCGCTGCCCCTGGCGCTTGAGGGCTGCGTGCTCCCCGACCAGAGCCACGATGTCGGTGGCAGCCCGGACCCGCGCCACGTCCTCGTCGGGAATGCCCATGGCTGGACGGTACTCTCGCTACCTCGCCGACCGGGTGCGACCCGTTGCCCGCTCGGCGACCGTGCCGGCCGATCGGGCGGACGAGGCCTTCTTTGCCGGTGCCTTCTTGGGCTGGGCCTTCTTACTCTGGGCCCTCGTGGCCGGGGCCTTCTTGGCCGGGGCCTTCCCCGACGAAGCGTTGACCCGGGCTGCAGGTGCCGCCTTGGTCTTGGCTCCGATGGCGGCATCGCCGGACAGCACTGCCTGGGCGGCGGCCAGCCGGGCGATCGGCACCCGGAACGGCGAGCAGCTCACGTAGTCGAGACCGGCGGCCGCAAAGGTCGCGATCGACTCGGGATCGCCACCGTGCTCGCCGCACACCCCGAGCTTGAGGGTCGGCCGGGTGGCCCGTCCGCGCTCGACCCCGAGGCGGACCAGCTCGCCGACGCCGTCCGGATCGACGACCTCGAACGGGTTCCGCTTGAGGAGACCCTCCTCGAGGTAGGCCGACATCATCCGTCCTTCGACGTCGTCACGGCTGAACCCGAAGGTCATCTGGGTCAGGTCATTGGTCCCGAAGGAGAAGAAGTCGGCCACTTCGGCGATCTCGCCGGCACGGAGCGCGGCGCGCGGTGTCTCGATCATCGTCCCGATGAGCACCTCGAGCGAGCCCGCAGTCAAGCCCGCCCCCCTGGAGCGGGCGGCCGTGGCTGCGGGAGCAAGCTCTGCCGCCGTCTCGGCCTCGGCGACGGCCCCCTCCACCCACGAACGGGCCAGTGCCATCTCCTCGCGGCCCACGGTCAGGGGGATCATGATCTCCACGACCGGGTGACCTCCGGCCATCACCCGGCCGAGGGCGGCTTCCATCAGGGCCCGCACCTGCATGGCGTACAACCCAGGCTTGATCACCCCGAGACGCACCCCGCGGGTGCCGAGCATCGGGTTGACCTCGTGCCAGCTCTTGGCGGCCTCGTAGAGCTTGGCTTCCTCGTCGGTCAGCCCGACGGTCGCCTCCTTGACGGCGAGCTCCTGGGTGTCGGGCAGGAACTCGTGCAGCGGCGGGTCGAGCAGGCGGATGGTGACCGGCAGTCCGTCCATGGCCTCGAGGATCGACTCGAAGTCGGCCCGTTGCGCGAGGCGAAGCGCCTCGAGTGCGGCCTCCTCCTCCACCCCGGTCGCGGCCAGGATCATCCTCCGCACCACCGGGAGCCGGTCCTCGGCGAGGAACATGTGCTCGGTCCGGCACAGTCCGATGCCCTCGGCCCCGTGGGCACGGGCGTTGGCCGCATCGGCCCCGTTGTCGGCGTTGGCCCGCACGCCGAGGTGTCCGGACCGGACGTCGTCGGCCCACCCCAGGATCGTTTCGAACTCCGGGGGCGTCTCACCCTGGATGACCGGGACCTGGCCCAGCACCACGGTGCCGTTCGTGCCGTCCACCGAGATCCACTCGCCTTCGGCCACGACCACGTCCCCGACCGAAAAGGACCCGGCGCCGATGCGCATGGACTCGGCGCCGACCACCGCCGGCTTGCCCCAACCGCGCGCCACCACCGCCGCGTGGCTGACCAATCCGCCGCGGGCGGTCAGGATGCCCTTGGCGGCCAACATCCCGTGCACGTCCTCGGGGGAGGTCTCGCTTCGCACGAGCACCACCGGCTCGCCCCGTGCGGCCGCAGCCTGTGCGTCGTCCGCGGTCAGGTACACCCGGCCGACGGCGGCACCGGGGGACGCCGCCAGACCCCTGACCAGCACCTCGTGCCCCGTCGAGGCGAACCGCGGATGGAGGACCTGCTCGAGGTGCTCGCCGGTGATCCGGCCGAGGGCCTCGTCCCGGGTCAGTGCTATCGATCGCTCCCCCACCATGTCGACGGCCATCCGGAGCGCGGCCCGGCCGGTCCGCTTGCCGACCCGGGTCTGGAGCATCCAGAGCTTGCCCTGCTCGATGGTGAACTCGGTGTCGCACATGTCGCGGTAGTGGTGCTCGAGCCGGACGAAGATCGCGAGCAGTTCCTTGTGGATGGCCGGGAAGCGGTCGCGGAGCCCCGACAGCGGCTCGGTGTTCCGGATCCCCGCCACCACGTCCTCGCCCTGTGCGTTGACGAGGAAGTCGCCGTACTCGCCGACCGCACCGGTCGCCGGGTCGCGGGTGAAGCCGACCCCGGTGCCGGAGTTGTCGTCGCGATTGCCGAAGACCATCGCCTGGACGTTGACCGCGGTCCCGAGGTCATGGGCGATCCGCTCCTGGACCCGGTAGGCCACGGCCCGGGGACCGTTCCACGAGGCGAAGACGGCCTCGATCGCCCCGCGCAGCTGCTCGTCCGGATCCTGCGGGAAGGGCGAACCGGTATGGCGTTCGACGATCTGCTGGTAGGCGTCGACCAGGTAGTGCAACAGCTCGATGGGGATCCCGGCGTCCGACGAGGTCCCGGCCAGCTCCTTAGCCGCGTCGAGCAGCGTGTCGAATTCCTCCCCGGGGACGTCCAGCACGATCCTGCCGTACATCGCGACGAAGCGCCGGTACGAGTCGTAGGCGAAGCGCTCGTCGTCGGTCTGCTTGGCCAGTCCGACCACTGAGGCATCGTTGAGGCCGAGGTTGAGGACCGTGTCCATCATCCCCGGCATCGAGAACTTGGCGCCCGACCGGACCGACACAAGCAGCGGGTCTCCCGGGTCGCCGATCCGCTTCCCCATCTTCTGCTCCAGGCGGGCACGTGCCTTGACGATCTCGGCGGTCAGCCCCTCCGGCCACCCGTCCTCCATGTAGGTCCGGCAGGCGGTGGTGGCGATGGTGAACCCCGGAGGTACCGGCAGCGCGAGCACCGAGGTCATCTCGGCGAGGTTCGCCCCCTTGCCCCCGAGGAGGTCCTTCATCTCCATCGGCGGCTTGCGGTGCGAGTGGTCGAAGTCGAACACGTACGGCATCGGGCGGGGTCTCCTCTGGTGGCAAGTCCGCGGTGGCACGGAAAGGGAACGATCGGCACGCTGCCGTGGTCGCCGACGGAAAGCCTACCCGGAGGGAATCGGGCCACCGGACCCGGACGGCCCGGGTCAGGTGGCGTCGAGGCGGCCGCGGATGGCGGCCAGCAGGTCGTCGGCCGGCACGCGCACCTGCTCGGTGGTGTCGCGATCGCGGACGGTCACCGCGCGGTCCTCGAGCGAGTCGAAGTCGACGGTCACGCACCAGGGCGTGCCCACCTCGTCCTGTCGGCGGTAGCGCTTGCCGATGGACTGGGTGGTGTCGTAGTCGCACATGAAGTGGGCCTGCAGGGTCTCGAGCACCTCGCGGGCCAGGGGCTCGAGGGTCTCCTTCTTGGAGAGCGGGAGCACCGCGACCTGATAGGGGGCGAGCCGCGGGTCGAGCTTCAGCAC
The DNA here is from genome assembly GCA_963753905.1 of uncultured Acidimicrobiaceae bacterium. Classification (GTDB taxonomy): domain Bacteria; phylum Actinomycetota; class Acidimicrobiia; order Acidimicrobiales; family RAAP-2; genus Bog-756. The sequence goes on along the minus strand of CAVWDZ010000001.1, from coordinate 497,014 downwards.
CACCCGGGCCTCTCCGCCGACCTCGTCCTCGGCGTACGAGGAGAGGAGGAAGGCCATCATGGCCCTGGTGGCGCCCGCGGCCGGCTCGATCACGTAGGGGACGTAGCGCTCGTTGGTGGTCGGGTCGAAGTACTCGAGGCGCTCGCCGGACGCGGCGGCATGGGCCTTCAGGTCGAAATCGGTCCGGTTGGCGATCCCCTCGAGCTCGTCCCATCCCCACGGAAAGCGGTACTCCACGTCGGCCGTCGCGGTCGAGTAGTGGGAGAGCTCCTCGGACCCGTGATGGCGCAGACGCAGATCGGCGGCGGGAATGCCGAGGTCCCGGTACCAGCGGTAGCGCTCGTCGACCCAGTACTCGAACCACCGGTCCGCCTCGGGTGGGGGGACGAAGAACTCCATCTCCATCTGCTCGAACTCGCGGGTCCGGAACACGAAGTTCTGGGGGGTGATCTCATTGCGGAAGGACTTTCCGACCTGTGCGATCCCGAACGGGGGACGCTTGCGGGTGGTCATGAGCACGTTGGCGAAGTTGATGAACATCCCCTGGGCCGTCTCGGGACGCAGGTAGGCGACTGCGCCCTCGTGCTCGAGCGGGCCGGCATGGGTCTTGAACATGAGGTTGAAGGCCCGGGCCTCGGTGAACTCGGTCGACCCGCAGGACGGGCAGACCCCCTCGATCTTGTCCTCCCTCCACCGCTGGTGGCAGTGGCGGCAGTCGACGAGCGGGTCGGTGAAGTTGGACAGGTGGCCCGACGCCTCCCAGACAGCGGGCGGCGAGAGGATTGCCGCGTCGAGACCGACCACGTCGACCCGCCGCTGGACCATTGCCTCCCACCAGGCGTTCTTGACGTTCCGCAGCAGGTTCACCCCGAGCGGCCCGTAGTCGTAGGTGGAACGGAAGCCGCCGTAGATCTCGGCGGACTGGAAGATGAAGCCACGCCGTTTGCAGAGACCGACCACCTTCTCCATCAGGTCTGCGCGCCCCTCGCGCGCGTCGACGGTGTCGTCCTCAGGCATAGAGGGGCATCGTACCGGGTGCGCCGGGACTGCCGACCGGTGCGATCGCGCCCGCCGGGTCGCGCAGACGGGCGGTCACCGCGTTGGCGAGCAGGCGGCCCCGAAGGGTGAGCACCGCCCGACCGTCGACCCGGTCCACCAGCCCGTCGAGCTCCGGGTCATCGGACAGGGCGCCGCTCGGGACGCCCGCCGGTGTGCGAAGGGAGAGGGCGAGGGCCTCGACTCGCCGCCGGGCGTCGTCGAGCACCTCCTCGCCGGCTGTCGTCGGCCGGTCGGCCGCCACCAGGGACACGTACCGGTCCGGCGTGCGGACGTTCCACCATCGGCGCCCGCCACGGTGGGAATGGGCGGCCGAACCGATCCCGCGGTACTCGCCCTGTGCCCAGTAGAGGCGGTTGTGACGGCAGCCGTGTCCGTCGCGGGCCCAGTTGGAGATCTCCTCCCACCGGTAGCCAGCCTGGGTCAGCACCCGATCCGCCGTCTCGTACCGGTCGGCCTGGACGTCGTCGACCGGGTGCCGGTCGGGCGACCCGGCGAGCGGTGTGCCGGGCTCCACGCTGAGCAGGTACGCGCTCAGGTGGGGCGGGGGCTCGAGCAAGCTGAGCACCTCGCCGAGGCTGCGTGTCCAGTCCTCGTCCCGCTCGCCGGCGCCGCCGATGATGAGGTCGAGGTTCCACGACGAGAATCCCGCCGAGGCCACCGCGGCGGCCGCCCGGGCGATCTCCCGGGTTCCGTGCCGGCGACCGAGGCCCTCGAGCACGTGGGGCACCGTCGACTGGACGCCGAGCGAGACCCGGGTGACCCCGGCGGCCCGGTAGGCCTCGAGGCGACGCGCCTCGACGTCCTCTGGGTTGCACTCGACGGTGACTTCGGCGCCGGGTCGGCGGGGCACCGCGTCGAGGATCGAGACCAGGAGGTCGGCCCGCAGTCTCGACGGCGTGCCGCCGCCGAAGAAGACCGAGGTGGCCGGCGGCATCCCCTCCCGCTCGACGGCGCGGACCAGCTCGGTCACGCACGACGACGCGTACGCCTCCATCAGGTGGTCTCGGTCGGTGTAGGTGGCGAACGCGCAGTAGTCGCAGCGGTGCCGGCAGAACGGCACGTGCACGTAGACGCCGAAGGGCGACGGCTCGCCCGGCTCTGCGACGGTCACCTCAGGTCACCTGGCCGGTGTGGACAGACCGCAGCCGGCGGTCGAGATGCACCTCGATCGCTTCGGTCGCCAGCGCGCCGATCTCGTCGGTGACGGCCGAGCGGGGCTCGGCGAGCACCCCGGACAACCCGCCCCCGAGCGTGCGCCGCAGCAGCGAGAGCCCCTCGGGGCTGAGGGGCCGCCCGCGCCGGCAGGTGCGGCAGAGCAGGCCGCCCTCGAGCAGGTCGAAGGCCACGAGCTGCTCGTCCGCGTCCTGTCCGCACGAGACGCAGGCGTCGAGCACCGGTGCCGAACCCTCGAGGGCGAGCACCTTGAGGAAGAACGCCGGGGCCACCATCGGCGAATGGTGCTCGGCGAGCGCCCCGATCGCCCCGACCGCCATCTCGTAGAGCCGGGGGTTGGCGTGCCGCTCCTGGCCGACCTGGTCGACCACCTCGAGCATCGAGAGCGCGGCCGACATCCGGTCGAGGTCCTCGCGCACCGCCCGGAAGGTGTCGATGGTCTCCACCTGGTTGATGGTGTCGAGGTCCCCGCGGCCCTGCCACCCGAGCAGGGCCACATGGGTCAGTGGCTCGAGCCGCGAGCCGAACTTGGAGGTCGTGCGGCGCACTCCCTTGGCCACGGCCCGTACCTTGCCGTGCTGCTCGGTCATCAGCGTCACGATCCGGTCCGCCTCGCCGAGCCGGATGGTGCGCACGACCACCCCCCGATCGCGGAACTGGCTCATGGCGGCGTACCGGGCTCCTCCGGGGCACCGCTGCCCGCAGGCCCGTCGGGGCCGCTCGCCGGAGCACCGCGGTGGCTGCGGCCGCCGAGCAGGTTGCCGGCAGCGATGAGCCCGAGCAGGACCGGAGGGACGACGACCAGCGGGAGCACCGCAGAGAACCCGGCCATGGCCATCAGCACCACCCCGGCGTAGACGAGGACGCCGACCACCCATCCGGTCACGATCCAGACGCCCCCGACGTCATCGGCCTGCCGCGGGCCCGCGGCACCACCTGCGGGCATCAGGTGACCCCTCCGTACCGTCGCTGGCGGCGCTGGAAGTCCCGCACCGCCGCGAAGAGGTTGGCTCGGCGGAAGTCCGGCCAGAGCACGTCGTCGAAGACGAGCTCGCTGTAGGCGAGCTGCCAGAGCAGGAAGTTCGAGATCCGGTGCTCGCCCGAGGTGCGGATGACCAGGTCCGGGTCGGGCTGGTCGGGGAAGTACAGACGCGACCGGATGGCCTTCTCGGTGACCTTGTCCGGACGGACGCCGTCGGCAACCAGGTCCCGCACCGCGTCGACGATCTCGGCCCGGCCCCCGTAATTGAAGGCCATGGTCAAGGTGCACCGTCGGTTGTGCCTGGTCAACTCGGTGGACTCGTCCATCCGCCGGAGCACCCGCTTTGGGACCCGCCAGTCGCGGCGACCGGCGAAGCGGATCCGGACACCCTTCTCGTGGAGCTCGTCGCGCCGGCGGACCAGGAGGCTCTCGTTGAACCCCATCAGGTAGCGCACCTCGTCGGGTGGGCGCCGCCAGTTCTCGGTGGAGAAGGCGTACATGGTGATCCAGGGGATGCCGAGGTCGAGGGCGCCTTCGACCGCGTCGAGCAACGCGGCCTCGCCGGCCGCGTGGCCCTCGGTGCGCGGAAGGCCGCGACGGGCCGCCCAACGCCCGTTGCCATCCATGACGCAGGCCACGTGGGTCGGGATCGGACCTCCCGAAAGGTCGGCGGGAGCGACGGCGGCTGCGGCGCCCCCTTCGCCGCCTCCGGCACCTGTCCGGTCGTCGTCCACCCTGCGAACCTATCCCCTGGGCCGACGGATCCGTCCCAACCGGTCGCGTCAGGACCCACGGTGGTTGAGTCCCGGGCCCCACGGGGGCTAGACCCTCCCCATGACCCCCGAGGCCGCGTTGGCTATCTTCGCGGCCGGACTGGCGGCCGGCACCGTCAACGTGATCGTCGGATCCGGTTCGCTGATCACGTTCCCGACCCTGCTCGCCCTCGGCTATCCGCCGGTGCTGGCCAACGTGTCCAACACGGTCGGTCTGGTACCCGGCAGCGTGAGCGCGGTCGTCTCCTACCGGCACGAGCTGGTCGGTCAACGGACCCGACTGCTCCGGCTCGGCTCGGCGTCGCTGACCGGCGGTGCGGCCGGCGCCGTCCTGTTGCTGACCCTTCCCGAGAGCGTCTTCAAGGCGGCGGTTCCCGCGCTCATCGCTCTGGCGACCCTGCTCATGGCTGTCCAACCCAGGATCGGTCGCTGGCTAGACGCCCGCGGCGACCGCCCGCGGCATGGCGGCCCGGTCCTGCTGGCCGGCGTCTTCCTGTCCGGCATCTACGGCGGGTACTTCGGGGCCGCCCAGGGCGTGATCCTCATCGCACTGCTGGCCGTCTTCATCGACGACGACCTCCAGCGCCTCAACGGCACCAAGAACGCCCTGGCCCTCACCGTCAACGCGGTGGCCGCGGTGCTGTTCGTCCTCACCACCACCGTCTCCTGGTCGGTGATCGCGCTCATCGCCACGGGATCGGCGATCGGTGGACAGCTCGGTGGCCACCTCGGCCGCCGTCTGCCGGCCTCCGTGCTGCGGTGGTGCATCGTGGCCGTCGGGGCCGGGGTGGCCCTCGGGCTCGCCGTCGCCTGGCGCTGACCGCGCGCCGCTCGCGCCCATCCAGGCGGAGCTGACGAGGCCCGGCCGTCGCAGGACCGTCGGGGAGGCCCGGTAGTGTCGGCGCCAATGCCCGACGAGGTGACCGCCACCCTGGCCGATGTCGCCGCTCGGCTGCCCGGGGGCGGCGAGGCGCGCGCGGGCCAAGCGGAAATGGCGCGTGCCGTCGCCGCAGGGGTGGCCGACCGCCGCCATCTCGTGGTCCAGGCCGGCACCGGAACCGGCAAGTCGCTCGCCTACCTGGTGCCGGTGGCCCTCTCCGGCGAACGGGTGGTGGTGGCCACCGCGACCAAAGCCCTCCAGGACCAGCTCGCATCCAAGGACCTGCCCCTCGTGGCCGAATCCATCGCGGCCGGCCTCTCCTTCGCCGTGCTCAAGGGACGGAGCAACTACCTCTGCGTGCAGCGGGTCTCCGAGATCGGGGGACGCGGCGAGCAGCTGACCCTCTCCGCGGCGTCGGCCGACCCGCCTGACGCCGACGACCCGCTCCGGGCGCGGGCGGCGGAGGACCCCTCGGATCCGGGTGGTCTCGCCGACCAGGTACGGCATCTGGTCCGCTGGGCGGACGACACCACCACCGGAGACCGGGCCGAGCTCCCCTTCGAGCCCCACTTCCGTGCCTGGGCCATGGTCTCGACGACCGCCCGCGAGTGTCCGGGCGCCTTCCGCTGCCCGTCCGGCCGGGACTGCTTCGCCGAGGAGGCACGGAGCCGGGCCGCCGAGGCGGACGTGGTGGTGGTCAACACCCATCTCTACGGCGCGCACCTGGCCAGCGGGGGCGCTGTCCTCCCACCCCACACGGTGGTCGTCTTCGACGAGGCGCACGAGGTCGAGGACGTGATGACCGACTCGCTCGGTCTCGAGGTCGGCCCCGGTCGCTTCCGTGCCCTGGCCGGTGCGGCCCGCCCGATGCTGTCCGACGCGGACACTGCCGCGGACCGCGCGCTCGAGGACGTGTCCGACATGGCAGACGCCCTCGCCCGGGCGCTCCGGCCCTGGGCGGGACGCCGCATCCCACCGGGCGCCGGTCCCGGGACCGCCCCGCCGGCCGGGGGGGTCGTGGACGGTCCGCCGACCGGCGACCCCGACATCGGCAGCGTCCTGGCCCTTGCCTCGGGCCGGGTCGGGCGGCTCGTCGACAGCCTCCGCCAGGCCGGTCGCGAAGCCGGCGAGCAGGAGCCGAGCGACAGGCGGGCCCGCCGCGACCGCGTGCTCCTCGCTGCCGGCCACCTGGCCTCGGACCTCGAGCGGCTGGCCTCGCCGACCGACGACGAGGTGGTCTGGGTGGAGGACGACCAGCGGGGCGTCTCCCTGCGGCTCTCCCCGGTCGACGTCGGCCCGGTGCTCGCCGAGCACCTCTGGGGGACGGTCACCGGGGTGCTCACCTCGGCCACGGTGCCGCTCGGACTCGTCGAGCGGCTGGGGATGCCGGAGGCGACCGACGTCCTCGACGTGGGGAGCCCGTTCGCCTACAGCGAGCACGCCCTGCTCTACGTGGCGCGGACCCTGCCCGATCGGAGGCGGCCCGAGTCGGAGCCCGCCCTCCACGACGAGCTCGAGATGCTCATCACCGCGGCCGGCGGACGCACGCTGGCCCTGTTCACCAGTTGGCGGGCCATGCGTGCCGCAGCCGAGGCCCTCGGCGCACGCGTGCCCTTTCCGATCCTCTCCCAGTCGGACCTGCCCAAGCCGGCCCTGCTCGAGGCGTTCCGGTCCGACGAGGCGGCGTGCCTCTTCGCGACGCTCGGGTTCTGGCAGGGGGTCGACGTGGTCGGGCGCACCCTCAGCCTGGTCACGATCGACCGGATCCCCTTCCCCCGCCCCGACGACCCCGTGCTCGAAGCCCGCCGCGAGCGGGCGGGACCCGGCGCCTTCTCCATCGTGGACCTGCCCCGTGCGGGGACCCTCCTGGCCCAGGGTGCCGGACGCCTCATCCGCAGTGCCACCGACCGCGGGGTGGTCGCCGTGCTCGACAGCCGCCTGGCCACCGCCCGCTACCGCGGCGCACTCCTGACCCGGGTGCCCCCGATGCACCGCACGGTCGACCGGGCCGAGGTGGTGGCGTTCCTGGGGGCCGTGACCGCCGAGGGCTGACCGGCGCCCGGTCCCGGGTCCCGGACGCGAGCCGCCGGTAGGCTCGGGCGGCCATGGACCCCCCTCCGCTGGTCAGCGTGGTGCTGGCCACCAACCGCTCGGGTCCCTACCTCGCCATCGCCCTCGACGCACTGGTCGCCCAGACCTGTACAGAGTGGGAGCTGGTCATCGTCGACGACGGGGCACCGGAGCCCGGAGCCCTCGATCTGGCGGCGGCGGGGCTCCCCCGCGCCCGGGTCATCCACCAGGACAACGCCGGAGTCAGCGTGGCCCGCAACGTGGGCATCGCCCACAGCAACGGCGCCTACCTGACCTTCCTCGACGACGACGACGTCTGGGAGCCCGAACGGCTGCGGCTGGCGGTCGACGCGTTCGACGGCAGGCCCGACGCCGTCGCCTCCTACACCCAGTGGGACGTCATCGACGACCGGGGTGGCACCGTTGCGGCCGGGGACCTCTGCGGCGGGGACCTGCGGGCGTTCCTCCGCCTCGACGCCCGGGCGCCGCTCCCGACCCTGATGGTCACCCGGGCCGCGCTCGACCGGACGGGCCCCTTCCATCCCATGCTGACCCTGGGCGAGGACCTCGACCTCGTCTACCGCCTGGCAAGGATCGGGGCCTTCGTGTTCGTCCCCGACGTCCTCGTGCACTACCGCCGCCACGACGGGAACGTCACCAACGACTTCCGGACGGCGGCCCTGGCCTCGGTGCGTGCGCTGCGCATCCAGCAGTGGTGGTCGGCCGACCGGGGTGAGGTCGCCCTGCTCGACGACATCGCCCTCGGCATCCGCCGCACGCGGGGGTACTGGACCGAGGTGCTCGTGCGGGGATCGGCCCACGCCTTGCGCCGCGGCCGCCTGCGGGAAGCCGCTCGCTCCGCTGCCTTCGTGGCCCGGCACGATCCCTGGCATGGAGTCCGGTCGGTGGCGGGTCTGGCCCGCAGACCGGTCCGCTGACCGGAAGCCGGACCGCGGTCAGAGGCCGAGGCGGTCGAGGGCGTCCTCGCGGTGCTGCCAGCGCTTCTCGACCCGGACGAAGAGCTCGAGGTAGGCACCTTCCGGCATCTGGCGGCGCACCGCGGTGCCGACGTCCTTCAGGGTGGTGCCGCCCTTCCCGATGACGATGCCCTTCTGCGAGTCGCGCTCGACCAGGATCTCGCAGCGCACCCGCGGCCACTCCCACTCGGTGACCCGGCAGGCGATGCTGTGCGGAAGCTCGTCGACCACCCGACGGAGCAGCTCCTCGCGAACCAGGTCGGCTACCCAGAAGGCCTCGGCCACGTCGGTGACCATCCCCTCGGGGTAGTACCGCGGCCCCTCGGGCATCCGGGCCACCACGGACTCGACGAGCGCCTCGACCCCCTCGCCGGTCACGGCGGAGAGCGGGAAGTACTCGACCGGCACCGGCGGCCCGCCCTCCTCCGCGTCGAGCCCCTCGATGACCTCGGCAACCTCGGTCAGGTGGGTGAGCACCTCGTTTCCGCCGACCCGGTCGATCTTGTTGACCACCACCAGGAGGGCCGGCCCGCAGTCGTCGGCCCCGGCGGGGGGCGCCGCACGGGCCATCGACCGCACCCGCTTCGCCGAGCGGGTCAGCACCATCCGGTCACCGGGGCCCACGGCGCCCGTGGCCTCGACCAGAGCCACCACCGCGTCCACGTCGTCGAGCGACGCGGTCGCCGACTCGTTCATCCGCTCACCGAGCGCGGTGCGCGGCTTGTGGATCCCCGGGGTGTCGACGAAGACGACCTGGGCGTCACTGCGGTTGAGCACCCCCCGTACCTGGGAGCGCGTCGTGTTGGGCCGGGGCGAGGTGATGGTCACCTTCTGGCCGACCACCGCGTTGACCAGGGTCGACTTTCCCACGTTGGTGCGGCCGACCACGGCAACGAAGCCGGAGCGGAAGGGGGTCACCCGCCCTCCGCGGCGGACCCCGCCACCGGCACGATGCGCACCCGCTCGATCCGCCGTCCGTTGACCCGGTCGACGACCAGGCGGACACCGTCCGCGGTGACCGACTCGCCCGCCACCGGCACGTGTCCGAGCAGGTCGAAGACCAGACCGCCGACGGTGTCCCACGCCCCGGTGGGCAGACTGGCGTCGATGAGGTCGTTGACCTCGTCGACAGCCAACCGGGCGCTGACCCGCAACTCGCCGGAGGCCAGGTGCTCGATCGGCGCCTCCTCGACGTCGAACTCGTCGACGATCTCCCCCACCAGTTCCTCGATGAGGTCCTCGAGGGTCACCAGACCTGCCGTCCCGCCGTACTCGTTCACCACGATGGCCAAGTGGAATTTGTCGGCCTGCATCTCGCGCATGAGCGAGGAGACCCGTTTGGTCTCGGGTACGAAGTGGGCGGCCCGCAGGTGGTCGCCGACCGGCTCGCCCTCCTGTCCGGCCCGGACCGCGCGGATCATGTCCCGGGTGTAGGCGACCCCGGCCACGTCGTCGATCTGCTGCTCGACCACGGGCAGCCGGCTGAAGCCGGCCTCGAGGGCGCGCTCGAGTGCCGCCTCGACCGTCTCGTCGGTCGCGATCGCCACCATGTCGGTGCGCGGCACCATCACCTCGCGCACCACGGTGTCGCCGAACTCGATGATCGAATGGATGAGCGCCCGCTCCTCGGTCTCGATGACATCTCCCTCGACGGCCACGTCGGCCATGGCGAGCAGCTCGGACTCGGTGACGCCGGAGCCGAGGTACCCGGTCTGGTCGCCGATGAACACGTTGGCCAGGCCGATCAGGCCGGTCGAGATCATCCGGATGGGCCAGAAGTGGATGACCGAGGAGACCACCGGTGCGCTCAACAACGCGGCCCGCTCGGGGTGGTGGACCGCCCAGTTCTTGGGAACGGCCTCGGCGAAGACGAAGATGACCACGATCTCGAACACGGTGGCCGCGACCACCCCCCACGCCCCGAACCACCGCACCGCCAGGATGCCGACCAGGGTTGCCACCACGAGCTGGCAGATGAGTACGAGCAGCAGCACCGGGTTGAGGAATCCCTGCGGGTCCTCGGTGAGACGGACCAGGACCCTGGCCCCGCGCCGACCGTCGTCTGCCAGGCTCAGGGCCTTGGCACGGGTGGTGCGCACGAGGCTGGTCTCGGCCAGCGCCAACAGGGCCGAGGCGAAGAGCAGGACCAGGACCACGATGACGAGGACCAGGTCCTCCGCGGTGAACGTGGCTGTCATCGGGCCGGCTCGGTCACCGGGACGGGTCGACCGGCGGGGCGACGCGGTGGAAGCGGTCGAGGAGCTGTTGCTCGCGCCGCTCCATGCGCTCGGCCTCCTCGTCGGCGACGTGGTCCATCCCGAGCAGGTGGAGGATCCCGTGGACGACGAGCAGGGCGATCTCGTCGTCGAAGGTGACCCCGTGGTCGACGGCGTTGGCGGCGGCCACGGCCGGACAGACCACCACGTCGCCGAGCAGGAGCCTGCGGCCGCTGTCCGCCTCGATCGAGGCCGGGCCGGTCCCGCCCTCGTCGGGTGAGCGCCCGCTCCGGTCGACCTCGTCCTCGATGGGGAACGAGAGCACATCGGTGGGACCCTCCTTGCCCAGGAACCGCTCGTTGAGGGCGGCCACCGCGTCCGGATCGACGAAGAGGAGCGACACCTCGGTGTCCGAGGTGATCCCTTCGGCCACCAGCACCGAGCGGGCGAGGGCGGCCCAGCGCTCCACGTTGACCGGGTGCTCGACCTGCTCGTCCGCCGCGTAGATGTCAAGCGTCATCAGGCCCCCGGCCGTCCGACTGGCGGTCGTAGGCGGAGACGATGTCCGCCACGATCCGGTGACGCACGACGTCACGGGCACCCAGGTGGACGAAGGCGAGGTCGGGTACGCCGCCCAGCACCTGTTCGAGGCCGACCAGACCGGAGCGGCCCCCGGGGACGTCGATCTGGGTGATGTCACCGGTGACCACCGCCTTCGAGCCGAACCCGATCCGGGTGAGGAACATCTTCATCTGCTCCGGGCTGGTGTTCTGGGCCTCGTCCAGGATGAGGAACGAGTCGTTGAGTGTGCGGCCCCGCATGAACGCCAGCGGGGCCACCTCGACCGTCCCCTTGTCGATGAGCCGTTGGGCCCCTTCTGCGTCGAGCAGGTCGTGGAGGGCGTCATAGAGCGGACGGAGGTACGGGTCGACCTTCGCCATCATGTCCCCGGGCAGGAATCCCAGCCGCTCTCCCGCCTCGACGGCGGGCCGGGTCAGGATGATCCGGCTGACCTGTCGCGCCTGGAGTGCCTGGACGGCCAGGGCGACTGCCAGGTAGGACTTCCCGGTCCCCGCCGGCCCGATCCCGAAGGTCACGATGTTGCGGGCGATGGCGTCCGCGTAGCGCTTCTGCCCGCTCGTCTTCGGGCGCACCGCCCGCCCGCGCGAGGAGCGCAACAGCTCCGAGGTGAGGACTTCGGAGGGGCGGACGTCGTCGTGGAGCATGTCGATGGTCCGGGAGACCTGCACGGCGTCGAGCCCCTGGCCGGACTCGAGGAGGATGATCAACTCCTCGAAGAGGGCGGCCACCCGGTCCGCGCTCGCTCCCTCGATCGAGATCTCGTTGCCCCGAACCGCGATCCGGACATCGTCGAACGTCCCCTCGATGAGGCGGAGCAACTCGTCCCGTTGACCGAGGAGTCCGGCCATGAGGTGGTTGCCGGGAACGAGGATCTTGACCGGGGTGCCTGCCACGTGCGTTCTCCCGATGACCCTACCAGCGGCCGGGCTCGCCGACGCCGGAGCGGCGACGCCGCGGGGCGATGGTACGGATCAGCCCGGGGGCCAGTCGAAGGTCCGACCACCGAGGAGGTGGACGTGGAGGTGGGGCACCGAGTTGAGCGCGTCGGGGCCGACGTTGAACACCAACCGGTAACCGCGATCCCCGCCGCCGATCCCCTCCGCGTCGGCCACCGCCCGACCGGCGAGTAGCAGGGCGGTCACGTCCTCGGCGTCATGAGGTGCGATCGTCCCCGCGTTGACGATGTGACGGGTCGGCACCACCAGGACGTGGACCGGTGCCTGGGGATTGATGTCCCGGAACGCGACCGACCGTGCGTCGCGCCAGACGATGTCGGCCGGAACGTCGCCGGCGACGATCCCGCAGAACAGGCAGTCGGCCGCGTCGGCCGTCACTCGACGCCGACCGACGCGCCGTCGGCATCCCCCAGTGCGCGGACCGCTCCTTTGACCTCGGGGTAGAGATGGTCGAGGCTGCCCGGGGCGATCCTGCTGGCCTCGATGAACCCCTCCACGTCGCGCTCCTGGAGCCGGATCACCCGGCCGAACCGGTAGGCGGCGAGATCGCCCTCGTCGATGAACCGGTAGAGGCTCCGGAGGGTCACCCCGAGGCGTTTGGCCGCCTCCTTGGTACTCAGCCAAACGATCGGCTCGCTCAACGGGGCACCCCCCGGCAGCCGGACGGACCTCCGGCCATCAGACGTGGACGAGCAGCCCGAGCTCGTCCAGGCGGGCTCCCATGCTGTCCGGTGTGACCCCGAACAGGCAGGCGATGGCTCTCACATCCTCGGACCGGATGGTGATCATCCTGCCGTTGAAGTCCTGCCGGTGCACCTGGATCATGCTCAGGAACCGCCGAAGCAGATCGCGCTCCGGACCGCTCACGGTGTGGAGCTTTGTGAGGTCGATGGCCACCTTGTCCGCCCCAGCCCCGGCCTGGATGGCCCTGCGGGCGGTGAGCGGGGCTGCCTCCTCGCCGCCGACGCCGGTGCCCCACCTGTTGGTGCCCTCGTCGGGGGGGAGCAGCTGGTCGACCGGTACGTCGTAGAGCTTGGCCAGGCGCTGGAGCCGGGGTACCGAGATGGCCCGCTCGCCCCGCTCGTAGGCGCCGAGCACCGATGCTTTGAATTCCTGCTCGGACATGGCCTCGACGGCCTGGAGGGAGAGGCGCATCTGCTTGCGCATGGCCCGCAGTCGTGAGCCGACCGCACGGGCGTAGGCGATCCGCGCCGCCTCCTCCTGCTCGTCTTCTTCCAGCACATCGACTGCCTTGTCAATGACCGACATGTCCACGTCCTCCGCTCCCCACCGGTGACCCCGGTCCGTTGCCGTCGTGCGCCTCCGGGCGCACAGCCGACCTGCGACATCGGGGCGGGGGTGGACCGACACGGCCGGCCCACGGGTGACCCTGCCCCTCTGAGTAAATTACCTGGCCCTCTGAGTAGTTTTCCTCACGGAGTGTGGTTACGCAAGAGTCTGAACTGCGCCACTCGTCCTCCCAGTCTTGCTCACGGAGCGTGGTCACGCAACTGCGTCGACCAGCCCGCTGCGGAGACCGCAGAGGATGGCACCTGCGACGACCGCCGCTGTCTCCGCCCGGAGCACGGTCGGGCCGAGGCCGACGGTCGCTCCGGAGGCCGGGCATTCCGCGTCGCCCCACCCCCCCTCGGGACCCACCGCCAGGACCGGGTGGGCGAGGGTGGGCCGGCCGCCGCCCGGGACGGCCAGCACGGGCGGGGCCCCGCAGAGGGCCGCGAGGTCGGAGAGCCGGGAGACCGGGGCCACCTCGGGCAGCCGAACCTGCCGACACTGTGCGGCCGCCTCCTCCGCCACCCGACGCAGGCGCTCCACCGCCCTCCGGCCCCGCTCCCCGTCCCAGCGCACAACCGAGCGGACGGTCTGGAGGGGAACGATCCGGTCGACCCCGAGCTCGGTGAGCTTCTGGACCACCCACTCCGGGCGGGAGCCCTTGGTCGGGGTGAAGGCGACGGTGACCGCCGGATGTGCGCGTGGGGCATCCACCACCGGGCCGTCCGGCACCAGCAGCGCCGTGGATGCCGTGGCGTCCCTGCGTGCTGACCCGGACACCCGGCAGGGGACCCAGCGCCCGTCCCCGTCAGCCGCGATGACCAGCTCGCCCGGCACGAGGCGCAGGACGTCGACCAGATGGTGGCGGTCGGCCTCCCCGAGCTCGGGAGCGGCGGGATCCGACACGAAGACCAACGCGGAGGCGGCGACCAGCACCGGGTCCGGAGCCTGCGGGGAACGCACGCCGGATGCGGCCCCGGGCTCGTCCCCCGGCGGCACGATCAGCCCAGCGCCGAGCGGATCTTGGAGAACAACCCCTCGCCGTGCGGCAGCTCCCCGAGGACCTCGCCCCGGGCTTCTGCGAGGCCGCGGAGGAGGTCGCGCTGGTGGTCGTCGATGCCGGTCGGGGTGTCGACCCGGACGTGCACGTAGAGGTCCCCGCGTCCGCGTCCCCTGAGTTTCGGCACCCCGAGCCCCTTCAGAGTGATGACCGCGCCGCCCTGGGTGCCGCCGGCGATGGCCAGGTCCCGCCGGTCGTCGAGGGTGTCGAAGGGGATGGATCCGCCGAGGGCGGCCAGCGTGACCGGGACGTGCACCGTCGTGTGCAGGTCGTCCCCGGACCGCTGGAAGGCGGCGTCGGCCTCGACGGACAGGTGCACGAAGAGCGTCCCGTTCGGTCCCCCGCGGAAGCCCGCCGGCCCGTGACCGGCGAGCCGGAGGGTCGACCCCTCGTCCACACCGGCCGGGATGTCGACGGTCAGGGTGCGCCGCTCGGTGCGGCGACCCTCGCCTCGGCAGTCGGAGCACGGGGACTCGACGGACTGCCCGGTCCCCTGGCAACGGGCGCAGGCCACCGCGGTGATCACCTGGCCGAGGATGGACTGGCGGACCCGGCGCAGCTCCCCGGCGCCCTGGCATTCGGGACAGCGCACCGCCGAGGTCCCCGGACGGGCCCCCGACCCCTCACAGGTGTCACAGTGCACGGGGGTGTCGACCTCGACCTGGCGCTGAATCCCGAAGACGGCCTCCCGGAAGGTGAGGCGGACCACGATCTCCGCGTCCGGGCCCGGTACCGGCCCTGCCCGGCGCCGGCCTCCGCCGGCGGAGCCGCCCATCCCGTTGAAGAAGGCGTCGAACAGGTCGCCGAGCCCGCCGCCGAACGGGTCACCCGCACCCCCCGGGCCGTTGCCGAACACCCCGGCGTGACCGAACCGGTCGTAGCGGGCCCGCCGCTCGGGGTCCTTGAGGACCTCGTACGCGAGGCTGATCTCCTTGAACCGCTCGCCCGACTCGGAGCCCTCCTGGTTGGTGTCCGGATGGTGCTCGCGGGCCTTGGAACGGTAGGCGCGCTTGAGCTCTTCGTCGGTCGCGTCGCGCGGGACCCCGAGGAGCTCGTAGAGATCGGTGTCGCTCATCGACCGGCCTCGCCGAGGCGCTCCCCGAGCCGGTCGCCGACCACGCGGGCCGCTGCCAGGGCGAGCGGGTAGTTCATCCGCGTCGGACCGAGGAGGCCGATCGTGCCTGCCTCCTCCCCCTCGACCGAGAACGGCATGACCACGATGGCGCACGAGGCCAACGGCTCGACCCCGTGCTCGGTGCCGATGGCCACGGTGAGGCCGGTGTCGAGGATGTCCCGGAGCAGCGAGACCACGACCAACTGCTGCTCGAGGATGGTCAGGACCGAGCGCACCGTCTCGACCGCGTCGAAGGAGGCGGCCATCCGCGACGAGCCACCCACGAAGAGCTGTTCGGCACCCTCGAGTGTTCCGAGGCCGCGCACCGCCGCCACGGCGGCCAGCACCACGGTGTCGACGGTGGAGTCGCCGCTCGGGGACAGTTCGGCTGACACCTGGGTCACCGGGAGTCCGAGCGTGTGGGCAGCCAGCCGGCCGGCGGCGTCGGCGAGGAGGGCGTCGTCGACCTCATAGGGGAGCTCGACCGACTGCTTGAGCACGGCGCCGTCGGCCAGCACCACCACCAGGAGGGCCAGCCGCGGGCCGAGGCCGACCAGCTGCACCGACCGGATGGCCGCCGACTCGTGGGACGGACCCACCACCATGGCAGCGCAGTCGGTGAGGTCGGAGAGGAGCCCCGAGGTTCGCTCGAGCATCTGCTCGATCTCCCCGTGGGCGTGGTCGAAGAACCAGCGCACCTGCTGGCGACCCCCCGGGTCGAGCGAGCCGGATCCCACGTGGTCGACGAAGAACCGGTAGCCCTTGTCGGTCGGGATCCGGCCCGCACTGGTGTGGGGCTGGGTCAGGTAGCCCTCGCGCTCCAGACTGGCCATGTCGGAACGCACCGTGGCGGACGAGACGCTCACCCCGGGGGCGTTGACCACGTGCTGCGAGCCGACCGGCTGAGCGGAGCCGATGTATTCGCTCACCACTGCGTTGAGGATGGCGGCCTTACGGGCGTCCATGTCGGCGGCGGCCTTGCCGCCGTCCGTCTCCCCCGCCCCTGACGGGGCCTTCTCACCTCTGCGATCGTCGACCGTCGGCATCGTCACTCATTCGTGGCCTGGTCGGCGGGCGGCTTCCACCTGCCTGCTCAGGCGTCGTTGGCACTCCACTCTAGTGAGTGCTGGCCCTCATGGGACTGCCACCCGCCCTGGAGCGACCGGTCAGGCAGAGGCGATGAACATGCGTGCGGTCATCGCCGGCCCGAGCGCGATGGTGGCATCCCCGGTCACCAGGGTCAGCGTCCCGTCCGGAGCACGTGCGCTGACGACGGCCGTGGTTCCCGGGGTGAGCCCGTGATCCCCCAGGTAGGAGAGAGATGCGGACTCGTGCTCGACGCTCTCGGTGATCCGCTCGAGGCGGACCCGCTCGCCGGGCTGGGCCTCCGCGAGGCGGCGCTGCTCGGGGGCGGTCGGCTCCACGCCGGGGATCGGGTTGCCGTGTGGGCAGGTCGTGGGGTTGCCGAGCAGCACCACCAGCCGCGCCTCCACATCGTCGGAGATCACGTGCTCCCACCGGCCGGCCTCGATGTGGGCCTTGTCCCAGTCGAGGCCGATGATGTCGACGAGGAGCCGCTCCGCGAGGCGGTGCTTGCGGACCACGCCCTCGGCGAGATCCCGACCCGCCGGGGTCATGGTGATCCGGCGCGAGCTGCGGGTGATCAGGTCGTCGGCCTCGAGCCGGTCCAGCATCTCCGAGACCGACGGAGCCGCCTTGCCCAGTCGTTCGGCCAGGCGTGCCTGGATGATCGGGATCCCCTCCTCCTCGAGGGCGAAGATGGTCTCGAGGTACTCCTCGGCCGGCGGGTGGAAGCGATCGAGCACGTGGCCGATCCTACGGCACGCCCCGCCTGCGTCGACCAGTACCGTGGGGTGGGTGCAGATCGGCCAGGAACCGGCCTCGGACCCCGAGCGTGCGGTCCCCGCTCCCTCGGACCACGAGCGGGAGCTGCTTGCTCCGGGGAGCGACGCGATGGCGGACTCCACGGACGAGCCGGAGGGTGCCGCCGATCCGCTCCGGTTCAGCAACTGGATGAAGCGCTCGGCAACGGGCGCCGTCCTGAGCGGCATCGCCCTCGGTCTGCAGCACGCCCTCGAGCGCGAACGCGAGCAACCGGCCTTTGTGATGGAGGCCCCCGGCGAGCCCGACGAGCCCGAGGGCCCCATCTCGCTCCACTTCGACCCCGACGATCCGGGCAAGACCGTGGCCGTCATCCGCACCCGGTCGGAGGACCGGGAGACCGGACCGACCGACGCCGATTGATCCCCGCGGCCGGCAGGGAGCCACCGCGCGGAGCGCTCACGCGCTGGAGGGTGTGACCGGCCCGGGGTCGTCTCCCCGCACACGGCCCGAACGGCCGGCCCAGCGGCGGGCGGCCCACCATGCCGAGGCATCCGCCACCAGCACGACCCCGACTCCCCAGGCCAGTCCGGCCACCGCGTCGATCGGGAAGTGCCAGCGGAGTGCCACGACGGCGACGGCCATGCCGAGCGCGTAGATCGCCACCACCGGGACGGCGACGGCGCGAAGTCGCTCGGGCGTGGCCAGCACCACCGCGGCTCCCAGCGCGGCTGCACCCACCGTCGAGCCGGAGGGGTAGGTGAGCGACCCGCCGAGGGTACGGCCGACCGCCGGCTTGACCACCAGTTCGCAGAGTACGAGGGCGAGCGGCGGCCCGACCAGGCAGGCCACGGCTCGCGGCCGGTCCCGTCGGACGGTCACCGCAGATGCAACGATGGACCCGATGACGATGCACCAGGGGTGCCGCAGCGCGGTCACAGCGGTCTCGGCCCGGCTCGTGCTGCCCGGGATGACCTGCTGCAGCCAGATGTCGACCGCACCCGGGGCGGGGCGGACGGCCACGTACACGCCACCGACCACGACCGCGGCCAGCAGGAGGACCCCGACCAGCAGCTCACGGCGGATTGCGAGAGACCGGTCGGCCGGGACGTCGCGCTCGGGGACGACGGCGCCGCCGACCAGGACCCGCGCACGGTTCACCCGGTCGACGCTACCGCCGGGCGCGGCGTCGTGATCGGCACGGGCGCGTCGTGACCCGTCGTCTGGGCATGGTCTGCCTCTCGGTCGCGCAGCCCATGGGCCAACAGCGCTACGAGCAGGAGCTGGCCCGGCGCGCCCCGGCCGAGCTCGGGACCGGCTGGGACGTCCGCCCGATCGTGGTGCGGACGCTGCGATCGCCGCTCGCGGGCACCGCCCGGGTTCCGTCCCGCCTCCTGAGCGGGGCCTCGGCCCCCGTCCGCCGCGCCGCGGGGAGGTTCCTCTACCGGGGCTGCGACGTCGTGCACCGGATGGACCTCCGCCTCCCCCCGGCTCCCTCCCCGGAAGTGCTCACCATCCACGACCTCGTGCCGTGGCGCTTTGGCGACGAGGGCCAACCCCCCGCCGATGCCGCGGTCACGGCGCGGCGTGCCGAGGTGGTCATCTGCCCGTCGCAATTCTCGGCCGACGAGGTGGCTTCCGAATTCGGCGTGGCCGACCCGGTGGCGATTCACAACGGAGTCGACCGGGCATTCTTCGACGCGGCTCCCATGGCGGAGGACGAGCTCGCCGCGCTCGGGATCCGACCGCCGTTCGTGCTGCACGCAGGAGGGTGCACCGATCGCAAGAACCTCGCCGGTCTGGCCGGCGCCTGGGCACGCGTCCGGGGCAACCGGTCCGATCTCACGCTGGTGCTCCTCGGCCCTCCCGATCCGCGGCGCGACCAGCTCTTCGGTCCGCTCCCGGGGACCGTCCTCCCCGGGCGGGTGCCCGACGAGACACTCCGGGGGGTGATGGCTGCGGCGGCGGTCGTGGTGGTGCCCTCCCTCTACGAGGGCTTCGGCCTGCCAGCACTCGAGGCGATGGCCGCCGGCGTCCCGGTGGTCGCCGCCCGACGGAGCTCGCTCCCGGAAGTGTGCGGGGACGCGGCGCTCCTGGTCGAGCCCGACGGGTCGAGCCTCGCCGAGGGCATCCTCACCGCCCTCGAGGACGGTCCCGCCGCCCGCGACCTCATCGAGCGGGGACGTCTCCGGGCGTCGGGATTCACCTGGGAGGCCAGCGCCGCGGCTCACGCCCGGTTCTGGACGTCGTTCTCCGCGTGATCGGCGGACGGGCCCGCGTCCAGCCCGGCCCGCTCATCCTCCGCGGCGATCCTGCCGTGCCATGCGCACGCCGGCCGAGAGCCCGCTGACGGTCGCAGCGAGGAGCACCGCGGTGTGGGCGAGCGCGCCCGACGCGGCGCGGGCCGCACCGGGGAAGTCCCGATCGCGGGCGCGGGTCCCGGCCCGGCGGGCCCGTTTCGAGCCGTCCCGGAGGACACCCTTGGTCGACGCGGCGAGGTAGCGCCGCACGATCGGCGCGCCGGATCCGAAGTTGCGGATGAGCAGGATCAGGTGGTTCTTCTGGGCCCAGTAGACGTAGCGCAGGTCGAACCGCTTACCTTTTGCGTAGGGAGCGGCGACGTGTTCGACCACCGCGTCGGGGGTGTAGACGAGGCGGTAGCCTGCCTGCCTCACCCGCAGGCACAGATCGGTTTCTTCGCGCACGCATGTTCCGGTGTAGCCGTCGCGGATGCCGCCGATCTCGTCGAGGACCGAACGGCGGAAGGACATGTTGGCCCCGAGCAGGTGGTCGACCCCGACCGGTGCCCCTGGATCGGCGGCAAAACCTCCGGTCAGGGTGCCGTCCTCGCGGAGGCGGCCGATCGCGTCGATCCCGTCGGTGAGCTCCCCGGGCTGGCCCCGGATCTGCCGGCCCCCGACCGCGCCGACGTCGGGGTCGTCGAAGACGGGCAGCAGGTGCTCGAGCCAGTCCGGTTCGGCGAAGGCGTCATCGTCGACGAAGGCCAGCACACTGCCGCCCGTGCTGCGGTAGGCGATGTCGCGGGCCGTGGCCATGGCGCCCCACCCGGCCGGGCAGACCTCGTAGCGCACGTCCGGGAAGCGCTCCCGGACCAGTCGTGCGGTGTCCCCGCTGTCCGAGGAGTCGACGACGATGACCTCGCCGGGGAGCACCGTCTGGCGGGCGAGGTGCTCGAGGCACCGGGCCACGAAGTCCGGGCGCTCGTAGGTCACCACGGCGACCGTCGCGCTCGCAGTCGTCGGCTCCCAGTCCGTGTGGTCGCCGGGCCCGGTCATCGCTCCATCCTACCGATGGCAGCCGTTCCACCTCTGGCCCCCGAGCCGGTAGCCTCAGCCCGCGGCCAACCGCCCCCCACCATGCAGACCGAGACCACCGACACCGCTTGCAAGACCCCGCCGCAGGCTCGACCGATCTGGTTCCCGGTCCGGGGACAACCCTGCGCGGGGTGGCTGTACGAGGTCGTGGGTCGCCCGGCGCGCGGCGCGGCCGTGCTGTGCCCGTCGATCGGCCTCGAGTACGAGGCGAGCCATCGGGCGTTCCGGGCGCTCGCCCCACGCTTGGCGCAAGGCGGGTTCGTGGCGCTCCGGTTCGACTACCTCGGCTGCGGCGACTCGGGCGACGACCCGGCGGGTGAGACCGGACCTGACGCGTGGGGCGAGACGATCCACGAGGCCGTCGCGCTCCTGCGTGCACACGGGTTCGGGCGGATCTCGATGGTCGGTGTCCGGCTCGGCGCCGTGCTCGCCGCCATCGCCGCCATGGCCGGACCGCCACCCGCCGCACTCGTCTACTGGTACCCGTCGAGGAGCGGGAAGGACTTCCTCCGGCACCAGGTGGGACTCCGGCGGATGATCGCGCCCCCTCCGGACCGTCCTCCGGGCGAGGTCGAGCTCCCCGCGCTCGTCCTCGCCGAGCACGTCGCCCGGGCGGTGCGCGAATTGCCGCCCCTCGCCGCCACGGTCCCGCCGAGTCCCACCCTGGTCCTGACCGAGGTCCGCGACCCGGGCGGGCTCTCCGAGCTCACCGCTGTGAGCACGGTCACCAACCCCGACGCCGCCCACCGGCTGCTGGGCGTGGAACAGCAGAACGCGACTCCGGACCCCGAGGACGTCGACCGCATCGTCGAACACCTCTCGACGTCCCTCTCCGGCACCGACACGGGCGACACCGAGGGCATCCACTCCGCTGCCGCGCGGAAGCTCAGGACGTCGTGGGGGACGACGGTATGCGAATCCCCGGTGCGCATCTGCAACGACCGCCTCTACGCGGTCCTCACCGAGCCGGCAGGGGGCGCTCGGGACGACGACCCTGCGCCTGCGTCCGGGGCAGAGGCGTCGCGGAGCTACGACAACGTGGTCTTCCTCAACGCGGTCGATCTCTCCCACATCGGACCCGGACGCGAGTGGGTCCAGCAGGCCCGCCGGTGGGCACCGCTCGGGGTCCGCTCGCTCCGTCTGGACATCGGAGGGGTCGGGGACAGCGCCTGGCCGATCACCTCGGCGGTGGCGGCGGACTACCCGACCACCGCCACCGACGACATCCTCGACGCCATCGCATTCCTCTCCACCGGGCCCTCGGACCGCACCCTCCTGGTCGGCCTCTGCTCGGGCGCCTACCGAGCCACCGCCATCGCCGGCATGGGAGGGATCGCCGGGGTGTGCCTGCTCAATCCGACCCGCTTCGCGACGCCAGCCGGAGTCAGAGGGGAGCGCCCGTCCGCGGTGACCCCACCCCCAGCGCCGGCCACCGGATTACGGCGCTGGCGCCAGCTCATCAATCTGCGCACGATGCGCGGCCATCGACTGACCCGCGCCGTCGCCCCACGGGTGCCCGATGTCGTGTGGCACGCGGTCAACGTCCTCGCCGGGACGGATCCGCCGGTGCGACAACTGCGCGAGCTGGTCGCGAGCGACGTGGCCGTGCACGTCATCTCCGGACCGGACGACGCCGTTCCGATGACCAGGGGGGCGAAACGGCGCCTCCACAAGCTCGCCGCGAGCGAATGCTTCAGCTTCGACGTGGTGCAGTCACTCGACCACAACTTCCACGCCGGGACCGGACGGACCGAGGCGATGGAGCTCGCCGGGAGATACGTGGCCGCTGACCGGCACCGGTAATCCTGCCAACGGCCCGGTTGCGCGGCCGGTCGCGGGCTCAGGCACCCACCGCAACCTCCAGGTGGTGCTCGATGGCGTCCACCATCGACACGAGGGAGAAGTGATCGGCCACGTGCGCGCGGCAGTCCTCCCCGAGGCCGGCTTCGTCCGTCCGCCACGTGGCGAGCGAGGACAGGCGGCGGGCCAACTCGTCGGGATCGGACCGCGGGACGAGGAAGCGGGTGAACTGCCCGGTCAGCACCTCGGGGATGCCTCCGACCTCGGTGGCCACCACCGGTCGGCCGGTCGACATCGCCTCCAGCACCACCCGGCCGAATGGCTCGTCCCAGACCGACGGGGCGGCGACGACATCGGACGCATGCAACGGGGTGACCACGTCGGGCCGGTTGGGGAGCCAGGTCACCCCTGGTTGCCGCAACCGGGGCCGGATGGCCCGCAGGTACTCGACGCTTGCTGGTGACCCGATCATGAGGAGGTGCACCCCGGTGCCGGCATCCCGCATCCGTGCGACAGCATCGAGGAGCACCTCGACCCCCTTGGTCGGATCCAGTCGGCCGTAGAACAGGACCACGAAGCCCTCCTGTTCGATGCCGAGGGCCTCGCGTGCCTGCGTGCGGGCCTCGAGGTCGCCGAACGGGTAGACGTCCGGATCGATGCCGTTGTGGACCACGTCGACCCGGCCGGCCGGGAAGCCGCCGGCGACCAACTGGTCGCGCAGGAACGACGAGACGGACAGCACGGTGCGGGGTCGACGGCCGAGCAGCGTGTTGACCACGCGGTGGGTGCAGCCGGTGATCCCGTGGAGGTGGCTCACCACCGGCCGGCGCACCCGGGCGCCGGTGGCTACCGCCCAGGGCAGCGGCTGCATGCGGTGGGCGTAGATCACATCCGGTCGGAGGGCGACGCCCGAGCGAACCGAGGGGACGAGGGAGCGGGCGGCACCGAGCGACCCGTGGAGATGCAGGTCGAGGAGGGGCACCTCGACCAGGGTTGCCCCGGCGGTCTCGTAGCCGCCGCGGAACGGGCCGTCGGCAACGTAGGCCACCTCGACCTGGTGACCGCGGCCGCAGAGTGCGACGGTGGTCTGCAGCGTCTGGACCGTGATCCCGTTGGTGGGTCCGAGGTCCTGGACGTTCGAGAGGATGTGCACGCTCAGATCACGTCGGCGAACCCGCGCTCCATCTGCTCGAAGATGATCGCCCCCACGAGGAAGACGACCGCGGGGACCACGAAGGAGAGGACGAACTCCCACGTCGCCGGCGCGACCTGGCGGGCCAACGACCACTGGAACTCCTGGAGCAGCCAGGTCAGCGGGTTCACGTCGTAGATCAGGCGATAGCTCTTGACGGCGGTGATCGAATAGGCGATCGGGCTCGCGTAGAGGAGGAACTGGAGCACGAAGGGGACGAAGTAGTTCACGTCGCGGTAGCGCACGGTGAGGGCGGCGGTCATCAGCCCGACGCCACTGGCGAGCAGGATCACCAGGACGGTCCAGACCGGGAGCAGGAACGCCTGTGGGCCCGGGTTGATCCCGTAGATGATCCAGAGCACTGCCAAAAAGGCAGTCGAGACCACGAAGTCGACGAGATTGGAGTAGACGGTGGCCAGGGGCACCAGCATGCGGGGGAAGAAGACCTTGGACACCAGGTCCCGGTTGGAGACCAGCGATCCCTGGGCGCGGGTCACGATCCCGCTGAACAGGTTCCAGGCGAGGAGACCCACGAAAGTGAAGATGAGGTACGGGACGTGCGGGACCACCAGCTTGGCGACCTTGCTGAAGACAAGGGTGAAGATCAGGGCGACGAGCAGCGGCTGCAGGACGACCCAGACCACGCCGAACAACGTCTGCCGGTAGCGGAGGGTCACGTCCCTGGCGCCGAACCGGTAGAGGACCTCGCGCGCCTCCCACAGCTCGGCGACCTTGGGGAGCGAGAACCTGCCCGGTGGCGTGATGATGATGTTGGCCACGGATGCTCAGTTCTGGGAGTAGTCGAAGTCGGGGTAGACCACGCCGTGGTCGGTTCCGTCCGGGGTGGTCGGGAACGGGTACGGCGTCACCGGGAGCACCTGGAAATGGCAGGCCTGCTCCCAGATGTCGGTCGCGCGCCCGCCTGCATGGATGAAGAGGTCGACCGTATAGGCCCCGGGCTTGAGCCACGGCGTCCGGAGGAGCAGCCGGCCCTGGGCGTCGGTCGAGGGGTCCAGCCAGAAATCGACCACCCTGGAGTCGCACTGGGCGATCACCATGCCGTCCTCGTTGTTGACGAAGCACGAGAGGTGATAGCGGCTCCCGAACTCGGGATGGGCTCCGACCGAGAACTCGACCACCACGTCGTCCCCCGGCTTGGTGATCTCGTCGGCCACCGCCACCTTGGAGAACCGGATCTCGCCGGTGCCCGGTCGGTGCGTGGCCACCTCGCGCAGCGGAGCCTCCCGAGCGAAGCTGTGCTTGTACTCCTCGAGGGCGTCCTCGACGGTGCCGTGGAGCATCAGGTGGCCCGCGTCGAGGTAGAGCGCCGAGCTGCAGAGGTCCGACACCGTCTGGAGCTGATGGCTGACCACGAGCACCGTCCGGCCGTCCCGGGCGACCTCGCGCATCTTGCGCAGGCACTTGGCCTGGAAGTCCGAGTCACCCACCGCGAGCACCTCGTCGACGACCAGGATCTCGGAGTCGAGGTGGGCGGCCACCGCGAAGGCGAGGCGGATGTACATGCCGGTCGAGTAGCGCTTGACCTGGGTGTCGAGGAACTTCTCGGTCCCGGCGAAGTCGACGATCGCATCGAAGCGCTCGGCGATCTCCTTGCGGCGCATCCCGAGCAGGGTGCCGTTGAGGAAGACGTTCTCGCGCCCGGTCAGCTCCGGGTGGAACCCGGTGCCCACCTCGAGCAGGCTGCCCACCCGGCCGCCGAGCTCGATGCGCCCGGTCGTCGGCGCGGTGATCCGGTTGATGATCTTGAGCAGCGTGCTCTTGCCGGCCCCGTTGCGGCCGATGATGCCGACCACCTCGCCCCAGCCGACCTCGAAGGAGACCCCGTGGAGCGCCTCGAACTGCTCGGGACGCTGCTTCCGGCCCCGCATCCGCTTGAGCAGCGCCTCGGCCGCATAGTTGGTCCGCTCCTCCCGTCGGAGGATCCGGTACGTCTTCGAGACATCCGAGACCACGATGGCGGAACCGTCCGGCACCAGGGCTACGTTAGACGCCTGGCGCGCGCGTCCCGGGTTCATCCGGGATCCGACCGGCTCAATCGTCGAGGCGGAGGGCGGAGACGAACGCCTCCTGTGGGACCTCGACTCTCCCGATGCTCTTCATCTTCTTCTTGCCCTCCTTCTGCTTCTCGAGGAGCT
The DNA here is from genome assembly GCA_963753905.1 of uncultured Acidimicrobiaceae bacterium. Classification (GTDB taxonomy): domain Bacteria; phylum Actinomycetota; class Acidimicrobiia; order Acidimicrobiales; family RAAP-2; genus Bog-756. Next base: position 471,557 of record CAVWDZ010000001.1, on the reverse strand, counting down.
TCCGCTTGCGCGTGATGTCGCCGCCGTAGCACTTGGCGAGGACGTCCTTGCGGCGTGCCTTGACCGTCTCCCTGGCAAGGACCCGGCCGCCGATGGCGGCCTGGATGGGCACGTCGAACAGCTGCCTCGGGATCAGCTCGCGCAGCTTCTCGGTCATCCTCCGCCCGTAGCTGTCGGCCTCGGACTTGTGCACGATGGTGGAGAAGGCGTCCACCGGGGTGTGGTTGATGAGCAGGTCGACCTTGACCAGATCGGCGGTGGCGTACCCCTCCGGCTCGTAGTCGAGGCTGGCGTACCCCTTGGTCCGGCTCTTCAGTTGATCGAAGAAGTTGACCACCACCTCGGCCAGCGGGATCGCGTAGACGAACTCGACCCGCTCCGGCGAGAGGTACTCCATCTTCAGCATCTCCGCCCGCCGCCCCTGGCAGAGCTCCATCACGGTGCCCGTGTACTCGGCCGGGGTCAGGATGGTGGCCCGCAGCATGGGCTCGTCCACGTGGTCGAGCCGGGACGGCTCGGGCAGCTCGCTCGGATTGTCCACGTCCACCTCGGACCCGTCGGCGAGAAAGGCCCGGTAGGCGACCGAGGGAGCGGTCGCGATGAGGGAGAGATCGAACTCGCGCTCGAGCCGCTCGCGGACGATCTCCATGTGCAACAGGCCGAGGAACCCGCAGCGGAAGCCGAACCCCAGGGCGCGGGACGACTCGGGTTCGTAGGTGAAGCTTGCGTCGTTGAGGCGCAGCTTCTCGAGGGCGTCCCGCAGGTCGGGGAGCTCGTCGCCGTCGACCGGGAAGAGCCCGCAGAAGACCATCGGCTTCGGGTCGCGGTACCCGTCGAGCGCGGTCGTCGCCGGATGGACGGCGGTGGTCACGGTCTCACCGGAGCGGGCACCGCCCACGTCCTTGATGCCGGCGATGAGATAGCCGACCTCGCCGGGGCCGAGCTCCGCGACCGGGACGGTGTCCGGGGTCCGGATGCCGATCTCCTCGATCTCGTGGTTGATCCCGGCCTGCATGAACCGGAGCCGGTCGGACCGGGTCAGGGTCCCCTCCATGACCCGGATCGAGCTGACCACCCCCCGGTACTGGTCGTAGGCCGAGTCGAAGATGAGGGCCCGGAGCGGGGCGTGGGAGTCCCCGGTGGGGGCCGGGATCCGGGCCACGATGGTGTCGAGCAGCTCGGGCACACCCTCTCCGGTCTTGGCCGAGAGGCGGAGGATCCCGGCGGCCTCGATCCCGAGCACCGACTCGATCTCGGCGGCGCACCGCTCGGGGTCGGCAGCCGGCAGGTCGATCTTGTTGAGCACGGCGACGATCTCGAGGTCGTGTTCGAGCGCCTGGTAGCAGTTGGCAAGGGTCTGGGCCTGGATCCCCTGCGATGCGTCGACCAGGAGGACCGCCCCTTCGCAGGCGGCCAGCGAACGGCTCACCTCGTACCCGAAATCGACGTGTCCCGGGGTATCGATGAGGTGGAGGGTGTGATCGCCCCAGGGCACCCGCACGTTCTGCGCCTTGATGGTGATCCCCCGCTCGCGCTCGATGTCCATCGAGTCGAGGTACTGCTCGCGCATCTGACGGGGGTCGACCGCCCCGGTCAGCTCCAGGATACGGTCGGACAGCGTCGACTTGCCGTGATCGACGTGGCTGATGATCGAGAAGTTGCGGATTCGGGTGGCGGGGAGCACGGGCTCTCCAGCGTACCCAAGCCGCCTTGCCGCACCGGCCGGCCGCCCGCGGCTGGGTCGGCCCGACCGGCCGGGGGCGAGCTGCTATCCTTCGTTGTCCCCGGTGGATGCCCGTAACGGGTTCCCGGGGGGCACCGCACGGGTAGCAGGTGGTGGCCGTTGCCGCCCCGGCCGAGCACACGAGGACGACGAGGACCAGCAGTGGCCAACATCCGCAGCCAGATCAAGCGCAACCGCCAGACGGTCAAGCATCAGGCGCGCAACAAGGCAGTCCGCTCCGAACTGCGGACGCGGACCAAGCGGGCACAGTCGTCCATCGCCGCCGGCGCGGACAACGCCGAAGAGGAGCTCCGGCTGGCGGTCAAGCGGATCGACAAGGCTGCGTCCAAGGGCGTCATCCACAAGAACCAGGCTGCCAATCGAAAGAGCCGCCTGATGAGACGCGCGGCGCGGGCCGCATCCGCCGACTCCTGAGCAGGTCGCCCGGCGGCTCCCGTAGCTGCCACCCTCCCCACGCACCTCCCTACGCGACCTCGCCGGGGTCGTTCTTCTCCCTCCCTGGGCGGTCGTCCTCCGTCCCGTTCCCACTTCGGGGGGTGTTTTTTTGAAGGTGATACTCTCGAGGTCCGGGCGGAACAGACCGCTGAGTACGAACCAACCGCGTTGGACGAAACAGGGTAGGGCACCAGATGCGTAGTCGGGGCAGCCGGATCATCGCGGCGATGGGTCTGACAGGCGTTCTCTCTCTCGGTGGGGCCACCCTCGGGGCGGAACAGCCTGCCGGCGCCGGCGCAGTTACTGCCACCACCATCACCGCCGGGGGGTACGACACCTGCGCGCTGCTCAGCACCGAGAACGTCAAGTGCTGGGGGCAGAACGCATACGGCGATCTCGGCAACGGGTCCACCACCAACTCCGACGTCCCGGTGGCCGTCAAGGGGCTGACCGGAGTGAACGCCATCGCCGCCGGGGAGTACCACCACACCTGCGCGCAACTCAAGACGGGGACGGTCGAGTGCTGGGGATGGAACGCATGGGGCCAGCTCGGCAACGGGTCCACCACCAACTCGGACGTCCCGGTGGCCGTCACGGACCTGAGCGGCGTGACCGCAGTCTCCGCCGGGAATGGCCACAGCTGTGCGCTGCTCAGCACCGAGACGGTCATGTGCTGGGGGCTCAACTCCAACGAGCAGCTCGGCAACGTCAGCGTGACGAACTCTTCGGTCCCGGTGGCCGTCTCGGGAAAACTGGACGACGGGGTAACCGGCATCGCCGCCGGGAGTTTCGACAACTGTTTGCTGCTCAACACGGGGACCGTCGGGTGCTGGGGGGATGGCTCCTTCGGCGATCTGGGCGGCGGGAACGGCACCTCGACCGATGCTCCGGTCCCGGTGGCCGTCAAGGACCTGAGTGGGGTGACCGCAATCGCCGCCGGGGGGTACGACGTCTGCGGGTTGCTCACCACCGGAAGGCTCAAGTGCTGGGGGGACAACCGCTTCGGCGCGCTGGGCAACGGGTCCACCGGCGGCTATTCGACCCCGGTGGCCGTCAAGGACCTGAGTGGGGTGACTGCCGTCGCCGTCGGATATGAGCACGCCTGTGCGCTCCTCACCACGATGGTCGTCAAGTGCTGGGGGGACAACAGCAACGGCCAGTTGGGCAACGGGACCACCACCAACTCGGACGTCCCGGTGGGCGTCAGGGGTCTGCGCGGGGTGACCGCAATTTCGGCGGGGTATGAGCACACCTGTGCGCTCCTCGACACGGGGACCGTCGAGTGCTGGGGGTGGAACGCATACGGCCAGCTCGGCAATGGCGCCAAGACCGATGCTTCGGTCCCGGTGACCGTCAAGGGGCTGTGACGGTAACTCCGGGGTGGCAGTACATTTGAACCCCGAAGGGGGCAGCTGATGATGAGGAATTCGCGATCCGTCCGCGCAGCAGCGGCTGCGGCGGCCGTGCTCGTGGGGGCAGCGACATGCGGGGCCGCCACCCTGGCGACCTCAGCCGTTGCGGGCGCAGCAGGCAAAGCGCCCGGCACGCCGGCAGCCCGAGCACGTTCGGTGGCTGCACGGTCGCGGAGCGCGGTCGCCGAGACCGCGGCCACCCTTCCCGACGGCACGCCGACGGCCATCCACAAGATCAAGCATGTGATCGTGATCATGCAGGAGAACCGGTCGTTCGACGACTACTTCGGGACCTACCCCGCAGCAGACGGCATCCCGGCGGCCAACGGTCAGTTCACGGTCTGCGTTCCCGATCCGGTGACCGAGGGCTGCGACAAGCCGTACAACAACCCTTCGAGCACCGACGTGGGTGGCTGCCACTCCTACCCCTGCGCCGAGGCCGTCGAGGACGGCGGCAAGATGGACGGGTTCGTCGCCTCCGCCGAGCAGTACGGGTACCCGACCGACGTCATGGGCTACGAGGACGCGAGGGAGATCCCCAACTACTGGAACTACGCCGAGCACTACACGCTCGACGACCACTTCTTCGCGTCCTCGTTGAGTTGGAGCCTGCCCCAGCATCTGTACCTGGTCTCGGGCTGGTCGGCACTCTGCTCGACGGCGCAGGCCTCGAGCTGCGTGAACAACATCGTCGGGCCCTACGCGCCGGCTGGAGAGCAGAAGGGGGTCAGCCAGGCACTCGCCACCGGAACGTCGGACATCCACTCGTCATGGACGGACATCACCGATCTCCTCTACCAGCAGCACGTGACCTGGCGGTACTACATCGAGAACGGCACCAAGGTCGACTGCTTCGACTTGGACCTGGCCACCTGCCCGCCCAACGCCTCGGACTACCAGACGCCCGGCATCTGGGACCCGCTGCCGATCTTCTCGGACGTCCAGGCGGACAATCAGATCTCGAACGTCACACCGCTCGGCTCGTACCTCTCGGCCGCCAAGAACGGGACCCTGCCCACCGTCTCCTGGATCGAACCCAGCGTGCCCAACTCCGAGCACCCCGAACTCGGCGTACCGGGTCAGGCCGACGATCTCGGTGGGATCCACGAGGGGCAGGCCTACGTGACCAAACTGATCAACGCCGCCGAGAGCGGACCCGAGTGGGACTCCACCGCGATCTTCCTCACCTGGGACGAGTGGGGGGGCTTCTACGACAACGTCGCGCCGCCCACGGTCGACGGGAACGGCTACGGCTTGCGGGTCCCGAGCCTCATCATCAGCCCCTACGCCAAGAAGGGGCACATCGACCACCAGACGCTGAGCGACGACGCCTATCTCAAGTTCATCGAGGACGACTTCCTCGGCGGGGCCCGCCTCGATCCCGCGAACGATGGTCGGCCCGACCCCCGTCCGGGCGTGCGGGAGAACGAGTCCATCCTCGGCAACCTCGCCGACGACTTCAACTTCAACCAGACGCCCAGCGCGCCGATGATCCTGCCCCTCAACCCGGCCCCGGGCCCGGCCTCGAAGCCAGGAGGGTGACGGATCCTGCTGCGTCCCGCTCCTACTTCTTCGGGGGGTAGTAGTAGTACGGCTCGTCACACCGGTAGCCGTGGGTCGGACCGGTCACCGGCGGGTCGTCGAGGCGCTGGAACTGACCGTTGACGATGTGCCCGATGATGTAGCAGGAGGCCGGGACCTTGCCGCCCGGATCGGCCGTGGCGAGCAGGTTGCCCGCGTTGAAGGTGGTGATCTTGCGCAGCTGCTCGAGCACCGAGCCCCGGGTCGGGTTGGGGCCTGCCGCCTGAAGGGCCTGAGTGAACAGCTCCGCCGAGGTCCAGCCGTACAGCGTGTAGAGGTCGGCCTTGAACCCCGGGGACACCTTCTGGATCCAGCTCAGGAAGGTGTTCACCGCCGGGAGCGCTGACGAGTCCTCCCCGAGGTAGAGCGAGGTGGCCTGCTCGAGATAGCTGCCGTCGATGGCCGCCGCGCCGCCCGAGTTCGGCACGAGTGCCTCGCTGTAGGTCGAAGCGCCGAACACGACGACCGGGTGGTAATCCTGCTGGTTGAGGGCCTTGACCACGGCGGCCGCATAGTTCTCCGGCATCTGCTCGACGAAGAGGATCTTGACCCCGGCGTTGCGCATGGAGACGACGTACTGGGTGAAGTCGGTCTGGGTGATGCCGAACTGGGGGTCGTAGACGACCTTGTAGCCCAGCGAGTTCATCGCTGCCTCCTCCCCCTGCCACTTGGAGATGGCCGAGGGCACATCCGCGATGAGGGCGCCCGCGTGCGTGACGTCGGCAGGGTACTTCTTCTGGAAGTAGACGAGCGGGCCGAGCTGCCAGCCGCCCGAGGCGGGCTGGGGGCTGAAGCTGTTGGGCAGGTTCCCGGTAGCCGTGTCGAGGCTGACTGTGATGTTGGGCACGTCCGGGTTTGCGGCAAGGACGGTTCCCCCGAAGCTGTCGAACGTGGAGAACCCGCCGACGAGGGCGAAGTCCTTCTGAGCAGCTTCCTGGGTGTACTGCTTGTTGGGTGCACCCGCGTAGCCGTCGTCGTAGGAGTCGACGAGGATCTTGCGCCCGTGGACGCCGCCCTGGGAGTTCATGTAGGCGGCATAGGCCTCCGTCCCGATGTAGGCACCCTTGAACAGGCCTTCGAAGAGCGTCGACACATTACCGACGGAGACCGTGGACGACGTGAGCCCGGTGGTGTCGCCGAACGCCGATGCCGGGATACCCGAGGTCGGGCCAGAGCCGCCGGTGGTCGTCGGCGGCGAACTGGTGGTCGAGGAGCAGGCGGTCAGGGTGAGCGCGAGCGCCAGGGCGGTGAGCGTCACTGCGATCGGAGCACCCCTCCCGCTCGTGCCGGGACGGTTCCGAATGGAATACCTCACAGGCAGTCTCCCCCTTGCTCGTCGGCTGCCCGGGCAGGTCGTCGATCCTCTCCCCGGGGGGCGCCGTGACCAGACTCTAGAGAATGTGGACGGCGCGCGCGTGGCGCACCCGCTCACCCGTCCCCGGCCGTTGCCGTGCGGTCCTCCGTCCGGTGCATCGCCGCGATGCGGGTGCGCTCCATGTGTACGAACTCCCCGAGCGCCTCGACGGTGACGACGCCGTCCTGGAGCAGCCGGCCCTGGCTGAACACACGACGGTCGGTCCGCCGGGTGACCCACGACTCGAACACCGACTCCACGCCCACCCGGGTCGGCTTGCGGTACTTGATCGAGAGCTCGACGGTGGGACCGGCCGCGTCGGCCAGCACGTTGGCCGCGGTGAGCATGATGTCGAAGCACCCGGCGAGCGCCGCGCCGTGCACGCACCCCGGTGCGCCCTCGTAGGTCGGCGAGAACACCACCCGGCCGATGGCCAGGGGTGGCCTGAACTCGACCTCGACCGGAGGGGACAGCGGGTTGCAGCTGCCGATGACCATGTCGAAGGGCATGGCCGAGGCGAGGGCGCCGACCTCCTCGGGCCCGACCGGATGCTCGGCGAACCGGCCGATCGGCACGGGACCCTCCGCCGGCACCGAGACCTCCAAACCGTCCGCAATCTCTGTGATCTTTCGTGCGGCGTCGGCGAGAACAGCCGGGGACGGGGACGAGGTCACCGTGAGCTCCATCAGACGACGCACCGCCGCGGCCAACTGCTCGCGTCCCCCGCCACTCCAGGGCCTGCCGGGTGGCCCCGCACGGCGGGGCCCCTCACGGCGGGGCGGTTCCTCAGGCATCCGCGTCACCGAACCGCGCCACGTAGCCGGCATACTCGTCGAGGACCGGGAGCATCACCGAAGGACCACCGGAGGGCACCCGCAGCACCACCTCGTCGATACCCAGGTCGCGCAAGTGGGCGAGCTTGGCGTCCGAGGGGACGGTTCCGAACGGGACCACCCGGACCGATCCTGGCTCCCGACCGCGCTCCTCGGCCGCACGCCGCAGCACCGGCATGGCCTCGCCCAGCCCCGAGCCGCCGACCGGGAGCCATCCGTCGGCGTACTCGGCGATGGCGGCGAACGTCGCAGGGCCGGCACGGCCGCCGACGAGGACGGGGACGCCCGGACGCTGGACCGGCTTCGGCGAGCTCCAGCACGGGTCGAGCTCGATGTGCTCTCCGTGGTACTCGGCGGGGTCGGCCCCCCAGAGCGCCTGCATGCAGAGGACGTGGTCGCGTGCCACCCCGCGACGACTCGAGAAGTCGACACCGTGGTCGGCCGCCTCGGCGCGGTTCCAGCCGAACCCGATGCCGAGGACGACCCGGCCACCGCTCAGATGGTCGAGGGTGGCGACCTGCTTGGCAAGCACGATCGGGTCGTGCTGAGCGATCAGGACCACCCCGGTCCCGAGACGCAGCGTGGTGGTCACCGAGGACATGGTGGCCAGGGCCACGAACGGGTCGAGGCTGCGGCGGTAGTCCTCCAGATGCACCCCCTCGACCAGGGCGGGCGGCGTGTCGGCTCGGACCGGGAGGTGGGTGTGCTCGGGGAGATAGAGCGAGGCGAACCCGCGCTCCTCGGCCGCTGTGGCCAGGTCGGCGGGGGTCATGGTCCGGTCGGTGAGAAAGGCGGTGATCCCGAGCCGCACGGCCGGTCACTCCCCCAGCGCGTCAAGCAGCTGGGATCCCGGATTGCGGGCGGGGTCGGCGAAGAGGGCGGCGAAGGCGGCCTCCTCGCGCCGGCGGGCCTCGGCCACGTCGGCGCCGCGACCGGCCAGCATCAGACGCTTGATCTCGCGGGTGGCGTGCGCCGGGAACGAGGCGACGGTGCGAGCAAGGGCGAGGGTTTCCTCGAGCACGGTGCCGGCCGGGCAGACCCGCAACGCGAGGCCCGACTCCACCGCCTGGGAAGCGCTGATCCACTCCGAGGCGAGCAGCGCGGCGGCGGCCCGCTGCCATCCCATCCGTGCCGGGAGCAGCACGCTGCTGGCGGCTTCCGGTGGCACGCCCATCTCGGCGAAGGGAACCCGCAGCCTGGCGTCCTCGTCGATGAGCACGAGGTCGACATGGCCGAGCACCGAGCATCCGAGCCCCACCCCCACGCCGTGCACCGCGGCGAGCAACGGCTTGTCGAACCCGACCACGACGTCGAGCAGCTCCTGGAAGCCCGACCCGGCGTCCGGGCGGGACCCTCCGGTCGCGATGGCGGTCATCTCCTTCAGGTCCTGACCCGAGCAGAACGCCGTGCCCCGGCCGGACAGCACGACGGCCCGCACCCCGTCGTCGGTCAAGGCGTCGCTCAGTGCGCCGGTCACCGCCCGGTACATGGCGCGGTCGAACGCGTTGCGTACCTCGGGGCGGTCGAAGACGACGCTCATCACGCCGCCGTCGAGCCCGACAGCGATCCGGTGGTCGGTCATCGATGGCCGCCGGCCCGGATGCCCGCCGGTCGGGTACCGCCTTCCGTCACGGGCGCACCACCTGTCCGCCGTCCACGTTGAACACGTGGCCGGTGATCCAGGACGCCTGATCGGAGAGGAGGAAGAGGCACAGGCCAGTCAGATCCGACGGCAGCCCCTGGCGCTTGATGGCGAGTCCGGCCAGGATCGGCTGCATGAACGCGTCCGGCACGACCGTGCGCGACGCCTCGGTGTCGATCGGCCCCGGCGCGATCGCATTGGTGCGGATGTGGTCGCCCCCGAGCTCGTGGGCGAGCTGCTGGGTGATGGAGTTGACCCCGGCCTTGGCGAGCCCGTAGAAGCCGGCGTAGAGGTAGGCCGCTGTCGAGGACTGGTTCACGATCGCTCCCCCACCCCGGGCACGCATCGCCGGATAGCAGGCCCGGACACAGTTGAGCGCTCCGAGCATGTTGACCGAGAGGAAGCGGTTGAGGTAGTCCCAGTCGACCGTGAGCAGGAGATCGAGCTTCATCGTCCCGAAGATCGCCGCGTTGTTGACGAGGAAGTCGATGCCGCCGAACCGTTCGGTCGTTGCCTCCGCCATCGCCGCGGCGGAACCCGGGTCTGCCACGTCCACTCGCACTGCGGTGGCCGCGCCGCCGCGCTCCTCGATCCCGGCTGCGACCGCACCGGCCCCCGTGGCGTCGATGTCGGCCACGACGACCGACGCCCCAGCAGATGCGAGCGCCTCGGCGTAGGCCTGACCGATCCCACCGGCCGAGCCGGTCACGATGGCCACCTTGCCGGTGAAGTCGAAGCGAACCGTCGGCGCACCGTCGGCGGCACCAGCCGCGCTCACGCCCCGGCTCCCCTGGTGCCGGGCGGGGGGGCAACGGCCTCTGCCTTGCGGCGCTGGGCGATGACCTTCTCGGCCACGGCGTTGACCTCGGTCGAGAGCGGCCACCCGATGTAGTGGGTCAGGTGGAGCACGATCTCACGCACCTGCTCCTCGGTCAGCTCACCGCGCTCGAGCGCCGAGCGGAACTGGATCTCGATGAGCGGGGACTGGCCCAACGCGGCCAGCACGCCGATGGTGATCAGACGCCGGTCCCGGGTCCCGAGTGCGTCCCTCGTCCAGACCGTCCCGAAGAGGTGGTCGACGGTGAACGCGGCATAGGGACCTTCGAGCTGGTCCGGGTCGACCGAGAAACCGTAGACCTCCTCCATCTTGGCAATGCCCCTGGACCGGGGTGTCCTGCCCGCGCTCGGCTCACTCATGGTCGCCTGCTCCCTTCGGTCGGACCCATCACGCGGGTCCTGAGATCGACTCGAGCTCGAGATACTCCTCGAACAGCCGCTCCTCGCCCACGACCGGGGTCGGAGCGGACGCGGGGTCCGGGCTGCCGCTGCTCACCGCTCCGCCACCGTTCCGCCCACCCCGAAGATGCTGTCGCACTGCTGGTCCGTGAGAGAGGCCAGCGGCAACGCGACGTCGAGGGTGTCGGCGAGCTCCAGTGCCGCGGCGAGGTCCTTGTGGGCGAGGCCCGCAGCAGCTCGCATGGCCCCGACCAGTCCCTCGTCGTCGGCCTCGGTGAACGGCGCGACCGTCGTGCGGAACATGAGCCTCGAGACCCCGCCGATCTGGGCGTCACTCTTGCGGATGACCTCCGCCAGCTTGGCGAGCTCGATGCCGGCCGCCTCGGCAAGCAGCTGACCCTCGTAGGCGGCCAACCACGACCCGTACGTGACCAGGTTGCGGGCCAGCTTGGCCGCGAGCCCGGTGCCGAAGGGTCCCATGGCGACGGTCAGCGACCCGATGGCGTCGAGGAGCGGCGTGAGCCGCTCGATGTCGGCGGGATCGCCGCCCACCATGCAGACCAGATCGCCGGAGGCCGCCGCTGCAGGGCCGCCGGTGACCCCGCAGTCGACCATCGCCATCCCGAGGGCGTTCGCCTCGGCGCCGATGGCCTGCACGCAGGCTGCGGAGATCGTGCTCACGATGAGGAAGGCGGTCCCCGGCCGGGCCGCGGCGAGGCCGCCTTCCGGTCCGGAGAGGACGGCGTGCACCTGGTCGTCGTCGACCACGGCCACCACCACGATGTCGGCCCTGCGGGCAAGGTCGGCGGGAGAGGCCGCCACGTCGGCACGCCCCGAATAGCGGTCGGTTGCCTCCGGGCGCACGTCGCACACCACCAGGGGGAACCCTGCGGCCAGGGCGTTGGTGGCGATGCCGTCGCCGATGAGGCCGAGCCCGATCACCCCGACGGTCGGCTGTCGACCCGCCTCGGCTCCGTCGGTCGATTGCTCCTTGGACACGGTCAGCGTCCCTCCCCGCTCGTTCGGCGCCGGCCGGTCGGCCGGCCCTGTCATCGGACGTCTCGTGTGGACATGTTGCCTGACCCGCTCCTCCCGGGCTGCCGGGACGAGGCGCGGGCGCCGTGCCCGGATCGCCCGGTGAAGTTGGACAGGTGTCTGGACTATAGTTTGCGCCGATGAGCGACACCAGGCCGGCGGCGGTCCGGACCGAGCGGTGAGCACCTCCGCCCTCCCCAGCGGGGACGGTGCGCCGTTGGGCCTCCACGTCGAGGCGACGAGGCGCCGTCTGAGCGTGCGTCAGGCCGAGGTGGTCGCACATCTCGTCGAGGGCGCGGAGGACGTGGTCGAGGAGGTCGGGTACTCCGGGCTCACAGTGCGCAACGTCGCCAGCCGGGCCGGGGTGGCCCCCGCCACTGCGTACACCTACTTCAGCTCGAAGGACCACCTGCTCGCCGAGGTGCTCTGGCGCCGCATGGAGGCGCTGCCCCCGGTCGCCGGCGACGACGACCTCCCGGTGGCCGAACGCATCGAGGAGGCGGTGCGGGCGATGATCCTCTTCGCCGCCCAGAGTCCGGCCCTGGTCGACGCCTGCACGGTCGCGCTGCTCAGCCCCAACCCGGACGTGCGACACCTGCGCGACCGCATCGGAAGCACCATCCACCGCCGGCTGGCGGCGGCGGCCGGCCCGGGGACAGACCCGCGGGTGATCCGCGTCCTCGAGACCTGCTACTCGGGGGCCCTCTTGACGGCAGGCATCGGTCACATGTCGTTCCTCGACATCCCCTCGTTCGTGGCCGGTGCGGCCACGCTCATGATCGGTGCGCCGGACCGGGGGACGGCCGGCGCCGAGGGTGGCGCGGACACGTGACCACCTCCGGGCTCCGCCGGCCCCTCGACTACAACCCGTACGCGTACGACATGCACGAGGACCCCTATCCCACCTATGCGCGGTTGCGCGTGGAGGCGCCGGTCTACCGCAACGACGAGTTCGACTTCTGGGCGCTGTCGCGGCACGACGATGTACTAGCCGCGTTCCGCAACGTCGATCTCTACTCGAACGCCTACGGCGTGTCCCTCGATCCGAGTGCCTTCAGCCCGGACGCCCACCGGACCATGTCCTTCCTCGCGCTCGATCCCCCGAGGCACACCAGGATGCGCTCGCTGGTCGGCAAGGGCTTCACCCCGACCAAGGTGGGCGCGATGGAGGACCGCATCCGCGAGATCACCCTCGAACACCTCGAGCCGGCGCTCGAGCGCGGGACCTTCGACTTCATCGCCGACTTCGCCGGGAAGGTGCCGATGGACGTGATCTCCGAGCTGGTCGGTGTCCCCCGGACCGACCGTCCCGAGCTGCGCCGCCTCGCCGATCTGGTCCTCCATCGCGAGGACGGCGTCTTCGACGTACCGCACGCCGGGATGGAGGCGGCACTGACCCTGGCCGGCTACTACCAGGAGATGGTCGACGGGCGACGGAGGGCGCCCCGGGACGATCTGACCTCGGCACTGCTGGTGGCCGAGGTCGACGGCGACCGCCTCTCCGACGAGGAGATCGTGTCCTTCCTGTTCCTCATGGTTGTGGCTGGCAACGAGACCACGACCAAGTTGCTCGGGAACGCGTGGTACTGGGGGTGGCGCAACCCGGACGAGCGGGCCAAGCCGTTCGCGGAGCCGGCCCGGGTGCCCGACTGGGTCGAGGAGACCCTTCGCTACGACACCTCGAGCCAGATGCTGCTGCGGGTGACCCGCGCAGCGGTCCAGCTGCACGGGACGAGCATCCCCGAAGGGGAGCGGGTGCTGCTGCTGGTGGGCTCGGCCAACCGTGACGACACGGTCTTCCCCGAGCCCGACCGCTACGACCTCGACCGCGACACCAGCCGCCTGGTCAGCTTCGGCAGCGGCAGGCACTTCTGCATGGGCGCCCCCCTGGCCCGCATGGAGGCCCGGATCGGGCTCTCCGAGCTCGTCGCCCGGATCGGCAGCTACGAGGTCGACCCCGCGGGCATCGAGCGGGTCCATTCGATCAACGTGCGCGGCCTCGCCGCCCTCCCCACCTCGGTCGTCCTCCGCTGATGGCCGACTTCGCCCCACACCCGGACCGCCGGCCCGCGGTCGTGACGGGCGCGTCGTCCGGCATCGGCCGGGCCACCGCGGCGGCGCTGGCCGCCTGCGGCCACCCGGTCGTCCTCGGCGCCCGGCGGGTGGAGGCCTGCGAGGAGGCGGCGGCGGACATCAGGGCCGGCGGAGGGGAGGCGGTCGCGGTCCACCTCGACCTGTCCGAGAGCGACTCGGTCGAGCGGTTCGCCAAGACCGCGGTCGACATCCTGGGTGCCGTCGAGATCGTCGTCTCCAATGCCGCCCAGAACATGGCCGGCTCGGTCCTCGGCACGGACGCCGACTCGTTCGACGCGGTGCTCTCGGTCAACGTGAGCGGCACCCACCGGCTGGTCCGTGCCCTGCTGCCCGATCTGGTGACCCGCCGGCGGGGGGACATCGTCTTCGTGACCTCCGACGTGGTCGAGAGGCCCCGGCCCTCGATGGCCGCCTACGTGACCTCGAAGTGGGGCCTCGAAGGATACGTGCGCTCGTTGCAGATGGAGCTCGAGGGAACCGGAGTGCGGGCGACCATCGTGCGACCCGGCCCCACCCTCACCGGGATGGGGATGGACTGGGACCCGGTGGTCACCGGCGAGGTCATCGAGCAGTGGGCAACGTGGGGGTTCGCCAGACACGACCACTTCATGCGACCGGCCGGAGTGGCCGAGGCCGTGGTGGCGGCCGTCTCACTCCCCCGGGGCACCCACGCGACCGTCATCGAGTTGCAGCCGGAGGCGCCGGTCCGCCCGGCGCCGCCAACCGAGGAGGGAACATGACCATCGACGTCGAACGACGGGAGCCACCGCGGGTCTCGGGGGGCGGGGGGGAGACCGGGCACCTCGAGGAGCTCCGGGTCGACCCGATCGCGCTCCTCGAGCGGGTGCGGTCCGAGTGCGGTGACGTCGGCGTCTTCCGCCTGGCCGGGCGCGACGTGGTCCTGCTCAGTGGGGCCGAGGCCAACGAGCTCTTCTTCCGATCACCCGAGGAGGTGCTCGACCAGGCCGAGGCCTACCCCTTCATGACCCCGATCTTCGGTGAGGGGGTGGTGTTCGACGCGCCGCCCGAGCGCAGACGCGAGATGCTGCACAACCAGGCGCTGCGCGACAAGTTCATGCGCGGACACGCCGCCACCATCGCCGCCGAGGTCGAGGCCATGGTGGCCACTTGGGACGACGAGGGCGAGATCGACCTGCTCGACTGGTTCGCCGAACTGACCATCTACACCTCGTCGGCCTGCCTCATCGGCAAGCGGTTCCGGGCCGAGCTCGACAAACGGTTCGCCGAGCTCTACCACGACCTCGAACGGGGGACCGACGCCATCGCCTACGTCGACCCGTACGCACCGATCGAGAGCTTCGAGCGGCGCGACGCGGCCCGGGCCAGCCTGGTCGAGCTGGTCGAAGGGATCATGCAGCGTCGCGCATCGGCCCCACCGGTCCCCGATGACGAGGCGGACCTCCTCGACGTGCTGATGTCGATCACCGAGGCCGACGGGTCGCCGCGGTTTCCCGCCGACGTGGTGACCGGGATGTTCATCTCGATGATGTTCGCCGGTCACCACACCACCTCGGGCACCGCGGCCTGGACCCTCATCGAGCTGCTGCGCCACCCCGAGGAGATGGCGCTCGTCGACGACGAGTTGGCCCAGCTCTACGCCGGGGGCGCGGAGGTCAGCTACCAGGCCCTGCGCGAGATGCCGCGGGTCGAAGCTGCGCTCAAGGAGGCCCTTCGGCTCCACCCGCCGCTCATCCTGCTGCTGCGGGTGGCCAAGGAGGACCTCGAGTGCGAGGGTTTCCTCATCCGGTCCGGTCAGATGGTGGGCGCGAGCCCGGCGGTGTCCAACCGCATCAGCGAGGACTTCGTCGATGCGGACGCCTTCGTCCCGGAGCGGTACCTCGCGCCGCGGGCGGAGGACCAGGCCAATCCGTGGACGTGGATCCCCTTCGGCGCAGGGCGCCACCGGTGCGTGGGGGCAGCGTTCGCCATGATGCAGCTCAAAGCCATCTTCTCGGTCCTCCTGCTCGACTGGGAGTTCGAGCTCGCCCAGCCCCCGGACTCCTACCGCAACGACCACTCGAAGATGGTCGTCCAGCTCAGCCAGCCCTGTGTCGTCCGCTATCGGCGCCGGCCGGGGGCAGAAAACCGGACACGGGCGGGATCGGCCGACTGATGCGGATCGCCCTCGACACCGACCTCTGCCAGGGCCACGGGGTCTGCGAGTCCGAGGCCCCGGACGTGTTCGCGCTCGGAAAGGATCCCCCGGTGGTCGTTCTGGAGGAGTCTCCGGACACAGCGAAACGGCCGGCGGTCGAAGCCGCCGTCCGATACTGCCCGACCCACGCACTGTCCATCGTCGAAGAGGAGTAGCCCGTGCCGTCGTTCCCCCGAGTCGAGCTCGAAGAGATGATGCAGCGCTGGTTGGAGCTCAACCGGCGCTGCGAGGCGGAGCTGGATTGGCGACCCCTTGCCGACATGTACACCGAGGACGCGACCTACGGGTGGAACGTGGGGCCCAACGACGAGTTCATGGCCGTCGGGCGCGACCAGATCCGCGACTACGCAGTCGGCCTCGAAATGGAGGGTCTCGGTGGCTGGACCTACCCGTACATGCGCATCCTCATCGACGACCTCCAGGGGGAGATCCTCGGTCTGTGGCGGCAGGTGGCCGACGCCACCCGAACCGACGGGAGCCACTACGAGATAGCAGGGCTCGGGGGCAGCTGGTTCCGGTACGCGGGCGGATTCCGATGGAGCTGGCAGCGTGACTTCTTCGACGTGGGGAACGCCACGGCCACCTACTTCGAGATGATCGCCGCCGGCGACCTCAGCCCGGGTATGCAGCAGCGCATCGAGCGGGCCGCTTCCGGCGGACGGCAGCCGGGTCACTTCGCAGTGGGGAATGCACCGGTCGGGCTCTGGGAGGGCGTCAATTAGGCAGGAGGGCCCCGAAGGTGCCCGGCCCGACGCGCTACGCGGCGCCCCCGGGGGCGCCGCGTAGCGACGGGTTTGCTGTGGTGCGCCGGGCTCCCGCGAGGCGCCGGATGGGACCAACGTTCCGGCTAGGTGGCCCGGTGGGTGTCTGGCTGGGATTCGCCAGGTGGTACAGCGAGCCGCCTCAGCGGCCAGCCACCTCCAGGGTCCCAAATCGTTTATCGCTCAGTTGGACCACCTCCTCTCTCTGGTGCGCCCATCGTAGCGCCGGGCGCGCGCCGTAGGGCTCATTCGGACCCCGGGCGACGGCCCGCCGGGGATGCCGTGGTCGGAGCAGTCGGCGCGACCCGAGCGGGTCAGGGGCGGAGCAGCACCTTGATGCACTCGGCGCTCCGGGCGGCCACCGCGGCATAGGCGTCCGGGGCCTCGGAGAGGGGGAAGACGTGGGTGAAGATGCCGTCGGTACGGAGGCGCCCGCCGGTGACGAGCGGGACCAGCTCGCTCCACGTCCGGTGGACCGGCGCGGTGGTCAGACGCAGGGTCACGCTGTGCAGGAGGGCCGAGAGGAGCGGCATCGGATAGGGGGCCAGATCGTGGACCCCGATGACCGAGACGGTGCCCCCCGCTCGCACCGCAGACAAGGCGTCGTCGAGGGTGGCGTCGTGGGCGACCGTGTCGATGATGGCGTCGGCTCCCAGACCGTCGGTCGCCGCGAGCACCGCGTCGACGGTCGGGCTCTCGAGTGGCTCGGCGCCCGAATCTGCGGCCCGGTCCCTCCGACCGGCTACCGGGTCGATGGCCAGCACCCGCCCGGCACCGAGGGCGAGCATCGAACGGACCGCGCAGAGGCCGACCGCGCCGAGTCCGAGCACGGCCACCGTGCCGCCCGGGGGGACGTCGGTGCGCTGCGCGCCGGCCCATCCGGTGCACAGGTTGTCGGTCAGGAGGAGGGCCGCCTCGTCGTCCATCCCGTCGGGGATGGACATGAGCTGGAAGTCGGCGGCCGGCACCGCAACCGCGGTGGCCTGGCCCGCGCCGAGCGCCCCGGACCCGAAGATCTTCGGCCCTTCGCGGCAGAGGACGGGGTCCCCGGTGCTACATCCCGCGCACCTCCCGCATCCGGTCACCGAGGCGGTCAGCACCCGGTCGCCGATCCGGAACCGATTGACGTCGGGACCCACCTCGACCACCGTGCCGAGGAACTCGTGGCCGACCGGCAGCCCCCCGCCGGCGGGGAGGTCGCCGTCGTAGAAGTGCATGTCCGAACCGCAGATGGCGGTCGCGTCGACGGACACCACGGCACCGCCGGGTCCGGGCGGCACCGGATCGGGAGCCTCGGCCACCACGACCCGTCCCGCCCCCTCGATCACCACCTGGCGCACGGCTCTCCCTGGTCGCCCGACGTCGACGCTCCGTACTCTCGCACACCGGTGGCTGGGGCCCACGCCAACACCCCGGTCCTGCGGCGTAGTGTCCGGCCGTGCGCAATCCTCACGCAGGCGAGCCGTTCGACACCTCCGACGCCGAGGTCGCCGAAGCCCTCCTCGACGTCTCGATCCCGACGCTGCTGCTCTCGCTCGTGCACATGTCCGGCGACCCGGAGATCATCCGTGGCCGGCTGCGGCCGGCCGGCCTCTTCCTCAACGAGGTGCAGGGGTACATGAGCGAGGAGGACAAGGCCGATGCCCGGGCCCTCGCCCTCGAGGTCATCGGCGACTACCGGGCGCGCGGCTGCCCCGAACCCGCGCCGCTCCCCGCCGAGCTGCTCCACGAGATGATGAGCTGGCTGGTCTGCGAGGACGTCCCCGAGGAGTACGTCCCGTTGCTGATGGAGGAGATGGAGCTCGACGGCCGCGATGCCCGTCGGGTGGAGATGGCCGGCAGCGCCTCCGACCGGGCGGCATTCCCGGTGGTCGTGGTCGGCTGCGGCCAGTCGGGCCTGCTGGCCGGCATCCGGCTCCTCGAGGCCGGCATCCCCTTCACGATCCTCGAGAAGAACGCCGGCGTCGGCGGCACCTGGTGGGAGAATTCCTACCCGGGTGCCAGGGTCGACGTGGGCAACCACTTCTACTGCTACAGCTTCGAGCCGAGCGACCACTGGACCGAGTACTTCGCCCGCCAGCCCGAGCTCCAGCGCTACTTCGCGTCGGTCATGGACAAGTACGACATTGGGCGGCACGTGCGGTGGGAGACCGAAGCGCTCGGCGCCGCATGGGACGAGGAGACCGCCACCTGGTCGGTGCGGGTGCGCGCGGCCGACGGCACGGCGGACGTACTCGAGGCCCGCGCGATCATCTCGGCCGTCGGCCAACTCAACCGTCCCCATCTTCCCGACATCCCGGGCCAGGAGACCTTTGCCGGGCCCGCCTTCCATTCGGCCCGCTGGGACCACGATGTCGCACTCGACGGTCGGCGGGTGGCCATGATCGGGGCCGGGGCGAGCGGCTTCCAGATCGCCCCGACCATCGCCCCGGCGGTCGGGCGCCTGACCGTCTTCCAGCGGACCGCCCAGTGGATGTTCCCGAACCCCAACTACCACGCGACGGTCGGCCCGGGGGTGCGCTGGGCCCTCCGACACCTGCCCTTCTACGGGCGCTGGTACCGGTTCCTGCTCTTCTGGCCCGGCTGCGACAAGGGCCTCAAGGCGGCCAGAGTCGACGCCGACTACCCCGACCAGCAGCGGGCGGTGAGTGAGACCAACGAGCTCACCCGGCAGATGTTCACCGAGTGGATCGCCGGTCAAATCGGCGACGACCCCGACCTGCTGGCAAAGGTCGTGCCCGACTACCCGGCCACCGGCAAGCGCACGCTGCAGGACAACGGTGCGTGGCTGTCCGCGCTCACCCGCGACAACGTGGACCTGGTCCGCACCGCCATCGACCACATCGAGCCGGACGCGGTGGTCACCGTCGACGGCGCACGGTACCCGGCCGACGTGATCGTCTACGCGACCGGGTTCGAGGCGACGCGGATGCTCGCACCGATGGGGATCACCGGACGGGACGGGGTCGACCTGCGCACGATGTGGGGGGAGCGGCCGGCGGCCTACCTCGGCATCACCGTGCCGGGATTCCCCAACTTCTTCTGCATGTACGGTCCGGGCACCAACCTGGCCCACGGCGGCAGTCTCATCTTCCACTCCGAGTGCCAGATGCGCTACATCACCCGGTGCCTCGAGGCGCTCGTGGTCGGCGATCACCGGTCGATGGAGCCCCGCCGGGAGCGCTACCACGACTGGCACGAGCGGAGCCAGCGCGAGATCAAGAAGCTGGTGTGGTCCCAGCCCTCGATCAAGCACTCCTTCTTCAAGAACTCGCAGGGGGAGATCCACGTGCTGAGCCCCTGGCGCCTGGTCGACTACTGGGCGTGGACGAAGGAGCCGGACCTCTCGGACTTCGTCATCCGCTGAAGACCGGCAGCGTCGGCGTGCCCGGAGCACGCCGACCCGGCGGGCAGAACGGACTGGGCAGACCGGCCCGGCGCTCGCTACTATCGAACGTATGTTCGTAGCACCTCCCCGACGACGGGACGCGGATGCCCCGGAGGAGGGGACGACCCCGCCCCCCCGGGGGAGCCTGGACCGGGGGCTCGACACGACCGCCCTCGCCGCCCTGGCCCTGATCGGCGAGCGTGCCCGCCCGGTCGCCGCCGGCCGGACCCGCCTCCTCCCGGTGGCGCCACCGTTGGCCGGGCTGCTGCCGGACGGGGTCCTGCGCCGGGGTACCACCCTGGTGGTGCACGGTCCCGCCGACGGCGGCGCCCTCAGCGTGGCGCTGGCCCTGGTGTCCGCGGCCTCGGGCGCCGGCTCGTGGTGCGCGCTGGTCGGCCATCCCGCCCTCGGCGCGCTCGCCGCCCACGACCTCGGCATCGACCTCGGGCGCCTGGCCGTGGTGCCCCGGCCGGGGGCGGCGTGGGCAGGGGTCACCGCCGCGCTGCTCGAGGGGGTCGACCTGGTGCTGCTGTACCCCCCCTTCCCGCCCCGGCCGGCCGTGGCCCGACGGTTGGTGGCACGGGTGCGGGGGCGCGGGGCCGTGCTGGTGGTGGCGCCGGGACGGACCGACTGGCCCGAGCCGCCCGATCTCCAGCTCCGGGTCGACGAGGCGGTCTGGGAGGGGGTCGGGACCGGCGAGGGGTACCTCAGCCGGCGGCGGATGACGGTGACCGCTGCCGGCCGCCGGTCCGCCGGCCGGCCGGCCAGCAGACACCTGTGGCTGCCCGCACCCGACGGGACGGTGGGCGGGGCCGGGGACCCCGGGACCTGACATGGACCGCCTGCTCGTCGTGCGCTGCCCCGAGCTCCTGGAGGAGGACGAGGGCGGGGCCGCCTTGCGCGCCTTTGCCGCGGTGGTCGCCAGGATCGAGGTCCTCTGCCCCTGGGTGACCGCCGTGCGCCCCGGCATCTGCTCGCTGCCGGCACGCGGGCCCGCCCGCTACTTCGGTGGCGAGGCCGCCCTGGCCGACCTCGTCCGTGCCACGGCCTCGGCGGTCACCCCTGCCGAGGTCGGGGTGGCCGACGGGCTGTTCGCCGCCGTGCTCGCCGCCGGACGGGGCCTGGTCGTCCCGGCCGGGGGGACCCCGGAGTTCCTCGCTCCGCTGCCGGTCCTCAGCCTCGGGCAGCCCGACCTCGCCGAGTTGCTCGGCCGCCTGGGCATCCACACCCTCGGGGAGTTCGCCGCACTGCCCGAAGCCCACGTGCTCGGGCGATTCGGGGCGGACGGCGCCCTCGGTCACCGGGTCGCCGGGGGCCGGACCGGCGAGGCGGCCGGTCTGCGCACGCGCCGCTCCGACCGGAGCCGGACCATCGGGGGGGACACGGCGGCGCCGGTGATGACCGAGCCCGGCTTCTGGGGCGGGGTCAGCGATACCGACGCCCGGGCGGCCAGGTGCCTGGAGGCTGTCCAGGACCTCCTCGGCCCCGACGGCGTGGTCACCGCCCACCTCCAGGGCGGGCGCGGGCCGGTGGAACGCGCCCGCTTCGTCACCTGGAACGCCCGGGCAGAGCAGAAGAGCCGGGACGGTGGCGCCCCATGGCCCGGGCGGCTCCCGCCGCCGGCCCCGGCCGTCGTCCACCCCGCACCCCTCCGCGCCGATCTGGCCGATGCCAGCGGGGGCCCGGTGCGGGTCTCGGGACGCGGCCTGCTCGCCTCCCCGCCCGACCGCCTCTCGGTGGAGGAGGGACCCTGGACCCCGCTCTCCGGGTGGGCGGGCCCCTGGCCGTCGGACGAGCGGTGGTGGTCGCGGTCCCGGCGGCGGGGTGCCCGGCTGCAAGCGGTCACCGCTGGGTCCGCACACCTGCTCCTGCTCGAACGGGGCCGCTGGTGGGTCGAAGCCACCTACGGCTAGCCGGAACGGGACGATGGCCTACGCCGAGCTCCACGCGCACTCCAACTTCTCCTTCCTCGACGGGGCCAGCCACCCCGAGGAGCTCGCCGCAGAGGCGGCACGGCTCGGCCTCACCGCCCTGGCCCTCACCGACCACGACGGCCTCTACGGTGTGGTCCGCTTCGCCGGGGCGGCCCGGGCCGCCGGCCTGCCCACCGTGTTCGGGGCCGAGCTCACCCTGTCGGGGACCGGCGCCGCCCACCCGCGTACGGGGATGCCCGACCCGGACGGCACCCACCTGGTGGTGCTGGCACGCGACCCCGAGGGGTACGCCCGCCTCGGGCGGGTCATCGCCGAGGCCCACCTCGCGGGCGGTGAGAAGGGCAAGCCGCTCCTCACCCTCGACACCCTGGCCGACCACCACGGCGGGCACTGGCAGGTCCTCACAGGCTGCCGCAAGGGGGCGCTGGCCGCGGCGTTGACCGGGGAGGGCCCGCGCGCTGCGGGCCGCGCCCTCGACCGTCTCGTCGACCGCTTCGGGCGCGACCGCGTGGCCGTCGAGCTCTGGGACCACGGCACACCGCTCGACACCACCCGCAACGACGCCCTGGCCGTCCTGGCCGCAGGGCGGGGGGTGGAGCCGGTCGCCACCAACAACGTGCACTACGCCACCCCCGCCCGCTTCCCGCTGGCCACCGCCCTGGCCGCCGTGCGGTCCCGACGCCCACTCGAGGACCTCGAGGGATGGCTCCCCTCGTCCCCCACCGCGTGTCTGCGGGGCGAAGCCGAGCAGCGCCGCCGGTTCGCCCGGTGGCCCGGGGCGGTCGAACGGGCGGCCGAGATCGGTGCGGCCTGCGCGTTCGACCTGCGCCTGGTGGCGCCACGGCTCCCCGACTTCCCGGTACCGGAGGGGCACACCGAGCAGACCTGGCTGGTCGAGCTGGTCCGCCGGGGTGCCGCCGACCGCTACGGGCCGCGGGGAGCCGAGCGGGTCGCGGGCGCCCACGCCCGGCTCGACCACGAGCTCGAGGTCATCGGCGCGCTCGGTTTCGCGGGGTACTTCCTCACCGTCTGGGACATCGTCCGGTTCTGCCGGGAGGAGGACATCCTCTGCCAGGGCCGGGGATCGGCCGCCACCTCGGCGGTCTGCTACGCCCTCGGCATCACCAACGTGGACGCGGTCTCCCTCGGGCTGCTCTTCGAGCGCTTCCTCTCCCCCGCCCGCGACGGCCCCCCCGACATCGACGTCGACATCGAGTCCTCGCGGCGCGAGGAGGTCATCCAGTACGTCTACGCGCGCTACGGGCGGCTGCACGCCGCCCAGGTGGCCAACGTCATCACCTACCGGTCCCGTTCCGCCCTGCGCGACGTGGGCAAGGCGCTCGGGCACACCGCCGACGAGGTGGACGTCTGGGCCAAGTCGGTCGAACGGGGTGAGCCCCTCGGTGAGCGGGGGGACCTCCCTCCCCTGCTCCGGGAGCTGGCCGGCGAGCTGCTCGACTTCCCCCGCCACCTCGGCATCCATTCGGGCGGCATGGTCATCTGCGACCGTCCGGTGATCGAGGTCTGCCCGGTCGAGTGGGGCCGGATGCCGGGACGCAGCGTGCTCCAGTGGGACAAGGACGACTGCGCGGCGGCCGGGCTGGTCAAGTTCGACCTGCTCGGCCTCGGCATGCTCACCGCGCTCCACCACATGGTCGACCTGGTGCGCGCCTTCCATCACGTGGAGATCGACCTGGCACGACTCGAGCAGGAGCCCGAGGTCTACGACCTGCTGTGCCGGGCCGACACGGTGGGCGTGTTCCAGGTGGAGTCCCGGGCCCAGATGAACACCCTCCCCCGGGTCCGGCCGCGCTGCTTCTACGACCTGGCCATCGAGGTGGCCCTCATCCGTCCCGGGCCCATCCAGGGCAATGCCGTGCACCCCTATATCCGGCGTCGCAACGGGACCGAGCCGGTCACCTACCTCCACCCGCTGCTCCGGCCCTCGCTGGAGCGGACGCTCGGGGTTCCCCTCTTCCAGGAGCAGCTGATGCAGATCGCCATCGACGTGGCCGGGTTCACCCCGACCGAGGCGGACGAGCTGCGCCAGGCGATGAGCGCCAAGCGCTCCGGCGAGCGCATGGCCCGCCTGCGCGACCGCCTGTTCGCCGGGATGGCCGGCCGCGGCGTGGACGGGGAGGTGGCCGAGCAGGTGTACGTCGCGCTCGCCGCCTTCGCCAGCTTCGGGTTCCCCGAGAGCCACTCGGTGGCCTTCGCCCACCTCGTCTACTCGACCGCCTGGTGCAAGGTGCACTACCCGGCCGCCTTCACCGCCGGGTTGCTCAACGCCCAGCCCATGGGGTTCTGGTCCCCCCAGAGCCTGGTTGCAGATGCCAAGCGCCACGGGGTGGTCGTCCGGCGGCCCGACGTCAACGCGGGACGGGCCGACGCATCCCTCGAGCCCGAGGACCCCACGGAGCCGGAGGGGTGCGGGGCAGCCGCGCGGTGCGCGGTGCGCCTCGGCCTCTCGTCGGTGCGCGGCGTGGGGGCGGAGACAGCGGCCCGGATCGAGGCGGGCGCCCCCTGGGCGCACATGGAGGACCTGGTGCGTCGCGCCGGGGTGAGCCGCGCCCAGCTCGAGGCGCTCGCCACCGCCGGCGCCCTCGACGGCCTGGCCGGAGCCGGGGTCGGGGGTGGCGACCGGCGTCCGGGGCGGGAGACCGGACGCCGGTCCCTCGTCTGGGGGGCGGGAGCTGCGTCCCAGGCCACCGCTGACCGGCTGCCTGGGGTGGTCACCGGGGCAGAGCCGCCACCCCTCCCCGCACCCACCCCGTGGGAGGGGGCCGCCGACGACCTCTGGTCACTCGGCATGACCCCGGACACCACGGCCATGGAGCTGGCCCGGGATGGACTGGACCGGCGCGGGGTGCTGCCGGCCGGCGCCCTGGCCGGCCGGCAGGCCGGCGAGCGGGTCACCGTCGGGGGGGTGGTGACCCACCGTCAGCAACCCGAGAGCGCCCGCGGGGCAGTGTTCCTGAACCTCGAGGACGAGACCGGGATGGTCAACATCGTGTGTTCCCGGGGTGCCTGGATCCGGTGGAAGTCGGTGGCCCGGTCGTGCCCGGCGCTCCTGGTACGGGGTCGGATCGAGCGATCGGAGGGGTCGATGACCCTCGTCGCCGAGAGATTCGAGCCGCTGCCACTCGGCCCTGTCCCGGCCTCCCGAGACTTCCGCTGAAATCTTTCCCTGGTGCTTGACTACTGTACGTCACATAGTGAACACTAATAGTGATGATGCAGTGCCTCAGCAACACCGATGATTCACATACAGCACGCAGTCATTGACCGACCAGGCGTCCCCGGACGCAGCAGCACCCGTCGCAGCCAGGCGGTACGGGGTTCCGAACCCCCGGGAGATCCCCGGAGGAACGGCCGACCCACACCCCGCACCGTCGGCGCCCTCAGTGACCCCATCCACCCCGTGACATCGGCGACAACAGGAGGCAGTGCTCAATGACCGCACAGATCGTAGGTCCCAACGCATTCTCGATCGAGCTCGTGATCGGCCTCGTGGTCGTCTCGATGGTCGCCGGCGTGATCGACCTCTTCCGGAAGCCGGGGTGGGCCTGGCGGGCGGCCCAGGAGAGCCGGATCGCCTACGTCGTCCTGATCCTCCTCCTTCCGCTGATCGGGCTCGGCATGTACCTCTACGGGGCCCGGCCCAAGGTCGTCGCCATCGCATCGGGCGGGCGGGCGGCGAGCCTCCCCTTCGAACGCTTCGGCGAGGACTCGGTGCAGAAGCAGCGCGAGGACGGCCGGCCGCTCGGCACCATCGCCGCACCGGTGGCGCTCGGCAGCTTCGGCGAGATCCGCGGCGAAGGACCGTACCCATTCGGTGGGGACGCCGCCTCGCTCCCGGTCGGTGGCGGTGGCACCTCCACCCTGCGCTCCCCCGTCGGGCTGGCCCGCGCCTACCGGCCCCGCCAACGCGATGCCGTCCCGGGCGTCGAGCGGGTGGCCCGGTCCGCCCAGACCGCCACCGGGAGCACGACCATGACCGTCCCGTCCGGTTGGAAGGCCGACCCGACCGGCCGCCACGAGTTCCGTTACTGGGACGGCGAGCACTGGACCGAGAACGTCGCCGACGCCGGGCTCCAGGACCGCGACGCCGTGTCCGTCTGATCGCCGACTCCGCCGCACCGGCACCCTTTCCCCTCTGCCGGCTGGTCCGTCTGTCCCCCCCGTCAGCGTCCCTGGCGGACCAGCCGGCTGAGGCGGGCTACGAGCACCTCGAGGACGACGTCCCCCGGGAGCGCGGTCGCCCCGCGTAGGTCGAGGTCTGCGTCGGCCAGCAGACGGATGGCCCGGGCGATCCGTCCCGACCCGAGCTTGTGGGCCTGGGCGAGTGCCTTCTTGGCCGGGAAGGTGCTCTTCATCCCGAGCACCTCGGCGGCCTGCTCCGGCGTCGTCACGCCCGACCCGTCCAGCCGGAGCATCTGTCGGTAGTGCCGGTGGAGTTGTGAGAGGACCACGAGCGGGTGGGAGTCACCTGCGGTCAGGATCCGGCGGAGCACGGCCAGGGCACGCTCCGTCTTCCCCGAGTCGATGGCATCGGTGAGGTCCCACGGGGCGAGGGAGCCGGCCTCGCCGAGGAACGGCTCGAGGTCGTCGAGGGTGATCGTCGCCCCCGCTCCGTAGGCAGCGGCCAGCGTGTCGAGCAGTCCGACCAGTCGGCCCATGTCCGAACCCAGGTGGTCGGCGAGCCGGACGGCCGCCGCGCCGTCGAGCCGGACCGGGCCGCCCTTCAGGTGGTCGGTGAGCCACTGGGACCGGGCCCTGCCCGTCCCCACCGAGGTGTCGAGGACCTCTCCCGCGGCCCCGACGGCCTTGGAGAGCACCGGTGGCACGGTGCCGCCGCCGCCCACCAGCACCAGGACGGTCGTGGGCAGGGGATCGGCCACGTAGGCGGCGAGCCGCTTGGCGTCGGCCGTGGTGATCTGGCCGGCCTCACGGACGACCACCACCCGCCGGTCCACCAGGAACGCGGGTGTCGTACAGGCGTCGATGACCGCTCCGATGTCGACGGGGTCGACCCCGGGACCGCCGAACTCCTCGACGGTCATCGACGGGTCACCCTCGCCGACCAGCCGCCCGACGAGGGCGTGGGCGGCCTGGGCCACCAGCGCCGGATCGTCCCCCCGCA
This sequence comes from uncultured Acidimicrobiaceae bacterium, assembly GCA_963753905.1. Taxonomy (GTDB): domain Bacteria; phylum Actinomycetota; class Acidimicrobiia; order Acidimicrobiales; family RAAP-2; genus Bog-756. Next base: position 444,789 of record CAVWDZ010000001.1, on the reverse strand, counting down.
CCAGGTAGGCGGCCCGTTCGAGTGGCACGGCACCCGTGGGCGACGTGACCGCTGCCCGCGCGCTCACGGCGCGACCGAACCGATCGCGGCCAGGACGTCGCAGACCTGGCGGTGGGCTCCGACCTCGTGGACCCGGATGATCCGACAGCCGAGGGCCGCCCCGAGGGCGGTCGCCGCCAACGAGGCGTCGCGCCGCTCCCCGATCTCGAGCCCGAGGAGCACGCCGAGGAACGGCTTGTTCGACGCGGAGAGCAGCACGGGATACCCGAGATCGGCGAGCCGGTCCGAGGCACGCAGCAGGGTCAGCGACTGTTCGGGGGTCTTGCCGAGGTCGAGGCCCGCGTCGAGGACGACACGGTCCGGGGTCAGGCCGGCGGCCAGGGCCGAGGACGCCCGCTCCCCGAGGAACCGGCAGACCGTCTCGACGACGTCGGCATAGACGGGAGCAGGATCGGGGACCCTCGGCGCGAGGCGGATGTGGGTCGCGACCACCGTCGCCCCCGCCGCGGCAGCCGCCGGAAGGTAGTCGGGGTCGGAGAACCCGCTGATGTCGTTCCCCACCACCGCGCCGGCGGCGTAGGCCTCGCGTGCCACCGTGGCGCGCCAGGTGTCGACCGAGAGCGCGACGTCGAACCGGGTGGCGAGGGCCTCGATGGCCGGGACCACCCGGTCGAGCTCCTCGGCCTCCCCCACCTCGGGGCCGGGACCGGCCTTGACCCCACCCACATCGAGCAGGTCGGCACCCTCCTCGAGCATGCAGGCGGCGCGCTTCACCAGGTCGTCGAGGGCGAAGGTCGCGCCCTTGTCGTAGAAGGAGTCGGGGGTCCGGTTGAGGATGCCCATGACCAGGGCACGCCGGCCGATCGGGAGGACCCGCTGGCCGAGGCGGAGAGTGGTGGCGCGCACCGGGCCGACGCTACCGGCCTCCGCCGGGCGGGTGGAGCGGTCAGAAGAGCCGGGAGGCCAGGGCCCTGCGGTAGGTCGCGGTGCGCGGGTCATCGGGCCCGAGCGTCTCGAGCAGGTCCAGGAATTCCTGATGCGCGTCGGGTTCGTCCCGCGCCCGGTCCAGCAGTCCGGTCAGCCGGGCGTCCACATCGGTCTCCCCGAGGTCGGTGTGGTTGGCGGCGAGCCGGGCTTCGGCCAGCAGGTGCCTCGTCTCGGGCGTCTCGGGGATCCGCTGCAGCAGCGTCATCGCCTCGTCGGTGGCTCCCCTGCCGATGAGCAACCCGGCCAGCGCGACGATGGCCTCGGGGTGATCGGGCTGCAATTCGAGCGCACGCTCGAGGAGGTCCTCGTCCCCCGCGGCACGGCCCTCGGACGCGAGCCGGTCGGCCTCGGACGAGACGGGCACGAGCCGCTCGACGAACGACCGAACCGCCTCCTCGGGCAGGGCGCCGATGAACTGGTCGACGACCGCACCGTCCCGCAGGGCGAAGACCGCAGGGATCGACTGGACCCGGAACCCGGCCGAGATCTCCGGGTTCTCGTCCACGTTGACCTTGGCCAGGGTCACCGCGCCCTCCGTGGCCGCCACCGCCCGCTCGAGCATCGGGCCGAGGGTCGTGCAGGGCCCGCACCACGGCGCCCAGAGGTCGACCACCACGGGGACCTCGGAGGAACGGCGGAGAACCTCCTCTTCGAACGTGGCATCGGTGACGTCGACCATTCCTCCGACGATATCGGGCGGACCGCTCCTGCCCGGCCGTGGCGAGGAAGGTGCGGGTGGCGCGGGTAGCGTCGGGGCATGGATGTGGTCACGCACACCGCCGGGGCCGAGGTGGAGGGGATCGCACGGGGGCCGGTGAGCGACTGGATCGCCGCGGTCGTGCCCGGGGCGCTGCCGCCCTTCTCCTTCGAGCTCATCGCCGGGGGGAGGTCCAACCTCACCTACCGGGTGACCGACGCGGCGGGCCGCGCGATCGCGCTGCGCAGACCACCGATGAGCCACGTCCTGCCGACCGCCCATGACATGGCGCGTGAGCACACGGTGATCACGGCGCTCGGGAGGACCGCCGTCCCGGTGCCCCGCACCCTCGGGCTCTGCACCGACCCCGACGTCAACGGAGCCCCCTTCTACGTGATGTCGTTCGTCGAGGGCCACATCCTGCGCGACGAAGCCGCCGCGGCCGAGCTCGACGAGGGCGCCAGAGCCCACGCGAGCGACTCGCTCGTCGACACGTTGGCCGGGCTCCACCGGGTCGATGTGGACGCGGTCGGCCTCGGGGACTTCGCCCGACGGGACGGGTACATCACACGTCAGCTCAAGCGGTGGCACGGCCAGTTCAGCCAGTCCACGGTCGACGGCGCGCGCGGGCCGGCGGTCGTCGACGCGGTGCACGCGCTGCTCGCGGCGCGGGTTCCCGAGCAGCAGGCGGTCTCCATCGTGCACGGGGACTACCGACTGGACAACACGGTCCTCGACGACGCGGGCTCGGTACGGGCCATCCTCGACTGGGAGATCTGCTCCCTCGGTGACCCGCTCGCGGACCTCGGCCTCCTGCTCGTCTACTGGGCCGAGGACGGCGACCCGATCCAGGCGCTGCTCGGCGTGGCCCCGACCACCCTGCCCGGGTTCGCCACCCGCGCCGAGCTGCGCGACCGCTATGCCGCCGCGTCGGGGCTCGACGTCTCCTCGATCCCCTACTACCGGGCCTTCGGGTTCTGGAAGCTGGCCTGCATCCTCCAGGGGGTCCACGCCCGCTACGCCGGGGGTGCGGCCGCAGGTGACCGGAGCGGGGTCGACCGGTTCGCCGACCACGTCGGCAGACTCGGCGAGCTGGCGCTCGCGGAAGTGGAGTCGCTGTGAGCGGCACCGACCCCGCGTCCCTCTACGAGATCGACCCCGGCTGGGGACGGCCGCCCGGTGCGCGGGTCGAGCACCCGGTCCTGGTCGTCGCCCTCGAGGGGTGGGTCGACGCCGGGATGGGCGCCACCGCGGCGATCACCCACCTCCTCACGACCTCCCCCACCGCGGTCGTGGCCACCTTCGACACCGAGCCGCTCATCGACCAGCGGGCCCGGCGCCCGATCGCCCGCCTCGAGGACGGGGTCACCACCGAGCTCACCTGGCCGACCATCCGGCTGGTGGCCGGCAAGGACCGGGCAGGTGCGGATCTGCTGTATCTGACCGGGCCGGAGCCCGACTTCCGGTGGCGCAGCTTCATACGCGCGGTGGTCGAGCTGGCGGAGATCCTCGACGTGCGCCGCGTGGTCGGCCTCGGCGCCTTCCCGGCGCCGACCCCCCACACCAGACCGGTGCGACTGGCCTCCACCGTCCCCCCGAGCTCCGCCGATCTGGCCGGGCGGGTGGGCACTGTGCACGGCACCCTGGAGGTGCCCGCCGGCGTGCAGGCCGCCCTCGAGGTGGCCTTCGGCGAGGCCGGGATCCCGGTCATCGGCCTCTGGGCCCGGGTCCCGCACTACGTCTCGGCGATGCCCTACCCCGAGGCCAGTGCCGCTCTGGTCGAAGGCCTCTGCGCGGTGACCGGGACGGTCCTCGACTCCTCAGCGCTGCGGACGGCCGGGGAGGCCTCCCGTGCCCAGGTCGACGAGCTCATCGGTGCCAACCCCGACCACCTCGAGATGGTCCGCCGGCTCGAGGCGGCGCTCGACTCCGAAGAAGGCACGTCCCTCGGGACCGACAGCGAGCTGCCCAGCGGGGACGAGATCGCCGCCGAGCTCGAGCAGTTCCTCAGAGGCGAAGGGCACTGAGGAGGGCCGCGCCCGGCCGGGGCCGCAGGACCGGCAGCCCTGTGGACCGGACGTGGGTCAGGTGGGCTGCGAACACGGCCAGCACGACGATCGAGACGAGGAGCACGGCGACCATCGCGGCCAACACGAGCCATCGACCGCGCCCCTCGAAGGGACGGCCGCTCGGAGCGCCGACCCAGGGTGCCTCGGGCGTCGCGCCCTGCAGTGCAGAGCCGGCCGGCAAGGGCGCCCGCGGCCGGCGCCGGGAACTCGCATTGGTCTTGGCCGGAGGAGCGGAAAAGACGGGGAGCTCGGTCACGATGCGGTGCATCTGCTCCATCGTGGTCGCCTCGGCGAGCTCGCCGAGGCGGACCTGGTAGTCGGCGAGCGAGAGCAGACCGCGGTCGGCCGCGCGGTCGAGAAGGGCCCCGTAGCGGTTGCGGTCCTCGTCGGTGACCCCGGTGTCGGCCTGGGTGGCGGACGCGTCGGCCGAGCGCGCCGAGCCGGCCCCGGCGACCGGTGCGGCGCGCTCGGGAACCAGCGGCGCGCTCGGCACCGGCCGGGGAGTGAGCGGATGCCGGGGGGCTGGCACCGCTTCCAGGGGACCGACCATGAGCAGCTCTCGAGACTCCGGGGGCGCTGCCACGACCCAATTGTGCCGTCACTATGAGTGATCATGCAACTACTAATTCGGATTTTTTCTCGTTTCCGAGCCCCGGGCAGCCCAGAGGACCCGATTGCTACCGTGACGCATGCGCATCGACGGGACCATCGGCTTCGATCCGGCCGCGGTCGTGGACCGGGCCAGGGAGGCCGAGGCGGCCGGCTACGACGGGATCTGGTCGGCCGAGACCAGCCACGATCCCTTCCTCCCCCTGGTCCTGGCCGCAACCCACACCGAGCGCATCCAGGTCGGCACCGGGATCGCCGTGGCCTTCGCCCGCAACCCGATGACCCTGGCCACCACGGCCAACGACCTCCAGACCATGGCCCGGGGCCGGTTCATGCTCGGGCTCGGGTCGCAGATCAAGCCCCACATCGAGAAACGGTTCTCGATGCCCTGGTCGCACCCCGCGCCCCGGATGCGCGAGCTCATCCTCGCCATCCGGGCCATCTGGGCGAGCTGGGCCGACGGCAGCCGTCTCGCCTTCCGAGGCGAGTTCTACCGTCACACCCTGATGACGCCGATGTTCGACCCCGGTCCCAACCCCTTCGGCAATCCGCCGATCTTCCTCGCAGCGGTCGGCACCCGGATGGCCGAGGTCGCCGGCGAGGTGGCCGACGGGCTGCTGGCCCACGCCTTCACCACCGAGCGCTACCTCCGCGAGGTGACCCTTCCCGCCCTCGAACGCGGGCTGGCCCTCAGCGGACGATCGAGGTCGGCCGTCGAGGTCTCGCTGCCGGGCATGGTGGTGACCGGGATCGACGACGCCGGGTTCGAGGCGGCCATCGGAGCGACCAGGAAGCAGCTCGCCTTCTACGGATCGACCCCCGCCTACCGGCCGGTCCTCGAGCTGCACGGGTGGGGTGCGCTGCAGGACGATCTCAACACCCTGTCGAAGCGCGGCGCCTGGGACGAGATGACCGGCCTCATCGACGACGAGGTGCTCGAGGCCTTCGCGGTGGTCGGCGACCTCGATGCCCTCCCGGGCATGGTGCGGGCCCGCTTCGACGGCCTGGTCGACCGGTTCAACGTCTACGCCCCCTCGGGAATTCCCGCCGAGCGGTGGGCCGAGGTGTTGGCCGGCTTCTCGTAGGGGCCGGGTCGTCCGGTCCGGCGGGGGGTCAGACGACGATGTTGAGCAGCCTCGGCGGCTTGGCGATGATCCGTTTCGGGCGCGCCCCGTCGAGGGCGGCGAGCACGGCGGGCGAGGAGAGGGCCAGCTCCTCGGCCTCTCCGTCGCTGATCCCCGGCGCCACCCCGATGCGGTCGCGGACCTTGCCGTTGACCTGGACCACCATGGTCACCGTCTCCTCGGCAACGAGATCGGGGTCGGCGACCGGCCAGGCCAGCAGATGGATGTTGTCGCCGTGGCGGCGCTCCCAGGCCTCGGCGGCGAGGTGGGGGGTCATCGGGGCCAGCAGCAACAACAGGGTGTCGACCGCCTCGTCGACCACGTCGGGAAGACCGGCGTCCCGGGCGTAGGGATGGAGGAGGTTCACGAACTCCATGCAGGCCGCGACGGCGGTGTTGTAGGACCACCGCTCGTAGTCCCGGGACACCCGGTCGACGAGCCGGTGGGTGGCCCGCCGGACTGCGAGCGCACCCGGCGCGGGATCGTCCTCTCCGGCCGGGGCGGGGCGGGGCTCGACCGGGACGGCCAGCCGCCAGACGCGGTCGAGGAAGCGCGCGCAGCCGTCGATGACGCTGTCGGTCTGTTCGGTCCAGTCAACGGCGTCGGCGGGTGGTCCGACGAAGAGGTGGAAGAGCCGAAGCGCGTCGGCGCCGACCGTGTCCAGGTAGCTCGACGGTGCCACCAGGTTTCCCTTGGACTTGGACATCTTGGTCCCGCCCATCCGGATCATGCCCTGGGTGAACAGCCGGGCGAACGGCTCGCGGAGACCCTCGGGGGCGATGCCCACGTCGGCCAGCGCCTTGGTGAAGAACCGGGCGTAGAGCAGATGCAGGATGGCGTGCTCGATACCGCCGATGTACTGGTCGACCGGCATCCAGTGCCGCGCGATGTCCGGGTCGAAGGGGACCCCCGGGGTCCAGGGGTCGGTGAACCGGAGGAAGTACCACGACGAGTCGACGAAGGTGTCCATGGTGTCGGTCTCGCGGGTGGCCGGGCCGCCACAGGTCGGGCACGTCGTGTGCAGGAACCCCTCGTTGGTGGCGAGCGGTGAGACGCCGGTCGGGAGGAATTCGACGTCGTCGGGAGCGAGCACCGGAAGGTCGGCGACCGGCACCGGGACGATGCCGTGGTCGGGGCAGTACACGACCGGGATCGGGCATCCCCAGAACCGCTGGCGCGAGATGAGCCAATCGCGCAGCCGGTAATTGACCGTGCGTGTGCCGATGCCACGCTCCTCGAGCCAGTCGATGGCGCGGGCCTTGGCGGTCGGGATGTCCAGGCCGTCGAGCCACTGGCTGTTGATCTTCTCGCCGGGGCCGGTGTACGCACCGCCCGGTCCTCCGTCCGGACCGCCGTGCTCGTCCCACCCATCGGGAGGGCGCACAGTGCGGACCACGGGCAGACCGTAGGCCTGGGCGAAGTCCCAGTCGCGGGCGTCCTCTGCGGGCACGGCCATGATGGCGCCGGTCCCGTAGCCCATGAGCACGTAGTCCGCCACGTAGACCGGGACCGCGGTCCCGGTGAAGGGATTGACCACCGAGGAGCCGGTGAAGGCGCCGCGCCGGGCGAGCGCGGCACCGGACTCGGACAGGCGCTCGAGCTCGGAGCTCGCAGCGGCGCGGACCCGGAGCGCCTCGACCTCGCTTCGGTGGTCGGGGGTGGTCAGCTGGTCGACGAGCGGGTGCTCGGGGGCCACGACCGCGTAGGTCATGCCGAAGGAGGTGTCCGGGCGGGTGGTGAAGACGCGGAGCACGAGCGGCTCTTGGCCGTCCGAGCCGTCGCGCCCCTCGACCACGAGATCGTATTCGGCGCCCTCGGACCGGCCGATCCAGTTGCGCTGCATCGTCTTGACCCGCTCGGGCCATTCGAGGTCGTCGAGACCGGAGAGGAGCTCGTCGGCATAGGAGGTGATCCGGAAGAACCACTGCTCGAGATCGCGGATGACCACCAGGTCGCCCGAGCGCTCGCAGGTGCCGTCGGCCAGGACCTGCTCGTTGGCGAGCACGGTCTGGCAGCCGGGGCACCAGTTGACCGGGGCGTTGGCACGGTAGGCGAGCCCGGCGGCCAGCAGTTTCTCGAAGATGAACTGGGTCCACCTGATGTACTCGGGATCGTGGCTGCGGATCTCGCGGCGCCAGTCGTAGACGGCGCCCAGCGAGAGGATGGATTCCTTGAGCTCGGCGATGCGTGCATCGGTGAAGACCCGGGGGTGGGTGCCGGTGGTGATGGCCGCGTTCTCGGCGGGCAGCCCGAACGAGTCGAAGCCGAAGGGCGAGAGCACCGCGTACCCGAGCATGGTCCGGTGGCGGACGAGGAGATCGCCGAAGGTGTAGTTGCGGACGTGGCCCATGTGGGCCGGGCCCGACGGGTAGGGGTACATGGTGAGGACGTACCAGGGGGGCCGGGGGTCGTCGGCGTCCACTTCATAGGTGCCGTCGTCGTTCCAGCGGCGCTGCCACTTCTTCTCGACCGCGATGACGTCGTAGGCCCGTGCCATGGGGGACGATGGTACCGGCCACCGGGTGGCGCCCCACCGGCCCGAGCCTCAGAGCGGGTGTTTCGGATGCGAGCGGGCGAGTCCGGGGCGGTCGCGCTCGGAGCCGGAGCGAGGCGATCCGCAGCGCGGAGGGGACCCGAACCCGGGCAGGGCGGCATGGGCGACGGCGGGCCGTCCGGCATCGGTGCCGCCACCCGATCAGGCATCACACGGCCTCCTCGTGACCCGAGAGCGTGCTGATACTCTGAGGCCACCTTCGGGGGTATAGCTCAGTTGGTAGAGCGCTTGACTGGCAGTCAAGAGGTCAGGGGTTCGAATCCCCTTACCTCCACGGTGTTGTCGGAATGACAACGTTTTCCCTGGTCAGAGGCGGTAGTTCACCGGCTTTTCCCAACCAAGGAAAATGCCGATGTTCGAACCCCTGCTGGGAGCTTGAGCGTAGGCGCAGCTACAGCCGCGGACGATGTTCGTGTGCAGGTTGGGTCTCCATAGTGGGTGGACTCTCCTCCGACGCAGCCTGAAACCATCTGACATAGCGATTCACGAGGGGTGATGCCGAGGCTCCATGAGCAAGGACCGAAAGACCGACCGTGAGGTAGGTTGCCAGAACGATGTCGGCAGAGTGCGGCAGCCGGGCATCTTCGACGATCACCGCGAAGACGATCGAGGCGAGGCCGCGCGGACCGAACCAACCCATGAACGCGACGGTTGCAGGTCGGGCGTGGGTACCGAACAGAGCGATTGCCACCGGCAGCATCCGCACGATGGTCAAGCTCAGCACGGCATACAGCACGATCTGCCAACTCACATGCTTGAATGCCGGGCCCAACAGCACGGCTCCGAAGACGAGGAAGGTAACGCTGTCGAGCACCACTCCGGTCTCTTCGGTGAAGTGCATCGTTTCTGCCACCTCGTCGCCAGCGAGCAGACCGAAAAGGGCGCCGGCCACGAAGGCGGCGATGAACCCCGATCCACCCAGTGCATTGGCGGCACCGTAAGCGGCGATCGTCGTAGCCAAGGGAACGATCTGCTGCCAGGTCTTGTCGATCAGGTTCCGGCGGCCGGCAAACACAACGATCGCCGCAGCGAGCAGTGCTGCACCGACACCGCAGAGGACGCCATAGCCAATCGCCTCAGCAACCACCCGAAGCGGGTGGGAAGCGGCACCGGCGGCAGTCGCCAGAAGAATGAGCAGCAAAGGCACGCAGATCCCGTCGTTGAGGCCACTCTCGACATTGAGCGATTGACGAACGAGCTGCGGAAGCCTGTCGTCGGTGACGACAGCACTGCCGAGTCCGGCGTCAGTCGGGGCAAGAACGACCCCTAGGATCAGCGCGTCATTGAGCGAGAAGGAGTGAAACAGCCCGAGCGCGATGACTCCACCGGCAAGAACTGTGAGAATCAGGCCAATGCCAAGGAGACGGAGCGGCATCGATGCTTCTCGCTTCAGTGCACGCAGATTCACCCGAGAAGAATCGGAGAACAGTACGACCGCGAGGGTTGCCTCGGCGAAGCTGCGAACGGTCGAGCTGGTCGGCCGGAACACAATTTCGTCGAGGATGAGCGGACCCACGAGGACGCCGATCGTGACAACCAGGATCGCTGGAGTAAGCGGGGTCCCTGAGAGATACCGTGACACGGCTGCGACGAGCAGCAGCGACACCCCGACGATAGCGATTCCGGAACCCATGTTCAGAGACCTTCCCCGCACAACCGATGGCTTCGCCCACGGGCTTCGGTCCGAATCAGCACTGCGAGGCCGTCATCTAACTCGCCGTCACTTCAGGATGTTTACGGCTCGGGCTACAACGAGTAATGCGACGACCAGCGAAATAGTCTCCTCTGCCATCATCATCAGTTTCATCCACGGCCGAATCGCCGAAACATCCGTAGGGCTGAACGCCGTCGCCGTTGCGAACGAGAAATGGAAGTAGTCCACGAACCGCGGGCTCCAGCCCGCACCGACGAACTCTTCGTTCTTCATCTCAGGAAACACCAACGCCGGAGGCCGAGCGGAACCACTGGCCCGGGCTGCAGGGCCACCTCGGTCGAGGGCCCAGTACCACAGTCCAAAGGCGATGACGTTGGTCAGCCAGATGGCGGCACCGCTGGCCAGGAGGGTCTTGGCGTCGTTGGTGAAGGCGGAAACATTGATGATGGAGACGACGAGTCGCACGGCGGCGTCGGCATTGGCTAGTGAGATCACAATGATCAGGCAGGTGGTCATGACCCGCAACCACGGCAGGTCTCGGTCGATACGACCGGGGTCGCCGATGATGAGGGCCACCAGCAGGGCCACCACGATGACCGGGAATAGCCATCGCGCATCCCCATTGCGGAGTTCAGGGGGTAACGTCGCCCGCAGCACCCCGGTAGCGACCACGGCGAGAGCCATGGGCCATCGCGGTTCACCGAGCACTGGCGTTCGGCTGACGCTCAAAGACTCCGGACGGTCGCTCATTCGGATGAGGAGGCTCGACGCCGTTGGCTGTAGCTGATCGCTTGGGTGACCACGCGCAACACCAGACCCAGGAACACCAAGTCCAGCCACATCTGCACGGTCACCACGAGCCGTGCAGCTTCGGTCTTGGCCGTGATGTCCCCGAAGCCGACGGTGGTGAAGACGGTGGTAGAGAAGTACATTGCGTCGGTACGGCTGAGAGGCACCCCGAACGCGTCTTGATGCGTGTGGGCCATTACAAAGTACGTCGTCGCGAAGAGCAGCATGTACAGCGGAACACTGAAGGCCAGGGCTTCGACGGCTCGGCCGACTGGGTGGTTGGACCGGATGATCTGGCGGACCTGCCAGATGATGATCCCCGTGAGCACCAGTGCACCGAGCATCAGCTTGATGATCCTCTCAACGTTGGTGCCGCCGCCAAGGGGTAACAGGAAGTAGAGAACGAGAACTAGCGCCACCGTGGCGACCGTGCGCAACGCCGCGAAGATGATCAGCCGTCTCCGCCCCCGGCCGGTGAGATCCTCAATCAGCGCAGCCCCTGCCTCATCCGCAGACATGGTTGTCCTGTTTCTCTCTAGGCCCGATGGTCACGCTGTCTTGACGGAATGCTTTTGGAGCCGGTCGGCCACGAACATCACGAATAAGCCAATCAGGACTCCGATCAAGGTGAAGAGCACCCGCCGCCCCTCAGCGGCGTAGTCCGTCGGCTGGGGCAGGTCCGCAGCGATGAGCGCGGCACAGGCAATCGCGCCGGCGTAGTAGGCGTAGTTCGCACCCTTGATGGCTATTCCGAATCCAGCCAGCAGGATGATTATGACCTCGAGCGCGTGCTTGCTCCCGACCAGGATCAGGATCGGTATGGCCGCCGCGGCTCCCATGGCCGCACCGACCAGGCGCTGTTCGCCGAAGAGCTTGGACTGTTCGAGGCTCGGCTTCATCGCGACGATGGTGGCGATGGGCATCCAGTCGGCGCTCGGCAGGTGCCCTCCGAAGGCGATGGCGGCGGAGGCGGCCAGTGCCAGGGACCGGATCAACGCGAAGAGGACGATCGGCCGGGTCAACTGCATCGGGGATGGGCTCCCCGGGAGGTCCATGACTGGTGCCGGTTCCCATCTGCCCCTGCTCGCGACCCACACGAGGAACATGAGGGCGATCCACGCGGCAGCCCCGGCCAGCCAGGCCAGAGCCTGGTGCCATGGGCTGATCTTGAGATGCCCTGTGTCATGTGTGGCCAGTGAGAGCACGACGAGGAACCACACGTTGAGCAGCAGCCCGGCAGCGAATCGGTGGACTCCGAACTTGACGGCCAAGCCACACGCCAGCGTCACGGCGAAAACCGCAAACACCACGAAGCCCCAGGCTTCGTCGCCCACGTAGAAGCCGAAGGCAGTCACCAGCGCGCCAAGCAGGGCGAAGAGAGCCATTCCGCCGATCCGCTTCCCAATGGTTCCGCCTGGGTCACTCTGTGCCACCAATAGGACGGCGAAGACAATGGGGACGAAGTACTGCTGTTGGTTGGTCTGGACGATGAGGAACCACAGCAGGAACAAGAGGGCCGCGATGGCTACGCCGGCCTTGACGTTCAGTTTCGTTCCGTCGGCACCGAACACTTTCGACATCCGACTCATCTGCCCGGCCTTGGCCATCAGACGTGCTCGAGAACGCCTGGACGAGTCCCCATCGCGTCCTCGCCGTGGGCGACGATCGGGAAGCCGCCCTGACCCACGTCAAGCAGGGTGCGGTGAAACCCGGGGAGCGTGATCTGGCCGTTCGTGAGTTGGCTCATCGACTGCCACATCTGGTTGTGCGAGCGACGAGGGCGAGGTCACGGATCTCGTCCATCCTCCCGAGTCGGACAGGGTAGGGCATGCCTCGGGCCTTCACCCGTCCGTTCCGTGGTCCGGGTTGACGGACACGAGCTCGACACCGAGTTCCTGGACTCGCTCGATAAGCCCGAGGAGGTGCGCCTGATCTGTCACGTCGCCGGTCAGCACTGTCGTACCCGCTAAGCGCTGCAACTGCATGCCGTCGAACAGGACTCCGAACGAATCGCCCAGTTCCCCGCGAAGGACAAGCCGATAACAGCGGGGTTGCACCCATTTCTCGTCCATTTCTATGCAGCCTTACATTCCGGCAGGCGACCCGTCATCACCTTCGGACGGATTCACCTAGGGGAGACTGGTGCCTGTCCATGCCAGACCACCCGGTCCTTACGCCCGGCCGGGCGCCGACCAACGATCACAGAACATGGAAGACAACGTGGGCGGCACTGCCGACCGAGGGCTCCCGTTTTCGTTCGCCCCTGACTGCTCGCTAGAGGAGGCCCAGCTCGCGGCTGCGTTCGAGCGCGCCGGCCCGCGACGACACGGCGAGCTTGCGGTAGATCGACCGAACGTGGCTATGGACCGTGTAGTACGACACGTACAGTTCACGACCGATATCCCGCTCCGACAGATCGCTGCGCAGGAGCTTGAGCACCCCGAGTTCCCGTGGGGTCAGATCGAAATCCTCGTGTGGGGCGCGGCGGACGTGCGCTGGCCGCCCGAGGGTAGCCAGCGTCCCGGCCAGGACCCCCGGATCAGGGCAGCGATCGAGGACCGATCTCGCATCGGCTATCGCAGCCGTGGCCGCTTTGTGCTCGCCCACGGCCCGAAGCACCGGCGCCTCGCAGAGCAGGGCGTAGGCCAGCTGGATGGGCTGGGCAAAGATCCGGGCAAGAGCGACCCCGTGCTCGATCAGCGGCAGTGCCTCCCCGGGCCTGCCACGTGCCGCCAGCGATACGCCGAGCGCCAGCGGAACTGGCCCGACGGCCTCCTCCGTGCCATGTGCCCGCCCGAATTGGGCTGCGGTCTCGGCCAGGATGCGCTGGTTCTCGACATGGCCTCGCTCACCGGCGATCAGCGATCGAAAAGCCAGCGACGACGTACCAGACAGCCACTGGGCGCTCGCGGGCGCCAGCGCCGCCGATTCCGCGAACCACTCGTCGGCCTCGTCGCGCTCACCCACGAAATACAGGCCCATGCCGAGAGCCCAGCAAGCCAACGGCCGCCAAGGCGACCCGGGGCTCTCAAGCTCGGCCGCCCGTCGGGCACTTTCCAACTGGGCGCCGACATCTCCCCAAGGGAAGCCTGCCCGTAGCATCGTCAGGCTCGCCCCAGCGGAGCCGAAGCCATCGCGCAGCGGCCCCACGTCCAGATCGCCCAGCCGTTCGACTGCTGCGATGGCCCGTGCCGCCTCCTCCTGCCTCGCAGACAGTGAGAGCACCCACGCCTGAATCAGGAGCAGATGCACCTCGCTGGTCAATACCTCGTCGGGGAGCTGCCGTAGCCAGGCCAGGACGGTGTCGTATTTCCATGTGTTGGCGTATCTGATCCAGAAGGTTTCGATCAGCTCGATGGCTTCGTCGTAAGCCTCGGCCGCCACGGCGTGCTGGATCGCCTCGTCGGTCGTCCCGTGATCTCGATGCCAGGAGTAGGCGCGGCGGTGCAGCGCCTGGGCCAGGCCAGGTTCCCGCCGCTCGAGCTCCACGCGGAGCAATTGTGCAAAGACCTGGTGAAAGCGGTACGACCCGGCCTCATCGTCGAGCGGGACCAGGAACAGATTGCTCCGCAGTAGCTCATCGAGCATCTCCGCCGAGCCCTCTTGGTCCATCACGGCGTCGCACAGAGGGCCGGTCAGCCGTTCGAGAATCGAGGTGTGGAGCATCAGCGCCTGCGCCGGTGGCGGATGGGCCTCGAGCACTTCCGTCACCAGGAAATCCACAACGTGACGGTTCGATCCCCCAAATGTGCGCACGAGCGCATGGCGGTCGGTGGCGGGCTGCAGCGAGAGCGCCGCGAGATAGAGCCCCGCCGGCCATCCCTCCGTCTTGTCCACCAGGCCTTCGACATCTTCGGCTGTGAGGTCGAGCCCGAGGCGGCCGTTCAGGAATGCGTCCGCTTCCTGGTAGGTGAACCGCAGATCGGCGGCTCGTAGCTCGAGTAGCTCGCCGTGGGCGCGCAGACTCGCCACCGGCAGGCTTGGTTCCGTCCTGGTGGCGAGCACGACATGTAGTCCAGGCGGTGCATGTTCGATGAACCAGCGAACGCTGGCGCGTGCCGGTTCGCTGGAGACCCGGTGGAAGTCGTCCAGGATGAGGGAGATCTCGCCTTGGCCGTCCAGCTCGTTGACCAGGCCAGGCAGAACCAGATCAATGACCGGTGCCACGAGCGAATGCGATGAGGTCGCCCCGGCGACGTCGGGGTTCACGCGCCGGAGCGCCCCGATCACATGCGACCACAGGACGACAGGGTCATTATCGCCCTCGTCCAGGGTCAGCCACGCAACGGGTCTCCGAGCGGCCTCGGTCTCGTACCAGGCCGAGAGAAGCGTGGTCTTCCCGAAGCCCGCCGGGCAGGCGACGAGCGTGAGCCTGCGGTCCGATCCCCTTCGAAGACATTCCTGAAGGCGCTCGCGCGGGATTGACTGTTCGCGCACTTGGGGCGCCCGCAGCTTGGTGCCCACGAGGGTAGGCTGCTCGACGCCCTCGTGTCCCCCGCTACCCGCGGCGGAACCTTGCAGGTCAGGGGCGTCGTGGCGGGTCTCGGGCAGTACCTGACGGAGTGACCGACTCGGCGTCCGCACGCTACCGACGGCCTCCCTTGCAGGGGACATAGCGCTCAGCTTGTCAGTTAAGAGTCCTCAGGTCCATGGGCCGAAAGTCCCAAAGTCCCTAGCCAAGGCAGGCGCCGCCCCTTCGCGTGCTCTCAGATTGGGCTTCCGGGGCGACGCCGGTTTAGCCGGGCCAGGCACGTCCCCCGCCGGGCTGCCACCTCCCCCAGACGACGGAAGGTCGGATCGGATACCGCGGTGGTCTCCGACGGCCCGGGCGAGTGTTCCATCTGTGTCCCCACCGTGACCCATTCTGAACCGGTCAACTTCCCCTAGGTGAATCCACCTCACAGGTGATGACAGTTCACCTACATGAGTGTGAATCTTCGGAGTGACGAACCGACCGCTCAACGTGTAGTTCGAGTGACGGCAGGGCGTTCGCCATTGGCTATAGAAGCAAAGTAGCGCTGGAAGCCCCAATGAATTTACAAAACGAATGGAGAGAGCATCATGGCCAAATCTGACCCCGTGTTTGTCTACGTCGGCACCTATCCGAGCGAAGCGTCTGCCCGAGCCGACTACGACGTCGTGAAAGACCTGCACGCCGCAGGAGCTGTCGGAACCTACGACGCTTCGGTGGTCACCAAGGACCCAGACGGCAAGGTCCACGTCGACAAGGACGAGACCTCGACCCGTCACGGGGCCTGGGGCGGGGCAGCGGTTGGGGCGCTTGTCGGCATCATCTTTCCGCCGTCCATCATCGTCGGCGCCGCGGTTGGTGCGACGGTCGGCGGGGTGAGCGGTCACCTGTGGAAGGGCATGTCCCGGTCCGACGTGAAGGAGTTCGGGGACATCATCGACGCCGGGCAGGCTGCGTTGGTCATCGTTGGTCAGAGCACCATCGGGGACGCCATCGAGAAGGCCGACCTCAAGGCCGAAAAGCACGCGGCCAAGGAGCTCGACGTGAGCTCCAAGGACATCGACCAGGCAGTTCAGGAAACAGCGCAGGCGATCGCCTGATCAAGCTGAGCGGTTGAGCGCTACGCCGCAATTGGGGCCGTCGCAGTTCCTTCAATTTGGAACTCCGGAATGAAAGGCAGAGATAGATGAGTGAGGACCGACCACTTCTCGACACAGTGCTCGAGATGACCGAGGCCTCGGTGAGCCGCACCAGCCTGAATGACCGGGAGCTCATGATGGTCCGCCTCGCCGCCATGGCGGCTGCCGGTGCACCCCCGGCCTCGTATCTGCTGAACATGGCGGCCGTCGCAGCCGCAGGCACCGATCTGACGCTGGAGGACGCGCAAGGCACCCTCATCGCTATCGCGCCGGTCATCGGTACGCCCAGGACGGTGTCCGCAGCCACTGCGATCGCCGAGGCCCTCGGACTGGCTCTGGCCATCGAGGACGCTATTGAGGAGAGGCAAGCATCATCCTGACTTACCGTCACTCCGGCCGTTGGAGCACTTCCGACTCTGTCTGCTCAGGTAGCGCTCCAGCGGCTGCGGAGGAGCCCTGACGTGATCGGGGGAACCCGAGTGCCCGTCGGTGGGGCCTGTGAGGCGGTAGGGCTCCCAGCATCCGTGTCTCAAGCGGTGCACCTCGAATTCGGGCGGGCGCTCCGTGCCCCATACGTGCTGCCGACCGTTGTCGTGATCAACGGCCTCCTCATGGCCGGGCTGTGGTGGTGGGCGCCGGGTGCCTGGAAGAACTCGCTGTTCTCCCTCCACGGGCCGCTGGCCTTCGCCCTGGTCCTCGGAGGCTGGATGATTGCCGACGTGCCGGCCACCAACCTGCTAGGGCCCGACCCCCAGCGCACGAGGGCGGCGCTCGATGATCCGGTGATATTCCGGCGCCTGCTCTACGCCAAAAACCTCGTCCTATGGACCTTCGTCGCCCCAGTGTGCAGCGTCGTCACTGTGATCATTGGAACCTCCAACCACGACTACATCGCAATGGTCATCACCATCATCGCCATCATGGTGATGCCGTTCGGGGTCTTGGGGCTCTCAGCCTGGGTCGGTATCCGGTTCCCCTACCACCCGATCCCACTGCGGGAACGCTGGGCGCATCGCCGCTCTTGGAGGCAGATGTGGATCCGATGGCTGGTGCTCGTCGTGACTCCCTATGGTGTCGTCCCGGCGCTTGCCTTCGCCTTCATCACACCCACGCTGTTGCTCTGGGGGATCTCGGCTCAGAACGGACTTACCGGCCGACTGTCGGACGGCGAGTACGCGCTGGGCGTGCTGATGGCGTGTGGCTTGTCGCTCATTGGAGCGGTCTTCGGACAACGCGTAGGCGCCCGATGGGCCTTTCTCCGCAAGAAGAAGCTGTCGGATTACCTGGCCGATCCGTCCCTTGGATGACGCGGCCACCGGGATCGACACCAGGTCGACCTTGCTACGTCCATTAGCGCAGTGAAAAGAGGAATCAGATGACTACAGCTGTTATGCACTCGACCCACAAAGCGCGTGCCGCACAGGGCAAGGCTGCCCGGGAGGAGCTGCCACGCGAACGCCATGCCGAATGGTCGGCCAACCAACGAACCCAAAAGCCGCTCGACCTCTTGGCTGAACAGGGACTGACCCGTGTCCCAGAGCTCGTGCCGATCCGATACGGGCGGATGGCGGCGACACCGTTCACCTACTACCGGGGCGCCGCGCTGCCCATGGCCGCAGACCTTTCCACAGGGCCACGCACGAGTCTGGATGTTCAACTATGCGGCGACGCCCACCTGTGCAATTTCGGGGGCTTTGCCTCGCCCGAACGGGACCTGCTCTTCGACGTCAACGACTTCGACGAGACCTCACCGGGACCGTTCGAATGGGATCTCAAGCGCTTGGGTGCCAGCATGGAAATCGCCGCCCGTAGCCGCAACTTCTCGGCCAAGGTGGCCTCGAAACTGGTAACGAATTCGATGCGTGCCTATCGCGAAGCAATGCACGAGTTCAACAAGATGTCCAACTTGGAGGTGTGGTATTCGCGCCTGGACATGGCTGGTGTCGCCCAGAGGTGGGGCTCCGAAGTCAGTAGCGACGTGCTCGCGGCATTTCAGAAAACCGCCACAAAGGCAGAATCGAAGGATCAGCTCAAGGCTCGAGCGAAGCTCACCGAGGTGGTCGACGGCGAGCTCAGGTTCCGAAATGATCCTCCGTTGCTCGTCCGGGTCAGCGAACTCTCTGGCGAAACGGACGCTGCCCAGCTCGAGGAGATGATCCACGAAGGCATTCGCTCGTATCGAGAGACGCTGATCGGGGATCGTCGCCACCTGCTCGAATCCTACGAGTTCGTGGACGTGGCTCGGAAGGTCGTCGGAGTCGGGAGTGTCGGCACACGGGCCTGGGTCGCTCTCTTTAGAGGAGACGACACTGACGACACGCTCATCCTCCAGATCAAGGAGGCCGAGGCCTCTGTGCTGGAGCGGTTCTGGGGCAAGAGCGAATTCGAAAACCATGGCCAACGGGTGGTGGAAGGCCAGCGCTTCATGCAAGCGGCGAGCGATATTTTTCTCGGGTGGCATCGAGTCCCGACCGGCATCGACGGCAAGCCCCACGACTACTACTTCCGCCAGTTATGGGATTGGAAATTGTCTGCTGACGTCGACAACGCTCCTCAGGAGAGCCTTCTCGTCTACGCAAAAATGTGTGGCTGGGCACTGGCCCGAGCGCATGCCCGATCCAGTGACCGCGTGGCCATTGCTTCGTACCTAGGGTCTGGTGACACCTTCGACCGGGCGATCGCCGACTTTGCCGTTAGTTACGCAGACCAGAATGCACTTGACCATCAGGCCCTCGTCGACGCCATCGCTGACGGCTCGGTTCAGGCAACGCTCGGAATCTAGTCCCCAACCGCAGGAAGCCGAGGAGGTCGACACTTTCAACTTCAAGAGGCAATAGAGACCACGAATTGAGGGCCGTCAGTCCTACTCACAAGTAGGACTGACGAAGTGCCCGACTAGTGAACCTGGAGGCATCATGTTACTTGCATATACCTATCCGTTATTGAGCGTCTTTTGGAGCTTGCTGGAGTTTGCACTGCTCGTCCTGTGGATCTTCATCGTCATCTGGTGCTTCATCGACAACTTCCGTCGCCGCGACCACCATGGTGTCGCAAAAGGGCTGTGGTTCCTCTTCATTGTCTTTGTGCCCGTGATCGGAGTGCTCGCTTACATCATCACCAGGCCCCCGGCTGCGGACGTGGCGTAGCAAGCCGGAAAAGCGAGCTGAACGTCGCGGCAAAGAACCGCAGGGCAATGACGTCCGTGCTGGAAGCATGTGCGACGACTCCGGGGACCCAATCGCCGTGGCGACACCAAATCTCAGAACAGCGTGTTCATTTGGTCATCCTTCGGGGTCGCTGGACTCAGAGATCGAACGACGAATCGGATCCTGAACGGTGAGCCCGAACCCTGCAGCGCTCAGACTCGAGCAACTGACCGAAGCCGTCGCCGCTCGGGTGGTGAACGAGGTGCTCGAGGCGATCGATGTGAACGCTCTGCTCGGAAGAGTTGACGTCGAAGGCGTGATTGACCGCGTTGATGTCGAGAAACTTATCGAACGGGTGGACGTCGAAGGCATTGTGAAGCGGATCGACGTAAATGCCATCGTCGGGGAGATAGACATCGAATCACTGGTGGAGAACACTGAGCTCGGCTCACTCATCGTCAAGTCGACAGCGGGGATCCTCACTGAGATCCTCGATGGCGTTCGGGCCCAGGCAGTCGCACTCGACGATTTCTGCGCCAAGCTGACGAGCCGAATCCTGCGACGGGACCCTGCTTCCCTGCCTGTTGGTCCTGACCAGATCGCTTCGCGTCCAGAGGTGAACGCAACCAGCTCTCCGAACGACGGTCTGAGAAGTCCTCCAAAAGGACCTCCACCCACGTCGCGAGAGCACCTCGAACCAGTCGCCAGTACGCCCCAGTCAGCGGAGCTGACTGGGGAGCGCCAGGGTCAATACGCCGGAGCAGTGAGTCGCCTCGCCGCAATTGCAATGGATGGCTTGGCCTCATGGACGCTCTACGTCGCGGCCGGCGCGTTGGTGACTTTCGCGGTCGAACTGATCACTGGCCGTACCTTCAATTTGACCAGACATCCGGTCGTCGCCGTCACCGCTCTGGTCATCTGGGAGTTCGCTTACTTCTCGTACCAGTGGGCGATCAGCGGGAGGACGATCGGGATGGCAATTTTAGGGATCCGGGTCGAGAGTGCCGGGGCAGGGCCAATCGGAGGACGGGCAGCCTGCATCCGAACGCTTGTACTTCCTCTTAGCATTGCAGCACTGTTTCTCGGTTGCCTCGGAATTCTCACCAACACCGCACGGCAGGCATGGCACGACCGACTCGCGGGCACCTTCGTGGTGTACGCATGGGATGCGCGGGCAGCTCGGCTTCGGCGGCTTGCCGACCGCAATAATCAACAATCGGGTTAGGTCCAGCCCAAAGGGGTGGGCTCCGCTGGCTGGTGAGCGTCCGGCAGGATAGGCATCATCGGTTGGATGAACCGTTCAGAGCAGGAAGGCGTGCTCCACCACGAACTTGCCGACAGTGGTCGGCGAGTCGGTACCGCGCGGTCCGTCTCCTCGGGGCTCCAGCAGGGGTTCGGATATAGTCCCATCACTTGCTGAGCCGCCCTCTCGGCGGACGATCAGGTGCCCGAATTCACTCCGTGTCAGGCTTTCTTGCCGCATTTCCCCAGGTCAGCGGGCCAAGAGGGGTTCGAACCCGAGTCCCATAACCTCCACTCGTTGTGAGAATTACAACGTTTTCCCTGGTAGGTATGCATCTCCTGGCCTCATCGCTAACCGAGGCAAACGGCGATGTTCGAACCCCTGGATACGGACTGCTCCTCAGTAGGGTGGCAAGTGTGGCTCGACCTGCGGAGCACTCAGGGTTTCGCCCGACTGTCATGGTCTCCAGAGCGGTTGCCAACCACGCGTTGGGGGCCCAGCTAAGGTCGCTGGCACATGAGACCTGACTTGCCCAGTACTCATGAATGGGTTGACCCCGATCGCCGAAGGAGTCGAGATCGGCACCTACCGAGGGCCGCTGAGTCGATCATCCGTAACGCTCTGGAAGGGGAGAGGGTAACAGCCCTGGCACGGCTCCAATCATTGCATGCCGAACTCAATGGAATCATTGCGGATGCCGTGGATGCCAACGGCGATGACGAGCACGATCCTGAGGGACCGACCATTGCGTTCGAGCGAGCACGGGTGACCACATTGCTAGCTGATACCAACTCACACTTGGGCGACTTGAACGAAGCCTTTGTGAGACTCGACGCTGGCAACTACTCAATCTGTGAAACATGCCGTAGGGCTATTCCAAAAGAGCGCCTCGAGACTCTCCCCGCTTGTCGGACCTGCGTCGAATGTGCCGTCGTTCGACGACCTGCCCTCTGAGAATCCGGGACAATGACGAAAGGAAGTGTGTTTCCGAGAACTATCTGTTCGCAGTCGATTGAATCGGCCTGGGTTTCGTAGAGACTCGGTTGTCTGTGAAGTGACCAGACCCTTACGTTGCCATGGCAATGGGGACGGCCGAAGCCCCTGTCAGTGGCAACATCATCCACATCGAGCGCCCAGGCGGTACTGACGGATCACTCCGCCGAGCCGATGCATCCGCGGATAAGACGACAGCCTTCAGTATTTCGAGCGCGACCAATGGCGAGGCGACTGGTTCCGTACGTTGGGGCCTGGTGCCCCCGGAGGGCGATCTTTTCGATCTTGTTGGCCTACCCAGCCGGAGTGACGAGGTCCTTGAACACTGCAGTGCTCGTGGCTGTTTCCTCAGCAACGGGAAAGACAAAGCCACATTGAGGGCAACCCTCGCGCAGGACTTGTTGCTCTTGTGCCAGTTCGTACGGTTTGTCCTGGAGGGTCCCGCAGGTCGGGCAGATACGCAGCAATCTTGTTCCAACGAGTTCGAAGTTGGTGATGATGTCCTCCATGATGGCACCGTTGGACGCCCACTCTTTGGCGTGCTTGTGGTAGGTGTCCATGTGCCAGTCATTGAGCGCCTCTTTGCTGGCCCACATACTCACCTCGTTGAACCAATTGGGGTCGTCGGGGTGGGTCCACCATGTGAGGTGGAGGAAGCCCGGCTTGGACATCAGGTGATGGCGGACGTTGCCGAACACCAACTGGAACTTCTCGTAGTCGTCCGGACTCGAGAACCGAACGCGCTGCATGCTGAGGTAGATGGCCATGGACTTGCCCTGATTCCTTTCAATGAGGTCACTCGTTCCGCGCAACGGTTCCGCTGAGCAGTGACAACCTGCGATGCCGTCCTTCAGACGGCGATGCCCTCGACCTCGACGTCTTTGCCGATTCGACGTCGAACGTCGCGGGCAACGTCGCCTTCGATGAGCTGCCTCCACCGGGCCATCCCCGACGTCACGACCAGCACGTGACTGACCCCTCGAGCCCGGGCCGCCTGGGCGATGGCCTTGGCAAAGCGCCGCGTGGTGGCGACCTGGCCCCAGGCTTCGGTGCCTGCCCGCTCGAGTCGGTCGATGGCCTTGTTCACCAGGGCTAGTTGCTCTTCCATCTCCGTTCGGGTCGGCAAGAGCCCCGGGTTGGGCAATCCGAAGGACGATCCGTAGATTCTGGCGATACTGACGATCGCCACCGAACGGCCTTCGCTCAACTTGACTGCACGGCGGATCACTTCCGGCGGGATAGGGATGCCGACAGTGGCGATGAGAACGGCAGACGGCTGCGATGGTTGCCTGTCCCACTTGCCCTTTCCGGACCTGGCCCTGGAGACCTTCGGGACCGGATCCTCCACGACCGGTCCCGCCGGAGCCCTCGACGCTGCCTCAGCCCGCATCGGCGGCCTTGCCCGGGGCCTGGCCGATCCCGGCGGCCTCCTTGTCGATGGCGTCCATGTGGGCCGGGTCCAGCAGGTGGGGCTCCTTCATATCGTCGAGGTCGATGCCTCCGGGTGACCCCACCACGATGGGCAGGCTGCCCAGAGGCGGCAGTCCGTCACGCCGGTCGGTCATCCTGCGCCAGAGGTGCAGCGGCACGTAGGCGGCCACGATGACGAAGCCGAGGAGATAGAGGGTATGGCCTTCGCCCGCACCGACGACGATGTTCGGCGAGTTCCAGCCGCCGGCGAAGTAGACGTAGGTGAGGCCGAGACCCATGGCCAGGGCGATCCAGCGGAAGAAGCCGGGCAGGCGGAACGGGCTGATCTGATCCTTACGGAACTGGCGGACGAAGAAATACCCGTAGAGCGCTGCGATGATCGCGATGAGATAGCCGACGTTGGAGAAGATGTAGATGCGAACAGGGGATCCGAACAGGGCCACGACCATCGCAGCGACCAGATTGAAGAACATGGCCCGATCCGGGGCATGGTGCTTGTTCTTGTGGGCGAAGAACTTGGGGATCAGCCGGTCCTCCGATGCCTGGAACAACGAACGGGCCACGCCCATGATGGCATTCAACACAGACAGCATCAGGGCGAAGATGAGCGGGATTCCGATTAAGTACTGGACCCAGCCGGCGTTTCCGAAGATGTGGTCGGCGAAGCTCGTGTAGAGCGTCAACGGATCGGAGGTCTTGAGGGATGCCCCCAGCACGGCCACGAACACGATGGCGGTGGCCGCGTAGATGAACAGTCCGTAGAGTCCCTCAGCCGTCAGAGCGAGTTTGGCGTCCCGACTCGGGTCGCGGCATTCGGCCACGTAGCAGGCGGCGGCCTCCACGCCGATGCCGTTCCACGAGATGACGAAGAGCCATGCCAGGAAGAAGGAGGTGCTGGCCGTCTTCGGATCGGCGAAGTGGAAGCCCGAGACGTTGGACCAGTGGAAGGTGCTGGGCTTGAAAATCGGCAGCATGATCAGCAGGGTGAGTGGGACCATGGAGACCACGCCGAGGAGGGTGGCGAAGCCCGCGCCGAGGCGTATCCCGAGGTAGCAGGGGATGAACAAAGCCACCAGCCCGATCATGGTGATGATCAGTACGCCGATGCCCACCGGTGTCCCAAGGCTGCCTAGGGGGTCGACCAGCTTGCCCAGGGGCACGTGGAACAGGACCGCAATGTAGCTGGCGGCCAGGATCATGTTGATCGGCGCCACCGGAAACCATCCGAGCCAGTAGCTCCAACCGGACAGGCCCCCGATGTGACGCGCTGTGGACTCGCCCAAGGGCCGGAAACTCTCATAGGCATACGAGGGCGTCCCTCCGGTGCGGTGCGGCCACATGGCGGCCAGTTCGCCCATGCACAGGCAGACGGCCAATCCGATCACCGAAACGATGACGATGGCGGGGATGGCGGCTGCCCCCATGGCCTGCACCGCGAAGGGCACGATGCCAGTGACCAGGATGATCCCGGCCAGGCCGATCACGAACGCCCCCCACCAGTTGGTCCCCCGGTGAAGAGAGGTTGCGACCTCGGGCGTTGCCCCTGTGGTCTCTATGCTCATGTCGCTGCTCCTTGCTGGGTCGGGCGGTTCAGAACAGGCTCAGGTAGTTGTCGATCTCCCACGACGACACCATCGAGTGGTATCGACGGAACTCGGCGCGCTTGACATCGATGAAGTAGTCGACGTAGTCACCGTCGGGGGTCTTTCCCAGTCCCTCACGGAGGATCGAGTCCCCATCGAGGCGGTCGAGCGCCTCGGGGAGGGTGGCGGGCAGCATCTCGAGCCCCAACTCGGCAGCCTGCTCCGCGGAGATGGTGAGGAGGTCTGCGGTGGTGGGCTCGCCGGGGTCGATCCGCCTGTTGATGCCGTCCAAACCGGCGGCGATCTGCGCGCTGAGGGCGATGTAGGGGTTGGCGGCCCCGTCGATGCACCGGTTCTCCACCCGATTGGATGCAGGGACCCGGAGCATCACCGACCGGTCGTTGCCGCCGTAGGTGGCATAGGACGGTGACCACGACGCTCCCGAGTTGGGTGCGCCGGCTCCGAGCCGCTTGTAGGAGTTGACGGTGGGGCAGGTCAACGCGGTCATCGCCTGTGCGTGAGCCAGCAGCCCGCCGATGTAGTGATAGGCGAGCTGAGAGAGACCGAGGCCGCGCTCGTCGGTCCGATCGGGGAACAGCTCGGAGGTCCCCGACCGGTCCCAGAGGCTGGTGTGCATATGGAGCCCACTCCCGGTCAGCTGCTGGAAGGGCTTCGGCATGAAGGTGGCGAGCATTCCAGCGTCGGCGGCAAGGGTGTGCACCATGTAGCGGAGGACCACGATCCGGTCGGCGGTGATCATCGGGTCGGCATACGAGAAGTTCTGTTCGAACTGGCCGTTGGCGTCCTCGTGGTCGCTGGCGTAGTTGGACCAGCCGAGCTCGTTCTGCATGCGGGCCACCGAGGTCAAATGGCCATACATCCGTGTCAGCGACCGGGCGTCGTAGCAGGGAAGCGCTGACCGATCCCGCGCGTCGGCCACCTCCAGTGAGCCGTCGGGGGCCTGGCGTACCAGGAAGTACTCGACCTCTCCCCCGGCACGCATGGAGAGCTCGGCTTCGCCCAGGCGGTCGAGGAGGCGGCGCAGGATGACCCGCGGCGCATACGGCCATAGCTCCCCCTCACAGGTAGGGTCGCACTGGATGATGCCTAGACCTTTCTGCCAGGGAGCCGGCGTGTACGAGGTGATGTCCGGTATCGCCATCAGGTCCGGCGACCTCTGGGTGTGGCCCATCGGGCCGGCGGCGAATCCGGCAAATCCCGCGCCCTCCAACAGGAGCTGATCGAGCGCTGTAACCGGCACCAGCTTGGCGCAGGGCTTTCCGTGGAGATCCACGAACATGGCGAAGAGGAATTCGATGTCGTCGTCGGCCAACGATCGTTCGAAATCGTCGCGGTCGACGATGACCCTGGCTCCTGATGCAGAGCGCTCGACCTGGGTCATGTTCGAGGGCACAGACATAGCGCTCCCGGGTTCGCGTCGCTCGCTTCTCCTCGGAACGGGTCGTGAGTCATCTTGCAACAATGTTGCCCTAGAGGAAACAGGTTTGGGTTTCCGCTCTGTTACGAAGTGTTGCCTCGCCGTGAACTGGAGCCGGCCCCCGAGTCGGCTGTCGCCGGCCCTCCGGTTGGGTCGCCCGCGGCCATCCCGAGGCTTAACACATAGGAAACCCAAGCCGTTTCACTTCATGCAACAATGTTTCCAGTGGAGACGATGCCCTCGGAACGAGTCACGGTCCACCGGTACGCTCATCGAGCCGCCTACGACCGGGCCACCATCGACGCCATCTTGGACGAGGGCTTCGTCTGTCACGTCGGCCTCCAGACCGACAAGGGGCATCCGGTTGTGATTCCCCTTGCCTATGGCCGGCACCTCGACGTGGTCTACCTGCACGGTTCGGCAGCCAGCCGGCTGTTCCGGAGCGCTCGCGCCGAAGCGACGGAGATATGCATGACGGTAACCCTGGTCGACGGGCTGGTTGTGGCCCGGTCGACCTACAACACCGACATCAATTATCGCTCCGTCGTTCTCATCGGCGATGCCACCGAGGTCAAGGACCTGGACGAGAAGCGCCATGGCCTCGAGGCGCTGGTGAACCACATCGTGCCCGGTCGCACCGCAGACGCTCGGGAGCCGACAGAGAAGGAGCTCCGTAGCACCATGCTTCTGTCCCTGCCCATCGTCGATGCCTCGGCCAAGGTGCGGACCGGGTGGCCTATTGACGAGGACGAGGACTACCAACTGGACATATGGGCTGGCGTCATACCGATGCGGACCGTCTTCGACGGCCCTCTCCCCGATCCGCAATTGCGCAGCCCACGGATGGCGCCCGCCTATGCCGTGCCCTATACGCGGCCGCTGGGCATCGCTCGATGACCGCCATCCGCGATCAACTCGAGAGAACCGGGGAGGCCTTCACCCCGAGCCGACTGCTCGACGTGCGAAACCGTACCAGGGCGGCCCTGTGGGAGATCGCCGATCACATTGCGCCGGGGCTCTCGGAAGACGGGGCGAGGGTGATGGCGGGCGAGATCCTGAGTGACCATGGGCTCCGCAAAGGCTGGCACAAGGTGCTGGTGCGGTTCGGCAGCAATACCACCAAGAACTTCGAGGAAGCCTCCATCCCCGGAGTGGTCCTGGGCGATGACGACATCTTCTTCATCGATATCGGCCCCATTCATGCCGGCTGCGAGGGAGACGCCGGCGACACATACGTCGTGGGGGACGACCCGGACATGGCTCGTGCGGAGTCCGATGTTCGGCTCCTTTGGGAACAGGTACGTTCGCAGTGGGCGGTCAAGGAAATGACCGGGACCGAGCTCTACCGATTCGCCGAAGAGCAGGCGATGTCCATGGATTGGGTGCTCAACCTCGATCTCGCCGGTCACCGGCTCTCGTCGTTCCCCCACAGTGCCCACTACGACGGCACCCTCGCCGAGGTGGACTTCGCCCCCTCCGACCTGTTGTGGGTCTTGGAGATCCAGGTCCGACACCCCGAACGGGCGTTCGGGGCCTTCTTCGAGGACCTCCTCCTCTACGACGACGTGCTCCAACACCAGTCCATCCGCCTCGCGCCGGATGCGGTCCGGCCCGGCGCCTGAGAACGGGTCGCGGATATGTGCGGTGTCGTCGGCCTGTTGATCAACGACCGAGCACTCGAACCATCACTAGGAGCTCTGCTGGAGCCGATGGTCGCAGCCCTCAGTGACCGGGGACCTGACTCCTCGGGCATCGCCGTCTATTCGGAGCAGGACGAGTCTGCGGCGTGTGCCCAGGTTCAACGGATCTCCCTCGGGAGCGATGAATCGGTTGACTGGCCTGGGCTTTGCGCCGAGCTGGTCGATCGATTCGGCGCCGTAGCCCGACCGCACTCGAGCGGGGCAATGGTGGAGCTACCGAAGCCTTCGGTCAGGGAAGTCAAATCCTTCGTGGCCGAGCGGTGGCCCGCAGCCCGAATCGTCGCCACGGGATCGTTCGTCAGAGTGGTCAAGGACACCGGTCGTCCCGAGGAGACCGCCCGGCGGATGGGTTTGGCCGGGTGGAGTGGCTATCTGGGCCTCGCCCACACCCGTATGGCCACCGAGTCCGCTGTCACCCTCCTCCACTCGCATCCGTTCGTCCCGGCGTCAGACCTGTGCATCGTGCACAACGGCTCGTTCTCCAACTACGCCACGGTGCGTCGGGCCCTCCAGGCTCGAGGTATCCAGTTCGACTCCGACAACGACTCCGAAGTCGCAGCCCGCCTGATCGCCGAGCGGCTCGACGAAGGCGACGACCTCGAGGAGGCGACCAGGTGGATCATGAAGGAGCTCGACGGCTTCTTCACCTTGGTGATCGCCACGTCGAATGGAATGTCGGTGGTGCGGGACGCCTTCGCCTGCAAGCCAGCGGTCGTTGCGGAGACGCCGCGCTACGTGGCCGTGGCCTCGGAGTACCGGGCCCTGGCCCACCTGCCGGGTATTGCCGATGCTGACGTTTTCGAACCGCGACCGGAGGAGGTCTACTCGTGGACGCGTTGAATTGCGACGAGCTCACCGTCCGGGAGGTGAACCAGGCCCTGCGGTCACTTCCGGTCGGCGGATCGACACGGATCGACAATCCCAGGGGGCGCCACAACCTGGCGGTCGGCCTGGCCGATCCGCTATCGGTCACCGTCGAGGGCAACGCCGGGTACTTCCTCGGTGGCCTGTGCGGGTCGGCCGGTGGCACCGGGCCTGACATCGTCGTCGATGGCTTCGTCGGGTGGTCGGTCGGGGAGAATCTGATGGCTGGTTCGATTCGAGTGCGTGGCAGCGCATCCCAAAGTGCAGGATCGAGTGCCCACGGCGGACTCATCGTGATCGAGGGTGATGCATCCCTGCGAGCCGGCATCTCGCTCAAGGGTGGCACGATTGTCATCGCCGGTGATGCCGGGGCCATGAGCGGGTTCATGGCTCAGGCGGGCACCATCCTGATCGGGGGCGATGCCGGCCATGGCCTCGGTGACTCGCTCTACGAGGCGGTCATCTATGTGGGCGGGAGTATTGCCTCGCTGGGCGCGGACGCCCGGGAGGAGGAGCTCACCGATGACGACGTGCTGGCAGTCAAGCGGCTGGTTGCGTCGGCCGAATTCGACCACATCGATCCCGGAGCGGTCCGGCGAGTGGCCTCGGCCCGGCAGCTCTACCACTTCTCCGCCCACAACCACGGGGACTACTGATGGACAACCCGCTCTCAGGGCCGGCTTCCAGTGCGACCTTCCCGGCAGAGATGATCGACCGCATCCACCAGATGGCCCAAAGCGGCCAGTACCCGATCAGGGGACTGGGGGCCCGGCGCGCCGTCCCCAGCTTCGATGATCTCCTGTTCCTCACGGCGTCGATCTCCCGGTACCCGCTCGAAGGTTACCGGGAGCGCTGTGAGACGCGCACGGTGCTGGGTGCCCGTCATGGAGCCACACCGATCGAGCTGGAGATTCCGATCACCATTGCCGGGATGAGCTTCGGCGCCCTGTCCGCCACTGCCAAGGAAGCGCTCGGGAGTGCGGCGACATCGGTTGGAACATCCACGACCACCGGGGATGGCGGGATGACCGCAGAGGAGCGCAAGGCTTCGAAGACACTCGTCTACCAGGTGCTGCCCTCTCGCTACGGCTTCGATCCCTCTGACCTCCGGCAGGCCGATGCCGTGGAGATCGTGATCGGGCAGGGGGCCAAGCCCGGCGGAGGGGGAATGCTCCTCGGCCAGAAGGTCAACGAACGAGTGGCTGGCATGCGCACGCTCCCGCCCGGCATCGACCAGCGGTCGGCCAGTCGTCACCCCGACTGGGTCGGTCCCGACGACCTCTTGATCAAGATCGAGGAGCTCCGCGAGGCGACCGAGTGGCGGGTGCCCATCTACGTCAAGGTGGGAGCCACCCGCGTCGACCACGACGTGAAGCTGGCGGTGGCTGCCGGCGCCGACGTCGTGGTCGTCGACGGTATGCAGGGCGGCACTGCCGCCACCCAGGAAGTGTTCATCGAACATACAGGCATTCCGACCCTGCCAGCGGTTCGCCTCGCTGCCGAGGCCCTCGCCGATCTCGGAATGCAGCAGGAGGTGCAGCTCATCGTGTCCGGCGGCATCAGGTCGGGCGCCGACGTCGCCAAGGCCCTTGCCCTCGGCGCAGACGCCGTCTCGATCGGGGTGGCCGCCCTGCTGGCGCTGGGGTGCAACAGCTCCTGGGCCTTGGTCGACGGCGCTGCCCGCGACGTGACCGAGGACTATCTGCACCTGGGCACCGCCCCGGGTCGGTGCTCGCACTGCCAGACCGGACGCTGCCCGGTCGGCATCACCACTCAGGATCCAGAGCTCGAGCTCCGGCTCGATCCGGATCGTGCAGCCGACCGAGTGGCCAACTACCTGAGGGCCATCACCATGGAGCTGACCGCCTTGGCCCGGGCGTGCGGGAAGTCCGATGTCCATCACCTCGAACCCGAGGACCTGGTGGCACTCACCATCGAGGCCGCGGCCATGGCCCGGGTCCCCCTGGCCGGGACCAACTGGATCCCCGGATGAACCGTGGCCCGGCCGTCGTCGTGGTCGGCGCCGGCGTGATCGGACTGAGTGTCGCCCGCGCCTTCGTCGAGCGGGGCGTGAGCGATGTCACGGTCCTGGATCGCGACGCCATGGGCTCGGGTGGCACGGGCCGGTCGAGCGGGGTGGTGCGCTGCCACTACGGCATCCGCTCCCTCGCTGCGATGGCTTGGCGCTCCCTGCCGGTGCTGGCCAAGTCGAGGGAGGTGCTCGGGGAGGATTCCGGCTATCACAACACCGGCTACCTGGTCGGGGTGGGAGCAGCCAATACCGCGGCCATGGAGGCCAACCTCCGTATGCAGCGAGAGCTCGGCATCGAGGTCGAGTCAGTCGGCCACGACGACGCCCGACGGCTGTGGCCGACGGCTCAGCTCGACGATTTTGCCGCCTTTGCCTTCGAGCCCCAGGGAGGGTACGGCGACGGTCACCAGACCGCGTTGGCCTTCGCTTCTGCCGCGCGGCGAGGGGGCGCCGCTCTTCGTCAACACCACCGGGTCGCCTCGCTGGTGGTGACGGGAGACCGGATCGGCGGGGTCGAGCTGTCGAGCGGGGAACGAATCGGTGCCGACCAGGTCGTCGTCGCCGCTGGGCCGTGGTCGGTCGACCTGGTTGCAGGTATCGGCATCGATTTGCCCGTGCGAGCGCAACGGGCACAGATCTTGGTGGCCGACCCAACTGGCACTGACCTCAGCCAGCTTCCCGTGTTCTCCGACCTCGTCTCACTCCAGTACGTCCGCCCGGAAGGTCGCACCTCATTGTTGCTCGGAGACAGCGACCACTCCGACCCTGAGTGGGTCGATCCCGACCACTATTCCGGTCAGACCGACGATGGTCAACTGGTCCGAGCCATCGGCAAGTTCGAGCATCGCTTCCCAGGGATTCCCAGCGTCCACCTCCGCTCGGTCTACGCCGGTTGCTACGACGTCACGCCCGATTACAACCCGATCATCTCGACCACCCCGGTGGAGGGGCTGCTCATCTGTGCGGGCTTCAGCGGCCATGGCTACAAGATCTCACCGGCAGTCGGCGAGCTGGCAGCAGACCTCCTCCTCGAGGGTTCAAGCCAATACTCGTCCATCGACCATCGTGACTTCGGGCTCGAACGCTTCGCTGAGGGCCGGCACCTGACAAGCCCCCATCCCTACGCCGGGGCAGGCCAGATGCGCTAAACGGCATCACTGATCGATCTCCCCCGGAGAATTCGAGATGGTGGCATATATTGCCAGTCGTGACCCCGAGGCGATCAACCGGAAGCTCACATCCCCGGCCAGCAGGTGCCAAGGGCGAACCTGCCAGGAGTGCCGGTAAGGCGTCCAAGCGTGCCGACGGGGTCGGCCTTGGCCGGGACTCCCGAGCGCGGTCCGAGCCGAGCGAGCGCCGCTCGTCTCGATCGGTCGAGGCCGAAGCATCCTCGGTGGCCGAGGTCGAGGAGGTCGGCAGCGGACGGGTCGGGTGGGTGATCGCCAACCATGTGCGCCGGCGCCGTCAGGACATCGGATTGAACGTGGGCCAACTTGCCGAACGCTCAGGTATCTCCAAGGGCATGCTGTCGAAGATCGAGAATGCGCAGACCTCCCCCAGCCTGGCCACGCTCGAACGGTTGGCCAGCGCCCTCGACATGCCTCTCACGTCGCTGTTCCGTGGATTGGCCGAAGAGCGTGACGCCGTCTTCGTCAAGGCAGGCAGCGGCCCGGAGATCGTTCGGCAGGGTACTCGTGCCGGGCACGAGTACCAGCTGCTCGGCAGCCTCCGTGGCCCCCGCAAACGCGTAGAGCCCCTGCTGGTCACGCTCACGGAGAGCGGAGAGGTGTTCCCGAGCTTCCAGCACTCGGGGATCGAACTTCTGTACATGCTCAAAGGGGCGATGGACTACAGCTACGGCAAACAGACCTACAGGATGGAACCTGGGGACACACTGCAGTTCGAGGGAGACATCCCCCACGGACCGATCATGTTGGTGAAGCTGCCCATCCGTTTTCTGTCGATCACCTTCTACGACAGCCGGTCTTGATCGCCGAGCCGATGTCAGGGTCGGCGGCGATTCCCAGGATCCCCTCCGTGCGGGTTGACACGCGGGCCGGGAATCAGCGGACGACCGGCGTCGGCTGGCGGCGGCTTGGCACTCCCGCGGAGCCCGGGCGTCCTCGATGCCCGATTGGCACGTCCAGCGGTGCAGGGGCGGTAAGGACCGGCAGCGTCGAGTATCGGGTGATCTGCTCGCGGGCTCCCCGCCCGAAGAGGCGTGGTACGCGTGCGCGTCGGCGGGAGCCGAGAACAATGACGTCGCTCTGGTGTGCTTGGGCTGCCTCGGCGATGACCTGCCCTATCGAGAAGCACGTGGATCGAACCACCGATCCTTTGGCGTCGATCTGCTGGTCCCGGAGTTGACCGACGGCGTCGTCGACCAGTTCCGTTGCCTCGGTCTCCGTGAGCTCGGTGAATCCCCTGCCTCCCACCTGGAAGCGGTTCACGTGGAGTATGTGAACTGATGCACCCGCGGTCCGCGCAAGCGAACAGGTGTAGCTCAGTGCCACCGGCGAGGATGGCGAGTCGTCGATGGCCACAAGAATTCGTTGGAACATGGGTCGCTCCGTGTCGAAGGAGACACCGGCCCGAGCCGCTGTCTCTCGCTGTTTCATTTGTTTCAACAATGTTAACTCCCAGCTGACGGCCTCGTCACGGCTTTTTATGGAGATTTTTCGGAGTTCGAGACTTGTGTCGGGGGCCAGGCCGTCTGCAAAACGCCCGGTCACGAGGGCACCCAAGCCGTTCACCTGGACCTTTGACGGGGAATTCCTGACAACCGGTGAGGTCCGCGAGGTTGAAGTTTTCGCTATGCACGAATAGATCGCACGCATTATGCCTGGTCAGAGCCCTACGGTTCGGCCGTCGCAGGCCTATCAGATTCGAACTGGGATGGTTGGCTCGGCGGGCACCTACTTCCCACCCGAGCGTCGTTGGCGAGCGCCGGATCAGCCGGCTCCGGCCGGGAAGGAGCGCTCGTTCCGATGGTCGCGGAGCAATGCGGGCCACCTGCGGACGAATGACTGTTACCTCATGACGGTGCACGATGATCTCGATGGCCATCGCGGCTGTTACGGCGGCTCAGGCGGAGCAGCTGGAGGATCCCGACGAAGGCGAGCTGTCAGTGAGCGGACGCCGATCGATACCGTCCCATTCCCGGGTGACGCAGGCCCATTCCCGCGTGACGGCGGCACCTCGTCTTTGTGAGCCGATTGGCAAGCAGTATGCCAACCCGTTTAGATGACTAGTGCCGCATCAGGCAACGTTTGCGCGCTTGACCAGCTCACGCAGTGTCTTGTCGTGAGCGTTGCGGTTCCTCCAGATGATGTAGCGGCGGATCATGGAGTTCTGCTCTTCATGTGACTTGTGGTCGGTGCCGTCCAGCGTGAAGTAGCGGAGCGCCTGGAACTGAGCCTCGATCCGGTTCAGCCAGCTGGCGTTGGTCGGCACGTAGGCCAACTCGACGTTGTTGGCCGCAGCCCAGTCGCCCACTCTGGTGTCCACCTTGGTCGAGAGGTGGGGGCTGAAGTTGTCCATCACGATGGCGATGCGGACATCTGCCGGATAGAGGGTGCGGAGATAGCGGCAGAACTCGAGGAACCTAGTCCGGTCCTTGGTCGTCTTGATGTGGCCGTACATCTTGTCCTGGTTGAGGTCGTAGGCGGCCAGGAGGTGTCGGACCCCATGCTTCCGGGTGAAGGTGGCCCGGCGGCGGCGCCTGCGGGGCAGGTCCCGGTTCTCCGATTCGCTCGCGTTCGCCATGGGTGCCCACTGCTTACCCGGTCGGGGGAACAGATTGAGCGGTCCGAACTCGTCCATGCAGATGACGACGGTCGGGTCTCCCTTCCCTGGTTTCGCCTTGCCGTCGGCGATGTCGTAGAGGTGGAGGACCCGGTTCTTCTTGGCCTCGAAGTCCGGGTCGCTCGACTGCTTCCAGGTCTTGATCACTTGAAACGACACGCCCTCCTCTCGGAGCAGGACCCGGAGGCCCTCATGGCTGATGTCGTCGACCACCCCCTCGGCGACCAGGAACTCAGCCAGCTTGGACAGGCTCCAGGTCGAAAAGGGCAGGTTGTGGTCCTGCGGACGGGACAGGGCGATCTTCTTGATCTCTCTCCGTTCGGGCAACGTGAACTTGGGAGGTCGTCCGCCTGAGTACTTCGGGGCCAGGGAGTCGAATCCATCGGTGTTGAAGTTGTGGATCACCTCTCGGACCCGGTCCTCAGAAGTGAAGGCGATCGTGGCGATCTGGGGCACGTCCATTCCTTGGGCGGACCACAGCACCACCTGGGCTCTTCGCCATCGCACCACCGAGCCCGTCCCACGTCGGACGATCGAGAGGAGCTTGTTCCCCTCGACGTTGGTGATCTCTCGGACACGCACGCGTTCGGCCATACCCCATGTTGCGCGACCTCAGCTCAGAAGTGGTGGACGCGCCCCAGTAACGTTCTTGGCTACGGCACTAGATGAACGGCCTGGGTATCACCATCTATGGAGTTTGCGCAGTTTCATTCATGATGGCCATGTATGCCCTGGAGAAACGGGGCAGGCAGTTCATCCTCTTGTTTGCAATCGGCTGCTTGCTTTCCAGCGCATACGGCTTTCTCTCTGGGGCCTGGCCGTTCGGTGTTGCGGAGTTCATTTGGTCGGGCATTGCTCTGAGACGGTGGCGCAGTGCCCCTCGATTGGGTCATTGACGCGCGGGCGCCGCGAATGCTGCTCGGGTCAGCCCGGACCTGGAGGCACAACTCAGCATGCCTCCTGATTCCCGAGTGCAGGGGTTCGAACATAGTGGGGATGACCTGGCAGGCCACCTGCGCTCCATGAAATGCTGGCGTCGGCCGATGGGTGTGGTCGCCGAATGTTACTTACCGCTGCGAGCGTGAACATAGTGTGGCGCTGGACCGTGGGGACCGCAGATTGTCGCCCCGAGCACGAACCCGAGACTCCGTTTCACCTGTGGTCCTCTCCCGTCGGCCTCCGAAGACGTCATTGACAAGGAGGGAGACGATGAAACAGATCCGGGACAAGGTCGGCGGCCTCGATGTCCACCGGGACAGCGTGGTCGCCTGCACGAGGGTGACCCAGCCGACGGGGGTAATCGAGGTGGAGAAGGAGCGGTTCGCCACGACCCAGGCGGGTCTCGCACAGCTCACGAGCTTCCTCCTTGACGCCGGGGTGACCATGGTGGTGATGGAAGCCACCGGGGTGTATTGGCGGCCAGTCTTCTATGCGCTCGAGGGACTTTTCGCCGAGCTGTGGCTGGTGAACGCACAGCACGTGAAGAACGTCCCGGGCAGGAAGACCGACATGTCCGACGCCGAGTGGCTGGCGGACGTCTGTGCGCACGGGCTGGTGCGACCTTCCCTCGTGCCGCCGCCTGAGATCAGGGCGCTCCGCGACCTCACCCGGTACCGCAAGACCCAGATCGACACGAGGGCAAAGGAGATTCAGCGTCTGGAAAAGATCCTCCAGGACGCCGGCATCAAGCTCACCTCTGTCGCCTCGAGCGTCTGGTCGAAGTCCGCCCGGGAGATGCTCGAGGCGATGATCGCCGGTGAGCGGGACGCCGTCGTCCTCGCCCAGCTCGCCAAAGGGCGTATGCGCTCCAAGGTCGAGCGACTCGAAGAGGCCCTTGAGGGCAACGTCACCGACCACCACCTGTTCATGTTCCGACAGATCATGGAGAACCTGGACCATCTGGATCGTGTCATCGCGGCGATCAGCGAGAAGATCGCCGAGGAACTCGTCCCTTTTTCGGGCAAGGTCACGCTCCTCACCTCGATCACCGGGGTCTCGGAGGTGACCGCCCAGGTGATGGTGGCGACATGACCAAGTTTCCGACTCCGGGTCACCTGTGCGCGTGGGCGGGCGTCGTCCCCGCCAGCCGCGAGTCGGCAGGCAAACGAACCCCAGCCGGCACGAGACACGGGGCCCCGTGGCTGCGACGCACCTTGCTCGAGGCCGCCTGGGCCGCATCGCGCTCGAAGGGTTCGTACCACTCTGCCCAGTACACGCGCATCGCCAAACGACGGGGATCCAACAAGGCGACCGTTGCCGTCGCCCACTCCATCCTGGAAACCGCATGGCATCTGCTCACGACCGGTGCTCTCTACGAAGACCCAGGTGCGGACTACTTCGACCGCAGGAACGATCCGGCCCAGCAGGTGAAACGGCTGCAGGCCCGGATCGAAGCGCTCGGGTTCGACGTCACCGTAACCGGCAAAGTCGCGTAGCCCCACCTCACTCGACATCACCACCGGTTACCGCATCGACCGGTTCCTCGCCTCGCGCGCCCACATCCCGATTAGGGAATGGCATTTCACCCGAGTGGGGATGACCTCCACTCCGTTGTCGGAATCACAACGTATGCACTGGTAGATGGGGGTTTTTGACTTCCGTTCGCTAACCGAGGCAAACGGTGATGTTCGAACCCCTCTGATCCGTAGTTCTGAACGGATCGTGGCCGTCAGGGAGCTGCGTTCGCCCACCATCATGACGACATGCGCGGCCTCAAACCCAGGTCACCGTCGCTTTGGTATGCCACCACGAAGCACGTCGTCCACGCTCGTGAACTGGTGGGCGCTGAGCCAAAGGCGGAGCAGATGTCTTCGGCGCTCCGGCTCGGGATAGTCCTCAAACGCCTCGCGGGAGTGCAGGATCTTGGCGTTAGAGATCAGCTGAATGTCTCCGGGCTCGAACTCCATCTCCAGGTAGAACTCGGGTTCGTTGGCGATCGATTCAATCAGGTCGAGTGCCTCGAGCTGAGCTTTGTTCAGCCGGGGAGCAGCAGCATGGCGCTGGGAGTCGCGGATGTACCACCCGATAAAGAAGATTCGGGGGAGCCCTCCGACGTCGTGAAACACCGGTAGCAGGAAGTACGGGTCCTCCCCCGCTGACTGCTCGTCGTTGCGGTCCCAAGGAAACGGTTCGTAGAGCACTTCGGTGAGATCCGGCCGTCGACGGAGGATCTCGTTGTAGACGGCATACGAACTGGCGATTCGACTCTCGCCACCTGATCTGGCCTTGGCCAGACTGAGCAGGCCCACGATGTCGGCGCCGTCGGTATGGAAGTCCTGACGCTGGTTCGTCCGGTAGAGGCGAACGCTTGGATCGGTGCGATCCACCCCCTCGTCTCGGACGTGGCCGAGTAGCGTGGCGTCGGCATCCTGTCCGACTGGGGTACCCAGCAGGAGTCCGAGTCCTAGCCTCGAAAATTCGTCTCGCTCCTGATTCGGCGGTGCCCGCGTCCGCGTAAAAGCCCTCCTTACCTGGAAGAATTGCTGTTGCTAAGGCAGTAATCCAAACCAGGAGGAGGGCTCCTTGAAGGTGCACAATAGTCGCGCCACCCGGTCGATGAGGGTGACCACCGACGGAAAGAATCTGGTGTCCCACGCGGGCACCGCGTTGTTGTCCGAACTGGCCGATCGCAGCGGCCTGACCGACGCGATGTCGGTGGCGATGTCGGCGTGCGGGATCAACTGGCACACCCACGATCCGGGCGTCGTCCTCACCCACCTGGCCGTGGCCATCGCCGATGGTGCCGACTGCCTGGCCGACATGGCATCTCTTCGCGAACAATCCGAACTGTTCGGTCCGGTGGCTTCCATCGCCACCGCCTGGCGGGCCGTCGAGGCGACGACGGCCTTTGAACTCCGGGCCATCCCCGAGGCGATCGCCGCCGCCCGGGCTGTGGTGTGGGCAGCCGCTCCTCCCGGAACGTCGTTGGTGCTGGACTACGACGCCACCCTGGTCAACTCGTACTCGGAGAAACAAGACGCCACCCCCACCTACAAGAAGGGCTTCGGGTTCTTCCCCCTCGGGGTGTGGTGCGACACGACGAATGAGCCACTGGCCGCCAAGCTGCGCACGGGGAACGCCGGGGCCAACGACGCCGACGACCACATCGAACTCCTCGACGCTGCGCTGTCGGGACTGCCCGAGGAGTATCAGTGTGGCCACTTCACTGACGACGATCCTGCCCTCGTTGCCCACCCGATCCTGGTGCGGGCCGACTCGGCCGGGGCCACCCACCGGTTCGTGGACGCCCTCGTGGCGGCCAACTGCGACTTCTCCATCGGATTCGCTATTGACCAGGGAGTACGCGATGCCCTGGTCCTCGTCCAGGAAGAGGACTGGATCCAGGCCCGAGAGGCCGACGGCTCGGTCCGAGACGGTGCCTGGGTGACCGAACTCACCGAGCTGATGCCACTGGCCAGCTGGCCGGAGGACTCCCGGTTGCTCATGCGCCGGGAGCGTCCTCACCCCGGGGCCCAGCTCACCCTCTTCGACTCGGCAGAGGGGTTCCGTCACACCTGCTTCATCACCAACACCAAAGGAGGCGACATCGCCTCCCTCGAACTGCGTCACCGGGGACACGCCCGGGTGGAGGACCGGATCCGGAACTGGAAGGACTGTGGACTTACCAATCTGCCCTTCGACTCCTTCGTCCGCAACGAGGCCTGGGTGGCAACCTCCCTCATCGCCGGAGCACTGCTGGCCTGGAGCCAGATGGTCTGCTTCGACGGTGCGCTGGCCAAGGCCGAGCCGAAGGCCCTGCGCTACCGGGTCCTCCACGTGGCCGCTCTCCTCGTGCACAAGTCCAGGGGACTCACCCTCCGCCTGGACCAGACCTGGCCGTGGGCGGACGACCTCGCCAACGCCTTCGTGAAACTCCGGGCGGCCATCCCCTGACGACCCGGGTCACTACGCCCGACCCGAAAGCAGACCTGCGGGGCGTGACATCCGAAACCAACTGACAAAACCGCGGCACTTCACGTCCACGACCCGGTGAGGTCGACGAAATCGACCACGACCGTCAACTCGTTGACGACTCTGCCGTCACCTGGGGGTCGGACGAATGATCGAGGCTAGGTAGCCCAGCTCAGCCTCCTCTTTGGACAGCCGGTCCACTGGAAACCTGCGGAGCAGGACGAATCCATGTCCGCGGTCGATCGCCTCGACCCATCGGCCAACATGGGAAATGACGTCGCGAAGGTCGATATCACCAACTTCGATGTTGGCTGTCGTCTTGCCCATGGCAGTCGCCCGTCGAACTGCGTCGACAAGTCCGTCTCGCTCGACCTCGGTGAACGTATAGGTCCAGTTCCCGGGGTCCACTACGTCCGCAGCCGTCCAAACGGCATCCGATCGGATCGGATGTCGCGTGGTCACCAGGATTCCTTCACTGCGTGCACTACAGAGATTCCCGGACCCACGCTTGGGCACCCATCTGCACGGCGTCCCAGGGGCTGCCGAGTGGTGGGGTGTAGGAGAGGTCGAGTTCGCTCATGTCATCGACCGTGGTGCCATGGAAGATGGCAGTGGCGGCGATGTCGATTCGCTTGGCAATCTCCGCGTGCTTGTGTCCGAAGAGTTGGACACCGAGAAGGCGTCCGGTCGTGCGGTCACCGGTGTAGCGCATGGAGATCTTGTGGCTGCTCGGGTAGTACGCCTTGTGGTCGTCGGCTTCGAAGCCGATCGTCATCGGGTCGAATCCTGCCGCCACTGCCTCGTGGTCCCGCAAACCCGTGCGCGAGACGGCGTGCTCGAAGATCTTGACGACCTGGGTCCCGAGGCTGCCCGCGAACCTCCGGTCCCCGCCGGTGGCGTTCTCGCCGGCAACGCGTCCCTGCTTGTGGGCTGTGGTGCCGAGTGGGAGGTACGTGGTGCCGAGAAGTCGGTGGTGAGTGACCACGCAGTCGCCCGCCGCGAAGACGTGGGGGAGGTTGGTGCGCATGTGGCGGTCGACCTCGATGGCGCCAGCCATACCGAGCTTCGCACCGGCAGCGGCAGCCAGCTCTGTGTCCGGTCGGACCCCGACGCCGACCAGGACCATGTCCACTTCCCGGCGCACAGGTCCGTTGGCGTCCGATGCGTCGACGACCAGGCGACTGACACCGCGTGGATTGCGGCTGACCTTGTGGACGGTCGTGCCCGTCAGGACCTCCACGCCGTGTTCGGACAGCTGGTTGTGGACGAGGGCGCCAAGCTCTGGGTCCACCGTCGGGAGCACCTCATCGAGGCGCTCCATCTGGCTGACCTTGATGCCGCGGGCGGTGAAGCCCTCGGCCATCTCGAGGCCGATGTAGCCCGCTCCCACGATGACCGCACTTGACGGCCTGACCTCATCCAGCGTGCGCATGATGGCAAAGGTGTCGCCCATCGAGTGCAGCAGGTGCACGCCGTCGTCCCAGCCGAGTGCCCCTTCGCCAGAGACCCCGTCGATCGGCGGGACTTGGGAGACTGCCCCGGTGCCGATCACGAGCTCGTCATAGGAGAGGAGCTCGGCCGCTCCCGAGGCGTCGGCGACCAGCAGGGTCCGGTCATCGACGTTGATCTGCTTGGCTAAGGTGTCGACCTTCAGCTGCATGCCCGTGGCCTCGAGGTCGGCGTAGGTGCGATGCGCCAGGTTGTGCCAGTGACTGACTTCGCCGGAGACGTAGTACGGGATTCCGCAGATGGAGAAGTTCGGATAGGCGTCGGCGACGACGACAGTCACCTCGACGCTGGGGTCGAGCTCCCGGGCGCGCAGCGCTGCGCTGATGCCGGCATCACTGCCTCCGATGGCGATGAGGTGCACGAAGGTGTTCCTTTCAAACGGTGGAGAGAGGTGGGCCGGGAATGTCGATGTTCCGGTTCAGTGGGTCTCGAGATCGCTTTCCGCCCGCAGGTGCGGTTCGATGATGTCGGCCGCTTCGGCCTTGGTGATGCCCGGATAGAGACCCCTTACCAACCCGAAGGCCAAGACACCGCCAACGATCTGGGCAGAGATGAAGCTCGGCACCGACGAGGGCGCAATGCCGGCGAAGGTGTTGGAGAACATGCGACCGACGGTGATTGCCGGGTTGGCGAAGCTCGTCGAGCTGGTGAAGAAGTAGGCGGAGCCGATGTAGGCCCCGACGGCCGCCGGGGCCAGGTGGGATCGCCCAGAACGGGCCAGTGCGAAGATCACGAGGATCAGGCCGATGGTGGCGACGACCTCAGAGACCCAGTGGGGTCCTGAGGCCCGGTGCTTGGTGGAGATCGAGATCGCCGCCTGAGAGAACATCACGTTGGCCAGGATGGCCCCGCCGATACATCCCACCGTCTGGAAGGGGAGGTAGGCAGCCGCGTCCCGCCACGTCAACCCGCCGAAGGCGGCGTCCACGAAGGACACCACCGGGTTGAAATGGCCACCGGAGATCGGGCCGAACATCAAGATGATGGCAAACAGACCGG
Source organism: uncultured Acidimicrobiaceae bacterium (assembly GCA_963753905.1). Classification (GTDB taxonomy): domain Bacteria; phylum Actinomycetota; class Acidimicrobiia; order Acidimicrobiales; family RAAP-2; genus Bog-756. The sequence continues at coordinate 403,043 of CAVWDZ010000001.1, read as the reverse complement.
CGGCCGTTGCCGCCGCATTCTCGAAGAGCTGGAGTCCCACGTTGCCCGGCGACAGCGTCTGGGCGGCAATTCCCGAGCCGATCACGATGGTGGCGAGCAGAGCACTCCCCAGGAATTCGGCCAACAGGCGTCTCCACAGCACGGTGTCCCGCACGACGATCCCGGATCCGCTCTGTGCTCAGCAGCAGGACGAGGATTCGGGTCGGCCTCCACCCACGGCCACCGGGACACCTTGGATCGCTTCGGGGATGCAGCACGTCCCGTCGCCGGCGATGCCGCTCTCTGAAGGCGCGTCGGCGAGCACCGTGTAGACCTCCCAGGGCGCGCCGTCGGGATCGTTCACCCAGACCTTGTCCTGCACGGCGAAGCAGCAGGTCGTCTGCTCTTCTACTTCGGTCTTGAGACCCTCCTCTCTCAGGCGTCCTGTGGCTTCCGCCACCTCGTCGGTGGTCTCGACCTCGACGCCCAGGTGGTTGAGTGCGCCGCCGACGCCGCGTCCACGGGCGGTGGCGTCCTCCACCAGGACGAGCTTGAGCGGCGGGTTGACGATCGCGAAGTTGGCGTAGCCGGGACGGAGCTTGGCCGGCTCGGTACCGAAGAGCTTCGAGTAGAAAGCGATAGCCTCGCCGAGATCGGACACGTTGAGAGCGAGTTGCACGCGGGACATGAGCAGCCTCCGTTTGTTATTTACGAATGTCGATCGATCGATTATGATGGATACATTCACTCTCGTCAATAGGAGGACCGGATCATGGCGAAGCAGACCTCCACGATCGAACCGCAGACAGCCGACCTGTGCTGTGCTTCGGTGCTGGCCGCGCCCCTTGAGGTGGACGACGCTGGGGAGCTGGCCGGGGGGTTCCACGCCCTGGCCGACCCAGTGCGCCTCCGGATCCTGAGCATCCTGGCGTCCTCACCCGATGGCGAGGTGTGCGTCTGCGATTTCGTCCGGCCCGTCGGCAAGAGCCAGCCCACCGTTTCCCACCATCTGAAGATCTTGAGCGAAGCAGGCCTCGTGCACGGCGATCGCCGTGGCAAGTGGGTCTGGTACTCGCTCAACCGCGACCACCTTGCTGCACTCCGCGCGGCCATCGATTCGTGAGTTGTCTGGCCCCACGTCAGCTCCGGATGAGACGCGGTATCGATCGTCGACCGTGAGCGTTCCGCGGCAATCCGCCTGATCAGGACGGCACCGTTCGGCGGGGCGCCAAGTTCTCCAGACCACGCAGGTCGGGAGCGATCTCGAGCTCGGCCAGCAGGTCGAGAACTCGCAGACCGATCTGGTCACGGATTGCACGCACCTCCTCCAGTGCCCTGTCCGCCGGGTCTTCGATGTCCCAGTCCTCGTACTTCTTCCCCGGGTAGAGCGGGCAGGCGTCTCCGCATCCCATTGTGATCACGACGTCTGCCGCGTCGAGCACCTCTGCGGTCCACGGCTTGGAGTATCCGGCGGAGATGTCGATGCCGATCTCCGTCATTGCGGCCACCGCCGTCTGATTGAGCGAGTCGACCGGCTCCGAGCCACCCGACCAGGCGAACGCACGCGGACCGACAAGCTTGGCGAACCAGCCCAAGGCCATCTGGGAGCGCCCCGCGTTGTGGACGCAGAGGAACAGCACGGCAGGCAGACCCTGGCCGATATGGCCTTCTGACTTCGCGAGCGCCTCCAGTCGTTCTCCGGCCATCCGCTTGAAGAGCACCATGCGGAACTGGTTGTAGACGGTGGAGCGAGCAGCCATGTCCTCGGCGGTCGCCACCAGCAGCTGTTCGATCGTTTCGATGCCGAAGACGCCCGCATACTCGTCGCGCAGATCGACGGCAGCTCGGTGCAGACCCTCGCGTTCGGATTCCGTCACCACTTTCGGATCTCGCATATCTCGACCTCCCCCTAATTTGCTTCCACTTTATAACTCAACTAATATTGAGTCAATGGCTCTTGATCTAAAAGCACGAGCCCGCCTGCACGCCGCTCTGGGCGATCCCCACCGCCTGGCAGTCGTCGAGGTCCTCCAGCTGTCCGACCGATCACCGTCCGAGCTGGCGGACATGCTCTGCTTGGGGAGCAACCTCATGGCACATCATCTGGGGGTGCTGGAGGACCTCGGCCTCATCGTGCGGGTCGTATCAGAGGGCGACCGCAGGAGGCGGTACGTGCAGCTCGTGCCTTCCGCGTTGGCCGGGCTGGAACTGGGATGGGGCGTCCGTGCGCAGAAGATCGTCTTCGTGTGCACCGAGAACTCGGCTCGATCCCAGCTTGCCGAGGCCATCTGGAACGAACGACACTCGGTGCCGGCGATCAGCGCCGGAATCGCTCCGGCAGCCGAACTGCAGCCTGGAGCAGTGGAGGTGGCCGCTCGGCGAGGGATCGATCTGACCGAGGCGTATCCGAAGCCGTTGCCTGAGCTCTCTCAAGATGACCTGGTGATCAGCGTCTGCGACCGAGCCCACGATGCTCTGGCGGAGATACGGGGCACTCGGGAATTGCATTGGTCAGTACCAGACCCGGCCGCGGCGGGTGCCGCCGCCACGTTCGATCAGGCAACGGATGCGCTCATCGAACGCATTGCTTCACTAGCACCCAGGGTCAGCCTGGTCTGAATACGCGACCTGCAGCCGCGTCCTCGGGTCATCAACTGATCGGCTGGGCCTTGTGACGAACGGCCCTAGACCCAGGTAGGAAGTCTGGACGACGATGTTGTCAATGGCGAGCACACTGGCCTATATCGCTTCAGCGATCGTGACCTTCTGGGGCGTCGCTCACGTCATTCCGACACGTCAGGTACTTGCTGGATTCAATCCGATCAGCATGCACAATCGCCGGGTCGTCCTGCAGGAATGGTTGGCCGAGGCCCTGGCCATGTGGGGATTTGCCGCACTGGTAATCACCGTGACAGTGGTGGGCGGCACCGGAGCCCACACCACCCAGTGGGTCTACAGGGTCACCGCAGGGGCACTGGTGGCCGTGGCCGTACTCACCAGTCTCACTGGAGCACGCACTCCGGTGATCTGGTTCAAGATCTGCCCCGTGGTGATGGTCGTATCTGCCACCCTCCTGGTGGTGGCAAGTCTGCTGTAGGCAGGCGATCTCTGAGCCACTGGGTGACACGATTTTGACGGAGAACCAGCACCCGACGCTGGCGCGTGGGGAGCGTCCGAAAGGGGTTCGAAGATAGTCCCATCGGTTCCACTGGGTTGTGAGAATTACAACGTTTTCCCTGGTAGATGAGGGTTTCTGGCCTCCGCACACCAACTGAGGAAAATGGCGATGTTCGAACCCTTTTCGGTCGATTGCGTTTCAGCAGATCACCGTGCGTATCGGCAAGCAACTCACGGGGTCCTCGATCCTCGTGGGTGCCGCACAGCCGGCGTTCGGGAATAGCGAGTCGGGACCTAATTCCTTGCCATGTCGCGTCGTCGTCGTGGTCGGAGCAGGAACAGGATCCAAGCGAAGATCATGTTGGGCAGCTCATACATGGCCAGCCCAACCTGGTTGTACTTGCCCGGCGCGATCTTGGTGCTGAACGACAGGTAGGAGGTCTCTCCCTCCGCGACCATGCCGCCGAGGCGGCAAAGGGAAAGACCGGTCAGCGCGAGCACGAAGAAGCCGAGCGCTGAGTCACGGTGCCTCTCTCGCGCCGCTCCCACCAGTGCGGCGGTCCCAATCGCCATCTGGAGTCCGCCGTACATTGCACGGACCTCGGTGCGGGCAACGGGGCTTGACAGGTCGTACACCTCCATGCCCGGGATGACCTCGCCGGACCACGATCCGGGTTTGATGAGGTTGATGAGGCCCCAGGGGAGCCAAAACAGCGAGTTAGCGACCAGGAACCTCTGGGTGAGTCTGTTGTGCCGTTTCGGGTTCATGGGACAGTCTCCTCGGAGGTTGGTCGCGCCGATCGGTACCGGCGACGAGTGGGGTCGTGTGGTTGGACTCGAGACCGGCGGCGTTGCGGAGCTCTGCATAGAACAGCTCGGGGTCGTCGTCGGGGATGAGGGCGTGGCTCAGCGCGATCCGCGTCACGATCGTCGCGACAACGCGGCCGTCAGGTCCCGGGAAGTGCGGGAGAAGCCGCTCGCGCATGATCGGCATGACCCGGGTCATCTGGTGCACGACGTGCTCGGGCTCAACGTCCACGATCCGCCGCAGCGAGTAGGTGTGCTGGAACTCCACGATGAAGCGGAGGACGGCGTCGAGGCGGGCCTCACCCTCGAGCCCGGCGACTGCAGCGGCTATCCCTGCGTCGTATTTCTGCTGCTCATACACACCGAAGGCTTCCAGGAGCGCTTCCTTCGACGCGAACCACCGGTAGAGGGTCGGCCGGGATACCCCAGCGGTGGCTGCTACATCCGACAGAGACAGCTTGCGGGTGCCGGATCGTGCGAGGACCTCGAGTGTCGCATCGAGGATGCGCTCGCTGGTTGTCACCGTCTCGAGTGCCACCATCGTCTTTACATTCTGGCATACGAATGTAACGCTTGGAGCCATGACCAGCCTCACGATCCGAAGCCCCCGGTTCCGGATCGACCAGTCAGTGCCGTTCCAATGGCAGCCGAGCAACCCGAGCTTCGGCCTGTTCGGCAACACCTTCACCTTCCTGGCGATCGCCTTCGAGCGCTACATCGTCTCGGCGACCCGCCAGGCCCTGCCCCTCCTCACCGACGTCAGCGTCGCTGAGGAGGCGGACGTGTTCGTTCGCCAGGAAGCCCAGCACGCGCGGGCGCACCGTGCCCACGCCAAGGCGATGATCGACCGGTACCCCGGCCTCGAGGAGACTTACGCGGCGGCGAACGCCGCCTATGACGAGCTGCTCGAGCGCGAGGGAGTCGAGTTCCATCTGGCCTACATCGCCAACCTCGAAGCGACGTTCACACCGCTCTTCAAGATGGTCTTCGACAACCGACGGGGGCTGTTCGAGGGTAGCGACGAACGGGTCGGCACGATGCTCCTGTGGCACTTCGTCGAGGAGATCGAGCACCGCAGCTCGGCACTACTCATCCACCACCATGTGACTCCGGATCCCTTGTACCGAATACGCAAAGCACCCAAGGTCTTCGACCACGTCGCCGGGATCTACAAGCTTGTCCTCGCCGGGTTCGAGGAGCACGTTCCCTTCGAGGACCGCCACATCTCGACGAAGGCTATCGGTCCGAGCGGACTCTACCTCTCCGAGCTACGCAATCGGTTGTCTCTCTGCCGACCAAACGGCGGGTCGATGTTGAGCCACGTCCGCGGCCGGGACCTGCGGACCATGCTCTGGCGGGAGACCATGGCCCAGACGCCGCACCATGACCCGGCTGGCGAACCGCTCCCCACCTGGGTGACCGACTGGCATTCTGCATACGACTCCGGGGCGGACATCACTACCTACGAGGGCGCACGACTCTGAGCCTTGACGACACCAAGCTCGTCCATGCCGGGCGCCCTCATCTGCCGGCCAGCAATGCTAGCGAGCACTCGTGAGGTTGAGCGTTCGGAACTCAGCTCAGAGCCCCAGCCCTTTCGTACGTCATCAGCATCGCTCCCTCGCGTCGCTTATGGTCTGTGTGCCTGCCGGTCAGAGACCAAGCGGACGTTCACCGATCACGCCAGCCTGTTGCAGATCGGCGATCTCCTCGGCCTCGAGTCCGAGCAGCCCGGTGAGGACCTCCTCGTTGTGTTGCCCGAGGAGCGGTGCAGGCGATCGGTACCAGCTCCCCGGACCCCCCGAGAGGCGCATCGGCCATCCTGGATAGCGGTGCTCGCCGACGACGGGATGAGTTACCGGTTCCCAAAAGCCGCGGGCCTGCATCTGACGGTCCTCGTCGATGGCAAAGGCGGGTACGACCGGCTGAGCTATGGCTGCTTCGAGCGCGTCGAGGGCGGCACTGAGCGCCAGATGCCCGCACCACGCTCCGATCTCCGCGTCGATCCGATCGTGTGCTGCATGCCGTTGATCAACGGTTGCCAGCTCCGGATCAACTGCCCACGACCGGGCGCCGATCGCCTCGCACAGTGCCGTCCACTGCTCCTCCGTGGTCACCGACAGGGCCAGCCACTCGTCGGCCCCGGCGCACGCGTACACGCCCTGGGGTGCTGCCTGCGGACAACGGTTCCCGGTACGGGTCATCAGCTCCCCGTAGACTTCGAACTCGAGGATCTGCTCGGCGGAGACGTTTACGGCCAGGTCGATCATCGGTACCTCGACGTGCTGGCCGCGGCCCGTCTTCCGGCGCTCCTCCAGTGCAGCGAGGACCGCGAACGCCCCATGGACGCCGGCGAGCGGGTCGCACAAGCCCGGCGCCATCGGCGGCCCGTCGTCGTAACCCGTGACGAAGGCCATCCCGGAGGCCTGCTCCATGGTCGTCGCGAACCCTGGCCGGTCACGCCACGGCCCCTCCAGGCCCCACCCTGGCATGCTGACCATCACGATGTCGGGACGGACCTTCCGGATGGTGTCGTAGGTGAGCTCGAAATTCTCCATGACGCGGGGCGTGAAGTTCTCGACGACGACGTCTGACTGGGCGGCCAGCTGGAGGAATAGCTCGCGTCCCCGGTTATCGCCGAGGTTGAGCGTGATACCGCGCTTGTTGAGGTTGGCTGAGAGGAACAGGTACCCCTGCTCCCACCATCGTTCGGTCTTCGGGGAAACGCCGACATTGAATCGCATCGAGTCCGGGCGCTGGACGGACTCGACTTTGATCACGTCTGCGCCAAGCGTGGCGAGGTACTGGGTCGCACAAGGACCGGCCCAGAACGCTGTGAGATCGAGCACTCTGACACCGTCGAGCGGAAGGCGTCCGTCTTCGGCAGAACCACTTCGCGGCGGCGCTGTGCGATCCGAACGGAAGGGTGCCGCCTCATGCTCACCGAGGTTCGGAGCGGGAGCCACTGGGCGAGGCTCGGTTGCCGTGCTAAGGAACGGCGGGCGCGGGTGCGAGAAGCCGCCCCGGGGGTTGCTGGTGAAGAGCCCGCGATCGACAAGCGGCTCGAATTGCGGCAACGTAGCGCCATTGAGGACTGGGGCCGCCGGCACCCGGAACATTGCTGCCCGTTCGATGATCTCTGCAACCTGGTGCTGCTCAGTCCACGCGTCGATGACGGGGCGCAACTCGGCCTCGCGGCTGATGCGCCCGCGGGGGCTGTTGAGCTGGGCGTCATCGATGAGATCAGGGCGATCGATCATCGCTGCGAGGTCGTGCCACTGCTGCGCGGTGAGGGTCGTGAGCCCGACAAAGCCGTCCTTGCATGGTTCGATGCCCGGAACCATTTCGACCGTCGCCCGCCGGCGGACGCCCCCGGGAAGAGAGGCGGACACCGACGGGTAGCACATGAGCGTCACCGCGAGCGCTTCGAGGGTCGACACATCGACCAGCTCGCCGTCGCCCGTCCGATGGAAGCGGGCGCGCGCCGCCAGGGCGCCAGCCGCTCCGTAGGCGCCGGCGATCCATTCGCCGAGGCCGCCGCCGACGGCCAGCGGCTCTCGATGCCACGAACCGTGGTTGTGCAACGAGCCGGACAGGGCCTGGAGGAGGAAGTCGTTCGCCGACTGCCCGCTACGAGGGCCCGTGAGGCCGAAGGGTGTGAGCGAGACCATGGTGAGCTCGTGGTTCACCCCGTGGACATCGGCGAAGCGAAGGCCCCGGGCAGCCAGTTGCTCAGACGGAGAGCTGGTCACCGCGATGTCGCTCGCTGCCAGCAGTTCGAGCACCCGGTCGTGACCGGCGGAGTCGTCGAGGGCAGCGGCGACGCTGCGTTGTCCCGACGCGAGAAAACGGAACAGAACGCCGTCCTGGTCGCCATCTCGACCCAGCGACTCCGTTCGGGACCAGTGCCTCAGCGGATGGCCCGAGGGCGGCTCTACCTTCACGACCTCGGCGCCGGCATCGCCGAGCACCTTCGTGCAGTACGACCCCGCCAGGTCATCGGACAGGTCGAGCACCCGCACTCCAGCGAGTGAGTTCAGCGGGCCCCTGGTCACTCGCACACAATAACGAGACGAACCGTCTCACGCTAGTGGGTTCCAGTGGACATGAGACGGTGTGACTCGTTATTCTGCCCTCGGAGTGCCGGTCAGGCGCCAGGGCAGGCGACGGACCGGGTCCACGATCCGAGAGGGACACGAGCTGATGACCGTTATCGACGACGGACACGCATTGCACCAAGCCGGCGGCATGGTGGTGGTCCCCGGCGCTCGCTACACGTCTCAGGAATTCTTCGACCTCGAGATGGAGCGCCTGTGGCCCCGCGTCTGGCAGGTGGCATGCCGGGAAGAGGAGATTCCCAATTCCGGCGACTTCCTCGAGTACACCATCGGCGACCAGTCGATCCTGGTCGTGCGCAGCGATGACGAAGGCATCAACGCCTTCTTCAATGCCTGCCCACATCGTGGCACCCGGCTCGCGTCGGGCGTCGGGAGCTTCGCCACCTCCCAGATCCGGTGCCGCTACCACGGGTGGCGCTGGAGCTTCGAAGGCGAGATCGCCGAAGTGGTGGACCGCCACGAATTCCCGGACACGATGACCGACGATCTGGTCTGTCTCGGCGAGGTGCAGGTCGGCCGCTGGGGAGGGTTCGTCTTCGTGAACATGGACCCGAACTGCGAGCCTTTCGACTCGTTCCTCGGCACCATCCCCGAGCTGTTCGCCACCTACCGGTTCCACAACCTCCGCTTCCGCTCGTACCGGACGATCGTCTTCGAGTGCAACTGGAAGATTGCAGTGGACGCCTTCAACGAGGGCTACCACCCCCAGGCTCTCCATCCACAGATGCTCTCCTGGTTCAACGACACACTGTTCACGTATGAGCAGCTGGGCCAGCACAGCCGCTACTACGTGCCCGAGGAGCGCCAGCGCGAAGCCGGTCCGAGCCCGCGCCTCGGCATCAGGCGGGAGGACGTCGACCCAGCAGAGGTGCTCGCCGAGCGGGTCGACGCCGTCGCCGGTCTCTTTCCCCGTGAGGACCAGGCGGTCCTCGAGGATCTCAAGAAGAACGGCCCTCCCCCCGGTAAGACGATCGGAAAGGTGTTCGACGAGCTCCGGCTCAACGCCATGCGCCGCAGCGGGATGGACGTCGAGGGGCTGACGGACAAGGACCTCCGCGGGTCGGGGACCATCCACCTCTTCCCGAACTTCCTCGGGCCGATCACCCACGGCAACGCCACGCTCTACCGCGCCAGGCCGAACGGCCTCGACCACAACAGCACGTTGCTCGACTACTGGGCCCTCGAGTGGGTGCCGCCGGACGCCGACCCAAAGCCTGTTGAACGCAAGGTCTACGAGGACTGGTCCACAAAGGACTGGGGCCTCATCAACAACCAGGACTTCGGGAACTTGGCAGAGGCCGCGAGGGGCATGAAGTCCCGCGGCTACCGCGGGGCGCTGTTCAATCCTGTGCAGGAGGCCAACCTGATCCACCATCACCGCGTGATCGATCAGTACATCTCGGCATGACGAATGTAGACAGCGATATGGATCCGGTGAGCCGCAGTACCGACGATGCGAGCGGCTGTGACCTGGCCAGGACGTTTGACTACTGGAGCCCGGCGTTCGCGCCCGATCCGTACCCACTGCTCCGTCGGCTCCGGGCGGACTGCCCTGTGGCGCGCAGCGACGAACTCGACGGCTACTACATCCTGTCACGCTACGAGGACGTCAACGCCGCGCTGCGCGACCACGCCACCTTCACCTCAACCGTGATGACGGCGCCAGCCATACCGGTCGAGTTACGGCTACCGGTCCCGCCGCTCGACCAGGACCCACCGTCGCACACCCGCTACCGCCAGCTCCTACTGCCGTTCTTCACCCCGGCCCGCGCTGCTCGCCTCGAGGCCGTCGCAAGGGACACCGCCCGAGAGCTGGCAGCAGCGTGCACTGGCACGATCGAGGCGTACATGTCGTATTGCTTCCCGATGCCGACGGTGGTCATCAGTCAGATCCTCGGGGTGGACGCCACGGACTACCGACAATTCGAAGGCTGGATTGCATCGACTGTGGACGGCCAGGGTGTCGATCCAGGCGCTGCCATCGATGCCAGCACGGAGATCCACGAATACCTCGCGGCGCTGCTGGCGCGGCGCCAACAGGACCCACGCGACGACCTCCTGACCTTCCTGCTCACCGCCGAGGTCGACGGCGAGCCGCTCAGTGATGCCGAGCGCTTGGGTATCGCACAGCTCCTGCTGATCGCCGGTATTGATACCACTGCGAACACACTGGCCCATGCTCTGCTCTACCTCTCAGAGCACGCCGAGGCCCGCGAGAGACTCGCCGGAGACCGCCTGCTCATGACCACTGGGGTCGAAGAATTCCTCCGCATCTACGCGCCCGTCTCGTTGGTACGAGGGGCTCGAACGGACACGGAGGTGGCCGGATGTCCCATAGCTGGGGGAACCCCGGTCTTCCTTTCGATCCCCTCGGCCAATCGCGATGAGCGCCGGTTCAGCAATGCCGAAGACATCGTGCTGGATCGTGAGCACAACGCGCACATTGCGTTCGGTGCCGGTGTCCACCGCTGCCTTGGAGCGCATGTGGCGCGGATGGAGCTCCGAGTCGGCCTGGAGGAGTTTCTGGCGGCTGTTCCCGACTTCCGGCTAGCTGATCGCGAGGCCGTCTCCTGGAAGCCCGGACCGATCCGCGGCCCCAACCGCTTCGAGCTGATCTGTGGCTGACAGACCGACTGACGTCGCCAGCCATTTGGCATACTGACGAACATGGCACAACGACCTCGCGGCAGGCCGCGCGACGAGGGCGTCGATGGCGCGCTTGTGGAAGCGGCTGTCGCTGAGATCGCCGAGAAGGGGCTGACTGCCTCCACCATGGAAGGGATCGCTGCTCGCGCCGGCATCGGCCGGGCGACGCTTTACCGACGTTGGCCCAACAAGACCGCGCTGCTGTACTTCTGTGCCGATCAGCTCGCCGAGGTCATCGAACCCGCAGACACCGGTGACCTGCGCAAGGACCTGTTGACTGTCTTCGAACCCCTGGCTGAGCTGTCATACGGCGACGGTCCGCTCGCGCTGCTAGCCCCGACTTTCATTGCCGCGGCCGCGCACGACCACCAGATGCGAACGTTCGTGGCTGACAACGTCGTGAGTCGCCGATCCGGTGCGATCGTGGCCCTGCGTCGGGCGCGCCAACGGGGAGACCTTCGTCGGGGGGTCAACATCAACCTCGCCGTCGAGATGATCGCCGGCGCCCTGTCTGACCGCGCGTACCTCCTCGGCAAGCCGGTGACCTCCGCCTACGTCCGGAGCGTTATCGATCAGGCCATCGCCGGAATCGTGGCCGAACGCGGCTCATGAGGCTGGTCTGACACCGCGCTTGGTCACCACCGTGTCGCCGATCGGGCGCGCCTGGCACGCGAGCCGGATGTTCTTGCCGGCATAGAAGGTGCGCCCCTCGAAGAGCTTCAGGCCCTTGAGTTCAACGGGCCCGGGCGGCTCGAATGCATTGGTGTCGTCGACTTCGATCCAGCAACGGTGCAGGCGGCCTGCCCGTGGCAGATGGTCGGCCAGTGGTAGCCAAGCCGTTCGGCGGCCCGCATCAATGGCTCGCCACTGCGCACAGCGATCCGTACGTTCGACGGCTCGATCTGCACCGTCACAACTGGTTGCGGTGCCGTCATGCTCGTATCGCCGAGACAATCAGGGTCTCGGTTCCGATCGGAACGACACGACGGATGCAGGTGAACTCATTCCCCACCACGTGCTCTAGCTTTCCGACACGACCATGTGCCGAGCGCCGAAAATCGGGAGCTTCGCAGGCGTCGTATGGCCCGGCGGTGCCTCGCACACGAACGGCAGGGCGTTGACCACTGCCATCGCAGTGCCGACCAGGAGCACACTCATAACATCGGGCTCATTGGACACGCCGGGTATTACCGGCGGGAGAAAGGAGATCGCGGCCTCGACCCGCGGTTCGCCCTCGATCTCGATCCAGTAGCCCTCGGGATCAGTCCATTCGCAATCGAGTAACCGGCTCATCGTCCATCGGACGCGCAGCTCGACGATCGACCGACCATGCGCATAGCCCAGATAGGTCCGGGTGACTGCCGCCGTCGTACCAGCGGGAATGTGCATCCAGCCGAGGTCGACATCGGCAAGAGCCGCTGCAGACTCGATGAATGCCTCCTTGTGGTCCAGCTCGACCGCGAGCATGCTGGCGACCAGATCGAGCGTGTCGAAGAAACCGGGCAGGTCGGGCGCGAGTGGAGGTGGCTCCCCGTCGGGGGCGATGCTGAGTGGGCCAAGGCGTCGGGCACGAACCGGCTTCCCGAAGCCCAGTGACCGCCACACGTCAGGGTCGGGATAGCCCGTGCAGTCGAGCGTCTCGATGAGCTTCACCGAGTGGACTCGGCGACAGGCTCCGGTAAGCATACCGGCGAGCAGGTTCGCGAAGCCGGGATCGAAGCCCGTGCCCATGAAGGTGGACCCGCCGTCACGCGCTGCCGCATCGAGCCGTTCTCGCAACCCGCGGCCGAAGTTTGTCCCGGTCAGGTACCCGTTCGAAGTGGTAACGACGTTCGCACCGCTTCGCAAAAATGCCTCCACGATCTCTACGTCGAGTTGTGCCGCCATGAACGACACGCAGTCTGGGTGCTCCGCGAGCAACACGGCGACGTCATCCGTCGCATGGACTCCGGTGTCCGCCGTCCCGGCGAGCTGCCCGGCATCGACGCCGACCTTGTCTGGCGAGTGAACGTACACACCCACGAGCTCCAGCTCTGGGTGATCGATGATGGCGGCAAGCGCTCGCCGACCGACCTTTCCAGTCGCCCACTGCACGACCCGATAAGGGCCCATTTTCCTCCCAGAACAAAATCTCGATGCTGATTCGGAGCGTATCGAATCTTGAAGACCGCTCGACATGAGACGCTGTGACTCATATTATTCGACAATGCCGGGGGCCCCCTTCGACGCCCTGCGTCTCGCGGCAATGACGTCCGCGCGCGATTGTCGAGCGTGTCCGAATGCGAGAGACGAGGAGCCCGCTCGGCCCGGCGACACGGATTGTTCCACCGACAGGTCAAATGGTTCCCTGGATGGGTGGTCGACTCGGACAACGCTGTCCAGGCTCGGTCCTCGACCGTTCGGGGATGGGAGAAGCTCCCGGTAAGTACAACCAGGTCGGCCGGGCCATGTACGAACTACCCAACATGATTCTCGCCTGGATCCTGGTTCTGCTCCGACCGCGAGACCGGTAGGGCTTCCGGTCTAAGCGGACTCGAACCGGACGTTGCGAATCACGTCATACCAGGTCAAGCACCGTGCGGAGTGGCCCTGAGCGGTTCGAAAATATTCTCATTGCCTCCAGACCGTTGTCGGAGTTACAACGTTTTACCTGGTAGATGGGGGTATTTGGCGTCCGTTCGCCAACGGAGCCAAATGGCGATGTTCGAACCCCGGAAACCTCAGCGGGTGCGTAGGAACGGGTCAATTCCAGGGTGACTACGGGAAGATGTGTCCGTGCACGGCCGCATCAACGCTCCGTAGCATGTGAGTCACCGCCCACCAGATTCGGCCGGAACGATGGGACCAGCGCTCAGAGCCGAGGGAGTTGGATCATCACCCTCACGACCTCCACACAAGACGCAGTGGCCGAGAAATCGGATACCAACGAGATCTCGCTGTCCATCGCCGGGATGACCTGCGGAGCGTGTGCCTCCCTCATTCAGCACAGGCTCAATGATCTGGATGGCGTCGAAGCCAGCGTCAACTATGCGACTGAGCGGGCCCGAGTCACCGTGCCCGCTTCAACGACCGTGGAGGCACTGTTTGATGCAGTTGAAAGTGCCGGATACTCCGCAGAGCTCGTGGATGATGACTTGGCTGCAGACGGTGCGACCGAAGACAATCAGAGGGTCCACTTCCTGGGTCGTCGTCTGCTGGTCTCAGCGCTATTGTTCATGCCCCTCTGTGACCTGTCGCTGATCTTCTCGCTTATTCCAGTCACCCGATTCCCGCATTGGCAGTGGCTGATGGTCGTGTTGGCCGCTCCTGTGGTGACTTGGGCAGCCTGGCCTTTCTATCGGGCTGCATACCGGGCAGCGCGTCACGGGACATCGACCATGGACACGTTGGTCTCGATGGGAATCCTGGCGGCCACCTGTTGGTCGCTCGACGCCATGTTCAGGCAGGACACCAGCAGGTCGGTCGAACCGGCTGTGGACGTCATCTTCCGGCACGCGGGAGGAGCGATCTACCTCGACGTCGCCGCCGGAGTCACTACCTTCCTCCTCGCCGGGCGTTACTTCGAAGCATGGTCTAGGCGCAGGACCGGCAATGCTCTCCGATCGTTGGCCGCCATCGGGGCCCGGGACGTTGCCGTCATCGACGCCTCAGGAGACGAGCAACGAGTGCCAATCGACGCCCTCGTCGTCGGTGACCGGTTCATCGTCCGGCCCGGCGAGACCGTGGCCACGGATGGCGAGGTGGTCGGTGGAAATGCCGGCGTCGATCGAAGCGCCATGACCGGCGAGTCCCTGCCTCTCGACGTGGCTGTGGGTGATCAGGTGATTGGTGGAACCGTGGCGGTGGGCGGTCGACTCATCGTCCGGGCCACCAAGGTGGGCGGGGACACTCAGCTTGCCCACATGGTTCGCCTGGTCGAAGACGCCCAGAATCAGAAGGCCGACGTCCAGCGACTGGCCGACCGGATAGCTGGCTACTTCGTACCTGCTGTCATCGTCATCTCGGCGGTGACGCTCGCTGCCTGGCTGCTCGTGGGCGGCTCGAAGGAGCAGGCGTTCAGCGCCGCGCTGTCCGTCTTGATCATCGCCTGTCCCTGCGCATTGGGGTTGGCCACACCCATGGCACTCCTGGTCGCTACGGGTCGTGGTGCGAGCCTCGGCATCTTCTTCAAGGGATACCAATCGCTCGAGGCGTCATTGCAGGTGGACACGGTCGTACTCGACAAGACTGGCACCATCACGCAGGGGGACATGACGGTGACCGGGTTGCTTCCAGCGACCGGAGTGACCCGCTCCGAGCTGTTGCAGGTCGCGGGAGCTTTGGAGCGGGCTTCGGAGCACCTGGTGGCTCAGGCCATCACCGAACTGGCCGTGGACGAAATCGGTAGCCTGCCCGCCGTCGAAGACTTCGAAGCACTGCCGGGTCTGGGTGCCCGTGGCGTCGTTGATTCTCAACAGATCACCATCGGGAGATTGGACCTGCTGGACAGCTCGGACTCCCAGGTGCCGGTGTACCTCACACATCAGTGCACCGAATGGGAGAAAGAGGGACGGACGGCGGTGCTGGTCAGTCGCGACGGAAGCGTGATTGGAGCGATTGGGGTGGCGGACACGATTCGACCGAGCGCAGCCAATGCAGTTCGACAACTCCAGGAGGCCCTGGGGCTGTGCTGCATTCTGCTGACGGGGGACAGCGAGGCGACCGCTCATGCCGTTGCCGCCTCGATTGGCATCACTGATGTCATGGCTGGGGCGCTCCCGACAGACAAAGTGGAACTGATACGGCGGCTCCAGTCCGAGGGTCATTCGGTCGCCATGGTCGGAGACGGCGTCAATGACGGACCGGCCCTGGTGACTGCCGACCTCGGTCTTGCCGTCGGATCGGGTACCGATGTGGCCCTTAATGCAGCCGACCTGATCATCGTGCGTGACGACCTCAGGGTCGTGGCAACTGCAATCAGCCTGGCCCGGCAGACGCTGAAGACCATCAGGGGCAACCTGGTGTGGGCCTTCGGCTACAACGTCGCCGCTATTCCACTCGCTGCCTGCGGACTGCTCAACCCCCTTATTGCTGCGGCCGCCATGGCATTCTCATCGGGGTTCGTCGTCTGGAATAGCTCGCGTCTTCGCCACTTCGCTGATCCCGGTCCAAGCCTCCAAATTGAGACCACCCCAGTGAGACCAGGCCGGCAGCTCCGAGCAAGCGGCTGAGGCCGCACCGTTTGACGTCGTCTCTTCCATTCTGCCAACCCAACTGGGTGCCAACCCGATTCCGAGTTCCAGATCCGAGTTCAGATCGAGGTCGACTTCCTGTCCAAATCGGCAGGGCGACGCCGCTTGACCGACACGGATGGAGTGGGCATACTGCGTACTACTACGGGAGGTAGTTGGAAGCCCGGGATCGCTGGATTCGACAGCGGCATGCTCCAGTTCCAAGGGCGTGGGAGCGGTCAAAGGGGGATCTTGGTGACGAGCGAGACGACGTTGAGCGGAGGGTCGATGGCCCTAGCTGACTCACTTAGTTCTGTCGTGGAGACAGCAGGGCTTCAGGGATGGACAAGACCAGATGGTCGCAGAACTCTGCAGCTGGTGCTGGCCACCATCTGGCTCATCGACGGCATCTTGCAGCTGCAAGCGTTCTTCTTCACCAAGAGCTTCGGACTGCAGATGATCTCGGGCATGTCGCAAGGCAATCCCTCGGTCATCGCTCGACCGATCGCATGGTCGGGGTCGACGATCGGCCACCATGCCGTGCTCACCGACGCCTTCTTCGCTGTGGTACAGACCGCTATCGCTGTCGCCATCGCGTGGCGTCCAACTGTCAAGATCGGGCTGGCCGTCTCCATTGCCTGGGCCGTCGGCGTATGGTGGGTCGGTGAGGGGCTTGGGGGTGTCCTCAACGGGACGGCCAATCCCGTCAACGGGGCACCCGGAGCGGTGATCATCTACGCATTGTTGGCTGTGCTGCTGTGGCCGAAGGATCGGCCCGGCCAGAAGGCTCCCTTCATCGCCGCACGAGCGGTCGGCGCCCCCGTCGCCAAGGCGTTGTGGCTGGTGCTGTGGGGATCGCTGGGGTACTTCGCCGTGCTGGGTGCCAACCGTTCGTCCCAAGTCCTTCACAACCTGATCACCACGGAAGCAACCGGTGAGCCCGGGTGGATGGCTTGGATCGATCATCATGTGGCCAGCGTGGTGGATCACCATGGTCTGGTCGTAACCGTGGTCCTGGCCATTCTGTTGCTCGTCGTGGCCATCGGCACCTATTTCCCACCGTCGCTCGCCAACGCGACGGTTGCCTTGGCTATCGTGATCGGCCTGACGTTCTGGGTGGTGGGCGAGAACTTCGGGGCGCTCTTCACCAACGGGGCTACGGACGTGAACTCCGGTCCCCTGCTGATCCTTCTGGCCATCGCGTACTGGAGATGGACACCGCGCCCTGATTCTGTCCGCGCCTCAGAGCCGGCGCTGAGCGTCAAAGGAGCCTGACGTGACCAATCCCGGTTGGGTGAACGACATCTTCGCTGCACTGATGATCACCGTCGCCGCCTACAGCGCCGGTCGTCTGCTGGCAGCCCGCATGTGGACTCGCCCGACTCATCGGGACGTCGACGTCGCCCACATCCTGATGGGGACGGCCATGGCGGGCATGCTGGTTTCTGATCTCAATCCACTCCCAGTCGGCCTGTGGGAAACAGTGTTCTCCGTCCTCGCCGGATGGTTCGTCTGGCGTTGCTACCAGTTCGTCAGGGATCCCAGTACCGGGCTCACATATGACCAGAACGTGCACCGGCTCTCCCGCCGCCTCATCCACCTGGTGATGTCGCTGGCCATGCTCTACATGTACCTGGCCGCCGTCCCGGCCGCAGTGGGATCGGGGGGGAGCATGGCCATGGGAGCAGCCACCGGTGGAACGACGAACTTCGTACTCCTTCCCCTTGCTTTCATCGTTGCGCTTTTTGCGTCGGCGATCTGGGAGCTCGACAGGATCGGACACTGGTCGGCGTCTCGCACCGCTCAGGGCCAAACCGCACCCGCGTTTGCTTTGGTGGGGGGCAGATTACCGACCGTCTTCGAGAACTCCGATTCCACAGATCACGGCGTGGGCACACCGGCTACTCCGTGGCTCGCTCCCCGGCTAGAGGGTGCCTCTCATATCGCCATGTGCGTGACCATGGGCTACATGTTGGTGTTGATGCTGTGACGCAACTACCGCGGTTCGACCTGTCTCAACTTGCCCTCCGCGAAAGAGAGGGTCCTGTCTCGTGAGCGCGACCACGACGTGTGCTAACCCCATGTGCTCCTGTGATCCCTGCGGTTGCGACGACTGCAGCTGTGGCGTGGCGCGCCTCGGCGACCTCGAGCGACGAGTAATGGAGATCCTCTGGAGCAAGTCGGACAGCGAGTTGAAGGTGCGCGACGTGGCCGATGTGCTTCCTGAGTATGCCTACACGACAGTGGCTACCGTCCTTGACCGTCTGGTCCACAAGGGGATGGTGCACCGCCGGATGGACGGACGGACCATCCAGTTCACCAGTATTGGAACCCCTGGCACCCACACAGCCGTCCTAATGCATGAGGCTCTCACTGTGGACCGAGACACCGACGCTGCTCTTCTCCGATTTGCCGAAACACTGTCACCGTCAGAAGCCGATGTCCTTCGCCGGGCGCTCAATGCCCTCGAACGCAAGACAGGAAAAACCAAACGGTGAGATCTCGGCGGCGCCCGAGTTGACCGGAGGTGAAGCGTCAAGACTCCGTTTCGTTCCCTGGCGTGCCCACCTTCGCCGCGTTTCTCGCCTGCCAGCACTTTGGATTGTGGCCATTTGCTCTGCGTTCCTCATAGCCGGTTGCAGTACCGGCGCCACCGCGACCCGACGACGTCGGCACCCCTTCCGGCCAGCAAGAACCCTTCGAACATCTCAAAGATGGTCTGTACAAACGAGGCACTACAGAAGTTCGACGCAGCATTGGGAGAGATGGGGATGGTCTCCGCTCCGACCTGGATCGATCATCTCTATTCCTGCACGTACGGCTATTCCACGGGCTCGATAGTGGTCTCCGTGAAGGAACTCTCCAGCTGGACACAGACCTATTCCTATTTCCAGACGCTGGCCGTCCAGATGGGGAAGGCCCATCCCTGGTGAGATGGAGATCAGGGTTACTCCGACAACCTTGAGCCCTTTCATTCCTCAGTTGTGCCCGCCGCATTCCGCCGGGTCGTAGGTCGCGACCCTCCATTCATGGGAAAGAGAGCAGGTCGGAGAGGGTCGCCGACCACGATCTGAGCCGAATCTAAGATTTTCGATGAGGCGAGTTTCGAAGTTCTGAAGCGGAATGGAGGCGTCGATGACTGACGTGGCGGCACCTTCGAGTTGGTATCTCGACTTCCAGATTCCCAGCGTCATTCGCCGTTGGGACGATCGGATCCGGCCCGCCCCGGCACGAGTTCCAGAACTGGCTCTGATTCCAGGTCCTCGTAAACGCAACAACATTGCAAGCTTCAATGGTGAATCGGGTCATCATTCATCTGTGAACGATGCTGAGACTCTCCGCATCGAACTGATCGTCCTGGAGAGTCGGGTTCCTAGATTGCGGCAGGAGCGAGATGAACTGCGAATGGAACTGGCCGAACTCAATGATCAGATTCCCATGTTGAGACGAGAGCGAGATGAACTTCTGGCAGCAGCGGTACCGCTCAGTGCTGATGTGGCTGCTCTTCAGTCGAAGCACGAGGAGTTGATATCACTCAGATCGGAGATTCAGGTACTTCGGCTTCGGAAGTCCTCATTTGAGCGGTCGATTGCAGAACTTCGTCGACCCTCGGAGAGGTCTCGACGTGGTTGGACTGATCACCAGAAGTTTCATGACTCGTAGCTGAGTGCGAGGGACCCTCAGTCCCCCCAGTTGCCCAGAACAAGCCAGACGTGCCGTGCGAGAAATGCGTCCAGCAGGGGCTCGAACAGAGTCACGTCCGGAGCGGAGTGAGCAGAGTTTGACGGACACCAGTTCTCATGGTTCAAGCGGCATTGCGTGAGATGAGATCGGCACGCCACCTCCGTTCGAACTCGGAGGGTGCGAGGTTGCCGACTGAGGGTGCTGGTGCTTCTTGTTGTAGAAGCCCTCGATGTAGTCGAAGATGGCCATCCGAGCCATGTTCCGGTTCTCGAAGATGTTCCGGTCGAGGAGTTCGCATTCCAGGGTGGCAAAGACGGCTCTCCGCCATGCGTTGCCCTCTGAGTGGATGCGGGGCCCAGGACGGAGATATCGATTGACGGATCGGTCGATGGATGATTGACTGACTGACTCAGTCAGTTTATTCTACCGTCATGGTCCGCGCTTCTCCCGCAGAACGGTTGGTGGAGGTGGCCGACGCGGCGACCCGGGTCTTCGGAAGGCTCGGCTATCGCCGGACGCGTGTGTCGGACGTGGCCGCCCAAGCGGGACTGTCATCGGGGGCCGTGTTCACCTACGTGGAGAGCAAGGAGGCACTTCTTCACCTGGTCTTTGCCAACGGTTTCGGCCAGTTCGCCGAGGGCCTGCCACCCCTCCCCCTGGCCACGCCGGGCGCCGGGGAGACGGTCCGGTTGATCCAGGATGGACTGCGAAAAGCGGATGCGCCTCGCCTCATGGCGGCGCTCCAAGAGCACAAACCGCGAGACGTCCGCGCCGAGCTGAGCGGGATCGTAGAGGAGCGCTACGGGTTGCTTGAGAACCTGTGGCCGCTTCTTGCAGTGATCGAAAGGTCCGCCATCGATCTACCGGAACTAGAGGAGTTCTACTACGGGAGGGCACGGCCCGCGTACTTAGGTCGGTTGGTACGGTATCTCGAAGATCGCGTGGCGGGCGGCTACTTCACGCCCATGGCCGACTCCGAGGTGGCGGCCCGCATCATGTCGGA
Source organism: uncultured Acidimicrobiaceae bacterium (assembly GCA_963753905.1). Taxonomy (GTDB): domain Bacteria; phylum Actinomycetota; class Acidimicrobiia; order Acidimicrobiales; family RAAP-2; genus Bog-756. The sequence goes on along the minus strand of CAVWDZ010000001.1, from coordinate 382,479 downwards.
GACGATCGTGTGGTTCGCGTGGCACCGCCACGAAGGTCGGGACGCTCTTGCCTTTGACGACGACCGCACCCGACGCACCGTCGTCGAGTTCATCTGCGCCGCTCTGCTGAAGGATCACGCGTGACCGATACGGCCGTCGAGGCCCGGCCGAGCCCGTCTCTTCAGGAGCCAGGGTCGGCATTGACCCCGCTCAGCAAGGGCCCGGTGTTCGGCATCGCACTGGCCATGGTCGCGCTCGAGTTGGCTGTCTCCGCAAGGTACGGATATCACCGCGACGAGTTGTACTTCCTGGCCTGTGCCCGCCATTTGTCGTGGGGCTACGTCGATCAGCCGCCACTGGTGCCATTCGTGGCCTGGTTGTCGCCCAAGCTGTTCGGAGCGTCGGTCGTGGCATTACGGGTGTTTCCGGCATTGGCCGGTGGAGCCTCCGTCGTGTTCGCCGCTCTAACGGCGCGTGAACTCGGTGGGAGCTGGAGAGCACAGGTGTTGGCAGCATTGGCAGCGGCGACATCACCGCAGTTTCTCGCCGCATTTCATCTGCTCTCGACCACCGCTTTCGACATTTTCTTCTGGTCGGCGATCACGCTGCTCGTGGTTCGGCTGCTTCGCACGGGAAATGAGAGGTTGTGGCTGGCCGTCGGAGCCGTTACGGGAGTCGCCCTCCTCAACAAGTTCAACGTGGCGTTCCTCGTCGTCGGGCTCGCTTCGGGTCTGCTCCTAGGCGGTCGGCGTCGAATGCTGCGTAGCCCGTGGCTCTGGGCGGGTTGCGCTCTGGCGCTCGCCATCTGGTCGCCCAACATCGTCTGGAACGCGCAGCACGACTGGGCGGCAGTTGCCATGATGCACAGCCTGCACGAGGAAAACTCGACGCTGGGGGCATCCCTCGCATTCATTCCGGAGCAGCTCATCGTCGTGGGGCCGGTACTCGCCGTTCTCTGGCTCGCCGGCCTCCGCCGATTGTTCGGTCACCCGTTCGGGAAGCCCCTTGGATATGCATTCCTCGTAATGCTCGTGTTGTACGCCGTGACCGGGGCCAAGTCCTACTACCTCGCTGGTGGGTATTACATGCTCTTCGCCGCCGGAGGACTGTGGGCGGAAGAGAGACTCCTTCACAGAACTCCAGCCAAAGGTGTGCGTGGTTGGGTTGCACTGATGGTTGCGGGCGCAGTGGTGGCGATGCCACTCATCTTGCCGGTGCTGTCGGCCAGTGCTCTTGCTAAAGGGCCCTGGGAAGGAGCGATCAACAAAGATCTGAGCGCAACAGTCGGCTGGCCGAGCCTCGTCGGACAGGTCGCCACGGTCGCAAACCACTTGCCGGCGTCGGAGCGAGCGAATCTCGTGATCTATACAGGAGACTATGGCGCCGCCGGTGCGGTGGACCTCTACGGGGCTGGATACGGATTGCCGCACGCCATCAGCGGCCACAATACGTATTGGTGGTGGGGACCGGCCGGTGCTCATAGCGGAGCGACCACGATTGCCGTCGACCTGCCAAAGCAATATCTGCGGACCATCTACACGGAGGTCACTCCAGCTGGCACAGTGACCACTCCCGATGGCGTGTGGACCGAAGAGCAGGGCGACCCGATCTGGATCTGTCGGGGCCAAAGGATCAGCTGGGCGCAGGCGTGGCCCGCCGCTCGGCACTACGGGTAGCCGACGCTGCGATCACCCGATCAGGTTGCCGCCTGACGCTTCAACTTCGACTCGACAATGCCGAGCGTTGTGGTGAGTCTCGCTGCTACCAGGCGCAGCCCGTTCGATCCAGTCATCGGGTGATCGATGCGGAGACAGACCGTCCTGATGTACGACATTCGACCCATACCACACCGCCAGTCGGCGTTGGAAGATCCTGTCTGACTTTGTCCTGGACCCAGAGGCCCTCGTCCCCCACCGACCCTGGAGAGGGGCGGTTACACACAGCGGTTCGAACATGTCCCATCACTTCACTTTCTGGCCCTGTAGCCAAGCCCACGACACCAGTATTCCGCCTCGACTCAGACTCTCACGCCACATAGCCCCTGGTCAGAAGACCCAGGAGGGGTTCGAATTCCCTTACCTCCACGGTGTTGTGGGAATGACAACGTTTCCCCTGTTCAGAGGCGGTATTTTATTGGCACTTGCCGACCAAGGTCTCGATGTTCGAACCCCGTGGCATCAGTGTGCACAATGGGCAGGTTCAATCGCTCAGCAGTGAACCAGTGGTCCGGGCGGCCGTCCCTCGCCCGGCAGGGGTGAGCGGGCAGGGAGGTGGGACGCGACCATGGCGGTGCCGTTGGCATTCCTGGCCTCACTCCTCTTCGCGTTCGGCCTCGTGCTGCAGCAGCGGGGGACGCTGAAGGCGCCCGAGTCCAGCAACGGGCTCAAGTTCATCGTTCAACTCTTCCGCCATCCGGTGTGGCTGCTCGGCGGTCTGCTCTCCGGAGCAGGGTTCGCATTGCAGATCATCGCTCTGTCGATCGGGTCGCTCGTCGTCGTCCAGGCCATCGTGATCTCGAGCTTCATCTTCGCCCTGCCGATCGGAGTGTGGCTCACCGCGCAGCGGTACGGACGCTGGGATGTGGTCGGGGCCTCGATGACGCTGGTCGGGCTGATCCTCTTTTTGCTCGGAGGCGATCCGACGGGGGGCACGAACACCGTCGCTCCGGAGTCGTGGGCCATCTGCCTGGTAACCGCTGCGACCCTGCTCGCGGTGCTCGATCAGGCTGCCCGACGAACGAGCCGACCGGTCACCGCGGCGCTCCTGGGTGCAGCCGGCGGCTTCTCGGTCGCAGTCCAGTCTGGGATGGCGAAGGCCCTCACCCATGCCCACGGCAGCCACGCCGGTGTGTTCGGCACGTGGCAGCTGTACGCGCTGATCGGTGCAGTTGGCGCCACCTTCGTGTACCAACAGCGTTCGCTGCGAGTGGGTGTACTGGCGCCCGCACTGGCGGCGGGAAATGCAGCCAACCTGGTCGGCAGTGTGATCCTCGGGCTCTGCCTCTTCGCCGAACGGCTCGGTCAGGGACCGGTGGGCACGACGTTCGCCGTCCTAGGCCTCGTACTGGTTCTGGCCGGCATCGTGACCCTGGTGACCCGTGGCCATCCCCCGGCGCTGGCGGTCGGCGTGACCCCGTCCGTCGAAGGGGCGCTCGAGCCCACGATCGAGGAGGCAACCGGCCATCTGGCTTCCCAGGAGGAGACCTCTGAATGAGCGTTCAGCGCATCGCTCCGCTTCTGTCGCGAGGCCATCTCGAATGCCTAGAGCCAGGCCATAACCGTACGGAGGGTGCGCGCCGTCGACGAACAGTCACTGAGCTCACGACTTCGGGAAGTACACCCCACCCGCGCAGATGTATCCACCAGTGCTACCGGAGATCGGAGGGTCGTCGAGCCGCTGGAACCTGCCATTCTCGACCCGTGCGAGCAAGAAGCAGTTGCTTCCAGACTTGGACGATGGATGAGAGGTCACGATAATCCCGTCGGCGTTGAACGACGTGACGCCGTGGAGCGCCCGGAGTAGGGACCCGCGGGTGGGGTGCGGGCCAGCCGACGCGAGCGCCTGGGCGAACAGTTCCGCGGAGGTCCATCCGTAGAGCGTGAACAGATCTGGAGTGAACCCCGGGGCCGCCTTGTGCACCCACGAAAGGAAGGTGGACACGGCGGGCAGCCCGGCGGCATCCTCACCCAAGAAGAGAGCCGAGTTCAAGGTCATATAGGACCCATCGACTGCAGCCGCGCCTCCCGAATTCGGGATCAACGCCCCGCTGTAGGCCGACGTTCCGAGGATCACGATCGGGTGGAAGTTCTGTAGATCCAGTGCCCGGAACACCGACGCCGCATAGTTCTCCGGCATCTGGTCGATGAACAGCATCTTCACCCCGGCATTTCGCATGGCGATCACGTTGGCGTTGAAGTCCGACTGCGTGATGGCGTACTGCTGGTCGTAGACGACGTGGAGGCCGACATGCTCCATCGCCCCTTTCTCGATCCGCCAGCTGGCGAGCGCCGAGGGTTGGTTGGCGATGAGATCCCCGACCGCGTCAGCCTCGACCGGGTACTTCTGCTTGAAGTATTCCAGCCCGCCGGTGCCCCACCCACCATTCGACACCTGAGGACCGACGGTGTTCGGCAGGAACGCCGTAGCATGGTCCAACGGGTTGGTCACGTTCGGAACATCCGGATTGGCGGCCAGCACGGTGCCGCCGAAGCTGTCCTCGAGCGAGAACCCTCCGACCAGCGCGAAGTCGCGCTGCACGGCCTCAGATGTGGACTGTTTGTTGAGTGCGCCGGTGAATCCGTCGTCGTATGAGTCGACCTTGATCTTGCGTCCGTCGATCCCGCCCCGGGAGTTCACGTACGCGGCGTAAGCCTCCGTGCCGATCAACGCCCCTTTGAACAGACCGAGCGAGAGCGTGGACACGTTCCCGATCGAGACCGTGGTGGCCGAGACTCCAGTGGTGTCGGTGAACGCCGATGCAGGTATCGACGGCATCGTCGATGCGGACGCCGCTCCTCCGGTGGTGCTGAACGCGGACTGGCTTGCCGTCGACGAGCAGGCCGTCAGTGTGACGGCTGCGAGCACTCCGACGAGTACACCCGCTCGGAGATGCAGAGGGGATCCAGTGATCCGCCCCCCCGAAGAAGAAGCCGCCATCGTGGTCGTCCTTTCGTCGGTCATGACCTGCCCCGCTCGCGGCGACTTCCATGACTTGGGTCGAATGGTACCGACACCCGTGGACGGTGCCTTGCGTTGACCTCCGTTCTTCCGAGGGGGTTCGAACCTGTTCCCCTCACTTCGATTGCCAACCTTGCGGCAGGTCCCCCGGTGCCGAATTCGGCCCTAGCTCTTGCTTTCGCGCCGCGATTCCCCAGGTCAGCAGGCCAGGAGGGGTTCGAATCCCCTTACCTCCACGTCGTTGTCGGAATCACAACGTTTTCCCTAGTCAGAGGCAGTATTTCATTGACATTTGCCAACCAAGGCAAATGTCAATGTTCGAACCCCCTTGGAGGTAAACGGCAGGCCGTGTCAAAGGTTCGTGCTTCACTAGGCGGCTGGAATTCCTTCCAACGGTTCACTGCGACAGATCCGGAAGATGACGATGGCCACCCGGTCACCGGACAACGAGAGCGTCCCAATCTCACGAACCACCTGGTGAAAGCGCGGCAGTAACGGCTTCCCGCCAGGATGGGGCGCTTCGGGCATTCTCACTGCCCTCGATCGGACCAATCGTTGCCCACGCTTGGTCGGCGAGACGCCGCTCGAAGTCGAACCGAAATCGGTAGCCGGTCTCGTCTCGAAGGCATGAGGCAGCGGCAAGGACAGAAGCAGCCAGACGGGGATCCCCTCTCTGGGAGGCCAGCGACCCGATGGCCTCCAGTGAGTCACACACCAGCAAAAGGTAGTTCTTGTCGGCCGCCGTCTTGAGCGTCGAGCTCCAAAGTTGCGCGGCGCGCTCATGATCACGGTCGACCATGGCAAAGGCACCTTGGATTGCCGAGATGCTCGCTGCGATGAGGGATCCACCAGAGGAGGAGAAGCGCTCCCGGGCGAGCTCAACCGGATCGAGGCGCTCGTCACGATCGAGGGCGGCCCGGCAGAGCGTGCGGATTGCCCCCGGCTGAAGGCCCACCCGTGCGGCCCAGTCAAGGGTAGGCAGTGGGGGGCGTTCGCCAGCCAGCAGTGCCAGACGCAACCGTTGGAGTCCAAGCCCCCAGAACCCTCCGTCGGAGACCACCCGAGTCAGCTCCTCAACCATGGAGGTCGCCTGCTCTTCGAGTTCGTGGTCGCCGCGCTGAAAGGCGATTTGCACGACACGGTCGACCCACAACATCCTGAGCGACGGCATCACCTGGGGATCAGAAGCCATAGGAAGCGCCCGATCGAGGGCACCTTGGAGATCGCCCCGTTCGATCCACAGTTCGAGGCGAGCGACATCACACGCGGCCCGAACCGAGATGTTGTCGGTCTGGGATTCCAAAGCGTCCATCCGGGCCAACCAGACGTCTGGCTGGTCATCGGCCCCGCTGGTGGCGGCATTAGCCGCGGCTACGGCCGCAAGCGTGGGCGACGGCGCTTTGATACCCAGCTCGTAGGCCGCGACCATCTGCACAGAATCGTTAGGAGGCACACTGCCTTCGACAAACCGGCACCAGCCTTCAGTGAGCGCATCTCCGTCGGCCCGAGCAATCTCCGCAGCAGCCGGTACAGATCCCAGGACGAAGGCGGCATCTCCCGCCACGAGGCGGGCCAAAGCCAGCATGCCCACCCCCCGGGCCCAAAGCCCGGGGTCATCGTCAATGACAACGGCCAATGCGCTTTCCCCCAATGCAACCGCGTCGCTGAACCGCCCGAGAAGGTACCAAGCAACGCCGAATGCGGCCACCAGCTCGGCCGCCCGAGGGGACATCTGGCTGATCGACCATTCGAGCGCAGTTCGGATATTCGGGTACTCCAGTCCGATCCGCTCCACGGTGTCGTCAGTCGGATCAGTGGTCTCGAGGGCCACGAGCCACGACACGTAGTAGTCAGCATGGGCACCTCTGACGACGTGCAGGGATGACGCCTCGGAGGCCCGATCGAGCAAGTAGGACCGAACGCTGTCCAGCAGCCGGAAGCGGATCCGCTCATCCACCCGACCCACGAAGTCGCCGGTCGACACGAGGGACTTGTCCACCAGACGAGAGAGGATCAACTCGACCCTAGGCTGATCGGATCCAGGCACCATGAGGTGAACGACGGCCGAGGCGGCCTCTGGAGTGAACGTACCGACAAAGCCGGCCAGGCAGTTGAACACGGTCCGCTCTTGATCGCTGAGGAGCTGGTAGCTCCATTCGATGGAAGCGCCCACCGTCGTCTGGCGATCAGGAACGCCACGGGCCGTCGTGGCGGCAAGGGAGAACCGGCTCTCGATCTCCTTGGCCAGTTCGACGGGGCCAATTGCCCGCACGCGCACCGCGGTCAGCTCGATGGCCAGCGGGACTCCGTCCAGCCGCCGACAGATGCTGGCCACGCTCTGTGCGTTGGCCTCGGTGAGTTGGAATGTCGGATCGGCACGGCTGGCCCGCTCCACGAAGAGTTCGACGCTCTCGATGCCGGCGAGCGAGTCGAGACCGCCAGCGTCCTCTTCTTGCGGCACCGCCAGAGCGGGAACCGGCCACACGATCTCGCCGGGAATTCCGAGCGGCTCCCGGCTGGTGGCCAGGATCGAGATCGAAGGAGTGCGAAGGATGTCGTTGATCAGGTCAGCGGCAGCATCGATGACTTGTTCACAGTTGTCGATGACAAGGAGTAGAGACTGGTCGGGCAAGGTGGACACAATCTGATCCGAAAGCGATCGACCCGGCTGCTCCGATCCGCCGACGGCGGTCAACACTGCGTCCGGCACCGCCACCGGGTCGGTCACCGTGTCCAGTCCCGTCCACCAGGTCCCTCCCTCGAACTTGTCGGCAGTGGAAGACGCCACCTGCAACGCCAGTCTCGTCTTGCCGACGCCGCCGGTGCCCACCAGGGTGATCAGCCGTTCGGACCTGAACTCTTGGGCGATCCGATCGACCTCGCCATGGCGGCCGATGAGCGGAGTGAGGGGCGCTGGCAAGGGTCGGCGACGGGAAGGCGGCGTAGGCGGCTTGAGGTCGGGTATAGGCGGCTCGATGCCGGCGGCTGCGTTGGCCAGGGCGGCCCGTTCACTGGGACCCAAGCCGAGAGCGTTGGCGATCTCGGTGACCGTGGAGAGGCGAGGCGCCCGTCGGCGGCCCTGCTCCAAGGCGGCGATGGTGTCAGGGCTCACCCGGGCCCGCTCGGCCAGGGCCTCCTGGGTGAGCCCGGCGGCCACCCGGAAGCGACGCAGCAGGTCGCCGACCGAGTCAGCCACTCCGACGGCGTCCCGCTCGCACCCCTGGATCTTAGCTTTCCCCAGTTCAGACGGGCCCGGGGCTGGCGAGCATGACGGGCGTCGAGACGACGTCGGGGTCATGTCGGGGTCATGTCGGTGGTCTCTTGTGGCTTCCCCACTGATCATGGAAAGCAAGCCAATCGAACAGCCATGCCGAACTCCGAGGAGTATCCGATGTCACTCACTCCGTTGAACCCCCCCATCGCCACCCGGGTCGGTACCGGCGGTCGCCGCCTTCACCGGGCCGTGAGGCTGGCGGCCGCCCTGCTGGCCCTCATGACCGTTGTCGCCGTCTCCTTGGGCGCGGCCACCAGGCCGGCTGGTGCCGCCCCTTCGGCGTGGTCGGTGAACGCCAGCGCAGCCATTGGCGGCACCCCCAGCAACCAGCTCAACGCGGTGTCGTGTGTCAGCGCCACCTTCTGCATGGCGGTGGGCAGCTATAGCAGTGGGGGGGTGACCCCGGGCGTCATCGAGCAGTGGAACGGACACCGGTGGTCGGCCATCTACAGCACCAGCCCCGGCACCGACAACCAGTTCAACGGGGTGTCGTGTGTCAGCACCACCTTCTGTGTGGCCGTGGGCTCCTGGAACGTCTCCACGGACCTGTTGCCCCTGATCGCCACCTGGAACGGAACCACCTGGTCGGAATCGTCCGGCCCCGGTGCCGGCAGGTTCAACCTCCTCAGCGCAGTGTCCTGTACCAGTCCGACCTCCTGCATGGCGGTGGGCACCACCTCCGGCTCGAACAACGTGGCGTCGGACCTGGTTGAGATCTGGAACGGGAGCAGCTGGTGGAGCCCCTCGGCGTTGCCGGAAACGAACTATTTCGATACAGCCAGCCTGTACGGAGTGTCATGTTCGGGTTCCGCATGCACGGTGGTGGGCTTCTACACAGAAGGGGGTTCGACCTTTCCCCAGCTCGAGTCCTGGGACGGGAATGCATGGCAGTTCGACGAGGCGGCCGACATCGCCGGAGCGGACTACCTGGACAGCGTGTCCTGCACCAGCTCGACCGCGTGCCAGGCGGTCGGTTACATCGTCGCCGACAATTCGTTCTACCCGCTGGTCGAGTCCTACAGCGGTGGGACCTATCAGGGCCGACCGAACTGGACCAGCGACAGCGGAACGAGCAGTAGTTCCGCAGGCACCGTGCTCAGCGGGGTGTCCTGCACCGACGGTGCCGATTGCGTTGCGGTGGGCTCCAACCTGACCGAGTCGACAGCACAGACCGTGATCGAGTCCTATGGCGCAGGCAATTGGTCGGACTCTGGTGGTACCACCGCCGGCTATCTCGCAAGCGTGTCCTGCGCCAATCTGGACAGCTGTCAGGCCGTGGGTTACGCCGACAGTAGTTCGGGCCTACCCCAGATTCTGGTCGAGCAGGGTACCTTCTCTCCTGGGATCTCCTCGTCGCCGGCCAGCGCCTCGATCATGCTGGGAACGAGCGACGTCGACACGGCGGTCGTCACCGGGGACGCCTCCGGCTCGCCCACCGGAACGGTGCTCTTCTACGAGTGTGGACCCACGGCGACGGCCACCCCGTGCACCTCGACCGCGGATCCTCTGGGCAGATCGGTGGGTCTGGCGGCGGGGCCGGGCGGCACGGCCACCACCTCCTCGCCCTCGTTCACGCCCACCGCCCCGGGGTACTGGTGCTTGGCCGCGACCTACTCTGGGGATGCCGCCTTCAGTCCCGGGGCGGACATCACCACCGACGGATGCATCGATGTATCCACCGCATCTTCATCGACGACGACCACCGCCACCAGCCCGTCGATTTTCGTCGGGCAGACCGACTCCGGTGTGGGGACGGTACAGGGCAATGCCGTCGGCGGCAGCCCCACCGGCACGATCACCTTCTACGACTGCGGGCCGCCGCAGACGGCTACCCCGTGCACCTCGATCTGGAATCCCCTGGGGGGACCGGTTGCCCTGACATCGGGGCCGAACGACTCGGCCACAGCGCCCTCGCCCGCGTTCACACCCACCAGCGCCGGCACCTGGTGCATTGCCGGGTACTACTCGGGAGACGGCAACTACAGCCCGAGTTCTGACAACTCACTCACCCCGGTCGTCGGGGACGGCTTCACTGAGTGCTTTGACGTCACCGTGGCTCCGTCGTCCACCAACACCATACCCGTCGGTAACAGCATCACCCTCGGACAGACCGATGCCGGCCTCGGGACCGTGACCGGCACCAGCGACGGGGGAAGCCCGACCGGCACAGTCGCTTTCTACGAGTGCGGCCCGACGGCGACGGCCACCAGGTGTACCTCGACCACGGACCCACTCGGTGGGCCGGTCGGCCTTACCGCCGGGTCGGGAGACTCCGCAACAGCAATGTCACCTTCCTTCACTCCGACGGCCACCGGCACGTGGTGCCTGGCCGGGTACTACTCAGGGGATGCCACCTACGGCCCCAGTTCGGACTTCTCGCGGCTCCCAATTGGCGGAGGTGGGCTCGATGAATGCTTCGTCGTGACACCGGCCCACTCGTCCTCGGTCACCACGCCGGCCCACCCGACACTCACCCGCGGGTCGACCGATACAGAGGTAACGAAGGTTACCGGCAACCCCGCGGGAGGCAGCCCAACCGGAACGGTCAACTTCTACGAATGCGGCCCGACAACGGTGGCCATGCCGTGCACCTCGACCTCCCACCCTGTGGGAGGGTCCGTGGTTCTGACCCCCGGATCCGGAAACACGTCATCGGCGATTTCCCCCAGCTTCACCCCGAGCTCAGCCGGTTACTGGTGCGTCGTAGGCCGGTACTCCGGAAACGCCGACTACTCGGCCAGTTCGGACAGCACCACCGATGGGTGCATCCATGTCACCGTTCCAGTGACCATCGCGGCGTCGTCGCTACCCAAGGCGACCGCGAACGTTCCGTACTCGTTCACGCTCACGGCGCGAGGAGGCAATCCACCGTTTGCATGGACCTACACAGGCACTCTGCCCAAGGGACTGAGACTCGGTGCTTCCACCGGGGTGCTTTCGGGAACGCCCAAGGTGAGCGGGTCATTCACCATCACCTTCAAGGTTGCCGACTCCACCCGACCCCATCACCAACAGGCAACTCGGGCACTGACCCTCAGGATCACCCCTTGACGTCCAAGACCAATCAAAGGAGAGCGACAATGCATCACACCCATCTTCAGCGAATCATTCGAGGGACCGTCACGCTGCTCGTAGGAGCAGTGACAATGTCGGTACTTGCGAACGCATCAGTCGGCGGGATTGCCGGCGCCGCGTCGGGGGATCGACCGGCTTCCTCGGACGGGTCTCTCGCCACCGCGGCGGCCAACGGTCCACTCGCCGGCTACGCCGTCGTCAATAGCGGACCCCTGCCGGCGGCATACGGCAGCCAGGACCTCGGATCGGTCAGTTGCCCGGTCAACACGGTGGTCTACGGGGGTGGCGTGCTTCTCGCTTCGGACAGCCTCGATGCCAATGTCAACAGCTCCTGGCCGACCAACAACGGGTGGTCCGCGTACGTGAACAATGCCAGTAGTGCCTCGACGACCTTCACCGTCTATGCGGTGTGCGGGGCGGCACCGGCCGGCTACGCGGTGATCGGCAGCAACGCCGTGGACAACCCTGCCCATTCCCAGACCATCGCCTCAGCGACCTGTCCGAAGGGTACTGATGTTCTCAGCGGGGGAGGCCTCTCGAACACAGAATCGCTCGAGGCCAACCTGAGCTCCTCCTTGCCGGCGGCGACCATGCGACCCCTGCGCAATGGTTGGTTCGTCATCATGAACAATGCCGGAAGCGACGACGCCAAGGTCACGCCGTGGGCGATCTGTGGGAGGCCGAAGGGCTACACCATCAAGATGGGAGCCCGGGTCATCGCCCCCGCCGGCAACGAGCGCCTGACCGCCGCTAAATGTCCGAGCGGAACGGTACCCTTCGGCGGGGGCGTCTTCAGCAACTCGCTGTCAGTGGACACCGACATCAACTCCACCTTCCCGGATCCCGATGCTGTCGCCGGGTGGGGCGTCTACGAGAACAACGGTGCCACGAGTGCCCAACCCATGCATGCCTATGCGATCTGTGCCAAGTGAGGGGTGAAGCTGTTGGGGTGGGCCGCATCGATGACGGCCTGCCCTCCCCCCATCTAACGTCCCCCGAGGTTGACCGACTCGACGACAGTGCCCCCCGAACGAACGGGGGGCACTGTCGGCTGTGTGGTGAGGGAAGCTGGGTCTGACTGGGTCACTTGGACTGGATGAAAGCCAGCAGATCGGCGTTGATTGTCTCGGCCTGTGTGGTCGGCATGCCGTGTGGGAATCCGGGGTAAGTCTTCAGCGTCCCGTTTTTTACGAGCTGCGCGGACAACGGGCCGGAGTCGGCGTAGGGCACGATCTGGTCATCATCGCCATGCATCACAAATACGGGCACCGTGATCTTCTTGAGGTCCTCGGTGAAATCGGTCTGAGAGAAGGCGACGATTCCGTCGTAGTGGGCCTTGGCTCCTCCCATCATCCCCTGCCGCCACCAGTTCTGGATGACCGCTTCCGATGGTTCGACGCCAGGCCGGTTGTAGCCGTAGAAGGGACCCGACGGTAGGGCCCGATAGAACTCGGACCGGTTGGCGGCCAGTTGGGCCTGCAGGTCGTCAAAGACGCTTTTCGGCAATCCCCCGGGGTTGGCATTGGTCTTTACCATGAGTGGCGGTACCGAACTGATGAGCACCGCTTTCGCCACGCGGTCTTCACCGTGCCGGGCGATGTAGTGGGTGACCTCGCCCCCACCCGTCGAGTGGCCGACGTGGATGGCGTCGTGGAGATCGAGATGTGCGGTGAGTGCCGCCAGGTCGTCGGCGTAATGGTCCATGTCGTGGCCGTCACCGGGCTGGGAGGAACGACCATGACCCCGCCTGTCGTGGGCAATGACCCGGTAGCCATGCTGGAGGAAGAAAAGCATCTGCGTGTCCCAGTCATCAGCCGAAAGCGGCCAGCCATGGCTGAAGACGATCGGTTGACCCGACCCCCAATCCTTGTAGAAGATCTCAATGCCTTCGGGAGTGGTAATCGTTGTCATTTGTTTCCTCCTGTTCGGGTGACATCCAATAGAGTCATGGGGACGTCGAGATTGGCATCTCGATCGACTTCATCCCAATTCCTTCGGTTCGTGCCGAATGACAGACAGATCTCAGATCGAGGTGTCAGGCCCAAGCAGATCCGTCTACTACCCATTTTCCAGAACATTTGGCGGCTTGGAATCACGCGTAGCGCGTAGTCGGGAAGTCAAGGAGAAGAGTCCGCGTGTCGCATGGAATGGGCGGTTCCTCGCACTTGACCGCGGTCCGTGGAACGCGTGAAGACTGTTCCGACGGCCCCAGTGGATGAGCGGAGGGATCACCAAACACCGGCGGGACGGCCTCGTTGGTTTCCGTCGTGAGGAGATCAAGTCGGACGCTCCAAGGCCGATAGCCGGCCGCTTCCGCTCATCGGAACCTGGGATCTTTAACTCGGCGTAGCATTCCTGTCGCCTTAGGATGCTCAGCGCTCGCGCATCCCCTCACGGTCATCCGCCCCTCACGTCGACACTCGCCCGGTAGGGCGGAGTTTCATTGGCTCCTGCGTGTGCCGGGCCGCCAGCCTCCTCCATCAACGTGTGTCCGGAATTTGCAGTGGTCGCTTCTTCATAGGCAAGCAGCGATCGATGCAGCGCCGCACTGGCCTCGTCCAAAGCCATGAAGACGGCAGCTGAGGTCTCAGTTCGGCGGGCCGCCTTCCACAAGAGGTCCGTCGCCGCACTCGCTCGCCGAATCAGCGTCCAGATCTCACCCGCTTCCATCGGGCACGAGTCGGGCATACTGCGGTCGGCACGCGTCCAGATCCTGTTGGTCTGCGAGTTATCAGATCCGGGCTGCATGTCACTGTTTGGCGATGTTCATTAGCTTGGGAGCGCCCAGTGAATCCTGGGACTTAGGACACAAATCGCTCGATGAAGGCAAGCGCTGCATCGGCCACTTGGCGCCACCCGTTGTCGATGGTGAGGGCATGGCCCCTGTTTGGCATCTCGACAAACTCCGTCACGCCCTTATTCCGCTTCTGCCGCTTGAATGTTCCATCAGAGATTGAACGGGGCACGGTGTTGTCCTTCTCGCCGGAAATGATCAACATGGGCCCTCGGTCGGGATTCTCTGCATCAACCTTTGCCTCGGTCCACGGATTTAGGTTGGCGACAGCTGCCTGAAAGAGCGGCGCACCGGGCGCGGGTACGGCGAACGTTTCGAACAACTCGTTGGCCTCCGCGTCGCCCACCGCATTGGCAAACGAGAAGCGGAATTGGTCAAAGGTCAAGGGAACGGCGCGGTGCTTGTTGCGCGGATTCTCAAGCACGGGCTTGGCCGACCGCAAAGAAGAAATGGGAAGCGGCAGGACCCCGCGAGACGGCGCCGCATCGATCACAACCGTCGCCGCTGATAATCCTTGCCCCGCAACGATCTGGGCCAAGAGCCCCCCAAAGGAGTGACCGATCACACCGGGCTTCTTGTCCAACTGCTCGAGGATCGCGCCATAGTGATCGGCGACCTGGCCAATCGTCTTGTTGGCGAATACCTCCGGGTGAGCATTGGCTTCCTCAACGGTTGCGGGATCGTCGGGCCAGCCGGGGCTGAGCGGGGCGAATCCCGCGTCGGCAAAGACTGCAGCCCAGCGGTCCCAGCTGCTGGGCAACAACCAGAGACCATGGATGAAGACAACGGGCATCAACCCCGAAGAGTTGACCTTCTCGATCTCCTGTTCTTGGTCTTCGGTGATCGTTTCCATCTTGAAGCTCCCATCTCTTGGTTTGACTCGGTGGATTCATTCTGTCGGGGCTGTCCCAACCCATCTTGTGCCAGTCACGCTCGCATCGAAGGAGCGGATCGGAATCCGCCGACGGACCCAGCCCCCTGCCTCGGGTGAGCTGGGATCGGCGAATGCTTGGGCGGTAGAACCTGGGGCGGGATCCTGCCCACCAACATGTCACGTCTCCTCATCTGTTGGATCTCGTTCTGTCTGTGCTCATAGTGTCCAACGCCTTGGTCGCCCTTTGAGTCACGTGAGTTTCGTAGTCGGAAGGAACTTCCCGATTCGGCCCCGGTGGACTACGCAACCGACGGGATTCGAGCGCATCCGGTTCTCGGCACTATATGGACACAGCTTCGACCGCTCTGAGATCGAGTGGATGCTCCGATCTCGGGAGCGTGAGGGTTGGACACGAGGTGTCCCCGATGGAAACGACGAAAATGACGGAATTGGATCTCGACCAGACCACCTCGGATCGGGTCATCAGTGCAGCGCTTGACCTCGCCCTGGTGACCACCCGGCTCTTGAGGGCGTGGCACTCCGGCGAGATTGATTCGCGACAGTCGATCCAGATGCTCTGGGAGTCGCTCGGCCTGATCCGCGGGTTTGACCCGGGAGAATCGCCCGCGACCTTACTGACGGATAATGAGCATCAGCCCAGGTCAGATGGCAGAACACTGGTCGCTTCGACGCCAGCCTTCGGCGCCGATTTCGGTGCCGTGTCGTCACAAGCGTCGGAAGAGGCCACAGAATAGGATTTCAGCGACCTCGAAGAGGCTGAGGCCGTTGGCTCTGTTACTCGACACCCGAGACGTTCCCGCGGAGGACCGTGAAGCTTCGATCCTCGAAACCTTCACGCGTGCCGACGTTCCCCGGCATATCACTTTGACGGCCCCCTTGGCGCTTGGCCATACGCGGATCAAGGCGTGGGTGTTCGGCACCACCATGCTCTTCAGTCCAGAAAGTCCCGGGCTTCGGGTCGTCCGCACCCCAACCCTTGAGCCGATGCAGCCGATCATCGCCCTGCTGATCCAGAACAGCGGCACCGCGCTCTTCGTCGAGGAAGGGCAAGTTCGACAGCTGATGCCCGGTGAGCTCACCATGGCTCGCCCTACCTCGTAGAATGAATTCCTGCTCAACGGCACTGCCTCTGCATTCCAAGTGCCCTTTGAGGAGGTGGGAGTGACGTTCAAAACGGCGACGCAAGCAAGCGAGAGGCTGTCGGCAAGTCCGCTCTTTTCCCTGGTGAGCCACCATCTGCTGTCACTCAGACACGAAGCGGACGAACTCCAAGGTGCCGCCGTTACGGGGATGAGTGTCGGTGCAGCTACGACACATCTCGTCCGCGCGCTCCTCGTGTCTGCAGTCGAAGACCAGAGGGACTCACGCAGCGCACTGGCCGAGGCCCTGCTGCCGCGGATCCTCGCCTACGTTCGCCAGCATCTCACCGATCGTGAGCTTTCTCCCGCATCGATCGCCCGAGAGCACAGCATCTCAATCCGTTACCTCTACAAGCTCTGCGAAGGGGCCGATGTGCGGCTCATGGAGTGGATCATTGAACAGCGGCTGGAAGGAGCTCGCACCAGCCTCATGTGCGACGACCGACCCCAGCCGTCCATTGCGTGCTTGGCGAAGCAGTGGGGTTTCAAGGATTCCAGTCACTTCAGCACCCGATTCCGCAAGGCCTTTGGCATGTCGCCACGAGAACTGTTGGAACAGTCACAGCGGGCATATCGAGATCAGATTTAACTGGCGGGCGTCGCAGTTCCGACTCTTTATGCACGCTCAGAAGGCAACTGTGCACGCACAGAAAGCTGAAGGAAGTAATGATCGCACCCAACGGCTGTGACTACCGACGGAGCTGTTGCCCAGTGCGGAGGGGCAGAGAGGTGTATTTCGATGCTCCTGGACCGAGCGTCAGATCAGGCAGAGCTGTACGAACTGCTTGACTCGGCGCGCCGAGGGCGAAGTGCATCACTCGTCGTCACGGGTACAGCTGGAATCGGCAAGTCGCAGCTGCTTGAGCTTGCTATCCAGTCAGCCACCGACATGGAGGTCACTCACATCAGCGGGGTGGAATCCGAGATGGGGCTCAGCTATGCCGGTCTTCATCGACTTCTCAGCCCATTCCTCGACGGGGTTGACTCACTTCCGAACCCCCAGCAGAACGCGCTTCGCGTCGTCTTTGGAATGGTCGACGGCACTCCGCCGGACCACTTTCTCATCAGTCTCGCGGCGCTCACGTTGCTCACCGATACCGCCGCGCAAAAGCCCCTGCTCTGTGTCGTGGATGATGCTCAATGGCTCGACACCGAAACGATCGGGACCCTGGGCTTCGTCAGTCGTCGCCTGTTCGCCGACCACGTTGCGTTCCTTTTTGCCGCACGCGATAGCACGGACTCACTGCCTGCACTCAGCGGGCTGCCGACACTCACTCTCGACGGACTATCGGCTGAGAGTTCGCTGACTTTGTTGCATTCGGTGGTCTCCACGGACCTCGACTATGACGTGACCCAACGGATCATCGAGACAACCGCGGGAAATCCGTTAGCAATTATTGAACTGGCCGAGGAACTCTCATCGCAGCATCTGGAACTCGATTCAAATCCCTTCCAACCGATATCACTGGGCCATCGCCTCGAAGAACGCTTTCTGCGGCTTGTCCGAGCGCAGCCATCCGACGCGCAGCTCATGCTGCTCGTGGCGGCCGCCGAGCCAACGGGCGACCCACGTCTGGTCTTCGGCGCGGCCGAATCCATGGGGATATCGGCCGAATCGGCGACCACGCCCGAGGCTCTCGGTTTGATCAGTTTGCGGCCGCAGGTGGGCTTTCGCCATCCACTCATACGCTCCGCCGTCTACGGCGGAGCGTCCCCGGGGGAGAGACGTCGAGTGCACGGAGCCCTGGCCTCGGTCTGCGTAGGGGAATCCGGCGCCGAAATGCATGCCTGGCACCTGGGCGCCGCAGCGGCGGGACCTGACGAGGCCATTGCTCGAGAACTCGAGGCGTCAGCTCTTCGGGTCCGGCGTCGCGGAGGTTATGTGGCCGAGTCATCATTCCTCACTCGAGCGGCCGAATTGAGTCAGGAGTCCGACCGCTATGTGCAGCGACTCCTGGCCGCGGCGACCGCGGCGGCTGCTGCTGGTCTCCAATCCCGGGCCCGTGCGCTCCTCGATCGAGCGATGAAGGAACAGGCCAATCCGCTCCGCATCGCCTACGGAAGATGGCTGAATGGTCTGTTCCTCATGCACGAAGGCGACTACGCGCATTCCCCGTCCGAACTTCTTGCCGCCGCCCTGGCCTACGAAGAAACAGACCGCACTCAGGCCCGCATCGTTATGTTGGATGCCTTGGGCGCAGTCTGCCTGGCTGGCCAGCGTGCAATTGGAACCACTCCAAGTGAGATAGCGAAGGTCGCGCTCACCCTTCCTCGAACCCCTTCGCGGACGCCGGGAACGATGGCAGATCTGCTGCTGGATGGCATCGCCACTCGGCTGCAGGTTGGCTACGCCGAATCGGTTCCCATGTTGCGTGCGGCGATCCACAGCTGGGCGCCGGACGAAGTGCCCGCTGAGAACGTAACCCTTTGGTGTCAGCTCGGCACCTACGCCGCTCTGGAGCTCTACGACGACGAGGCCCTTTTCCAATGGGTCCATGCCATCGAGGACATGTCCCGCGAACGGGGATCCATCGTCCTGCTCCGAGTCGTCCTCTACGGCTTGACAACAGCGGCCGGGTTGGCGGGTCGCTTCGTGGACGCCGAGGCCTACAACCAAGAAGCCCATGAGCTCAATGATGCAACCGGGGCCCAGCCTGCACTGAACCCGATGATCGATGTCGAACTGCTGGGCCTCCGGGGCAAAGAGCAAGAGACCCGACAGGCCGCGGCGTTCGTCGAACAGATGGCCTCAGCTGTCGGATTTGAAGCGGCTCATTGGCGCGGACAGATCGCGCTCAGCCGAGTTTGGTTGGCTCATCGGCAGTACGGCGATGCACTCGCGGCCGGCGTCAGCATTGCGGAGTCGGCGCCCTTCGGGGTGACCGGCCTGGTCCTTCCAGATATAGTCGAGGCCGGCGTTCGGAGCGGCGACCTCGATGCCGCTCGCGGAGCACTTGACCAGATCCGTGATCGGGCCGATGCGAACCCGACCCCATGGGCGCTCGGACTGATGAATAGATCTCAGGCTCTGCTGGCTGAGCCGTCCGAGGCCGAGCCGTATTACCAGGAAGCCATTGCGCACCTTAAGCAGACGAACGTCGCATTCGACCTGGCTCGCGCCCACCTTCTCTACGGCGAATGGCTGAGACGACGCCACCGGCATGTCGATTCGAGAGTACAACTTCGTACTGCCCTAGACATCTTCACCGATGCGGGAGCCGAGGGCTTCATCGAGCGGGTGCAGTCCGAGTTGGCCGCCACTGGCGAGCGGGCACGAAAGAGGAATCCCGACAAAGCGCGCGATCTGACCCCGCAGGAGCGGCAGATCGCAGAGTTGGCGGCGCAGCGGGTGACGAATCGTGAGATCGCGGCAAAGCTGTTCATCAGTGTCCACACGGTCGACTATCACCTCCGAAAGGCATTTGCCAAGCTCGAGGTCGATTCGCGGCGTGAGCTGCAAGCGGTGCTGAGAAGACCTCCAGAGGCTCCGGTGTCCACGGGTGCGGGCAACGAATAACACGGTGTCCGCGCTCTCGTGGAGTTGTTGAGGTCACGCTGACACGGCAACGTCGCTCAGCGACGATCGCAAGGACCTCACGACCTGGGCGACCCGGTCGAGTCACTTCAGACACACTCGGCTTCGATCCGCTCGATGCGACCCGGTCGGGTTCCAACGCTATCGAGTCCAGGAGGTGGCCTGGTCAACGTTGCCCTGAGGTGGTCGGCGAAGCTGCACCCTGTCCCTCGGAGAACGATTGACGGGCTTGGTCCATGGCCCTGAGGTAAGCCGGGTAATCCTCCCCCTTCAGTTTGAGGAGGTCCAGCACCCAGCCGTGCGTCGAGATCATGAACCGCTCTTCGTCGATCGCCTGAACCACGATGTCAGCCAATTGCGACGTGGTGATGGCATCGGCCAACAAGCTGGCATTGCCGTCGATCAGAGGCGCAACAACGCCCGCTGGGCATAGTGCGCTCACCCGGATCCCCCGGTAGCCGTAGGCCACGGCCAACCGTTCGGCGAATCCGACGGCGGCATGCTTGGTGACGGTGTAGGGAGCCGCCTTGGGCTCGACGAGGAGGCCCGCGGCCGATGCCGTGTTCAGAAGATACCCACCTCCCCCGTTCGAGCATGTGCGGAAGCACGTGTTTGGCTGCGAATACGTGGGACGTGAGGTTGACGTCGACAAATCGTTGCCATTCCTCAGTGGGGGCTTGATCGGTTGCTTCAGCGGCGATGCCGGCGTTGGAGCAGAACATGTCGATAGCGCCGAATGTGTCAAGGGCGAAGTCAACGATGTGAACGATGTCCTCTTCGTTTTTGACGTTTCCTGCCGCCGAAGCGATGCCCATCGACGATGCCCTCGAAGCGACCACATCTTCATGTAGGTCACTCAATACGACTCTCGCACCTTCATCCGTGAACCGCTTGCAGAGCTCGAGCCCTATTCCGCTGGCTCCACCGGTTACCACCACCACCTTGTCTTTGACGATCACCGTTCTTCCCTTGTTGGTCCAACTCTTGTCGAGGCTGACAGGCAGCAGAGATCCCTCACCCTGGTCTCTGCTTCCACATTCACAGACACCGAGCTCATTCGAATCGGGCGAAGCGCGTAGTTGTCAGATGCAAGGGCGTGCGGTACGAGTGAATCCCGTAGGGCGGTGATCGATCACCTCGGACTACGCGCATTCAAGGATTTGACCCGGCTCACTGTCCGACATCATCGATGTCACGTAACTCCGGTCGCTGCCTCATGCCGACACCGGATCCCAGAGAAGGAGTATCCAAATGTTCAGTCGCACGTATTCATCAGCACGCACGCGGATCGGTGTCGCGCTGGTCGTTGTCATAGCTCTACTCACCGGCCTAACGCTTGCGTTGACGAGCAATGCCGCCTCGTCACAGACTCCTCCTCACTCCAAGACGGCCCGATTGGCCGACTGGCCCAGCGGACCAAAACCCACCATCGTCTTGGTCCACGGGGCGTGGGCCGACAGCTCGAGCTGGGACGGCGTCATTCAACTCCTTCAGGGGCAGGGATTCAGCGTGGTGGCCGAACCGAACCCGCTCCACGGCCTGACTTCGGACTCGGAGTTCTTGGCGGATTTCCTCCAGAGCACCCCCGGACCGATCGTCTTGGTGGGTCACTCTTACGGCGGGATGGTCGTTACCAACGCTGCTACCGGAAACCCGAACGTGAAGGCACTGGTTTACGTCGATGCCTTCATCCCAGCCCAGGGCGAGACAGCATTCCAGCTGGTCGATGCGAAGCCTGGGTCGTGCCTGAACAATCCGGACCCGAGCCAAGTCTTCAATGTGACGACCTTCCCTGGTGCCCCCGCCGGTGATTACGAAGCCTACGTGAAGGCAAGCGTGTTCACGCAGTGCTTCGCCAAGGACTTGTCTCCGAGTCAGGCTGCTGTCGCCGCTGCCGTACAACGTCCACTCACGCTCGACGCCGGCGGAACTCCGTCGGGAGTGCCGGCATGGCAGACGATTCCCTCGTGGGCAGTGGTCGGAACGATCGACCACGTCATCCCGCCAGCGGAGCAACTCTTCATGGCCCAGCGTGCGGGCGCACACATCACGGAGCTTCGAGCCTCACATCTGTCGATGGTCTCGCAACCCTGCGCCGTGGCCAACGTCATCCTGCAAGCCGCTCGCGCCACTCGTTGATCTCCCCCGATATCAACGCCGATTTCCCCCTGTTTCGCACAGGGGAAATCGGGGCAGCGGTTATTCATGATGCTGAATAGAGAGGAAGATGGGAGATGACCGACCTAGTTGCGCACCCAACTGACGTTGAAACAGAGGACCCTCATGAGAGCCAATCGGCGGTAGGCCTCCATGGTCACCCGCTTCAGGACAATATGGCGAGGGCTGCAGCTGCCGAAGCGGCAGGCGCGTTTTTCCTCGTTCTGACCATTATCACCACGGTGGTTGCCGCTAGCTTGAACAAGTCAGTGGCTGGCCCGCCGTTTGGGTCTCTTGCAGTTCCGGTTTCGGGAGGGGTCGCGTTAGCCATCATGGTGGCTAGCCTCGGTCACATCTCTGGGGCGCATCTCAATCCTGCGGTCACCCTAGGTCTCGCCGCGAACAGTCGATTCCCTTGGGCATACGTTCCGGCGTACTTGATCGCCCAGTTCGGAGGCGCTGTAGGTGCGGCTTTGGTGGCTTGGGCCCTGTACGGCGATAAGGCCCGATCGCTGGTCAACCTAGGTGCCACCTACCCAGCCACTGGCGTGCCAGATTGGCGTGCACTTCTGGCGGAAGGTGTCGTTACGTTCCTTCTGGTGCTTGTCGTCATCTCCGTAGCGACAGACGAGCGTGTTGCACCGGGCATCGCTTCGATCGCAATCGGCGCAGCCCTGGCGGCGGCCATCCTTGTCGGTGGTCCAATCAGCGGTGCAGGAGCCAATCCTGCCAGGGCGTTGGGGCCCATGATTGTGTCGGCAAAGTTTACGGATTGGTGGGTCTATGTCATTGGTCCCCTTGTCGGCGGGATATTTGCGGCGACGGTGTATGACCTAGTGCTACGGCCGGGACGCATCCCAAATCGATGAGCCAAACATGACATCTTCTTCGTCCACACCTATGACCTGTCCGAAGGCGAATCACGCCAGTTGGAAGTCCGGGGCGTTCGTGTCGAATTCGGTAAGGTCAGCGCGGCTGGTAATCGAGGGCGACCACTTGACAGGAGTCGAACTGGCCGGTGGTCGGGTGATCGCACGGACGGCAGTGTTTGTCCGGCCCGGCAGCCGTCCCCACGATGACGGCCTCTTGGCCGGTCTGGGCTGCGATTTGAAGGCCGGGTTCCCTGTCGTGGATAGTACAGGGCTGACGAGTGTGCCCGGCGTCTGGGTGGCCGGCAACGTGGCCGACCCCTCATGCCCAGGTGATCACCGAACCGGTGCCGGATCCGCGGCGGCGATCGCCATCAACGCTGACCTGGTCCGAGACGACGTCGAACGGGCCATCGGATCGAAGGCGCCCTCGTAGCGCTCGAGAGTCATCTCGTCGGGATGAAGCGGCCCGACGCATCCAGATCAGTGTCGCGACCGCGTAATTCCTCTACGGATCCCAGGGCGATTCACCTCGACCTCGGTGAACGAGGTTTGAATTTAGGCGACCAAACGTGCCCGAGCGATCGGACACTGAATCGTCCTGGGAATTGTGGAGGCTCGGTGGTTAGGTTTTATGCTGCCGAGCTGGGCTCGCCCAAGCGACGGTAGTAGCTCTCCTCGAACTCCGCCGGCGGAACGTAGTCACAGGCCTCGTGCAGGCGCTGCTCGTTCCACCAGTTGACCCAGGCGCCGGTGGCCAGCTCGAGTTGCTCCATCGTTTTCCAGGGCCATTGGCGGTAGATCAGTTCGGTCTTGTAGAGCCCGTTGACCGTCTCGGCGAGAGCATTGTCGAACGAGTCGCCCTTGGAGCCGACTGAAGCCACGGCCTGTTCGTCGGCCAGACGCTCCGTGTAGCGAATGGCCAGATATTGCACGCCGCGATCGGAATGATGGATCAGTTGGGTCAGGTCCTCGCCGTTGCGGGTGCAAATGGCCATCTCGAGCGCGTCGAGGGCCAGATCGGTGCGCAAGGACTTGGACACTCGCCATCCGACGATGCGTCGGGCGAAGGCGTCGGTGATGAAGCTGGTGTAGCAAAAGCCCGACCAGGTCCATACGTAGGTGATGTCGGCGAGCCACAGGCGGTTGGGGGCGGTGGCGACGAACTGACGATCGACCAGATCGGCCGGGCGAGCCGAGAGGTCGCCGGGAACAGTGGTGCGCTTGGCCTTTCTCCGGCGCACGCCCTGGAGGCCGAGGGCGCCCATGATGCGCCACACCTGGTCCCGTCCGACGGGCTCTTGTTCTCGGAGAAGCTGGTGCCACACCTTGCGCACCCCATAGACCCCGTAGTTCTCGTCGTGGATCCGTTGGATCTCCCTGCCGAGGCGCTCATCGGAGACCGATCGGGCCGAGGGCGGCCGGGACTTGGCGGCGTAATACGTGGAAGGGGCGAACTGCAAGACCTTGCAGATCGGCTCGACCCCGAACTCCTCCTTGTGGGCGTCGATGTAGCGCACTACGGCTTTGGGCGGTCGAGCTCCGCGTTGCTCCTATGTCAAGCGGCAACGAGCAAGACGTCCGATGAACCGACATTTTGGGCCGCCTCGTCGTCGAGCAAGCGACCGAAGACTTCGTCTGAGAGACGGCGGCGCAAGAGGCGGAGTGCCTCGGTCTTGGTGTCCCCATTGGACATGCGCCGCTCCACGTACTCACGCCCTATGAGGCCGACTCCGCGCAGCTGGGTGACGGCGATGCGATGAAGGGCGGCGTTGATCTGGCGGTTCCCGCCGCGGGTCAAGCGGTGCCGGGTGCTGTTCCCCGACCACACCGGGATCGGGGCGGTGTCGTTCCAGCGGGCGAAGGCAGCCTTGGATCGGAACCGACCGGCTCCTGCGGACTCGCCCACGATCTTGGCCGCCGAGAGCACGCCACAGCCCGGCAGGGAGAGCAATGACGGTGCCAGCCGTCGGACGAGCACGGTGATTTCACGCTCGAGCTCGTTGGCCCGGACGGTGAGCTCGCGACAGCGGACCAAGAGCTCTCGGGCAATTCTGGCGACGGTTCCGGGGATTCCCTCCAGACGCTCCTCGACCTCACTCATCACGTGATAGCGACGCAGTGCCTTGGGCGCGATCTCAAGACCGGGGAAGAGCTCGTGGAGGTGCCAGCGGAGCCTGCTCTGAACCTGGGTGCGCTCTTTGACCAGGTCATCGCGGTGATCCACCGGGAGGCGCAACTCCCTGGCCTCGCCGTCGAGGCGGACTACGGGGAGGTCGGTCTCACGCAACGCGACCCGGGCAACCGCCAGGGCGTCGATGGGATCGGACTTGCCCCGCTCGCGCCCACCATCACGAGCTCCTGCCATCAGGCGGGTCGGAACCCGCACAGCCGCCTCGCCGGCGACGAGCAGGTCCCGCTCAAAGCGACGGGTCAGATGGCGGCAGTCCTCGAGGGCGAAGACGTGGTCGGGCCAGCGCCGGGCCCACACCACCGCCTCGAGATGGCCGTCTGGTGTGGCGGCCACCGTCTTCTCGGCCAGCTTGCGTCCAGCTTCGTCTATGGCCACCAGTGTGTGGGTGCGCTTGTGCGCGTCGACGCCAACGACAACCATGGTGATCAACCTCCTTGATCGCTTCAATGGGGGCCGCGCTGGGTCGGCCGGGGACACGCCTTTATTCAGGTGTGCAACCAGGCTCCTATCAAGTCACTCCGGTCAACCCGTCGCGTGCCCGGTGGGCGGCACAACGAGGAACAGCCACGACCAGAGCCGGGCAGCGAAGAAACGAGCCAACCCACCGGGCAAGGAGATCGCTACATAAACGCGAAAAAAGCCGATGCCGACTTCAATATGGCGTTGGCTCTTCGGAGTTCCCTGTTCTCCTTTTCCAGTTCGGCGATCCGCTGCTTGTCCTCGGTGGTCACTCCAGGACGCCGGCCGGCGTCGACGTCAGCCCGCTCCACCCAGTTGCGCAGCGTCTGCTCGCCTATGCCGAGCTGCCGGGCCACCCGTGAGACCACGCCCCAGCGCTCGCCGGTCTCCTCGATGGATTGTTGGACCATGCGAACGGCCCGTTCTCGCATCTCGGGCGGATAGCGCTTCGATGAGGGGTGCTTCTTGGCTTCCATGACTCCAACTTTCCCAAGGTTTGGAGCCTCCAGGAAAGCCAGGACGGTTCACTTCCGTCGCCGGCCTTGCGATGGGTCCCGCAGCACCCGAATTCGGCCCTGGCTCAGACTTTCGCCACGCATTACCCCAGGTCAGGGGCCCACGCGGGGTTCGAACATAGTCCCATAACCTCCACGGTGTTGGCAGAATGACAACGTTTTACCTGGTCAGAGGCACTATTTCATTGGCGTTTGCCAACCAAGGCAAATGGCGATGTTCGAACCCCTGCGTGTGTCGGCGCATCTCAGTAGGTGACGCCGTTCGCGCCAGCAAGCAGTTGCCGGCGACCTCGGCCGGAAAGTGTCATCGAGTTGGCGGTCAACACTCAGGATCCTGTGTTCGATTTCAGGTTGCTAGCCAGACCTGAGGTTCGTCCATGAGAATCAACCAGAGTTTGCAAACCTGCTTCGCCGACAGCCTTGCAAGATGTGACAGAGCGACACGACACACTGAGCAAGGCGTTGTAGCCCGGCTCGGGACTGGGTGTCATCACCCAAGAGCCCGAACCAAACGCTTCATGATCTCTCCCGTTGTGTCACTCAACATTCTCACACAAGGGCCATGGTCCGACCATGTGGGGTCCCACTGCCGGCACTGCCGTTTCAGCTTACGGTGGACGAGAGGTTCGCCGGACCCGAACCCGATTGCGCATTCCAAACGCTGATGGTTACGGCGTCGTTCGGACTCAACACCCAATAGCCAGCCCCATATGCCCCGGTGAAGCCCGAAATTGTGATCTGGGTGTTCGTCCAACTCGTCACATTCAGGGTGATCTGGTCCGCGTCATTTCCTTGGGAAGACGAGCATGAGCCACCACTATTCGAGGGTTGTCCTAGCGGGTTGACATGGCCAGCATTCCAGCCGATCATTCCCCCGGCGGTGCTGTCCGTGAACCGAACGCACGGACGATCTCCGTTGAACGGGCTACCTGTCCCAAACCCACTGCCCTTGATCGCAATTGTCTGCGTCTGGGCTGCCTGAATGGAGCTAACGCTGACGATCTTCGGTCGGACGGGACGGAGCCAACCGATGGGTACCAAGGAAGTCGAAAAGTCGCCTCCAGAACTCGCATGATTCGCAGCATTGATCGGGATCCATGCCTTGGCCGGCGCATTAGCCTGATTCTCTCCAACGAAGTAGAGATGGGTTCCAGAGACGCCGGTCACCACTCCGACATGACCCGGACCAGATGATCCTTTGGGCTCTCCGAAGATGATCAGGTCACCGAACTGTGGCGCACCGGCTCCATTGGCAATCTGCTGCAACGGGACGGCGAGCCTGGGAGCCACGCTCCACATGTCTTCTGCTGCGCCATCCCATCCTGCGGTGTCCCATGCTGCCTCTGGCTTGGATAGGCCTTTCCCTTCACCCCACACGTAGTAGGCGTAGCGAACAGCGAGTTCGGTGCATTGGTACTCGTAGGTGAATCCCCTGTCGGGCCCAAAGTGATTCAGATTATCACTGTTGTTGTACACATTCAGGTCGCCGAGATCTGCGACCGTCGGAGCCCAACTCGAACCGGAAAGGAGGATGCAGCCAATTGGGCCATGGTACCCAGCGCTTCCACAGGACGTCGTCGTCGCAGAGGCAGGTTCCCCAGATGAAGCGATGACTCCTCCTAATGAGGTTGCGATAATCAGTCCCAGAACAGTTACCCATCGCACCACACAACTAGCTCGACCGTGCATCTTCCGCCTACCTTTCTGTTCGCCTGGTTGTCCAAGCCCACCCCTGACATTTCACTTGGGACAAGCTCGCCACAACGGAGGGTTTCAAGCTCCTTTCATGATCATGAAGGATCGGGTCGCTCGGCTACATCTGCATTTCTACGTAAATGGGGAGGTCCCTACCCAAGGGGGGTCACGAGCGGTCGCTTCGTAGCCTCTCCGACACGAAGGAGGCGGCTTGATCTTGGACCCCGTCATGGTTGTGCTCGTAATGGGTGTGGGTACCGGAGCGAAACAACCCACGAAGGCCCTTGTAGTTGGCAGCGATCTCGTCTCCGTCAAGGGCATATCCCCAGGTAGACGTCACGCTGAGTGGTGGATCTGCCGCAAATTGTGAGACCGCTCAGGGATTGCGAGGGTCGGGAAGTAACCCCTGGTCGACGGCGAACCGGGTGAGCCCGGGCCGTCTGCGTTCGCCGGTTTTGGTGCGCCCAGTCACATGAAACCCACTCGACGAGTCTGCAAGCGGGGTCGGGGATTCGATATTCGAACCCCTGGCCGTCCCGCTCATTTTGGCTCGGCTGCCCGGTGCCGGTTTTAGTGTTCGACCCGTCATTCGGAACCCGAAAAGGGGTCCGAACATGATCCCGTTACTTCCCTGGGCAGCCTCGAGTTACTGTTCCCTACCCGACGCCGTCATGGGACGTTCGTGGACGGCAAGGGAATTCCCCAGGCGGAGCCGTTCTCCAAAAACCGACATCGTCGGATGATTCTGTGTTCACGACCTGCTGATCAAGGCCGGCCGACCACAGACCCCGACGTCAGGTCTGGTTCCGAACGCCCTGCGAACACGAGGCAGAAGTGATTCGGCGCTGAAAGGACGTCTCAGTGTGGTCAGGGCACAGGTAACCGGAGGAACGGGACCATGTCCACCGGTCCTCGGCGCTCACAACGGAGAAGGCATCTTCGCCCGCAGCCAGAGGCAGAGCGTTGCTGCACCCGTCTGCATCGCAGCGAACGACCGGCCCAAATTCGACACCCATCGTCATGTCTCCTTGCATTCCAATGATTGACGTACTCCCACTCTGCCGGCCGAGAGTAAGAGGCGCCCTTCACGCGGCCTAAGAAGTGGGTAAATGCCAACCCCGCCGCGAATGCATTCGCCGAGCGGTGGCCATCGCTAGGTCGGGCAATCGCATGGACCGCTGTTCTGAAGACTCGGTCGAGCAGTCCGCGACGAAGCCGAGTTCGCCCCAGAACGGCGCTCCTCGACGATGTCTTGGGAGAGCGCCGAATTCCTGAGGACTGATCCTGCCCTCGACCACATCGCTGCCACCGGCGAGCGACACCTTGCTTGCCACACCGGCCCGTGGGAATACAAAGCGCCGACATCATGAAATCGGATGTGCATGACTTCACGTGAGCGGTATCGCATCGCCCCGATCGAGTTCGAGGCACTCGACAAGAGACTGAGGGCAGCGTTAAACTGTTGCTGGAGCTGTCAACTAGATCGAAGGTTCGTGTCTGAGTCCGCTGAGCCAGTTCAGTCACCGAGTGCGCTGACTCCGGATGTGGCGGTTTCCCCGGTGCCGACGCCACGAGTCGCGTCAGGACCGCAACGGTCTACGTTGAATGCGGGTTTTCGGATCGTCGACCTCATCGCAGGGACTGCCAAGGCGGGGGTCGGCGCAGCGACCCTCGTGGCTGCCGAGATCACCAGCAGATCCGTACGGATCGCGAGAGTCGTCGTACCCGGGTCGATTGCTGAGGGCCCTCTCGACGCTGTTGAGCGACACCTCGGACTGCGTCAGGACGCGGCCCGCAAGAGCGAAAGGGAGAACCGAGACAACGTGGCCGAGGCTGCGGAGTCCGTGCTCAACCGGGTCGTCGTCGGGGTTGTCGACATGCTGGACATGGAGCAGCTGATCGATCATGTGCCGATCAACAAGGTCGTGGCCAGGGTGGACCTCCCGGGAGTCATCGATGAGATCGACCTCGCGGGGGTCATCCGTGAGTCCACGACCGGACTGGGTGCGGAGACACTTGATGCCGGCCGCGCTGGACTCATGGCCATGGATCTATGGAGTGCCCGAACGGTCGATAGGATCCTCCGACGCAAGGAACCGCGTGACTTGGCGGTCCGGTGGAATGGCATTGCTCGACCGAACAGTGCGGAATCTGAGGTCACTTCGTGAGTCGGCACCGCGAAATCCGCAGTGAACGGGGACAGCAGCTCCAGGGCTGTCGGGCCGGATTCTTCTCTCGGGCAGTGGCGAGCGGGACTGATGTTGTTCTCGTTCTCTGCATCTATGTCGTTGCAGTGATCATGGTGAGCATTGCATGGGATCTCTTTTTTTCGAAGTCGATTTCGGTTGCGGCCCCCCCGCATTGGGTGAATGAACTGTTGCTCTGGATCCTTCTCGTCGTGTACCTGACAGCCGGTTGGTGGTCCACCGGACGCACGCTTGGGAAACAGATGATGGGCTTACGAATCGTCCGCTCGGATGGGAGTCACCTTCGGTTCTCGGGAGCGCTCTTTCGAGCGCTCCTCTGCGCTTCATTCTTCCCGGTGCTTCTGCTGGCCCTGGTGAACCGCCGAAATCGAGGTCTCGAAGACATAGCCTTTCGGACTGTGGTTACCTACGACTGGCTCCCAGCCGGCTACGAACCGTTGGCTGAACCGTCCATCGACGTCCAACCAATGATTGAAATACGCCAGATTGTGCGCCCCTGACGACGGCTCGTCACTCCTCTTCGTCCCGCTCGCCAGTCCGCTCGCGGTTGCCCCTTGGTGGGCCCCGCTCTCCGTCGCTTCTCCTGCTGCCCGACGCGCGCCCGGCCCTCCCGGTTCAGGTCCCGGCCCCGGCCGGCACCGGCGGCGCCGCTCCCCGCGCTAGCTTGCGCATCTCCTCGTCGATCTTCCTCTTGTGCTCCTCGGCGTCGCGCCGGGCCCTGGACGGACTCCACCGCCCCGCCATCAAGAAGATGAGCGGGATGAAGATGATCTGGCCGCCAACGCACACCCACCACCAGGTCTTCCACTGCGACGGGGCATTCTTGACTGCCTGCGTCACCGCGATCCCGTGAGCCTGGAGGTACTGGAAGCCCGGCTCGCCGGCCGCCTTGCCCAGGGCGACCAGCCGGCCCAAGGCCTCGGTCGGGGTGACATGCAGGGTTGTGGTGAGCTGGGCTACCGCTGCCGCCCCGGCCGCCGCGTTGTGCGGGTTGGCGGAGAGGGCCTTCAAGGTGGCCGGCTGCAGGGCGGCGGCCGTCTGCAGCTCGGGCGCGTAGGTGACGGCTGCCGACGCCACGCCGGGTCCGTAGCTCACGAGCGTGTTCATAGAGCTCACCACGAATGGGAGCGCCAGGGCCGAGATGGCGACCACGATCCGGCCGATCCAGCCCCCGACGGCCAGCCCGTGCGCCGAGAGCGCAGGGTTGCGCCGCTCGATCGTCTCGGTGAATGCGGCGAACCACGGGGCATAGGCGATGCCCAGCGACACCGCCATCAGGCTCATGATCACGACGAATGTGTCGTAGCTCGTCGAGAGACGGCCCGTCCGCTCCAGGAAGAGGATCGTGGTCACGATGGCGCCGCAGGCACCGAACACCATGAACGGCTTTCGCACCCGGACCCGGTCCGAGACCAGCCCGACCACGACGAGCGCCCCGGCGTTGAAGGCCCAGAACCAGTTGGCCAGGGAGTTGGCTCGCGACTCGGTGTAGTGGAAGATCGTGGCGAAGTAGACGACGAGGAACCCGACCAGGGCGTAGTAGACGAGGAGCAGGAGAGCGCTGGCGAGGGCAGGACCGACGATGTCGAGCGTGAGCATCTGGCGCCACGGGTGCTTGAGCACCGCCTCGATGTCGACCCCCCGGGCCCGGCTCTCGACGATTGTCCGGTCCCGGATGCTGATCATGAGCTGGTCCCGAAGCCCCGGTGAGAGCTCACGGAGCCACACGAGCGCGATGGCGAACACGACCAGTCCGGTGATGCCGGCGATGCGGAACTGGTCCTGCCAGGCCGGGAGGTGGGGCAGTGTGTGGGTGGCCACGGTCGCCACGACCAGGCTCCCGACGACCGGCCCGAGCGTCCAGAAGCCCATCGCCGTCGCCCGCCCGCGCTGGGGCGAGAAGTCACGCACCAGGGCCGGGGTAGCGACGAGGACGACCCCCTCGACGAAGCCGACCAGGGAGATGAAGACCACGAAGAGGGTCTTGTTCGGCGCGTTGGGCACGGCGAAGATCGTGAGCAGAGCGACCAGCGCCAGGCCGTAGGCGACCATGTTGGCCCGGCCCCACCGGTCGGCCATCCCGGCAAGGATGGCCGAGAAGGCCCCAACCCCGGCCGCCACCACGCCGACCGCGTAGACGTAGTAGCGGAACGTCATGTCGTAGTGCCCGATGATCGACGGCGACACCGAGCCGGCCACGTACAGCTGGTAGTAGAGGACGATCGTTGCCAGGACGACGATCCCGAGGTAGCGGATGCGGGGCCCGGTGTCCGGATAGTGGTCGAGCGACCGGAACCAGAGGCGCCGGAACGGCGACCTCCCCCCGTACCCGCTCGAGACGGTGCCGTTGGCGCCCGGCTGCCGGGCGCCAAGTCGGCCGTTCGACGGCTCCGTGCTGGACATCACCCCCTCCTTTCGTGCCGCCTTGTCGCGGCGCGCGCTCACGCGTCGATCGTGCTCCCGTGGAGGAGCTCGAACATGTTGTGATGGAAGAAACGCTCCTGGTCCTCGGGACCGGTGCCGGCCAGGTCGGCCTCGAACCTGCCCAGCGGGTCCCGGCTCCCCTCTGGGTGCGGGAAGTCGGTCGAGAACATGAAGAGCTCCGGCCCGGCCTGCTCGATCATCCAGCCGATCGGCTCGCCTGGGAACGGGGTGAACTTGAGGTGCCGGCGGGCATACTCCGAGGGGGCGCGCTCCAGCCGGCGCAGCGGTTCCTCGGTGCGGCGGAAGGCCCGCGCCCCGGCGTCGAGGTGTCGCAGCCAAGAGACGACCCATCCCGCCCCCTGCTCGATGCACCCGCCCCGTAGCGTCGGGAACCGGTCGAAGAGGCCGTCGTAGATGAGGGTCCCGAGGAAGAGCTCGGGTGAGTGCGGGATGGCCAGGAAGTCCTTGGAGCGGACGTTCTCCCCGCCGCCCAGGTGGTCGGTGACCGGCATCGCGTTGTTGTGGAATGCCGGGTCGAGCAGCCGGCCGGCCCCGCCCACGTGGAGGACGAAGGGCACGCCTGCCGAAGCCAGCGCTCCCCAGAACGGGTCGAGGTCGGGATGGGTGGGCGCGCGTTCACCGGCCGCCGTCGAAGGGACCATCACAGCGGCGCAGCCCTCGGCGATCGCCTCACCGACAAGGGCCAGCGCCCGTCCGGGGTCGACCAGGGGGACGAGGGCTACTGACAGGAGGCGCTCGTCAGCCGAGCAAAAGCGACCCATCGCCCGGTTCTGGGCGGCAGCCCCGGCGTAGAGAAGCCCGACATCGCGCCCGAGGAACTGGGATCCCGCGAAGGTGGCGAAGACCAACTGACCGTCGACCCCCAGGAGGTCGAGGACGCGACGGCGCTCCTCAGGGTCGAAGGCGCCGAGGGCGAGCCAGCCCTTGTCCTGGAGCAGGCGTTCCTCGGCACGAGCCGCCTTCTCGGGGGAGGCTCGGCGTGCTTCCACCCGCGCCACGGCATCGTCGACCACCGGTGCGAAGGCTTCGGCCGCCCCCCGCCGCAGCAGGCCCCTGTGGTCGGGGTCGATGAAGTCGTCGAGGAAGTCGGCGAGCTCCATCACGTGACTGTCGGCGTCGAGGACCTTCCGATCGCCAACATATGTCATGGGGACCCCCTTTAGGCGGGTTTAAGTGACATTATGTCACCACTTCGTGCGATACTGCCACAGTGGACGTGTCGCCGGCAATGACCTCGGGGGGTGGCGAGGCCGAGCCCGCAAAGCCCCTCCGACTGAGCGCGTTCCGGCGCCGCGATGCGCTGGTGGACGCGGCGGCGGCCCTGGTGAGCGCGGGCGACGTGCACGATGTCTCCATGGAGGCGGTGGCCGAGCGGGCCGGGGTCAGCCGGCCGCTCGTCTACAAGCACTTTGCCAACCGCCACGAGCTGCTGGCCGCCATCTACCGGCGTGAGGCGGTACGACTTCACGACGAGCTGGCCGCCGAGGTGACTGACGCCGGCACGGTAGAGGAGATGTTCCGGGCTCTCGTCCGTGGGTCGCTCCGGGCGGCCGCCGAGCGGGGCCAGGTCTTCACCGCCCTCCGGGCCGCCGGTGCCTGGAGCCGCGAGCTACGGGAGGAACAGCGTGACCGGGACCGCGATACGGTGCGGGCGTTCGGTGCCCGGTCGGCTCGCCAGTTCGGCATGGACCGCCGGACAGCGATGTCGCTCACGGCCGTGCTCCTCGGGGCCCTCGACCCCGTGCTCCTCCAGTGGCGGCGCCGCCCGACCGAGGAGAACGCCGCCCTTCTCGAGCACGTCTACATGACGACGGTCACCGCCGCGTACGCGGCGATGCGCGCTTCGGCCGAGTCGACGCCGGCGACGGCAGCTCGCCGGGCGGGCCAAATGATCCCGGCCGGAAGTTGACGGCCAGCGCTCCACGGACTGCCAGGAAGGCTGCCTGAGGCCACGGGACTTCAGCCCGAGAAGTGGGGCAGCGTCACCCACGACAGCCGGCCCGGCTCGTGATGCACGGCCTGGTCGGCGGTCCGCAAGGTGGTGGCCGTGGCGGGCGGTTCTCCTGTGCCGAGATTGCGGGCGTAGACGGGGTGGGCGCCACTGGAGACCTGAACCCGCAGGCGGTGACCGGGGGCGAAGGTGTGACCGATCGGCCACAGGGCCACCGCCGCCGTGAACGTCTGGTCCGGATTCCGGCGGATGGAGGCCGGGTCGAAGCGCTGCAGGCCGTCGCAGACGTTGACGGACCGGCCGTCGGGGTACACATCGCAGACCCGGACGAAGAAGTCGGTGTGGTCCGTGCTCGAGCTCACGTGGAGCTCCGCCTCGACCGGACCGATGAGCTCGAGGGGCTCGCCCAACTCGTCGGATGTGTAGACCAGGACGTCGGAGCGGGCTTCGAGGGGGCGGTTGTCGGCGGTGCCCCCGGTAAGCATGCCGATGCCACCGATCGACGGCGTCGGGTCGGCGGGGTCGTAGCGGTAACGATCGGGCTCCGACGATGCCGTCGGCGGGATGGGCGCCAGGTGACCCCCGGCACGGAGGTACCAGCGCGTCGGCTCGGACGGAGGGGGCCAGTCCGGCAGGTCCTGCCAGCGCCCGCCCTCGCCCTGGACGTGGACCTTCACAGGGGTGGGGCCGAGCAGCCCCTCCCGGCCGAGCAACCAGGTGTCGAACCAGTCCAGTGGGGCGTCGGTCATGCCACCCTCCCCGCCCCCGCCCAGGTGTCCGCCGGCGCCGATGCGCAGGTGCACGGGGCCGGGCGAGGCGCGCAGGACCGCGTAGTCCTCCAGCACGCCGGGCAGCGGGTAGTCGTGCCAGCCGTCGACGAGGAGGGTCGGCACCGTCCAATCCGCCAGCAGGGGCCGGAAGTTCACCGGGTCCCAGAAGTCGTCGTTGGCGGCGCCATGAGCGAGCTGGTCCCGGTAGAGCTGCAGGTCGACGCCGGTGAGCCTCTGGATCACCTCACCGAGAGGGAGGTGGTCGAAGCCCGCCTTCAGCTCGGTCATGCGCCGCTCGATGCCCTCCGGGGAGATGTCGCTGGTGGGGGCAGCGTCGGTCGGCTTGTTGAACTGGGTGGCGCCCGCGTCCCAGGGGATGATCACCTCGAGAGCCAGCGAGTCTCCCGGGTACCACGAGTAGGCCCGCATCGAGGTCGACAGGGCGACGGCCATGGCCTCGAGGTGCGGCGGCTTGGTGGAAGCAAGCGCCCACTGGGTGAAGCCCATGTAGCTGGCGCCGAAGGACCCCATGCTGCCGTTGAACCACGACTGGGAGCTGATCCAGTCGGCGGTGCCCCGCCCGTCCCCCGCTTCCGCGAAGTAGCTGTGGGTACCACCCGACCCGTCCGTGCCCCGGCATGCCTGCAGGACGTACCGGTAGCCGCGGGCCGCGAACTCCTGGCCCATGGCCGATGCGAAGTTGGTTCTGCCGTATGGCGTGCGCTCCAGGATGGTGGGGGCGTCGTCGACGCCGATGGGGTGGTAGACGTCGGTGAGCAGCACCGTCCCATCCGACACGGTGACCTTGACGTCCCGCTCGATCTCGACTTCGTTGGTGCGCTCCCGCATGGCAACCCCCTCCGCCGACCGCTTCCCCCCGGCAGCCGGTGACGGATCCGACTCTATGTCACGTATCGTTGGCCCGGTAGACCTAGGCAACGCGTGGCGCTGCTGCCCGCTCGGCAAACCGAGCGAGCTCACGATGCCAGCCGTCGGGCGATCCCACGGCATCGCGCATCTGCTCCCAGCCGGAGCCGTGGCGGTCGAGATGGCGGTGGGTGAGCTCGACCCGGGTCGTGGTATCGCTCTCGGGCACGAAGGTCACTTCGATCTCACTGACCTTCGCCGGGTCGGACTCGAGCTGCCACTGCAGGTTGATGTTCCAGGTGATCACGAATCGATGTGGCGGTTCGTAGGCGAGGACCCGGCCCCAACGGCACTCGGTCCCATCGGCGGCCCGGTCAGAGATGGCACCGCCGACGTGCGGCTCGAAGATCATCTCGGCCAGCTCGCCTTGCAAGATGTGGTGCTCGGGGGGCCACCAGCTCCCGATGCCTTCGGTGAACACGGAGAAGGCGTGCTCTTGAGATGCCGAGACGACCACAGAGGTCCGGACCGTGGTGTCGGTAGCTTGAGATGTCATTCGGTTCCTCCTGTGTCTTCGACAACGGCTTTGAACGAGGCCAGCGCCAGGCTCCAAAAGCGCTCCAGGTACGCACGCAGTTCGGCGACGCCCGCCGCATCGACTTGGTAGAGGCGCCGGGTTCCCTCGGGCCGGTCCACCACGAGCCCAACGCTTTTGAGCACTTTCAGGTGTTGGGACACCGCAGGTCGAGACACCGGGAGGCGTGCCGCCAGCTCTCCGACCGGCAGGGGCTGTTCAGCGAGCTCCTCGAAGATGGCCAGCCGAGTCGGGTCGGCCAAGACGCCGAGAGGAGACCGTTCGTAAGTCCTCACGAACCGTAAGTTACTGCTTACCGATTTTGGTGTCAACCGCCCTGTACGGGTTCCGGCACCACGCGTGCTCCCGCCTTGTCGAGGTGCCCGGAACGGGTGTCGCGCACTCCCCTGCGGGCACGGACACGGAGGAAAACGGTCGCTAGCCCTTCTGCCGCAAGCGAGCAGCGACGGGGAGGTGCTTGACGCCGCCTACGAAGTTGGCCTGGGCGAACTCGGGCTCCCCGTCGAGAGCGATCTCGTCGACCGCGCCAAGCAGCTTGGGCAGGATGGTGCGGATCTCACGCCGAGCGAAGGTCGAGCCCAAGCAGAAGTGCTCGCCGCCGCCGAAGGCGATGGTCCGGTTTGCGTTGGGCCTGGTTATGTCGAACGCCATCGAGTCGGCGAACATCCTCTCGTCGCGGTTGGCCGACGGGTACGACAGCAGCAGGCGATCGCCGGCGGGGATCTGAACGCCCGACAGGACTGTCGGCTCGGTCAGGTACCGCAGGAAGTGGCGCACCGGCGAGGTCCACCGGATCATTTCGTCGGTGGCGTTACCCACCAGTGTCGGGTCGCGCTGGAGCGCATCGACCTGCCCCGGGTGACCCAACAGCGCCTCGAGGCCACCGGAGAGCGCGAACGACGTGGTGTCGTGGCCCGCGGTGGCCACGATGATGAAGTACCACATGGTGGCGTGGCGGTCCATGGGACAGCCAGCCACAGTGCCATTGGCGATCACAGTGGCCAGGTCGTCGGCCGGTCGGGCGCGGCGCTCGTCGGCCAGGGAGGCGAAGTACTCCTCGAACTCCGCGATGGTGCCGGTGACCATGGCGAAAGGGTCCGTGAGCTCGCCGAGGTACTCGGGATCTGCCGCGCCGAACAGGCCCTGGGTCAGGCGGAGCATCGTACCCTCGTCCTCCTCGGGAACCCCGAAGATGCTCATGATGACCCGCAAGGTGTAGGGGACGGCGATGTCTTGGGCAAAGTCGCAGTGGCCGTCCATGGCGCGGAACACGCCCACGTACTCGTCGGCGATGGCGTCGATGGCGGCTTGGCGCTGGGCCACGGCCCGCGGCCGGAACCACTCATTGGCCAACGCCCGGTGCTGCCGGTGCTCCTCGTCGTCCATGTGGATGAGCGTCTTGGGCTCCACGCCCATGGATCCGAGCATCTCGAATTGAATATCGGGGCCGAGCACCGAGTTGCGAGTGTTGCGAAATCGGTCATTCTGGCGGGACACGGTGAAGACGTCGTCATAGCTGGTCACGGCCCAGAACGGCGTGTAGCCCTCGGCTTCGACCCGCAGAACCGGGTCGTGGGTCCGCAGATCGGCCGCGGCTGCGTGCCACGACTCCTGGTCGGCGTAGGCCACCGGGTCGATGAAGATCGCTCCCCGGGGATCAGATACTTGGGTGCTAGTCATTCGCTCCTTCGCCGGGAGGTCACGGCTTCGGATCGGGACCGGAACATCCCGGCCAATTTGTGGTTCGAACGTAGTCTCATCATCTCCGCTGACCATCACCACCTGGGATCCGAGACGGCAGACCGGGTGCCGACACCGCGTCCGGTGCCAGTCCTCCCAGGTCAGCACACCAGAGGGGGCCCGAACCCTCAGCCGCCGGAGGCCTGAGCATCAGCCGGCCGACACACCCCGATCGACAGCCCGCTCCGACCGATCTCTCGTCACTGCCTGCCGATCATCGAGTCGGTCGGTGAGGGTTGGCTTGGTCGATGCCGGTTGCAACTGTCCCGTCGTCGCCGACTCAGGGATCTGTTGGTCCCACGCCCGCCCACTGGGGTGACGTCATTCCGGGGATTCGGGACCAGCGTTATGCGACATCGGAGCCCGCCCATCTCTGTCGACCGCAGTCACCCCATCGAAATCGTCCCCGACAGCGCGAACCTTACTCGACTAACCGCTCGGGGGACCACCGGGCAAGTTCGCCGGCCACCACGGGATCCCGGGCCGGTACAACGGCGAGCTGTCCCGCCCGTCCGGCGCCGGTCACCCCGACCATCGAGTCTGCCAACACCGCCGCGCTCAACGGTCCGAGCAGCAGTCCTTCCGCCCCGTGACCGGTGGCCACGAAGGCGTTCGACCACCCGGGCACAGCGCCGACCAGCGGGATCCCGTCGGCGCTGACCGGCCGGGATCCGACCCGCACCTCGACTAACTCGGCTGCACCCAATCCGGGGGCGGTCCTCAAGCACTCACGCAGCAGCTGGTGCACCCCGTCGGCGGTCACCCGGTGGTCAAACCCGGCCGCGGCCTCCATGGTCCCGCCGCAGGCCACCCGGCCGTCAGGCCAGGGGACCAGATAGAACCCGAGCACCGGCTGGACGATGGCCCACTTCGACGTGTCGACGTCCGGCAGGCGAAGATGGACGATCTGGCCCTTGAGCGGCCCGACCGGCAGGGCCACCTGGAGGTCTCCGGCCAGCTCCTCGGTCCAGGCCCCACTGCAGAGGGCCACCGCCCCGGCGGGGATGTCGCCGCGGTCGGTCCGCACCGCTCGCACCCGCCCCGCACCGGGAGCACGGATGATCCCGGTGACCGTCCCCTGCCGCCACAACACCCCGCGGCGCTCGGCCGCGGCCTGCAGCGCGCCCCGCAGCACCCTGCCATCCACCCGCCGCCCGTGCGGGTTGTAGAGCGCCCGCCGGACAGTGCCGAGGACCGGAAAGCATCGGCGAACCGCCTCCGGATCCAGCTCCTCGACTCCCACGTCCCGACCAAGGATCAGCTCC
The DNA here is from genome assembly GCA_963753905.1 of uncultured Acidimicrobiaceae bacterium. Lineage (GTDB taxonomy): Bacteria > Actinomycetota > Acidimicrobiia > Acidimicrobiales > RAAP-2 > Bog-756. The sequence goes on along the minus strand of CAVWDZ010000001.1, from coordinate 343,381 downwards.
GAAGCTGCCTCCATGGTCGTGTCGTCACCCGGACGTTCGGCGACCAGCAGCGAGCCGGTCTGGGCATACCCGGTGTCAGCACACCCGTCGGCGCCGAGCTGGTCGACCATGCTCTCGTAGTGACTCGCCGCGGCGCGCCCCACAGCGACGGCTCCCGGTGCGGGGTCCAGGTTCGTCTCGGGTGAAAGGATGCCGGCCCCGGCGTCGCTGGCCCGACCCGGGTCGTGGCGGTCGACCACCGTGACTGTGGCACCACGGAGGGCCAGCTCGTAGGCGAGCGCGGTCCCCACCAGGCCGCCGCCCACCACCACGCAATCGGTCGACCGACCGCCCCGAGCTGACCGATCGCTCACCGCGGATGTCGTCGAAGACCGCCTCACTCGACTACCACGACGTTACGACTGGGCCCTGCGCCGGCACAGCGGGAGGCACAACCGTATCTGAGGTCGGTTGCGCGCCGGACTGGTCCACACCAGAAATCCTTCCACGTGGGTCAACCGCGATCGTCCCGGCGCTCAGCTGCCGGTCGAAACGGAGGGCTTGGGGCCAGCTGAACCTGTTGTCCAGGGGCAGCTGGGAAGCTGACACAGCCAATTCCCGCGCAATGGGTCGCGATCCCCCACGTTGTTGTCGACGCAACCGCGATCGTGGACTCTCGGTGCCAATCCGTCCGATAAGAGCGTAGGTGACCTGCGAACTGTCAGGTTGGCTTCTCGACGTGCATCCACCGGGTGAGCAACCCGGGATCAGTGGTTCAGTCAGGTCAAGGTCGCCGACCGCCGGCGATCGTCGTCGACAGTGAGGCAGTAGAGGAGCCGCACCCGGCGAGCACTACCGATGAATTGGCAGCCGCAACGATGGTCCACGCCGTTCGGACCGTCCACGGCCGAGGCGTCGTCAGTCCCCCCGTCTCGGTCAAGGGCTACGTCGAACAGCTTGCGCACCGACGTCGCCAATGGAAGTGACGACGGAGCTGGTGGCCAAGGCGCCGAGGTAGCCCGCGGGCACCGTGCATCGATCGGCCGTCGGACGGAATCTTGCGAACGCAGCCCAGGGCAGAGTCCCGGCCATACCCAGTCCGAGTCACTCGGCGGACGGGTTGCTGCGGTCCCGGTCGACAGCAGGGAGGCCGTGGTAGGGCGCACCGACAGCCTGCCAGTCGTCGTACAGGTCGAGGAAGTCCTGGCCGAACGGATCCTCCCCGAGTAGCGGCATCGCCGCCCGGCGGACGGAGAAATCCATCGGGGCAAGCGCTCCAGCTCGGCGAAGATGTGCTTCGGCGGCTTCAGCGTTGCCCTGGCGGTGCGCCTGGATCCCGACCCGGAAGTGCAGGCGGGCATCGATCTCGTCGTCGCTGAGATCGGCCACAGCCCCGGCGGCCTCTGTTGGACTCATCGGGAGTTCACCGTTCAGAACCCAGCGTCGTACAGCATCGAGATGGGGCGCGGAGACCACACCGGTGAACTCGGCGAAGGTATCGGTGCCGAAGGCCAGACCGTTGGGTCTCACGATGGTGCCGGCCTCGTCGATCCAGATCACGGTGGGGACGTTCGAGACGGCATAGAGCTCCGAGAGCACGTGCTGGCGATCGAGGAGCACCGACAGAGCGATGTCGCTCGTGAACGGCCGAACCTCTTCGGGATCGTCGTCGAGGGCCACGGGAACGACGACCAGGCCCTCGTCGCCCAATTCCTCGGCCAACGCGTTCCAACCCGGCAGGTCGTAGCGGCACCCGCACCACGAGGCGAAGGCCACCACCAACCGTTTCGAACCGGCACTCTCAGAGAGCCGGTGGACGTTGCCGTCGAGGTCCGGCAAGACGAAGTCCGGGGCTCGCAAGCCCGCGAGTGCACGCTGACGATCGGAGGCGTCGAGCGCCACGGCAACGACCGCGACCTCGGGAGCCACGACACAGCGACGGTCCAGTAGTCCGGCGAATACTGAGAGATCGAGCGCCGTGCCGGCCTCCAGGGCGACCGCGTCGGTCACCGGTACGCAGACGTCTCCCCGGCACAGTCCCTGCGGCTTGCGCACCCAACCGGTTGCTTGCTCGAGGTGCGAGCCATTCACGAGGACGCGGGTTCCCTCGACCCGGCCGGGCACGGTGATGGCCTGGTCGGTGATGACCGTGACCGTATTCACATTCATCAGCCCCTCCCGATTGTGACCAACAGCTTGCAGGAGCGAGGGTCGTTCTCAGCTGCCCGAGTAATCGGCGTTGCGACCCTCAGCTCTCGCTGCCTTGAACTCAGCAAAGTCGGCTGACTTGTTGATGAAGGTCTGATAGATCAGTTCGTCCTCCATCGAAGATCGAATCTCGGGTTCGCTCAGATGCTGCAGGACACGCCGAGCCATCTTGACGGTCACCATCGGTGCTGACGCAATCCTCTCGGCCATCTCCCAGGCAGTGTCATCGAGCGCCTCACGAGGCACGATACGCGAGATAATCCCGTGACCGTAGGCTTCCTCAGCACTCATCGCTCGGCCTGTAAGAATCAGGTCGCTGGCTACCCCCGTCCCGCAAATCTGGTACAGCGTTCCCATGCCACCGGTGTCAGGAATCACGCCGTACCCAACTTCGGGAAGCCTGAACTGCGCGCCCTCAGCCGCTATCCGGATATCGCAAAGAAGTGCACGCTGGAACGAGCCGCCTATGGACCATCCTTGGATAGCGACGACGATGGGAATATCGAGATCGAATATCTGCAGGATGCCTCGGTGGCCACGCGTCATGAGCTCATGATGGCTGAGCTCGGTTGCGTTGTGGCCGATGACAGATGTATCCCGTCCTGCGGACCAGACCTCGCCTTCGCCTCGCCAGATCACTGCCCGGACATCTTTGCGGTCTTTGAGCTCAGCCAGGATCTCAAAGAGGCGGACGTCCATCTCATCATCGAATGCATTTCTCTTCGCAGGATTGTTGTTCGAGATGACGGCAATCTGGCCCTTCACCTCAAACGTGACTTTGTCAACCATTGCGTCCCTTCGACATCCAGGTTGCGGGTAGCGATGAGTGTCACGGGCGGGTTCGTGGATCCGCGGTTCTCGCAGCCTAATGGGGATCGACCTCTAGATCCGTCTGATTGTCGCGAACCAGGCCGGTGCTCCATCGTCGTGGAATCTCGTCTGAACCCGGTCCGGTTCGATGGAGACGACGTCCCATCCATCGCCGGGGGTGAACGGCGCTCTCAGCCCTTCCTTACTGACGGGGTGCGGGCCAGTATCGGGACCATCGTCGCTGAAGCACAGCACATACAGAGTTCCATCGCGCTCGGCCACCGACGCGAGACTCGCCACGTATGCCCGGCGTTCATCTCTGTCGAATGTGTGGAAGAGTCCGCAGTCCAGCACCGTCTGGAACCTGCGCCCCAGGCGTTCCAACCGGAATGCGTCGGCCGAGGCGTACTCAACCTCGATCCCACGGGCGTCGGCTTTCGCTCGTGCGGTCGCCAGTGCCGTCTCGGCGACGTCCACGCCCAGAACCGACAGTCCCAGCGACGCGATGTGCAGCGTGTTCTCGCCGGTCCCGCAGCCGGCATCGAGCACCGTTCCGGCGAATCCGCCTTCGGATGCCACACGCACGATTGCCGGCTGCGGCCGGCCGACATCCCAAGGCGCAGGGCCAGGTCGGTACGACGCATCCCAGGGCAGTCCAGTCGCCCGTTCGTGACTGGTTGGACGCCGACCACCGCACGGACCGTCAAAGAGGGCCCCTGATCGCTCAGACAATCTCGTCCCCTTCCTGCAACCGACCATCCCCCACGCTACGGTTTCCCACGGCCGTCCGTGCGTTCTCGAGGGCGTCTGCAAATGCATCGATCATCATGATGAAACTGCGGTCGGGGCTGGCTGTGCGGGTCATGAGGCCCTGATGACGCAGTGTGACGAACCCATGGATCGCCGCCCACAAGGCCCGGTGGTAATGGACGATCTCGGACGGACGCAGGCCAAAGGACGCGAGGACCGAGTGCCACGGATCGGTGACGTCCTCGATTGCCTTTGCTAGCTCCTCGTCTCCGTCCGGACTTCGAAGAGAGCACGCATAGAGCCCTGGGCGTTGCATGGCGAATGACGCATGGGTGTGCGCCAGTGCATGGAGCCCGTCACGACCTGTCCGCCCCATTGCGGAACGACCAAGGCGAAGACTGAGTTCACCCAGCGACATGAGGGCGAGTTCGCGCCGGAGGTTGTCGAGTCCATCCACATGGGCATAGATCGACTGGCTTCTGATGCCGAGCCGCGCCGCCAGCCTTGCGAGAGTGAACGCCTCGGGCCCCTGCTCGTCCATGAGCGTTGCTGCGGTCTCGACCACCGTGGACCGATCGAGTCCGACACCGGCACTCATCTCTCCTCCCGCCAGAAGAGCTCTCGCGCTGTTCGGTCGAGTATCGAATGCTGCGCGGCTGCATCGATGGTGTGCACAGCATCCCTTGCGAGCTCCAGCATCTCGGGATACCGAAGCTCGAAGGTCTGCGGGTGATCCGAGCCCCAGCAGAGCCGATCCGCCCCGAAGGATGCGACCAGTTGCTCGACAAATGCCGTCGTGCCGCCATGCAGAGCCGCATCGCGCAAGACGATCGACGTGATCTTGAGATGGATCGACGGATACTCGGCAAGAGCAAGGAGCGCCGACGACCCCGGATACGGTGGTCCCGAGCGAAGATCAGGAAAGGCGCAGTGATCGAGCGCGACGCGCACATCCGGCATCTGAGTCACAAGGGTGCGCAGCGCTGCCAGATGCTCCGGAAACACCGTCGGAACGACCGTGATGTCGCGATCGCCTGCGAGCTCCCATGCAGCACGACCACGCCCGTCAGTGAGCCAGGTCGGATCGGTATGTACGCCAAAGAGGCGAACGCCGGCCACGGAGCCCTCTGCCATCAGTTCGGTCATCTCGGCAGCTGGATCATCACCATCCGGGTCGATCGCGGGAACAAAGGCGAGCTGATCAGGGTGCGAGTCGACGACCGAGCGGGCATAGCGATTGTCGTTGCCATAGGCACCGACCGCCTGCACGAGGACGGCTCGGAGAACCCCCGCCCCGGCGAGATCGCCGAGAACCGCATCACCACCAACTGCACGATCGATCCACCAGTCTCGCCCAGGCCCCCCGGCACGACGCGGGAAGTTGAGGACGTCACCCGACACCGCATGCACATGGGCGTCAGTGACGGTTGGGACAGTCCCCTGCTGGCTTGGAGCACGGACAGGTGCGCCTGATAGCATCAGGTATCTACCTTAGAACCACAGGCAGGTCGGTCACCAGGATGACCGACCTGCGAGAGCGGAACCAGCCCGAAGGAGCGGCAGGTGGGAGTGGCATCTGATTGGCTGGTCGCTGTCGCCGATGAGACCCCGGAGGCGTTGGACTCGCTCCTCGATCGAGAGGGATGGGGTGACGGGTTGCCCGTGGTCGCCCCCACCCCCGCACGCGTCGACGCCATGCTCGCTGCGGGTTCCGGCGATCCCAACGAGACGCTCGGGGTGCTCGAACCCCGTCTCGGCATCATCACACGCCGAGTCGTCGCCATCAATGCCGTGCTGGCCGGATGCAGGCCGGCTGTCTTCCCGGTCGTCCTGACTGCCGTGCGCGCGCTGGCCCGGCCCGAAGTCAACCTCCGGGGAGTCAACGCCACGACGCATCCGGTGGCGCCGTTGGTCGTGGTGCACGGGGCCATCGTGCAAACGGCTCGATTCGAGGGCGGGACGGGAGCCTTCGGCCCGGGGAATCGCGCCAACGCCACAGTGGGTCGTGCATTGCGCCTCGTACTCCTCCACGTCGCGGGGGCACGTCCGCGCTTCGGTGACGCCGCCACTCAGGGTCAACCCTCCAAGTACACCTACTGCGTAGCGGAGAATTTCGACGAGTCCCCATGGGAATCGTATGCGTCAAGCCGTGGCGTCGATGCACCGAGCGCGGTGACCGTGCACTGTGGAGAGAACCCTCACAACGTGCACGACCAGGAAGGCGCTGGCGATCCCACGCTCATCCTGGACAAGATCGCGTCGGCAATGTCGAGTCTCTCGTTGAACAATGCACCGATCAGCCAAGGGGAATGGTTCGTCGTGCTCGGACCCGAACATGCATACAGTCTGGCGAAAGCGGGCTTCGATCGTGGTGACATCTCGTCCTATCTGTTCGACCATGCCCGCATACCGGCAGCGACGTTCCGTCGACACTTCAGCGAGCTGGCCTGGGCTCCCTGGATGCTGGCATCTGCCGACGACCACGCACTCCCGATGACGGCCCACCCGGACAACATCCGTGTCATGGTCGTCGGGGGTGCGGGTAAGCACAGCTCCCTCATCCCGTCGTGGGGCATGACGCGAAGCGTGACGATGGCCGTCGAAGGATAATGGGACTGAACGCATGAATACCGACGAACCGATCCAGATCTACCGACCCGACGGCGATATCCTCGATTCCTCGTTCGCACTCGCTCCCCGGCCCGACACCCTTGTCGGGTCCCGCATCGGTGTGCTCGACAATGGCAAGCCCAACGCCGCCTTCGTCATGACCACGATTGCCGAGTGCCTGGCCGAACGGGTGGGTGCGGAGTTGGCATGTGTCATCAAGAAGGGCCCGGGTGGCCGGTCGGCCAACGCCGCTGTTCCGTGTGCGCCGGACGTGTTCGCCGAGATCGTGGCCAACGCGGATGTCGTGATCACGGGCGCAGCAGATTGTGGGTCCTGCAGTGCGTACAGCGTGAGCGACGCCATCCAGCTCGAGCGAGCCGGTGTACCCACCGTCCTCGTCACCACCACTCGTTTTGAGCCCGTCGTGGACACGCTGGCGGCGAACGGAGGGATGCCCTCGATTCGCAAACTCGTGCTCGATCACCCGATCGGTGGGACCGACCACTCGACACTCGCGCTGCGAGTCGGTGAAGCTATCGACCAGGTGGTACAGCTGTTCGTTGGGTCACCGAGCTCGGGAGACCCCCGACCGGCCACCCGATACGGGACCGGTGTAGACATCGAGCCCTTGCGAGCGTTGCTGGCGGCGGACGGCGCCGACCTCGCGATCGACAGCATCGACGATCTCGGCGAGACACTCCGGCTCAGGTTGATCTTGCCCAACGCCAACTGTCGAGCCTGCGTGCTGCCGGGCGAGGCGCTGGCAGAGATCGCTTACGGACGATTGTCCAGCAGCCTTCCGGGACTTCGCTCCGTAGTCGTTCTCGATCCGCGAGACGAAGAGATCACTGGCGCCACGGGCCCATGACGACGTTCCCCCATCGGCCCGAGATCGACTACCTGCTGACGACGACGAAGGCTGTGCGCCGACGACTCGATCTCACCCGACCGGTTCCCCGTGAGCTCCTCTTGGAGTGCATCGAAATCGGCTGTTTCGCCCCCAACGCCTCGAACGCGCAGGAGTGGCATTGGATCGTCATCGACGATCCAATGCTCCGCCGAAGAGTCGGCGAGCAGTACCGAAAGATGACCGTGCCGCCCGTGCAGCAGATGCTCGAGACGAAGCTGTCCCGCGGCGATGAGGCCGGGGCACGGATCTCCCGGTCGATCCTGTGGCTGGCTGAGCACATGAGTGAGGTGCCCGCGATCGTGATTCCCTGCTATGACGTGACCGCGGCCGAGGAACGGTATCGCGACCTCATCCCTGATCCCGCGTTACGCGAAGGTGGTGGTGCCGAGACCCACGGCATGACATCCGGCATGTACGCGTCGATACTTCCGGCCGTGTGGAACTTCCAGCTCGCACTGCGGAGCCGAGGAATGGGTTCCGTCCTGACGACGGCCCATCAGGGCGACCAGGCCGCCATGGCTGACATCCTCGGACTGCCGAGTGGATGGGACCAGACCTGCCTGATCCCTGTCGGGTTCACGCTCGGGAACGGCTTCTCGCGCTCGCCGCGCAAGCGGGTGGAGGACGTCGTCGTCTGGAACGCGCCCGTACCGCGATGACCGAACCACGACCGCTTGTCATCCATGTGGCATTCGAGCCGCTGCGTCAGGTCATCGACCGAGCGCGCATCCGTGAGATCGCCCGGGGGGCCGAGGTCGTTGTCACGCCGTACGACCTCGGCCACGATCAGCGGACCCGTCGATCCGAGACACCGACTGCACCCGACCTCGCCAGTGGCGAACCGGCCATCGGCCCTGACCTTCGTGAGACGCTCGCTCGAGCTGAGGTGATGCTCACGCTCGATGCCCCGCTCGATCTCCCTGCTCTCGCACCCCGCCTACGGTGGATACAGACTGCCGGCTCGGGTGTCGGACAGTTCGTCCCGTCGGGATTGCAGGACAGCTCGATCGTCCTGACGAACGCAGCCGGGATCGGCGCCGTACCAATTGCCGAGTGGGTGCTGGCACGGATACTCGCCGTGTACAAACGCCTGGATGAGCACGCCGAGCAACAACGCGATCATCTTTGGAACCAGAAGCTCGGGGCGTTGGTGGCCGGTCGACAAGCACTTGTGGTCGGATTGGGTGCGATTGGCAGAGAGGTCGGACGACGATTGAAGGCCTTCGATGTCCGTGTCGTGGGCGTGCGGCGTTCGTGGACACCTGATATGTCCTCGTCCGACGCGGACGAGGTGATCGGGCCCGACCAACTCATGCAGGCGCTCAAATCCGCGCACATTGTCGTCGTATCGGCACCCGGGACTGCCGCGAACGCAAATCTCTTCGATGCGAGGGCGTTCGCCGCGATGCGTCGGGGGGCGATCTTCATCAACGTGGCGCGAGGGTTGCTCGTAGACGAGTCGGCGTTGATCGAGGCCTTACGCTCCGGTCACCTCCGCGCGGCTGCGTTGGACGTCGCCAAGCAGGAACCGCTCCCTCCGGACAGCCCGCTGTGGGACACCCCCAATCTCTCGATCTCGCCCCACAGTTCAGCGTCCGCCGACCGATACATGGAGCGGGTCGCTGAGCTCTTCTACGACAATCTCACACGCTACGTCGCCGGCCGGGACCTCGTCAATGTGGTCGACTTGGCGCGAGAGTACTGATCGACCATTCTTTGCTCACCCCCCGGCATCTGGATGATGGGCAGACTTACCAGGCCACTTTCAGCAGTTCCATGCCCTTCAGAATTTCACGCTCGGTCTCAGAGAGATCGACGAATTCGAGCCCCGCACGGATACCCCCCAGTCGGCCTTCGCTCAAGTTCTTCAGCTGGCCCACCAGCCGCAAACTCACTGATTCTCCCGCGGGCGCCCCGACGTGAACCACAAGTCGCTTTCCGATCATGTCCTCGGTCACAGTGCCAAAGAGTTCCAGTCCGAGCCCCAGGATCGAAATATCGATGACCATGCACTCTTCCCAGCCCGATCCTGGTTCATGTTCGACTTCATATCGGCCAAACCATGAAGTCGTGCTGACCCGGGGGGCTCGCCTACGCTTTTCCATCTGCTCCCTTGCCTCATATCGTCGCGGATACGCATGACACCTCGGTACGGATGCGGGGATGACAAGCACGTCGCAGAGAATGGCCGAACGAAGGCACTGCGCAGTGGGCTCTCAGGTCACCGAAACGAGGGTATCCGGGTCGTTGCAGGCGTGGTCTAGGCAACCGTCACGATTGCCTAGGCGAACGTCACCGTTTAACCTCTCTGTCGTGCGGGCGGCGAGGATGGATCACACTGGCGCCAGTTGCTGACAGCGCTCGGAACTCCCCCGGAACGATCTGGGTGTGGCTGGACATGATCCGACGGTCCCCGCCTCCGGTGGGATGACCGCTCAGCGAGTTGGCCTCGAGGTGTCCCGGTCAGGGCGTCGGAACGGGTTCGAACAGACGGCCATCACCACGACATCGTCGTGAGAAATGACGACGTTCACCCTGGTAGATGGTGGCTTCCGCCCTCCGTTCCCCGACCACATCGAGTCGGCCTCATTCGGCGTCAGCGACGTTGGCCACCATCGACAACATCGTGTACTGACCGACCACGAAGATGGCTTCGACCAGCTGCGCCGAGCTGTAGTGCGTAGCGAGTTCCGACCAGGTAGCGAGACAGATCGTCGTGTCACGGTGCAGCTCATCGGCTGCCATGATCAGCAACCGCTCGGCGCGACTCCAGCCACCCTCGGCTCCCCCGACGATCCGATCGATCTCTTGGTCGGTGAGCCCAGCCGCCCTGGCGAGGCGTGCGTGTTCGACCCACTCGAACTCGGAACCGCAATTGTGTGCCGTCCGAAGGGCGAGAATCTCGTGTTGGCGTTTACCCAACTGACCTTCGAGCGCCAAGGCCGCTGCCCAGCCGATGAAGGGGGCGAGCAGCCGTTCGGAATGAGCGAGCGCGACGATCGTGATCGGAGCCGAACCTCCGTCGGGCACCGTCAACGACACGAGTTCCGGTACCGGATCGGGTGGCTCGAGACGACCCATCAAACGGTCTCCGGCACGTTACTGAGACTCGGTGGTGACGCGCTCCACCTCTTCCTTCAGCGAATCGCATTCCGCTTGCAGGCCACGAAGGAGCTGTGGCGCCATGGCCCGCTGGATGACACCGGAAAGTGGCCCGTGCATCGTCTCCACCTCGCGAAACACCGTGGTGCCATCGGATTGGGCTTCCAGGTGCCGACAGCGGACGCCATAGACGAGGAACCGGTACCAGCTCAACGATCGCCAACAGAGACGGTGGTCGGTGACGATTTCGGTGACCAGATTGTCCACCGGCCCGCGCTTTTCACCTTGACGGGGCACGTTGATCTTGACGCGGCCGCCGATGCGCAGTTCGCCGACCGCCGAGATGGCGTACCGATTCCAGGCCGGATAGCGGTCGAGATCGACCAGGACCCTCCACACATCGGGTGGTGGTGCGTCGATCGTGACAAGAGCCTCATGACTCCACAATTGAGGACTCCCGGTGAGCACCGTGTCTGCTGAACGAGAGCATGATCATGCTCATCAGACGCTATCTGCCTGCGGGAATGCCGTCCACGGACAGGGCCGGCGGACGATCGCAACCCCGGGCGTTCGCCCGGCCGGGAGCGCGATCGGCTGCCTCAGCCGACGGTGCGGGCACGGGATCCCAGCGCGTCGGGTTCCCGCCCGACGCCGGCCCCGGCGGTGACGTCACGGGGCCCGACCGGCTCGCCGCAGTCGGGGCACACCAACACCAGCGGATCGGATGACCCGCACGCCTTGTGGGTGACCTCTACAGGGCGTCCGGTCGGGGCAGCATGGACGTCGCCCCACTGACGCATCGCCGTGAGCACCGGCCACAGGTCGCGGCCCTTGTCGGTCAGGCGGTAGTCGACCCGCGGCGGGTGCTCGGAGTAGGGGACCCGGGTCAGGACGCCGGAATCGACGAGCCTGGTGAGGCGCTGCTGAAGGATGTTGCGCGAGATCCCGAGCCGACGCTGGAAGTCCTCGAACCGGGTCACACCGAGGAACGCGTCCCGAATGATGAGCATGGTCCACCATTCGCCGACCACCTCGAGACACTGGGCCACCGAGCAATCCATGTCGGCGAAGCTCTTCCGTTCCATGCCGGTAGTCTAGAGGGTTGCATCATACAATGCTATCCACTACTGTGCATTGCATGAAAGAACTGACTGTGTCGGAACCGGTCGTCGACCGGGCCACCCGACGGCACCTGCGGGAGATCTTCGTGGTGACGGCGCTCGGGGCCTTCATGGCCTCATTGGACCTGTCCATCGTGAACGTGGCCTTTCCCGCGCTCGAGCGGTCGTTCCGGGGCGACACTGCTGCTTCGCTGACCTGGGTCATCACCGGGTACTCGATCGTCTTCGGCGCCCTGCTCGTCGTGGCCGGTCGCACCGCCGACCGCCTCGGAAGCCGTCGGGTGTTCTTCGCCGGACTCGCCGTCTTCTGCCTGGGGTCGGGCCTTGCCGGACTGGCCCCCACCGTCCCGCTTCTCGTCGCCGGACGGGTGGTCCAAGGGGTGGGAGCAGCCGCCCTCCTGCCGTCGTCGCTCGGTCTGCTGCTTACCGCATACCCTTCGGACAGACGCTCCCAGGTGGTGGCGATGTGGGGTGGCATCGGCGCGCTGGCGGTCGCCACCGGCCCCTCGCTGGGCGCCCTCCTGATCACCGGGTTCGGCTGGCGGGCCGCGTTCTTTGTGAACCTGCCCATCGGGCTCACCGCCTGGCTGGTCGGTCGTACCGTGCTCCCGTCGGTGCGGGGCGACACGTCGGCCTCGTCTCCCGACTACCCCGGGGTCGCCCTGCTGGCCGTGAGCCTCGCCGCCCTGGTGCTGGCCATCTCCGAGGGGCCGGACTGGGGCTGGACGAGCCTCCGCGTCGTCGGCGCAGTCATGATCTTCCTGGCGCTCGGTGCCGCCTTCCTCCGGCGCTCGTCCCGTCATTCCCAGCCCGTGCTCGACCTCACCCTCTTCCGGTCCCGCTCGTTCAGCGTGGCGAACACCGCCGCCCTGCTCTACTCCATGGGCTTCTTTGCCATGCTGCTCGGGAACATCCTGTTCCTGACGTCGGTGTGGCACTACTCGATCTTGCAGGCCGGACTGGCGGTGACTCCGGGTCCGCTGGTGGTGGCCGTGGTGGCGGGCCCGGCCGGCACGCTGGCCGGCCGCTACGGTTTCCGGCGGGTGCTGCTCACCGGCTTCGTGGTCTTCACCGCCGGCCTCGTCTGGTACGCCACCCATGTCGGGCTCCACGCCCACTATCTCGGGATCTGGTTGCCAGGCACCCTGGTGGTGGGACTCGGAATCGGGCTCACCTTCCCGGTGCTGAGCGCCGCGGCGGTCTCCAGCCTCCACCCCGAGCGGTTCGCCGTGGGCAGCGCTGTGAATCAGACGGCCCGCCAGGTGGGTGGAGCGCTCGGGGTGGCGGTGCTCGTGGTGATCCTGGGTACCCCGACCGGCGAGACGGACGCGCTCTCCCACTTCCATCACCTGTGGTGGTTCGCCGCCACCATGGCCGCCTCGTCAGGCCTGGTGTGTTGTCTCCTCGGTCCGCTGGGATCGGTACAGGTCGCGACAGACGGACCCACGAACGCCGCCGGTGCCGACATCGAGGCGCCCATGACTGTCCTGGAGGAGTCGGCATGACCACGTCCGCCGAGGCCGACAGCGACGTCGATGTCGCGGCGACAGCATGGGGTCCGCCGAGAACGCGAACGGTCACCTGGTACGACCCGTTGCCGACGGCAACGGCGGCGGCGTCGATGAGCGGGATCGACTTCCTGTCCGGGCTGCGGGACGGGACGGGTCCACCGCCGCCAATCGCCTCCTTGCTGGGGATGCGGATCCGCGACGTGGAGCCGGGCCGGGTGGTGTTCGAGTACGAGCCCGACGACTCCGTCTACAACTCGATCGGGATGGTCCACGGCGGCGTCGTTTGCACGCTGGCCGATACGGTCATCGGCTGCGCGGTGCACTCCACCCTCGAAGCCGGAGTGGGATACACCTCGATCGACCTCCAGGTGACCTACCTCCGCCCGCTCACCTCGACGAGCGGCCTCGTGGTGGCCACCGGCACCGTGGTCAAGCCCGGGCACCGGGTGGCCTTCGGCCGAGCCGAGATTGTCGACGGCACCGGCAAACTCGTCGCCCAGGCCACAGGTTCATGCCTGGTCATGGGCCGAGGGGCCGCGCTGCCTGCCTGACCGGGTTGCGGAGGCAAGCAGTGACGACCCGTCGGGCCGGATGATGATCCGTCGGCCTCGACGGTCAGCACCCTGTATTTTGCCCAGAGACCCAACGGGGGGAATCAGAGAGGGCCATGACCATGTCACTCGCGTTCTACGGGACCCTCGGCATCATCACTACGGCGATTGCCTTCTATTGCAATCGTCGTCTGTTCGTCGCAGAAGGCGCCGGGAGAGTCTCCGTGCTCGAGGGCCTCTACTACGTCCTCGGTCTCGTCTCGCTGTGCCTCGGCTGGTATTTCAATGTCCGCTACACCCATCAGTACGGTTCCCACGCGAGCTACGTCGACTACACCAAGGCGCTCTTCTCGAACTGGGCTTCGGATTCGGCAGCACAGGACTACATCATGGTCAATCTCGTCCTCCTGCCGCTGTGGACGATCGTCGACGGACGAAGGCGGGGGTTGCGGGTCCCGTGGATCTTCTTCGTGATGAGTCTGTTCACCAGCCTGGCCTTCTCCATGGCCATGTACCTGGCATTCGTCGAGCGACAGATTCGGTTCGGCCGAAAGGAACCCCTCGCTGCGAGTGCTGCCTCCGTGCAGCCGTGACCAGGGGGGCTGCAGTCCCTCGACCGACGATTGAGCCGATGCCATCGGTGGCCGAGGAGTGCGCCCTGCCGTGGGATGCCCCTCTGGCGGACCCGATTCGTGCGCTGGCCGATGCCCGGCAGTCTCTCGGCGACACGTTTGTCGTCGACAGTGGCGAGGATCGCTATCTCTTCACGTTCGCTCCGGTGGGCGTGGCCTCGTTCTACGCGCTCGCCGAGGATGCGGCGAGCAAGGGAGTCGCCGACTGGAGAATGCTCCGGCGCAAACTTCCCGACGAGGTTTTTGTGGGGAGGCGAACCCTGCCACATCAGCTGTTCGGCCGTGAAGACGTCAGCCGTTTCCTAGCCAACGTCGATCACGCGTTGGACCACACGATCGCTGAGCTCGGAGACCGGGGAACCACCGATGTCTTCGGGTTGACCCGACGACTCGGTCATCGGGTCGGCCTAGCCTCCTGGGGCGGTCCCGGCGCGGCCACCGGCACCCGGTTCGAGGCACTGGTGGTTGCGTTCGACACCTTGGACGGGTCCGAATCCTTCGTGCACCCCGATGCGATGGCTGCGGTTGCCGCATCGGGCAAGGCGGCGGAGATCGAGGCCCTTTCCGCAATTGCGGAACAGCTCGCTCCTTCGCTCGAAGGGCTGCCGGGGAACGAAGCGGACCACCCCTTGTTCGCCCGATTGGTTGCCGCATGGGCCGACCAACCGCATTCGGAGGCGGCCAGAGGTGCCGCCGGTGATGTGGCACTCATCCACATCGCATCCATGTCGAACCTCTTCGCCGCGCTGGGATGGGCCCTGGTCGACCTGCTCGCCCACCCCATAGAGGCATCCCGCGTGGAAGCAGGTGACCGGGGTACGGCCGAGGCGTGCGCCCTCGAGTCGATCCGTCTGGCCCAGCGTTCGATCATGGCCCGGTACGTGCTGTCTCCGATCAGCTTCGACGTCGGTGATGCCGTCCTCGAGGTTGCTCCGGGGACGACCGTGGCGACGCTGCTACCGCTCACCAATGCGTCGTCGGCGCCCGGCCTTGCGATGTGGGACCCGACCCGC
Organism: uncultured Acidimicrobiaceae bacterium; assembly: GCA_963753905.1. GTDB lineage: Bacteria > Actinomycetota > Acidimicrobiia > Acidimicrobiales > RAAP-2 > Bog-756. The sequence continues at coordinate 328,184 of CAVWDZ010000001.1, read as the reverse complement.
TGGAGGGGTCGCCGACTCGCCGATCCCTCGACCCTGGCCGCGGTCGAGTTGGTGACGGCATTCGGCCACGGACGCCATTCGTGTCCGGCTCAGCCCTTCTCCCTCGCCGCCATGACCACGGCGCTGACCCGGCTCCTGTCCGGCTACCGGTGGACTCCGGGGTGGACGGATCGGCCGCAACCGGTCCGAGCCCAGATCGGCGGGGTCGCTCGTGCCGGCGGTCCGTGTCCACTGACCTATCGTCGGGTCGGCGGGTCAGGTGCGGAGAGCGGGATGACCGCGGGCGAGTAACGGGACGAGCACACGATTCGGGATCATCCTGCCGACCGCAGTCGCAGCGCGGTTTCCGGTTCCGGGGATCACGACCGCCCGGCCGGACGCGAGGCCGTCGATGCCGGCCCGGGCGACCGCTGGAGCCGTCTCCCACAGGAACGCGGGCAGAGCCGCGGTGGCGTCCTCCCTGCTGAAACCGGCCCGCTCGCCGAATCCGGTGTCGACAGGGCCGGGGCAGAGGGTGGTTGCAGTCACGCCCGTGCCGCGAAGCTCGGCACCGAGGCTCTGGGTGTACGAGAGCACGAATGCCTTGGCGGCCCCGTAGCCGGCCTGTCCGGGCAAGGGCTGGAAGGCACCGGTCGAGGCCACGTTGAGCACTGCGCCTCGCCCGCGTCCGACCATTCCGGGCAGGAACCTGCTGCAGAGGTCGACGACAGCCATGACGTCGATCTCGACCATCTCCATCTCGGCATCGGGATCCGACGACGCGACCGGTCCCGACGTCGAGACGCCGGCATTGTTAGCAAGGATGTCAGGTTCGAGACCGAGATCGGTGATCCGTGCCAGCAGGTGGGACCGGGCGCCGCGGTCGGAAAGATCCGCTCCGACCACATGAGCGGCGACCCCACCGGTACCGATCTCGTCGGCCAGGCTCTGGAGCTTGTCAGTCCTCCGGGCCACCAGCGTGACGCCGTGGCCACGTCGGGCGAGCTCACGGGCGAGCGCCTCCCCGATTCCCGATGAAGCCCCCGTGACGACGGCCGTGGAGCGATCGGAGGGAGCCGGGAGGGTCATCCCCCCACAGTAGGAGGAGGAGGTCGGTCCGTCTCGGTGAGTGCCGGTGTCCGGCTCCGGCGAGCCCGGGAGGCAGCTCCATTTCCCCTGTTCAGAAGGTCCGAGAGGCGTTCGAGCATCGCCCCGGGACCTCCACCCCGCCCCGCCGAACCCACAGCTGCGGGCGCTCGGCAGACGACGGGTCTCTCACGGGCCGGCACTTGCCAGCGCCGTCGGGAGCGCATGGGCCAGACTCATCGATGAACCATGGGCGACGACCTCGGTACACCGAATCTGCGGATCGAGCGGGCGGGGTCGATCGCGTGGTGCTTCATCGACCGGCCGTCGGCCAGGAACGCCTTCACCCCGGCCATGTACTACGGGCTCAAACGGGCCGTTCAGCTCGTCAACCTCGATCCGGAGCTCGCCGCCCTGATCATCACCGGCGTGGGCGACGTCTTCGCGCCGGGTGGGGACCTCGGTGGTCGACGCGACGAGGGGGAGTCGTCACCTGATGCGATGGGCGCCGACGTGCTCCCCTTCCTCGCCATCCGGGACAGCCAGGCGCCGGTCATCGCCGCGGTCAACGGCATCTGCCAGGCGGGTGGTCTGCTGGTCGCGATGATGGCCGACATCGCCGTCGCGAGCGAACGAGCCACGTTCCGCGTACCCGAGCTCCTGCGGGGGATCCCGGATGCGACCTATGCCGCGGCCCTACCGGCCCACGTCGGCCTGGCCATGGCCCGGGACCTGCTGCTGTCGGCCCGCTCGTTCGATGCAGCCGAGGCGCTCCGGATGGGCCTGTTGTCGCGGGTCGTCCAGCACGACGACCTTCACGACGCTGCCACGGAGGCCGCCCGACAGGTGCTGCGCACCGCGCCGGCTGCCCGGTCACAGGTGAAGCGCATGTTGAACGAGCGCTACGGGCTCATCGATTACCAGACGATGTTCTGGGCGCTCGATCACTCGGACGAGCCCCGCGAAGGGATGCGAGCGTTCATGGAGAAGCGGTCGCCCGCATGGATCCCACCTGATCAATGAGTGCAGCAGTTCAGGCGGACACCGGCTCCCTCACCAGGAAGGCGGCGTTACCACCGAAGAACTGCGAGGAACTCTCGTCCAGCGTGAGTCCACTCGCGGCGTAGTCCTCGATCGCCGTCGACGTCCCTTCGGTATGGGGATAGTCACTGCACGCCATGAAGATGTCGCCGACCCGCGCGGCCAACCGATGCGGCTGCTCGTACGAGAAGGCGGCCACCCGGACCTGACGTCGGAAATACTCGCTCGGCACCAGCGACAATTCCACGGACTCGCCGTTGAAGCGGGAGGTGTGACGGTACCCGCCATCCATCATCTGCAGGTGCATCGGCACCCACCGGGCCGACAACTCCATGATGCCCATCCGGAGATCCGGATATCGCTCGAGGACGCCGTTCAGGATCAAGTCGGTCATCGCCAGGGCTGCTCCGGTCCAGATGAAGACTGTGCTCATCGGCGTGATGCCGCCTTCCATGTCCGGTCCGTACCAAGCCTCGTCAAAGGGCCGGGCCTGGTTGGCCACGTGGAACACCGGGGAGATGCCGTGATCGACGAACGCAGCCCACACGCGGTCCAGATCGGGGTGCGAAAGGGGACGTCCGTCCACCAACGCGGGTGGAATCAGGCCCAAGCGGATACCACCGCTGGCCAGCGTCTCCAACTGGGCTTCGAGCCAGCCGAGATCCCGGAGGCTCAGGTGCGCCACTGGGTAGAGCCGTCCATTGCCTTGGGCAGCGACCTCCACGATCCAGCGGTTCCAGGCGGTCATGTTGGCCAAGGTCGCACGCAGATCATCCTGCAGGGGCCGCTCCCAACTGATGCCGTAATTCGGAAACATGATCGAGGCATCGAACCCGGCCCGGTCGAGTTGGAGCAGTCGGGCCTTCGGATCGGAGTAGCTGGTATTGAATTGTTCGAGGTCGAACTCGACGGGTAGACCCTCCACCAGGCGCTGCCGAAATGCGCCGATGCCGTCGACGTCTCCCGGGCGATGTGGGCCTCCCAAGCTCAAGCGACGGTTCCCGAACATGAGCCAGGTGTACCCGAGCTCATCGACGGCCATGTGCAGCGCAACATCGCGATCCGCAGGGTCCACGTACTCCTGCCACATTCCGGCGGGCTCGAAGAGGTGGGTATCGGAGTCGATGAGTGTGTTCACTACGCTCCTCCCTCGGGAACTCCCGACGGACCTGGGAGTGTTCAGCGCCAGCCTACTGCTGGAGCGGGCCCAGCGCCCAGGTTCCCCATGTCGCATCGGCACCACCGGATGCGATTGCTGACTGAGGCTAAGTTCGGGCACTTCGAACGGAGCACGGGAGGTGCACCGGGTGGCGGAAGAGGCGTCAGTGCTCGCAGACCTCGCCCTCTTCGAAGGCTGCTCACCGGAGGACCTGGATCATCTCGCGTCGGCAGTCGCCGGGGTCCACCCGGTTCCGGAGGGATCGGCCATCTGCCGCGAGGGGGAGACCGCGGATCGATGGTGGATCGTGGTCGACGGGCTGGCAGAGGTCACCGTCGGCGGCTTGTACGTGGCGACGATCGGTCCGGGCGAATCCATCGGCGAGCTCGCCCTCCTCGACGCGCAGCCTCGGAGTGCGACCGTCACGGCAAGTACCGACATGGTGGTGCACGAGGTCGACGGGGGATTGTTCCTCGAGCTGCTCGCCGGCCACCCGAGCATCACACTTGCCCTACTTCGCCAGGTGGCGGTGCGACTTCGGAACACGAGCGAGCAATCGGCACGTCCGGCATGGAGCGAGCCCGCGCCGAGGCTGCGTCCCTCCGGAGCACGCCCGGCCGCTGCCGACGTCGCCTTCAACCCATTTGCACCGGGCTACTTCTCCAACCCGTACGAGCAGTACGGACTGTTGCGCCAATTCGATCCCGTCCATCTGGATCGTTTGACCGGTGCCTACGTGGTCACCCGATTCGAGGACGTCCGCCGTCTCGCCCGTGACCGGTCGATGAGCGTGAGCTCTGCGGGCGCGACGCGGAGTCCGGTCATCGAGGCGGAGATCGCCCGCGACAGCGCGGGTGGTGGCTCGATCCCGAGGATGATGCTGCGCCGGGACGGTGTGGACCACTCGCGCCTCCGTCACCTGGTTGCAAAGGCATTCACACCGAAGGCCATCGCTGCCTGGAGACGGCAGGCCGAGTCCGTCGTGGATCGACTCCTCTCGGCTGTGGCCGACCGAGACGTCATCGATGTCATCGAGGACTTCGCCGCCGTGTTCCCAGCGCAGATCATCTCGGACATGCTCGGGATGCCTCCCGCGGACCTCCCCCGGGTGCGCTCGTGGTCGCAGGCCTTGGCCAAGGCATTCGATCCCGTCAACTCGCCACACGAGGAAGCCGCGTTCATCGAAGCGAGCCGCTGCCTGTCGGAGTACCTCGAGAGCATCGTCACAGCCAAGCGGAACCGCCCGGGCGAGGACCTCCTCTCCTCACTCATCGCCGCTGAGGACCATGGCAATCAGTTGACCCACGAGGAGCTGGTCGCCCAGGTGATGCTGCTCTACGTCGCCGGGTATGAGAACGCGCTCAACCTGGTTGGAAACGGCTTGGTCCATCTGTTCGAGTTCCCAGCTCAACTCGATCAACTGCGCAACGACTCGTCGCTCGATGCGAACGCCATCGAGGAGGTCATCCGCTTCGACTCCCCCATCCAATTCGCACGGCGGGTCACCGTGGACGTGCTCGAGATCCACGGCGTCACCATTCCGAGTGGTTCGGTTCTCCTCTTGGGGCTGGGAGCGGCAAATCGCGATCCAGACAAGTGGGGTGTCTCCGCCGACCTGCTCGAGCTCGCCCGACCACGGGCCCACGAACATGCATCGTTCGGCGGTGGCCCTCATCACTGCCTGGGTTCGTCCCTGGCACGTCTGGAGGCCCAGGTAGCACTGCCTCGGCTCGTCCGGAGGTTCCCACAGATGGTTCCGGTCGACCATCAACCGGTCTGGAGCGCCCGGATGGTCGTACGCGGTGTCGAGCGACTGCCGGTGCGCTTGCGTTGATCCCAGGCGCCGGGCGTCCCGGTCTGCGCCACTGGCGACACACGGCACGTTGTCATAGCCACCGTACCGGAGGTACACTCTCCAGTTCATCGGGGTGGGGGGGGCAGGGATGCGGGTCGTCGTCAATGGTGCCGTCCGGCGGGCCGGTTGCGCAGTGCTTGCGCTCACCGCCATCACGTTCGCTCCGTCGTCGGTGGCGGCCACGGCGGCTGTGCACGCGCCGCTGATGGTGTCATTGCCGGGCACGTCTTCCGCCAAGAGCGCCGAGAGCTTGAACTGGGCGGGATACGCTTCCACGGCGGGCCCGTTCACCAGCGTCTCGGCCACATGGACTCAACCCAAGGCGACCTGCACGTCGGCGACCACCTACAGCGCGTTCTGGGTCGGGTTGGACGGCGATGGCAGCAACAGCGTGGAGCAGACCGGTTCGGAAGTGGACTGCTTTGCCGGGATTCCTCACTACTACAGCTGGTACGAGATGTATCCGAAGTACCCGGTGAATTTCGCCCTCCCGGTTCATCCGGGTGATGTGTTCCACGGGTCCGTCGTGGCAGCAGCGGGTGGGGTGTTCACGTTGGTGCTCAGTGATCGCACGGCCGGTTGGACGCGCACGGTTCACGCGACCTATGCGCCCGCCAAGCTGCACTCGGCGGAGATCATTGCGGAAGCACCGTCAACCGCTGTGAGGGTTCTCAACCTGACGGACTTTCACACAGTGCTCTTCCGCTCAGCGGAAGCCAACGGCAAAGCCATCGGATCGGATTCGCCCGTCTCGATCAACATGGAATCGGGGTCCACCGTCAAGGCTGCAACCGGCGCACTCACGAACGGCCAGAACTTCGAGGTGAGCTGGGAGCACATCTGAGCGCGCAGCCGGTGGGTCGGTCAACAGCGGCGGTTCGGGCTGACCGGGCTCACGATTCCTTCGCCAGTCGAGAGACGAGTTGTCGGGACACTCCCCAGACTCGAGCGAGTTCACCGCGGCTCACTCCTTCGGAAACAGCCAGAGCGACAATCGCATGCTGGGCATTGTGGCGCGCACGTACCAAGGCATCGATCTGATCGCTGAGATCCCGGCGGACGTCGCCGAGGCCGAGGGCAGACATCGCCTCGGTAACCGGCGTCCCCTTCTCGATCTGGCGCTGTAGCCGGCGGGTGACGGTTTCGGTCCTGCGGAGCGCCTGCCGGGCCTCTCTCCCCGCTTCGAGCACGGCGTCGAGTGCCTCGAGAGCGGTAATTTCCTCTACCGTCATAGTGGAAACCTAGCAGGCGGGGGATCCCTCCCAGGCGCCTTCCACGGTGTCACTATGTGTTGCGCAACTTATGTTGTCAACGGGCTCAAGTCCGCTCAGACGCGGGCCGATACCCGAATATGAGAACAGATGATTGCAGGCGGACGGCGGCGAGGAGAAGGTCATTCCACATTCGATTCGGTCGCATGGCGGCGATCGTGGCGTTGGCAGCAGGTGCAAGTGTCGTGGCCCTGCCCCTGTCCGCATCGGTCGCTTCGGCCTCGACTGCGGCCACCGCCACCATCAGCGCTGGAACCCTCAACATCGTGGTTCCCCCGACCATCAGTTTCTCCGACACGTTGAACGGATCCAACCAGACCACGACGTCAGGGTTGGGTATGGATGTGCAGGACGCCACCGGGTCCGGAGCCGGTTGGAACGTGACCGCGACCTCAACCCAGTTCATCTCCGGGAGCAATACGCTGGCCACCAACTCGGTGACCGTGGGCAGTTCGCCGACGGACACCTGCGACAGCGGGGTCACCTGCACGCTCGCCACCAATGGAGTGGCGTATCCGTACGCTCTGCCGGCCGGAGCGGGCCCGCCCACCGCCACCAAGATCTTCAATGCTGCCGCGTCGACCGGCTTGGGAGACCAGACGGTCACGCCGACGTTCACCCTCGCGGTTCCCGCCAACACGGTTCCCGCTGCCTACACGTCGACCTGGACGATCAGCGTGGTCAGCGGGCCCTAGGGTCCGGGAGCTGATCCCCGAGTGATCCGGGGAGCACGATGACCAGCCCGCTCGGCTTTGCCGGCCGGCTGGTCCTGGCCTGCGCCACAGTGCCCGCGGCGTTTCTGGCCTGGTCCGGAACACCTGCCGCTGCGACCAGCGGAGGTGGTGTGGGAGCAGCGCCGGCGCCGGGGGCTCCCGGCGTCCTCGCCGGAGGTGGGTACTTCGCCCCGACCCTCGCTCCCGGTTCGACATGGTCCTCATCGCTTCTGGTGTCCAACGACAGCGGCACCGCCGGTCCGATCCTGGTGTATGCCGCCGATGGGCTGACCTCCGCTACCTCGGGTGCTGCCTACAGCGACGCCGGGCAACCACTTCGGTCGGCTGGTGCCTGGGTGCAGCCGGCATTCCAGGCCGTCCCCGTTCCTGCACAGGGACAGGCAACCGTGAAGTTCTCGGTCACGGTGCCTCCGTCAGCCACCCCGGGCGACCACTTGGCTGGCATCGTGGCCCAACCCGAGTCGCCGGTGGAGTCCGGCTCGGGTCAGATACGGGTCAACGTGGTGGCTCGCTCGGTCGTCGGCATCCTGATACGGGTTCCGGGCCCCGCGTCCTTCGGTGTCAGGGTCGGAAGGCCGACCATCGGCCCAGGCCCCGATCAGATCGGGGAGGTGGTGACCCCGGTCACCGACTCCGGTCAAGTGATCGGTCGGCCCGTCAACCAGGTGACACTCGATGGACCTAACGGATACCAGAAGAGCGTGACCAGGCAGATCGACACCCTGCTGCCGGGCGGGACGGCCCACTTCGCCGCCTACTGGCCCGATCGTCTTCACGGTGCGTACCAGATCACCTCGTGCGTCAGTGGCTCGGGATTGAGACAGCCGGTCTGCAACTCGGCGACCGTGATGGTCGATGGCACCACCAACACCGGCATTACCCACCCCCCAGGACCCGTTCACGGGGGAGGTCATCTGCCCGGCTGGGCCGTGGCCATGATGTCGGGCCTTGCCGGGGCGCTCTTGGCCGTAGTTGTCCTGAGGCGTCGGGGATCCTCCCGGGAGACGTCGGATTCGTCACCTCGGCCGGATCCCAGTCCCGACCCCGATCCCGGGTCAGAGGAGGCGACTCAACCGGACGCTGATCCCGAGGACACATCGCTACCCGTGGCTCGGTGAGCCCACCGTTCTTGCACCTCTGGCGAACCTTGAGACACCGGTGGCGGGCGGTGCTGACCGGGGTGGTGTTGGCCCTCCTGCTCCTCGCCACACCTGGCGGCGCATCAACGGTGATCGTGATCAGCGTCGCCGGAACGGGAACCGCGGCCTACTGGGGCGACGGCGGTTTGGCGTCGACCACGACGGTGGACGCTCCGGCGGACGTGGCCGTCGACTCATCAGGCGATGTGTTCATCGCCGACACCACCGACAACCGGGTGAGGATGGTACCTGCGTCCTCTGGCACGTTCTTCGGTCAGGTCATGCTGGCGGGGGACATCTACACGGTGGCGGGGACCGGGACGGTGTGTTCGACCCACACCCCGGCCGGCTGTGGCTACACGTCCGGCGGTGTGGCCCAGCCGGCGACCTCCGCCAACCTGGACGCGCCCTCCGGTGTGACCACAGACTCGTCGGGCAACCTCTTCATCGCCGACAAGACAGACAACATGGTGGCCATGGTGGCCCGGGCAGCCTGTTCGTCATCGTGCCCGTTCGGACTGGCCTCGACCACCATCGGGGATGTCTACGCGGTCGCAGGGACCGGGGCGGCGTGTGCGGTCCACACGCCTGCCGGGTGCCTCTACAACGGGGCGGCGACCTCAGCCAAGTTGGACGCGCCATCGGGTGTGGCCACAGATGCATCGGGAAACCTCTTCATCGCTGACACGACCGACAACATGGTGGCCGTGGTCGCCCGGGCCGCCTGTTTGTCATCGTGCCCGTTCGGGCTGGCCTCGACCGTCCTGGGCTCCATCTACGCGGTGGCCGGGACCGGGGCGGCGTGTGCGGTCCACACGCCTGCCGGGTGCCTCTACAACGGGGCGGCGACCTCAGCCAAGTTGGACGCGCCATCGGGTGTGGCCACAGATGCATCGGGCAATCTCTATATCGCCGACACGACCGACAACATGGTGGCCGTGGTCGCCCGGGCAGCCTGTTCGTCATCGTGTCCGTTCGGGCTGGCCTCGACCGTCCTGGGCTCCATCTACGCGGTGGCCGGGACCGGGGCGGCGTGTGCGGTCCACACGCCTGCCGGGTGCCTCTACAACGCCGTAGCGACCTCGGCGACCCTGGACGCGCCCTCCGGTGTGGCCACAGATGCATCGGGCAATCTCTATATCGCCGACAAGACCGACAACATGGTGGCCGTGGTCGCCCGGGCAGCCTGTTCGTCATCGTGTCCGTTCGGACTGGCTTCGACCGTCCTGGGCTTCATCTACGCGGTGGCCGGTACCGGGGCGGCGTGTGCGGTCCACACGCCTGCCGGGTGCCTCTACAACGCCGTAGCGACCTCGGCGACCCTGGACGCGCCCTCCGGTGTGGCCACAGATGCATCGGGCAATCTCTACATCGCCGACACCACCGACAACATGGTGGCGTTGGTAGCAGCCACCACCTGCTCTGGGTCCTGCCTGATGCAGTTGTCCTCGACCACGATCGGTGATATCTACGCCATCGCCGGGACCGGAACCGGCGCCTACACCGGGGACGGCGGCGGTGCGGCGACCACCACGCTCAACGCTCCGTCGGGCGTCGCCGTCGACTCGTCCGGCGATGTGTTCATCGCCGACACCACCAACAACCGGGTCAGGATGGTGCCTGCCTCGTCGGGCACCTACTTCGGCCAGGCCATGACCCGCGACAGCATCTACACGGTGGCGGGCAACGGCACCGCTTGTGCAACCCACACCCCGGCCGGGTGTGGTTACACCTCGGGGGGGTTGCCCGCCCTGGCCACAGCGGCAAGCCTGGACGCGCCAGCCGGTGTGGCCACCGATTCGTCCGGCAACCTCTACATCGCTGACACCACCGACAACATGGTGGCGTTGGTGGCGGCGGTGACCTGTTCGTCGTCTTGCCCACTCGGCCTGGCCTCGACGATCGTGGGCGACATCTACGCGGTGGCAGGAACCGGAACGGCCTGTTCGACCCATACGCCGGCCGGCTGTGGCTACACGTCGGGCGGTGTGGCACAGCTGGCGACTTCGGCCAACCTGGACGCACCATCAGGCGTGGCCACAGACTCGTCCGGAAACCTCTACGTCGCCGACAAGACGGACAACATGGTGGCGTTGGTGGCAAACACCGCCTGTGTCTCGTCGTGCGTGTTGGGTCTCGGCGCAACCACCATCGGCGATATCTACCCCGTTGCCGGCACCGGAACGGCGGCCTATTGGGGCGATGGAGGATCGGCGGCGACCACGACTGTGGACGCGCCCGCAGGTGTGGTGGTCGACTCGTCGGGTGATGTGTTCATCGCCGACACCACCAACAACCGGGTACGCATGGTGCCGGCCTCCTCGGGCACCTACTTCGGTCAGGCAATGACAGCCGGCGACATCTACACGGTGGCGGGAACCGGAACGGCCTGTTCGACCCATACGCCGGCCGGGTGCGGCTACCCCAGGACCGGCGGAGTGGCGACCTCGGCGACCCTCGACGCGCCTGCAGGTGTGGCGGTCGACTCGTCGGGCAACCTCTTCATCGCCGACACCACCGATCAGATGGTGCCGATGGTGGCCCGGGCGGCCTGCTCGTCGTCCTGCCCGTTCGGGCTGGCCTCGACAGTGGCGGGGGACGCCTATGTGATCGCCGGTACCGGGACAGCGTGCGGCACCCACACGCCTGCCGGCTGCGGCTACCCCAGGACCGGCGGAGTGGCGACCTCGGCGACCCTCGACGCGCCTGCAGGTGTGGCGGTCGACTCGTCGGGCAACCTCTTCATCGCCGACACCACCGATCAGATGGTGCCGATGGTGGCCCGGGCGGCCTGCTCGTCCTCCTGCCCGTTCGGGCTGGCCTCGACGGTGGTCGGGGACGCCTATGTGATCGCCGGCACGGGGACCAAGTGCTCGACGCACACCCCTGCCGGCTGTGGCTATCCGACCACCGGCGGAGTGGCGACCTCGGCGACCCTCGACGCGCCTGCAGGTGTGGCGGTCGACTCGTCGGGCAACCTCTTCATCGCCGACACCACCGATCAGATGGTGCCGATGGTGGCCCGGGCGGCCTGCTCGTCCTCCTGCCCGTTCGGGCTGGCCTCGACGGTGGTCGGGGACGCCTATGTGATCGCCGGCACGGGGACGGCCTGTCCCACCCAGACCCCGGCCGGCTGTGGCTATCCGACCACCGGCGGAGTGGCGACCTCGGCGACCCTCGACGCGCCTGCAGGTGTGGCGGTCGACTCGTCGGGCAACCTCTTCATCGCCGACACCACCGATCAGATGGTGCCGATGGTGGCCCGGGCGGCCTGCTCGTCCTCCTGCCCGTTCGGTCTGGCCTCGACGGTGGTCGGGGACGCCTATGTGATCGCCGGCACGGGGACCAAGTGCTCGACGCACACCCCTGCCGGCTGTGGCTATCCGACCACCGGCGGAGTGGCGACCTCGGCGACGCTGGACGCGCCCTCCGGTGTGGCCACAGATGCGTCGGGGAGCCTCTACATCGCCGACAAGACGGACAACATGGTGCCGACGGTGGCCCGCATGCCCTGTTCGTCGTCGTGCCCGTTCGGGCTGACCCCGACGGTGGCGGGTGATGCCTACGACATTGCCGGGACCGGTACGGCCTCCTACAACGGCGACGGTGGCGGTGCCGCGACCACCACGCTCAATGCCCCGTCGGGTGTGGCTGTGGACTCGTCCGGTGACGTGTTCATCGCAGACACCACGAACAACCGGGTCCGGATCGTGCCCGCCTCGTCGGGCACCTATTTCGGCCAGGCCATGAACCGCAACAGCATCTACACGGTGGCCGGCACCGGGACGGCGTGTTCGACCCACACCCCGGCGGGGTGCGGCTACACCTCGGGAGGGTCACCGGCCCAGGCCATCGCGGCAAATCTGGATGCTCCAACGGGTGTGGGAGTCGATTCGTCCGGAAACCTCTACATCGCCGACACGACGGACAACATGGTGGGAATGGTGGCCGCGGTCACGTGTTCGTCGTCGTGCCAGTTCGGCCTGGCCTCGACGACGAACAGTGACATCTACGCGCTCGTGGGGACCGGAACCGCGTGTGCGACATCCACGGGAGCCTGCGGAGACACGGGAACTCCTGGCTCCGCCACCTTGAGCGCTCCTTCGGGAGTAGCCGTGGTCGCCTCAGGGAGTCGTTTGTACATCGCCGACAAGACCGACCGGCGGATTCGCGAACTACTCTCCACTCCAGCCCTCGTGCAGATCGGATCATCCATATCGTTCAGTGCGACATTGAATGGAGCCAACCTCTCGGTCCACAGTGTGCTGAGCGCGGACGTGGTCCCGTCGACCTACTCCGTGGCGGGTTCCCCGTGGTCGCTGACGATCACGTCGACCACGTTCACGGCCGGTGCGGCGTCACTGCCCACCAACGCCACCACGGTGTCTCCGCCCATTGCCAGCTGCGACGCCTGGTTTTCCGTATGCACCCAGGTTGCACCGGTTGCCGGCGACCCCGCCGGCTACCCCTTCACCATCCCCGCCGCAGCATCGGCGCCAGCGGCTGCGACATTCTTCAGCGATCAGACCGGCACGGGACCCCAGACCTTGAGCTTCCCGTTCCAGATGAACATACCCGCCAATGCAAAACCAGGTGTCTACACCTCGAACTGGACCATCACCGTCCAGTCGGGTCCCTGACGGGTCTCCGAGAGTCCGGTCCTGCAGCCACCGCACCCACCGGTCCCGGGTGAAGGCAACCGGCCTACTGTGTGCGCCATGAGGAACGTCGAACCGCGCGGATCCGTCACTCGGAGGAGGCCGCTGCCGTGAGAGAGGTGCGCATCGCAGACCTGCGGGAACCCGTGCGTGACGACGCCGAGCGGACACTGTACGAGATGGCACTGACCATGCAGGTCGACCTCGACCCCGACGCGATCCTCGCCGAGGCGTGCCGCGCGACCGGCCTGTCCGATCTCGGGGACCCCACCCTGCCGGATCGTCTCGCTGCCATGTCCGCTGCACTCGGTGCCGACAGCGGCCTGTCCGGGATCGGTCGGCACATTGCCCGCAGCCGCATGGTCGGCCTCGTGACCGCGCGTCTTCGCTTCGAGGATTTCGTCCGACGTCACCCGGAGGCACTCGAGGTCGCGCTGGAGCCGCCGGTCATCGTGGTCGGCCTGCCCCGCTCGGGCACCACGCACCTCGTGAACCTGTTGGCTGCGGACTCACGGTTCCGATCCATGCCCTGGTGGGAGGTGATCGAGCCGACGCCGGTACCCGGTGACGGGCCAGGACGCGACGGCATCGATCCGCGCTACCTGCGGTGCCTCCGGGCGCACGAGACGACCCGGCAGATTGCGCCGCTGGCGGCCCTCATGCACGACCGGCCGCCCTGGAGCATCGAGGAGGACTGCGAGCTGGTGGATCTCGACATCTGCTCGTATGCGACCGAGTGGCACGCACGGGTACCGGGGTGGCGCGACGTCTACCTGGGCCTCGACCAGCGCCGGCACTACGCATTCCTCCGCCGAGAGCTGCAGGTCCTCAGCTACCTACGGGGGCCGAACCGCTGGGTGCTCAAGTCCCCCCAGCACCTGGAGCAGCTCGGGCCGCTCCTCGAGACCTTCCCCAGGGCCACGATCGCCTTCACGCTGCGCGATCCTGTCGCCGTCATCCAGTCCGCCATCACCATGCTGGCCTACGGGGACCGGCTGCGACGAGTGCAGGTCGGGGCCGACGAGCTCGCCGCCTACTGGGTGGACCGGATCGAGCGTCTCCTCCGCGCTGCAGTCCGCGACGCCCACCTCATCCCTGTCGCGCAACGGATCGACGTCGAATTCAACGAGTTCCTGGTCGACGACCGTGCCATGGCCGAGCGGATCCTCGGGGTCGCAGGTCTCGACGTCACCGATCGGGCCCGCACCGAGCTGACCGCCTACCTGGCGAGCAACCCGCGCGGCAAGGACGGGCGGATCGTCTACGACCTTCGGGAGGACTTCGGCATCGATCCCGACGACCTGCGCGAACGGTTCGCCTTCTACTACGAGGCCTTCCCCCAGATCCGAACGGAGGTCCGCTGACCGTGCCGGGCATCCACCGCGAGCGACCCGGTGCCGACGCGATCGCGGCCTCACGCGGCGAGCCCGCGATCGATCTCGGGGACGGCATCTGGCTCTCCCCCGGGCTCTCGAACTCGTACCTGCTCACCACCGACACCGAGCGCATCGTCGTCAACACCGGCATGGGGTTCGAGGGTCCCCTCCACCGGCGGGTGTTCGACGTCGCCGACGCTGCTCCCATCGGGGCGGTGATCCTGACTCAGGGCCACTTCGACCACGTCGGCGGCATCGGCTGCTTCGTCGACGAGGGGACCGACGTCATCGCCCAGGCCAACTTCGCCTCCTGGCGTGCGGACAACGAGCGGCTCGAAGCCTTCCGCTCACGGAACGCCGCATTCGCCTGGATCGACGCCATCCTCGCCGCCATGGCCTATGCCGAGTCGCTGGGAGACGGCCCCACGTCCCGGGTGCGCCCCGAGCCCACGACGACCTTCACCGAGCGACTCGATCTCACGGTCGGAGGGCGCCGGCTCACGCTGTTCTCCGTACCGGGGGGAGAGACCACCGACGCGCTGGTGATCTGGCTCCCCGACTCGCGCACGGCGCTCACCGGGAACCTGTTCGGCCCGCTGTTCGGCCACGTCCCCAATCTCGTCACCATGCGGGGAGACCGCTACCGCGACGCCCTGGCCTATGTCGACTCACTCGACCTGGTCCTCGGCCTGGGTGCCCAACGGCTGCTCACCGGCCACTTCGCGCCGGTCGAGGGGGTGGACCGCATCGCCGAGGAGATCACGGCGATGCGCGATGCCACACAGTGGGTGCACGACCGGACGGTGGAGGGGATGAATGCCGGGACCGACGTTCACACGCTGATGCGCGACGTGCGCGTCCCCGACCATCTCGACCTCGGTGAGGGCTACGGCAGGACGTCGTGGAACGTGCGAGCGATCTGGGAGACGTATGCAGGGTGGTTCCACCACCGGTCGACGACCGAGCTCTACGACGTGCCTCCCTCGGCCATCGCCCCGGACCTGGTGTCGCTGGCCGGACCCGACGCGCTGGCCAGTGCCGCCCGGAAGCGGCTCGGTGCCGGCGAGGCGGTGGCAGCACTGCACCTCACCGACATCGTCCTGGCCGTCGAGCCAGGCCACACACCTGCCCGAGCGGTCGCCGCTGCCGCCACCAGCGCCCTCCTCGACGCCTCGACCAACTTCTGGGAACGGGCCTGGCTCACCCGATCGCTCCAACGGTTGGAGGACCGATGACCAACACGATCACCTTCGACTTCACCGGTACCTCGGTACTGGTGACCGGTGGCACCAGCGGCATCGGCCACGCCCTGGCCACCGGCTTCGCGGACGCCGGGGCCTCGGTCACGGTGACAGGCACGCGGGCTTCTCCCGGCGACTACGAGACCGAGCTCGAGCGGTTCTCCTACCGCCGATGTGAGATGACCGATCCGACGACCATCGATGCCGTCGTCGAGACCCTCGGGCGGCTCGACGTCCTGGTCAACAACGCCGGAGCCAACTTCCCCGGAGGGCGCGACGAATGGGAACCGGAGGTGTTCGCCGCCGCGCTCACCCTCAACCTTGTCGGTCCGATGCGGCTGACCACTGCGTGTCGGGGGCTGCTCGCCGCCAGCACACTCGACGGGGGTGCGAGCGTGGTCAACATGGCGTCGCTCTCCGCATTCCGGGCGATCCCCATCGTCCCAGGCTACGGATCGGCCAAAGCGGGGCTGGTGGCCCTCACCGGGAACCTGGCCCGTCAGTGGGTCCGCGACGGCATCCGGGTCAACGCCGTGGCGCCCGGCGTCATCGACACCCCGATGACCGCACCGATGGCCCAGTTCCCACAGCTCATCGATGCCGAGCTAGCCCATACCCCCATGGGCCGACTCGGGACCCCGAGCGACGTCGTCGGTGCCGTGCAGTTCCTGGCCAGCTCGGCGGCCGGCTATGTCACCGGCCACACGCTGGTCGTCGACGGCGGATACCTGCTCCCATGACCGCCGGCCCGCTGTCCCCGCTCTACCACGTCGGTATCGTCGTCCCCGATCTGCCCGAGGCGCAGGCCACACTCGCCGACCAGCTCCACGTCACGTGGGGACCCGTGATGCACCTCGACGCCGTCGAGCACCGCGACGGAGACGACCATGACCTCGTCCTCCCGACGACGATCTGCTATTCGGTCGAGCCACCACATCTCGAGCTCATCGAGGAGGTCCCCGGCACGGTGTGGTCCTGTAACGACCACTCCAACCTCCACCACATCGGGTTCTGGAGCGATGACCTCGCCGGTTCGAGCGCCGCCCTGTCGGCCGGAGGCTGCCCCCTGCAACTGTGCGGCAGGTCGGGCACCATTGCACCGGCTGCGTTCGCCTATCACCGTAACGAGCTCGGCGTCAGAATCGAGATCGTCGACGCGGGAATCCGCGATGCCATGGCCTTCCTGTTCGAGCCGGCTCCCTGAGGAGGCCGGTACATGCGACAGGTCCGAGTGCACGGCCCCGGGGACGTGCGGGTCGACGAGGTCGAGCCGGTAGATCCCGGTCCACGCGACGCGCTGGTGGCGGTGGCCGCCTGCGGAATCTGCGGCAGTGACCTCTCCTACATCCGCCTGGGAGGCGTAGCCGGGCCCACCGGTACCCCCCTGTGCCTGGGCCACGAGATCTCCGGCACGGTCGAGTGGGTCGGCGCCGACGTCGCCTCGGTCAGGGTCGGTGACCGGGTGGTCGTCCATCCGGGCGACGACGAACGTGGGCGAATCGGCAATGGAGCGGAGCAGGGGGGCTTCACCCCCCAGCTGCTGGTCACCGACGTGGACCGGGGACGGCTGTTCCTCGTGCCCGAGGGTCTCCCCCTCGACATCGCCGCCCTCAGCGAACCGTTGGCCGTCGGGATGCGGGCCGCCGACCAGGCCGAGGTCCAGGATGGTGACGGTGTCGCCGTGTTCGGCTGTGGGCCCATCGGGCTCGCTGCCATCGCGACCCTGGTCGATCGCGGGCACCGCAAGGTCGTCGCCGTCGACCCCAGTCCCGCACGCCTCGAGCTGGCTCTCGGCCTCGGCGCTCAAGCAGCCATCGATCCCGTGGCCGCCGACGTGTGGGCCGAACTCGCCCGTCTCCACGGGACCTCGCCGTTCCTGTTCGGGCCCACACCCGCTACTGCGGCATTCATCGAAGCCTCCGGGGCGCCTCGCGTCCTCACTGATGTGCTCGAGCACGGGCCGGTCGGTGGGCGCCTCTCCGTGGTGGCTCTGCACTACGAGCAGGTCCCCACCAGCTATCTCATGTTGCTCATGAAGCAGTTCACCATCCGGGGTTCGATGGAGTACCCACCGCGCTTCGAGGACGCAATCGAGCTCCTCGCCCGCCGGGACATCTCGGCTCTGGTGACCCACCGGATCCCGCTCGATCGGTTCGACGACGCGCTCAGCGTCCTGACCAGCTCGGAAGAGTGCGGCAAGGTGCTGATCACCGTCGATCCGTCCCAATCGTGAGCCTTGCCCCTGCGGATCCCCGAGGGGAGGCACCGAGGGGGGCCGGGGCGATGGTCGCCGAGTTGAAGGTCGGTTGGGGTGGCGTCAAGATGGCCTCGATCCTGAACCGGTTCACGCGGTTCGAGCGCAACAGAGGAGGAACGGATGACAAGGACCCCGGAACGTGGCAGCCATGGATGACGGTGAGCTTGCCCAACGGATCAATGACTTGGTCGAAGAAGAGCACCGCCTGGAGCGGTCGAGGGTCGGCCAGGGGCTGACCGACGAGGAGAATGCCCGAGTCCAACGCATCGAAGTCGCCCTTGACCAATGCTGGGACCTGCTCCGGCAACGGCGTGCCCACCGGGTCGCAGGGTTGGATCCGAACGATGTGGCGGAGCGACCGGCCGACGTGGTCGAGGGCTATCAGCAGTGAGCTCGCCCTCAGCGCCGACCCTGCAGTCCGAAGCGTTCTGATCCCCTGTCGGCTGTCTGTGGACCGTTCTCAAAAGATGAACGGAACCAGCATCTTGGTCGAGCGTTTGTACAGGGGATACGACTCCGGAAAGAGACGCCCCATGTTGCGTTCCTCGACCGTCGCGCTGTAGACGAAGTAGGCCCCGAGTAGGACAACGGCCACGATCCAGTAGATGCTGATCGCCATCGCCGTCCCGATCGCTCCGAGGATGATCCCTGAATAGATCGGGTGGCGAATGTACCGGTATGGCCCGGATGTCACCAGTTCAGGATCGACCTTCTGGGACATCGGGGTTCCCCAGTTTCCGCCGAGATAGATCCTGGCCCACGCCGCTAGGGCCAAGCCGAGCAGGAACACCGCGAGGCCGATGCCCTCGAGCCATGGATCATCGATCGTGCCGGAGTGCCCTCTGAAGACTCGGGCCCGGATCGAAAAGAGCACGATCACGATGATCACGACCCGGATGGGAAGGGACGAAATGGACCGGGTTCGTGTTGCCTTGGTCCGGGCTGACGCCACGAGCCAGTAGATCCAGAACGCGATCCAGATCACCGGAATGATGATGTCAACGATGTGCATCGGCGCTCTGAATGCGCAATGGTAGCGTCACCCGAATGGCGGGATGTCCCCGGCTGCGCGTAGGTAGGCGACGAGGTCCTGGAACGTCAGGACGGTCGGCCGATACGTGACCCCGAGCGCTTCGAGCGTCGCGGTGTCGTCGGTCGGCACGCCGCTCGTCATGACGATCGCGGCCTCCTCCGACAACGGTCCCGGAGTGTCCGCCCCCTCGGCCCGCTGGCGGTCGAACTCCTTCCCGAGCTCGACCATCTCCTCCCGGGAAACGTCCTGTCGCATGACAGGCCGGCCGGCAGCCTCCCCCAGGAGGTCGGTCCACTCCGACCAGGACACGAACCGCCCGCCGGCCATGAAGTGTCTGGGGCCCTGGCCCTTCTCGACGGAGCGCTCGAGGAGGAGTGCCAGGTCCCGGACGTCGACGACACCCATGCCCCCGGGTGGCGCCAGCATCATGAACTGCAGCGCCCCCAGGACGGCGGCAAAGCTCCCGTCCCGGTGGGGGCTCCCCGGGCCGTAGACCCCGCCGACGACGAAGCTGGTGACCGGCGCACCCTCCTCCTGTCTGGCCCGGACCAGCAGCTCCGCCTCGAGCTTGGACGCGCCGTACGCGGACAACGGTGCCGCCAACGGGGAATCACGGGTGAGCACCTGCTCGACAGCCGGGAGATAGGCCATGACCGTCGAGGTGTAGACGATCGGATCCGCGCCGACGGCGAGGCCGGCATCCAGGACGGTGCGCACTCCGTCGACGTTCGCTGTCGCCGAAGTGGGTCCGGTCCCGCCGGCGACACCGATTTCCCCCGCCAGGTGCACGATCGAGTCACATTCGATGAGCGCGAGATCGACCGCCCGGCGATCCGTGACGTCGCCCATCGCTACCTCTACCTCGCCCCACGATGGCCCGAGGGCGCGCTCGGCACGGGTCGGATCGCGGACCAGGACCCTGACCTCGTGACCGGCTTCGAGCAGGGCACCCACCGTGTGTGATCCGATGAACCCGCCCGCACCTGTCACCAGCACACGCATCAGAATCCCTTCGGTCGAGGCTGAACGGCTGTACGTGCCCGACGACGCGCGCCCAGTCGTGCAACCGCTTTCGTCGCAGCGATCCGTGTGGATGCCCACCGTACCCGCCGCTCGTTCGTCCGCGGGTGGTTGCGGGGAGGTGGCGTCGTCCTCCTCGACTCCGGCCGATCTGACAGTACCCCCGGCACTCCGGATACGATCGGTCGTGTCGACGGCGGCTCCAGCCGGGAAGGGACAGCGATGGCGACGAACAGCCTGTTCATAAATGCGCCTGCCCACCGGGAAGTGGCTGCCGGCGAGGTGGTCTATCAGGAGGGCGACGAGGGATCACACATGTACGGGATCGTGTCCGGGGCCGTCGAGCTGCGCAAAGGACCGGCCGTGGTCGCCTCCCTCGGGCCGAATGACGTCTTCGGCGAGCGGGCGCTCATCGATCAACTGCCTCGTAACGTCACGGCGGTGGCCGTCGCCGAGACGGTCTTGGCCGGCATCGACCGGAAGACCTTCCTCTTTCTGGTCCACGAGTCGCCCACGTTCGCCTTGGGGATCATGGGTGCACTGGCCAGCCGGTTGCGCGACTACGACGAGTGGTTCGGGATGGCCAAGAGAGGCCAATCGTAGGGGTCACAACGCCGCCCTGTTCGGGGGTGCACTCCACTGGTGGGTACCGCTGCAGACCCGAGCGAGCGCTACGGGGTGAGCAGGGGCCTGACCGAGGTGGCCACGAACCGGTCGTGGCACCGATCGGAGCAGAAGTAGACCGTCCTGTCCTGGTGCTCCGCCCTGGCCGCTGCATGGGCGATCTCCACCTGCATCCCGCACACCGGGTCGATGGCGTAGTCACGACCGCCCCCGAGACGCTCGCGGTTGCGATAGGCCCAGTACAAGAGAGCGAACAACGCCAGGAAGACGGCATTGA
Organism: uncultured Acidimicrobiaceae bacterium; assembly: GCA_963753905.1. GTDB lineage: Bacteria > Actinomycetota > Acidimicrobiia > Acidimicrobiales > RAAP-2 > Bog-756. The sequence continues at coordinate 307,434 of CAVWDZ010000001.1, read as the reverse complement.
GATAGGTCGTGTAGTTCCATTCGAAGTGGCTGGCGACGATCTGCGCCGGCCGGGTTGTCGGGACCAGCCCCGCGGCCCGGAAGATGCCCTCTGTGATGAGCCCGGCGAGAGACATGACCAGCCAGAAGACCCCGAGCATGCGCCACATGAGCCGGGTGCCGTAGAAGCGCCGGTAGATGAGCAGCAGGGGTAGCGCGATCAGGTCGGCGAAGATGAACGAGATCACCCCACCAAAGGAGATCCCACCGTGCCAGAGGGCTGCCGCCATCGGCACGTTGCCCACCGAGCAGACGAAGCTGACGATGGCGATGAGCGGTCCGACGATGGCGTTCTCGACGCTCGTCCAGAACCCGCGCCCGTGCAGGAACAGGATGTTCCAGACATGGACCGGCACCAGCGTCGCGAGGAACCCGGCCACCACGTACCCGATGACCAGTTCCCTCCGGATCATGGTGAGGTCGGTCATCGTGTACGTAGCCGAGTCCGCCCAGCCGCCCTTGGAGCGCAGGCGCTTGCGCCAGGGTTCGTGCTGGAGTGCGGTGTCCTCGGGGGGACCGTGCTCACGGCCGCCCGTCTCCGAGGTCAGTCGCGCTCTGGCCTGGATCACCAGACGCCCCCTGAGGTACAGGCTTGCAAGCACCGTGAACAGGACGATCATGATGATGCCGCCGATGAGTTCGCTGGCGGCGAATTGCCAGCCCATGAGGACGACGAGCACGATGCCCAGCTCGAGCACCAGGTTGGTGGAGGCGAACATGAAGACATTGACCGAAACGAAGTCGGCGCCCTTGACGAAGAGGGACTTCGACATGGCCGAGGCCGCATAGGAACACGACGACGAGACCATGCCGAAACCCGACGCCCGGACCACCGCAGCCGGTCGGTGGTTGCCGAGACCGGCCTGGATGGCATCACGGCTGATGAACGCCTGGACCGCCCCCGAGAGCCCGAATCCCAGAATCAGCGGCCACAGGGTCTCCCAGAACATGAAGAACCCTTCGCGCACGCTCCGACCGATGTCGATCAGCCAGGGAACGCCGGAGATCACGATGAGCGGACCAGTCTGGCGATGGCCGCGGAGGCCTCACCGATCTTGAAGTCTGCTTCCTCACCACCGCTCTTGATGGCGTCAGACACGCAATGTGAGAGATGGTCATCGAGGAGCTCGATGGCTACCGACTGAAGGGCCCTCGTCACGGCCGAGACCTGCTCCAGGACGTTGATGCAGTAGCGGTCCTCGTCCACCATGCGCTGGATGCCCCGAACCTGGCCCTCTATCCGACGGAGGCGCTTCTGGATGGCATCTCTGTCCGAGGCGTATGCGGGGCGGTCCGGGGTTGTCGGGGTCATGAGGTGAGTATACCCCCTTGGGGTATACTCACGATCGCTCCCTCACCGTTGCCGCTGCGGTACGTCGATGATCGCGGGGCGTGGGCGATCCAGCCGCGCCCTGCCCGTGACGCGCTCATGCCGGGCGATCAGCACGGGACGATGCCGGGGATCCGCACCCGATCGCCCGTACGATGGCCCTGTGCGGAAGCCGTCGATGCCGTGTGTCTCCTGAAGCAGGGCAATGAGACCGCAGGATTCTGAGGCTTCGCCCGAAGGACCCGCCGGTGCGTCGCCCCGACCTGGAGCCACGGACTCACTCGGACATGGAACACCCGGGGGGAACTCGCAGCTGCGCCGAACCTGGCCGGTCCTGAGGTACCTCGCCGGCATCGGCGCTGTGGCCATTGCGGTCTGGGTCCTCAGTTCGCACACCGATGAGCTGTCCGGCATCACCGGGGTGTTCGACCATGTGAACTGGTGGTGGATTCTTGCGGCAGTGGGGGCAGAGGTGCTCTCGTTCATCAGCTTCACGGCCATGGAGTACCAGCTCCTGAGCGCCGGAGGCGGGTTCACACCGCCGATCTCTCCGCTCTTCAGGATGACGCTTGCCTCGCAAGCCCTGACCAACTCACTTCCCGCCGGGAATGTTGTTTCAACCGTGTACGGATTTCGGTGGTTCCGGCGTTTCGGCGCCGACGAGACGCTCGCCGTCTGGGCGATCGTGGGGACGGTCATCGCATCGATGGTGTCCCTCTCTCTGGTGGCGACGGTCGGACTGGCACTGGCAACCGAGGAGGGAGCTTCCCTGGACCTGGTTCCGGTCCTCTTCGGGGTCCTCGTGGTGACCATCGCGGTGGGGGTGCTCTTCGTCTACGAGCGCCCGCTGCTCGTCGTCCTGCCCTGGGTCCTGCGTGCATCCCATTCGATCCTGAGACGGCCGAGGGGTGACGTCGCCGAACTGGCCGACCGGATCGTCGGACAGCTCACGTCGGTCAAGCTCGGGTGGCGGCGAATCGTTACCATCGTCGGGTGCGGTATGGCGAACTGGCTCTTCGACTGCGCCTGCTTTGCCTTGATGTTCCTGGCGATCGGTGCCTCGATCCCCTCGAAGGGCCTGCTGCTCGCATACGGGGCGGGTCAACTGGCCGCAGCGCTACCGGTGACGCCAGGTGGACTGGGTGTGGTCGAAGGCAGCATCACGATTGCCCTGGTCGCCTTCGGCGGAGCCCATGTGGCCACGGTCGATGCCGTCCTGCTCTACCGGCTCATCAGCTTCTGGCTGGTCCTGGTCGTCGGGTGGCTCCTGGTCGGAGAACTGGCACTCGAGGTGAGACGGGGCCGTTGGAGCCGACCCATATTCGGCTCGCCGGCCCGGACGGTCACCGAGGCTCGGACGGGCTCGGAACCGGTCCAGACCGTTCGGGCGGACCGGCCGTCGGTATCGTGATGGCCGCTTCCCCGCTATCACGCGAGCATCCCTCGTTCTCACGGGCTCGCGGGCTCGCGGCCTGCGCCCTGATCATCTTCCTTGCGGCTGGCTGCACATCCATACGCAGCAACCTCGGGACCAGCGACAGTTCCTGCTTCCTGGCCCTGCCAGCGGCGACGAAGGCGGTCAGGTCGCACAGCAAACTGCTCGGGGTCCGTCTGTTCTCTCTCGCCGAGCTCCGTCGCGAGGCTCCGAAACTGGCGGCTCAGATATCGCCGAAGGGTTCCGCCAAGCAGAGTCTCTGCGTGCTCGCCTTCTCCGGGCACTTCAGTGCGACAGCGGTGTCCAAACCGCATGGACGGTCGGAGGGTCAGGTTGCGGTTGCGGTCCTGACGAGACCTTCGAACATGCTCCTCGGGACCGTGATTCTCGAACGGTTGCCCATCCGCTTCAGTCATTCTCACATCGGCTGACCGATGGCGAGGAGACCAGCGAGCGTCAGTCGACATCGGTACCGTGGTGATGTCATCACGACTTTCCCCCCTCGTACACCTCGGTGAAGAGGTCGCCCTGTGCCGCGCCCGAACCCGACTTACCGCCGCCGGCGCCACGCAGGACGAAGGCGATGATGACGGCGCACACCGCCCCGGAAATGGGACCGGCGATGTAGACCCAGTAGCCGGTAAAGGTCGTGCCGACCAGATCGGGGCCGAAGGTGCGAGCCGGGTTCATCGAAGCACCCGAGATTGGGCTACCCCACAAGCCAGCCAGTGCGATGTACCCCCCGACCCCGAAGGCACCGAACAGGCCGATGTTCTGTGCTCCGGAGGCTGTGCCCAGGATCACGCTGACCAGGCCCAGCGTCAAGATCAGCTCCATCCAGAACGCAGCCATGTCGGAGTAGCCGTGCGCCGGGTAGTTGGACCCGTACATGGCGGACACGTGGACGACCGAACGCAGGAAGAGGGCGGCGAGCGTGGCACCGATGAGTTGCGCGACGACGTAGCCAGGCACCCGCCGCCACGGGAAGTCCCGGCGCAGGGCAAACGCAATGCTGACTGCCGGATTCAGGTGGGCACCGGACACCCTGCCCATGAACAAGATGATGGCCATCACTGTCAGTGCGGGCGCCACGACGGCGGCGGTTCGGCTGATCACACCGGGGAAGGCGTGACCCATCATCCCGCCACCGGCCGCCGCCAGCACCAGGAGGAACGTGCCCAGTAGCTCGGAGAAGAGGCGACGCCATTCCTGGTGGGGGTCGTTGAAGTCGGCGATGCGGTCGATGATGTTCTGTTCGTAACGGGCGATGGGGCCGACAGTGGGTAGTGCCTGTGTCGCTGGCATCGTGGATCACACCTTCCGGAACTAGGGGTTGTGCGGGGCGTCGGCGTTGTTCCGTCGTCAGCCGGATGGCCCGCCGATCCGCACGAGAAACGTACCAACAAGCGACCGTTGCCTGTTCGCCCGTCCTCTGATCGAGGAGATCACGGCGTGCCTCCGACGAGATTGGGAGGCGGGCGCATCCTCAGTAGGGCAGATCCTCGGGCGAGCAGTCCCGATAATCAGGCTCGGGCTCAACGACGAATTGCACGGCTCTGATCGTCGAGTGGCCATCCAGGATGGCCCGGGCAATTCGGTGCATGCCGTCCATCACACGCCCGTCCGCACCCAGGATGATCGGATACGAGAGATCGACTTCCTGAATCAGCCGAATGTGGTCGATGATCCGCCGGACCGTTGGGGTCGGTCCGAACGTGAACCAGAAGTCCGTGTCGACGTCAGCAATGGAATCGAGCGAGACCTCTCTGACCGGTAGATCAGAGCTGGCCTCGATGAGCTTGTCCACGTCCCAAGCGTCCAGGCCGTTGGCTCCCGGTCGGAAGTTGTACTGCTTGCGCACCGGCCAAGTCTCTCGCAGATACCCCCGAAATCCATCTAGGTCTCGAGTATGCCGACGTCGGTGAGCACCTGCCTTGCTTCCTCGATGCCACGCACCTGCTCAGCCAAGAATCCAAACGATCGGGCTGCGTCCGAGTTCAGCGCAACGTCGTCCAAGAAGAGGACTCGATCCCGACTTACGGGAAGTTGGTCGGCCACCGCCTGAAAGATGGCGAGATCGGGCTTTACGACTCCGAGCTCGAAGGAGAGGAACCGGGCATCGAACGTACCGAGCATCGGCCACTGTGAGGCCTGGTGCTCCCAATGTAGTGAGTTGGTATTGCTGAGACAGCCGATCGGTACCAACTGCTGGACCTCTGACAACAGCTCCTGAGACCCGGAGAACGGGCCGACCGGCCAATCTCTGAAGACCTCCAAGAATCGCTCGGGCGAAATGGCGAGCTCCCATTCCGAGACGACTCCGATCGAGAACTCCGCTGCTGAGCACTCGCCCTTCTCAAACCGGCGGACCCAAGGACTCGCCAGCCAACGCTGCCAGACTTCTTCATCGCTTGCGATACCGGCCAGGTCTTGGAGACTTGCCACCCCGCCGAGTTCGATGAGAACGCCTCCCAGGTCAAAGAGGACAAAGCCGATTTCAGAGCCGGACACCGAACCCAAATGTAGTGGGTTGCACCCCGAAGGCCCTGCTGCAAGGACCCGATCCCTGCGGTCGGATCGACGGGCTCGAATGGCGAGTCCGAATCTCCGGGATCGGCGTGATCCGACCGAGCGTCTACCCGAGTTCTTGCAACCAAATCCTCGAGTCGCTTCCGAATCCCGTCTCGAGGACCTCCAAGCTCGAAGAGACGGTGCTCGCCAGATCCCCTCCGTTGAAGAACCAGTGGGCATGTGCCGTCTGGATGATTCCTCCCGCTGCGGCAGCAAGCATCGTCGGGACAAGAGCGTCGTTTGGCAAACCCAAGCGGGAAGCAAAGAACTCGGCAATGACTCGCTGAGTCTTGAGCTGTATACCTCCAACCACGGCCTTCAACACGCTCGGCGTGGCCTGGACGACGCCGATCCATCGCCTGACTGCGCCGCTGTCCTCTGCCGACAGCACCTCCGCGAGGGCCAGGCGGAGCGAGAGCAGGGGCGGTTCGTCGACAGAACGAGCCGAGAGTGCCACGCCGAGGGCCTCGCTCCGTTTGTCGATGTGGACTTGCAACACGTCCTCCTTGGCAGGAAAGTACCGGTAGAAGGTGCGGGGCGAGATCTGAGCCTCCCAGGCGATCTCGTCAACCGTTACAGCTCCGAACCCGCGTTGCTCGAACAACCGCAGAGCCACGCCCTCCAGCGCCTCCACCATCATCTGTGACCGTTTCGCCCTCAACTGGGTGGCAAGCGATTGCTCTTCCAAGTCCCGTCCTTTCTTGCCACACTCGACTTCACACAGCGGGATCCAGACTGTCCGGACCGCAACATGGTCTCGCCGCCGCGACAATGAGAGCAAGAAGGGCCGGCAGTGAGCCAGCCCGACCCGATCTCTCGGCCGTTGAGGTCGTTGACATGTTTAGCCCCTACTGACAGAATCTGCCAGCCAACTGACTGTAAGGGGAATCATTGTGAATCGAACGGCGACCCGCGCTTTGCTCGTCAGCGTTCTGAGCGCAGCGGTCCTGACAGGGTGCTCTTCCAACGCCGCAACGCCTACGACCACGTCCGGGACGACCGTGAAGGCGTCCGTACCGTCACCGACAATTGAGGGGCCGATTCTGCCAAGCAGCGGGATCTCCTTCCTGGGTTCCACGGACTTCGCTCCCTCCAATGTCGGCTACGAGCAGTCCGAGTTCTTTCTGTCCGGCACGGCCACCTCCTATACGAGCACAGCGCCGCTGTCCAAGAACGGCCGATGGGATGTAAAACCGGCGACAACTGCTCCATACAAGACGCGCATTGTCGTCTACCGACCCGTCAACCCAGCACATTTCGACGGGACTGTCGTCGTCGAGTGGCTCAACGAAACGGCAGGAATCGACGCTCCGGCTGCCTGGCTGAGTGCCCACGTTCAAATGATCCGCGATGGCATGGCCTATGTGGGCGTAGACGCACAGGCTGGTGGGATCAACGGCGAGTCTGGATCGCTTGCTGCGGCCGATGGTGCCGGCGCCCTCAAGCCGACCGACCCCGCCCGCTACGGCTCTCTCAATCACCCCGGTGACAGCTACTCGTACAGCATCTACCAGCAGGCGGGCCAAGCTATCCGCAGCTCGGGAGCACGACTCCTGGCAGGCCTCAAGCCAGAGCGCGTTCTGGCCTTGGGGGAGTCCCAATCCGCCTTTCGGCTGGTGAGCTACATCGACGCCCTTCAAGCAAGTTCGCCGGGCATCTACGACGCCTACTTCGTCTACAGCCGCGGAGGTGGTGCCGCGAACCTCTCACAATCACCACAGCCGACCATCACTCCCCCGACCCCAACGCTCATCCGCACGGACATCCACGTACCGGTCTTCCTCTTCGAGACGGAGTCCGATCTCCTCAGTCTCGGCTATCTGCCAGCGCGCCAGCCGCCAAGTCCGTACCTACGGGAATGGGAGATCGCCGGGGCTGCCCACGACGACTCCTACGGCGTGGTCTACTCCCGCTCCGACACCGGGAACGGTGTTGCCGACGCTGAGGCATTCCAGTCGATGCTCAACCCTCCAAAGGACCCGATTCCCGGGATTGTCGATTGCACCGTGCCCATCAATACCGAATCCCACACCTACGAGCTCCGAGCGGCGATGGTGGCGGTCAACAACTGGATGGTGACCGGAAACGCACCAAAGCAGTCACCACGTCTCGAGGTGAACCCTGCCGACCCGCACACCTTTCTGACGAACTCATTGGGTATCGCACTGGGCGGGGTCCGACCCCCGCAAGTACAAGTCCCCGTCGCCAAGCTGTCCGGTCTCGGTCAGCCAGGCGCGACCCAACCGAGCCAGCCGAGCCAAGCGGAATCGATCTCAGGTCCTGCCCTGTGCGGAATTCTCGGTACTACGGCTCCGTTCAGCGCCGCGCAGCTCTCAGTCCTCTATCCCACCCATGCCGCGTTCGTCGCCAAGTGGGACACCGCGACAGGGGCAGAGGTGAAGGAGGGGTACCTGCTTGCTGCCGACGCACAGACCCTCGACCAAGTGGCAGCCCGGTCGAACGTCGGAGGATGAGGGGTACCCCTGCCGGGGAAAGCACCTGACCTCCGGCACGTCCTGGATCCGTTTGGTCACAGAGATTTCGCTTGCCCAACGGCCGTCCTCGTGGCACGGTCTTCGAGGGGAGGTTGACAAGTATTGCTTTCCCGTTCGCGTGGTGAGCGTCGGCCGTCTCCGCGACGCGCCACGTCGATCGAAAGGAGAACCATGTCGCGTCTGACCAACCTGGCCTTGGCCTTGTCGGCCAGCACCATCGCACTGACAGGACTGACGGCCGCTCCAGCCCACGCTGCCACTCCCACCGCGCGCCCCTCTATCCTCGTCGGCAAACTGGGGGTCGAGGGAGGTGCCTTCCCCGGCACATTCCGACCGACCGCCGGGACGGTCGAAGTGGAATTCAATTCTGTGCCGCTCGTCCTCCTGAAGAAAGTCGGCACATCGGGAAAGTTCGAAATCGAGCTCTCGCCCGGCGACTACACCGTGATCGGCTGTGGGTCGAGGGCGTCTGGTGGACCGAGCGGCCAATGCAGCAAGCCGAGTGAACTCAAGTTGTCATCCGGTGAGGTGGACCACATCCAGCTCGTCTGGGCGTACCTGCCATAGAGCACCAACAGCAGGGTCCGCGGGACTAGCTGCCAGCCCCTCAATGCTCAGTGACGATCCGGGCGAGGTTGTCGACCGACCGTTCCAGCATCGCCACCGGTACGACCGGCCATGTCACGCCCGAACGCATCTCTTCGGAGGCATTCGACCAGTCGCAATAGTTGGTGACGTCGGTTTCGTCCTGGTTCACGGGATCGAGCGACCATCCGTAGACATGACCGAATGGCGGATTGTCCCCAAATCCGATCGTCCACTCGATCAGATGGTCTGGGACAATCCTGGTGACCGTATTGCGAACCTGGTACTTCTTCAGGTTTGGGATGTCCCCCAGCGGCTCGCGGTCCATGTCCATGTCGAATGTCTCACCGACCCTTGTCAGTGGTCTGTCGTCGGGAGCTGCATCGAGCATCCCGGATCCATCGATCGCAACCTGGCCGGACGGGCTGGAGACGATTGCATAGAGCTCGCTCGCAGGAGCGGTGATACGTCGGGTTGCGGACACGCGATCGGTTGACACAGATCTCTCCATGGTTCGAGGGTTACGTTGCGCAACAAACTCGTTCTAGCGCCAAGATCGAGCGGGGCGCCAGAATCCTCGGGCCCTCCGTTCGGTCCTTACTTCTTGGTGGCCGCTCGCCACTTCTCGACCACGTCGTTCGAGATCCTGCCACGCGGCGCGATCTTGATCCGGTTGGCCTTGGCCCACGCCCGAACCTCGCTGCGGTCATAGCCTTCAGACCGCCGACGGGACTGGCCCGTTGCCCGTGTGGACTTGCTCCCTCGGCCGCTTGTCGATCCGCGGGTGGCTCGAGCCCGGTCCACATAGGGCCTCAGCGTCCTCCGCAACTCGTTGGCGTTCGACCGTGACAGGTCAATCTCATAGTTCTTTCCGTCCACGGAGAACTTGACGGTCTCTGCGGCCGCAGTTCCATCGAAATCATCGACAAGTGAAACCGTTACCTCTTCAATACGTGCCATGCCACTCCTTGTGGGTTGCTGTCAATCGGACAACCTAGCAAGCATGACTGCACACTTAAACAGTGCTGCGGGTTCTTCCGATGGCCAGGTGAGCAAGAGCGGGTCATTGTCGGGCGATTTCCGACGATGCTCCAGGCGCCCAGCGTACGGGTTGAGGTACAGAGACCCAGGCACGGAGCAATTGGCTCGAGAACGTCGCTACCTGAAGGCCGCTCCCCCACCATCGAGCTTCATCACCGCGGAATATGCTCCCGAAGCCACGATGCCTGTAGCTGGGACCAGACTTTGGTTATCCCACAGTCGAACATGATGAATCCGTGCGGCATTTCTGGTGCGACAAAGAGCTCGACCTCGACACCAGCAGCCGCTGCACGGCTCGCCAACAGCAGAGAATCGTCGAGCAGGTGGTCGCACGTGCCGACGGACACGAAACAAGGTGGAAGCTCGTGGAGGTCGGCGAATGCGGGCGAGATCTCGGGCGCGCGGCGTTGGTCGTCGGTCATATCCGGCAGGAAGCACTCTGAGATGAGGGCCGTAGCCTGAGGGCTCAACACATCAAATGCATCCTGTGCACGAACCCCGCGCTGGCTGGGCGATCTCCCCCAATCGAACACACCGAAGAGGAGATTCAAACCGTGGACCCTGTCGATCGCATGGAGCTCGTCACGGATGCGGAGAGCGACGATCGCGGTCATATACGCACCAGCCGACTCGCCGCCGATGAGCATCGACGAACACCCGAACTCTTGTTCCGAGTGCTGAAGGAGCCACCGCGCGACCGCGACACCGTCGTCGGGACCTGCAGGCCACGGGTGTTCAGGGGCCTTTCGATAGTCGGAGGACACCACAGCGATGCCGAACTCCTTCGCGAGCATGCTGTTGGGAATATCCATCAGCGCAGGCGAGCCCGCGACCATCCCCCCACCGTGGAAATGGAGGTAGACGGCACGAACCGGTCCGTCGGGCCGAAAGACACGGCACGGAACACCGCTGATCTCGCGGACCTCGGCATCAGCCATGGGAAGCGTCACCGCGTCCATGGACTGCCGCAGCGCAGTGAGCATCTCCTCTCTGGTGGCACCCTCGGGGGTGGGTTCTCCCAGGGCGAGTGCGTCTCGGCCGGAATCGATCAGGGCCCGAGCCTCTGGCCGCATTGCCTCGATCTCGTCGGACCACAGCTGGAATCTGGCCACGTCGGCTGCATCTCCCCTCATCGGCGGAAGCCACAAGATGATGCCATACGAACAGGCGGATGCCCACAGGGACGCGAAGTCCCCGGACAGTGCCGGGTCATCGCATCGCCAATACGATGTGACCGTGAGGGAGCAGCCGGCAGGGGCCACCTCCGTCGACGCAGTGGCCGAGAATCTCCTCTTCCCAGATAATCGCAATCCGCGTGGGGTTTCGTCGACCGCCAGGTCGAGGAACGATCGGCCGAAGCCCTTCGCATAGCTCTGGACGACGGAACCTGGGAGGACAAGTATGGGGCATTGCGGACGGCGGCCGACTACCCGGGTTCGCTCAGGTTGATATCCGCACACCGGACGTGATCTTCGTCACCCTCGGTCCGGCTCGACAGACGGCCCCAGCCAGAGGAGCATGAAGAGATGAGCTACCGGGTGATCCAGTGGGCCACGGGAGGCGTCGGCCGCGCAGCCATCGAAGGGGTCCTGGCACACCCAGACCTCGAGTTGGCGGGAGCCTGGGTCCACAGCGCCGCCAAGGAAGGGGTCGACCTCGGGACACTGGTCGGCCTGGACCCCGTCGGAGTCGCGGCTACGCGCGACATGGGCGCCCTGCTCGACACCGAAGCCGACTGCGTGCTCTACAGCCCGTTCATTGCAGACCCGGCGGCGGTGACCGCCATTCTCGAGTCGGGCAAGAACGTGGTCACTCCGCTTGGTTGGTTCTATCCGGCGCCGGAGGAACGGGCTCGAGTCGACGCCGTGGCTACCCGTGCCGGAGTCACCCTCCACGGCACCGGGATCCACCCGGGCGGGATCACCGAGCGGTTCCCGCTCATGGTCTCCGCCCTCTCGGGCTCGATCAGGCACGTGCGGGCCGAGGAGTTCTCGGACATCCGGACGTATGGCGCGCCCGACGTCGTGCGCGACTGGATGCTGTTCGGGGCGACCCCCGAGGTGGCGGCCACGAGTGTCATGACCGATGCACTGGGGGCAGGGTTCCGCCAGTCGGTGTTCATGGTCGCCGATGAGTTGGGGTTCGACATCGATGCGGGGCTCCGGACCACCCACGAGACGGCGGTCGCCACGGCACCCATCGATTCGCCGATCGGCACGATCCAGCCCGGCATGGTCGCTGCACAACGTTTCCGGTGGGAGGCGACGATCGACGGAGTTCCGGTGATCACTGCCGCCGTCAATTGGCTGATGGGACAGGAGCACCTTGATCCCGGATGGCGATTCGGCCCGGAGGGTGAGCGGTTCGAGGTGGAGATCACCGGTGATCCGAGCTGCCTCACGACGTTCAAGAAACTGCACCCGGAGACCATAGAAGCGGGCCTGGCGCGGAATCCTGGCGTGGTGGCCACCGCAATGCACTGCGTGAATGCCATTCCCTATGTCTGCCGGTCTCGGCCGGGGCTCCTGACATATCTGGACCTCCCGCTCGTGGCGGGGCGGGCGGCTCGAGATCTCAACCGAACGATGCGTACCGCCGCACGTGGCACCAACGGTGCGCCAGGTGCCGGCACGCACCTATGATCCTCGACCGGTTCGCCGTCGACGGCCGGGTTGCCATTGTGACCGGAGCCGGGCTTGGGATCGGGCGCGGCATCGCGATCGGGCTGGCTGAGGCGGGGGCGGATGTCGTGCTCGCAGCACGCACGGAGTCCGACCTCGACGAAGTGGCGGGCCACATCGAGCGGCTCGGCCGGCGGGCGGTGATCATACCGACCGATGTCACCGTGGGCTCGGCCTGCGAGCACCTGGTGTCCGAAGCGGTGGAGCGGTTGGGCCGGCTGGACATCCTGGTCAACAATGCAGGGGGTGCCATGCCTCGGTCCGCAATGGACACCAGCGAGGGCTTCATGGCCAGGACGTTCGCCTTCAACGTCACCGCCCCTCTGACCCTGACCAAGTTGGCAGCGCGTCAAATGGTCGACACGGTTGGCCGTGGCGCTGTCGTCAACATCTCGTCGCGGTCGGCCAGCATGACCCAAACGATGTTCGTTGCCTACGGGGCGGCCAAGGCAGCCCTCGACCGGATGACCAGAAATATCGCTCCCGAGCTCGCGCCTCGTGTGCGGGTCAATGCCATCGACGTGGGAGGCGTCGCGACTCGGTCGCTCGACGTCGTGCTGACCGACGACGAGCTGCGTCAGCGGTTCATTGCTGGGACGCCGATGCATCGACCGGGCGAGCCGGAGGACATCGCATGTGCCGTCCTGTACCTCGCGTCAGACGCCTCGTCGTGGGTGACCGGGAAGGTATTCGAGGTCGACGGCGGGACAGAAGCCCCGTCCATCCAGGTCCCGCCGCCACCGCTCGAGCCGGAGCCCCGGGACGAACCGCGCCGACTGTGAATCCGGCCACCCGGTCGCCAGGACGCGGCGCCTCTCTTTCTGGCAAGATCTGAGGGTCGACTACCCGCTGCACGAGGACCGCCGCCGATGCCCGAGATCGTGGCTGATCGTGAACATATCGAGTTCGACCTGACCGATGCGGACATCTACCAGCGCGGATTCCCCCACGAGATCTTCACCGTCCTGCGTCGGGAGGCACCGGTCAGATGGCAAGCCTTTTCCGAGGACTTCCCCGGCCGTCACGATGCGGGCTTCTGGGTCCTGTCCCGGCACGAGGACGTGCAAGCAGTCAGCCGCGAGCCCGAGCTCTTCAGCTCATACGACGGACCCAGCCTGAGCAACCAGCCCGAGATACGCGGGAACATGCTGGTCAGCATGGACGGACACGATCACGTCCGACAACGGCGCCTGATCAACGCGGGGTTCACCCCGCGCATGGTCCGTCAACTCGACGAGAACACCCGGCGATGGGCCGTGTCGATCATCGACAAGGCCCTGGAGCTCGGCACCTGTGACTTCGTGCGGGAGGTCGCCTACCGACTCCCGATGCACGTGATCGCGGACATCGTCGGGATCCCACTCGAGGACCGCGAATGGCTGTTCACGCTGACCACCGAATTTCTCCAGGCGGGCGACGCAGACCATCGCCTCACACTGGAGGAGCAGTGGCAACTCCAGATCCAGATGTTCGAGTATGCCCAATCCCTCGGGCAGGCAAAGCGCTCGGATCCGAAGGACGATGTCTGGACGATCCTCTCGACGGTGGAGATCGAAGACGATGCGGGCAACCGCACCGCCCTGAATGAGATCGAGCTGGACCTGTTCTTCCTCCTCCTCACCGTCGCCGGCAGTGAGACCACCCGTAATGCTCTCTCCCTCGGCCTACTGACCCTCCTCGACAAGCCCGATCAGCTCGAAGCCCTGCGTCGTGAGCCAGGGGCAATCCCGGTCGCCGTTGAAGAGATCCTGCGCTGGTCCTCTCCGGTTTCGTACTTTGCCCGACGGACCACGCGGTCCACAGAGATCCGAGGCGTGCCGATCGCCGAGGGAGACCGCGTGACGATGTGGTATCCATCGGCCAACCGCGACGAGGACGTCTTCGCGGAGCCGTTCCGTTTCGACATCCGCCGGTCCCCGAACCCGCACGTCGCCTTCGGCGGCAGCGGAGTCCACTTCTGCCTTGGCGCCAACCTCGCCAGGCGCGAGATGATCATCCTCTTCGAGGAGCTCTTCGCTCGGACTCGGGAGATCGAGGTGCTCGGACCGCCTTCGTACAGCTGGCTCGGAATCTACAATCCCATCCTGCTTTCCATGCGGGAGCTGCCTGTGCGCCTGGCGTGACCCGGCCATCCCCTCGATCGCTCATGGCTTCTCCTTGGGTCGACGTGTCGGGGACTCACGGTTCGATCGGGTGCCTACCTCCTGGGGTGAGGACGACGACTCCGGCCGGCTGGGATACGTACGAAGACCCGAGACCCGTCACGAGCGCGTCGCCGACAGTGGCCACGCCCGACCAGGTGGGTCCGGGGACGGCAACCGAGTCGACGAGCATGCCGGTTGCGGCGTCACGAACCGCTATGGCCGTCCCGTTTGCCGGCCCGTTGAAGGTCATGCCCCCGGCGACCGTGGTGGCAGCAAACGACGATGACGCATCGGCCTGCCAGGCGACTGAACCGGAAGCGGCGTCGAACGCGTGCACGGTGGGTTCCTGCGTAGGAGTGTCACGGGGGTTGCCCGGGTCACACAGGACCTGTGTATCTTTTTCGAAGCGGCCAAAGTCACCTATGGCTGTGGTTCCGTAGACCCGCTGGCCGTCGAATGCGGTCGTCCCGATGAAGCCGCCTGAGAAGCCGCCGAAGACGACGTTGGTGGCCCATCGAAGGTGACCGGTCGCCGGGTCCAGCGAGTAGTAGGTCCCGTCCTTGCTGCCCGCTCCGATGAACGTGGCCGTGCCTCCAGCTGTGATTCCTGCGTTGACGGAGCCGCCGAAGTCCCAGTCACAGGCGAAATCGCTGATCCGCGGACGGTACACCCACGCCAGGTGCCCGTCGCTGATGTGGAGGGCAAGGATCGCTACGGACAGAGGATCGCTATTGGTGAAATCGCAGTCTGCGGTATCGAATACGACGTATCCGAGTTGCGGCAGCAGCGTGCCTGACGACCATGCACTTCCGCACCCGTCGTTCATTACCTGACCGGCAGCATCAACATCAGTCTGGAACTCCCACACTGGGTCACCGGAGTCGATACTGGCCCCCACGATGTAGCCCCGCGAATGCGACTGGCCATCCGTGTCCACTCCGAAGAGCACGAGGCCCTCGGCCACCACTGGCGAGGAGAAGATACGGGTGTTGTCGGTGTTGGGATCGAGCGGTCGGTTGAATCGACCGGTGTAGACGTGCCGCCAGTAGACGGCTCCTGTCGCGGCGACGAGTGCGTACAACGTATAACCGCCGCCGAAGATCACGAGAGCGGGACGGCCGCTTTCGGCCGGCTCGTACCAGGCCGAGGAGGTCACGAGCCCCCCGTCGGACGTGCTGTCACGGGGGTTCTGCCCAGGGTACGGGGTCACGCCGTTCTGAGCGCTCAGGTGATACTTCCAGCGCACCCTACCTGTTTGGAGATCGAGCGCATAGAAATAGTCGTCCCAGGACCCCACATAGACGGTCCCGCCCACCACTGTCGGAGTAGCAGTTACCGCATCGGTGGTCGGGAAGTACCACGCCACCTTCAATGTCTTCACCGTCGCCTCGGTGAGTGTGGTCCGACCATGGAACGTGTGCTGGGCATCGTGACCGTAGGTCGGCCAGTCCCACGGGCTCGGCACGGTCGGACCGGTGTTCACCACGTGGGCGGTCGGGGATGTCGATGCGCACCCGGCCGCCGTCAGGGCAATGGTCACACCCAACGACACCACCCGCCAGATGCGCAGATGGCTTTGCCGGGTCATCGGCACCGATCCTTTCCTCGTCCTCAAGTTCAGGGGTTATCCAAAGCCAGCTTTGGCTGGGGCGTCGGACGTGGGCCCGGCATCAGGTGCGGAGTTCTCGGACGGTCCCGATAGGGGCGCAACGATCTTGCCCGTGGGATACGGGCACACATGGGTAGCCGGCACGCACACCGTGACGCTCGTCGGGAAGTCGAACCCGGTCGCGACGGCGACAGGGGTCGCAGGCTGCCTGTCGGTGAACGTCACCTTCATCAACCGGCCCCCAGTAATTGGCCGGACCACAGTTGGTGAGCGTCCCCGTGCAGGCGATGTGGATGTCGATGAAGTACAGCGTGCCATCCGGAGCGAACGCCATTCCAAACGGGTTGTACTGGCCGAGGCTCTTACCAAGGTCTGCGATCGTCGTCCCCGGCACCGTGCCGCGCCCCGGGACGGGCTGACCGCTACTGCTGTACCAGGTGATGCCAGGATCACCGATATAGCTGCTGACGGCGAAGCAGTCACACGTCGGGTCCTTGGCGACACCGGCGGGAAAGGAGACGTTCCTGACGAAATCCGTCAGGTGCACCTTGCTGCGTGGGTAGACGCCTCCAGGGCATTCCGAGGCACTGGTTGGCATCGACGATTGGGCGAAGCGGAGCACGCTCGATGTGCCCACATTGGGAACCAGCACATCGCCGTTGTCGGCCAGAGCCATCATCCCCGGCTGGGCCAACCCGCCTGATCCATCGGTGTGGTGCGGCCCCACCCCCCCGGTTGTCGGACCGTACACGATGCATGAGGTCGTGTAACTGGGCCCAAACCACTCGACCAACCGACCGCTGCTCGGCGAGGGGTACTGACCCTGCGCAGTGGCGATGTCGTTCCCGAACACATTGCCAGATTTGTCAATTGCGCAGCCGGTATAGGTCTGGTTGTTGTTGAACACGCCGTTGGCGGTGGGCGGGGAATCACTACCGATCGGCTGTCCCGGCATCTTGTACGGACCCGGTACGTACAGCGTCTCTCCACTGAACGAACCGTTGGGTTCGTCGAGCTCTTCTCCGTCGGCAGGCTCTTTGTAGGGCTTCGCACTGCCAACGTTGTCCTGGTTGGGGAGCGTGGGGTCGTAGCCTCCGACGAACCGGCCGTCGGGCAGGATGCAGATCTGGCCGTTGAGATCCCAGGCCGGAAGCAGTTGACCCTGGGTTCCCGAGGGCATGGACAGGAAGTCCACCTCCTCGTTCTGGTCCCAATAGACCAGATATGCCGCGTTCCCTGGCGAACCGGCCGAAACCAACGGAACACTGTCGCCGGTCGGTGTTGTGGCAGCCGGCGGTCCCGACGAGCACGCAGCCAGGAAGCTCCCGCAGCACACGGCAGCCACCACCCCTACAAGAATCCCCCTGAGCCGCATTCGTCCCCCAGCTTTCTGTCGCGCAACCCGCCGCCGACGCCGGGGTCATAGTAGATGGGATCTCGGTGCAGAACCTGGATTCGAATTCGAGCCGGCCCCCACCCACTGGGGACCACTGGCTCAGGGTCCCACAACCGCCAGGGCAAAGCCGTCGTACCCCTTGCTCCCCACCATCTGGATGGCGGTGGTCTCGAGCCGTGGGTGGTCGTGGAGCAGGTCGAAGAGCGCCCGGGTACCGACGACGTCAGGGCTGTCACTCCCCTCGTCCAGGATCCGTCCCTCGCGCACGACGTTGTCGACGACGATGACCGACCCCGGCCTACTCAACCCGACGGCGCGCTCGAGATAGGCCGGGTTCGAGGACTTGTCGGCGTCGATGAAGAAGAAGTCGAAGGGCTCGACCCCTTCGGCGATCATGCGGTCCAGCGAGTCGATGGCCAGGCCCTCCCGCAGCTCCACCCGACCCGAGAGCCCGGCACGCTCGAGGTTCTCCCTCGCCACACCGGCGTGGTGGCGGTCCAGTTCGAGGGTCACGACGGCGCCACCTTCTCCAACTCCACGGGCGAGTCGGATGGTCGAGTAGCCAGCAAGCGTGCCGATCTCGAGCACCCTGTGGGCCCCCATCATCACGACCAGCAGCTCGAGCAGTTTGCCCTGCGGACCCGAAACCTGGATCGGGGGCAGCCCCTCCTCGCCGGCCCGTTCGACCGCTTTTGTGAGAGCAGCGTCATCCTTGACCACGCGCTCCATGAAATACTCGTCGACCTGCTTCCAGCGCTCCGTCATCAGTGCTCCGGTTCTCGGATCCCTCGTTCCGCCCCACTCTAGGGAACGCGGGACCCAACAGGCCACGGACTGACCGTGACATGCACGGCTGGGTCCCCGCGCAGCGGGCACAGCTTGTCCCGACGGACATAAGGTGCAATCGACGGTCCTGGCGCGCATGGCGAACCGTCCGGGAGGTGGTGACATGCTGTTCATCGAGTACGACGTGACGGGGGATGGTGAGATCGACGTGGTCGCGCTCATCAACGCGGTCGAGGAGAACGACGAGGATCGCGATGGGGAGGCGTGGCTCACCTGGCGCCGCACCTTCGACGACGAGGGGTTCGGTTGCGTGTCGGTGCCGTCGGAGGATCTCGCCCGGATGGAGGCGACCACCGAGCCCGAGGCCCTGCGGACCATCGTCGAGCGGGTGATCCTGGCCGACCGCCGGACCAAGGAGGTGATCGAGACATGAGCACGACTCGATCTCAGCTCTACCGCTTCGCCCGCGACCTCGGGAACGTCGAAGCTGTGGAACACGGGTATCAGCGTGGGGGCCTCGTCGGTGGGGTCGAAGGAGCTGCACAGCGACAGGCCCGGCGGGCGATCTACCGGGAGGGGAACCGCCAGATCAACAAGGTCGTGCGTGCCATCGGACTCGGGTACAAGCGGTGACACGAGCGCTGTGACCGGCACTCTGCCCGAGAAGTTCTGAGGCAGAGGCTGACCCTGTTGCCCGGGGCACGACCAGGTCCTATGGTCATGGATGTGAAGAGGCGCACCCCACTGGCGCTGGGTGCCCTGGCAGGCGGCCTGCTGCTCGTCGGCTGTGGGTCGGGGAGCTCCAGCCCGACCACCAGCTCGACGCTCTCGTCGACCACAGCACCGTCCTCGACCGCCACGTCAGCGTCGAGCACAACGACCACAGTGGCCTCGACGACCGGCGCCGCGACCTGCCCGACGTTGAGCCAAGCAGAGGCTGCCCTCGGCGGCTCCTTCAGCGGCCCGGTCCAGACCGCGACGCGTGGTGGCGGCATCGTGTGCGAGTACACGAGTGCCGGCGGGAACGCCGCAGTGGCGATCTTTGCGCACCAATCCGCGGCGGTCTTCGCCGGGCAGGTGGCCAACGCCCCGGGCGCGCCCACGATGCCGGCGATCTCCGGGGTCGGCAACGGGGCGTTCGGCCAGACCACGGCCGGTCGATCGATCGTGAACGCCTATTCCAATGCAAGCCACACCGTCGTCGCTGCCCAAGGTCCGGGCTCCCTCGCCTCAGTCGAAGCACTGGCACGCGTCGCTCTCGCCGACAACTGACCGACGAGGACACCGCCCCGGGCCCTTCGGCTTGGTCCCAGCTCTATCCAGGCCCACTACGGATCGGCGAATACAAGGTCCGCTCGTAGAGCGTCTCCCACGACCGCTCTCTCGAGAGCTGGTATCGGGTGTCCATTTCCGAGTGCACGATTCGGCAGCCGAGTTCTCGGGCGTGCATGAGGGCCAGCTGGCTGACACTTCGACCCAGCCGATGTCCCCGGTAGCGCGGATGGGTGGCAGCAAACCCCGTCCAGCCGATCGCATCTGTGACGACCAGCGCTTGGACTGAAACCAGACGGTCACCGTCGAACGCGCCGTAGTGACGAAAGGGCTGTGTTCCGACGGTGGAACCAAACCACGTTCTCAGCGAGTCTGAAGCCTCCCACGCTCCCCATGCCACGAGATTCAGCTCGGCGATCGCATCACGGTGCTCTCGGCCCAGCAAGCGGACGTCGACGTCGGTCGCGGGCGGCTGAAGATCGTCCGTGGACCGAATCTTCTTCGTGATGGAGTGATCGAGAGGCCGGAGCCCGACCCTCTCGAGCTCCTCGGCGAGTTGCGGAGGGCGGGCCACCGGTGACAGTTCGATGCGGAACCCGGATTGACGGTAGGACTCGAAAAAGGCAACGACCGTCGAAACAGTCTCCCGCGAGGCGGGCAAAGAGACCCCCAGGCCCACGATTCGGTTGATCTCGTCAGAGTCGGTCGCCTGCGCCAACGCGAGCGGTGGCGTGACCGAGCGGTCGACGATGGCACCGAGCGGGTTACCTGGCTCAGCGGCAGCAGCATCGAAGCAGGCTGCCAGGACGGCCGCTTCATGCATTTCCACGGCTACTGCCAACTGACGTTCGTCGGTGTTCACATCCGAACCTGCCTCGCAGGGACGCTCTGACTTCAGCGTGGTCCCTGAGGCCTACGGTACCGGAGTCGCCGGAGCGGCCCGAGTGGGCCGCCCCAACACACAAATGGGTGTGGGGCGGCCCGACCCGGCTACCGTTAAGACGTCAGGTCCGGCTACTTCAGGACCGTCTTGTTCGATGGCAGGCAGAGGTACTTCGATGTCCGGATGGTCACGGTGGCGTTCCCGAACTGGTTGAGGTCGAACACCGGATTCCGGATGGGCGTCGTGCTCACGACGAAGCACAGAAGGTGCTTGACGGGGTTGATCATCGGGTAGGTCTTCGTCCCGACGGGCGTCGTGATGATCTTCTCAGTCGGCAGACACAGGAGCTGAGGCGCGCCCACTTTGACCCCAACCGGTGGTGCTGTTGCCGGTACGAATTCGTCCTTCAGGGAGACGGCCCCCGGGACCTTGTACGGAGCAGTGCCCGGCACGTAGGTCACCGAGTAGCAGGTGAAGTGATTGAGGCCCGGCGGCTGATTCGTCGGCTCCTTGGGGGGCGCGGTCAGGCTCTTCCACGTCGGCAGGCACAGGAACTTGGGCTGGCCCACGTTGAGCGTTCCGGTGCCGAACTGGTTGGTCACCCTCACGACATGGAGGGGTTGGGTAGACGCTGTGATCGGAAAGCACGCCAGGTGCGCATTGGGATTGGTGATAGTGGTGGTCTTCTTGGCACCGGTGGCCAGAGTCACCGTCTTCTGAACAGGATTGCAATTGAGGGCCAGTGGGCTGATCTTCGGCACGAAGCCGTTCGGGGCGAACTGGTCGATCAGACGCACGCTTCCCGCTGGGGGGAGCTTGAAGCCGGTTGTCGCCGCGGTGTAGCAGAGCTGGTGGTCGACAGGTGGGTACGTCGTAGCGCCAGAGGTTCCTCCGAGCGCGAACACCGTGCCGCCGATGCTCAACGCGACCAGAACCACGGCAAGGGCCATCTTGATGGCCGGGAACCGAAACACACGGGACATTTACGAACCTCCTGGATTGAGCTGGGCGAACGCCAGATCGTTGCGGAGGCACCGGCTCGCCATTCGATCCGAAGAGGCGCCACCTCCCCAACTACCCGCCGGTCTCTTGTACCACGCGCGCGGGCAAATGTCGACGGAGTTCACGTCGATGACACCAGGAAAACATGACAATCGTTCTCCTCGGGCGGATGAGGACGAGAAAGCCGCCGGTATCGACGAGCGGTCCCGTGAGGTGCCCCGATCTATCTCCGTCACGGAGAGTGGGGGTTCTGCCAATGGTTGCACCAGCAAGCATGGAGCCGGGACTCCCAGGCGTGACGCTGGCTCACTGTCGAGGCGCGTGCCATCCCCCCTCCATGGCTCAGCCGGCCGCCGGTCCGCTCAGCCGATCTCGGAGCTCGCGCTTGAGCACCTTGCCGGACGGGTTCCGTGGCACTGCTTCGAGGAAGAAAACCGCCTTGGGAACCTTGTAGCGCGCGAGCTGGACGCGGCAGTGCTCGAGGAGGGCATCTTCCGTCGCGGCTGTCTCGGTGCGCAAGACGACGAATGCAACCGGGACCTCGCCCCATCGCTCGTCGGGCCGTCCGACCACTGCGGCTTCGAGCACTGAGTCGTGCTCGTAGAGCACGCGCTCTATCTCCGAGCTCGCAATGTTCTCACCCCCCGACACGATCATGTCCTTGAGACGATCGACGATGTAGAGGTACCCGTCGTCGTCTCTGACGCCGATGTCCCCGGTGTGGAACCAGCCTCCTGCGAAGGCGGTAGTGGTCGCATCGGGGTCCCGCCAGTAGCCCTTGAAGACCTTCGGGCCACGCATCACGATCTCACCGCGCTCGCCCGCAGGCACCGGCCTCCCCCGCTCGTCCCAGATGTCGAGCTCGAGGTAGAGGCACGGACGGCCCACGCTGCCGAGCTTCCTCACGATGCTGTCCCGGTCGAGGAAGGTGTCTCCCGAAACCGTCTCGGTCAGGCCGTACGCGTCGGCAAACCAGGCCGAGGGAAAGGTGAGCTGGAGCCGTTCGATGAGGGGGATCGGCATCTTCTCGCCCCCGTTGATGATCAAGCGCACCGATGACAGATCGCGTTCCGCGATGTCGGGTAGGGCCATGATCGCATTGACCATGGCGGGGGCCAGCCACACAGTGGTGACCCGCGATCGTTCGAGCTCCTCGACCACGTCGGCTGCTTCGAACGAACGATGGATGATCGTCGTCGCACCCGCAGCGATGAGTGACGTGGTGGTGAGGTCGAGCGCGCCGACGTGGTACAGGGGGCCGCAGGCGAGCCCCAGATCGGCACTCGTGAAGCCGAACTCGATGAGGTGCGCCAAGTTCTTCCACGCCAGGTTGGCATGGGTGATCATGACGCCCTTCGGGCGTCCCGTGGTGCCCGATGTGTACATGAGACGGTGGACGTCGTCGGCAGCCATCGGGATCGCTGCCACGCTGCTCGGGGTCGGGGCGAGATCAGCGAGTGCGGTCCATCCGTCAGGAGCAGCCGGACTCACACACGCACGCACGAGCGTGCCTTCGATCCCCTTCGTCGCTTCGTTGGCAAGATCGGCGAGCAAGCCGTCGCAGACCAGCGCGCCCGCGTTGGAGTGCTCGAGGATGTACCGCACCTCAGGTGCCGCCAGTCGCCAATTGATCGGCATGGCGATCGCGCCGAGGTAGTTGGCGGCGAACACCGTCTCCAGGAACTCGGGGCAGTTGTAGGTGAGGAGCCCCACGACATCGCCACGACCGACCCCGCGTTCGCCCAGGCCGCCTGCCAACGCAGCCGCCCGCCCGGCCATCTCCCCGTAGGTGATCGCGTGACCCTCGAACACCGTGAGGGCCTTGTCAGGCGTGCGCTCGGCATGGTGGGCGAGGACGGCGAACCAGTTCATGTCCGCCTGCGTCGCAGCTGCGGTCGTCACCGCGGGGGCCTCACGGTCTCGGCAAACCTGGCGACGAACGCCTGGGCCGGACCTCGTGGCCCGGGAGGCTCATCTGGGCTCCACCGAAGGGACTTCGCTTGTGCACCCGGACTTCCCTCCGGAACCGTGAGAGACTTGTACCGACCAGTCATTCTACTAATCCCGACGTCAGCGCGCCGACGCCCACAGAGAGCTGCAGATGTCCGAAACGGTGACGACCGACGATTCCCGACGGAGCGCGAAGCGGCACGCGCGCACCGAGGCGATCATCGACACATCCGCGAGCGTCTTCGCCCAGCGGGGGTACCACGCCACCGGCATCACCGAGCTGTGTACCGCCAACGATCTCGGAAAAGGCGCGCTCTACCACTACATCGGCTCCAAGGAGGAGCTCCTCGCAGCGATCCACGATCGGGTGATGGACGAGGTGATGGTCGGCGCCGAGCGCGTGGCCGAGGCGGGCGGGTCGCCGTCTGAGCAGCTGGCCATGCTCGGTGAGGAGCTGCTCGACGTGATCCACCGCTATCCGGATCATGTCTGGGTCTTCCTCCACGAGTTCCCGGCACTCACCGGTGACCGAGCCGAGCGGTTCCGCGGACGGCGCAGGGAGTACGAGCGACGGGTCGAGGCGGTTGTCCAGGCGGGCGTCGATGCCGGCGAGTTCCGTGAGGTGGAGCCGAGACTGACCGCCATGGCGTGGTTCGGGATGCACAACTACACCTACCTGTGGCTCAAGGCGGGCGGGCGCTTGTCCGCTCGCGATGTGGCCAAGCCGTTCGCCGAGATCTTCATGCATGGGATCGCCACGGGCGCCGGGGACCGCACCTGACGCTCTCAGGGAGCCGAGTATCCGCCGTCGACGACGATCGCCGATCCGGTCGTCCAACGCGACGCGTCGCCCGCGAGGTAGGAGTACGCGCCCACGACGTCACTGGCTGATCCGAGTCCGAGGGGATGCCGCACGGCGATGGCGTCGAGCGCGTCAGGCGGAAGATCGTCGTGGATCGACGACCGGAACGTGCCTGGGCACACGCAGTTGACGCGGATCCCGTCACGGGCGTACTCGATCGCGGCAACCTTGGCGAGCTGGATCACCGCGGCCTTCGTCGCGCAGTACGGCGCTGCGTGGGACCACGCCGTGATGCCGGACACCGAGGCCGTGAGCACGATCGAGCCGGACCGCTGCCGGCGCATGACGGCCACCGCGGCACGGATGCCGTTGACGGCACCGAGGACATTGACCCGGAAGGCGCGCTCCCAGTCCTCGGTCGTCAGATTGTGGATCCGCCCGTTCGGCGAGAGCACCCCGGCATTGCTGACCAGCACGTCGAGGCGCCCGAAGCGCTCGACCGCCATTGCGATCACGGACTCGACCTGGGTGAAGTCACTCACGTCCGCGAGTGCCGTCTCGACCATCCCGCCAGTTCGAGGGAGACCGGCAACGGTGGCCTCGAGCGAGGGTGCACTCACATCGCTCAACACGAGAGCAGTTGCGGGCTCGCCTGCGAGCTGTTGCGAGAGCGCCGCGCCCAGCGCACCGCCTGCTCCGGTGATCACGACGACCCGAGGGGATGCGGTCATCCGACCAGGTTTCCGCTGCCGACAGTCGGCGGGGTGCCGACGACCAGCCCGGGGATCTCGATCGGATCGGTCATCGCTCTCCGCCTCATTGTACCGACCAGTACACTACAACCGTGGCTGCCAGTCGACCATCGGCGTCCGGGTTCTCGCTGGCGGACCTCACCGAGATGTACCGCCGGATGCTGCTCATCCGGGGGTTCGAGCAGCGGGTGGCCGCGCTCTACCGGGACGGCGAGGTGCCCGGCTTCGTGCACCTCTCGATCGGGCAGGAGGCGTCGGCCGTGGGCGCGTGCTGGCCGCTACGGAGGGGAGACGTCATCACCTCCACCCACCGCGGCCACGGCCACTGCCTGGCGAAGGGTCTCGACCCGCTCGGGATGTTCGCCGAGCTCACCGGCAAGGAACAAGGCACCAATCGAGGCCGCGGAGGCTCGATGCACATCGCAGACCCGACGCTCGGGATCTTCGGCGCGAACGGGATCGTGGCAGCGGGCCTGCCGATCGCGGTCGGAGCGGCGACCGCTGCACAGCTCCGGGACGACGGCGGCGTCGCGGTGGCCTTCTTCGGCGACGGCGCACCCGCGCAGGGCGGGTTCCACGAGGCGTTGAACCTGGCTGCCGTCTGGCAGCTGCCGGTGGTCTTCTTCTGCGAGAACAACGGCTACGCCGAGTTCTCGCACGTCTCGAGTCAGCACGGGGCGCCACTCGAACGACGGGCCGCGGGCTACGGCATCGACTTTGTCGCGGTCGACGGCAACGACGTTGCCGCAACGGCAGCCGTCATGGAGGACGTCGTGCTCGCCGTACGCACCGGAGGCGGTCCAGCGGTCGTCGAGGCGGAGACCTACCGCTGGCACGGCCACTACGAAGGAGACCCGCAGCGCTACCGGTCAGCAGAGGAGGTCCGCGCCTGGGAGGCGCGCGACCCGCTCGTCGCGCACGAGCGGCGCCTCCGGCGAGCGGGGGTCGGTGACGAGGAGATGAAGGCGCTCGAGTCGTCCATCGCCGAGCAGCTCGACGGCGCGGTCGAGGCCGCGCGCCGGCTCCCCGCCCCGGATCCGGCCACGCTCACCCGCTATGTCGTACGGGCGAGACCCGAGCGGGCCGAGCCTCCTCCGCCAGGCGACGATGCGCCGGTGTTCCGCACCATGGATGCGGTCCGTACGGCACTCGAAGCCGAGCTCGCCGGGGACGACCGCGTGTTCGTGGCCGGCATCGACGTCGGGGCGGGTGGGAACGTCTTCGGGCTCACCAACGGACTGCGCGACCGGTTCGGGGATCGTGTGCGCGATGCCCCGATCTCCGAGACGGCCATCGTCGGGCTGGGGGTCGGCGCGGCAATGGCCGGGATGCGGCCGGTGGTCGAGCTCATGTATCTCGACTTCATCGGGGTCTGTTTCGACCAGCTGCTCAACCAGGCCGCCAAACTGCCGTTCATGACCGGCGGAGCTGCCGAGATGGCGCTGACCGTCCGGACCCAGTTCGGAGCCGGCCGATCCTCGGGCAGCCAGCACTCGCAGAGCCTCGAGGCACTGCTCGCGCACATCCCCGGGCTGAGCGTCGTCATGCCGTCGACGCCGGCCGACACCTACGGCCTGCTCCGTGCTGCGATCCAGGACCCCAATCCTGTCGTCTTCATCGAAAACAGGCTGCTCTACGGTATGAAGGGGCCACAGCCCCCACCCGACCATCTGCTTCCGATCGGCACCTCCGCGATCGTCCGTCGCGGATCCGACGTCACTGTCGTGTCGATCTCACGGATGGTCCACGAGGCGGTGGCGGCGGCCGAGCAGGTGGCCGCGGAAGGGATCTCAGTCGAGGTGATCGACCTCCGGACGGTGGTACCGCTCGACATCGTGCCGATCCTCGATTCCGTCCACAAGACGAGCAGGCTCCTCATCGCGCACGAAGCGGTCGTCCCCTTCGGCATCGGCGCCGAGATCGCAGCGACGGTGGCCCGAGAGGCGTTCTGGGACCTCGACGCCCCGATCGAACGGGTCGGGGCCGCGGCCACTCCCCCGCCCTATGCCCCCGACCTCGAACGGGCCTGGCTCCCCGACCGTGACGACATCGCCAGCGCCATCCGTCGCCTCGTGGCGGTATGAGTCAGCATCCCAGGGCGCGTGCGATGACCACGTGCTGGATCTCGTTGGTGCCCTCGCCGATCTCGAGCACCTTGGAGTCGCAGTAGAAGCGGGCCACCGGCGTGTCGAGCATGTACCCGAGCCCACCGTGGATCTGCACGGCCTCTGACGCGGCCCAGGCAGCGACGCGACTGGCTTTGAGCTTTGCCATCGCCGCCTCCGTCCGGAACGGCTGACCGGTGTCACGCAGGGACGCTGCCCGGTAGGTGAGCCAGCGTGCGGCCTCGAGCTCGGTCGCGATGTCGGCCAGCTTGAACTGGACAGCCTGGAACGTCGAGATCGGCTGCCCGAACTGGACCCGCTGGCGCGCGTAGTCCAACGCCAGGTCGAGCACGGCCTGGATCAGGCTGAGCGACAGCGCGGCGACCGAGATGCGCCCGACCTCGAGCGTGCGCAGGAACTGGCCGAGCCCGAGGTCCGGGTCGCCGATGAGGTGCTGGTCGGAGACCCAGACGTCGTCGAAGTACAGCTCACGCGTGTCGAGGCCCCGCCACCCGATGCCGCGCATCTTCGGGCCCATGGTGAACCCGGCAGTGTCCTTCTCCACGACGAAGGTTGCGAACCTCGGCTGGTGCCCCTCAGCGGTGTCCGTGCGGGCCAACAAGGTCACCCCGAACGACATGTCGGTGCCCGCGTTGGAGATGAACGACTTTCGGCCGTTGATCAGCCAGCCGCCGTCGCGCCGCTCCGCGCGCGTCCGGATCCCGCGCGCGTCGGAACCGGCATCGGGTTCGGTGAGCCCGAACGCACCCAACGCGCGCCCCTCGGCAAGCGGTCGCAGCCAGCGTTCGCGTTGGGAGTCGGTGCCGAACAGGTACAGCGGCAGCGAGCCGATCGTGACGTGGGCCTGCAACGCCGCAGCCACAGACTGGTCTGCCAGGCCGATCTGCTCCATTGCCGCGACGAACCCGACCGTCGACATTCCGATCCCGCCCCACTCCTCGGGAATCAGCATGCCGAGGAGGCCGAGCTCGCCCATCTCGCGCAGCAGATCGGTCGGGCACCGGGCCTCGTCCCAGGCCAGCGGGGCGCGCGAGGCGATCTCCTTCTGGGCGAAGTCGCGGCAGAGTCCGACCAGCTCGCCTTCCGGTCCGCTGAGCGAGAAGTCCATCAGCCGATCCTATTGGACCGAGCGGTACAGGATCCCCGGCTCAGTGGTCCGGGGCGGCATCGTCCGGGCGCAGGTGGGCCATGAAGGTGGCCGACCAGGTCATGAGGTCGACGGGGACGTAGTACCCCGCCTCGTCGTTGATCGTGGCCCAGTGTGCCGCTACGTCCTCGATCGTCGGCTCCGACCCGGGGTGGACGTACCCCCTGGTCGAGGCCAGGAACAGGCGAGCGAAGCGACCGGCTCCGGCTGTGTAGATCTCGCCGCTGACCGGACAGGACTCGTGGGCGAGGAATGCGGCCATCGGCGCCACGAGCTCCGGCGGCAGCTCCGGGGCCGTGGAGCCCTCCCCTGCCATCCGGGTCGTCGCCGCAGGTGCGATGAGGTTGACCTTGATCCCGTGGGAGACGCCCGCGGTCGTGAGGCTGCGGGTGAGCCCGATGACCGCTGCCTTGGCGGTGGCGTACGAGGTGTTGGCCGGCAGCCCGAACATCCCGGTCGACGTCGTCATCACGATGCGCCCGTAGTGCTGCTCGACCATGTGGGGCCAGGCCGCGCGGGTGGTGTTGAACGAACCACCGACGTGCACGGCCAGGTGCCGTTCGAGGTTGTCCGCATCGGCGTCGGGCATGGCTGCCCATCTGATGATGCCGGCATTGTTGATCACGATGTCGAGGCGTCCGAACGCCGCGATCGCCGACTGCACGAGCGCTTCTGCGCCCGAGACGGTCGCCACGTCGCTGCCGTCGGCGATGGCCGCCCCGCCCGCGCCGACGATCTCGGTGGAGACGGTGGAGGCCGGGCCGGAGTCCGCTCCGACACCGTCCATCGAGCCGCCGAGGTCGTTGACGACCACGCTCGCGCCCCGTTCGGCGAGCAGGTGCGCGTACGCACGGCCGATGCCACGCCCCGCGCCGGTTACCACCGCGACGCGCCCGTCGAACCCGAGCCCGCTCAGGCGGCCACCGGAGCCTCGAACCCCCTCGGCGAGTATCTCCACCTCGACGTCAGCGTCCTCACAGTGCCCTTCCTGCCTCGACCGATGCGGCGCTGTCGAGGCGCAACTCTACGCTGATCGCGTAGGCTAGACCAACCGGTCGGTACACGCAACGGAATGGCAGCGTGCACATGACGATGAGTTGCGCGGAGGTTTCAGATGGGTTCGGCATGAGGCCATTCCGATCAGGGACTAGTGACTGTCGAGCGCAGAGAGCACGGAGGTTCACATGATTCTCGTCGTTGTCAAACACCACGTGCGGTCCAAATACGCGGATGAGTGGCCGTCGCTGGTCGATGAGTTCACGACGTCGACACGAGCGGAACCGGGCAATATCTCCTTCGACTGGTACCGCAGTCCCGAAGACCCAAATCTGTGGGTGCTGGTGGAGGTGTTCCGAGACGCCGAAGCAGGAGAGTCCCATGTTCAGTCGGCCCATTTCAAGGCGGCGACGGAGCAGCTACCCCACCTTCTCGCCGGCATCCCGGAGATCATCCACGTCGACGCACCCGGAGACGGTTGGTCTCGGGTGAGCGAGGGCACCTGAGCACGGCGAAGGGATCTACGACCTCTCGACGGCGCGCCCTTACAAAGGCCCGGAGCGAAGACGATAGGAGCGACTGGGGTGTTGCTTCGGGCGGTTGTGTGGTCAGACGGCTACGGGGGCATCGAAACCCAGGAGCCCACCCAGCGTTCCGCCGAGTATGGCGGCCCGCTCCTCCGCCGGAACGTCGGCGAACTGCGTCGCGACGAGCTCCCGGCTGCCGCGGAACGTCCCTTCGGCGTGCGGATAGTCGTTGCCCCACACGATGGCCGACACCCCAGTGATGTACCGGCAGGCGAGGGCCACCGGATCGTCCTGGAACTGGACGTGGAACTGCCGCTTCACGTACTCGCTTGGCATCAGCGGGTACGGCCACTTCTCGTTCAGGCGGAACAGCTGAGCCATGTTGGCCTGGTCGTTGGGCGGTCGGGTGTCGTCCCACGTCCCGATCCACCAGTCGGGATCCTGGCCGATGCCGGTGATCCAGCACTTGTCCATGGCGCCGATCAACGACGCCAGCCAGTGGGCGTTGAACTCGATCAGCGAGAAGTGGAGTTCGGGGTAGCGCTCAGCGACGCCGCCG
This sequence comes from uncultured Acidimicrobiaceae bacterium, assembly GCA_963753905.1. Taxonomy (GTDB): domain Bacteria; phylum Actinomycetota; class Acidimicrobiia; order Acidimicrobiales; family RAAP-2; genus Bog-756. The sequence continues at coordinate 277,307 of CAVWDZ010000001.1, read as the reverse complement.
CCGATCAGCTCGCAGATGAGCTTCCCCGGGACGAACCCGGCGTACACGGACTGCGTCACCATTCGCTTCGACGCCGATGCCTCGGTCATCGGCATGTTCACCTGCGCCGCCGACTCCATGACCACCTTGAGCGTCGAGGAGGCCGGGTCGTTGACCTTGACGCCGCCAGTCTGCGTGTGGAAGAAGGCCTGCAGGCCGTTGGACTGGACCGCTGCCCAGATCGGGTCGAAGTCACGTGAGTAGTAGGGCTTGGGGGGCGTCGCCGGCAGGAGGACGGCGCGGAACCCGGCCGCGGCTACGCGCTCGATCTGGACCACAGCGTCGTCGACATCGGTGATCGGGATGGGAGCGGTCGGAGCCAGACGCGAGAAGTACGGCGCGAACCGCTCGATCACGTAGTCGGTGTAGACCCGGGCGTGGGCCATCGAGAGCTCGTGGTCGTCGGAGTACAGCCCGAACAGCGACAGATTCGGGTGCAACACCTGGGCGTCCACCCCGTCGAGGTCCATGTCCTCGAGGATCATGTCCGGATCACCCTCCGGCATCCGCCCACGGGTCTGGCGGTACCGGGAGATCGTCCAGCCCTCGAACCCGGGCGTGTGCAGCCGACGGAAGACCCTCGCGCCGCCCTCGACAAGGGGCTCGACCTCGAAGTCCTCTTCCCACACGGCCCGGTCGCGCAAGTGCTTCGGGAGGCGGGTACGAAAGAGGTCGGTGGGCTCGAGGAGGTGGCCGTCGCCCGAGACGACGAAATCGTCTTTGATCATGCTGCGCCCTTCCTCAACACCAGGCGGATTTTTTGTACCGACCGGTTAGTATACGCTTCCCGCGCAAGGACGTGCTCCGAAGGGAAGGATGGTCGCTGTGGCGCTCGTGGACCAGAAGCGGTCGGCACTGCCGGTGCCCTACGCGATGGATCCGACGCTCCCGGACCGGGTCCCCAAGGAGCGCTACTTCGACCCCGACTTCTACCGGTTGGAGGTCGACCGCCTGTGGCCGAGGGTCTGGCAGATGGCGTGCCGGCTCGAGGAGATCCCCCGACCTCATGACTTTGTCGAGTACGAGATCCTCGACCAGTCCGTCATCGTGCTGAGAACCGACGACATGGGGGTGCGGGCGTTCGAGAACGCGTGCCGCCACCGGGGCGTCAGGTTGGCCCAGGGCCGAGGGAGGTGTGAGAGCGGGTTCACCTGCCCGTTCCACGGATGGTGCTACGGACTCGACGGCGCGAACACCGGCATCCCGCGGCGCAGGTCGTTCGCCCCGCACAACCTGGAGCCGAGCGACGTCGACCTCGTTCCGGTGCGGTGTGAGACGTGGGGTGGGTGCGCGTGGATCAACTTCGACAACGACGCACCGCCAGTACGGAAATGCATGGAGCCCGCCGCCACCATCCTCGACGCGTGGAAGGTCGAATCGCTACGGGCCGAGAAGTGGTACGCGGCCCGACTCCCGGTGAATTGGAAGCTTGCGATCGAGGCGTTCGTCGAGATGTACCACGTGGTGGTGACACACCCCCAGCTCGACATCCCCGGCATGCGGTACTCGCTGCGCCCGGGCGCGCCGTTCGAGCCGCGTGCCTTCATCGATGCGGAAATCGAATACCTCCGAGCGATGAGCGACGGCATGGACGGGATGGTCCACGCGAACGACGTTCGCGTGGCGGAGGGCCTGCGCGGCATGGAGCTGCCCGCCGAGCCGGGGCTCGCGGTCTCGATATGGAACCGCGCCCTCAACGACGCCGTGATGCGCTGGCACCAGGACCGGCACGCAGACATCCCCGACATCAACGAACTCGATGAGCACGGGTTCAACGACACGTTCTATCAGTGCTTCCCGCACTATTTCGTGTTGCCGATGTACAGCAGTGCCTCCTCGTACCGGTTCCGACCGTTGGGACCGGAGGAGACCCTGATGGAGATCTGGTCGCTGGCGCGCTTCCCCGAGGGAGAGGAGCCGAAGACACCTGCGCCGCCCGAAATCTGGGATTGTGACGACCCACGATGGCCGCCGATCCCGGCGCAGGACTTCTCGAACATCCCGAAGCAGCAGAAGGGCCTCCACGCGACGGGCTTCAAGTACATGCGCCTGAACGAGCGGCTCGAGGGCCACATCTCCAACCTCCAGCGGACTGTCGACGGCTTCCTCGCCGGCCTACCCCACGAGCGGCTGCTCCCGGCCTTGCACGTGGTCAACGTGGCGCCGTTCGACAAGCCGGTCCTCGACCTCGGCTTCTGAGCGCGAAGACGCCGGTCGTGCAGGAGCAGAAGGTGTTGTTCGTCGGCGGGCAAGGGCCGGTGAGCGCACCAGCGCTGCGGTTGCTCACCCCCGACAACGACGTGTTCGCCATGGCTCGCTTCTCGAAGCCCGGGGCGAGGGAACAGCTGGAGTCGAGCGGCGTCACGTGCATCCGACACGACCTGTTCGAGTCCTTCGACGATCTGCCCGACGACTTCGATTACGTGTTCCACAGCGCACTGCCCTTGATCCGGAATGCGACGGACCGAATCGACGTTCCGTCGAGGGATCGTTGGCCGAACTCGTTCGACGCGTACGCCGACGCAACCGGACGGTTGATGGCGCACTTCCGATCAGCAAAGTGTTTCCTCTTCGCCTCCACCATCTCGCTGTACGACCCGCCCGGTGGCGACACGCCGGTCCCCGAATCGCATCCGTTCGGGATCCACACCACGAGTGCCTACTCGTTCACCAAGGCGGCCAATGAAGCGATCGTCAGCTATCTGTCGCGCAGCCTCGACATCCCAGCGACGATCATCCGCATCGGAGGTGCGTCAGGCGTGGACGGCGGCCCGATGCGGGACCGCCTCGATCGCATCGTCCAGGGGAAGCCGATCCGACTCCATCCTGACGCACCCACGTTTACGCGACCGATCTTCGAACCGGATTGCGCCCGGCTGGGCGTGGCCGCGCTCGAAGCGGGCCGTGTGCCTCCTCTGGTGGTGAATTGGTGCGGCGACGACGTCGTCACCGCCGAGGAGTCCTGCACGTACATGGGAGAACTGATCGGCAAGGAACCGAGCTTCGAGTACACGAACGCGGCATGGTGCTCGTTGGTGCCCGACACCGCCTTCAGGCAAGAGGTGCTCGGACAATGCGAGATCACCTGGCAGGAGGGTTGCCGCACCCTCGTTGCGCAGTGCTACCCGGAGCTCGTCAAGTAACGACCGACAAAGGAGCGTAAAGCCGTGACAAAACTGTGGAAGCAACGCCCGCCTGGCTCGACCTGGGGCGATTGGGGCGACGACGACGAGCTCGGCCGGATCAATCTGCTCACCCCCGAGAAGGTCCTCCAGGGGGTGCGGGAGGTGGAGGCCGGCATCACCTTCTGTCTCAGCCTGCCGCTCGACTATCCGGGTGGCTCGGCCCTGAACCAGCGGCGATTCCCTCCGGTCCTCGCGCCGACCGAGGACATGGAAGGCAACCGAGACACCTTCTACAACGTTCATCAGAGCCAGATGAAGGAGTGGGGGCGCCCCAAGTACGTCGATGTGTGGAACGACGACATGGTGACGCTGTTCCTCCAGTACTCGACACAGTGGGACTCTCTGGCCCACGCCGGCGCCGAGTTCGACGCCGATGGTGACGGGATCGAGGAGGCCGTCTATTACAACGGGTACCGCGCCGGGGTCGACCTGGTCGGACCGAAGGTGGACGCGGCCGGGGACGGCGGTAAGCACCTGTGCTTCGCGCACCATCTCGGATTGGAGCACATGGCCTTCCACGGCGTACAGGGCCGCGGGGTCCTCATCGATCTTGCCCACCATCTGGGCCATGATTGGCGCGGCGTCGATCGGAAGACACTCGAGGAGATCATGGCGGCCGACGACGTCGTCATCGAGCCCGGAGACATGGTCCTGCTCCACACCGGTTTCGCCACCAAGATCCTCGAATGGGAACACAACCCAGATCCCAAACAGCTCTTCACGACGTGCACGTACCTCGACGCCCGCGACGAGTCGCTGCTGGAGTGGATCACCGAATCACAGATCGCCGCGCTGGTAGCGGACAACTACGCGGTCGAGGGGCTGGTCGGGAGGGACCGCGACGAAAGCCGGCACTCGCTCCTTCCGATCCACCACCTCTGCCTCTTCAAGCTCGGCGTGCCGCTCGGAGAGCTGTGGTACCTGCACGAGTTGGCGACGTGGCTGCGCGAGCACGAGCGCAGCCGGTTCCTCCTTACCGCTCCTCCGTTGCGGCTTCCTGGCGTGGTGGGCTCGCCGGCGACGCCGATCGCGACAGTCTGAACGCCTTGTAGTCAGTTTCGCGGACCCTGGCGATCTCCTTGAAGAGCTTCGGCCGTCCGCCTGAGTTCAGGAGAAACCGGCGAGGCTTCCCGGGGATGTTGGTGCCGAAGTAGTAGCTCTTTTCGGTGAACGACGAGAATGCCACGTTGCGCTCGATCATTTCGCACCACCGCTCCTCGGCCTCCAGCGTCACCTCGATCACGTCGTAGCCATGGTCGCGGGCGTAGGCAAGCGTCTCGGTGACGCAGTCGACCTGGTCGCCGTTGTACCGCGGGTTGTTGCCGGCTGCAGCGTGGGGCCCGCCGGGGAAGAAGAGATTCGGGAAGTTGGTGGTCTGCAGGCCGAGGAACGTGGTCGGGCCATCAGCCCAGTGGTCGGCGAGCGCGAGACCCTGCCTGCCGCGGATCCCCATCCGCATGAGCGCGCCCGTGCCGAAGTCGAAGCCGGTCGCCCAGATGATGACATCGAAGGGTCGCTCGCCCTCGGTCGTCTCGATCCCGCCCTCGGTGATGCGCACGATCGGCGTCCGCTCGAGATCGACGAGCGAGACGTTCGGGTGGTTGAACACCTCGTAGTACCCGGTCACGAAGGGGGGCCGCTTCTCGCCGAAGCGGTGGTCCTTCGGGATGAGCATCTCCGCGGTCACAGGATCCTCGACGATGCCCCGGATCTTCCGGGTGATGAACGCACACCACTCGGCGTTGGCGGCCTCGTTGAACAACAGGTCGGTGTAATTGCTGATGAGCTTCATGAAACCGGGGCTGTTCCACATCTTTTCGAAGAACGCGAGCCGCTGATCCTCGGAGTCGTCGAAGGTCGCACGATCGTACGCGGGATGGAGGAATCCTGCCGGTGAGGTGTTGAGCACCTCTCGCATCTCCTCGAACCCTGCCCGCAGTTGCGCCTGCTCTTCAGGCGTAATCGGCGCGTTGTTGAGCGGGGTGCACCAGTTGGGGGTGCGCTGGTACACCGTCAGCGACGCGACCTCGGCGGCAATGGCAGGGATCACCTGCACCCCGCTGGATCCGGTGCCGATAACCGCAACATGTTTGCCGGCGAAGTCGACCGGCGTCTCCGGCCACAGGCCCGTGTGCAACGAGACGCCCCGGAATTCCTGTCGTCCGGGCACGTCCGGGAAGTACGGCACCGAGAGGACGCCGGTCGCGGCGATCAGGAACCGCGTCCTGAACGCAGAGCCGTCCCCGGCCACCACCGTCCACATTCCCGTCACCTCGTCGAACTCGGCCGAGGTGACCTTGGTGCCGAATCGCATGTGCTGTCGAAGGTCGAACCGGTCGACCACGTGGTTGAGGTAGCGCTCGGTCTCCGGCTGCTCGGCGAACTGCTCCTGCCACTCCCACTCGTCGAAGAGCTCCTTCGAGAACAGGTAGGCGTAGGTGTAGCTCTCCGAGTCGAAACGGGCCCCGGGATAGCGGTTCCAGTACCACGTCCCGCCCACACCGCCCCCGGCCTCGAGCAGTGTGGCGGAGAAGCCAATTTCACGCGCACGGTACAGCTGCAGGATGCCGGTGATGCCGGCACCGACGACCAGCACGTCGACATCGGTCGCGGTCGGTGCGGGTTCGGAAGGGGTGGTCATGGGGCCGCGAATCGTGAGGTCGCCGCGTCGTCCGCGGCACCCAAGCGTCGGATGCGCCGATCTGGATTTTGTACCGACCGGTAAGTATACTCTCGTGAGCCGGGAGAGGGAGAGCGGGCCACATGGCGATCGTGGATCAGAACTGGTCGGCACTCCCGGTTCCCCACGCGATGGAGGGCCCGGACCGGATCCCCGGGAAGCGTTCCTCCGAGCCGGACTTCGGACTCCCCTACCAGAAGCTGCTCCCGGCCCTCCGTTCGATCAACCTCAACCCGCTCGAGCGACCGGTCGTCGACCTCGGCTTCTGAGCAGACGTGCCGATGCCGGAGCAGAGTCACCAGACCACCTACGCCGAGGTTGTCGCGGGCGTCCGCGCCACCATGGCCGCGTACACCCAGGCCCTGGACGACGGCCGGACCGACGACGTCGTCGCCACGTTCTGCCTGGACGCCTCCTGTGAAATCCCGGGGCTCGGCGCCCACGAAGGCCATGACGCCCTCCGTCTGGCCTACGCCAAGGTGACGCCGGTGCGGCCCCAGCGCCATCTCGTGGTCAACACCCTCGTCACCGAGTGGAGCGACGACGAGGCCCACGCGAGCAGCGACGTGATCTTCCTCCTGAAGGGCGAGACCGGTTGGGCGGTCCAGCTCGTCGGCCGCTACCAGGACGTGCTCCACCGTGCCCACGGCCGGTGGCGCTTCCACCGCCGGACGGCGGAGTTCGTGACGTAACATGCCAACGAAGGGAGAGCACCCATGCCAGTGATCACGACCGAGAAGCTGACGTCGACCGTGGGTGCCCTCGTGGAGGGGGTCGACCGCGAGCGGCTCCTCAACGACGAGGCCCTGCCTGAATGGACGCTCGAGGCACTCGAGGCCAACGGCGCCCTCGTCTTCCGCGGCCTCTCCCTCGACGACGAGGCCCAGGTGGCCTTCAGTCGCAAGCTCGGCTCGGTGGAGAAGCTCGGGCAGGGTGAGCACCCCGAGATCTTCCTGGTCACGCTCGACCCGAAGCGGAACCGGGCGGCGGCGTATCTCAAGGGCACCTTCGACTGGCACATCGACGGCTGCACCGACGACGTCCCGATCATGGCGACGATGCTCAGCGCGCACGATGTGGCCGCCTCCGGTGGCGAGACCGAGTTCGCGAGCTCCTACCAGGCCTACGAGGACCTTTCCGACCAGGAGAAGGAGCGACTCGGGTCGGTGCGCGTGGTCCACACCATCGAGGCGTCCCAGCGCCTGCACAACCCCGACCCGACCCCGGAAGAGGTCGAGCTGTGGCGCATGCGGCCGGCCAAGGAGCACCCTCTCGTGTGGACCCACCGGAGCGGCCGCAGGTCGCTCGTGCTCGGCGCCACCACCGACCACGTCGTGGGCATGTCCGCCGAGAAGGGCCGGGCCCTCCTCGACGACCTCCTCGCCCGGGCGACGGCACCAGAGCGCGTCTACCGCCACGAATGGCAGGTTGGCGACGTGGTGATCTGGGACAACCGCGGTGTGTTGCACCGGGCGCTGCCCTACGACCCGACTTCGCCCCGGGACATGCACCGCACGACCTTCACCGGTGACGAACCGATCCAGTAAGCGGTCCTGCGCGCGGTCCTGCGCGCGGACCGGCGCCATCCGGCCACTAGGCGAGCGGTTGGCGGTCTCCCTCGAGACCCCGGATGAAGCGTTCGACGAATGCCGCCGTCTCCTCGTGCCCGGAGGACATGCCGAGCGATTCCTGCTCGATGACCAGCACCCGAGAGATGCTCGACAGGAGAACCGTGCACACGATTGCCGGGTATTCGTCGAGGTCGACACCGTAGCGCTCGAGGAGACTCTGGAACCCCTGCCGTTGCTCGAGGCGGAAGCGCTCGGCTGAGCGTGCGATCTCGGCCCGGATGGCCTTGCGGTGGTTCGCTACGGCGATGAACTCCATGGTCAGCGCCGTTCCTCTCGGGTCCCTGCTGTACTCCCAGAGTGCCCAGAGGGGCTGGGCCGACTCCAGCGCCCGAGCTTGCCGTTCGAGACCGTGCTCGGCCCGAGCACGGAAGAGAGCAAGGAACAGGTCGTCCATCGTGCGGAAGTAGTAATGGACGAGCGCCGGCTTCACTCCGGCCATAGCGGCGACCCGCCTCGAGGTGACCGCGGCATAGCCTTCCTCGACCATGAGCCGCTCGGCTGCGTCGACCAGCATCGCTCGGGTCTTCGAGGTCTCGGTGCCGATCCGGCGGGTCGCGCTCATCCGATCACGCCCGACCCGGGAGCGCGCGGTGAGGGGTGGTCAGATGTACATCCCTCCGTTGACACCGATCACCTGTCCGGTGATGTAGCTCGCCTCGTCGGAGCACAGGAACGCGCAGGTGGCGGCGATGTCGTCCGGGGTCCCGGCGCGCCCGACCGGAACCATCTTCCCCATGGTGTCGACGCTCGGGACGTCCCCGGCGCCCTCCGCCTTCCTCGCCATCGGCGTATCGACGATCGTCGGGGGAATGGTGTTGACCGTGATGCCGCCGCCCGAGAACTCTCGCGCGAACGCCTTGGTCAACCCGATCACGCCGCCCTTCGACGCGACGTAGTGCGCCATCCGGGGTGCTCCCGATTGGGCGCTGGACGATGAGATCGTGACGATGCGACCCCAACCGCCGGCGAGCATGTCGGGCACGGCCAATTGCATGCAGACGAAGGTCCCGGTCAGGTTCACGGCCAGGATGCGATCCCATTTCTCCGGCGTGATGTCGAGCGCGGCGTCGAACGCTTCGACCCCCGCGCTGGTCACGAGGATGGTGACCGGCCCGAGCTCCTCGCGCAGAGAGGAGAACGCCCGTTCCAGTGCCCCGCGGTCGGCCACGTCGACCTCGTAGGCCGCGCACGTCGACCCTCGCTCGGACAGGTCCGCGGCGGCGCTCGTGGTGGCGTCGCCGTCGCGATCGAGGAGGGCCACCGCGTGCCCGTCTGCAGCCAGGCGGCGGGCCACGCCGAGACCGATACCCGAGGCGGCCCCGGTCACCACGGCAACCCGGCCGCTCATCGCGGCACCTCCATCGGCGTGAACTCGATATGCAGGTCGTGGAGGCCGCGGAGGACCCAGGTCGGCTCGTACGAGAAGCGGCGAGCTCCGGACGGCCCGTGGTGCTCCTCGGAGAGCCGGATGTCCCGCATCCGGTCGAGGATGCGCTCGATGCTGATCCGGCCCTCGGCCCGGGCCAAGGGGCCGCCAGGACAGGAATGGGCGCCCCGTCCGAAGGCGAGGTGCTCCTTGGAGTTGGGCCGGTCGACCCGGAAATCGGCGGGGCACTCGAACCGCCTGGGGTCCCGGTTGGCCGCACCGTTGAGCAACATGACCGGCGTGCCGGCCGCGATGTCGACGCCGCCGACTCGGGTCGCCCGCCGGGCGAGCCGGAAATCGGCCTTGACCGGGCTCTCGATCCGCAGCGCCTCCTCGATGAAATCGGGGATGCGCTCGCGGTGGGCCCGGAGCTCGTCCTGCAGCTCCGGGTACTCGGCGAGGTACTTGAGGCCTGTGGCCAGCAGGCGAGCGGTCGTCTCCTGACCGGCGGCGAAGAGGAACGTGGCCGTCCGCACGACGGCGGCCACATCGGGGGTCGACCCATCCGGATAGGTCGCGAGCGCGAGGTCGGTCAGCACGTCGCGGCGGGGGGCCCGTCGCCGGTCCTCGATGTAGCTCTCGAACCACCCGTCCAGTGAGTCGAGCATGTTGAGAGGCTGCTTGCCTTCGTGGCCGGTCCGGGTCTGGCCGGAGACCTTCCCCGGCGTCGCGCTCAGGCCGAAGAACTGACGGAAGTTCGCGTGGTCCGCCTCGGGCACGCCCAGCACATCGGCCACCACGAGCATGGCGAAGGGCTGCGCGTAGGCGCCGATGAACTCACAGCGGCCGTCACCGACGAACTCGTCGAGCTGGCGATCGACCGCCCGCCACATGAACGCCTCGTTCTCCTTGAGCCGCTTCGGGGTCAACAGCCGCATCAGCAGCGCACGCTCACGGGTGTGCATCGGGGGGTCCATCGTGACCATGTGCTCGTTCATCGGGAGCTGATCGCGATGACGGTCGATGATCGCCCCGACGTCGTCGCCTTCGAGCGGCACGGGGAACGTTGCGAATGGACCGACCACCGAGATGCACGAGGAGAAGGTGTCGATGTCCCGGTAGACCTCGGTCGCCTCGTCATAGCCCGACACCGCCACCACGCCGTAGTGCGGCGTCGCCACCACCGGGCACTGCGAACGCAGGTGTTCGAAATACGGATAGGGGTCCTCGACGAGGGACTCGTCGGTGAAGAAGTCGACAGATTCGTAGTTGGTCACCGCAGCTCCGGTCCTCGGCACGCCCAATGCTGAGCAAGTGCCTAGCATTGCAAGTCCCTGCCCGGCAACCGGTCACGGATTCCCAGCTCGGCGGCTTGCGCCGGGGCCCGTCGGGCGATCGCCAGTGGATTCGCTGGGTAGTCTTGGAACCCAGATGAGCACCGTCACCGACCTGGGGCTGAGAGTCGGAGCATTGAGCGAGGACTGGAGCGGCGACGCCTGCTACTTCGAGTACTCGACGGCCGCCGACCCGATCGGTGCCGGCCTCACGCCCCGGATGCCGATCGAGGCGTTCCCCGCTTCGCTGCACACGGGCGGGCCGAGCCGGTTCGTCCCCCTCGACCTCTCCGCGTCCCTCGGCGTCGAGTCCGGCCCGGCGACAAGCCCGGCCCTGCTGGCCCACTTCGTCCACATCCTCCCTGGCGAGAAGCTCTCGACCGCGCCGAACGCGACTTCCGAGCTCTACTACGTCATCAGGGGATCCGGGTGCTCGTTCGTCAACGGCGAAGCCGTGACCTGGCGGGAGGGTGACTTCTTCACCCTCCCGGCGCGGAGCCGATCCACCCACCACGCAGAGGAGGATGCGGCCCTCTACTGGGTGACCGACGAGCCGCTCCTCCGCTACCTGGGCGTCGAGGCCGTCGACCCGCGCTTCGCCCCGACCAAGTTCGACGCAGCGACGGCCAGGGCCGAGCTCGAGCGTGTCTCCGAGGAGCCCGACGCCGGGCAACGCAGCCGGATCAGTGTCCTGCTGGCCAACGCCAACCAGACCCAGACCCGCACCGCCACCCACGTACTCTGGGCGATGTTCGGTGTCGTGCCCGCCGGCTCGGTGCAGCGCCCACACCGGCACCAGTCGGTCGCCCTTGATCTCTGTGTCGAAGGTGCACCGGGCTGTTACACGTTGCTCGGCGCCGACCTCGACGGGCACGGCGAGATCGCCGACCCCGTCCGCGTGGACTGGGCACCAGGCGGCGCGTTCACGACCCCGCCCGGCATGTGGCACGCCCACTTCAACGAGTCGGGCCGGCCCGCATGGGTCATCCCGATCCAGGACGCCGGGTTGCAGACCTACCTCCGCTCCCTCGACATCCGGTTCGCCCGCCAGAGCCAGGCCGACTGACCTCCGACCCTGATCGTTGATCAGGGCGTGCCCTCTAGGGTTTGAGTGCTGCTTCCCGCTCCAACGGGATCATTGGAGGAATTCGATGAACGAGACGCCCAAACCGGTGGTCGTCCTCTTCGATGTGGACGAGACCCTGGTTCACACCGGGGGTTCCGGAGCCCGAAGTTGGAAGGCTGCATTCAAGAAGCTCTATGACATACCCGCGGACATTGGGGAGCACAGTTCGGCCGGGGAAACCGACCCCCAGGTAGCGAGGGCTACCTTCCAGGCCGTCATAGGCCATGAGCCCAGCGACGTCGAACTGGATCAGATCTACGTCCAATATCTTCTGAACCTGGCCGATGACATTTTGGTCTCTGAAGGCTACCGAATGCTGCCCGGGGCAGATCAGTGCCTCGCCGCCCTGGGGGAAGCAGGGGTTCTCTTGGGCCTGGTCTCTGGCGCCATGGAGGGTGCGGCACGCACCAAGCTGATCCCGGCCAATCTCAATCGGTTCTTCATCTTCGGAGCATACGGATCTGATTCGCCGGACCGGGCCGAGTTGACGGGTATCGCAATCGAGAAGGCCGCTCGCCTACACGCCAGTCTGACACCTTCACAGGTGTTCGTCGTGGGAGACACGCCTCGCGACCTCGAGGCGGCACACGACGCTGGGGCCGTCTCCGGTGGCGTTGCAAGCGGTCGCTACTCGGTCGACGAACTGGCCGAGGCTGGTGCTGACCACGTGGTCGGATCCCTCACGGAGCCATTCCCGGGATGGTGAATGGACGTGGCGTCCGATCGTCGGGAGCGTGCCGGGTGCGTCAATCTCCACCGCTGCTCTCGCCGAACACATCCCAGACAGCCTCTTCCTCGCGATGGGGATCGAATGCCCTGCTGTCGGCGTCGTCGGCTCGTAGGAGGTCATCGGCGTCACCGGGGACCGTCTCCGGCAGCTCTGCGAGCTGTCCCACGTACGGAGTCTTCGGGGGAGGATCCTGTGTCTCGACGTCGCCGTCCCGAACGAGTGCCGTGGGAGTCCCAGCAGAGATCCAACGAGCTTCGTGGACCCCATACGGATCCGCATACCAGCCTTCTTCTTCCATCTCATCTCCTCTGAAGAGCTAACCGGCTCCCGGTTGTCTGGGCTGACCGTCAACACTACGAGGGCGTGCCCAAGCGCAGGCACCGGCTCATTGTCCCGTGATCCGTTCGGGATGCCCAGGGCTGGTCAGGCTTGACTCAAACAAATGACAGTGATGTGATTTGGTGGGCCGGGCACGTCGACCGACGGTGGTGCAGGGAGGACGCATGAGCGAGACCCTGAGCAAGGCCCTGGTTCTCACGATGCTCCAACATGCCGAGGACTTCCCCTGGAGAATGCAGGAGATGGGGCTCATGGGACTGCGCATCGACGACCGGCGGGAGTACCGACTCCACGTCTGGGACCCGAGCTGCTGCATCGGAGAACCGCCCATCCACGACCACCCGTATGGCTTCGCCTCGACGATCATCGCCGGTGAACTGACGAACACCCGGTACGAGGAGGACTCCGCGGGCGACGAGTACGTGCGCTTCCGCTACGCTCCGGGCGCCGAGGACGAGCGGCCGTCGGACACGGTGAGGTTGTCCTCGGTGGCGACCACCTTCACTGAGGGAGACCGGTATCGTCAGCTCGCCCACGAACTCCACGCGAGCCAACAACTACCTGGGACCGTGACAGCGATTCGGTGCGTATGGGTGGAGGCGGCCGAGTTGACCGTCTGCGTCCGAGATGGGGCCTCCCGGCCTTCGGGGCAAGGGCGAGACGCCACACCCGAGGAGGTCAAGAGCTTCACGACCAAAGCTCTGGGGTGGTTCTAAAGAGTCCGGAGCTCTCCGACACTCGGCTGCGTCTCGTCACACCGGGTCAGGGATCACCCAGGGATTCTCCAACCAGGGCCTCGACGCTGACGTTCCACTCGGTGCTTTGTGGGAGCCTCCTCCTTGCTCCAGGCTGGACAACAAGTCACCCCGCCGGCCGAGCGAGCCCCGGAGCCCTGATCTAGTCTTCATTCGGGTCGGGTGATCGAGTGCGGAAGCTCACCCGGCAGTGCGGGAAGGCAGGGAACATCATGCCACGAGCGGATCGTCGGGGAATCGGGAACAGGATTCTGGTGGCCATGGTCGTCATCGCATCGGTGTTGACCATCGCGGTGACCGGAGTCGGCATTCAAATCGGCAGGGCCGGGGCTCTCACCCCGCGTACATCGGTGAAGATCTGCAACGAGAGCAGCCTGGGTGGGAGGCTCCCGTTCGTTCTCAACGATGGAACCCCCTTCCAGGTGACGTCGGATGGCTGCCGAATTGCGGTCGCCCCCGAGGGCGAGAACCTGGTCAAGGAGCTGGTCGCTCCGACCGGCGCGACCGAGCTCAAATCGATCGGGATCAAGCCATCCTCGGCGAATGTTGCGCACGTCGTCCTCAACTCGTCATCACAGGCCGGGTACGCAGAGGTCGATGTCGAGGCAGGGACCACGGTCACTGTGACCTTCACGAACTGGCTCGCACCGGATCGCGTCAAGGTGTGCGCGGCGTTGACCACGAACAGTCAGGCGCTCACCGGCAGCACCTTCAACTTCACGGTCGACGATGGCGCGGGCACCCAGTCGGTGTCGGTCGTTGCCAACGCTCCGGGTCAGACCCCGGCGTGCACCCTGGACTCCAAGGCCTTACCTGCGGGTTCTGTGGCGTATGTGACCGAGACGGCTCAGGGGAGCATTACGCTGACGGACGTGAGTGTTTCCCCGGCGAGTGCGGACGCCGGAAGCACCCCCACGACCGGCGCCATCACCGTTCAGGCAAGCGGGGCTGCAACGGCGACCTTCACCAACGAGGCATTGGGCTGGGTCGGGATCTGCGAGAACGCGGCTGATCCGTCGACGGGTGAGCAGACCTTTCTCTTCGCGATCAACGGTGGTCCGATCTTCGTCGTGATGGCCGGCCAGTGCTCACAGGCTTTCGAGGTTCCTGCCGGTCCAGCCACCATCACTTACTACCCACTCACCTCCCTTGCCACCGTCACGGCCAGTGTTTGCGGCGGCCGCCCGATCCAGTTTCCTACTCCGGACCCGGTGACGGTCGATGTTTGCTACGGCAAGTTGACGACGGTGAGCATCACAGGTGCTTCGCCACCTTCAGGTCAGTTCAAGATCTGCTCTGCACAGACTTCACCGGATGCCAATCTCGACAATGGCGAGCCGTTCGTGTACCACTACTCGTACAACGTCAATGGCACGACGACGTCGGGATCGGTCACTCTGACCAATCCGGAGAACGGCTCCACGTGTTCGGCAATAAGCGGTCCGATCCCCGTGCTCAATGCCAACGGCTCTGCCGTCACGATCTCGGTCAGCGAGCTGGCTCCCAGCACGCCTTCGGTCGAGCTGGCGAACCTCCTGTACCAGGGTTCCGGCAGCGTCATCAGCAGCCCATCGCTGCCGACGACGACCTTCCCTGCGACCATCGTGTTCAGCAACGGTTCTGGCGCCAACGTGGTGACCTTCACGCAAGGCAGCACCGGTTGACGCGGAAGCGACGACTTCGACGGGCTTGTCGATCCAGATGCGAGCAGGATTGATCCATATCACGAACGTGACGAAGATGTCGTTGAGCAAGAGAGCGAGCCAGAGAGGCCGAGGTCCGTTTGTCCTTAGACGTGCTGATCATCCTGGGTGTCACCATCGGTATCGGCATCCCTCTGTGGGGCCATCATCGATGCAGCACGGCGACCCCCTGAGTCGTTTCGGCGGGTAGGAAGCGATAAGACCCGATGGATCTTCATCCTTGCGGTCCTAGCTGTGGTCCTCAACCTTGCGGGAGTCATTGCAAGCATCGTCTATCTCATCTGCATCATCATTATGCGGCCGGCCGGCTGACCCTTGAGGAACTCAATCAGCGCGTCGACATGGCGCTCCGAGCGAGGAGGGTTGGCGATCTGACTGCCATCACGAAGGATCTACCTCAGGGCTGAGTGCCCACGGGCAGCCAACGTTCCGTCGGCGATCTCACTTTCGGGCGTCGAGGACACTTCGGTGGGCAAACTCTTCTCTCGGATGCCAGTCGTGTGCCGGAGGGCGGCGCGAATGGGCGACCAGCTCGCATGTGCCGCCCGAGTGCCTCGCCAGCTTACGGTTTCAGACTGCCGAGGGACTCGGTCGAGACTCGACCGACCCTGTCCGATACCAGCATGTCAGTGCAAATGAAATTGTGTAGGGTTTCACTGATCGAGCATGGCGTGAGCAGCGGGGGGATTCGCAGTGCCATCGACCAGGCGGGACCGAGAAGAATTGCGCGCCACTCTTGTCGAAGAAGGACGCGAGATCCTCTTCACGGAAGGTCTTCAGGCTGGTTCAAGCAGCCTTACCTTCAAGAGAGTGTTTGACCGGGTAGAAGCGAAGACAGGCCTGCGGATCACGAATGCATCGGTGATCAAGCGAATCTGGGATAACCAGGCGGAGTTCCAGGCCGATGTGTTCGTCACCATCGCTCGGGACGAGGAACGGCGCGCCGAGGGGAGCGGCCAGCGGGTAGTGGCCATGTTGAGAGATTTCGACATGACCTCACTTGAGTCCCGTAGACGGGCTCTGCGCGAGATCTGTCGCGTGGAAGGGAACGCGAGCAGCGAGGCGATCAACGAGTCCGCCAGCTGGCAATTGTGGATCGGTGTCATTGCTATGGCAATGTCCGCAGCCCCGCCCGAACTGCAGACGCGGATCAAGGCAGCCGTTGCGGACGGGTATCTGTCGGTCACGAGATTCTGGACCAAGAACTTCCAGGCCCTCATCAATCTGCTCGGATATCGGATCCGTCATCCCTGGTCGATGGACCATTTCAGCACTGCGGCCATTGCCTATGCCGAGGGGTGTGCGCTCCGTCAAGTCGCCAGTGGTGAAATCGAGATGGTGGTCCGTGCTACCGGTCCGAAAGGGGAAGGCCAGGAATGGTCTCCCTATGCGACGGGAATGGAAGCTCTCGTTGACCAGTACTTAGAACCCGACCCGGAGTTCACACCTCCGCCAGGCGGAGCGGAGCCCTCGGAAGAATGAATCCGAATCGGCCGCCCGTAGGGATGGCAAGTCCAATTCCTAGTGACTCCCGCTTGCGGCATTCCTCCTGTCTTGAGGATTCCCATGCGGCCTGTCTTGAGGATTCCCATGCGCATTCGGGTCGATCGAATATCGAGGGCCACCGAACATCTGCGGTGGCGCGGGGAGGTCGGGTCCGTGGGGGCTTGGCACTAGCCACAGGGCCAAAAGCTCGAGAGGACTGACTCGTTGGGCAAGACCCCCGACGACAGGGTCCGCCTTCCCCTGCCATCGGAGCAGCGGGAAACCCCGCGTGGCACGAGGCTAGCCTTAGCAACTCCGAGTCGCAACCCCCAGTTGCAGTCTCGATCGCAGGTCGCCGCCCACATGGGAGTTGAGCGCTTTCGACCGGTTGAGCAGGCGATATCGAACCGAGCAGGGTTCTGGATACCCCCGATCCACGGGGATTGTGTGCCGGGGGCGCCAGGCACGGGTGTGTTTTGGACACAACACTCAACAGGTGACACATGCAGGCTTGACCAGAACCGGACCGACCCCGGGCAGGACGCCCGGGGTCGGTCACGGTCTCGACGGTGAGGGCGCCGGAAGGCGCCCGTTGCAGTCCGGATCGGGCTAGGTCAGCAGACCCCGTCGCTCGCGGGGGCCGGTGCGACGTTGGTGACCACCGAGTAGTCGGGGATGTTCAACGACGCGACCCCGTTCCCGAATTGGAGGGTGCCGCCGGCGAGGCCGAGCTTCGCCTCGACATTGGCGATCAGGTAGTCGTCACCCGGTGTGACTCCTTCGTCTGGCAGCAGGGACTTGGCGCTGATCCATCCTCGGCCTGGGACCAGGGCACCGGCAGCGGGCATACCCTGGGTGACCAGGGTCAGCTTGCCCGAATAGATGGGCGCCCCCACTGAGGCGGGGGGAGCAATGCCGACGGCGGCGGTCAGCACGCCGCGCATGGTCTTCACGTTGACCGTCCAGACGATCCCGGACACGGTCAGCATGGTGTTCGCCGGAAGGGGATAGTCGGTCGGATCGGGGAGTACCTGGCTCACGCCCCCGAGGAAGGGTCCACCTGTATAGGTGATGTAGGCCATTGCGTCCTCACCGGTACAACGTGCCCCCGTGAGGGTGGGACCCTGCAGGTTGATCACCTTGACGTTTGCACGGTCGATCTCCGGTGTCCCGGGTGTCGACTGCGCATGGGCGACCAGCCCACCGGTGAGCACCCCCAACGATGAGCACACCACCGCGAGAGCGACTACGAATCGTGCCTTCATGGACATACCTCCGCTTGGTAGAGCGGCCCGCCAACGGTGTCGGACCGCAGGATCATGTATGCGCTGACGCGCCGTGACAACACATTCGCCACCCACTCTGCATCCTCCTGCTGACCCCATGGGAAGTCAAGGAAACAATTCGTCGTGTGCGAGCATCACCCCGCTCATCTGCGACACGTCGCCAAGAGTTCGCTTGGAGTTCACCCGGTCGCAGGACCGTCGTGGGACGCGACGGGTACCCGCCCGTTACCTGGCGATGGGGTCCCGGTCACGCGCAGGAACGGAACCGACCCCGAATTCGCTCCTCGGAGGAGCGAACTCACGCCACGCCTACCCAGGTATGGCGTGAAGCCACTGCGACCCCAGGGTCGCCAAGCTGCCCTCGGCAGGAACGTCGGGAATGGCACGTGTGGAACGCCACGACACCCGGCAGCTCGCACCGGCGTCCTCGTCCCTCGAACCAGGCACGGAATCTCGCCGTTGGGTCCGCCCGTTGCACCTGATTGGACGGCAACGCTACAGTGCTGAACGCGAGCGGCTAGCGAGGGTGGGTGCGATGTCCTATCAGGTCATTGTCGTTGGCACGGACGGCTCGGAGAGGGCAGCCGTCGCAGTGGGCGAAGCCTTTACATTGGCAAAGGGATCTGGTGCCAAAGTGCACGCGGTTCATGCAGTACCTCATGCCGTAGCGACGGGGTTCCATGATTCGGTCGGGGGACAGATCGACGTTCGCACATCTCGCGAAGCGGTTGACAACATCAAGAACCAGCTCGTCGCTGAGGCTGAGCGCCAAGGTATATCCCTCGAGGTGCACAATCCTGGCACTGGCGACGCAGCCGATGCGCTACTCAGCGTTGCCGAGGCGGTTCATGCCGACCTCGTCGTGGTCGGAAACAGGGGCATGAGCGGCATGACGCGTTTCGTGCTCGGAAGTGTCCCCAACAAAGTGGCCCATCACTGTCCTTGTAGCGTCCTGATCGTCAACACCGACTCCTCTACCTGATCGACGCTCCTTGTGGGTGTGAGGGTGCCGCCGTAGCCCACAACGCTGCCGGGTAGGCGGGCAGCCAGCCTGCTTCCGACCTGCCGACCGTTGCCATCACCCCCAACGGAAGCGACGCGTATGTGACCAACTGCAGCTCCGACACCGTGAGCGTCATCAATACCGCCACCAACACGGTGGCGAGGACGGTGACGGTCGGAACCGGTCCAGACGGAATCGCCATCGCCTGACGCTCCGGCGGACGAGCCCACTCTGCCGATAGGGCAGCCGGCAGTTCTCAGGCCATCCACTGAAGTGGCAGGCTCCAACACCATCGCCGTCGCCCGACTCCCGTCTGAAGGTCAGCGACCGCCTTCCACGTCCCGACAGGCAGCGGACGAGCTGGCGACCCGTCCCTTCAGATTCCTCTCTCCTGGGCTCGGTTGGATGCGTCCATGCTCGCGAGAGCCGACCTCTGGATCATCCATGATCTCGACGCGGCGGCGGGGTCGCGTCGCGGTTCGGCGGGTCGGGCGGGGCGTTCATCGGCCCCGTCGGCGTCCAGCCGCTCTCAGCGATGACCTCCAGGATCTGCTGCATGTTGAACACGTCGTACTCGTAGTCGAACTTGCCGTCACCTGCGTAACGCAGGACCGAGATGCCGGCCACGCGGTACGGCGACCCGTCTGGTCGGCTCGAGGGAAGCTGGTTCCACCACATGCTGACGACCCGGTCCCCGTCCGCCATGGTCCATTCCTCTGGAAAGCGCCAGGCTCCCAGCCCCTTCATGCTGTCCACCATGAACTGCTCGATCGCCTGCAGTCCCTCGAACCGCCCCCATGCCGAATCGATGTAGACCGCGTTCTCGGTGAAGTAGCCGGCCAGCGCCGACCAAGGAAGTTCGCCCTGCTCGATCCGATCACGCGCTGCAACCATCTGGCGATACGTTGCGAGCGCTTCCTCGGTTCGGTCGGTCACGGCACGAGGCTAGCTTCCCATCCGGCTGCATCCCCGATCCGTCGGCCCTGGGAGCGCACCAGTACGTCCACGAGCACTGTGCCGGTCCAGGTCGGTCGGTCCACCGACTGGCGGCTGCGGGGCCGTTCCGGGACCGATAGGTTTCTCCTGTGAGACGAGACCGCCGGCTCCCCAAGCGCTACGACCGGCAGGTTGCCGTCGTGACGGGTGCCTCGTCGGGCATCGGGCTCGCCCTGGCGCTGACCCTCGCCGACCGGGGGGCCTCGGTCATCGGCCTGGCCCGTCGTCGTTCCCTGCTCGCCGACATCGGGACGGAGCTCTCCCGGCGTTCGCCCGGCAGTGCCACCGAGGTCTGCGACGTCAGCCAGGCCCAGGAGCTCCGGGACACACTCGGCCGCCTGGAGGAACAGCGAGGGTCGATCGACATCTTGATCAACAACGCAGGAGTGGATCTCATGCTACCGGTGCCTGGAGGAGACGACGCGACGGTTCGCCAGGTGTTCGACGTGAACTTCTTCGGCACGGTCGCCGGAACCCTGGCAGTGCTGCCCGGCATGATCGACAGGGGGTCCGGCATCGTCGTGAACGTCTCGTCGGACTCCGCTCGCGCACCCGAGCCCAAACAAGGCGCCTACGCCGCGTCGAAGGCGGCAGTCTCGGCGTTCACCGAATCGGTGGCACACGAGGTGGCGCCACGCGGCGTGTCGGTCCACGTGCTCTACCCGGGCTGGGTCCCGACCGCGATGGGTCTGTCGGGGAACGAGGACGGTAGATCGCTCCCTCCGCGGATGGTGCGACGGACGGCGGACGGGGTGGCAACTCTGGTGGCCGACCGCATGGGCGGACAGAGGGTCGACATCAACGCGGCCCGGTTACCGTTGCTCGCGCCCATGGCGCGGACACTGGCTCCTGTCGCGTATCAAAAGGCCATGCGTCGTCTCGCGACCACCGGTTAGCCCGGCCCCGGCCGGCTGCCCGTCGGTGCTCCCCCGGTCCCGGGTGGCGCCACGCCCTCCGGTGGTCTGCGGGCCACCGTCGAGATAGCCTGCGGTCCGACAGAGTTCGTCGACGTCGGCCTGTCGGCACCCCCGTACGATGCGGCGTTGGGAACGAAGGACCAGGGCATGGTCAGAGGCGAAGGCACAACGGTGGCCAAGGGTGTGACTCCCGAGGAGGCGTTCGACTTCGTACTCGATCCGGCCCAGTACACCAAGGCTGATACGAAAATGGTCTGGGTGACCAAACTGGCGGACACTCCCGACGGCATGCTGGCTCGTGAGGACGGCAAGTTCCTCGGTCGACTCCCCGGGTCGGTGGTCACGCGGTACCGGTGGGAGCGACCCCGAATGATCGACGTCACGCTTGAACACGGAGTCCCCCGGAGCCTCCACGCCTGGTTCGAAATCGACGCCGTGGACGGCGGGACCAGGATCCGTCATGTCGAGGAGCTCGATCTCGGGCACGGCCCACTCGGCTGGCTGCACGATCTGGTGGCTGGCCAGTGGTTCGCCCGCTCGGTGGACACGGAGGTGGCGGAAATCGGGCGGCTCCTCGAAGCCGGTGAGCGCGGCCGGGGTCCGGGCGCCGGCTGAAGACCGCTGCCCTTCGGACACGTGTGGAGTCGGACGGCCGATCGGCCGCCGGTCGGAGCCGAACTACTCGTCCGCATCGCCTCCGCGAAGATCTGGGCACAGGGTCTTCCCTATGCTCTGGCGACAGCGAGGACCCTCCGGAGCCAGGTGCCGATGCGCTCGAAGGCGAGGTCGGCGGCCGGAAACCCGAAGTTCACGAAGCCGTGCGGCTGGCCTGCGTAGCAGACCTCGTCGACCGCGACGCCGTGCTCCCGGAGCCGGCCCGCGTAGGCGCGGCCCTCGTCCCGCAGCATGTCGCAGCCGCCGAGCACGACCAGCGCAGGAGGCAGTCCCCGCAGCGACGCAGCCTGCAACGGGGCGGCATACGGGTCCTGGTCCAGGTCCCGGCCGGCGGTGTAGGCAGCCCAGTAGGCCTTGCCGGCGGTGCGGCTGATGACCAGCCCGTCGAACTCGACCGAGGACGGGTGCTCCTGCGACCCTGACACCGCCGGGTAGATGAGCACCTGCCCGGCAGGCAGCGGACCCCCTGCATCCCGCAGCCGGAGGCACACCGCGGTTGCGAGGTTCCCGCCCGCGCTCTCCCCTGCGACGGCAACCGCTGCGGCCGGCAGTCCCCAGGTCGCGCTCGTGGCCATCGCCCACCGGGTCACCGCTTCGCAGTCGTCCAACCCGTCCGGGTAGGGATGCTCCGGTGCCAGCCGGTAACCGACCGAGACCACGACCGCGCCGGCGGCGTGTGCGAGCTCGCGGGCGACGCCGTCCATGATGTCGATGCCACCGAGGACGAACCCGCCACCGTGGAAGTACACCACGATGCCGGTCGGCTCACCGCCGCCGCGGTAGATGCGGATCGGGAGGTCACCGACCGTATCGTCACGGACCTCGGGCAGCTCCCGCGTCGGCGGCGCTCCCCATGGTCCGCGTGCCAGCTCGAGGATCCGCGGCGACAGATCCTCCAGCGGCGTGGCCCGTTCCGGATTGTCGGCCATCCATGCGGCGACCCACGGGTCGAGAACGCCTTCGTCGCTACTCATACCTGCTTCCCCGGTCCACGAGACCAGTCTTTCAGCAGCCCTCGGTCACCGCGTGACGGCCCCGGTCGGCACCGCCGCCCCGCTTCACGGCTCCCCCGGGCCGAGACTGGCCACGACCTGGGGAAGATCGACCGTGGTCCTGATGCCCGGCGCCGCCCCGCAGACGACGGGCACCGCATTGACCGCCCGGTTTGCCGTGTAGCCGGGGGTGGCCTCCGCCATCCGCTCGGGCGGGACCGCCAGCCGGATGTCCAGCTCCAGCGGGCAGTCGCCCTCGACCGTCACCCGCCACCCTCCCTGCCGCAGGTCCCACGCAGCATCGAGCTCGGTCGAGCAGTACCAGGTGGCGCTGAAGGTCAGCAGTTCGGCTCCGTCGCGGCGGCCCACCACGGTCATCCGCTGGCCTGCCACCGATCCGGCGGGGACGGTCCCGGCGGCGATCACGGTGTCCCGGACGGCGCAGGCCACCTCACCGCTGGAGTCGACCGAGTCCAGGGGCAGCCCGAGCGCATCGGCGACCTGGCGCAGCGACGGCCCGAAGGCGACGGCGCCGTGTGCCCAGCGCATCGGGTCGAAGGCTGACGGGTCCCGGCCGAAGCCCATGATCTCGAAGAGCAGGGCCGGCGAATCGCGGCTCGAGAGATCGGCGAATTCGTCGATCCGCAACCGGTTCAGCCGGCGCTGGATCGAGGTCAGGACGATCGGCAGCGCTTCGGAGATGAACCCCGGACTGATCCCGGTGCTGTAGATCGACGCGCCGCCGCGATCGCACGCGGCTTCGATCCGCTGCCGCTCGGCCGGGTCCATGCTCCCGGGATGGTGGAATCCGCCGCAGGTCGCCACGACATTGACCCCCGACTCGAGGAGCGAGCAGAGCACGTCGACGTCGTACCCCTGCTGCATGTAGAGGACGCAGTCGGGCCGCAGGGCGAGGACCGCACGGGTGTCCCGGGTGGCCAGCACGCCGGTCGGCCCGAGCCCGCACAGCTCCCCGGCGTCGCGCCCCTCCTTGTCCGGGTCGTGCACGTGGAGGCCCACCAGGATCAGCTCGGGATGCTCGATGACCGCCCGGAGGGAGCGGGTCCCGATGTTGCCCGTCGCCCATTGGACGACCCGGTACGGGCTCACTGCCCCGACTGCTCCGATGCGACGAGCGCCGCCTTGTGGAGCACGTTGGCAGCCAACCGCATGTGCGCGGCGTCCACGAGCCTGCCGTCCCGTCCGATCGCGCCCACACCCTCGGCCTCCGCGGCACGGTAGGTCGCGATCGACTCCTCGGCCTCATGGACCTCCGCCTCGGTGGGAGCGAAGACGGCGTTGGCGATGGGGACCTGGCCGGGATGGATGGCCCACTTCCCGTCGTACCCGAGGAGGCTGGCGTGTTCAGCGGACCGGCGGTAGCCCTCCGGGTCCTGGAACGCGGGATACGGGGCGTCGATGGCGTCGATGCCCGCGGCGCGTGCGGCGCTAAGGATCTGGACCCGGGCGAAGTGCCAAAAGTCCCCCGGATACGCACCGACCGGGTCGAAGTTGCCGTCCACCCTGGCCCGCAACGATGCGGAGAGGTCCCCCGCGCCGAAGATGATGGCCTCCAACCGGTCACTCGACCGGGCGATCTCCGCGGCGTTGGCCAGTCCCTCGGCCTCTTCGATGAGGACCTCGAGGGCGATGCGCTTGCGCAGGCCCAGCTTGGTCTCGAGCTGGGTGAGCAGGACGTCGAACCACCACACGTCACGGGCCGAGCGCGCCTTGGGCACGATGATCACATCCAGCGCGTCGCGGGCCCCCGTGACGACCTCGACCACGTCGCCGTAGCACCACTGGGTTTCGAGGCCGTTGACCCGGACCGCCCGCACGACCCTGCCCCAGTCCTGGTTGACCAGCGCGTTCACCGCGATCGCCCGCGCCGGCTCCTTCATGACCGGCGCGCAGGCATCTTCGAGGTCCAAGAACACGAGATCGGCTCCCGAGCCCGGCGCCTTCTCGCACATGCGCTCGCTGCTGGCGGGGGTGGCCAGCTCCGATCGTCGGGCCCGCGGTTCGTACACGATTGCCTCCGTCCAGGATCAGGTCAGATGACGCCGGCCGCCCGCAGGGCGACGATACGGGCGGGCTCGATGCCGAGCAGCCCACCGTAGACGGCATCGTTCTCCGCGCCCAGCGCCTGACCGAGGTGGTCGATCCGCCCCGGGGTCTCCGAGAGCTGCGCGATCGGAGCCTGCACCGAGACCGAGCCGAGGTCGGGGTCGGTGATCCGGGGGAAGGTCCCCCGGGACTGCAGATGTTCGTCGGCGAGCAGCTGCTGCGCGTCGTAGACCGGGGCGGCCGCAACCTCCGCGTCGAGGAAGACCCCCATGGCCTCTTCCAGCGTCCGATCGGCGACCCACTCGGCGACCATCGCATCGATCTCGATCCCCCGGTCCTGGCGTCGGACGGGGTCCACGTAGTCGGGATCCTCCGCCAGGTCGGGTCTGCCGATGGACCGGAAGACCCGCACGACGATGTTCGACGAGGCGCTCGAGATGGCGAGCCACCTGCCGTCGGCGGTCCGGTAGGCGTTGCGCGGAGCACTCGCCGGGAGGTGGTTGCCCACCCGGGTGGGCACGATCCCGAGCTGGTCGAAGGCCAGCGTCGACGACTCGACGAGACGTGCCAGGGGCTCCACGAGGTTGACATCGACCAGTTGACCCCCACCACCGCGCACGTCCCGGTGGTAGAGGGCCATCATCACCGCCCAGGTCGCCGCCTGGGCGGCGACCCCATCGGCCAGCATGAACGGGGGAAGGGTGGGAGGCCCGTCGGGCTGCCCGGTCACCTGTGCGAACCCGCTCATGGCTTCGGCCAGCGTGCCGAACCCCGGTCGGTCACTCGAGGGACCGCCCCGTCCGTAGCCGCTCACGTGGAGCATCACCAGGCGCGGGTGGCGCTCGTGGACCGACTCGTAGTCGAGACCCCACCGGAGCAGCGCACTGGGCCGGTTGCCGACGACGAGCACGTCGCTCACCGCGAGCAGCTCGTGGAACAGCTCCTGTCCTTCGTGCTTGCGGAGATCGAGGGTCACGCAGCGCTTGTTGCGGCTCACGCTCTTCCACACGAGCCCGATGCCATCCTTCCGGTCACCCCAGGTCCGCAACGGATCGCCCGCGCCGGGCAGCTCGACCTTGATGACCTCGGCTCCGAACTCCCCGAGCATCGTGGCCACCATCGGCCCCGCGACGAGCGTCGCCGCGTCGACGACCCGGAGCCCCCGGAGGGGGCCCGCCGGCTCAGGCACGGGGCGAGCACTCGGGCCTCACCAGCCCGAGATTGTCGCGGAGGGTGGCGCCGGTGTAGTGGTCGCGGAACACCCCGCGTCGCTGGAGCTCGGGAACGACCAGGCGGACCACCTCCTCGTAGGCGCCGGGCGTGTGGGTGGCGGCGATGACGAACCCGTCGCAGGCGTCGCCGTGGAACCACTCCTCCATCTGGTCGGCGACTTCGGTCCCGGTGCCGACGAACCGCGGGCCCTGCAGCAGGGTGGCCCGGTGACCGGCCAGGTCCGCGAGGGTGACCGTCGCTCCGCCGATGTGGGTCCGGAGGTTCTGGACCAGTCCACGGATGCCCGAGACCGACTCGATGAGCTCGTCGGTGATCGGCGCATCGAGGGCGAGGCCGGAGAAGTCGTAATTCATGAGCTCGGACAGCAGGGTGAGGGAGGCCATCGGGTCGACCAAGTCGTTGAGGAACATCTGCTCACGCTCCTGCGCGTGGGCCTTCGACTCCCCCACCACGGTGTAGACCATCGGGAGCATCTTGACCGAGTCGGGATCACGTCCGGCCTGTCCGATCCGCTCCTTCTGATCGGCGTAGTGGGACCGGGCCACCTCGAGATCGGGATCGCCGGTGAAGATGACCTCGGCCCACCGCGACGCGAAGTCCCGTCCCCGCCCCGACGAGCCGGCCTGGAGCAGTACCGGGCGGCCCTGGGGTGAGCGCGGCACCGTCAACGGACCCCGTACCGTGAACCAGTCGCCCTCGTAGCCGAGCTCGTGGACCCTGTCGGGATCGGCGAACACGCCGCTCGCCCGGTCGAGCACCAGGGCATCGTCCTCCCAGGTGTCCCAGAGTCCGGTCGTCGCCTCGAGGAACTCGTCCGCGCGGTCGTAGCGCGCATCGTGGGCCAGGACCTGGTCGACACCGAAATTCTGCGCCTCGCTGTCGTTGACCGAGGTGACCACGTTCCAGGCCGCGCGGCCGCCGGTGAGGTGGTCGAGGGTCGCGAAGGTGCGCGCCACGTGGAACGGGGCGTAATAGGTGGTCGAGTAGGTGGCGCCCAGGCCGATCGAACGGGTCGCCCCGGCCAGGACGCCGAGCACGATGCTCAGGTCGAGTTTCACCGGCCGGGCACCGTGGCGGACCGCCTCGCTGACCGAGCCTCCGTAGATCCCGGGCATCGCCAGACGGTCGTCGAAGAACATCATGTCGAAGCACCCCTCTTCGAGGGTGCGGCCGAGCTTCTCGTAGTAGCTCGCGGTGAGGAATCCGTGCTCGGTGGCCGGATGGCGCCACGAACCGGCGTAGACGGTCGCATTCCCGGCTTGCATGAACGCCACCAATGCCATCTGTTTCACCGGGCTCACCGTGACTCTCGTTCGACTGGCTCTCGTTGACTGCACCTTGGATTGAAATATAGAATGTGATATGTCAGATTTCAAACCGATCGGAGGGACGGTCCGCTCACGAGCGGCACGCGAGCTGCGGGACCGCATCCTGACCGGGCGGCTGCGACCCGGGGACCGGCTCGATCTGGATGAGATCACCCGGGAGTTCGGCACCAGCCGGACCCCGGTCCGGGAGGCGCTGCTCGAGCTCTCCTACGAGGGGCTGGTGGCGGTCACCCCGCGGAGCGGGATCACCGTGGTCGGGATCACCCCCGATGACGCGGTCGACAACTTCGCCGTCCTGGCAGCTCTCGCCGGCAAGGCCGCGGAGTGGGCCACCCTTCGGATCACCCAGCCGCAACTGGCCGAGCTGAAGCGGCTGGCGGTGGCCGTCGAGGAGGCACCGGACGTCGTGACCGCCAACCGGCAGTTCCACCGTGCGGTCAACCTGGCCTCGGGCTCTCCCCGCCTGCTGACCTACCTGCGACAGGCGGTGCGCGTGGTGCCGGGCAGCTTCTTCGAGCTCTTCCCCGAGCAGCAGCGTCGGAGCCATACCGAGCATGCTGCGCTCCTCGACGCCATCGGGCGGGGGGACGCAGCCGCGGCCCGCACCATCGCCGAGGCCCACGTCCTCGACGCCGGCGCTGCGTTGGGGAGCTGGTTGCGCACCAACGCCGCCCTGGTCGCTTCCGAGCCGGCACGCTAGAGGCCGCGCGATACTGCGGCCCGACCGCGGCGCTGGGGCTCCCTCCACCATGGTCCCCGTCAGCGCTGCGCCGCCACCGCTTGGCGTGCCCGCCTGCGGAACCCCTCGAGCTTCTCGTCCGGCGTACGGACGCGGGTGCTCCGGGACATCACCGAGACGTCGTGGCCCTCGGCTCTGCGACGCAACGCGCCGACCGTCGCCTCGTGCCTCGGGATGTGCACGAAGGGGTCGAAGGAGTACCAGCGCATCGCGTTCTCGTGGGTCATCTTGGCGATCTCGGGATCGGTGACGGCGTACTCGGTGAAGACGCCTCCGAGCTCCTCGGGGGCCGTCGGCCACATCGAGTCGCTGTGCGGGTAGTCCGCTTCCCAGGCGATGTTGTCGATGCCGATCCGATCGCGCAGTTGCACGCCCACCGGATCACTGATGAAACAGGTGAGGAAGTGCTCCCGGAAGACCTCCGACGGCAGGCGTCCCCCGAAGTCCTGCAGCGTCCAGGCGCTGTGCATCTCGTACGTCCGGTCGACCCGCTCGAGGAAGTAGGGGATCCACCCGGTTCCCCCTTCGGAGAGGGCCACCCGGAGGGCCGGGAACTGCTTGAGCACCCGGGACCACAGCAGGTCCGCAGCCGCCGACTGGATGTTCATCGGCTGCAGCGTGATCATGACATCCGGAGGCGAGTCGGCCGCCGGAATGGAGAGGCGGCCAGAGGACCCCAGATGGATCGAGAGCACCGTGCCGGTGTCGCAGCACGCCCGCCAGACCGGGTCCCAGTACTCGTCGTGGAAGCTCGGGTACCCGAGCGCCGCAGGGTTCTCGGTGAAGCTCAGCGAGTGACAGCCCTTGGCGGCCGTGCGCCGGATCTCGTCGGCGGTCTGCTGAACGTCCCAGATGACCGGCACCGCCATCGGGATGAACCGGCCGGGGTGGGAGCCGCACCACTCATCGATGTGCCAGTCGTTGTAGGCCCGCACCAGTGCCAGCGAGAGCTCGGGGTCCTCCGACGCGAACACGCGGGCGGTAAAGGTCGGGAACGACGGGAAGTTCATCGAGGCCAGGACGCCCCCGGCGTCCATGTCCTTGACCCGCTCGTCGACCTCGTAGCAGCCGGGACGCACCTCGTCGAGGCTCTGGGGCTCGAGGCCGTACTCCTCCTTCGGACGACCGGCCACCGCGTTGAGGGCTGCCGTCTCCATGACCACCTTCCCGAACGTCCAGACGTCGGAACCTTCGGCGTTCCGGACGAGTTTGGGCGCCCGCTCCAGGTAGCGGGGGGCGAGATGCCGCACGAACAGGTCGGGTGGCTCGATGATGTGGTCGTCCACGCTGATGAGGATGAAGTCGTCGATGTCGACCATGGTCGGGCCTCCCGAGAATCGGATTATCTCTGACGTAGAACCTACCTGCAGCAGACGGCGCCCTCAGCGCCCACGCCCCCGATCAGGTGTTGAGCCCGCCGTTGACACCGATCACCTGTCCGGTCACGTAGCTCGCCCCGTCGGAGACGAGGAAGGAACACGCGTGGGCGATGTCCTCCGGCGTGCCGGCGCGCCGCACCGGGCTCCGCTCTGCGGTCTGGTCCACCGTGCCACCGAGGAGACCCCGCTGCTCCGAACTGCGCAGCATCGGCGTGTCCACGAAGCCGGGCGGAATCGTGTTGACCGTGATCCCGAGCGGCCCGAGCTCGAGCGCGAGGGCCTTGGTGAAGCCGATGAGCCCGGCCTTCGAGGTCACGTAGTGGACCATGTAGGGCTGACCCGACTGCGCGCTCGACGACGAGATGTTCACGATCCGGCCCCAACCCGCCTCGATCATGTCCGGGACGACGGCCTGGGCGAAGTAGAAGGGCCCCGACAGGTTGACCGCCATGATCCGGTCCCATTTCTCATCGCTGATCTTGAGGAACTCCTTGAACCCCGGGATGCCGGCATTGTTGACCAGGACGAGCGGTGGGCCCACCTCGGCACGGACCCGCTCGACCGCGGCGTCGACCTGCGCACGGTCCGACACGTCGACTCCCCCGAGCGCCGCTGCGAGGAAGCCGCGCCCGGAGAGCTCGCCGGCAACGGCCTCGGCGGCCTGCTCGTCCAGATCGAGGACCACGACGTGGAAGCCGTCCTCGGCGAGGCGGACCGCGATGGCACGCCCGATGCCCGAGCCGGCGCCGGTCACGATGGCGACGCGTCCGGTGGTCATGCGCTCCGCCGCGGGCACGCGACCACCTGCGGGTGTGCGGCAGTGCTGGGCATCCGACCTCCGTTCGCCTCGACTCCGACCTTCACGGGGGTGACGCTGGACGTCCCGCGGGTCCCGGTCATCCTACGAAGACCGCCTTCTTCGGTCAAGAGAACTTGATTATCAGAGCTGCTCGTACTCGACACGGAACGGCGACCCGGTGGGCAGTGCCTGGCAGGTGAGGACCCACCCCTCCTCGAGCTCCTCCGCCGTGAGCGCGTTGTTCACGCGCATGGTGACCGATCCTTCGCAGAGGAGCGCCATGCAGGTCGCACAGCTCCCGGCCTCGCAGGAGTACGGAGCCGGGAGGTTGGCCCGTCTGGCGGTCTCGAGCACGGTGTCACCGGGGTGGTAGGCGACCTCGTGCCGCTTGCCCCGCAGCTCGAGCACGATCGTCGCGGGGACCTCGGTGCCCGAGGACCCGTCGTCGGGGGACACCGGCCCGGGATCGGGCGGCGCGGTGAACCGCTCGATGAGGATGGCGCCGGGTCCGACGCCGAGCCGGACGAGGGACTCCTCGACCAGCTCCATGAACGGACCGGGTCCGCACACGTAGAAGTCCGCACCGATGTCGCCGTCGACGAAGTCCCGGATGGCTGTCGCGGCCGGCAGCCCGCTTACCGAGTCGAGATGCCGCTCCACGGAGAGGCGATCGGGGAACCGGGACTCGAGGGTCCGCAGCGTGCTGTCGAAGATGACCGAGTCCGCGTCGCGGTTGGCGTAGAGGAGCCGGACCGAACGCCCGGACGAGGTCAGGGCGCTCTTGGCGATCGAGATGAGTGGCGTGATGCCGCTGCCGCCGCAGAAGCCGATGATCGGTCCCGTGCCACCCCGGACGAGGAAGGCGCCGGACGGCCTGGACACCTCCACCGCGTCACCGTCCGAGACCTGGTCGAGCAACCAGTTGGAGACGGCACCACCCGGGACCCGCTTGACCGTGACCGCGAGGTCCTCGTCCGTCTCCGGGGCGCTCGACATCGAGTAGCACCGGAAGTGCTCG
Organism: uncultured Acidimicrobiaceae bacterium; assembly: GCA_963753905.1. GTDB lineage: Bacteria > Actinomycetota > Acidimicrobiia > Acidimicrobiales > RAAP-2 > Bog-756. Next base: position 246,502 of record CAVWDZ010000001.1, on the reverse strand, counting down.
TCGGGGCCGATCCGCACCCGGAAGGTGCAGAACTGGCCCGGCTGGTACCGGAACGCGTCGGCGAGGTCGTCCGGCACGTCGAGCACGAACGACCGGGTGTCGGCGGTCTCCTGCACGACCCGCTTGACCCGGAGGCGGTGGTAGCCGTGGCGTTGCACCACGTCGTCGTGGCCGATCACGGCAACCGGGCCGGGACCGCCATCCGTGCCGGACCTCCCCTCACCGCCGCCAATCTAGCAGTCCGGTGAGAATATGATTCTCCTTCTGCTCGGGGTGGGGACCAGGGAGGACGGCGGCACATGGTGTCGCCGGTCACCGCCTCCGAGGGCCCTTCCGGCTCGCGGCACTTTGCTACGGTAACTCTGGTCGCGTCCGCCGGAAACCTATTTGCCACCTGCTGGACAACGGAGCTACCACTCCTGGAGGAGCTGACATGGCACGTCCGACCACGCCCCGGCCCCCCGTCCACCTGGTCAGTGCCCGGATGCTCGACCGGACCGGGAGCCGGTTGGTCGAGCCCGGCGGACTGCTCGTCGAGGGTGAGTGCATCAGCGCGGTCTCCCCCTCCTCGGTCCCCCCGGACGCCACGACGATCGACCTCGGGGACGTGACCATGCTCCCGGGGCTCATGGACATGGAGGTCAACCTCGTCATGGGGGGCCCCGACCATGCCAGCCCGCTCGTCCCGGTCCAGGAGGACCCTGCCCTCAAGACCCTGCGGGGGGTGGTCAACGCCCGCCGTACCCTGCGGGCCGGATTCACCACCGTGCGCAACCTCGGGCTCTTCGTGCAGACCGGCGGTCTGCTGCTCGACGTCGCCCTGATGAAGGCCATCGACCGGGGGTGGTGCGAGGGTCCGCGCATCGTCCCTGCCGGGCACGCCATCAGCCCGACAGGGGGGCACCTCGACCCCACGGTGTTCCAGGCCCTCGCACCCCACGTGCTTCCCCTGACGGTCGAGGAGGGGATCGCCAACGGTGTGGCCGAGGTCCGCAAGGCCGTCCGGTACCAGATCAAGCACGGCGCCCAGGTCGTCAAGGTGAGCGCCTCGGGTGGTGTCATGTCGCACACCGGTCCTGCCGGTGCCCGCCAGTACTCGACCGAGGAGCTCGACGCCATCGTCGACGAGGCGCACCGCGCCGGTCTGCGGGTCGCGGCCCACTGCCATGGGGACGAGGCCATCCGGGTCGCCATCGAGTGCGGCATCGACTGCATCGAGCACGGATCGCTCATGAGCGACGAGACCCTGGACCTCATGCTCGAGCGCGGGACCTTCCTCGTGGCCACCACCTATCTCGCCGACGGGATGGACGTGTCCCACGCCGCACCCGAGCTGCAGGCCAAGGCGGCCGAGGTGTTCCCGCGTGCGAGGCAGACGATCAGCAGGGCCATCGAGCGCGGCGCACGGATCGCCTGCGGAAGCGACGCCCCCGCCATTCCGCACGGCCGCAACGCGAAGGAGCTGGTCGCACTCGTCGACCGGGGGATGAACCCGGCGCAGGCGATCGGCGCTGCCACCACGGTGGCCGCCGATCTCATCGGTGTCGACGACAGGGGCCGCCTCGAGGAGGGTCTGCTCGCGGACATCATCGCCGTCCCTGGCGATCCGCTCAGCGACATCACCGTGACCGAGTCGGTCAACTTCGTCATGAAGGGCGGACAGATCTTCCGACACCAGGAGGTCACCTCCTGACGGTCCGACGGGTCCCGGGTCGGTCAGATCGATCCGGCCATCGACGCGACGTACTCCCGGGTCCGTCGCGCCGAGGCGAGCTTCTCCTCGCGGGTGTCGCCGATCGGCACGATCCGCAGGGACACGTCGGTCGCGCCCGCGTCGCCGAACCCCTGCAGCCGCTTGCGGACCGACGCCTCGCCGCCGGCGGCGAGGATGTCCCCGACCGTGCGGGCGTCCCCGTGGTCGAGCAGCTTCTGGTAGTTGGGTGAGACCTCGGACTCGGACAGCACCCGGTTGGCCCGGCTCACCGCCACCGCCACCTCGTCGTCCCGACAGAGGCAGACCGGCACGCCGGCGACGATGCGCGGTGCCGGCCGCCCGGCGGCCGCCGCGGCGGCGTTGATGGTCGGGGCGACGTGTGACTCGATGGCGCGTTCGTCGGCCAACCAGAGGATGGTGCCGTCCGCGCGCTCCCCGGCGATCCGCAGCATCACCGGCCCCAGGGCGGCGATCATCACCGGGGTCGGGGACAGGTCGGTGATGTCGATCGGATTGTGGATCCGGAACAGGTCGTTCTCGACGTCGACCATCCCGGGTCCGGCGAGTGCCCGATCCAGCACGTCCAGGTAGGCGCGCATGATGGCGGCGGGATGCTCGTAGGGCAGCCCGAGCATCTCGTCGATCACCCAGTGGTGCGACACGCCCAGGCCCAGGGTCAGCCGGCCCCCGCAGACCGCCTGGGTCGAGAGGACCTGGTGGGCGAGCGCGATCGGGTGGCGCGGTTGGATCGGGACCACCGCGGTGCCGATCTCGATCCTGGTGGTCCGGGTCCCGATGAGGGCTGCGGCCGTCAACGCGTCGAAGTCGTCGGGGATCTGCGGTACCCAGAGCGACGCGAGTCCGGCGTCCTCGGCCCACTGGGCGTCGTCCAGCATCCGCTCCACCTTGGTCGCGTAGCGGCCCCGCTCGGGGCCGACCATCACGCCGATCTGCACCCCGAGACCCTTCAGACGGCCGGTTCGACGACGACGTCCATGCTGGCCGCACCGCTGTCCGGTACCCGTGCCTGGCGCCACACCTCGACCGGGAAGGAGACGTTCACCAGCGAGTAGGCAAGCCACAGGAGCCTGCTGGCATCCTCGGGGAGCGAGTCGAGGCTCGTCGAGTCGAGGTACGCCAAGATCCCCTCGAGCCGGGGGAAGGCGACGTCGTAGAAGGCCTGCATGTCCTCCATCGAGCTCCCCAACCGCTTGGCATAGCGCTCGGCCTCGGTCGGGAGGCACCAGGCGGAGAACGGCTCGAGGTCGGCGAACTCGGGGGGCAGTGCGATGCTCATCGGTCTCCTCGCTCAGGACGGGACGGGAACGTCGGCGCCGGGCGCCGACTTGGTGTGGTCGGCGACGTACCCCCGTGCCGTCTTGTGCAGGTGGCGGAGCAGGATCTCCTGGTCGTTGAGGGGGAACTCGGTCACCGCACGCGACTCGATCATCATCTGCGTGGCCTCGAGGGTGTTGCCGTCCTGCAGCGCGTACTCCTTGAAGGTGACCGCGGCGAGCTCCTGGCGGAGGCGCTCGGTGGCGTTCTTCGGGGGGACGAAGTAGAGGGCGCCCTCGAAGATGTGCGAGTTGTACGAGGTTGGCCAGTAGTGGTAGGTCAGGTACCACCCCGGGGCCCAGACCAGCAGCATGAAATTGGGGAAGAAGACGAACGAGTCGATGCCCCAGGTCGGGCTCCGTGACGGATTGAGCCCCGGCGGGAGGGGATCCAGACCCTCGATGTCGGGACGGTCCCAGGGTCCGAAGAGCCCGCTGCGCAGGGCACGCTCGATCGGCTTGACCATCATCGGATCCTTCGGAGGCGCCATGCCGCCCCACGACGACACCATGCCGTGCGGTCCGTCGATCCCGTAGGAGAGTCCCTCGAACCCGTGGGCATGGACCTTGGCCGACTCCTCGCTGATCGCCTGCTTCGCGTGCAGCACCGGTGCGTGGTAGAACTCCGCGAACGCGTCGATGAAGAGCTTCCAGTTGCTGCCGACCTCCGCGCGGTACTTGTACACCTGGGTCATCTGGTCGAACGGATAGCCTTCGATCCCTGCAGCGAAGCCGCCGAGGTACTCCCTCACCGACGTCGTGTTGTCGGGATCCAGGTTCACGAAGATGAACCCCTCCCAGACCTCGGTCTGGACGGGGACGAGCCCGAAGTCCGACTTGTCGAGATCGAAGAATTCCGACTCCTGCTGGACGAAGGACAACGAGCCGTCGAGGTCGTACCGCCACCCGTGGTACTTGCAGGTGAACTGGCGACAGGTCCCGCTCGTCTCCTCTTTGGGGAAGTCGTTCCAGACCAGCTTGTTGCCGCGGTGCCGGCAGATGTTGTGGAACCCGCGGACGCCACCGTCCTTGTCGCGGACGATCACCACCGAGGTGCCGGCAGCTTGGAGCTCCTTCGTGAAATAGCGGCCGGTACGCGGGATCTGCTCCACCCGGCCCACGTTGAGCCACGTCCTGGCGAAGATGGCCGTGCGTTCGAGCTCGTAGAATTCGGGGGAGATCGAGTCCTCGTAGTTGACCGGACTCGTGCCCAGCTCCGGGTAGTGCTGGGTCCAGCTTCCTTCCGCTGGCTTCGGGAAGTGCGCCATGTGACGGTTCCTCCTCTCGGGGCCGGTAGGTACGGTACCACCGATCTCTTAAAAAGAGAAGACCGTTATCGGCGGAGGTCGGCGTCGAGCGGGACGCCGAAGGTGCGGAACACCATCGCCAGGGTGTCGTAAGCCCCGACCGTGAAGACGAGGTCCATGAGCTGCTCGACCTCGAGCTCGGCAGCGAGGGTCTCCCATGTCCCGTCGGCCACCGTGGCGTCGCGGAGCAGCTCGTCGACGGCGCTCACCATCGCACGGTCCACCGGGGACCAGCCTGGCGCGTCCGCGCCTTCGGCGATCCGGTCGACCTCCTCGGCAGTGATGCCGGCGTCGGAGGCCAGCACGACGTGCTGTCTCCATTCGTAGGCGGCATTCCGGACGGCGGCCACCCGCAGGACCAGGAGCTCGCGTTGGCGAGGCGAGAGTGTCGAGGCGAAGAGGATGTGGCCGTTGAAGGTGTTGAAGGCCCGGGCGAGCTCCGGGTGGTGGGCCAGCGTGCCGAGCGCGTTGAGACCCTTCGGGCGCCCGGGGTCGCGTGAGGGGAACGGATGGCGGGGGTTGGGCGGTCGGAGCGCGGCGAGGGCCTCGTGCATTCCCTCCGGCCAATCCGAGGGTGCCAGCGGGGCGAGGCGCGGCCCGTCGACCGGGTCGGTCACCCGAAGGCCCCGTCAGCCGGCGGCGTTCGACGCTCGATGGCCACTGTGCTCATCGTCCCATTCCTCCGTTCCGCTCGAACCCGAACCGGCGTCAGACCCGGACGTGACCTGGCTGCCCTGCTCTCTGGTTCGCATCATTCGGGCAGGCTACTTCTGCCGACAGCCGTGTGGGGAACCCACCATCGGTATTCCTGCGTGCGGCGTTGGCAACGTGCGCCTACGCGGGTGGCCCGGCCGTTAGACGCTGACAGCTCCGTCTCTTGCGCATTCCCGCTCTATCGTCAACTCTGCCGAGTGCTCATGTTGATCCCATCGGGCATTGACCTGGTCGAGCCGCACCTGCCCATCGGACGACAACTTCGTTGGTTGCGCTCGCCCGGTGATCGACACTCTTGCCGTCCAGGCAGCAACCAGGGTGGCATAGGCCGTGGCGAGTGGCTGCCAGCTCGAATCATCCGCCGCGGCGGCCTTGGCAGCAGCTTCAGAAATTCGAAAGGCGTCAAGTACGTCGCCGAAGTTCGTGTCTCTTGGATTGTTCGATGGAAAGCCGGGATTGGCAGATGGAAACTCGGGGTCACGAGGACTGGGAGCCGTGAGGCAGGCCAACTGAGCCGCTTGTTGAGCATGTTGACTGGAACCATCCAGCAGCGAGGCAAGCAGTATCACGAGCGGGACGCCAATCGCTATGCATCCAATCAGTGCAATCATGATCCAAGACCGAGTCTTTCCGGCTCGATTGCGCTCGAACTGTTGCTCGTCCTCAGGTCCATCCGCCACGGATCAAGGTAACCAGACGGCTGAACGTCTGCGACTGCGTGACGGCATACGCGCCCGAGCGAACGCCGCTCATCGGCTGGGGATCGGGGGATGGCCCGTCAGGGGTCGAGCCCGGTCATCACACTCGTTCTGGTCCGGGAGTGCGGACCAGACCGCTTTGAGTACTATCGGTCCGGCGGATCACAGAACCGGGCGAGAACGGAGGCGGGAGCATGAAATGGCGCATCGGTGGGCTGGTGGGGATCCTGACGGCCGGACTGGTCGCGCTGGTAGCGGCGTCGGTGCCCGTGGGTGCTGCTCCGTCGCCGGCGCCTGCTGCAACTCGGCTGGGAATCAAACAGATCCATGCCCGGCTTCTGACTCCCTTGACCGTCACCCCGGTGTCGTTGCACTCCAGCGCCCGTACCGGGGTGGTCCTCCCCAGTCCCAAGGTGTATCTCGTCTTCTGGGGCTCGCAGTGGTCCAGTGACCCGGCTCACGCGGCCACGGCGCTCCAAGGGATGTTCAAGCACCTCTACGGTGCGCCCGACACCTGGGGGACCATATTGATCCAGTACTGCGAGGGTCTACCGGTGGGAACCACCGATTGTGGCGCCAAGGGAACGCACATCACACACCCGACCTCGTCCGTCCTGGGCGGGGTCTGGTTCGACAATGCATCCCCTGAACCGAGCGATGCCACCTACGCACAGCTCGGTGCGGAGGCCGTGAAGGCAGCCGACCATTTCGGGAACAAGACCCAATCTCCAAATCTCGATGCGCAGTACGTCATCGCCTCACCCACCGGCACCGACCCTGATGGCTGGCTCGATCCCACAACGGGCTACTGCGGCTATCACGCGACCAAAGCCAGCACCTACGGCTACCTTGCCTGGACAAACCTGCCGTACGTACCGGACATCGGAGCAGACGGTGGCTGCACGTCCTTTGCGACGCCTCGCCTTCTCGACGGGTACGAGTCGACGGAGACCCACGAGTATGCGGAGTCGGTGACGGAGCCCTTCTTCTCAACGGGGTGGTATTCCGGCGACTTCAACGAGATCGCCGATCTCTGTGAGAACCGGGACGCCTACCTGACGCTCGGGGGAGTCAAGTACGACATGCAGGGACTGTGGAGCAACAGCGCCAAGCGGTGCGTGACTGCTACCTGACCTGCCGCCGGGCTGACCCATACGACCTGTCGGCCGTGATCGGTCCCGAGCCGTCACATCCGATTGGACGTCGATCCAGTGACCGAAACGGCGACGAGATCACGGCAGTTGGTACTCCGCCGCATCAATCGCTCCAGTTGATCCCATAGACGTGGATGGGCTCTGCTAGGCCCTTCACACTGTGTTCGCCTCGGTCATCGAATCGGAACGATTTTCCCATGCAGAGCTCACGAACGGCCACCGACACGGCAATGTCGCCATCGGAGGCGACGGCACAAAGCCGAGCAGCGAGCTGGACTGCGGCACCAAACAGATCGTCACTGTCGTCGGTGACCGGTTCACCCGCGCTAATGCCAATACTGATCTGGAAGGGTATACGGGCCTTCGCGTTGCGTTGATGAATGCGTCGTTGGACGGCTACCGAAAAGGCCACGGCGGACACGACAGAGTTGAAGGCTGCCATTATCCCGTCACCGGTGTGTTTGACCTCGCGACCGTGATTGGCGGCGAGCTCATCCCGAACAATCGAATTGTGTTCGCCGAGCAACTCCATGTGACCTTCATCACCGAGTTGTTGTGTTTGAGCAACTGAGCCACAGATATCCGTGAACACGATTGCTCGTATGGCTGGCGCGGTGTACGCAGTGCCCGGGGGATGATCGGGTATGGGCCCCATGAAGGCGTTGAGAGGTGTCCGGGAGTCGAACTCCAAGACGGTGCTCGCCACCAGTCCGTGCGACTCTTGATGCACTGCCACGACCGCTTGTTTGTTCGGACCTTCAGCGAGACAGAACACTGCTCCATTCTCCGGATCGAACCAGTAGGTGTGATATCTCACACCATGTTTGCCTTGTACCTCCACGTCCAACAGGTGGGCGGCAGCCAGTTGCTCGGGCGACGTTCCTGGAACATCATGGCGGTCGATAGACATCGGCACAAAGCCAAAATGTATACCCTCAACAGGTTGTATGGAAGGGTGACTCACTGCCCTCTATCGCTGCCAGGTCAGGGCGCACCCGAGGTGCCACCGACCGCCACTTCGAAGTCAGCGGGGCAAGGAGCGACAGCGCGGGCGCGCACCAAGAGGGCCACCCGCACCGGATCCGCAGGGCGGACGCGAAGCCGCGGTGTCAGCCGTTGAGTCGCTTTCTGACCTCAGTCCCCATGCGGATTGATCGGCACAGCTCCGGGGACGGGAGACACCCAGTGGTGCCGCATTTCCACGTGGCCCTCCATGACGGGCGCCGGGAATTCGGGGTCTACGAAATTCCCGACCGCAATTGCGAGGATCGGGTTCTCGCCTTCCTTGTGCCAATACAGGGTCGAACCGCAGGTCGGGCAAAAGTAATACGTGACCGAGTCCCCAGCCGCATTGCCAACGCCATCGATCTCCAGACCGTTGTAGGCCTTCGTTTCCCCCGACACGTCGATCTGTTCGTCCCGGGCGTAGTAGGCCCCGACCTGGAACACACTGCCCGTCCGCTTTTGGCAGAAGTCGCAGTGACACACGACCACCGCCAACGGTTCGTTCTGGACGGTGATCTGGACTCGTCCACAGGCGCATCCAGCGGTGCGCGTCATATCACTCATCGTCGCACAATCCTGGGCCCGTCGAGCGAGTTCACGGACCTACGCTCCGGACAACCTACTGACTCCCGGAATCGTCCCGAGGCGTCGCCACTTGCTTGATTGTCTCCAGAGCAAGGACCGTCTCTTGGTGAGCCTGCCGCTCTGCTTCCAACTTGCGACGGGTGACAAGCAGGGCCGCTCCCAGTCCGAGAAGAGATGATCCAACGATCGCTCGGATGGGGCGCATCCTCGAAGAGTAGCCCCAACGGTTGGCAGCAACCACAGTCCACCCCGCTCGCCGGGACCGGGGCGCCTGTCCCTGTCCCCGACTGACGACGGGATAGTCCTTGGGGTCGGACAGTCCACTCGGCATCTGGCAGCACCGGATGCGGTGACCTCGCGGGTGGGTTTGGCCAAACCGCCCGAACCCGAGGCACCAGGGAATCGCTCTCGGGTGCTCGCTGGCGAACGTAGGGTGTCCCGATGCGAATCACCATCTTGGGAATGGGCAACATGGGTCGGGCTTTCGCGGCCAGGGCAATCGAAACTGGTCACCAGACGACCATTTGGAATCGCACCCCCGGTCGGGTCGCCGCCCTTGTCGCCAGCGGTGCTATCGAGGCCAACACCGCTACGGCGGCGACGGCAGGTGCTGACGTCGTTCTCGTCGTGCTCGCCGACGACACAGCCGTCCTGGACGTGTGCCTGGGCGACGACGGCGTATTGGCATCGCTCGAACCCGATGCCGTGTTTGCCAATGTCAGCACGGTTTCCCCGGAGACTGCTCGGACCCTTGCCGAGCAAGGACCTGAGGGTCGGGTCCTCGACGCTCCGGTGATGGGATCGCCAGCGATGATTGCGGGGGGTTTGGGGACGTTCCTCATCGGCGGTCCCGCCTCAGCGATTTCGGCCATTGAACCCCTGTGGAATGACCTTGGGGCCGGCTACACCAACTGTGGGACGGTCGGAACCGGGGCAACGATGAAGATCTTGGCCAACTCGTTGTTGATTACCGGAGTGGCGTCGCTTGCCGAGGCCATCGCCACGGCCAGACAGCAGGCAATCCCCGACGCGTTCCTAAGGACCCTCCTTGCCGACAGTCCGGTGTTGAGTCTCGCCAGCAATCTCCGGTTGGACAGTCTGCTCGATCCGACGCATCCAGGTTGGTTCTCTCCGACACTGGCCCGTAAGGACCTTCGTCTCGCCATCGACCTGGCCGAAGAGACCGGTGTTGGTGTGCGCATCGGACCCGCAGCCGAAGCCCTCTTGACTACAGTTATCGATGCTGGTGGAGAGTGGGCGGACTTTGCTGCCGTGATCGAAGCACTTTCCTAACGTGTTCACCGGAGCGTTGACACCGTCCACAATGTCCAAGAAGCACCGGCTCGGGTGGGGCAGTCGGACCCGAGCAATCTTCGAATGTCGCTAGTACGCTCAGTCGCAGTTACTGCACTTCGAGGAGGATGACGTGGCCGAATTCCCCGCTGTCACTCACGTTGCGCTGACGGTCAGCGATCTTGACCGCAGTCTTCCCTGGTACCGCAGCCTGTTCGGTAGCGAGCCGGTCCTCGATGAGGACACTGGACCCTTCCGGCATGTTGTCTGGCTGCTCGGCCAAACACTGGTGGGACTCCATCAGTTCCCCGATCCGGCGAGCAACGAGCCGTTCGATGAGCGGCGAATCGGTTTGGATCACCTGGCGTTCTCTTGCGCCAATCGGTCGGAGCTCACGGAGTGGGAAACACGATTGAACGAGCTTGGGGTCGACAACGGCGGCATCGTTGACGCTCCATATGGCTCCGGGTTGTCGTTCCGCGACCCCGACAACATTGCGCTGGAGTTCTTCGCACCACCTATGTGAGTCGTGCGCTGAGAGCCGTGTCGTGATCAGTTGGTTGGATGAGGTGGCCGGTCATGCTGGGTATGAGCGTCACGACGTCGCCCGATGCTGTTTGGGATATTTCGACGTCCACGGTGCTTCGGTTGAAGATGAGCCAAAGACTGCCCGGCTCTTTCGTCCCGATGTCACCTTGCTCGACGGAGACCGGAATCGCCTGACTGAAACTCCCGTCTCCCGTCCGAGGAAGACGACCGATGATGATGGATCCAACCATTTCTTCGCTTATGACGGACCCCCTGCACGGTGATGCTCCGATGAATTCGGCTGAGCTTACGACCTCGAGCGCTGCGCTCGTCGCACTCCTGATCTCGAGATGGAATCCTGAGTGGCATGCCGCAGTTCACCGCAACTCTTGAAGCGGCCCACGTGGCGGGATTCCCACCATCCCGACGGCGCCACCCACCTCGCGCCTGTGCCCTCCTTCCCCGACCGGTCGGCCGCCACCGTCGCGCCGGCCGCGATACCGCCACTGTGATTGCCGATCTGGGAGAACTTCGTTATCGTCAGCGCGTGCACCCACCGGTCGCCGACGTCATCGAACTCGAGCAGCTGCTCGCCGGCTACGCCGTCGGGATGACCATGGACGACATCGACACGGTCATGCAGGTGTTCACGGCAGACGGTACCTACAGCGCCTTCGGGGACACCTACCGGCTCACCGATTTCCCGGCGCTGGCGGCCGCGGCGCCGAAGGGTCTCTTCCTCGTCGGGCCCCCCGTGCTCGACCTCGACGGTGACTCCGGTTCGGGGAGGCAACCGTTGTGTTTCGTCGACCAGACGAGCCACGAAATGCGCATCGGGTACTACACGGACACCTACCGTCGGACCGATGACGGGTGGCGCTTGCAGACCCGCGCCATGACCTTCCTGCGCAAGAGCGGGGCCCGTGACTCCGGCCGTGCCCACGACCCCACCCGGCCGCAACCCTCCGCTTCGTGACCGGCGTCGAGGGCGCGGCCGGCCTCGCCGAGTTCCGGGCGTCGCTGGACGCCTGGCTCGACGACAACGCCAGCGCGCTGGCCGCCGCGTACGGGGGAACCGGGACGCTGGACCAGCAGATGGCACAGCTCTCCAAGGTCAAACGCCTCGCGTTCGATGCCGGATGGATGCGGGTCGGATGGCCGGAACGGGTCGGCGGCCTCGGTGGGACGACGCTGGCCCGCGCCTATCTGGGTGAGGCACTGACCGCCAGGGACCTGGTCGCGCCCGGCCTCTATTCGATGACCGAGGTGCTCGCTCCGACCATGATCGACTACGCGGAACCGGCGCTCGCCGCTGCCATGGTCCCGGCCCTGCTGCGTGGGGACGAGACCTGGTGCCAGGGGTTCTCGGAGCCCGGCACCGGGAGCAACCTCGCCTCGCTCACCTGCCGGGCCACCCTCGTCGACGGCGACTGGCGGGTCACCGGGCAGAAGGTCTGGACGAGCCTGGCGCAGTACGCGCACCGCTGCGTCCTGCTCACCCGGAGCGGAACGGCCGAGTCAGCCCACCGCGGGATCACCGCCCTCTTCGTCGACATGGACTCCCCCGGCATCACCGTGCGCCCGATCGGCACCATGCACGGCGGGGAGGAGTTCTGCGAGGTCTTCTTCGACGACGTGGCCGTCCCCCGGTCCCGCACCCTCGGAGACATCGGGGCCGGCTGGTCGGTGGCGATGGACCTGCTGCCCTACGAGCGGAGCACGTCGCTCTGGCACCGTGCCGCGTTCCTGCACCGCCGGCTCCAGGAGCTCCTCGACACCGCCCCGCCCGCTGCCCTCGATCCGGCCAGGCTCGGGGAGGTCACCCAGCTGCTCTACGCCTTCCGGGCACGGTCGCGTAGCACCCAGCACCGACTGGCGGACGGTGAGCAACTGGGTCCGGAGACCTCGATCGACAAGGTCCTGCTCGCCACGGCCGAACAGGCGGTGTTCGACCTGGTCCTCGACGCACTGGGCCCGGAGGTGACCGTCGGGGACGACCCGGCCAGCGGACGATGGCGCTCCGAGTACCTCTACTCACGGGCGGCCTCGATCTACGGCGGTAGCGCCGAGATCCAGCGGAACATCATCGCCCGCCGTCTCCTCGATCTCGGGACCGACCGGTGATCGAGGGCGAGGACCTCGCGCTGTTCGAGCGGAGCATCGCCAACGCGACCGACCACGCGACCGGCAGCAAGCTCGACGCCGCACTCGACGCGCTCGGGTGGACCGACGCGCTCTCGACCGACCCGCGGGCGGCCGTCTCGGTGCTGTTCGCCCACCAGGGTGCGGCCAACGCGACCTCGTCGGCCCTCGGCGCGGTCGTCGCACACGCCCTCGGACTGGCCGACGGGCCGGGGTCCCGGATCGTGCTGCCGGACGCCGGTCGCAGCGCACCGCCCGGGACCGTGGCCGGCGACCTCGTGCACATCCGCGGCATCGCGCCCGACGCGCTCGCCGACCAGCAGGATGCGTTCGTCGTGACCTCGGACGGGACGGGTCTGGGCGTGACCACGGTGCCGACGGCCTCGCTACGGATGCAGCCGGTCGCCGGCATCGATCCGTCCCTTGCGCTGCTCGAGGTCACCGGCGACGCCGTCCAGACCGGAACGGCGGGGGACGTCGCCGACACCCCCTGGGCCGACGCGGTCTCGCTCGGCCGGCTGGCACTCGCCCACGAGTTGGTCGGAGCATCCCGGACGATGCTCGGGCTCGCCTGCGAGCACGCCCGCGAGCGCATCCAGTTCGACCGTCCGATCGCCTCCTTCCAGGCCGTGCGCCACCGGCTCGCCGAGACCCTGGTCGCGGTCGAGACGGCCGAGGCGATGCTGGACGCGGCGTGGCTCGATCGCGCCCCGGACACAGCGGCCATGGCCAAGGCGGTGGCCGGACGCCAGGCGCGCACCGCCGCACGCCACTGCCAACAGGTGCTCGCGGGCATCGGCTTCACCGTCGAGCACCCGCTCCACCGCTACGTTCGGCGCACCCTCGTCCTCGACCAGCTGCTCGGCTCGGCAGCCTCGCTCACGGCGGCGCTCGGCGACGACCTCATCGGCCGCCGGCGGCTTCCGCCCCTGCTCCCGCTCTGAGGCCGCCCTCAGCGTCGCCGGCCGGCGACACGTCGATGACGACCTTCCCGATGGCCTTCCCCTCGGCCACCAGCCCGAGGGCGGCGGCGACCTCGTCGAGGGGGAACGTCGCCCCGATGTGCGGGACGACCTGCCCCGTCGAGAAGAGCTCCCAGAGCTCGTCTTCATTGCGCACGAGCTCGTCCGGTGCGTGCTCGGCGAAGCCCAGGAACTCGAAGCCGAGCACCTGGCACCCCTTCAGCAGCACCAGGTTGAGGGGGATCTTCGGGATCACCCCCGAGGCGTAACCCACGGTCACGAAGCGACCGCCCCATCGGAGCGAGCGCAGGGCAGGCTCTGCGAGGTCACCTCCGACCGGGTCGACCACCACATCCGCCCCCGCAGGAAGCAGCTCCTTGAGCGCGCTCCGCAGCTCGACCGCGGGGTGCTCGACGAGGTTGACGGCACCCTGGGCGGCCGCGGCCTCGAGCTTCGCGGTGGACGAGGCGACAGCGGTCACCGTCGCACCGAAGTGGCGGCCGAGCCGGACCGCGGCCAGGCCGACGCCGCCGCCGGCCCCGAGGACCACCAGCTCGTCACCCGTCCCCAATCGGGCAACCGAGCGCAGGACGTGATAGGCGGTCCGCCACGCCACCCCGAAGGCGGCCGCGTGGCGGTCGTCGACGCCGGGGGGAACGGGCCGCACCATCCCGGCGGCCACGGTCACCTCCTCGGCGAACGCGCCCACCAATCCCGTGCCTGCCACGCGGTCGCCGACGACGATCCCGTGCACGCCGTCTGCCACCTCCTCGACCGTGCCCACGAATTCGCTGCCCGGCACGAACGGGGTCGGCACGGAGATCTGGTACCGGTCGGCCACGACGAGCACGTCGGGAAAGTTGACCGCAGCGCTGCGGACCCTGACCCTGACCTGTCCGCGTCCGAGCTCCGGTTCCGGGAGCTCTTCGACCGCGACGACCGCCGGGGCCCCGTAGGTACGGCACACCGCGGCGCGCACCTCAGCGGCCCCTCCAGACCGGGTCGCGCTTCTCGACGTAGGCCCGGGCTCCCTCCTGGGCATCCTCGCTGGAGAAGACGACCGACGACCACTCCGCGAGACGGGACTGCACGGCGGACGGATCCGTCACGCCCAGGCGCACGAGCTCCTTGGTGGCGGCGAGCCCGAGAGGACCGTTCGCGGCGATCCGTTCGGCCATCTCGACGGCCCGTGCCAGGACGTCCGCGGCCGGCACGACGGCGTTGACCAACCCGATGTCATAGGCGCGTGCGGCGTCGATGAGCTCTCCGCTCAAGGTCATCTCGAGGGCGATCGCCAACGGGATCCTGGTACCGATCTGGGTGCCCCCACCGGCCGCGAAGAGCCCGCGCTTGACCTCCGGCAGGCCGAAGCGCGCCTCGCTCGAGGCGATGACCACGTCGCACCCGAGCAGCAACTCGAGGCCGCCGGCCACAGCGGAGGCGTTGGCCGCTCCCACCACCGGCACGCTGACCTGCCCGCGGAGGAGACGCATGTAGGCGTCCGTCGTCGCGCCCGGAGTGGCTCCGGGCACATCCCCCCCGGCGAAGGACCGCAGGTCCATGCCCGCGCAGAAGGCGCGCTCCCCGGTCCCGGTGAGGACGACCGCCCGGATGTCCGGGGTGGACTCGGCCTCGACGATGGCCGTCCCGAGATCGGCGACCAGCCCCGAGGTCAGGGCGTTGCGCGCCTCGGGGCGGTTGAGACGGAGGATCTCGACGGCGCCCTGCCGCTCGCGTACGAGCTCTGCCGTCGGACCGCTCACGAGCGGTAGTCCGAGGTCTCGGCCAGCTCGGCGGCGCCCCGCATGAGATCGAGGATGATCGGTCCGTAGACCTCGAGCTTCGGGTCGTCGCCCGCCCGTTGGAACCCCTGCTCGAGCACGATGGCCAGCTTCCACTTGGCCAGCACGCAGTAGTAGTCGATGTCGTCGACCTGCCGTTGCGACACCTCGACGTAGCGGTCGAGGAGGGCCGAGCGCGGCGGCATGCCCGTCATGTCGACATAGCTGATCCCGCCGCCCGGCACATCGGGATCCTCGGGCCACCCGTTGACCACCCATCCCAGATCGAGCTTGGGGTCGCCGACCGTCCCCATCTCCCAGTCCACGATCGCCGCCATCCGGGCAGGTGCCCCGTGCCGGAACATCACGTTGGCGAACTGGTAGTCCCCGTGCATGAGCCCAGGGACGAAGTCGATCGGTCGGTGCTCGCGCAACCAGGCAGTCGCCACGTCGAACCCGGGAAGCTCGCGTCCCTTGATGCGTTCGAGGAACGCCGTCCACCGGTCGACCTGGCGGTCGTGGAAGCCGTCGGGTCGCCCGAGGCCCTCGAGGCCGTTGGCCCGCCAGTCGACCTTGGCGAGCTGGGCGATGCCGTCGACCAGCTCGAACGCGAGACCCCGCCTGGCCTCGAGATCGGTGTCGAAGGGCGGTGGCCAGCCGTCGGTGTTCATCGGCGACCAGCCGTCGACGTAGCCCATCAGGTAGAAGTTGCGCCCGAGGACTGACTTGTCCTCGCACATCGCGACTGCCGCCGTGTGGGGGACGTCGGTTCCGTCGAGCGCCTCGATGATCCGCCACTCGCGGTGGATCCCCTCGTCGCGGGTCTCCGGCGCCGTCGGCGGGGGGATCCGCAGGGCGCAGTGCAGCTCGCCCCTCCGGATCTCGTAGATCTCGTTCTGGGAGCCCCCGGACACGAAGGCGTGCTCGACGGGCTCACCCGTCCCGAGCCCTTGCTCGTCCATCCAGGCCGTCAGCGTTGCGATGTCGATCATCAGAGATTCCCCACTTCGAGTTCGAGGAGGGCGGCGAACTTCTCGCGTGCCGCCTCGCGGCGCGTCGGGAGGTGCTGGGTCGGCCAGGGACCGTCGGTCGCCTCGTGGTCACGGAGCACCTGTTTGGCGACGGTCACCTTGTGCACCTCGGTCGGACCGTCCGCGAGGCCCATCACACTGGCGGCGATCATCATCGAGGGGAAGGACATCTCGTTGCTGACGCCGAGCGCGCCGTGGATCTGGATGGCCCGCCAGGCGATGTCGTGCAGGACACCCGGCATCAGGACCTTGACCGCGGCGATGTCCTTGCGCACCTTCCGGTAGTCGTTGTGCTTGTCGATGAGCCACGCGGTGTACAGCACGTAGAGGCGGAACTGCGTGAGCTGGGCGTAGGAGTCCGCGATGTAGCCCTGGACGAATTGCTTGTCCGACAGGCGCCCGCCCTGCACCTCACGGCTGAGCGCGCGCTCGCACATGGCGTCGAGCGCGCGCCGGGCCATGCCGATGGTCCGCATGGCGTGGTGGATGCGACCACCACCGAGGCGGGTCTGGGCGATCGCGAATGCCTGACCCTCACCTCCGAGGAGCGCCTCGGGTGGGAGGCGCACGTCGTTGTAGTGGATGAGGGCGTGCGAGCCCTCGCCCACGGGCTCACCGGCGAGGCCGATGTTGCGGACGATCTCGATGCCGGGGGTGTCCGAGGGGACGAGGAACATCGACATGCCCTGGTAGGCGCTCACCTCGGGGTTGGTCACGGCCATCACGATGAGGAACGCGGCGGTCCGGGCGTTCGAGGAGAAGAACTTCCACCCGTTGAGGATCCACTGGTCACCGTCCCGCACGGCACGGGTCTCGAACCGGGTCGGGTCCGAGCCTCCCTGGGGCTCGGTCATCGAGTAGCAGGAGAAGATCGACCCCTCGAGAAGGGGACGCAGGTAGCGCTCCTTCTGCGCCTCGGTCCCGTAGTGGGCGATGATCTCGGCGTTGCCGGTGTCGGGCGCCTGGCAGCCGAAGATGACCGGTGCCCAGGAGGACCGGCCGAGGATCTCGTTGAGGAGCGAGAGCTTGAGCTGTCCGTGGCCCTGGCCGCCGAGCTCGGGGCCGAGGTGGGTCGCCCACATGCCCTCGGCCCGCACCCGGTCCTTGAGCGGGTCCACGATCGCCCGCAGGGTCCCCTCGGGCGGCGTGAACTCGAGCCCGCGCCAGAGCGTGTCGATCGGCTCGACCTCCGTGCGCACGAACTCGTCGGCCCAGTCGAGCTTCTGCTGGTACGCAGGATCCGTCTCGAAGTCCCAGGTCATCGGGGTCTCCCCTCCTCGTCGAAGCGCAGAATATCATTCTGTCAATGGAGAATCTATCTTCGCCGGAGCAGAACGACGTAGCGTCCCGGATCGCACGTGAGACGCTCGTGAAGCGCGGGCCGGACTACACGGGCGAGGTGCGCCGGCTGCTCGATGCCGGGCGTGCGGTCATGCGCCGGTGCGGGACCGGGGCGCGGCCCCGCGTGGCAGACATCGTCGCCGAGGCCGGGCTCTCCAACGACGCCTTCTACCGGCACTTCGCCTCGAAGGACGCGCTGGTCGCGGCCATCCTCGACGACGGCACCGAGCGGCTGGTGAGCTACCTGGCCCACCAGATGACCAAGGCGGAGAGCGCAGAGGGCAGGGTCCGCCGGTGGGTCGAGGGCGTCCTCGCCCAGGCCTCGGACGCGGAGAGTGCGCACACCACGCTCGCCGTGCTGTGGAACGCCGGCGACCTCGGCTCGAGGTCCTCTCCCTACGCATCGACCGCCGTCCGGCTCGCCACACTGCTGCCCGAACACCTCGGCGAGCTCGGGTGTCGGGACCCCGAGGTCGACGCCGTCCTCGTCGCCCACGCGGTGGTCGGAACCCTCACCGACCTCCTCTGGCAGCACCGCCGGCCGGCCACAAGGGACGTCGACCACCTGGTCGGGTTCGTCCTGGCCGCCTGCACCGCGGACACCTCCCGGTCCGGCCGAGGGCCTGCGGCTCCTGCTACGGGCGATCCCCCGTCCCCACGCCACGGACGATGAAGTCCCAGAGCTCCTCTGCCGGGTCGAGATCGTCGGCACTCGCGGAGGTCCCGCTGATCGTGCTCGCGAAGGCGTTGAACATGACCGCCTCGAGCACCATCCCCGCGATCGGGCTCCGGCGCAGCCCGGGGCGCACCCGGCCGGCGGCGTCGGCTTCGTCGAGCAGCTCGCCGAACATCGACACCAGCGGGGCGAAGGCGAGGGCCGCCTCGGCAGGATGGCTGGTGAGGAGCTGTTGGGCGAAGTCGGTCATGACCGGGACCGTGGAGCCCCGTCCGGTCTCGGCCTGTCGGTGCGGGGGCCGGCACAGCCGGTAGTACTCGACCACGAACTGGTGGATGCGCTCCATCGGGTCCTCCGCGCCGGCGATGCGCTCCTCGAGATAGTCGGTGGTCCAGCGGACGGACTCCTCGAACAGGGCCAGCAAGAGCTCGTGTTTCCCACCGAAGTACTGGTAGAAGAGCCGGAGCGACTGGCCGGAGCGTTCGACGACCTCGTGCACCGTGAAGTCGCTCCCCGGACCCCCCTCGTTCATGAGCTCGAGGGCGGCGTCGAGGAAGCGCTGCAGTCGGGTTTCCGCCCTGGCCCTGGCGGTGAACAGCGACCTGGCGACCGCCAGCTCCCGCCGGCTCACGCCCGGTTCGCCCGCCGGTTGTTCGGTCTCAACGGGTTCGGCCCCGGCGGCCGCTTCGATGTCCGTCATCGGTCGTAGTGTAGTGGAGCGGCGGAAATGGCGGTGTCTCCGCTGGTGAAGTGCGTTCTCGGGTGCCCCTGGCATCAGCGGTCCTCCCCACGTGGCGCGAGCAGCCGATCGAGGTTCGTCCGGAGCTCGGACGAGGTGAACGATCGGTCCTCGGCAGCCAGTGCGAAGTCGAGCGTGGCGACCACGGCCCGGTCGAGGTGCAGATTGAGGATGCGCTTGGTGTCCTCGACCGCCTGGCGGGGCAGTGCGGCGATGCGGTGGGCGCAGGCGAGCGCCTCTTCGAGGACCGTGTCGTCGGCGCAGACGTGGTTGGCCAGTCCCATCTGCGCAGCGCGGGCAGCCGGGATGCGGTCGCCGGTGAGGGCGTACTCCTTGGCCAGTTGCAGGCTGCACAGGAGCGGCCAGGTGACCGGACCCCCGTCTGCGGCAACGAGACCGATCATCACATGGGGATCGGCAAGGTGTGCGCTCTCGGCCATGAAGACGATGTCGGAGAGCGCCACCAGGCTGCACCCGAGCCCGACCGCGGGTCCGTTGACCGCGGCCACGATCGGCACGCGGCAGCGCACCATGCCGGTCACGATCTGCTTTCCGTGCGCGAGCGTCTCGCGCCGGAGTGGCGCGTCCCGGGCCAGCTCGTCGAGGTAGGCGAAGTCGCCGCCGGCAGAGAACGCCCGCCCGTTGCCGGTAAGCACCACCGCACGCACCTCGTCGTCCGCATCGATCTGCGGGAACAGCTCGGCGAGTCCGCGGTGGAGTCCGCGGTTGGTCGCGTTGAGCTGCTCGGGCCGGTTCATCCGGATGATGCGGACCGGCCCGTCGTCGTCGACGACGAGCTCGTCGGTGAGGTCGTAGGTGCTCACGACGCAGGGAGGTGGAGGATCCGCGCCGCAACCAGGTTGCGCTGGATCTGGGAGGTGCCGCCCATGACGCTCTGTGCCCTGCTGTAGAGGTACACCTTCATCCAGGTGTCGTCGGTCCCGGCGGCACGGACCCCGCCCACCGAGAGCGCCGCGTGGCCGACCGACTGCTCGGTCCGGGTCATGAGCAACTTGTCCACCGATCCCTCCGGTCCGTGGGTGACGCCGTCGAGACGGTCGGACAGCCGCCGGCACACGTGGCGCCGCAGCATCTCTGATTCGACGATCGCCCAGGCTAGATCACGGACCTGCTCTGCGCCGTACCGCTCGGGAGCGGCACGCACCTGAGCGACCAGGTCGTGCACCTGCTTGGCGTACCGACCGGCGAAGCCCAGCTCGTGCGGCTCGCGTTCGTGGCTCACGATGGTCATGGCCAACGGCCACCCCTCGCCCTGCCCGCCGATCATGTTGGCGGCCGGCACCCGCGCACCGTCGAAGAGCACCTCACCGAACTCCTTGGTGATCCCGTTGATCATCTGCAGTGGACGGCGCTGCACGCCGGGCTGCCCCATGGGCACGGCGAATGCCGAGATGCCCTTGTGCTTGGGGGCGTCGTGGTCGGTCCGGGCGAGCACCAGACACCATGCCGCGTCGTCGGAGTAGCTGGTCCAGACCTTGTGGCCGGTGATCACGTACTCGCCGCCGTCCCGGTCGGCCCGGGTCCGGAGCGACGCGAGGTCGGAGCCCGCATCGGGCTCGCTGAACCCCTGGCACCACCGGTCACGACCGTTGACGATGCCAGGCAGGAAACGGTCCCTGATGTCACTGGTGCCATGCTCGAGGATGCCCTCGACCAGGTAACCGAGACTCGGCCGGGCCGGCGCGCCGGCGGCGGCCAGCTCCTCGTCCACGATCACGTCGTAGACGCTCGCCAGGCTCTGCCCACCGATCTCCCGCGGCCAGGTCGCGCCGAAGAAACCGCCGTCGTAGAGCGAGCGGTGCCACGCTGCCTGGCCGGCCCAGTACTCGTCGTCGGTGGACGACGCGGGCAGGTCGGGATTGTGCTCCTCGAGCCACGAGCGGAGGCGGAGACGGAAGGCGGCCTCCTCGGGCGAGTCACCGAAGTCCATCGCGCGCTCCGATCCCGTGGCCGGCGAGGACACGATCGAGATTGACCCCGACCCCGCCGAGCAGCTCGCTCGAGAGCAGGGTCCGACGGAGGTGGACGTGTGCCATGCACTCCCACGTGTTGCCGATGCCTCCATGGACCTGGATGACGGTCTCGCACACGGTGCGTGCGGCACGGGCGCAGTAGGCCTTGGCCACGGCACCGGCGGCCATCGCCGCGTCGGGTGCGAGCGCGTCGACCGCCCACGCGGCATGGAGTGCGGCGCTGCGTGAGCCCTCCATGAGCACGAAGGCATCCGCCAGCAGGTGCTGGACGGCCTGGAAGGAGCCGACGGGACGACCGAACTGCCGGCGCGAAGACGCGTAGTCGACCGCGAGGTCGATCGCAGCACGCATCGTCCCGACCAGGTCCGCGCAAGCAACGGCCAGACCGAGCGCGGTCCACGTCGAGAGGTCGCCGGCGGTCACCGGCCGGTTCCCGCCGGGCTCGACCCGGCGCACGGTCGACGCGGCGTCGATGGCGGCTCCGGGCCGGGTCAGGTCGGTCCCCAGCTCGACCGCCCCGACCGGGACCTCGGCCAGGCAGTGGCCGGTCCCCTCGGGCACCAGCAGCAGCGCCGAGGTCGCGCCACCGGCGTCGACCGCCACGGTGCCGAGCGGAATCCTCCCGCCGGCGGCGACGGCAGGCCCCGACAGCGAGGCGGTGAAGGCGACCACTTCTGCGGCGCCGGCAGCCGGTGCGCCGGCAAGCCGTCGCAGCTCGGCCGCCAACGTCGGGCCGAGGAACGGGACGTCGGCCGGACCCCGGCCGAGCTGCTCGGCGACGACCGCCACCTCTACCCCAGAGGCGAGCGGCGCCTTCCCGTCCACCGGGACACGGAGCTCGCGCCACCCCGCGGCCGCGACCGCGGCGTCGAACGACGTGGACCGCCCGGAGTCGGAGAGCCCGGCGACGGTGTGGGGACCGAGCCGATCGACCATCTGTTCGGCCGCGTCGCGGAGGGCCTGCTGCTCCGCAGAGAGCCGGACGTCCATCAGGACATCCGGGACGCGGCCAGCAGGACCGGGGTCCACTCGTCGCGGAGCGTCCGCCGAAGCACCTTCCCCGAGGGGAGCCTCGGAACGGTGTCGACGAACACGACGTGGTGGAGGCGCTTGTAGGTCGCCAGCGACCCGGCGACCCGTTCTTGGAGCTCGTCCGCTGTTGCGGTCCGATCCGGATCGAGCTGCACAGCGGCGACGGGTACCTCGCCCGAGCGCTCGTCGACGAGCCCGAAGACCGCACAGTCGAGCACGGCCGGATGTCCACGGAGGACCTCCTCGAGCTCGGCCGGCGCGACCTGGAACCCGTTGACCTTGATCATCTCCTTGGCACGATCGGTGAGGTGGACCCATCCCTCGGGCTCGAGCCAGCCGACGTCGCCGGTCCGGTACCAGCCGTCGGCGAAGGCAGCTGCCGTCTCCTCCTCAGGCAGGTAGCCGCACATGACCGACGGGCTCCGTACCTGGATCTCCCCGACCTCCCCCGGGGTGAGCACCGCACCGTCGTCGAGGTCCACCACGCGCAACTCGACGCCCTCGGGGGCCAGACCGGCGGAGTCGAGGCGCCAGGACCCGGGGTCGTCGACGACGTTGCCGGCGATGACCGGCAGCTCGCTCGCGCCGTAGGCGGGCAGCCAGCGCACGCCCGACCGTTCGGTGACCAGCCTGGCAACCTGCTCGCTGACGGGAGTCGCCCCCCACATGATGTAGCGCAACGACGACAGATCGAAGTCCTCCAACCTCGGATGGTTGGCCATCGCCAGCGCGATGGGCGCGACCGCCATCTCGAGGGTCATCCGCTCGGACTCGATGCGCCGCAGGACCTCGTCGAGGTCGAACCGCCGGTGCAACCGCACGGTGGCGCCCGCCGACACCGACGCCAGCAGGTTGAGCAGACCGAGGATGTGCGAGGGCGGGGTGGCGACCTGGAACCGGTCGTCCCGACCGAGGCCGAGCGTCCGGCACCAGTGCGCGGTGGCGTGCCCGATCGAGCGGTGGGTGTGACGGACCGCCTTGGGCAGTCCCGTCGTTCCCGAACTGAACACGAGCACCGCCTCGTCGTCCGCACCCACCCCCGTGTCGCCGGGTCCTGCGCGGTCGTGCTCCGCGTCGCGGAGCCCCGCAGGGTCATCGAGGTCGGTGACCCGGTCCCCGCCCAGGCATCGGGCGAGCAGGGCGGTGGCCGGCCCGTCTGCGACCGCGTGCACCGGTGCGGTGAGGCCGAGCGCGTGACGCACCTCCGCCTGCTTCCACGCGGGGCTCAGGAGCACGGCGGCCGCGCCGATCTTGCTGATGCCGTAGATCGCGACCACGAACTCCGGCCTGTTGGCGGTCATCGTGGCGACGCGGTCACCGGGGCGCACGCCGAGGGCTGCGAGGTGACGACCGAATGCGGTGCTGGCGTCGTCGAGGGCGCGGAACGACCAGCGTTGGTCATCCGCGAGCACTGCGTCGCGGTCACCGAACCGTGCCGCGGCCCGTTCGAGCGGGTGGTGCATCAGGGCCGCGCTCATCGGAAACATTCTTCTCGCTGATGAGATCGAGGTCAACACAGAGGGGATGTAGTGTTCTCGTCCATGGCAGAGGAGGCCGACACTCCGACCACGGGCGCCCCCACCGATCCCGACGTGCGGGAGGCGATCATCGAGACGGTCCGCCGGTTCGTCGCCGACGAGGTCGTGCCCGTCGCATCGGCCTTCGAACGCGAGGACCGCTTTCCCGCCGAGATCGTCGCCCAGATGCGCGACCTCGGGCTCTTCGGGGTGACCATCCCCGAGCCCTACGGCGGGCTCGGGCTGGACCTGCTGACCTACATCGGCATCATCGAGGAGCTCTCCTACGGGTGGATGAGCCTGACCGGCATCGTCAACACCCACACCATGGCCGCCACCCTGCTCATGGCGCACGGCACCGAGGCGCAGCGGCAACGGTGGCTGCCCGCCATGGCGACCGGTGCACGGCGCGGGGCGTTGTCCCTGTCCGAGCCCGATGCGGGCAGCGACACCCGCAACATCTCGTGTCGTGCCGTGCGCGACGGTGACGAGTACGTCATCAACGGCACCAAGGCCTGGGTCACCAACGGCGAGCGCGCCGGCATCGTGGCCCTGGCCGCCCGCACCGACGACGGGATCTCCGCCTTCGTCGTGGAGAAGGAGCCGGGTCCCCGTTCCGGGGGGATCACCGTGGCCAGGAGCATCGGCAAGCTCGGCTACCGGGGCGTCGAGACTGTCGAGATGGCCTACACGGACCACCGTGTCCCTGCAGACAACCTCGTCGGCGAGGCCGGTCGCGGCCTGCCCCTCATCCTGAGCGTGCTCGAAGTCGGCCGGATCAACATCGCGGCGCGTGCCGTGGGCGTGGCGAGGGCCGCGTTCGACGCCGCACTCGACTACGCCCAGCAACGGGTGACCTTCGGCAAGCCCATCGCCGAACACCAGGCCATTCAACTCAAGCTCGCCGACATGGCCACCCGGCTCGAGGCGGCGCGCCTGCTCACGAGGAACGCAGCCGTTCGCAAGGCCGCCGGGCTCCGCTGCGACGTCGAGGCGGGGATGGCCAAGCTGTTCGCCAGTGAGACAGCGCTCGAGCTGGCCACCGAGGCCATGCGCATCCACGGTGGTGTGGGCTACACGACCGACCTGCCGGTCGAGCGCTACTACCGCGACGCCCCGCTGATGGTGATCGGGGAGGGGACGAACGAGATCCAGCGGCTGGTCATCGCCCGGGGCCTGTTGGCCCGGGCCCGGGGTTGACCCGGTCGCGGGCCAGCTCCGCGAGCACCTCGTCGGTGTCCGCTCCGAGCTCGGGGACCGCCACGGCGGGCCGCCCGCCGAGCCCCGAGAAGGTGACCGGACCGTTGACCGACCGGACCGCGCCGCCCTCCACCTCCACGAACCCGTCGTTGGCCAGCAGCTGCGGATCCTCGACCACCTCCGCCGGTGTCTGGGCGAGCGCCCACCAGACGCCTTCGCGGTCGAACCGTTCCGCCCACTCCGCCAGGGGTCGCTCGGCGATGATCCCGTCGAGGAGCGCGATGAACTCGCTCCGGTTCCTGCGGATGGCGGCGGCGTTGCAGAAGCGCTCGTCCTCGAGCAGGTCGGATCGGTCGAGTGCGCGTGCGACCGGGCCGATGTGGCGGTCCATCTCGAGACCGGTGAAGAAGAACCACCGCCCGTCGGCGGCACGGTAGGCGTTCATCAGGGGTGACTGGTTGTGCTGCCGGGACTCGGCCGGTGCGACCTTGCCGAGCATCATCTGCAGGCCCAGGTCCCACCCGAGCACATAGGCGCCGGTGCGGAGGAGCGAGACCTCGACCACCCGTCCGGCACCGGTCAGACGCTGCTCGAGCACCGCGGCCAGGATGCCGGAGAGCGCGGCCAGCCCGGTGATGTGGTCGCCGATGCCGCCCCTGGCGTTCAGGGGGTTCCCGTCGCCGTCGGCCATCTGGTTGGACAACCCGGACCGGGCCCAGAACGCACCGATGTCGTAGGTCGGGCGGTTCCGGTCCTCGCCGCGCAGCCCGTAGCCGGTGACGCTGCAGTAGACGAGCCGGGGATGCCGGACAACCGTCTCCGCCGGCCCGAGGTCGAGCTTGTCAAGGGCGTCCGGCCGCAGGTTGCTCACGAAGACGTCGGCCGTGGTCAGGAGGTCCTCGAGGTGCTGCCGGTCGACCGCATCCCGGAGATCGAGCACGACGCTCCGCTTGCCGCGGTTGTCGAGGGCGAACGCCGGATTCGGCAGGTCGCCACCGATCCCGATCGAGCCGAAGACGTTGCGCATCGGATCGCCGGTCGGGGATTCGACCTTGATCACGTCGGCACCCCAGTCGGCGAGCAGCGCGGCCGCCGACGGCGCGGCGACCCACACGCCGAGCTCCACGACCCGGAGACCGGCGAGCGAGGACAGGCCGTGGGCCTCGCCACTCATGGAGGCGGTCCGGAGGGCCGGGCGGGCGCGCGTGCGCGCAGGACGTCCTTGACGACCTTCCCGGTCGCGTTGAGGGGCAGGTCGTCGATGAGCTCGACCACCCGCGGCACCTTGTAGTTGGCCATCTGGTCACGGCACCACCCGATGATGTCGTCCCCGGTGACCGCGGCTCCTGGACGCAGCGCGACGAACGCCATGCCGACCTCGCCCAGACGGTCGTCGGGGATGCCGATCACGGCCGCCTGCCGGATGTCCGGGTGGCGGAGCAGGCCGTTCTCGATCTCCGCGGGGTAGGCGTTGAACCCCCCCACGATGAACATGTCCTTGCTCCGGCCGACGATGCGCAGGCGGCCCTCCGGATCCACGGTGCCGAGGTCGCCGGTGCGGAGCCATCCGTCAGCCGACAACGCCTCGGCGGTCGCCTCCGGATCGTCGAGGTAACAGGACATGATGCTGGCCCCGCGCAACAGGATCTCCCCCGGCGACCCCGCAGGGACATCGCGGTCCTCCTGGTCGACGATCCGCAGCTCGAAACCCGGTCGCGGGCGCCCGACCGTGGTCGCGACGGTCTCGACGTCGTCACCGGGAGCCGTCGCCGCGGCCGTGCCACCTTCGGTCAGGCCGTAGCCGGTGATGATCGTGGAGAAGGGGAGCTCGGCGTCGAGGCGCCGGATGAGCTCGACCGGGATGTCCGCTGCGCCGGTCACCGCGACCCGGAGGCTCGACAGGTCGTGGCGGCCGCGATCGGGATGGTCGAGCATCCCCTGGTAGAGCGTGGGAGGGCCGGGGAGCACCGTGACCGCCTGCTCGGCCACCGTCGAGAGCACCCGATCGACGTCGAAGACCGCCTCGGGGATCATGGTGGCCCCCGCGGCCACCGCTGCCAGGATGCCTGCCTTCAACCCGAACATGTGGAAGTACGGGTTGACCATCAGGTAGCGGTCCTCCGCGGTCAGTCCGGTCATCGCCACCCAGTCGGTGGCCACGCGAAGGGTCCTGCCGTGGGTCTGCACGACGCCCTTCGGCACCCCTGTGGTTCCCGAAGTGAACAGGATGTCGCACGGGTCGTCGGTTGCGACGGCGGCGGAGCGCCGCCCGACCTCAGACCGCGATGCGTCGGTCGCCCGCTCGAGGAAGGCCTCCCACTGTTCGGTGCCGTCGACCGCCGGTCCTTGCGCGACCACGACGGTCTCGAGCTCGGGGAGGTGCACTCCGGAGCCCCGGAGCATGCTCACATAGTCGGTGCCGAGGAAGGCGGTGACCGTGACGAGGGCCTTGGCCCGGCTCCGCACCAGGATGTCGGCGGCCTCGGTCCCCTTGAACCGCGTGTTGACCGGGACGAGCACCGCGCCTGCCTGGAGGAGCCCGAGCGCGGCCACGATCCACTCGGCACTGTTGGGCGCCCAGATGGCGACCCGGTCACCCGGCTCGACGCCGGAGGAGACGAGGGCCGCGCCGAACCGTCGGGACCGCTCGACGAGGTCACCGTAGGAGAGCTGCGTCCCCCCCTCGATGACCGCCGGCCGGGCTCCGAAGCGCTCGGCGGCTGCGCCGGTCATCTCCGGAATCGTGGCCCACTCGCCGTTGCGAGCGGCGTGGATCACCGCACGGCGCCGTCGACGTTCATCGGCGGCCCCGCAGGTCCACGTCGTCGATGAGGTCGCGATGGCGCTCCGGCAGGAATGTCGGCAGCGGGTCGCGGGTCTCGTAGAGGTGGTTGTCCGCATCGAGGACCGGGGCGTCGAGTGCCCGGAGCGCCATGCTGCCCTTTCTCTCGCTGATGAGAACGACCTTACTCCGAAAAGAGAGTACCGTTGCTCGACGGATGCCGCCAGCTGGTCGGCGGTGTGTCCCGACCGGCGCTCCCGCCATTGGCGGCCGCAGCGAATGGTGTGAGAACCTACTTCTTGATCATATGGAACGTTCGTCCCGCCCGACGCGAGCGAGCGGTCCGAGACCAGGGGGTCGGGTGACACCAGCGGGCCAGGCGACAGAGGAACGACGGCTCCCGGTGGCCGAGGCACCGTGAACACCCGGCGCCGAGACCGTCTTCCGGGGCGCGACCGGACCATGCGGTACCGTTCCGCACCGGACCCCGAGGGAGCATCATGACAGCGACCGACGCCGACCTCTACTACGACCCCTACGACTTCGAGATCGACACCGATCCGTACCCGATCTGGCGGCGCCTCCGGGAGGAACGCCCGCTCTATTACAACGAACGGTACGACTTCTACGCGCTGAGCCGCTTCGACGACGTCGAACGGGGACTCATCGAATGGAAAACCTACAGCTCGGCAAAGGGCACACTGCTCGAGCTCATCAAGAGCGGCATGGAGATGCCTCCGGGGTCGATCATCTTCGAGGATCCGCCGGACCACAACCTCCACCGCGGGCTGCTGTCGCGGGTGTTCACCCCCCGCAAGATGAACGCAATCGAACCCAAGGTCCGGGAATTCTGCGCACGGAGCCTCGATCCCCTGAGGGACAGCGACGGGTTCGACTTCATCGCCGACCTCGGTGCCCAGATGCCGATGCGGACCATCGGGATGCTGCTCGGCATCCCCGAGCAGGACCAGGAGGCGCTCCGGGACTCCATCGACGCGGGCCTCCGCCTGGAAGAGGGCACCATGCCCGACACCTCGTACTTCAATGCCGACCAGCAGGCCAGCAACTTCGACGAGTACATCGACTGGCGGGCGGAGCACCCGTCGGACGACCTGATGACCGAACTGCTCCAGGCGGAGTTCGAGGACGAGACGGGCACGACCCGTCGGCTCACTCGCTCCGAGGTGGTCAACGTCGTCAACCTCATCGCCGCGGCCGGCAACGAGACCACGACCCGGCTCATCGGGTGGACCGGCAAGGTGCTCGCCGACCACCCGGACCAGCGGCGCAGGATCGTCGAGGACCGGAGCCTGGTGCCCAACGCCATCGAGGAGCTCCTGCGCTTCGAGCCACCGTCGCCGACCCAGGCCCGATACGTGACCCAGGACGTCGGTCATCACGGAACGGTGCTGCCGGAGGGGAGTGTGGTGCTGCTGCTCAACGGATCGGGCAACCGTGACGACCGAAGATTCCCGGAGGGAGACCGGTTCGACGTGACCCGACAGATCGACCACCATCTGGCGTTCGGCTATGGCCTGCACTTCTGCCTCGGCGCCGCGCTGGCCAGGCTGGAGGGGCGGGTGGCGCTCGACGAGGTGCTGCAGCGCTTCCCCTCGTGGGAGGTCGACTGGGACAACGCCGAGCAGGCCCGGACGTCGACGGTGAGAGGCTGGGAGCGCCTCCCGGTCATCGTGACCTGAGCCGCGTGCCACGGGACCAGAGGAAGCGGGGGTGGCGTCGATGAGAGTCGTCGTCGTCGGTGCATCGAGCGGCCTCGGTCGCTGTGTCGCGGTCGGGCTCGCCGAGCGCGGGGCAACCGTGGCACTCATGGCGCGCAGGCGCGACCGGCTCATCGCGGCGGCGAACGAGGCGGGACCCGGTGCACTCCCGATCACCTGCGACGTCACCGACGAGGCAGGCTGCCGGACAGCGATCGACGAGGCCGCCGATGGGCTGGGCGGCATCGACGGACTCGTCTACGCCACCGGGATCGGGCCGCTCGGACGACTCGCCGAACTCGACGTCGGGAGCTGGCGACGCGTGTTCGACACCAACGTCATCGGGGCGTCGCTGGTCACCGCGGCAGCGCTCCCCCATCTGTCGGCCTCGAGCGGGAGCGCTGCCTATCTGTCGTCGATCAGTGCCTCGACCACACCGCCATGGCCGGGTCTGGGTGCCTACGCGGTGAGCAAGGCGGCGCTGGACAAGTTGGTGGAGGCGTGGCGCGCGGAACACCCACGGATCGGGTTCACCCGGGTCACGGTCGGCGACTGCGCAGGCGGTGACGGCGACTCGATGACCGAGTTCGCCTCCGGATGGGACCAGGAGCTGGCGGGTGAGATGGCCTCGATCTGGATGGCACGACAGCTCATCGCCGGGGCCCTGCTGGACGTCGACGAGCTGGTCCGGGTCCTCGACACCGTGTTGCGGTGCGGAGCGACCGCGAGCATTCCCACCGTCACCATCGTCCCGCGGCCGCCGTCGTGACCATGTTGCGGCCGGTTGGGGGAACGGTATTCTTTTGAACCACCAACGTGATATCAGCGGCCGGCCTGCACCGAACGCCAACCCAGGGAGCGCCATGGACGGCAGCACGACACTCGATCCGGAACCCAACATGCTCATCGACGGCAAGCTCGTCGAAGCGTCGACGGGGGAGCGGTTCGACAACGTCAACCCGGCGACCGAGGAGGTCATCGGCCAGGTTGCCGACGGGTCCGTCGCCGACATGCGACGGGCCATCACTGCCGCCCGGCGGGCCTTCGACGGGACCGACTGGTCGACCGACCGGGACTTCCGCAAGCGTTGTCTCGAACAGCTCCAGCAGGGCCTCGAGGCCGAGCGCGAGCAGCTCCGTGAGCAGCTCATCCTCGAGGTCGGCTGCCCGCGGATGCTCACCCTCGGTCCGCAGCTCGACGCTCCCCTCGCCGACTCCCTGCGCTACCCGACCCGGCTCATCGACGAGTTCGAGTGGGAGACCCACCTGCCCGATGCGACCGATTTCCGCGGCGGCACCAATACCCGTGTGATCTCCAAGGAGCCGGCCGGGGTGGTCGGGGCCATCACCCCGTGGAACTTCCCGTTCGAGGTCACGCTGGCCAAGTTGGGCCAGGCACTGGCGACCGGCAACACGGTGGTGCTCAAGCCCGCCCCCGACACGCCGTGGAACGCCACCCTCATCGGCCGGGTCGTGGCCGAACGGACCGACATCCCGCCCGGCGTCGTCAACGTCGTGACCTCCGCGGACCACCTGATCGGCGAGGAGCTCACCCTCTCGCCGGAGGTCGACCTCATCTCCTTCACCGGGTCCACCGCGGTGGGCAAGCGGATCATGGCCAAGGGCGCCGACACCATGAAGCGCCTGTTCCTCGAACTGGGTGGCAAGTCCGCCACGATCGTGCTCGACGACGCCGACTTCGACTCGGCGCTGATGATCGGCCTCGCGGTGTGCGCGCACGCTGGCCAGGGATGCGCCATCCCGACACGGATGCTGCTCCCCCGGTCGCGCTACGACGAGGGCGTCGAACGGCTCACCGGCTACCTGGCCATGGTGCCCTACGGCGACCCCCAGCGCGACGACGTGATCATGGGGCCGCTGATCAGCGCCAAGCAGCGCGACCGGGTCCTCGGGTACATCGCCCGCGGTGTCGAGGAGGGAGCAACGCTCGCCGTCGGCGGTGGCCGCCCCGAGGACCAGCCCAAGGGCTTCTTCGTCGAGCCCACGATGTTCACCGGCGTCGACAGTGCGATGACGATCGCCCAGGAGGAGATCTTCGGTCCGGTCCTGGTGGTCATCCCGTTCGAGGACGACGACGATGCGGTACGCATCGCGAACGACAGCACCTACGGGCTCAGCGGCGCCGTCTTCTCCGCTTCGCAGGAGCGCGCCCTCGCCGTGGCGCGGCGGGTCCGGACCGGCACCATGGGTGTCAACGGCGGCGTCTGGTACGGGGCCGACGTGCCGTTCGGGGGATACAAGAGCAGTGGGATCGGACGTCAGAACGGCATCGCCGGATTCGACCAGTACCTCGAGATCAAGTCCCTGGCGTGGCCGAGTGCCTGATCTCCGGGGCGCACCGTGCTGCTGAACCTGACATCCGATCAGGAGTTCTTCCGTGACACCACGTCGAGGTTCCTGACAGAGCACGCCCCTCCGGCGGAGATCCGTCGCCTCCATGACGACCCTGTCGGATTCGGTGCCCGCTTCTGGCAGCGCGGCGCCGAGCTCGGGTGGACGTCCCTCCTCGTCGACGAGCAGTACGGCGGCGGGTCGATCAGCGGCGACGGGCTCATCGACCTCACGCTGGTCGCCCATGAGTTCGGGCGCCACGCCGCACCGGGGCCGCTGCTCCCGACCAACCTCGTCGCCGCCGTCCTCAACGACGATCCGGACGATCGTCATGCCGGCCTCCGGGCGGGCCTCCTCGACGGAACGAAGATCGCGTCCTGGGGCTACCGCGAGCCGCGCCCGGGCGACGGCCTCGGTCAGATCGCGCTCGAGGTCCGGCCGGACGGGTCCGACCTCGTCCTCAACGGTGTCAAGCGCCCGGTCGAGGCCGCGGAAGAGGCCAGCCACTTCGTGGTGACCGGACGCACTGGCAGCGGGCTCACCCAGGTACTCGCGCCGGCCGGCACCGAGGGCATCTCGGTCCACCCGATGCAGACGGTCGATCTCACCCGTCGCTTCTCCGAGGTCACCTTCCGCGACGTGCGACTGCCCGCCGACACCGTGGTCGGAGGCATCGGCGAGGCCGGCGGCCCCGTCGAGCGACAGCTGCAGCTGGCGCTGGTCATCGCCAATTCGGAGTCGGTCGGGGCCATGCAGCGTGCGTTGGACATGACCATCGAGTGGGCGTTCGACCGCTATTCGTTCGGACGACCGCTCGCCTCCTACCAGGAGCTCAAGCACCGGTTCGCCGACATGAGGACCTGGCTCGAGGCCGGGCACGCGATCAACGACGTGTCCGCCGCGGCCGTTGCCTCCGGATCCGCCGACGCGGGCGAGCTGGTCAGTGCCGCCAAGGCCTTCATCGGCGACTACGGCTCGGAGCTCGTGCAGGACTGCATTCAGATCCACGGAGGGATCGGCCTCACCTTCGAACACGACATCCACTTCTACCTCCGCCGCGCGGTCGTCAACCGCTCGTTGTACGGCACGCCTGGCGAGCACCGGCATCGGATCGCGTCGATCGTCGAACACCTGCCAGGTGCGGCATGAGCGCGGACGGCGACGAGGACGTCGCGGCATTCCGGGAGCGGGCGAGGTCGTGGATCCGCGCCAATCTCGAACCGGCCAAGGAGCGCGCGGCGGAAGGGGTGCTCCGCAACACCCGGACCGACGAGGAGGAGCTGGCCGAGGTCGCCCATGACCGGGACCTGCAGGGACGGCTGTTCGACGCCGGCCTGGCCGGCATCTGCTTCCCGACGGCATACGGCGGTCAGGGGCTGACCCCGGAACACCAGGCGGCGTTGAACGAGGAGCTGGTCGGGTTCGAGTACCCCATGCGGTTCCAGGCTCCGACCATCTCACCCTGCGCAGCGGTCATCCTCGAATTCGGGACAGAGGAGCAGAAGCTCCGTCACCTCCCGGCGATCCTGCGGGGCGAGGAGCTCTGGATGCAGTTCCTCTCGGAACCCGGCGGCGGATCGGACGTGGCCGGCGCCCAGACCACCGCCGTACGCGACGGTGACGAGTGGATGCTCAACGGCTCGAAGATCTGGACGACCGGGGCCTGGTGGTCGGACTGGGGGCTCTGCCTCGCCCGCACCAACTGGGACGTGCCGAAGCACCGGGGACTCACCGTCTTCATGCTCCCGATCCGCCAGTCCGGCGTCGAGGTCCACCGGATCGAGATGCTGAACGGGACGAAGGAGTTCTGTCAGGAGTTCATGACCGACGTGCAGGTGCCGGACCACGACCGGGTGGGTCAGGTGGACGACGGCTGGACCGTCGGGATCCGCTGGATGTTCCACGAACGCATGCTCCACAACTCCCCCTACGTCACGGTCCCGGCCGGACAGGCCCACGGTGGAGTGGGCGGCTCGTCGGTGGTCCAGATCGCCCGCGGCACCGGACGGGCCGAGGACCCCCAGGTCCAGGATCTGGTCGGCGAAGCCCGGATGCTCCAACTGACCGCCGAGGCCCTGCAGCACCGGCTCGCCGACGGGCTGCGGTCCGGCGCCCTGCCCGACCAGGCTGCCGCGATCGGTCGGTTGTTCTCCGGTGTGGTCTCGGCCCGGGTCCACACCATCGCGTTCGAGCTGGCGGGTGGGGAGGCCGGGGCCTGGACCGACGACGACGGCGTCATCGGCCACTGCGGGACCGACTTCCTCATGCGCCAGGTGTCCACCATCGGCGGGGGGACGACCGAGATGGCGCGCAACGTGATCAGCGAGCGGGTCCTCGGCATGCCGAGGGAGCGCGCACTCGACCGGGACGTCCCCTTCCGGGATGTCCCGCGCGGCGCCCCGGGGTGAGGCGATGAGCGCAGTCATGGAAGGGGTACGCGTCCTCGAGGTGGCCGAGCACACCTTCGTCCCTGCCGCATCGGCGCTGTTGTCGGACTGGGGGGCAGAGGTCATCAAGATCGAGCACATCGAGCGCGGCGACGCCATGCGGGGCCTGGCATCGAGCGGCCTCGCCATCGTGCCCAAGGACGTGCACGTCCTCCTCGAGCACTCCAACCGCGGCAAGAAGAGCCTGGCGCTCGACCTGACCACGCCGGACGGGTTGGAGATCCTCTACAAGCTGGTCGCCACCTCGGACGTCTTCCTCACCAACAAGCTCCCGAGCGTCCGTCGGAAGCTGCATGTGGACGTCGAGGACATCCGGGCCCACAATCCGGACATCATCTACGTGCGCGGTACCGGCCAGGGCGAACGCGGCCCTGACGCGGACAAGGGGTCCTACGACTCGTTGGCGTTCTGGGCCCGCGCCGGGGTGGCCGCCGGCGCCAGGCGACCAGAGTACGAGCTCGTGCCCGTCCCGCCCGCCCCGGGGTTCGGTGACTCGATCGGGGCGATGACCATCGCCGGGGGGATCATGGGCGCCCTGTTCCACCGTGAGCGGACCGGCGAGGCGACCACCGTCGACGTCTCACTGCTCGGCGTGGGCCTCTGGGCGATGGGTCAGGCGCTCGCGCTCTCGCTCCTCCTCGACCGTCCCTGGGCCCCCCCGCCGGCCGACTCCCTCGGGTCGAACCCGCTGTCCCGCACCTACCAGACCGCCGACGGGCGCACCCTCTGGTTCACCTGCCTGCAGGCGGGCAAGTACTGGCCGACCCTCTGTGCAGCCATCGGCCGGCCCGAGCTGGCCGCCGATCCGAGGTTCGCCGACCATGCCTCCCTGCTCGCCAACAGCCCCGACGCCATCCGCGAGTTGGACGCGGTGTTCGCCGGGGCAACCCTCGAGGACTGGCGTCGGCGCCTGGAGGGCTTCGACGGCCAGTGGGCCGTGATGCAGGACACGATCGAAGTCGCCGACGACCCGCAGACGGTCGCCAACGGCTATGTCCAGGACTGCCGGACCGCCGAAGGCACACCCTTCCGGCTGGCGGCAGCACCGGTACAGTTCGACGGCGAGCCCGCCGTTCCCGGCCGCGCACCGGGCCTCAACGAGCACGGCGACAGCATCCTCGAAGGGCTCGGGTTCGACTGGGACGCCATCATCGACCTCAAGGTACGCGGCATTGTTGCCTGACCCCAACCACACCGACCCCCCGGGAGGACATGACCATGACCCTGTTTGATGCGTTCCGCTACGACGGCAAGAGGGCGCTGGTGGTCGGAGGCGCGACCGGGATGGGCGCCGCGGCGGCCGAACTGCTGCAGTCGGCAGGTGCGGAGGTCGTGGTGATGGACTTTGCGAAGATCACGCTGCCGGGAGCCACCGCCATCCAGATGAACCTCGCCGAGCGTGACTCGATCGACGGGGCACTCGCCCAGCTGGGAGGGCCGATCGACGCCCTGCTGTCCTGTGCCGGCGTGGCCGACGGCACTCCGGGCATCGAGAAGATCAACTTCATCGGACACCGGCACATCATCGACAGCCTGCTCGCCAACGACCTGCTCCCCCGCGGCTCTGCCATCGGGTTCATCTCGTCGGCGGCCGGACTCGGGTGGGAGGCGAACCTCCCCCGCATCCGCGAGTACCTGGCCACCCCCGACTTCGACAGCGCAGCGGACTGGATTGCGACCAACGGCGGTGCCGACTATCTCTCGACCAAACAGGCGATCTGCGCCTATGTCGCCATTCAGGCATTCCCCATGGCGAAGCGCGGCATCCGGATCAACGCGATCTGCCCCGGTCCGACCGACACCCCGCTGGCCCAGGCCAACAAGGAGATGTGGCTCGGTTTCGGCGCCGACTTCCGCGCCGAGACCGGCGTCGAGACGTCGACCCCTCTGGAGCAGGCCTACCCGCTCGTGTTCCTCTGCAGCGATGCAGCCGCAGCGGTCAGCGGGATCACCATGGTCACCGATTCGGGGTACTTCGCCGCCGGGGTCACCGAGGAGTTCCCGCCCGCCACGCCGGTCGCCCAATTCCTGCTCGGCCGACTCGGATGACCAGCTCGGCTGTGCGCCGACCGGGGCTACCCGCGCCCGGGACAATTTCAGTAGGACGTCGTAGTAATATGGCTGGATGACGCGCTCCGGGGCGCCCCCGTCAGCCTCATCCGGTCCCGGCGTGAGCGACCTCCACCTCCCGGCCCATCCGGTCCGGTTCGTGACCGCGGCCAGCCTGTTCGACGGGCACGATGCCGCCATCAGCATCATGCGGCGCCTCCTCCAGGCCCAGGGCGCCGAGGTCGTCCACCTCGGGCACAACCGCTCGGTGGACGAGGTGGTCCGGGCCGCCGTCGAGGAGGACGTGCAGGGGGTCGCGGTGAGCTCCTACCAGGGCGGCCACGTCGAGTACTTCCGGTACCTGGTCGATCGGCTCCGGGCAGAGGGCCGCCCCGAGGTGTTGATCTACGGGGGCGGCGGGGGCGTCATCGTCCCAGAGGAGATCGAGGAGCTCGAGGCGTACGGGGTGCGGCGGATCTTCTCCCCCGCCGACGGCCAACGTCTGGGCCTCGAACGGATGATCAACCTCCTCGTCGAGGAATGCGATCGGGACGTGACCGCCGACGGACCGCCGTCGCTGGATGCGCTGCGCAGCGGCGACCACCGGTCCCTGGCCCGGTGGATCAGCTGTCTCGAGGCCGGAGCCGCCGACAGTGCTGCCATCGATTCGCTGTTGCGCGCCTCGACAGCCAGACCTGCGCCCGTGCTGGGCGTCACCGGCACCGGTGGTTCGGGCAAGTCCTCACTCACCGACGAGCTCATCCGACGCTTCCGCCTCGACCACGAGGACAAGCTCTCGATCGCGGTGCTGGCCGTCGACCCGACCCGCCGACGGGGCGGGGGTGCCCTCCTCGGGGATCGCATCCGCATGAATGCGATCGACGCCGGCAACGTCTACTTCCGATCGCTGGCCACCCGGAACTCGGGGTCCGAGCTGCCGGAGCATTTCCCGCTCGTGGTCGCCGCCTGTGCCGCAGCCGGCTTCGACCTCATCATCGCCGAGACCCCGGGCATCGGTCAGGGGGATGCCGCGGTCACCGAGATCGCCGACGTGGCGCTCTACGTGATGACCCCCGAATACGGTGCCGCCACGCAGCTCGAGAAGATCGACATGCTCGAGCTCGCCGACGTCGTCGCCATCAACAAGTTCGACCGGCGTGGTGCCGACGATGCATTCCGCCAGGTCTGCCGGCAGTGGTCCCGCGACCATCGGGACGCTGCAGGCGGCCCGGGGACGGAACCGGTGTTCGGCACCATCGCCTCCCGGTTCAACGACGACGGGACGACCGCGCTCTACCACCGGGTCGAGGCGGAGCTGATCAAGAAGGGCCTGGTGGTCGCCGACGGCCTCCTTCCTGCCACCGGCGTGCGCACCTCGACGCGTGCATCGGCCATCGTGCCCGCCGAGCGCCACCGCTACCTCGCGGAGATCGCGGCGTCGGTCCGTGGCTACCACGCGGCCACCGCACGCCTTGCCGGCGAGGCACGCCAGGCCCAGCAGATCGACGCGGTGATTGCCCTGGGTGCCGACCGCCGGGTCGAGGTCACCGCCCTTGCAGAGCTGGCGGCCGAGCTCGATGCGACCCGCGATCCGGAGGGGCGGCGTCTCCTCGAGGAATGGGACGCCCTGCGGATCACCATGGTCGTCGACGACGACCGGACCGGGCCAGACGGGAACGACCCCTCGCCCGCGTTGTGGCGCACCTCGCTGTCCGGAACCCGCATCCCGCGGGTGGCGCTCCCCCGGGTCACCGAGCACGGAGAGCTGGTGCGGTGGCTGCGCGCCGAGCACCTGCCCGGCCGGTTCCCCTTCACGGCCGGGGTCTTCCCCTTCAAGCGGACCGAGGAGGACCCCGCCCGCATGTTCGCCGGGGAGGGCGATGCGTTCCGGACCAACCGCCGCTTCCACCTCCTCGCCGAGGGGCAGCCGGCGACCCGCCTCTCCACGGCGTTCGACTCGGTGACCCTGTACGGCTTCGACCCGGACGAACGCCCTGACATCTACGGCAAGATCGGGACCGCCGGGGTCTCGATCGCCACGCTCGACGACATGAAGGCGCTCTTCGACGGGTTCGACCTCTGCGATCCGACCACGTCGGTCTCGATGACCATCAACGGGCCGGCCCCGACCATCCTTGCCATGTTCCTCAACGCGGCCGTCGACCAGCGCCTCGGGCGGTTCGAGGCCGAGCACGGCCGGCAGGCCGACGACGGCGAGGCCGCTGCGGTCGCCGCCGACGTGTTCCGGACGGTTCGGGGCACCGTACAGGCGGACATCCTGAAGGAGGACCAGGGACAGAACACCTGCATCTTCTCCACCGAGTTCTCCCTCGGCGTGATGGCCGACATGCAGGAGTGGTTCATCGAGCACCAGGTCAGGAATTTCTACTCGGTCTCGATCTCCGGCTACCACATCGCCGAGGCGGGGGCCAACCCCATCACCCAGCTCGCGTTCACCCTGGCCAACGGCTTCACCTACGTGGAGTCCTACCTGGCGCGGGGCATGGACGTGGACGACTTCGCCCCGAGCTTCTCCTTCTTCCTGTCGAACGGGATGGATCCCGAGTACACGGTGATCGGCCGGGTGGCTCGCCGAATCTGGGCGATCGCGATGAAGGAGCGCTACGGCGCAAACGTTCGGTCGCAGAAGCTCAAGTACCACGTCCAGACCTCCGGACGCTCGCTGCACGCCCAGGAGATGGCCTTCAACGACATCCGCACCACCCTGCAGGCGCTCTGCGCCATCTACGACAACGCCAACAGCCTCCACACCAACGCCTACGACGAGGCGGTCACCACGCCGACTGCCGAGTCGGTCCGGCGCGCCCTGGCCATCCAGATGATCATCACCAAGGAATGGGGGGTGGCCGCCAACGAGAACCCGCTCCAGGGAAGCTTCATCGTGGAGGAGCTCACCGACCTCCTCGAGGAGGCCGTCCTCGCCGAACTGGACCGGATCAGCGAACGTGGCGGCGTGCTCGGGGCCATGGAGACCGGCTACCAGCGGGGTCGCATCCAGGACGACTCCATGCTCTACGAGCACAAGAAGCACGACGGTTCGTTGCCCATCGTCGGGGTCAACACCTTCACCGCACCCGGAACCGACGCCCCCCCGGCGGTCATCGAGCTCGCCCGTTCCACCGAGCAGGAGAAGCAGGCACAGCTCTCCCGGCTCAGGGACTTCACGCAGCGCCATGCGCTCGACCGTGACGTCGCCCTCGACGAGCTGCGCCGGGTCGCACTCGGCGGCGGCAACATCTTCGCCGCGCTCATGTCCACCGTGCGACACGCCACGCTCGGTGAGATCACAGGCACCCTGTTCGAGGTGGGCGGCTCCTACCGCCGGAACGTCTAGCCAGGCGGTACGCTCACCCGGCTCCGGAAGGGTCGAGGGCCTCGGAGATCCTGGCGGTCAGGACCGACCGTGCGGTGACCAGCGACGGGCCGTACCAGGTGAGCGCCCGCCCCTCGACCAGCACGGTCAACGTCCCGGGGAACGCCTCGGGCCCATCCGTCGCGGAGAACGCATAGGGCTCGTCCGGCAACAGGACCAGGCCGGGCCGGAGGTCCCTGAGTGCCGCCAGGTCGCGCTTCGGGTAGCGCTCGGGCCCGTCGGCGAGGACGTTGACCAGCCCGAGCCGGCCGAGCACGTCGCCGGCGAACGTCCGCGCACCGATCGCCATCCAGGGGTCGCGCCAGATGGGAGCCAGGACCGCCAGCGCGGGCAGGTCGGGGGGCCGCCGCCACTCGCGCTCGGCATCCGCCAGCCACGGGGGTTCGTCGACGGCAAGCACATCGGCGAACAGGCGTCGGAGCGACCGGAACGCCTCGTCGACCGAGCCGATGACCGTGACCCAGACCCGGGTACCGGACTCCTCCAGACGCTCGACGTCGACGCGGCGGTTCTCCTCGCGGTTGGCGATGACCAGATCCGGTCGGAGCCGCCCGATCGCAGCATGATCGGGGTTCTTCGTCCCCCGGACGCGGGGCAGATCGAGACCGGCGGTGTGCGTGCACCAATCCGTCACACCGACCAGCAGCTCGGGCACCGACACCGCCAGGGCCTCGGTCAGCGAGGGCACCAGCGAGACCAGCCTCAGCGGCCGTGCGGCCAGAGCGACCGGCCTCCCCAGGTCGTCTCGCAGGGTTGGCATCTCTGTCTCCTCACGATCAGCTCGGCCCGTGCACCCATCGTGCCCCGATGACGGTCGAAGGCAAAATTCGCCCATCAGGTAGTCTCCGGGCGGTGGCCCGCCGTCCTCTTCCATTCGATCCCATCGAAGAGGCCCGGGTGCGGTGGTCCGAGCACTGGGATGCCGAGGTCAGCGACGCCATGGCAGCCGCGACGTCGATCATGCGGGCCCAGCAGATCGTGCTCGCCGCGGTGGACGGAGCGCTCCGTCCGTTCGGTCTCACCTTCGCCCGCTACGAGGGCCTCGTCCTCCTGTTGTTCAGCCGACGTGGCGCACTGCCGCTCGGCATCATGGGTCAGCGGCTCATGATCCACCCCACCAGCGTCACCAACATCATCGACCGGCTCGAGGACCAGGGGCTTGTCCGCCGGCGTCCCCATCCCACGGACGGGAGGACGACCCTGGCGGAGATCACCGACGAGGGCCGGCGGCTCGCCGGCGAGGCGACCACGGCCGTCAACGGCGTCACCTTCGGTCTGGGCGCCCTGAGCCGTACCGATCTCCGCGACCTGCAGCGGATCATCGGCACGCTCCGGCGGGCGGTCGGCGACGTCGAGCCGTGAGCTGCGGCCGCGCCCCGGCGAACGGGTCTGTCCGACCTGTTGTGTGGCGTGCTCCGGACCATCCCGTCAAAATCGGAACATGACGTCGGACACCGCTGACGACAGCGCTCACGCCGTGTGGACGCGTGTTGCCGAGTATCGCTGCAGATTGGCCGATGCCTTCGAGACACTCACCCCTGAGCAGGTGGCGTCGCCGTCCTGGTGCAGCGGCTGGCGGATCCGGGACGTCCTGGGTCACCTCGTCCACATCGCCGAGGCGTCGCAGCCGTCGATGGTCCGTGATGTGATCCGCCATCCCCTGCATCCCGACAGGGCACTGGACCTGATCGCTCGCCAGCTCGGAGGGGAGCCCGTCCCCACTCTGGCGCAGCGGCTCCGCAACGCTCGGCATGGCAGGTTCCACCTGCTCGGATTTCCCCCCTCGGTCGAGCTCGGGGATGTCATCGTCCACGGAAACGACACGCTTCGTGCGCTCGGCCTGGAGTTCGCAGTCCCTCCGGACGAAGCGGTGCTGGTCCTGAAGACCTATCGGCGCGTCAATGGCCTGGCATTCCACGCGCGGCCCCAGCGACGGGTCAGGTTGGTTGCGACCGACATCCAGTGGTCGTGCGGAACAGGTCCCGAGGTCACCGGCCGGGCAATCGACCTTCTCATGCTCATCGCCAACAGGCGTCAGGTCGTCGAATCGCTCTCAGGGCCGGGGCTGGCGAAGCTGACAGGATCGTGATGGTCGATGTCGCCGGTGACCGGCTACGGGGTGTTTCGCGGGTTCGTGCGGTCCCTCGAGCACGTGTCGGCGCCCAGGGGTCAAGTGTCCGACGCAACGGGCCGAGGAAATACGGAGAGGGGCGTCGAGCGCACGGGGAGACGTCATGGATCACGACCGCCTGACCTGCAGCATCTGCTTGCGAAACGACCGATTGCAGTTCGATCCCAATGGCGGCTTTCACTTCATTCCCCATGACTCCGAGGCCGCCTTCCCATTGTTCAGGCTGTATCCGATCGGCGCCAAGCGCTAGCGACGCACTGGTCCCGTCAGTCGGGCTGGGTGGGCAGCGGCTGTGGGCCGCCGTGGAAGGGCCCCGTCTCGTATCCCGGCGGTTCGGGGTTCTCCTGCACCTCGGACCAGACGAGACCCCCGCCAGCACCGTGGACCGGGACGGTCAGCGTGACCGTGGTCCCTCCGACGCTGTGATGGTGACCGCCGGCGCAGTCAGGGGTGCAGTCGTTGTAGACGAGCGTCCCGACCGCCGAGGCGCTGGTCGCCGTCCAGCTCGTCCACCGGAGCGCCGTCAACACTTCGCCGTAGTCGGCACATGTCAGCACGATCTCCGCAGGTTCGACACTCGGGCTCGTGCAGTTCCCATAGACGCCAATGGCGGTGTCGATGGAGGGAGCGGCTGTCGTGGGCACGGTTGCAGCCGCCGTCGTGGAGGGGGGCACGGCTGTCGTCACAGCCGGTAGCGACGTCGATGAACGTGAGGAGGTCGTCGGCGCTGACGCCGTTGCCGCGCCGCATGCCGTCAGGGCCACGCTGCAGCAGGCGGCAAAGACCGCGATCTTGGTCGCCGGCGCCTTCATCTGTCCGCCACGAGATGAGCGTAGACCCATCCCGATGTGCGGCGGTGCCATTTTCAGTTGACTTCTTCCGGGCTGGCCAGCGTCGGTAATCGAGTGGGGTGGCACAGTTGTTGTTCGGCCGTCATCGCGACCATGAACCCGAGCAGAATACGGAAGCAGACGTCGACGTTCATCTGGAGTGGGATATCGACGCGGTCCAACAGGCCGTCGCCGCGTTCCTCGAGAACTCCAGCGACGGCTCACGACGGTCATTGGTGGCGGTGCTCGACAGACTCGACGACCAGATCGACCTCAGCGACAGCTACGCCGCCAGTGTCGTCGGCTCTCCCCTGTTCGGACAGGCACCCAAGGGAGACGTCTTGGGTGAGATCAGCAGCCACCCGATGGCCGAAGAGATCCCCGGAGCAGTACTCCGAGCCCAGGTCGCCTTGGTGCGAGCGGCCAAGATCGCGGTACGAGATCCGAGCCCGAACAGCCTCGAAGACCTGCGCACGTGCAGCGCTTCTCTTGCGGCAGCGGGCGGTAAGCCGGATCAGTCGTAGGAGACTCCCACTTCCGGTGGCGATTTCCTGCGTGTAGGGTTCGCACATGGTTATCTGGTCCTACAAGTTGGAGCGATTCGACCTGATGGCGAAGAGCGGAGATGCCGCCGCCGAGGCGGCCCTCAACCAGTTGGGGGAGCAGGGTTGGGAGCTCGTCGGCGTCCAGGCCATTGGCGAGCATTCCTACGCGGTCTGCAAGCGCCCGGTCGATATCGGAGAGTCGGCCGGATAGATTCCGGCTGGGCGGCTCCGTGCGGTGATCGTGCCTCCCACCCCCAACAGCTGAGTCGGCCATTCCCAAGACCCCGGCACCAGCGAGGCGAGTCGTGCCGTACTCCTTCCGTCA
The DNA here is from genome assembly GCA_963753905.1 of uncultured Acidimicrobiaceae bacterium. GTDB lineage: Bacteria > Actinomycetota > Acidimicrobiia > Acidimicrobiales > RAAP-2 > Bog-756. The sequence goes on along the minus strand of CAVWDZ010000001.1, from coordinate 203,183 downwards.
GATCTGACGGCGGTTCCTCGGGAGTCAGTCCCGCGGCGGGGTGCCGGCAGTCACTCCGGCAAGGTATACGTGTGCTCGAACTGGTCCTGGAGGACGGTCGCCACCGTGTGCGTGGTTGGGTGGGGCACCCAGGGTCCACGCATCACCCATGCAATCGCACCATGGATTAGTCCTGGGAGCAAAGGAGTCCCTCTCGGTAACTGGCATTTCAGCGCGGCTTCTCGGTCAGGTCCATGAGGTGCCCAGCGCAAGGGAGCCAGTGGCATGCCACAGCAACCGACCTCCGCTGGATGAATTGTGCAAGTGACAGGTCCCCACGTGAGCGGGACCCAGGGAGTCGATGAAGGGCCCAGTGCTGTATTCTCTATGCGTTAGCTGGAGGGACCACATGAGCGATCGAATCGATGGGCTCAGCGACGCTCGATCGGCTTACGACCGCCGGGATTGGCGTGGGGCGTTCGACCTGCTGACGGCGGCCGAGAGGCGCTCGCCACTCGCGCCGGAAGATGGCGAACTGCTGGCAGAGGCGGCACGGTGGGCACGTGAGTACGGCGCCATGATCGATGCCCTGGAGCAGGCCGAGGCTCGTTACGAACGCGTTGGAAAACGAGACCTCGCGGCGGGAGTCGCATTGTCGCTGTGCCGTGAACACTTCGTCCGCAACAGCCTTTCTGAGGCCGCAGGCTGGCTGGGTCGTGCCTCTCGCCTGCTCGAGGACGAGCCCGAATGCTCTGCCCATGGCTACTTGCAGTGGGCCCTCGGCCGAGCCGCATGGGCCGACGAAGATTCAGGGTTCGCTCTGGACCACGCCCGCGAGGCGAGCGCGATCGGTCGTCGGCTGGGTGACATCGATCTAGAAGCCTTCGGTTTGCACGACGAGGGGCATGTGTTGATCGCTCGGGGCCACGTCGACGCGGGTCGTGCCTTGGTCGATGAGGCTGCTGCCATGAGCGGTGCCGCCAGCAACCCGTACACCACCGGAATGGTCTATTGCGGCGCGATCTGGGCGTACCGCAACATGGCCGACTGGCAACGTGCCGGCGAGTGGACCGACGCGTCGTTGCGATGGTGCGAGCGAGAATCGTTGAGTGGCTTTCCCGGTCTCTGTCGGTTCCATCGCGCTGAGGTCCGCCGTCTTCGCGGGGAGCTTGACAACGCCGAGCGAGACGCCCTCGATGCCATCGAAGAGTTGTTGCCAGCCAACCTGATCGCGACCGGATGGGCCTTGACCGAGCTCGGTGAGATCCGGCGAAGAAGGGGCGATCAATCAGGGGCCCGAGACGCCTTTCGACGTGCCCAGGAGCTGGGCGGACTGCCCCAGCCGGGACTGGCGCTGTTGCTGTTGGACGAAGGCAAGCCTGACGCTGCTCTCGCCAGCATTACCGACGCGTTGGCCCAGATGGTCGGCGTTCACCAAGAGGACCGCGGCTCGGTCCTACCCGCAGCGGTGACGATCGCCTTGGCCGCCGGTCGGGTCGACCAAGCCTGTGATGCTTTGGCCGAGCTGGAGTCATGGGGGAAGTCGTTCCACACCACTGCCGCCCTCGCCTCTGTCGCCGAAGCGCGCGGCCAGGTCCAATTGGTCAATGGCGACGCAGAGGCCGCAATCACCTCGCTGCGGGAGGCATGCCGCCTGTGGTGCGAGGTCGACGCGCCATTTGAGGCGGCTCGTACTCGGCTTATCATCGCCGGAGCGCTGCGAGTCAGTAGCCATGAGTCCAACGCCACGGGGGAGCTCGAGGCGGCGCTCAGCGCGTTCGAACGTCTCGGCGCGGTCCGAGAGGCAGAGCGGGTGCGCTCGATGCTCCACGCGGCCCGGCGGAGCCGGGCTACCTGCACCCTGATGTTCACCGACATTGTCGACTCGACCAGGCTCGTCGAGGTCCTGGGTGATGACGCGTGGGGAAACCTACTGGACTGGCACGACCGCACCTTGCGTCAGTGTTTTCATGCACACAATGGTCGGGAAATCAACCATGAAGGAGATGGGTTCTTCGTATCGTTCACCGATTCCTTTGACGCCGTCGAGTGCGCCATTGCGATCCAGCGCACCCTGGCCGATCACCGTCGTGAGCATGGCTTCGCTCCGCAGGTGCGGATTGGTGTCCACGCCACCGAAGCTGTCGACCTTGGCGATGACTACTTGGGCAAGGGAGTCCACGAAGCTGCCCGTGTCGGTGCCGCCGCCGGCACTGGAGAGATCCTTGTGACTGCGACCGTCATCGATTCGGTCACCGACCACTTCCACGTTCGTAACCGCCGTGAACTCGATCTGAAGGGGCTCTCCGTCGCCCTCGACGTGGCAAGCGTCGAGTGGCAATAGTCACTTCCGAGCGCCGTCCTTCTGCGCCGTTGCCATCCCCCGGTTGGGAGCCATTATTGGATCAGACATCGGGCGGTAGTTGGCAGGCTACGGTCGGAGTTGGGGCGCGATTCCACCCGAACAGAAAGGCACAACAATGAGCGAAGAACAGCCACTCCTCGACACGGTCATGGAAATGACTGCGGCTTCTCTGAGCAACTCCAACCTGGAGGCCCGCGACCTCATGCTGGTTCGGCTTGCTGCGTTGGCGGCCGTCGACGCCCCTCCGGCCTCATATCTGTTGAACTTGGGGGCGGCCGTCGATGCGGGCCTCACTCTGGAAGACGCACGAGGCGTCTTGATTGCGGTTGCTCCGATTATCGGAACGCCCAGGACCGTTTCGGCCACCGGTTCAATCGCGAGGGCCCTCGGATTCGCCCTCGATATCGAACAGGCCATCGAAGACGCTCGAGCTTGATTCCCGCGAGTAGGCCCCCGACAGAGCCAGGGGGCCTACTCGCGCTGCGTCTCAACGGGATGTGGCTAGGCGATCGACTCGCGTCCGCCGTAGACCGCCAGGCCATAGATGACCAGGATGCCCACGAAGATGTAGGAAAGTGACCAGACCGGGTAGAAGGGCATCCACCAGATGGCGCTGATCGACAGCACGGCGCCGGCAAAGATTCCGATCCACCGGCTTACCTGGGATCGCGCTATGACCCCGCCTGCGCAGACGATGAGAATCGCCGCAACGATGAGATACACCCAGCCGTAGGTCTTCAAGCTGTGGCCAAAGATTGCATCCTCGAAGTTCTGAGGGAGCACACCGTGATAGCGGAATGCCCAGATGGCATCGAAGACTCGCATGATGCCAGCGACGCCGAGCACGATAGCCGCGAACACAATCCAGCCTTCACCTTTTTCTTCCATGGTCCCACCCTCTTTCTTGAATGACCGCCAGCAGCGTTCATCAATGGCGGCGCTGTCTACGCTAGGACCACGACGCGAGCTTTGAACGGATGGGTGACGTCGCGGTCGAGCAAGAAACACCGAGCCGGGGGAGACCGCCCGAGATCACACCGGGTCAGGTGCGGTTATTGCCTGGCCGGCGGCCGACACACGAGCACTGGAACTACATGGGGTCTACCGTTGTGCTCACCTTCGGTGGAAGGTAGGTAACGGGCCTAACTCCTCCGATGGTGAACACCAAGGAGCAGCGATGTCCGGACTCAAGAACATGTCTCGTGGTGGCTACATCGTCGTCGGGATCGTCATGGCCCTGATACTGGTGCCGTCAGGTGTGGCTGCGGCTCTGGCCTATACCGGCATAGAGGGATCGAGCGGCCATGTAGCCAATGTCTCCGATGCGGGACAACTACTCACAACTGAGGCGAATCCCAGCAGCTTCTTCCAGAACAGCGACGCTGTCTTGAGCACCTCGAAACTCATTCGGATCGCCACGCCCAGCCCGAGCGCGGATGCGCTCGTCGTTACGACGATTCACTTCGAGGTCGGCTCGGACCCCACCCCGGGTGATTTCGATTACATAGAAACGGAGGTCGTAACGGGCACGACATGTGGCGGCTCCAAGGTTGGAACGTACACTCACGTCTTCACGCCGCCGACCATCGGCGAATACGACATTTCACTAGCGCCGGGTCTTGCTATCCCACAGGGTGACTCCCTCTGTGGAGATGACTCGCACAATCTGGTGACCGAAGCGGATGTGTCGGGATACACCGTTCCCTCTGCTGACGTTCCATAGCCGCAAGCGCCCTCTCCTCTGCTCGGCAGCCGTTTGGAGGCCGAGGCAGGGCAATTTTCCTATTCCTGTCCGACGAGCGACTCCCCCTTCCAGGCGGGTACCATCACAACCCCGGTAGCAGACAAGATGCCCCCGACCACCTGCGGATGGGCGGCACCTATCGAGACAAGATTCAGCTCTTGGAGTCAGCCGCAACGAGTTGAATCCCACGGCGAGCCAGCCGCGATAACGCGGCCGAGCGAGATGCGTTGGACTTGCATGCGATGGCGTCGACCAGCAACTGCACCCGGAGACCCCGAACCAGCGCCTCTTTGGCAGTGGCCGTCACACAGGCCCGTGCGAACAGTCCGGCGAGGCAGACTTGCTCGATCTGGCGGTGCTTCAGGAGTTGAGACAGCTCGGGATTACAGAAGGCGCTGCTCTTCCACTTGGCCAGATAGATCGAGTCCTCAGCATCGACACGTGAGTCCCAATCGGCACCCCGCGAACCGGCCATGGCGGCATGGTGGCGAAATGCGTTCCTGACGTAGTCGCTGGGTCTGAATTCGTTGCCGATCTTGATGATGACGTTTCCGGCGCCTTGGGCTCTAGCGATTGCGGCACGGGCTGCCTCCACTACGGGCTGAACCTGGCTTCGATCGACGGGCATTCGGCCATCGTCGGCGAGAAAGTCGTATTGGAAGTCGATCAGTAGAAGGGCACGACGCAATGCAGGGTCACCCACCAGATTCTCCTAGCGGTCCATGAGGACCACGGTCCTATGGTGTCCTCGACCGCCTGATCTGGCGCTTTTGTCAACCGCGGCCAAACAGAAATTCAGGGATATCCGCTGCTCATGTCTGTGCCCGGACGACGAATCGGCGGCGCTCGGTCGTCGAGGCATCTTCACCGCGCGATGAGCTGAACCGGTGCGTTCTGCCGCGACGACTCGATGGCCCCGAGAACAAAGGCGAGGATCTCCCGAGACCACTCGGCGTCGAGGTAGAGCGGGCCCTTACCAGTTCGCAGCCACCGAAGATAGTGCTCCGTCTGGCCCACGAACCCAGAGGCCCAGTCATCATCGAGGTCGTGATAGGCGCGCACAACGCCGTCCTTGTAGACCTCGAGGACCGGCTGCTGGAGCCCGTAGGAAGTGCAGTGGTTGACTCGCACGAATCCCTTCGTGCCAGTCACTTCGAAACGCTCGTCGCTGGAGTAGTAGTCCGAGCGCATGTAGGTATCCGGGGCGAGCGTGATATCGAAGACGCCCCTGATCCCATTTGCGTGGTTCCACATGATCGTCGAGGGAGCGTCGATGATAACGCCGGGTCCCAATTCGTTGTGGCCTACCCACGCCATGACATCGGCGATCGGACCGAACAGCCAGCGGGCGACCGAGAACTTGTGCCACCCGTCGTCGAACACCAGAATCCCGAGCTCTTGCTCCTCCATCTGGCGGAGCTGCCACTTCATCGTCGACCAGGGCACGTGCCAACCACCTTTGCCGGTCCCCACCATCTTCATGGAGAAGCCAGCCACTTCGCCGATCTCGCCGGACTCAACGATCTCCTTGAGGACTTGGAGCGGCTCGAAGAACAGGTAGGGCTCCATCACCCGCAGCACGGCGCCCGAGCCGCGGGCCGCGGCGATCATCCGATCGGCCTCTGCGAGCGAGCTGGCCATGGGCTTTTGCAGGTTGACGTGGTACCCGGCGTCGAGCACCTGGCAGGCGACCTCGCAGTGCAGCGGGCTCGGGACGCCGATCTCGACCATGTCCACTCCCAAGTCCGCCTTCAAGAGTTGGTCGAGACCGGAGAACCGTTCTGCGTCGGGGAAGCTTCCTGCTATTTCATCGAGCCGGTCATCGGAGCGGTCACAGAGAGCAACCACCTCGGCGTCCGGGCTACTACGTAGGCCCGGGAGGTCAGCTCGAAGATCCTGCCGATGCCGACCATCGCCACTCTCACGGGTCGTTCGATCGGCAGCAACGTGGGCATGGGAAGCAACCCTAGATGATGGCCACTCGGGTTTTCCTCGCTCGCACCCAGGATCGGCGAACTGACAGAAACGAGCCCCGGCAGTAGGCGTCATCGACTGATTCGTCGCCAACGGCAGAGACTCTCGCTCGGCAGACCTGGTCAGTCCTCCTCGACCGAGATGGCCTGTTTCGGACAGATGCGGACTGCTTCGAAGACCTTGTCGCGGAGCGATTCGTCGGGCGTCTCGTCAAGCACGACCAGGACATCGTCGTCGTCGAGCAGGAAGACGTCCGGGGCCACGCCCATACAGAGTCCGTTGCTCTCGCACTGGCTCATGTTCACGACGATCCGCATCGGACCCCTTCCGTCTCCATGCAATCTGCGCCCCTCGGTCCCCGGGGCCCCGTTCTGTGACATCGCTGCAAAGCTCCTGGACCGAGAGCAAGATACCAACAATCTCTCCCGGCGAGAACGGCACTTCGACCACCCGGTTCCCGGGTTTCCTCCAGAGCACGTCGGTCAATCGATCGATGGCGTGGCCGTGTCCCCTCCGATCCAGTTCAGTCGATGGGCGTGAACTCGAGATAGAGCCGGTCGTGCCCCCGGAGCATCCAGGTGGGCGTGTACTCCCAGTGACGGGCTCCGGCCGAGCCGTGGTGCGACTCCGAGATGCGGATGTCCGCCATCCGGTCGAGGATGCGCTGCAGGGAGACGTTGGACTCGGCTCGAGCGAGTGGAGCACCGGCACAGGTATGGATCCCGTGGCCGAAGGCGATGTGCTGGCGGGCATTCTCGCGGTCGAGACGCAGTTCGTCGGGATCCTCGAACTCACGGGGGTCGCGGTTGGCCCCGCTCGGCAGGATCATGACCGTGCTGCCTGCTGGGATCTCGGTATCCCGGACCCTCGTCGGCGTCCGCGAGAGGCGGAAGGTGCCGTTGATCGGAGGCTCGAGGCGCAATGTCTCCTCGATGAAGGGGGAGACGAGGCTGCGCTCGTCGCGGAGCTGCTGCTGGAGGTCGGGGCGCTCGCCCAGGGTCTGGAGGGCGGTGCCGAGGAGCCGGGCCGTGGTCTCCTGACCGGCAGCGAACAGGTTGGAGGCGATCTTCATCACATCTTCCACCGGGGGCAGCGAGCCATCAGGGAAGGTGGCCGTGGCCAGCCCGGTCATCACGTCGTCGCGAGGTTCGCGCCGCCGGTCTTCGATGTAGCGGGTGAACTGGGCGTAGAGGTACTCGAGGGGGCTGTGGGTCATCTCCAGGTGGCCGGTGTGCATCAGCTTCTCGAGGAACTCGGGATGGTCCTCCTCCGGCACACCGAGCAGGTCGGCGATCACCAGCATGGTGTAGGGCTGGGCATACTCGCCGATGAACTCACACTCGCCGCGGGTGTGGAAGCGGTCGATCTGGTTGTCGGCCAGCCGCTGCAGGGACGCTTCGTTCTCCTTGAGGCGCTTAGGGGTGATCAGGCGCATCAACAGCCCGCGCTGCGCGGTGTGCTTGGGGGGGTCGAAGGTGGGGAGCTGGTCGCCGAAGGGGAGATCGTCGCGATAGGTCTCGATGATCTCGGTGACGTCGTCACCCTCCAGGGGTACGGGGAACCTGGCGAAGGGCCCGATGGCCGAGTTGCAGGCGGAGAAGGTCTCCTGGTCGTGGTAGACCTCGATCGCCTCGTCGTACCCAGTCACCATGTAGACGTCGTGGTGCGGCTCCTTGACCACTGGGCACTGCCCACGCAGGTGCTCGAGGTACGGGTAGGGGTTGTCGATGAGGTCCTTGCTGCGGAAGAAGTCGATCGAATCCAACTGGTCGTCGCTCAACGGTGCTCCTGCGGTGTCGCGGGCAACTGCCCTGATCGGATGGACACAACGCTCGGTCCTCGACCCTCCCGAACGGCCTCCTCGACCAGTCCGATGACCCAGGCGATCCCCTCGATCGCATCCTTGTGTTCGATCTGCCAGTCGACGACCAGGCGCTCGTACGAGTCCACGCTCCACAGGACGTCGAAGACGGCGGCCGCCACCGACCGTTCTGCGTCGGGCCAGCGCTCGGCCGTGACGGCGACGGCGCCGAGGAGCGCCTCCCGCCGGCGCCGATTTGCGTCGGACAGGGTCGGGTCGAGCGGTGGGCGCGGCTCCCGCGGATACTGCGAGACGTGCTCCAAGACCTGCGTTGCCACCGTGGCGATGTCCTCGAGCTGCATGTCGGCAAGCTCGATGCCGGCCTCCTCCTCGTGCCGGTGCATCACCGCATCTCGCAGGCCTCGCTCACTCCCGAAGTAACGGTAGACGGTGCGCTCGTTGACGCCGGCCCGATCGGCCACGGCCCGGACGGTCAACCTCCTCCAATCCCTGACCGACGTCCGGTGCAGGAGCTCGGATCCGGCGACGATGATCCGCTCCCGAGTCTCCGCGGCACGCTCGCGACGCAGGGTACCGTCGTAGGGCCGACCGGCTCGCGCCGGGGGATCCGGTGGCAGCTCGGCAGTGGTCACGGCGTCCATTCCGTTACGCCAACTTGGCGGACCATCCCCCGTCCACGGGGATGACCGCACCGGTGATGAACGAGGCCCGGTCGGAGGCCAGGAAGGCGCCGACCTCCGCCACCTCGTCGGGCTGCCCGGCGCGGTTGAGCGCGGCCTTGGCGGCGATGTCGGGAATGAAGTCCTCGGCACCTTGGGCCATGATCTCGGTGAGGATGAACCCGGGACAGATGGTGTTGACCCGGATCCCCTTCGTCCCGTACTCGATGGCCGCCGACTTGCTGGCGCCGATGATCCCGTGCTTGGCCGCCTGGTAGACACTGGTGAACGCGGAGCCGTTGAGACCACCGACCGAAGACCAGTTGACGATGGATCCACCACCCGTCGGCAGCATGGTGCGGATGCCGTGCTTCATCCCGAGCATCACCCCGCGCAGGTCCACGTCCATCAGCCGGTCGTAGAACTCCATGGTCAGGTCGGCGAGCGCACAGCCGTCGGCGATGCCGGCCACATTGAGCACGGCATCCACCCGTCCGAACCTCTCGACGGCGGCCGCCATCATCGCCTCGACGTCGGCCTCCTTGGAGACGTCGCAGCGTACGGGAAGGACGTCCCCACCCACCTCGGTCGCCGTGTCCTGCTCGGCACCGCTGATGTCGGCTGCGACCACCTTGGCGCCCTCCCGGACGAAGACCTTGACCGACGCCTTGGCCATCCCCGAGCCGGCGCCGGTGATCACGGCCACCTTCCCGTCCAGCTCGCCCATCAGGTCACCTCGGTGGGGTCTGTTCGACCGCTCCCACGGCTCACGACGTAAACGCCGGGAGCGTCTCCCAGCCCCTGACCGTCGAGGTGGGGGCCAGACGCGCCTGGTCCATGTCGATCTCCCAGGTCGGGAACCGCTTGAGGACCTCCTCGAGGGCTACCCGACCCTCGAGACGGGCCAGCGCCGCTCCGAGACAGAGATGGATCCCGTACCCGAAGGTCAGCGGCTTCCCGTCTCTTCCGGTGGATGTCGAAGGTGTCTCCTCCCGGGAAGCGCCGATCGTCGTGGTTCGCCGATCCGGGGAGAAGCACCATGATGCTGCCCTCCGGTACCGTCCGGCCGTAGAGCTCGACATCCTGGGTGACGTACCTGGCCGCGTGGGGTGCGGGGGTTTCGAAGCGCAAGAGCTCCTCGATGGCGCCGGGGATGAGGGAGGGGTCCTCGACCAACTCCTTCCGCTGGTCCGGATGGTCGGCCAGCACCTTGCCGGTCCATCCGATGAGCCGGCCGGTCGTCTCGTTTCCGGCACCGGTGATGACGCTGATGTAGGTCAGGAGCTCCTCACGGGTCAGGTTGCGCACCGTCCCGTTCTCGTCCTCGAACTCGGCCTGAAGGAGCTCGGTCATGATGTCGTCCGACGGATGATCGACCCGCCAGTCGATGTAGTCGGCGAAGATGTCGGTCGGGACGATCTTCTCCCCGACCTCCATGGGCTGACCGGCCTCGGTGCGGAGGTTGGCGTCGACTTTGTCGCGCACGGCTTCCTGGTCCTGCTCCGGGATACCGAGCAGCATGCCGATGACCCGCATGGGCATCTGCGCTCCCAGATCGGCGATGAAGTCGAACTCCCTGGCGCCGATCAGCGGGTCGAGGCAGCTGACGCAGAACGCTCGGATCTGGGGCTCGAGAGCGGCCACCCGGTTCGGCGAGAACACCCGGGACATGAGGCGCCGGTGGATGGTATGGACCGGCGGGTCCTCGAAGATGAGCACGCCCGAAGGCATCTCGATGTTGGCCCTGATCAGCTCGATGATGCCGCCCCGTCCGGAAATGAAGGTCTTCGGGTCCAGATAGCCCCGCTCGACGTCGGCGAACCGGCTCAGGGCGTAGAAGTCATGGGGCTCGTTGTAATAGAGCGGCGCCTCCTCCCGGAGCCGGCGGAACACCGGGTACGGGTCGGCGTCGATGGCGACGTCGTAGGGGTCGTAGTACACGTCGCTCACACCCTGCACCGTCATGACACACCTCCCGAGATTTCGTGTCTGACTATGACATCAACCGGCTGCTCGATCAAGGGGCCGGTCAACCGCCCCACCTCAACCGATCTCGGGCCGCGTTCCCGGACGCGGTCCGCCCGGACCGACCTGGACGCCGTCGAGCCGGATGGGTACGCCGTTGACCAGCACGTGGCGGAGCCCGGTGGGCTCCTCGGCCGTCAACCGCTCGCCGTCGGCGGGAAAGTCGCGGAGTCGCTTCATGGGGCCCGGTGACACGGTCGCGGGATCGAAGACGCAGACGTCGGCCCAGTAGCCCTCTCGGAGATACCCGCGCCGAACGAATCCGAAGATGTCGGCTGGCTCACCGGTCAGCTTCCGAACGGCGTGTTCGACCGGCATGATGCCGCGGTCACGGACCCAGGTGCCGAGCAGATCGGTGGGGAGCGGCGCATCGCACAGTTGGCCCACGTGGGCACCTGCGTCGGAGAGCCCGAGGACCATCTGGTCGTGCGTGAGCAGCTTGCCCACACTGGCCTTGTCGTCGTTGGCGATGTAGATGCGGAACCGGGTGGCGAGGTCCTCCTCGACGGCGAGCTCGCAGATGACGTCGAACGGATCGTTGCCCCGTTCCGCGGCGATCGTGTCGACGCGTCGACCCTCCAACTCCGGATGGCGCGTTGACTCGGAGACCTCGCAGGTCTCCCACCGGGGTCGCATCGGCTGCTGCGCGAGATCCGCCGCGGCCCGGGCGCGCCACGCGGGATCGCGGTAGGCGGCGATCCGGGCATCGCGACCCTGGTCGATGAGCTCGGCGACGACCGGGCTCACATTGAGGCTGAACGGGCTGTCCATCGTGAACTGCATGGTGAGGGGCCGGGGTGTGACCTGGGGCCAGACCTGGCAGCCACGTGCAACCGCCTGCTCGTGCAGGTCGAGCTGGGGCTGGTTGCGCCCGCCGGTCAGCGCGAACATGGGATACATGAAGGGCCGTCCGATCCGGGGCTGCAGCTCGTACATATCGGCGTAGGTGCACTGTTCGCCCGCGGTGGCGAGCACCGCACCCTTGCCCGTGCTGCCGGCCGCCATGAAGAGCGCCTCCACCTCGTCCCGCTCGGCGAAGCGACTCGGGACCGGCAGGCCGTTCATCCCCCGGTGGGTGTAGGCGAAACTCGTCGAGAACCCGGCCGCCCCCGCGTCGATCGCCTCGACCACGAGTCGGCACATCCGGTCGATCTCCTCGGGGGTCGCCGCCCGTTCGTAGGCGGCGTCACCCATGACGTACAGACGCACGGAGCTGTGGCCGACGTAGCAGGTGAAATTGAGGACGGTGCCGCGCGACCGCACGAGCTCCATGTACTCGGGATGGGTCTGGAACCCCCACACGATGCCCTCGGTGAGCGACGCCGGGTCCATGTCCTCGACGTTCTCGAGGGTGTGCACGATGACGTCGTGGTGCTCGGGCCGCGTGGGCGCGATCGTGAAGCCGCAGTTCCCGGCGACCACGGTGGTGACCCCCTGGTAGGAGGAGGGCCGGAGTGCCGGGTCCCAGAAGACCTGGGCGTCGTAGTGGGTGTGGATGTCGATGAACCCCGGAGCGACGATGCAACCGGACGCGTCGACCTCCTGCGCCCCGTGCAGGTCCTCCCCGATCTCCTCGATCACCCCGGCGCTGACCGCCACGTCGGCGCTGCGGCCGGGACCTCCGGTCCCATCGACCACCGTCCCACCCCGAATGACCAGTTCAGCCGGCATCTCCACCTCCGCGTTCTCGGGCCTGGGCCAGGAGCAGCTGTGTCTGTGCGAACGACGGACCCGCCGTGGTCCCGCCGTCCACCGGGATGACGGTCCCGGTGATCTGGGCCGACCGCGCGCTCGCCAGGAAGAGCACCGCGTTGGCCACGTCGGCCGAAGATCCCTGGCGCTGGAGTGGCTGGCTGGCACGGATCACAGGGCCGAGGTCGTAGTTGGTGATCCCCGTGTTGATGTGCCCCGGCGCCACCGAGTTCACCCGGATGCCGTACTCGGCGAGGTCCGATGCGGCCGAACGGCTGAATTGGATGATGGCTGCCTTCGAGGCCCGATAGACCAGGGGCAACGACCCCCCGGTCAGGGCGCCCATCGAGGTGGTGTTGATGATCGAGCCACCACCGTGCTCGGCCATGTGCAGGCCCGCGAACCGACAGCCGTACATGACCCCGAAGAGGTTCACCGCCATGACCCGCTGCGCGTCACGGAGATCGTTCTCCAGGAGGCGGCGGAAGGAGCTCGACACACCCGCGTTGTTGAACATGACGTGGAGCCCGCCGAAGTGGGCGACCGTGAACTCGACGAGCGTCCGGACGTCGTCCTGGTCGGCCACGTCGGTCCGCCGGAAGGCGACCGAAGCGCCGAGCTCGGCAACCAGGGCTTCGCCCCGCTCGGCCTCGATGTCGGCGATGACGACCTGCGCGCCCTGTTCGACGAAGAGCTCCGCGGTGGCACGGCCGATCCCGCCTGAACCTCCGGTGACGATCGCCACCTTGCCGGCGAGCTCCTGGTCCATGCCTCGTGCCTTCCTCTTGGTCCACCCCGGCACGGCAGGTGCCCGGGTGGGAGCGGATCCTGGTCCCCGACCCGGCATCGGGGCCGGCCGCCGGGTTCCCCCCTTGGCAGCACCTGCAAACATTATTCTCTCCGGCGAGCTACCGACGACCCGCTCCGGGCGCCACCAAAGACCGAGGTCAGAGGCCTGCTAATCCCGGCGACTTCCCCTATCAGGCCCTCCGACCCCTCCCGGTCGATCGGTCCGGCCGATTGCGCCGGATACGACACTCTCCTACCATGCGAACCGTGTCATCAACCACATGAGGTCTGCTGGACGAGCTCCCCGCGAGTTCACGCCAATCGGGTGAACGAACCCCACGGGAAGGGTCAGGCAGCCGATCCCGCCCGTCGACACAGGACAGGCATCAGATGAGCACCCCGACAGCGACACCGAGCTCCGTCGATCCGCTCGATCTCGTCGATCCCAACCGCTTCGCCGAGAACGGGTATCCGCACGCCCTGTGGGCGACCTTGCGGGCCGAAGCGCCCGTGGCGTACCTGGAGCCGCCGGGCTATGTCCCGTTCTGGGCCATCACCAAGCACGCCGACATCGTCGAGATCGCGGCCCAGCCGGAACGGTTCTCGAACGCGCAGGGCCTCATCCTCGGTCGCCCCGGGGCACCGGCCCAACCCTCGGAGATGGTGGTCATGCTCGACCCCCCGCGCCACGGGCCCCTTCGCCGGGTGGCAATGCCCCGGTTCACCCCGCGGGCCATCCGGTCACGCCACGACGAGATCGACCGCATCGCTGTCGAGGTCCTCGACGACTTGGCCTCCTCCAACGACGCCGGCGAGTTCGATTTCGTGGAACGGGTCGCCGCCCCGCTGCCGATCGGAGTGATCTCCTGGATCCTCGGCGTGCCTCGCGAGGACTGGAAGCTGCTGTTCCGCTGGACCAACGAGGTCATCGGCAAGGACGACCCGGAGTTCCGGCAACCGGGCGAGACCCCGGGCCAGACGATCCGGCGGGCACGCGGGGAGCTGCACGGCTATCTGAGCGCCCTCATCGAACGACGCCGACGCGATCCCGGCGACGACATCGTGAGCCAGCTCATCGCATCCGAGATCGACGGGGACCCGCTCACCGAGGAGCAGCTGCTCAACTACTGCGAGCTCATCGTCGAGGCGGGAAACGAGACCACCCGCAACGCGATCAGCGGCGGCCTCCTCGCCTTCTCCGAACATCCCGACCAGTGGGAGCGCCTGCGCCGCGAGCCCGAGCTCCTGCCGAGCGCGGTGGAGGAGATCCTCCGTTGGGTGAGCCCGATCATCCACTTCATCCGCACGGCCACCGAGGACAGCGAGGTCCGGGGCGTGACCATCCCCGCCGGCGACAAGCTCGCGCTCTTCTTCGCGTCGGCGAACCGCGACGAGGAGGTGTTCGAGGACGCGTTCGAGTTCCGGGTGGACCGGCAGCCGAACCACCATCTCGCATTCGGCTCCGGCGCCCACTTCTGCATGGGTGCCAACCTCGCCCGCGTCGAGCTCGAGACACTCTTCCGGCACCTGTGCGCCCGCCTGGAGTGGTTCGAACTGGCAGCAAAGCCCGAACGGCTCAACTCGGCGGTCAACGGCGGCATCAAGCACCTGTCGCTTCGTTGCGGTCTCAGGTAGCCGCGACATGAAGTTCGGCATCGCCTTCGCCAACATCGGCCCGAACATCGAGCCGGAGCGGGCATGTGCGCTCGCCCGGGCCGCCGAAGCGGCCGGATTCGAGTCGATCTGGACGGTGGACCACGTGGTGGTGCCCGCCGGCTACCGATCGACGTACCCGTACGACCCCTCGGGGCGTCTGCCGTCGGGAGAGGACGCCCCCTTCCCCGACCCGCTCATCTGGCTGTCCTATGTGGCACGGGAGACGTCGACGATCCGGCTCGCCACCGGCATCCTGATCCTTCCGGAGCGCAACCCGGTGGTCCTGGCCAAGGAGGTGGCCACGCTCGACTACCTCTCGTCCGGTCGGGTCATCCTCGGTGTCGGCATCGGCTGGCTCAAGGAGGAGTTCGAGGCCCTCGGCATCCCGTTCGAACGCCGTGGGCAACGAGCAGAGGAGAGCATCGCCGCCATGCGGGCGCTCTGGAGCCAGCAGCGGGCAGGCTTCGACGGTGCGACCGTGCAGTTCAGCGACGTCTACCTGCGACCCCAGCCCCGGGCGGGGACGATCCCGATCCACATCGGCGGACACAGCGAGATCGCCGCCCGTCGGGCAGGGCGGATCGGTGACGGCTTCTTCCCCTTCGGGGTCGACCGCGGCCAGCTTGCTCCCCTCGTCGACACGATGCGCACAGCCGCCGTAGAGGCAGCGCGCGACCCATCCTCCGTCGAGGTCACCGTCAGCAGCTACTGCGTCGCTCCCGAGGAGGCCGTCGCCGACGTGGCCGCCCTCGGCGACCTGAGTGTGAGCCGGGTGATCATCCCCGCCGCTCTGTTCGAGGGCGATGTCGCCAGCGCACTGCTGCACTACGGTGAGCAGGTGATCGCGCGACGGTAGATCGAGCACACACGGCACACGTCATAGACGCGGCTCTGGTGAGCCGGCACGAGAGAAGGTCCCCATGTCCTTGAAGAACCCCACGACCTCACCACTCCGGCACGCCGACCGCTTCTACATTGGTGGAGCATGGGTGGCACCGAGCTCTGACACCACCATCGACGTGCTCGACTCGGGCACCGAGGAGTACTTCTTCAGTGTGGCCGAGGCCCAGGCGGAGGACATGGCCCGGGCCGTGTTCGCCGCCAGGCAGGCCTTCGACGACGGTCCGTGGCCCCGGATGACGCACGGCGAGCGGGCGGAGTTCCTGCGGGCACTCGGAGCCGGGCTTGCAGCGCGTGCGGAGGCGATCGGGCAGATCTGGCCGCGCGAGTCGGGGGTGCTCCACCGGATCGCCCAGTACGCGGCCCAAGGTGCCGCGGGTACCTTCGACTACTACGCCGGGTTGGCCGACACGTTCGAGTGGGAGCAGGAGGCGAAGCCCGGCAGCAGCGGGTTCGGCCTGCTCGTCCGGGAGCCCGTCGGCGTGGTCGGTGCCATCATCCCGTGGAACGCACCGATGAGCCTCATCAGCTACAAGATCGCCCCGGCCCTCATCGCCGGCTGCACGGTCATCCTCAAGTCCTCACCCGAAGCGCCCGGCGAGGGGTACCTGGTGGCGGAGGTCGCCGAGGAGATCGGCCTGCCACCGGGCGTCCTCAACGTGGTCACCGCCGACCGGGAGGTCTCCGAGCTCCTCGTGCGCGACCCGCGGGTCGACAAGATCACGTTCACCGGCTCGACCGCTGCCGGGCGGCGGATCGCCGCACTGTGCGGCGAGCGGATCGCCCGCTGCACCCTCGAACTCGGCGGGAAGTCGGCCGCGGTGATCCTGGACGACGCGGACCTCGGTCTCGCGGCGTCGAAGCTGGCGCAGGCCGAGTGCATGATGACCGGCCAGGTCTGCTCCTCGCTGACCCGGATCGTCGTGTCGCGGAACCGTCATGACGAGCTCACAGAGGCGCTCGCCAGCGCGTTCTCCCAGGTCAAGGTAGGGAACCAGTTCGATCCGGAATCGCAGATGGGGCCCCTCGCGGCGAGCCGCCAGCGCGACCGCGTGCTCGGGTACGTGGCCAAGGGGGTGGCCGAGGGGGCGACGCTCGCCACCGGTGGCGGGCGCCCCGCCCACCTCGACAAGGGCTGGTTCGTCGAGCCGACCGTCTTCGCCAACGTCGAGAACTCCTCCACGATCGCCCAGGAGGAGATCTTCGGCCCGGTCCTGAGCGTCATCCCGGCCAAGGATGAGCGGGACGCGGTGGCCATCGCCAACGACACCATCTACGGGCTCAACGCGTCCGTCTTCACCACCGACGTCGACCGTGCCCGCGAGGTCGCCGGTCGACTGCGCTCGGGGACCGTCGGGCACAATTCGTTCCGCACCGACTTCGCCATCGCCTTCGGGGGCTTCAAGCAGTCGGGAATCGGTCGCGAAGGTGGCACCGAGGGCCTGCTCCCGTTCCTCGAGGCGAAGACCGTCATCCTGGAGGAGCGCCCCTCCTCCCATCCCGGCTGAGGACGGGACAAGAGAGGCACCGACGTGGAGGCCGAGTCAGAAGCGGGGGAGGCCGTCGCGTTCAACCATGTCGGTATCTGTGTCACCGACCTCGACCGGTCCCGGCGGTTCTACGAGGGCGTCCTCCAGTTCCGCTACTGGTGGGAGCTGGACGTGCCCGACGAGGGGACGAGCCGTCTGCTGCAGCTGCCCGAACCGGTGGGCGCGACGGCTGTCTACCTGGTGAACGGACGTTTCGTCCTGGAGCTGATGTTCTTCGCCGACGCCGGAATCCATGCTTCGGCCCGACGGGTGATGAACGACCTGGGTTTCACCCATCTGTCCGTCGCCGTAGCGGACATGGATGCCACGCTGGCCAAGGTCGTGCCCCACGGGGGCGAGATCCTGCATGACACCGACATGGGTGGCAGGGCCATCATGATCAGGGATCCGGACGGCCAGCTCATCGAGCTCACCACCTTCGGCTTCCGCGCCATGCGACCCCCGTGGCCCGAACTGCCGGCATCCGGATAGGGCCGGATAGGGATGGGGTGACCGCCGTTGCCACCCGCTGGACTACGCGGTGACGGCTCCCGATGGGGAGAGTAAAGGTCCGGCGCCTCCTGCCAACGGAACAATCTTCGATCCAGAGGGGTTCCCGGAGGAAGTGCTCCCTGGCTTCGCCGTCCTCAAATGTGACAACGATCGCTAAGGTTCCACGGCGGTGCCGTCCCCGATCTCGGCACGCCGACCGTTCAGCGCACCGAGGAACACAGGGTCACGAAGCCGACGATGGACTGAGGATCGGATTACCGCGACCGCCACAGCGGCGTCGGGTCATGGTGTTCCTGGCGACCAGGGCCTCCATCGACAGCTCGTGGGCGGGGCTCAACTCGGAATCCAGGCCAGGTGGGTCGTTCTGTCGCATTCTTTCGCTCATGCCTCTTCTACCCTGGGCACCTTCTGGGGGGATTCGACATGACTCGACCGCTCCCCGCTATGCCGCGGGCGGGAGTTGGAGTGCCTTGGCGAGCACCCCTCCCAACGCGAACGTGTAGACCTTTGTGACGTGATCTGCGTTGATGTACACCTCGTAGTTGCCCACGACGGCGGTGCACCTCCGTGAACAGAACCAGGGGGTCATGTCAATGTACCGTCCACCGACAGAGGTAACCGCGGCTTTCTCGGCCCGGTTGTACTTGACCAAATAGCGGGTCGGTGGACCTGAACAGACTTGGATGTCCGTCGTGTGCAGAGAGAGGCAGGTGGGAGGGTCGTCGGGTAGCGAGGGGATGTTGCCGAGGATCACGACATGGGTCATCGGGATGGTCAGTCTGTCAAAAGTGCCGAGTAAGCCTTGTTGCCACTGCTTCCGAGTGAACGCCTTACCTCTCGCACTCGGTTCCGGTTCTTGACTCACAACGAGCAGGTTGGGATGGATCTGGTTGATGAGATCGACGGAGAATCGGTGGAACTTGTCACAGGCGACGTACGGGCTCGGAGAAGACTGGGCGGGGTTCATGACCGAGAGGAGGCCCACAGGGCAGGCCGACTTGCCCACCCAGACCAACTTCCAGTGCGCTCTGGTGGCAATGCTGTCGAGGACGGAGAACCACATTGCAGCGTGCGAGTCGCCGAAGAGCACCATGGTCTTCGTGCCGTTCGGGTCACCGAAGGAGCAGTCCGGAAGTGTGTCGGCGCTGTAGGGGATCCAACACGGACCCTCCGGTTTGCCCCAGTCGTCCGGGGCGTTCCCGAGGGAGGGTTCGAGGTTGGCGGGCAGGGTCTTGATCGACGGGGCGGCGGCCACCAGCTTCGACAGGGTGGCGCTCGAGACCGATTGATACGACGAGATCGGGTCAGCGTGGGCGCGGAGCTCGAGCGTGGCCACGCCGAGGGAGGTGGCGATCAGAGCGAGACCGAGCACGATGGGGGGCCACGTGCGGCGGGTCAGCACCTTGGCGTGGCGCACCGGGTTCTCGATGAGCAGGTACGTCCCGATCGAGAGCACCAGGACCATCAGGAGCCAGGGAGCGTTCTGGGAGAAGGGGAGGCTGGCCTTGCTCGCCGCATACGCGGCGATGATCAGGACCGGCCAGTGCCAGAGGTAGATCGAGTAGGAGAGCCTGCCCACCCACTGGAACGGGGCCAGCCGCAGCAGCGACTCGGGCCCGAAGGCCGGAGCGGTCATCCCACCGGCGATGACCAGGGCGGTGCCGACCACCGGGATTGCGACAGCCGATCCCGGGTAGGGGGTATTCCGGGTGAACTCGAGCGCGGAGAATGCGATAGCGGCGAAACCGACCCAGCTCATCGCCCCACCGATCCGCCGGGGGACGGACAGCAGCCAGCGGGTGGCCACTGCCACCAGGGCCCCGAGGGCGAGCTCCCAGGCCCGGGTGAAGGGGGAGAAGTACGCCACGGTCGGGTTGGAGGAGGTCTGGAGCACCGAGAGGACGAGGGAGGCGACGATGGCGAACCCGAGAGTGAGGGCCAGCCTGACCGACAGGGACAGCTTCGTCTTGAGGGAGGTCACCACGATGAAGATGGCCGGGTAGACCAGGTAGAACTGCTCCTCCACTGCCAACGACCAGAAATTCTGGAGCGGGGAGGGAGGCTGGGTGGAGGTGAGGTAGTTGGTCCCAATGGCCGAGAAGTGGAAGTTGGCCAGGAAGACCGAAGCCCACCGTGCGTCCGTGGCCGTCTGGTTCCCGTAGATCACGCCCAGCATCACGTAGGCGGCCGAACAGGCCGCGATGATCACGAGGGTGGCCGCCGGAATGATGCGGCGAGCCCGACGGCCGTAGAACCCGAGGATGGACACGCGGCCCGAGGCGTCCCTCTCCCGCAGTAGCACCCCCGTGATCACGAACCCCGAGATCACGAAGAAGACGTCCACCCCGACAAAGCCACCGGTCAGCCAGGTGACGCCGGCGTGGTAGCTGACCACGAGCAGCACCGCGACCGCCCGCAACCCCTCGACGTCGGGACGGAAGCGCCGGTCGGACGGAGCCGTGCCAGACTCGTCCCCGGTGGGCAGGAGCCGTTCGTCGACGTCCGGCGCCTCGGATACGGCCACCCTGCTCCCCCCAAGCAATCCTGCTCGCTCCCTACGACCCTCGGCGAGATGAACCAGTGTGCATGGTGCGGCCCACTCCTGCAACCCCGTACCAGGGTGTCACTAGCGTTCGATTTGGTCGAGGAATGTGCCGGACCTCAGCACGCCGAGATGACGTGACTCCACAGAAGATCTGCTGCTCGGAGCCACTGAGAACGTGGCAGATGGGCTGACTACCTATCATCGGTGGGCCAAGCAGTGCAGGGCTGATGAGGCTCTGACTCTTGCGTCTCGACCGGTAGCACACCATGCGCCGTGACCCGGCAGCGAGGATTGAAGCGACGCGCTGACGGTCGGTAGAGGATACCGCCGACGCAATCATCGAGCGGGTAAGGAGTCGATCAGAGCGCCAGTTGGGCTCTCACTCAGACTGCCCACTAGTCAAGGCTGCGGCTTGATGATCACCCCCAACTTGCCGTGCGTAATGACGGCCTCCATACCCTTTGCCCTTGTGAATTCCACGAGGGCCTCGTAGGCACCCTCCCACTTGCCACCCTGCACGCAGTCATCGATGACGATGATTCCGCCCGGAGACACGAGATCGTAGATGGCATTGAGGGTCAGCAGAATTGGCCTGTACAGGTCGAGATCGACCAATACCATGCGAAACGGCGAGATCGTCGCGTAATCGAATGTACTGGCATCTGCTTGGAAGGACATGACCCGTTTGATGCCATTACGCCGCATCGTCCGATCGAACCTGGCTTTGCTATTCCCTCGGAAAACGGGGGCGAACCAATAGTCGCGACCGAGTGCATGTTCGCTCTCAAGGTCCTCGCTAGTAAAGCCATTGAAAGTGTCAATTGCGTAGTAGTTGACAGCCAAGCGAAGGGTACCAATATGACGATTCAGAAAGACGGTTGTGTGTCCCGTTGCACATCCCACTTCTAGGATCGATCCAGGGATTTCGACAACGTTCGTGATCTGCTCACAGAGAAATCCGAGCTGTGTCGGTGAGAACATGTAGTCATATCGATAGTCGAATAGGTCGCTGATGATTGGAATCTGGAACACAACCTGCTTTAAGCCAAAATACAGGTCCCTGATGATTGGAGTCCGGTATATGAGCCATTTAGTCCGCTGGCGTAGCGCCGAGAAAATGTGCCGAACTCCCCCTTCTCGAATCCGCGTCATCCTCTCGGTCTGTCCACTAAGCGTCACCCTCTCACATTACTAACCTCAATCGTTCAGGGTTCGTCGGTCAGTTAGTGACTGGGCTGATGCCCGTTTTTCGGTGCTGGTGTCCTCTTGGTTTCCATGCGCATGCTCGATGCTCTCCGGCGTGCCTGGGCGGCTCACCGGCCCGGGCCCGTTGACCTCACGCAACGGGTGAAGTAAGTGCCACAACGTGGCACTTACTTCACTTCAGCAAGTCATGTCGGTCCGCTAAGGAAAATACGGAGGCCGCGCGTCGGAGCCACCGCTTCTGTGGTCGACAGCCCCCAGCAGTAGAAGGCCGAGCAAACAGCTGTCACGCCGGCACCTTCATCCCGAGAAGGTCGTACATGTTGCCGCCCATGATCTTCTGCACTTCCGGCTCGGGGTGGTTGGCCGACAGCTCCTCCACCCACGCGAAGGGCTCTGCCAGTCCCTCCGGGTGCGGATAGTCCGATCCGAACAGGATGTGCTCCGGAGTCATCACGTCGATGAGTGCCTCGAGCGAGTCCTCCCAGAACGGGTTGATGTAGATGTTCCGGAGGAAGACCTCGGCGGGGGGTTCTGCGAAGGCCTTGGGCATCTTCCCGTAGGTCTTCTCCAACGACTTGAGGCACGGCAGCGCCCAACTCCCGCCATTCTCGACGCTCAGCAGCCGGACCGTGGGGAAACGGCTCAGCATCCCGTGGCAGATCGCCGAGGTCACGGTGTCGCTGATCGGCCGACCCGTGTTGACCGCATCGGTGAACGGCCGCGGAGCGAACGGCTGCATGTCGCGCCCGTCGCCCTCCCACTCGTTGGCGTGCCGCTGGTACCCGGAGTCCGACGCGTGCATGGCGACCAGGACGCCGCACTCGGCGACCTTGCTCCAGAACGCGTCGAATTCGGGGAGGAAGGGGGACCGTGTGCCCCGCGTCCCTGCGACCGGACCCGGACGCAACAGCACCACCTTGGCTCCGTGCTCGAGTACCCAGTCGAGTTCTGCGATCCCGCGCTCGGGAATGCACGGGTTGACCACCGGCGTGGCGAAGATGCGCTGCTGATAGTCGAACGTCCACTCGTCGAGGAGCCACCGGTTGTAGGCGTGGATGACGGTGCACGTCATGTCTGGATCGTCGAGGAGATTGACCTCGATCAGGCTGGCCAACGTGGGGAACATCAGAGCGGCATCGATCCCTGTCTCGTCGAGTAACTCGAGACGGGGTGCGGCGGAGCGGTACGCATCGATAGCACGTATGGGTGTACCTGCCATTTCGCGGAGCGTCCTGCCCTCGGGGTTCTTGCCCGCGAAGTAGTCGGCGAACGAGCCCGGCGGGGCCACGACCTCGAAGGTGGGATTGGGGATCGACTCGCTGATGCAATTGTTGATGGCGAGCTTGGTGCGGCCGTCCACCTGCACGTACTTGACGAACCCCTCGTACTCCTTGGGCAGGTAGCGCGTGAGGGCATCGCCCGTCTCGTAGAGGTGGTTGTCGGCGTCGAATATCGGACCTTCATACTTGGACACGAACCCTCGATTCCCTAGTCAAGCAGGCTCTCGGTCGATGATCTCGCCGCCGGAAATACTGTTCTCGGCCTGTTGGACCATGAGCCGACCATAGCACCGGAGCCTTGACTCATCGCCGCCAGTCGCACGGGAGGAACGCCGTTTCCGTTGTTCGGACGGACCCGCCAGGCCATCCCCTTGTCAGCGGCCGGACCTCGGGAGCCCCAGGCCCCGCTCGGCGATGATCGAGCGCTGCATCTCGCTCGTGCCGCCGTAGATGGTGGTCACCGCCGCATGGCGGAAGAGGTGCTCGACCCATCCGTCCACGGGTGCGCCGTCCTCACCGCGCTGGAGGACCCCTTCCGCGCCGAGCATGTCGACCAGCTCGGTGGCGTCGGCGTTCATGGATTCGGCGTAGAACAGCTTGTGCATCGATCCCTCGACCCCAGGGAGTCCGCCGGTCGCCGCGACGAACGAGGTGCGGTAGGCAAGGAGCTTCGCGACCTCGTTGTTCGTGCGCATCACGGCAAGGCGCTCACGGACGTGAGGGTCGTCGATGACCCGGGTCCCGTCGGGGCGTCGGGAATCCTTCGCCCACTCGACTGCCTGCTCCCACACCCGGTCGGCCTCGCTCAGGCCGAAGCCCCCGCGTTCGAAGGTGAGGGCCACGGTCATGACGCCCCATCCCCCATCGACCTCACCGATCCGGTAGTGGTCAGAAACCCGGACGTCCGTGTAGAAGGTCGCGTTGGTCCGCTCTCCGCCCACGGTGTGGACCGGGTGGATCTCGATGCCTGGCGAGTCCAGCGGGACGAGGAACATGGTGAGTCCCTTGTGCTTCGGCACGTCGTGGTTGGTGCGCGCCAGGAGAAAGACGTAGTTCGCCACGTGCGCGAGCGTGGTGAACATCTTCTGCCCGTTGATCACCCATTCGTCGCCGTCACGCACGGCGGTGGTCTTGATCGAGGCCACGTCCGAGCCCGAGTCGGGCTCGGAGTAGCCGAGCGACATGATGATCTCACCGGCCAGTGCGCGCGGGATGAAGTCACGCTTCTGGTCGTCGGTCGCGACCCGCCGGATGGTCTGGCACACGATGACGGTGAGGCCCATGCCATCTGTCGGCGCGCCCGCCAGCCGGAGCTCGTCACGGAGGGCGGTCATCTCGAACGGATCGCGTTCCTGGCCACCGTACTCGGCCGGCCACGAGGCTGCGATCCAGCCCTGTTCGCCAATGGCGTGATGGAATTCCTTGTCGTGGTTGGTCCCGGTCCGGTGTGCGTGCTCGATGATCTCCGCATCGAAGTGCTCGTCGAGGAAGGCGCGCACCTCCGCACGGAAGGCGTCGCTCTTCGGACCGAGGCGGAAGTCCATCACCGGGCCTCGACCGGACCGAAGAGCGCGTCGGCGAGCTCTGCGACCCCCCGTCTCGGGTCGCCGATCGCGAGCGGCCACGCCTCTGCCCTCCGGTAGTAGAGCTGGATGTCGTACTCGAGGGTGAATCCGTACCCGCCATGGACGTGCAGCGCAACGTTGCTCGCCCGGCGTGCCGCCCGGGTGGCGAACAGGAAGGCCATCGAGGAGAGCGCACTGAAGTGCTCCTCGTCCTCTGCCTGCGCCCACGAGGCCTCACGAGCGAGGAGACGTGCGCCGTCCACCAGGGTGGCCGCGTCCGCCAGGTCACGGGCGATCGACTGGAACGATCCGATCGGGACGCCGAACTGGTGGCGGTTCTTGGCGTACTCGACCCCCAGGGCCAGCGCTGCCTCGCCCAGACCGACCAGTGCGCCGCTCATCAGCGACCGCCACTCGTCGAGCGCCTGCCCGTAGGTGGACCGGGCGATGTCCCGTTCCAGGAGCACCGTGCGTCCGGGTCCCCGGAGCGACCGGTCGGCCACCGAGGCCGACCCCAGGTTCTTCCGTGGAGGTCCGGCGGGGTCACCGGTGACGAGGACGAGATCGTCGCCGTCCATGCCCATGACCACGTCTGCGATCGATCCGGAAGGGACAAGCGTCACCGTCCCGTCGACCGCCGGACGGAGGGCGACCGTGCCCACCGTCGTCGGTTCGGCGATGAGCCTGCCGAGGCACCGGCTGCCGGGGCCGCCGGACGATGCAAGGGTCCGTGCGGCCACTGCGCTGTCGATGAAGGGCACCGGCGCGAGGAAGCTGCCGATCTGCTCGCAGATCAGCTCCAGGTCGAGCAGCGATGCCCCACCGCCACCCAGCTTCTCCGAGACGCCGACCGTCGGGCCGGCCATCTGGCAGAAGGCGGCCCACAGGCCCGGGTCGAAGCCGCCCCGCTCGCTGGCGCGCACGACGTCCGGTGGGCAGCGGTCGGTGAGGAAGGCGCGGACGGCCGAGACCAGATCGTGCTGTTCGTCTGTAAGGTTCAGGTCCATGGTCGAGATCCGCCGGGCACCCGGTCGGTAGGGCGAGAGTACTTGATGGCCTGCGGCGGACGTCCAGCCCGGTGGGCATCCGCCCGGAACTGAGGATCAGCGGTGGGTGATCGATGACTGACCGGATGGACCCGTTCCGGGTGGCGGTGGACGACGCACAGCTCGAAGACCTCCGGAGTCGCCTCACCGGCACCCGGTTCCCGGACCAGATCCCGGGAACCGAGTGGGAGGCCGGGATCCCGATCGCCTACCTGCGCGAGCTGGTCGACTACTGGCTCGTCGGGTACGACTGGCGTCGCGAAGAGGCCCGCCTCAACCAATTCGCACAGTTCCGCACCCGGATCGACGGGCAGTCGATCCACTTCATCCACGCACGGTCTCCCCACGAGGGCGCGCTGCCACTGCTCCTCAGCCACGGCTGGCCCGGATCGATCGTCGAGTTCCTCGACGTGATCCCGCGGCTCACCGACCCACCGGCGTACGGGGGACGAGCTGCCGATGCGTTCCATGTGGTGGCACCGTCGCTTCCGGGGTACGGGTTCTCGGAGCCGCCCCGGACACGCGGCTGGGACGTGCGACGCATCGCCGAGGCATTCGTCGTCCTCATGGACCGCTTGGGCTACGGGCGTTACGGGGCCCAGGGCGGTGACTGGGGTGCCCAGGTCACCACACGTATCGGTGCGCTCGATCCGGACCACTGTGCGGCCATCCACCTCAACATGCCGATCGGTGTCCGTCCGGCCGAACCCGGTGCGCTCACCGACGAGGAGCAGTCGGACCTCGCCGACATGCGCCGCTTCACCAGCCAGGAGTCCGCCTACGCCAACGAGCAGGGGACCAAGCCCCAGACAGTGGGTGTGGGCCTCAACGACTCGCCGGCAGGATTGCTGGCGTGGATCGTGGAGAAGTTCCGGTCCTGGAGCGACTGTGCGGGCAACCCCGAGAACTCCTTCACCCGGGACCAGCTCCTGACCAATGTGATGCTCTACTGGACGACCGAGACCGCCACATCGTCTGCCCGGCTCTACTGGGAGACCTACCAGAGCGGCGTGCTCACCGAGAAGCTGCCATTCATCGAGGTGCCGACAGGGGTGGCGCGGTACCCGAAGGAAGTGCTGCGCTGGCCGCGCTCATGGGTCGAGCAGCAGTACAACGTGACCCACTGGGCCACCATGCCACGGGGCGGCCATTTCGCCGCCATGGAACAGCCCGAGCTGTTCGCGGCGGACCTGCAGGAATTCTTCCGGACCGTGCGCTGAGAGCCCGGGACCTCAACCCCTCGGCTTGCGCAGCCGCTCGAGACTGGTCCGCGTGGCGTCCTCCTGCCAGTGCTCGAGCACCGCTCGGTCGAGGCGCCCCCACCCCTCATCGTCGAGGACCGAGAGCGCGGCCCGTCGGGTCGTTCCCTTGGCCAGGGCATACGCCCCGGCATCGAGCTCCGCCAGCTGCCCGGCGAGTGCCACGGCCGCGGCCTGTACCTCCGCCGCGGGGGCGACCTGGTGCGCGAGGCCACGGCGACATGCCTCGTCCGCATCGAGCAGGGCGGCGTCGAAGATCAGCTGCTCCGCCTGCTCGCCGCAGGCGTGACGGAGGAGCTCGACGGCGAAGACCGGTAGCGCCACGCCCACCCGGAGCTCGGTGGCACCGATCCGTGCACCCTCTGCCATCACCCGCTTGTCACAAGCGCACGCCAGGATGCACCCGCCGGCGATGGCCGGTCCGTTGATGGCAGCGACGGTCGGCTTCGCGCACCGGAACAGGCCGGCGAGCGCCGTGTTCAGTGCGTCGAGGAGCACCCCGGTGCGGCTCTTGTCGTTGTCCAGGACCTCGCCGACGTTGAGCCCGGCAGAGAACACCGGGCCCTCTCCGGTCACCACCAGGGCCCGGACCTCGGGATCCTTCTCGCAGCGGTCGACATAGGCGGCGATCTCCTCGAGCGTCTCGACGTCGAGTGCGTTGACCTTGTCACTGGCGAGCGTCAGCACGGCGATCCCGTCGTCGGTGCTGCCCTTGATCCTCGCCAACTGTCCGGTGTCCGTCATCGTCGCTTCCTCTCTGAGTGCATCTCGGACGAGTGATCCACTTCAGGGTAGCTTCACCCTGACCAGGGTCTTGTATCCAAGGTACCCACGCAGTTCGAACGGGGGCTCGAGTAGATACAGGGATCCGTCGAGAACGGCTGCCTGGCCTTCGACCAATCCCTGGCCTTCTCCGGTCGGGGAGACGACGAGGGGGGGCAACGTCGCCACGACCTTCTCGGCGCCGGTGTCCGGGTCGATGCCGACGATCTCCGGTGGGCTTCGGGTGGAGGAGGCACCGGTTGATGGATGAGTCCATTGCATCGTCCACAAGCCGTCCGACTCATCTCCGATGACGGTGAACGGGTCGTACCCTTGATCGGGTGTCTGGAAGACAGGCTGGAAGTCGGTCCCGTCGAGACGCCAAATCGTTTCCTGGGTACAGCCGGTAGAGAGGTGTCCGATCCCTGCCCAGAGGTGATCCTGACTCCCGAGGAGCCAGCAGACGACGAGCGAACTGTCCTGGATCGCCACTGCAGCACTGTTCGACCCTGGGGCCACGAAGTACAGCGCACTCGGTGGCGCGCATCCGGGACACATCCCGCCTTGGAAGGAGTTCCCCATCCAGAGCCCGGCGTCGTTGGCGGCCAGGATGGGGCGCGAGAGATTGGGCACGGACACGGTGCCGACGACATCGCCTGACGAGGTTGATACCTGGAGCAGTTCGGCGGTTCCTGGGTTGGATGCAGTGACCGTCTCGGCAGCGCTTCCGATCGTCGAGTTGTCATAGATCCAGAGCCATCCGCCGCCGTAGCTGATCACCGGTCGGGTGTCGGAGTAGCTGGCATACGTCATCACGACGGGTCCGACCGAAGTACGACCAGTTCGGGGATCTACCCGAGCGATCCTGATGGTGGCATTGTTCGAGTCCGGGATGTAGCCATCCACCACTCCGACCGTCTCTCCATCGATCGCCGGATCACTGCAGTCCGCTTCTCTCGTCGTACTGAGTGCCGCAGTCCGTGGGTTCACTGTTGCCGAGACACATGTCGGAGTCCTAGAGGAAGCGCTGGACGCGACCTCGCCACCGAGAACCAGCTCTCCTCGTAGCACGGCGATCTGGTTGAACAGGTCGGCACGAGGCATCGAGACAGAGGGGAACGAATTGGCAGCTGTCGTGACCGGCGCTATGGAGGTCGTGGAGGACACCTGCACTGGAGCTCCTCCGCCGCATGCCGCCAAGAAGCCGAGAGCGAGGGCGACCACGGTAGCGACGGGGAATCGGCGCACGTCCACGATGCTCTCACGTACTAGGACCCCACCAGGTCCGTCGTGATGAGGCGATCGACGAAGCGCCACCGGCCGTCGACCTTGGCGAACCGGTCGATGTACCGGCCGGAGAGGGTGATGCTGAGCCGATTGTCGCTATCCGACCGCAGCACGGACCAGGAGCACCGCGACGACGCTGCCGTGGCTTCCGGCTCCACCTCGACGGTCAGGTCGGTGAGGAGGTGCGTCGTCCGGGAAGCGCCCGCGGAGGCGAACAGCTGCTCGTAGACCGGCCTCACCTCTGCGCTGCCGCGCCGGACGACGTCACTTGCGTCCGACCGCCAGGTCGCGTGCTCGAACAGAGCGGCGACTCCGTCCACGTCACCTGCGTCGACCAGGAGGGCATACGAGTGCACGAGGGCGGTGATCGCCATCTCATCGGTCACGTCGTGTCCGACGCGCCCGTGGTGCCCGTCGTGCACCGGATAGCGGATGAACTCGAGCAGGTTGCCGTCCGGGTCGCGCACGTACACGCTCGATCCGGTGATGCGACGGACCACCCTCACGTTCCGCCGGGCCCTCGATGACCCTCGCGCCGGCGCGTTCGAGCAGTGCCTCGAGTGCTGGTGCCGAGCCGTCCCACACCAGGCAGAGGTCGCCGCACGGCGGGGTCGCCGCGGGTGCCCGGAGCTCGAAGTCCGTGCGCCAGAGCTCGGGACGGTGGAAGTTGACCATCTGGGTACCGAACTGCACCCGCACCAGGTAGGGGTTCTCTGTCACCTCGAGTCCGAGTGCGCGGTAGAACGCGATCATGGCGTCGGTGTCCTGCATCGGCAGGGCGACGTGGTCCAACCCCACGACGCGACCGGCCTCCGGGTGGTCGTGCGGCTCAGTCGGCATGCTCGAATCGGTACAGCTTCTTGCAGTTGAGAGCCGTGATCTTCCGGCGGTCCTCGGCGGGCAACGTCCCCAGCGTCTCCTCGATGGCGCGCCGTGACTCGGGGAACGTGCTGTCCGTGTGCGGATAGTCCGACGCCCACATGCACGAATCGGCGCCGAGGTACGGGATGAACCGGTCTGCCAGCTTCTCCTCCTCGAACGTCGCGATCACCTGGCGGCGGAACAGCTCCGAGGGTGGGATGCTCGGTGCATAGTCGATCACTCCCCGGAGGTTTTCCCACTCCATGTCCATCCGGGCCAGGAAGTACGGGAGCCAGCCGACACCTGCCTCGGCGAGCACGAGCGTCAAGCCGGGATGGCGTTCGAGAGCCCCGGAGAACACCATGATGGCGAGCATCTCGTCCAGCTGGAGTGGCAGCAACGTGGCGAACGCCGCCGACTTCCACGATCCCATCTGATAGCTGAGCCTCGGCGAGGATCCACCCTTGATGTGGAAGCTGATCGGGAGGCCGGCGGCATCGGCGGCCGCCCAGAGCCGGTCCCATGCCTCATCGCCGGGATCGAAATCGAAGACATCGATGAGCGCGCCGCGGTGGCCCAGAGCCGCACAGCGCTCGAGCTCGGCGACCGCCGCCTCGGGTGAGTGGCTGGGGAGGAAGGCGAGCATGCACAGCCTGTCCGGTGCCGCCGCGTTGAACTCCTCGATCGCCCAGTCGTTCCATGCCGCGTAGCAGATGTCCTGGAGGTCGGGCTCGGGGATCGAAAGGGTGAGTGGCACCGGCCCGTAGATGACCGAGGCCCAGATGCCGTCCCGGTCCATGTCCTCGAGGCGCAGCTTCGTCGTGCTGGCCCGGAAGCCGTCGTCCTCGAGACCGGCCCGCCCGATCGCACTGAGGTTGGCCAGCGGCGCTCCACTGGCCCCGAGCACACGGTCACCGCTGACCCAGGTCGGCTGCCCATCGCGGGTGACCACCCGCGGGGCCCGGTCAGCCATGTTCTTCGGCACCCTGGACTGCCACAACCCGACCGGCACGGCCCTCAGGTCCAGGTGATCGTCACACGAGAACAGCATCTCGTCCATGGGGTATCCCTCCTGTGGTTCGATGACTCCCACGTGGTGCGCGGAACATCACTGACGGACCGAGACGGACGCCGGCTCCTCCGCGCCGCGACGGTTCCCGGTTCGCCCGGGGTCGGCGGAGCGCGGGTCTCCTGGCTCGGTTGGGCCAGCCGGGAATCGTCGGGTGGTCTCGGAGACCCGGCCGAGCAGCTTCGTGAGCACGCGGTACACC
Organism: uncultured Acidimicrobiaceae bacterium; assembly: GCA_963753905.1. Taxonomy (GTDB): domain Bacteria; phylum Actinomycetota; class Acidimicrobiia; order Acidimicrobiales; family RAAP-2; genus Bog-756. The sequence goes on along the minus strand of CAVWDZ010000001.1, from coordinate 172,454 downwards.
ATGTTGCCGGACGGCCATTGCGTCACGACCCGGCCGGACCGGGAGGTGAAGTAGTTGCGGGTGAGCGTCCACGAGGTCCCTGCCATCCTGGACTGCAGCCAGCGGTTCCAGAGGGCCTCGGCTCTGGGAGTGACCTCGATCGCGCTGACCCGTGCGCGCCGCATGCGCTTCACCGAGCGCGCGGCGTACTCGGCCTGGGCCTCGAGCATCGACACGAGCTCACCGCCGTTGGTGCCGGGACCGTAGAGCAGGAAGAGATTGGGGAACCCGGGGACCGTGATGCCCAGGAACGCCCGCGGTTCCCCCGCCCACCGCTCCTGGAGGGTCACCCCCTCCCGCCCTGCGATCTCGAGACGGGCCAGGTAGTCGGCGGCGCGGAATCCGGTCGCCATGACGATCACATCCACCTGCCGCTCCACCCCGTCCGAGTCGACGACGCCGGTCGGGGAGATCCGCGCCACCGCCCGCGGCACCAGCTCCACGTTGGGCTCCCTGAGCGCGGGATAGAACGTGGTGGCAAGGATCGGCCGCTTGCCGGGGAAGGGATAGCCGGGGGTGACCGCGTCGCGCAGATCGGGACGATCGGCGAACGTGCGGGCGATGTACGCACGACAGGTCTGCTCGCGCTTCCGGTTGAGCCGCGTGCCGGGCCTGAACATCGCCCCACCCCAGAGGTTCCGCTCCAACGTCCAGCGGGAGCGCAACCGGTCCAGTGACCGCCACCAGGGTCGGGCGAGCGAGGTCCGCTCCGCCTCGGTGAGGTCGCGCTCTCCTTTCGGCAGGACCCACCCCGGCTCCCGCTGGAAGACGGTGACCTGCCGCGCGATCGGCTGGATCGCGGGCACGACCTGGGCCGCCGTGGACCCGGTGCCGACGACGGCCACCGCCTTGCCGGACAGGTCGCAGTCGTGGTCCCAGCGGGCGGTGTGGAAGCTCGGGCCACGGAAGTCGTCGAGCCCCGGCCAGTCGGGGTAGCGGGGCACGTTGAGGAACCCGACCGCGCTGATCACGACGTGGCACTCGTCCCGGTCACCCGCATCGAGATCGACCGTCCAGACGTGGCGGCCCTCTTCCCATCGTGCCGATCGGACGGTGACTCCCAGCTGGAGGTGCGGGGACAGGCCGAATTGATCGACTGTCTCGGCGAGATAGGCCTGGAGCTGCGCCTGCCCGGCATGGGTCCGGGTCCAGTCGTAGGGCTTGAACGAGTACCGGTAGAGGTTCGAGTCCACGTCGACCTCGGCACCGGGGTAGGTGTTGTCCCACCAGGTGCCGCCGACCCCGGGTGAGGACTCGTAGATCGTGAACGTCTCGATGCCTGCCTGCTTCAGCTTCACCCCGGCCGCGATCCCACCGAATCCGGCGCCGATCACCACCACCCGGGGAGTGCCACCAGGACCGAACAGCTCCTGGGCGGTCCTGCGTGGCGCCCCCTCCCTGCGTCTCACCGGACGGTCGGTGGCGCGGGGTCGGGTTCGGTCATCGGGCGTGGTGCGGGCAGGGGACGGGCGCGCCTCGCCTAGTCGAAGGTGACGACGCCACGGATGTTCACCCCGTCGAGCATGTCCTGGTAGCCCTGGTTGATCTGGTCGAGCCGATACGTCCGCGTCACCAGCTCGTCCAGCTTGAGGCGTCCGGCCTGGTAGAGCGCGAGAAGGTTGGGGATGTCGAAGCGCGGGTTCGCTGCCCCGAAGACGACGCCGCGTACCTCCTTCTGCCACATCGCGAGCTCGAAGAGGTTGACGCTGCACTCCGACTGTGCCTGAGGAGCGACCCCGGTGACCACGCACGTGCCGTTCTTCCCGGTGAGTGCGAGGGCGGCGGCCATCAGGTTCCCGTACATCACGCTCGGCACGAGGATGACCGCGTCGGCCATCTGGCCACGGGTCAGGTCGGTGACGACGGGAAGCGCCTCCTCCATCGAGCCCGCCGTGTGGGTGGCGCCGAAGTCGAGCGCCGCCTTCTGTTTGAACTCGACGGGATCGACAGCGACGACGTGCTTCGCCCCGACCATGTGGGCACCCTGGACCGCGTTCATCCCGACGCCCCCGACACCCACCACGACGACGGTGTCGCCCGGCTCGACCTGCGCCCGGTAGACCGCCGAACCCCAGCCGGTCGTGACGCCGCACGACACGAGGGCCACCGCCGGCATGGGCAGATCCGGTTCCACCTTCACGAGAGACGCCTCGTGGACGACGCCGTACTCGGCGAAGGTCCCCAGCTTGGACATCACGTTGAGCGGACGTCCGTCGTAGTGGTAGCGGGCCGTCCCGTCAGAGAGCTGGCCGGGCGAGAACGTCTCCGCACCGAGGTCACAGAGGTTCGTGTGCCCGGTGAGGCACATCTTGCACCGGCCACAGATCGGGAAGAAGCTGGCGGCCACGTGATCACCCACTGCGAGGCCGAGCACGCCCGGACCGACCGCCTCGACGACACCGGCCCCCTCGTGGCCCCCCACCAGCGGGAACAGCCTCGGATCGGGCCCCACGTCGGGGTTGGTGGGTGCACCGATGTCATTGGTCCGGAGATGCTGGTCGGAATGGCAGAGGCCCGCCGCCGCCCACCGGACCAGCACCTCGTGGTCCGTGGGCGGCCCCAGGTCGATCTCGAGGATCTGCCAGTCCTGCTCCCTGTCCCAGAGCACTGCAGCTTGCGTCTTCATGGTCTCGAACTCCTTGCCGAGGTGGTGTCGGACCGCCGCGGGGCGGTCGTCAGCTCGAACTCGCCGTGGACGTGCCGGGCAGATCCGTCCCGCAGGTCGGTGTCGAGGAGATGGCGACGAATCCCGTCGTTTCCGCCTTCATGATCCAGGCGCACGTCTGCGGGGGGTTGTGCCCGAAATTGGTGGCGTAGTCGAGGTTGACCGGCAACAGCCCGTTGGCGTTGTAGGAGGTCACGCCGCGGAGGTCGTGGATGACCGCTTCGCTGGTCGGATTCGGGCCGGCCAACTCGAGGCCCTTGATCATGAGATCGGCCCCCGCCCATGACTCGTACTGTCCGAAGTTCGGGAACTGGCTCTTGGTGAAGCCGGCATACTTCTGCAGTGCCGCCGCCATCTGCTGGGTGCCGGCGTTGGGCAGGGAGAACGGACGGAACAGGGAAAGGAAGTAGTCACCCTGCAGATCACCCCAGGCCGGAGAGTTGACGACGTCCGGCTCGTATCCTGTCGCGAAGAGGACGGCCTTGAGCTTGATACCGGCCTGCTTGAGCGCGGTGGCCAGCGCGTAATTGGAGTTGTTGTCCATGGCGGGGACCATCGAGTCGACGCCCTTCTGCTTGGCGAGCAGTGCCTCACTCGTGAAGTCCACACCGCCGAAGGGGACGGTGGTGTCGAGGACGCCGACCTTTCCCCCGGCGTGCTCGAACGACTGCGCGGTGCCGATTGCCGCGCGGCTGGACGATGGTGAGATCGAATAGCCGTAGGACCCGAGAACCGTCGCCCCGTGCTGCTTGAGGAAGTCCCCGATCTGGGTGTTGACCGGATACTTGGGATCGACACTTCCGTTGTCGGACGCGAACATGTTCGTATAGGGCTGCGTCCCCCACTCAGGTCCGTCGTCGTATGAGCCGGTCACCGGAAGGCCCGCTTGCTGCGGGTAGCTGGCGGCGAGGAAGAAGAGCGGGCTCTGGGAGACGATCCCGATCGCACCCTTGGAGATCGCACTCTGAACGGCGGTCACAATGGCCGACGGACTCGTCTGATCGTCGATGACGAGGGGCACCAGCTTGTGCCCGTCCACTCCGCCTTCCGCATTCTGCATGTCGAGCCGTGCGTTGAATCCGGCGGGAGATGAGGCATTCTCCGATGCACCTTCGCCGGTGAGGTCGGTGATGTACGCAATCGTGATCGGGGTCTTCGTCGACGATCCCCCACTCGAGGTCGTCGGCGACGAGGATCCTCCGCTCGAGCACCCGGCAGCGACGAGCGGCAAGGCCACGGCCGCAGTCAGCAGCACCTTGCTCAGTTTCCCATTTGCCAGCATCATTCCTCCATGTCGATGGCGCGCGCAGCGCCGGGTTGGTTATGCATTGTTGCCATCTGCGCGGCCGGCTGCGACCGCGGGGATCTCGGGCTCCGCCTCTCCCAGATACCGGCTGAGGACCTCTTCGCCCGCTTCGGATGCAGGTCCGGACCAGCCGACCCTGCCACGGGTCAGGATCACGCAACTGTCCGCCATGGACAGCGCCCGGTGGACGAACTGCTCGCTGAGCACGATGGTGATCCCCGACCTCCTGGCCTCCTCGAGACTGTGGAACACCGTTTCGGTCACGGCGGGGGCGAGGCCGAGCGACAGTTCGTCGGCAATGATCAGCTTCGGCGAGATCGAGAACGCCCGGGCGAGCGCCAGCATCTGCTGCTCGCCACCGGAGAGGCTTCCCGCACGCTGCGACGGACGGTCGCCCAGTACCGGGAACGTCCCGATCGCCCGGTCGATGGCGGCAGCCCGCTCGTTGCGGGGTTCCTGCGCAACCGCCATCCGCAGGTTGTCGGTCACCGACAGGCCTGGAAAGATCCCACGTCCCTCCGGTACGTAGGTGAGACCCAACTTACGGACGCGGTTGGCCGGGAGCCCGGTGATGTCCTTCCCATCGAACGTCACGCGACCTGCAACCGGTGGCACCAGACCCGATACGGAACGGGCGAGGGTGCTCTTGCCGGCGCCGTTCACACCAAGGACGGCCAGGACGGTTCCGGGCAGGACGTCGAGCGACACCCCGAACAATGCCTGCGAGGAGCCGTACCGGACGTCGAGAACTTCCACACTCAGGAGGGGTTCGGTCATGCCTCCCCGCCCTCGAGCGGGCCCCCGACGTCCGTCGCCGTAGACGGCGAGCCGACGGCCGGTCGTGGCGGCAGGTCGCTGTCGCCGAGGTAGGCGGCACGAACCTGGGGATCGTAGCGAATGGCCTCCGGGCTGCCCACGGCGATCCGCTCCCCGAAGTCGAGGACGACCACCGAATCCGACAGCGCCAGGACGGCAGCCACATCGTGTTCGACGATGACGAGCGAGAGCTGGTGATCGCTCTCGGTGACGATCCGTCGGAAGACAGAAACGAGGTTCTCCGACGCGCTCATGTCCAATCCGGAGAGGGGTTCGTCCAGCAGCAGGACGTGTGGCTCACTGGCCAGGGCACGACCCACTTCGACGAGGCGTGCGACGCCCAGCGGGAGTGCCGCCACCGGAGCCTTGGCCACCCGCGTGAGCCTGAGAAGCTCGAGCAGTCCGTCCACCTTCTCGTTCTCTTCCCGCGATGGCGGAAACAGCGAGCGCGGGTCGAACATGTCCCGCCAGAGACGATTGGGCGCCACGCGTGCGCGGTGCGCGAGGACCAGGTGCTCCCGCACGGTCAGCCCCATGAACAGCTCCGGTTGCTGAAAGGTCCGAGCCAGCCCTCTGGCGGCCCGCGATCGGACCGATGTGGTCGTGACGTCCTCGCCCAACAGCCATACCCTCCCGGAGTTCGGCTTCAGGAGACCGGACAGCACGGAGAGGAGGGTCGACTTTCCGGCCCCGTTGGGCCCGACGAGTCCGACGATGGATCCGCGTTCGACCTCGAGTGTGACCTGGGACAGCGCGGTGAGCCCGCCGAAGCGGACCGTGATATCGCTCGCAACGAGGGCGGCCGACTGGGCGCCTGTCGAGCGGACCGAGCCATCCGTGTCGGTCAACGCCGACATCACAAGACGTGCTCCGCGACCATCGCCGGCGCGTCGACCGAGAGCGGCTCGCCGGGCGCACGGTCCGGCACATCGGTTACCTGCGAGCTCTCGAATCGATCGGGCGCCAGCCGCAACAACAGCCGCCGCAACTGCCGGCTCTGTTCGGCCAGGGCGCCGTCCGGGTACTTGGCGGCAGTCATTGCACCCAGGCCGAAGAGCACCGGAAGCACATTGCCTGTCCAACTCGGGAGATACGCCTGAGCGAGAGCCGGAAGCATGACGAACGAGAGTCCGGCGATCAGCGCTGCGGCGGTCGATCGGATACCGATCGTGACGAGTGCGGCGAACCACACGATCCCGGCGAATGTGGCGAACTCGCTGGGTACGACCGTTGTCTGTGCAACGGCAAGCAGCCCTCCGCCGACGCCGGCGATGAACGCGGCCAAGGCTCCGGCGATGACCTTCATCTGCACCACGCTGATGCCGGTCGTCCGGGCACCGTCTTCGCTCCACCGGGCCGCATTGAGGGCCAGCCCGGTGGTGGACCGTCGGAGATTGACGATGAACAGCGCCACGATGACGAAGGCGACCAGGCAGACGTATGCAAAGGAGGCATCCGATGTCGCGAAGCCGGGTCGGGTGAGGGTCAGCCCGAGACCCTGGTTCACGAACCTCGGCAGGGTGAACACGAGGTTCTCGACCAACAGCCCGAACGTGAGCGTCACCAGGGCGACGTACAGGTCGCCGAGGCGGATGCTCAAGAATCCGATGATGACGCCCAGCACCAGGGCGACGACACCGCCCATGACCACAGCAGCCAGAACCGGCCAGCCGAGGTTGTTGGCGAACTGCGCCGTCGTCAGTGCTCCGATCCCGGCGAAGGTGATCTGGCACAACCAGAGCATGCCGCCCTCCCCGGTCACCAGTGTCCACGAAAGGAAGATCACGCCGAAGGCGAACGCCTGCGCGGTCAGTCCCACCCAGTAGCCGCCGACCACGAGGGGCAGGGCGACCGCAAGCAGGACGAGCGCGAGTGGACCTGCGTATTTGCCGAAGAAGTTGAGAGAGGCGGTCTCGACCACGCTGGCCGTCGAACCGGCGATCCGGCTCTCGCCCTGAGGCATGATCGCCCGATCCAACGCGCCTCCCCACGCCTCGGTGTCCCCCACCCGTCCCCGGCGAACGAGGTTGTAGATGAGGACCAACGCGATCACGATGAATGGGACGGCATCGATGATCTCTGCGGTCCAGGCACTTGCCGGTGGGAGATACCGCTGGATGAGCGATGTGGCGACTCCCATCAGCAACGCGACCCCGACCGCGACCGGCAGGCTCCGGAGCCTGGCCGCGATGACCGCCGCGAACGAGGCGGCGATGAGGAGCGTGAAGTTGGTGGCGTCGAGTCCGATGATGGGTGCGGCGAGGACACCGGTGAGGCCGGCAAAGAACGTGCTCACCGCCCAGACCCCGATCGAGATCCTCCTCGGATTGGTCCCCGAGAGATCGGTCATCGCCGTCGAGTCGACCATGGCCCTCACCTTGAGGCCGACTTCCGTGTAGTGCAGCACCAGCGCTCCGACCACCACCGTCGCCACGACGCAGATGTAGACGATGATCTGGTCCAGCGTCACCGGGACGCCCAGGAAGTGGAAGACCTTGACGGGCTCCGGCGCCAGCCCCGGAGCCTGCTGGATGGCCTGGCTGCCGAAGATCAAGGTCGCACACGACGGGAGGGCAACAGAGAGACCGATGGTCGCGACCACCTTGATCAGGGGCGAGGAGAGGCGGAGGAAGCGGAACAGGACGGCGTACAGCAGCACGCCGAGCAGGGGCGCCGCGAGCACGATGGCGACTACGGCTGCCGGCGCGATCGACCAGCCCTCCTGGGTGTGGAGGTAGTAGTAGAAGCGGGCGATGAAGAACGCGAGTGCCCCGAAGGCGAAGTTGAGGATGCCGGATGACGTGTAGGTGATCACGAGGCCGGCCGATGCGATCGCGTAGATTCCCCCGAGCACCAGTCCGGCGATCACGAATTGAATCACCCGCGCTCTCCCCCTTCTGCCGCCCCTTTTCCGCCGCTCGATGCCGCGCCCGAACAGAGTGGGCTCAGCCGCGCCGCTCTGGCGGCTTGCTCGCTAGTGCGTCTCTATCCGTTCTTTCTGCGCCAGAACACCGTATACCAGATTATGAGAGCTTGCTTGCTGGCTGTGGGCGGATCCGTTTCCGTTTTGGACCGCAGATCACCGGCTCCGATGAGACGAGTGCTCCTGAGCGGCAGGCCCCTCACGCAGATGGACGGGTCTGGCCGGATGCGCAAGGATGTGGCCCGACCGGTACCCGGTCAGTCAATGACCAAACCAAAGGCGGGAGAGGGACCATGGCACTCACGGTCGTCGGTGCCGGTGTCGGTCGCACCGGAACCCATTCGTTGAAGCTTGCGCTCGAACAGCTGCTGGGCGGGCCCTGTCATCACATGGTCGAGATCCTCGGGAATCCGGAGCAGGCGCCGGGTTGGATCGATGCGATCGAGGGGCGGCCGGTCGACTGGACGACCATGCCCGCCGGCTACGCCTCCCTCGTCGACTGGCCCGGGTGTTCGTTCTGGCCCGAGCTGTCGGCGGCCAACCCCGACGCACTGGTGCTGCTGTCGGTCCGCGATCCCGAGTCCTGGTACCGCAGCGCATCGAACACGATCTTCCAGTCCTTCGACAGGGTGCCGCCCGAGTTGCAACCGTGGATGGATGCGGTGCGCAGACTGCTCCGGGACCGCTTCAGCGACCGCCTGGATGATCCCACCGCCATGATGGACGCCTACGAGCGCCACAACGCGGCCGTACGGCTCGCGATTGCGCCGTCACGCCTGTTGGAATGGACTCCGGCTGACGGGTGGGACCCCATCTGTGATCGACTGGGCATGGACGTTCCCGGCGGGGCGTTCCCGGTCACCAACACGACCGACGACTTCCGAGCGATGATCGGATTGACCCCGCTCCCCTAGGACATCCCACGGTCCGGAAGGTCTAGAGGTCTAGAGGGACCAGAAGCCGGCGAGTTCGGGCGTGCCCTTCTGCCGGGGGTCGACCAGCTTGTCGAGCAACCCGTCCGTCGACCGGAGCCGTGCGCCCATCTCGGTCAGCAGCTTGAAGGCCACCGAAGGCACGGTCAACTGCAGCGACTTGAACTCGCGCCTCGACAGCACGAGAAGCCCCATGTTGGAATCGGCGACGACGGTGGCGGTCCGGGTCCCCCCATCGAGTAGCGCCAGCTCTCCGAAGAACGAACCGGGCCCGAGGGTGGCGAGCGTGACACCGTTGCGTGACGCGGTTGCCGTTCCCTCCACCACGACGAAGAACTCCTCGCCGGGAGCTCCCTGTTCGGTGAGCACCTCACCGGCCGGAACGTCGACCAGCGTGGTGAGCGACTCGATCCGGGTGAGCTCGCGGTGCGTGCAGCTCGAGAAGAGGCTCACCGCGCGCAGCAATGCGAGCCGCTGCGTCTTGTCCACCCGAAATGCCACCATCCGGAACCCGTCCCTTCCGGCGTCCATATGATCATGATCACACCCTGATTACAAGCGCGACCGGCTGGTGACACCCGCCGGGCTGCGCCGCTCGGGACCGGTGGTCCGTACCGACGTCGACGCCGCTACCCTCACCCGCATGTGCCTCCTCGTGTTCGCCTGGCAGACAGAGGACGACATGGCACTGGTGGTCGCGGCGAATCGTGACGAGCGCATGGATCGACCGGCCCGCTCGCTCTGCGTGCTCCGCGACCGCGACCCGAGGATCCTCGGCGGCCGTGACGAGCTCGCCGGCGGGACATGGTTGGCCGTCAACGAGCACGGGGTCGTCGCCGGTCTCACCAACCGCCCGTCCCCCGGGGGACGGGATCCGACGAAGCGGACCCGAGGCGAACTCCCCCTCCTGCTCGCCGGCCAGCACAGCGCCGACGCCGGCATCGACGAGCTGCTCTCAATGGTGCAGCCCGGCACCTACAACCCGGCCTGGTTGCTCGTCGGCGATCGCCACTCCCTCTCCTTCGTCGAGGTGCCGGGTGACGGGCCGCCCACGGTCCGCCCCCTGCAACCCGGAGTCCATGTGCTGGAGAACGTGTCGCTCGATGATCCCTCGCCGAAGGCGGATCGCATCCGTTCGCTCGTCTCGGGCGCCATTGCGGCGGACATGCCGCTCTGGTCGAGCCTTGCCTCGGTGCTCGTGGACCACACGATTCCGCAGAGCGCCGAAGAGCTGTCGGAGGAAGGAGACCCTCCGACCCGGCCCACCGCCACGCTCGCCGCGTGCGTCCACACCGAGGACTACGGCACCCGCTCTGCCGCGCTCGTGCGGGTCCCCCCGGACCCGGCCGCCCTGCCGGAGATGTTGGTGGCCGACGGGCCGCCGTGCGTCACGCCCTTCATCGATGTCAGTCACCGGTGGTCGGCCTGACGTCACAGCCGGTGACCATCACTCCCCGGTGACCCGGCATCGCGACGGACCGGCCCGGTCGCCTCAGGGCCCGACCTGGATCCGCATCACGCCCTGGGTAAGTTGACGAGCCGAGACCGTGGACCAGCTCGCGCACCACCCCTCGCCGCCCCGACGGCACCGCGCCCGCTCGTGGCGACTCGGCAGCGTGCTGGCGGTCGGGATCGTCCTCGCGCTTTCTGCCGTCGTCGTGGGCGCCACTCCTGCACCCACCCAGTCCGGCGAGACACCCGGCACTCGCTCGGACACCGGGCCCGCAGCCTCCCACCCGGTCCACCGCCCGATCACTCTGACGACCGACGTCACCCGGTGCCCGTGGCTCGAGACCGCCCTCGACCACCACGAGGCTCCGGCCGCCTTGGCCTCGCTCGTCGTTTCGAGGATGCACCTGACCGAGAAGCTCGGCGAGATCGTGCTCCATCAGGTCGGCGCCTACGAGAACGTCAATGCCGGTGTGCCGCGGCTGTGCATCCCGTCGCTCACCCTGCAGGACGGTCCTCAGGGCCTCGCATTCGGAGCGACCCGGGTGACGCAGCTGCCCTCCCCGTTGGGTATCGCCGCGACCTTCGATCCGTCGGTGGCGCGCCGGTACGGCCAGGTGCAGGGTCAGGAGGCGGACGGGCAGGGGATCGATGTGGTCCAGGGCCCGAACCTCAACGTCCTGCGCGTCCCCGAGAACGGCCGGGCCTACGAGGGGTACGGCGAGGACCCGCTCCTGGTCTCGGCCATGGGAGTCGCCGACATCCGGGGCATCCAGGCCACCGGCGTGATGGCCCAGGCCAAGCACTTCGCCGTGTACTCCCAGGAGACCGACCGGCTGGAGATCGACGATGCACTCTCGACCCGGACCCTCGACGAGATCTACCTGCCCCCGTTCGAGGCGGCCGTCAAACAGGGGCACGTGGCCTCGCTCATGTGTGCCTACCCCCAGTGGAACGGCACCTACCAGTGCCAGGACCCTGCGCTGTCGCAGGTCCTCGCCCAGTGGGGGTTCACCGGGTTCGTGCGGTCCGATCTCGGGGCCGTCCATGACCCGGTCGCCGCGCTCGCAGCCGGTACCGACCTGATCAAGCCGTCCATTGTGGCCTCCCTCGCCAAGCTCTCCCTGGAACGACGCCTCCCCACCGCCCTGGTCGATGCAGCGGTGACCCGGGTCCTCACCCAGATGTTCACCTACGGACTGGTGGGGCGCCAGAGCGTCGGTACGCCGGGCACGCCGGTCGACACGCCGCAGCACGCGTCCTTCGCCCTGCAGGCGGCCGAGCGGTCGGCGGTGCTGCTCAAGAACGCCGGAGGGATCCTTCCCCTGAGCACGCAGGGAACCCGTTCGATCGCCGTGATCGGGGCCGACGCGGCCACCTCCCCGGTGACCAGTGGGCACGGCAGCTCCCAGGTCATCGCCCCGTTCGTCTCGTCGCCCCTGCGGGCACTCCGGCATCTCGCCGGGACCTCGGTGTCCGTCGCGGCCGCAGACGGCGGGAGCACCACCGCCCCACTGCCACCGGTCCCGTCCGCAGACCTCACGCCCGCGTCAGGGGCCGGCCACGGCCTGACCCTCACCCTCACCCAGACTGATCCGGACACCGGTCCCCAGTCGGTCGAGATGGTCGAGCCCAGTGTCGACACCTCGGTGGTCTCGACTCCCCCGACCGGACCGCTCCTGCCCGGAGCGGCGACGCCGCTCGCGTCGGACCAACACCGGATGCTGCTCCCGCTCCTCTCGCCGAGTCGGCGGAGGAGGGCCAGAACCCCGGCCGACCACTCCCGCGTCGTGCTGCCCTCCGGCTGGTCGGATGTCACCGCTCGTTGGACGGGAACGCTGACGCCGCCCCGGTCCGGCCTCTACACGCTCGCCCTCCAGGGTTCGGGCGCGGCCAGCCTCACACTCGACGGACAGCCAGCCGTCTCCGACACGCTCAGCCACGCCCGTGGCCTGTGGTCACAGAGTGTGCCCCTGGTCGCCGGCCACCCATACCGGGTGGATCTGTCCTGGGAACCGGTCGACAGGCTCACCCCCTCCGGTGAGACGGCCTTCGTCCCCAGCGCGCTGACCCTGGGCTGGGCGTTCGTCGGCGACCAGATCGCCCAGGCCGCCGCGCTCGCGCACCGGTCCAGGGTCGCTCTCGTGTTCGTCGGGGACTACTCCTCGGAGGCATTCGACAAGCCGACCCTCGCGCTACCGGGCGACGAGGACGCGCTCATCGAGGCGGTGGCCGCGGCCAACCCCCGCACGGTGGTGGTGCTCAACACCGGGGGCCCGGTGTTGATGCCCTGGCTCCACCAGGTGGCCGGCGTGCTCGAGGACTGGTATCCGGGCGAGCAGGACGGCGCGGCGGTAGCCCGTCTGCTCTTCGGGGACGTCGACCCGTCAGGACACCTACCGGTCACCTTCCCGACCTCGGACGCCACCGCTGCGGTCGACACGCCGGCCCAATGGCCTGGGATCGATCTCACCGCCACCTACTCGGAGGGGCTCGACGTGGGCTACCGGTACGATCACGCCACCGGGACCCAACCGTTGTTCCCGTTCGGCTTCGGGCTCTCGTACACCAGCTTCGCCCTCGGCGATCTCACCGTCGCCCGCTCGGGGGACGGGTACTCTGCCGCGTTCCGGGTCACCAACACCGGCTCGCGGGCAGGGACCACCGTCGCCCAGGCGTATCTCACCTTCCCTCCGTCGGCCGGCGAACCGCCCGGCCAGCTCGTCGCCTTCCAGTCGGTCACACTCGAAGCCCGTCGGAGCGCCACGGTCACCCTTCCGATCCCGGCGTCGGCCTTCACAACCGCCGCCGACGGGTCCCCGACCACCGTCCCCGGCGGCTACACGCTCGCACTCGGCCAGTCGTCATCGGACCTTCCGCTCTCCACCAGCATCACGGTCCCCTGACCCGCGGCTCGGCGGAGCCAGGTCGGCCCGACAGGGCGTGGAGTAACATCTGTGGGACCGACCGCCCCGGGCACCGGCCGACGGATGGGGCTCGGAGGCAACGGACGGGTCGGCCCGGTCCGGTGCCGACCGACACCGGCTTGCGAACGTGGCCGGCACAGCGAAGGAGCCGCCATGACCCGCCAGCCCGGCCACGACTTCAAGGTCGCCGACCTTTCCCTGGCCGAGTTCGGCCGCAAGGAGATCCTGCTGGCCGAGCACGAGATGCCCGGCCTCATGGCCATGCGGGCGGAGCACGGCCCGGAGCAACCGCTGCGCGGCGCCCGGATCACCGGCTCGCTGCACATGACCATCCAGACCGCGGTGCTCATCGAGACGCTGACCTGCCTCGGTGCGGAGGTGCGCTGGGCCAGCTGCAACATCTTCTCCACCCAGGACCATGCCGCTGCAGCGGTGGCCGTGGGGCCGCACGGCACCGCCGACGACCCGCAGGGTGTGCCCGTCTTCGCCTGGAAGGGCGAGACCCTCGACGAGTACTGGTGGTGCACGGAGCGGGCACTGCTCTGGCCGGATGCGGGGCCGACCATGATCCTCGACGACGGCGGCGACGCGACCCTCCTCGTCCACAAGGGGGTCGAATTCGAAAAGCGCGGCATCGTCCCCGACCCATCGACCGCGGACTCGGCGGAGTACGGCGTGGTGCTCGAGGTCCTCACCCGCGGCTTTGCCGAGGACCCCCGCCGCTGGACCACCGTCGCGAGCGGGATCATGGGGGTCTCCGAGGAGACCACCACCGGCGTGCACCGCCTCAACGAGATGGAGCAGACCGGCGAGCTCCTCTTCCCCGCCATCAACGTCAACGACGCGGTCACCAAATCCAAGTTCGACAACAAGTACGGGTGCCGGCACTCGCTCGTCGACGGCATCAACCGTGCGACCGATGTCCTGCTCGGGGGGAAGACGGCGGTCGTCTGCGGGTTCGGTGACGTCGGCAAGGGCTGTGCCGAGTCGCTCCGGGGTCAGGGTGCCCGAGTGGTGATCACCGAGATCGACCCGATCTGCGCCCTGCAGGCGGCCATGGAGGGCTTCCAGGTGGCCAGGCTCGAGGACGTGGTCGGGACCGCCGACCTCTTCATCAGCGCCACCGGCAACCGGGACGTCATCACCGTGGAGCACATGACCCAGATGAAGCACCAGGCCATCGTCGGCAACATCGGCCACTTCGACAACGAGATCGACATGGCAGGGCTCACCGATCTGCCCGGCATCGAGCGGGTCAACATCAAGCCCCAGGTCGACAAGTGGATCTTCCCCGACGGGCACGCGGTCATCGTCCTGTCCGAGGGGCGCCTCCTCAACCTGGGCAACGCCACCGGGCACCCGAGCTTCGTGATGTCGAACTCCTTCACCAACCAGACCATGGCGCAGATCGAGCTCTTCACCAACACGGGTGTCTACGGGAACCGTGTCTACGTGCTGCCCAAGCACCTCGATGAAAAGGTGGCGCGGCTCCATCTCGACGCCCTCGGTGTGCGGTTGACCACCCTCACCAAGGAGCAGGCTGCGTACCTCGGGATTCCCGTCGACGGTCCGTACAAGCCGGACACCTACCGCTACTGACCGCCCGCGCCCGGCCGTACCCACGACCGGCGAGCAAGCCGCCATGACCCCGTCCGACCTCGAGGTGACCCGCTTCGCGGTCGACGGCGCGGTCGCCACCATCACCCTCGATCGGCCGGAACGGCTCAACGCCTGGACCGCGCGCATGAACGCCGAGTACCGGATGCTCCTGCAGGCGGCGGCCGACGACCCGGCGGTGCGGGTGATCGTGGTCACCGGGAGCGGACGGGGGTTCTGCGCCGGCGCCGAGTCGGCGGACCTCGCAGACCATGCCGAACGCGGGGCCTACGAGTCGGGTGCCCCGGACGACCTGGCAACGCCGGGGCAGGGGGTGCGCCCGGAGTTCGACGCCGAGCTCGCCTACCACTTCGGGATCCCCAAGCCGGTGCTGGCTGCGGTCAACGGCCCGGCGGCCGGGATCGGCTTCGCCCTGGCCTGCTACTGCGACCTGCGCTTTGCAGCCCGCGGCGCCAAGTTCACCACGGCGCACGGCAAGCTGGGCCTGCCCTGCGCGTTCGGGCTTGCCTGGCTGCTCCCCAAGCTCATCGGGCTGCCCGGAGCCCTCGACCTCATCTTGTCGAGCCGGACCTTCGACGCCGACGAGGCCCAGGCACTCGGACTGGTGACCGCGGTGGTCGGACCCGACCAACTCCTCGACCACGTGACCGGGTACGCCCGGATGCTCGCGACCACGGTCTCCCCTGCCTCCCTCGCCGCGTCGAAGCTGCAGGTCTACGAGGCGTTCCACCAGACCGCTGCTGAGTCGGTCCGGGCGGCCGAGGCCCTGCTGAGCCCCATGATGGCCGGCCCGGACTACCGCGAAGGGGTGGCCGCGCTGCGCGAGAAGCGACCCCCGGTCTTCGGGGACCCGGCCCCCGGCAGCTGAGCACCACGCGTCCTCGATGTCCTGAGGGCCGCCGTGTCCTGATGGCTTCCGTTTCCTGAAGGCCGCCGTGTCCTCGAGGGCCGCAGGGACGGGTACCGTTTCGGCATGCCCGGCGATGCCCCCTTCTCCAACCGATCCAACGCGGTCGCCCTCCCACCGCCCCGGCGGTCCGCGTCCAAAGCGCCCGACCTGGACCCGGTGACGGTCCGGGCGCGCCTCCGGGCGGCCGAGACCGCGCTGCTCGACGAACACCGCCTGCTCAGCGGCCCGGAGCTCTCGGACCTGGCGGTCCTGCCCGACCAGTGGGTCACGTCGCTGGCCGCCCTCGCCCACCAGGTCCGCCTCACCTGGTGCGGCCCCGGCGTCGAGGTCGAGGGCATCCTCTCGGCCAAGACCGGGGGCTGCCCGGAGGACTGCCACTTCTGCGCGCAGTCCTCCCGGTTCTCCACGCCGGTCCAGGCCACCCCCTTCCTCGACCCCGACGAGGTGCTGCGGGCCGCCGAGGAGACGCGGGCCGCCGGCGCCTCGGAGTTCTGCATCGTGCTGGCGGTCCGTGGCCCGGACGAGCGCACCATGCAGCGCATCCTCGAATTGGTGCCGCTGGTGCGCGAGCGCACCGGCCTCAACGTCGCCGTGAGTGCCGGCCTCCTGACCGAGGAACAGGCGCGGCGCCTCGCCGCCGGGGGCGTGCACCGCTACAACCACAACCTCGAGACGTCCCGGTCGTTCTTCCCGAACGTGGTCACCACCCACACCTGGGAGGAACGCGAGGCCACCTGCCGCCTGGTGCGCGAGCACGGGATGGAGCTGTGCTGCGGTGCCCTCGTCGGCATGGGCGAGACGGACGAGCAACGCGTCGAGCTCATCGTCGAGCTCCAGGAGCTCGATCCGACCGAGGTACCGCTCAACTTCCTCAACCCGCGTCCGGGCACGCCGCTCGGGGACGCCCGGCCGGTGGCGGCCTGGGATGCCATCCGCTGGATCGCCCTCTTCCGGCTCGGGCTGCCCGGTGTCATCCTCCGCTATGCGGGCGGGAGGGAGGTCACCCTGCGCGAACTGCAGTCGATGGGCATGACCTCCGGCATCAACGCCCTCATCGTGGGCAACTACCTCACCACGCTCGGTCGCTCTCCCGAGGAGGACCTCCAGATGCTCTCCGACCTGCGCATGCCGGTGGGCGCGCTCACCGGCATCCTCTGAGCCGGACCGGGACCGTGGACGATCCCTGCCACTGCACGGGGTGCGGCTCGGTGAGCTGCGCCGGCTGCGCCAGGCCGCTCGACCCGCCCCGCTTCTGTGCCTCCTGCGGGCGCCGCCTCACCGTCGAGGTCACACCCCGTGCCTACCGGGCCCGCTGCCGCGACCACGGGGAGGTCGCAGCCCCCGGGGCTACCGCCCGGTCCGACCGTCGATGAGCTCGCGCAGGATGTCGGCATGGCCCGCATGGCGCGCCGTCTCTTCGAGCAGGTGCATGAGCACCCAGCGGAGGGTGACCGGCGACTCGGTCCCGGTGTCGACGCAGAGGGCCTCGAGGTCCGGCGCGCCGTCCACGACGTCGTCGACACGCGCCCACATCGCCCGGTAGGCGTCGACCGCGTCGCCCAACGCGCGCTCGGACCCGCCGGTCGACGGCGGCTCTTCGCCCGGGCCGCCCGCGAACCGCTGCAGGACCCAGAGGGACTCGGCCTCGGACAGGTGACGCACCAGCCACAGCAGGCTCGTGCCGCTCCCCACCAGCGCGGTGCGGGCCGCGACCTCGTCCACCCCGTCCACTTTTCGCACGACCGACTCGCGTTGGTACTGGAGGAGTGCACGGAGGACGGTGCGCTCGTCCCCGACCGTGCGGGGCGGTTTCCGATCGGGCATCCCCGGCACTCTACGACGGGAGCAGGCCACGCCGGCGGCCCCCGTCGGGTACCGTCAGGAGGTCGACCGCGGGAGGAGCCACGAGATGACGTCCACCGTCGCATCGCCCGCCTACGACCCCCGGGATCCGTCCACGCTCCGGGACCCGTACCCGCTCTACCGGAGATTGCGGGACGAGGACCCGGTCCATCGCGCGCCGCTCGGGTTCTGGGTGCTGTCGCGTTTCGAGGATGTGTTCGCGGCGGCCAACGACACGGCCCTCTTCTCCTCGGCCCAGGGGCTCACCTATGAGCAGGACGAGATCATCGCGCTCGGGCTCAAACCGACGCTGGTGATGATGGACCGGCCGCAGCACACGATCTTCCGGCGCCTCATCAGCCGCGGCTTCACGCCCCGACGGGTGGCCACCCTCGAGCCGGCGCTCCGGAGCTTCGTCCGGGAACGGGTCGCGCTGCTCGCCGACGCCGGTGAGGGAGACTTCGTCGATCTGCTCGCCGGACGGCTCCCCGCCGTCGTGGTCGCGACCTACCTGGGCGTGCCCGAGGAGGACCGGGCGGAGTTCGACACCTGGAGCAGCGCCATCGTGCAGGCCAACGCCAGCGGCGGCATCGTGGGCGGCGCTGCCGGGGCGGTCGCAGGCCTCTACGCCTACTTCACCGACCTCGTCGCGTACCGACGGCGGCACCCGGGTGAGGACATGCTCTCCGACCTCGTCACGGCCGGGATCGACGACCGACCGCTCCACCTCGACGAGATCCTCGGGTTCTGCTTCGTGCTGATCGCCGGAGGGAACGACACCGCCGCGGGTCTCCTCGGCGGGACGGCCGTGGCGCTCACCGACCACCCCGACCAGCGCGCCCGGCTACTCGCGGACCCGCTTCTGGTGCCCGGCGCGGTCGAGGAGCTGTTGCGGTTGACCAGTCCGGTCCAGGGCCTGTCGCGCACCACGACCCGGGAGGTCACATTGCGCGGCCGGACCATCGCGGCCGGATCGAAGGTCCACCTCCTCTACGGTGCGGCCAACCACGACGAGCGGGAGTTCGGGCCGTCCGCGGACGGGCTCGACGTGACCCGCCGGTTCCAGCGGATGCTCGCCTTCGGCAACGGCCCGCACCACTGCATCGGTGCGGCTGCCGCCCGTCTCCAGGGACGGGTGGCCCTCGAGGAGCTGCTCCGGGTGGTGCCCGACTTCGCCGCCGACGGAGCGCGTGGCCGCCTGGCGCCCGGTCCGTTCGTGCGGCGGTACGAATCCCTTCCGGTCACCGCCGGCCGGCCGCGCTGATCGGGCTCCCGGATCGGTCCGGAAGGGCCGAGGCGGCCGAGGGTCAGCCGGCCGGGATCCTCCAGCCCCTGGCCTCGGCGATCTCCTTGCAGGTCGGGCACAACGGGAAGCGCTGGGGGTTGCGCCCCGGCACCCAGATCTTCCCGCACAGGGCCTTGACCGCCGTGCCGTTGACCATCCCTTCGACCACCGACGGGCCGAGCGAGACGAACTCACCCTCCTCGGGCTTGTACCCCTCGAGGACGATATGGGACATGCGCTCGTGGTCGTCATCGGGCACGGGGTCGGTCTGCTGCGGAGCCAGGGTGGTGCCGGTGTCGGTCATGCCACCAGGATCGCGCATCCCCGCACCGGTGAACAGTCCCTGCGGGCCGGACCTGACCGGTCGGCCTGGGTCGTACGCTTGGTCCGTGCCGGCACGCTCCCTGATCCTCGCCTCCGGGTCGACCGCGCGCCTGTCCCTCCTGCGGGCGGCCGGTTTCGACCCCACGGTGGTCGTCAGCGG
Source organism: uncultured Acidimicrobiaceae bacterium (assembly GCA_963753905.1). Taxonomy (GTDB): domain Bacteria; phylum Actinomycetota; class Acidimicrobiia; order Acidimicrobiales; family RAAP-2; genus Bog-756. The sequence goes on along the minus strand of CAVWDZ010000001.1, from coordinate 153,259 downwards.
CGTCGACGAGGACGACGTCGACCCTGCCGACACGGCCGGGTCGGTCACCCGGATCGCCGTGGCCAAGGCGACCGCTGTGGCCGACACCGCCGGTCGTTCCCTGGTCATCGGGTGCGACTCGATGCTCGAGTTCGAGGGTCGGCCCTACGGCAAGCCGGCCTCGGCCGGCGAGGCGAGGTCGTGGCTCGAGTCGATGCGCGGCCGGTCGGGAACGCTGCACACCGGTCACTGTCTCATCGACGAGGCGACCGGCACCCGGGTCTCGGCGGTGGCCGGCACGACGGTCCATTTCGGGACCACCACCGATGCCGAACTGGACGCCTATCTGGCCACCCCCGAGGTGTTGCAGGTGGCCGGGGCCTTCACCCTGGACGGTCGTTCGGCGCCGTTCATCGACGGTATCGAGGGCGATGCGAGCAACGTGATCGGCCTTTCCCTTCCCCTGTTCCGCGCGCTGCTCTCCCGGCTCGGCTTCTCGGTGACCGACCTCTGGGCGGAGCGCGCACCGTGACGACCCCGAGCAGCTCCGCATCGTCCACACCGCCGGCCCTCAAGCTCGGACCGCTCGTCCTCGACGTGCCGGTCGTGCTGGCCCCGATGGCCGGGGTCACCAACCGTGCCTTCCGTACGCTGTGCCGCGGGTACGGCGCCGCGCTCTACGTGAGCGAGATGGTCACCGCCCGGGCACTGGTCGAGGGAAACGCCAAGACGGAGGCGATGGCATCCTTTGCGCCCGACGAGGAGATCCGGAGCGTCCAGCTCTCCGGCGTCGACCCGGCGGTCATGGGAAGGGCGGTCGGCCGCCTCGTCGACGAGATCGGGGTGGACCACGTCGATCTCAACTTCGGGTGCCCGGCCGGCAAGGTGACCCGGCAGGGTGCCGGGGCTGCCCTTCCGCTGCACCGGGCCCTCTTCCGGGCCATCGTCAGGGCCGCGGTGGCCCGGGCCGGATCGGTGCCGGTCACGGTCAAGCTGCGGATCGGGGTGGACACCGCCCACAGCACCTTCCTCGAGTCGGGGCGTATCGCCGAGGACGAAGGGGCGGCGGCGGTCACCCTGCACGCCCGCACCGCCGAGCAGCTCTACTCGGGCGCGGCCGACTGGGGAGCGATCGCCGAGCTCAAGGGGACTGTGACCTCGGTGCCCGTCCTCGGCAACGGTGACCTCTGGGAGGCGGGCGACGCCCTTGCAATGATGGGCTCGACCGGCTGCGACGGCGTGGTGGTCGGGCGCGGCTGCCTCGGCCGGCCGTGGCTGTTCCGGGATCTCGCCGCCGCGTTGCGCGGGGAGCCGGTTCCGCCTCCGCCGGATCTCGGGGAGATCCGCTCGATGATGCAGACCCATGTAGCCCTGTTGTGCGACTCGTTCGGCGAGGAGGGCGGCGTGCGCCAGTTCCGCAAGCACGCCGGGTGGTACCTGACCGGGTTCCCGGTGGGACCCGCCGTCCGGCGCTCGCTGGCACTCGCCACCTCGACGGCCGAGGTTGCCACCCTGCTCGACGGGCTCGATCCGGACCTGGCCCTGCCCGCCGCGGCCCTGCGCATCGCGCGGGGCCACACCCACGGCCCGAGGCCGGTCCATCTGCCCGACGGGTGGCTGCAGAGCGTCGACGACCCGACCCCCCCGGCCGGCGGCGACCTCCTCGTCTCGGGAGGGTGAGCCCCCGTGACCCGCTCGCGACTAGGCCTTCGGCTGCTTCCCGAGCAATTTCAGCAAGTAGGAACCGGCCCGCCCGGGTTTCTCGGCATGGTGGCCATCCGAGCCATGGCCGGAGCGGCCGAATGATCCCCCGGTGAATCCTTCGGCCTGATTGGGTTCCTCATACTTCGGCACCTTGGCCATTCTGCGCTTCGGCTTGCGAGGCTTGCTTCCTTGAGATCCCATGCGCCCAGTATGGCTGATGAGCTCTCCAGGCACCCGGCCGTCGGGATCGACGATCGGATTCGGTCACCGACCCGCCGGGGACGTCACGTTGCCTCGGCATCCACCATGGGAGCCGTCTGACCGTTGTCCTCGGTGCCCCAGCGTTCAGTGGTCTCCAGCGGGTGCGCACCCGTCCGAGGGGAAACATCGGGTCGGGGCGGCCCCGGTGCGATCCAGGCCGGCAACTCACCCTCGAAGAGGGGCGCAACGATCAAGGTGTCGATCTTGAATGCGGCGATTCTGGCCAAGCCACCGAGGAGGCTCGCGAGGTCCTGCGTTCGATAGGGGCTTCCGAGGGGAGCTTCGTCGAGTGCAATCTGCGGCACGAGATGGGGATCGAACACCTCCGGCGCCACCGGCTCGTTGAACAAGAACCGCGCGACCACGTCGCCTTCCTGCAGAGCCTTGCCCACGGGGAACCACCAACTCGGAGCCGTCGACCCCGCTGGGAGACCCCAGAAGATGTTGTCGACGTTCAGCATCGTCGAGACCGCAACGGGCAGGCGATGCCTGTCGATCCCAGAGAGCTCGGCTACGACTCCGAGCTGGTCCCCCCACTTGCCGCCCCCGTGATACGGCTGCATCGACTCGACAGCCGCCAGGATGTCCGGGCGCTTGATGCCGGGAGCGATGTCCACCTGTACCTTGCGGCCGCTCTTGTCCCTGTTGGTGTCCAGCAATGGGAACTCGGTCGCCCTGGTGGGTTCCTGGCCGTCGAGGAGGACGAGTTGCCAGGCGAGATGGTCGAGGGCTGACCGGATGTTGTAGATACCCTGTCCGAATATCGCGCTCCATGCCGGATCGATCCAGGGCACTTTCGTGATCTTGTAGACAACCTCGAACGGATTCTCGCTCGGCGTCCGCTCGATGGACCGCTGGGCTGCTTCGACGAAGGGCCGAAGCATGGTCTCCAGTTGCTCGGCGTTGGCGCGAGCCATCGCCAACTTCACACGCACCCCGTCCAGATCAGTCATGTTCGGCCCCAAGGTCCCAGTGCTCCCAACGGTCGACCGCCTCTCCCGCTCGATGGTGGACACAACGGTAGACCTCGCACTGTCTGCGTGCTCATGTGTCGTGAGTGTGACGGAATCAGCTGCTCCACGAGTTCGAACTGCCTGGTCGATGGCAGTTCGGCCGCGGTGACACACCCGTCGGTCAGAAGCGGGAGCGGTTGTCCCGCTCTGACGCCGTCGGGCAGAGCCGCCTCACCGGTGTGGGAGACTGACGCCGGCCTGACCCGCCGGGATCCCCGGTGCCGCGACCCGGGGACCCCCCGGATGCGGTTCGGTCACGCCGCTCCCCAATGATCGTCGGATCCTCCCTCACCATCGAGATCGGTGACCGCACCCTGCTCTCGGACGCGTCCTTCGTGGTGGGCGCCGGCGAGAAGGTCGGACTGGTGGGGAGGAACGGAACCGGCAAGTCGACGTTCCTCTCGGTGATCATCGACGAGCCGGGACGCAACGTCCGCTCGACCGGCAACGCGCGGGTCCGGGGCACCTTCGGCTACCTTCCCCAGGTTCCCGATCCCCGCGGACTCGGCCTCGACCCGAGCGGCTTCTCCCACGTCCTCTCGGGCAGGGGCCTCGACGTTCTCGACGACGCCCTGGGCAAGGCCCGGACCCAGATGTCCAAGGATCCCTCGCAGGAGAACATCGCGCTGTTCTCCGACCTCGAGGAGCAGTTCCGTGAGAACGGGGGCTACGAGGCCGAGTCCACCATGGCCCGGCTGGCCGACGGTCTCGGACTCCGCCAGGAGCTGCTCCTCGAGGACATCGAGACCCTCTCCGGAGGCCAGCGACGCCGGGTCGATCTGATCCGGATCCTCTTCCAGGCACCCGACACCATGATCCTCGACGAGCCGACCAACCATCTCGACCTCCCGGCAAAACGGTGGCTGATGGACGAGCTCGAGCGCTTCCCCGGGTCCATCCTGGTCGTCTCGCACGATCTCAAACTGCTCGACCGGTCGATCCACAAGGTCCTGCACCTGTCCGACGGCCGTCTCCACGAGTTCAAGGGCACCTACTCCTCGTACCTGGTCCAGCTCGAGACCGACCAGTCCCAACGCGAGCGCTCGGCCCTGCTCGAGGGCCGTGAGATCACCCGGCTCTCGACGCTTGCCGACTCGATGCGGGGGAGCACCAACCGCCGGGCCCGGATCGCCAAGTCCCTCGACAAGCGGGTCGAACGCCTCGAATCACAGAGGACAGAGGTGCGCCGCCGCGAGCGGAAGAGCGCGTTCACCCTGCCGACCCCGGCCCGGTCGGGCGAGGTCCCGCTCCGGGTCCGCCGGCTGTCCGTCCGCTACGGCGACCTCACCGTGCTCGCGGATGTCGACTTCCACTGCCTGCGGGGAGACCGGGTGGTGATCATCGGTCGCAATGGCGCAGGCAAGTCGAGCCTGCTTCGCTGCCTGGCAGGAGTCCAGGAGCCGTCCGAGGGCGCTGTGGAACTCGGGATCAACGTGACTCCCGGCTACTTCGCCCAGGAGCACGAACAGGTCGACCCGGACAAGACCGTGCTCGGGAACATCGACGACACCGTCCTGGTCAACGAGACCGAGCGACGGTCGCTGTTGGGCTCGTTCGGGATCGCCGGCAAGGCGGCCCACCAGATGCCCAGGACGCTCTCGGGCGGCGAGCGGGCCAAGCTCGGCCTGGCCATGCTGGCAGCGGGCCGGGCCAACCTGCTGCTGCTTGACGAACCCACCAACAACCTCGATCCGACCTCGATCGAAGCAGTCGGCACCATGCTCGGCAACTGGCCGGGGACCATCGTGGTGGTGAGCCACGACCGCTCCTTCGTCGAAGCGCTCGACCCCACCCACAGCCTGACCCTGCCCGACGAGGTCTTCACCCACTGGCGGGACGAGGCGCTCGACCTGGTGGAGCTCAAGTAGGCGCCATCGTCGCCGGTGCTCAGGAGGGCTGGCGGGCCTTTCCGTTCTCGGCCACCGGCTCACCGGGAACGCCGACGCCCGTGATGACCCCCACCAGGGCCTCCGCCGCCCCGACCAGTCCGGCGGCCTCATAGGGCACCACGATCTTCGAGTTGGGCGAGGTGGCGACGGCCTGCAGGGCGCGCAGCTGCATGATGGCGAGGGTGTTGGGCTTGATCTCGGCCTTGTCGATGGCCTCGAGGGCGAGTGCCTCTCCCTCGCCGCGCAGCTCGGCGGCGCGCTTCTCACCGTCGGCACGCAGCTCGAGGACCTGCTTCTGGGCTTCGGCGGCGAGGATCGAGGCCTGCTTCTGCCCCTCGGCCTCGAGCACGTTGGCCTGCTTGCGCCCCTGGGCGCTGTTGATGGCCGACTGCTGCTCCCCCTCGGACTTCAGGATCGCGGCCCGCTTGTGCTGCTCGGCCTCCTTCTGCTCCGACATGGCCTGCAGCACGTTGTTGGGAGGGGTGATGTCGAGGATCTCGATGCGGTTGAGCCGGACCCCCCACTTGAGGGTGGCCTCGGCCATGTGGTCCTGCATCTTGGTGTTGATGGTCTCGCGCTCGGAGAGCGACTGGTCGAGGGTCAGTTCGCCGAACACGGCGCGCAATGCGGTGCGGGCCATCTGGTCGATGGCCAGGCCGAAGTCGTTGACCTCGAAAAGGGCCAGCTTCACATCGGTCACCTGACAGAAGATGGTCGCGCTGACCCAGAGCGACACGTTGTCCTTGGTGATCACGGCCTGCTGGTCACCGGTGCGGGGGAACTCGCGGATGTCCACCTTGTCCATGCGGTCCGCGAGCGGCACGAGCACGTGCAAGCCCGGTTGCTTGATGGTCCGGAACTCGCCGAAGCGCTTGACCACACCGACGCACCCCTGCTGGACCACCTTGAGGCAGGACCTCAGGAAGATGACGATGAAGGCGAAGACGAAGAACCCGACCACCGCGATCGCGACGGACGCTGCTGCAGTTGATGCGATGATCATGACGACCACCTCCTCCCCCCACCTTACGCACCGGTGCACCCCGGCGCGGCGCAGGGGAGCGCTGCGTGCCTCCGGGTCCGCGCGGTGGGCTCAGCCGGCGTCGTCGGTCGGGTACACCACGAGCAGTCCGCGGTCGACGTCGGCCACGACCACGGTGGTGCCCGGCGCGATAGTCGTGCCCGGGAAGAGCGAGACGGCGAACCAGGTCTCCCCGCGGGCGAGGACCGAACCGGGCAGGTGGCGATCGGTGACCTCTTTGGTCACCACCGCCGTCTCGCCGATCATGCCCGGCACTCCGTTCAACATCGCGGTCTCCTGTTTCCGGCCCCGACCTACCACGCCCCCGTCCTCCCGTACCCCAACGATGCGCGTTCCCCGCTCCAAACTACACGGGGTGGCCCGGACCGGTCCCTCCCCGGACGCCTCCGGACGCGCCGCGCCGGGTTACCGTGGTCCATGGCCGCAGACGCCCCGACCACCTCCCTGCCCGGGCTCACCGCCCGCAAGACCTGGCGCACCCTCGAGCCCCTCCACAACATGGTCTACTTCGCCCCCGAGGCGGACGCTTCCTACCGGAGCCTCGGCCTGCGGGGGCCGTCGGGCTACTTCGCATCACGTGCTGCGGCGATGGGAGCGGTCGGTGCCGACACCGTGGTCGCCACCTTCTTCAACTTCTCGCCGGCGCTCGTCCACGCGGCGATGGAGGGGGTCTGGCAGACGAGCCCTCCGGCTCGGGTCCTCGAGGCGCGCACCGCGGCGGCGGGCGAGGCGCTGCGCCGGATGCTCGGCGAGGCGGTCGACTCGGAAGACATGGAGCGGGCGGCGACACTGGCACGCCGGGCGGCCGAGCGGGCGGCCGAACGACCCGAGGGGCGGCCCCTCTTCGCCGGGCACGCCGGCCTTCCCTGGCCCGAGCCACCACACCTCGTCCTCTGGCACGCGCAGACGCTGCTGCGCGAGTTCCGCGGCGACGGCCACCTCACCCAGCTCGTCGATCACGGGATCGGACCGGTCGAAGCCCTGGTCCTCCACGAGACCACCGGGGAGCCGCCGGTCGGGTTCCTGCGCGAGACGCGTGGCTGGCCACCCGACGAATGGGAGGCCGCCTCCGACCGCCTCCGGTCGCGCGGCTGGCTCCGGCCCGCCGGCACCGCCGACCGGCTCGCCCTCAGCGAGGAGGGGTCGACGGTCCGCGCGCAGATCGAAGAAGCCACCGACCGTCTCTCGGCCCACGGCTACGAGGCCCTCGGCGAGGACGGCTGTGCAGAGCTGCGGGGACTGGCCCGACCGTTCTCACGGGCGATCGTGGCCGCGTCCGGCTTTCGGGCCGGGGCAGGCCAGGCCTGAGACAGGAGCAGCCGGCGGGAGCCGGGACACCCGGCCGCGCCGCCCGACGAGGAGGACCATGAGCCCGCAACGACCGGACGACGCCCCCGGCATCGACGACTGGACCCGGCTGCTCGACGGGAAGGTGGCCGTCGTCACCGGTGGCGGCGCCGGCATCGGAGCCGCCATCACCGGGCTCTTCGCCGCCCATGGCGCCCGGGTCGAAGTGGCCGAAGTGGACCCCGCACGCGCCGCAGCAGTGGTGGCCGCGGTCGAGGACTCCGGCGGGACGGTGCGGGCCCACACGGTCGACGTGACCACCGCGGACGGCGTCGACTCGCTCGCCGCGGCCGTGCTCGACGCCCACGGCCGGGTCGACGTCCTGGTCAACAATGTGGGCGACTACCGCCCACTCGTCCGCTTCGACGTGTCGACCCCCGAGTCGTGGCAGGCCATGTACGAGATCAACCTGCTCCACGTCTTGGCGGTCACCCGCGCCTTCCTCGGTCCCATGGTCGAGACCGGGGGCGGGTCCATCGTCAACGTGCACTCGGTCGAGGGGATGCGTGGCTACCCGCTCGACCCGGTCTACGCGGCGATGAAGGCGGCCGTCGCCCACTTCACGACCAGCCTTGCGGTGTCGATGGGGCGCTCGGGTGTGCGGGTCAACGGGATCGGACCCGACCTGACCCAGACCCCCCAGGTCGACTATCTCGCCGACGGCTCCGGGGACGACGAGCTGTGGCCCTCGTGGGCCCCGGTCGGGCGGATCGGGCGGCCCGAGGACCAGGCCCGGGTGGCCCTCTTCCTGGCGTCCGACCTCTCGGCGTTCGTGACCGGGCACAACATCCCCGTCGACGGGGGCACGCTGGCGGGTGGCGGGTGGTTCTACTCGCCGGCGGCCCGCCGCTTCGTCAACCGGCCGGCCGGACTCTGACCACCAGATCGGCGAGGGCGCGCTCCTCCCCCGGCAGGGTGATCACCCGGTAGCCGTCGCGCTCGGCGAGCCACTGGCGGTTGCGACAGTGGATCTCGTGACGGCTGTCGTACCTGTCGAGCACGACAACCGGGGCTGCCGGTCCGCCATCGCCGGCAGCAATGAGGGCGTCCATCGAGAGACGCACGGTGTTGATGGTCCCGAGGCCGGCGTCGGCCACGAGGACCACCAGGTCGGGACGGAGCCTGGCGGCCACGTCCGTGGCGTCCCCGTCGACCGCCTGGGGCGAGCGCACACCGCCGGCCATCTCGACCAACCCGACCCCGACCGGATGGTCCGGCCAGTCGAGCTCCGACACCAGGTCGTCCACCGTGAAGGGCGCGAGCCCGAGTGCCTCGGCGGCCATCGGGGGCGACATGGCCCGGTGGTAGGAGCGGAAGGCGTGGCAGACCCGGTCGGGATGCTCACCGGAGGCGCTCCCGAGCACCTCGGCGTCGGTCGGCCCGCCGAGCGGGGTGCCGACACCGTCGATGTCGAAGGACTGGGCAGGCTTTCGTGCGGCGACCGTGATCCCGCGGGAGCGGAGCTCGCCGAGCAGGCGCGCCGCCACCCAGGTCTTGCCCACCTCGGTCCCCGTGCCGCACACCAGGACGATCCGTTCCGGGCGCACGCTCATCGCCTCGAGTCTTGCCGACCCGCGCGCACACGGTCGAACCGGCCTGGCCGGCACGCTCCGGCGACCGGTCGAACCGGACCCGCGCGCAGGGGCCCCCGGTAGGATGCGTGACATGGACCGGATCGGGGTCGTCGACACCATGTTCGCCCGCTTCGACATGGGTAGCGAGGCCGTCGCGGAGCTCGAGACCTGCCCCGGGTTCGGCACCACCTTCGAGGTGGTCCGCCGTACCGTTCCCGGCTTCAAGGACCTCGGCGTGGCCTGCAAACGCATCATCGAAGGGGAAGGGTGTCGCATCGTCGTCGCGCTCGGGATGCCGGGCCGGGCCGCCATCGACCAGGTCTGCGCCCACGAGGCGTCCCAGGGGATCATGCTGGCCCAGCTCATGACGTCCACCCACATCCTCGAGGTCTTCGTGCACGAGAGCGAAGAGGAGGATCCGGCCGCGCTGGCCGTGGTCTGTGTGAATCGGTCCCGCAAGCACGCCCGCAACGCCTACTGGATGCTCTACGAACCCGGGCGGCTTGCCGCGCTCGCCGGCCAGGGGGTGCGCCAGGGGTACGAGGACGCCGGCCCGCTCGTCCGCTGACACCGGCTCTCCCCGAACGAGCTCGACGGTCAGCCCGACGACTCGTGCGGCAGTCCGAGCGTGCGCTCGGCGATGATGTTGCGCTGCACCTCGGCGGTGCCTCCCCCGATGGTGAGGGCCGGGGCGAACAGGTAGCCGAAGCTCCAGATGGCGTCGGGCCACCCGGCCGGGTCACCCGCCGCGAACGGGCCGCTGCCCGACAGCATCCCCGAGCTTCCGGCCAGGTCGCGGGCGACCGCCATCACGTGCTGGCCGTGCTCGTCGGCGAGCGCCTTGCGCACGGATGCCTCCGGTCCGGGTGTCTCACCCGCGACGGCGGCCGACACGGTGCGCAGGCGCAGCAGGCGCAGGATCTCTCCCTCCGCCCAGACCCGGGCGAGGCGCTGGCGGAGCAGCGGGTCGGCGGCACCGCCAGTCCGCCGGACCGCAGCGATGAGGTCGTCGGCGGTCGGGCCCATCCCCCAGATGGACCCTGCTCCCGACAGTGAGACGCGCTCGTTGGCCAGGGTGACCTTGGCCAACGACCACCCCTGGCCGCGCCGTCCGACCAGGTGGTCGCCCTGCAGGCGCACCTCGTCGAGGAAGACCTCGTTGAAGGTGTGGGTGCCGGTCATGTCGACCAACGGGCGCACGGTCACCCCCGGTGCGTCCATCGGGCACAGGAAGTACGAGATGCCCTGGTGGATGGGGACGTCCGGTTCGGTGCGCGCAAGGAGGATGCCGTAGGCGGCGGTGTGCGCGTACGAGGTCCACACCTTGGAGCCTCGGACGACCCATTCGTCGCCGTCGAGATCTGCCTTTGTGGTCAGCGACGCGAGGTCGGAGCCGGCGCCGGGTTCGCTGAACAGCTGGCACCAGATCTCCTCGCCGGAGAGGATCGGCAGCAGGAAGCGGGCCTTTTGGTCCTCGGTCCCCGCGTGCAGGATGGTCGGTCCCGCCCACCCGATGCCGATGGCGTTGTCGGGTCGGCGGACACCGGCCCGCCGGAGCTCGTCGTCGACCACCAGCTGGAGGGTCGGATCGGCCCCGAGCCCGTAGGGGACCGGCCAGTGGGGGGCGACCAGGCCCCGCTCGGCGAGCGCGCGTCCGGTCGGGTCGGGGTTCCCCTCGAGCCAGGCACGCACCTCGACCCGGCGCGGGTCGGCCTCGGAGGGCAGCGCGAAGTCCACGGTCGCCAGCGTAGGCTGCAGCGGTCGTTCCGGCCGGGGACGAGGGGCCGGGGACGGGCCGTGCCGGCACAGCCCGGAAGGGCAGGGGACAGGAGCCGCCGTGACCAGCTGGAACTACGCCGACGTCTGGGAGACGGTGGCAGACGTGCAGCCGGACGCGCCGGCCCTCGTCCACGGCGCCGACGTCCGCACCTGGGGCGCACTCGACCGGCGGGCGAACGGCGTGGCCCGCTGGCTGCTCGGGGCAGATGTCTCCCACCAGGACAAGGTCGCGCTCTACCTCTACAACTGCCCCGAGTACGTAGAGGCCAGCTTCGCCTGCTACAAAGCAGGGCTGGTCCCGATCAACACCAACTACCGGTACGCCGACGACGAGCTCGTCTACCTCTGGGACAACGCCGATGCCGTCGCGGTCGTCTTCCACGGGACCTTCGTCGACCGGACCGCACGGATCCGCGCCCGCCTGCCCCGCGTGCGCAACTGGCTCTGGGTCGACGACGGAACGGCCACCTGCCCGGCGTGGGCGGTGCCCTACGAGGAGGCGGCCGAGACGACCGGCGCGACGACCGCAGGCGACGGGACCCAACCGGTACTCGGCCCGTGGGGGCGCAGCCCCGACGACCTCCACGTCCTCTACACCGGCGGCACCACCGGCATGCCCAAGGGGGTCATGTGGCGCCAGGACGACCTCTTCGCGCGGCTCAACGGGGGCGGATTCCGCCGCTACCGGACCGGGGGGGACCTCGCCGACGTGCGGGCCGAGCTGGCGGCCCGTGGACCGGGGATGTCCCTGCTCCCGGCCTGCCCCCTCATGCACGGCACCGGCGGGTTCACCGCGATGGAGTGCCTGAGCGAGGGCGGAAGGGTCGTGACCCTCCCCTCCCGTCAGCTCGATCCGGCCGAGCTCCTCGACACGGTCGAGCGCGAGCGGGTCAACGGCCTCATCATCGTGGGCGACGCGTTCGCCAAGCCGATCCTCGCCATGCTGGACGCCCACCCCGGGCGCTGGGATCTCTCGAGCCTGGTCGGCATCGTCTCCTCGGGAGTCATGTGGAGCGAGCAGACCAAACGTGGGCTGCTCCGCCACCATGCCGGGATGCTGCTCGTCGACGCCTTCTCCTCGTCGGAGGCACTCGGGATGGGCTCTTCGGTCTCGTCCGCAGGGGCGGCCGCCGAGACGGCACGGTTCACCCTCGGCGAGGACGTGCGGGTCATCGATGCCGACGGGCGCGACGTCGAGCCGGGCTCCGGGGAGATCGGGGTCCTCGCACTGGGCGGGCGGATCCCGGTCGGCTACTACAAGGACGAGGTCAAGTCGGCAGCCACCTTCCGGACGATCGGAGGGTCGCGCTACTCGGTGCCCGGGGACTTCGCCGAGGTCCGGGGCGACGGCTCCATCCACCTGCTCGGCCGGGGTTCGGTGTGCATCAACACCGGGGGCGAGAAGGTCTACCCGGAGGAGGTCGAGGAGGTGGTCAAGACGGTCGACGGCGTGCTCGACGCGGTCGTGGTGGGCGTGCCGAGCGAGCGCTTCGGCGAAGAGATCGTGGCCGTCGTGCAGCTCGCGGACGGGATCCCGGAGGCATCGGTCGCTCCCGAGACGATCATCGAGCACGTGAAGGATCGGCTGGCCAGCTACAAGGCCCCCCGCCGGGTCCGCTTCGTCGCGACCATCGGGCGGTCACCTTCCGGCAAGGTCGACTACGCACGCCACCGCGGCGAGACCGCCGAGTGGATGGGCGTGTCCCTCTCGTAGTCCCGGGACTCAGCCCTTGTTGGCCCCGTGGGTCCGGACGAAGTCGTTCACCGTGTAGTAGGCGTCGATCGACTCTCCGGCATCCCCCCAGAATCCCTCGAGCACGTCGTAGGCCATCGAGCCGAGACCGATGTAGTGGTTGTTGACATCGGTGATCTCGAGCTCGCCGCGCCCGGAGGGGACAAGGGTGGGGATGACGTCGAAGACGTCGGCGTCGTAGCAGTAGATGCCGGTCACCCCGAACTTGGAGGCGGGCTGCTCGGGCTTCTCGGTGATCCCGATCACCCGCTTGTCCCCGTCGAAGGTGGGGACACCCAGATGGCGGAGGTGCTCGTCCTCCTCGACCGGGGTGAGCAGGATGCGCGCCCCGACCGGGTCCGCCCGGAAGGCCTCGACCATCGGACGGATCGATCCCTCCACGATGTTGTCGGCGAGCATCACCAGCACCGGGTCGCCGTCGACGAACCGGGTCGCCAGTCCGAGTGCCTCGGCGATGCCGCCGGGGCGATCCTGGTAGCCGTAGCTCAACCGGTCGATGCCGAATTCGTGCCCGTTCCCGAGCAGGCGCAGGAACTCACCGGCGTGGGTTCCACCGGTGACCAGCATGATCTCGGTGATCCCGGCGTTCACCAGCGCCTCGATCCCCCAGTTGATCATCGGCCGGTCGTAGATCGGCAGCAGGTGCTTGTTGGTGATCCGGGTGAGCGGGTGGAGCCGCGAGCCGGTCCCACCGGCGAGGAGGACGCCCTTCATGGCGCGCAGCCTAGACCTCAACTCGCCGGAGGTGCTCCGCCAGGAGGGCGTCGGCCAGGACCGGCCACGCGTGTGCCGCCCAGACGCCGAAGGGGCGGTCGGCGAGCCCGGCACAGACCAGACCTGCCTCCGGGTCCACCCAGAGGAACGACCCCGAGCGTCCGAAGTGCCCGAAGGTGCGCCCCCCGTTGGTGTGCCCGGTCCAGTGTGGCTGCTTGGCCCCGCGCACCTCGACGCCGAGGCCCCACTGGCACGGGTCATAGGGTCCGAACCCGGGGAGGACGCCGGCGAGCGCGGGGAACTGGACCGAGGTGGCAGCATGCCAGGTCTGCGAGCTGACCAGGGTCGGAACCGCCCACTCGCGGCCCAAGGCGAGGAGATCGACGAGCGGCCCGGAGAGCCCGACGGCGGCCCCGCCCGCCGGCGAGTGCACGGCGAGCATCGTGTCGGCCATGCCCAGCGGTGCGAGCACCCCCATGGTCAGGTACTCGGCGAAGGGCATGCCGGAGCGGGCTGCGATGAGATCCGCCAGCAGGTCGAACCCGGCGTTCGAATAGACCCGCCGGGCGCCCGGCGCTGCGACCGGAGGACCGGGCTCGGGACCGAGGCCGGAGGCGTGGGCGAGCAGGTGCCGCACCGTGGCCCCTGGCGGGCCCGCCGGCTCGTCGAGCGCGATGGTGCCCTCCTCGACCGCCACCAGAGCGGCGAGGGCGGTGGCCGGCTTGGTCACCGATGCCCAGGGGAAGCTCCAGCGCTCGTCGCCCGCGGTCTCGGCCGGACCGGGCACGCCCCCCGGGCCGTCCGGTCCGGCGATGAAGGGGACCACCCCCACCGCGGCCCTGCCCACCGGCCAGCCGGCCACCAGCTGCAGCGACTCCATGTCCGTCCCAGCGTAGGGGAAGGCGCCCTCCGTGCCGCCAGGTGAGGCGGCATCCGGTCCATCTGGCTACGGTGATCGGCCATGGCGACCGGCCACAGGGGCACCGGGGGGCAACCCCGGAGCAAGCGCGGCATCTGGGCCGCCCTGCTCCTCGCTTCGCTGACCGCGTGCGGGTCGGCGGCGTCGGCAGCAGGGCCGGGTACCTCCCCCGGTGTCGGCGACTCCCCCACCGGATCCCCACAGAGCGCCGCGGTCACCGGCTCCCTTGCCGCGTTCTACCGGGCACCCCGACCGCTCGCCGCGGCACCCGCCGGCACCATCATCCGCAGCCAGCCACTGCCGACCGCCAGCGCCCTCCCCGCCGGCACCCGCGCCTATCGCGTCCTCTTCCACTCGACGTCGATCGGCGGAGCGGACATCGCCGAGTCGGGCATCGTGGTGATCCCCGGGGGGACCCCTCCGGCGGGCGGCTTCCCGATCGTGAGCTGGGCGCACGGGACGACCGGGGTGGCCGCCGCGTGCGCGCCCTCCGTCCAGGGCACGGCCTCCCTGCCCGACCTGCGGGCCCTGCTCCGCGACCGGATCATCGTGGCCGCCACGGACTACGAAGGGCTGGGCGGGCCCGGCCTCCACCCCTACCTGGTCGGCCTCAGCGAGGCACAGGGCGTCCTCGACGCGGCCCGGGCGGCCCGGGCTCTCGCCGGTGCCTCCGCCGGCAACACCGTCGTCGCTGCGGGCTACTCGCAGGGCGGGCAGGCCGCGCTCTTTGTCGGCGAGGTGGCCCAGAGCTACGCACCCGAGCTGTTCCTGGCCGGGGTGGCGGCGGTTGCGCCGGTCGTCTCCCTCCTCGAACTGGCTCCCCCTCCGGTCCGTCGGTCGGCGGGGGGCCAGACCTCGTTCGTGGTCATGGGTCTCTATGCCTGGTCGCAGGTGTACGGCACCTTCGGGCTCGGCTCGGTGCTGACCCCGGCCGGGATCGCGGCGTCGCCGGTCATCGCCTCCGCGTGCAGCGGCTCGGTCTCCCAGACGTTCGACTCGCGCCCACCCGGTCGGATGCTGCGTGACGGGTGGCAGGACATCCCCGCCGTCCAGGCGGCAAACGCCGCCAACGAACCCGGATCTGCGCCGACGTCGGCCCCCATCCTGGTACTCCAGGGCACCAGGGACACGCTCGTCCCCTACGCCGCGACCACCGAGCTCGTTCGCCAGCGGCTCTGTCGGAACCAGTACGACACGGTCGACTACGTGCCCGAGCACGGCGCCGACCACGACTCGGTGCTGGCTGCGGGCGCCAACACGCTCATCCAGTGGATCACCGACCGGCTCGACGGCGTCCCCGAGACGGACTCGTGCGCCAACGGCGACCTCGCCCACGACGCGGCGTAGCCGGGCGACGCTCAGCTCTGCGTGCAGATCAGACGTCGAGGAAGCGCCGCACGGCGAAGGCAGACCCGACGACCCCCACCCCCACGCCGACCACCGACACCAGCAGACAGGTGCCGAACACCTCCCAGCCGCTCAACGACATCTGGGCGAGGATGCTGCCCTGGTTGGCCGCGGTGTTGGCACGATCGAGGCCGACGCCCCAGTAGAGCGCGAGGACGACCAGCACGGCGACGGCGGCTCCGAGCAACCCCTGGATCATCCCCTCCGCCATGAACGGCAGGCGGATGAACCAATTGGTGGCCCCGACCAGCTTCATGACCGAGACCTCCCGTCGTCGGGCGAAGATGGCCATCCGGATGGTGTTGAGGATGAGCACCGAAGCGGACAGGAGCAGGACCACCGCCACGGTCAGGAACACCCACTGGAGGATGTGGATCACGCTCTGCATCGTCTTGATCTGCTGGCCCGGGTACTTGACGCCGTAGACCCCCGGTTTGCCGTTGAAGGCCTGGTAGACCGCGGTGGCCTCGGACGGGTCCTTGAGCACGCACCGGAACGACGAGGGGTACTGGTTCTCCTGGGTCGCAGCGGCCTCGTCCGCCGGGAGCAGCGACTTGGCCTCGTTGTAGTCGTAGGCCTGGTCGCGGTAGAGGCACGTCTTCACGTACGGCGATTGGCCGAGCTCGGTGTGGATGGAGTCGGTGAGGGTGGGTCCGGCGGTCGGAGTCACCCAGACGATGGTCTGGACGCCGTTCTGCCAGAGCTCGGTGGCCTTGGAGGCACCCTGCTTGAGGACCAGGGCGGAGCCCACCAAGGCGAGGGAGACCGCAACGGTCAGGATGGCGGCTGCCGTCATCAGCCGGTTGCGCCACAGGTTGGTGGCGGCCTCCTTCGAGACGTAGCCAGCAGAGACCGGCATCAGGCGCGGGTCACGAAGGAATCGGGGGCTCCGCGCGCGGCCCCGGCGGGCGCATGCTCGGCGAGGGCCCCGGACGGTGTGCCAGCACCTGCGGCCGCGGTGGCGCTGTCGATGCCGTAGACCCCGTGAGCCTGGTCGCGGACCACGACGCCGCGGTCGAGCTCGATGACCCGCCGGCGCATCTGGTCGACCATGCCGGCGTCATGGGTGGCAACGATGACCGTCGTCCCGGTCCGGTTGATCCGATCGAGCAGGCGCATGATCCCGAGACTGGTGGTGGGGTCGAGATTGCCGGTGGGCTCGTCGGCGAGGAGGATGAGCGGGCGGTTGACGAAGGCCCGGGCCACAGCGACCCTCTGCTGCTCTCCGCCGGAGAGCTCGTTGGGGAGATTGTCGCGCTTCTTCGACAGACCGACCAGGTCCAGCACTTGGGGCACCTGGGCCGCGATCACATGCTTGGGCCGGCCGATCACCTCGAGCGCGAAGGCGACGTTCTCGAAGACGGTCTTGTTGGGGAGGAGCCGGAAGTCCTGGAACACGCAGCCGATGTTGCGGCGCAGGTAGGGGATCCGCCACTTCGCCAGGTGCCCGATCTCCTTGCCGGCCTCCCAGATGCGGCCGGTGTCTGGCATCTCCTCGCGCAACAGCAGGCGGATGCAGGTGGTCTTGCCGGAGCCGGACGGACCGACCAGGAAGACGAACTCTCCCTTGTCGATCTCGACGTTGCAGTCCTTGAGGGCGACAGTCGAGCCCTTGTAGGTCTTCGTGACGTCCTGAAATTTGATCATGCGGGAAGAGTCATGAGCGAAGGGGGGACAGTGTCCGGGCGCACTGGCACTTCGGACCATGTTACCCGCCGGTCCGGCCCGGTTGGCGCAGGCCCGACAACGGGCTCTGACCTCGGCCGACGCGATGAGCGGCGGCGCAACGAGAGCGCCCGGCCCTGCGGTGTGCTCAACCGTTCCGGCGGCGTTCGGCGTTGCGTCGCAGCTCTGCCTCGATGAAGGCGTCGAGGTCCCCGTCCAGCACCGCTTCGACGTTGCCGGTCTCCTCGTTGGTGCGCAGGTCCTTCACCAACTGGTACGGCGCGAGCACGTAGGAGCGGATCTGGTTGCCCCAGGCGTTGTCGGTCCGGTCCCCCGAGAGTTGGTCCAGGGTCGCCTGGTGTTCGGCACGCTGGCGCTCGGCGAGCTTGGCTCCGAGCACCTGCATCGCCTTGGCCTTGTTCTGATGCTGGCTGCGCTGGTTCTGGCACGAGACCACGATCCCGGTCGGCAGGTGGGTCAGACGCACCGCCGAGTCGGTCTTGTTGACGTGCTGGCCGCCGGCCCCAGACGAACGGTAGGTGTCGATGCGGAGGTCCTTCTCGTCGATCTCGACCTCACCCGAGACGTCCTCGAGGAAGGGGACCACGTCGAGCGAGGCGAAACTGGTCTGGCGACGGTGCTGCGCGTCGAAGGGCGAGATGCGCACCAGACGGTGCACGCCGCGTTCGGCCGCCAGCAGCCCGAAGGCGTACCGGCCGCGCACGATGACGGTGGCCGACAGGAGGCCGGCCTCCTGGCCGGGGGTCGCCTCCTCGACCTCGATGTCGAACCCGCGCCGCTCCGCCCATCGGGTGTACATCCGGAGCAGCATCTCGGCCCAGTCCTGGGCGTCGGTGCCGCCCGCACCGGCATGGATCTCGGCCACCGCGTCGCCGTCGTCGTACTGACCGGCGAAGAGGGCGCGCAGCTCGATCGTCCGGAGTCGCCGATCGAGGTCGGCGACTGCGGCCTCGATCTCGGGTCGCAGCGAGGCGCCGTCCTCCTCCTCCATGAGCTCGTACAGGGTCTCGGCGTCCGAGAGCCGGGCTCTGAGCTCGGCGTCGAGCTCGAGGTCCTCGCTGACCCGACCGAGCTCGGTGGTCACCGCACGGGCGTGATCGGCATCGTCCCAGAGCCCCGGCTCCGAGGCCTCCTTCTCGAGCTCTTCCCGCCGTTCGGCGAGGCGGTCGACGCCGAGGAACCGCCCGGCCTCGTCCAGACGTTCGCCCAGTGCGGCGAGCGCCACCGGGAGATCGACCGGCTCCGGCTCGCCCTCCCCACGGCGGGGGGCGTCCGCTGCCATCTCAGTTTGCGCCGTGGCAGAACTTGAACTTCTTGCCGCTCCCGCACCAGCAGGGCTCGTTGCGACCCAGCTTCTCCCGCTCCGACTTGACGATCGGTGCCTGCGTCTCGCCGTCGTCGAACTGATTGGTGATCCCGACGGACCCGTTGCCGGCGCCTCCGAGCCCGGCGTTGGCGGCCTCGAGCTCCGCCGGGGTGGCGGCGGCGAACGCCGCGGCCAATGCGGCGTCGCCCTGCACCGGGTCGTCGGCGGCGACGTAGTTGGCCTGGGCCAGATCGGGCTCGGCCTGTTGGTCGGTGAGCACCTGGACGTGGAAGATGTAGCGGAGGTAGTCGTCGCTGATCGAGTCCATGAGCTTGGAGAACATGGCGAAGCCTTCGCGCTGCCAGGCCACCAACGGATCCTGGTTGCCCATCGCCCGGAGGTTGATCCCCTCGCGCAGATAGTCCATGTCGGCCAGGTGCTCCTGCCAGCGCTGGTCGATGATCTGCAGCATGATGTCCCGCTCGAGCTGGCGGGCTGTCTCCTCCCCCCCGGGGATCGTCTCGTCCCGATCCGCGTAGAGCTCGAGCGCCTCGGTGATGATGCTCTCGGTGACCTGGCCGGCGGTGGACGCCTCGGCGAAGTCCTCGGCCACGAACTTAGTCGGGTAGTACTGGGTGATCTCGGTGATGAGGCGGGGGAGATCCCACTCCTCGGGGTAGTCCGAGGGGCACGATGCCGCCACCACCGAGGTCATCGTGCTCTCGAGCAACTCGATCGTGTCGTCGTGGAGGTCCTCCCCCTCGATGATCTGCAGCCGGCGGCCGTAGATGACCTTGCGCTGCTCGTTCATCACGTCGTCGTACTTGAGGACGTCCTTGCGGGATTCGGCGTTGCGGCCCTCGACCGTGTTCTGGGCACGTTCGATGGCCTTGGTGACCATCTTTGCCTCGATGGGCACGTCGTCGGGAAGTGCCCTGCCCATCACCCAGTTCATCGCACCGGTGGCGAACAGACGCATGAGGTCGTCCTCGAGCGAGAGGAAGAACCGGCTCTGCCCTGGATCGCCCTGCCGTCCGGAGCGGCCACGCAGCTGGTTGTCGATGCGCCGGCTCTCGTGGCGCTCGGACCCGAGCACGTAGAGACCCCCGAGGGAACGGACCTCGTCGCCCTCCTTCGCACAGATGGCCTCGAACTCCTTTTCGAGGCGGGCCAGTTCGGCGGCGCCCTCGTCGGTGGACAGGTCGACGCCGTGGGCGTTCGCCTCCCGCCGGGCCAGTCCCTCCGGGTTCCCCCCGAGGATGATGTCGACGCCGCGGCCGGCCATGTTGGTGGCGACGGTGACCGCTCCGACCCGTCCGGCCTGGGCCACGATCTCCGCCTCACGGAAGTGCTGCTTGGCGTTGAGGACCTCGTGGGGGATGCCCCGCTTCTCGAGCAACCGGGAGAGGTGCTCGGACTTGGACACCGAGGCGGTACCCACCAGCACCGGTTGACCCTCGGCGACCCGCTCGCAGATGTCGTCGACGACGGCTGCGAACTTGGCATCCTCGGACTTGTAGATGAGATCGGGCTGGTCGGTCCGGACCATCGGCTTGTTGGTCGGGATCGGGACGACCGGCAGCTCGTAGGTGTTTGCGAACTCGGAGGCCTCGGTCTCGGCGGTGCCGGTCATCCCGGAGAGCTTTGCGTAGAGGCGGAAGTAGTTCTGGAGGGTGACGGTCGCCCAGGTGTGGTTCTCCTCCTTGATCTTGACCCGCTCCTTGGCCTCGACGGCCTGGTGGAGCCCGTCCGACCAGCGTCGCCCGTCGAGGGTGCGCCCGGTGAACTCGTCGACGATGCGAACCTCGCCCTGGGCGACCAGGTAGTCCTTGTCGCGCTTGTAGAGCTCCTTTGCCAGGAGGGCCTGGGTGAGATGGTGCACGTAGTTGACCGCGACCGCGTCGTAGAGGTTGGAGACCCCGAGCTGCCGCTCGACCTTCTCGATGCCCTCCTCGGTGGGGACGACGGTGCGCTTCTCCTCATCGACCTCGTAGTCGTCCTCGGCCCGGAGGGTGCGCACGATACCGGCGAACTGGTAGTAGAGCTGGGCCGATTCGGCCGCCGGCCCGGAGATGATGAGCGGGGTGCGGGCCTCGTCGATCAGGATCGAGTCCACCTCGTCGACGATGGCGAAGTGGTGGCCGCGCTGGCACATGGCCTCCTGGGTGCGGGCCATGTTGTCGCGCAGGTAGTCGAAGCCGAACTCGGTGTTGGTGCCGTAGGTGACGTCCGCCAGGTACGCCTCGCGCTTTGCCGCGGGATCCTCGATGTCGGGACCCACCCTGCCCACCTTGAGGCCGAGGAAGCGGTGGAGCCGGCCCATCCACTCCGAGTCGCGGGTGGCGAGATAGTCGTTGACGGTCACCACATGGACCCCTTCGCCGGCCAGCGCGTTGAGGTAGACGGGGAGCGTCGAGACGAGCGTCTTGCCCTCTCCGGTCTTCATCTCGGCGATCCAGCCGAAGTGGAGCGCCATGCCCCCCATCAGCTGGGCGTCGAAGTGGCGCTGCCCGAGCACCCGCCAGGCGGCCTCCCGGACGAGGGCGAAGGCCTCGACCAGCACGTCCTCGAGGCTCTCCCCGCGCTCGAACCGCTCGCGGTAGACGGCGGTGAGCGCCTGGAGCTCCTGGTCGGAGCGCGCCTCCATCTCGGGCTCGAGCGCGTTGACCAGCGGCACCAGCTCGGCGAGGCGCCGAACCTTCTTGCCTTCGCCGGCGCGGAGGACCTTGGAGAACACGCTCATGGGACCAACACTCTACCGTCGGGGGCACAGCCACCGCCTCGGCGGCACCTCCACGGCAGGGCCGGCCGCGGGCGCGGTCAGGCGGTACGCACCCGCTCGTAGAGGGTGACCGTGCTGGTCGGCCGGTGACGCGGCTGGGACCGCCCGACCACGCGGCCCTTGGTCTTCTCGAGCTGGTGCTGCAGCTTTTCGACCACCAGGTCGACCGCGACCAGGGGCACCCTGGCGGAGGCGTGGGCCCGGACGGTCCGGCCGTGGCCGCTCATGATCACCTCGCAGCACTCGCGGTCCGAGATCCTCGGGTTGTGCTCCTCGGAGAAGTGGACCTCCACACGGTCGAGGCTGGGACAGTGCCGACCGATCCGGAGCAGCTTCTCCTCGGTCAGGGCCCGTACTTCGTCGGACACGATGTTCCTGCCATGCGTGATGACCACGTCCACTGGTTCGCCTCCTCGGCTGTGCGTTCACGGGATGCTGCGGCTACGGCTGTCCGGACCTCCTTGTCGCGTCGTCGGCTGTCGTGCGGTGCTGTGGGTAGCGGTGATGGGGTGGTTCGTGAGCGGCGTGCGGCTGACCTGGTCTTTGACCCCACACTCGCCTGCCGGGAGAGTCACGGCCGGACCCCGGCGGCGGGGGCCGTTGCCGGCCGCCACCCTGCGGGACCACTGAGGGCACGCGTCATCCCCTCTCCGCCCGCCCCCGAGAGCCGGGGACGCCACGGGCAGGACTGACTCCTAAGCCGCACCATGCTCAGCAACGAGAAGTTGCCTTACGTGGGTCGTTTCGCCTGCGACTGGCATCGACTTGCAACCACAGACCCGCACGCTGCTCACCGTTGGAGTGTACGCCCGGCCGTGCGCCACGGCCAGGGTTCCGACTGCGAGTTCACACGGTCGCCACCCGGTCGTCACCGTGCCGAAACAGGCGCCAGGGCGGTGCCGGCGACAGCCCCGGCCAGGTCAGCGGGTGCCGGCCGTCAGGTCGCGCTTGACCTCGTCGAGGACCGGGATCGGACCGGGGTCGATCCCTTCGTTGGCGGCCATGTGCAAGGAGACCACGTCCCCGATGAGGGCCAGGTCGAGCAGCTGGGCGAGGTCCCCCTCCCCCGCGGCCCGGACCTCGATCACGTCGGCCATCACCTCGCGCAGGACCTCGACAGCCAGGTCGAACCGCCTGCTGACCTGGGGGTGCTCGGCATCGTGGCGGAGATTGACCAGGGTCAGGATCTGGCGGGTGACGTCCCCGTGCTGCCCCCACCCGGCCAGCTCGTTGTGGCAGAGCTCCGGATGGAGGTTCCAGAATGCCGGGCACTTGGCGTTCTCGTTGATCTGCGCCTTCCACCGCAGGGCGGCGGCCCTGCCGAGATCCTGCGAGCTGTGGACGAGGGGGATGGTGCGGCCGATCCGGTGAGCCACCTGCTCCGCGGTGCTGCCGGGGCGGGCCAGCTCGTCCCTGCGGCGCCGCAGCTGGTCGACGGCCTGGAGCACCCACTGCACCGCTCCCGGGAAGAGCCCGATGGCCTCGAGCAGCACCAACGGTGGGACGGCCATCGCCCCGAGGGCAGCCCTGGGCTGGGGGATGTCGGTCGGGACCGGAACCACGGGCACGTTCCACTCACCGGCCAGGCGCACCAGCTCGCCTCCCCCGGCCACCACGACGAGCGACGCACCGGCCTCGTAGGCGGCGGCGGCCGCCTCGAGCGTCTCCTCGGTGTTGCCCGAGAAGGAGACGGCGAAGACCAGCGACCCGGTGCCGACGTAGTCGGGGGGCACGTACCCCTTGACGACCGCGACCGGCACCGCCATGAAGGGGGCCGCCGCAGCCGCCAGGACGTCGCCGGCGATGCCACTGCCGCCCATGCCGAGGACCACCACGTTTTCGACCTGGTCCTGAGCGGGTAGATCACCGACCTCGCGGGTGGCGCTCACCGCGTCGGCCACCTGCTCGGGGAGGGCCATGGTGGCGCCCCACATGTCGAGGGTGTCCACCGGAGGGGTGCGCACGCTCATGCCGGCTCGCTCCTGCTCGTCTCGGTGGCCCCGCCGGCCGCAGCCAAGGCGGTCAGCCGCTCGTGCTCACGCTCGTCGACGGCGGTCGCCTCGTCGACGAGCATCACCGGGATGCCGTCGCGCACCGCGTAGGCGCGCCGCAGGCGCGGGTTGTAGAGCAGGTCCTCGTCGGCAAAGTAGAGCAGCGGGCCCTTGTCCTCGGGGCAGGCGAGCACCTCGATCAGCAGCGGGTCGAGCGTCATCGGGCGTTCCTCTCTCGGTGGTGCGCTTCTCCGGGGTTCGACAGCGGTGCGTGGCGGCTGCTCGCCCGGAGGGCGTGGCACGGCGGTCAGGCCCCGAGCACGCCGGCGATCGCGGCCTCGACCTCGGCGACCCCGGCGGCGCACGAGGCCTCGTCGGGTGCCTCGACGTTGAGGCGCAGCAGCGGCTCGGTGTTCGACGGACGAAGGTTGTACCACCAGTCACCGCGGTCCACCGTGAGCCCGTCCAGGCGATCGGCCGTACCCAGCGCGCCCCCGGCGGACTCCACCACGGCGGCCAGCAGCTCGACGGTGCCGGCCGGGTCGTCGACCACGGTGTTGATCTCGCCTGAAGCGGTGTAGCGCTCGAACGGGGCCAGCAGCTCCGAGAGCGGCTTCCCGGTCACGCTCAGCAGCTCGAGGACGACCATGGCCGCGATGATCCCCGAGTCGGCCCGGTAGTTGTCCCGGAAGTAGTAGTGACCCGAGTGCTCGCCACCGAAGACCGCACCGGTGTCGACCATGACCTGCTTGATGAAGCTGTGACCGACCTTGGTGCGGATGCCCACACCACCCTTCTCGGCGATGACCTCGGGCACCACCCGCGAGCAGATGCAGTTGTAGAGCACCGTGGAGCCGGGGTACTTGTCGAGCAGGGACGAGGCCACCAGTGCGGTCGTGAGCGAACCCGAGACCGGCTCGGCCTGCTCGTCGACCAGGAAGACCCGGTCGGCGTCCCCGTCGAAGGCGAGGCCGAGGTCGGCGCCGCGCTCGAGCACCAGGCGTCGGAGGTCGACCAGGTTCTCCGGCTGGATCGGATCGGCGGGGTGATTGGGGAAGTTCCCGTCGAGCTCGGGATAGAGCAGCTCGACCTCGAAGGGAAGGCCTGCGAAGACCTCGGGGACCACCAGGCCCCCCATCCCGTTGGCCGTGTCGGCGACCACCCTCAGCGGGAGGAGCGCGTCGAGGTCGACGAAGGAGCGGACGTGGTCGGCGTAGGCAGCGAGCACCGAGCGCTGCTCGAGGGCCCCGAGCCTGCCGGGGTCCAGTTCGGGTGGTCCGGCGTGCGCCCAGTCCTCGAGGAGCGACTCCGCCGTGGCCTGGATCTCGTCCAACCCCGTGTCCCGGCCGATCGGACGGGCGCCCGACTGGCAGAGTTTGAGCCCGTTGTACCGGGCCGGGTTGTGGGAAGCGGTGAACATCGCGCCCGGCGCGTCCAGGCTGCCGGCCGCGTAGTAGAGCAGATCGGTCGAGCCCAGGCCGAGATCGACCACGGTCGTGCCTTCGCTGCGCACCCCGAGGGAGAATGCCGCCGACAGCTCCACCCCCGACTCGCGCATGTCCCGGGCCACGAGGAAGGTGTCCGCACCGGTGAACCGGGCCGCAGCGATGCCCACGGCCCGGAACTGGAGGGCATTGAGCTCGTCTGGGACGATGCCGCGGATGTCGTAGGCCTTGAAGACCTGGGAGAGGGAGGGCATGGCCGGGCCATCCTATGGTGTCGGTCAGACCCCCGTCGGTGAACGGACCGGCGGAACGGACTACTCGCCGCCCGCCTCCGAGAGCAGGCCGATCACGTCGTCCGCCATCGCGTCGCAGAGCGAGCTGAGCAGGTCCATCCGCGGCTTCAGCCCGTCGGCCGACAGCAGCCGCTGCAGGTCGAGCACGGTGAGCGGCGCCATGTCGCAGAGCTGCCAGCCGATCTCCTCGGGGCTGCCGCTGATCCGCAGGCCCGGAGGCAGTGCCGGTACGTCCCCGAGCTCGGAGAGGAGCGAACGCAGCCGGCGTAGCGACCCCTCCGCCGATGCGAGCGCGCCACCGGGGCCGTCGCCCCCCTCTGCGCCCGGTCGCTCGGGGAAGTCCTCGACCACGGCCCGCGGGTAGGGGTCGTCGGGCAGCCACTGCTCCACCCGTATCCGTCTCGTCCCGGTAGCGACCACCAGGAGACGCCCGTCGTCGAGCTCCGCCACGTTGGCGATCCGGGCGGCCGTGCCGACATCCACCCGCTGGTCGCCCCCGCCCACCTCCGAGCCGCGCGAGATGAGGACCACGCCGAATTCGCCGTCGCCGTCTCCGTCGAGGCAGTGGGCCATGAGGGCGCGGTAGCGCTGCTCGAAGACGTGGAGCGGAAGGCCGGCGCGTGGGAAGAGCACCGTCGAGAGCGGGAACATCCCGAGGGGACCGGTCACCCGGCGGGCGCCCCCAGCCCCGGAGCCGCACCGGAGGCACGGCGGGCCCGCCGCCGGCGCCGGGCAGACACGCCGAGTACCACCAGGCCGACCACCGCGGCGAGGGTCAGGAGCTGGCCGACGACATCGGCGGGCGAACGGCCGTAGCTGAGGACGACGTCGTGACCGGTCGGGACCACCACCATCAGGTTGGGCGCCACCCGGTACGGTCCCTCCGCCCCCGACGCGTGCCAGTTGGGGAAGTAGGAGACCCGGACCTCGACCGGCGTGCCCACCCGGTCGACGTGGAACGAGATGCCGCCGTCGGACTGTTGGACGTCCGAGACGACCGTCGCCGGCTCGGGCGTGACGGGCGGGTCGGCGGCCCCGACCGCGACCCGGGTCCAGTCGAGCGGACCGTCGGCCGCAGGGACCACGCCCCATCGGGTCGGGTCGTCGTACCAGGCGACCGAGGGCGCCAACCAGCTGGACTGGGCGGCCCCGACCCCCTTCCACACCACCGGTCGTGCCGCGAGCGGCTCGACCAACGCCGAATCGGAGATCCGGTAGACCTTCCAGGTCGTGTCCAGCGACGCGCCGTTGTAGGTCGTGCTCCACGGGCCGGTCGACCCGACCAGGGTCGCGTTCGGGTCCGCGGCTGCGGCGTCCTGCACCGTGGTCGAGGAGGCCAGGAGGTAACGCACTCCCATCAGCTGCAGGTGCTCGATGCCGAGCGGCACGTCGAGCCCGCCGTAGGGCAGGCCGACGACCGCGTCCGACGGGTCCGGGGAGAGCTCGTTCTGGTTGAGGAAGTGGAACGGGGTCGACGAGGCCGACTCGAAGAGCAGGCCCTCCATGGAGTCGATGCAGCCGCCGGTCCAGTAGGGAAGCAGCATCAACGACATGGTGGTGCCGAACCGGTTGAGCGAGGGGTCGTACTCCCACATTGCCTGGCCACAGCCCTGCTCGGCACCGACCGAGGCCATCATCTGGATGACCGCGTGGTACTCGGGATAGTCGGGCTTGCCCTGGTAGCCGCTGTAGTTCCACTCGGCCCAGGCGCTCGGCTGGTCGGCTCCCACGGTGATCCCGATGTGCTGCAGGGTTGCGGCCGGCAGCACCAGCGGCGGCACGACGGCCAGGCACGCCGCGGCCAGGGCGATCAGCGGACCCACCACCGCACCCGCGGGCACCGCCGCTGGGACGGGGCGGCGGAAACGGCTGATCCGCATCCCGGGGACCCAGTGCAGGGAATCGGCGGTGACCAGGCGCTCCCGTACGACCACCACCCAGCGCTCGAGGCGCCGCCGCCGGACCGTGCGGGCAACCGCGGCGGTCACTTCGGCCACGGCGTAGCCGGCCAGCAGGTAGAGGCAGAGGAACCACAGCGGCAGGAACCGGACGTTGTAGAGCTTCCCGGCCGGGTCGAGGATGACCGCCGCTGCGGAGAGGGCGGCCATCACGACCAGGAACAGGGCCACCCGGTTGCGGCGGATCACCATGGCGAGGAGAGCCAGGAGGTCGGCGGCCAGCACCCACCGGAAGGACCCGGGGAAGAGCAGACCGGGATAGCCGAAGACCTTGGTGTAGCCCATGTTGGTCGTGTAGGGCTGCTCGACCGCGAAGGGGATCAGCCACCACGCGGTGAGTCCGGCCCCGATCGCGCCGGCCACCACCGCCCAGACCACGCGCCGCCCCCAGCGACGCCGGGCGGCCCGCGCCCGGGAGCGGAACATCCGGGGGAGGTCGGCGTCGAGCAGGAGCCAGACCGCCGCGCCGGCGGCGGCGAACAGCGCCGGGATCAGGTGGCACAGCAACGTGACCGCGAACAGGAACGCGGCGAGCCCGCGGTAGCGGCCGGTGCGCAGCCCGGCGGCCACCACCCCGAGGAACAGCAGGGCGATCGAGAGGGAGAGGGAGTACGAGAACTCGCCGGCGAGCGTCGAGAGCAGATTGCCGCCGTAGATCGAGAAGCTGGGCTCGAAGAGGAAGGGAAGGGTCGCTGCCGCGAGACACCCGGGCCCGGGGTCGCGCAACCCGGCCAGGCGCCCGAACGCCCAGGCGCAGACGGGCAACAGGAGCGTGCCGAGGACCGTGACCAGCTTGAAGGCGACGTTGTAGGGCATCACCGCGTTGAAGAGGACGGTGATCAGACCGGGGAGCGGGAAGTAGAAGGTGTAGAGCGGGAAGCCGTCGTACCAGCTCGGATCCCAGCCGGTCAGCCGGCCGTGGACGAGCAGGTGGCTCTCGAGGAAGGCCGGGAGTGCGACGTGCGCCCCGGTGTCGCCGCCGGCCGTCGTCGTATTGGCCAGGAGCAGCGAGGGGTGGAGCTGGCAGAGCGCCACCACGATCACCCCGATCACCGCGACCGCGCTGGCGAGGGCCGGCCGCCTCGATGGCCGGGTGAGCCAGGCCAGCCACCGCGGGCGGTCCGGTCGCGGCTCGGCACGCGTGACCCCGGCGACCTCCGCGCCGGCGGACACGTCCGGCGCGACGGTGAGGTCAGAGGTCACCTCAGATCAGGGACCGCAACCCGAGGGTTGCGGGGGCGATCACCGCGACCAGGGCCATCAGGTTGAAGGTGGCGTGGGCGACCATGTTCATGCCGAGGCGTCCGGTCCTCCACGAGACCAGTCCGAGGATGACCCCGAAGAGCGCAAGGCCGAGCAGCTGGAGCGACTCGGCGTGGGCCAGGCCGAAGAGCACGCCGCTGACCACGATCGCAAGCGCAGGGCCAACCCAGCGTCCGACGTCTCCGAACAACCGGGCGAGCGAGCGGAGCAGGACGCCCCGGAAGAAGAGCTCCTCGAAGAAGGGGGCACCGATCACGGTGCAGACCACGATGACCGCGTACCCGGTGCCGTGCGACCCCCCGGTGAGGCGCTGGCTCGGGGCGTCGAACCGCTGATTGAAGTTGTGCACGTGGCTGGCGATGGGCACGTAGACGAGGGCCACCAGGAACTGCCCCCCGATCCCGATGGGCACACCGACCAGGTCGATCCACCGGAACCGCAGACCGAGATCGCGGACCACACTCCCCGTCCCCCGCACCGAGCTCGCGAGCCACGCCGCCCCGGCGAACCCACCCCAGAGGCCACACAACGTGGAGACGATGTACCAGGTCGGCGGCTCATTCAGCGTGGCGATGGTCGAGAGCGAGTGGAGGTCACCACCGAGCGCCGCGGCCACCACGGCGAGCAGCGCCGCAAGGACCTGTCCGCCGAGGAAGCCGAGGCCGGCGAACACCAGCCACATCCAGGCCGCCGGTCGCGAGTCGGGGGCGGCACCCGCCGCGAGCTGACGGCCAAGGGTGACGTCGGCGCTCTCCGGTGGGTGCGGGTCGTCCGCCGCCGGTGGGAAGGGGGCTTGCGGAGCCCGGCCCGGATCCGGTGGGGCGGCGGCCGTGGCGGCCTCCCCTGCCTGTTCGGGCCGCTCGGTCACCCCCACACGATACAGAGCCGATCCGGACCGCAGATGGCAGGCCGCGAGGGGGCTGGCGATGCCTCATCCGTCGCCCCGGGCGCGTAGCATGATGAGGTGACCCCGCCATCGCCGAGCATCCCGACCGGCCCGCCGGACTCCGGTGGACCCGGGAAGGACGTGCCGAACAGGAACCGCATGGTCATCTACCTGGTGATCATGGTGGCGGTGCTCGCCGTCATCGTCGCCCCGAGCCTGCTGCACAAGACCACCACGAACTCACTCACCTACAGCGCGTTCCAGAACGACATCGCGTCGAAGACGATCACGACCGCCACCGTCGACCAGACCACCGGCGTGATCACCGGGACCCTGT
Organism: uncultured Acidimicrobiaceae bacterium; assembly: GCA_963753905.1. Taxonomy (GTDB): domain Bacteria; phylum Actinomycetota; class Acidimicrobiia; order Acidimicrobiales; family RAAP-2; genus Bog-756. Next base: position 123,931 of record CAVWDZ010000001.1, on the reverse strand, counting down.
CCAACGGGTCGAATTACACGGTCAACGGACCCAACCCGATCACCGACTCGGAGCTCACCGCCCTGAAGCCGCTCGGCTCCAACTACCACCTGGTCACCCCCAGCTCGAACACGCTCCTGGACTTCCTGCTCACCTGGATCCTGCCCTTCGCCCTCATCGGGGGGATCTTCTTCTACATCAGCCGCAAGGCGCAGGGACAGATGGGCAGCATCATGTCGATCGGCCGCTCCAAGGCGAAGCTCTACTCGACCGAACGCCCCTCGACGACCTTCGACGACGTGGCCGGCTACGACGGGGTCAAGCTCGAGATCAGCGAGGTCGTCGAATTCCTCAAGACGCCCGGCCGGTTCAAGGAGATCGGGGCCCGCATCCCGAAGGGGATCCTGCTGGTCGGTCCGCCGGGCACCGGCAAGACCCTCCTGGCGAGGGCGGTGGCGGGTGAGGCCGGTGTGCCGTTCATGTCGGTGAGCGGGTCGGACTTCATGGAGATGTTCGTCGGAGTCGGGGCGAGCCGGGTGCGCGACCTGTTCGCGACCGCACGCAAGCAGGCACCGGCCATCGTCTTCATCGACGAGATCGACTCCATCGGCCGCAAGCGGGGCGCCGGCCTCGGTGGCGGGCACGACGAACGCGAGCAGACCCTCAACCAGATGCTCTCCGAGATGGACGGCTTCGACCCGACCGAGGGGATCGTGGTCATGGCGGCCACCAACCGGCCCGACATCCTCGATGCCGCCATCCTGCGCCCGGGACGGTTCGACCGCCAGATCGTCGTCCCCCTGCCCGACCTCGACGAGCGCCTCCCGATCCTCCAGGTCCACTGCAAGGACAAGCGGGTCGACCCGACGGTCGACCTCGGCACGGTGGCCCGCGGCACGCCGGGCATGAGCGGCGCCGATCTCGCCAACCTCGTCAACGAGGCGGCCCTGCACGCCGTGCGCCGCGGCTCCAAGGTCATCCAGAACCAGGACTTCGAGGCCTCACGCGACCGGGTCCTCATGGGGCAGCGCCGCGAGAGCCTGGTCCTGTCCGGCGCCGAGAAGGAACGGGTGGCCTTCCACGAGGGGGGCCATGCGGTGCTCGCCTATGTGCTGCCCGACGCCGACCCGGTCCACAAGGTGACCATCCTCCCCACCGGGCTCGCGCTCGGAGTGACCATGCAGCTGCCCATGGAGGAGCGCCACATCCACCCGCGCCAGCACATCGAGGACTCGCTCTGCGTGCGGATGGGCGGCCGGGCGGCCGAGCTCCTCGTCTACGGCGATCTCTCGACCGGTGCGAGCAACGACCTCGTCGGCAACACCGAGCTCGCCCGCAAGATGGTCCGCGAATGGGGCATGAGCGACAAGATCGGCCCGATGGCATGGGGCTCCCAGGGGCAGGTCTTCCTGGGCGAGGACCTCATGCACACCCGGGACTACTCCGAGCACACCAGCCAGGTCATCGACGACGAGGTCGAGCTCATCCTCCGGGCTCAGGAGCAACGCGCCCTCGAGGTCCTGGCCCGCCACCGCGGCGGGCTCGACGCGCTCGCCCGGGCCCTGCTCGACGAGGAGACTGTCGACGGCGAGACGGTCGGTCGGCTGGTCGACACCGCCTACGGGCGCCCGGTGCACGCCGAGGGCGTCAAGTCGGTGCCGCCGATCTTCGTCGCCGACCAGCACGGGCCGACCGGCGCGGAGAACGCCGACGGTCCACCCGACTGGATGGCCGACGCGGTCCCGCGCCGCCGACAGCCGCGAGGAGGCCGCCACCGAGTCCGGCGCCGAACAGGGCACGGAGACGGTCAGCCACGCAACCGACAACGCCAACGGTGCCGCCAACGGTGCCGCGCCCGCCCCTGGTGTGCCGCAGCCTCCCGCGCCGCCGACGGGCCACTGGCCGCCGCCGACGTCCTCACCGTGGCCGGGCAAGCAGGCTCCCTGGCCTCCGCCTCCCCCACCTCCCGCTTCTCGCTGATCCTCCCGACCCCACCGCGGGTCGACGGCGGGAGCGCAGACCGGATCGGACACCGGAGCGGGACAGCGCCGGTCGGACGGACGCTTGCTGCGCTCAGGAGGGAAGGGACACCCCGTCGCCGGCGACCACGCCCGGCGCACCCGACGGCCCGGCGTCCGCCTCGACGACGACGGGGACGGACGACCGCACGGTATACGGCCCGACACCACCGATCTGCGAGGGTCCGAACACGACGAGGGAGTGCGGCGAGACGATGGCCCTGGTCCCACCGCGCGCGCCCCCGAGCACGGTGACGACGACGCTGGCCGGCGATCCGCCCGGATCGGCGACGGCGAGCGTACGCACGGTGGCGCCGGCCACGGCCGGGGCGCCCGGCACGCCCGGTCCGATCACCAGCCAGCCGGTCGAGGGCGAGGAGGAGCCGGAGGACGCACCCCACCCGGGGGCCTGAGCGCCCGGCGGGGCCAGCACCGAGCGGCCGACCACGATCGGGGCGGGCGCCTCGACGGTCACCGCGTAGGCGGTCCCCTGCGGCCACCCGGCCATCGAGGAGGCGTCGAAGACGGTGGCCGCCATGGCCGGGATCACCACCCGTCGGGGAACGACGGTGGCCGACGGCAGGCCGACCGAGAACTGGACGGTGAGCGGTGACGTCCCGGGATTGGCCAGGGTGAAGTCGACCGCCCCCTTCGTGGTGGCCGTGGTCTGGGCGAAGTACCAGGTGGTCTCCGGGGCAGGGGATCCGAGCTCGAGGGAGAGGCCGGTCGACGACCCCACCGTCTGCTGTTGGAGCTCGGTCGCCACCAGCGACCCCGAGGCGGACGAGACCAGGGTCGCGACGGTGGGCTGGTCCTGGACGAAGGTGCCCACCTGCTCCTCGACGAGCTGGCCCGGGGCGATGGTGAGCCCCTGGTAGGCCTGCGGGGTCAGCACCGCACCGGAGACGGTGAGGAAGCTCACGTTGACCATCGCCGGAGCCGCTGTCGGATCGAAGAGGGAGAGGGTGAGCGAGTTCCCCGCCGTCGTCGACCCTCCGGCGAACGCCCACTGGGAAGAGACCCGTGAGGCACACGGCGCGCTGTCCCATCCCGCTGCCGACCCCACCGACTGAGTGGCCGTGACCCCGCCGCCGGCGAAGGTGAACGAGGTCGCGGTGGCGGTCGTCGCCGACCCCCCGAACGGGTCCACGGCCGCGGTGCCCATGGCGGGGACGACCACCTGACGGCGCACGGGTGCGGTCCCGGTGGAGGCCACCGTGGTCATCACGCCCTTCGCTGTGGCATCGGTGGCGTTGGCCAGGAAGACGGTGTCGGTGCCCGCTGTGCCCGGCACGCAGAACAGCGATGCCGAGGTGGCGTCGGCGGGCGCGACTGCGACGCCGTCCGCCGACGGGGGAACCGGAGCGGCGGCAGGTGGCGGGACGGTCAGGGACACCAGGCCGACCCCGAGGAGGACCAGGATCACCGCGACCACCGCGGCCGTGCGCCCCGGTACCGGTCGGGCCGCGTGGCGACGTGCGGCCGATCGGGGTGTCGGGGCGATCGTCGGCGGCTCGGGAGTGCTCACCGGAGCGCACCGACTCCCTCGGTCCACACGTCGTCGAGATCGGTGTCGCGCCGGCTGTGGGCCACCGCATGGTGACGCGCCCTGCCAACCCGCTCCCACTGCCGGCGCAGTCGGCGCCGGTCGATGAGCGCAGCGACCGCGAGCAGCCAGACCACGACGGTGAAGAGTCCCTCGGCGACCGGGAGGAGGCCGCCGTCGAAGTGCAGCGTGCCGGTCGTGGCGCGCGCCATCCGGTACCGGGGGACCCACCCGAACGCACTCGACCGCGGGGCGACCCGCCCTCCCGAAGTCGTGAGCTCCCATCGACCGGCCGGGGCCTCCGCGGCCAGCACCGTCCCGGCGGGTATCGGGCCCGCATAGGCGCGCCCGGCGGCCGGGCCGGGCAGGACCGGCCGGGCCGAAGCCACCAACGGGGTGCCCGGGGGCGAGGCGGTCGGAGGCGGCTGGGCGGCGCCCACGGCGACCGTCGGGGCCACCGCTGCCCGCTGCGGGATCCAGTCTGCATTGTCGTAGACGGTGATCCCGGTCCCGGAGAGCTCGGGGCGGAGATCGAGCTGGCGGGTCAGCGCCGGGAGCAGGTCGGACGGGACGGGGTACTGGGTCGGGCTCTGCTCGCCGGTGATCTCCGGGGCGACCGAGGTGAGCACGGCCACGTAGCGCACCCCGGCAGGCGCGAGCAGGAGCCCGAGCTGGTCGGTCCGGCCCGAGCGGGCCTCGTCCACCGCCGCGCCGAGTCCGTCGGCCGGGCCCGGGGAGGCGGCGTTCCACAGCCACCGGGCGTCCGGGGCCCCGTTCTCGGATGTGGCGTAGGCCAGCCCGTCGCCCGCGCTCCACCCACCCTGGTTGAGCGAGCGGGGATCCCCGAGCCAGAGGACCCGGAAGGCTCCCGCCCCAACCTGGGCGTCCATCCAGCTCACCGATTGGGAGAAGTCGTTGACCGGCAGGTCCCACCGTCCGGGGAGTGCCGAGACGAGGGTCGGGAAGGCGGCGAGGGAGACCGCGATCACCCCGAACACCGTCGTGAGCTGGCGCCAGCCGAAGTCGGCGGCCCGCAGATCCACCTCGAAGGCGGCGATGCCCAGCCCGACCGCGGCCGAGATGGCCACCGCCGCCGGTGCGAGCAGGACGAGAGGGTCGACGGCCAGCCGACCCGTCCACCCGCGGCCAACCACCCACGCGGCCAGCCACGAGACGAGAGCGACCGACCAGAGGCGCACCGCCCACCGGAAACGGGACCCGCGGGCGAGCACGAGCGGCACCGCTCCGGCGGCGATGAAGCCCCAGGCCAGGGGGGACCCTCCGATCGGCCCGACGGCGAAGCGCAGCAACGATCCCCACGCGGCAGCACCCGCGGCCGGGGTCGGCGTCCCGAACACAGCCAGCGCACCGGACCCGGACGAGAGCACGCCGATGACCCAGGGCAGGCAGATCACGGCGGCGACCAGGGTCGACGCGAGCGCGAGGCGGACGACCCGACCTGCCGGGCGTGCGTCCCCGAGGAGGACCGAGGAGATGAGGAGGGAGAGCGCCGCGAGCACCACCACGATGGCTGCGGCGGGCACGAAGGCGACGAGGAGCGCCTCGAGCAGGCCGAGGGCGAGCGCGGCACCGAGCAGGCCGTGACGTGAGGTCCACGCTCCGGTCGCCGGCGGGATCACGGGGCCCGGGGTGGCAACCGCAACGCGCTCGGCTGCCCGGGACAGGGCATCCGGCGGGACCCCCGCGCCCCGGTCCTCCGACGGCGGAACACCGGCGGGACCGGTGACCACCTGGGCGAAGGGCTCGAGGGCGGTCGCCCGTAGCAGGGCACCGAGGACCCAGGGGAACCCCGCGTAGACGACGAGGGCACCCCATCGGCCGAGGGCCAGAGCGTCGTAGGGAAGGGGGATGGCGAGGTACGCGAGACCGGCGACCAGCGAGGCACGCTGGGATCCGAACGGGCGCAGCAGGCGGACCACGCCCCAGGCCCCGACCGGGAGGCACCCGAAGACGAGGACCTTCTGGGTGAGGCCCATCGCCCCGATGAGGAGTGTCCCGAGTACCCCGGAGACCGCCAGCCCGGGCGCGGCCGGCGCGATCGTCCCCACACCCGACGGGTGCCAGCCGCCGAAGAACCCCGAGAGGGTCTGCGACCAGTCGGGGAAGGGGGTGAACTGGCCGAGGGCGGGGAGGTGGCCGGTCAGCACGTTCCGTGACCCGATGACCACCACCAGGGCGGCCGCGAGCCAGACGGTCAGCCGGATCCGCCCCGCCACCGCTCCGGGCGCCTCCGGCCCGATTTCGGGCCCGGGCCCACCGTCGGGGGTCCGATCGACGTCCTCGCCCGCCGCGGTCGCGGTTGCTGCCGCTGCCAGCTCCTCGGTGTGCGCCCCGGCGAACCCCTGCTGGACCACCCGGCGGGTGTAGGCCGACAGCCGGGCGCTCCCACCGACCTGGAGTAGTCGTATCTCCTTGTCCCCGAGGCGGCGCTTGGCCCGGAGCGCGGCCCGCTGGACCCGTATCGCCCCGAGACGGCCCAGGTTCCAGCGCCAGGCCCGCACGACAGCCCGCGCCCGCACCCGGTTGCCGGCGAGCTCGGCCACCACGACCTCGCCGAGGGACAGCAGGAACACCTGCGGCACCACCCGGAGCAGGTGCATGCGTCCGTAGCACTTGAACACGGCCAGGAGCTCGTGGCGGCGCTGCAGCTCCTGGAGGGTGACCGGGTGGCGCGGCGCCTCGTCCTCGGCCGCGCCGATCAGCGACGGCTCGATGGTGCGGGTCCCGCTGGCCAGGACCTCGAGGTGCCGCACCCGGGCATCCGGGGCGACGATGATCCGGGCCCCCATCACCTGCGCCCGCCAGCAGAGGTCGAGATCTTCGCCCATGGCCACGATCGCCGGATCGAACCCGTCGAGCTCGGCGAAGAGGTCGGTGCGGACCAGGGTGCAACCACCGGGAGCCACGAAGACGTCTCGCACCGCGTCGTGCTGGCCGTGGTCGATCTCATGGGGCTGCACCCGGTCGACCACCGAGCCGCCCTTGTCGACGACCATCCCCACGTGCACCAGCCGCTCGGGATCGTCCCAGCTCACCACCTTGGGGGAGACCACGCCGGCGTTCGACCGGAAGGCCTCCTCGACGAGCAGGTGGACCGCGTCCTCGTCGAGGGCCACATCGTCGTGGCAGAACAGGTAGTAGTCGGCCCCGTCGACCATGGCCCGCACCTCGTCCGCGGTCGCGGCGAACCCCTGGTTGCGCTCGAACCGCCGCACGTAGGCCGACGGGAGCACCGCCGCGACCCGGGCCGCGAGATCCTGGCCGCGACCGGCGGCGTCGAGGACGAGCACCGAGAGCTCGGGGTAGTCCTGCGAGGCGAGTGAGGCCAGCGTCTCGTCGAACCACGGGCCGGGATCATGGGCCACGACGACAACGACGACCGGCGGGGCCAGGGTGTCCATCAAGGGGGAGAGGCTATCGGGCCGCGACATCGTCCCCAGGGCTCTTCCTGCTCAGAGGGGGTGTCGATGGGTGTCGGAGCGGTTCCGGGGCCCTCCCGGCCGGTCCGGGACACGGCCCGGGGGCGTCCCGGTATGCTTGCAACTGTTTATCAACACAGATACACTTGTATTCGTCGCACCACGATCCCAACACGCACGACCACCCCGTACAAGGAGGACACCATGCCAGACATCGCGACCGACATCACCAGGGCCGCCAAGGACCTCGCTTCCGTGGCCAAGGACGCCACCTACGTCGTCATCGGCGCCGGCGTGCTCGGCATCCAGCGGCTCCAAGTCGAGCGCCACCAGCTGACCAAGCGGCTCTCGGGCACCAACCCCGGTCTCGGCGACCGGGTCACCTCGGTCCGCTCCGACCTCGCCGGCACCATCCAGGAGGTCGACGCCAAGGTCGACCAGCTCATGGACCGGGTCGAGGAGATCATCGAGCGGGTCGAGGGCTTGTTCGCCCCCTTCGAGGAGCGGTTGCCCACCCAGGCCCGCGACCTCGCCAAGCAGGCCCATCTGCAGGCCAAAGAGGCGCGGACCCAACTCCGCACCCTCCGCCCGACCGCGGCCGCCTGATCCTCGGCGCCGCCCGATCAGCCGCCCCGCCGCGCGTGCTCGAGCACGTCGGCGAGGGTCTGGTCGAGGTCCAGTTCGGGCTTCCAACCGGTCGCCTGTTGGAGACGGGTCGGATCACCGCGCAGGACGGGTACCTCGACCGGCCGCACGAGCGACGGGTCGGCTTCGAGCTCCACCGTGCTCCCGGCCAGATCGCAGAGGCGGTCGGCGATCTCCTGGATCGAGACGTCGCGTCCGGAACAGACGTTGTAGACACCGCCCGGCTCCCCCGTCTCCACCAGCAGGCGGTAGGCACGGACGACGTCACGGACATCGGTGAAGTCGCGCCGCGCCGAGAGGTTGCCCACCGGGATGGCGGCAGCACCGGTCCGGGCCGCGTCCACGATGCGCCCGGCGAGGGCCGGGACCGCGAAGCTCATCGACTGCCCGGGGCCGATGTGGTTGAAGGGTCGCACGGTGATCACCCGCTGGCCGTGGCCGAGGTGGGCCTGGGTCACGAGCGCCTCGGCGGCCAGCTTGGAGGCGGCATAGGGGGTGAGCGGTGCGGTTGGTGACTGCTCGGTGAGCGGGAGCCTCGACGGATCGGTCACCGCGCCGTAGACCTCGGCCGAGCTGGTCACCAGCACCGTCGGGTCGGTGCCGCACCGCCGGGCCGCGGCCAACACGGCACCCGTCCCGAGCACGTTGACAGCGACCACCCGGAGTGGGTCGTCCCACGATTGACCGACGTGGGTGAGCGCGGCCAGGTGGTAGACGGCGTCGGGCGCCGCGTCGGTGAGTGCGACCAGGAGGGCGTCGGGATCGGTGATCTCCACTTCCCGATCGATCTGCACCACCAGATCGCCCTCGGCACGGAGATGCTCTGCCAGCCACGTGCCCACGAAACCGAGGCCTCCGGTGATCAAGGAGCGCACGACGGGCCACCATACCGGCTGGGCGTCGGGCGGATCATCTGGGCCGCGTCATCCCCCGCGACAGAGGGCGGAGCGGTAGGCCCCGACATGAAGCGCAGCACTCGCCGCCCAGGTGTGGCTCCGGGCGATCTCGCGGCCGAGGGCCCGGCGCTCGGCCGCCTCGGCATCGCCGGGCCGGGAGAGCACTGCGTCGATGGCGTCGGCGAGCGCGGCCACGTCCCCGGGCGCGACGAGGAGGGCGCCGGCGCCGGCGACCTCCTCCATCGCCGTTCCGGAGGTGGTGATCAGCGGCGTCCCGCAGGCCAGCGCCTCGAGGGCAGGAAGGCCGAACCCCTCGTAGCGCGAGGGGTAGACCGCAGCCCTTGCTGTGCGCAGGAGGGCGGCGACATCCGCATCGGCGACGTACCCGGTCCGCACGATGCGCGGGGCGAGACCCGAGGCGGTCACCGAGCGGTCGACGGCGTCCGCTCCCCACCCGCGTCCGCCGGCGAGCACCAACAGGCTGTCCGGATGGCGTGCGGCCACCCGGGTGAACGCGTCGACGAGAGAGGGTACGTCCTTGCGCGGCTCCAGGGTGCCCACGAAGAGGAGGAACGGCCGCCGGTGGGTGAGACGATCGTCGAGCCGGCCGATGGCGGCCGCGTCCGCTCCTGGGGCCGGCTCTTCGGGGTGGAACCGGTCGGGGTCCACGCCATGGGGGGCCACCACCACGTCAGCGTCCACCCTGCACCACCGGTGCAACGACTCGGCCGTAGTGCGGCTCGGGCACACGACCACCTGCGCGTCCCGGGCGGCCGTCCTGATCGCTCTGCGGAAGAGCAGCACCTTGGATCGCTCGTGCCACTCGGGCCATTCGAAGAAGCTCAGATCGTGGATCGTGACCACGGACGGTACCGGCGGGTGCCGGGGCATCGTGTAGTGCGGCCCGTGGAGCACGGCCGCCCCCGTCCGGCCCACCAGCCGACCGAGCAGGACCCGCTCCCACACCAGGCGGAGGGGCCGCGGGTCCGGCGCCGCCGCGAACAGGTCCCCCGGCGCGGTCAGCGGCACCCACCTGGTCCGGTCCGAGCGGCGGCTGCAGACGACCAGGTCCACGTCGGACCGTTCGGAGAGGCCCCCCGCCAGCGCCAGCACGTACTGGCCGGCGCCGACCGGGCGTTCCGGCACCGCGCTCACGTCGAGGGCCACCCGGACGCGGTCGTCCCCGGTCACGGTGCACCGCCGGGGACCGAGTGGGTGCGCACCTGCTCCCAGAGCTCCACGTGGCGGCGGGCGATGCTCTCCCAGGACAGCGCGGCCGAGCGCTCGATCCCGCGCTGCACGAGGACAGCGCGCGTCGCCTCGTCGGTCGCCACCCGGAGCAGTCCCCGGGCGATGGAGGCGACGTCCACGGGGTCGACCTCGAATGCCGCGCCTTCCGTACTCGGCAGCGGGCTGGAGACGACCGGTGTGCCGAGGCCCATCGCCTCCACCGGCGGAAGGCCGAAGCCCTCGATGAGCGGCACGTACGCGAGCAGCCGGGCAGAGGCGTACAGGCCGGCGAGCTCGGCCGAGGTCACGATGCCGGCCTCGATCACCCCCGCCTGAGGCTGCACGTGGGCTCCCCATCCGGAAGGGCCCACCATCACCAGGGGCCACGGCTCGGGCAGCGCGTCCCGGACCTGACCGTACGCCTCGACGAGGCGCTGGAGGTTCTTGCGCGGCTCGACGGTGCCGACGCTGAGCAGGAAGGGACCGCGGACACCGAGGGCGGCGAGGTGGGCCGCAGCCGCTCGGTGGTCCGGCGGGGGCAGGTGGTCGCAGCCCATGGGGATGACCGTGACCGACCCTGACGGAGCTCCTGCGGCCACCAGGTCGTCGGCGACCGCCCGGGCCGGCACCACGAACCGGTCGGCCCGGCGGAGCGCGCGTCCGAGTGCCGCCTCGTGCCAGCGCAACCCGCGGCGCGGGTAGGCCTCGGGGACGCGACGCCACAGCAGATCGTGGACCGTGACGACGAGGGCCGCGCCGCGGGCCTCGAGTGTGGCGAGCGAGGGCGCGTGGACCACGTCGTACCCGGTCCCTACCCGTACCAACCCGTGGTCCCATGCCCGGGTAAGTAGTGGTCCCGGCAGGCGCGAGACCCTGAGGGGATGTCCGAGCGCGGCAAGCGGATCGTCGCTGTGGGGTCCGCCCGGGGCACGGCTCGCCGTGAGGGTGAGGTCCGGGGCGACCCCGGGGCCGAGTGCGGCAAGGCCCTGGAGGAGGCCGAGGACATAGGTGCCGATGCCTCCCGGTGCAGATCTGCGCAGCTGTTCGGCGAGGAGGAGCAGACGGAGCCGGCTCATCACCGCCCCCGCCCGTCCGTACCGCCGGCGCGGGCCTCGTGATAGAGGGAGGACAGGCCCTCGGCGCACGCCGCCCAGCTGAACCCGGCACTGCGCGCCCGCCCGCGGGCCACGAGTGCCTCGATCCCGGTCCCGCCGCTCAGGACTCCCTGCAGCGCCTCGGCGAGCGCGTCGGTGTCGCCCGGCGGCACCAGCACGGCACCGTCGCCGACCACCTCGGGCACGGCACCGGCCGCGGTGGCCACGACCGGCACGCCTGCGTCCATGGCCTGGAGCGGTGGGAACCCGAATCCCTCGTAGGTCGACGGGTAGGCGAGCGCCGCGGCGCCGCGCAGCGCCGCGGCCAGTGACCGGTCGTCGAGGTAGCCGGTGCGCACGATGCGGGAACGGGCCGGCGAGGCCGCGACCGCGTCGCCGAACCGTTCCGCCCCCCAGCCGTCGCCGCCCACGACCACCAGTGCGACGTCCGGCCAGTCGGGGGCCAGGGTCCCGAAGGCCGAGACCAGGAGGGGGTAGTCCTTCCGTGGCTCCACGGTGCCGACCGCCAACACGTAGCGGTGACACCCCTCCGGGAGCGGCAGGGCCGGGGTCCGCGCGTCCGGGGACGGCAGCCGGGGCACGCCGTGGTGGACGGTCCGCACCCGTTCGGGGTCGACGCCGAACTCGGCCACGACCTCGTCGGCCACGAACCGGGACGGTGTGTGCACCCAGGCGCCGTCCGCCGCGGCGCGTCTGATGAGTTGTGGAAACACCAGGGTGGGTCCGTCGCAGAGCTCCGGGTACAGGACCACGGTCAGATCGTGGACGGTGAGCACCCGGGCGGCCCGGCTGGCCGGCGGCACGACGAAGTTGGTCCCGTGGACCACGTCCCTCGCCCCGAGGAACCACTCGATCGGCGGTCGGTGACCGTGCCTCCAGGCCCAGTGCAGAGGGCGGGCCGGCATGGGCCGCTGCGCGCACCCGACCCCGGGCGGCAGGAGACCGTCGATCTCTTCTCGACGGCGCCAGCTCACCGCGTACGCGGACGTGGCGAGGTCGCACCGCTCGGCCAACCCGGCGAGCGCCCCCGCGCAGAAGACGCCGACCCCGGTCGGGCGACCGAGGAGGGGGGTGGCGTCGAATCCGACCGACAGCCGGTCCGACGCGGCGGTCGCTGGTCGCTCCGGCGGCACGTCGTGAGCCTTGCACATCCTCCGGGCGATGCCGCGACCGACGCGGCTCCGAAAGGGCGCAGGTGGCAGGGCGGGTAGCCTGCGCCGGTGACCACCGCCCACACGGACGACCCGGGTGCCCGGCGCGTCGAGTGGCCCTCGTGATCACCGCGCTGGCCGGCGGGGTGGGAGCGGCCCGCCTCCTGCGGGGCATGGTCGAGGTGGTCGCGCCGGACGAGATCACCGCAGTCGTCAACACCGCCGACGACACCATCCTCCACGGCCTGCACATCTCCCCCGACCTGGACACGGTGATCTACACGCTGGCCGATGCCATCAATCCCGAGACCGGATGGGGGCTGACCGGTGAGACCTGGCGGGTGATGGACGCGCTCGAACGCCTGGGAGGGACGACCTGGTTCCGTCTCGGCGACCGGGACCTGGCCACGCACTGCTACCGGACCCAGCGGTTGGCCGAGGGGGCCACCCTCGCCGCGGTCACCGCCGAGTTGGCCCGCTCCTTCGGGGTCGGGATCCGGGTCCTGCCGGTGACCGACGATCCCCTGCGCACGCGGCTCCGGCTCGTCGACGGTCCCGAAGTCGGCTTCCAGGAGTACTTCGTGCACCGCCGCCACGATGTGGCCGTCGCCGCGGTGCGCTTCGAGGGGTCCGAGGGGGCCCGTCCGGGTCCCGGGGTGCTCGAGGCCATCACCGGAGCCGACACGGTCGTCGTCTGCCCCTCCAACCCGGTCGTCTCCATCGGACCGCTGCTCGCCGTCACGGGCGTGCTCGAGGCGCTCGAGACCCGGCGCGACCGGATCGTCGGGGTCTCCCCCATCGTGGCCGGCGCCGCCATCAAGGGTCCCGCCGACCGCCTCCTGCGCGAGATGGGCTTCGAGTCGACCGTGGTCGGGGTGGCCCGCTGGTACGCGGGATGGATGGGCACGCTGGTCATCGACGAGGCCGATGCCGGACTGGCTACGGCAGTCGAGGCCGAGGGGGTTCGGTGCGTGGTGGCACCGACGGTGATGTCCAGCCGCGAGCGCTCAGCCGCCCTGTCCCGGATCGTGCTCGGTGCCACCGTCTGACCGCGCGTCCCCGGCGCGCTGACCATCCTCCCGGTGACCGGCATCGGTGAGGTGCGCCCCGGGGACGATCTCGCCGCGCTCCTGGCCGACGCCCTGGCCGACTCCGGTGGCGGAGGCGGTGGCGGTGGTGACGGCGACGCGGGTGCTCGGGTCCGCGACGGTGATGTGGTGGTGGTCACCCAGAAGGTGGTCTCCAAGGCCGAAGGCCGGCTGGTGGGCGTCGACCCGGACGATCCTGCGGCCAAACGTGCCTTGGTCGAGGCCGAGTCGGTGCGGATCCTGCGCCGCCGCGACGAGCTGCTCATCACCGAGACGCGCCACGGATTCGTCTGTGCCAACGCCGGCGTCGACCTCTCCAACGTCGACGCGGGCACCGCGGCCCTGCTGCCCCTGGATCCCGACCGCTCGGCGCGGCGGATCCGCGCATCCCTCGGTCGACTGCTCGGGGTCACCGTGGGCGTCGTGGTCTCGGACACTTTCGGGCGCGCCTGGCGCAACGGGGTCACCGATGTGGCCATCGGGATCGCCGGGATCGCCGGTGTGGTCGACCTCCGCGGGACCCTCGACGCCACGGGACGTGTCCTCGACGCGACCGAGCTGTGCATAGCCGACGAGGTGGCCGGTGCGGCCGACCTCGTCATGGGAAAGGACCGCTCGGTGCCGGCCGCCGTGGTCCGGGGCATCGATCCCAGGTGGCTGCGTCCTTCGTCGGTGGCGAAAGAGATCATCCGGGCACCGAAGGACGACCTCTTCCGCTGATCGGGGCCTGGCGCCGGTCCGCGGGTGACCGTCTGTCAGCGGCTCCGTCGGGCTCGACGGGAGCTGCCGTTGGTGACCCGGGCACCGTCGGCACCACCACCGTGCCGCACGGCGCGGGAAGCGCCAGCGGTCGCGCTCCGACCCCTGTGGCCGGTCGCCGGCGCCCGATGACCCGGCGTGGCGTGCTTGCCCGGCTTCATGTGCTGGCCCGACTTGGCCGGCTTCACGTGCTGGCCCGAGTTGGCCGCCTTGCCGTTCTGTGCATGCTTGCCGTTCTGTGCCGGCTTGCCGTTCTGTGCCGGCTTGCCGTTCTGTGCCGGCTTGCCGTTCTGAGCATGCTTGCCGTTCTGTGCATGCGTGGCGGGACGTGCCCGATCACCACGCACAGGTGGCGGGCCGAGCACCGCGGTGACTGCGGCAAGATCCGGCTCCGAGGTCCCCACCGGGACCCCGAACTCACGCTGGAGCTTCTTGACCGCGCCGGCCTTGTCCGGGGTGACCAGGCTGACCACCACGCCGGTCGCGCCGGCCCGGGCCGTGCGACCGGACCGGTGTACGTAGTCCTTGGTGTCCGCCGGTGGGTCGAAGTGCACCACTGCGTTGACCCCGTCGACGTGGATGCCCCGGGCGGCCACGTCGGTGGCAACCAGCGCGTCGACTGCACCGCGGATGAAGGAGTCGAGCGCCTTCTCGCGCTGCTTCTGGCTGCGGTCCCCGTGGATCGCAACGGCCCGGACACCCCGCTGCTCGAGCTGCCGGGTGATCCGGTCGGTCCCGTGCTTGGTCCGTGAGAACACGATGGTCGGGCCCGCGGCGGCCACCGTCTCGACGGTGCGCGCCAGCCGGTCGCCCGAGGCGACGCGCCAGAACAGGTGCACCGCAGTGCCCACGTCGTCCTCGTCGAGCTCCAACTCGTGGCGAACCGGGTGGCGCTGGTACCGGCGGACCAGGACGTCGATGTCACCGTCGAGGGTCGCCGAGAAGAGCATGGTCTGGCGATCGGACGGTGTGAGGTCGAGGATGCGCCGGACATCGGGCAGGAACCCCATGTCGGCCATCCGGTCGGCTTCGTCGACGACCACGATCTCGACGGCGTCGAGCCGGATGCTGCCGCGTTCGATGAGGTCGCCGAGGCGGCCGGGACAGGCCACTGCCACGTCCACGCCGCGGGAGAGCGCGGTGAGCTGGGGACCGTATCCAACGCCGCCGTAGAAGCAGGCCACCTTCAGACCGCGCGGGCCGGCCAACACCTGGAGCTCCGAGGCGACCTGTGCGGCCAGCTCCCGCGTCGGGGTGAGCACCAGCACTCTCGGGCGTCTGGACCGGGCCAACGGACCGCTCAGTGGTGCCACCGCGCCGATCCCGAAGGCCAGGGTCTTTCCCGATCCGGTCGGCGCCTTGCCGCAGACGTCCCGGCCTGCGAGTGCGTCGGGCAGGGTCAGCTCCTGGATGGGGAACGGAGCGGTGATCGAGCGGGCGCGGAGGACCGCGACGATGTCGGAGGGGACGCCGAGATCGGCGAACGACGGCGGGGAGGGGGGCATGGATGCGCTTTCGTGCGACAGGGGAGGCGACGGAGGGGTGCCTCGGGGGACGGCCTGCCGCCAACGTTCGGCGCACCAGGATCACCCACAGGCTAGTCCGTCCGGGGCCGGGAGCGGACGCACCGACCGTTTCGGCACGCGCCGCAGCGTTCAGAGGTCGCCCGACTCCTCGAGCCGGCGACGCACGGATCCGATCGTGGCCGCCGTTCCGGCACCGAGCCCGGTCCATGGGGTCCACCCCAGGTGGATCTCGGCGCGGGAGGCATCGAGGCAGCTGCGGAGGAGCTCGCCTGCGCGCAGTGGCTTGAACGTGCGCGCCGGCTCGACCCCGGCCTGCGCCGCCATCTCCTCCAACAGCCCGTTGACCGACGTCTCCCGTCCGGTCCCGATATTGCAGACCAGACCGCCGCCTTTGGCGGCGGCCCGGACGAACGCGTCGACCACGTCGTCGACGAAGACGAAGTCGCGGGTCTGCTCGCCGTCGCCGAAGATCGTCACTTCCTCTCCCCGCAACAGCCGCTCGGCGAAGATGGCGACGACGCCGGCTTCGCCGTGGGGATCCTGACGGGGGCCGTAGACGTTGGCCAGGGCCAGCGCCACGAACTCGAGTGAGTGGAGCTCGCGGTAGGCGGCGAGATAGTCGATCGCCGCCTTCTTCGAGACGCCGTAGGGTGAGAGCGGGTGATGCGGCAGGGACTCCTTGAGGGGCAGCTCGGAGATGTCGGGCTCCCCGTACAGGGTCCCTCCACTCGCGGCGAACACCACACGCGGGGTGCCGGCGGCCCGCGCCCCTTCGAGCACGCGCAGCGTCCCGAGCAGGTTGATGTCGGCGTCGAAGACCGGGTCGGCGACCGACACCCGCACATCCGCCTGGGCGGCGAGGTGGAAGACCACGTCCGCAGTACGGCGGCGCATCAGGTCGATCACCTCGGGAGAGCGGATGTCGAGCTTGTGGATGGTCAGATCGTGGTCGGCCGACGACCGCGCCTGGGCGAGGTTGGAGAGCGACCCGGTCGACAGGTCGTCGATGACGTCAACGGTATGACCCTCGGCCAGCAACCGGTCGACCAGAGTCGAGCCGATGAACCCTGCCCCACCGGTGACCACCGCCCGCACGTCACTCCCCTCCCGTGTACCGCTCGCCGTCCAGGGTCGTTCCCGAGGCGATCACCGCACCGGCTCCGATGACCGACACCCCGTGGATCACGCACCGCTGTCCGATGATGGCCCGGGGGCCCACGATGGATCCCTCGACGGTGGCGCTGGACGCCACCCGGGCGCCGGGCAGGAGGACCGAGCCGGTCACCGTGGCCCCGTCCTCCACGACGGCACCCGCGCCCAGCACCGAGTCGACCACCGAGGCCCTGGGCTCGACGGTGGCGCCTTCTCCGATCAGCGACCGGGCGACCGAGGCACTGGCCACCTCCACCCGGCCGATGCGCCACACACCCCGCCCGAGCGAGTCGTCCGCCTCCGCCCCTGGGGCGGGAGGTCCGTCGCGACGGCCGAAGAGCAGGTCCCGGTGGGCGCGCAGATAGGTGTCCGGCGTGCCGGTGTCGAGCCAGTAGGCATCCGACCCCAGCGCAAAGAGGGTCCGGTCGGTGACGAGCGCCGGGAAGGTCTCCCGCTCGATGGAGACCCGGACCCCGGGGGCGATCCGCCCCAGCACCGAGGGCTCGAGGACGTAGATGCCGGCGTTGATGAAATTGGTCGGTGCTTCGTCGCGTGGCGGTTTCTCGATGAACGCCTGGACCCGGCCGTCCTCGTCGGTGGGCACGACCCCGAAGACACTCGGGTCGTCGACCGGGGTGAGCGCGATGCTTCCCTCGGCACCGCGGTCGTGATGGAAGGTGATCAGGGATCCGATGTCGATGTCGGTGAGGACGTCCCCGTTGAGGACCACGAACGTCTCGTCGATCCCGCCGAACTCGGCCGCGAACCGGATCGCACCGGCCGTGTCGAACGGAGTCGGCTCGACGGCGTAGCTCGCGCGCACCCCCGCGATGCGCCCCTCCGGGAAGGCCCCGGTGAATGCGTCGGGCCGGTAGCCGAGGGAGAGGACGGCCTCCTCGATTCCGTGGACGGCCAGCTGACCGAGCACGCGCTCGATCATGGGCTGCTCGCAGACGGGGAGCATCTGCTTCGGCGTGGTCAGTGTGAGCGGTCGGAGGCGCGTCCCTTCGCCGCCCACCAGGACGACGGCCCTCACTTGGGTGAGCTGGTGGGGGTGGTCGGGACGGAGGTTGCCGTCGGCGGGACGGAGGTTGCTGTCGGCGATCCGCCGGTGGCGGCGGAGATCAGGGCGGCGATCGCCTTGCCCGGCGGCTTGGGGACGGATGAGTTGGCGGGTACGAACGCCATGGTGATGAGCTGACCGTTGGTGAACAGCAGGTCCTGAGGGTCGCCGCTCGTCTCCGATCCGGTCTTTGCGTTGAAGTTGGGCCAGCTGTTGACGATCACCACGCCCGGCTTCCCGGCGTCCGGGGTCCCCTTCTTGCACACGTCCCCGTTGGTCAGCGCCGGCTTCCCGGGATACTGCAGGACGCTGTCGGTGAGCTGCATGCCCGGATATTCCGAGACGAACTTGCCGAGGGTGGCGTTGCTGCCGGACTGCGAGCTGTTCTTCGGCGCGATGGTCAGCACGCCGTTTCCGTTCGCGGTGAACCCGTTCTTCGAGGTGGGCGTGGTCGCCGGCAGGTTCGGCTCCATCGTGCCGCACACGTCGACCCCGAGGGCCGCGTACCAGGTCTGGCTGGTGGTGGGCGGCCCGGACGAGGAGTTCGTCGGGTGGGTCCGTTCGTACCGGCTGAAGCCGATGAGGAGGAGGCCCACGATGCAGATGATGACCAGGCTGGCGTACCAGTTGACCGGCATCTGACCGCGGTAGGTCCGCCCACCGCCGGTGGTGGCGGCGCGTTGCACCCATTTGCCGGTCGAGTTGCTCGCCATGATCGGTCGACACCCTACAGCCTCGGATCCTGCCCTCTGGCCGCGAGCGTCAGGTCCCGGCGGCCCGGGCCAGGCAGGCCAGGCCGGCACGCAGGGCGATCCCGACCGCCACCAGGGGGAGCAGCGCCCGACGTCCGCCCACCGAGGACCTGGAAGCGAAGCGGAGCAACGATCGGTGGTGCTCGAGGATCATCCGGTAGGGATGGCGGTCGGTCGAGACCCCCTGGGTGTGGGTCACCTCGGCGGACGGTGCATAAGCCACCCGCCAGCCGGCCCGCCCCAGTCGCCAGCAGAGGTCGACGTCCTCCGCGTACATGAAGTAGCTCTCGTCGAATCCGCCCACCGCCTCGAAGGCGGCCCGCCGGACCAGGAAGCAGGCTCCCGACACCCAGTCGACTGTGCGTGCGGCTCCGTGCGCGCCGTCCAGCTCGGCGCGTTGGTAGGCACGCGTGAAGCGGTTGCCGGGCGCGAACAGGCCGAGGACGGCGTGCCCGGCCGCGTCGACCAGGGAGGGGAATTGTCGTGCCGACGGATACCGACGGCCGTCCGGGGTGCGGACGAGCGGGCCGACCAGCGCGCACCCCGGGTCGTCGGCGAGGGCGTCGCAGAGGGCGGCCACCGTGCCCGGTCGGACCTCGAGGTCGGGATTGCAGACCAGGATCACGGGGGCGGTCGAGGCCGCAACCCCCCGGTTGACCGCCGCCCCGTACCCGAGGTTGGTCCCCGGCGCCACCACTGCGATCCCGGGCGCAAGCCGCAGTGCGGCGGCCAACGATCCGTCGGTCGAGCCGTTGTCCACGACCACCACCTCCGATGGTCCCTCCGCCTGCAGGTACCCCACGCAACGCGCCAGCGCCGGACCGGATTCGTAGTTGACGATGACCACGGCGGTCTGCCCGTCGGCGCCGCCGCCGGGTGTCACGGGTCGATCCGGGTGAACCGGTACTTGACGAGCGCCCGGAGCGCGGCGATGCCGTCGCGCCAGGTGATCTTCTTTCCGTCGACGAGCTCACGGCCGGCATAGGAGATCGGGACCTCGTAGATACGGTGTCCACGACGCAGCACCTTCGCCGTGATCTCCGGTTCGAAGTCGAACCGATCCGCCTGGATGGTGATGCCGTCGAGCACCGCTCGGTCGAAGAGCTTGTAGCAGGTCTCCATGTCTGACATGGTCGAGGAGTAGAGCAGGTTGGTGACGAACGACAGGAACCGGTTGCCGATCCAATGGAGCGGGAGCATATTCATCCGCTCGCCGGTGAACCGGCTCCCGTAGACGACGCGGGCCTTGCCCCGGAGGATCGGCTCGAGCAGCTTCGGCCAGTCGTTCGGGTCGTACTCGAGGTCGGCATCCTGGATGAGGAGGAGGTCTCCGCGGGCCACCGCCATCCCGGTGCGGATGGCCGCACCCTTGCCCCTGTTGACCGGATGGGTGAGGACGCGGACCGTCGAGTCCCCGAGCGCTGCCAGCACCTTGTCCGTGCCGTCCGACGACCCGTCGTCGACCACGATGACCTCGACGTCGACCGGCAGGTCCACCCCGCGGATGCGGCGGATGATCTCGGCGACGGTGACCCGCTCGTTGTAGACGGGCACGATCACCGAGAGGAGGGTGAACCGGCGCGGCTCCATCCCCTGCTCGCCGGTGGCGTCCCCGCCGGTCGGTCGCAGGCCGGCTCCTTCGGATTCAGGCATCGCTGGCTGCTCCTGTCTCTGGCCCGGGCATCGCGCCGCCATTCTCCCGCACCGGTGCCCCCGACGCTGCGGACGCCCGACTCCGGCCCTCCGCCCCGGCATCCCCGGCGAGGAAGTCCGCGGTCCTCACCAGGCCTTCCTCCAGGCCGATCACCGGCTCCCATCCCAGTGCCGCGCGGGCAAGGGTAATGTCCGGGCGGCGCCGGGTGGGATCGTCGGTGGGCAGCGGACGGTGCTCGACAATCGAGGACGAGCCGAGCAGTGCGATCACCGTGCGGGCCAGGTCCAGCACGGTGGTCTCATCCGGATTGCCGATGTTGACCGGGCCGGTGAGCTCGGAGTCGAGCAGGGCCAGCAGGCCGCGCACCTGGTCCTCCACGTAGCAGAGGCTGCGGGTCTGGCTGCCGTCGCCGTAGACCGTCAGCGGCTCCCCCTGCATCGCCTGGAGGAGGAAGTTCGAGACCACCCGGCCGTCGTCCGGCCGGAGACGCGGGCCGTAGGTGTTGAAGATGCGGGCGATGCCGACGTTCGTGCCACGGGCGCGGTGGTGGGCCATGGTCAGTGCCTCGGCGTACCGCTTTGCCTCGTCGTAGACACTGCGCGGTCCGACCGGGTTGACCCTGCCCCAGTAGTCCTCGCGCTGCGGATGGATCTCCGGATCGCCGTAGACCTCACTGGTGGAGGCCAGGAGGAAGCGCGCGCCGTGCCGCTCGGCCAACTCGAGGCCGTTGCGGGTCCCCTCGCTGCCCACGGCCAGCGTCTCGAGGGGCCGGGCCAGGTAGTCGGGAGGGGAGGCCGGACTGGCCAGGTGGCAGACCGCACCGACCGGGTCCTCGACGGGGATCGACCGCGACACGTCGGCCTCGACCATTCGGAACCCGGAGTGGTCAGCCAGGTGGGCCACGTTCGACGGCCGTCCCGTCGAGAAGTCGTCCACGCAGATGACGTCGCGACCCCGTTCGAGCAGCCGGTCGCAGAGGTGCGAGCCGAGGAACCCGCCCCCGCCGAGCACCACCACCGGTCCGCTGATCACCGGCCGATCCCCACGTACTCGAAGCCCAGACGGCGCACCTGGGCCGGGTCCAGGAGGTTGCGGGCGTCCACGATGACCGGGCGGGCGAGGACGTCCCGGACCCGGGTGAAGTCGAGCCAGCGGAACTCGTCCCATTCGGTCAGGACCACCACCACGGCCGCCCCGGCGCAGGCCGCGTAGGGGTCGGGGTAGGCGAGCAGCGACCCGGGGAGACTCCCGGTCCCCTCGGGTCCGATCCCCTCCACCTCGACCGACTCCCGATCGGCGGGGACCGCCACGGTCGGATCGAAGGCCCGGACCGTGGCGCCGCCGGCGATCAGGCGCCGGGCCACTTCGACGGCCGGCGAGTTGCGGAGGTCGTCGGTGCCGGCCTTGAAGGTGAGCCCCCACACGGCGATCACGGCGCCGGCGAACTCGGAGGCGGTGCCGCCCGCGCCGGACCGCTGGAGGGCGAGGGCGTGGCGCACCTTGTCGACCACCCGGTTGAACTGCTCGTCGTTCGTGGCGATGGCTCCCTTGAGGAAGGAGAAGTCATAGCCCGCCTGTTCCGCGATGTGCACGAGTGCCTGGGTGTCCTTCGGGAGGCAGCTCCCTCCCCAACCCGGGCCGGGGCGGAGGTACTCGAAACCGATCCGCCGGTCGTACCCGAGACCGAGGATCACGTCGCGGACATCGGCGCCGACCGCCTCACAGAGACCGGCCACCGCGTTGACGAAGCTGAGCTTGGTTGCCAGGAAGGCGTTCGAGGCGTACTTGATGGTTTCGGCGGTCGCCGCGTCGGTGATCAGCAGGGGGGCCCGGGTGCCGGCGAACAGCTCGCCCACCCGGGCGGCGGCGGCCTGATCGTCGGCACCGACCACGATGCGCTCGGGGTGCAGGCTGTCCGAGACCGCCGACCCCTCGCGCAGGAACTCCGGGTTGGACACGACCTGGACGTCGTGACGACCCAGCACCCGTTCCACCACCAGTGTCGATCCCACCGGGACCGTGGACTTGTTCACGATCACCGATCCTGCCTCGAGGTGCGGACCGATCTCGGTGGCCACCGACTCGACGAAGGAGAGATCGGCCGAACCGTCGTCCCGCTGTGGCGTGGGCACGCAGAGGAAGACGAACTCCGCACCGGCCACCGCGGCCGAGGCACCGACCGCGAAGTGGAGCCTCCCAGCGGCCTGGCCTTCCTGGACCAGCTCCTCGAGCTGGTCCTCGACGATCGGGACCCGTCCCTGCTGAAGGATGGCCACCCGGGCCGGATCGGCGTCACCACAGGTCACCCGGTGACCGAGGTGGGCCAGGGTGGCGGCCGTGGGCAGCCCGACGTACCCGACGCCGATCACGGCGATCCTTCGTGACTGACCGGCGGGGGGACGTCCGGCGGTCGCCGCCGCCGTTGCTGCGTCCGTGGTGGCGTGGCTCACTGGCATCTGTCACGTCCCATCGTCTGGTCGAGTGGTGCCGCCGGAGGAGCGGAGCCCGGTCAACCCGCGGCGGCGAGGGCGCCGACCAACCTGGCCAGCGACTCCTGCCATGGTGGGAGCAGCGGCAGTCCCGAGAGGCGCAGGCCGGCGTTGTCGAGCCGCGAGTTGGCCGGCCGCGGTGCTGGTCGGGGCGGGTCGAGGTCGGCGGTCGCGATGGGCTCGACGACAGAAGGGTCGCGGCCGGCCGCCTCGAGCACCGCGCGGGCGAAACCGAACCATGTGGTCTCGCCCTGGTTGGTCACGTGGAAGGTGCCCGGGCGCCGGTCGAGTCCGAGGCGTACCAGGGCCCGCGCCAGGTCGGCGGTGAAGGTCGGGCACCCGTGCTGGTCGTCGACGAAACGGAGGGTACCCGCGGGCGTCGCGTCTGCCAGCCGCAGGACCGTCTTGACCATGTTGGCCCCGTGCGCGCCGCTCACCCACGCGGTGCGCACCACGGTTCCGTCGACGCCGGAGAGTGTGCGGACCTCGGTCTCGCCCCCGAGCTTGCTCCGCCCGTAGACCGAGCGGGGTCCGGGCTGGTCCCACTCGACATAGGGGCGGCCCAGGGACCCGTCGAAGACGTAGTCGGTCGAGACGTAGACCAGATGGGCGCCCACGGCGGCCGATGCCTCGGCGACGTGCCGGGTGCCGAGCGCGTTGACTGCGAACGCGGTGTCCGGATCGGACTCGCAGGCATCGACGGCGGTGAAGGCTCCTCCGTGGAGCACCAGCTCGGGACGAAAGATGGTCACCGCGGAGCAGACCGCGTCGCGGTCGCAGAGATCGAGCGTATCGATGTCGGTCGACAGCACGTCGTACGCCCCCGCCCGCACCGGCGGCAGCACACCCGTCGCGGCCTCCGCGTCGGCCACACCCCCGACCGGGGTCTTCCCGGCGAGCACGTCGCGGACGTCGCGTCCGAGCTGGCCGTTTCCACCGGTCACGAGGACCCGGAGGGGGTCGGTCACGGCGAGGTCGACGAGCCGGTCGCAGTCCAGGCGCCCTCGATGACCGGGGCACGGTCGCGCAACGGCTCCCACCAGCTCCGGTTGTCCGCGTACCAGGCGACCGTGGCGGGCAACCCCTCGTCGAAGGCAACGGTCGGCGCCCATCCGAGGAGGGTCCGGATCTTGGTCGAGTCGAGCAGGTACCGGCGGTCGTGGCTCGGACGGTCGGGCACGATCTCCTTGAGCGTCTGGGGCTTGCCGGTCGCGGCCAACACCGCGTCCGCGATCTCGGCGATGCTCGCCTCGACCCCGCTCCCCACGTTGTAGGTCTCTCCGACCACCCCGTCGCGGAGCACGAGCTCGATGGCCCGGCAGTGGTCGTCGACATGAAGCCACTCACGCTTGTTCTGGGTCGAGGCGTAGAGCGGCAGGGGCTCGTCGTTGAGGGCCTTGGACGTGAACAACGGGATGACCTTCTCGGGGAACTGGTACGGGCCGTAGTTGTTGCAGCAGTTGGTGATGGTCGCCGGGAGATCGAAGGTCTCGACGTAGGCCCGCACCGCGTGGTCGGCACCCGCCTTGGACGCGTTGTACGGGGTCCGGGGGCGGTACGGGGTGTCCTCGGTGAACACCTCGTCCGAATCGAGCGGGAGGTCCCCGTAGACCTCGCAGGTCGAGATGTGGTGGAAGCGGGTCACGCCGTGGCGCCGGGCGGCCTCGGCCAGGGTCTGGGTACCGAGCACGTTCGTCTTGAAGAACCGGGTCGGGTCCAGGATGGCCAGGCTGTTGTGGGACTCGGCGGCGAAATTGACGATCACGTCGATCTGGTGCTCGGCCAGGGTCTTGCCGACACCCTCGAGATCACCGATGTCCCCCTGTACGAAGGCGATCCGGTCCTCGACGTCGACCAGGTTTGGCCGGTTTCCTGCGTACGTGAGCACGTCGAACGCCACCACGGTGTCCTCGGGGTGGCGCTCGACCCAGTAGCGAACGAAGTTCGATCCGATGAAGCCGGCACCGCCGGTCACGAGAAGTCGCATGGGAGGCGATGCTAGCCCCTGGTGCCTGGGTCTCCCGGCGGTCGGGGTGGCACGGCGGGCCGCAGGTGGACCACATCGCCGGCCACCACCGTGCGGTCCCCCGCCGGGGTGCGGACCACCAGGTGGCCCGAGCCGGTGAGCCCGGTGGCAGTCCCCTCGAGGACCTCGCCGGACAACTCCACCCGCACCGGAGCCCAGAGGGTCACGCACACCCCACGCAGGTCTGCGGCGAGGCCTGCCCGTCCCTCCGCCGTGGTGAGCGCATCCACCCGCGCGGGGAGGGCATCCAGCAGCGTCGCCATCAGTGCGTCGCGGTCGATCGGGCCACCGCTGAGCCGTGCAAGGGAGACAGCCCGTCCCTCCAGCTCCGGAGGACCGTCGTCGTCGCCTGCTGGCCAGTTGACGTTGATGCCGATCCCCACGACCACCGGGGCAGGAAGCCCGGGCGGGGCGCCGGAGAGATCTCCCTCGGCCAGGACCCCGGCGACCTTGCGGCCGTCGCCGGCGACCAGGTCGTTCGGCCACTTGATGCCCACCAGCCGACCGTGGTCGGGGGTGGGCAGGAGGGTGCCCACTGCGTCGAGCGCGGCGAGCGCGAGCGCGGCGGCTGCCAGATGGCGGTCGCCCGGATCGAGCGGCGGACGGAGGAGGACGGACAGCAGGAGGTTGGCTCCGGGCGGCGCCAACCACCGGCGCCCGAGGCGGCCGCGACCGGCGGTCTGGTGGTCCGCAGTCGCCACGATGCCGGCGGGGGCACCGGTACGGGCCTCGTCGAGCAGGTAGCGGTTGGTCGAGTCGATCGAAGGGAACCGTCTGATGTCGGTGAACGCGGTGCCCGACATGGCGGACACCCTACGGCCCGTGACAGGCTGGTGAGCGGGCGGTCCTGCCACATCGATGCGAAAGGCGCAGCGTGCTCAAGAAGGTCCTCATCGCCAACCGGGGGGAGATCGCGGTCCGGGTCATCCGAACCTGCCTCGAGCTGGGCGTGGCCACCGTCGCCGTCTACTCCGAGCTGGACCGTGACGCCCTGCACGTGCGGCTGGCCGACGAGGCGTACGCCCTCGGGGGACAGACCGCCGCGGAGAGCTACCTCAACACCGAGGCCATCCTCGGGGTCATCGAGCGCAGCGGAGCCGATTCGGTCCATCCCGGGTACGGCTTCTTCTCGGAGAACACCGACTTCGCCAGGGCCATCACCGAGCGCGGCGTGACGTTCATCGGTCCCCCGCCGGAGGCCATCGAGGTGATGGGCGACAAGATCTCCTCCCGGCACGCGGCCGAGCGGGTCGGGGTGTCCGGCGTGCCCGGCCGATCGGAGGTGCTCCGGTCGCCCGAGGAGATCGTCGCGTTCGGCGAGGAGTTCGGATGGCCGGTCGCGATCAAGGCGGCATACGGCGGCGGCGGCCGCGGCATGAAGGTGGTGGAACGGGCCGAGGACGCTGCCGAGGCGCTCGAGTCGGCCATGCGCGAGTCGAAGGCGTACTTCGGGCGCGACGAGTGCTATGTCGAGCGGTACCTGGCCTGGCCCCGGCACGTCGAGATGCAGATCATCGCCGACACCCACGGCACCACCCTCTGGCTCGGCGAACGGGACTGCTCCTCCCAGCGGCGCCATCAGAAGCTGGTCGAGGAGAGCCCGGCGCCCGATTTCCCCGATTCGGTGCGCCAGGCGATGGGAGCGGCCGCGGTGAAGGTGGCCGGGGCCTGCGGGTACGTCAACGCCGGCACCGTCGAGTTCCTCTACCAGGACGGCGAGTTCTTCTTCCTCGAGATGAACACCCGGCTCCAGGTGGAGCATCCGGTCACCGAGATGGTGACCGGGCTCGACCTGGTCGAGTGGCAGCTGCGGGTGGCCTCGGGCGAACCGCTCGGCTTCGCCCAGGACGACGTCAGGCGGGACGGCCACGCCATCGAGATCCGGATCAACGCGGAGGATCCGGCCGGAGGGGTCTTTGCCCCCTCGCCGGGAACCATCACCCGGTTGGTGGCCCCCGGGGGGCCCGGGGTCCGCCTCGACGCCGGCTACGGCTCGGGGGACACGGTCAGCCAGTTCTACGACAACCTGGTGGCCAAGCTCGTGGTCTGGGGTCACGATCGCGAAGCGGCCCGGCGGCGCATGCTCCGGGCCATCGGCGAGACCGTGATCGAGGGGGTGGCCACCACCCTGCCGGCCGACGTGGTCATCCTCTCCCATCCCGACTTCGTGTCCGCCACCCACTCGACCAACTGGGTGGAGCAGAACCTCGACCTGAGCGGGATCAGCGCGCAGTCCGCGGCCCCGGCCCCGGAGGCCGTCGGGGACGGGGTTGAAGCCGTGTCCCGCGTGCTCCGGGATGTGACCGCCGAGGTCGACGGGCGGCGCTACCAGGTCAAGCTCTGGGTACCCGATCCCGGTGACATGGTCGCCGCTCCGCCGACCCACGCGACGAGCGGCGCAGTCGGGGCCGGCCCGAGGCGGGGCAAGGCCGCGACGGCCGGCGTCGGCTCGGGCACCGTGACCGTGCCCATGCAGGGGACCATCGTGAAGGTGCTCGTGGCCGAGGGGGACACCGTCGAGGTGGGTCAGACCGTGTGCGTGCTCGAGGCCATGAAGATGGAGAACAACGTCATCGCGGAGAAGGCGGGGACCGTCCTGGAGGTCCGGGTGTCGGCGGGCGGGTCGGTAGGCCCCGGAGACGTGATCGCGGTCATCGGGTAGCGGTCGGACGGATCCGCGGATGCCCGAGAGCAAACAGGTCGCCCAGGACGCGGTGGAGGCCGCCCTCGTGGACCTCGTCCGGCTCAGCCATGAGATCCACGACCGCCCCGAGACCGCCTTCGAGGAGGTCCGCTCGGCGGCCCTGGCCTGCGAGGCACTCGCCGGTGCCGGGTTCTCGGTGACCACCGGCACCGCTGGCATGCCCACCGCGTTCAGCGCCGAGGTCGGCGAGGGCTCCCTCGTGCTCGCCATCTGCGCCGAGTACGACGCGCTCCCGAAGATCGGCCACGCCTGCGGCCACAACATCATCGCCGCCTCGGCGGTCGGGGCGGGCCTCGGGCTCGCACCGCTCGCCGATGCACTCGGCCTGACCGTGCGGGTGCTCGGGACCCCGGCCGAGGAAGGAGGGGGTGGCAAGGTGGTCATGCTCGAGGCGGGCGTGTTCGAGGACGTCCACGCGGCCATGATGGTCCACCCCTGGCCCGAGAACCACCTCGAGGCGACCTGTCTCGCCGTCTCCCACTTCGACGTGTCCTTCACCGGTCGCACTGCGCACGCGTCGGCCGCGCCGTGGCAGGGGATCAACGCAGGGGACGCGATGGTCGTCGCCCAGGTCGCCCTCGGCCTCCTGCGGCAGCAGCTCCCCCCCGGTGACCAGGTCCACGGCGTGGTCACGACCGGCGGCGAGGCCGCCAACATCATCCCGGCGCATGTCGTCGGCCGCTTCATGGCCCGCTCCCGGACACTCGAGGGGCTCCGCCACCTCGAGCCGCGGGTCCGGGCCTGCTTCGAGGCCGGGGCGCAGGCGACCGGGGCCGAGGTCCGCTTCGATGCCCTGGCTCCCGACTACTCCCACATGGTCAGCGACCCCGACCTGCTCGCGTCCTTCCGGGCCAACGCAGAGCGCCTCGGGCGCAGGTTCGACGCCGATGACGACGGGTCCGACCGGCCGACCCTCTCCACCGACATGGCAAACGTGTCGTTGTCCGTGCCGACCATCCACCCGCTCCTGGGCATCGACTCCGGCGGAGCGGTCAACCACCAGCCCGAATTCGCTGCGGCGTGCGTGACCGCGTCGGCCGACCGGGCGCTGCGGGACGGAGCCGTCGCCATGGCCTGGACGGCGATCGACGCCGCCACCGGACCCCTCCGGGAACGACTGCTCGCCGGCTGAGCCCGGGCGGTGCCGCCGGATCGATCGCGACCCGGGTGTCGGCTGGCTGGGCTGTGGTGGCGCCCACCTCAGCCAATCTTGTGTGGCTGTCGGAGTTTGGGCTTTTCGGAATCTCGTGTATTCCGTATGCATATAGTCCATGCATACGGCCTCTACACAATTCGCAATCGAGGCACTGAGACAACCGCTCGATGAGGCATTGTGAGAACCGCTCCCGTGGCGGGTTGATGACCCGCTGCACTGGACGAAAGCCACTCACCCGCCGGGGTGGAACTCCCCGAAGACGCCCCGAAGCACATCGGACACCTCGCCGAGGGTGGCCAACCGGGACAGCGCCACCTTCATCGGAACCAACAGGTTCTGGGTGCCCCGCGCCGCGGCCTCGACGTCGGCGAGCGCCGCGTCGACGGCGGCCTGGTCACGCTCGGCCCGCATGCGGCCGAGCCGGGCCACCTGGGAGCGCTGGAGCTCTGCATCGATCGGGAACACCTCGGTCGGGGCGTCCTCCTCGTCCAGGAACCGGTTGACCCCGACGAGAACCTTTTCGCCGCTGTCGATGGCCTTGGCGTAGGCGTAGGCGGCCTGTTCGATCTCCTGCTGCATGTACTGGGCCTCGATTGCGTCGACCGCCCCGCCCATGGCGTCGATCCGCTCGATGTACTCCCAGGCGGCCTCCTCGACCTCGTCGGTCAACGACTCGACGAACCAGGAGCCTGCGAGGGGATCGACGGTGTCGGCGATGCCCGACTCGTGGGCAACGATCTGCTGGGTCCGCAGTGCGATCTTGGCCGCCCGCTCGGTGGGCAACCCGAGCGCCTCGTCGAAGCCGTTGGTGTGGAGGCTCTGGGTACCGCCGAGCGCGGCTGCCAGTGCCTGGAGCGTCACCCGGACGATGTTGTTCTCGGGCTGCTGGGCGGTGAGGGTCGACCCCCCGGTCTGGGTGTGGAACCGGAGCAGCAGCGACCGCTGGTCGGTCGCTCCGAAACGCTCGGTCATGATCCGGGCCCACATCCGTCGGGCAGCCCGGTACTTGGCCACCTCCTCGAAGAGGTTGTTGTGGGCGTTCCAGAAGAAGCTGAGCCGCGGACCGAAGTCGTCCACACGGAGCCCCGCTGCCAGGGCCGCCTCGACATAGGCGATGCCGTTGGCCAGGGTGAAGGCGATCTCCTGCACTGCGGTCGAGCCGGCTTCGCGGATGTGGTAGCCGGAGATGGAGATGGTGTTCCACAAAGGGAGGTGCGCCTCGCAGTAGGAGAAGGTGTCGGTGACCAGACGCATCGAGGGTCGGGGCGGGTAGATGTAGGTGCCGCGGGCCACGTACTCCTTGAGGATGTCGTTCTGGATCGTCCCCCCGAGCTGGGCCGGATCGACACCGTTCTCCTCGCCCACCAGTTGGTAGAGGAGCAGCAGGATCGCGGCGGTGGCGTTGATGGTCATCGAAGTGGTGACCTTGTCCAGCGGCAGGTCGGCCAGCAGGAGGCGCATGTCCTCGAGCGAGTCGATGGCCACGCCGACCTTTCCCACCTCGCCCTCGGAGCGCGGATGGTCGGAGTCGTACCCCATCTGGGTGGGCAGGTCGAAGGCGCAGGACAGACCGGTCTGCCCCGCCCCGAGCAAGAACTTGAACCTGGCGTTGGTGGCCTCGGCCGTGCCGAACCCGGCGTACTGGCGCATCGTCCAGAGGCGGCCGCGGTACATGTCGGGGCGGATGCCGCGGGTGAAGGGATAGCTGCCGGGCACGCCCAGCCGGGTGGAAGGATCCCAGCCCGCGAGGTCATCGGGGCCGTAGACCCGGCGGACCTCGATGCCCGAGTCAGTGGCCCGGTCGTGAGACGGCGTGGGGATCGGGTGCTCGGACGGCATCGACACAGGTTACGGTCTCCGCTCACCGGGGTCCGACGGACGGCCCAGGGAGGCGCCCGGCGATGCGACGGCCGGGCGGATGAGGCTCAGCCGGGGGGCGCCTCCAGCACGTGCGGCATGCAGAGGTCGTCGTACTCGGCAATCACGATCTCGCCCGCATCCGGCCCGCAGGCGGGGCAGTTCGGGTCACGACGGACCCGGAATGTGCGGAAGCTCTGCTCGAGGGCGTCGTAGGCCAGCAGGCGTCCCTCGAGGGTGTCGCCGATGCCGAGGATGATCTTGATGGCCTCGACGGCCTGGATCGACCCGACGATGCCGGGCAGGACGCCGAGGACGCCGGCTTCCGAGCAGCTCGGCGCCAGCTCGGCAGGGGGTGGCTCGGGCAGCAGGCACCGGTAGCAGGGGCCTTCGTAGGGATGGAAGACGGTGGCCTGGCCCTCGAACCGGAAGATCGAGCCGTGCACGACCGGGATCCGCTTGAGCAGTGACGCGTCGTTGACCAAGTAGCGGGTCGGGAAGTTGTCGGTCCCGTCCACGATCACGTCGTAGCCGTCAATGATCTCGAGGATGTTGTCGGCCCCGAGGCGCACGTCGTAGGTGACCACGTTCACGTCGGGATTCATCAGGGTGAGGGTCTTCTTGGCCGAGTCGACCTTGCGCTCGCCGATCCGGTCGGTGTTGTGCAGGATCTGGCGCTGGAGGTTGGAGGCGTCGACCACGTCCATGTCGATGATGCCGAGCGTGCCGACACCGGCCGCGGCCAGATAGAGCGCGGCCGGTGAGCCGAGGCCGCCCGCACCGAGCAGGAGGACCTTGGCGTCGAGCAGCTTGAGCTGGCCGTCCACCCCGACCTCGGGCAGGAGGAGGTGGCGCTGGTACCGGTTGCGCTGATCGGGGGTCAGCGACACCGGGGCGGACCACTGCCTGCCTTCGTCCTTCCACCGGTTGAAGCCCCCGATCATCGAGGCGACGTCGGTGTAGCCGAGCTCCTGCATGGTCTCGGCGGCGAACGCCGACCGGGTCCCACCGGCGCAGTAGACGACGACGTGGGCCGACTTGTCCGGGATGCGTCCCTCGATCGAGGTCTCGAGCGTGCCCCGCGGGATGTGGAGAGCTCCGGGGATGGCCCCCTGCTCGTACTCGTCGGGCTCCCGTACGTCGAGGACGACCGCGTCGTCACGGGCCATCTCGGACTCTGCTTCCGCCGGGTCGATCTCGCGCACCGCGGCCTTTGCGGCGGCCAACATCTCTCTGAAGGTGGGCACGGCTTCTTCTTCTTTCTCGGGCGACTGCCGCTCCTGTGACGGGAGCGGTCGACCGGCGAACACACCCGCCGATCAACCCTCTGTCGAGTCAAACACTACCAGTGGGGTCAACATTCCCCGGGGCCCGGGCTCCGCCGGCGTCGGGCGGTAGCGTCCACTTCCGATGGAGCTGACCCAGGCCGTGCGGCAGCGGCACATGACCAGGAACTTCACGGGCGCCCCCCTCGACCGCGCCCTGCTCGACGCCCTGCTCTCGGACGCCATCTGCGCACCGTCGGCCGGCAACACCCAGGGCCGCGATCTCGTCGTCCTCGAAGGGCCGGCCGAGACCGGGCGCTTCTGGAGCGCGACCACGGACGAGGCCTGGCGGAAGCGGTCCCGCCGCTTCGAAGGCCTCGCGCGGGCCCCGGTGGTGGTGCTCCCGTTCTCCGACCCGGACGCGTACGACAAGCGCTACCGGGAACCGGACAAGGCCCGCCGGGACGGGGCGATCGGCTGGGTCGTCCCCTACTGGCACGTCGATGCCGCCTTCCTCGTGATGACCCTGCTGCTCGGAGCGTCCGACCGCGGCATCGGGGCCGCATTCCTCGGGAATTTCCGCGGCGAGGAGCCGCTCCGCGACGTCCTCGGTGTCCCCCCGCGCATGCGGTGGCTCGGCGCAGTCCTCCTCGGCGAGTCCGCCCGTCCGGACCCGCCGTCCACCTCGGCGAGCCGGCCGAGACGCACGCTCACCGACAGCGTTCACCGGGGCGCCTGGTGACGCGCATCGGGTATCGGCAAGCCGGTGGTTCCCGCATGGCGGCCGTCCGCCCGAATACGATGCCCTCCGTCAGGGCGGGCGAGATCCCGGACCGCCGCCATCGGGCCCGGCCCGGCGCTCCCAGACTGGAGACACGATGACGGACACAGCGCTCGACGAGGCACTCGAGCGGGGCGCAGGACCGCCCCAGGCAGGACAGGGTCCGCCGCCGGTCCCCGCGTTCTCCATCGTGCCCGTGCGGGGGTTGCCCATCGTCGCCGCCATCCTGATCGGCCTGATCGT
The DNA here is from genome assembly GCA_963753905.1 of uncultured Acidimicrobiaceae bacterium. Taxonomy (GTDB): domain Bacteria; phylum Actinomycetota; class Acidimicrobiia; order Acidimicrobiales; family RAAP-2; genus Bog-756. The sequence goes on along the minus strand of CAVWDZ010000001.1, from coordinate 91,396 downwards.
GGCCATCGTGTCGAACAACCTCTGGGCGCTCGAGTTCTTCCACGTCGCTGGCGGTGGCCTGTGGACCAGTCTCGACCTCTTCCTGGGCCTGGTGCTCGGACCGATCATCGGCTCGATGACCATTCCGGCGCGGGTCGAGTTCAGCGCCAGGTTCATGCCCAAGATGCTCCTCATCATGCCGACCCTGGTGGCCATGACCCTCGGGGCCGGGTTCCAACTGGCCCGCCACCTCGGCAATCTCGACCAGTCGTACCCGCACCACGGCTGGCTGGTCGCCTCCTACATCATCGTGGGGTTCATGGCGGTCATCGCGCTCGGGCTCCTCGAGCCCGCCAACCTGGCGGTGCTGTTCGAGCTCAAGAAGGCTCGTCCCAACGGCGAGCGGATCGGGCGACTGATGAAGGTGTTCATCTTCACCGCAGGGATCACCGGTGTGATGCAGATTGCGACCATCGTGATCATGACCTTCCTCGCCAGCCGATGAGTACCGCCACCGACCACCTCCCCCCCGGAGTCGGGGGTCCCGACGCCGAGGACCTGCGCCAGGCGGATCTCCCTCCGGTGCACCTGATTGCAGCGGGCACCCTCGCGCTGACCGTGGCGGGCGGGATCCTCATGGCCGCGCAGTACGGGCGAGCCTCGTCGACCACCGTCCCGATCGTGCTCGCCGCCGCGGCTGGGGTCCTGCTGCTGGTCAACATCGCCCTGCTCTCCCGGATCGGGGAGTTCGCCTGGACGGTCTTCTTCCGGGTCTTCGGTTGGGCCCTCCTGGCCTACGCGGTCATCGCCGGCATCCTCGAGTTCGTCTTCGTCTTCGACCACACTCCGCCTCAGCGGTTGGGGATCCTCACATCGTTGCTCTTCCTGTTCGCGGTCGACGTGCCGCTGCTGCTCGCCTACTCGGTGGCGCGCTGGCAACCGGTCGCCGACTGAGCCTCACCAGTCGCACCAAGCGGCGTCTTCAGATCGACGAGGGCGCAGGCACGTGAGTGGCAAAGACCGGCCAGGTCCCTGGGATCCCCTTCAACTCGTGATCACCGCGGGGGTCGTAGGTGATGCCAGATCCGCCGCTCACCCGATTCTCACGGGTGGCGCATAAAGAGGAAGGCGCCCGGGCGGCTCACAGCCAGAAGAGGTTCCTGGCGGGCGTTCAAGGGCGGACGCCTAACTGCCGATACTGTGGGCGTGACGACGCAGCCGGACCCAGCGGCGGCTCTCTGTACAGACGGAGCCGGGTACCTGGGGGTGGGCGAGCCCCACCCGGTCCCGGACGGCCGGCCGTGCAGTGATTGCGGCCGACCGGTCGAGCTGGACGACGACGGCAACCCCTTCCCCGTGTGCCGCTCGTGCTACGACGCCTACGTCGATAACGCGGGTCGCTAGTCGGGCAGCTCCCCGGCAAGGTCACGGGCAAGCACGGCGTCACACAGTTCGGGTGTCCGATCGACCTCGGTCCGTGACCGGGTCCCTGCCACGAGGAGCGCTGTGTGTCCACCTCACCCGTCGTCTCACTGCCGTCACTGCCGTCACTGCCGTCACTGCCGTCACGGCCCATCGCTGACCGTCGCCGTCCGTCGATCAGCCTCGGCACCGCCGAGCGCCTGCGGATCGTCAGCTGGGTCGACCCGGTCGCGGATCCACATGGGGTCCACCCCTGCAGCCGCTACGTCGAGCTCTACTGGCTTCCGCTGATCGGGCCGTCGACCGCGTGGTTGCTCCGCCGCCTCTTCTACGGTCTCGAGGTGCACGGCGACGGGTTCGACCTCCACCTCGCCGAGACCGCCCGGGCGCTCGGGCTAGGCGACCGGACCGGCAGGAACGCGCCGTTCCGCCGGGCGTTGAGCCGTCTGTGCATCTTCGAGCTGGCCCGGGCTCAGGGTCCGGCCGAGCTTGCGGTGCGGACCTCCATCCCTCCCCTGCCACTCCGCCACGCGAGCAGGCTGCCCGACCCCTTACAACAGAGCCACCGCCGGTGGCTCGCCGAGCAGCGGCTGTCCGAGCCGGAGCAGATGCGCCGGCGGGCACTCCGCCTGGCCGAGGGGCTTGCCGCGGCCGGCCACGACCGCAGCACCATCGAGCGGACGCTCTTCTCCTGGCGGTTCCATCCGGCGGTGGCCCACCGGGCGGCGGGGGATGCCATCGGCGCCATCCGAGAGCCCGGCGACGCGACTCAGTCCGGCTCTGCCTCGTGGGCGGCAGGGGTGCGACCCCAGTAGGCACCGATCGGCTCGATCTCGCCCGTGACCAGAGGAAGCAAATATGGCTCATCGCGCCGGCCACCACAGGTTTGAGCAGTGGCCGCTTGGTTCAGAGCAGAAGTGAATGCTCTGAGATTCTTTTGGCTTCACCGTCTGGTGGACGTTCAGAGGTGTGCCGAGCGTCGCTTACCAAACCGTGGATAGACCACTGTGCCGAACACGAGAGCGGCGACCAAGCCAGCCATACCGGCTTCGAGCAATGTTTGGTTGTCGATGAGCCTCGAGACAAACAAACCGAACCCGAAGAGCAGCGCACTCCCGATCCTGCCGACCAACGGGTGACCGCTCATCCAATGGGCGAACCGTCGAAACCAGATCATGACTTGGGTTCGAAGATCCGATGCCACCGGCCAGCCCATCGCTTCTTTCTCGCTCTCTGTCGCATCTTTCGCTGAAGCGGCGATTCGAACATCGCTCCGGTCCGATCGCCCGATGGTGCGGGACCGCCGATGACCGAGCTGTCGAATACTACATTGGCATCCGTCGCCACTTCCCCATAGATGTCGGACGGTGGGATTGGTTGATTGTCAGCGTCGTCGGCTCGCAGGAGATCCCGGTCTCCGAGGGACTCGTCAACTGGAGCGGTGACGAACGGAAGGGTCGCCGGACGGTCGGGCGGCTCGTCTTTCGCCTCGTTGCCGCCATCCCTGACCAGGCTGGATGGCCGTCCTGCTGAGACCCATCGTTGTTCATGGATCCCGTATGAGTCGATGAACCACCCTTCCGCCACTTGGTCCTCCGTCATGCTGACAGATTATGACGAATGACCGGACCTGACACGAGGCAGTCGCACCTGTCGCTGGTGGTCCCGAACGGCGATCGAGCGGTACGAGCGCGCAACGAAGCGGATCTGACTCAGAACGGAGCGCAGGGCAATCCCCAATGGGTGCCCTTCCGTGTGGGTCCGTCGGCTTCGCTGGCTTCCCTCGACTTGCGCAGCCGGTCAGGGCTGGAGAAATCGGGTCTCATTTGTGTCGATCCAATTCGTGAGGGCATCTAAGTCGTCGACCGGAATGTCCTGATCCTCATTAGGAAGGTAAACGGTGATGGCCCCGTGATCCACGCTCACCGAAAGTCTGATTTCGCCGTGAGCATCGAGACACCACGAGGGCGGACCACCGGGGGTAGTAGATGGCTCATAAATCCAACCCGGTCGGGACGCCAGGACATCCCCAACTCGATCGAACAACTCATCGTCAGAAGACATCGCTCGACATTCCGTGGCTCAGTCCCGCCGTGGTCTTCGTCCGCCATCCCACTTACGGCGGGGTGGCGCGGCTGACCCGGTGTTCACGGGTGGGGTCATGGATCCATGCCGCTCGGACGCTTGTCGATATGACCTCGGCGCTCGAGGACGAAGATCGGGCACCGGACGAGCGCCCGTCCGATCCGGCTAGTCCTGGTCGCGATCCACAGCTTCCACCAAGCACGTAGCCATCTCGGGGCGTCCTCCAGCCGAACGCGCACAAGCCTCGGGGGTTCGGCAACTGCACCGAAGGATGGGCCGGATGACACCGGGACCAGTCTTTCATCAACCTCCTCCGGTCATCAGGCGACCCCCGTCCGAAGGCTGCGAATCGGAATCGAGTCAGCGTCAGACAGTGCCAGAGTTTCGCCACCGCCTTGTGGTCTGCGTGGTGATAGGTCGGCTCGAAACTGCGACTGTTGCACTCGTGCCGGTCATGGGAAGCCTGAGTCCAATCCCGGATCCGGCGATCGTGGATAGGAGCAGGAGCTAACGGACGGGGCGCTGCCCCCACGCCATTCTCTCATTCGACCTGAGCCGTCCCACCGATCCGGTGTCTGGGCTACCCGGTGAGCGTGGCCGTGGGTGCGCGTGGTGGGATACTGCTGAAGCATCGCGGGCCGGCCGCGTTGCGTCGTCTTGGATCGGCGGAAACGACCGTCGCAACTGGAAGGTGGTCGGGTGCGTTCGCCATTGTGTGACCTGGTCGATATTGAGGTTCCAATCATCCAGGCGGGGATGAGTATCTTCACGTCACCCGTGCTGGCGGCATCGGTCTCCGACGCCGGCGCGCTCGGCAGTCTCGGTGCGTGGAACCGTCCAACCGACCAACTCCGGCGCGCGCTCGGTGAGCTTCGCGACCTGACTGAACTTCCCTTTGCAGTCAATCACGTCGTCCCGGATCTCAACGAAGACGCGTTCGCGGCGACGCTTGACCTCGCTCCTGCCGTCGTTTCGTTCGCGCTCGGCGACGCGGGCGTCGACCTTATCGGCCGTGTTCACGATGTTGGTAGCCTCGTCATGCAACAGATCACGACCGTGCGCCAGGCGCAGCTCGCCGTCGAACACGGTGTCGACATCATCGTCGCGCAAGGCGGTGAGGCCGGCGGCTACGGCGGCACAGTGAGCACCCTGAGCTTGGTCCCTCAGGTCGTCGACGCGGTACATCCGGTCCCGGTCGTGGCAGCGGGTGGCATCGCCGACGGGAGAGGCATCGCCGCCGCTGTGACCCTCGGAGCAGGCGGCGTCAACCTAGGCAGTCGTTTTCTCGCTTCCGCCGAATCACCCGTCGGAGAACGGTGGAAGAAGGCATTGATCACCCACCAGTCCGAAGACTGGATCCAAGCGGAGTTCATCAATGCAATGAACCCCAACCCCGGGACACTCGGATACCGGACGCACTTGCGGGTACTGCGCACCGAGTTCGTCGAGCGCTGGGAGGCGCGAGTAAACGAGGTCAAGGTCGACCCGGCACCAGCGCTCGCCGAGCTCAACGAGGCTGTCGCCGCAGGCGACAAAGAGGCCATTCTCGTCGTAGGCGGTCAGAGCGCAGGCCTCATCCGACACGTCGAATCTGCGGGCGAGATCGTCCGCGCGCTTGTCGCTGAGACGCGAGACGCGCTCGCAAAGGGCGCGCGGTTCGAGCTCTAGATGATGTGCGAGGGCTGTGCCTCACGACCCCTGCCCCAATAACACTCACCGATAACTCCGACTTGCATCACCGATATGTGTCGGTCGGTTGCAGTTGGCTCCTGGCAAGCGCCCGTCTGGGTCTTGCAAGATCCGTAGTCGATATTCGGGGGGACTCTGGCTCTGCCTCGGCCTTCTCCAGATGCGGGAGTCACGCGTGGACGGCGAATAGCTGCCACATGCCAGGGACGCCCTTGAGCTCGCATTCACCGCGATCGGTGAATTCGATACCCGATCCAGCGACAAGGTCCACGACGGTGCGCGAGACCAGCACCTCGCCTGGTCCGGCCAATCCCGCTACCCGAGCGCCTACATGGACCGCGATGCCACCGAGGTCGTCACCCCGAATCTCACACTCTCCCGTGTGCAACCCCGCTCGGATCTCTAAGCCCAGCCGCCGAGCGCCGTCGCGAATAGCTCCGGCACAGTGGATCGCCCGGGCAGGTCCGTCGAACGTCGCGAATACCCCGTCGCCGGTGCTCTTGATCTGGCGGCCCCGAAAGCGATCCAGCTGTACGTGGACCATTGCGTCGTGATCGTCGAGCAGACCTCGCCAGCGACGATCACCGAGGTCTGCGGCCGTCCGGGTGGAGTCCACAATGTCGGTGAAGACGATTGTGGACAGCACTCTGTCGGGTACATGAGTCGAGCGGTGTCCGGTCAGGAACTCCTCCACCTCATCGAAGATTGCCGTGGTGTCCCCCACCCAGAAGAAGTGATCGTCTCCCGGAAGCTCGACGTATCGAGCTCCGGCGATATGTTCACTGAGATACCGGCCGTGCCCGACTCGGATGGGGATGTCCCCACTCCGGTGCAAGATAAGAGTTGGAACACGAATGCTCGGCAGCACATCTCGAACGTCGGTATCAGCATTCACGTTCATGAGCGATCGATATGCCGCCGGGCTCGTGGCTCGCCGTTCGAACGCAGCCCATCTGCGTCGAAACTCGAGATCGCCAGCCACGGAGGGAGCGAAGTAGTCCACCGTATTGTCGCCCCCCCAGCTGTCGACCTTCGCCTCGACGTATCGGTCAAGCACATCGGGCGGGAATCCCCACGGATAGTCCGCGGCCTCCATCATCCGAGCGAACGTCCCATACAGCACGAGAGCCGAGACACGATCTGGGTAGGTCGCAGCAAAAAGCATCGCCATCGGCCCGCCTTCCGACAACCCAAACAAGGCCGCCCGTTCTGATCCGGCAGCGTCCATGACGGCACGCAGGTCCTGCATCCGATCTTCAAGCGTCGGTGCCCCCTGGATCGGATCCGACAGGCCGAGCCCGCGTCGATCGAACACAATCAGACGACTGAAAGACGCGAGCCCTCGCAGGCAAGCCGCCATGGAGGGATCCTCCCACGCCAACTCGACGTGAGAAACGTACCCGAGGACGGCGACCAGGTCGAGAGGACCATCGCCTAGAACCTGGTAGGCGATGTGAAAACCGTCAGCTGTCCTTGCGTACCGGGTCTCGGGGATATCCATCACCATTACCAGTCTGCCGGATTGCTCCGCTGAACGCTCGGTCAATCTGCGGCATATCGCACGAAATCGCCGGTCAGCCGACGGTCGATAACCGCCGCCGACCGTCACCTTGGGTGCCGTCGGCGTCGACGGGCGGTCCCAACTGCGTGGGTCAGGACCCACGGTCAGGGCTGCTGGCCTGCGGATCGGAACCGGTCGGCTACCGCCGGCTAGAACGACCTAGGGGCTAGACCGTCTTGGTCAGGCTCGCCGTGGTCAACCCTGTCGGGGTGCCGCAGCCTCAGCTACAGTCGACACCAGAGAGGTACAGGGTTCTTCTCGGGTGATGTGGCGGCCCTGGAAGCAGCCACGAGTCAAGAGACGAGGGGGCAAGACCCATGGCCGCTGCAACTACCGAACACGGTGCGCTTAGGCACACCACCCGCGTGCGGTTTGTAATCCGGTCGTTCGCCTGGATGGTGCTCGCCGCCATCGTGGCCGCCACCGGTCTGCTGGGTACCGTTCCGGCCGGAGCCTCCACGCCGAACCTGGCCCAGCGAGTGCTGGCCCTCGCCGGCAAACATGGGGCATCGGGTCCCGAAGCGGCGAGGATCGCCCAGGCTCCCAACATCTCCAAGGTGACCACGGCCTCGGGCAGCGCCACGGCTACAACTCCCACGGTTTCGAGCACCACGGTGGGCATCTCCGCCACCTACACGGGCACCACCCTGGTCGTCTCGTGGGCCGGCGGGAACACGCTCACCGTCGCGGGTGCCGGACCGCTGAGTGCCGGATCCACTATTACAAGCCTGAACTTCGGCACGGGGCAGCTCGGCACCGGCACCGTCGACGTCGGGGGCAGCCTGGCCTGCAGCGCACCGCCCGGCCTCATCGGCGTGGTCACCATCGACCAGTTGATCACCGCCGGCTCGGGCGCGGTCACGACGCTGGCCCTCCAATTCGCTTGCGCGACGTCCCTGGTCGGATTCGTCGTCACCGGGACCGTCGGGCTGAACGTCCCGGCCAGCACGCGCTCACCCGGCTACAACCTCTACGAGGGTGACGGCACGGTCTCCAGCTCGGCGAGCCTCGGCAACGGCAGTGTCAATTCGTTCTTCGGCGTCGACATCTTCGGGGACCTGAGTGGTGCCCCGCTCAACCAGCCGGTGGTCGGCATGGCGACCACGTCGCTCGACGGGGGTTACTGGCTGGTGGCCGGCGACGGTGGGGTGTTCTCCTTCGGCGATGCCAGCTTCTACGGCTCGACCGGCAACCTCCACCTCAACAAGCCGGTGGTCGGCATGGCCGCCACCCCCGACGGCAAGGGCTACTGGTTCGTGGCCTCCGATGGCGGGGTCTTCTCCTACGGCGACGCGAAGTTCTACGGGTCGACAGGCGCTCTGCACCTCAATAGGCCGATCGTCGGCATGGCCGCCACCCCCGACGGCAAGGGATACTGGCTCGTGGCCTCAGACGGCGGAGTCTTCTCCTACGGCGACGCGTCCTTCCACGGTTCGACCGGGGGCATCCACCTCAACCAACCCATCGTGGGGATGGCCGCCACGCCGAGCGGCAACGGCTACTGGCTGGTCGCCGCGGACGGGGGGATCTTCAGCTTCGGTGACGCTGGCTTCCATGGATCGGCTGGTTCGATCGCACTGAACAGCCCAATCGTCGGGATGGCCGCCGCGCCGAACGGCAACGGCTACTGGCTCGCTGCCTCCGACGGCGGCGTGTTCTCCTTCGGTGTAGCACCCTTCGGTGGCAGCCTTGGGGGAACTGGCGTGAACGACGTGGCCGGTATCGTCAGCTGACAAGTGAGGGCCCCAGCTGAAAGACAACCCGCGGCCGGGCTGGATGCCCCCGGTCCTCCCGACGTATTCCCTGATCCCATGCGCACGCCCCGAGGTGCCCGGTTGAGCCACGGCGTGCGTAACCGCCGCTGAGCCGGCGCTATGGGCTAGACGCCTCCTAGGTGACTCCGCGACACCGAGGACAATCGGGTCAACCGGATTGCCCGCCGGCGTTGATCGGTGGCCAGTCGGCTGGCCACCAGTCTCCTTCTGGGTCGGTGGTTTGCCCGACCTCGATGATGTAGCCGTCGGGATCTCGGATGTAGCAACGGATCTCATACGCGTGCTGCTTCGGCTCTGTCAGGAACTGTGCGCCTCGGGCGGCCCATTCGGCGTACGCGGCATGGATGTCTTCGACCCGGATATTGAGGAAGCTGCTGACCCGGTCGTGGTCACTTGGTGTCTCAAGGGTGACCGTCGGCTTGTCGTCGGTAGGACCGCCACCGACGTTGATGATGGTCCAAGTGTTCGCGAGGGCGATATTGGTTGGCTCTGGGCCGAAGACCACCGTACCGCCGAGCACCTCGGTGTAGAAGCGCCGCGAGCGCTCGACATCATCGGAAACGATGAAGTGAGTCACCACCATTCGCTGTGGGAGCTGCGTGGGCTCGGCCACTGGGCACCTCCACTCATTGGGGTTCATGCTCACCTGCGACGGGCTCTGGAGCCTCCAGTCAACCAGGCCACAGTGAACCCGTCGAGCCCTGCTTCCTGGGCCAGCGGGTCAGAGTGGGCGCTTCAGAAAGGCGGCACAGGGCACGTCCAGTTGGCCAAGGCGACGACCCCAGGCTCGCCGCCTGAGCGTCCTTCTCCCGGTGCTGAGGCCGGCTGCACGAGCTGGGGAGGCCCCGAGCGGCAGATCCTTCTCGGGCCTACTGTTTGGGCATGCCCTCGCCAAACGTCCTGCTCATCATGACCGACGAAGAGCGGTATTCACCACCCTACGAGACAGATGCTGTGAAGGCCTTTCGGAAGGGCCAACTCACTGCCCGGGAGTCGATCCGACACCGGGGTCTGGAATTCCACCGACATTACGCTGGCTCGACGGCCTGCGTTCCCAGCCGAGCCACGCTTTTCACGGGTCAGTATCCCTCGCTCCACGGGGTGACGGCCACGGACGGCGTCGCCAAGCAGAACACTGACCCCGGGATGCAGTGGCTTGACCCGAACTCGGTGCCGACTCTCGGTGACTGGTTCCGAGCAGGCGGGTATCGGACCCACTACCGGGGCAAGTGGCACGTGTCATTTGCCGATATAACCATCCCCGGCTCGCACGAGGGGCTGAAGGCTTCGGATGACAATGGCAACCTGATTCCTGAAGCGGTTGAGGCCTACCGGAAGGGCGACCGGCTCGACCCATTCGGGTTCTCGGGATGGATCGGACGCGAGCCTCACGGTGCGGACAAATCCGACTGCGGTACCGTCAGGGACGGAGTCTTTGCCGAGCAGGTCGTGGAGCTCTTCGCAGAGTTGGCCGCGTCTCGGTCTGACGGCCCCTGGCTCACAGTGGCGTCCTTCGTGAACCCGCACGACATCGCCTTCTCTGGCTTCGGGTGGGAACAAATGCTCCACTTCGGGCCACCCGACGACTCCGTGCCTGACATTGCCGAGCCTCCGTCCCAAGCGGACTCGTTCGCTGGTCGGCCGGTGTGCCAGGAGGCATTCAAGGCGATCTGGCCCAAGATGATCTTCGAGACGGCCACCGATCTCGGGTACCGGCGGCTCTACTATTACCTACTCAAGCTGGTCGACAGGGCCATCGGCCGGATCCTCGATGCGCTCGAGCAGAGCGGCATGGCTGACGACACCATCGTTGCGTTCACCTCGGACCACGGTGACCTCCTCGGGGCCCACGGCGGTCTGATCCAGAAATGGTGCAACGCCTTCGATGAGGCCACCCGGGTGCCACTGCTGGTCGCCGGTCCCGGTGTCGATCTGAAACCGGAAGGTGTGACCGTGCCGACCAGCCACGTCGACCTCATCCCGACGCTGCTCGGCCTCGCCGGGATCGACCGCGAGCAGGCGGCCGCCGGTGTCGCCGCCCACCATGACGAGGCCCAACCCCTGCCGGGCCGTGACCTCAGCCCCATCATTCGGGGACAAGCGGACGCATCGACGTTGGCCTCACCGATCTACTTCATGACCGAGGACGACGTGACCAAAGGCGTGACCCAGGTGAACATCCTGACCGGTGCCGCGTTCGACCCCGTCGCGCCGCCCACCAACATCGAGTCAGTGCTGGCCACCCTGCCCACCGGCGACGGGGGGACGCCCGAGCTGTGGAAACTCAACCATTACTATGACCGCCTGGACGACTGGTACGCAGCCCAAGGTGTTGCACCGAACCCGTTTCAAGGTCCCGCCGCCGAGCCAGACTGGGAGCTGCACAACCTGACCGCGGACCCCGAAGAGCGCCACAACCGAGCCCTCGACGATCCTGCGGCCGCATCGGAAATGAGGTCGGTGCTCGAAACGGAACGTGACGCCAAGCGCCGGATCCCGCTACTGCGGAACGCCACCCGATAGATCGCGCCAAGGCGCTCTGGGTGCCCCACCCGTGCCTGGGGGGCAGTGAGAACCTGGCAAGCGCACTCCGTTCGATAAGGCCTCCGAGCCGGTGCTTCTGGGGCAGCCATTGCGAACATAGCTGCCGGACCGACAGGAGGCTGACTGTCGGCATGGCCACTATTCAGTTCGTGACATGGGATGGGGGTGGCAACCTTCCACCCGCCTTGGGGATCGCCCGAGAGCTAGACGACAGCGGACACACGGTGCGGATCATCGGAGAGGAGTCGCAGCGTTCTGTCGTTGGTTCTGCGGGTCTTTCGTACTCATCCTGGTCCCGTCCGCTCTCTGACGGTCTGGCGGAGCACTCGGCCGCTGATCGGCTTTCATTCCTCATCGAGGAGGTATGGCTGAATACCGATTTGGCCGACGAAGTTGTCGCGACCCTCACTCTGCATCCGGCTGACGTGGTCGTTGTGGATTGCATGCTTGAGGGAGTACTCGCGCGATCAGGGGAGATCGCGGCACCGATTGTTGTACTCGTGCATGGACTATTTCGGTCCGTGCTCCCGGTACGAGACTCATTGGTCGAATTCGGTAATCAGCTCCGCGCGAGCGCCGGACGACAGGTCCTCGACACCAGCCAGCTCAAATGGGAGACGAAGGACCTCGTCGTGGTAACCACCGTGCCGGAGTTCGACGGGGTGGACGACGGGCTGGCTCCCAACATCCGCTACGTAGGCCCAGTTCTGCCTCGAAGAGATTCTGTCGGTGGATGGCCGTCACCCTGGGAGGAAACTGATCCGCGGCCGCTGGTGCTGATCAGTCTGAGCACCATGCCGGGCCAGGGGTCTCCCGACCTTGCCCAGAGTGTGCTGGACGCACTGGCCGACAGGGCCCTCAGGGTGGTCATGACGACGGGAGCGCTTCCTCCCGACACGCTCACCCCGCCAGGAAATGCAGTCGTCTTCGGCGTGGTACCCCACCAGGCGATTCTGCCCGAGGCGGCTCTGATGGTCACGCACGGCGGGCACGGGAGCGTCATGGGAGCCTTGGCCCACGGCGTCCCGCTCGTCTGCGTTCCAGGAGTCGGCGCCGACCAACCGATCATCGGAGAGCGGATTGTCGCGGTCGGAGCCGGGGAGGTGGTCACACCGGATGCGGTGGGGGACCTGGGCGATACAGTCGCGACGATCCTGTCAGAACCCTCGTACCGTGTGGCGGCCCGGCACATGGAAATGCTGATCAAGGAATTGGACGGAGCACGCAATGGAGCATCAGGCATCGAGTCGGTGCTCGACCGGGAGTAGACGCTGGTATCTCGCAGACGGCGGTCACCGATGAAGGGTTTGGCGCCCCCGGAGCGGCCCTGGGTGCCCGCTGAACCGGTAGGAGATTCCGGCTAAAGCAGGGGTCCGGTCATTGCCTTTCTACGGGCGGTGTCCGAAAGGCGTCGATCCGGGAGTTGTCCGCCCTGCCATCCGGGGGTGGCTCTCGGGCGTCCTTGGCGGACGCGACGAGGACGGGACCGAAGGGGCCCAGTCCCGTCCTTCGTCGCGTTACGCGCCATCCGGCGGCGGGATGGCCACCGGGCGACGGATGTCAGGCGATGTTGAGGCTGCTCTCCTTCGGGTCGAGGGTGGCAGTCTTGATGGTGATCTTCGAGCCGGTCGTTTCTCCCTGGAGGAGGTTGTAGGTGAAGCCCGGCTTGGTGGCGCCGGTCTGGACCTTGTCGTTGGTGCCGGTGATCGCCCCGAGGCAGACGATGTCCGTGGTGGCGGCACCGCTGTAGGTCCCCGCAGTGGTGATATTGCCCTTGAGCTCGAACCCGGCCTCAGTACCGTAGGTCGATGACTTCGGGCAGGTATGAGCTGCCACGCAGCCCGAGGTGGTGCATGTCTTCGACGTGTACGTGTGGCCGTTGACCGTGAACGTGATGGTCTTGACGGACGAGCCCACGCTGCTCGTGCCACCGGATACGTAAGACTTGAAGGAGCCATAGCCGTATTCAGTGGGGTGCCCCGTACAAGCTGGGACCTGGGTGGTCTCGCCGGACGCACTGCACTTAGTGTTGGCCGTCTTGATGGTAAGGACAGGCCCGGTGCCGGTGCAGGTCGTGGTGCCCTTCGTGAACGTCTGCTTGCTCACCGCTGTCGTCGAGGTCGTCGCAGTCGTGGCGTAGCCGTTGTGGGTGAGCCCGCTCGCTCCGGCGAAGGTGATCGTGGCGGTCTCAGCGCAGTTGATCGTGGGCCCCGCTGCGGCAGCAGGTTGTGCCGTCGCGACCAGGGTCACGGCCCCGGCGCTCGCAGGCATCGCGATCGCCGCAGCGACCAATAGCAGTTTACGGATCATGGTTTCTCTCCTTCCTCCCCCCGCGTCGTTCGCGGGTTCGAATCTCTTTCTTGGTACCCATCTGCCTCCGTATGAAACGGACAGATGTCAGGTCGGAGATGTAACGGAACTGACCGTTCGATCGTTACAGCCAACACTGGAACAAGGCGCTTGTGAGGCGCTGTTGGCTTTCCCACACGCCTGGATGTGCCGGTGGAAGTCGGTTAGCCCTCCGCAAGCACTCGGAGCCGACGGTGCGCCCTGAGCCTGTTCAGGGACAGGCGTGACGCCGGGTCAATCCCGGTCCTCAACTGGCTACGGCTTGGGTCTCCCATGCGCCCAGTGCCACAACGCCAGGTGCGGACGCACTGCCACGCTGCCGCCATAGGCCTCCCCGGAGACCTTGATTCTGAGGCGTATGGGTTCCTTGGAGCCGCGTTCTGGTCGCATCTTGACCCGTCCCCCATGCGCCACCATGTCATCGACATCGACCTCAATGCCGGGCCGAGTCACCAGAAGGAGTCGCCCGCCGCGCACCTCAGCCTCAATGTCCAGATTCGGGCCGGTAATCACTGCGTCAGTGAAGTCGAGCGTCACCGACCCGCCGACAGCGTGTACCTGCAGGCGCCGGGGAACGATCCACTGGCCGCGCCGTGCGCCGGTCCCGCCTTCGAAGTCGAGTCGCACGACTTCCTTTGCTCTTGTCGTGACTTCACCTACCTCGGGAAGGTCGGTAGTCAATTGCGCCAGTTCCCCACTCGTGCGCGCCGTCAGTGCCCCTTCTACACGCTTTTCAAGTTCGGCCATCGTCAGGCGTCCATCGCCAGCCGCAACACCGAGGGCCTCGACTACTCGCTCCCTCTCCTCTTGGGAGGCCCTGAGCTCAGGCGTTGCGCCATCTTCGTGATGGGCGACCGGAAAGCTCTCATCCGTCACGTCCACATCCTGCAGGACATCACCGGAACCCGCAATCGGACCACTACGGACACTGCATTGCCGTGCCTAGGTTGTGAGTTGCCTCTGTGGACGTCTGGTTCGTGGCATCGACCCCTAGCCCGCGTGTGCCGGTCGAGGGCGGGTCAGCGCCTGGCAAGCATCACCGTTCGATAACGCCTCCGACCCGGCGATCGTGGCTCCTGGCAACTTGTTGAGCTGCTGAACGTTTGGGGATAGGAATGGAGATCAGAACGCTAATGCAGCAGAGGAGGACGCGCGATGCCAAAAGCGATCAAGGGAAATGCTGGGCGAAAGCCGCCAGAGCCCTCGACGAACCACTCCGACATCGACCATTGGCGGCGGCGCCTGATGCCGGGTTTACAGCCCATTGTCAAGCAGTTGGATGAATCGATCCGAGCGACGGTCCCGGGCCTTGACTACGCCGTCAAGTGGAAAAGGGCGTACTACGGGCTACCCGGACTCGGGTGGATAATTGAAATAGCCGCCTACGACGTTTCCGTGAATGTCGTTTTCCTCGGCGGCGCCGACTTCGAGTTCCCACCTCCGCTCGGAACGACCGACCGGACCCGGTACTTCAAGGTGACCAGCCTGGAGGAGGAGCAGCGACCGGAGCTGCAGAAGTGGATCGAGCAAGCGGGACGCACTCCGGGTTGGACCTGACGGGCATCCCGCCCGAACGGCTCGGCATTCGCCCGCCTCGCAAAACATCAGGAACGAGTGTCCCAGAACGCGCGGCGACGGCGATCCGAGGCCCTGTCCTCTAAGTGCTGGTGTTCGAGAATACCTAGATCCCCCTTGGCGATCACGAATCGCTGTCCAAAGGCAGGTTAGAGCCCTATTACGGTTCGATGGACGTGGCGGTCGTTTCGCGCAAGCATTGGTTTCGCAGGCGACGCGGATCGCCCGGTTCGTGTCCAGTGAAGGGAGCGAACTATGTCGAAGGAAAGCAAGGCGAGCGTCGTGTTCGCGCACGGGCTCTGGGCTGACGGCTCGTGCTTTAGCAAAGTGATCCCCGCCTTGATCGACGATGAGCACGAGGTGGTGTCCACCCAGAACAGCCTGGACTCACTGGAGGGCGACGTGGCAGCAGTGAAGCGCGCTCTGGGGCAGGTCAAGAGCCCGGCTATCCTGGTCGGTCACTCATATGGTGGAACCGTCATCACAGCGGCTGGAACCGACGACCGCGTTGTGGGTCTGGTCTATATCTGCGCGCTCGCCCCGGACGACGACGAGACGTCGCAGAGCCTGCAGGAACAGTTCCCCAAAACAGATGTCTTGGATCACATCGAAGTCGTAGAAGGTCGTATCTGGTTGAAGCGCGAGGGCATCGAGTGCTTCTGTGGCGACCTGTCCCCGAAGGAGCAGCAGCTCGTCTGGGCCACCCAGGACGTCCCGGTTGTCGACCTGTTCAATCAGAAGATTCCTGGTGCTGCTTGGAAGTCGAAGCCGTGCGCGTACATCGTGGGGACGGAAGACCACACCGTGAATCCGGAACTGGAGCGGTTTGTCGCGAAGCGGACGGGCGCTACAACGTATGAAGTCGCGAGCAGCCACGTTGCCATGCTCTCGAAGCCGGACGTGGTGATCGAGGCCATCCTCAAGCTCGCTGCGTCCGTTTGAGCGGTCGGAGGGTTCTGAACGGAAATAACGCGACCTTCTCCCGGCAGAGGTGACACCCACCCGACCGACCGGTAAATACCTGGGGATCGCCACCTCATCCTGCCAATGCGGGCATACGTCTGGTCTCGGCTGTCCTAGCGCCTCTCCTGCTGAAGCGCGATAGTTGTGCAGTGGCGAAATCAGTCGATTGGGAAGCTCTACTCGTCAAGGGCTACGAACCCTTGAAGGTCGCTCAACGGATCTTTCGTCACCTTCCCCACGAACCCCGCTGCAAGCTTTGCCTGAACCCCTTTGGCGGTGTGGGCGGCAAAATGATCGGCCTCCTGGGGCACAAGCCCTCCCGTAAGAGCCCGAACATCTGTCAGTACTGCTCGATCGTCTGCCAACCGGCGGCATCGAGATCGACATCGGAGTTGTGTTCGCCGACGTTCGCGCTTCGACGGCCCTGGGTGAGCGGTCGGACGCCACTACGTTCGCCGATCGCCTGAACGAGTTCTATCGCACAGCAACCAAGGTGCTGATTCACAATGAAGGCATTGTGGACAAGCTGATTGGCGACGAAGTGATGGGTCTCTTCATTCAGGGTGTTGCTGGCCCTGATTATCGACGAAAGGCAGCGATTGCCGCTCTCGAATTAGCCTCAGAGGTCGCCGAACTTCCCCTCGGTGTCGCTGCCAACGCTGGGGTCGCTTTCGTCGGCAATGTGGGATCTGGGAGCGTGTTGGACTTCACCGCGCTGGGTGATGCCGTGAATGTTGGCGCTCGCCTTCAGGCCCACGCTTCGTCAGGCGAGATTGTGCTTGCAGCTTCGCTCTACCCGCTCATTGAGGCGGAATACCCAGGGGGCCGCCTTGATCGGGTAGCGATCCGTGGCCGGGACCAGCCAGTTGATGTCGTGGTCTTGACCTCGCCCGCCTAATCCACGACCTTCGCTCGACCGCCCGGTCAGTTAGCAGACCGCGAACACTGAACGCTTCTGACCGCAGATAATGTGCCCTGAGCCGGCCGCTGTGGGGCACCGACGTGAAACACTGGGGGACGCACGGATGAAAGCCGAGGAATCAGTCGTGATGACCGAACACTCCCCACCGTGGCCGAAACAAGGACCCGCGTCTTACTTTCCGTCAATCGAGACGAAGTACGGCCGCTCGATTGCCGAGTGGCAGAAGATCATTACTGACTGTGGTCTCGAGAAACACATGGCGATCGTCGGCTACCTCAAGTCCGAATACGGGATGGGACACGGACACGCCAACGCCCTCGTAGGTTGGACGCTGGTGGGGAACACGGCGGCACCTTGAGCCAGCTCGGCCTCGGTGTGGCCCAGCTGGTTGCCCAAACTCGTGTCCCACCTCCCCGGCGATCCGGGGGCACCCCTGGGCCCAACGCCGTTTCCGATGCACCGGTGCTGCAGTTCGGGCAATCTGTGACCTATGAGCGACACGAGAGCTGGTGAGCGGTGGATGCCTCATTCGACCTCGCTCGGTTCGGGGCCTCGGGTGGTCTTCGTGCATGGCTCGATGACGACAAGCCGAAAAACTTGGAAGCGCCAAGAGAACTTCGCCGACAGGTGGACAGTGATCCTTGTCGATAGGCGCGGGTATGCGCCGAATCCGAGGGCGGAGCGTTCCGATTTCGAGGTCGATGGCTCCGACCTTGCATCGTTTCTCGATACTGACGCTCATCTTGTCGGCCATTCGTATGGTGCCCTCGCGGTACTACTAGCGGCGGCCCATCGGCCCGAGGCGGTTCGGTCGCTCACGGTGATTGAAGCCCCTGTGGCCTGCTTGGCTCGGGGTGATGCCAAGGTTGAGGAGCGGATCAAGATTGCTCGGGAGAGCACCCTCCTCGACGACCCCGTAGAGATCTACCGCAGGTTTCTGACTCGGATGGGCGCTCCGACAGACGCTGTGCCTAACCCGCTGCCAGAGGACATCGAACGACAAGTTCGGCTCATGATCAATGAGCGGCCGCCCTGGGAAGCGCACCTTCCGATCGACGTGCTCGCTCGTTCCCGCTTCCCCAAGCTGATCGTGTCCGGGGGCTGGGATCCGGTCTTCGAGATCGCTAATGATGCACTTGCTGCCCAGTTGGGAACAAGCGCTCAGCGCCTCGTCTTGCCCGGAGGCGGTCACGTTGTCCAACGCCGAGAGGCCTTCAATCCAGTGCTCGAAGACTTTCTCTCTGCCGCCGAACATGGCCAATGATCGGCAATGGAGGGTCGGGCGCAGGTAGCGCATCAGCCATGGTCGATCATCGCCGCTGATCCGGTGATCGGGGCTAGGTCGTGAAGCGACGCCTGATACAGCCAACGAGAACCTATCGATGATACTGGGTGAAGGTGAGTGCCGGGACCGACTTCGCCCGCCGGCTCGAGCCCAACGGCATCGTGACCTGCTGGGGAGACAACACTTACGGCGAATGCAGCCCACCGAACCTGGTCGTGCTGGTGCTCTCGATCAGCCTCAGGTGATGTGGGACATTCTGGGAACAGTGAATATTCTATTCGGGTGATCATGGAGCCTGAGGGTGGATGCTCTCACCTCGGGCCAACATCTCGACAAACTGGCCGATGCGCCTGGAGCGGGTTTCGGGTTTCTTGGCGTTTCCGATCCTGTAGAGGATGGCGTACCGATTCGCACTTGTGAGCATCTCAAACATCGCCCGTCGCGCGGGGATTGGCACTCAAGGCAGCGAGAAGATCCTCCGGCACCTCAATACTGGCTTGCCCGGCGTAGGCAGCCTCCCATCGACCGTCCTCTTTCGCCTGCCGCACCTCGTCTTCGCCTGATCGATGCATTCGGCCGGCGGCGATCAGCCTTTCAGCGATGGCAGCGTTCCGTTGAGACCACGGACTGCGAGCTTTTCGAGGCGTGAAACGTCGTCGGAACGTAGTGGTATCACGACGCCCCAATTGCCCATCAATCCAGCCGAAGCAGATCGCCTCGTCAAGCGCCTCGACATACGAGACGGTTGTCGGATCGACCGTTCCCTTTTTGGCCAGTACCAGCCAGACACCGGGTGAATCGGTGTGGTGGGCGTTCAACCATCTTCGCCATTCGCCGGCGTCCCCGACAAGTAGCTCTGGGAGATCCACGGCGTTCACCCTATCCCCGATGTGCCTGATTTGAGACTTGGTGGGTGGCACCCTGGGTGCTACCCGAGCCGGTGATCGGGGACGAGTGTCTAGTTGATTGGGAACCAGGTGTTTCCCGAACGCGACGATGTCTTGGGCCGTCTGGCGGCAGCTACATGCGCGCCTTGGCCGAGCAACCCCTGCCCGAGCCCTATGGCACCGTGCACCGGCTTCTGGCGTCGGACACATTGACTCCATGGCGTGACCCAAACTTCGAAACACGGTTGGCTGATTGCTTCACTCGTCAGGGCTCCGAGGATCCGCATCTGGTCGAGGCTTCCTTGATCACGTCCACGCAGGCCGACGCGTGTCGGGAGCAAATGTCTGACAAGAGTCTGACGATTCTGGGGCCTCTGATGATTGCTATCTGGGCCGCCGCCCCACCAATTAGGCGGGAACACGACCTTCGGACCAGTCGTCTTGTATGCGCACCGGTTACCTCGTGCCTTTCCGGTGCCCGTCTCGCGTCGAGCGCGTGACGGGGACCGCTTTTCCTCATGCCCGGAAGTCCCGGTGCGGGTCAGGTAGACGTGGCAAGCACCGGTCCCTGGATATCGTCCCCCTCCCGGCAGCGATATGGCGCAGGCTTGAGCGTCAGGCGTCGCCGACCGGATTCCCTGAAGTCGCAGGTCAGTCCGTCGATGTGGCCCGCACAGGCGCACACGGGTCTGCTATCGATCCCCTCTCGGCGAACGCCACCGGCACTAGGTGCCGACCCTTTTCTCCGGTTCGCCATAAAAGGAGGCAACCTTTCGAACACAAAGGAGGGTTGAAGTAGGTAATGGACGGACTACGGCATCAGAGCCAGCCTCGAATTGACTTCGACCGCTTCGTCGCCGAGACGGTTGAGCCGCTGCTGCGGTCGGCCTCCCTGATCACCTGGGACTTCGCAGAGGCGGAAGACCTGGTTCAGGAGTGTCTGTTCAAGGTCGCCCGCCGTGGCCCCTCGTGAACCAGATGGAGCGGCCCGTCGCGACGCGCGGACAGAGCTCATCCACCTTGCGTTGGACGAAGGAAAGCGGCGGAGCCAGCGGCGCTCAGAGCTCGGACCGGAAGCGACCGGGGCCCTCGAAGCGCACCACGACGATGCCGCTGTACGCAACCTTGGACGCGTCGAGACGAGTACCGACCTGCTGGGAGTGCTTAGAGAGCTGCCACCGCGGCAACGCGCCGCCCTCGTACTGCGATACTTCGACGACCTGAGCGAAGCGGAGGTCGCTGATGTCATGGGTTGTTCGGTCGGGACGGTGAAGAGCACCACGTCGCGAGCCCTCGGGCGCCTCCGTCGGGAAGGCGAAGGCGCGGGCGCTGCATCCGAGATCACCGCGGACGGCACACAGGAAAGCCATGCCAACGGCTCGCGGCCAACCGACCTCCGAACGGCCTCGCTTTCACACGCCGGGCCAGACGTGGACGCAATCGCACAAGACACGACACAAACGACTGAAGGGAGCACCACCAGATGAAGACGATATTGGAAGAGGAGCTGATCTCCGCCCTCAGAGCTCGCGCGGCCGCAGCTGCTGATGATCGTGACGGCGATCCTGGCTCCGGCGATTACCATCCCACGCCGGCATCGACCATGCCGCGACTGCGGCACTCGCGCCACTGCTGTCGGTGCGACCGCGGCGGGTGCTGCCCTGGTGGTCGCTCTCGGTGGGGCCTCTCCTGCTTACGCGGGCTGGAGCGCTGTGCCGACCGCGGCCTCGCCCTCACCGTCGTCGCAGGCCGACCAGAGCTGCCTGGGCGCGCTCTCCTCCGACCAGCCTGCCGGCGGCGAGCTCAGCTCTGGGCCCTGGCAGCCCCTGCTCACCGACGTGCGTGGCCCGTTCACAGTGGCTCTCTACCAGAACGCCAGCGCCTACATGGGCTGCTTCACCAGCTCCTCCTTCACGCAGGTGACCCTGGTGAGCTCGGACGGCGGAACCTCGAACGGCGTGCTCAAGATCAGCGGCTCTGGCTCTGGCAGCCCCGTTCAGGGCCTGTCAAGAGTGTCGGTGAGCGGTACCACCTCTGGCGATCTCCAAAACGTCGTTCAGTCGCATCTCTCCACGGCTGACGGCCCGTACACACTCGTCGACGGACGAGTCGCGTCAGGGGTGACAGGGGTCACCCTCGTGCTCGATAACGGGCAAGACGTTGTCGCCACCGTGGCCGACGGGTGGCTCCTCGCCTGGTGGCCCAGCGACGCCGCGGCAACCTCGTCACACGTAACGAATGCGTCCGGTACGACGTCCGAGACTCTGGTCTCATCGACCAAGGGATCGCCAACGCCCCCCGTCCCAGGTTCCTGCACGCCGACCACGACTCCCGACGGAACCAACGGGGTAATCCACTGCACCAGCACGGGCGGTGGAAGGATGGGGTCAGGGAACTCTGGCAACAGCGGCAGCAGCCAGAACGTCACCCGGGCCGGGAACAGCGGCAACACCGGGGGGACCGGAACCGGCCCGACGAAGTCCTGAACCCGCCAGCCGATGAACCCGCCGTCGCGAGACCAAATATCAAACCAGAGTTGGTTAGGGAGCCACCCACCCGGCGGATGAGCCAACATTCCCCCACTGGACCCAGCGCCGGCCGCCGGCAGTTAACGGCGAGCAGGCAGCGTAGTCCTGGATAACGCGCCTACAGTCGGCAGCGATCTGGGCACCCCCTCCCCGCACAAGGCCGGATAACAGCCAAGCCAGAAGCCCCCATGAGGTATTTTCACGTCGGGGCCACAAGAAGGGAGGCTTTGTGGACTCTGACCAGCCAGTGCCGCAGGGCGATGGCCCGTGGATCGAATCCGACGACTTCGGAGCTGAGCTGAGCGCTCGGTCCTCGAGTTTGACTGAGCAGCAGCGGATGGTTGCAACGGAGCTTCACAACGATGGATTTTCATTGCTTCGAGGAATCGTGCCGGGCGAGCTGTGTGACCGAGTCCGAGCCGAAGTTGAGCCTCTCTTCGAGGAAGAATATGCGCTCCGTGAGAGGCGGGTGCCAGATGCTTGGCGTGGAGATGCCACCTCCGTTCTTGAGGTTGCGACCCTCCCGGACATCCAGGCCTGTCTCCGGTCTCTCTATGGGCGTCGCCCTATCCCATTCCAGACACTGAACTTCAAGTGGGGATCGCAACAGGGCTACCACTCAGATGCCATTCATTTTACGTCTGCACCTGATCGCTACATGTGCGGAGTATGGGTGGCGCTGGAGGACGTCCACTCCGAAAACGGACCATTGACGTACTACCCAGGTTCCCATCGAGTGCCGCAGTTCCGGTCAAGCAGAAGTGACGGACGGGTTGGGGGTCAAGCCTGTGGATCTGGAGGCAAAGAAAGGAGACGCCCTGATTTGGACGTCCAACCTTCTTCATGGAGGCCGTCCCATTCTGAGTGAAGGTAGCACCCGCTGGTCACAGGTCACGCACTACTTCTTTGAAGACTGCGTCTACTTTCAGCCGATTTACTCGGATGGCCTGACAGGTGCGATCAAGCTGCTGGACATTGTCGATCTGAACACGCTTGAAGCTGTACCTCAACGCTATGGCAATCTGACTGCAATCACGGCAACGCTGCCGGACGGACGGAGTCGGCTCGGTCTCATCGATGAACAAGGAGGAGAAGTGGCAGGTGACGTGGCAGTGCTTCGACGGCTCAAGCTGGACCTGGCACAGGTGACGACAGAGCGTGACAAACTGAAGCAGTCAGCAAGCTTTCGAGTTGGTCACGCACTGATCACCCCGCTGCATTGGGTCAGGAGTCGTCTCAGCCGCCGTTCCAGCTAAGCTGCGGCAACTCCAGAGGCGTAGTCTTTTCGATTTGGACGGGTATCACATAGGTACCGGCAGACCACGGTCGAAACGCCCCCACTCCGGTGTTACGAGACAGTCCTAAGGGTGCTTGATTGGGGCTGAGATTGTCGGATGACCGATGACGAGCCGATGTCTGCCTATTGGCAGCACTATGAGCTGGCCAAGAGTGACCCCAGAGCCGACCGTCTCGCTGCCCACGAGCTGTCTGCGCGACAGGATGAACCCTAGGTTTGCCGTTGAGCCGAACGGCTGCCAAGTAGGCCACGGGCATCAAGCTTTCCGCTCCATACGCCGTCAGAGCGGCTGCCTGGGCCTCGAATTCACCCCAGCTCGCCATGAGCGTCAGTCTGTCAGCACCGTGACCTTTGAGAGTTGGGCGTTCCCGACGGGCCGACCCGTCCCACTGACCCGGCGTTGCGGGACAACCTTGGCAGCCCGACGTATCGTAGGATGATGCCATTGCGGACCTTCGAGGTCATCTGCGAAATCGAACCCGCCACCCGGCCTGACATGATGCACGTTCGTCACCAGATCGGCGTTCTGAGTGAGGTCACAAGCGCCTTCTTGATCCCAGACAATCACATCGGACGTGCGACGGTGTCGAGCATCGCGATCGCCCATGAAGTGCGACTCATGGGCGGCCGGTCGATCGCTTGCATCAATGCTCGTGACCGGAACGTTCTTGGCTTCCAGAGGGACCTACTTACCGCAGCCGCCTACGGAGTGAACGAGTTTCTATTCGTGTACGGCGACCGACCCGAGACGGGCTCCCGTTCAGACGACCTTACGGTCAGATCGATGATCACCGAAGCCCGGGCCTTCGCTGAGCGTACCGAGATGATTGATTCGCTCAGGATGGGCGCAGCCACGGGCCTTCGACCTCTTCCGGCCTGGAAGCAGAGTGCCGACTTTCTTCTCATGCAGGTCACGTACTCGATTGAAGAGCTTCTCCGCTGGCGCTCCTCGGTCGAGTTTGGTGGCCCGATCTATCCAGGTGTGATGGTGCTCCCTGCCCACGATGGCTCGCACGCTTTCTGCGGACGTTCCCCAGTTGGCGGTCCCGAAGGAAATCATCGCCAAGCTCGACCGAGATCGTGGGTCAGGCGTAGACATCGCCTGCGATCACATCAAAGAGATCTACGAGTCAGAGGCCTTCGACGGCGTCCACCTGATCCCCGTGACCCGCTATAGAGAGATGGCAGCGAGGCTTGAATCTCTTCTCTAGCGAGCGCGCCACCTTCCCGGCGTTGAGAGCCACACTTCCTGACCCCGTGCCTCAGAGCGAGTGACCTACCAGTAATGCAAACCCTCGCCACCGCCAGAGGCAATCGACTTGGGACAGCCCGGCCTCTCGCATCCACAGAAGCTGGGACTCGACGGGGGCAAGTCGATCCTCTGGGTCATCGTGAGAGCGGCCAATGAGATTCAGGAACTGATGGTGGAGCTCGGGAGTGGCCGAGGCGACAACCTCCAGATTGGCAAATACTCCGTGGTCAGCGAGTTGCTCAGCGACCTCACCGAACAGGTCCTGTTTTCGCTGGTCCCCGACGTGGTGGATGGAGAACCCAGCCATGATGACATCGAACGATCCAAGTGGCGTCAGCGGATTATCCAGGCTCCACTCTCGAACGGTTACTCGGGAGTCCCTATCGAATCGACCTCGGGCATGCCTAAGCATGACTGGCGACGAGTCCACGGCGACGACGGTCCCGACGCTTGGGCGATGTTCAAGAATAAGAGCAGCCAGCCTGCCGTCCCCGCAACCCAGGTCGAGGACGGAGCGAGGTGAGTCGGGCAACACCGATACCAGTACCTCCTCACCGGCTGCCCGAGGTGCCAATCCACCGATCCGAGTCAAGTAGCGATCCACTCGGTTGGGATCGCTCCATGTGGCCGCCTGGGGATTCTCGGGACCTGGTGAGATGGTCACCACTAGATACTGACCGATCGAGCACCCCGTTGTCGGCCCTCGCCCGCCCGACTTGTGGCGGTCAGTGGCAGCTTGGGTGCCCCACCCATCCAGTGATCTGGGTCACCTTGAGCACTGTGCCCCCGGTCGTCAGTTTGAGTTGACATACTGGGGGCCGTCAATCTAGACTGACACTCGTGAACGTTGAGGAAAATGGCGAGAGCGTCTTAGCCGACGACCCGGAAGTGGGCCTTCGGGCTCGTGCTCTGCGCCGGTTGGGCGAAAGGATCGAGGCGAGTCATGTCGCCGCCGCCCGAGAAGAGGGCTGGTCCTGGCAGCAAATCGGTGACGCTCTCGGAGTCACTCGGCAGTCCGTGCACACAAAGTATGGCAAGGAGCCATGATGGCCACAGAGTCTGCCGAAGCACGCACTTATCACCCTTGGACCACGTACATGTGGGCCAGTGAGGAGGCCCGCCGGCGAGGTGATCGAAAAGCGGGTACCGACCACCTACTACTGGGCTTACTTGAGGAACCGGGGATCGAAGCCGTGTTGGGAGTGAGTTTGCCGGAAGCTCGTGACCGACTTGATTCGCTCGACAGAGAGGTGCTTGGTGCTCTGGGAGTCGCGCAGGGCATCGACGCGCCGCCACTGCGGATGCATCCAGTTCCCAAGAGGCCAACCA
Organism: uncultured Acidimicrobiaceae bacterium; assembly: GCA_963753905.1. Taxonomy (GTDB): domain Bacteria; phylum Actinomycetota; class Acidimicrobiia; order Acidimicrobiales; family RAAP-2; genus Bog-756. The sequence continues at coordinate 65,954 of CAVWDZ010000001.1, read as the reverse complement.
TCAAGGCTGTCGTACGGGATCGCATTCGGATGACTCCGGCGGCGAAACGAGTACTTCAAGATGCGGGAAAGCCCATGCGACGTGGCAAGCGCATCACTCCTCAGCAAGTGCTTCTTCGGATTCTTAATCTGGGATCACCTGACCCCGCCGTGATACTGCTGCGTGCACTGGGCGTGGATTCGGCTCAGGTGCGAAGCCGTCTTGAGCAAGCAGTGCCCGGAGATTGAGGCCCCTGAACTCGCAGTGCGTTTGGGACACCCATGCGATCTTGAAATCTTCTCGCGGATGCGGGCACAGGCAGGATCACGATTCGCACCCGTGATGTCTTGGCCGTCAAGCGTCACCGTCGTTGCCGGTCGGTGGGTCAACCAGGGTTCCCCCTACATGCGCTCCTCATCCGGAGTAAGCGACGGTGACGAACGCAACGATAATGGAGCTGGGAGGCCTGTTAAATGACGGTATCGGTTGCCAGAGCCTTGTGCTTAGCCGATTAGAGTCGTATGGCACTATCTGGGCGCTGGCGATAGGCACATACTGCAACTAGGCCAGGTTCGTTGAGCAAAGTTCCGCCACCTTGCTCCGATCCTGACCCTATTGCCAGGGACGGGCCCCTTTGGGGGAAGGTGTCCGTCCCTCGGCAAGCCCGGTACGACCTCGAATCTCAGCGGATCAGGCATGATGAACGTGCCTCGGAGGGCGACGGGTAGCACGCAGCGGTGCGGCCGACCGTAAGCGCCTGGGAGGCACTGGGGACGAACCGGAAGCACCCGGTGGGATCGATGCTGAACGCCCCTGGGCGTAGCGCGGCATGGGCGTCCGTCTGGAGCAGGCCACGTCGCGATGGTAGTTCCGGGGTGTTCACTTGTGTGAAGGGGTGCCCCGTGACCCGGTGGGTCCGGGCATTGATTTCCTCCGACAAAGCCGACCTCTTCCCGGGTAGCGTGAACCGGTGGATCTCGGGCGAGTGGGCGTCTGGTGGAGTGGTAGCTGGCGGGACACCAGCCACGATTCGGTCGATGTAGCCGCCGAGTTGGAAGAGCTTGGCTACACAGCATTGTGGTCTTCGGGCGGGTTCCAGTCGGGGCTCTCGCCACATTTCGAACGATTGCTCGCGGCGACCAATCGGCTGATGGTACTCAGCGGAATCGTAAGCATCTGGGCTACGGCCCCTGATGAGATCGCCCTGGCTGTCGCTGATCTTGATCTCCGCTATCCGGGCCGTTTCGTCCTCGGTGTCGGTGCCAGCCACGCACCAATCGTCGAGAACTACACCCATCCATACAGCCACATGGTCGAGTACCTCGATGCCCTCGACGCAACCGGACCTTCGGTGGCGAGAGAGCGAAGAGTACTCGCCGCCCTGGGACCTCGGATGCTGCGACTCTCCGCTGCGCGAGCCGCGGGTGCCCACCCCTACTTCGTGCCCGTCGAGTACACGATACGAGCCCGCGAGACCTTGGGGCCCGATCCACTGCTGGCTCCTGAGGTCACGGTGGTTCTGGAGAATGATCCAAGCACAGCGCGACAAACAGCCAGGGCATTTACCACCGGCTATCTCTCCCTCGCGAACTACGCCAACAACCTCCGCTCACTCGGGTTCGGAGACGACGATCTTGCCGGAGGAGGAAGTAACCGACTCGTCGATTCGGTTGTGGCCTGGGGCGAACCGGACGGAATCGCTAATCGCATACGTCAGCACCTCGATGCTGGCGCGAGCCATGTTTGCGTCCAAGCCCTCGCCGATCACAGTTCGTTCCCGCTCAAGGCCTACCGAGAGCTAGCTCCCGCGCTAATGGAACTCTGAGCAGGGGCCCATCCCCTAGTAAGCGTTATGAGACAGCGACTTCCTGCCGCGGGGCCGGTGCGCTGACTGAGTCCGTGTGATTTGACCTACACGTCGCACACAGCGATAGCCGGTGCATCACGTCGAGCCTTCTCGGTGGCGGTAGCCAGCTCGCCAAGAGGCGTGTAGGTGACGTGGTCAAGCTCGAGCGAACGTGTGGCCTCCCGATCGAGGCGTTCAACAAGGGACTTTGAGGCCAATGCCCTCCCACCCGACGCACACGCCTCGATACGGGCTGCCTCGTTAACCTCGTCACCGAGAGCAGTGACTTCCGAGCGGGCGACGGTCTTGATGAGCCCGACGTAAAGGGTGGCCCCCCAGCGGAGACCGAACCGCAAAACAAGATCGTTCGGTGCGAGGCCACTGCGTTCAGCGATGTCGATGGCTTCATTTCTGAGGGCGGCGGCTGGTTTCGATGGTGGCCTTGGCCGCATCCGACTCGGAGCCCAAAACTTCGGCAAGGAAGAAGGCCATGACTCCGTCACCCAGGTGGCGACCGACCAGTCCACCGGCATCGACGAGGCACTGGTCCGCCACCCGGACAAGGCGGCGGGCAACGGTGAAGTAGTCGGCTGTGGAGAGTCGCCGAGCCAGAGGAGACGACGCCTCCAGATCGGCGGACAGGATGGCCGCCGGTCGCCTGGCCGCGGTGACCACGTGTTGTGTACGCTCGAAGTGGCGTACGTCGCTGAGACTGGCCACCGGCCCGAGGATCGACATTCCCGCCGCTGGCTTCAGCAATGTCACCCTTCCTGCCAGTCGTCCTGACGCAGCTCGGACCTGGAAAGAAGTGGACCACGTCCCGAGGTCGATACCCCAAACCTGCGCCGTGGCCATCTGATAGGTACGAGCGGGGAGCACGTCACCATCGGGTAGCTCGTCAACCAGGTCTCGAAATGTCGGGTCCACCCGTGTACGCAACTCAGTCCGACCTCCGGGAGTCGCTGCCAGCGTTTGAGGAAAGTTCCTCTTGAACACCTCTCGCCACAACTCGATCGTCGAGGTTCCAAGTCCGGTCCAACTCAACCGGATCGAAAGCGCTTCGGGTCCCCAGGCAAAGAGCCCGACGGGAACAGGGGCTAAACCATTGGGGCCTGAGTATGTCCGTCGAAGGTCATCGGTGACGTAGACAAGGAGGTTTGATGCATCCGAGATTTCGGCCCAGTGCCCGGCCCTGTTGATGCCCGGCCCTGTTGAGCGCCTCGGCGTAATACGCCAGGAGCGGGTCGTCTGGCATCGGGAGGGACTCATTCGCCTCCATGGTCAGACAGTAGTGTCCACGGCTGAGGGCGAGGCCTGAGCTCCGATAGTCAGTGTCGTAGTGCCGGACCTGCCAGCTTGCGACGGGGTCAATATCGCCCCACTTCGTCAGCGGAATGACCGACTGGGACGCGTTGCAGAAGTACCGGTCGTGGCAGTGAGCTACCAGCAAGCACACGCCGGTCGATAATGCGCCCCGAGCGCAGGTGTTCGGGGACAGGCGTGTACAGATCGGGCATAGTGGCCTTTGTGGCCCCGCCAAAGCTGGCGGCGGTGATCGTTCTCATGGTTCCCGTCATCGGTGCGGCATGCGCGTCAAAAGTGCGATCGACCAGCAGTTGCTGCGGGATGATCCGAACTCCGAGCAGTACAACGCCGACTATGGGCCCGTGCAGAAGGCCGGGCTGCCCACGTCTAATGACTTGGGCCAACTCCACGCCGCCGACACTATGTACCATTCCTTCACGCCCACTCCGTAGGGCGACTGGCTCGCCGAATCGCCACACTGGTCGATGAGACCCAGCGACAGGGCCTGCCGCCGAGCGGAGTCGGCCGTTAGGGGAGCTGGGTTTCCGTCTTGTATGCCCCGGGTACGCGAAGGAGGCCAGACCCGTTGAGCAGAGTGGTTGGGCGGGGCTGCTCGCGGGTCTGGTTCCTCCTGATAGCTACCCACGAGGGGGCAGGATTGGGTAGCCAGGGGTTGATGCGTAAGGGGCTATGCCCGCATCTCAGGCCGGGAAACATTCCACAGCGGTGCATACGCCCGACCCGGCCTTAGGACGCGGAAAAGCCAGACCCGGAGCAAGCGTGACGTTGGCGACGGTGACCCCTGCTCGACGGGCCTGGCTCTCCCTGATAGCTGCCCTTCGGGCAGCCAGGGTTCCCTACGCACAGGGCTATGCCCAAATCCCGGCCTGGGAAACATCCACAGCAGTGGAGTAGATGTGGATGGCCGCCGCCACCTGTGACAATGGTCACCGCACCCAACGTGCCGTGCGCAAGCCGGGCGACCCGCGCCGTGGGTTATACACAGAGCATCTAGACCCCTGGTTGGAGTCAGCGGTGGATTGGCAACGCATCGGACCGCCTCCCCGACGTACCGATCAGCCACAATCGATAATGCGTCCCGCTCCCGGTGTTGAATGTGGGATAGCAGGAACCCGCCCGGTATCGGCATGACTTTGCGGGCGGTCAGCCGACCTCCACGTAGCCGACCGGCCAGTCGTCCTTGTCAACCGTTTGGGAGACGATCAGGAAGTCGTCCGGGTGGTCAGCGAACCCCGGCTTGCCGAGCGAGCGCGTGATGCGCTCCTGAGCCTTCTGCTCGGACGAGTAGACACCAAGCAGCTTCGCTTCGGGAGTGCCCTCTTCAAGATCGTCGCCATGCCACAACAAGTAGACGGTGCTGTCCTCGCCCATGGACGGCAGTGTATTGCTGATCCACTTCACTCGAAGCCCGCGAGGTTACCCACTGTTGGATCAACTCTGACGCTCGGACATCGGCCGAATAATACCGGGCCCTTTGGCCCCTGCACTCCAGGATCGGGTCCGCGATAATGGGTTCATGGAGAACACATTCGACTGGGCGAGGGAAGGGCTGCGAAGCACCGGCGCTAGTGCGGATATCCGTGATCTGATTGAGTTGCTTGCCCGACACGGCGAAGAGGAGGGCGCCATCCTCAGTCGCTACCAACGATTCGCGGAGGGGGCGTCCGCCCCCGAGACGCGCTTTCTCGTCAATCTCATTCTTGAGGACGAGCGACGGCACCACGGCCTTCTGATCGAGATGGCCAACGCCATTGCCTGGGGCTTGGTGGACAAGAGTGCCAATCCGGTTCTGCCGGACATGACGCACAAGGATGCGGGGAACGCGGCCTTAGCCGAAGAGACGACGGGTTTGCTCCGGGCAGAGGAGCGGGACCGCGCAGAGCTAAAGCGACTGCGCAAGCGCCTCCGCCCGTTCAGGAATATCGCGCTGTGGGAGCTGGTCGTGGATCTGATGATCCTCGATACCGAAAAACACATTCATATTCTCCAACTCGTTGCCAAGAACACTGAGATCCCTTGACGTCGGATCGCATCCGACCTCAGTCAGCCTGTCCCACTCGTGCCAGCCGGGGGCACGGTGATAAGCGTCTCTCACCCGGTACTATGGGTCACTCGGTCGGATCGGATGCTCAGTAGTTGACTCGAAAGCCGCCGATGAACGTAATCCGGTTGCCATCGGGGTCATTGATACTTGCGGTCCGGACACCTTTGTTCGCTGTCTGACTCTCGTCGAGCACCAAGCCTCTCGCCGCGAGTTCAGCAGCCTGTGACTCCTGATCGTCAACCGCAAAGTTGAGAAGTGTGGACCCCGCTCGCTCGGGGTCATGAAAGACCTGTACCCACCCATTGTTTGTGATTCTCCATTCGACCAGCGTGTCCATGGGGTGGTTGTCCTCAGGACGACCGACGAGAGCCTCATACCATTGCTGCGCTACCTGGATGTCGGAAACGGGGACTACGGCAAGCACATGGTCGATGGGCATGGGCTGAATCGTCCCACATTGCGGCTGATGGAACACCCCACTGTGCGGCCGTGTCTCCATGGTTCCGCCCTCGGAGTTATCCAGTCGAGTAGCCGGGGGGAATCTCACCCCCCGGCTCTCACAGAGAACCGGACGTGAACCTCTCAGCTCATCCGGCTCTTGCAGGTCGGTTGGGAGTGGCTGCGAGAAGGTGCCAGTGGGCGAAGAGCCGGGGATTGCGCTGTTGTTCCTCACGCAACCGGTCCCGTGCCAGCTGGGGCTTCCCTCGCAGTCGCTTGAACTTCTGCATTGCCCATCTGACCAGATGCTCGTCGATGCGCCTTGCGATGGAATACAACCCGGAGCGAGAGAAGGCTCCGTAATAGTTGATCCAGCCTCGGACCTGGGGGTTGATGCCATGGGCGATGCCGGACAGGTCCGTGCCACTGCGACGGTTGAGGTGCCAGTCCCTGATCTGCTTGCCCTTCGCCTTCTTCGCCTTGGCGCTCATAGCCGGTGAGAAGCTCATGAAGAACCCCCGCCGACCCTTGGCCAGGCGACCCCGGAAGGTGTAGCCGAGGAAGTCGAAGCTGGTGTGCTCGTAGGTCCCTTCGGCGGTTCGTGTCCTGGCAGTACACGACCTTCGTCTTCTCGGGGTGCAGCTCGAGTCCAACGGACCCGAGCCGTTCAGCGAGTGCGGCCCACAGAGACAGGGCCTTTGCCTCGGTGTCGCAGTGGATCACCACGTCATCCGCGTAGCGCTCGAATGGACTGCCGGGGTGGTCCCGGTCCATCCATCTGTCGAACGCATAGTGCATGAAGAGGTTGGCGAGAAGCAGCGAGATCGGGGACCCTTGCGGGGTCCCCTTCTCCCGTGCCACCAGAGTCCCGTCTGGCATCTGCATGGAGGCGGTGAGCCACCGTTCGATGTAGAGCAGGACCCAGCGTTCGTCGGTGTGGTGAGCGACCGCTCTGAGCAACAGATCATGGGGAACGCTGTCGAAGAAGGCCCGGACGTCGATGTCCAACACCCAGTCCTTCTTCCAACAGCGCTGACGAGCAACGGCCAGTGCGTCATGGGCACTGCGTCCCGGACGATAGCCATAGCTGTCACGGTGGAAGATCGGCTCAAGCTCCTCTTCCAGCAGCATCGCAGCTGTCGTCTGAGCGATGCGGTCCACCGTGTTCGGCACGCCTAACACCCTGACCCCTTTCCCATGGTCCTTCGGTATCTCCACCGCCCGCACCGGCCCGGGGAAGTAGCTCCCCGAACTCATCCGGTTCCACAGCTTGTAGAGGTTGTCCCTCTCGTTGTCCGGCGAACCGTTCGATGCTGACGGAGTCCACGCCCGGCGCACCATTGTTTGCCTGGACCTTCATCCACGCCTCGTAGACGAGGCGCTTGTCGATCTCACACGACTTCATTCCCGACTGTGGTCCGTCCATCAGCTCCTCCCCCGAAGGGTTGACCGATCGATGACCTGACCTGCCCAGCCCCTTCGCTCCAGCCCCATTACAGGGCCTTCATCGCTACTACGGGCTGGTCCGCCCCTGTGCCTCGCATCGGTACTCTCCCCCACGTGGCCGTGGCCACACTGGGTTCTCCCTCTTGACGACCAGGGGGCCGACGGCACCCATTTCGACTGGCCGTTCGTATCGAGACGACAGGTTCTCCTGTTCCATGCCAGGGCCTGCAACAAGCTCACGCCACCTTTACACCGGACACCGCCAGGGCCACGAGCAGGCAGCTCCCTGGCTCCGGACACGCCGAAGGGCGCGCCCTTGTCCCGAGGCAGGCGTGCGGCCCCGGTTTCGATGTCATCGTTCACATTCACGATGCGTCAGCAGTGGTTTACGCATGTTCGTCTTCTCGTTGCTCACCTGACCCGCTGGTAGCGGGCCCTCTCCGCAGTCGCTTCCCACCCCGGCTCTTGACCGGCATGACACTGCGGCGGTTTGGGATCTCCGCCTGCACGGCGAACCCGGAGGGCCTGCCTCCATCCCTGGCACAGCACGGTTCGTGCTGGCGATCTTCTACATCGTCATCACTCCCCTTTCAGGACGCACCACGCCCACAGGTGCCGGTCCGTGGCAGTTAGCTGGCCGCGAGAGGCTCTGGGATCCCAAGCAGATGAGCGGACCCTTTGGTGATTGGGGACGTGAATCACTTTCATCTGACTGTCAGGTGGTCCGGTGTACGGTGCAGCTGTTTGGTCGTAGAAAGGGGTCGAGGGATGCTTCGAAGGCTGGGTATTGGTTTGAGCACCGTCGCGATTGCTCTGCTCGGAATGGTGGCGATCGGAGGGGGCCACGCCGGCGCAGCTTCTGCGCAAATCTCGTTGGTCGTTCCGCAGGGGACCGCCTTTTCTGTGCTCAAGTACGACTGCGGCGGGATCAAGGAGCTGGCGTATGTCACCGGGTTCGACACAACAATCGACCCGAGCGCGGGGTATCCGACCGGGTACGTCTATCTCACGACGACCTGCAGCGGCGGCAAGGGAACCCACTTCACGGTCGATGCCTGGACTACGGACACCTGGGACCTGACCGGAGCATTGCTCTCTTACTCCGTGGCCACCCCGAACCCGAACCCACCGAGCCCCCTGTCGACGACGGACCCGCTCACCGGCAACCAGATCTATGACAACTCCAGCCCTTGTCCCGGTCTCGGCGGCACCGGAAGCACCGCCTACGCGTGCTTGCAGTGGGGCAGCACGTTCACGCCGCGGCCAAGAGTCACCGGTATCTCCTCGGCGATCGGACCTGCAGCGGGTGGGACCAGTGTGACCCTTGCCGGTGACGGGTTCTCCGCGGCCACGGCGGTGTACTTCGGAACGACGGCCGCTGCCACCTTTACCATCAACAACGACAATTCGATCACGGCCGTCTCACCGGTTGACAGTTCGGGAACAAGTCCGGACATCGTTGACGTGACCGTGGTGTCGCCCGGCGGCACCAGTTTCACCAGCTCCAACGATCAGTTCACCTTCATTGCCGCCCCAACGATCACCAGTCTGACTCCGAACACCGGTCTGTCCACCGGTGGCACGGTGGTGACCATCACCGGCACCAATCTGTCCCCTGTCACCAGTGTGAACTTCGGCGGCTCCCAGGTGGCCTTCGTCGTTAACAGCGACACCTCGATCACCGCGTACCCGCCCGGCGCCGACGGACCTGACCACGCGAGTGTCACCCTCACGTCGATCGGTGGCACCAGCGTCCCGGCGCAGTACACCTATGTGAGCCCGTGCCCTGGCCCGTGCGTCTCCGTCGGCGATGCGTCAATTCTCGTCGGAAGGACGGCCGCTCACACCTTGAGCTTCGAGGTCACCCTGTCCCAGCCCGAGACGGCTGCGGTCTCGGTCAAGTACGCGGTGACCTCGGGAACGGCAACAGGGGGGACCGTCGCAGGTTCGGGTATCGACTTCAAGCTCGCGACCGGCACGCTGACCTTCACGCCCAATGCGAAGACTGGCCTCACACCAGTTATGAAATCGATACCAGTGACGGTCTACCCTGACCGTGCAGCGGACCCCACCGAGGTGTTTACCGTCAGACTCTCCACCCCGACTGGTGGTCTCCTCCTCGGACGCGCAAAAGGAACGGGGACGATCCTCAGCGACGGATCCTCGAGCGGGACGACGCTCGGCATCGGCGACACCGGGGCCGTTGTTCTCAACAGTGGGAACGCATCCCTGGCTCTACCGGTCACCCTCTCAGATCCTGCGTCCAAGACGATCACGGTCAACTATGTGGTGATGCCCGGCACGGCCACCTACAGTTCAACTGCGGCAGGTGGTGGCAACTACGGCGGCAAGACAACTGGGACGCTGACCTTTGCTCCTGGCAGCTCGGATGAAACCGTCAGCGTGCCGATCTGGCCGAACGCGGACCTCCTGAGTCCGGTGAGCTTCACGGTCTCGCTGTCCGCCCTCACCGGATCAGGGGTGACAATGATCCGGTCGACTGCTTCAGGGACAATCCTCGGAGCTATCGTCACCAGACCGACCTAGTGCCGCATCAGGCAACGTTTGCGCGCTTGACCAGCTCACGCAGTGTCTTGTCGTGAGCGTTGCGGTTCCTCCAGATGATGTAGCGGCGGATCATGGAGTTCTGCTCTTCATGTGACTTGTGGTCGGTGCCGTCCAGCGTGAAGTAGCGGAGCGCCTGGAACTGAGCCTCGATCCGGTTCAGCCAGCTGGCGTTGGTCGGCACGTAGGCCAACTCGACGTTGTTGGCCGCAGCCCAGTCGCCCACTCTGGTGTCCACCTTGGTCGAGAGGTGGGGGCTGAAGTTGTCCATCACGATGGCGATGCGGACATCTGCCGGATAGAGGGTGCGGAGATAGCGGCAGAACTCGAGGAACCTAGTCCGGTCCTTGGTCGTCTTGATGTGGCCGTACATCTTGTCCTGGTTGAGGTCGTAGGCGGCCAGGAGGTGTCGGACCCCATGCTTCCGGGTGAAGGTGGCCCGGCGGCGGCGCCTGCGGGGCAGGTCCCGGTTCTCCGATTCGCTCGCGTTCGCCATGGGTGCCCACTGCTTACCCGGTCGGGGGAACAGATTGAGCGGTCCGAACTCGTCCATGCAGATGACGACGGTCGGGTCTCCCTTCCCTGGTTTCGCCTTGCCGTCGGCGATGTCGTAGAGGTGGAGGACCCGGTTCTTCTTGGCCTCGAAGTCCGGGTCGCTCGACTGCTTCCAGGTCTTGATCACTTGAAACGACACGCCCTCCTCTCGGAGCAGGACCCGGAGGCCCTCATGGCTGATGTCGTCGACCACCCCCTCGGCGACCAGGAACTCAGCCAGCTTGGACAGGCTCCAGGTCGAAAAGGGCAGGTTGTGGTCCTGCGGACGGGACAGGGCGATCTTCTTGATCTCTCTCCGTTCGGGCAACGTGAACTTGGGAGGTCGTCCGCCTGAGTACTTCGGGGCCAGGGAGTCGAATCCATCGGTGTTGAAGTTGTGGATCACCTCTCGGACCCGGTCCTCAGAAGTGAAGGCGATCGTGGCGATCTGGGGCACGTCCATTCCTTGGGCGGACCACAGCACCACCTGGGCTCTTCGCCATCGCACCACCGAGCCCGTCCCACGTCGGACGATCGAGAGGAGCTTGTTCCCCTCGACGTTGGTGATCTCTCGGACACGCACGCGTTCGGCCATACCCCATGTTGCGCGACCTCAGCTCAGAAGTGGTGGACGCGCCCCAGTAACGTTCCCGGCTACGGCACTAGTTCACGCGGGAGAGGCGGCCCACCCGAAGGCAAGGGAAGGCAACTTATGAGATCCGCTACCTCGGCCTTCCTCTCCGCATCCTCCCTTCAGACACTGCGATACAGGAGTTATCCAGACGCCCGGATGTGCCTGATCGGAGGCAGTTAGCACCCGGCGAGCGCGCCCCGTTCGATATCGCCTCCGAGCCGGCGTTGGAGGTCACCTCGACCAGTTAGGTCGGCGGAGGATTGTCAAGCTGCCATGTGTGAAGGTAGCCAGGATTCAAGGGCCACAGGTCGACCTCGATCCCCACCCGCCCTGCCACTTCTTTTCGGAGTTCAGCCTCCAGAGTCCGGGCTTGTTCGGCCCAACTGACCTTGACCTCGTCAGTCCTCCAGCCCGAACGGCTATCAAACTGTGAGCCAAACACGTCCTGCCACGCCATCAGCTTCGCCATGAGTCCCTGAGAGACGAGCGAATCGGTCTCGTCTTCTCTGGGCCACAGCGGTACGTCCACGCCATACTCCGGCATCAGGGTGATCGTTGTTGGGCGACTGCGAAACCTTTTGCTCTCGGCCTCCAGATACTCCAGTGCTCGTTCATCCACAGTGGACAAGCCTCCCACTGCGGAAACACCGTTACCACCGAGGCATCCGGCTATCCCTCTGACCCGGTGAATAGGGGGCAGGGGTCCATGGCACACTGGCTGTCATGGAGCCTCCGTCGGCTGGGCATCCTGTGCTTTGGCTCGCCCTACTGGTTGCGGTCCCGTTGACGCTGGCCGGATGCTCCCCATCTCCGAGCGCACAGACCCTTCCGCCGCCGCCAACTACCTCGACAACCGGCCCCAGTTCGTCGCCAACCACAATCTCGGTCAGTTCCGCAGGTCCGAGTGCCACGACCGCGACCACGATCAACACGTCTGTCAGACCTGCGTGCCGGCACGGTCAGCTTGCTGTTTCGATCCAGTTCAGTTACGTGGGAGCAGGATCGGCGTTAGAGGAGCTTGGGTTCCGGAACGTGCGCAACTCCCTCTGCACTCTCTACGGCTATCCAGGTGTCGCCGCGCTCAATGTTCGAGGTCAACAGATCGCCGAAGCAGAACGAAGCGACCTCGATGGAGGCCCACCAACGAACGTCACCCTCAAACCAGGGCAGATCGCTGAGGCACTGATACAGGGAAGCGATGGGTCTGTTTGGAATTGCGGCTATTTCACCCGCTCTTTCCTCGTAACGCCGCCGAACATGACCGAGTCGGTGCAAGTGACAGCCAAGAGCGCCTCAGCTGGGCTCGGAGTCTCCGATGGATGCCAGATTTCGATTAGCCCCATAACGCCTGAGACAGTGCAGCCAGTTACATCCGGGTAAGGGCTTGCCCGGCAGACCGACTTTCACTGGACGGCTGGTGCATCCCTCAGGTGCCGTTACACGGGTGATCCGTCAGGCTTCGACTTCGATCATCGAAGCACGAATGGATGCTCCCGTCCAGGGCGCTGGGCGCGAGAGATGACGATCTGAACATCCATCTCACCAACGATCATCGTGGCGGCGGCAGTTGGCGCTGAGCATTCCGTCCGAGTGGCTTGTCCGTTGTCAGGCCGTCGATCAGCTCCTGGAAGATGTGCGACCTCTCGAAGTCGGCTTGTTCGACCGCGTTGTCCTTCTGGCGACGGAGGATCGGAATGAACTCCGGTCCGGTCTCGAAGAACCCGCAACCCTCGCAGATCGTCTGGTACGAGCAGTCGAGCTGAGTCGGTCGTGTGCAGTGTCCATTGGCCAACAGTCGAGGATGACTCCGGGCCAGCAGACGAGCCTCCTCGTCGACAACGGGAACACCGCCAGTGACCTCGACCGCCTGGGTGGCTCGGAAATACTGCTCGGCCACGGAGTCGTTCGAGATGCGTGCGTAGACGAGGGTCATGCGCGGTGAACGGTGGCCCAACAGCTTGGCGATGGCTTCGAGGCTCATGCCTCGGTTGATCAACTGGGTGGCAAGTGTGTGGCGCAACTGGTGGGGATGGACATGTCCGGTGCCTGCCCGGCGTGCCACCGCCGCTACGTAGCGGTGGATGGTCCGGCGGTCGAAAGGCTGGCCGTCGTTGCGGACGACCAGCAGTCCCGAGGGACTCGGACCCCGCCGGACCCGGTAGTCGGCAATGAGGTCGATGAGCACCGGGTGGAGGGGGACGTTGCGGTCATTGTGGAGCTTGCCGACGGGGATCCGCAGCCAGTGGGTGCCGCTGAGGCGGAACACGGCATCGTCCCGCAGCCCGCCGAGCTCACCGGCCCGCATGCCGGTGCGAGCCAGGAGTTCGACCATGAGTCGCCGGCGCCGGTCGGGATCCTCGGCCAGGGTGGCCATGAACTTGGCCGCGGTGGGGTCGTCCAGAAACCGGGGCAGGGGCTCGTCCCGTTTGGGGAAGTCTCCGGCGTAGATGGGGACCCTCCGCGGGGCGTCGTCGTAGTCCCATTCGATGATCCGCTCGAAGAAGGTGCGCACCATCCCAAGCTTGTGGCATATGGTCGCAACCGACGACGGCTGGCCGGGCGACTTGCCGGGCCGGGCGGCCAGGTCCAGCTTGAACGACTCGATGTGGTGGCGTGAGACGTCGGCCACACACCGGCAGTCCGGGTCGGTCTCGAGGAGGTGACCGGCGAACACCCGGAGGGCGAGGTCGGCTGCCTCCACGGTGCCCGGACGGGACGAAACAGCCAGCTGGGCCAGGTAGTTCTTCATCGTCGAAGCCATCTGTTCGGCCCGGGCGGCGATCTCTTCCCACCTCCACGTCATGCCGATGTCTCGTGGCGATATCGACTCTGAAGGCGATGCGGTGCGAGTCGGCAGCTTGGAGATCGATGCCCCGCTCATGACAGGGCCTCCAGTGCCAGGTCGGCCTCGACGGCGTCGGCTGCGGCCCGGTACTCGGCGGCCAACCAGTCCGACCCGAGGTGCAGATAGACCTGGGTCGAGGCGATCGATCGGTGTCCGGCTTGGGCCTGGAGGGCCTCGAGCGACATGCCTGCTTCCCGCAGTCTGGTCAGACAGGTGTGGCGGAGCTCGTGGCAGGTGCCATGGCTGAGTCCGGCCCGCTTCCTGGCTGCGGCCATGACCTCGTCGAGGCCTTCCGTGGAGAGCGGCAGGCCACGGTTGGGACCTTTCAATACGACAAAGAGTCGGTCGCACGGTGCGTCGACAGGTCGCTCGCACTCCAGGTAGTCGGCCACGGTGGCAAAGAAGGTGGGCGACATCGGCACCAGACGCTGGTGACCACCCTTGCCCTCGACGATGAACACCCGGCACTCGCCAAGCCGTATGTCCTCCAGCCGGAGCCCGAGGGCCTCGCAGCGGCGGAGGCCACCGAGCAGCATGGCTTCGGTGATGGCCCGGTCACGTCGGGTCCGCAGCGCAGACAGGAGGGCAGCAGCTTCTTCGGGGTCGAGGATCCGAGGCAGACGGCGCACTCCTCGCACCAAAGGGGCGGCCCGAAGCTCCCGGCGGCTGCGCCGGGTGGGCAGACCCCGTGGCACCGGGTTCACCGCCACCGGCGTGTCGGCTCGAGTCAGCAGATAGCCATAGAAGGCAGACACCGCCGCCAGCCGACGCATGACCGTAGCCGGTGACAGCCCCGAGCCGGCGTCGGGGAAGTGCACGACGTTCTCGGCACCAGACCTTGGTCGCTGTTGTTCGGCGACGAAGGTCATCACATCGGCCGGCGTCACCTCGACGGGGTCTTTGGTGACCACGGTGAAGAACGCCTTCAGATCGTGTGCATAAGCGCGCACCGTGTTGGGTCGGGCCCTCCCGGACGCGAAGTCCAAGAAGGCGTCGACCAGCTCATGACCGAGCTGATATCGATCGCTGCCACCTTCACAGGCGACGCGTTGCAACTGCGGAGACCAGACCACGGAAATCCTCCTTTTGTCCGAGCCTCCGCCCAGGGAAATTCTCCCTGAGCGGTCAGCCGAACTGGCGGATCACCCGTATAAGTCGATTACCCGTATAAGTGCCGGTTGGGGTCAGCCAGGGAAGCGCCGCTGACCTGGTGTTTGGGGATGGCCCCGAAATACATCGAAGGTCCGTGCTACCCGTGATCTGGTACAACCTTTTACATGGATGGTCGGAAGCCAGAGAGTCAGGAGCAGCACACCCGACTGACCCGAGAGGCGTATGACCGGCTGGCCTCGGTATGGTCGGCAGCCACAGATGAAGGGCCATTCAATGGGCTCCTAGAGCGACCAGCCTTGCGGTCGCTGATACCTCGCCCACTCACGGGATTGACGGTCCTAGACGTTGGCTGTGGTTCAGGCGCTCAGTGCGAGTGGATGCTCGGCGAAGGGGCCCAGGTGATAGGTGTTGACCTGAGCCCAGCCATGGTCAACGAGGCCCGGACCAGGTGCAAAGGCCGAGGTCGATTCTTCGTCGCAGATCTTGCCGAGTCCATTCCCCTCGACCCTCATTCCATTGACGGAATCACCTGCTCCCTCGCCTTGCACTACCTAGTGGATTGGCTTGTGCCGCTGGGATCATTCGCTTCTCTTCTTCGTCCGGATGGATGGGTCGTCATCTCGCTGGACCATCCCTTTGGCCCTCCCCTCCCCAGCCAAATCGGCGGCTACTTTGACACGGAACTCGTGTCTGACACCTGGGCGAAGGAAGATGTAGAAGTGACCCAACACTTCTGGCGTCGCCCGCTCGGTTCTGTGATCAACGCCTTCGCCGATGCAGGCTTTATGGTCGACCGTATTCGAGAGACACGACCTGACCAGGACGCAGTCAGCCGATTTCCTCAAGAACTCGTTAGGGCTGAGAAACTGCCATCGTTCATTGTCTATCGCCTGCTGCCTCGGCACCCCGGCCGTCCTGAGTGATCGGGACGTTATCCACACGCCCGCATCTGCCCGTCGGTGGCAGTTAGCACCTGGCAAGCGCGCCCCGTTCGATAACGCCTCCGAGCCGGTTAGGCGGCAGTCTGTCAACGCCCGAATTTGGGTCTACCTTGATCAGGGGTAGAGATGTCCGATGGCGTCTCAATCGGGCGGCTCGACGATCGGAGGTAAGGCCATGGCTGCACGGATCAACGAGATGACGAGCTTTACCTATACGACCTACATCCAGGCGACGCCCGAGCAAGTCTGGCAGGGCCTCACCGACCCCGCCCTCATGAAACGCTACTGGCGGCACCAAAGGGCTGGTGAGAAGACCTTCCGCTCGGACTGGAAGAAGGGCTCCACCTACGACATGGCGCACGAGGAAGTCGGGCTTGTCGTGAGCGACCCCGAACAGGTGATCCTCGAGTCCGATCCCCATCACAGACTTGCCTACACCTGGCACACGATGACGCCCGAGTGGGCCGCCGAAGTCGGCATGGACGAGGCCACCGCTGACGCGTGGCGGACCGAACCCCGATCCAAGGTGGCCTTCGACATTGAGGACGTCGGGCACGGCGTCGCAAAGCTCACGGTCGTCCACGACGGCTTCGACCCTGGTAGCGAGATTCTCAAGGCCATCACTGAGGGTTGGCCTGCTGTTCTCGCCAGTCTCAAAACCCTCCTTGAGACCGGGTCGGCCCTGCGGACCTCGTAGGTTGCACCGCGATGTGCCGTCACCACTCAGTCAGGTGAAAGGCATGCATCGACGGGTTGACTCCCCTTGATCTGTAAAGCCAAAAGGAACATTGAGAACGAAAGAAGCCCCATGGCTGAGACGCCCGAAGAGTACAACGCCAAGGTGATCAGTGAGTTCCGGGCCAACAGCGGACGAGTCGGCGACACGTGGGAGGGAACCACACTCCTGTTGCTTCACCATACCGGCGCGAAATCCGGGGCGAGCCGCGTCAACCCAGTCGCGTACCTGCCCGACGATGGGCGCTACTTCATCTGGGCCGCGAACGGAGGAGCACCGAGGCACCCAGCTTGGTATCACAACCTAAGCGAGCACCCCGTCACGAGGATCGAGGTCGGTAGCGAGACGATTGACGTTGTAGCTGAGGAGGCAACGGGCGACGAGCGAGAGCGTCTCTTTGCGGAAGCAGTCGACCGCTATCCGCAGCTCGCTAACCTCGCTCGGATGACCGATCGCATCATCCCCCTGTTGGTCGTCAGGCGTGCCCCCAGAGTGCGGTAGAAGCACACTCGATATCCACCCTGCTCCCGGTAGTCGGGGACACTTTCGACACGTCCGAAGGATGAGCGTTATGGGGCACGGGGCTCGCCGGATCCGTTAATACATATCGCTGGTGGTCAACGGCAAATGGTGCGTATCCGCTCAGATGAGAAGCTCTTGCGCCGTTCCCGGTAAAGGTGCCAACGGAGATTGGCCCGAGAGGGTGGCATCATGCGATGGCGACCTGTGTGGCGGTATGGCTAGGAGCGTTTTGTCCTAGCGACAGGATCGGAGCAAGAGATCCTTTTCAGGAGCAGCTCCCTCTCGCGTTCGTTGCGGGTCATGGATGCCGCCCTCTCGAACTCCGCACGCGCTTCCTCTCTCCGCCCAAGGCGCTCTAGCAGATCGCCTCGAACGCTCGGCAGCAAGTGATAGTTCTTGAGGGCCGGTTCATCGGCCAGGGCGTCCACTAACGTCAGGCCAGCCGCGGGTCCCTCCGACATCGAGATGGCCACGGCTCGGTTCAGCTCGACCACCGGGGACGGGGTCAGCGCCATGAGCTGGCGATAAAGGACGGCGATCGCCATCCAGTCGGTGTCCTCGAAGCGAACTGCTTGCGCGTGACACGCGGCGATCGCGGCCTGGAGTGAGTACGGGCCGTCGCCTGCTCGATCCAGGGCCTCGCGGCCGCGCCGGATGAGCATTCTGTTCCACCTGGACCGATCCTGGTCAGCAAGGAGCACTGGCTCACCGGTCGGATCCGTCCGAGCCGCAATCCGGGAAGCTTGGAATTCGAGGAGTGCCACGAGGCCGTGGGCTTCCGGCTCCGCCGGCATCAGACCAGCGAGGACGCGAGCCAAGCGAAGTGCGTCCTCGCACAGGCCTGGGCGCACCAGGTCCTCGCCGGCCGTCGCGGCGTAACCCTCGTTAAAGACGAGGTAGATGACCTCCAGAACCGACGCCACCCGGGCAGCCCGGTCGGCACCGTATGGGACCTCAAAGGGAACTTCGGCCTCGGCAAGCGACCGCTTGGCGCGGACGATGCGCTGTGCGATCGTCGGCTCCGAGACCAGGAATGCTCGGGCAATCTCATTCGTCGTGAGCCCGCCAATCAGGCGCAATGTCAGAGCGATACGGGCGTCGGGCGACAGCACCGGATGGCACGCGATGAAGATAAGCCGAAGGAGATCATCATCTATATCGTCAGCGTCCGTCGGCTCGATCGCTGGCACCTCGTCCAGTGTCCGACCAACCTCTGCCAGTTTGCGAGCGTATGTCTCCTTGCGGCGCACGAGATCGATCGCACGGTGCTTGGCAGTGGCCATGAGCCATGCACCCGGATTGCTCGGGGCACCTGTCTCTGGCCATGCCTCAAGCGCAGCCACCAGCGCGTCCTGTGCGATCTCCTCGGCGATTCCCACGTCCCGAACGATGCGAGCGACGCCTGCGATGATACGCGCCGATTCGATCCTGAACACCACTTCGAGTGAATCGGTCGGGTCTGAAGCCGTCACGACCACCCATCAGAGCAGCCGCATTGGGGTGGAGCAAGCTCTGCCTGGTCAGCCTTCTGCGATCTCACGGAGCTCGGCGGTAACGGTCCAGTGCTCCGGATGGATCTGCAAGAACCGCTTGGTCCACTCCATGGCCTCCGCCTTGTCCTTGGCCTGGAGGATGGCGTAACCACCGACGACTTCTTTGCTCTCGGTGAAGGGGCCGTCCTTAGAGCTGAGCGCACCGCCGGTCCAAGTAATCCGGGTGCCCTCGGAAGTCGGGGTCAGCCCGGCCGTCTCCAGCATCACCCCGGCCTTGGTGATCTCCTCGAACAGCGCCCCCATGCGTTCTGAGAATTCGGGGCTCGCGCTCACGTCGGGGCGATTCTGTTCGTCAACGCGGATCATCGAAAGGAAACGGGGCATCATGACTCCTCTGTCGGGAGGGCGGGACCTTCCCAGCCTCTCACCATTGCGTCGAACGGGAGAGAGCCAGATCGACACCTCGCCGTAAGTTTCCAGAGAATTGTCCGCGCAGCCCCTTGCCGAGGGGTGTCTCGCAGGGTGCCGGTCGGGGCGGTTGATAAGCGCCTCCCACCCAGTGTTCTGGGACACCTTCAGCACGACTTACGGACGCGCATTATGGGACACCTGCATCTCCCAGATCCGTCGTTCGGGCCGGCCTCGCAGGTGAAGCCGCCGTGGCCCCCTCAGGAGCGATATCAGCTAGCTGTGCGCCCTGCGTCGATGCTGAACACTGCGCCCGTCACGTGGCGCGCATCATCGGAGAGGAGATGTATGGCCAAGGCGGCGACTTCCTCGGCGGGTACTAACTCTCCCAGCGGAACGCTGGGCAGCCCGCTCTCGATGTGGCCGGGAATACTCCTGACCATCGGCGTGTCGGTGATTCCGGGAGCGATGACGTTCACTCTGATCCGCCGTGGCGCAAGTTCCAATGCAAGCGTTCGCGCTGCCGCGTGAAGCCCCGCCTTCGCAGCAACGTAGGCGATGCGCTGCTCGCGTGGCTTAATAGCCATCGATGATCCATTGACGAGGAGCGAGCCGCCATCTACGACGTGAGCCAACGCTGCCACAAGCGTGAAGACCGCGCCGGTGAGGTTGACGTCCAGAACCCGGTCCCACCCAATCCGGTCCAGCGTTCCAACCGGTACCGGCGGCGGAAGGATAGCGGCGTTTGCGAACACACCGTCAAGCGGACCCACGTCGGCAACGAGCGCGCCGATCGAGGTAGCGAGTGCCGCTGTGTCTGTCACGTCAGCGATAATCCCTTCGCCTCGACTACCCTGTTGCCGCACGGCGTCGACCGTAACGTTCAGACCCTCCTCATCGACGTCGATCCCAGCGACCGTGGCACCACGCGAGGACGCCAGGAGGGCCGTCGCTCGACCTATACCGCTAGCGGCGCCGGTGATGAGCAGGACGCGGCCCTCCAGATGAGCAACCATCATCCCACGCTACCGCCGCTCTCCAAGTCAATCCTGTGGACTGCTCCACCGCATACAGCTGAGTTAGAAGGGCGGTCGGCCAAGAAACAAACTTATGTCGGCGTTTCGCGCGACGAGAGAGCGCATGTCGAATCGGCCCTCTACGCTTGTGTCCTATGACGCCCGCGCCATGGCGGGTTGAGGCTTTCCCCCCAGGGTGCAGCCGGTCGACTCCAGTTCGCGGTCAGCAAGCGCACCCCAGTCAGTAACGCCTCCGAGCCGGCGCTCTGAGACAGTCAGGAAATGAGTGCCTCCCGAAGCTGGTCAACGCCACTCTCGGCGAAGGCCGACGCCGCTCCTATCAGATCCCAATCTGTCGGCGTGCGGGATACCTGTCCCGTGAGGCACTCAGCATTGTCCCTAACGATCCACAACGCCGCCATCGCTTCGCCGGAGAGGTCTTCCTCCCCGGCCACTTCCTCGGCAGCGGTCGACAGCTGAGATGCCCCCGCAGCGATGTTCTCGGAGTTCCGTTCGGCCCAAGCTGTCTGCACCGAGCTGACGGCAGATGCCATCCTCTCAACAAGCCCTTCAACGTCCCATATGGTGCCGCACGGATCCGGTGTTCTGGGGCGCATCTTGGCGGCGCCGGCCTGGGTTCATAGGGGATACCTTCGTGACCTGCCAGCACTGTGCGCTGGACTGTCGAGACAATTCGCGGAGACAGCACGAAAAAGTGATCAGGCCGGCGCCAGGATAAGGTGACGCTGCGACTTCGGAGAAGGGGGATGCATGCCCTATAACACCGGGCGAGTCGTCCACGACGCCGACGCCCACATCATGGAAACTCCGACATGGCTCCGTGAGTACGCTGACCCTTCGATCCGTGATCGAATCCAACCACTTCGCTATCCCGGCGGCAACGAGCTTCGACAGAGCGGCGACCCCGAGGAGCAGCTGGCCGACCTCCGACGGGCATTCGCCGACCTGGCCGAGAGGCACGCGTCGGACGAGTACCGGGCCGAAGAAGGGACCAACATCATGGCGCGCAAGAACTTCACCGCCACCGGGTCATTCATTGCCGCTGACCGGCCTCGCGCCCTCGACCTGCTGGGATTCTCCAGCCAGCTGGTCTTCAACACGTTCCACAACCGGCGGTTGCACGACTGGGAGCACTCGGGCGACATCGACCTCGCCTATGGCACGGCACTGGCCCACAACCGAGGGATGGTCGAGTTCTGCTCGGTCGACTCCCGCCTCCTTCCCACCTGCTACGTGCCACTGGCCGACTTCGACCGGGCGACGACCGCAGCGAGCCAGGCTATTGACATGGGGGCCGCCGCGCTTCTAGTTGCCTCAGGCTGCCCGGCCGGCCACTCGCCGAGCCATGTCGGGCTCGACGGCGTATGGAGCCGGGCGCAAGAGTCGGGGATTCCCGTCGTGTTCCACGTGGGTGGCACCGGCGACCTGATCGACCGAAACTACTTTCACAACGGGTTGCCAGTGCCGCCGGACTTCCACGGAGGCGAGGAGAACTTCCGGTCCGTCGATTACATGGGCATCCCGCGTCCGCCAGAGCAGACGCTGGCCACGATGATCTTCGACGGCGTGCTCGACCGGTTCCCGGAGCTCCGATTCGGCGTCATCGAGCAGGGTGCGGTGTGGGTTCCGAGCTGGATCCGGCAGATGGAATCCGCCGTTGACGCCTTCGGCCGCCACGAGGAGCGCATTCGGAACTTGGAGTTGCGCCCGACCGAGTACGTCCGGCGCCAGATCCGGTTCACGCCGTACCCGACCGAGGACGTGGGGTGGATCATCGCCCAATCCGGCCCCGAGGTGGCCATGTTCTCCTCCGACTACCCCCACGTGGAGGGCGGGCGAAAGCCGCTCGAGCACTTCGCCGCATCGATGGACGCCGCAGGTACGGACCACGACGCGCAGGAGCGCTTCTACAGCGCCAACTTCCTCGACCTGATGGGCACGGCCGGCCTAGCACTTGCGGCCTGAAGAAACTTACCAGCGGTGTCGCGGGTCAGGCATGGCCCTGACGCCTCGAGCGGCAAACAGGAGCGACACCGGCTCAACCGAAGTGGGGACCGCCAGGCCAATTCAGCCCTCTGGCACATCGTGTTCACCCGGATGGTCAACGACCCGAGAACCAAGCACTACATCGAGCGCCGGATGAAGGAAGGGCGGACCAAGAAGGAGGCGATCCGCTGCTCAAGCGCTACGTGTCTCGGGAGGTGTTCGCAGCACTCCCGCGCTCACAATTCGCTCTTGACAGTCCATAGGAGCATCGTTCGGGGCTCCCTGCACTCGCCCGCTATCGCCACAGCTCAGAGTTGTCTTGGGTGCGACGGTTACATGTCTTCTTCACGGACGATATCCAGATTGCGAAACGCCGGAGGAGCGTCACAGAGCTTGGCCAACTGCGCAGCGAACTCGGCCGTCTCGGGACGGTTCGAATTCTCCATTGCCGCCTCGTAGGACGGGAACTCAACGATGTGAATGTACGTTCGTTCATTGTCGCGGTCTCGGCCTTGGGTGGCCCGGGTCGGCGTGCGGACACCACTAGTCTTTGCGAGCCACTCGTCGAGGGTCCGGTTAAACGCGTCGATGTCGCCGGTCTTGAACTCGATCAATTGGATGAATTTCATTTCTGCCTCCTAGACGGCTAGCCGATGGATCATGCCCGACCATACCGAGACATCTGATGCCCGTCGACCCGTTCGGCCAGGGACCCTTCTATCCCCCTGACCCGGTGGTCTGGGGCACCCGTAGGACGGAATCGCATTGATCGGTTTGGGACGTCCTGAGGCGAGTCGGCCACGATGCGGGCTCGAGGCTGTTAGCGGGCCCCGATATCGGATGGCGAGCGCTCGGCGGGGATGCAGCGATCGGTTGGGTCCAGATCCGTGGATCACGTTGGGGTGATGCACCAAACCGTGACCCGATTCGAGTGGTAGCTCGATAGCGCTGCGCTCGTCTACCAAGGCAGTATCCATTTCCACCCCGAACATACTGGCAGTGCGCGAATTTGGGCGAAGAAATTGAGCACTGCAGCGATGGGAGCCTGGAATCAGCCGTAGGCAGCCGTTGCTCGTATTAGCGTCATCAAGCGCGATCCAAATTGTAAGAGCAGGGGATCCGCGGAGTCTCTCCGCCCACGGTGCACCGTCTTGGTGCCACAAGACCGGTAACCCCGTGCTCGCAGGTTTGCAAAGATACGTGACGCCAAACACTTCGGGCGGCGCGTCGAGCAGCTGCGCAGCAATGGACACGACTCGCTGATCCAAGGCGAAGCTACTAGCAACGCTGCCTGAGGACGGCGCTGGGACGATTCCGGCA
Source organism: uncultured Acidimicrobiaceae bacterium (assembly GCA_963753905.1). GTDB lineage: Bacteria > Actinomycetota > Acidimicrobiia > Acidimicrobiales > RAAP-2 > Bog-756. Next base: position 42,741 of record CAVWDZ010000001.1, on the reverse strand, counting down.
TCTACAGAGAGCCCTTGCTCGATCCGGCACACGTTAAGGTACTCAAGTAGCAGAAGGGTCGCCGAGTCATCAAGTACCTCGCCGAGTGTGGCAAAACCGTCTCGCTCATAGAGGCAACTCAACTCTGAGCCGGTCATCCTGCCATTTTCGGCCATCCGGTGGTCCTGTCGTGCCTAGTTCTCGCTAGCGCTGCCGGTCGGCCTGCACCCATCTGAGCTGGAGTCAGTTGATGCCCGCAGGTACGTCCCCGCGTTACGCAGACTTCTTACTCGACTACCTTCGTCGGCGGGGCGCTGCGACCTCGGTCCATGTATGTCTTGAGTTCTTTCCTCTCCGCGAGGACGTACTCGTCACGAATCGGTAACCCCTTCCTGGCCAGCAAAGCTGATAGAGATTTCTCCACCCCATGCGCAGTTGCAGATGCATGAGTCATCGAGAGCCGGGTTTCCGTCATACATGACCAACGGAGAGCCAGGTGTCCAGGGGGATGCCGTATTGGGAACGCAAGGCTGGGGTGTGAGCACCCCGAGGGCCGCTGCAGTGGCGGACGCAACCTCTGGATTATTGAGGCTTGTACACATGCCGAATGACCCGATGTTGTCAAGCGGCGCGAAGTCCATGATGCTGGCGGCGGGCTCTCCCTCCGCAGAGACGAGAGGACTAGATGTCGGAGTTAGCGTCGACGGCGACAAACCGAACGTGCATTGCATCTGGGCACCGTTGCACACGATGTCAGGCATAGGAATCTCCTCGTTTGGCAAGGTCGCAGAGTGGGAGACCTCGATTTTCGAATACTCCCACCTGACGGTACTTGACGGAGGGGATTCATGCTCTTGAACAGACCCACCTGCGACAAACGACGCTGGTGCTGATTACTCCACTTCCGATTGACAGCCCCCGAGTTCGGTGCGAGTGTCATCGTGCGATCATTGTCCGATGACGATTCGGGGCGGAATCCCAAGCGAGAGGCGGGCTGGCGATGAGCAAGGAAACCACTGAGAACGAAGGCGTTGACGCCGGAGGCCTCGGAGAGCCTGCAGAAGATTCGAGTGGACCGAACAGAACGCTCGGCCGACGGGCAGTGATTCTCGGGGCAGCGGCAGGAGTGGGGGCGACCGCCGCGCTGGTAGCTGGGGCAAGGCCGGCCTTCGCCGCAACCGGGGAGAAATCGAGCATTCAGCCGGCTCAGTCGAATCCTGGAGCTGACGCCGCGACCGCTACCGTAACGAGGGGTCCCGATGCCCCTGAACCGAACCCGTTTCCGGGTGGGGCTTCGTTGACGGCCACCAGCTCCGGAGATGGCAGCGTCGGCGTACAAGGTATCGATGGCGGCACAGCCGCTGGGGGTGTCGGGGTACTCGGTACATCTGCCGACAGTTTCGGGCTCATCGGAGTGAACGGTGCCGACCCGACGAACCTCCCTTCTTATGTCGCGGGCGTCGCAGGCATAAGCGATACAAACACCGGCGTCTTCGGTCAGTCGACGACAGGCACCGCGATCTACGGAGTGAGTGCCCAGACGAGCGGTCTCGAGGCGGGCACCGCTCCCGGTGTATGGGGCGACAGTGAGGCCAATACGGGTGTCCAAGGCACGTCAAGCACGGACATCGGTGTACTGGGAGTCTCGGACACCAATACTGGTGTCCAAGGCACGTCGAGCTCGTACATTGGCGTACTGGGAGTCTCGGACACCAATGCTGGTGTCCGAGGCACGTCGAGCTCGAACATCGGTGTCCAGGGGGTCTCGGACACGGGTACTGGGGTTAAGGCCCTATCCACGTCCGGCAGTGCACTCGAAGTCACGGGTGTGGCTACCTTCACCCGTAGCGGTGTGGCGACGCTCTCAGCGCCCGCGACCTCTGTCGCTGTGACAGTGCCGGGTGGACTGAAGACGACGAGCCATGTCCTGGCGACGCTGCAAACTGACACCGGGGCCATCGCCGTCCGCGCTGCCGTCCCAGACACTGCGAACGGCAAGGTGACCGTCTACTTCACCGGAAGTGCTCCGAGGGGGACGAAGGTCGCCTGGTTCGTGTTCGGCTAATCCAGCGGGGCGGTCCCCGCGGGCAAGACGGTTATGGTGCTTGATCTTTCGCGTGTGAAGCTCGTCCACCCGTAGGCGGTTATCCACACGCCCACGGGTGCCTGGTTGCGGGGCACGCCGTGGCCGCTGTCCAGCAGCAGTGGACTCCACCGAAGAGTTACCTACTGCTCACACCGAGAAGGCTCTCCCCACGTGGTTGCTCGGCCGCCTCGTCGACGGTCTCGAGGTGCACGGCGACGGGCTCGGCCTCCACCTCGCCGAAACCGCTCGGGCACTCGGCGGCTCGGGCGCACCGGCAGGAACACACCGTCACACCGTTCCGCCGTTCCGCGGCGCATTGAGCACGGTCGGCGCGGTACGGACCACGCCGAACCGGCTCAGCCCGGCTCTGCCTCGTGGCCGGCCGGGGTAAGGCCCCAGTAGGCACCGACCGGCTCGATCTCGCCCGCGACCACCTTGTCGATCATCCGGCAGATGGGGAGCTCCAGTCCGTATCGTTCGGCCAGCTCGAGGGCGACCGTGGCAGTGCGGACTCCTTCGGCCACCATCTGCATGTCTGCGAGGATGTCCTCCAGCCGCCGGCCCCGGCCCAGCTGCTCACCGACCGCCCGGTTGCGGCTGTGCGGGCTCATGCAGGTGACGATGAGATCGCCCATCCCTGCCAACCCCGCAAAGGTGGCCGGCCTCGCCCCCATGGCCTCGCCCAACCGGGTCAGCTCGGCAAGGCCTCGGGACATCACGGCCGCGCGGGTGTTGTCGCCGACGCCGAGTCCCTCGCCGATGCCCGCGGCGATGGCGATCACGTTCTTGAGGGCACCGCCCATCTCGCAACCGATCACGTCGTCGTTGACGTAGACCCGGAACACCCCTCGGGTGAACACCTTCTGGATGGCGCCGGCGACCTCGAGGTCCTCGGTCGCCACGACCGCGGCGGCGGCCTTTCCGGAGAGGATCTCGACGGCGATGTTGGGGCCGCTGAGGACGGCGACCGGGTGCCCGGGTACCACCTCGCGCACCACCTCGGTCATCCGGAGCATGGAGCCCTGTTCGAGTCCCTTCGAGAGGCTGACCACCGGAATCCAGGGGCGCATGCACCCGGCCGTGTCCTCCAGCACCTTGCGGAATCCCGAGACAGGAACGCCGACCACCACCAGGTCGGCTTCGCAGACCGCCTCCTCGAGATCGGAGGTGGCGGTGAGTTCGCTGGCCAGGTCGAACCCGGGGAGGTACCTCGGATTGCGGTGCTCGTCGCGCACGCCACGCGCCACCTCGGGATCTCGTGCCCAGAGGACGGTGTCGTGCCTCGGTGCGACGAGCGAGGCCACCGTCGTCCCCCACGACCCTCCCCCGAGGACGGCGATCTTCACCAGACGAAAGGTAGTGCACCGGGCCGGTGGGCCGCGCGGGTCATCCGCTCGCCCGCCCGGTTCAGGTGGATGCCCGCGAAGCGAGAGAGCGGGCGAACGGCTCGGAGGTCACCAGCGCCACCAGGGTGCGAGCCCCGAACCCGGTGGCGCCCTTCGTCACGTATCCACGGGCCTCCTCGGCTCGCGACGGGCCCGCGATGTCGAGGTGGGCCCAAGGTACGTCCCCCACGAACTCGCGTAGAAGCAGGGCGGCCGAGATGGTCCCTGCCTGGCCGGAGCGCCCGATGTTGCGCATGTCCGCCACCTCGGATTCGATGTGCACGCGGTAGTCGTCGGGCAGCGGAAGCGGCCACGAGGGCTCGCCGGCTCGCTCCCCGGCCGCCTGCACCTCGGCCCGCAGCGCGTCGTCGTTGCCGAGGAGGCCGGCGATCTCCTTGCCCAGCGCGACGACCGCAGCACCGGTCAGCGTCGCGAGGTCGACGATGGCGTCAGGTCCGGCCTCGACCGCCAATGACAGCGCGTCGGCCAGTACCAGACGGCCCTCGGCGTCGGTGTTGAGCACCTCGATCGTCTTGCCGTTGCGGGCGGTCAGCACGTCTCCGGGCCTCGTGGCGGACCCGCTGGGCATGTTCTCGGTGAGTGGCGTCCAGGCAGAGAGTGCCATCCGAGCACCGAGCGCTACAGCGGCGTCGACTGCAGCCACCACCGCCGCGGCCCCGCCCATGTCGGTCTTCATGGTCTCCATGCCCCCGGCCGTCTTGAGCGAGAGGCCGCCGGAATCGAAGGTGATCCCCTTGCCGACGAGCGCCAGGTGGGGTACGTGACCGTCGAACTCCCACGGATCGGCCGGGCGGTACTCGATGTGCACGAGGCGGGGGGGCCGGACCGAACCGGCGGCGACCCCGAGCAGGCCGCCGAGATGCTCATCGGCGATACGGTCCTCGTCCCACACCTCGACGGTGACACCGGGAGTGGAGGCGAACCGCTCGACGACCACGTCGGCGAAGCGCTGAGGGCCGAGGGAGCCGGCCGGTTCGTTGACCAGATCGCGGGCGAGGGCCACCGATTCGGCAATGCGGGCTCCACGCGCCGCACCGTCGGACAGCGCTGCCGGGTCCGCCTGCAAGCTCCCGGTCAGGACGAGCTCGGCCAGACCGGACGGGGTCTCCCCGCTCCGCCAGCGGTCGTAGCGGTAGGCGGCCAGCGCGCCCCCCTCCGCCGCCGCGGCCGCGGCGTCGTCCAGCCCGTGTCCGGCAGGCGCGATCACGACGAGGCGGGCGACCGCACCCCGGCCGACGGCACGGACGAAGGCAGCCGATGCGCGGCGCAGCGATTCGAGGCCGCGGTCGCCCGCGTACGTGTCGGCTTCGCCGATTCCGACCAGGACCAGTTCGGGATCGGGATCTCCACCTGGCCCGGCAGAAGCCACAGAGCGGAGCACCAGTGCCTGTCCGACCTTCGCGGTGAACCCCTGGCGTTCGCACCATGCCGGGTCGAGCGACTCGGGCATCACGACACCCGAGAGGTCGACGGGGTCGATGGCCGCCACCGGTCCGTCCGCGGTGGCGTGGATGGGGACGCCGACCGCTGACAGACCGCCAGGGGTGTCGGCAGCCGACTGGACGGTGACTCGGATCACGCGGTCGCTCCTCTTCGATCAGTGGTCGGTGGCGCTCTCGGACCCCGCCGACCCGGACCGACGGGACCTGCGGGGTGTACCGCGGGCGAGTGTGTGCTCTGGGCCCTCCGCCCACCGGGCAAGGGCCCAGAGGAGGTCCGAGAGCCGGTTGAGGTAGTGACCGACCAGCGAGCCCTCGATCGGTGCCGACACCAGAAGACGCTCGGCCCGCCGCACGACCGTTCGGGCCAGGTCGAGGGCCGCAGACGTCCGGTTGGCCCCCGGAATCACGAAGTCGGGGGGCATCTCGACCCGACTGATGAGATCGTCGATCCTCATCTCGAGCGCCTCGACCATCTCTCCGGTGACCAGCGTGGTACCCGCGACGAGCTTCGTGCGGTGAGCGGCTCCGGTCGTCGCCTCGGCCATCAGGACGTAGAGCTCCCGCTCGATGAGGGTCAGTAGCTCGTCGAGCTCGGACCCGGGAACCGCTTCGGCCCGGGCGAGGCCGAGGGCCGCCTGGGCTTCGTCCACCGTGCCGGTCAGCTCCATGACCGGGTCGTCCTTGCGGACCCTCCCCCCGTACAGGAGCCCGGTGGTCCCGTCGTCCCCCTTCTTCGTGTAGATCCTCACCACGATGCGTTCACCGACCCGATGCTAACGAACCGGATCGGGGTACCGGCTCCTCCCGCCCTGTTGCCCCGTCCCGGCGGCACTCCCGCGCCGGTAGCCTTGAGGAGCTATGGCCGTCTCCCTCGATGAATCGAGCTACCTCCGGGCAGTCGCCGAACGCGTCGTGATCTTCGACGGCGCCATGGGGACCAACCTGCAGCTGGCCGGGCTGACCGCCGATGACTTCGGTGGCCCCGACCTCGAAGGGTGCAACGAGCTGTTGGTGGTGACCCGCCCCGACATCGTTGCGGGCGTCCACCGCTCGTTCCTCGAGGTGGGCTGTGACGTCGTCGAGACCGATGCCTTCGGCGCATTCGCACCGGTCCTGGCCGAGTACGGCCAGGAGCACCGGGTCCACGAGCTCAACCTGGCTGCCGCCCGCCTCGCCCGCCAGGCGGTCGACGACTATGCCACAGCGGACCACCCGCGTTGGGTCGCCGGCAACCTCGGGCCCGGGACCAAGTTCCCGACCCTCGGCCAGATCCGCTACGGCGATCTCCGGGATGCGTACCGGGACCAGGCGGCAGCCCTCCTCGAGGGGGGCGTCGACCTGTTCGTCATCGAGACGGTGTTCGACCTGCTCCAGGCAAAAGCGGCCATCAACGGCGTCCGTCGTGCGATGTTCGCTGCGGGCCGGCAGGTACCCGTCCAGGTGCAGGTCACCGTCGAGCTCACCGGCACCATGCTCCCGGGTACCGAGATCGGAGCCGCGCTGACCGCCCTTACGGCGATGGACATCGACGTGATCGGCCTCAACTGCGCGACCGGGCCCGCCGAGATGTTCGAGCCCCTGCGTCACCTGTCGGCCCAGGCCGCGGTTCCGATCAGCTGCCAGCCCAATGCCGGACTGCCCTCGGTGGTCGACGGTGCCATGCACTACGACCTCACCCCCGATCAGCTGGCCGAATTCCATCGCCAGTTCGTAGGTGAACTGGGCGTGTCGGTCATCGGCGGCTGCTGCGGCACCACCCCGGCCCACCTGGCAGCCGTGGTGGCCGCCTGTCGCGATCTCTCCCCTGCCGCCCGCCAGCCGCGCCCCGAGCCCGGGGCTGCCTCCATCTACACGGCCGTTCCGTTCCACCAGGACACCTCCTTCCTCGTGGTCGGCGAGCGCACCAACGCCAATGGTTCGAAGCGGTTCCGCGAGGCGATGCTCGAGGGGGACTGGGACACCTGCGTTGCCATGGCACGTGACCAGGTAAAGGAGGGCGCGCACCTGATCGACGTGTGCGTCGACTACACAGGCGCCGACGGCGTCGCCGACATGGAGGAGGTTGCCTCCCGATTCGCCACCCAGTCGACCGTGCCGCTGATGGTGGACTCGACCGAGGCGCCGGTGATCGAGACCGCGCTGTCCTGGATCGGCGGCCGGGCCGTCATCAATTCGGTCAACCTCGAAGAGGGGGACGACGTCGGCACCCGGCTCGACTCATTCCTCACCCTGGCCAAGGAGTTCGGCGCAGCGGTGGTCTGCACGTGCATCGACACCGAGGGGCAGGCGCGCACCGCCGAATGGAAGGTGCGGGCGGCCCGGGCCATTCACGACATCGCCGTCGGGCGCTACGGCCTGCGGCCCGAGGACCTCATCTTCGACCCCCTCGCGCTCCCCCTGTCCACCGGCATGGAGGAGAGCCGGAAGGACGGCATCGAGACAATCGAGGGCATCCGCCGGATCAAGGCGGAGCTGCCCGGCGTCTACACCGTCCTCGGCCTCTCCAATGTCTCCTTCGGCCTCAACCCGGCAGCCCGCCAGGTGCTCAACTCGGTCTTCCTGCACGAGTGCGTGGAGGCGGGGCTCGACGCGGCCATCGTGCATGCGTCCAAGATCCTGCCCCTGGCCAAGATCGACGAGCGGGCACGCGAGGTCTGCCTCGACCTCGTCTACGACCGCCGCCGCGAGGGGTACGACCCGCTCACCGAGCTGCTGGCCCTCTTCGAGGGGGTCTCCGCAGCTGCCGCCTCGGCGGGAGAGGATCGCTCCGGATGGAGCGTCGAGCGACGCCTTGAGCACCGGATCATCGACGGCGACCGCAACGGCATCGAAGCCGACCTGGACGAGGCCATGGCCGGCGGGCACACCCCGCTGGTGATCATCAACGACTTCCTGCTGGCCGGCATGAAGACGGTGGGCGAGCGCTTCGCGTCCGGTGAGATGCAGCTCCCCTTCGTGCTCGGCTCCGCCGAGACCATGAAGACTGCCGTTGCCTACCTCGAGCCCTACATGGAGAAGGCCGACCAGGGTGGCAAGGGCGTGATGGTCCTCGCCACCGTGAAGGGCGACGTGCACGACATCGGCAAGAACCTGGTCGACATCATCCTCACCAACAACGGCTACACGGTCAAGAACCTGGGCATCAAGATCGGGATCAATGAGCTGGTAGCTGCGGCGGAGGACTTCGGCGCCGACGCCATCGGGATGAGTGGGCTTCTGGTCAAGTCCACCCTGATCATGCGCGACAACCTGGAGGAGCTCAACCGGCGGGGGCTGGCCCACATCCCCGTCATCCTGGGTGGGGCTGCCCTCACCCGCACCTACGTCGAGCGCGACCTGCGAACGATCTACGAGGGACGCCTCTTCTACGGCAAGGACGCGTTCGAGGGGCTGCGCACGATGGACCGGTTGGTCGAGCTCGCGCGCAGCGGCGAGGACGATCCCGAATTCGGGACCACCATCGGCGGGCGGGACCTCGGACCGCGCAAGAGCGAACTGCGCAAGCAGGCGGCGGAAGAAGCCCTGGCACGAGGAGAGACCCTGCCTGCCCGCTCGCCCGAGGTGGCCACCGACAACCCCACCTTCAAGCCGCCGTTCCTGGGCAGCCGGGTGGCCAAAGGAATCCCCGTCGACGACATTGCGGCCTATCTCAACGAGACCGCCCTGTTTCGCAACCAGTGGGGCTTCCGACCCGAGAAGGGCGAGGACGACACCGCCTTCAAGGACCGGGTCCGGGCCCTCTTGCGCGAGCAGCTGGCCACCGCCAAGGCCGGACAGTTCCTCATGCCCCAGGTGGCCTGGGGCCACTTTGCGGCCAACGCCGACGGTGACGACCTCGTGCTCTTCGAGGACGAGGGCCGGCGCGAGGAGCTCATGCGGTACACGTTTCCCCGCCAGACCGAGTCGCCCTGGCTGTGCATCAGCGACTTCTTCAGGTCCATCGACTCCGAGGAGCCGGACTGGGCCAGCTTCATGGTGGTGACCATGGGACCACGGCTCACCGAGGAGGCGGCGCGCCTGAAGGAGGCGAACGAGTACCGGAACTACCTCTACCTCCACGGGCTCGGCGTCGAGATGGCCGAGGCCCTGGCCGAATACTGGCACCGCCGGATCCGCGAGGAGCTCGGGTTCGCGGGCGAGGACGGCCCGACCCTGACCGGACTGTTCCACCAGAAGTACCGGGGCGGCCGCTACTCCTGGGGCTACCCGGCGTGCCCCGATCTCGAGGACAACGCCAAGGTGGTCGAGTTGCTGTCCGCCGAGCGGATCGGCGTGGAGGTCAGCGAGGGGTTCCAGCTCCACCCCGAGCAGACGACGACGGCCATCATCTGCCCTCACCCCCAGGCCAAGTACTTCGTCACCTGACGCCGACCCAGCCGGGCGACCGCGCCATCCCACCGGAGCGGTTCCGGATCGGCCACGCTCTCCGGTGTGATCACCGGCCCGCGTCGACGGTGTTGGGTGCCGCTGGGAGCGGTCCTCGGGCTCGTACTGGGCGGCCTGTCGGCGTCGTCGTGGGCCTTCGACGTGCCCGCAGCAGCCGCTCCTGTCCCCGCCCGGTCCCCGTCGACGAACATCCGTGCCCCTTCCCCGTCGACGACCGTGACCACCACGCCCGGTTCGGACCTGGGCGCCCTCATCGTCGATCCCGGCCTCCCCGGGTTCACCGCGGCCGCGCCGGGACCCACCAACGGCCCGCTCACCGCGGAGACGTTCGCGGCCCAGTCCTCGGATCCGTCCCAGGCCGAAGCAGCGTTCGGCGCCCTGGCAACCCGTCCGGGCTTCGGTGCGGCAATCCGCCTGTGGAGCGACACCGGCGCCCCCGGGCAGGTCGAGAACGACCTCGTGGTCCTCCTCTTCCGGATCGGTGACCCGGCCGCGGCACGGCTCTTCGCGGCAGGGCTGGTCGCCCCGTACCGAACGCCAGGAGCAGCCGTCCCCTTCGACGTGCCGAGCATCCCCGGAGCCACCGGGTACACGGTGACGGTCACCCAGCCCGTGGCCGCGCTCGAGCAGGCGGTGGTCTTCGCCTCCGGACCCTACGTCGCCGCGGTCCAGGCCGCCTCGTCCGCCGCTCCTTCCAACACCGCCCGCGTCAGCCCGACCCAGGTCATCGATGTCGCCTTCCTCGAGTCGGCTTCGGTCCGGCACGCAACACCCCCGACCTCCGCGCCGCTCCCGCTGACCCACCGGAAGCCCCGACGGGCCACCCCGACAACGGTCCGCACCCCCGCACACGGCACGACACCGGTCCTCGTCGGCGTCCTCACCGCGCTGGTGCTCCTGGCCGGCGCGGCCGGGTGGGTCATCAGTCGACGACGCCGCGCTTCGCGGCGGACCATCGGGTCGCCCGACCCATGGGGTCCCGACGGTGTCCTCGATGTCTTCGGGGCGCTGGCCCGCCCGACAGCAGGCCGCGCGCAGAGCACGTCTGCCGTCGTCGTGCCACGCAGCATGCCGCGTTCGGTCCCGGAGCTCCTGTTGACCCCGGTCGACCACGACGCAGACGCGATGCTGTCCGAGCTCCAGCTGCCTCCGCCGCCCTCGTCGCTCCGTCCCAACCGCCACCCGGTCCGGTGACAACCCGTGCGTTAGTGCACCACGGTCGGTACGATGGAGTGGGATGCAGGTGATCGCCCTTCCGATGGGCGGGATTCCGAGCGCCTCGGGCAGTGGGGGGCAATGGGAGATCCTCGTCCTGGCCGTTGCCGCCGTCCTTGCCGCCATTTTGCTGCTGCTCAGGCAGTTCCGCTCTGCGGACCGTAAGAAGCGCCGAGCTGCGGCGTTCGGGTACTACGACAGGGATCTGGCCCGCTACGGGAACAGCGCGGCAGCGCGAGCCGAACATGGACGACGAGCCCCCGACCATGGCCGCGAGCTTCGTCGCACCGACGCGCTCTGGACGGAAAGCGTCGCGTTCGGCGCCCCGGGTGCCGACGGTTCCGCTCTCCGGCTTCGGGTCGGCCGGGAGCGTGCGCGCCTTCGATCCGGTCGAGGCCGAACGACTCCGACCCCCGGCAGGTGGCGCCGACAACGACGCCACACCAGCACCCGTTCCGGAGCTCCCGCCGCCGCCCCCGGGGACGCGGATCCCGCTGTTGGAGGTGCCCCCGCCACCACCGGTGCCCCCACCGCCCCGCTGAGCGCACGTCAGTCCGACAGCTGCCCGGCAAGGACCTCCAGGTCACCCAGCGCCCGCAGGGTGTCGTTGAGGTGGGTGCAGGTGGAGCGACCGGTGAACTCCCGTCGCACCCGGGTCCGGAGCTCGGCGACGGGCATGCCGGACAACCGCTCGGCGCTTGCCACCGCCCCGGGGCACTCCATCCACGGGAGCACGTGGGCCTCGGCCCCGATGTCGAGGACCCGACCCCCGGCGATGTCGACTGTCCCGGTCGCGGAGTACTCGTGCACGACCCACTCGGCTCCATCCTGGTCCATGTGGCTGTCACGGAAGTGGGCGTCGAAGCGATGCACCGCTCCCGAGTCGCCGGGGCCCACCACGTCGAGACGGCGGCGGCGGCGCATGGCGTGGGGAGGGAGGGGCGGCATCGTGTGCCAGGCCAGCGGGTCGTCATGCTGTTCGAGGGACGGGGCCGGCGGTCCCGTCGACACCGGGACCTCCCCGGTGGAGCGGATCGTCACCATCAGGGTGGCGTCGTGGGCCCATCCGGCGCAGAGGTCGTCCTGGGTTTCCACCAACCGGGTCATGCCCGACGTATCTCCGGCAGTGCCCTGAGGCTGCTGTCGAATCTGATCGAGCGCCCCGGCTCGCTGCGGCGAGTACCCCGACACCAGGGCAGCGCCCGGGAGGTCGTCCAGCAACAGATGGAGCAGGGTGCCGGCCTCGCGCTCCCCGGGGCAGGCCTCGTCGACCCGCGCCCGGAAGCCGGGGCCGACGGGGCACCCGACCAGCTGATCCAAGCCCGGCAGAGCAGGGGACGAGACGATCGAGAGCACGTGCCGGGTCGAGCTGTCGACCCGAAGCGAGAGTTCGACCTGGTTGAGCACTGCCGTCGTGGCGTCGGAAGCCGTCCGCAGGTCGCGGGCCCGGGCAGTCACGACCAGATCACCTCGGAATCCGTCCGGGCGCGCCGTGTCGATCGTGGACGTCCTGCGGACCGAACCCGGCCGTCTGTCGATGGTGGCGAACACCGGTTCACTGGGACCGGCAGCTTCGGGGAGGGACAACATCAGACACCCGACGATAGCGGCGCGACGGACTGGCCGAACAGGGGAATCGGAAGCCGAAGCTCAGGTCAGAGCGACGCCGTGGTACCGGAGAGGAGCCGGGTGGCCTTCGTCGTGTTGCTCTGGCACTCACGCACCGAAACGGGGTCGTAGATCTTGGTATCGGTCGATGTTCCGCCGCTCACGAGACCGGTGGACGAGTACTCGGTGTACCCGGTGGGACACTGGCCCTTGCCGAGGTCGGTGGATTTGACCGAGAGCACGGTGGTCCGCCCGCTCGAACTCCAGGTGAACGTTCCGCCGCGGCCGAGCAACGGACCCGGCCCAGTTGTCGACCCGTTGATCACCGATGACGGGGTACAGCTCTTGAACACCGTGGTCGAGCCCTGACCCACTTCGGCGGCACACCGGACCGAGGGTCTTGCCCTCGGTCCAATGGTGAGGCTCAACGAGTTAGCGGATGGCCAGGTACGGAGCCCCAGGTTGTCGGTGTAGGAAGCGGCGATCCCGGGATAGGAACCAGGGGGCAGGTCGGCGCCGGACGTCTCGCAGCTCGCTGTCGGGAGGGTTGCGGTACAGAGGAGTTCGTGACTGGCGGTGTAGAAGAGAACGGACCCGGTCATCCCGCTGAGCAGTCCCGATGCCGCAAGCGTGTCCTGGCTCGCGTAGTGCGAGCTGGCCGAGGTCGCGCCGTCGATCGAGATCCTGTACCCGGTCGAAAAGGGGCTAAAGCACCCGCTGACGTAGCTGTTCGAGTTGGTCGCGTTGGGGCAGGTGGTGCCGCTCCAGCTGGCACCCCTGACCGTCGTGCCGTGATGATTGGCGCCGGTGAGGTTGGCACCGGTGAGCACCGCATCATCGAGGTCGGCATCCGTGAGGTTGGCGTCGGTGAGGTTGGTGTCGGTGAGGTTGGTGTCGACATCCTCCCCTCCCACGTCGCCGACAAAGAAGTCGGCGCCGGTGAGGTTGGCACCTTGGAAGTCTGCGCCGGTGAGGTTGTCGGCGTTGAAGAGGGCGCCAGCGAGATCGAGATCTGCGAAGTCCAGATCGCCGAGGTCGCCGACGGTGAGGTTGGCGCCAGGCCCGACAAGGGTTCCCTCGATCAGGACCCAGTTGACGGGGAGCGCAGCGGGTGTGCCGGTGAGGCTGGCAGACGTCACGCCAGCGAGGACGGCGCCGGTGAAGTTGGCTCCCGTGATATCGGTGCTGGTGATCTCGGCGCCGAGGTCGGCGTCGGTGAGGTTGGCATTGGTGAGGTTGTCGTTTTGGAGGAGTGCGCCGGAGAAGTCGGCGTCCGCGAGGTCGGCATCGGTGAGGTTGGCGTTTTCGATGTACCCGTTGGAAAGGACCGCACCAGTGAGATCGGCACCAGAGAGGTCGGGGTCACCCCCGATGACGGCATCCGGACCGAACAGAGCGCCGTCCACCAAGAGCCAAGGGGTCGGAAGCGCCGAGGGTGTCCCGGTGATCCCCTCCGAGTAGACGAAATCGAGGTTCGCTCCGCTGAGGTCGGCGTTCGTGAGATTGGTGTCGATGAGCTCCGCTCCATTGAGGTCGGCATTGGTGAGGTCGGCGCCGGTGAGGTCGGCATTGTTGAGCGAGGCGGAAGGTCCGATCAGATAGCCATCCGTCAGTTGCCAATAGCCCGGGAGGGCTGACGGTGTCCCGATGATCCCCCCGGAGGACACGCCATTGAATCTGGCGCCGGTCAGGTTGGTGCCGGAAAGGGTGGCACCTGAGAACGTGGCCCCCACGAGGTTGGCGAACGACAGATTGGCGTTCGTGAGGTCGGCGCCGGTCAAATCGGCGCTGGACAAGTAGCAGCCGCTCCAGTCGACACCAGGAGTTGGGGCTGGAGTGATCACTCCGTAGTCGTCGACCGGGCAAGTGGGTGCCGCGACAGCCGGAGGTGACGAAAGCGTAACGAGTGACACGCCGACAAGCACCGGCAGCAGCACGGCGACGGAGGCGATGATCCGCAGCGCCACCGAGGCGGGTCGCAGAGCACCTTCTCGCTGAATGCTCATGGGGCCTCCCCTGCGAAGCCTGCCCGGCCTCGCCAGGTATACCACATCGACCACAGCCGCGTCCGAGCAGCGAGGTGGTTGTCCCAGGGCTACAGGGCCAGGGTCGAGCCCCCGTCCACCACGATGGCCGCGCCGTTGACGAATGCAGCCTGTCTCGAGCAGAGAAAGGCGGTCACAGCGCCGAATTCGGCGGGATCGCCCATGGCCCCCGATCCCCCGAGTTGCTTCATCCGGTCGGTCGCGTGCGGTCCCGGACAGAGCAGATTGAGGGTGATCCCGCTCTCCTCTGCCGCGAGGTCCTGGGCGGCGGTCTTTGCCCACCCCCACAACCCGACCCGGGCCGCGTTGGAGAGGGCGAGGACCGGAACAGGCTGCACCACGGTGTAGGAGGTGATGCAGCAGATCCGTCCCCATCCGGCGGCGCGCATCGGAGGGAGGGCCTCGCGCACCAGGCGGACCGAGGCCATCAGATTGGCGTTGAGTGCCGACCACAGCGCGTCGTCTCCGAGGTCCAGAGCGCGCCCGGGCGGCGGGCCGCCGGCGTTGGCCACGAGGATGTCGAGCCCGCCGAAGCGCGAGAGCGCGGTCTCGACCAGACGAGCCGGCTCGGCCGGATCGGTCACGTCACCGGGCAGGGTGGCCACCTCGCCGCCGAGGTCGACCACCGCACGCCGGGCGACCTCCAGCGCGTCCTCGTTGCGGCCCGAGACGAGGACCCGCACCCCTTCGCCTGCCAATGCCATCGCCGCCGCCCGACCCAGTCCCTTCGATCCCGCGGTGACCAGGGCCACCTTCCCCTCGATGCCCAGATCCACAGAGCCTCCTCAGGCGTCGACGACCATTAGTCCGTGGTCGACGGTGTTGAGTGGCTCGGGCGAGCCGTCCGGGGCGATCACGACGATGTCCTCGAGACGCATCCCGAAACGGCCCGGCTGGTAGATGCCGGGCTCGACCGAGAATGCGTGCCCGGGCCGGAGCTCTTCCTGGTTGCCCGCCACCAGGTAGGGGTCCTCGTGCTCCTCGATGCCGATGCCGTGACCGGTGCGATGGATGAACAGATCACCGAGACCCGCCGCTCCGATGAGCCGCCTGGCCACCCCGTCGACGTGCTCGGCCGTCGCCCCGGCCCGTGCCGCGAGGACCGCGGCCCGCTGTGCTTCCTCCAGGACTGCGTAGCATTCACGGACCTCTTCGGACGGCGGGCCGGTCACCACCGTCCGGGTGATGTCGGAGCAGTACCCGACGCCACCGTCGAGCGAGAGCGCGCCCCCGAAATCGCAGACGACGGTCTCGTCTCGACCGATGACCCGACTGCCGGGCTCGTGGTGGGGACTCGCGGCATTGGGTCCACTGCCTACGATGGCGAAGTTGACGTGGCTGTGACCCTCGGCTACCAGGAGCGTGGCGATCTCGCCTGAGACGTCGGCCTCGCTTCGCCCGATGAGCGGGATGCCCCCGGCCTGGAGGATGACTGCCACCCGGTCGGCCGCCGCAGCTGCTACGCGCAACGCCTCGAGCTCTCCTTCGTCCTTCACCGCGCGGACCGGAGCGGTCACACGCGACGCCTCGAGCCACTCGGCAGCGGGCAGGCGGCGTTGGAGTGCGAGGACCGTCGTTGCCCAGGCCCGGTCCGAGATACCGAGGCGCATCGGGCCCGGGCGGCGCAGCATCCGCTCGACGAGGTCGATCGGATCCTCGGCATCCGACCACGGCTCGAGTGCGAACAGACCCCCGGTGTCGGGCACCCTCGGTGCCTCGAGTGCCGGCACCACCAGCATCGGCTCGCCCTCCAGGGGCAGCACCAGCAAGGTCAGCCGCTCGAGCGGCATGGCCCAGTATCCGGTCAACCACGGCAGGTCTGCCCCATGGGAGAGGAGCAGGGCGTCGACTGCGAGGTCGTCCATCCGGGCCCGCACCCGGTCGAGCCGCGTGCAGCGGGGGTCGAGGGCCGACCCGGTGCCGGTGCTCACGACCGGGTCATCCGGCCGTGACCGCTGCCACTGCGTCCGCTGCCGCGTCGTCGGGCGACCGCGCGTCGAGCGCGCTCCCGGCGGCCTCCCGGGCGTGGTAGCTGGAGCGGGTGAGGGGCGAAGCCTGCACGTGGGCGAACCCGAGAGCCAGACCGGCCGTCCGCATCGCCTCGAACTCCTCGGGCGTCCACCACCTGGCCACCGGTAGATGCCTCCGACTCGGGCGCAGGTACTGCCCGAGGGTCACGATGTCCACGCCCACGGCGCGCAGGTCGGCCAAGGTGGCCAATACCTCGTCCTCCTGCTCGCCCATGCCGAGGATCATGCCCGACTTGGTGGTGAGCCCGGCATCCCGGGCCCTGGCCAGCACGGTGAGGCTGCGGGCGTACCCGGCCGACGGGCGCACCGCGCGTTGCAGGCGGGCGACCGTCTCGATGTTGTGGTTGAGCACGTCCGGGCGGGCGTCGAAGATCAGTGCCAGCGATCCGGCCCCGCCCTTGACGTCGGGGATGAGCACCTCGACCGAGGTGCCGGGGCTCAACCGCCGCACGGCGGCGATGGTCTCGGCGAAGGCGCCGGCGCCGCCATCGGCGAGGTCGTCGCGGGCGACTGCCGTAACCACCGCGTGGGCGAGGCCCATCCGGGCAACGGCGTCGGCGACGTGCTCCGGCTCGGCTGCGTCCAGTGGGAACGGCCGGCCGGTGTCGACCTGGCAGAAGCCACAGGCCCGAGTGCAACGTGACCCGTTGATCATGAAGGTGGCCGTGCCGTCGGACCAGCACTCGTAGATGTTGGGGCAGCCGGCCTCCTCGCACACGGTGACCAGCCCCAGATCGCGCAACCGATGCTGAAGGCCCAGGTAGTCCCCGTTCATCCGGGCGGTCACCCGCAGCCAGTCCGGCTTGCGGGCAGACAGGGCCAGCCCGCCGGCCGGGTCCACGCCGGAGCGAACCAGCCGGCGTTCGAGCGGAGTGCTGCGTGCGGCCGTCTCCCCGAAGGCGACCGGGACCGGCCGGACCACGGACTCCTGCACCCCACCGGCCACCCGTTGCACGTCGTCGATCGGTCCCCAGATGGCGCGTGCGGCCTCGATCACCGCGTCGACGACCTCGGCCATCGGGATGTCGTAGCCCTCGGCCGCGAGCGAGGTGACGGGCCGGTCGGGGATGCCACAGGGAACGATGTGACTGAACATCGAGAGGTCGGTGGAGACGTTGAGGGCGAATCCGTGGGTGGTCCGGCCCCGGGACGTCCGCACGCCGATGGCCGCGATCTTGCGAGGGCCAGGCGATCCGGGCGCGTCCCCGAGACCGAGCCAGACGCCCGGGTACCCGGGCAGTCGGCCGACCTCGTGGGCCGGGAGCCCGAGCGCTACCAGGCTGTCGATGACGACCTGTTCGACGTCGCGGACGTGCTTCGGCCCGCGGTGAGGTCCACTTCCGACGGAGCGGACCGGGTAGCCGATCAACTGCCCCGGACCGTGATAGGTGACGTCCCCACCGCGGTCGACGCGAACGAGATCGGCTCCCACCGACGCGGGATCGGCCGGGAGGTGCGTGGGAACGGCGTGAGATCCCATCGTGTACACGTGGGGGTGCTCGAGGAGGAGCAGGTAGTCGTCGTCCGAGCACCGTGCGATGGTGCGCTGGAGATCCCATGCCTCGGCATAGGGCACCAGTCCGAGCCAACGGACCCTCATGCGCGGGCGTCCCCGTCGTCCCGGAGGTGGGGGCAGGTCATCGCGGGCCGGCGCCTAGAGCTCGCCGGCCCAGTCCCGGTCGTCCAGGATCTCGGACAGGCGGGCGAGGAACCGGGCCACATACGCGCCATCGACGGCACGGTGGTCGAAGTTCATGGCGACCAGTCCGACCGAGTGGATGCCGATCGACTCGGTCCCGTCCGAGAGCTCGACCACGACCGGCTTCCGCGATACGCCGTCGGTCGAGAGGATCGCCACCTGAGGCTGATTGATGATCGCCCCGGTGAGCAGCGTGCCGAACGGTCCGGCGTTGGTGATCGAAAACGTTCCGTTGCTGATGTCGTCGAGGCTCAGGCGCTTGTTCCGAGCGCGATCGGCCAGGTCATGGATCCTGCGCGCGATGCCCCGGAGGTTGAGCTCCTCGGCGTTGTGGATCACAGGGACGATCAACCCCTGGTTGTCGAGGTCCACCGCGATGCCCAGATTGATGTCGCGATGGACGACCAGGGAGTCGTCTCCTACCGATGCGTTGAGTCGCGGGTAATCGGCGAGGGCCTCGACGGCGGCAAGAGCGGCGAAGGGGAGATAGGAGAGACCGAATCCCTCCTCATCTCGGAATCGGTCACCGTGGGCACGCCGGACCTGCTCGACCCGCTCGTAGTCGATCTCCCTGACCATCAGGGTGTGAGGGGAGACCGCCTTCGAGCGAACCATGTGCTCAGCCGTGCGACGCCGGATGTTGGTGAACGGCACCAGCTCGTCCCGTGCGCCGGCACGGACGGCATCGGCACCCTGTGGGCTCGGAACCGGGGCTGATACCGCAGGTGGTGCGGGCGCAGCTGGCGGTGGTGGTGCGGGCGCAGATGGCGCGGGCGGAGCGGGAGCGGGTTCGGCTGGTGCTGGTGCTGGTGCTGGTGCTGGTGGCGCGGCAACGGGGCGGGCGGGCGCACGTGGCGCGGGTTCGGGTGGCGCTGTCCGTGGCGCAGGCGCCGGCGCCGGCTCGCTGCGATCCACGATGCTCGGGACCGGCGAAGGGTCCGCGGCTCCGCCCTGCCTCGCGATGACGGCCTCGACGTCGCTGCGGGTGATCCTGCCCTCGAGGCCCGTACCCCGGACGGTGGACGGGTCGATCTTGTGATCGGCGAGGAGCTTGCGTACCACCGGCGACAGCACGAGTCCCGACGAGCCGTCGGACGGCGATGCTCTGCGGGGTGCCTGGGACGAAGACGTCGGCACGGAAGATGTGGTGGGTGGCCGCTCACTCACGACCGGCTCGTCAGGCAGCTCGGTCTTGAGGCTGGCACCAGCGGCGACCGCGACTGAGGGTCGAGCGGGAGCCGGCGTGGGTGCGGACGCGGCCGGACGAGCGGGTGCTGGTGCCGCCGGAGCGGGTGCGGACGCGGCCGGTGCAGTGGCTGGAGCGGGCGCGGGTGCCGCCGGTGCGGCTGCTGGTGCTGGAGCGGGCGCCGCCGGTGCGGCTGCTGGCGCGGGCGCGGACGGAGGAGCGGGAGCGGCTGGGACGCCAGCGGGGTCGATGACCGCGAGGGTCGCGCCCACGTCGACGGTGTCTCCCTCCTCCACCAGAATCGAGGTCACCACACCCTCGGCCGGGGAAGGCACCTCGGAGTCGACCTTGTCGGTGGACACCTCGAAGAGCGGTTCGTCACGCGTCACGGTGTCGCCGACCGCCTTGAACCACCGGGTGATGGTCCCCTCGGTCACCGTCTCGCCGAGCTGCGGCATGATCACGTCAGGCAACGTGCAGTCCCCTTCCGGTCAAGGCCAACACAGTCTCGCCGAACGTCTCCGACAGCGAGGGGTGCGGCTGCATGAACTGGGCCACCTCGTCTGCGGTGGCCTCCCAGTTGACCGCCAGGTACCCAGCTCCGAGCAATTCGGTGACCCAGGGTCCGACCATATGGACACCCAGGATCGTTCCGGTCGTGCCGTCTGGCCGGCGTTCGGCCACGAGCTTGACCATCCCCTGGGTGTCGCCGATGATCCGCGCCCGGCTGTTTCCGCCGAACGGATCCTTCTTGACCACCACATCGAAACCGGCCGCTTTGGCAGCTGCCTCGCTCAAACCGGCGAACGCGACCTCTGGGTGGCAGTAGATGGCCCAGGGAACGCGCGTGTAGTCGACCGGGAGGACCGCCTCGCCCAGGATCGACTTGACCACCACGATCGCCTCGGCGAACCCCACGTGTGCAAGCTGCGGGGTCGCGGCCACCACGTCGCCCACCGCCCACACTCCCTCTGCCGCCGTGCGCATGAACCGGTCGGTGACCACGAATCCCCGCTCGTCGATCACAACGCCGGTGCCATCGGCGACCAACCCTTCAGTACGCGGTCGACGGCCGACCGACACGACCACCGCCTCCACCTCCAGCTGCTCGCCGGAACCGAAGGAGACGACGGTGCCCCGGCCCGCGGATCCGGGAGTGTGCCCGTGCAATGTCACGCCCGCCTTCACGTCGATGCCGCGCTGGCGGAACGAACGGGCGACGACCCGCGCCATGTCGTCATCGCATGCGCTCAGGATGGAGGGGAGCGCCTCGAGGATGGTGACCGACGAGCCGAGATCGGCGAACATCGAGGCGAACTCGCAGCCGATCGCTCCGCCGCCGATGACCGCCACCGAGGCCGGGAGCCGGTCGAGGGCGAGGACCTCGTCCGAGGTCATCACCACCGTTCCGTCGATGTCGAAGCCGGGGACGGTGCGGGGTACAGACCCCGCGGCGAGGACGACGTCGGTCCCGCTGATCTCGATGGTGGCGCCGTCGTTGCCGGCGATGCGCACCCGGCGGCCGGGAAGCAGCGTCCCACTCCCGCCGTACGTGGTGACTCCCCTGCCCCTGAGCAGGCCTTCGAGACCCCTGAACAGCTGCTCGACCACCGCTTGCTTGCGCTTCTGGCTCACCGAGAAGTCGATGGTCGGTTCGGAGGGCTGGGCGCCCGCCGAGACCCCGAAGTCTGATGCCGAGCTCACCGTGCGGTAGACCGAGGCGGTCTCGAGGAACTCCTTGGCGGGGACGCACCCGCGGTGGAGGCAGGTGCCGCCGACCTTGTCGAGCTCGACGATGGCAACGGACAGCCCGGCCGCGGCCGCGTAGAGGGCTGTGGCGTACCCCCCGGGACCACCTCCGATGATCACGATATCGAAGTGCTCCTGTGACCCCGCCCCTGCGTCGACTCCCCCCGGTGTTATCTGTTGCCGTACCACCTCGGGTGTCGTGGGTACCACCTCCATCGGACGCGTCCGTCGCTGCCGGGTCGCAGACCAGCCTATCGGCCTCGGCCGGTTGGCCAATTCAGTTCGCGGTCCCGTCAGGCCACGATCGACCCGGCGGGCTTGCGGCCCCACGCCGAGATCAGGGGTGCGGTCGCCAGATCCAACCGACCGGCGGAGATCGCCTCGAGACACCGGTCGATCTCCTCAGCAGTGGCCAGACCGGCAACGATGAGACCGTCCCGGATCTGCTCGATCGTGGCCCGCTCGAGAACCGCGCTCGCGGGAGCCACCACCGGGAAGTAGGCGTCCGCTCCGACCTGCTCGAGTCCGAACGCACGGAGGACACGGGGGAGGGTCCGACCGAAGGAGAGGTCGACCCCACGCCGGGCGAGCAGCACACGGAATCCGGCGTGCAGCTTGTTTGCCAGTGCCTGCTCCGGGCCCGACTCGTCGATACAGGCCAGTGGTTGGAGCGCGGGGTCGGCGTCCTCGACGACCAGCCATCCGCCAGGGCGCAGGGCACCGGCCAGAGAGGCGAGCACCCGCTCTCTTCCAGGCAGGTGGACGAGCACCAGTCGGGCGTGGATGAGGTCGAGCGGCCCGGGGGGTGGGTCATCGGCCGCGACGTCGTGGCGGAGCAGGGTGAAGGGCCGCTCGTCGGGCGGACCGAGCCACGAGAGGTCGATGTCGGTAGCCAGGACCGAGCCGTCCGGACCCACCCGGTCGGCCATCCAGGTCGCGATCTGCGGTCCCCCGGCCCCGACCTCCCAGCACCGCCAGCCGGGACCGATGCCAGTGCGGTCGAGGGCACGGCAGGTCGTGGCGTCGAACAGCTCGGACAGTGCAGCCAACCGGGCGCCCGCCTCCGGCTGCCGGTTGTCGAGCAGGTAGTCGTCGCTCAGGAGAGCACCCGCCGGCGGAAGTTGCGGAGCCCGAGACCGAGGAACAGCACCACGAACGCCACCACGACCGGGTACACCACGTACAGGTGCATGTGGGGCGCGTCGGTGAAGGCCGCCCGCATCCCCTCGTTGACGTAGAGCAGCGGATTGACCAGCACGATCGTCTGGAGCCAGTGCCACCCTCCGACCTCGACCGGGGACAGCCGGGTCCACTGGTAGTAGGTGCCGCCGAGGAACGTGACCGGCAGGATGATGAAGCCGAACATGAGGCCGATGTTGCGAGGCTCGAAGCTGGTTCCGAGGAGGAGTCCGAGCGAGGCCATCATCACGCACGCAATCGGGACGATGGTGACGATGATCCACCAGTGCAGCGTGAGGTGGGCCTCGACACCCTTGGCGTGGACCACCGATGCGATGGGCAGGACCAGGATGGCCGAGATGAGTCCCTGGACCGCTCCCGACAACACTTTCGCAATCGCAACCAGCCAGATCGGACACGGGGCCTGCACCCGGTCCTCGATCTCCCGGGTGAAGCCGAACTCCTGCGACATGATCAGCGCCACCGACTGGACGCCCTGGAACAGGATCGAGATGCCGACCACGCCCGGGACGAGCACGGTGGCGAACGCCGACTCGGCCACAGGTCCACCTCCGCCGCCGATCCCCTGGCCGATCTTGGGGAACACGTAGAGGAAGACGAAGCACAGCAGGAACGGCTGGATCAGCGTGCGCGCAATGAACTCGAAGAGGTGCTTGCGGAGCACGACGAGGTCGCGGAGGATGAGCGCCCACAGGACCATCCGGCCGGCGGCCAGTGCAGAGCGAGCCGGCGTAGTGCGCACCCGCGGGCCGGCGGTACCCTGGGCCTCGGCGTCGACGACGGTCATTCTTCGCGCAGCTCTTTCCCGGTCAGATTGATGAACACGGTCTCGAGGGTCGGCTCGGTGACCGAGAGGTCGAGCACGGGGAACCCGGCCTCCTCGGCCGAAGCGACCACCAGAGGCAGGAGGCGGTCCTTGCCCTTCACGTGCATCTCCACACCGCCCTCGATCGGCCGGGTGTGGGTGACCCCGGGGACCGCCGCGGTGAGCACGCGGGCCAGCTCGGTCTGGTCACCTGCCGCGGTCACGGTGACGATGGTGTCGGCGTCGATCTGGCTCTTGAGGGCGGCCGGCGAGTCCAGGGCCAGGATCCGGCCGTGGTCCATGATGGCCACCCGGCCGCAGAGCTGGTCGGCCTCCTCCATGTAGTGGGTGGTCAGCAGGATGGTCTGCCCCTCTGCATTGAGCAGCTGCATGGTCTCCCAGAGGGCCAGCCGGCTCTGCGGATCGAGGCCGGCAGTCGGTTCGTCGAGGAAGAGGACGGCCGGGCGGTGGAAGATGGCCCGGGCGACCATCACCCGTTGGGCCATGCCGCCGGAGAGCGCGTAGACCGAGGCCTTCGCCCATCGCCCGAGCTGGAACTGCTCGAGGAGCTCGTTCGCGGTCCGCTTCGACTCCCTGGCAGGGATCCCGAACAGGCGGCCGTGGAAGTAGAGGTTCTCCCAGACCGTGAGCTGGCGGTCCAGGGTGTTCGTCTGGCTCACGATGCCGATGATCTGCTTGGCCAGCGCGGGGTGGGCCACGACGTCGATGCCACCCACCCAGGCCTCGCCCGAGGTCGGGATCACCCGTGTGGTCAGCATGCCCGCCGTCGTGGTCTTACCCGCGCCGTTGGGCCCGAGCAGGCCGAAGATCTCGCCCGTTCCGACGTCGAGGTCGAGGCCGTCCACGGCCCTCACGTTCGATCCCGCATAGACCTTGGTCAGCCCGAGCGTCCGGATGATCGGGTCGGCGGTGCCGATCGGCGCGGCGGTGGCGGCTGCTGAGGTGGCGGACATGACCACCTCCGAACCTAATCCGTCGCGACCCACCTCCCGGTCGCAGGCGGCGGAGGATGCTCCGTGCCGTGCAGCAGCTACTTGGGTGGCATCCTGATGCCTCCGTCGAGGCGGATGACCTCGGCGTTGAGATAGCTGTTGGCGACGATGTGGGCGACCAGCTCGCCGTACTCGGCCGGATTGCCCAGGCGCTTGGGGAAGTTGACCGACTCGGCAAGCGCGTTGCGGGCCTCGTCCGGGAGCATGGCGAGCAGTGGCGTGTCGAAGAGACCCGGCGCGATGGCCACCACGCGGATCCCGACCACCGCCAGGTCGCGCGCCGCCGGCAGGGTCATCCCGACCACGGCCCCCTTGGAGGCCGAGTAGGCCAGCTGGCCGATCTGGCCGTCGAAGGCAGCCACCGAGGCGGTGTTGACGATCACGCCCCGTTCGCCGTTTGCCTGCGGCTCGACGGTGGACATTGCCGACGCGGCCTTGGTCATGACGTTGAACGTTCCGGTCACGTTCAGGTTCTGGATGAACTGGAACGGCTCGAGGTCGTGAGGCGAGCCGTCCCGGTTGATCACCCGGCCGACCCACCCGGTCCCGGCGCAGTTGACCGCGATCCGCAGGTTGCCACCCCGAGCCGCCTCGTCCACCGCCTTCTGGCAGTCGGCCGGATCAGTCACGTCGCCGGCCACGCAGGTGGCCGATCCACCGATCTCGGCCACGACCTCCTTGGCCCGCTCCTCGTTCCGGTCGAACACGGTGACCCGCACGCCGATGGCCGCGAGCTTGCGCGCCGTGGCCTCGCCGAGACCGGAGGCCCCGCCGGTGATGATTGCCGAACAGCCGTTGATCTCCATGCCGGCAGGTTACGAGAGCCGCGGCCCCATGCCAACACGAGTGTCCCTGCACCCGGTGCGCCCCGAGCGACGTCACGGGGATCGGGTCGGACCGGCGGGCGGGCTACTGCCGGGCCGCCGCCTCGGTCGCCAGCAGATCGACCACATCGTTCATCCGGTCCCCGGAGTGCCCCTTGACCCACCCGAAGGTGACCGGTCGGTCGGACTCGAGCGCCAGGGGGAGGAGGATCTCCCACAGGTCCCGGTTCGCAACCGGCTTGCCCTGTGAGTTCCGCCAGCCGCGCCGCAACCAGCCGGCCCACCAGCGCTGCTCGAAGCAGTTGACCACGTAGGTCGAGTCGCTCATCACGTGCAGCGGTCCGGGGAGGGCCTCGAGCGCCCGGATGACCGCGGTGACCTCCATCCGCTGATTGGTGGTGTGCGGTTCCCCTCCGGAGTCGCTCGGACCACCGTCCACCGCCCACGCCCAGCCGCCGGGCCCGGGGTTCCCGAGACAGGACCCGTCGGTGTAGACGACGGTCTCCGGGCCGTCGTCGGCGGGGGGGCTCATCGGGACAGCATGCCCGACCGGGCCGGGTGCCAGGCGCACCCGCGCCCGGCTCTTGACTTTGTCCCGAGGGTGAGCGGTGGGAGCATGGACGGGATGCTGTTCGACGGTGTGGCCCATCAACTGCCCGACAACGACCCCGAGGAGACCGCGGAGTGGCTCGCCGCCTTCGACGACATCGTCGGTGCCCGCGGACGGAACCGCGCCCGCTACCTGCTCATGCGGCTCCTCGAACGGGCGGGCCAGACCCACGTCGACTTCCCCGCCACCGTCTCGACCCCCTATGTCAACACCATCCCCTCCGACGTCGAGCCGGAGTTCCCCGGCGACGAGCACCTCGAGCGCCGCATCCGCGCCTTCATCCGGTGGAACGCCGCGGTCATGGTGGTCCGGGCCAACATCCGCTCGGAGGCGATCGGCGGCCACCTCTCCACATACGCCAGCTCCGCCGCCCTCTACGAGGTCGGCTTCAACCACTTCTTCCGTGGCAAGGACGACGGCGCACCCGGTGATCAGGTCTACTTCCAGGGCCATGCCTCACCGGGCATCTACGCGCGTGCCTTCGTCGAAGGTCGTCTGACCGAGGAGCAGCTGGACAACTTCCGGTTCGAGGTGGGCGGGAACGGGCTCTCCTCCTATCCCCACCCGCGCCTCATGCCCGACTTCTGGGAGTACCCGACGGTCTCGATGGGGCTCGGTCCGATCAACGCCATCGCCCAGGCCCACCTGAGCAGATACCTCGAGGCCCGGGGTCTTGCCGCGACCGCCGACAGCCGGGTCTGGGGCTTCGTCGGCGACGGCGAGTTCGACGAGCCCGAGACCATCGGCCTGCTGGGTATGGCCGGCCGGGAGCACCTCGACAACCTGACCCTGGTGGTCAACTGCAACCTGCAGCGGCTGGACGGTCCGGTCCGGGGCAACGGCAAGGTCATCCAGGAGTTCGAGGCGCTCTTCCGTGGGTCCGGGTGGAACGTGATCAAGGTGATCTGGGGACGCACCTGGGACGAGCTGCTGGCCCGGGATGTCGACGGCGTCCTCGTGGCCAAGATGAACTCCACCGTCGACGGCGAATTCCAGAAGTACGCCACCGAGTCCGGCGCCTACATCCGGGAGCACTTCTTCGGTCCGGACCCCCGTCTGCGGGCCCTGGTCGAGCACCTGAGCGACCAGGAGCTGCAGAGCCTTCCCCGCGGGGGGCACGACTACCGGAAGCTCTACGCCGCCTACCAGGCGGCCGTCGAGCACGTGGGGGCGCCGACCGCCATCCTGGCCAAGACGGTCAAGGGGTGGACGCTCGGACCCGAGATCGAGGCGCGCAACTCGACCCATCAGATCAAGAAGATGACCAAGTCCCAGCTGCGCGCCCTGCGCGATCGCCTCTTCCTCCACGACGAGATCGCCGAGGAGGACCTGGACGCCGAGCTGCCCCCCTACTACCGGCCGCCTGCCGAATCCCCGGCGAGCCGATACCTCGCCGAGCGGCGGCAGATCCTCGGGGGTCCGCTCCCCAGCCGGTTGGTCCGGGCCGCGGCCCTGCCCGCGCCCGAACCGGCCGCCTTCGCCGACCTCCTCGCCGGCTCCGGCCGCCAGGAGGTCTCGACCACCATGGCCTTCGCCCGGCTGTTGCGCACCCTCACCCGCGACCCGGCGATCGGACGCCGGGTGGTGCCGATCATTCCCGACGAGGCCCGCACGTTCGGTCTCGAGTCGCTGATCAGCGAGGTCCAGATCTACGCCCCGGACGGGCAGCGGTACACCCCGGTCGACGCGGACCTCCCGCTCCACTACGCGGAGAGCGCCACCGGACAGATCCTCGAGGAGGGGATCACCGAGGCCGGTGCGACGGCCACCTTCACCGCCGCGGCCACCGCCTACGCCACGTGGGGAGAGTCACTCATCCCCTGTTACCTCTTCTACTCGATGTTCGGCTTCCAGAGGGTCGGTGATCTGCTCTGGGCGCTCGGGGACAGCCGGGGCCGCGGGTTCCTGCTCGGGTGCACGGCAGGGCGGACCACGCTCAACGGTGAGGGCCTCCAGCACCAGGACGGTCACTCGCTGCTCCTCGCCTCGGTGGTCCCGACAGTGGCCGCCTACGACCCCGCGTTCGCCTACGAGGTCGCGATCATCATGGAGGACGGGATCAGGCGCTTCACGGGTCCCGACCCCGAGGACCGCTACTGGTACCTCACCCTCTACAACGAGAACTATCCGATGCCCGCGCTCCCGACCGACCCCGACGAAACGGCACGGGTCCGTCTCGGAACGATCCGGGGCCTCTACCGGTTCGCAGGGGTCGCGCCCGACGTCGCCGGGCGCCCCGAGACGGCGACTGCGCCCCGGGCCACGCTGCTCTTCTCGGGCACCGCCTGGCAGGCGGCGACCGAGGCACGCCGGCTCCTGGCCGACGACTGGGGGGTGGCTGCGGAGACCTGGTCGGTGACCTCCTACAAGTCACTACGCGAAGAGGCCCTCGGCGTCGAGCGCTGGAACCGCCTCCATCCCGGATCCGTCCCGAGGATCCCCCACGTGACCGAATGCCTGGCCGGATCGGACGGGCCGATCGTGGCCGTCACCGATTTCCTCCGGGCCGTCCCCGACCAGGTCGCACGCTGGATGCCCCGTCGGTACCGGTCGCTCGGCACCGACGGGTTCGGGCGTTCCGACACCCGCGACGTGCTCCGCCGCCACTTCGAGACCGACGCCGCCCATCTGGTGGTGGCCGTGCTCGACGGGCTGGCCGACGACGGCACGATCCCGTCGGGCACCGTGGCCGATGCGATCGCCAAGTACGGCGTCGACGCCGACGCCGACGACCCCTGGTCGGGCTGAGCCCGGTACGGCGTTCGGGCCTCCGAGCTAGCCTTCTGAGGTGCTCTCGCCCACGGGCAACCCTGAAGCCGACGGGCTGCTCTCGTCAGACCCGCTGGCCCTGCTCATCGGGATGATCCTCGATCAGCAGGTCCCCTTCGAGCGTGCGTTCAGCGCGCCCCGCGACCTGCGGGACCGGCTCGGGGGACAGCTCGACCCTGCGGCGATCGCCGCCATGCCGCCCGACGAGCTGGCAGAGGTGTTCGCGGCCAGACCGGCCCTCCACCGCTTCCCGCGGTCCATGGCCGGGCGGGTCCAACAGGTCTGCGCAGTCATCGCCTCGACCTACGGCGGGGACACGGCCGCCATCTGGACCTCGGCGGCCGACGGCGAGGCGCTCCTCGCCAACCTCCGGTCCCTCCCCGGCTTCGGCGACCAGAAGGCCAGGATCTTCGTGGCACTGCTCGGGAAGCAGTTCGGCGTGCGGCCCCCGGGCTGGGAGGCCGTCGCCGGTCCCTACGGGGAGCCCGGCACGTACCGGTCGGTGGCGGACATCGACTCGCCCGAGGCGTTGCAGAAGGTCCGCCAGTCCAAGAGACAGTCGAAGGCCGAGGCCCGGGCCAAGACCTCCCCGCCTGGGTGAGCCCCGGGTCCGGTCGGGCGCCGCACTGGGGACTCGACACCCGCCGGCTCTACCTCTGCACCCCTGACCGGCCCGACCTCGAGCAGTTCGTCGGTCGCTGCGTCGAGGGCGGCGTCGACATCGTGCAGCTGCGCGAGAAGCACCTGCCCGACGCCGGGATCGTGGCCCGGGCCGCCCTGGTCCAGCGGGTCTGTGCCGGCCTCGGGGTGCCCTTCATCCTCAACGACCGGCCCGACCTGGCCGCTGAGGTCGGTGCCGACGGCGTCCATGTCGGCCAGGACGACCTCCCCCCCGAGCAGGCCCGTGCCGTGGTCGGCGAGGACGCGCTCATCGGGCTCTCGACCCACGGGCTCGCCGACCTCGAGCGGGCGGTCGGCGCCGCGTCGGGGGGTGGTGCGGTGCCGGTGGACTACCTCTCCGCCGGACCGGTCGTGCCCACCCCGACCAAGCCGGGACGGCCGGGAACCGGGCTCGGGTACGTGGGGCTTGCTGCCGCCCGGTCGCCCTGGCCGGTGTGGGTGACCGGCGGGGTCGCCCCCGACCGGGTGGAGGGCCTGGTGGCCTCCGGGGCCCGCCACTTCGTGGTCGTGCGCTGGTTGACCACGGCCGCCGATCCCCGGTCGGCCGCCCGCTCCTTGAGGGACCGGATCGACCGGACCCTCTCCTCGGCGGACGCGGAAGCCGGCGGACACGGGGCCCCTCGGGCGCCCGGTGACCGGGGCGAGGTCGTGTGAGCCCTGCTCAGGAACCCGGGGACTCGGGAGCGGTGACGATCTTGGACTTGGCCGGCAGGACGACCGCCGGGGAGGTCCCGACGTCCGAGATGGCGAGGGAGAGGTTGCCGGTCGGGGTCACCGCTGCGAAGTCCGAGACGTAGCTCCCGCTCACGACGAAGGTCAGCTTGTCCGACTGCCCACCCTGGGAGAGGGTCATCGTCGTGGTCGATCCGGACTTCTGCACATCGGTTCCCTTGCTGTAGAAGGGGAGGTAGGTGTGCGCCGGATCGACCGCGAGGGCGCCCTGGCTCGGCTGGCTGTAGAGGGTGAGGTGCGAAGGACCGTGTGACGCGGCCACGGTCACGCTCTGGTACTCGTTGGTGCCGATGACCGCGATGTAGGTCCGGCGCAAACCGCTCTGCACATAGCCGCCGAGCTTGTCGGGCGCCTGGAAGACGAGATGGGCGACCTGGCTGCCTTGCGGAGTCTTCTCGGAGAGGACCTCGGTGTAGTTGGGGGCGGCCAGGGTGTTGGTGACCGCCTGGGACAGTGGGGCACCGCTCGAGGCCTGGGTCGCCCCCACCGCGGCGCCGGCACCGGCCGCGACGAGCAGCAGGGCCAGGAGGAGGAAGCTGATGACTCGCCGCATCGCCTAGATGCCGATGCGCTGGGCCAAGAGCTCCCGGTGGTAGGAGGGGTCGCCGAGCATGAGCTCCGAGGACTTGGCCCGCTTGAAGTAGAGGTGGGCAGGGTGCTCCCAGGTGAACCCGATGCCGCCGTGGATCTGGATCGTCTCGGCGGCGGCGTGGAAGTAGGCCTCGGAGCAGTAGGACTTGGCCAGACTGGCCACGACCGGGAGCTCGTCGGAGTTCTCCGACGCCGCCCAGCCGGCGTAGTAGGCGGCGGACTTGGCGGACTCGACCTCGAGCAGCATGTCCGCGCACTTGTGCTTGATGGCCTGGAAGCTGCCGATCGGGCGTCCGAACTGGATCCGCGTCTTGGCGTACTCGACCGACCGGTCCAGGCAGCTCTGGGCACCGCCCACCTGTTCCGCCGCCAGGGCCACAGCGGCCAGGTCGAGCGTCTTGGTCAGTCCTGCACCGGCGCCACCGTCGGTGCCGATGAGCCACGCGGGCGTGGCGGCGAACTCGAGCCGGGCCTGCTTGCGGGTCTGGTCCATGGTGGCGAGGGGCGTCCGGGTCAGTCCTTCGGCATCACCCTTCACTCCGAAGAGGGAGAGGCCGGCCGGCGTGCGCCCGACCACCAGCACGAGACCGGCAACGTGGCCGTCGACCACGAAGGACTTGTGGCCGTCGAGCGTCCATCCGTCGTCCGCCGGCGACGCGACGAGGGTGATCCCGTCAGCGTCCCATCGGCCCGAGTCCTCGGTGAATGCGAGCGTGGCGATGGTCTCTCCGGCGGCGATGCCCGGCAGCAGGTACTCCTGGGCCTTCTCGTCGCCGGATGTCAGCAGCGCATTGGTGGCCAGCGCCACGGTGGAGAAGAAGGGAGCGCAGAGCAGCGAGGCACCCATCTCCTCGAGCACCACGATGAGCTCGACGTAGGAGAAGCCGGAGCCGCCGAACTCCTCGGGGATGATCAGGGACTGGAGGCCGAGTTGCTCGGCCATCAGCGCCCAGACCGCCGGGTCGTAGCCCTCGCTGGTCTCCATCAGGCGGCGGACCTCGGTCTCGGGGGACTTGTCGTCGAGGAAGCGGCGCACCGACCTGCGGAGCTCGTCCTGCTCCTCACTGAAGGCGAAATTCATCCGGTTTCTCCATCCCGATGCGCCCCGACCGGGGCGGCGCGCCCGTCTCCCAGGCCCGCATCTGTCTACCAGACCCGGATCGGTGGGGACCACCGGGGGCCCCGCTACGCTCGGCCCCAGGAGGTGCCCGTGCCCGAGACCATCATCGACTACCAGGACGCAGCCGTCGAGGTCCACCGGGTCGTGGTCGGCCCGGTGGACAACAACGTCTACATCGTGCGGTGCAGGGAGAGCGGTGAGGCCGCGCTCATCGACGCCGCCAACGAGCACGACCTCCTCCTCGAGCTCTGCCGGTCGCTCGGGGTGCGCCAGGTGGTCGAGACCCACGGGCACTGGGACCACATCCAGGCAGTGGAGGCCGTGCGGGACGCCGGGTTCGACGTGGCGGTGACCCGGGCCGACGCCGACATGCTGCCCGCCTACGACCAGATCCTCGAGGACGAATCGGTGCTCGAGGTGGGCCGCTTGCGTGTCGCCACCATCGCGACCCCCGGCCACACCCCGGGGTCGATGTGCTTCGCCGTGGAGGGGACCCCCCTGCTCTTCAGCGGGGACACCCTCTTCCCCGGAGGACCGGGCAACACCTCGTTCGACCACTCCGACTTCGGCACCATCATCACCTCCATCGAGGGCCGGCTGTTCGGCGCCTTCGATCCGGACACCATCGTCCTGCCCGGCCACGGGGTGGGGACGACCATCGGTGCGGAGTCCCCCCACTTGGCCGAGTGGGTCGACCGGGGCTGGTGACCCCCGAGGGCGGCGGCGCGTCCGGCCGGACGGCCTCTCCGCTCAGAGTGCGGTGGAGGGCCGGCGGGGCTCGCGGACGACCTCGATCTCGGACGGGAGCCCGGTGATCGACACCCCGCCGGTGACCTCGCTGCCCACCTCGACGGTCACCCTCGAGCCGGCCAGCGGGATGCCCTCGACCTTGAGGTAGCCGATGGTCTCGGGCAGGTTCGGCGAGAGCCAGATCTTGCCGTAGGGGATCCAGGGGTCGAGGCGGAGCAACGTGCGCAGGCAGAGCAACGGGGAGGCCGCCGCCCACGCCTGGGGCGAGCACGAGGTCGGGTAGCCGACCGGGACGGTGAGCTCGTCGCGGTCGAGGCCGCTGAAGAGCTCTGGCAGCCGGCCGCCCTGGACGGACGCCGCGTCGAGCAGCCCGAAGATGAGCTGCTGGGCCGCGCCGTCGAAGCCGTACCGGGCCAGGCCGGCCGCCACGATGGTCGTGTCGTGCGGCCAGACCGACCCGCAGTGGTAGCTGATCGGGTTGTAGCCGCCGTTGTCCCGAGAGAGCGTGCGCAGTCCCCAGCCGGTGAACATCGAGGGGGACACCAGCGCCTCGGCCACCCGTCGGGCCTTGTCCTCGTCCACGATCCCGGTCCACAGGCAGTGGCCGATGTTGGAGGTGAGCGAGTCGATCGGCCGCTTGTCCGCATCGAGCCCCACCGCGTACCACCCCTTGTCCTCGAGCCAGAAGTCGCGGTTGAAGGCCGCCTTCAATTGGGCCGCCTTCGCCCGGAACCGGTCGTAGGTGGCGGCGTCCCCGGCCTCGAAGGCGAAGTGGGCGCTCGCCAGGTACGCCCCGTAGGTGTAGGCCTGCACCTCGCAGAGGGCGATCGGGGCCTCGGCCACCCGGCCGTCCCCGTAGCGGATCCCGTCCCAGCTGTCCTTCCACCCCTGGTTGGCGAGCCCGCGGTCGGTGGCCCGCCGGTACTCGACGTAGCCGTCGCCGTCGGCGTCGCCGAACTGCTCGATCCAGTCGATGGCCCGCACCGCGTTGGGGAGCAACTCGTCGACCAGCTCGCGGGCGACCCCCCAGCGCCGCAGCTCGCCGAGCAGCATCACGAACAACGGGGTGGCGTCCGCCGTCCCGTAGTAGATGCTGCCGCCCCCGAGGGAGAGCGAGGCCGCGTCGCCGAAGCGCATCTCGTGGAGGATCCGCCCCGGCTCCTCGTCGTGCCTCGGATCGACGTCCGTACCCTGGAACCGCGCCAGGGTCTGGAGCACCCCGCGGGCCAGGTCGGGATCGACGAGCAGGGCCATCCAGGCGGTGAGCAGGGAGTCCCGGCCGAAGACAGTCATGAACCACGGGGCCCCCGCCGCCACCACCACCCGCTCGGGATAGTCGGGGTCGAAGATCCTGAGGGCACCGAGGTCCTCGGCGCTGCGGGCCACGACCTCCTTGAGGACGGGGTGGTCGGTCTCGACCTGGGGGACCTGGCGCCGCCATTCGGCGAGGCGCTCGGAGGGGATGGCCCGATCCACCGGCTCCCCGCACCGGTACTTGGGGGAGAAGGCGGCGCCCTCGATGACCGGGCCGACCTCGAGGCAGGTCGACCACTCGCTGCGGGCCGGGACCACGATCTCGTACGTCGCCAGTCCCGGGGCGACCGCGACCACCCCGTGGGTCCGGATCTCGACCCCCCGGGTCACCCCGCCCCTCCGGTAGGTGTAGGTGAGGGTGGCCGCCGACTCGGAGGACCCCGGATCAGCCGGACTGTCCACCGACGTGCTCATCTCGCCGTTGAGCGGCGCGCTCGCCGCCCGCCCCTCCTTGACGGCGAACAGGTCGGCGAAGTCGACGTCGACCAGGATCTCGAGGGTGCAGGCGGTTGCCTCGTCCGAGAAGTTGCGTAGGGTCAACTCCTCCCGCATGCCCCGTCCGACATGGCGGCTGCGGAAGATCATCAGCGTCGAGTCGGCGTGGCCGGGTGCGGGCAGGTTGCGCGAGACGAACGTCGCCGAGAAGGGATCGTCGCTCAACCCGGCGAGCGCCTCGGTGCGCATCCCGTTGATGAGGACCTCGAAGCGGGAGAGGATCCGGGTGTCCCGTACGAAGAGGCCCTGGGCCGCCCCCGGAGTGATGTCACCGGCGCTGCCACTGATGGCGAAGGTCGACTCGTCGACGAGGGTGACCTGCCCCGATCCGGAGAGCAGGGTGACCGGACCGGCGTAATTCCAGGGGTCGGTCATGAGGGTACCGTACCTGTTGACCTGGGAATCGACCCAATCCCCGAGCGTCGTTCCGCCTCTCGGCATTCTCACTACCGGCGTAGGAGAAATCCCGCCGAGAGGCTACAATCGGGATCGTGCGCCCCGATTCCCCGACCCCTTCCCCGCCGCTCCTCGAGGTCGTCGGGCTCTGCGCTTCGGTCGAGGGGGAACCCATCCTGCGCGGGGTGGATCTCGCCGTAGAGGCCGGCAAGGTCCACGCGCTCATGGGCCCGAACGGCTCCGGCAAGTCGACCCTGGCCAACGTGCTGCTCGGCAACCCCGCCTACCGGGTCACCGCCGGCTCGATCCGGTTCCGCGGCGAGGACATCACCGCCTGGCCGACCGACGTCCGCGGCAAAGCCGGGATCTTCCTGGCGTTCCAGGACCCCGAGTCGATCGGGGGGGTGCCGGTCATCCAGTTCCTCCGCCAGGCGCTCTCCGCCCGCCGCGGCGTCGACCTCTCGGTCCTCGAGGTCCGGCTCATGATGATGGAGTGGATGGACAAGCTGGGCATGGACCCCGCCTTCGGCGAGCGCTACCTCAACGAGGGCTTCTCGGGCGGCGAGAAGAAGCGCAACGAGATCCTGCAGATGGCCATGCTCGAGCCGGAACTGGCCGTGCTCGACGAGACCGACTCGGGGCTCGACGTCGACGCCCTGCGCACCGTGGCCCGCGGCGTCCGCACCGTTCGGGAGACCCGTCCCGAGATGGGGGTGCTGGTGATCAGCCACTACGAGCGCATGCTCGAGGAGCTCTCGGCGGACCGGGTCCACCTGCTCGTCGACGGGGTCATCGTGGCAGAGGGCGGGTCCGAGCTCGCCGGGCGGCTCGAGGTGGAGGGATACGACTCGTGGCGGAGCTGACCCGGCCCCGTCTCGACGCCGCCTCGGTGGCCAAGGACTTCCCGCTCCTCGCGCGGGAGGTCCACGGCCGGCGGATCACCTATCTCGACTCGGCCGCGTCCTCCCAACGGCCGACCGCGGTGCTCGACGCCATGCGTGAGTACGACGAGACGACGCACGCCAACGTGCACCGCGGCGTCTACAGCATCGCCGAGGAGGCCACCCGGCGGTTCGAGGCGGCACGGGTCAACACGGGCCGGTTCATCGGTGCACCGGACCCGGCCCGCGAGATCGTCTTCACCAAGAACGCGACCGAGGCCCTCAACCTGGTGGCCCACGCCTGGGGCCGCACCCACCTGCAGCGCGGCGACGTGGTGGTCCTGACCGAGATGGAGCACCACGCCAACATCGTGCCGTGGCACATGCTGGCAGCCGAGCGGGGCATCGAGCTGCGGTGGGTGCCCATCGACGACGACGGCTTCCTCGTCCTCGACGATCTCGACCGGATCCTGGAGGGCGCCAAGGTCCTCGCGGTCACCTGTATGTCCAACGTCCTCGGCACCCTGACTCCGATGGCCACCATGGCCGCGGCCGCCCATGCCGCCGGCGCGATCGTGGTGGCCGACGCCTGTCAGTCGGTGCCCCACCTGCCGACGGACGTGGTCGCCCTCGGGATCGACCTCCTGGCCTTCAGCGCGCACAAGATGCTCGGGCCCACCGGGATCGGCGTGCTCTGGGGCCACGCCGAGTTGCTGGACAGCCTGCCGCCGTTCCTCGGTGGTGGGGAGATGATCCTCGACGTGCGCAAGGACGGCTTCACCCCCAACGACATCCCCTGGCGGTTCGAGGCGGGTACCCCGCCCATCACCGAGGCCATCGGCCTCGGTGCGGCCGTCGACTACCTGCGGGCCGTGGGCATGGATGCCGTGCGTGAGCACGAGATGGCCCTCACCGGCTATGCGCTCGGAGCGCTCAACGAGCGCTTCGGCGCAGGCATCCGGATCTTCGGCCCGGCGGGGAGCGCCGAGCGGGGCGGCGTCGTGTCCTTCGCCCTCGGGGACCTCCACCCCCACGACATCTCCCAGATCCTCGACGAGTACGGGGTCTGCGTGCGAGCCGGCCATCACTGCGCCAAGCCCCTCATGCGGCGCCTCGGGGTGGCCGCGACCGCCCGGGCCTCGTTCGCCATCTACAACGACGAGGCCGATGTGGACACGCTGGTCGAGGCGCTCGACGCAGCCGCCAAGTTCTTCGGATGAGCGGGTCCCGGTAGGCTGACGGTCTGATGCCCGGTCTCGAAGACCTCTACCGCGAAATCATCCTCGACCACTACCGCTCGCCCCGGAACCGGGGGGAGCTGGAGGCGCCGCCGGCCACCCGCGCCGAGGGGTTCAACCCCCTCTGCGGGGACGAGATCGTGGTCACCCTCGTCGTCGACGACGGGGCGGTGACCGACATCAAGATCGCAGGGACCGGGTGCTCGATCAGCCAATCCTCGGCATCGCTGATGTCGGCCGCGGTCAAGGGACGGCCGGTCCCCGAGGTCCGAGACCTGATCAGGACATTCAAGGGCATGATGTCGATCCACGAGTCGACCCTCCCCTCGACCGACGTCGCCGGCACCAACGGGATCGCCGAGCCGGCCGAACCGGAGGCCATCGACGTCGACGCACTCGGCGAGCTCGCCGCGCTCCAGGGCGTGGTCAAGTTCCCGGTGCGCATCAAGTGCGCGACCCTCAGCTGGAACACGCTGGCCGAAGGGCTCGACGCCTCCGAGTCACCCTCCTGAGGAGGGGCCTGGGAATTCCCCTCTTCTGAGAGGGTTCCGCCGCCTCAGCTGTAGGCGGCGTACCCGGACCGGTCGACCGTCTCGGCCAGATCGCTCCCCCCGGTCGCCACGACCCGCCCATCTGACAGCACATGGACCACGTCGGGGTGGAGCACGTCGAGGAGACGTCGGAAGTGGGTGATTGCCAGCACTCCGAGTCCCCACTCGGTGGTGGCGGCCTGGACCCGGCGACCCACGTCGGCGAGCGCGTCGACGTCGAGACCGGAGTCGATCTCGTCGAGCACCGCGAACCGGGGGCGGAGCACGCCCATCTGGAGCGTCTCGTTGCGCTTGCGCTCGCCACCGGAGAGGTCCACATTGAGCGGCCGGTCGAGAAAGCGTTCCTCGAACCCGATCCGGCGCGCCTCGCTGTGCAGCCGTTCGGCGATGCCGGGGTCGGGCTCCCCGGGCGGCTCCCCGGCCGCCGGCGCCCGGGCGCAGGTCAACGACTCGAGCAACGAGACCCCGGGCACCTCGATCGGGTGCTGCATGGCCAGGAAGAGACCGGCCCGCGCCCGCTGCCAGGTCGGGAGGGCCAGCACGTCGATGCCGTCGAGGGTCACCGAGCCCTCGATCACCTCGTAGCCCGGTCGGCCCATGAGGACGTGGGCCAGGGTGCTCTTGCCGGAACCGTTCGGACCCATCACCGCATGGACCTCACCGCTGCGCACGGTGAGGGTGACCCCACGAAGGATCTCGCGTCCGGGGACGCCGGCCCGAAGGCCCTCGATGCGCAGCCCGTCCCCGCTCACGGCAGGACCACCGAGACGTCGTCCCCCTCGAGCACCACCGGGTAGACCGGTACCGCCCGGGTGGCCGGCAGCGAGCAGGGCTCGCCCGTGCGCAGGTCGAACGTCGAGCCGTGCTTGGCGCATTCGATCTCGCACTCGTCCGACAAGACCTCGCCGTCGGCCAGGGAGTAGTCCTCGTGGCTGCAGCGGTCACCCACCGCGTAGAACTCCCGGCCGATGCGGACCAGGGCCACCCGACGGCCGGCCACGTCGAACCGCCGGGCCTCGCCGTCCGCCAGGTCGTCGCGCGCGCAGAGCCGGGCCGTCACCGCGGCGGCGCCGTCGGCCACCGATCCGGCCCGGGGATCATCCACCGGTCACCCCGGAGCGCTCGGCCAGGGAACGGCCCACGAGGGCCCGGGCACCGGCCACGGGGACCAGGTCGGCGATGCTGTCGAAGAAACCCGCCACGATGAGCTGTTCGGCCCGGCCCGGCTCGATGCCCCGCGACTCGAGGTAGTAGAGCTGGTCCTCGTCGACCGGTCCGACGGTGGACGCGTGGCTGCACCGGACGTCGTTCTCCTCGATGTCGAGGTTGGGCACCGAGTCCGCGTGCGCGCCCTCGTCGAGCACCAGGTTGTGGTTGGTCTGCATGGCCTCCGTTTTCACGGCGCCGCGCGCCACCCGGATGAGCCCGCTGTAGACCGAGTGCGAGGTGTCGGCCACCGCACCCATGAACAGCAGGTCACTGGTCGTCCGAGGGGCACGGTGGTCCTGCAGCGTCCGGAAGTCGAGCATCTGGTCGCCCCGGCCGATGAAGGCGGCACGCAGCCGGCTGGTTCCCGACTCGCCCTCGAGGGTCGAGTCGGTGCGGAGCCGGGCATACCCGCCGCCGAGCGCGACCGCGTAGCTGGACAGGGAGGCCCGGACCCCGATGGTGCTGGTCTGGTGTGCGATCTGCCAGGTGGCCGGACCCAGGGATTGGAGCGAGAAGAACGCGAGCGTCGCGTCGTCGGCCACCATGAGCTCGGTCAACGGCACCACCAGGTGCTCGACGGGTGCCTCGGTCACCCGCACCCTGTCGGCCGGCGGATGGCCGAGGACACCTGCGTTGGCGTCCACCAGGATCTCGACCACGGCGGCGGTCGACCCAACCCCTGCCCGGACGAACGTGCGTGGGAAGACGGAACCGCCGGCCGGGCCGGTCACCACGTGGACGATGACCAACGGGTCGGTCACGGTCGCGCCCGCCTGCACGTCGATCACGAGCGGGTCGATGGCAAAGGCATCGTTGAGCAGCGGGAAGTCGTGCGGGTCCGAGGCGACCGACCCGATGAGGTCGCGACCCTCGGAGTGGTCGGTGGCGCGTCCCACGGCGAGCACCCGGTCGTCGAGCGCCGTCGAGAGGGTGGCCAGCGCGCCGTTGACGGTCACCACGAGGCCAGAACGCGGCCCGAGGCCGTCCACGAGCATGTGGACCCGTTCGGAGGGCGACGGTCCGGGCTCGTCGGTCGGAGCCATCTGGGCGGTGCCCGCCGGGTGGAACCGGTCGAGATCGAGCTGGTCGATCCGGCTGTACCGCCAGACTTCCTCCTTCGGCGAGGGGAGGGGGGAGGAGGAGAAGGCCTCGGCCGCGGCAGTGCGCCGGTCGCGGAGCCAGGGGGAACCGGGCAGCCCGGCCGCGATGTCTGGGGTGAAGGTGGACAGAACAGGAGCCTCTCGCGCAAGGAGGCCCGATCCACGAGCCTCGGCGCACATCCTACCGGGCCCTCACCTGCGGGCGACCGGCTCCTGCGGCGCTCCCCCGAGCCCGCCTACGCTCGGTGCCGTGACCGCCCCCACCGCGCAGTCCTTCACCTCGGAGGTCCTGGATCTCGAGGTGCACGGCCATGTGGCGACGCTCTGGCTCGACCGGCCGGAGAAGCGCAACGCCATGGGCCCCGCCTTCTGGGACGACCTCCCGCGGGCCATGCACGCCGTCGGCGCCGACCCGGATGTCCGGGCCTTGGTCATCGCGGCCCGCGGCCCCCACTTCTCCGTCGGTCTGGACCTGGTGGCCATGGCCGACATCGGCCGCCCACCCGATCGCGGAGACGGCTCGAAGCTCTCTCCGGCCGCCACAGCCGCCCGCGCCCGGCCGAAGATCCTGCGCCTCCAGGCCTCGGTCACCTCGGTCGCCGAGTGCCCGGTGCCGGTCATCGCCGCCGTCCACGGGTACTGCATCGGAGGCGGTGTGGATCTCATCGCTGCATGCGACATCCGGCTGGCCAGTGCCGACGCCCTGTTCTCCGTCCGCGAGGCCAAGGTGGCCATCGTGGCCGACCTCGGGAGCCTCCAGCGGCTTCCCGGGATCATCGGCAGCGGCCACGTGGCGGAGCTGGCCTATACCGGCAAGGACATTGCCGCCGCGCGGGCCGAGGCCATCGGGCTGGTCAACACGGTGAGCCCCGATCCCGAGTCGGTCTTGGCCGACGCCCGGGAGCTGGCCGCCGAGATCGCGTCCAACTCCCCCCTCGCGGTACAGGGGACCAAGGCGGTGCTCGCCGCCGGGGACGGGCGCACCGTGGCGGAGGGACTCGACTACGTGGCCACCTGGAACGCCGGGTTCCTCGGCTCGGACGACCTGGCCGAGGCGATGGCCGCCTTCATCGAGAAGCGGCCGGGCAACTTCACCGGGCGGTAGGCGCGGCGCAGCGAACCGGGCTCAGCGCTTGCGGCGCCACCACTTGCGGCCGCGTGCTTCGTCTTCCTTGCGAACATCGGCCAGGACGCCGGGGGCCACCGTGTTCACGATCTCCTCGGCCTGGTTGAGCAGCGTCGCTGCCTCCTCGTCGGGCACGTCCGGCATCGGTTCGAGAGCAGGCTCGACGAGCGAGCCGTGGTCCCACCCCACGTCGGCATACCGCGGCGAGTAGGAGGGGCAGTCGTCGGGGCACTTCCAGGGCGCATCGGGGGCGAGATCGAGCACGCAGAAGCGGGCCACCTCACCCGAGTCGTAGGTCCTCGACTGGAAGTGCTTGCACTCTTCCCTCATCGGCATGGGAACTCCCTCGTCGCCTGGGGCCACATTCTGACCGAATCGGGCACGCCGGGGGGCGTCAGCCGACGGAGCCCTCCATCTGCAACTCGATCAGGCGGCTCCATTCCACGGCGTACTCCATCGGGAGCGTGCGGGTGATCGGCTCGATGAACCCGTTGACGATCATCCCCATCGCCTGGGTCTCCGACAGTCCACGGCTCATCAGGTAGAAGAGCTGGTCGTCTCCGACCTTGGAGACCGTGGCCTCGTGCCCGATGCGGGCATCGCGCTCCCCCACCTCCATGTAGGGCTTCGTTTCCGACACAGACGTGTCGTCGAGGAGGAGGGCGTCGCAACGGACGAAGCTCTTGGCGTGCTTGGCGCCCTCGTCCACGTGGACGAGGCCCCGATAGGTGGTGATCCCGGCATCCTTGGAGATCGACTTGGAGACGATCGTGGACGTGGTCTCCGGTGCCACATGCACCATCTTGGCCCCGGCGTCCTGGTGCTGCCCGGCGCCCGCATAGGCCACCGAGAGCACCTCGCCCGAGGCCTTGGGTCCCATCAGGTAGACGGACGGGTACTTCATGGTCAGGCGCGAGCCGATGTTGCCGTCGATCCACTCGATGTGTGCCTCCGCCTCGGCCCTGCCTCGCTTGGTCACCAGGTTGTAGACGTTGTTCGACCAGTTCTGGATCGTGGTGTAGGTGATCCGGGATCCTTCGAGGGCCACCAGCTCGACGACGGCCGAGTGCAGTGAGTCGGTCGTGTACACCGGGGCGGAGCAGCCCTCGATGTAGTGCACCTGGGCGCCGACGTCGGCGATGATCAGGGTCCGCTCGAACTGTCCCATGTTCTCGGCGTTGATCCGGAAGTAGGCCTGCAGCGGTTGGTCGACGACCACCCCGGGAGGCACGTAGATGAACGAGCCACCCGACCAGACCGCCGAGTTGAGGGCCGCGAACTTGTTGTCGTTCGGCGGGATGATCGTGCCGAAGTACTTGCGAACGAGGTCGGGGTACTCGCGCACCGCGGTGTCCATGTCGCAGAACAGCACGCCGAGCGCCTCTAAGTCCTCGCGGTTGCGGTGGAACACCACCTCGGATTCGTACTGGGCGGTCACCCCGGCCAGGTACTTGCGCTCGGCCTCGGGGATGCCCAACTTCTCGTAGGTGTTCTTGATGGCATCGGGGAGGTCGTTCCAGTCCTCCACCTGCCCCGAGGTCGGCTTGATGTAGTAGTAGATGTCGTCGAAGTCGAGGTCGGGCATGTTGACGGCGAACCACTCGGCCATCGGCCGCTTCTCGAATCGCTGGAGGGCGCGGAGGCGGAAGTCCCGCATCCACTCCGGCTCCTTCTTCATGGCGGACATCTCGCGCACGATCGCCTCGGAGAGGCCCTTCTTGGGCTTGAAGACGTAGTCTTCCTCGTCGGACCACCCGAGCTTGTACTTGCCGAGGTCGAGGTCGGTCGTGGTCATGGGGTCTCCTGGATCGGGGCGGCACCGCACATCGGGCTATTTCCCCTATCCAGATAGTAACAACTCGGGGACCCGGAGCGTACCCACGCCATATGGGCGGGCGGGGCCGACGTGCCATCCTGTGCGGATGCCCGAGACCCCCAGCCCCGGTCCCGTCGTCACCCCCCTCCGCCCACCGCAACCGGAGCGCCGCCCGGTGCGCCTCGAGGCCCACGGCGACGTGCGGATCGACGACTGGTTCTGGCTCCGGGACAAGGAGGACCCCGAGGTCATCGCCCACCTGGAGGCGGAGAACGCCTACACCGAGGCCACCATGGCCGGCACAGCCCCGCTCCGGGAGGCGCTGTACGACGAGATGGTGGCACGGATCGAGGAGACCGACCTCTCGGTCCCGGCGCGAAAGGGCCCCTGGCTCTACTACGGACGGACGGTCGAGGGGAGCAGTTACGCCATCCACTGCCGCCGCCCGGCGGAGGGCCCCGAAGACGCCGAGGAGGTCCTCCTCGACGAGAACGTCCTCGCGGAGGGGCACGACTACTTCGCGCTCGGTGCCATCTCGGTGAGCCCGGACCACCGGTGGCTCGCCTATTCGACGGACACCACCGGGGGGGAACGCCACACCATGCGCTTCCTCGACCTCACCACCAGGACCACGTCGCCCGAGGCGATCGAGGACACCTCCTACGGAGTGGCCTGGGCGAACGACAACG